>OY970255.1:0-3796593 GCA_963715595.1 uncultured Actinomycetota bacterium
CGCTGCTGCACCTGCCCGGCGCGTTCGTGCTGGGCAGCAACAACTACGCGCCGATCCCCAAGAACCCGATGCTGTACTTCGGCGGGCCGTCGCGCGTGAAGGTGACCACTGCCGAGCTGCCGACCTCGACCCTGGTCGACGCGCTGACCAGCGCAGCTGGGCCGACCTCACCAACCGCCGCGACGTGCTCGACGTGCGCGGGCGACGGGTGAGGCTCGCCGGCATGGACGACCCGCACCTGCGCCGCGACCAGATGCCCGGCCCCGACGCGGGCGAGCCCGGCGCGCTGCGGCTCGGCGTGGTGCACGCCCCGTACCGGCGCGCCCTCGACGCCCTCGCCGCCGACGAGGCCCACCTGGTGCTGGCGGGCCACACCCACGGCGGCCAGGTCTGCGTGCCGTTCGTCGGCGCCCTGGTGACCAACTGCGACCTGCCCACGCGGTACGCGAAGGGCCTGCACCGCTGGACCGGCGCCGACAGCAGCGAGCCGTGGCTGCACGTCAGCGCCGGGGTGGGCACCTCGCCGTACGCCCGGATCCGCTTCGCCTGCCCGCCCGAGGCGACGCTGCTGACGCTGAGCACGGCGCTGACGCCCGCCCCGGGGATCCGGTTTCGCCCGGGCCGGGTGCCTCGGATATGCTGTCACGACTGCTCCGGGGTGTGGCGCAGCTTGGTAGCGCGCTCATTTCAGAACGAGGCCGCCAGTTCAAATTATACTGACCCCGACCAGGGCTTTTGCCCACGACGTGTTCCGCCGAGAGTCGCTCGGCGGAACACGAACGGAACGTGCACATGACGAACCGCGGCCCGCCGAGCCCTTGCTCACTCGTACAGATCGCGGTGTGACTGTGCCTTGCGGATTCGAGCGAGAGCGTCACGCCCGGGTGTGCGTAGGTGCGGAGGGTGAAGGCTGGGTCCGAGTGACCTGCTGCGAGTGCAACGTGTACAGGGTCCAAGCCAGCGGTCACAAGGCCCGACACGTAGGCGTGACGGAGACCGTGCAGCATCATCGGAGCGGGATGGTGAACTCGCGCCACCACCCGAACGGCCGCCGCCTCCGTCCGGAACGCTTCCTCGTGGTCAGCACCGTGGCGGTCTCGCCACCTCGCGATCCACGCACCGCGACCGTGCGGCCCTGATGTCGACGTGACCTGGCCCATCAGCCCGGCGCGCCCGCCGGGCGCAGGATGTACAGGCGGGCGTACCCCGGGAGACATGGTCTCCCGCCTAGTGAAGGACGAGGGCGTCGCCGGGTCGTCGACGGTGGAGCGCGACATGACGCCGGACGATCTCGGCAGCCCAGCCAGGCACAGGTACGAGCCGCACGCCTGCGTCCGTCTTGGGACGCGGCTTGATGACGAAGCGGCCGGCGACTTCCTGCAGGGTGCGTGTCACACCGACGGCCATGTGGCCAGCCTCGAGCCCGTCGACGTCGCGGACTGTAAGGGCGGCAACCTCGCCCCACCTCAGTCCAGACCCGTAGCAAGACACGGCCGCCACCTTGAACCGATCCGGCACATCCTCGAGACTACCGTCAGGAACTCGTCCAGCGTGAGCATTGGAAAGGCCCCCGACGAGACCGAGCGCCTGTCCCCCGCCCGCGGCAACTTGACGTCCAGGCACGGGTCGTAGCCGATGATCCTGTCCCGGATCGCTGTCTTCACGACCATATGCAGGATGCGATACGCCTCGCGCGTCGTCGCGGCCGACCTGCGTTCCGCCAGGTCGGTCACCCACTGTTGCGCCTCGCAGTGCGATGCTCCCGATCGCTCTGTTGCCGAAGTACGGCAGCACGTGGGTCCGCAGCACCGACTCGTCCCTGGCCCGGGTCGACCGCTCGTCCGGCCGACCGGCCAGCACTTCACACATGCAGGGGCCGGTCGCCTCTTCCCCGCTCCCGGGTCGACGAAGGCGCCGCGAGCTGCTGCATGCGCAGCTCCGAGGCGAACAGGTTCGCCTCACGAAGGGTGTGAAAGCTGCGACCTCTGCAGGCTGTCGCCGGGCGCGCGGTAACGCACCCGCCACCTGCTCAGGCCCGCGCCAGGTGGTCTCTTTGTGAACCGATGCCACGTCAGACCGTTACGCACACCAGCTGCGTTTGTCACCACATGAGGATCAGTCTACGCCTGAGAGCAACTAAGATGAACAGCGGGGCAAGCCTCCTCCCGACGTTGGTTGGGCCGCCTTCAGCTAGGTTCCCGTGATGGTGCGCATCACCCGCCCGCTGAGAGGTGGGCTGAGGGTCGACCTGCCGTACGCACCTGGTGGCGCCAACTCGCTGCTACGCGGAATCTTGCGGCGACCGCACCCGGCCGACCTACAACAAAGGTGGTAGGTACTTCGAGGTGGCTCGGACGCACCTCGGCGTCCTTCTCGATCAGTCACGACCTTCGGTGTCAATGGCCAACTCGTGGTCCCCGCTGGTGGCCAGTGAAGGTCCCCACCTCGCGTAGTGCGTTCAGTGTTTCGTGGGGCGGCCTCCTGACCGCCCGCGGGCTTGGCGCATGCGGTAGCTCTCGCCGTCGGTGATGACGAGGTTGTTGTGGTGCAGCAGCCGGTCGAGCAGGCTGACGGCGGTGGCGTGGTCGGGCAGGAAGCGGCCCCAGTCCTCGAACGCCCAGTGGCTGGCGATCGCGAGGCTGCGGCGTTCGTAGGCGGCGGCGACGAATCGGAACAGCAGTTGGCTGCCGGTGCTGTCCAGCGGCGCAAACCCGACTTCGTCGCAGATGATCAGGTCGTGCCGGAGCATGGTCTCGATGACCTTGCCGACGCTGTTGTCCGCGACGCCGCGGTAGAGGTTCTCCACAGCTCGGCGGCGGTGAAGTAGCGCACGCGCAGGCCGGTCTGGACGGCGGCGTGGCCCAGTGCGATCAGCGTGTGGCTCTTGCCGGTGCCGGCCGGCCCGATCAGGGTCAGGTTCTCGCGGGCGCCGATCCACTCCAGCGAGGTCAGGTAGGCCCAGGTCGGCGCGCCGATGCTGCTGGCCGCCAGGTCGAACTGCTCGACGGTCTTGACGGTAGGGAAGCACGCCTGCTTGCCGCGCAGGGCGGTGTTGCTGGCGTCCCGGGCGGTGATCTCGACCTCGACCAGCGCCCGCAGCAGCTCCTCGGGCGTCCAGCGTTGGGTCTTGGCGGTCAGCGGCAGCCGGGGGCGACGCGGCGCATGCTGGCGGAGCTTGAGCCGACGCAGTCCGTGCTCGAGGTCCGCGCTCAGCGGCGCGGGTGCGGTGGCGACCATCACGCGCCACCGCCCAGCTCATCGAGCCTGTAGTCCGCCAAGGAGCGGGAGGCGGTGGCGGGCAACTCGATGACCAGCGCCTGGCCTGGTGCGGTGGGCTGGCAGACGCCGGCGCCAGGCGGCCAGGATCGACCGGACCCCGCTGGCTCGCCACCGGCCGAAGGTGATCGCCCGCTCCAGCGCGGCGAGCAGCGCCTCGCGGCCGTGCGCGGCCTCGAGGGCGGCGAGCCCTCGGCCAGTTCCGGACCGAGGCGGGTGTTGCCCGACGCCGCGGCGCTACGCAGCCACTGCTGCGCGATTGGCCCGAGCGCGCAGAACGCCTGCTCCGCAGCGCTTCTGGCCCTGACCTTCCGGACCGGGGCGTTCGGCCGGGGCCGGCCGTAGTGGGCGTCCAGCACGCTCACCTCCCCCGGCGCCATCAGCGGGTGCTCGGCAAGTACCTCACCGGTGCGCGGTGCGAGGATGGTGATGCCGGTCGGGCTGCCCAGGACCTCTACGGTGGCGCCGAGCAGCCGGTTGGGCACCGAGTAGCGGGCCGAGCCGAACCGCACGCACGACAACTTGTCGACCTTGCGCAGCTCCCGCCGGCCACCCAGCAGCCCGGTCGGTAGCAGCGACGGCAACGGCGCCAGAAGGCCCGCCTCGGTCTGCGCCAGCCGCTCGATCGGGACCGCCGCGATCTCAGAGTGCCTGCGGTTGTTGACCTCCGCGCACCACGCGAGGGCCGCCTCGTTCGCCGCGGCGACAGCGGGAGCAGCCTCGCTCAGCACGCCGAGCGGGACCATCAGGTCGTCCTTCGCGTAGCCGACCAGGTTCTCCACGATGCCCTTGCTCTCCGGATCCCTGGCGTGGCAGAAGTCCGGCCGGAACCGAAAATGCGTCGCGAAGCGCACGTACTGCGGGGTCGGCATGACCACGTCGGCCACGACACCGCCCTTCAGGCAGGCCATCCGGTCGGCCAGCACGCCTTCGGCACCCCGCCCAGGACCTGAAAGCCTCGGCCATCAGCCCCAGGGTGGTGTCGGCGCGCTCGTTGTCGGCGAAACGCACGAAGCGCACCCGCGAGAACGCGAGCACCGCGCAGAACACGTGCAGCCCGTTCAGCACGCCCCAGTCGATGACCAGGTGCTCACCGGGCGCCCAGACCGCCGGGCGGCGCGAGCGCTCCCGAGCCTGGCCCTGCCGGTACCTGCTGCGCTCTGCTGCGCCACGAGGCGGCGGAAGTTGCGGTCCGACCCGCGCATAGCCGGCGGCTCGGGCGGTCGGCAGCAACCGTTTCGCGCTGATCCGCCCTTCGTGTCCGCGATCTTGGTCGCGACCAGCGGCCCGGACGCTCTCGTAGTTGCGTCGTCGAGCGGCGCGCTGCTCGACGGCCTCGGCCCGCTCGAACGACCCTGTTGACGGTCTTGTGGGTGACGCCGCACATCTCGGCGGCGCCGCGGTAGGTGCCGACCTCGCGGTAGGCGGTGACGATGTCCAACTGGTTCCTCGCAGACAACAATGGAGCCCCCTGGGCGGTGTTCGGTGCACTGGCTTGACACCGCCACCGTCACCGCCCAGGGCCTCAGCTCCCGGCAGACACGACGGTCACGAGGTGGGGACTTTCGCTGGCCACACGCGGGGACTTCTCGTGGCCACCAACGGGGACTTTTTCATGGCCACGGACAGCCGTGGAGACTGTGCGATGTTGTCAGTGGCCAAGGCCGTACGGGCCGCACACGGATCTCCTGGGTAGGTGGCGAAGTAACCCAGACCGTGTCCTGTCGGTCGTCGCGTTCGGAGGCCTGACGCTCACGCCACAATCCGAGATGCCAGAGGCGAGCCTCCGTCTCTTAGGACGACGACGGTCCCAACTTTCTGGCGCTTCGATCGTCCGCGCGGGCGGTAGCGGGTGGCGAGCGCGGGCGGTTGGACCGCGAGCAGGGCAAGTTGCGGCATTGTGGGCCGTAGTGCGGCGCAGTAACGTTGCGTGATCTGACATCCACATCCTGCCGATCGTTCTGGAGGTCCTGATGCAGGACGACGACAGCGTCCGCAACTATGCGAACCTGGCGACGCCTGAGGTGATTGCTACTGAGGACAGGTCGAGCGAAACCCGCTCGCGCAACGAATCCGCCCGCGACGAGGTTGGGTCGCCCTGGGTGCTGGCGGTTTTCCTCGGCTTTGCGTTCTCTGCGATTGCGGACAATTGGAATCCCACGTTTATCGCCATCATGTACGTCGTTGGCTTTGTACTCGGATGCGCGGTGTGGATTGGGGTGGTCGCGTGGGTAACCCGCGGACACGGTCGCCTCGAGCGAGAGCACGACGAGATCGAACTGCTCATCGAGAGCGAACGCGCCGGGCTTGCTATCGCCCGGCTGCGCTTGGAGCGGGCGGAGGTCGAGCAACAGATTCGTGCTATGAACCGCAAAGCTAGGCGGTTCGCCAGCGAGGACGGCGCGGCGCCGTGATCCCTGCCCTCAGGCCGCTGCTCAAGAAGGCTTCAATGGGCGTGCTTTGCGCGTCGGCCATGGTCGCCGGTGGCGCTGCCGGCGCCGACGAGGCATGGGATGTGTTTCCACAGACGACCGCCATCGAGATCGCGTCGCCAGCGTCAGCAGTGGGGGCCGGTGCATACGGTCTGGGCGAACTGGCGGCAGGATCGCTGGCACTGCGCAGACGCCGACGGGCGGAGCGGGAGTTAGCGGAGCGTGATGAATATCGCAAAGAAACTCGGCGGGCGGCTGAAAAGGTAGTCCGACGACTTCGGACCAGCGGTCTCGTCCGCGAGGGGGACTCTCTCGAAGAATTCGTCATACTATGCGGCGCGGACGATGACATGGCACGCCGTGCAATTCGTGACGCACGCACGCTACTTGACGCTGCGGCGGGGCCAAACGGCGCCAAACCTGAGGACCGAACTGCGTTCCTCGTAGCCCTGCACTGATTCATCGACTTCCTTGCACCTTACGGCCGTGATGTGCACAAAGGCGTTCACTAGGTACGCAGCCGTCCGATCGGCGGCCATTGCGACAGTCTGTACCGACGGTTCCCCAACTAAGTCACAGGCGCAACTGACGAACTGGTGGGACCCAGCAGGCGGCGCTGTGACGCGGTCGGCACACCCGGCGGCGTCAGGTGTTCGCGCGGTGCGCGGAAGTCGCTGGCCGACGTGGGCGCCGGCCGATAGCTTCCCGACGCCGGACCGAGAGACGAGGAGGTGGTCCCCGTGAGCGTTGTGACGTGGGCGCTGCCCCTCGGGGTCGTGGCCGGGCGGTAGGTCGTCCGGGAGCGCCGTTACTGAGCCCTCCCGAAAGGCGCGACCATGCACTTCACTTCAGAGCAATTCCTCGCCGGTGGCATCCTCGAGCGTGAGTTCGACCTCGGTGGGGTCCCAGGCATCGTGTGGACGCCCGCGACAGCGACGCGTGCGACGCCCTGTCCGCTGATCCTGATGGGTCACCCCGGTGGTCTGAGCGCGATGCATGCCCGCCTGCAGGCTCGAGCACGACACTCAACAGGTCTGGGGTTCGCCACAGCGAGCATCGAGCTACCCGGAGGTGGACAACGACCTGCACTGCCCGCCGTCGAGCAGGCCCGGACGGAGCTTCGTCAGGCAATCACGGCCGGCGAGCGGCCGAACGAGGACGTCATAGACCGGCTGGTTCTCCCGCTGGTGGAGCTGGCTGTCCCGGAGTGGCGCGTCGTCCTCGACGAAGTGCTTGCGCTGCCCGAGATCGGCGGACCGGTGGGTATCTCCGGAGGGGTCACCGCCATCGGCGTCCGGTTGGCCTGGGTCGAGCCGCGCATCGTGGCCGCTGGCCTCTTCGCAGGTAGCTGCATCCCCCGTGCCACGTTCGAGGAAGCGCGACGGGTCACGATCCCGCTGCACGTCCTGCTCCAGTGAGACGACCACGGCAACGACCGGCAGATGGCTCTAGACCTGTTCGACGCCTTCGGCTCGACGGAGAAGACGCTCCAGGCGAACGCGGGTGGTCACACCGGCATCCCGCCGCACGCCGGCGAGGACGCCGCCCGGTTCCTCCTTCGACACCTTCGCTAGTCGCGTCGGGCGACGGATGTACTCCACGCGGGACAGGCCCAGCCGCGCCGCGTGTGCGTCCACGCCCGCCAGGACCGCGTCAGACAGGTCGCGGATCAGGACGTCGGCCAGCTCGACCACCTCCACAGGCTGCGACCACGTCGTGCGCCTCGGCGGTCCGGTCCTGCTGTCAAGGTGGAGGATGTTCACGGATCAGCAGGCGCACTTCTTGCGGTCGCAGGGGCTTGCGCGGCTCGCGACTGTCGGTGCGGACGGCCAACCCGATGTGGTGCCGCTGGCCTTCGAGATCCGGCGATCTGAACTTCGCATGCATGGCCCTCACGAGGGACGGTTCGGCCGCGCCGCCGTCGACGCAAGGAGAGCAGCATCCTGCCGAGGCTCAGGGTGAGGGCTCCCTGGCACCCGTGGCGTGAGTGGACCGCGACCGGACCGCGACCGGATGCGTGCACCGTCTGCCTATGTCGCCCAGCGGCCCGTCGCCGTACCGTTCGTTCGTGGACTTCGCCGTCCTCGGGCCACTTCAGGTGCAGGGACCTGACGGGCCGGTAGACATCGTCGGCGCGAAGGAACGAACGGTTCTCGCGCACCTGCTGGCTGCCCCCGGGCGGATGGTGCCCGTCGAGGAGCTCATCGACAACCTCTGGGGCGAGGACCCTCCCCGGACGGCCACCAAGTCGCTGCAGAACTACGTGCTGCGGCTGCGCAACATCCTCGAGCCGGACCGCGGTGCCCGGCCGGCCCTGCTGCTGACCGAGGGGCCGGGCTACCGCCTGGCAGTGCCGGACGACAGCGTCGACTCCCGTCGTTTCGTCCGACTGGCGGCCCTGGGGAAGGAGGCGGTCGCCCAGGGGCGGCCGGCGCCCGGGTCCGCGCTGCTGGCCGAGGCGTTGGCGCTGTGGCGAGGCCCCGCGTACGCCGGGATGGCTCAGAACCGGGTGTGCGCCGGCGAGGCGCGGCGCCTGGAGGAGCTGCGGGCGGCGGTCCTGCAGGACCGGGTCGCCGCCGACGTCGAGCAGGGTCTGGCTCGCGAGGTGGTACCCGAGCTGGAGGCGCTCGTCCACGAGAACCCGCTGCGGGAGCGGCTGTGGCACTTGCTGGTGCTCGCCCTGTACCGGTCCGAACGGCAGGCCGACGCCCTGTCGGCCTACGCCCGCGCCCGCGACGTCCTACGCGATGAGCTCGGCGTCGAACCCGGCGAGGAGCTGCGACGGCTGCACGGCCAGGTGCTCTCGCACGACCCTGCGCTCCGGCCTGCGCCGTCGGTCCGCTCGGTGCCGCGCCAGCTCCGTCCTGCACCCGGGCCCTTCGTAGGGCGGGGCCGAGAGCTGGCGGTGCTCGAGGAGTGCTGGGCGCAGGTCGAGCGCGGAACTGCGTGCACCGTCGTGCTGCGGGGTCCGCCAGCGGCAGGGGCACGTCGCCTGGCGTCCGAGTTCGCCCGGCTCGTCGCCGACCGGGGCGAGGCGGTGGAGCACCTGGACGAGTTTCCGGCGGCGTGGACGCCGGCGGCGTCCGCGACGCTGACCGTCGTGGAGGCAGACGGCTGGCGTCGCGCACCGGCGCCGCACGAGGCGGGCCGGCGCCTGCTGGTCCTGCTGCACGGCAGCGGTGACGTCGAGGTCGCCGGTGCCGTCGACCTCGCGCTCGCGCCGCTGGACGCGGCGGGAGCACGGGCGGTCCTCGACCTGTACCTGACGCCTGACGAGCGGGGACGCGTCGACGCAGCCGCGGTGGACGAGCTGCTGCGGATCTCCGGCGGACTGCCCGGGCGCGTGCACGAGCACGCGCTCGCACTGGCCCGGCGCCTCACCCATGACCGGGTCGAGCTGGATGCGTTGCGGGCCACCACAATGCGCTCGGCCCTGACGCAGGCCCGGGACTCGCTGACCGACGGCCTGCACCAGCTGCGGACCACCCAGGGCCCGGTGCGGCTCGATCCGGGCACCTGCCCCTGGAAGGGGCTGGCCGCGTACGGGGTGGAGGACGCGGCGTGGTTCGCCGGCCGGGAGCGCCTGGTCGCCGAGCTGCTGGCCAGGCTCGCGTCGGACCGGCTGCTGGCCGTGGTGGGAGCCTCCGGGAGCGGGAAGTCATCGTTGGTGCGTGGCGGTCTGCTGGCGTCGCTCGCCGCCGGCGCGCTGCCGGGGAGCGAGACGTGGACGCAGCTGGTGATGCGTCCAGGCCCGCACCCGGTGCGCGAGCTGGCCAGGGTCGCCCTGCAGGGGCGGTCGAACCGCGAGGAGGCGACCGATCTGCTCGAGCACCTCGTCTTCGGGCCGGGCGCTGACGCCGGCCAGGTCCTGGTCGTCGACCAGCTCGAAGAGGTCTGGACGACGTGCGCGGACCCGGCGGAGCGGCGTGAGTTCCTGGAGGCCCTGTCGGACGTCGTCGGTTCCGACCACGGCGGCCGGGTGGTGCTCGCCGTGCGCGCGGACTACCTGGGTGAGTTGGCGGCGCACCCGGTGCTCGCGGCGGTGATGGCCGACGCCACGGTTCTGGTCGGTGCGCCGACCGAGGCCGAGGTGCGGCGCACCGTCGAGCTGCCCGCGACGCGGGCGGGCCTGGAACTGGACACCGGGCTGGCGGACGCCGTGGCCTCCGACGCCGGCGACGAGCCAGGCGCCCTGCCGCTGCTCTCGACCGCCCTGACCGAGCTCTGGGAACGCCGGGTCGACGACCGTCTGACGCTGGCCGCCTACATCGGCGCCGGAGGGCTGCGCGGAGCCGTCTCGCGGCTCGCCGAGCGTGCCTACACTGCGCTCGAGGAGGACGACCGCGCAGCTGCCCGCGTGCTGCTGATGCGTCTGGCCGGCCCCGGCGAGGGCGACCGCGCCACCCGCCGGCGCGTGCCCTGGGCCGAGCTCGACGCGCTCGCCGACCCGCGGGTGCGAGCTGTGGTGGCGCCGCTGGCGCACGCCCGGCTGCTGAGCGTCGGCACCGACCACGTGGAGGTCGCGCACGAGGCCCTGTTCCGCGAGTGGCCGCGGCTGCGCGGCTGGCTGGAGGTCGAAGCCGAGGCGCGCGCCGTGCAGCGCCGACTCGTGGTCGCCGCCGCCGAGTGGGACGCAGGCGGACGCGAGGACGCCGAGCTCTGGCGCGGCTCGCGGCTCGTGGCAGGGACGGACTTCGTCGCGGCGCACACCCGCGAGACCACGGACGTCGAACGCTCTTTCGTGGGGGCTGGCCAGGTGCTGCAGGACACCGAGCAGCGCGAGATGAGGGAACGAGCGGCGACGGCTGTTCGTCACAACCGCCGGCTTCGGCGCCTCCTGGGGGCCGTCGGGGTGTTGCTCGTCGTCGCTCTGGTCGCCGGGGCGGTCGCCCTGCAGGCGCGATCGCGCGCCGAACGAGAGACGACGATCCAGACAGCCCGCGGCCTGGCGGCGTCGTCCGTCGCGGCGCTGGACGAGGACGCCGAGCTCGCGGTCCTGCTCGCCGTGAAGGGGGTGGAACGAGCGCGTGGGGTCGGCGGCAGGGCGCTGCAGGAGACCACCAGCGCCCTGCACGAGGCGATGTCATCGTCCCGGATCAACGGCGTCGTCCCGGGCGTCGGGTGGGCGCTGGCGGTGAGCCCGGACGGGCTCACCTACACCACCCAGGTCGAGGCGAGCGGACGCGTCGAGATCCGTGACGCCGAGTCGGACGAGCAGCTGCGCAGCTGGGTGGCCCACGAGCCCGAGGTCACCGACGTCGCCTACAGCGGAGACGGCCGGTTGCTGGCGACAACCGGAAGGGACGGAGCGGCCAAGGTCTGGGACCCACGGTCGGGCGCGCTCCTGCACACGTTCCAGGGCGAGCAGGCATCGGACGTGAGCGGGGTCTCTCTGAGCCCGGACGGCTCGCTCCTCGCCGCTTCCTGGCGTGGCGAGGGCGCCGTCCGCGTCCATCAGGTGGTTGGCGGACGGCTCGTGCACGAGTTCGCAGCTCCTGAGGACGAGCCACCGTTCACGACGGTGTTCAGCCGTGACGGGACGCAGCTCGCCTACGACGCCGACGGCGGACCCGCCGTCGTGGACGTCGCCACCGGGCGTGAGCTGCTCCAGCTGGTCGGACCCGAGTTCGCGGTCAACGCGATCGAGTGGAGCCCCGACGGGCGCCTGATCGCATCGGGCGGAGCAGACAGTGAGGTGCGGATCTGGGACGCCGCCACCGGGCAGCAGAAGTTCGGGCTGCCGCAGCCGAGCTTCGTCGAGGCGGTCTCGTGGAGCCCCGACGGCAGCACCGTCGCGGCCGGCGGCCGCGACGGTGTGGTGCGGGTCTGGGAGATCAGCGACAGCGGTGGTGTCGAGCTGATGGCGCTGTCGGCCCGCAGCACCCGGGCCGGCGTCAACGGCGTCGACTTCGCCCTCGACGGCGACCGGCTCCTGGCGTCCTCGTCCGGCACGGGTGCCGACCTCGCCGTCACGGCGTGGGAGATGGGCCTCGGCGGGGTCGTCGAGTGGGCGGCCTACACCGGCGACGGCCCCGGCTACAGCGGGATGGACTACACCCCGGACGGCCGGGTCCTGGCCGTGGGCAGCGGCGCCGGTGCGGTCAGGCTGATCGACGTCGGGACCGGTGAGGTCTCCGCCGTGCTCGGTCCGCACGCCGGCCTGGCCGAGGACGCCTTCGCGGCCACCTACGGCGTGGAGGTGAGCCCGGACGGTTCGATGGTCGCCGCCACGGCGAGTGACGACACGGTCGCCGCGTGGGACGTCGCCACCGGCGAAGAGCTCTTCGCCTACCCGACGAACGGGCTCCCCGACAGCGTCGACTGGATGCCTGACGGCGCCCACCTCGCCGTCGCGAGCTGGGGTGGCGCAGGGTCCCCCGGCGAGGTGGTCGTCCTCGACCGGTCGGGCCGGGTCCAAGCGCGGCTGCGGACCGACCCGGGCGAGCTGCTCTCCGAGGTCGACGTCGGACCGGACGGCCTCGTCGCCGTGACCGACGGCCAGTTCGACGAGTACCGGGGCACGCCGCTGGGCGCGACGATCTGGGACTGGCGCCGCGACGAGGTCGTGCGCGAGATCGGAGGCCGACCTGCTGGCGAGCCAGTTCGATCCCGGCGGGGAGCGGATCGCCCTCGCGGGGTTGACCTCGGTGTGGGTCCACGACGTGGGCTCGGGTGCCGAGCTGGCCGTCATGACCGGTTTCGACTCGCCCGCCCTGGACGTCGCGTGGAGCCCGGACGGCACCAGGATCGCCACCGGGCACGAGGACGGCGCCGTGCGGGTGTGGGACGCCGGCACCCGGGCGCTGCAGGTGCTGCTGCTCGGCCACGACGGTCAGGCCAAGCGGGTGACGTTCAACCCCGACGGTAGCCGGCTGGCATCGTCCCAGGGTGGCCAGGTCGTCCGGGTCTGGGCGTGCTCGACGTCGACGACCTGCTCGAACTCGCCCGCGCCGAGGTGACGAGGTCGCTCAGCGACGCCGAGTGCCGCGAGTACCTGCCACTAGACGGTTGCCTGGAGTCGTCCGGCTGAGCCGGTCGCGGGACCAGGTCGCGACCAGGCCGCGACCGGTGGCGACCGGACCGCGGGACCGAGCGCGAACGGGCGGCGGCAGCCTCGGTCCCGGCCCTCCGGACAAGTCCGGAGGCCGACCAGGACCGTCAGGTCGACGGCCCGGAAAGGCAACCTCGATGTCCACTCTCACGCACAGCACCGGCCTCACCTGGACAGCCTGCCCACCGCACCGTCGTGGTGGCCCTGATGGCTGCCCTGCTCGCGGCGCTGGTCGCCGTCAGCCTCACCGTCCTGCTCACCCGGGACTCGACGCCGGTCATCGACGTCCCGGGTGTCATCACGCGGGCCGGGCCCGGCACCGGCTACGACGTCTGCCGTCCGGAGTCAGCACCGCTGCCGCAGCCCTGCTGAACGGCTCCGCGGCGGCTGCGGAGCAGACCCCGGAGAGGTCGGCTCCGCAGCCGAAGGCACGGTCGTCCACGGGCACGTCTTCATGGCAGCGCTTCCGCCGGCGGGCGTGATCGTGCAGTGCTCTGAGGTGTCGGCAGACGGGCCGTGCCTTACGTCTTTCGTTGATGAACCGTTCGACACCGAGCAGCAGGCGGATGCGGTCGCGAGAGGTCGTGTGGTTCCGAAAGCCCCACTTCGCCCCTTGGGCCGGTCCCCGTCGTCCTGTCTGCGACCGCCGCCTTGCCTACTGGGTTGCCGATTCCTGAGAACGCTGCCACGGCGCGGCTTCTGCATGCCGACTGGCGGCGGAGTGGGCTACGCCGTCACGCGGCGATGTGGGGCACCTCTCGCGCGTCAAGTAGATCTTGACACCGCCACCAGCGTCAAGTCACCATTGACAGGTGGAGATCCGGTCGTCGGCCCGGAAGCATGGCATCGCCGACCGGGACATCGAGCATGCCTGGCGGCACGCCACGAGGCTGGTCGAGTACGAGTACGAAGGTGACGAGCGCCTGCTCGTCATCGGGCCCGATCGACACGGGAGCATGCTCGAGCTCGTCGCCGTCCCGGTGGACACCCCGACGCGGATCATCCACGCGGATCGGCTCCGACCGAAGTTCTACGACTACCTGAGATGAGGTGACGCACCGATGACCAAGATGAAGTTCGACCACCAGCGCACCGGTCTGGACGAGATCGACGTCGCGCTGCATCCGGCCCGCGACGCCGCGCACTTCCGACGGATCCTCGCGGCACGTGAGAACCTTGCCGCGGCCGAGAAGGAACTGCGCGACGCCGTCGACGCCGCCCGTGAAGCCGGCGACTCGTGGACGATCATCGGGGCCGCGTTGGACACCACCCGCCAAGCGGCACAGCAGCGTTTCGGCAACTGAGCAAGCACCACCCCTGAAAGGCAACGCACGCAAGCATCTTCGCGGCGGTGTGACCCTGACCCACAGTGGGCGGAAGGGGGCACCTTCTCGGTAGTCCCAAGGCCGCCCCGAGCAGCACTTCAGATCGCGACCGGGCCGGACTCAGGCCGCGCGGGCAAGGGCCAGGGCAGCCCAGTAGGTTCGAACCCGTGGACACCCAGGCCGTGCTCGACCTCGTGAAGGACGTCTCTGCCCAGGTGGTCGAGCCCCGGTTCCGGTCGCTGGCCGACGGCGAGGTGCACGAGAAGAACCCCGGCGACCTGGTCACCGTCGCCGACCGCGAGGCCGAGGTGCTCCTCACCACGGCGCTGAACGACGCCTACCCCGACGCCCTGGTGCTCGGCGAGGAGGCCGCCTCGGCCGAGCCGCGGCTGCTCGAGCAGTTCGCGTCCGCCGAGCACGCGTTCACCGTCGACCCCGTCGACGGCACCAAGAACTTCGTGCACGGCTCGCCCGACCACGCCGTGATGGTGAGCGAGCTGCGCGCCGGCACCGTCGTCCGCAGCTGGATCTGGCAGCCGCAGCACCGCCTCGCCTACGTCGCCGAGCGGGGCGCGGGCGCGTACCGCAACGGCGAGCGGCTCACCACCACCCCGCCCGCCGAGGGCGCCGCGCTGCGCGGCACCAGCTCGAACCGGGACTGGGTGGGCCGCTCGCTCGGCGACCTGCCGCCGATGGGGCTGACCTGGGTGTCGTGCGGCGTCGACTACCCGCGGCTGGCCGAGGGCCACGCCGACTACGTCGTGTACCGCGGGGTCTCGCCGCAGGGCGGCTTCCGGCGAGGCCTGCCCTGGGACCACGCGCCCGGCTCGCTGCTGGTCACCGAGGCGGGCGGCGACGTCCGCACCTTCGCCGGCGACCCGTACGACCCGCGCGAGCTGCCCGCTCGGCGGGCTCGTGGTCGCCCCCGACCGCGCGACCGCAGACCTCGTCCTCGCACTCGTCGGCACCTTGTAGAGGTGCGACGATCGGGCCCGTGCACCGCCACTTCAACGGCCTGAAGACCGCCGTCCTGCTCGGCGGGCTCGGCGCGCTCGTCATGGGCCTGAGCTGGCTGCTGTTCGGCCGCAACCTCTCGGCGCTGCTGATCGGCCTCGCGATCGCGCTCGTCACCAACGGCATCACCTGGTGGCGCTCCGACACCATCGCGCTCAAGGCCATGCGCGCCTACCCCGTCACCGAGCAGCAGCAGCCCGCGATGCACGCTGATCGTCCGCGAGCTCGCCGAGCGCGCCGGCCAGCCCGTGCCGCGGCTGTACCTGTCGCCCACCGACGCGCCCAACGCCTTCGCCACCGGACGCAGCCCGAAGCGGGCCGCGGTGTGCTGCACCGAGGGCATCCTCGGCCTGCTCGACGAGCGCGAGCTGCGCGGCGTGCTGGGCCACGAGCTCATGCACGTCTACAACCGCGACATCCTCACCTCGTCGGTCGCCGCGTCGGTGGCGTCGGTCATCACCTTCCTCGCGTACGGCGCCATGTACTTCGGCGGCGGCGACTCGCGCCGTCCCAACCCGATCGGGGCGATCGCGGTCAGCCTGCTCGGCCCGCTCGCCGCGGGCGTCGTCCAGATGGCGATCAGCCGCACCCGCGAGTACGACGCAGACGAGGACGGCGCGCGCCTCACCGACGACCCGCTGGCGCTCGCGTCGGCGCTGGCGAAGCTCGAGCAGGGCACTGCGCTGCGCCCGCTGCCGCCGCAAGCGCGAGCTGGTGAACTCCAGCCACCTGATGATCGCCAACCCGTTCAGCGCCCGCGGCGTGAGCCGGTTGTTCGCCAGCCACCCGCCGATGGCGGACCGGATCGCGCGGCTGCACGCGATGGCGGGCCGACCGCCCGCCTGACGCCGATCGAGACGGACGTCTCACATCGCGGGCCCCACCCGCCCGAGGGGTGGACCGGGCGTAGCCTCGTGAGGTGGTCTCCGCCCGCAGCACCCGACTCGTGACGCGTCGTCACGTCGACCTGCAGCGCGTGCACTCCGCGGCCTGTCGCGCCTGAGGCCCACTGCAGCCCGCGCCGGACCCCACGTCCGCCCGCCCCCGCAGCCGACCTGCGCGCGGCCCCCTCCCGCGTGCCCCCGACTCCCGCGGAGGTCCGCGACCATGAGCACCACCCCCACCATCTCCCGCCGCCGGCCCGGCCGAGACGCGCCGCGCGCCCGGCCGTCCCACCTCCGAGCGGCCCACCCGCTCGCGCTCGCACGGGCAGTGGAAGGTCGACGGCAAGCTGGACCTCAACCCCAACGAGGTGTTCAAGACCGCCGACAACGGGCTGAACGTCCGCGAGCGCGTCGAGACGATCTACTCGAAGGAGGGGTTCGGCTCGATCCCCACCGACGACCTGAACGGCCGCCTGCGCTGGTGGGGCCTGTACACCCAGCGCAAGCCGGGCATCGACGGCGGGCGCACCGCCCAGCTCGAGCCGCACGAGCTCGAGGACGAGTACTTCATGCTCCGCGTCCGCATCGACGGCGGCGCCCTCAGCACCGACCAGCTGCGCGTGATCGGCGCCATCTCGACCGACCTGGCCCGCGACACCGCCGACATCACCGACCGGCAGAACATCCAGCTGCACTGGGTGCGCATCGAGGACGTGCCCGAGATCTGGCGTCGCCTCGAGGCCGTCGGCCTGCAGACCACCGAGGCCTGCGGCGACACCCCGCGCGTCGTCCTCGGCTCCCCCCTGGCGGGCATCGCGGCCGACGAGATCATCGACCCCACACCGGTGATCGCCGAGATCGTCGAGCGGTTCATCGGCGACACCGAGCTGTCGAACCTGCCCCGCAAGTTCAAGTCGGCCGTCTCGGGCCACCCCAGCCTCGACGTCGTGCACGAGATCAACGACATCTCGCTCGTCGGCGTGGTGCACCCCGAGCTCGGGCCCGGCTACGACCTGTGGGTCGGCGGCGGACTCTCGACCAACCCGCGCCTGGCCGAGCGGCTCGGCGCGTTCGTGACCGCCGAGCAGGCGGCCGACGTGTGGCACGGCGTCGTGCAGGTGTTCCGCGACTACGGGTACCGCCGGCTGCGCAACAAGGCGCGGCTGAAGTTCCTGCTCGCCGACTGGGGCCCGGAGAAGTTCCGCCAGGTGCTGCAGGACGAGTACCTCGGCTACGCCCTGGCCGACGGCCCGCCGCCCGCGCCGCCCACCGGGCCCGGCGACCACGTCGGCGTGCACACCCAGAAGGACGGTCTGCTCTACGTCGGCGCGGCACCCACCGTCGGCCGCGTCAGCGGCACGACGCTCGACGCGCCTCGCCGAGCTGGCCGAGGCGGCCGGCTCGCAGCGGGTGCGGCTCACGCCGCACCAGAAGCTCGTCGTGCTGGACGTCGACCCCGCCCGCGTCGACGACCTACGTCGCCGGGCTCGCCGACCTGGGCCTGCGCACCGACCCGAGCCCGTTCCGCCGCTCGACCATCGCGTGCACCGGCATCGAGTACTGCAAGCTCGCCATCGTCGAGACCAAGGCGACCGCCGCCGAGACGATCACGCAGCTCGAGACGCGCCTGGCCGGCGTCGACCTCGAGCACCCGATCTCGTTGCACGTCAACGGGTGCCCGAACTCCTGCGCCCGCATCCAGACCGCCGACATCGGCCTGAAGGGCCAGCTCGTCCCCGGTCCGGACGGCGAGCAGGTGCCCGGGTTCCAGGTGCACCTCGGCGGCGGGCTCGCGTCGGTCGAGCACGACGAGGCCGGTCTCGGACGCACCGTCCGCGGCCTCAAGGTCACCGCCGACGAGCTGCCCGACTACGTCGAGCGGGTGGTGCGCCGCTTCCTCGACGACCGCACCCCCGGTGAGGCGTTCACCGGCTGGGCCCACCGCGCCGACGAGGAGGCCCTGCGGTGACCGCCGTCGCCCCCGAGCGGCTGCGTCCGGTCGCCGAGCTGCGCGCCCTGGCCCAGGAGGGCGAGCGGGCGCTCGCCGACGCGCCGGCCGAGAAGGTCGTCGAGTGGGCCGTCGAGCAGTTCGGCCCGCGCCTCGCGGTCGCGTGCAGTATGGCTGAAGCCGTTCTGCCGCACATGGTCTCGAAGGTGCTGCCGGGCGTCGAGGTGCTGTTCATCGACACCGGCTACCACTTCGACGAGACGATCGCGACGCGCAACGAGGTGGCACGCCGGCTACCGCTCACCGTCGTCGACGTCACGCCGCGCCGCACGGTGCCCGAGCAGGACGCCGAGTTCGGGGACCGCATGCACAGCTGGGACCCGGTGCAGTGCTGCGAGATGCGCAAGGTCGCGCCGCTGAAGCAGGCGCTCACGCAGTACGAGGCCTGGGCCACCGGGCTGCGCCGTGCCGACTCGCCGCTGCGCCGCGAGACCGCCACCGTGCACTGGGACGCCAAGAACGCCCTGGTCAAGGTCAACCCGCTCGCCGCCTGGACCCAGGACGACCTCGAGGCCTACGTCTGGGACAACGACGTGCCGCTGAACCCGCTGCTGTCGCAGGGCTACCCGTCGATCGGCTGCGCGCCGTGCACCAAGCGCGTCGGTGCCGGCGAGGACGCCCGCGCCGGGCGCTGGGCCGGGTTCGACAAGAACGAGTGCGGGATCCACATCTGATGACGGGCTCCGAGAACGCGGGCTACCCGCTGCTGCTCGACCTGCGCGGGCGCCAGGTCGTGGTCGTCGGCGGTGGCCCCGTCGCCGCCCGCCGCACCCAGGGTCTGCTCGACGCCGGCGCCGTCGTCACCGTCGTGGCGCCGTGGGCGTGCGAGCCGCTCGCCGAGGCCGCGACCGACGACCGGATCGCCTGGTACCAGCGCGAGTACGCCGGTGCGGGCGACCTCGACGGCGCCTGGCTCGTCCACACCGCGACCGGCGACCGCGGCACCGACGCGCGCGTGCGCGCCGACGCCGAGGACGGCCCGGGTGCTCTGCGTCGACGCCGGGACGGGCGGCGACGGCAGCGCCCAGGTGCCGGCGGTCGCCCGCGTCCGCACCCCCGACGGCCCGGTCACCGTGGCCGTGAACGGGCACCGCGACCCGCGCCGCGCGCAGGCGGTGCGCGACGCCGTCGCGCGCGGTCTCGAGGACGGCACGCTGCCGCTGCGCTCCCGCCGCCCGCGCACCGGCACCGGCTGGGTCGCGCTCGTCGGCGGCGGCCCGGGCCCCACCGACCTGCTCACCACCCGCGGGCGCACCCTGCTCGCCGCGGCCGACGTGGTGGTGGTCGACCGGCTCGGCGCGCGCGGCGTGCTCGACGACCTCGAGCCCGACGTCGTGGTCGTCGACGTCGGCAAGACCTCCGGGCACCACCCCTGGCCGCAGCACGAGATCGAGGCCGAGCTGGTGCGGCACGCCCTCGCCGGCAAGGCCGTCGTGCGGCTCAAGGGCGGCGACCCGTTCGTGCTCGGCCGCGGCGGCGAGGAGGTGCTGGCGTGCGAGGCGGCCGGCGTCCCCGTCGAGGTCGTCCCGGGCGTCACGAGCGCGGTGTCGGTGCCGGCCGCGGCCGGCATCCCCGTCACCCACCGCGGGCTCGCCCGCGGGTTCAGCGTCGTCACCGGCCACGACGACCTCGGCGAGGTGCCGACGGCCCGCGACCACACCCTGGTGCTGCTGATGGCCGTCACCGCGCTGCCGCGCTCGACCGCCGCGCTGCTGGCGGCCGGGCGCGACCCCGCGACGCCCGTCGCGGTCGTCGAGGACGGCTACGGCGAGCGCCAGCGCGTCACGACCGGCCGTCTCGACGAGATCGCCGAGGTCGCTGCCGCGGTCGGCGTCCGCGCACCGGCGGTCGTGGTCGTGGGCGACGTCGTGACGCTCTCGCCCGCGTGGCCCCCGCCGCCCGGGTGACACCGTCGTCACTGACACCGCGCCCGACGACGTGGCAGGGTGCCCTGCGTGGAGCGAGCACCCCTGAGGGCGGCCGAGTCGGTCGCCGGCGCCGTGCTGGTGCTGGCCGCCGTGCCGGCGGCGTGGGCGGCGGTGTCGTGGCTGGGCGGACGACCCGGACCCGGTGCCGTCGGCGCCGGCGTGGTGCTGCTGGACGCCGCGCTGCTGCTCGCCGCGGGCGTGCTGACCTTCTGGCGTCCGGCCCGGCTGGGTGGCCGGACGACGGTGGTGACGCTGGTGGGCCTGGCGCTGTGCGCGCTGCAGTGGGCGGTCGAGCTGGCCGTGGGCACCCGTCCGACCTGGTTGGTCAGCACCGTCGGTGCGGTCGTGCTGGTCTGGCTGGCGCTCACCGTGCTGCCACGCCCGGACGAGGAGCCCGCGCTCAGCCCAGCAGACGTGCGTCCAGCCACCCGCGGGTGACGGCCCAGACCCCGCTCGTCGGGTCGAGGTGCTCGAAGTGGCCCTCGCCCGCGACGACCTCGAGCGTGACGTCGTCACCGGCCGCCTGCGCGACCTCGGCGTAGCCCTCGCTCTGCGACGGCGGCACCCGGTCGTCGCGGTCGCCGGTCACCACCAGGGTGGGCACGCCGGTCGGCAGCAGCGCGGCGGGCGAGGTGACCGCCACGACGTCGTCGGGCAGGTCGCCCGACCCGGTGCCGAGGAACGCGGCCACGGCGCCCCCGCCGAGCCCGTCACGGTGCGCGGCGGTGAGGTCGTTGACGCCCGCCTGGCTCACCACCGCGGCCGGGCGCAGCACAGGGTCGGCCCCGGCGGCGCCGGACGGCAGCAGGTGCCGGGCCGCGGCCCACTGCGCCAGGTGCCCGCCGGCCGAGTGCCCGACCACGCCCACCCGCGCCAGGTCGAGCCCGTGCTCCGGCGCGACCTCGGCGAGCAGGTCGACGCCGGCGGCGACGTCGTCGAAGGTCGTGGGGAACCCCCCGCCGTTGCCCACCGAGCGGTAGTCGAGGTTCCACACCGCGTACCCGGCCGCCACCAGGTCGGCGGCGACGTCGACCTCGAGCGAGCGGTCGTACGCCGAGGACCAGAAGCCGCCGTGCACCAGCACCACCACCGGCGCCCCGTCGGGGTCGGTCGGCAGCAGCAGGTCGGCCACCTGGATCGCGTCGTCGCCGTAGCGGTGCTCGCTCGTCACGGCGCCGACGCTCTCACGTCGACCGCGCGCGGACGCGCCGCACCCGGCCACGGCCAGCGCCGGTACGGCAGCGGCCAGGCGCAGGAGCGAGCGGCGGGCGATCACGCAAGGGGTTCGGAGCCGGACGGCGCCCGGACGGCCGATGAGTTCCGGCAGGTGCGGCGGTCTGACGGGGGAGCGGGGCAGCAGGGCCCCGGACAGCGCGAGGAGCCGACCGTGTCCCACACCACCACCCAGCCCACGTCCACCCAGCAGGGCGGCACCTTCGTCCTCGAGGTGCCGGGCGCCACCGTCACCTACGACGTCCGCGGCGACCTGTCGTCCGGCACCCCTCTGTTCCTCATCGGCTCGCCGATGGACGCCTCCGGGTTCGGCACCCTGGCCGGCCACTTCGCCGACCGGCCCGTCGTCACCTACGACCCGCGCGGCACCGGACGCAGCACCCGGCCCGACCCGACCCTCGAGCAGGGGCCGGACGAGCACGTGGTCGACCTGCACGCCGTGGTCGAGGCGCTGGGCGTCGGGCCCGTCGACGTCTTCGCCAGCAGCGGCGGCGCCGTCAACGCGCTCGCCTGGGTCGCCACCCACCCCGGCGACGTGCGCACCCTGGTCGCGCACGAACCGCCCCTGCTCGAGGTGCTGCGAGGACCGCGAGGCCGCCGTCGCCGCCACCGAGGACATGCACGCCACCTACCTGCGCGACGGGATGGGCCCGGCGATGGCGAAGTTCATCGCGCTGGTCTCGCACCAGGGCCTGCTGCCCGCCGACTACCTCGACCAGCCGTCGCCGCCGCCCGAGGCCTTCGGCCTGCCCGCCGAGGACGACGGCTCGCGCGACGACGCGCTCATCGGCCAGAACCTGCGCGGCTGCTGCCTGTACTCCGCCGACCTGGACGCCGTGCAGGGCCGCGCCGACCCGCGTGGTCGTCGCCGTCGGAGAGGAGTCGGTGGCCGAGGTCGCGGGCCGCGGCGGCGCCGGCGTCGCCGCCCGGCTCGGCGAGCCGGTCACCTCGTTCCCGAGCAACCACAACGGTTTCCTCGGCGGCGAGTACGGCATGACCGGTCAGCCGGACGCGTTCGCCGCCCGCCTGCGCGAGGTGCTCGACGCCTGACCTCCGGGTGGTGCGACCTCAGCGGTAGTTGACGAACTGCAGCGCGACGTCGAGGTCGGCGGCCTTGAGCAGCGCGATCACGGACTGCAGGTCGTCGCGGCTCTTCGCGCTCACCCGCAGCTCCTCGCCCTGGATCTGCGCCTTGACGCCCTTGGGGCCCTCGTCCCGGATGATCTTGGAGATCTTCTTGGCGTTCTCCTGGTCGAGGCCCTCCTTCAGGGCCGAGACCTGGCGGTACTCCTTGCCGGAGGCCTTGGTGTCACCGGTCTCGAGCACCTTCAGCGAGACCCCGCGCTTGACCAGCTTGGTCTGCAGGACGTCGAGCACCGCGGCCACCCGCTCCTCGGAGTTCGCGGTGATGACGATGGTGTCGCCGCTCCAGCCCACGGAGGCGCCCACGTTCTTGAAGTCGTAGCGCTGGGCGACCTCCTTGGAGGCCTGGTTCACGGCGTTGTCGACCTCCTGGCGGTCGACCTTGCTCACGACGTCGAACGACGAGTCGGCGGCCATCGGTGCTCCTCTCGGGGTGCGTGCACCCGTGCTGCTCGGGGCGAGCGATGCCGTTTCCGGGCACCGCGTCGGTCTTGCTATCCTTCCATCCGCTCGCCTCGCCGCGAGCACGGCAGCTTGCCCGAGTGGCCAATGGGAGCGGACTGTAAATCCGTCGGCTTAGCCTTCGTTGGTTCGAATCCAACAGCTGCCACAGCAGGAGGGGCGCCCCGCAGCAGCGGGGCGCCCCTCCTCGTGCGTCCGGGACCGGACGCTCAGAGCCTCACGGCTGGGTGTACATCGTGGCGCCGGTGACCTCGTAGGTCGCGCCCTCGATGGTCTCGGGCTCGAACACCAGCGTGAAGCCGTCGAGGGTCGCCGACTCGCCGGGCTCGATGGTCTCGCTGAACAGGAAGTCGGTCTCGACCTCGGAGCCGCCCACGAGCGCCGCGACGTCGAGGGTGAACTCGGCCGCCACGTCGCCCTTGTTGGTCAGCGTGACGTCCATGCGGGTGTCGGGGAAGTCCGGGTCGCCGGTGACCTCGAGCTCGCCGAACTCGACGTCGAGGTGGTCGGCGAGGATGACCTCGGTGTCGGTCTCGTAGCCGCCGAACTCGGTCTCGATCTCCTCGATCGCGTTGCTGGTCTCGTTGGCGGCCACCGCGAAGAAGACCACGACGGACGCGATGGAGAGCAGGATCGACACGACGCCGAGGACGATGCCGGTGATGGCGAGCCCGCGACCGCCAGCAGCGTTCCTCTTCGCCTGGATCGCGCCGATGACGCCGAGGACGATCGCCACCAGCCCCAGGGTGGCGAATCCGAACCCGACGAACGGGATCCACGACCCCAGCAGGGCGATGACGCCGACGACGAGCGCAGCGATCGCCATGCCCTTGCCGCCGCCGCCGCTGCCCGGGGCGGCGTAGTTGCCGTAGCCGGCCTGCGGGTACCCGCCCGCGGCGCCGTAGGTGGCGGTCTGGCCGTAGCCCTGCTGCTGCTGGCCGTACTGCTGCTGCGGGTCGTAGCCCGTCTGGGCCTGCTGGCCGTAGCCCTGCTGCTGGTCGTACCCCTGCTGGCCGTAGGCGGGCTGGTCGTGGCCGGTCTGGGCCTGCTGGCCGTAGCCCTGCTGCTGCTGGTCGGTCGGCTTGGTGAACATGTCGGACCCGGTGGGCTGCTGGGCGGCCGGCTCCTGGCCGTACGTCGGCTGCTGGCCGTAGGAGGGCTGGTAGGCTGGCCGTAGGAGGGCTGCTGGCCGTAGGAGGGCTGGCCGTACGTCGGCTGCTCGCCGGAGGACGGCTGCTGGCCGTACGACGGCTGGTCGGAGGATCCCTGCTGCGGGTCCTGGTTCGGGGTGTTCGGGTCGCTCACGGGTGGATCCCTCTCGGAAGACGCGCTACCGGCCTGTGCTCCCCCTGGAGGCCGGTCGGCCGGACCCGCTTCCCCCCTGGGACGGGCCCCTCGCCCGTCGCGACCAGGGTAGGGGCCCCCGCCCCCCGGCGGGTGCGAGTCCCTGGGGACGACGGGGCAGACAACCGGTCGGGCGAGGGTCCGGATCCGATTTCGCGGGCCCGTCCGAGGGCATGTACCCTTGCCGACGCACCGCCCCTTTAGCTCAGTCGGCAGAGCGTCTCCATGGTAAGGAGAAGGTCTACGGTTCGATTCCGTAAAGGGGCTCTCGGATCCGGGAGACGGCCCGCACGGGCCGCGTCCCGGCCGCGGCGGGGTAGCTCAGTCGGTAGAGCAAGCGGCTCATAATCGCTGTGTCGCGGGTTCAAGTCCCGCTCCCGCTACCACGGTCAGACGAGCACGGATTCGACTCCGTGCTCGTCCGGCACGTACCCTGGTTCGTCGGTGCGCCCCGCGCGCCCACCCGACGAAGCACACACCGTTCCTACCGCGAGAGAAGGCTGTCCCGTGGCCAGCAAGAGCGCCGACGTCCGCCCCAAGATCACGCTGGCCTGCGTGGACTGCAAGGAGCGCAACTACATCACCAGGAAGAACCGTCGGAACAACCCCGACCGCATGGAGATGAAGAAGTTCTGCCCGCGCGACGGCCGTCACACCATGCACCGCGAGACCCGCTGAGCGCAGCGCGTCCGACCCCTCGAGGGTCCGCCACGGAGCCGTCCCCGCACCGGGGGCGGCTCTCGTGCGTCCGGCACTAGGTTGGGCTCCATGGCCGTGAACCAGGACTTCGCCGGGCGGGTCTACCCGCCCGAGGGCGTGTACGAGGTGAGCCGGGAGAAGATCCGGGAGTTCGCGCTGTCGGCGGCGGGCGCTCAGCCGCCGCACCCGGCGCACGTCGACCCCGAGGCCGCCCGCGCGCTCGGTCACCGCGACGTCGTGGCCCCGCCGACCTTCGCGATCATCCCCGCCCAGCGCAGCGACGCCCGGCTGGTCGCCGACCCCGAGGCGGGCATCGACTTCAGCCGGGTCGTGCACGGCGAGCAGCGGTTCGTGCACCACCGCCCGATCGTGGCCGGCGACCGGCTGCTCGCCACGCTGCACGTCGACGGCGTCCGCGCGGCCGGGGGGCACGCCATGGTCACCACCCGCACCGAGCTGACCACCGAGGACGGTGCCGCCGTCTGCACCGCCACCTCGACGATCGTCGTGCGGGGCGACTCGTGAGCCGCCCCACCCTCGGCGGGCTCGAGGTCGGCCAGGAGGTCGTGCGCTGGTCGACCACGATCGAGCGGGCCGACATGGTGCGCTACGCCGGTGCCAGCGGCGACTTCAACGTCATCCACTGGAACGAGCGCGTGGCCCGCGAGGTCGGGCTGCCCGACGTGATCGCCCACGGCATGCTCACGATGGCCCGCGCCGTCCAGCCGGTCGTCGACTGGGTGGGCGACCCGGCCGCCGTCGTCGACTACGGGGTGCGCTTCACCAAGCCCGTCGTCGTGCCCGACCCGGGCGAGGCGGTGGTCGAGGTGGTCGGCACCGTCGCGGTGCTCGACGCCGAGGCCGGCACCGCCCGCATCGACCTCACCACCACCTGCGCCGGCGTCGGCGTGCTCGGCAAGGCCCGCGCCGTCGTGCGCCTGCCTGCCTGACGCGCGCTCAGGCGGGCGCGGGGCCGGTCGTCTCGCCCAGGCGGACGGTGGCCGCGAGCTCGACGTCGCTCACGTCCCCGCCCGCCAGCAGGGTGTTGAGCAGCTCGCCGGCCACCCGGCCCTTCTCGGCGCCGGGCTGCACCACCGTGGTGAGCCGCTGGCCCCACGGCTGGGCGATGCCGTCGAAGCCGGTGACGCTGAGGTCCTGGGGCACCCGCAGACCGAGCTGCTCGGCCGCGGCCAGCACGCCGAGGGCGAGCACGTCGCTGCCCGCCACCAGGGCGGTGGGCCGCTGCGCCGGGTCGACGTCGAGCAGGGTCAGCGCGGCGTCGCGGGCGTCGGCCTCGGAGTTCGAGCGCACCTCGAGCACGGGCACCTCGCCGAGCACGTCCTGCACGCCGAGGGCGCGCTCGCGGGCCTCGGTGACCCGGGCCTCGCGCAGCCGCCGCACCGACACCGGGCCCGAGCCGCCGTCGAGGTCGAGGGGGAAGGTCAGCACCGCCACCTGCCGGTGGCCGAGGTCGCGCAGGTGGGTCGCCAGCTCGGCGCACGCCGCGCGGTCGGGCACCACCACCCGCACCAGCCGGGGGTCGGGGGCGCCACCGGTGCCGACCATCGGGACGCCGCGGGCGTGCAGGTGCGTGACGACGGGGTCGTCGGTGAGGCCGCAGCCGGCGATCACGACGCCGTCGAGCGCGGCCGCGGCCACCCGGGCCACCAGCACCTCGTCCTCGACCGGCTCGCCGGCGGGCGGGCGGGGGAGCAGCAGCATCGACGACGCCGACTCGTCGAGCGCCGAGGCCAGCCCGTCGAGCACAGCGGCCGAGTAGGGGTCGCGGAAGGCGTAGAGCAGGCGCTCGGAGAGCACGACGCCCACGACGCCGGTGCGGCCCTGCCGCAGCGAGCGGGCCAGCGGGTTGGGCCCCGCGAACCCGAGCTCGGACGCCGCGGCGACCACGCGCTCGCGGGTCGCGTCGGTCACCGGGCGGGCGCCGCTGAACACCACCGAGGCGGTCGACAGCGAGACGCCGGCGTGCTCGGCGACCTGCTTCAGCGTGACTTGACCGGTGGGACGCACGCGGAGCACACTAGCGAATCGTTTCGACCGAAACGATTCGACGCTGCAGCGGCGCCCTCGCCGGCGCAGGAGGACGGGGACCACGTGGCAGGCGGGAGCACCGGCGGGACCGGCACGGTCACGCGGCCGACGGCGCAGGTGCGCACCGCCCACCTCGCGGTGATGGCGGCGTTCGTCATGGCGGGCGTCACCTTCGCCAGCTGGGCCTCGCGCATCCCGGACGTGCAGGAGGCGCTCGAGCTCACCCCCTCGCGCCTCGGTCTGGTCCTCATCGCGATGAGCGCCGGCTCGGTGCTCGCCCTGCCGTCGGCCGGGTGGGTGATCAGCCGCGCGGGCGTCGCCCGCACGGTGATGGGCGGCGCCGTCATCGTCGCCGTCGGCTTCACGGTGGCCGGCGCCGGCACCTCGGCCGGCTCGATCCCGCTGGTCGCGGCCGGGCTGTTCCTCGCCGGCCTCGGCGTCGGCAGCTGGGACGTCGCCATGAACGTCGAGGGGGCCGACGTCGAGCGGCACCTCGCACGCACCGTGATGCCGCACTACCACGCGGGTTTCAGCATCGGCACCGTCGGCGCGGCCGGCATCGGGGCGCTCGCGTCGTGGGCCGGTCTCCCGGTCGTCGTGCACCTCGGCCTGGCCGCCCTGCTCGCCCTGGTCGTCGTCGTGTGGGCCGTGCGCAACTTCCTGCCGATGGCAGCGCCCGAGCCGCACGTCGAGGGGGCGCCCCGGGCCCGGCACCCGCTGTCGTACTTCCGCGAGCCGCGGACGCTGCTGGTCGGCGTGGTCGTGCTCGCCGCCGCCTTCACCGAGGGCGTCGCCAACGACTGGCTCTCGGTCGCGATCCGCGACGGCTACGACACCGAGGCCTGGGTCGGCGTCCTCGGCTTCGCCGCGTTCGTCTCCGCGATGACGCGTCGGACGGGTGCTCGGCACCCGCTGGCTCGACGCCTACGGACGGGTCAAGGTGCTGTGGGGCGCGTTCGCGCTCGCGGGCGTCGGCGCCCTGCTGGTCGTCCTCGGGCCGGCGATCGGGCTCGTCGCCGCCTTCGTCGGCGCGCTGCTGTGGGGCGTCGGGGCGTCCCTCGGCTTCCCGGTCGGCATGAGCGCCGCGGCCGACGACGCCAAGCACGCCGCCGCGCGGGTCAGCGTGGTCGCCTCGATCGGCTACTGCGCCTTCCTCGCCGGGCCGCCCCTGCTCGGCTTCCTCGGCGACCGCTACGGCGTGCTGCCGTCGCTGATGGTCGTGGTGGCCCTCACCATCCCGGCGCTGCTCGTGGTCCCGGCCACCAGGCCGCTGCCGGACGCGACGGCGCCGCAGGACGAGAAGTCGTCCTCGCTAGCCTGAGCCGGTGCCCGACACCGTCCTGGCCGACCTGACCACGCTGCGGGTCGGCGGCCCCGCCGCCCGCGTGGTCGAGGCGCACGACGAGGTCTCGCTGGTCGAGGCCGTGACCGACGCCGACGCGGCGGGCGAGCCCCTGCTGCTGGTCGCCGGCGGCTCGAACCTGCTGGTGGCCGACGAGGGCTTCGACGGGCACCGTCGTGGTCGTGCGCAGCCGTGGCGTGCGGGTCGAGTCGGCCGACGACTGCTCGGGCGCCACCGTCACCGTCGCGGCCGGCGAGCCGTGGGACGACCTGGTCGCCCGCGCGGTGGCCGAGGGCTGGACCGGCGTCGAGGCGCTGTCCGGCATCCCCGGCTCGACCGGCGCCACCCCGATCCAGAACGTCGGCGCCTACGGCCAGGAGGTCGCCCAGACCGTCGCGCGGGTGCGGGTCTACGACCGGGTGCTGCGCGGCGTGCGGACGTTCGCCGCGGCGGACTGCGCGTTCGGCTACCGCTCCTCCCGGTTCAAGGCCGACCCCGGACGCCACGTGGTGCTCGACGTGACGTTCCAGCTGCCGCTCGGCGACCTCGGCGCGCCGGTCGCCTACGCCGAGCTGGCCCGCACCCTCGGCGTCGAGGTGGGGCAGCGCGCGCCGGCGGCCGCCGTCCGCGAGGCGGTGCTCGGCCTGCGCCGCGGCAAGGGGATGGTGCTCGACGCCGCCGACCACGACACCTGGAGCGCCGGCTCGTTCTTCACCAACCCCGTGCTGCCGGACGCCTCCGCGCTCCCCGACGACGCACCCCGGTGGCCCGCCGACCGCGGGCAGGTCAAGGCCAGCGCCGCGTGGCTGATCCAGCACGCGGGCTTCGAGCGCGGCCACGGCCTGCCCGGCCCGGCGTCGCTGTCGACCAAGCACACCCTCGCCCTCACCAACCGGGGCGGCGCCTCGGCCGCCGACCTGCTCGCGCTCGCCCGCGAGGTGCGCGACGGCGTGCGCGACCGCTTCGGTGTCGAGCTGGTCAACGAGCCGGTGCTGGTGGGCGTCGAGCTGTAGGTCGCCCGCCGTCCCGCTCGCACACAGGTTCGTCCGTCGGCACACACGCTGCTGCTCGTGTGCCGGCGTCCGGAGCTGTGTGCGAGGCCCGTCGGCGGCCGCGTCAGGACGTGCGGGCCGCCCGCAGCAGACCGCTGACCAGGTCGAGCACCGCGGTCTCGCCGAGCCCGTCGCGGTCGGCGACCCGGACGAGCGCCTCGGCCGCGCGCGTGACGTCGGGCCCGATCGGCGGGCGCCCGCCGGTGACGACGGTGCCGGCCCGCCGCCGGCCGACCACGAGGCCCTCCGCCTCCAGCTCGCGGTACGCCGCGGGCGACCGTGCCGGCAGCGACGCCGAGGTCGGCGGCCAGGGCGCGGACGGTGGGCAGCCGGTCGCCCTCGCGCAGGGTCCCGGCGGCGACGTGCCCGGCGACCTGGGAGCGGATCTGCTCGTACGGCGGCACGCCGGAGGCCAGGTCGACCTCGAGCTGCGGCGCCTCGCCGCTCACGCCGCGACCTGCGCCAGGGGACGGTGCGGCACCGACCGCACCCGCGGCGCCGGGACGGCCAGGACGGCGAGCCCGGCGAGCGCCACGACGACGCCGAGGACGAGCACGGCGACCGCGGCCGGCGGCTGCGACGTGCCGTCGCCGAGCACCCGGACCGCGCTCGACGCCACGACGAGCAACGGGCCGGCGGTGAGCAGCGTCGCCGCGAGACCGCCGCGCAGCACGCGGTGGCTGCTCGCCCGGCGCAGCACCAGGTCGGTGGCCTCGTCGGCGTCGACCACGGTCGGACGGTTCACGACGAGCCGCAGCGTCGCCTCGACGGCGAGCGCCAGCACGGCGAGGCAGCCGAGTACCGGCACGGCGTAGAACGCCCCCGGGAACGGCGAGGCCGTGGACGTCGTCACGATCCCGTCGACCGTGCTGGTGGCGGTGAGCGCCCGCCCGGACGCGTCGGCCAGCACCATCGCGACGGCCAGCAGCACCGCGGTCGACGCCCAGGCGGTGCGGGTGGCGAGAAGCAGGCGGCGCGGGACGACGTCGCGCACCTCGCGGCGGCGCAGCCGGACCCGGCGGAGCGCGCCCGCGGGCCGGGGCCAGGTCAGCTCGCCGAGGGCCAGCACGAGCGTGTGCCCGACGCCGCCCACGAGGAAGCAGCAGGCGACGTAGACGCCGGTGACGAGCAGCACCCGCTGGCTGCCGAGCGCGAGCGTCGCGCCGGCCGCGCCGATCCCGCCGACGACCGCCAGGCACCCGGCGACGACGCCGTGCCGTCGCGCGGCCGCGGTGGCGGGGCCCAGCTCGGCGCCCGGGCGCGCGGTGAGCGCCACGACGAGCAGCACGACGACCGCCACGGGCAGCATCGCCGCGAGGGGCAGCAGGAGCACGGCGTCCGGTCACGAGATCTCCTCGGATTGAGTCAATGAGTTGACTCAATGATGCAGAACGGTGTGCGGACGGTCAAGACCCGGCGCGGGACCGCTCCAGCACCAGCGCGACGAGCCGGTCGTCGACCACGGGCACGCCGTCGCGGACCGGCACGAGCGGGTCGGTGACCAGGTCGGCCCCAGCGCCGGCGAGCCGGTCGTGGAAGAAGCCCGGGGCGAGCAGGTAGCCCGCCAGCGCGACCCGGCGCCCGGGGTGGTCGGCTCGGACGCGGGCCACCGCGTCGGGCACCGACGGCGTCGCCTTCGAGCCGTACCCGACCGCGACCGGTCCGTCCCACCGTTCGCGCACGGCGGCGACCACGGCCTCGACGTCGGCCACGGCGCGCTCGTCGCTCGAGCCCGCGGCCGCGACGACGACCGCGTCACCGTCGACCGTGCCCACCTCGCGCAGGCGCTGCACCAGCAGGTCGGCCAGCCGCGGGTCGGGGCCGAGCGCCGGTGTCGCGCGCACGTCGTCGGCCGCCGTGGCCTGCGCGATGTCGACGTGCACGTGGTACCCGCCCGACAGCAGCAGCGGCACGATGGTCACCGGCGAGAATCCGTCTGCCCGAACGGTTCCCACGACCTCCTCGACCTGGGGCTCCTGCACGTCGACCCAGGTCTCGCGCACCTCGACGTCGACGAGCCGCACCCGCACCGCCGCCACCAGGGCCGACACGGCGGCCTGGCCGGCGGGGTCGGCGGTGCCGTGCGAGCACAGCACCAGCGCGGGCCGGCTCACCGTCCGAGCCACCCGTCGACCTCGGCCAGCAGCCCGGCCTCGATGTCGTCGGGCGCCGAGCTCGCACGCACCGACGAGGCGGCCAGGTGGGCGAGCGCGGCGTCGTCCATGCCGTGGTCGGTGCGCGCCGACTCGTACTGCGCCAGCAGGCGGGAGCCGAACAGCAGCGGGTCGTCGGCACCGAGGGCGACGGTCGCGCCGGCCTCGACCAGGGCCGGCAGCGGCACGTCGGCCATCGTCGGGAACACCCCGAGCGAGACGTTGCTGGCCGGGCACACCTCGAGCGCGATGCCGGCGTCGACCACCCGCCGCAGCACCGCGGGGTCCTCGCCGGAGCGCACCCCGTGGCCGATCCGGTCGGGGGCGAGGTGGTCGAGGGTGACCTCGACGTGGTCGGCGCCGAGCAGCTCGCCGCTGTGCGGGACGCTGGCGAGGCCGGCGCGCCTCGCGATGTCGAACGCGGGCGCGAACTCGGACGTCCAGCCGCGGCCGCTCGTCGTTCGACAGGCCGAAGCCGACCACGGTGCCCGGGCCCTCGCCGGCGTACCGCGCCGCCAGCCGGGCGAGCGTGCGCGCGTCGAGCGGGTGCCGGATGCGGCTCGCCGCCACCACCACGGCGACCTGCGTCCCGGTGTCGCGGGAGGCGGCCGCCGCCTCGTCCAGGACGATCTCGAGCGCGGGCGTCAGCCCGCCGACGAAGGGCGCGTACGACGTGGGGTCGACCTGCATCTCGAGCCAGCGCGAGCCCTCGGCGGCGTCGTCCTCGGCGGCCTCGCGGACGATGCGGCGCATCGCCCGCTCGTCGCGGACGACCGCGCGGGCGGCGTCGTAGAGGCGCTGGAACCGGAACCACCCGCGCGCGTCGGAGGTCAGGTGGACGCCCTGCTGCTCGCGCAGCGTCGCCGGGAGCCGCACGCCGCGCTCGTCGGCCATCTCGACCAGCGTGGACGGGCGCATCGAGCCGGTGAAGTGCAGGTGCAGGTGCGCCTTCGGCAGGAGCGCGAGGTCGCGGGGGCCGTCCGTCGTCGCCTCGCCCGCCGTCATGCACCGATCCTGCCAGCGCTCGCGCGGACGGCTCCGCCGGGGCGTCGGACATGATGGGCGCCGCACCGAGACCGGACGACGCCAGGAGGCGCCATGACCCAGCAGCCCGGACCCCACCCGCCGCACGGCCACGAGACCTGGGGCACCTCGGACCCCTGGACGCAGCCGCAACCGACGGCGCCGCAGGGTCCTCCGCCGCAGGGTCTCCGCCGCAGGGTCCCGCCGGGTCGCGCGACCCCCAGGGGGCGACGACGGGCGACCGGCTGCGCCAGACCTGGAACGGCGAGGCCTCGCTCGGGCTGCCGCCCACCCCCGTGCTCGTGCGCGTCGGGCAGATCGCGGCGCCGCTGCTCGTGCTGGTCGCCGTGCTCATCCCGTTCGACGACGTGCCGTTGCTCGACAACGTGCTCTGGTCGCTGTGGGCGCTGGCCGCGGCGGCGCTGCAGGCGCTGCCCGCCCTCGGGCTCGGCGGCTCCGACGAGCGGCGCTGGACGATCGCCGCGGTCGGAACCGGCGGCCTCGCGCTCTACTGGCTGCTGGTCAGCCTGCCGACCGTGGCCACCAGCTCGGGCTTCCTGGTGACGGCGGCGACGGCGGCGGCGGTGGCGGGGGTGCTGACGATGCCCGGGCGCCGGCTGTGAGACGTCCGTCCGCGGGCCGCGGGCGGCTGCCGCTCAGCGCGGTCGGCACCCGCGGCTGGCTGCTGGTCGCGCTCGTCCTCGGGACGCTGTCGCTCGCGCTCCCGTGGGGACGGTTCGCCGAGAGCACGCTCGGCCCCGGCACGACGACGGCCGGGTACTGCAGCACGGTGTGGAGCTCGGACGGCGGGGCGACGCTCGACTGCGTGCCCGGCCTGTACTTCCCCGGCGCGGTGCTCACCAGCGAGGGCGTGCTGACGGGCACGGCGATCCAGCCGCGGGTGCTGCTCGTGGTGGCCGCCCTGCTGGTGTGGCGCGCCTACCGGCGGTCGGGCGCCCCGGCGGCGCGGGTCGACCCGGCCGCCGTGCTCGCGGTCGCGCTGGGCGTCCTGGCCGTCCCGCTCGTCGGTCCGGCCGCGCAGACCGGTCAGGTGGTGTGGGCGGTCGCCCTCGCCGCGCTGGTGGTGGCGCTGCGCCGCGACGGCCTGCTCGGCGTGCCCGACCGGCTGCGCCGAACCGTCCCGTCGACCTAGGAGGTCAGCGGGCCTCGCGCAGCAGCGCCTGGATGCGGCCGACGCCCTCGGCGAGGTCCTGGTCGCCGAGCGCGTACGACAGCCGCAGGTAGCCGCTGGGTCCGAACGCCTCGCCGGGCACGACCGCCACCTCGACCTCCTCGAGGATCAGGGTCGCGAGCTCGGCCGAGGTCATCGGCGTCCGGCCGCGGATCTGCTTGCCGAGCACGCCGGCCACCGACGGGTAGGCGTAGAACGCACCGGTCGGCGTGGGGCACACGACGCCGGGGACGTCGTTCAGCATCGCGACCATGGTGCGGCGGCGCCGGTCGAAGGCCTCGCGCATCGAGGCCACGGCCGACAGGTCGCCGGCGAGGGCGGCCACGGCGGCGCGCTGCGCCACGTTCGAGACGTTGGACGTGGCGTGCGACTGCAGGTTGGTGGCGGCCTTGACGACGTCGCGCGGGCCGATCATCCAGCCCACCCGCCAGCCGGTCATCGCGTAGGTCTTCGCGACGCCGTTGAGCACGACGCAGGTGTCGGCCAGCTCGGGGACCTCGACGGGCATCGAGACGAACCGCGCGTCGTCGTAGACCAGGTGCTCGTAGATCTCGTCGGTGACGACCCAGATGCCGTTGTCGAGCGCCCAGCGCCCGATCTCGCGCACCTGCTCGGGGGAGTAGACGGCCCCCGTGGGGTTCGACGGCGAGCAGAACAGCAGCACCTTCGTGCGCGCGGTGCGCGCGGCCTCGAGCTGCTCGACGGTGACCAGGTAGCCGGCGTCCTCGCCAGCGAACACCTCGACCGGCACGCCGCCCGCCAGCCGGATCGCCTCGGGGTAGGTGGTCCAGTACGGCGCGGGCAGCAGCACCTCGTCGCCCGGGTCGAGCAGGGTCGCGAACGCCTGGTAGACGGCCTGCTTGCCGCCGTTGGTGACCAGCACCTGCTCGGGCGCGACCTCGTAGCCGGAGTCGCGCAGCGTCTTGGCGACGATCGCCTTCTTCAGGTCGGGCAGCCCGCCGGCGGGGGTGTACCGGTGGTTCGCGGGGTCGGCGCAGGCCGCGACCGCGGCCTCGACCACGTACCCCGGGGTGGGGAAGTCGGGCTCGCCGGCGCCGAACCCGATCACCGGACGGCCCTCGGCCTTGAGCGCCTTGGCCTTCGCGTCGACGGCCAGCGTGGCCGACTCGGCGATGCCGCCGATGCGGGCCGACACCCGGCCGCTCGGGCGACCGGGCTCGGGGACGGTGCTGACGGCGGTCTCGGGGGCGGTCTGCTCGCTCACGTCCTCGATCCTCGCACCCCGACGGCGCCGCGCGACGCAGGTGCCCGCGTGCTGGACGGGGCACGGGGTGGACGGGGCGCGGGTGGGCGGAGCGCATTCGACCTGCACCCTGCGCGGCACGTACACTCGGCGGCGGTGGTTGACGGCTGCCATGCTGCGGCACGCCCTCGGTGCTCCGAGGTGGTGCTCACGGCTGGCGGTCCGCGACCCCGAAGGGCAGTGGCGCAATTGGCAGCGCACCGGTCTCCAAAACCGGCGGCTGTGGGTTCGAGTCCCACCTGCCCTGCGGTTTCCGCAGCAACCGACCGCACCGGTCCGGCCCCGGCCGTCCGGCGCAGCAGCGCGGTGCACCCCGACCGGGTGCGCCGACGACGACCGACAGGACCAGACGACGTGACCCAGACCCGCACGGGCGAGCCCGACGGCCGCGACGAGCGCGACCGCAAGGACCGCTCGACGCCGGCCCGCAAGGGCTGGTTCGCGAGGCTCGCGCTGTTCCTGCGCCAGGTCGTCGCCGAGCTGAAGAAGGTCGTGCGCCCCACGCGCAAGGAGCTGGTGACCTACACCTCCGTGGTGCTGGTCTTCGTGCTCGTGGTGATGATCTACGTCTCGGCCCTCGACTTCGGCTTCCGCCAGCTGGTCGCCTGGGCCTTCGGCAACGGCGACTGAGTCGTCACGCGGCCCGCAAGGCCGCGCCGCAGCACGTCCGAGCAACCAGGGAAGCAGGTCCGTACCGTGTCCGAGCAGTCAGAGCGCACCCCCGCCGACGAGGTCGACGAGGGCACCGACGCGCTCACCGTCCAGGAGGCCGACCTCCAGGCCGCCGAGGCGTTCGACGCCGCGGACGAGCCGGCCGACGAGACCGCCGGTGACGGGTCGACCGACGCCGGACGACACCGCGCCGTGCCGACGAGCCCGCTGCCGACGACCGCGCCGACGATGCCGAGGACGAGCCGCGCCGAGGCGACGAGGCCGCCGAGGACGAGGCCGCCGACGACGTCGACCCGGTCGAGGAGTTCAAGGCGAACCTGCGCGCGCAGGTCGGCGACTGGTACGTCATCAACTCCTACGCGGGGTACGAGAACCGCGTGAAGGCCAACCTCGAGAACCGGATCACCTCCCTGAACATGGAGGACTACATCTTCGGTGTCGAGGTGCCCATGGAGGAGGTCACCGAGATCAAGAACGGCGTGCGCAAGCAGGTGCGCCGCGTCCGGGTCCCGGGGTACGTCCTGGTCCGGATGGACCTCACCGACGAGTCGTGGGGCGCCGTGCGCCACACGCCGGGCGTCACCGGGTTCGTCGGCCACACCCACCAGCCGGTGCCGCTGAGCATCGACGAGGTGTTCTCGATGCTGGCCCCCACGCTCGAGATCAAGGAGGCCGCGGCCACCGGCGGCGGCGGCGCCAAGGCCGCCGAGCCCACCGTGGTCGACTTCGAGGTCGGCGAGTCCGTCACCGTGATGGAGCCGCCGTTCGAGACGCTCCCCGCCACGATCACCGAGATCAACCCCGACTCGCAGAAGCTGAAGGTCCTCGTGTCGATCTTCGGCCGCGAGACCCCGGTCGAGCTCGGCTTCAACCAGGTCGCCAAGATCTGACCCCCACCTGCCCCGGTCGGCGCCCGACCGCCCGGACGCACCACCGAAGAAGCACACGAGGAGAAGGACTCCAGAGCACATGCCTCCCAAGAAGAAGGTCTCCGGCCTGATCAAGCTCCAGATCAACGCCGGTGCCGCGACCCCCGCGCCGCCGATCGGCCCCGCGCTGGGTCAGCACGGCGTCAACATCATGGAGTTCTGCAAGGCGTACAACGCGGCGACCGAGTCGCAGCGCGGCAACGTCATCCCGGTGGAGATCACGGTCTACGAGGACCGCTCCTTCACCTTCATCACCAAGACCCCGCCGGCCGCCGAGCTGATCAAGAAGGCTGCCGGCGTCGACAAGGGGTCGGGCGAGCCGCACAAGACCAAGGTCGCCAAGCTCACCAACGAGCAGGTCCGCGAGATCGCGCAGACCAAGCTCGAGGACCTCAACGCCAACGACATCGACGCCGCGGCGAAGATCATCGCCGGCACCGCCCGCTCCATGGGCATCACCGTCGAGGGCTGAGCTCCACCGCACCACCCGCACTACCAGTGGCAGGGCCCGCGCTGGCCCCACCGACCACGACTGCCGCCGTCGGACCCACCACGGAACACCAGAGAGCAGGAACCATGCGCAGCAAGAGCTACCGCGCGGCGACCGAGAAGATCGACCGCGACAAGCTGCACACGCCCCTCGAGGCCGTGCGGCTCGCCAAGGACACGGCGACCACGAAGTACGACTCCACCGTCGAGGTCGCGATGCGCCTCGGCGTCGACCCCCGCAAGGCCGACCAGATGGTCCGCGGCACGGTCAACCTCCCCCACGGCACCGGCAAGACCGCTCGGGTCCTGGTCTTCGCCAACGGTGACAAGGCCGAGGCCGCCCGCGCGGCCGGCGCCGACCACGTGGGGTCCGACGACCTGATCGAGAAGGTCGCCGCCGGCTTCACCGACTTCGACGCCGCCGTCGCCACCCCCGACCTGATGGGCAAGGTCGGGCGCCTGGGCAAGGTGCTCGGCCCCCGCGGCCTGATGCCGAACCCCAAGACCGGCACGGTGACCATGGACGTCGCCAAGGCGGTGCAGGAGATCAAGGGCGGCAAGATCGAGTTCCGCGTCGACAAGCACGCCAACCTGCACTTCATCATCGGCAAGGCGTCCTTCGACGAGAAGCTGCTCGTCGAGAACTACGCCGCCGCCCTCGAGGAGGTGCTGCGGCTCAAGCCGTCGTCCTCCAAGGGCCGGTACGTCACCAAGACCACCGTCTCCACCACGATGGGCCCGGGCATCCCGGTCGACCCCGCCAAGGTGAAGAACCTGCTGGTCGAGGACGCCGCCGAGGCCTGATCGGCCCCGCACGACCCACGACGCCCCCGTCGGCCACCCGGCCGGCGGGGGCGTCGGCGCGTCCGGGGGCGGTGGCCCGGGCCCGCGGTGTGGGCCCGGGGGCCCGTGCGCCGACGGGCCGACCGGGGGCACGGTGTCCCTTCCGCGACCGTCGCCCGGCGGTCGGGCGACGCGGGAGGGACGACGATGCCGGGGACGGTGCTCGACGACGTGGTGGGGGCCACGATCACGACCGCCCGCCGGGCGGTCCTGCGCACGGTCGACGCCGACGAGGGGCCGCCCGCCGCCGGCCGCTGGGAGCTGGTCGACCTCGCCACGACCGGGGTGGCCGAGCTGCGCGGCGCGCAGGTGGTGGCGGTGGAGTGGGAGCACGACACCTCGGGCGCCCCGGTGGGTGTGCGGGTCGCCCTCGACGGCGGCGGCGCGGTGCGGCTGCGGTCCTCCTCCGGCGACCTGCACGTCGAGGCCGAGCGCCACCCCTGACCGGCTGCCGCCGCTCACCCCGCCGCGGCGCCGAACCGGCTCGCGAGGACCGCCGCGGTCTCGCGCAGCTCGGCCGGGCCGACCAGCTCGAGGTCGGCGTCGAACATCGCGACGGTCGCGAGCAGGCCGGTCCACGACCACGAACCGAGCACGACCCGGCTGCGGCCGTCGTCGAGCGCCTCGACCAGCGCGTCGCGCGGCAGCCAGCGCGTCACCAGGTCGGCCGCAGCGGCGACGACGACCTCGCCGCGGCACGGCCACTGCCGCAGCGACAGCCCCTCGAACCGCGCCGCGACGAACGCCGCGACGTCGCCCTCGGGCAGCGACCGCGGCGCGAACCGCGGGCCGGTGGGGGTGCGCGGGGTGATCCGGTCGACCCGGAAGGTGCGCCAGTCGGCGCGGTCGAGGTCGAACGCGACGAGGTACCAGCGTCCGCCCCAGGTGACGAGGTGGTGCGGCTCGACCCGCCGCGGCGGCGCCCAGCCGCGCTCGCCGGCGTCCTGCGCCCCCTGCCCGGACGCCCCCGCGTAGTCGAACCGCAGCACCTCCCGAGCACGCACCGCGCCGCCGAGTGCGAGCAGCACCTGCGTGTCGACCTGCGGGGGCTCGCCCCGGCCGGAGCGGGGCACCGCGGTGACCTGCAGCGCGTCGACCCGCGCGCGCAGCCGCGCCGGCATCACCTGCCGCACGGTCGCCAGGGCGCGCTCGGACGCCTCGCCGATGCCCGCGACCGACCCGGTGGCGGTCTGCAGGGCCACCGCGACGGCCACGGCCTGGTCGTCGTCGAACAGCAGCGGCGGCAGGTCGCTGCCGGCCTCGAGGCGGTAGCCGCCGTCCGGGCCCTTGGTGGCCTGCACGGGGTAGCCGAGCTCGCGCAGCCGGTCGACGTCGCGGCGGACGGTGCGCGCGCTCACCTCCAGCCGCTCGGCCAGCAGCGGGCCGGGCCAGTCGCGGCGGGCCTGCAGCAGCGAGAGCAGGTTCAGCAGCCGGGCGGAGGTCTCGAGCACGGAGCCAGACTGCCACGGGTAGCGGCCAGGACCTGACCTCTTCACCCGGCATCGTCGTCCTCGACACCGCAACCGGCGGTGCTCACCGCCGCGGCCGGTCTGGCGGTCGGCATCCGCGTGATGGTGCGTTCGTCCGACTGATCCGGTGCCCGACCGCTCACGGGCGGCGGACGGTCCGGCGCGCCGCGCCCCGTCCGCCGCCCGAGGGCGGTTCGATGGGGACGTGCCGGGACTGCGGCGGGGCGACGGGTGCTGGGTGTTGCCCGTGCGCGGCGAGCCGGTGACCCGGCTGGCGCTCGAGGCGGCGGCCGTGGTGCTGCTGCTGGCCAACGGCGTCGAGGTGCGGATCGAGGGGATCCTGGCGCTGCGCTCGGCCGACGGCACCCGCGTCGAGCTCGACCCGGGGCAGGACCCTGACCTCGCGCCGCTGCTGGCGCTGCGCCGCGCCACCGTCGTCGGCGGGACGGCCCACGACGACGGCCGGCTCGAGCTGGTCGTCGCCGGGGGAGCGCTGCTCGAGGTGCCCGTCGACCCGTCGTACGAGGCGTGGCAGCTGGTCGGGCCGGGCGGTGTCCGGCTGGTGTCGCTGCCCGGCGGCGAGCTGGCCGTCTGGGAGGGCGTGGCCTGACCGGCGGCTCAGCCGTCCAGCAGGGCCTGGATCTCCTGTGGCGTGGCGCGGTCGGGGTCCTGCAGCAGCCACTGCACCCCGAACGGGTCGCGCACCCGGCCCCACCGTCCGCCCCAGGGCTTGTCGGACGGCTCGAACACCCAGGTGGCGCCCTCGGCGACCAGCCGGGCGCCGACCGCGTCCGGGTCGTCGACGACCACGTCGAGGACCGGGCCGGGCCGGGTCACCGGGTCGTGCTCGTCGGCGTCCTTGAGCTGCAGGCGCGAGCCGAGCACCTCGAGCTCGGCGAGCACGACCGCCGCCCCCGCGACGAACCGCACCACCTCGCGGGCGTCCAGCGCGCGGACGTAGTACGCGATCGCGGCGTCGGCGCCGTCGACGACGAGCTTGGGGGACACGGCCTGCCGGCGGGAGGTCGCTCATGCCGCCACGCTAGGAGGCCGGCGACCCTCCTGGCGTGGACGGATCGGAGACGATTTGGTCGCCCGCCATCCGCCCGCGTACGCTGGCGGCACCGAAGACCGCCGGTCCTCGTCCCCTGCTCGCAGGGGGCGGGCGAAGACCCACGAAGCCCGTGGTGACCAGCGCAGGCGACGCACCACGACAGGCACCCCAGGGTGCCACCCCTCGTGCCCCGCGCTCCTGCGCGGGGCATCCGTGTTTCCCGGGACGGGACCGCCGACGGTCGCCCACGACCCGACCACGGAAGGAGGGCCCCATGGCGAATGCCGCCAAGACCGCCGCGGTGGCCGAGCTCACGGAGAAGTTCCGCAGCTCGCCCGCCGGTGTGCTGACCGAGTACCGCGGGCTCACCGTGGCGCAGCTCAAGACGCTGCGCCGTTCCCTGGGGGACCACGCCACCTACGCGGTGGTCAAGAACACCCTGACGCAGATCGCGGCGAAGGAGGCCGGGGTCGACGCGTTCGACGGCCAGCTCTCCGGCCCGACCGCGATCGCCTTCATCACCGGTGACCCGGTGGAGGCTGCCAAGGGTCTTCGCGACTTCGCCAAGGCGAACCCCCAGCTGGTCATCAAGGGCGGGTACCTCGAGGGCAAGTCCCTCAGCCCGTCCGAGATCACCAGGCTCGCCGACCTCGAGTCGCGCGAGGTCCTGCTGGCCAAGCTGGCCGGCGCCATGAAGGCGTCGCTCAACAACGCCGCCTACCTGTTCGCCGCGCCGCTGTCGCAGGCCGCTCGCACCGTCGACGCCCTGCGGCTCAAGCTCGAGCAGGAGGGCCCGGCCGCCGCCGAGCCCGCACAGGACCAGGCCCCCGACGACGCCCCGGCGTCGGACGAGGCCACGGACGCTCCCGCCGAGGGCGCGACCACCGAGGGCTGACGCCCGACCCACGGTGGGCCGCCCGGCACACCGAACGACCCCGGACCCGCAGCAGCGGGCCGTACGACAGGAAGGACGCCACCATGGCGAAGCTCAGCACCGACGAGCTGCTCGACGCGTTCAAGGACATGACCCTGATCGAGCTCTCCGAGTTCGTGAAGAAGTTCGAGGAGACCTTCGAGGTCACCGCCGCCGCCCCCGTCGCGGTCGCCGCTGCCGGCGGCGCCGCCGGTGGCGCGCCCGCCGAGGCCGAGGAGGAGCAGGACGAGTTCGACGTCGTCCTCGAGGCCGCGGGCGACAAGAAGATCCAGGTCATCAAGGAGGTGCGCACGCTCACGAGCCTCGGCCTGAAGGAGGCCAAGGACCTCGTGGACGGCGCCCCGAAGCCGATCCTGGAGAAGGTGACCAAGGAGGCCGCCGAGAAGGCCAAGGCCGCCCTCGAGGGCGCCGGCGCCACCGTCACCGTCAAGTGACCTGCTCCGGTCCGGCCGCTCGCGCGGCCTGACCGGGACGGCACGACCGAAGGGCCCGACCCCCATGGGGGTCGGGCCCTTCGGCGTCCCCGGCCACGCGCGGCCCCCGTAACCTCCGCCGTCCCCGTCCGTTGGTCTCCTCGGGTGGGGGCAGCCACGCCCGCCGCGACGACGCGAACCAGGACGGAGGTCGGACCCGATGGGTGTCGAGATCGCCGTCGACGGGCTCACCAAGCGGTTCGGCTCCCAGCTGATCTGGGACGACGTCACCCTCACCCTGCCGTCGGGCGAGATCTCGGTGATGCTCGGGCCGTCCGGCACCGGCAAGTCGGTGTTCCTCAAGACGCTGGTGGGACTGCTCGAGCCCGACCGCGGCTCGATCATCATCGACGGCAAGGACATCACCCGGCTGCGCGAGGCCGAGCTGTACGAGGTGCGCAAGCTGTTCGGCGTGCTGTTCCAGGACGGCGCGCTGTTCGGTTCGATGAACCTGTACGACAACATCGCCTTCCCGCTGCGCGAGCACACGAAGAAGTCCGAGCGCGAGGTCGAGGCGGTCGTCGCCGAGAAGATGGACCTGGTCGGTCTCACGGGCGCCGAGGACAAGCTGCCCGGCGAGATCTCCGGTGGCATGCGCAAGCGCGCCGGCCTGGCCCGCGCCCTGGTGCTCGACCCGGAGATCCTGCTGTTCGACGAGCCCGACTCGGGCCTGGACCCGGTGCGCACCGCCTACCTGAACCAGCTGATCGTCGACCTCAACGCCCAGACCGGCGCCACCTGCCTGATCGTCACGCACGACATCAACACCGCCCGCACGGTGCCCGACAACATCGGCCTGCTCTACCACAAGCACCTGGCGATGTTCGGGCCGCGCGAGATGCTGCTGTCGAGCGAGGAGCCCGTGGTCCGGCAGTTCCTCAACGCCCAGCGGGTCGGGCCGATCGGGATGAGCGAGGAGAAGGACGCCGACGAGCTGGCCGCCGAGTCGGGGCAGGAGCTGCCGCCGCTGCCGCCGATCCCGCTGCAGCTCGATCCGAGCGACGGCGCCGCGCGTCCGAGCCAGCGCGAGCCGGGAGCGTGGTGCCGCGACAACGGCGTCACGCCGCCGCCGGGGTCGTTCGAGGGCGATCCCGTGCGGGCGTCGCTCGCGAAGGCGGACGCGTGAGCGCCGCCGGCGGGCTCGCGACAGGCGCGCTGCGGCAGACCGGCTCGCTGTTCGCGATGTTGCTCGACACGCTGCGGATGCTGTTCCGGCGCCCGTTCCAGCTGCGTGAGCTCGTGCAGCAGGCCTGGTTCATCGCCTCGGTGACGATCCTGCCCACCGCGCTGGTCGCGATCCCGTTCGGCGCCGTCATCGCGCTGCAGCTCGGCAGCCTCACCCGCCAGCTCGGCGCGCAGTCGTTCACCGGCGCCGCCAGCGTCCTGGCCGTGATCCGCGAGGCCAGCCCGATCGTCACGGCCCTGCTCATCGCCGGGGCGGCCGGCTCGGCGATCTGCGCCGACATCGGCTCGCGCAAGATCCGCGAGGAGATCGACGCCATGGAGGTGCTCGGCATCTCGCCGATCCAGCGCCTGGTCGTGCCTCGGGTGCTCGCGACCATGCTCGTCGCCGTCGGGCTCAACGCGCTGGTCTCGGTGGTCGGTGTCGCCGGCGGCTACTTCTTCAACGTGGTGCTGCAGGGGGGCACACCCGGTGCCTACCTCGCCTCGTTCACCGGCCTGGCCCAGCTCTCCGACCTGTGGGCCGGCGAGATCAAGGCGCTGGTGTTCGGCTTCCTCGCCGCGATCGTCGCCTGCTACAAGGGCCTGACCGCGGGGGGTGGCCCGAAGGGCGTGGGCGACGCGGTGAACCAGAGCGTCGTCATCACCTTCATGCTCCTGTTCGTCGTCAACTTCGTCCTCACGGCCGTGTACTTCCAGGTCGTCCCGCAGAAGATCTGACGCCGATGACCGACACCGCCCGTACCGCCCAGCGCCTGCTCGCGCCCGTGCGCGCCGCCGACGCCGGCCTCACCGACCTCGGGCGCCAGCTGCGGTTCTACGTCCGCTCGGTCGGCTGGGTCCCGCGCACGCTGCGGCGCTACCGCAAGGAGGTGCTGCGGCTGCTCGCCGAGGTGACCCTCGGCACGGGAGCGCTGTCGGTCATCGGCGGCACCGTCGGCGTGATCGCGTTCCTCGCGTTCTTCACCGGCACCGAGGTGGGCCTGCAGGGCTACCAGGCGCTCGACCAGATCGGCTCGGGCGCGTTCACCGGGTTCGTGTCGGCGTACTTCAACACCCGCGAGATCGCCCCGCTGGTGGCGGGTCTCGCGCTCGCGGCCACCGTCGGGCTGCGGCTTCACGGCGCAGCTCGGCGCGATGCGCATCTCCGAGGAGGTCGACGCGCTCGAGGTGATGGGCATCCCGTCGCTGCCGTTCCTGGTCACCACCCGCATGGTGGCCGGCTTCGTCGCCGTCATCCCGCTCTACGTCGTCGCGCTGCTGTCGTCCTACGCCGCCACCCGGCTGATCTCCACCGGCTACTACGGCCAGTCGGCCGGGACGTACGACCACTACTTCACGCTGTTCCTGCCGCCCGGCGACGTGCTCTGGTCGTTCGTCAAGGTGATGGTCTTCTCGGTCGTCATCATCGGCATCCACTGCTGGTACGGCTACACCGCGAGCGGCGGTCCGGCCGGCGTCGGCGTGGCGGTCGGTCGCGCGGTGCGCACCTCGATCGTCGCCATCAACGTCGTCGACTTCTTCCTCTCGTTCGCCATCTGGGGCACGAGCACGACCGTCCGGATCGCGGGGTGAGCCCGGTGACCTCCTCGACGCGCGCCCGCAGCCTGCTGACCGGGCTGTCCGACCGCTCCTTCGGCGTCGCCTTCCTGCTCGTCCTCGCCGCGCTTGGTCGCGCTGTCGATCGCCTCGTACGCCAAGGTCTTCGTCCCCGTGGTGAGGGTGACGCTCGAGACCGACCGCATCGGCAACCAGATGCAGGAGCTGTCCGACGTCAAGGTCCGCGGGGTGCTGGTCGGCGAGGTGCGCGAGATCAGCTCGGACGGCGAGCGGGCCACGATGGTGCTGGCCCTCGACCCCGCGCAGGCCCGCAGCATCCCGGCGAACGTGCAGGCCCGGCTGCTGCCCAAGACCCTGTTCGGCGAGAAGTTCGTCTCGCTCGTCGTCCCCGACGACCCGGCCGACGCGCACCTGAGCGCCGGCGACGTCATCACCCAGGACCGCTCGCAGACGGCGATCGAGCTCGAGGAGGTCCTCGACGACCTGCTGCCGCTGCTGCAGGCCGTGCGGCCGCAGGACCTCGCCCTGACGCTGAACGCGCTGTCGAGCACGCTGGAGGGACGGGGCGAGCAGCTCGGCGAGAACGTGACGCTGGTCGGCGACTACCTCACGGAGATCAACCCGCGGATGCCCACCATCACGTCCGACATCAGCGCGCTCGCCGACGTCGTGTCGAGCTACGCCGACGCCGCGCCCGACCTGCTGCCGCATCCTGCGCAACCAGTCGGTCACCACGGCGACCATCGTCGAGAAGCAGGACGTGCTGGCACAGTTCCTGTCCGGCACAGCCGATTTCGCCACCACCACGAACGCCGTGCTCACCGAGAACGAGGCACGCATCATCCGGGTGGGCCAGGTGAGCAGCCCCACGCTCGAGGTCCTCGCGAAGTACGCGCCCATCTACCCGTGCCTCGCCGAGGGCCTGGTGCAGTGGGAGCCGCGCATCGAGGACGCCTTCCGCGACGAGCAGCTCCACATCACCCTCGAGGTGGTGCCGCAGCGTCCGGCGTACCAGCCCGGCGAGGAGCCGCAGTTCCGCGACGAGAGCGGCCCGGACTGCGAGGGGCTGCCGAGCCCCGGCGGGAGCCAGCAGAACCCGTTCCCCGGCAAGCAGATCGACGACGGCAGCGTCGGGGGCGGCGACAACTACGTGTTCTCGGCCCTGCCCACCGCCTTCGACGGCCCCAGCACGGGCCTGGTCGGCAGCGAGGCCGAGCAGATGCTGGTGGGCTCGATCGTCGGCCCGCGGATGGGTCTGGACCCCCAGCAGGTGCCCGACATCGCGACCCTGCTGTTCGGCCCGGTCGCCCGCGGCACGGAGGTGAACGGCTGATGCCCCGCCCCGTGAGCAGGTCGCAGCGCGTCGGCGCCGACCTCGCGCGCCTGACCCTGTTCCTCGTCGTCACCGTGGCCGCGTTCGCCCTGCTGGCCACGACCATCGCCAACGTCCGGTTCGGCGACAAGTCCGACTACTCGGCGGTGTTCACCGACGTCACCGGCCTGCTCGAGGGCGACGACGTGCGCATCGCCGGCGTGCGGGTCGGCGAGATCACCGGCATCGAGGTCGCGGGGGCGGAGGGTGAGGAGCGCACGCAGGCGCTCGTGCACTTCCGCATCGACCGCACCGTGGTGCTGACCCAGGGCACGACTGCGCTGATCCGGTACCGCAACCTGATCGGCCAGCGGTACCTCTCCCTCGCGCAGGAGCAGGGCGGGCTCGAGCAGCTCCCCGTCGGCGCGCGCATCCCGGTCGAGCGCACCCAGCCCGCGCTCGACCTCACCGCGCTGTTCAACGGTTTCAAGCCCCTGTTCGCCGCGCTCAACCCGCAGGACGTCAACCAGCTCGCCTACGAGATCATCCAGACCCTGCAGGGCGAGGGCGGCACCATCGAGCACCTGCTCGCCTCGACGGCCTCGGTCACGTCGACGCTGGCCGACCGCGACGAGGTGATCGGCCGCACCATCGACAACCTGAACACGGTGCTCGGGACGGTGGCCGAGCGCAGCGGCCAGCTCGACCAGCTGCTGCTGCAGCTGCAGCGGTTCGTCTCCGGGCTCGCGCAGGACCGCGAGGCGATCGGCGCCTCGCTGTCGAGCATCGCCGACCTGGGCGAGTCGACGGCCGGTCTGATCGAGGAGGCGCGGCCGCCGCTGCAGCAGGACATCGAGCAGCTCGGCGACCTGGCCGACAACCTGGACCGCAACAACGAGGTCCTGGACGAGTTCCTCACCACCTGGCCGGGCAAGATCGACGAGATCACCCGGACGGCCACCTACGGCTCGTACTTCAACTTCTACCTGTGCGAGTTCGACGGTCAGATCACGCTGCCGGCGGGGCAGACCGTGCCGGTCGAGGCCTACGACACCGGCACGGCGAGGTGCTCGGGATGACCCCGTTCCGCGAGCGCAACCCGGTGCCGATCGGCGCCACCGGGCTGCTGGTGATCGCCCTGGCGCTGGTCGCCGCGTTCGACGTCAAGGCGCTGCCGTTCGTCGGTGGCGGCGACGACTACTCGGCCGCGTTCACCGAGGCCGGCGGGCTGCGGGCCGGCGACGACGTACGGGTCGCGGGCGTCGAGGTCGGCGAGGTGGAGGCGGTCGAGCTCGACGGCGACCACGTCCGGGTCGACTTCACCGTGACCGAGCCCGCCTCGTTCGGCGAGCAGACCGGCGCGAGCATCCGGATCAAGACGGTGCTGGGCGAGAAGTTCCTCGCGCTCGAGCCGCGCGGGGACGGGCAGCTGGCCGAGGGCAGCGAGATCCCGGCCGACCGCACGGTCTCGGTCTACGACGTGGTGCAGGCGTTCTCGGACCTCGCCGAGGTGAACGAGGGCATCGACACCGACCAGCTCGCGGCCGCGCTCGACACGATGGCGGTCGAGTTCCAGGACACCCCGGAGGAGGTGCGGGGCGCGCTGGCGGGCCTGTCGGACCTCTCGCGCACCATCGCCTCGCGCGACGAGGAGCTGCGCCGGCTGCTCGACAGCACCCGCGAGGTCACCGAGGTGATGGCCTCGCGCGACGCCGAGCTGGAGCGGCTGATCAACGACGCGAACCTGCTGCTCGCCGAGCTCGAGCGCCGCCGCGACGACATCTCCCGGCTGCTCGACTCCACCGCCGCGCTCGCGGCACAGGTCACCGCCCTGGTGCGGGAGAACCGCGCCGAGCTGGCGCCCACGCTCGACCGGTTGAACTCGGTGCTGGCGCTGCTCGAGGAGAACAAGGCGAACCTGGAGCAGGGGCTGGCGAACATGGCCCCGTTCACCCGGCTGTTCGCCAACGTGCTCGGCACCGGACGCTGGTTCGACACCTACATCCAGAACCTCGTCCCCGTCCCCGGCCTGTCCCTGCCCACCGAGGCGGCGGTGCAGCCGTGACCGGGCGGATGACGCTGGGGCTGGGCCGCCTGCACGGGCTCTCCGGCCCGGTGAAGGTGGTCTCGGTGGTCACCGTGCTGGTCCTCGTCGCCGCGCTGGTCTGGCTCTGGCCGGGCGCCGACCGCACCCGGGTCACCGCGTACTTCACCCGCACCGTCGGGCTGTACGAGGGCTCGGAGGTGCGCATCCTCGGCATCCCCGTCGGGGTGGTCACCGAGGTGGTGCCCGAGGGCGAGGTGGTGCGGGTCGAGCTCGAGTACGACGCCGCCTACGACGTGCCGGCGGACGCGCAGGCGGTGGTGATCTCGCCGTCGGTGGTGAGCGACCGGTACGTGCAGCTGCTGCCGGTGCACACCGGCGGGCCGGCGCTCGCCGACGGCGCCGAGATCCCCGTCGAGCGCACCGCCGTCCCGGTCGAGCTCGACCGCGTGTTCGGCAGCCTCGACGACCTGGCCGTGGCGCTCGGGCCCGAGGGCGCGAACGAGGACGGCGCGCTGTCGCGGGTGCTCGAGACGGGCGCGGCCAACCTCGACGGCAACGGCGAGGCCCTCGGCACCACGATCGAGGACCTCGGCCTGGCCCTGGACGCGCTGGCGAGCAACGACGACGACCTGTTCGCGACGGTCGAGAACCTGCAGACCTTCACCACCACCCTCGCCGAGAACGACCAGGCGGTCACCGACCTGAACACGAACCTGGCCACGGTCTCCGACCAGCTGGCGGGCGAGCGCGACGACCTGGCGCTGGCGCTGCAGAACCTGGCGGTGGCGCTCGCGGAGGTGGAGTCCTTCGTCCGCGACAACCGGGAGGTGCTGACCGAGGACGTCGCGCAGCTGGAGTCGGTCACGGCCGGCGTGGCGTCGCAGCAGGAGGCGCTGGCCGAGACGCTGGTCGCGGCGCCGACGGCGCTGTCGAACCTCGCCAACGCCTACAACCCGCGCTCGGGGACGCTCGACACCCGCGACAACGTCACGCCGATCGAGCAGAACCCGCTGGCGTTCCTGTGCTCGCTGCTGAACGGCTCGCTCGCGAGCGGCGGCCAGGCGAACGCCGGCTACTGCGAGGGCGTGCTCGACGAGCTGAGCATGCTGCTCGACCTGCTGCCCGGCGGGCTGACCGGATCGCTCGGCGGCAGCGGCTCGGCGCTGCCCGGCGCGTCCAGCGGGCTGTCCGTCCCGGCCACGACCGCCCCGGCCGTACCGGACCGGACCCTGGCCGGAATCCTCCCCGGAGGTGGCTCGTGACCGCTCGCCCCCGGTCCCGCGGCCGGGTCCAGCACGCGCTGCGCGCGCGTCTGGCCGCGCTGCTCGGCCTGGTCGTGCTGCTCAGCGGCTGCCAGGGCGCCTACGACCTGCCGCTGCCCGGCGGTGCCGCCGGCGGCAGCGACGTGTACCGCGTCACGATCGACTTCGTCGACGTGCTCGACCTGGTGCCCCAGTCGGCCGTGAAGGTCAACGACGTCACGGTCGGGGCGGTCGAGTCGGTCGAGCTGCAGGACTGGCACGCGCGGGTGGTGGTGCGGCTCGAGGACTCCGTCACGCTGCCCGACAACGCCGACGCCTCCCTGCGGCAGACCTCGCTGCTCGGCGAGAAGTTCGTGTCGCTGTCGGTGCCGACCGCGGGGGCGGTGGGCCGGCTGTCCGACGGCGACGTCATCCCGCTGGAGCGCACCGGCCGCAACCCGGAGGTCGAGGAGGTGCTCGGCGCGCTGTCGCTGCTGCTGAACGGCGGTGGCGTGGCCCAGCTGCAGACGATCAACCGCGAGCTGAACGACGCGCTGGAGGGCCGGGAGTCCGACGTCCGCGACGCGCTCGAGCAGCTCGACGTCTTCGTCACCGGCCTCGACGAGCACAAGAGCGAGATCGTCCGGGCCATCGACGCGATCGACCGGCTGTCGGCGACCCTGGCAGCCCAGGAGCAGGACATCGCGACCGCCCTCGACACCATCCCGGGCGGCCTGCGGGTGCTGGCCGACCAGCGCGAGCAGCTGACCGCCATGCTCACGGCCCTGTCCGACCTGGGCGTCACCGCGACCCGCGTCATCGACGCCTCCCAGGCCGACACGGTCGCGAACCTGCGCGCGCTCGACCCGGTGCTCACCCAGCTCGCCGCCGCGGGCGACGCGCTGCCCGAGTCGCTCGACGTGTTCGTCAGCTACCCGTTCCCCGACGTCGCGACCGAGGGCATCGAGGGCGACTACACCAACCTGTCGATCCAGCTGGACGCCAACCTCTCCGACCTCGACTCGCTGCTGCCGCAGCCCACCACCGGGCCGAGCCTGCCGCCGCTGCCGACCGTGCCGGTGCCGTCGCTGCCGCTGCCCACCGACCTGCCGACGCTGCCGCTGCCCGACCTGTGCGAGGCGCTCGGGCTGCCGGGCGAGTGCCAGCTGCCCCCGGTGGAGCAGATCTGCCAGGACCTCGTCGGGGCCGCGGCCTGCGACCCCGTCGTCGAGATCTGCGCGGCGAGCGGCGGCGAGCTGCTGCCCGGCGGGCTGTGCGAGCTGCCGCCGCTGACCGAGGTGTGCCAGGACGTGCCGGTGCTCGGCCAGAGCCTGTGCCCCGGCGGCACGCCGACGGCGACACCGACCAGCCCGGCCCCCACCTCGACCTCGCCGCCGGTCTGCCTGCCGATCATCGGCTGCCTGGGCGGCGACGGGTCGACCGCCGGCGCCGCCGGCGCCCGCAGCTACGACCCGGCGCTGGCCGCGCTGCTGCTGGGGGGTGTGTGAGGTGGTCACCCGCTCGACCGTCTACCGGCTGATCGCGTTCGCGCTGATCACGGTCGTCGGCGTCAGCTACGTCGCCGTACGGTACGTCGGCCTCGGTGACCTCGTCTCGGGACGCTCGTACCTGGTCTCGGTCGACCTCGCCGAGTCGGGCGGGATCTTCGAGGGGGCCGAGGTCACCTACCGCGGCGTCACGGTCGGACGGGTCGAGGCCCTGCGGCTCGAGGGCGACGGCGTGCGGGTCGACCTGCGCCTGGACGGCACCCGCGACGTCCCCGCCGACACCGACGCCGTGGTCGAGAACCGCTCTGCCGTCGGCGAGCAGTACCTCGACCTGCAGCCCGCCACGGCCGACGGCCCGTTCCTGGCCGCCGGCGACGTCATCGCCCGCGAGCGCACCCGCACCCCGGTGCCCACCGAGAAGCTGCTGCTCGACGTCTCGCGGCTGGTGCGCTCGGTCGACCAGCAGGACCTGCAGGTCGTGGTCTCCGAGCTCGGCAAGGCCTTCTCGGGCGGCAGCCGCGACCTCGAGCGGCTGCTCGACGCCGGCGACCGCCTCACCCTGGCCGCCACGGACGCCCTGCCCGAGACCCTCACCCTGATCGACGACGGAGCCATCGTGCTCGACACCCAGCGCGAGACCGGCCCGGCCGTCCGGTCGTTCGCCGCCGACCTGGCCGACCTCTCCGAGACCCTCGCGAGCGAGCGCACCGACGCCGACCTGCGCGCGGTCCTCGACAACGGCGTCGTCGCGTCCGCCGAGCTCGACGGGCTGCTGCAGGACAACCGGTCTGCGCTCGCCGGCCTGCTGACGAACCTGGTGACGGTGGGGGAGGTGACGGTGACGCGGGTGGACGGCATCGAGCAGCTGCTGGTCACCTATCCTTCGGTCGTGGCAGGTGGGTACACGGTGGTCCCCGGCGACGGCACGGCGCACTTCGGGCTCGTCCTCGGCACCACGCCGGCCGCCTGCGAGCAGGGGTACGAGGGCACCACCCGCACCGACCCCCACCAGACCTCGCAGGCGCCCACCAACACCGGCGCGCAGTGCACGGCGGCTCGGGGCAGCGGCACCAACGTCCGCGGCGCCCAGAACGCGCCCAACCCCTCGTACGAGCGCTCCTCGGGCCTGCCCAGCAGCTACCTGGTCGGCGGTGCGGGCGTCCGCGAGGCGGGCGTGACGGTCGTGCCCGGGCACGCCCCGGCCGGCTCCGCCGGGGTCGACGCGCTCGAGCTGCTGCTGCTCGGAGCCGGCTCGTGACGACCTCGACGGTCCGGGTCGCGCCGGGACGTCGGGTGCTGCGGGTGGCGCTGGCGCTGCTGCTGGCCGCGCTGCTGGTCGCCTCCCTCGTCCTGCTCGCCACCCGCGTCGGCCCCGTGCTCGACCGCCGCGAGGCCGACGCCCGTCGCGCCCAGGTGCTGCAGCAGGCCAAGCAGCACGCGGTGAACTTCACGACCCTCGACTTCGAGTCCTTCGACGAGGACGTCGAGCTCGTCCTGGACGGCTCGACCGGCTCGTTCCGCGAGCAGTTCCGCGCCGGGGTCGACGACGTGCGGGAGCTGGTGACGCAGAACGAGTCCCGCTCCGTCGGCACGGTGCGCGAGGCCGCGGTGGTCACCGCCGACGACGACAGCGCCCGGGTGCTGGTCGTGGTCGACACCGAGGTCACCAACGTCGCGAGCACCACGCCCACGCCGCGGCACTACCGCATCCAGATGGACCTCACCCGCACCGCCGACGAGTGGCTCGTCAGCGACCTCACCTTCGTCTCCAGCCAGGTCGAGCTCCCGGCCGGCGCGGGCGAGCCCGGCACCGAGCCGACGAGCGACCCGACCGACGACCCGACCACGGGAGGCACCCCGTGACGCCGGCGTCCGGCGGCGGGCGGCGCCGGGTCGCGGGGGAGCGCGCTCGTGCGCGTCCCACCGACGCGGACCGGCCGACGACCCCGACCGCCCCGCGGCCGACGCCCCCGCCCGCCGCGTCGCTGCGCGAGCCCGCGCAACCGACGGCGCCCGCGCCGCCGCGCGCCCGGCCGTGGGCGTCCCCGGCCGCGCCGACGGACACCGCCGGGACGGCGGACCGTCCGGGACGCCGCCCGGCGCTGGTGGTCGTGGCGGCTGCGCTGACCGCGCTGCTCGTGGTGGCCGCCGTGGCGGTCACCGTGCTCGACCGGCGCCAGCAGCAGGTCGACGACGCCCGTGCGGCCGCGCTCGAGCAGGCCCGCACCTCGGCCGAGACGGTGCTCTCCTACGGGTACGAGACGCTCGACCAGGACTTCGAGGAGGCTCTGGCGCTCAGCACCGGCCAGTTCCGCGAGGACTACGAGCAGACCTCCGAGGGCGCGGTGCGCGACGTCGCGACCCAGACCCGGGCGGAGGTGCGCGCCGACGTCATCTCGGCGGGCGTGGTGCAGGCATCCGCCGACCGCGTCGTGGTGCTGCTGTTCGTCGACCAGACCACGGTCTCGAACCGGCTCGACCGGCCGCAGACCGACCAGAACAGGGTGCGTCTCACCATGGTGCGCAGCACCGCGGACGAGGGCCCGAGCTGGCTCGTCGAGCAGGTCGAGGCGCTCTAGGGTTCCGGCGCGGCCGTCGGCGCGGCCGTCGGCGCGGTGGTCGGCGCGGTGGTCGGCGCGGTGGTCGCGAGGTCGAGCGGCGTCAGCGTCCGGCGTCGGCGCGCCCCCCGGCACCCACGGTGCCGGTCGCGCCGTCGGACCGCAGCGCCTCCTCGGCCCGGCGCAGGTCCTCCCGCGGCGCCCGCGCCAGCAGCGCCGGCAGCAGCGGGCGCACCACCTGCACGCCCCGCAGCCAGCGCTGGCCGTAGACGTGCGCCGAGCGCCGCTCGACGCCCTCGACGAGCCTCTCGGCGGCGGGTCCGAGGGGGTAGGTGCGACCGAGCGGGCCGGGCATCCGGGCCCGCATCGCGCGCAGGCCGTCGTGCTCGTCGGCGCCGCGCACCATGTCGGTGTCGGTCCACGACAGGTAGGCCACGCCGACGTCGACGCCGTGGTGGCGCACCTCGGCGCGCAGCGAGTGGGCGAAGGCCTCGACGCCGGACTTGCTGGCGCAGTAGGCGCCCATCAGCGGGGCGGGCGCCATCGCGGCGAGCGAGGCGACCTGCAGCACGTACCCGCGGGCGCGCACCACCTCGGGCAGGAAGGCCCGCACGGTGCGGACGCTGCCCAGGAGGTTGACCTCGATGACGCGGTCGTAGGCCACCGGGTCGGCGAGCAGCAGCGGCCCGCCGGCGGCGATGCCGGCGTTCGCGACGACCGCGTCGACCCGGCCGTAGCGCTCGAGCACCCGCGCCGCGGCGCGCTCGAGCGCGGCGCCGTCGGTGACGTCGACGGGGACGGCGATCGCGTCGGGCAGCCGGGCGGTCTCCTGCGCCAGCAGGTCGGGCTCGAGACCGAGCGCGGCCACCTTGGCCCCGCGGCCGGCGAGCCGGCGCGCCATCTCCAGGCCGAGGCCCCGCGCGGCGCCGGTGACCACCACGACCCGCCCGTCGAGGCAACTCACGCGACGACCTCCTCGGTGTCGTGGGCGGCGGCGCCGGCCCGGCGGGGCGCGACGTCCCAGTCGTCGAGGTCGACCCGGCGCAGCCGGTACCGGTACTCCTGGGCGAGACCCGGCCACAGCGTGGGGTTGCGGCCCTGGTCGTCGAGGTACCAGCTGCGGCACCCGCCGGTGCTCCAGACCGTGCGCCGCAGCCGCCGGTGCACCGCGGCGACCGAGCGCTCCTGGGCCCGCGCGAGCGGCTGCACCGCACCGGCCCCCCGGGTGCGCCGCAGCAGCGCGGCGACGTAGCGGGCCTGCGCCTCGACGAACAGCAGCACCGAGGTGTGCCCCTGGCCGGTGTTGGGCCCCATCAGCAGGAACAGGTTCGGGAAGCCGGCGACGCCGAGGCCGAGGTGCGCCTGCATGCCGGTGCCCGACCAGTGCTCGGCCAGGGTGCGCCCGCCGGCGCTGACCACGTGCGCGTACGGCGGGTCGGTGGCGCGGAACCCGGTGGCCAGCACGAGCGCGTCGGCGACGTGGGTGGTGCGGGTGCCGTCCGGTGCCGCGGTCACCAGACCCTCGGGGACGACCTCGACGACCGGGTCGTCGACCAGGTCGACGTTCGGTGCGGCCAGGGCCGGGTACCAGTCGTCGCTGAGCAGCACCCGCTTGCAGCCGAGCCGGAACGACGGCGTGAGCCGGGCCCGCAGCACCGGGTCGGGCACCTGGCGGGCCAGGTGGCGCAGGCTCGCCCGCTCCATCGGCCGCATCACCGCCGGGAGCGCCACGAACCCGACGGCCCACGTCTCGCGTCCGGCGGCGGTCAGCGTCCGCACCAGCCGCTGCGTCGCCGGGACGCGGCGGTACAGCGCCCGGCGCAGCGGGCCGATCGGGCGGTCGCCGCGCGGCAGCACCCACGACGGCGTGCGCTGCACGACCGTCACCGCGACCGCCTCGCGCTGCAGGTGCGGCACCAGCTGCACCGCCGACGCGCCGGTGCCGACGACGGCGACGCGCCTGCCCGCCGGCTCGAAGGAGGGGTCCCACCGGGCGGAGTGGAAGACCTCGCCGGCGAACGAGGGCAGCCCGGGCAGGTCGGGCACCGACGGCGCCGACAGCGCCCCGGTTCCGAGGACGAGCACCTCGGCGTCCAGGTCGCCGCGGCTGGTGCGTGACCCGCCACACCTGCGCGTCGTCGTCCCAGGCGGCCGCCTCGAGCCGCGTGCCGAAGCGGGTCCGGGCGCGCACGCCGGTGCGGGTGGCGACGTCGACCAGGTAGCGCTGGATCTCCGCCTGCGGCGCGAACGAGCGGGTCCAGCCCGGGTTCGGCGCCCACGACAGGGAGTACAGCTGGCTCGGGACGTCGCACGCGCAGCCGGGATAGGCGTTGTCGCGCCAGGTGCCGCCGACCTCGTCGGCCTGCTCGACCACCACGACGTCGCGCTCGCCGGCGCGGTCGAGCTCGACCGCCGCGGCGACGCCCGCGAACCCGGCGCCGACGACGAGCACGCGGGTGCGGCGGGGGAGCGCAGGACCGGCCTGGGCAGCGGGCCGGGGGCGGTCCCGGTGGAAGGGGTGGAGGTCACGCGGGGCCGCTCCCGTCGCTCGCGGTGCGGCACCCATTGCTACACCGATGTATATACACAGGTGTAGCATCGCGCCGGTGGGCAGCACAACCTCCTCGCGCCGCCGGTACGCGCCCCGCGTGCCCGCGGCGCAGCGGCGCGAGCAGCTGCTCGACGGCGCGCTGGCGATCGTGCTCGCCGACGGCTTCCACGCCGTGACGATGGACGGCGTCGCGCGGGCCTGCGAGGTCACCCGGCCGGTGGTCTACGGGCAGTTCGCCGACGTCACCGCCCTGCTGGCCGCCCTGCTCGACCGCTCCGAGGCCCGCGCGCTCACCCAGCTGGCCCGGGCGGTGCCGGCGCTGCCCGGCGCCGGCACCGAGGGCCCCGGCGACGACGGACCCGACCCCGAGGACCTGCTGGTCGACGGCGTCACCGCCTTCCTGCGCGCCGTGCGCGACGACCCCGGCACCTGGACCGTCCTGCTGCTGCCGCCGCAGGGCGCCCCGCCCCAGCTGCGCGAGCGCGTCGCGGCCACGCAGCGGCTCGTGCTCGGACAGCTGCGCGACCTGGTCGCCTGGGGAGTGCGCCGACGCGGCGACGACGAGCCTCGACGTCGACCTGTTCGCCCGCTCCGTGCACGCCCTCGCCGAGGGGGCCGCGCGGCTGCTGCTGACCTCTCCCGACCGGTTCCCGGTCGAGCGGATCGAGCGCTTCGTCCGCGTGCTCGTGCGCCGCCTCGGGCCGCTCTGACCGCTGGTCCGCCCGGGCCCCACCCGCGCGTTCCCCTTGACGCGGACCCCGCGGAGGGTCACCATCGTCGCGACGCGGCCCGTGCGAGCGCGGTCGGCCGAGTGCCCCCTCCTCCGGGGCCCGGCCCGGCCCCCCGGGACCCGCTTGGACAACCCTGCCCTGCCACGGGTATGCTGACGCTTTGCGCTGCCGTGTGTGCTCCCCCGTGCCCCTGACGAGCGTCCCCCCTGGGACCCTCGCTCATCGTCCCGGGTCGTGCGGCGTGCGCACGTAACGCCCGCAGGCCCGTGGAAGGACCCCTCTTTGGCCGCCTCGCGCACCGCGTCAGACCGTTCGTCCCGCACCATCCCCGCTCGTACCGAATCCGGTCGGGTCAGCTTCGCCGAAGATCCGCGAGCCGCTCGACGTCCCCGACCTGCTCGCCCTGCAGACCGACAGCTTCGACTGGCTGCTGGGCAACGACGCCTGGCGCGCCCGCGTCGCCGAGGCCGAGGCAGCCGGCCGGCAGGACGTCCCGACCACGTCGGGCCTCGAGGAGATCTTCGAGGAGATCTCGCCGATCGAGGACTTCTCCGGCTCCATGTCGCTGTCGTTCCGCGACCACCGCTTCGAGCCCGCCAAGTACTCGCTCGCCGAGTGCAAGGAGCGGGACATGACCTACGCGGCGCCGCTGTTCGTCACCGCGGAGTTCATGAACGCCACCACCGGCGAGATCAAGAGCCAGACGGTGTTCATGGGCGACTTCCCGCTCATGACCGACCGCGGCACCTTCGTGATCAACGGCACCGAGCGCGTCGTGGTCTCCCAGCTCGTCCGCTCGCCGGGCGTGTACTTCGAGCGCACGCCGGACAAGACCTCCGACAAGGACGTCTACACCGCGCGGGTCATCCCGTCCCGGGGTGCCTGGCTCGAGTTCGAGATCGACAAGCGCGACCAGATCGGCGTGCGCGTCGACCGCAAGCGCAAGCAGTCGGTCACCGTGCTGCTCAAGGCCCTCGGCCTGAGCGAGTCCGACATCCTCGAGCAGGTGGGCGACCGCGAGTCGGTGCGCGCCACCCTCGAGAAGGACCACACCGCCGACCAGCGCGAGGCGCTGCTCGACATCTACCGCAAGCTGCGCCCGGGCGAGCCGCCGACCGAGGAGGCCGCGCAGAACCTGCTCGACAACCTCTACTTCAACGGCAAGCGCTACGACCTCGCGAAGGTCGGCCGCTACAAGGTGAACAAGAAGCTCGGTCTCGACGAGCCGCTCGACGCCAGCGTGCTGTCGATCGACGACGTCGTCGCGACCATCCGCTTCCTGGTCAGCCTGCACGCCGGCGAGGAGACCATGCCGCGCGCCTCGGGCGAGGGCACGGTGCGGGTCGAGACCGACGACATCGACCACTTCGGCAACCGCCGCCTGCGCAACGTGGGCGAGCTCATCCAGAACCAGGTCCGCACGGGCCTGTCCCGGATGGAGCGCGTGGTCCGCGAGCGGATGACGACCCAGGACGTCGAGGCGATCACGCCGCAGACCCTGATCAACATCCGCCCCGTGGTGGCCTCGATCAAGGAGTTCTTCGGCACCTCGCAGCTGTCGCAGTTCCTCGACCAGACCAACCCGCTGGCCGGCCTGACCCACAAGCGCCGCCTGTCGGCGCTCGGCCCCGGTGGTCTGTCCCGCGACCGCGCCGGCATGGACGTGCGCGACGTGCACCCGTCCCACTACGGCCGCATGTGCCCGATCGAGACCCCGGAGGGCCCGAACATCGGCCTGATCGGGTCGCTGTCGAGCTACGGGCGGATCAACCCGTTCGGGTTCGTCGAGACCCCGTACCGGACGGTCACCGACGGCGTCGTCTCCGACGAGGTGCACTACCTCTCGGCCGACGAGGAGGACCAGTTCGTCATCGCGCAGGCCAACGCCCCGCTCGCCGACGACATGACCTTCGCCGAGAACCGCGTGCTGGTGCGCGCCAAGGGCGGCGAGACCGAGTACGTGCCGGGCACCGAGGTCGACTACATGGACGTGTCCGCGCGCCAGATGGTGTCGGTCGCGACCGCGATGATCCCGTTCCTCGAGCACGACGACGTCAACCGCGCCCTGATGGGCTCGAACATGCAGCGCCAGGCCGTCCCGCTGGTGAAGGCCGAGCGCCCGCTCGTCGGCACCGGCATGGAGCGGCACGCTGCGGTCGACGCCGGCGACGTGCTGGTGGCCACCAAGGCGGGCGTCGTCACGGAGGTGTCGGCCGACCTGGTCACCACCGCCAACGACGACGGCACCACCACCAGCTACCGGCTGGCGAAGTTCAAGCGCTCCAACCAGGGCACCTCGTACAACCAGCGCGTCGTCGTCGACGAGGGCGACCGGCTCGAGCTGAACGACGTGATCGCCGACGGTCCCTCGACCGACACCGGCGAGCTCGCGCTCGGCAAGAACCTGCTGGTCGCGTTCATGTCCTGGGAGGGTCACAACTTCGAGGACGCGATCATCCTCAGCCAGCGCCTGGTGCAGGACGACGTCCTGTCCTCGATCCACATCGAGGAGCACGAGGTCGACGCCCGCGACACCAAGCTCGGTGCCGAGGAGATCACCCGCGACATCCCGAACGTCTCCGAGGAGGTCCTCGCGGACCTCGACGAGCGCGGGATCATCCGCATCGGCGCCGAGGTCGTCCCCGGCGACATCCTGGTCGGCAAGGTCACGCCCAAGGGCGAGACCGAGCTCACCCCGGAGGAGCGGCTGCTGCGCGCGATCTTCGGCGAGAAGGCGCGCGAGGTGCGCGACACCTCGCTGAAGGTGCCCCACGGCGAGTCCGGCACCGTCATCGGCGTCAAGCTGTTCGACCGCGACGAGGGCGACGAGCTCCCGCCGGGCGTCAACCAGCTGGTGCGGGTGTACGTGGCGCAGAAGCGCAAGATCACCGACGGCGACAAGCTGGCCGGCCGCCACGGCAACAAGGGCGTGATCGCCAAGATCCTGCCCGTCGAGGACATGCCGTTCCTCGAGGACGGCACGCCGGTCGACGTCATCCTCAACCCGCACGGCGTCCCGCGGCGGATGAACATCGGGCAGGTGCTCGAGGTCCACCTCGGCTGGGCGGCCTCGCGCGGCTGGAAGATCGACGGGAACCCGGACTGGGCCCAGCACATCGACGCGTCGGTGCGCGAGGTCCAGGCGAACACCCCCGTGGCCTCGCCGGTCTTCGACGGCGCCAAGGAGGAGGAGATCACCGGTCTCCTCGGCTCGGTGCACCCGAACCGCGACGGCGACCGCCCGGTCGGCGTCGACGGCAAGGCGCGGCTGTTCGACGGCCGCTCGGGCGAGCCGTTCCCGGAGCCGGTCGCGGTCGGCTACATGTACATCCTGAAGCTGCACCACCTGGTCGACGACAAGATCCACGCCCGCTCGACCGGCCCGTACTCGATGATCACCCAGCAGCCGCTGGGCGGTAAGGCGCAGTTCGGTGGTCAGCGGTTCGGCGAGATGGAGGTCTGGGCCCTGGAGGCCTACGGCGCCGCCTACGCCCTGCAGGAGCTCCTCACCATCAAGTCCGACGACGTGTCCGGCCGCGTGAAGGTCTACGAGGCCATCGTCAAGGGCGAGAACATCCCCGAGCCCGGCATCCCCGAGTCCTTCAAGGTGCTCATCAAGGAGATGCAGTCGCTGTGCCTGAACGTCGAGGTGCTCTCCAGCGACGGCACGTCCATCGAGATGAAGGACTCCGACGACGACGTCTTCCGCGCGGCGGAGGAGCTCGGCATCGACCTGTCCCGGCGCGAGCCGAGCAGCGTCGAAGAGGTGTGAGCGGCGAGGCAGCCGGTGGGATCCGCCCGGGTTCGGCGCATTCCACCGGTGGCCTCGGCGCACCACCGCCAGCCGGGCGAAGCCCGTCCGAGCAGGCATCTGCATCAGTTGAGCAACAGCAGGTTTCACTCCACAACGGAGAGCAGGTAGCACGACGTGCTAGACGTGAACTTCTTCGACGAGCTGCGTATCGGCCTGGCCTCGGTCGACGACATCCGCACCTGGTCCCACGGCGAGGTGAAGAAGCCGGAGACCATCAACTACCGCACCCTGAAGCCGGAGAAGGACGGGCTCTTCTGCGAGAAGATCTTCGGTCCCACCCGCGACTGGGAGTGCTACTGCGGCAAGTACAAGCGCGTGCGCTTCAAGGGCATCATCTGCGAGCGCTGCGGCGTCGAGGTCACCCGCGCCAAGGTGCGCCGTGAGCGGATGGGCCACATCGAGCTCGCCGCCCCCGTCACCCACATCTGGTACTTCAAGGGCGTCCCGAGCCGGCTGGGCTACCTGCTCGACCTGGCCCCCAAGGACCTCGAGAAGGTCATCTACTTCGCGGCGTACATGATCACCTCGGTCGACGAGGAGTCGCGCCACCGCGACCTGTCGTCGCTGCAGGCGCAGATCGACGTCGAGAAGAAGGAGGTCGGCGACAAGCGCGACTCCGACGTCGACACCCGCGCCAAGAAGCTCGAGGCCGACCTGGCCGAGCTCGAGGCCGAGGGCGCCAAGGCCGACGCCCGCCGCAAGGTCCGCGAGTCGGCCGAGCGCGAGATGAACGCCATCCGCCGTCGCGCCGACCAGCAGATCGAGCGCCTCGAGCAGGTCTGGGACCGCTTCGCCAACCTCAAGGTCTCCGACCTCGAGGGCGACGAGATGCTCTACCGCGAGCTGCGCGAGCGCTACGGCCTGTACTTCGAGGGCTCGATGGGCGCCGCCGCGATCCAGAAGCGGCTCGAGTCCTTCGACCTCGAGGCCGAGGCGGCCTCGCTGCGCGAGATCATCGCCACGGGCAAGGGGCAGCGCAAGACGCGCGCGCTCAAGCGCCTCAAGGTGGTCTCGGCGTTCCTCACCACGACCAACAGCCCGCTGGGCATGGTGCTCGACGCCGTCCCGGTGATCCCGCCGGACCTGCGTCCGATGGTGCAGCTGGACGGTGGCCGCTTCGCGACCTCCGACCTGAACGACCTGTACCGCCGCGTGATCAACCGCAACAACCGGCTCAAGCGCCTGCTCGACCTCGGCGCGCCCGAGATCATCGTCAACAACGAGAAGCGGATGCTGCAGGAGGCCGTCGACTCGCTGTTCGACAACGGCCGCCGCGGCCGTCCGGTCACCGGGCCGGGAAACCGTCCGCTGAAGTCGCTGTCCGACATGCTCAAGGGCAAGCAGGGCCGGTTCCGCCAGAACCTGCTCGGCAAGCGCGTCGACTACTCGGGCCGCTCGGTCATCGTCGTCGGCCCGCAGCTGAAGCTGCACCAGTGCGGCCTGCCCAAGCAGATGGCGCTCGAGCTGTTCAAGCCGTTCGTCATGAAGCGGCTGGTCGACCTCAACCACGCCCAGAACATCAAGTCCGCCAAGCGGATGGTCGAGCGCGCCGGCGGCAACAACGCCCGGTACGGCCACGTCTGGGACGTGCTCGAGGAGGTCATCACCGAGCACCCGGTGCTGCTGAACCGCGCACCGACCCTGCACCGCCTGGGCATCCAGGCCTTCGAGCCCCAGCTGGTCGAGGGCAAGGCCGTCCAGATCCACCCGCTCGTCTGCTCGGCGTTCAACGCCGACTTCGACGGCGACCAGATGGCGGTGCACCTGCCGCTGTCGGCGGAGGCGCAGGCCGAGGCCCGCATCCTGATGCTGTCCTCGAACAACATCCTCAAGCCGGCCGACGGCCGTCCGGTGACCATGCCCTCCCAGGACATGATCATCGGCCTGTTCCACCTCACCGGCGACAAGGCCGGCGCCCCGGGCGAGGGCCGCGTGTTCTCGTCCGTCGCCGAGGCGATCATGGCCAAGGACGCCGGTGCGCTCGACGTCAACTCGACCGTCCGCATCCGGCTCGACGGCGTCGTCCCCCCGGGCGACGTCGAGGTGCCGGAGGGCTGGGAGGCCGGGCAGCCGCTGCTGCTCGAGACCACCCTGGGTCGCGCGCTCTTCAACGAGACGCTGCCCGAGGACTTCCCGTACGTGAACACCCAGGTCGACAAGAAGCGGCTCTCGGGCATCGTCAACGCGCTGGCCGAGCGGTACCCGAAGGTGCAGGTCGCCGCGACGCTCGACGCGCTCAAGGACACCGGCTTCCACTGGGCCACCCGCTCGGGCCTGACCGTCGCGATCTCCGACGTCATCACCCCGGACAGCAAGGCCAAGATCCTCGACAAGTTCGAGGAGAAGGCCGAGAAGGTCCAGCAGCAGTACGAGATGGGTCTGACCACCGACGAGGAGCGCCGCAGCGAGCTCATCGACATCTGGACCCAGGCCACCAACGACGTCGCCGACGAGCTGGTCAAGAACACGCCGGCCGACAACTCGGTGGCGCGGATGGTCAACTCGGGTGCGTCGGGTAACTGGATGCAGGTCCGCCAGATCGCCGGCATGCGCGGCCTGGTGGCCAACCCGAAGGGCGAGATCATCCCCCGCCCGGTGAAGCACAACTTCCGCGAGGGCTTCTCGGTGCTGGAGTACTTCATCTCCAGCCACGGCGCCCGCAAGGGCCTGGCCGACACCGCGCTGCGCACGGCCAACTCCGGGTACCTCACCCGGCGCCTGGTCGACGTGTCGCAGGACGTCATCGTCCGCGAGGAGGACTGCGGCACCGAGCGCGGCCTGACCCTGCCGATCGCGGTGCAGAGCTCCGAGGGCCTGCGCCGGCACGAGGACGTCGAGACCAGCGTGTACTCGCGCACCCTCGCGGCCGCGGTGGAGCACGACGGCGCGGTCCTGGCCGACGCCGGCGCCGACGTGGGCGACGTGCTCATCGACGCGCTGGTGCTGGCGGGCGTCGAGAGCATCAAGGTGCGCTCGGTGCTCACCTGCGAGTCCCGGGTCGGCACCTGCGCCAAGTGCTACGGGCGCTCGCTGGCCACCGGCAAGCTCGTCGACATCGGCGAGGCGGTGGGCATCATCGCCGCGCAGTCGATCGGCGAGCCCGGCACCCAGCTGACCATGCGCACGTTCCACACCGGTGGTGCGGCGACGGCCGGCGGTGACATCACCCAGGGTCTGCCGCGCGTCCAGGAGCTGTTCGAGGCGCGCACGCCCAAGGGCATGGCGCCGATCGCCGAGGTCTCCGGCCGGGTGACCATCGAGGAGACCGACCGGGCCCGCAAGCTCGTCGTGACCCCCGACGACGGCTCGGACGTGTTCGAGCACGCGCTGTCCAAGCGCTCGCGGCTGCTCGTCGACGACGGCCAGTCGGTCGAGGTCGGCCAGCAGCTCGTGGCCGGCGCGGTCGACCCCAAGCAGGTGCTGCGCATCCTCGGCCCGCGGGCCGTGCAGAAGCACCTGGTCGACGAGGTGCAGGAGGTCTACCGCCGCCAGGGCGTGGGCATCCACGACAAGCACATCGAGGTGATCGTCCGGCAGATGCTGCGCCGGGTGACCATCATCGACGCGGGCGAGGCCGAGCTGCTGCCGGGCGAGCTCGTCGAGCGCACCCGGTTCGAGGCGGAGAACCGCCGCGTCGTGGGCGAGGGCGGCCAGCCGGCCGCCGGACGTCCGGAGCTGATGGGCATCACCAAGGCCTCGCTGGCCACCGACTCGTGGCTCTCGGCGGCCTCCTTCCAGGAGACCACCCGGGTGCTCACCGAGGCGGCGCTCGGCGGCCGCAGCGACTCGCTGCTCGGCCTGAAGGAGAACGTCATCCTGGGCAAGCTGATCCCCGCGGGCACCGGCCTGTCGCGCTACCGCGACGTCAAGGTCGAGCCCACCGAGGAGGCGAAGGCCGCGATGTACGCGATGCCGGGCTACGACGACCTCGACTACGGCTTCGGCGTCGGGTCGGGCCAGGCGGTCCCGCTCGAGGAGTACGACAGCGGCTACCGCTGATCCGCTCCGGTCCTGCGTGCCAGGGCCACCCGCACCACCCGCGAGGGCCGGTCACCACCACGGTGACCGGCCCTCGCGGCGTCCCGGGGCCGTCGCAGGACGGGCTGGGCCCGCGACGGGCCCGACGCCGGGCCCGCAGGCCCAGCCGGGCCGGGCCCGCCGCGAGCATGCTCACGCCGTGCCACAGCCCACCGCGACCGGCCTGCGCCGCGTCGGCGGCCGCCGCCTCAGAGGGGAAGGCGGCGCCGCGACGCTCGAGCACGTCGGCGTCCTGGTCGCGGTGGCCGTGGTGGTGGGCGTCGTGGGCGCGGGGGTCGCCTCCGCCCGTCCCGACGTCGTGCAGGCGGTGGAGTGCAGCATCCGGGGCCTGCTCACGCAGGCCGGCGCCTGCGGCGTGGACGGCACCCCGACCACCTACGACCCGACGTCGGTGCCGCCGCCGCCCGGCGAGGGCGACTACGGCAACGCCCAGGGCGAGCGCGGGGAGGTCGACCGGCGCCGCGTCGACGACGCGGTCGGGCTCGGTGCGTGACGCGCTGGACGGCGGCTGGGACGGCACCCGTCAGGACGACCTGCGAGAGATCTACGACACCCTGTCGGGGCTGAACGGGCCCGAGCTCGACGCCGCGATCGCCGCGATGTCCGACGACGAGCTGCGCCGGCTGGTCGAGCAGATGGAGGAGGGCTGGTTCGGCGGCGGCTGGAGCCGCGAGGACCGCCGCCTGTTCTGGAACATGCTGGCCGAGAAGGGCAACCGCACCACCCTCGACCGGCTCTCGCGCTTCACGGACGAGATCCGTCCCGACTTCTCCGAGGTCGGCGGCGACTCCGCCCGCGAGGACCCCGAGAGCGTCGCCAACCAGTCGCACTGGGGCGAGCTCGACCACGTGCTGTTCGAGCAGGACGGCTCGGAGACCGCGATCCACCCGAACGACGTGGCGCAGGGCGCGCTCGGCGACTGCTGGTTCATCGCCCCGATGATGGCGATCGCGCAGCAGAACCCGGGGCTGATCGAGCAGGCGATCCGGCCGAACCCGAACGGCTCGTTCACCGTCACGCTGTACGAGGACGGGAACCCGGTGCAGTACGTCGTGACGCCCGACATGGTGATCGGCCCCGACGACTCCTCGGCGTTCGTCGACGACCCGCGCCGGGGCGAGCAGACCGAGCTGTGGCCGCTGGTGCTCGAGAAGGCGATGGCGATGCACGCCGGCACCTACGCCGACATCGAGGGTGACTGGCCCGACCGCGCCCTCGGCGCGCTCACCGGGCAGGAGACGCAGAACCACGACGGGGGCGGCGACCTGCCGGGCATCGGCGCGCTCGACGAGTACGTCTCCGGCGGCGGCGTCGTGGCGATGAGCAGCCTGTTCGACGCCGAGGGGCACCCCCGGTACGACCAGGCCCCGACCGACGGCGGCCTGGTGACCGGCCACGCCTACTACGTGCAGTCGGTCGACCCCGCCGCCGGCACCGTCACCGTCGTGAACCCCTGGGGCATCGAGGACTACCCTCCGATCACGATGTCCTACGAGGAGTTCACCCGTGACTTCAGCCGGTACCACTGGAACCCGGCGAACCCGTGACGGCGCCGCGCAGGTCGTGCGCCCGCGCCGGCGCGGGGGCGCTGGCGGTGCTGCTGCTGCTCGCCGGCTGCGGCGCGGCGGGGCAGGAGCCTGACGTGGTCGAGGGCACCGGGGGCTCGCAGGCGCCGTCCGGCACCGTGACGTTGCTCGAGACCCGCCCGCAGACCGTCGGCGACGCGACCGTGGTGGCGTACAACGTCGGCGAGGGGCGGGCGGGCGTGAGCGTGGCCGCCGGGGGCGGCCCGGCCGACTCCGCGACGGTGCAGGTGGGCGACGACGTCGACGTCGCGGGCCAGTCCTGGCAGGTGCTCGCGATCACCCCCGGCGGTGGGTCCGACGGCTCTCCGGGGTCCAAGTCCGGGGAGGTCGTGCTCGGCCGGCAGGGCTGAGCGGCCTCCTCCCGTGCTCGCAGGCGCACCCGCAGCGCACGTTTTGACGCTCGCTGAGCACGGGAGGTACCCTCGATTGGTTGCCCGGGTCCGCTCGGGCCTTCGGCCACGCCCGCTGCACGACTCGGCGGGAGACGCTCGGGCCACCACCGCGACGACGACGGCGCGGCAGTGGGGGAGCGGGGCGACACGCCCGACCGCGGGGTACGCCGGCCCCGCACCACGGACCACGAGCAACACGATCATGCAGTAGACGAGCAACGGAGACGTAGTGCCTACGATCCAGCAGCTGGTGCGCAAGGGCCGCCAGGACAAGGTCGGCAAGCAGAAGACGCCGGCCCTGAAGGGCAGCCCCCAGCGCCGCGGCGTGTGCACCCGCGTGTACACGACCACCCCCAAGAAGCCGAACTCGGCGCTGCGCAAGGTCGCCCGCGTGCGGCTGTCCAGCGGCATCGAGGTCACCGCGTACATCCCCGGTGTCGGTCACAACCTGCAGGAGCACTCGATCGTGCTCGTGCGCGGCGGCCGGGTGAAGGACCTCCCGGGCGTCCGCTACAAGATCGTGCGCGGTTCGCTCGACACCCAGGGCGTGAAGAACCGCAAGCAGGCTCGCAGCCGGTACGGCGCGAAGAAGGAGAAGAGCTGATGCCCCGCAAGGGACCGGCCCCGAAGCGGCCGCTCGTCGTCGACCCCGTCTACGGCTCGACCATGGTCACCCAGCTGGTGAACAAGGTCCTGTCGGACGGCAAGAAGTCCACCGCCGAGCGCATCGTCTACGGCGCGCTCGAGGGCGCCCGCGACAAGACCAGCGCCGACCCGGTGGTCACGCTGAAGCGCGCGCTCGACAACGTGCGCCCCGCGCTCGAGGTCAAGAGCCGCCGCGTCGGCGGCGCGACGTACCAGGTGCCGATCGAGGTCAAGCCGGGCCGCGCCAACACGCTGGCCCTGCGCTGGCTGGTCGGCTACGCCCAGGCCCGTCGCGAGAAGACGATGACCGAGCGGCTCATGAACGAGATCCTCGACGCCAGCAACGGCCTCGGTGCCGCGGTCAAGCGTCGCGAGGACACGCACAAGATGGCCGAGTCGAACCGGGCGTTCGCGCACTACCGCTGGTGACCGTGGTGGCGGGCCCGCCCGGCCCGCCGCCCGGCCGGCTCGCGACCCCGCCGCCCGGACGCCCCCGGACCACCGTCCGCGCCCGTCCGGCGCACCCCACCGCACCACCCACGCACGAGAACCAGGGAAGAGGCTGCCGACCGTGGCACAGGACGTGCTGACCGACCTCAACAAGGTCCGCAACATCGGCATCATGGCGCACATCGACGCCGGCAAGACCACCACCACCGAGCGGATCCTGTTCTACACCGGGATCAACTACAAGATCGGTGAGGTGCACGACGGCGCCGCCACGATGGACTGGATGGAGCAGGAGCAGGAGCGCGGCATCACCATCACCTCCGCCGCCACCACCTGCTTCTGGGAGGGCCACCAGATCAACCTGATCGACACCCCCGGGCACGTCGACTTCACCGTCGAGGTGGAGCGCAACCTGCGGGTGCTCGACGGCGCGGTCGCCGTCTTCGACGGCAAGGAGGGGGTCGAGCCCCAGTCCGAGACGGTGTGGCGCCAGGCCGACAAGTACGACGTGCCGCGCATCTGCTTCGTCAACAAGATGGACAAGCTCGGCGCCGACTTCTTCTTCACCGTCAAGACGATCGTCGAGCGCCTCGGCGCCAAGCCGCTGGTGCTGCAGATCCCGATCGGGGCCGAGAACACCTTCACCGGCGTCGTCGACCTGGTCTACATGCGCGCCCTCACCTGGCGCGGCGACACCGGCAAGGGCGAGGCGTACGAGATCGAGGAGATCCCGGCCGACCTGCTCGAGCAGGCGCAGGAGTACCGCTCCGCGATGCTCGAGGTCGTCGCCGAGGCCGACGACGAGCTGCTCGAGAAGTACCTGGGCGGCGACGAGCTCACGCCCGAGGAGATCAAGGCCGGCATCCGCAAGCTCACCATCAGCTCGCAGGTGTACCCGGTGCTGTGCGGCTCGGCGTTCAAGAACAAGGGCGTGCAGCCCATGCTCGACGCCGTGCTCGACTACCTGCCCTCGCCGCTCGACGTGCCCCCGACCATGGGCCACGCGCCGAACGACGAGGAGGAGGAGGCGACCATCACGCGTCGCCCCCAGACCGACGAGCCGTTCGCCGCGCTGGCGTTCAAGATCGCCGTGCACCCGTTCTTCGGCAAGCTCACCTACATCCGGGTCTACTCGGGCCAGGCGTCCTCCGGCGCCCAGCTCGTGAACTCGACCAAGGGCCGCAAGGAGCGCATCGGGAAGATCTTCCAGATGCACTCCAACAAGGAGAACCCGGTCGACGACGCGCGCGCCGGCCACATCTACGCCGTGATCGGCCTCAAGGACACCACCACCGGCGACACCCTGAGCGACCCGCAGAACCAGGTCGTCCTGGAGTCGATGACGTTCCCGGAGCCGGTCATCTCGGTGGCGATCGAGCCGAAGACCAAGGGCGACCAGGAGAAGCTCGGCGTCGCGATCCAGAAGCTCGCCGAGGAGGACCCCACCTTCCAGGTCGAGCAGGACGAGGAGACCGGCCAGACCATCATCAAGGGGATGGGCGAGCTCCACCTCGACATCCTGGTCGACCGCATGCGTCGCGAGTTCAAGGTCGAGGCCAACGTCGGCAAGCCGCAGGTCGCGTACCGCGAGACCATCCGCCGCAAGGTCGAGAAGGTCGACTACACGCACAAGAAGCAGACCGGTGGCTCCGGCCAGTTCGCCAAGGTCCAGGTCTCGTTCGAGCCGATGGACACCTCCGAGGGCGAGATGTACACCTTCGAGAACAAGGTGACCGGCGGTCGCATCCCGCGCGAGTACATCCCCAGCGTCGACAAGGGCATCCAGGACGCCCTGCAGCTCGGCGTGGTGGCGGGGTACCCGCTCGTGGGCGTCAAGGCGATCCTGCTCGACGGCGCCTACCACGACGTCGACTCCTCGGAGATGGCGTTCCGGATCGCCGGCTCGCAGGTCCTCAAGGAGGGCGTGCGACGGGCCGACCCGGCGCTGCTGGAGCCGATCATGGCCGTCGAGGTGCGTACGCCCGAGGACTACATGGGCGACGTGATCGGCGACCTGAACTCCCGCCGCGGCCAGATCCAGGCCATGGAGGACGCCGCCGGCGCGAAGGTGGTGCGAGCCATCGTCCCGCTCTCGGAGATGTTCGGGTACGTGGGCGACCTGCGGTCCAAGACCCAGGGCCGCGCCGTGTACTCGATGCAGTTCGACAGCTACGCCGAGGTCCCCCGCGCGGTGGCCGAGGAGATCATCCAGAAGACCAGGGGTGAGTGAGGGCCCCACCAGGCCCGGGCGAACCCCGTCGTCCTCCATCCGGCAGGACGACTACACTCCCCCCTCGCTGATACCGCCCCGACCGGGGGTGGTCGGCGGACCCGACAAGCTCCAAGGAGGACCCCACCGTGGGTAAGGCGAAGTTCGAGCGGACCAAGCCGCACGTCAACATCGGCACCATCGGTCACGTCGACCACGGCAAGACGACGCTGACGGCCGCCATCAGCAAGGTCCTGCACGACAAGTACCCGGACCTGAACCCCTTCACGCCGTTCGACGAGATCGACAAGGCGCCGGAGGAGAAGCAGCGCGGCATCACGATCAACATCGCGCACGTCGAGTACCAGACCGAGAAGCGTCACTACGCGCACGTCGACGCCCCCGGTCACGCCGACTACATCAAGAACATGATCACCGGTGCCGCGCAGATGGACGGCGCGATCCTGGTGGTGGCGGCGACCGACGGCCCGATGGCGCAGACCCGCGAGCACGTGCTGCTCGCCCGTCAGGTCGGCGTGCCCTACCTGCTGGTGGCCCTGAACAAGTCCGACATGGTCGACGACGAGGAGATCCTGGAGCTCGTCGAGCTCGAGGTGCGCGAGCTGCTCTCCTCCTACGAGTTCCCGGGCGACGACGTCCCCGTGATCCGCGTCTCCGGCCTGAAGGCCCTCGAGGGTGACGACACCTGGGTGAAGTCGGTCGAGGAGCTGCTCGACGCCGTCGACGAGTCCGTCCCGGACCCCGAGCGCGACGTCGACAAGCCGTTCCTGATGCCGATCGAGGACGTCTTCACGATCACCGGCCGCGGCACCGTGGTGACCGGTCGCGTCGAGCGTGGCGTGCTCAACGTCAACGAGGAGGTGGAGATCGTCGGGATCAAGGAGAAGTCGACGAAGACCACCGTCACGGGCGTCGAGATGTTCCGCAAGCTGCTCGACGAGGCCCGCGCGGGCGAGAACGTCGGCCTCCTGCTGCGCGGCACCAAGCGCGAGGACGTCGAGCGCGGCCAGGTCATCTGCAAGCCGGGCTCGATCACCCCGCACACCCAGTTCGAGGCGAACGTCTACATCCTGTCCAAGGACGAGGGTGGCCGGCACAACCCGTTCTACGCGAACTACCGTCCGCAGTTCTACTTCCGCACCACCGACGTCACCGGCGTCATCACGCTGCCCGAGGGCACCGAGATGGTCATGCCCGGCGACAACACCGAGATGGTGGTCGACCTCATCCAGCCGATCGCCATGGAGGAGGGCCTGCGCTTCGCCATCCGCGAGGGTGGCCGCACCGTGGGCGCCGGCCGGGTCACCAAGATCCTCAAGTAGCACCACAGTCGGGGGCTCCGCCCCCGACGACCCCCGGAGGATCCTCACCAGCACGACCGCGGACGAGGGTCCGGGGCTCACCCCCCGGACCCTCGCCGCGCGCTCGGCCCCCGCGTGCTGACGGGCGGTGGCCGATTCGCCAAAGGCAGGACGCCTCTGGCACTATGGACAGGTTGTTCGGCGGGAGCACGAGCTCCGCGCGCCGACCGTCCGGACCCCTCCGGACCGACGACCCCGACGAGACCGTGGCACGAAGGTGCCGGTGGTGGATCGCGTGCCAGCTGCGCGACACGCCCGACAGCGGGGGTCGGGGACGACAGGGGACCGGGCACCACTAGCAGCCGTACGACGAGAGAGAGTCAGACGACGCCATGGCGGGACAGAAGATCCGCATCCGGCTCAAGTCCTACGACCACGAGGTCATCGACAGCTCGGCGCGCAAGATCGTCGACACGGTGACCCGGGCCGGCGCGACGGTGGTGGGCCCTGTGCCGCTCCCGACGGAGAAGAACGTCTTCTGCGTCATCCGTTCGCCGCACAAGTACAAGGACAGCCGCGAGCACTTCGAGATGCGCACGCACAAGCGTCTCATCGACATCATCGACCCCACGCCGAAGGCCGTCGACTCGCTGATGCGACTCGACCTGCCTGCCGACGTGAACATCGAGATCAAGCTCTGAAGCCGACGAGGGACCACTCGAGATGACTAGCACTGCCACCCGCGAGGTCGCCGGCATCCTCGGCACCAAGCTGGGCATGACCCAGGTCTGGGACGAGGCCGGGCGCCTCGTCCCCGTCACGGTCGTCGAGGCGGGCCCCTGCGTCGTCACGCAGGTCCGCACCGCCGACGTCGACGGCTACAGCGCGGTCCAGATCGCGTTCGGCGCGATCGACCCGCGCAAGGTGACCAAGCCGCTCACCGGCCACTTCGAGAAGGCCGGCGTCACGCCGCGCCGCCACCTCGTCGAGGTGCGCACGGCCGACGCCGCCGGGTACGAGCTCGGCCAGGAGATCACCGCCACCACCTTCGAGGCCGGCCAGGTCGTCGACGTGATCGGCACCACCAAGGGCAAGGGCTTCGCCGGCGTGATGAAGCGTCACGGCTTCCACGGCGTCGGGCGCCTCCCACGGTGCGCACCGCAACCACCGCAAGCCGGGCTCGATCGGTGGCTGCGCCACCCCGGGCCGCGTCTTCAAGGGGATGCGCATGGCGGGCCGCATGGGCGGTGACCGCCAGACCACGCAGAACCTGACGGTGCACGCGGTCGACGCCGACAAGGGCCTGCTGCTCATCAAGGGCGCCGTCCCCGGCCCCCGCGGTGGCGTGGTGCTCGTGCGCACCGCCGCCAAGATCGTGAAGGGAGCCTGAGATGGCGACCAGCATGAAGAAGCAGACCGCGCCCTCCGAGGGTCGCGAGGTCGACGTCGTCGACGCCGAGGGCAAGAAGAGCGGCACCGCGGTGCTGCCGGCCGAGGTGTTCGACGTGCAGACCAACGTGCCGCTGATCCACCAGGTCGTGGTCGCGCAGCTCGCCGCCCGCCGGCAGGGCACGCACTCCACCAAGACCCGTGGGGAGGTGCGCGGCGGTGGTGCCAAGCCCTACAAGCAGAAGGGCACCGGCCGCGCCCGCCAGGGCTCGACCCGCGCGCCGCAGTTCGCCGGAGGTGGCGTCGTGCACGGCCCCCAGCCGCGCGACTACTCCCAGCGCACGCCCAAGAAGATGAAGGTCGCCGCCCTGCGCGGGGCCCTGTCCGACCGGGCCCGCCACGGCCGGGTGCACGTGGTCAGCTCGCTGCTGTCCGGCGACGCCCCGTCGACGAGCACCGCCGTGGCCGCGCTGGCGAACCTGTCCAGCCGCAAGCACGTGCTGGTCGTCCTCGAGCGCGAGGACGCCCTCACCTGGAAGAGCCTGCGCAACTCCGAGCGGGTGCACCTGCTGGTCACCGACCAGCTGAACACCTACGACGTGCTGTGCTCCGACGACGTCGTGTTCACCGAGGCGGCCCTGCAGGCGTTCCTCGCCGGCCCGGCCACCGGGAAGTCGGTCAAGGCGGTCGGCACCGAGGACGAGGCCACCGAGGACCAGGCCACCGAGGAGAACCAGAAGTGACCGCGATCCAGAAGGACCCGCGCGACATCCTGCTCGCGCCGGTCGTCTCCGAGAAGAGCTACGGCCTGCTCGACGAGGGCAAGTACACGTTCCTCGTCGACCCGCGGGCCAACAAGACCGAGATCCGGATCGCCGTCGAGAAGGTCTTCGGCGTCAAGGTCGCGTCGGTCAACACCCTCAACCGCGAGGGCAAGACCCGCCGCACCCGGTTCGGGACGGGCAAGCGCAAGAGCACCAAGCGCGCGATCGTCACGCTCTCCGAGGGCTCCATCGACATCTTCGGGGGCCCGGTCTCCTGACCGGCCCAGATCTGACTGAGGACTGAACCCATGGGAATCCGCAAGTACAAGCCGACGACACCGGGCCGTCGTGGCTCGTCGGTCGCCGACTTCGTCGAGGTCACCCGGTCCGAGCCGGAGAAGTCGCTGGTCCGCCCCCTGACGAAGAAGGGCGGCCGCAACAACACCGGCCGGATCACCACCCGCCACCAGGGTGGTGGCCACAAGCGCGCCTACCGCGTGATCGACTTCCGTCGTCACGACAAGGACGGCGTGCCGGCGAAGGTCGCGCACATCGAGTACGACCCCAACCGCACCGCGCGGATCGCGCTGCTGCACTACCTGGACGGCACGAAGCGCTACATCATCGCGCCGACCCGGCTGAAGCAGGGCGACACCGTCGAGAACGGTCCGGGCGCCGACATCAAGCCGGGCAACGCCCTGCCGCTGCGCAACATCCCGGTCGGCACCGTCGTCCACGCCATCGAGCTGCGGCCCGGTGGCGGCGCGAAGATCGCCCGCTCGGCCGGCACCTCGGTGCAGCTGGTCGCCAAGGAGGGCGGCAACGCGCAGCTGCGCATGCCGTCCGGCGAGATCCGCAACGTCGACGTGCGCTGCCGCGCCACCGTCGGCGAGGTCGGCAACGCCGAGCAGTCGAACATCAACTGGGGCAAGGCCGGCCGCATGCGCTGGAAGGGCAAGCGCCCGACCGTCCGCGGTGTCGCCATGAACCCCGTCGACCACCCGCACGGTGGTGGTGAGGGCAAGACCTCCGGTGGTCGCCACCCGGTGAGCCCGTGGGGTCAGCCCGAGGGCCGTACCCGCAAGCCGGGCAAGGCCTCCGACCGTCAGATCGTGCGGCGCCGTCGCACCGGCAAGAAGCGCTAGGAGCCGCCAGCATGCCTCGCAGCCTGAAGAAGGGCCCGTTCGTCGACGACCACCTGATGAAGAAGGTGGACGTCCAGAACGAGAAGGGCACCAAGAACGTCATCAAGACGTGGTCCCGGCGCTCGATGATCGTGCCCGAGATGCTCGGCCACACCCTCGCCGTCCACGACGGCCGCAAGCACGTCCCGGTGTTCGTCACCGAGGCGATGGTCGGCCACAAGCTCGGCGAGTTCGCACCCACCCGCACGTTCCGCGGCCACGAGAAGGACGACCGCAAGGGCCGTCGCCGCTGACCCCCGGGTCAGTCAGCGACGACCCCTCGGTCGGACGAGTACGAGAGAGCAGAAGGTAGGACAAGCGATGGAAGCCAAGGCGCAGGCGCGGTACGTCCGTGTCACGCCCCAGAAGGCCCGACGCGTCGTCGACCTCATCCGTGGCCGCCAGGCGAACGACGCCCTCGCGGTGCTGGCCTACGCGCCGCAGGCCGCGAGCGAGCCGGTCTACAAGGTGGTCGCCAGCGCGATCGCCAACGCACGGGTGAAGGCCGACGCCGCCTCCGAGGCGTTCGACGAGCGTGATCTGGTCGTGCACACGGCGTTCGTGGACGAGGGTCCGACGATGAAGCGGTTCCGGCCGCGTGCGCAGGGTCGGGCGTTCCGCGTCCGCAAGCGCACCAGCCACATCACCGTGGTCGTCGGGGCACCCGAGGACGGCGCCAAGGCCACCAAGGCCCCGGTGACCGGCACGGCGAAGAAGGCCGCGGCCAAGAAGGCCGCTGCCTCGAGGTCCGCTGCGAACAAGACGACGCCCGCCAAGAAGACGGCTGCGAAGAAGACCGCTGCCGCGAAGGGGAGGAACTCCTAGTGGGACAGAAGGTCAACCCGCACGGGTTCCGGCTCGGCATCACCACCGACCACAAGTCGCGCTGGTTCGCCGACAGCACCAAGGCCGGCCAGCGGTACCGCGACTTCGTGAAGGAGGACGTCGCGATCCGCAAGCTGATGTCCACCGGCATGGAGCGCGCGGGCATCAGCAAGGTCGAGATCGAGCGCACCCGCGACCGCGTCCGCGTCGACATCCACACCGCCCGGCCGGGCATCGTCATCGGCCGCCGCGGCGCGGAGGCCGACCGGCTGCGCGGTGAGCTCGAGAAGCTCACCGGCAAGCAGGTTCAGCTCAACATCCTCGAGGTGAAGAACCCCGAGACCGACGCCCAGCTGGTCGCGCAGGGCATCGCCGAGCAGCTCTCGAGCCGCGTCTCGTTCCGTCGCGCCATGCGCAAGGGGATGCAGACCTCCCAGCGCGCCGGCGCCAAGGGCATCCGGGTGCAGTGCTCGGGTCGCCTCGGCGGCGCCGAGATGAGCCGCTCGGAGTTCTACCGCGAGGGTCGGGTGCCGCTGCACACGCTGCGCGCCCAGATCGACTACGGCTTCTACGAGGCCAAGACGACCTTCGGCCGCATCGGCGTGAAGGTGTGGATCTACAAGGGCGACATGACCGCCAAGGAGCTCGCGGCCCAGCAGGCGCAGGCTCCGCGCGGTCCCCGCGCCGGCGGCCGTCCCGACCGGGCCGAGCGCCCGCGCGGCCGTCGTCCCGAGCGCGCCGAGTCCGCTCCCGCGGCGTCCGAGGCCGCTCCTGCGGCCGCGGCGCCCGAGAGCACCGGACAGGAGGGCTGACGCCGTGCTGGTTCCCCGGCGGCTCAAGCACCGCAAGCAGCACCACCCCAAGCGCTCCGGCGCTGCCAAGGGTGGCACCACGATCGCGTTCGGCGACTACGGCATCCAGGCCCTCGAGCCCGCCTACGTCACCAACCGCCAGATCGAGGCCGCGCGTATCGCGATGACGCGCTACATGAAGCGTGGCGGCAAGGTGTGGATCAACATCTACCCCGACCGCCCGCTGACCAAGAAGCCGGCCGAGACCCGCATGGGTTCCGGCAAGGGTTCACCGGAGTGGTGGATCGCCAACGTCAAGCCCGGACGCGTCATGTTCGAGCTGTCCGGCGTCCCGGAGGACGTGGCTCGTGAGGCCCTGCGCCTGGCGATCCACAAGCTCCCGATGAAGTGCCGCGTCGTGCGGCGCGAGGGTGGTGAAGGGTGATGGCAGTCGGTTCGAAGGACCTGGCGGCCGAGCAGCTGCGCGGCCACGACGCCGAGCGTCTGGTCGAGGAGCTGCGCAAGGCCAAGGAGGAGCTGTTCAACCTCCGCTTCCAGTCGGCCACCGGCCAGCTGGAGAGCCACGGCCGGCTCAAGGCCGTGCGCCGCGACATCGCCCGGATCTACACGATCATGCGCGAGAACGAGCTCGGCATCGGCGTGGCCCCGAAGCCGGCCACCCCGGCCGTCTCCGAGGAGAAGGCCTCGAAGAAGAGCAAGAAGGAGGCCGCCAAGTGAGCGAGCAGAGCGCGACCACGGACGAGCAGACCCAGACCGAGGACACCCGCGGGTACCGCAAGACCCGCCGGGGCACCGTCGTCAGCGACAAGATGGACAAGACCGTCGTGGTCGCCGTCGAGGACCGCGTCAAGCACCCGCTGTACGGCAAGGTGCTGCGTCGCACCAGCAAGGTGAAGGCGCACGACGAGCAGAACGAGTGCGGCGTCGGCGACACCGTCCGGATCGTGGAGACCCGGCCGCTGTCCGCCACCAAGCGCTGGCGCGTCGTGCAGATCGTCGACAAGGCCAAGTAAGGCCCGCAGGCCGTCCCATCGGTTCCGCCAGGCTCGCCCGCCGTGACGGTGGAGCGAGAACCAGCGCGACAACAGGAGTGATGAAGTGATCCAGCAGGAGTCGCGGCTCAAGGTCGCCGACAACACGGGTGCCAAGGAGATCCTCTGCATCCGCGTGCTCGGCGGCTCCGGCCGCCGTTACGCCGGTATCGGCGACGTCATCGTGGGCACCGTCAAGGACGCCATCCCCGGTGGCAACGTGAAGAAGGGCGACGTCGTCAAGGCCGTCGTCGTGCGCACCAAGAAGGAGCGCCGTCGTCCGGACGGCTCCTACATCCGCTTCGACGAGAACGCGGCCGTCATCCTCAAGACCGACGGCGACCCCCGCGGCACCCGCATCTTCGGGCCGGTCGGGCGCGAGCTGCGCGACAAGCGGTTCATGAAGATCATCTCGCTCGCTCCGGAGGTGCTCTGAGATGGCGAAGGCGAAGCTGAAGATCAAGAAGGGCGACACCGTGCAGGTCATCACGGGCGCCACCCCCGAGCGGGGCGGCGACCGCGGCAGGACCGGCCGGGTCATCCAGGTCTTCGTCGACACCGACCGCGTCCTCGTCGAGGGCGTCAACCGGGTCAAGAAGCACGTCAAGGTCGGCAGCACCGGCCGCGGCGCGAAGACCGGCGGGATCGAGACGCACGAGGCCCCGATCCACATCAGCAACGTGATGCTGGTCGACCCGAGCAGCAAGAAGCCGACCCGGGTCGGCTCCCGCACCGAGACGGTCGAGCGTGACGGTCGCGAGCGCACCGTCCGCGTGCGCGTCGCCCGCCGCTCCGGTAAGGACATCTGATGAGCGACACCACCATCGAGCGCACGCAGGGCACGGGCAGCAACCCGCGCCTGCGCACCCGGTACCGCGAGGAGATCGCGCCGGCGATGCGCGAGGAGTTCTCGTACGCCAACGTCATGCAGATCCCCGGCCTGGTCAAGGTCGTGGTGAACATGGGCGTCGGCGACGCGGCTCGCGACTCCAAGCTGATCGAGGGCGCCATCAAGGACCTCACCGCGATCACCGGCCAGAAGCCGCAGGTCACCCGGGCCCGCAAGTCGATCGCGCAGTTCAAGCTGCGCGAGGGCATGCCGATCGGCGCGCACACCACGCTGCGCGGCGACCGGATGTGGGAGTTCCTGGACCGGCTGCTGTCGGTCGCGCTCCCGCGCATCCGCGACTTCCGCGGCCTGTCGCCGAAGCAGTTCGACGGCAACGGCAACTACACCTTCGGTCTGTCCGAGCAGTCGATGTTCCACGAGATCGACCAGGACCGCATCGACCGCGTCCGCGGCATGGACATCACGGTCGTCACCACCGCGACCACCGACGCCGAGGGTCGGGCGCTGCTCAAGCGTCTCGGCTTCCCCTTCAAGGAGAACTGATGGCCAAGACGGCGCTGATCAACAAGGCCGCGCGCAAGCCCAAGTTCGCGGTGCGCGCGTACACCCGGTGCCAGAAGTGCGGTCGCCCGCACTCGGTGTACCGCAAGTTCGGGCTGTGCCGAGTCTGCCTGCGCGAGATGGCGCACGCGGGCGAGCTCCCCGGAGTCACCAAGAGCAGCTGGTGAGCGCACGGGCCGCACGGCCCACGCCCACCGCACCCGACCACCCACGCAGCAGCAACCTGACGCCGCAGGTCCTCCGGCCAGGCCCCACGGGGCCGGTCCGGGGAAACCACGGCGAGGAAGGGCACAGAGCCCGATGACGATGACCGACCCCATCGCGGACATGCTGACCCGTCTGAGGAACGCCAACTCGGCGTACCACGACGAGGTCTCGATGCCGTACAGCAAGCTCAAGTCGCGGATCGCCGAGATCCTCCAGGCCGAGGGATACATCGCCGGCTGGAAGGTCGAGGACGCCGAGGTCGGCAAGACGCTGACCATCGACCTGAAGTTCGGACCGAACCGGGAGCGCTCGATCTCGGGCGTCCGCCGCGTGTCGAAGCCCGGACTGCGGGTCTACGCGAAGTCCACCAACCTGCCCCGCGTGCTCGGGGGCCTCGGTGTGGCGATCATCTCGACGTCGTCCGGCCTCCTGACCGACAGGCAGGCCAACAAGCAGGGTGTGGGCGGGGAAGTCCTCGCCTACGTCTGGTAACCGGAGGAGGTAGCCACATGAGCCGCATCGGCAAGCAGCCCGTGCCGGTCCCGTCCGGTGTCGAGGTGAGCATCGACGGCCGGCAGGTGAACGTGAAGGGTCCCAAGGGCACCCTGAGCCACACCGTCGCCGAGCCCATCCAGGTCGCCAAGGGCGACGACGGGTCGCTCGAGGTGACCCGTCCGAACGACGAGGGCAAGGCACCCGCACTGCACGGCACGACCCGCACGGTGATCGCCAACATGGTCACCGGTGTCACCGAGGGCTTCGAGAAGAAGCTCGAGATCGTCGGCACCGGTTACCGCGTGGTCGCCAAGGGCTCGAACCTGGAGTTCGCGCTCGGGTACAGCCACCCCGTCACCGTGACCGCCCCCGCGGGCATCACGTTCGCGGTCGAGGGGCCCACGCGCCTCTCGGTGCAGGGCATCGACAAGCAGCAGGTGGGCGAGGTCGCCGCCGGCATCCGCAAGCTGCGCAAGCCCGACCCGTACAAGGGCAAGGGCGTGCGCTACGCCGGCGAGCAGGTCCGCCGCAAGGTCGGGAAGGCTGGTAAGTGATGGCACTCGGAGTCAAGGGCAAGGGCGCGGTCAAGTCGCGCCAGCGCCGTCACCTGCGTCTGCGCAAGAAGGTGGCCGGCACGACCGTGCGTCCGCGCCTGGTCGTCAACCGCTCCACGCGGCACCTGTTCGTCCAGGTGGTCGACGACACCGTCGGCCGGACGATCGCGAGCGCCTCGACCATGGAGGCCGACCTGCGCGCCGACGGCGGCGACAAGACCGCCAAGGCCAAGAGGGTGGGCGAGCTCGTGGCCGAGCGCGCCAAGGCCGCCGGCATCGACACCGTGGTCTTCGACCGCGGTGGCAACCGCTACCACGGCCGTGTGGCCGCCGTCGCCGAGGGGGCCCGCGAAGGCGGGCTCGCCCTCTGACGGCCCGACCGACCAAGAGACAGGGACACAGAACATGCCTGGACCCCAGCGCCGAGGTGCGGGAGCCACGAACAGCGGCCCCGCCGGCGGCAACGACCGCGACAACCGTCGGGGTGGCGGCCGCGACCGCGACAACCGCGGGGGGCGCGACGCCGACAAGAACCAGTACGTCGAGCGGGTCGTGACCATCAACCGCGTCGCCAAGGTCGTCAAGGGCGGCCGCCGCTTCAGCTTCACCGCGCTCGTCGTGGTGGGCGACGGCGACGGCACCGTCGGCGTCGGCTACGGCAAGGCCAAGGAGGTGCCCGCGGCGATCGCCAAGGGTGTGGAGGAGGCGAAGAAGAACTTCTTCAAGGTCCCCCGCATCCAGGGCACCATCCCCCACCCCATCCAGGGTGAGGCCGCCGCCGGCGTCGTCATGCTCAAGCCCGCCTCGCCCGGTACCGGCGTCATCGCCGGTGGCCCGGTGCGCGCCGTGCTCGAGTGCGCCGGCATCCACGACGTGCTCAGCAAGTCGCTCGGCTCGAGCAACGCGATCAACATCGTGCACGCCACGGTGGCGGCCCTGAAGGGCCTGGAGCGTCCCGAGGCCGTGGCCGCGCGCCGCGGGCTCCCGCTCGAGGACGTCGCCCCCGCCGCGCTGCTGCGTGCCCGGGCAGGTGCGTGATGGCGCGACTGAAGGTGACCCAGACCCGTTCGGAGATCGGCGGGAAGCAGAACCAGCGCGACACCCTGCGCAGCCTCGGGCTGAAGCGCATCGGTGACGTGGTGGTCAAGGAGGACCGTCCCGAGATCCGCGGGATGGTCGTGACGGTCCGGCACCTCGTGACCGTCGAGGAGGTCGACTGATCATGGCGAGCACCAAGAAGAAGGCGACGGCCGAGGCCGCCGCCACCGAGGGCCACGCCCTCAAGGTCCACCACCTGCGCCCCGCCCCCGGCGCCAAGACGGCGAAGACCCGTGTCGGTCGCGGTGAGGGCTCCAAGGGCAAGAGCGCCGGTCGCGGCACCAAGGGCACCAAGGCCCGCTACCAGGTGCCCGCCGGCTTCGAGGGTGGCCAGACCCCCCTGCACATGCGGCTGCCGAAGCTGCGCGGGTTCAAGAACCCGTTCCGCACCGAGTACCAGGTCGTGAACCTGGACCGGCTCGGCGAGCTCTTCCCCGAGGGCGGCACGGTCACCGTCGCCGACCTCGTGGCCAAGGGCGCCGTCCGCAAGGGCGAGAAGGTCAAGGTGCTCGGCACCGGCGACATCTCGGTCACGGTCGACGTCACCGTCGACAAGGCCTCGGCCTCGGCCAAGGACAAGATCGAGTCCGCCGGCGGGTCCGTCACCACCGTCTGAGTCGCACCCCGCGTGGTTCCGCTGCGTGGACGAGGCCCGGACCGCTTCCTCGACTGGCTTCGCCTGAGGTCCTCGGAAGCGGCCCGGGCCTCGTCCGCGTCAGGTCACCTCGCGGACGTGGCACCGGCCGGGTCGAGAGCCAGGCCGAACGACCGTCGAGGTGACGGGACGGCCCGGGAGCCGTTCGAAGGCATCAGGCGGAGCCAGCCGAGAACGGGCCCGGGACGGGCCCGGCACCGGAGGTGACTCGCCCGCGGTCCAGGGGGACCGACCGGTCCCGCCCCACGGGGTAAGGTCACAGCAACTGTCCAGGCCCGTGCGGGCCGTCACGGAGGACCTCACGTGCTCAGCGCATTCGTGCGGGCGTTCAAGACGCCCGACCTGCGGCGGAAGCTGCTCTTCAGCCTCGCCATCATGGCGCTGTTCCGGCTGGGGTCGTTCATCCCGACGCCGGGCGTCGACTACGGCAACGTGCAGACCTGCCTGGACCCCGCCACGTCGGGGGAGTCCAACGACCTGCTCGGCCTGGTGAACCTGTTCTCCGGCGGCGCGCTGCTGCAGCTGTCGATCTTCGCGCTGGGGATCATGCCGTACATCACGGCGAGCATCATCGTGCAGCTGCTGACGGTGGTGATCCCGCGGTTCGAGACCCTCAAGAAGGAGGGTCAGCAGGGCACCGCGAAGCTGACGCAGTACACCCGGTACCTCACCATCGGCCTGGCGATCCTGCAGTCGACGACGTACGTGGCGGTGGCTCGCTCGGGCAACCTGTTCCCGAACTGCTCGGTCCCGGTCATCCCCGACGACTCGATCGTCGTGATCGGCCTGATGGTGCTCACCATGACCGCCGGCACCGGCCTGATCATGTGGATGGGCGAGCTGATCACCGAGCGCGGCATCGGCAACGGCATGTCGCTGCTGATCTTCACCTCGATCGCGGCCGGGTTCCCCGGCTCGCTGTGGGCGATCGGCACCGACGAGAACCTCGGTTACGGGATCATGGCGCTGGTCATCGTGATCGGCCTGTTCATCGTCGCGGCGGTCATCTTCGTCGAGCAGTCCCAGCGCCGGGTCCCGGTGCAGTACGCGAAGAAGATGGTCGGCCGGCGCATGTACGGCGGCTCGAGCACCTACATCCCGATGAAGGTCAACATGGCCGGCGTCATCCCGGTCATCTTCGCCTCGTCGCTGCTGTACCTGCCGGCGCTGGTGGCGCAGTTCAACACGCCCGCCCCCGGCGAGGTCCCGGCCGACTGGGTGGTGTGGATCCAGAACACCCTGGTCGCCGGCGACCACCCGCTGTACATCACGCTGTACTTCGCGCTGATCGTCTTCTTCACGTACTTCTACGTCGCCATCACGTTCAACCCCGACGAGGTGGCCGACAACATCAAGCGCGTGGGCGGCTTCATCCCCGGGATCCGGGCGGGCCGGCCGACCGCCGAGTACCTGGACTACATCCTGACCCGGATCACCCTCCCGGGAGCGCTGTACCTGGGCATCGTCGCCCTCATCCCGCTCGTCGCCCTGGTGCTGGTCAACGCGAACCAGAACTTCCCCTTCGGCGGCACCTCGATCCTGATCATCGTGGGCGTGGGACTGGAGACGGTGAAGCAGATCGAGTCCCAGCTGCAGCAGCGGCACTACGAAGGGTTCCTGCGCTGATGCGCCTCCTCATCCTCGGCCCGCCCGGCGCGGGCAAGGGCACCCAGGCGGTGCGCGTGGCCGAGCACTTCGGCATCCCGGCCATCTCGACCGGCGACATCTTCCGCGCGAACATCCGCGACCGGACGCCGCTGGGCCAGAAGGTGAAGTCGATCATCGACGCCGGGGAGTACGTGCCGGACGAGCTCACCAACGACCTCGTGCGCGACCGGCTCGGCCAGCCCGACGCCCGCGAGGGGTTCCTGCTCGACGGGTACCCCCGCACCGCGGCCCAGGTCGTCGAGCTCGACGAGATCCTCATCGAGCAGGGCCACCCGCTGCAGCACGTGCTCGAGCTCACCGTCGACACCGACGAGGTCGTGGCGCGGCTGCTGAGGCGCGCCGAGACCGACGGGCGCAGCGACGACACCGAGGACGTCATCCGCACCCGCCAGCAGGTGTACGCCGAGCAGACCGCGCCCCTGGTCGAGACCTACCGCGAGCGCGGGCTGCTCGTGCAGGTCGACGGCATGGGCGAGGTCGACGCCGTCGCCGAGCGCGTGCTCGCGGCCCTCGAGGCGCGCGAGCCCGGCGCCGCGACGTCCTGACCGCGGACGCACCGTGTTCGGCCGCGAGAAGATCCAGTACAAGACCGGCGACCAGATCCTGGTGATGCGCCGGGCCGGCCTGGTGGTCGCCGAGGCGCTCCGGGCGGCCGCTGCCGCCGCCGTGCCCGGCGCGAGCACCGCCGACCTCGACGCCGCGGCCCGCGCCGTGATCGAGGGCGCCGGCGCGACGTCGAACTTCCTCGGCTACGGCCACCCGCCGTTCCCGGCCGTCACCTGCGTGTCGGTCAACGACGAGGTGGTGCACGGCATCCCCGGCCCCCGCCTCCTGGAGCCCGGCGACCTGGTGTCGGTCGACTGCGGCGCCGTCGTGCCCGACGAGCAGGGCGTCGGCTGGCACGGCGACGCGGCGGTCACCTTCGTGGTCGGCGGCCCGGAGGCGGCCGACGCCGACGACCTCGCGCTGTCCCGGGCCACCCACGACGCGCTCTGGGCGGGCATCGCGGCGCTCGCCGTCGGCCGCCCGCTCGGCGACGTCGGGGCCGCCGTCGAGGACTCGGTGGGGGAGCGGTTCGCCATCCTCGACGGCTACACCGGGCACGGGATCGGCACCGCGATGCACATGGCGCCCGAGGTGCTGAACTACCGCACCCGCGAGCGCGGCCCCAAGGTGCGCGCCGGCCTCGTCGTGGCGATCGAGCCGATGTGCGTGCGCGGGGGCGGGGGCACCCGGGTGGGCGACGACGGGTGGACCGTGCTGTCCGACGACGGCTCGCGCGGGGCGCACTGGGAGCACACCGTGGCCGTGCACGACCTCGGCCTGTGGGTGCTCACCGCACCCGACGGCGGCGCCGCCGGCCTGGCCCCGCACGGGGTGGTCCCCGTCCCGCTCTGAGCAGGGCGCCGTGCACGATTTCGTGCTCAGCGTCCCGGTGACGTAGACTCATCTGTCGGTCCACGTGCACCCTGCGTCCTGCTCGTGTCCCCGCGGCTGGTTCGGCGCGGCAGGACGATCGTCACGACGTGCGACCAACCGGTGAACCAGACGGTCCGTCCCGCCACGCCCCTGCGGCAGGCGGGTGCCGCCCGAGGTTCGACACGTACGAGCAACGACCGAGAGTTAGCGGAGGACATGGCGAAGAAGGACGGCGTCATCGAGATCGAGGGCAGCGTCGTCGAGGCGCTCCCGAACGCGATGTTCCGCGTCGAGCTGTCCAACGGGCACAAGGTCCTCGCGCACATCTCCGGGAAGATGCGCCAGCACTACATCCGGATCCTCCCCGAGGACCGCGTGGTGGTGGAGCTGAGCCCGTACGACCTGACCCGCGGGCGCATCGTCTACCGCTACAAGTGATCGAGGGACAGCCATGAAGGTCCAGCCGAGCGTCAAGAAGATCTGCGACAAGTGCAAGGTGATCCGCCGCAACGGCCGGGTCATGGTGATCTGCGAGAACCTGCGCCACAAGCAGCGCCAGGGCTGATCGCAGCACCACCCCACCCGCAGCACCCGACCCCCGCCCAGCGCCCCGGCGCAGCGTGGGACGCCACCCCCGGCCCGGAGGCCGGGGACCCGCCACCGGTTCCGGCCGGCGGGACCGGTGCTGCTCCAGACCTCCGGACGATCCAGGAGACACACCACACCGATGGCACGCATCGTCGGCGTCGACCTCCCCCGCGACAAGCGGCTCGAGGTCGCGCTCACCTACATCTACGGCGTCGGGCGCACCCGCGCCCAGCAGGCACTCGCCGGCACCGGCATCAGCCCCGACCTGCGGGTCAAGGACATGGCCGAGGCCGAGCAGGTCGCCCTGCGCGACTACATCGAGGCGCACTTCCGGGTCGAGGGTGACCTGCGCCGCGAGGTGGCCGCCGACATCCGACGCAAGGTCGAGATCGGCTGCTACGAGGGTCTGCGGCACCGCCGCGGGCTGCCCGTCCGCGGCCAGCGCACCAAGACCAACGCCCGTACCCGCAAGGGTCCGAAGCGCACCGTCGCCGGCAAGAAGAAGGCCGCGCGCAAGTAGGTCCATCTCAGGTCGCGTGAGACAGACCGAACGCGCCCACCCTTCCCGCCCGCACGCGGCAGCGCCGCGCGGGCACCCCGGATCCTTCAGGAGAGAACCAGCCCATGCCCCCCAAGAGCCGCACGGCTTCCGGAGCGCGTCGCCCGCGCCGCAAGGAGAAGAAGAACGTCTCCCACGGCCAGGCGCACATCAAGAGCACGTTCAACAACACCATCGTCTCGATCACCGACCCCAGCGGTGCGGTGATCTCGTGGGCCTCGGCCGGCCAGGTCGGCTTCAAGGGCTCGCGCAAGTCGACGCCGTTCGCCGCGCAGATGGCCGCCGAGGCCGCCGCGCGCCGCGCGCAGGAGCACGGCATGCGCAAGGTCGACGTGTTCGTCAAGGGTCCCGGCTCCGGCCGCGAGACCGCCATCCGCTCGCTGCAGGCCACCGGCCTGGAGGTGGGGTCCATCCAGGACGTCACCCCCAGCCCGCACAACGGCTGCCGCCCGCCCAAGCGTCGCCGCGTCTGACCGGCCGAGCAGAAGAAGGAGACTGATCGACCATGGCGCGATACACCGGTGCCGACTGCAAGCGCTGCCGCCGCGAGAAGATGAAGCTCTACCTCAAGGGCTCCAAGTGCGACGGGCCGAAGTGCCCGATCGAGCTGCGTCCCTACCCCCCGGGTGAGCACGGCCGCGCGCGCACCAAGGAGTCCGAGTACCTGCTGCAGATGCGCGAGAAGCAGAAGTGCGCGCGCATCTACGGCGTCCTCGAGAAGCAGTTCCGCGGCTACTACGAGGAGGCGAACCGGCGACAGGGCAAGACGGGTGAGAACCTGCTGCGCATCCTGGAGTCCCGCCTCGACAACGTGGTCTACCGCGCGGGCATGGCCAAGTCCCGTGACATGGCCCGCCAGCTCGTGCGCCACGGCCACATCCTGGTCAACGGCCACAAGGTCGACATCCCCAGCTTCCGGGTGAGCGAGAGCGACATCGTCACCGTCCGGGAGAAGTCCTGGGAGATGACGCCCTTCGTGATCGCCCGCGCCGAGGCCGGCGAGCGTCCGACCCCCGCGTGGCTCGAGGTGCAGGCCGACAAGATGCGCGTGCTGGTGCACGCCCTCCCCGCCCGCGAGGTCATCGACACCGCGGTGCAGGAGCAGCTGATCGTCGAGCTCTACTCGAAGTGATCCACTGATCGACCGGTGCCCGGCGCCGTCCCCCGCGGACGGCGCCGGAGCCCGTACCGGTGCGGCGGACCGATGCCGCGCCGGCTGCCCCGCGAGGGGCACCGCCAGGGTCAAATAGCGGGCCCTGCGAAGGAAGGAAACGAAGCACAGTGCTGATCGCCCAGCGCCCCACCCTGTCCGAGGAGACCCTCTCCGAGCACCGCTCGCGGTTCGTCATCGAGCCGCTCGAGCCCGGTTTCGGCTACACCCTCGGCAACTCCCTGCGCCGCACGCTGCTCTCCTCGATCCCGGGTGCCTCGGTCACGAGCATCCGCATCGACGGCGTGCTGCACGAGTTCTCCACCCTGTCCGGGGTCAAGGAGGACGTCACCGAGATCATCCTGAACCTCAAGGGCCTGGTCGTGTCGTCCGAGCACGACGAGCCCGTGGTGATGTACCTGCGCAAGCAGGGCCCCGGCGCCGTCACGGCCGCCGACATCGCCCCGCCGGCCGGCGTCGAGGTGCACAACCCCGACCTGCACCTGGCCACCCTCAACGGCAAGGGCAAGCTCGAGATGGAGCTGACCGTCGAGCGCGGCCGCGGCTACGTCTCGGCCGTCCAGAACAAGTCCGGGGACGCCGAGATCGGCCGCATCCCGGTCGACTCGATCTACTCGCCCGTGCTCAAGGTGACGTACAAGGTCGAGGCGACCCGCGTCGAGCAGCGCACCGACTTCGACCGCCTCGTCGTCGACGTCGAGACCAAGCAGTCGACCCAGCCGCGCGACGCCATGGCGTCCGCCGGCAAGACCCTGGTCGAGCTGTTCGGCCTGGCGCGCGAGCTCAACGTCGAGGCCGAGGGCATCGACATGGGCCCCTCGCCGACCGACGCGGCCCTGGCCGCCGACCTGGCGCTGCCGATCGAGGAGCTCGACCTGACGGTCCGCTCGTACAACTGCCTCAAGCGCGAGGGCATCCACACCGTGGGCGAGCTCGTGGCCCGCAGCGAGGCCGACCTGCTCGACATCCGCAACTTCGGCGCGAAGTCGATCGACGAGGTCAAGGCCAAGCTCGTCGGGATGGGCCTGGCGCTCAAGGACAGCCCGCCCGGGTTCGACCCGAGCGCGGTCGTCGACAGCTACGACGACGACACGACCTACGTCGAGGACGAGCAGTACTGACCGTCCGGTCCGTTGACCCGGGTCGCTGCGCCAGCAGGGGCCCACACCGAGGAGACTGAGAACCCATGCCTACCCCCACCAAGGGTCCGCGGCTCGGCGGCGGTCCGGCGCACGAGCGGCTGATGCTGGCCAACCTGGCCACCCAGCTGTTCGACCACCGCTCGATCACCACCACCGAGGCCAAGGCCAAGCGGCTGCGTCCGCTGGCCGAGCGCCTGATCACCTTCGCCAAGCGGGGCGACCTCGCCTCGCGGCGCCGGGTGATGACGGTCGTGCGCGACAAGTCCGTCGTGCACTTCCTGTTCACCGAGATCGCGCCGGCCATGGCCGAGCGCCAGGGCGGCTACACCCGCATCACCAAGATCGGCCCCCGCAAGGGCGACAACGCGCCGATGGCCGTGATCGAGCTGGTGCTCGAGCCGCTGGCGAAGAAGGCCACCGTGTCCGAGGCCGAGGCCGCCACCCGGCGGGCCGCCAAGGACTCCCAGGGCTCGACGGCGGCCGCCACGGCCGCGGCCGAGGCGGAGGCCGCCGAGGCCGCCGCGGAGGAGGCCAACGAGTCCGGTGACGCCGAGGCCGCGGTCGACGCCGCCGCCGAGGCCGAGGCCCGGGCCGAGGACGCGCAGGACGCCGCCCCGGGCAGCGACGACGCCGCCGAGGCCGCTGCCGCGGCCGACGCCGCCGAGGACGAGGCCACCGAGGCGATCGACGAGTCCGGCAGCAAGGCCTGAGCCTCGCGTCCGCGCTGAGGTGAACGACGTGCGAGAGCCCGGCACCCCCAGCGACGGGGGGTGCCGGGCTCTCGTCGTCGGTGCGGCTGCGGGTCGACCTCGCCTACGACGGCACCGGGTTCTCCGGGTGGGCCGCGCAGCCCCGGCGGCGCACCGTCGAGGAGGTGCTGGCCTCGGCGCTGACGACCGTGCTGCGGGTGCCCTCGGTGCACCTGACCGTCGCGGGGCGCACCGACGCCGGCGTGCACGCCCGCGGCGCGGTCTGCCACGTCGACGTCGACCCGGCCGGCTGGGCTGCGGTGCCCGGACGGTCCGACCGTCCCCCCGAGGACGCCGCGGTCACCCGGCTGAACGGCGTGCTGCCGGACGACGTCGTCGTCCGGCGGGTGTCGGTCGCCCCCGAGGGCTTCGACGCCCGGTTCTCCGCGCTGTCGCGCCGCTACCGCTACCGCGTGCAGGACCGCCCCGGCGCCGCCGACCCGCTCCGCCGTCGTGACACCGTCGTGGTCCGGGACCTGCTGGACGTCGAGGCGATGGACGCCGCCGCCCGCGGGCTCGAGGGGCTGCGTGACTTCGCCGCGTTCTGCAAGGCGCGCGACGGGCGCTCCACGGTGCGCACGCTGCTGCGGTACCGCTGGGAGCGCGCCGACGACGGGGTGCTCGAGGCGACCGTGGTCGCCGACGCGTTCTGCCACTCGATGGTGCGGTTCCTGGTCGGGGCCGTGGTCCCGGTGGGCGAGGGCCGCCGCGACGTCGGCTGGCCGGCGCAGGTGCTGGCGTCGCGGCGTCGCGACCCGGCGGTCGTGGTGATGCCGGCGCACGGGCTCTCGCTCGAGGAGGTCGTGTACCCGCCGGACGCCGAGCTGGCCGAGCGGGCGCGCACGACCCGGGCCGTCCGGGAGGCGCTGTGACGACGACGAGGGACGCGCGTCCCGACGAGGCCCCCGCGGTGCTCGAGGTCGTGCGCGCCGCGTTCGGCGACGAGGGCGAGCAGGTCGCCGCGCTGTGGCCCGACCTGCAGGCGGCGGGCCTGGTGCGCGCCTCGCTGGTGGCCGAGCACGACGGCGTCGTCGTGGGCCACGTCGGGTTGAGCCACGCCTGGGTCGACGCCCGCCGCGCCCTCGTCGAGGTGCTGCTGCTGAGCCCGCTGTCGGTGCGGCCGGCGCAGCAGGGCGAGGGTGTCGGCACGACGCTGGTGGCCGCGGCGCTGGAGCGGGCCAGGGGCGCGGGTGCCGTGGCGTGCTCCTCGAGGGCAGCCCGCGCTACTACGGGTCCCGTGGGTTCGAGCGGGCGAGCGCTCGCGGCTTCGCCCCGGCGAGCGCGCGGACGCCGGACGGCGCCTTCCAGGTGGCGCTGCTGGACGGTTGGGAGCCCTGGATGACCGGCCGGGTGGTGTACCCGGACGTCTGGTGGCGCCACGACGCCGCCGGCCTGCGCGACCCCGACCTGGCCTCGCTCGAGGACCTGCTGGGCCGCTCGTCCTGACTGCGGTCGCGGGCCCGGGCCGTGCGTGGCACGGTCGGGGGATGAGCGAGATCTCCGACGACGTGTACCAGCCCGAGGGTGACCCCGACCAGCCCGGCGAGTCCCTGCCGGACTACGACAACGCGATCGGGTCGCCCGACACCGACCAGATCCAGGACACCAGCTGGTCGCCGCCCGAGCGCCCGATGAACGCCGAGGAGGGCGAGACGCTCGAGGAGCGCCTCGCCGAGGAGGAGCCCGACGTCTGGGACCGCGAGGCCGAGCGCGGCGACGGCATCGGCGACGCCACCGACACCGACGGCGAGGTCATCGACGACCAGGTCGGCGACGTGCGCGCGGGCCGGTTGGTCGCACCCGACGAGGGCGCCCACGAGGACGTCGAGAAGGACTCGGTCGCGAGCGACGTCGGCATCGACGGCGGCGCGGCGAGCGCCGAGGAGGCGGCCGTCCACATCGTCGACGAGGACCGTCCCTGACCGTGCGATGAGTTCGCGCGACCGTCCTGGTCTTCTCTGTCGTGATGCCCGAGAGGGCCTGACCGACAACAGATCTGGAGCGCGGCGATGAGCGAGACCACCTGGGGCAGCGAGCGTTTCGGCGGCGGCGCGTACGCCGACGTCAACGGCATCAGCCTCTACCACGAGAGCCACGGCGACGGGCCGCCGCTCGTGCTGCTGCACGGCGGGCTGATGTCGGGCGAGGCCTTCGCTCCGTTGCTGCCGGCCCTGACCGCGCACCACCGGGTCGTGCTGGTCGACCTGCAGGGTCACGGCCGCACCGCCGACGTCGACCGTCCGCTCGACAAGGGGCTGATGGCCGACGACGTCGCCGCGCTGATCGCGCACCTGGGCCTGGACCGGCCTGCCGTGGTGGGGTACTCGCTCGGTGGCGGTGTCGCGCTGCAGGTGGCCGTACGGCACCCCGGTCTGGTCGGGCGCCTGGTGGCCTGCTCGGCGAACATCCGCTCCGACGCCATCTACCCCGAGATGCGCGAGCAGCAGGCCCAGGTGAGCGCCGCGGCCGAGCCGTTCATGAAGGACACCCCGATGCACGAGCTGTACCAGCGGGTGGCGCCACGGCCCGAGGACTTCGGGAGGTTGCTCGACAAGATCGGCGCGGCGATGGCCGTCCCGTTCGACCTCACCGAGGACGTGCGGGGGCTGCAGGTGCCCACGCTGGTCATGGCGGCCGACGCCGACATGGCGCCGCCGAGCCACTTCGTCGAGGTGTTCGGCCTGCTCGGTGGCGGGCAGCGCGACGGCGGCTGGGGCGGCGAGGGCCGCCCCGACGGCGGGCACGCGCTGGCGATCCTGCCGGGCACCACGCACTACGACATCACCGACTCACCGCTGTTCGCCGCGACCGTCCTGGACTTCCTGGCGCGCTGACCTGGCTGCGCCGGTGGAAACCGGCTGTCCGGTCCGGCGGCGGGGACGGCACAGTGGTCGCATGGGCCACGTCGACGTCAACGCGGTCTCGTTCTCGCTGCCGGACGGCCGGCCGCTGCTGGACGAGGTGTCGCTGCGCGTCGGTGACGGCACGCGCACCGCCCTCGTCGGCCCGAACGGCGTCGGCAAGACCACCCTGCTGCGGATCGTCGCGGGCGACCTGGCCGCGCACGGCGGCGCCGTCACCCGCAGCGGCGGGCTCGGGGTGATGCGCCAGTTCGTCGGCTCGGTGCGCGACGAGACCTCGGTGCGCGACCTGCTCGTGGGCGTCGCGCCGCCGGCGCTGCGGGCTGCGGTGCAGGCGGTCGACGAGGCCGAGCTGGCGCTCATGGACGACGACACCGAGCCGCTGCAGATGGCCTACGCCCACGCCCTGGCCGACTACGCCGACGCGGGTGGCTACGAGGCCGAGACGCTGTGGGACACCGTGACGGTGGCCGCGCTCGGCGTGCCGTGGGAGCGGGCCCGCTGGCGCGAGGTGCGCACGCTGTCGGGCGGCGAGCAGAAGCGGCTCGTGCTCGAGGCGCTGCTGCGCGGGCCGGACGAGGTGCTGCTGCTCGACGAGCCCGACAACTACCTCGACGTCCCGGGCAAGCAGTGGCTCGAGCAGCGCCTGCTCGACAGCCCCAAGACCGTCCTGCTCGTCAGCCACGACCGCGAGCTGCTCGGCCAGGTGGCGACCCGGGTGGCCACCCTCGAGCCGGGCGCCGCGGGCAGCACCGTGTGGGTGCACCCCGGCCCGTTCGCCACCTGGCACGCCGCCCGCGAGGCCCGCGGCGACCGGCTCGACGAGCTGCGCCGCCGCTGGGACGAGGAGCACGCCAAGCTGCGCGCCCTGATGCTGCGGTACAAGCAGAAGGCGTCCTACAACGCCGACATGGCCTCGCAGTACCGCTCGGCCCAGACCAGGCTGCGGCGCTTCGAGGAGGCCGGGCCACCCCAGGAGCGTCCGGTCGAGCAGAAGGTGTCGATGCGTCTGCGCGGCGGCCGCACCGGCAAGCGCGCCGTCGTGGCGCAGGGTCTCGGGCTCACCGGGCTGATGGACCCCTTCGACGCCGAGATCTGGTTCGGCGACCGGGTGGCGGTGCTGGGGTCGAACGGCTCCGGGAAGTCGCACTTCCTCCGGCTGCTGGCGGCCGGCGGGAGCGACCCGGACGTCCGGGGGCACCTCCCGCTTGCGGGGGCGCACCGTCCGGTCGGGGAGGTCGTGGTGGTGCCGGTCGCGCACACCGGTGCGGTGCGGCTCGGTGCGCGGGTGCGGCCCGGGTGGTTCGCGCAGACGCACACGCGTCCGGACCTGGCCGGCCGCACGCTGCTGGAGATCCTGCACCGCGGCGACGAGCACCGGGCGGGCATGGGCCGCGAGCAGGCGAGCCGCGTGCTCGACCGGTACGGGCTGGCGGGCGCCGCGGAGCAGTCCTTCGACTCGCTGTCGGGCGGGCAGCAGGCGCGGATGCAGATCCTGCTGCTCGAGCTGTCCGGAGCCACGCTGCTGCTGCTCGACGAGCCGACCGACAACCTCGACCTCGACTCCGCGGAGGCGCTCGAGACCGGGCTGGACGCCTTCGAGGGCACGGTGGTCGCCGTCACCCACGACCGCTGGTTCGCCCGCGGCTTCGACCGGTTCCTGGTGTTCCGCGCCGACGGCCGGGTCGAGGAGGCACCCGAGCCGGTCTGGGACGAGGGACGGGTGCAGCGGGCGCGCTGAGGCGATCCGTCCGGGGAGAGCTGTTGCAACTTCTTGCAACAGAAGTCTTCCCTTTGCGGGCGTCGCGGCGTACGTTTCTCGGGTTCCCCCGGCTCTTCCGGACACCGGCGTCCACCCTGGAGTGCGTCATGGCTCGTCGCCCCGCCCGTCTGCGCCTGACCGCGCTCCTCGCCCCGGCCCTGGCGGCCGGCCTGCTCGCGGCGCTGCCGCCGGCGGCCACCGCCGACCACACCCCGGTGCCCACCCAGGTGGTGCTCGCCGGCTCGGCGCAGGCCGAGCTCGGGTGCTCCGACGACTGGCAGCCGGACTGCGCCGCCACCGCGCTCGACCCGGCGGGCGGCACGCTGTTCAGCCGCACCTTCGACGTCCCGGCCGGCGAGTACGAGCTGAAGATCGCCGTGGGCGGGGGCTGGACCGAGAACTACGGTGCCGGCGGCGTGGCCGACGGCGCGAACATCCCGCTCGTGCTCCAGGGCCCGGCGTCGGTCGAGGTGGTCTACGACCACGCGACGCACCTGGTCGGCTTCCGTCCCACCGCGCTGTCCGGTCCGAGCGAGCCCGAGGACGCCGACCTGGCCCGCGGGTCGCTGCGCGAGCCGCTCACCCAGGAGCGCTTCTACTTCGTGATGGCCGACCGGTTCGCCAACGGCGACACCGGGAACGACCTGGGCGGGCTCGAGGGCGACCGGCTCTCGACCGGCTTCGACCCCACCGACAAGGGCTTCTACCACGGTGGCGACCTGGCCGGGATCATCGACCGGCTCGACTACATCGAGTCGCTGGGCACCACCGCGATCTGGCTGACGCCGTCGTTCAAGAACCGGCCGGTGCAGGGCGCGGGCGCCGACGCGAGCGCCGGGTACCACGGCTACTGGATCACCGACTTCACCCAGATCGACCCCCACCTCGGCACGAACGAGGAGATGGAGGAGCTCATCGACCTGGCGCACGACCGCGGCATGAAGGTGTTCTTCGACATCATCACCAACCACACCGCCGACGTCATCGACTACGAGGAGGGCCAGTACTCCTACGTCGACAAGGCGACCGCCCCGTACCGCGACGCGGCCGGCGTGGAGTTCGACGACCGCACCTACGCGGGCACCGACACCTTCCCCGAGCTCGACCCGCAGGTGTCGTTCCCGTACACGCCGGTCTTCCGGTCCGAGGCCGACGAGACGGTGAAGGTGCCGGCGTGGCTGAACGACCCCACGCTCTACCACAACCGCGGCGACTCGACCTTCGCCGGCGAGTCCAGCGAGTACGGCGACTTCATCGGCCTCGACGACCTGTTCACCGAGCACCCCGACGTGGTCGACGGCATGGGCGAGATCTACTCGACCTGGGCCGAGTTCGGCATCGACGGCTTCCGCATCGACACCGTCAAGCACGTGAACATGGAGTTCTGGCAGGACTTCTCGCCGCGGGTGCTGGAGGCGGCGAGCGAGGCCGGCAACGACGACTTCTTCATGTTCGGCGAGGTGTACGACAGCAACCCCGAGTTCATGAGCCGGTACACCACCGAGGGCACGCTCCAGGCGACGATCGACTTCGGGTTCCAGAGCCGCGCCGTCGACTTCGCCGCCGGCGAGCCCACCACGGGTATGCGCGACCTGTACGCCGGTGACGACTACTACACCGACGCCGACTCCAACGCCTACCAGCTGCCCACGTTCCTCGGGAACCACGACATGGGGCGGATCGGCAAGTTCCTCGCCGACCGCGGCGCGACCGGCGACGAGCTGCTCGACCGCGACGTCCTCGCGCACGAGCTGATGTACCTCACCCGCGGCCAGCCCGTCGTGTACTACGGCGACGAGCAGGGGCTGGTCGGCGACGGCGGCGACAAGGACGCCCGCGAGACGCTGTTCGCGAGCCAGGTGGAGTCGTACAACGACAACCCGGTGATCGGCGGCGAGTCGGGGTCGCGCGAGCGCTACGACACCGATCACCCGCTGTACCAGTCGATCTCGTCGCTGGCGCAGCTGCGCAAGCGCCACCCGGCGCTGGCCGACGGCACCCAGGTGCACCGCTACGCCTCGTCCGAGGCCGGGATCTTCGCGTTCAGCCGCATCTCCCGCGACCGCAAGCCGGTCGAGTACCTGGTGGTGGCCAACAACTCCACCGAGCCCCGCACGGCCGAGATCGCCACGTACGCGCCGGACGCGAGGTTCCACCCGATCCACGGCGGCGGCTCCCGCGTGGTGTCCGACGCCGAGGGCCGCGTCGACGTCACCGTCGGGCCGCTGTCGGTGCGGGTGTTCAAGTCCCAGAGCACGCTGCGGGCCACCGGCCAGGCACCCGCGGTCTACGCGACCACGCCCCCCGGCGGCGTCGTGGGTGGCCGGGCCGAGGTGGCCGCGTCCGTCCCGTCGAACGAGTGGGCCGAGGTGTCGTTCGCGGTGCGTCCGGTGGGTACGCAGGACTGGACCTACCTGGGCACCGACGACAACGCGCCGTACCGCGTCTTCCACGACGCCGACGCCTACCCGGCGGGGACGCTGCTGGAGTACCGGACGGTGCTCGAGGACCTCGCAGGCAAGCGCTCGGCCGACAGCACGTCGGCCGTCGTCGGCGTCCCGGCCCCGCCCGCCGGTGGTGGTGGCGCGGGCCCCGGTGACGACGGCGGCGTGGTCGCACCGGTCGACCAGCCCGACGCGGTCTCGGTGCCCGGCAGCCACGGCTCCGAGATGGGGTGCGCCGAAGCGATCTCCGGCGCGGGCGGCGACTGGGAGCCCGGCTGCGAGCAGGGCCAGCTCGCGCCGGACCCCGACGGTGACGTGTGGAGCGGCGAGTACTCCCTCCCCGCAGGCGACTACGACTACAAGGCCGCGCTGAACCGCTCGTGGGCCGAGAACTACGGCGCCGGCGGCGTGCGCGACGGCCAGAACATCACCTACACCGCCGACGGGTCGCCGGTGACGTTCTACTACGAGCACGCCCGCCACTACGCGACGTCGACGGCGCAGGGGCCGATCATCACGCTGCCCGGGTCGCTGCAGACCGAGCTCGGGTGCGCGGCGGACTGGGACCCGGCCTGCATGAACGGCTGGATGATCGACACCGACGGTGACGGCACCTACTCGTTCGGCACCACGCAGCTGCCCACGGGCCGGCACGAGGTGAAGGTCGCCCACGGCCGCTCGTGGGACGAGAACTACGGCGTCGGCGGTGCCGCCGGCGGCTCGAACTACGCCTTCGACGCGGTCGCGGGCGAGGTCACCTGGTTCAGCTACGACCTCGCGACCCACGTCCTGACCATCACGGTCGGGGACCAGGCCGGGGTCGGCGACCTGGGCCAGGCGAAGGCGCACTGGCTCACGAAGGACCTGCTGGCGTGGCCCGCCTCGGCGGTGCCGGCTGGTGCGGAGCCGCAGGCGCTGCGCTGGCGGCTGCACCAGGCGCCCGAGGGCGGGCTGGGGCTCGACGCCGAGGCGGTCACCGGCGGCAGCAGCGTCCCGCTGACGGTCGACCCGGCCGGTCTGCCGGCGGAGGTCGTCGAACGGTTCCCGCACCTGGACGGGTACCTCGCGCTGCGGCTCGACCGGAGGTCGGCGCGGTCGGCGGGCGAGTGGCTCACCGGCCAGCTGGCCGTCGCCCAGTACGACCCCGCCGGCCCGCTGCTCGACGCGAGCGGCGTGCAGGTGCCGGGCGTGCTCGACGACCTGTACCCGAAGGCCTCGACGCGCCCGCTCGGCGTGACCTGGCGGCAGGGCGTCCCCACCTACGCGATCTGGGCACCGACGGCCAAGGACGTCGACCTGCTGGTCTTCCGTCCCGAGAAGGCCGAGCCCCGCCGCGTGCAGACCACGCGCGACCGGCACGGCGTGTGGTCGGCGCAGGGCCTGCCGCGGTGGAAGGACATGGAGTACCTCTACGAGGTCACCGTGTACGCGCCGACGACCGGGCAGGTCGAGGTCAACCGCGTCACCGACCCGTACTCGGTGGGCCTCACGCTGAACTCGACCCGTTCGGTCGCCGTCGACCTCGCGGACCCGGCGTGGGCGCCGCAGCAGTGGCGCACCACGCCCTCGCCGGAGCTGGAGCGCGCCGTCGACTCCTCGATCTACGAGCTGCACGTGCGCGACTACTCCATCGGTGACGAGACGGTGCCCGAGGCGCACCGGGGCACCTACCTCGCGTTCGCCGACGAGGGCGACGGCCGGGAGCACCTGCGGACGCTGGCCGACGCCGGCCTCAACACCGTGCACCTGCTGCCGACGTTCGACATCACCTCGATCGAGGAGGACCGCTCGGCCCAGGCCGTGCCCGATTGCGACCTCGCCGCCCTGCCGCCGGACTCCGAGCAGCAGCAGGCGTGCGTCGCCGCGGTCGCCGCGCGCGACGGGTTCAACTGGGGCTACGACCCGTACCACTGGATGGCGCCCGAGGGGTCGTACGCCACCACGGCGCACGGCGGGGCGCGGGTCGCCGAGTTCCGCACGATGGTCGGGGCGCTGCACGCCGACGGCCTGCGCGTGGTGCTCGACAAGGTGTTCAACCACACCTCGAGCTCCGGCCAGGCCGAGACGTCCGTGCTCGACAAGGTCGTGCCCGGTTACTACCACCGGCTGAACGCCGAGACCGGGGCGGTCGAGACGTCGACCTGCTGCCAGAACATCGCCACCGAGCACGCCATGGCGGGCAAGGCGATGGTCGACGCCACCGTGCTGTGGGCCAGGCACTACAAGGTCGACGGCTTCCGCTACGACCTGATGGGCCACCACTCGAAGCAGAACATGCTCGACGTGCGGGCCGCGCTCGACCGGCTGACGCTCGCGGAGGACGGTGTCGACGGGAAGAGCATCTACCTGTACGGCGAGGGCTGGAACTTCGGCGAGGTGGCGAGCAACGCCCGGTTCGAGCAGGCCACCCAGGGTCAGCTCGGCGGCACCGGCATCGGCACGTTCTCGGACCGGCTGCGCGACGCCGTCCGCGGTGGCGGGCCGTTCGACGAGAACCCCCGCGTCCAGGGCTTCGGCACCGGGCTGTTCGGCGACCCGAACGGCGACACCGGGGCCAACCCGGCCGACACCGAGGCCGCGCGTCAGGCCAACGCCACCGACCTGGTGCAGCTCGGCCTCGCCGGCAACCTGCGGGCCTACGAGTTCACCAGCACCGCGGGCGTTCTCGTCCGCGGCGACGAGGTGAGCTACAACGGCTCGCCCGCCGGCTACGCCGACCAGCCGGTCGAGGTCGTCACCTACGTCGACGCCCACGACAACGAGACGCTCTGGGACACGCTGACCTACAAGCTGCCGCAGAGCACGCCGATGGACGAGCGGATCCGGATGAACACGCTGTCGCTCGCCACCACGACGCTGTCGCAGACGCCGTCGTTCTGGCACGCGGGCGCCGACCTGCTGCGCAGCAAGTCGCTCGACCGCAACAGCTACGACTCCGGCGACTGGTTCAACACCCTCGACTGGACGGGGGAGGACAACGGCTTCGGCCGCGGCCTGCCGCCGGCCCCCGACAACGAGGCCAAGTGGGTGTACCAGCGTCCGCTGCTCGCCGACCCGTCACTGAAGCCGACCGCGGACGAGGTGATGCAGGCGTCGGCCCACGCGCAGGACCTGCTGCGGCTGCGCACGCAGACGCCGCTGCTCCGGCTCGGCGAGGCCGACCTGATCCAGCAGAAGGTGTCGTTCCCGCTCAGCGGCACGGCGGCGGCCACGCCGGGCGTGGTCGTGATGCGCGTCGACGACACCGTCGGCGCCGACGTCGACCCGCGGCTGCGCGGCGCGCTGGTGGTCTTCAACACCCTGCCGGGCGGTGTGCAGCAGCAGGTCCCGGGTCTGGCCGGCGCCACGCTGTCGCTGTCGCCCGTCCAGGCCGACGGGTCGGACCCGGTCGTGAAGCAGACCACCTGGTCGTCCGCGACCGGGACGGTGACCGTGCCCGGGCGCACGGTGGCCGTGCTGCTGCAGCCCTGAGCGAGGACGTGCGCGTCGTCCCGGCCGACCGCGTCGGCTGGGACGACGTGCGCGCCGTCTTCGGCGCCCGCGGCACGTCGGCCCGCTGCTGGTGCCAACGGCTGCGGCTCGCGCGCGGGGAGTCGTTCGGGACGTGCGGTCCGGACGTCCTCGCCGACCGGCTGCGTGAGCAGGTCGAGGGGTCCGACGGCGTCCCCACGACCGGGCTGGTGGCGTACCGCGGCGACGAGCCCGTCGGGTGGTGCGCGGTCGCACCGCGCGCGTCCTACCCCGGCCTGGTGCGCGGGCAGCACGCGGCCTGGACCGGGCGCCGGCAGGACCGCGCGGAGCCGGGCGTCTGGGCGGTCACCTGCCTGCTGGCGCGTGCGGGCCACCGGCGCCAGGGGGTGAGCCGCGCGCTCGCCGTCGCCGCCGTCGCGTTCGCGCGCGATCACGGCGCCCGCGCCGTCGAGGCGTACCCGATGACCACCACGGCGGCGATCGCGGAGGAGCTGCACCCCGGCACCGTCGCCACCTTCGAGGCTGCCGGACTGCGGGTCGTGCACCGCGCCACACCCCGCCGCGTGGTGATGCGCCTCGACCTGTCCCCCTGACGCCCCGTCCGCTCACGCCCCTGTCCGTTTGCCCAGTTCAGTGCCAGTGGGGCCACTGATGTAGCGGAGATCTGCCACCCCGGTGCGACGTCTGGCACTGAACTGAGCAAACGGGCAGCGGCGAGGGGGACGGGCTAGGGGGCTGCCAGCACGCGGCCGTCGTGCAGGTCGACCCGGTCGTCGCACCGGTCGGCCACGTCGGGGTCGTGCGTCGCGAGCACCACGACGGCACCGAGCCGCGCGTGGGCCTCGAGCAGGTCGACCATCCGGTCGCGCGTGGCGGCGTCGAGCTCGGACGTGGGCTCGTCGGCCAGGATCACCTCGGGTCGCGCGACGAGCGCCCGGGCCAGCGCCACCCGCTGCTGCTGGCCGCCGGAGAGCTTCTCGACCAGGCGGTCGGCGTGCTCGGACAGCCCGACCTCCTCGAGCACCTCGAGCGCGGCCGCCGCCGCGTCGTCGGGACGCCGGCCCCGGGCGCGCAGCGCCACCTCGACGTTCTCGGACGCGGTGAGCACCGGCAGCAGCGCGTGGGTCTGCAGCAGGAACCCGAACCGGGCCCGCTGGGCGGTGGAGCCGTCGACCTGCTCGTCGCCGAGCCGGGCGGTGCCGGCATCGGCGCGCACGAGACCGCACATCACGCCGAGCAGGGTGGTCTTGCCCGACCCGGACGGGCCGACGACGGCGAGCATCCGGCCACCGCGGGCCTGCACCGAGACCTGCTGCAGCACATCGCGTCCGGCGCGCCGCACGTGCACGTCCGCCGCCGCCAGCACCAGGGGCGGGGTCACGGCTGCTCACCCCCGCCCTGGTCGAACCGGCGCAGCACCAGGTCGTCGTCGACCTCCTGGACGTCGACCAGCGTGCCCGCCGGCCAGCCGCCGCGCAGCCGGTCGGGCAGCTGCACCGAGCCGTCGGCGCCCACGACGGCGAGGTCGTGGCCGTGCCGTCCCTCCGCCCCGACGCGGCCGTCGCGGATCGTCACGGTGCGTCCCCACCGGACGGCCACCTCCGGGTCGTGGGTCACGACGAGCACCGTGGTGCCCCAGCGCGAGCAGGCGGCGTCGACGAGGTCGAGCACGTGCGTGCGCTGGCCGGCGTCGAGCTGCGAGGTCGGCTCGTCGGCGAGCAGCAGGCCGGGACCGTTCGCCAGGGCCGCCGCCACGGCCACCCGCTGCAGCTGGCCGCCGGAGAGGCCGCGCAGCGGACGGTGCGCGAGGTCGGCGAGGTCGAGGGCGTCGAGCAGCTCGACCGGACGGGGCAGGGTGCGCCGCCGCCGTCGCGGCACGGCCCGTTGGGCGAAGGCGACGTTCTGGGCGGGCGTCGCGTAGGGCAGCAGGTTGCGCCCCGAGCCCTGGAGCACGGTGCCGACGCGGCCCGCGCGCAGCCGGGTCAGCCGCGCCGGGGAGAGCGTCCGCAGGTCGTCCCCGTCCAGCAGCACGCGTCCGGCGCTGGCTCGCGCCAACCCGCCGAGGAGCGTGAGCAGCGTCGACTTGCCGGCGCCCGAGGGGCCGAGCAGGGCGACCCGTTCGCCGGGGGAGACCTCGAGGTCGACGCCGCGCAGCGCGACGACGTCGGCGCCCGAGGCGTCGGTGTAGATGTGCACCACGCCTTCCAGGCGCACGTCGGCCCCGTTGCCGGCGGCGCGGGTGACGCTCACGTCGGACCCCGCATCGCACCCTCGACGTCGCGCCGCCGCAGCGGCCCCGCCACCGAGACGGCGACCAGCGCCATCAGCACGCCCGTGCCCGCGGCGACCGCGACGACCGGCCACCAGAGGGCGTCGGCGGTCGTCTGCCCCGCGACCGCGTCGCTCGCGCCGGTCACGGCGGCGAGGACGGGGCCGGACGTCGCGGCGACCAGGCTCGCGACCACCGCGCCGACCACCAGACCGGGCAGCAGCACGAGGGCGTCCTCGATCCGCGCCATCCGGCGCACGGTGCGTGCAGACACCGCCATCGCCCGCAGGGCGGCGCCCTCCGAGCGCCGGCGGCGGGCGGTCGCGGCGAGCGCCGTCGCGACACCGCACGCGCCGACGAGCAGCACGGCCCCGCCGACCCCGAGCAGCAGCAGCAGCGCCCGGGCCGGCTCGCTCGCGTCCAGCTCGGCCCGGCGATCGGCCCGGGTGCGGACCTCCCGCACGTCCAGACCGGCGTCCTCGAGCCGCTGCACGGCGTCGGGCGGGGCGTCCGGCCCGAGCCAGACCTGCCGCTCAGCGCGGTCGGTGCGGGGCGGCTCCAGCCGCGACGCCAGGTCGAGGTCGACCAGGGCGCCGGCCACGATCCGCGGCACCGTGGCGGTCTCGCCGACCACCTCGAGGTTGATCTCGCCGCCGTCGAGGCCGGTGCCGCGGGCGAGCCGGCGGACGCCGACCGGCCGCAGCGGCGTCCCGGTGACGACGACGGCGGGCAGCGCCGACGGGACGTCGCGCCGCACCACGCCCGGGCTGGCCGACGGGGACGCCGAGAACCTCAGCGCCAACCCGTCCGGGAACGGCTCCACGGTCCCGATGGTGCTGGAGTCGACCGCCCGCTCGTCGGTGCGCGCGGGCCGCCAGTCGCGGGGAACCAGCCCGTCGACCTCCACGCCGTCGACCGACAACGGACCGAGGGTGAGCAGGCCCGCGGTCGAGCCCACGCCTGCGCGTCGCACCAGCACGAGCTGGCTGATGGTGCAGCCGTCGGCGCAGGCCGGTGCGGTGGCGGACAGCGGACCGGCGTCGGGCTGCGGCGCGCCGAGGTCGACGGCGAGCATCTCGCCGGCCGCCGTGGTGCCCCGCACGAACAGGTGCAGGGTGAAGTCGGCGGTGTCGGCGACCAGGCCCGCGCGAACGTCGAAGCGCGTCCCGCGCACCGTCAGCGGCGCGACGACGTCGTCGGGCACGAGCCGGGCGCCGGTGCCGGTGGGGAGGGCCGACCCGCGCGGCAGTCTGGCCACGACGGCGTCGAGACGGTCGGAGTCGACGGCGAGCAGCGAGGCCTCGGGGCGCTCGTCGACCCTGCGCTCGGTGGCGGCCATCGCCCACCGCCCGTCCGGGTCGGCCGCGGCGGTGGCGGCGAGCAGGTCGGGGACGGCGAGGGGCGGCGACCACGGCGACCCGGTCGGCGCCCACGTCGACGCCGGCCTGGGCCTCGCGCTGCTGGCCGGTGAGGCTCCAGGCCGCCGCGGCGAAGCCGGCGACCACCGTGACGGCGGTGACGAGGGCGGTGGTGCGGGTGAGGCCGCCGCGCGCGGCGACCTGGCGCACGGCCAGGAAGGTCGCGAGCGAGCGCGACCCCGTGAGGCGGCGGGCGAGGACGGCCGAACGACGGACGGCGGCGGCGGTCAGCAGCCCGGCGACCAGCCCCGCACCGACGGGGACGAGCAGCGCCGGCAGCGTCGGGGCGGCGGCCCCGCCCTCGACGGTGCGCACCAGGACGACGCCGGTGACCAGCACGGTGACCAGGACCGCGGTGGCGACGGGGCCGAGCACGGCCTCCTCGCCGCCGGTGCGCCGCAGCTGGTCCCCCACCGGCGCGCGCACGGCCCGGCGGGCGGCGAGGGCGCAGGCCAGCGCGCCGCCTGCGACGGTGACCGCGACGGCGGAGGCGACCGGCACCCAGACGGTTCCCGGGGCTCCGGCGAGCACCCGGTCCCACGTGCCGGGGTGCAGCACCGTCGCGGCGGCCGCCGCCGCGGCGGAGGCGGCCGCCGCCACGCCCAGCGGGACCGCGAGCAGCAGCAGCACGACCGGCTCGGCCAGCGCGAGCCGCAGCAGGCCGGGCGCGCGCACCCCACGCAGCTTGGCGAGCGCGAGCTCCCCCGTGCGGGTCGTGAGCACGACGCCGACGAGAGCGAACAGCACGAACCACCCGACCAGCACGACCTGCAGGCCCACCAGCTGCGCCGTGCGCGCCACCAGCAGGCGTCCTGCCACCGTGCCCTCGAGGGTGATCAGCAGCCGGGCGCGCACGGTGACGTCCCCGCGGCTGCCCTCGATGTCGGCCACCGCCGCGGCGAGGTCGCGGCGCACGGCGGCGACGTCGTCGAGCGGCACCGCGCCCGGACGCAGCGACCGCTCCACCCGGACGGTGGTGCCCGGCACCCGCAGCGTCGCGACGAGGTCGCGGGTGACCAGCACGGCGTCGAGCCGGGCCGGCAGCGTCTCGCGGCCGAGGGTCACCGGCGGGGCGTACCCGGCGACGTCGTCGTCGTCGAACCAGAACCGGCTCGCGGTGTCGACCGACGACGACCGGTACACGCCGCTCACGGTGTAGGCGGTCGGGAACGGCTCGGCGGTGCCGGGCAGCGGCGGCTCGTCCGCGAGCTCGGGGAGCACCACCTGCTCGCCGGCCGTGACGCCGACCTCGGCGGCCGAGCGGTCCGACAGCACCAGCTCGGAGGCGCCCGCCGGGCACGCGCCGGCCACGAGCTCGACCTGCTCGCACGCCCCCTCGCGCCACAGCAGCGCCCCCAGAGGCCGCGACGCGGCGGGGGCGGCCGGCTGCAGCTCCTGGCCGGGCGGCGGCGCAGGCAGCACCTGCAGCCGCCGGGCCGTGACGATCACCGTGGTGGCCTCGTCGAACCGCTCGTCCAGACCGGGCGGCAGCGTGCCGGCCGTGCGCAGGGTGCCGGCGACCACGGTGGGGGCCGGGGGCGCCGAGCCGAGCGGCGAGGCGTTCAGCGACGGCACGCTGTCGCTCAGCACGATGCCGACGCCGCTGACCGGGGCGGCGTCGAGGGTGCGGGCCAGCAGCGAGTCCTGGGCGGCGCGGCCCCAGAGCGGGCCGGCGGCCGCTCCGGCGACCGCGAGCGCGGCGGCGACGAGCAGCGCCGCGGACGTCCCCCGACGCCACCACAGACCGCGCAGGAGGAGCGCCAGGCCGGACGGCACCGCCGCAGTATGGTCGGCGACGGCCCCGGGGGGACAGGGGTCGTGCCGTGCGGCGCGGGCCGTTTTGACCGCGTGCGAGCCCCGCAGGTACCCTGGTGTGTCGATTCCGTTGCGTCGATCAGGCACGCCCTCGGGTGGCCCGGCCGCGGCGGCGACACCCGACATCCCTCACGGAGACGAAGGCCACGACTGTGCGTACGTACACCCCGAAGCCCGGCGACGTCGATCGCCGGTGGCACGTCATCGACGCCGAGGACGTCGTGCTCGGTCGGCTCGCCAGCCAGACCGCCGCGCTCCTGCGGGGCAAGCACAAGCCGATCTTCGCCCCCCACGTCGACACCGGTGACTTCGTCATCATCGTCAACGCCGGCAAGGTCGCGCTGACCGGCAGCAAGCGCGAGCAGAAGATCGCCTACCGCCACTCGGGCTACCCGGGCGGCCTCAAGGCGGTCGGCTACACCCAGCTGCTCGAGGAGAACCCCACCCGCGCGGTCGAGAAGGCCGTGCGGGGGATGCTCCCCAAGAACAGCCTCGGCCGCCAGATGCTGCGCAAGCTCAAGGTCTACGCCGGCCCCGAGCACCCGCACGCGGCTCAGCAGCCCGAGTCGTTCCAGATCACCCAGGTCGCGCAGTAAGCCACGCGCCCCACAGCCAGGAAGCAAGGACGAGGAGAACCGTGGCCGAGCCCACCGTGAACGAGCAGGACGTCGACGTCGACGACGCCCCCAGCAGCTACACCACCGCGACGCCCGGCGCCCAGGGCGCCGGTACGTCGATCACCGCCCCCGGGGGTGCCACCGGTCGCCGCAAGCAGGCCGTGGCGCGCGTGCGCCTCGTCCCGGGCACCGGCAAGTTCACGGTCAACGGCCGCGAGCTCGCCGACTACTTCCCGAACAAGGTGCACCAGCAGGCGGTGAACGACCCGTTCACCCTGCTCGAGCTGCAGGGCCGCTTCGACGTGATCGCCCGCATCAACGGCGGCGGCCCGTCGGGCCAGGCCGGTGCGCTGCGCCTCGGCATCGCCCGCGCCCTGAACGAGATCGACGTCGAGGCCAACCGCGCCGGCCTGAAGAAGGCCGGCTTCCTCACCCGCGACGCGCGGGTCAAGGAGCGCAAGAAGGCCGGCCTCAAGAAGGCTCGCAAGGCCCCGCAGTACAGCAAGCGCTGATCACCAGACAGCCGACGGTTGGGGCGCTGACGCGCCTGACGGTCCGAGAACGGCCCCGGGAGTACTGTTCCCGGGGCCGTTCCGCGTCCGGGGACCGGTGCGGCGACACGAAGGAGCACAGGTGGGACGACTGTTCGGCACCGACGGGGTACGAGGTCTGGCCAACGCCGACGTGACGGCCGAGCTCGCGCTCGACCTGTCCGTCGCCGCGGCGCACGTGCTGGGCGAGGTGGGTCAGTTCGAGGGCCACCGCCCGACCGCGCTGGTCGGCCGCGACCCGCGCGCGTCCGGAGAGTTCCTGGCCGCGGCCGTCTCGGCCGGGCTGGCCAGCGCCGGGGTCGACGTCGAGGACGTCGGCGTGCTCCCGACGCCCGCCGTCGCGCACCTGGTGGCGGCCCGCGGGGCCGACCTCGGCGTGATGCTCAGCGCCTCCCACAACGCCATGCCGGACAACGGCATCAAGTTCTTCGCCGCGGGCGGGCACAAGCTCGCCGACGAGATCGAGGACCAGATCGAGGCCCGCATGCGCGAGCCCTGGGACCGGCCGACCGGCGCGGCCGTGGGACGGGTGAACCGGGGTGCCGGCACCGGCGCCGACGAGTACGTGGCCCACCTGGTCTCGACCCTCGGCGAGCGCCGCCTCGACGGCGTGCGCGTGGTGGTCGACTGCGCCCACGGCGCGGCCAGCGCGGTCGGGCCGCGGGCGCTGCGCGAGGCGGGGGCCGAGGTCGTCGTCATCGGCGCCGACCCCGACGGCCTCAACATCAACGACGGCTACGGCTCGACCCACCTGGGCCCGCTGCGGGCCGCGGTGGTCGAGCACGGCGCCGACGCCGGCGTGGCCTTCGACGGCGACGCCGACCGGTGCCTCGCGGTCGACGGCACCGGGCGGGTCGTCGACGGCGACCAGATCATGGGCGTGCTCGCCCGCTCGCTGCACGAGCAGGGGCGGCTGGCGCGGGACACGCTGGTCACCACGGTGATGAGCAACCTCGGCCTGCGGCTCGCGATGGACGAGGCAGGTATCCGCACCGTCCAGACCGCGGTGGGCGACCGGTACGTCCTCGAGGAGATGCGCCGAGGCGGGTACACCCTGGGCGGCGAGCAGTCCGGCCACGTGCTGCTCACCGACTTCGCGACCACCGGCGACGGCGTGCTCACCGCACTGCACCTGCTGGCGCGGATGGCGGAGCAGGGCACCGACCTGGCGGCGCTCGCCGGGCAGGTGCAGCGGCTGCCGCAGGTGCTGGTCAACGTCCAGGACGTCGACAAGGCGCGGGCCGGTGACGACCCCGAGGTCGCCGCGGCCGTCAGCGCCGCCGAGGCCCGGCTCGGTCGCACCGGGCGGGTGCTGCTGCGCCCGTCGGGCACCGAGCCGCTCGTGCGGGTGATGGTCGAGGCGGCCGAGCAGGACGAGGCCGACCTGGTGGCCGCCGAGCTGGCCGAGGTGGTGCGCGCCCGCCTGGCGCGTTGAGTCACCGGGGTGTCGGTACCTGGTCGAGCGGCGTGATCCACGCCAGGTAGAGCGAGCGCCCGGTCGGCGCGGGCACCTGCTCGACCATGAACTCGCACCGCACCTGCGTGCCGTCGGCCCGCAGCACGGGAAGCACCAGGGCGGTGCCCAGCACGTGCGCCTGGCCGGTGCTCAGGTGCCGGGTGAACCCCGCGACGTGGGCCTCCCGCAGCTCCGGCGGGATCAGCGCGACGACGCGGCGCCCGAGCAGGTCCGGCACGCGCCAGCCCAGGGCGGTCGCGAGCACCTCGCTGACCGCGACGATGCGATTGCCCTCGTCGGCGGCCACCACCCCCCGCGGGTCGGTCCGGATGAACCCGACGTCGGCGACGAGGACGTCGTCCACCCCGTGGCGGCGACGGACGCTCTCGAACCGGTGGTGGTCGGTTCCCGGCCAGGGCGTGGCCTCGACCCCGGACAGCTGGGCCTGCACCTGCTCGGTCACCCAGTCGCGCAGGGCGACGACCTCCGGCTGACCCGGGAAGGCCAGCAGGGACCCGGTCGCCGCCAGGTACTCGGCGACGTCCAGGGCGTCCTGCAGGGCCGCCATCGCCGGCCCGTGCTCGGCGGTGAGCACCAGCTCGAGGTCGACGCTCGCGGGCGCCGGTGGCAGCGGGCTGGGGTGCCCGGCGGGCAGGGGCAGCAGCCGGGCGGACCGGTCGGCGGCACCCCGCTCGATCGCCGCGACGAGGGCGGCCGAGACGGTGTGGCGCCCGGAGTCGGCGAGGGTGAGGTCGACCCGCTGCAGGTCGGCGGCCACGGGCCCGGCGCCACCGGCACTCGCCCGGCCACCGGCACCCGCCCGGCCACCGGCACCCGCCCGGCCGCCGTCGCCCGCCGCGCCCCCGTGGTCCGCCGGGGCCGTGCGCGGAGCGACCAGGAACAGGGCCAGCTCGCGCAGCAGGGTGTCGTGGTGCTGGTCGGCTGCGAGCCACAGGGTCGGTGGGATGCCCCGCAGGTGCACCCGCCGCGCCTCGTGCGCCGGCGCCGCCGGCGGCGTCTCGTCGAGATCCCACCGTGCGTCGTCGAAGGCCGCCAGCAGGTCGTCCTCGCTGATCTCGCGGGGCCGGGTCGAGACGACGAACCACACGGTCTTGCCGTCGACCTCCGGGATGACACCGCACTCGTCGGTCACGGTGGCCACGAGCGCCATGCCGCGACCGGTGGTCGCCTGCTCGCCGTAGTGGCGCTGCCGGGGGAGGGCGGGGTTGAGGTCGCGCACCTCCACCCGCAGGTTGTCGGCGTCGAGCAGCAGCGTGAGGTGCACCGCGGTGTGGGCGTGCAGGGTCGCGTTCGTCACCACCTCGCTGACGGCGAGCTCGGCGGCGTCGATCCAGTCGGCGGGCGGCACGCCCTCCAGCAGGGCGTGCAGCGCACGTCGCGCGCGCCCGGGCGCGGTGGCATCCGGCGGGAGCGCCACGAGCACGCCCCCTGCGGCCGGCCGAGAACTCGACACCTCGCCCACTGTAGGTCGAATCGCCCGCGCGCGGTCGATCGGGGACATCGAGCCGGTCACCGGGTCAGATCTTGCGCAGCCGGACGTGCCGCACCGAGTGGTCGCGGTCCTTGCGCAGCACCAGGTGCGCCCGCGGCCGCGTCGGCAGCACGTTCTCGACCAGGTTGCGCTCGTTGATGTCGTGCCAGATCTGCTCGGCGCGGGCCCGCGCGTCGGCGTCCGAGAGGTCCGCGTAGCGGCGGAAGTACGACTCCGGACGCGAGAACGAGGTCTCCCGCAGCCGCAGGAACCGCTCGACGTACCACTCGCGCACGTGCGAGGTGCGGGCGTCGACGTAGATGGAGAAGTCGAAGAAGTCGCTCACCGCCAGGCCCTGGCGGCCGTCGAGGCGCGGACGCGCGGGTTGCAGCACGTTCAGGCCCTCGACCACCAGGACGTCGGGCCGGCGCACCACGACGTCGGCGCCGGGGACGATGTCGTAGGTCAGGTGCGAGTACAGCGGCGCGCGCACCTCGGCCACGCCCGACTTCACGGCGGTGACGAACCGCAGCAGCGCGCGTCGGTCGTAGGACTCGGGGAAACCCTTGCGCTGCAGCAGACCTCGTCGCTCGAGCTCGGCGTTGGGGTGCAGGAAGCCGTCGGTCGTGACGAGCTCGACGCGCGGGGTGTCGGGCCAGCGGGCGAGCATCTCGCGCAGGATGCGCGACGTCGTCGACTTGCCCACCGCCACCGACCCGGCCACGCCGATGACGAACGGGGTGCGCTCGGGGCCCTCGCCCAGGAACGTGCTGCGGGCGCTGTGCAGCCCGGCCGAGGCCTTGACGTAGAGGTTCAGCAGGCGCGACAGCGGGAGGTAGACCTCCTGCACCTCGCGCAGGTCGACCCGCTCGCCGAGGCCCTGGAGCCGGCGCACGTCCTCCTCGGTGAGGGGGAGGGGCGTGGACTGCGCGCAGCCGGCCCAGTGCGGCCGGTCGAGCTCGACGTACGGCGAGCCCGCGAGCGGCAGGCCGACGGTGTCGGGGCCGTCGTGGCGGCGCTCGGACGGCAGGGGTCGCGGACCGTCCTGCTCCGACGCCGAGGGCCACACGGTCGCCCACTATGCCGTGCGCGGGCCGCGGGGGCCCGCAGGGCCCGTCGCGTCGGTGCCGCCGCGGACGGCGACTACGCTCGACCGGGTGTGCGGGATCGTGGGATACGTGGGCCGGGCCGGGGCGGGAGCCTCTGCCGAGCACGGCGGGGCGCTCGACGTCGTGCTCGAGGGCCTCGGCAGGCTGGAGTACCGCGGGTACGACTCGGCCGGCGTGGCGCTGGTCGCCGACGGCGAGGTCGTCACGCGGAAGAAGGCCGGCAAGCTGGTGAACCTCGTGGGCGAGATCGAGGCCGAGCCGCTGCCCGCGGCCCTCACCGGCATCGGCCACACCCGCTGGGCCACCCACGGCGGCCCCACCGACCCCAACGCGCACCCGCACCTCGGCGGCGCCGGCCGGTTGGCCCTCATCCACAACGGCATCATCGAGAACTTCGCGACCCTCAAGGCGGGCCTGCTGGCGCAGGGGGTCGAGTTCACGTCCGAGACCGACACCGAGGTGGTCGCGCACCTGGTCGCCGCCGCGTACGACGAGGCGGGCGACCTCACCGAGGCGATGCGCCGGGTGTGCCACGACCTCGAGGGCGCCTTCACCCTGCTCGCGGTGCACGCCGACGCCCCCGGCACCGTCGTGGGCGCCCGCCGCAACTCGCCGCTGGTCGTGGGCCTGGGCGACGGCGAGAACTTCCTCGGGTCCGACGTCGCCGCGTTCATCTCGCACACCCGCGACGCCCTCGAGCTCGGCCAGGACCAGATCGCGACGATCACGCCGGACTCCGTCGAGATCACCGACTTCGACGGCAACCCGGTGCAGGGCAAGGCCTTCCACGTCGACTGGGACGCCGCGGCCGCCGAGAAGGGCGGCTTCCCGAGCTTCATGGCCAAGGAGATCCACGACCAGCCGCACGCGGTGGCCGACACCCTGCTCGGCCGCACCGACGAGACCGGTCGGCTGGTGCTCGACGAGCTGCGCATCGACGAGCAGGTGCTGCGCGACGCCGACCGCGTGGTCGTGCTGGCCTGCGGCACAGCGGCGTACGCGGGCCACGTGGCGAAGTACGCCATCGAGCACTGGGCGCGCATCCCGGTCGAGGTCGAGCTGGCGCACGAGTTCCGCTACCGCGACCCGATCGTCGGCCCGCGCACGCTGGTCGTGGCGATCTCGCAGTCCGGCGAGACGATGGACACCCTGATGGCCGTGCGGTACGCCCGCGAGCAGGGCGCCACGGTGGTCTCCATCTGCAACACCCACGGGTCCTCGATCCCGCGCGAGAGCCAGGGCGTGCTCTACACCCACGCCGGGCCCGAGATCGCGGTCGCGTCGACCAAGGCGTTCCTGGCCCAGATCACCGCCTGCTACCTGCTCGGGCTCTACCTCGCCGAGCTGCGCGGCGGCTCGCGCACCGAGGCCGTCGCCGACGTGCTCGCCGAGCTGCACCTGATGCCCGAGAAGATCCAGCGCGTGCTCGACGGCCTCGACCACGTCCGCGAGATCGCGCGCTGGATGGCCGACACCCGCGCGGTGCTGTTCCTCGGCCGTCACGTGGGGTTCCCGGTGGCGATGGAGGGCGCGCTCAAGCTCAAGGAGCTCGCCTACATCCACGCCGAGGGCTTCGCGGCCGGCGAGCTCAAGCACGGGCCGATCGCGCTGATCGAGCCGGGGCAGCCGGTGTTCGTCGTCGTGCCCTCGCCGCACGGGCCGGACTCGCTGCACAGCAAGGTCGTGTCGAACATCCAGGAGATCCGGGCGCGCGGCGCCCGCACGCTCGTCATCGCCGAGGAGGGCGACACCTCGGTGCGCGACTTCGCCGACGAGGTCATCTACGTGCCGGCCTGCCCGCCGCTGCTGATGCCGCTGCTCACCGTGGTGCCGCTGCAGGTCTTCGCCTGCGAGCTGGCCACCGCCAAGGGCCTCGACGTCGACCAGCCGCGCAACCTGGCCAAGTCCGTCACCGTCGAGTGAGCCGGCGGTGATCGTCGGGGTGGGTATCGACGTCGTCGACGTCGCCCGCTTCACCCGCCAGGTCGAGCGCGTCCCCGGCCTGCTGACCCGGCTGTTCACCGACGAGGAGCGCCACCTCGCACCCGCCTCGCTGGCCGCCCGGTTCGCCGCCAAGGAGGCCGCGGCCAAGGCGCTCGGTGCCCCGGTCGGCCTGGTCTGGACCGACGCGACCGTGCGCCGGCTCGAGGGCGGGCGTCCCGTGCTCGTGGTGAGCGGCACCGTCGCCGCGCGCGCGGCCGAGCTCGGCGTCGACCGCTTCCACCTCTCCCTGTCCCACGACGCCGGCATCGCCTCGGCGGTCGTGGTCGCGGAGCGCGACCCGTGATCGAGGCCCACCGCCGTCGCCGCCGTCCGCGCGGCCGAGGAGCGGGCGATGGCCGCCCTGCCCGAGGGCGCGCTGATGCAGCGGGCCGCCGCCGGGCTGGCCACCGAGCTCGCTGCGCGAGCTGCGCGAGCACGCCGGTGGCGTCTACGGGCGCCGGGTCGTGCTGCTCGTCGGACCGGGCAACAACGGCGGGGACGCGCTGTGGGCCGGCGCCCGGCTGCTCGCCCGCGGCGTGCAGGTCAGCGCGGTGCTGGCCGCCGAGGAGGTGCACGCCGAGGGCCTGGCGGCGCTGCGGGCCGGTGGCGGGCGCGTCGTACCGGCGTCGGCGCCGCTCCCGGCGGCGCGGGCCGCGGTCGCCGGGGCGCCGACCTGGTCGTCGACGGGCTGCTCGGCATCGGCGGCCGGCCGGGGCCTGCGCGGCCGCGCGGCCGAGCTGTCCGCGGGCACGGGCGACCGGCGGGTGGTGGCGGTCGACCTGCCCAGCGGGGTCGACCCCGACGCGGGCGTCCTCGGCCCGCCGCACGTCGAGGCGGACGTCACGGTCACGTTCGGCGCGTACAAGCCCTGCCTGCTGCTGCCGCCCGCCGCGTCGGCCGCCGGCGACGTGCGGCTGGTCGACCTCGGCCTCGCCCTCGACGGGCCCGCCGTCCGGCGGGTCGACGACCGCGCCGCGCGCGCGGCGTGGCGGCGCCCCGGCGCGCAGGACGACAAGTACTCCCGCGGCGTCGTCGGCGTCGTGGCGGGCGGCGGCGACCTACACCGGCGCCGCCGTGCTGGCGGTGCGGTGCCGCCGTGCGCGCCGGCGCGGGGATGGTGCGCTACCTCGGCCCCGGCGCCGGCCACCGACCTGGTGCGCGCCCGGTGGCCCGAGGTGGTGCCCGGTCCCGGACGGGTGCAGGCGTGGGTGCTCGGCCCGGGCGTCGACCCCGACGACGCCGGGCAGGCCGAGCACGTGCGCGCCGCGCTCGCGGGCGAGGACCCGTGCGTCGTCGACGCCGGCGCGCTCGGGGTGCTGCCGGCCTTGCTGCGCGCGGGCGAGGTGCGCGCGCCGCTGCTGCTGACCCCGCACGCCGGCGAGCTGGCGCGGCTGCTCACCGACCTCGGCCACGGCACCGCGCGCGACGCCGTCGAGGCCGACCCGCTGCCGCACGCCCGGCGGGCGGCGCAGGAGACCGGCGCGACCGTCCTGCTCAAGGGCGCCGTGACGCTCGTGGTGCCGCCGCAGGGGCCGGCGTTCTCGCAGGCCGACGGACCGCCGTGGCTGGCGACCGCCGGCTCCGGCGACGTCCTCGCCGGCGTCGTGGGCGCGGTGCTCGCGTCCGGCAGGCCCGCCGACGTCGCCGGCGCGGTCGCGGCGTCCGTCCACGGCCGGGCGGGGTGGCTCGCGTCCGGTGGCGGACCGGTCAGCGCGAGCGCGGTGCTCGACGCCGTCCCGGCCGCGGTCCGCGAGCTGCTGACGCTGCCCTGACGGCCGGTGCCGTCCGCGCCCGACCGCACCTGGTCTCCGCGGATGGACACCGACGCCCTCCAGGCCGAGCTGGACGCCCTGGTCGCGACCCACGCCGTCCCGGGCGCGCAGGTCGGTCTGCGGCGTGGCGGGACCGGGTCGTGGTGTGCGCCGGCACCTACGGCGTCGACGACCCGCGTCCGGTCGAGCCGGACGCGCGGTTCCACGCCGGGTCGATCGCCAAGGCGCTCGCCGGGCTGACGGTGCTCGACGCCGCGCGCCGCGGCGAGATCGCCTCGACGCACCGTGCTCGGCCCAGGGCGAGGGCCTGTGGGACCACTCGCCGCGAGCGATCCTGACGCAGACGACCGGGGCGCCGAACCTGCTGCCGGACGGGGACGAGCCGATCGAGGCGTTCGTGGCGCGGACGGCGGCGCTGCCGCCGGTGCACGCGCCGGGGCGCTTCTCGTACTGCAACGCGGGTTGGTCGGCGCTCGACCTCCTGCTGCGACGGTGCACCGGGGCGACCTTCGAGGAGGCCGTCGTCGACGCCGAGGTCGTCCGGGGCGTCCGCGCGCCGGGCGCGCCGGTGCTCGACCGGACGATGGCGGACGGGTGGGGGCACGGCTGGGCGCTGTGGGAGCGCGGCGACCACCGCGCCTTCGGCTGGGCCGGCTTCACCGGCGGCCACCGCGCCTACCTGCGCTGCTTCCCCGACCACGACGCCGCGCTGGTGGTGCTGGCGAGCTGCCGCGGGTGGCCTGAGCGGCCTGCGCCAGGTAGTCCGACGGTGTGACGCCGACCGCGTCGCGGAGGTCGCGGCTGGAGTGGGACTGGTCGAACCAGCCGGGATCGACTGCGAGGGAGGCGAGATCGTCGACCTGCCCGGTGTCGATGAGGTCGGCGGCGTCCTGCAGCCGGTAGCGCTGCAGCACCCGCTTCGGCCCGACCCCGACGAATCGGCGGAACAGCCGCTGCAGCGCGCGCACCGAGGTGCTGGCCCGGGCGCCCCAGGCCGTGCGCAGCGGGACGACCGCGTCGGCCGCGACCCGGTGGCCGGCGAGCGCGGTGAACCCGCCGGGCCGGAACGTGGCCGCGACCACCCGCCCGGTGCCCGCGAGGTCGATCGAGAACCGGCGGGTGACGACGCCGTGCAGCAGCGCCGCCGGCAGCGCGAGGCCGCGCCGGTCCCACTCGACCGTCCAGTACCGCTCGACGTAGGGCTCCAGCCGCGATCGACCGCCGTCCCCACGCCTGCACGACCCTGACCCCCTTCCTGGTGTGCTCCGGTTGGCCTCGGTGCTCGACCCGTTCGGCCACCGCTGAGCGGTCATGACCCGGGTCGAGGACGTGCCCGACGACGTCGCCGAGCAGCGGCTGGCCGAGTGGGCCGTGGAGCAGGGCTGACCCCTCACCCGGGGACCTCCTCGCCCTGCGCCAGCAGCACCTCCAGCCAGGCCCGCACGGCCTCCTGCACCTGGGGCAGCGCGGTGCGCAGCGAGTGGTCGGCGGCGAGCAGCACCAGCGCGCGTCCCGGCGCCTCGGGCGGGCAGCCGAACGGGTCGCGGTCGCCCTGCACGACGAGCACCGGCACCTGCACGGCGTCCAGCTCGGGCAGCCGCGTCCTCTCCGGGGCCGCCCGCGCCGGCAGCAGCGGGAAGGCCAGGCAGAGCACGCCGCGGACGTCCGTGCGCAGCGAGGTGCGGCAGGCGACCCGTCCGCCGAACGAGCGACCACCGGTGACCAGGGGCAGGTCGGACGTCGAGCGCAGGTGCGTCAGCACCGCGAGCAGCGCGGTGTCGACCTGGCCGGCGGGCGCGGGCATCCGGCGCCCGGCCACGCGGTACGGCTGCTCGACGAGCACGCCGGCCGCGCCGGCCTCGGCGGCGCCCCGCACGGCCGCGAGCAGCGCGGGGTCGTGCACGCCGCCGCTCGCCGAGTGGCCGAGCACCAGCGTGGCGCGGGCGTGCGCCACGGAGTGGTGGTGCAGCCGCGCGGGGCCGTGCGGGGTCACGACCTCCACCACGCCGCTCATGAGCGACACCGTAAGGGCCCGGACGCTGCCGTCGTCTGCTTCGATACCGCCCATGCGGCTGGAGGCGACGGCGACCTCGGTGTCCTGGATCCCGTCCGAGATCGTGACCGGGCCCCTGCGCGCGGGCTTCGAGGCCGGTCTCACCCACTACGACCCGGTCCCTCCCGACTCGCTGGCGCCGGGCGAGGTCGACCGCCTGCGCGACGGCGACCTGTTCCGCTTCGCCAACGTGCTGGCGGCCTGGGCCGAGGTGGAGGACGGCGTCGTCACCGCCGCCGGGTACCAGGGGACGTCCGGGCTGCGGATCGGCGTCACCCGGCTGCGGGTCGGCCGGCTCGGTGTCAGCTTCCGCGCCGGCCGGCTGCCCACCGTGCAGCGCGGGCCCGAGGGGCTGGGTGGCGACGAGGTGCGTCTGGTGCAGACCGTCGGCGGCCGCACCGGGGCGCCGCTGCCGCGCCCGGTGCCGCACCGCCAGCTGGTGCAGTGGTCGGCCCCCGTGGTCTGGACGACGCTGGCGCTGACGCTGCGGGCCGACGGCAGCAGCGAGGTCGGGCTCGTCGGGGCGAGCGGGTTCCCGCGGCACTGGGTCTACGGCACCGACGGCCGGCTGGCGGCCAAGAGCGGCGTGACCGACCAGGGCCGGTGGGTGAAGGACTCCTTCGGCGTCCGCACCCCCTGGGGCGAGCAGGACTCGCCCGCGCTGGTCGTCGAGGCCGAGAGCGACCTCGAGCGGCAGATGTCGCACGACATCATGCGCGGGGGCCGTCCCGAGGTGCGCCGGCTGCGCGCCGGGGAGGTGCTCACCCGCCAGGGCGAGGCCGGCGACGAGCTGTTCCTGGTGCTCGACGGCGTGCTCGAGGTCGCCGTCGACGGAGTCGCCCTGGCCCAGGTCGGGCCGGGGGCGGTGCTGGGGGAGCGGGCGCTGCTCGAGGGCGGCACCCGCACCTCGACGCTCACGGCCGCCACCAAGGTCGCCGTCGCGGTGGCCGGCCGCGACGCGGTCGACCTCGAGCGCCTGCGCGACCTCGCCGGGACGCACCGCCGCGAGCACGGCTGACCCCGTCCCGGCAGACTGGGGCGGCCATGGACGAGACCACCCGCCCCGACCACCCGCCGCTGCACCCCGGCGAGGTGCGGGTCGACCTCGGCGCCGTGCGCGACAACGTGGCGACGCTTCGGCCGTGCCGCGGGTGCCGCCGAGGTGATGGCGGTGGTCAAGGCCGACGCCTACGGCCACGGCCTGGTGCCCTGCGCCCGTGCCGCCGTCGAGGGCGGCGCCACGTGGCTCGGCGTCGCGCAGGCCACCGAGGCGCTGCAGCTGCGTGCGGCCGGGGTGGGCGACCCGGTGCTGTGCTGGCTGTGGACGCCCGGCGCCGACCTGTCGCCGCTGGTGGCGGCCGACGTCGACCTCTCGGTCTCGGCGCCGTGGGCGCTCGAGCAGGTGGTGGCGGCCGCCCGCGCCACCGGCCGCACCGCGCGGGTGCACCTCAAGGTCGACACCGGCCTGGCCCGCGGCGGCAGCACCGTGGCCGACTGGGACGACCTGCTCGTCGCCACCGCTGCGGCGCAGGCGTCCGGGGCCGTCGAGGTGGTCGGGGTCTGGTCGCACATGGCGCGGGCCGACGAGCCCGAGCACCCCACCGTGCGCCGGCAGGTCGAGGTGTTCGGCGACGCCCTCGCCGCGGCCCGCCGGCGCGGGGTCGAGCCGGCGCTGCGGCACCTGGCGAACTCGGCCGCCACCCTCACCGCGCCGGCCACGCACTTCGACCTGGTGCGTCCCGGCATCGCGGTCTACGGCGTCTCGCCGGTGCCGCAGGTGGCCGGGTCGGCCGAGCTGGGCCTGCGGCCCGCGATGTCGCTGCGCGCCCGGCTCGCGCTGGTCAAGGACGTGCCGGCCGGGCAGGGGGTCTCGTACGCCCACGCGTACACGACGCCCACGGCGACGACGCTCGGCCTGGTCCCCCTGGGCTACGCCGACGGCGTGCCGCGGCACGCGTCCGGTGCGGGGCCGGTGCGGGTGCTCGGCGGCGGCGGGACGGTCGACACCGTCGTCGCGGGCCGGGTGTGCATGGACCAGGTGGTCGTCGACCTCGGCCCGGGGGCGTCGGCGCGGGTCGCCGCCGGTGACCCGGTCGAGCTGTTCGGCGACGGCACGCAGGGCGGCCCGACCGCGCAGGGCTGGGCGGAGGCCGCGGGGACGATCGCCTACGAGGTCGTGACGCGCGTCTCACCGCGCCTGCCGCGCACCTACCTCGGGGGGTCCGACGAGGCGCGGTCTGGGACAGTGGCGGACGTGGAGATCGTCGGGGACGGGAGCGCGTCGTGAGCAGGCGGACGTCGCTGGTGACGCTGGGCATCGGCCTGGCGGCCGCGGGAGTCGGCGCGGTGGCGGGGGTGGCCGCCGAGCGGCTCGCCGTCGGCCGGCCGGTGCTGCGCCGACTGCCGCAGGACGAGGACGAGGTGCCGCTGGGCTCGCTGCGCGAGGTGCCGGTGGTCGTCACCAGCGACGACGGGACCCAGCTGCACGTCGAGGTCGACGAGCCGGACGAGCCGGACCCGCACGGGCTGACCGTCGTGTTCTGCCACGGCTACGCGCTCAGCCTCGACAGCTGGCACTACCAGCGGCTCGCCCTGCAGGGCCGGCTGCGCACGGTGTGGTGGGACCAGCGCGGCCACGGCCGGTCCGAGCGCGGGCCGAAGGGCTCGGCGACCATCGACCAGGTCGGCGCCGACCTGTTCGCCGTGCTCGAGGAGGTCGCCCCGACCGGTCCGCTCGTGCTCGTCGGCCACTCGATGGGCGGCATGACCGTGATGTCGCTCGCGGCCCGGCGTCCCGACCTGTTCGAGGACCGGGTGGTCGGGGTGGGGTTCGTGTCGACCAGCAGCGGCGGCCTCGCCGACGTCGACCTCGGTCTGCGCGGCTTCGGCACCGCCCTGCGCCGGGTGGCCCCGCGCGCGCTCAGCCTGCTGGCCCGCCGTCCCGCGCTGGTCGAGCGCACCCGCCGCATCGGCAGCGACCTCGAGGAGGTCGTGGTCAAGCGCTGGTCGTACGCCAGCCCGGTGACCACCGAGCTGCTCGAGTTCACCGCGCGGATCATCGCCTCCACCCGCATCGACGTGGTCTCCGACTTCCTGCCCCAGTTCGACGGGCACGACGAGCGCGAGGTGCTCACGTCGCTGGCCGGCCTGGAGTGCCTGGTGCTCACCGGCGACCACGACCTGATGATCCCGGCCGAGCACAGCGAGGTGATCGCGGCGGCCCTGCCCCGCGCCGACTTCGCGGTCGTGCGCGACGCCGGCCACCTGGTGATGCTCGAGCACCCCGAGGTCGTCACCCCGCACCTGGTCGCTCTGCTGCACCGCGTGCGCGAGCGGCTCGCCACCGGTGGCGCCACCCCTCCGCTGCGGGCCCGGCAGCCGCGCAAGGTGCCCCGCGGACGCACGGCACGGGCCCGCGGGCCGCGCAGCCGGAGCGGGCGGACCCGCCCCCAGCCGTGACCGACGTCGAGGTCGAGGTGGGCGTCCCGGACGCCGACGCGATGCGCGCCCTGGGCCGCCGCCTCGCGCAGGTGCTGCGCCCCGGCGACCTGGTGCTGCTCACCGGCCCGCTCGGCGCGGGCAAGACCACCCTGGCGTCCGGGGTCGGTGCCGGTCTCGACGTCGAGGGCCGGGTCACCTCGCCGACCTTCGTGCTCGCCCGCGAGCACCCGCCCCGCGGCGACGGGCCCACCCTCGTGCACGTCGACGCCTACCGGCTCGGCGGCGCGCTCGAGCTCGAGACGCTCGACCTGGAGTCGGCGATCGAGGAGTCGGTGACGCTCGTGGAGTGGGGCACCGGCCTGGTCGAGGACCTCGTGCCCGACCGGCTCGAGGTGCTGCTGTCGCGACCCGAGGGCGACGAGCCAGGCGGGACGGACGACCTCGCCGACCCGGGTGACGAGCCGCGCGTCGTCACCGTGCGCGGCGTCGGCGACCGTTGGGCCGCAGTCGATCTCGTCGCCGTCACCCGAGGAGGTGCGTGAGCGTGCTGCTGGCCCTCGACACGTCGGCGGCGGTCGCCGTCGCGCTCCACGACGGCACCGAGGTGGTGGGCTCGGCCCTCGCGCACGACCCCCGCCGGCACGCCGAGCTCCTGGTCCCGATGGTCGACGCCGTGCTGCGGGAGGCCGGAGTCGCCCGCGGCGACCTGACCGCCGTCGCGGTCGGTCGCGGTCCCGGCCCGTTCACCGGACTGCGGGTGGGGCTCGTGACCGCCCGCACGCTCGCGCTCGCGCTCGGCGTGCCGCTGCACGGGGTGTGCAGCCTCGACGCCCTCGCCCAGGAGGCCGTCGACGCCGGGCTCGTCGGGGCCGGCCGGCCGTTCGTGGTCGCCACCGACGCCCGGCGGCGCGAGGTGTACTGGCGCCGCTACGCGGTGGTCGACGGCGTCCCGGAGCCGGACGGGGACCCGCAGGTCGGCGCGCCCGCCGACGTCCCGCTCGACGGCCACCCGGTCGTCGGTCGCGGGGCCACCGTGTACCCCGAGCTGCTGCCGGGGACGCCGGACGGCCCGCTCGACCCGGACGCCGGCGCTCTGGCGAGCGTGGTCGTGCGCAGACTCGCTGCGGGGGAGGACCTCTCGTCGACCGCACCGCTGTACCTGCGCCGTCCCGACGCCGTCGAGCCGGGCGCGCCCAAGAGCGTGCTGGGCGGTCCGCGGGCGTGAGCGCTGCGGCGGCGCTGCGACCCCTGCGCTGGTGGGACGTGCCGGCCGTGCACGCGCTCGAGGTCCACCTGTTCGACCCCGACACCTGGTCGCCCGAGACGTTCTGGGCCGAGCTGGCGGCGGTCGGTCGCTGGTACGTGGTCGCCGAGCGCGACGGCGAGGTGGTGGGGTACGCGGGGCTCGCCGCCGCGGGCCGTGAGGCCGACGTGCAGACCGTGGCGGTCGCACCGGCGGCGCAGGGCACGGGCGTCGGGCGGGTGCTGCTCGACGCGCTGCTCGGCGAGGCGGCGCGGCGGGAGGTCGCGGCCGTGCTGCTCGAGGTGCGTGCCGACAACGTCGCCGCGCGCACGCTGTACGAGCGCGCCGGCTTCGAGCGGATCGGGCTGCGGCGCAGGTACTACCAGCCCGGTGACGTCGACGCGCACGTGATGCGGCTGCGGCTCGCGGGCGCACCCCACCGAGTGTGAACCTCAGCAAGGACACGCCGGCGTGTCGCGGCTGTGGCTCACACTCTGCGGGCGGCGGGTCGCCCACTCGTAGGGTGCTGGCATGACCCGACGACCCCTCGTGCTGCTGCTGTGCGCCGCCGTGGCGCTGCTGCCCGGGTGCGGCGGCGGCGCCCCCGCGCCGGCCGCGTCGTCGTCCGCGCCGTCGCCCTCGTCGTCGTCCCCGTCCCCCGACCCGAGCCCGGCGCCGGCAGCGCTGCCCTGGGGTCCCACCGAGGACGAGCTGGCCGCGGCGCGCGAGATCGTGGCCGCCTGGACGTCGGAGCAGCTGGCGGGCGGGGTCCTGGTCCCGCGGTACGACGGCACCGACCCGCAGGCGCCGGCCGACCTGGTGCGCGAGCTGCACGTCGCGGGCGTGATCGTCATGGGCGACAACGTCGCCGACGCCGAGCAGGTGCGCGCCACCGCCGAGGCGGTGCAGCAGGCCGCCCGCGAGGACGGCCGCGACTGGCCCGCGGTGGTCTCGGTCGACCAGGAGGGTGGTCTGGTCGCGCGGCTGAAGAGCCCTGTGGCGGCTGACTTCCCGACGTTCATGTCGGCCGGCGCCGCGATCGCCGGCGGCCGCGCGCGCGGCGACGAGGCGGGCGCCGCCGCCGTGGTGCAGCAGGCGGCCTCGGCGACCGGCCTCGAGCTGCGCGGGCTGGGGTTCACCTGGGTCTTCGCCCCCGACGCCGACGTGACCTCGGGCCCCGGCGACCCGACGATCGGCTCGCGCGCCGCGTCCGACGACCCGGCGCTGGCGTCGGCGGCCGTGACCGCCGCGCTCGGCGGCTACGAGGCCGCCGGCATCGTGCCGGTGGTCAAGCACTTCCCCGGTCACGGCTCGGTGCCCGCCGACAGCCACGAGACCCTCCCGGTGCAGGACGCCACCATCGAGGAGCTGAGAGCCCGCGACCTGCAACCCTTCTCGGCGGCCACCGCGGCGGGGGCGCCCGCCGTGATGATGAGCCACATCGCGGTCGACGCGTTCGAGCCGGGCGTCCCGGCCAGCCTGTCGGCGCCGGCCTACGCCTCCCTGCGCGGGCCCGACGTCGGCTTCGAGGGCATCGCGGTGACCGACGCCCAGGACATGGGGGCGATCACCGCGCAGTACGGCAGCGGCGGCGCCGCCGTGAAGGCCCTGCAGGCCGGGGCCGACGTGCTGCTGATGCCGCTCGACCTCACCTCCGCGCACACCGCCGTCGTCACCGCGCTCGGCGACGGCAGCCTGCCGCGCGAGCGGGTCGAGGAGGCCGCGGCGAAGGTCGTGGCCGTCCAGACCTGGCAGGCGCGGGTGGCGGGCGAGGTCGCGGTGCCGCCGGACGCCGGCGAGGCGGCGGGCGAGGCGTCGCGCGCCCTCTCGGCGGCGGCCGTCACGGTGGTGCTCGGCGAGTGCGGGCCGGTGGCGCCCGACGGGTTCCAGGTCGCGGGCGGCACCGACGCCGACCGCGCCCGGCTCCGGGCGGCGGCCGAGCGGGCAGGCGTCCCCACCGGTGCGGGCCCGACCGTGCGGCTGCTCGGCGGGTCGTCCGGCGGCAGCGGCGACGTCGTGGTGGCGCTCGACGCCCCGCACGTGCTGGAGGGCTCGCCGGGGTCGACGGCCGCGCTGGCGCTCTACGGGCGCAGCGACGGCGCCTTCGACGCGCTGGTCGCGGTGCTCACCGGGGCCTCACGGCCTCAGGGCGCCCTGCCCGTCTCGATCGGACGCACCAGCAGCACCGACTGCTGACCGGCCACGCGGGTCAGCACGATCGTGGCCTCCTGGGTGCCGGTGAGCCGCAGCTGCTTGCGCAGCTGGGCGGGCTCGACCGCGGTGCCGCGCTTCTTGATCGTCAGCCGCCCCACGTCGCGGTCGCGCAGGTACGTGCGCAGCCGCTTCAGCCCGAACGGCATCACGTCGAGCACCTGGTAGCTGCGGGCGAGCGGGCTCGTCGAGGGCGAGTCGGACGTGACGTAGGCGATCGTCGGGTCGACGAGCCGGCCCTGCACCGCCTGCGCCACCAGCCCCAGGAGCCCGGCGCGCAGCACCGCGCCGTCCGGCTCGTGCAGGTACCCGCCCACCGCGCCCACCTCCGGCGCCGGCTCGGTGCCCGTGCCGTCGACGACCACCGCGGGCCCGCCGCCGCTGGTCATCACCACCGCCGACCGGCGGACGTGCTCGCGCGCGACCAGGCCGAACCACAGGCCGGCCTCCACGACGTCGCCGTCGACCGACACCCACTGCGCCTCGGCGCCGGGCGGCACGAGGTCGTGCCGGATGCCCGGCGCCACCTTGGCGCCGACCGCGGGCAGCCGGCCGGCCAGGTCGAGGACGAACGACAGCGGCGGCTCGGCCTGGCGCGGGTCGAGCACCCGCTTCCCGGACGCGGTGCGCCGGGCCGGGTCGAGGAACGCGCCGCCGACGCCGGTGAGGTCGGTGGTGGTGGCGTCCTCGTGCCGCACCTCGGTCCCCTCGAAGTGCCGCAGGTTGACGGTGGCCACCGCGGCGGTCACCTCGTCGCGCTCGACCGCGACGACCTCGCGGTCGAGCCCGGCGAGCGCCATGGCGTCGCCGCCGATGCCGCACCCGAGGTCGGCGACCCGCTCGACGCCCGCGGCGGTGAACCGGTGCGCGTGCCGGGCCGCGACGTCGAGCCGGGTGGCCTGCTCGAGTCCGTCGACGGTGAACAGCATCCGCTCGGCGAACGGCCCGAACTTGCCCGCGCCGCGGGCACGCAGCCGCGACTGCGTCAGGGCCGCCGCGACCAGCACGGGGTCGAGCCCGCCGGCCCGCAGCCGCTCGCTCAGCGCCGGGACCTCGGCCTCGTCGTAAGGGGGCAGGGCGTCGAGCAGCCGCCACCCCTGCGGGGTCATCAGGGCCGCGAGGCCAGCCGGGTCCACCCACCGATCCAACCAGCCCCGCCCGATCGGGCCGGCCCGGCCCGATCGGGCCGCGCCGGAGCGGGCCACGACGCGGGGTGCTGGAGCAGACTGTCGCCATGACCTCCACCGCCGCCGTCGAGGACCTCGTCGCATGCCTCGACCTGCCCACCAAGGTGCGGCTCCTCACCGGGGCCACCGCCTTCACCCTGCACGGGGAGCCGTCGATCGGCCTGCACGAGATGGCCTTCTCGGACGGCCCCACCGGCGTCCGCGGGCTGCGGTTCACCGGCGGCGAGGCGGTGGCCCTGTTCCCGAACGCCACCCTGCTGTCGTCGGCGTGGGACGAGGACGCCGCCCGCGAGATGGGCGAGGCGCTCGCCGAGGAGGCCGAGCGGCAGCGCATCCACGTGGTGCTCGGCCCCACGATCAACCTGCACCGCACGGCGCTCGGCGGACGGCTGTTCGAGGCGTACTCCGAGGACCCGCTGCTCACCGGCCGGATCGCCGCCGCCTACGTCCGCGGCATGCAGGCCCGCGGTGTCGCGGCGTGCCTGAAGCACCTGGTGGCGAACGAGTCCGAGACGCTGCGCAACTACGTCGACTCGGTGGTGAGCGAGCGCGCGCTGCGCGAGGTCTACCTGCTGCCGTTCGAGATCGCGCTCGAGGACGGCGGCGCGTGGTCGGTGATGGCCGCCTACAACGACGTGAACGGGACGACCGCGACCGAGCAGGTCCACGTCAACACCGAGGTGGTCAAGGACGGGTGGGGCTGGGACGGCCTGCTGATGTCGGACTGGTACGCCACGAAGTCGGCGGCCCCGGCCGCGAACGGCGGTCTCGACCTGGTGATGCCCGGGCCCGACGGCCCGTGGGGCGACGCGCTGCTCGAGGCCGTCCGCGCGGGCGAGGTGGCCGAGGAGGTGCTCGACGACCACGTCGCCCGGCTGCTGCGGCTGGCGGCGCGGGTCGGTGCGCTGGCGGCCGACGGGCGTCCGGCCCGCGCCTGGCCGGCGAGCAGCCCGTCGCCCACCGACCCCGCGCGCCGGGCGCAGCTGCGCCGGCTCGCCGCCGACGGGATGGTCGTGCTGCGCAACGAGGGCGGGGTGCTGCCCCTCGGCCCCTCGTCGTCGGTCGCCCTCGTCGGGCGGCCGGCCCTGGAGACCACCTGCATGGGCGGCGGCTCGGCGCAGGTCACCCCGCCGCACCAGGTGTCGGTGGCCGAGGGGCTGCGCGAGGCGCTGGGCGCCTCGCTCGTCGTGGTCGACGGCGTGCCCGTGCGCGACCGGCCGCTGCCCGCGGCGCCGGACGCGCTCACCGACCCCGTCACCGGCGAGCCGGGCGCGCGGGTCACCTACCTCGACGCCGACGGCGCCGAGATGCGCACCGAGCACGTCGCGGCCGCCGCCGTCGGCATCGGCTTCGACGACGACCTGCCGCGGCCGGTGGCGGGGCTGGTGCTGCGGGGGCGGCTCGTGCGGGGCGGGGCGGTGCGCCTGGGCGCCATCGGCACCGGACGCTGGACGCTGGCCGTCGACGGCGCGGTCGTGCACGAGGCCGAGCTCGTGGCCGAGGGCTACGACCCGGGCGAGGCGGTGCTGCGGCCGTCGGTGTCGACGACCGACCTCGAGCTCGCCGACGGCGTCGAGCTCGAGGCCCGGGTGCAGGTCGTGGCCACCGAGCCGCGGCCGGGACCGGACGGGAGCCTCGGCTTCCTCAGCCACGTCGCCGCCTCGGGCATGGGGCTCAAGGCGCTCGTCGCGGCCCCGGTGCCGGCCGCGAACGGCCCGGTGGTCGAGGCCGCGGCGGCAGTGGCAGCCGACGCCGACGTGGCGGTGGTGGTCGTCGGCCTCACCGAGGAGCAGGAGACCGAGGCGGTCGACAAGACCACGATCGCGCTGCCCGGCGAGCAGGACGCCCTGGTCGAGGCGGTCGCGCGCTCGGCGCCCCGCACGGTGGTGGTGGTGAACGCCGCGACCCCCGTCCTGATGCCGTGGTTCGACCGGGTCGACGCGGTGCTGGTCGTCGGCCTGCCCGGCCAGGAGGGCGGGCACGCCGTGGCCGACGCGCTGCTCGGTGTGCGCGAGCCCGCCGGCCGGCTGGTCACGTCGTGGCCGGCCGCCGACGGCGCCGCTCCGGCGTGGAGCACCCAGCCGGACGGGCTGCGGCTGGAGTACACCGACGACGTGTTCGTCGGGTACCGCGGCTGGGAGGCCGGTCGCGCACCGGCGCCGGCGCACTGGCTGGGGGCGGGCGACGGGTACGGCTCGTGGGAGTACGGGCAGCTGCGCCTGCTCGACCCCGGGGAGCCCGGCGTGCGCGGCCCCCGGGTCGCGATCGAGGTGCGCAACACCGCCGACCGGCCCTCCCGGGAGGTCGTCCAGCTCTACCTGCGCCCGGACGAGGCCGACCGCGACCGCGAGCCGGTGCGGCTGGTCGGCTGGAGCGCGGTGCGCGTCGCCGCGGGCGACGCCGCGCTGGTCGAGGTGCAGGCCGACGTGCGGCTGTGGCGGCGCTGGGACGACGCCGCGGGCGGCTGGGGCGCACCGCTGACCGGCGGCGACCTGCTGGTGGCCCGCGGGCTCGGCGACGTGCGCAGCAGCTGTCCCTCTCCGTAGGGCGACCCGGCGCTGGCACTCGCGCGCACCGAGTGCTAGTTTCGTCCTGGCACTCTCCCTGGGAGTGTGCCAACGCCCCGAGGGCGGCCGGCACCCGCGACGACGGACGCCACCCGGGCACCACTGTCCTGAGAACAACCCTGCGAACTGCGAAGGGGAGGTCCGCCCGTGTCGGTCTCCATCAAGCCGCTCGAGGACCGGATCGTCGTCAAGGCCGTCGAGGCCGAGCAGACGACCGCGTCCGGTCTGGTCATCCCGGACACCGCCAAGGAGAAGCCCCAGGAGGGCGAGGTCCTGGCGGTGGGCCCGGGTCGTGTCGACGACAACGGCAACCGCGTGCCGCTCGACGTCGCCGTGGGTGACAAGGTCATCTACAGCAAGTACGGCGGCACCGAGGTCAAGTACGGCGGCGAGGAGCTGCTGATCCTGTCGGCCCGCGACGTGCTGGCGATCGTCCAGTCCTGAGCGAGCCCTGCCGCACCTGAGCACCACCTGACGCGCCCCGGACGTCCTGCCGCCAGACGGCCGGGCACCGGGGCGTCGTCGGTCCCGCACCACCCCGAGATCAGAGAGGCAACGAGCCACATGGCCAAGACCCTGGAGTTCGACGACAGCGCCCGCCGCGCCCTGGAGCGTGGCGTCGACGCGCTCGCGAACGCGGTCAAGGTGACGCTGGGCCCGAAGGGCCGCAACGTCGTCATCGACAAGAAGTGGGGCGCCCCCACCATCACCAACGACGGCGTGACCATCGCCCGCGAGGTGGAGCTGGACGACCCGTACGAGAACCTCGGCGCGCAGCTGGCCAAGGAGGTCGCGACCAAGACCAACGACGTCGCGGGCGACGGCACCACGACCGCGACCGTGCTGGCCCAGGCGCTCGTGCACGAGGGCCTGCGCAACGTCGCGGCCGGCGCGTCGCCGACCGGGCTCAACCGGGGCATCCGCGCCGCGGTCGACGCCGTCTCCGACGCGCTGCTCGCGAACGCCCGCGAGGTCGACGGCAAGGACGACATCGCCCACGTCGCCTCGATCTCCAGCCAGGACCGCACCATCGGCGAGCTCATCGCCGAGGCGTTCGACAAGGTCGGCAAGGACGGCGTCATCACGGTGGAGGAGTCCTCCACCACCGCGATGGAGCTCGACTTCACCGAGGGCCTGCAGTTCGACAAGGGCTACCTGTCGCCGTACTTCGTCACCGACGCCGAGCGGATGGAGGCCGTCCTCGAGGACGCCTACGTCCTGATCCACCAGGGCAAGATCTCCTCGGTGCAGGACCTCCTGCCGCTGCTGGAGAAGGTGCTCCAGACGTCCAAGCCGCTGTTCATCGTGGCCGAGGACATCGAGGGCGAGGCGCTGTCGACCCTGGTGGTCAACAAGATCCGCGGCACCTTCACCGCCGCCGCCGTCAAGGCGCCCGGCTTCGGCGACCGCCGCAAGGCGATGCTCGAGGACATGGCGATCCTGACCGGCGCCCAGGTCGTCACCCCCGACGTCGGCCTCAAGCTCGACCAGGTCGGCCTCGAGGTGCTCGGCACCGCCCGCCGCATCGTCGTCACCAAGGACGACACCACCGTCGTCGACGGCGCCGGCGAGCGCGACGCCGTCGAGGCGCGGATGGGCCAGCTCAAGGCCGAGATCGAGCGCACCGACTCCGACTGGGACCGCGAGAAGCTGCAGGAGCGGCTGGCCAAGATGGCCGGCGGCGTCTGCGTGATCAAGGTCGGCGCGGCCACCGAGGTCGAGCTCAAGGAGAAGAAGCACCGGATCGAGGACGCCGTCTCCGCGACCCGCGCCGCGATCGAGGAGGGCATCGTCGCCGGCGGCGGCTCCGCCCTCGTGCACGCGGCCGCGGCCATCGCCGACCTCACCCTCGAGGGCGACGAGGCCACCGGCGCCGCGATCGTCGCCAAGAGCATCGTCGAGCCACTGCGGTGGATCGCCGAGAACGCGGGCCTGCAGGGCTACGTCGTGGTCGAGAAGGTCCGCGACCTGCCCGTCGGCCAGGGCCTGAACGCCGCCACCGGCGAGTACGTCGACCTGGTGGCCGCGGGCGTCATCGACCCCGTCAAGGTCACCCGCTCGGCCCTGCGCAACGCCGCCTCGATCGCGTCGATGGTGCTCACCACCGACACCCTCGTGGTGGAGAAGAAGGAGGACCAGCCCGAGGCCGCAGGCGGCCACGGGCACGGCCACGGCCACTGAGCCCTCCCGGCTCGGCACCCGGCACGCACGAAGGGCCGGCACCCCGCGAGGGGTGCCGGCCCTTCGGCACGTCGACCCGGTCCCCGCCCGAGCGGGTTCCGGAGCTGCGGTGGAGGTCAGCCGGCCTGCGGGAGGACGCGGCGGCCGGCCAGGATGGCCTCGCGGTCGTCCTCGGTGAGCCCGCCCCACACGCCGTACGGCTCGCGGACGGCGAGCGCGTGCTCACGGCACTGCTGGATCACCGGGCACGCGGCGCAGATGGCCTGGGCCGCGGCGTCGCGCTGGCGCCGGCGGGGGCCGCGCTCGCCCTCGGGGTGGAAGAACTGCTCGTCGCCGTGGCTGCGGCACGCCCCCTGGTACTGCCACTCCCACACGTCGGCCACGGGCCCGGGGAGCCTGGAGATCTCAGCCATCACACCTCTCCTGTCGGTTCGGTCGTTCGTGATGCCACCCCTCGCGCGCTGGACTGGACGCCGGGCTTCGCCACCCCCGATCGCGAAGACCGGGTGCGATGACACTAGAACCGATTCAGAAGTTGTTCAAGTCCCGGAGCGAAACTTGTTCAGACCTGGGTCAGAACCAGGTCAGCGCCCGTTTCCGTCCGGATTCGTGGTGGTCACCCGTCGCGCCCGGAGCGCTCCTGCGCCGTGGGACCGCCGGCGGGGTCCGTCCCGCCCAGCGGGTGCTGCGCGAGCAGTGCGCGCAGCTCGGACAGCTCGGTCTCGATCCGGTCCATCGACTGGCTGATCCGGCCCGCCACGTAGTCGCGGCTGGGCATCTCGCGCAGCGTGATGCGCACCGACGCCAGCTCGCGCGCGAGGTACTCGGTGTCGGCGAGGCCCCGCTCGGCGCGCTGCCGGTCGTTCTCGAGCCCGACCCGGTCGCGGTCGGTCTGGCGCTGCTGCGCGAGCAGGATCAGCGGGGCCGAGTACGAGGCCTGCAGCGACAGCATCAGGGTCAGGAAGGTGAAGGTGTAGGGGTCGAACCGCAGCCCGACCGGGCCGAGCACGTTCCACGCCAGCCAGGCCAGGATGAACAACGTCATGTAGGCCAGGAAGGCCGGCGTCCCCATGTAGGAGGCCACCCACTCGCTCGCGCGTCCCAGCGCGTCGGTCGACCCCGCCCGCGGACGCGCCGAGCGGCCGCCGAAGCGTCCGCGCACCAGGGGCTGGTCGAGCCCGGCCGGGTGGGAGGGACGTGTGACCGTCCTCAGCCGCGTGCGCACGAGAGCACCTCCACTGCGTCCGGGGGCGGCCGCCCGGACGACGTAGGTGCGGCCGCGCGGCGAGTTTACGACCCCCGACCCGCACCCCCGCGCCACGCCGGTGGGGTGGCTGAGGATGCGCCGGGCGGTCCGGCGGCGCAGACTGGCGGCGCGAGAGGGGCCATGAGCATGCGGACCGGCGATGCGGAGGAGGGCGGGTACGTGCCGTCCTCCACCGAGCGCTCCCCAGGGGGGTCGGCGACGCTCAAGGTGTCGGCCGTGGCGCGGCGTCTCGGCGTCGCTCCCGCCACCCTGCGCACCTGGTCGCGTCGTTACGGCCTCGGCCCGTCCGCCCACGTGGCGGGTGCGCACCGGCAGTACACCAACGCCGACGTGATGCGCCTGATGGTGATGCGCCGGCTGACCCTCGACGGCGTGTGGCCGGCCGACGCCGCCCGGGTGGCGCTGGAGTCCAGCGTCAACGAGCTGCCCGAGGGCGACGCGGCGCCCGCGGCCCCCGACCTGGTGCCCTTCGTCGCCGGTACGCCGGCCGCCGGGTCGGTGCGCGAGACCGTCCGCGAGCTGACCGCCGCGGCCTCCGACCTCGACACCCCCACCTGCGCCACCCTGGTGCGCGGCGCCATCGCCGAGCTCGGGGTGCTCGGCGCCTGGACGCGGGTGATGCAGCCCGTGCTCGCCGACGCCGGCCAGCGGTTCGCCAACACCGGCAGCGGCGTCGACGTCGAGCACCTGCTGAGCACCGCCGTCCTCGCCGAGCTGGTCCGCGCCACCGAGCACGTCGCGGGCGACGCGCACGTGCTCCTCGCCTGCGCCCCGGGGGAGAACCACTGGCTGCCGCTGCAGGCGCTGGCCGCGGCCCTGTCCGAGCAGCAGGTGGGTGCGCGCGTGATGGGGCCCGGCGTGCCCGCCCGCGACCTGCTGAACACCGTGCGCCGGCTGCACCCGCGCGTGGTCGTGGTGCTCGCCGTCGTCCCCGTGCAGACCGACCCGCTGCCCGTGCTGCACGACGACGACGTGCCCGCCCGGCTCTACGCCGCGGGTCCCGGGTGGGCGCCCGCCCAGCTCGGCCCGGGCACCGGTCTGCTGGTCTCCCTCGACGACGCGGTCACCGAGGTGCGGCGGGCCCTCGCGGGCGTCTGAGCGCTCGCGGGCGTCCGAGCGACGGGCTGCGCGCGCAGGTGGGTGACGGGCATACTGCGTGCCACCCGCGGGGGTCGTGGGTAGCGCTCAGGTCGACGACCGTTCGTGCCGATGGGTGAACCGTCGGGTCGACCAGACCCGGCCCGACCCGCGCGGCAGGTGCGCGGCGGCACGAACTCGTGAGGTGGGTCGCTTATGTCCACGGTGCTCGTCTGCGACGACTCCGGCACGGTGCGGGAGTCGCTGAAGCGCGCGATCTCCCCGGTCCCCGGCGTGACCCGGGTCATCACGGCCGGCAGCGGCGAGGAGTGCCTGGCGCGCTGGCCCGTCGAGCGCCCGTCCGTGGTGCTGATGGACGTGCGGATGCCCGGCCTCGGCGGGATCGAGAGCACCCGCCAGCTGGTCGAGCGCCACCCCGAGGCGACCGTGATCATGCTGGCCGGCCCCGAGGACGGCGACGGCGTCACCCGGGCCGTCACCCAGGGCGCGCGCGGGTTCGTCGCCAAGGACGCCGCCCGCGAGGAGCTGTCGGCCGCGGTGCTGCACGTCATCACCGAGGGCCGCCGCCCGCAGTCGCAGAGCCCGTCCGGCTCGGCGCCGACCACCAAGGCCCCCGACCTGACCGAGCGCGAGATCCAGGTGCTCACCGGCATGAGCCGCGGCCGCAGCAACGCCGAGATCGGCCGCGAGCTGTTCCTGTCCGAGGACACCGTCAAGACCCACGCCCGCCGGCTGTTCCGCAAGCTGGGCGCGGCCGACCGCGCCCAGGCCGTCGCCGTCGGGTACCGGGCGGGCATCGTCCGCTGACCCGTCGCCGCCCCTCCCGTCCCGCAGAGTGTGAACGCGGGGCGCGACACGCCCGGCGTGTCGCGCCGCGAGGTCCCACTCGACGTCGTCGGGCGGCCCGGGGACGCGTCCGGGGGCGACGTCCGCCGCGCGTAGCATTGGGCGGGTGACGACCTCGCCCGACGCAGCGACCGGCCAGCACGACCACGCGGCGAACCCGTTCGGGTTCGTCGGTCTCACCTTCGACGACGTGCTGCTGCTGCCCGGCTCGAGCGACGTCAACCCGGTGCACACCGACACCACGACCCGCGTCTCGCGCCGCATCGACGTCAAGGTGCCGCTGCTGAGCAGCGCGATGGACACCGTGACCGAGTCGCGGATGGCGATCGCGATGGCCCGCCAGGGCGGTCTCGGGGTGCTGCACCGCAACCTGTCGATCGAGGACCAGGCCCACCAGGTCGACGTCGTGAAGCGGTCCGAGGCCGGCATGGTCTCCGACCCGGTCACCACCAGCCCCGACGCGACCCTCGCCGAGGTCGACGCCCTGTGCGGCCAGTACCGCATCTCGGGCCTTCCCGTGGTCGACGCCGACGGCGTGCTCGTCGGCATCGTCACCAACCGCGACCTGCGCTGGGAGACCGACATGTCGCGGCGCGCGGGCGAGGTGATGACGCGGATGCCGCTCGTCACCGCCCCGGTGGGCGTCGCGCCGGAGGAGGCCACCCGGCTGCTGCGCGAGCACAAGATCGAGAAGCTGCCGCTCGTCGACGACCGCGGCCGGCTCAAGGGCCTGATCACGGTCAAGGACTTCACCAAGAGCGAGAAGTACCCGCTCGCCACCAAGGACGCCTCCGGCCGGCTGCGGGTCGCCGCCGCCATCGGGTTCTTCGACGACGGCTGGAAGCGCGCGATGGCGCTGGTGGAGGCCGGCGTCGACATGCTCGTCGTCGACACCGCCAACGGCGAGTCCCGCGGCGTGGTCGACATGATCCGCCGGCTCAAGGCCGAGCCGGCCGCGCGCGAGGTCGACGTCGTCGGCGGCAACGTCGCCACCCGCGAGGGCGCGGCCGCCCTGGTCGAGGCCGGTGCCGACGGCGTCAAGGTCGGCGTGGGCCCGGGGTCGATCTGCACCACCCGCGTGGTCGCGGGCGTGGGCGTGCCGCAGGTCACCGCGATCTACGAGGCCGCGCAGGCGTGCCGCGCGGCGGGCGTGCCGGTGATCGGCGACGGCGGCCTGCAGTACTCCGGCGACATCGCCAAGGCCCTGGTGGCCGGCGCCGACTCGGTGATGCTCGGCTCGCTGCTGGCCGGCTGCGACGAGAGCCCCGGCGACCTGGTCTTCATCAACGGCAAGCAGTTCAAGGCCTACCGCGGCATGGGGTCGCTCGGTGCGGCGCAGTCGCGCGGTCGCGGCCAGTCGTACAGCAAGGACCGCTACTTCCAGGGCGGCGTGAGCGACGACGCCTTCATCGCCGAGGGCATCGAGGGCCAGGTGCCCTACCGCGGGCCGCTGCGGCACGTCGCCTTCCAGCTGGTCGGCGGCCTGCGCCAGTCGATGATGTACGTCGGCGCGCTCACCGTCCCCGAGCTCAAGGCGCGCGGACGGTTCGTCCGCATCACCTCGGCGGGGCTCAAGGAGTCGCACCCGCACGACATCCAGATGACCGTCGAGGCCCCGAACTACTCCGGCCGGTAGACCCGCGACCCCGGCGGATAGCCTGGGGCGGTGACCGAGATCGAGATCGGGCGGGGCAAGCGGGGCCGACGGGCGTACTCCTTCGACGACGTCGCCATCGTGCCCAGCCGGCGCACGCGCGACCCCGAGGAGGTCTCGGTCGGCTGGCAGATCGACGCCTACCACTTCGACCTGCCGGTGCTGGCCGCGCCGATGGACTCGGTGATGTCGCCCGCGACCGCGATCGCCCTGGGCGAGCTCGGCGGCCTCGGGGTGCTCGACCTCGAGGGCCTCTGGACGCGGTACGACGACCCCGAGCCGCTGCTGGCCGAGATCGCCTCGCTCGACCCGGCGCAGGCCACCAGCCGGATGCAGGAGCTGTACGCCGCCGACATCGTCCCCGAGCTGATCGTCGAGCGGCTTCGCCAGGTGCGCGACGCCGGCGTCACCGTGGCCGGTGCGCTGTCGCCCCAGCGCACCCAGCAGCTGTGGAAGACCGTGGTCGACGCCGGGGTCGACCTGTTCGTCATCCGCGGCACCACGGTGTCGGCCGAGCACGTCAGCGGCCAGGCCGAGCCGCTGAACCTCAAGCGCTTCATCTACGAGCTCGACGTGCCGGTGGTCGTGGGCGGCTGCGCCACCTACACCGCGGCGCTGCACCTGATGCGCACCGGGGCCGCCGGGCGTGCTGGTCGGCTTCGGCGGCGGCGCGGCGCACACCACCCGCACGACGCTCGGCATCCACGCGCCGATGGCCTCGGCCGTCGCCGACGTCGCGGCCGCGCGGCGCGACTACATGGACGAGTCCGGCGGCCGGTACGTGCACGTCATCGCCGACGGCGGCGTCGGGCGCTCGGGCGACCTGGTCAAGGCGATCGCCTGCGGCGCCGACGCCGTGATGCTCGGCGCCGCGCTGGCGCGCGCCACCGAGGCACCCGGACGCGGCTGGCACTGGGGGTCGGAGGCGCACCACGCGCAGCTGCCGCGCGGCGAGCGCGTGCAGGTGGGCACGGTGGCGCCCCTCGCGGAGATCCTGCTGGGCCCGGGCCGGGTCGCCGACGGGACGAGCAACCTGGTCGGCGCGCTGAGGCGTGCGATGGCGACCACGGGGTACTCCGACCTCAAGGAGCTGCAGCGGGTCGAGGTCGTCGTCTCGCCGTACCAGCCGGCATGACCGCCCGAGCGAGGGAGACAGCATGACGCGCAGGGTGACCAGGGGCCTGCTGCCCGGGCGGATGGGGCCGGCCGAGCGCGTGGCCGCGCTGGAGGCGATGGCGTCCGAGGAGGTCGACGTCCTCGTCGTCGGCGGCGGCGTGGTCGGTGCGGGCACCGCGCTCGACGCCGCCACCCGCGGGCTGTCGGTCGCCCTGGTCGAGGCGCGCGACTGGGCGAGCGGCACGTCCTCGCGCTCGTCCAAGCTGATCCACGGCGGACTGCGCTACCTCGAGATGCTCGACTTCGGGCTGGTGCGCGAGGCGCTGCGCGAGCGCGGCCTGCTGCTGCAGCGGCTGGCGCCGCACCTGGTGCGTCCCATCCCGTTCGTGTACCCGCTCAAGGGTCGCGTCTGGGAGAGGCCCTACGTCACAGCGGGTCTCACGCTCTACGACGCGATGGCGGGCCTGGCGCCCGGCAGCCGCGGTGTGCCGCTGCACCAGCAGATGACGCGCACCCAGGCGCTGCGCGAGGTGCCGGCCCTGCGCAAGGACGCCCTGGTGGGCGCGGTGCGCTACTACGACGCCGGCGTCGACGACGCCCGGCACACGATGGCGCTGGTGCGCACCGCGGCCGCGTACGGCGCGCACGTGGCGAGCCGGTCGCGCGTGGTGGGCTTCCTGCGCGAGGGCGAGCGGGTCGTCGGCGCCGTCGTCCGCGACCTCGAGCACGGCCGCGACATCCAGGTGCGCGCCCGGCAGGTCGTCAACGCCACCGGCGTCTGGACCGACGAGACGCAGGCGATGGTCGGCGAGCGCGGGCAGTTCAAGGTGCGCGCCTCCAAGGGCATCCACCTCGTGGTGCCGCGCGACCGCATCCGGTCGGGCTCGGGCCTGATCCTGCGCACCGAGAAGTCGGTGCTGTTCGTCATCCCGTGGGGGCGGCACTGGATCATCGGCACCACCGACACCGACTGGGACCTCGACAAGGCGCACCCCGCGGCGTCCTCGAGCGACATCGACTACGTGCTCGACCACATCAACGCCGTGCTCACCACCCCGCTCACCCGCGAGGACGTCGAGGGCGTGTACGCGGGCCTGCGGCCGCTGCTGTCCGGCGAGGCCGACTCGACCTCGAAGCTGTCGCGCGAGCACGTGGTGGCCCACCCCGTCCCCGGGCTGGTCGTGGTGGCGGGCGGCAAGTACACGACCTACCGGGTGATGGCGGCCGACGCCGTCGACGAGGTCGCGCGCGGCCTCGACTTCCACGTGGCGCCCTCGTGCACCGACCAGGTGCCGCTCGTCGGCGCCGACGGGTACCAGGCGGCCTGGAACGGCCGGCGCCGCGCCGCGCAGGCCAGCGGCCTGCACGTGGCCCGGATCGAGCACCTGCTGCGCCGGCACGGCTCCCGCACCGCCGAGGTGCTCGAGCTCGTCGCCGCCGAGCCGCGGCTCGGCGAGGCGATCGCGGGCGCCGACGACTACCTCGCGGCCGAGGTGGTCTACGCCGCCTCGCACGAGGGTGCCCGCCACCTCGACGACGTCCTCGCCCGCCGCACCCGCATCTCGATCGAGGCCTGGGACCGCGGCGTCAGCGCGGCCCCGCAGGTGGCCGCGCTGATGGCCGAGGTGCTGGGGTGGAGCGAGGAGCAGATCTCGCGCGAGGTCTCGCACTACCTCGCCCGGGTCGAGGCCGAGCGCGAGTCGCAGCAGATGCCGGACGACGAGACCGCCGACTCCGCGCGGCTCGGTGCCCCGGAGATCGTCCCGCTCGCCTGAGGCTGCCCCCGGTGCCGTCGCGGTCCTGCTGGTAGACAGGGGGACGCGCGCGCCCGACCTCTCGGGAACCAGGAGGTCACCGGGGCCGACGCACGACGTCCGCCGCGCGGACGGGATCGGAGAACCATGAGCGACCACCCGCGCCTCGCCGCGCTGCTCGACGAGGTCCGCTCGGGACTGTCGGAGCACACGCTGGACGTGGTGGTCGAGACCGCCCAGGCCGCCGTGGAGGGCTGCACCTGGGCCGGCATCACCGTCCGGCGCGGCAACCGGTTCGGCACCCTCGCCTCCACCGGCGGCCCCGTCGAGGAGGTCGACCGCGTCCAGTACGAGGCGAAGCAGGGCCCGTGCGTCGACGCCGTGGTCGACGAGGACGTCTACCTGATCTCGGACATGCGCGAGGAGCCGCGCTGGCCCGGCTGGACGCCCCACGCCGTCTCGCACGGGGTGCTGTCGGTGCTGAGCGTGCCGCTGGTGGCGTCCGAGCGCACGGTCGGGGGGCTCAACCTCTACGGGACCGAGCCCGACGCCATGACGCCGGACGACGTCGACGACGCCGTCGAGTTCGCGCGCAGCGCGGCCCGGCTGATCGCGGTGTCCCACGAGATCACCAACCTGCGCACCGCGATGTCCAGCCGGCGCACGATCGGTGCGGCCCAGGGCATCCTGCGGCACCGGTACGGGGTCTCGCTCGACGACGCCCAGGCGATCCTGGTGCGGCTCTCGCGCGACAACAACCTCAAGCTCTCGGCCCTCGCCGAGGAGGTCGTCGACGCCAACGGCGTGCCGGCGCGCCTGCTGCAGGACGACGAGGGCGGGACCGGCTCCCGACGCTGAGGCTACGCGGGTGCAGCAATTGGTCGACCGCTCACCTACTCTCGGGTAGGTGAGCACGCCGACGTCCTCCGCCGCGCCCGTCGACCACCCCCGCCACCGGCTCGACCCCGTGGTGGTCGACCGGCTGCTGGCCCGGGTGGTGGCCGTCCCCGAGGCACCGACCCGCACCTCCCGCAGCCCGTTCGGAGGCGACCTGGCGCAGGTGCCGGTGTCGACCCCCGACGACGTCGTGCTGGCCGTCGCCGAGGCGAGGGTGGCCCGGCCGCGCTGGGCGGCGCGCCCGGTCCACGAGCGGGCCGCCGTCCTGCTCCGGCTGCACGACCTGGTGCTCGCCCGTCAGCACGAGGTGCTCGACCTGATCCAGCTGGAGAACGGCAAGTCGCGGGCGCACGCCTACGAGGAGGTCGCCGACGTCGCGATCGTCGCGCGCCACTACGGGCGCCGGGGCGCGTCGTACCTCGCCCCCCGCCGCAGGGCGAGCCTGGTGCCCGGGCTGATGACGACCACCGAGCAGCGCCACCCCCAGGGCGTCGTCGGCATCGTCTCGCCGTGGAACTACCCGCTCACCCTCGCCGTGTCCGACGCCCTCCCGGCGCTGCTGGCCGGCAACGCCGTGGTGCTCAAGCCCGACTCCCAGACCGTGCTGACCGCCCTGTGGGCCGTCGACCTGCTGCAGCAGGCGGGCCTGCCCGAGGGGCTCGTGCAGGTCGTCGTGGGCGAGGGCCCGGTCGTGGGCGCCGCGCTCGTCGACCAGGCCGACTACGTCTGCTTCACCGGCTCGACGGCCACCGGACGGGTCGTGGCGGCCCGGGCGGGCGAGCGGCTGGTCGGGGCGTCGCTCGAGCTCGGTGGCAAGAACCCCTTCTACGTCGCCGACGACGCCCACGTCGGGCTGGCCGCCGAGTGCGCGGTGCGCTCGGTGATCGCGGGCTCCGGGCAGCTGTGCATGTCGACCGAGCGGCTGATCGTGCACCGCGACGTGCACGACGCGTTCCTGGAGGCGTTCCTGCGGCGCCTGCGTGCGGTGCGGCTCGGCTCCGGCCTCGACTACCGGGCCGACATGGGCTCGCTGACCTCGCAGGCCCAGCTCGACACCGTGCGGCGGCACGTCGACGACGCCGTCGAGCGCGGCGCCACCGTGCTCGCGGGGGACGCGCCCGTCCCGACGTCGGGCCCCTGTTCCACGAGCCGACGGTGCTCGCCGACGTGCCGCGCTCGGCGGTCTGCTTCGCGCAGGAGACCTTCGGCCCGGTCGTCTCGGTGCACGTCGTCGGGTCCGACGACGAGGCCGTCGCGCTGGCGAACGACACCGAGTACGGCCTGAACGCGAGCGTCTGGACGCGCGACACCGCCCGCGGCCACCGGCTCGCGTCCCGGATCGCCGCCGGCACCGTGTCGGTCAACGAGACCTACACGGCGACCTGGGGATCGGTCGCCGCCCCCATGGGCGGGATGAAGCAGAGCGGGATCGGACGCCGCCACGGTCGCGAGGGCCTCACCCGGTTCACCCAGGTGCAGACCGTCGTCGCGCAGCGCGGCACGGGCGCCGGCCTCGGCCTCGGACGCGTGGTCGACCTGCCGGGTGCCACCTGGACCAGGGGCTTCACGCTGGCGCTGCGGGCGATGAAGGCGGCGAGGCTGCCGTGAGCGCCTCTGCGCCAACCGGTCTCGACCACGACGTCGTCGTCGTGGGGTCGGGCTTCGGCGGATCGGTCGCCGCGCTGCGCCTCGCCGAGAAGGGCTACGACGTGCTGGTCTACGAGGCGGGTCGCCGGTTCGCCGACGACGAGCTGCCGCGCTCGTCGTGGGACCTGCGCCGGTACCTGTGGGCGCCCGCGCTCGGGCTGTACGGCATCCAGCGCATCCACCGGCTGCCGGACGTGCTGGTGCTCGCCGGCGCCGGCGTGGGCGGCGGGTCGCTCAACTACGCCAACACCCTCTACGTCCCCCCGGACGCGTTCTTCCGCGACCCGCAGTGGGCGCACGTCACCGACTGGCGCGCTGAGCTGGCGCCGCACTACGACCAGGCCTCGCGCATGCTCGGGGTCGTCACCAACCCGTGCGAGGGCCCGGTCGAGCAGGTGATGCGCGAGGCGGCCGACGACCTCGGCGTCGGCGCGACGTTCCGCAGGACGCCGGTCGGGGTGCTGTTCGGCGACGGCGCGGACGGGCGGGGGCGCGAGGTCGACGACCCCTACTTCGGCGGCGCCGGCCCGCGCCGCACCACCTGCACCGAGTGCGGGTCCTGCATGACCGGTTGCCGGGTGGGGGCGAAGAACACGCTGGTGAAGAACTACCTCGCCCTCGCCGAGCGGCTCGGTGCGCGGGTCGAGCCGCTGCGCACGGTCGTCGACGTCGTGCCCCTCGGCCCCGGGGACGGCGACGGCTACCGCGTCACGACCCGGCGCACGGGCCCGGCGGGACGCCTCGCGACGAGCAGCGTCACGGCGCGCCACGTCGTCCTCGCCGCCGGCACGTGGGGCACCCAGACCCTGCTGCACGACCTGCACCGCCGGCGCAGCCTGCCGCGGCTGTCGCACCAGGTGGGCCACCTGACCCGCACCAACTCCGAGGCCCTGCTCGGTGCCATGACCGCCCGCGTGGTGCCCGACGCCGACCTGTCGCGCGGTGTCGCCATCACCGCCTCGTTCCACCCCGACGCCGACACCCACGTCGAGAACGTCCGGTACGGAAAGGGTTCCAACGCGATGGGTCTGCTGGCGACGCTCCTGGTCGACGGCGGGCCGGGTGGTCCGCGGTGGTGGAAGTTCCTGCGCTACGCGGCCCGCCACCCGCACGAGCTGGGGGTGCTCACCTCGGTGCGGCGGTGGAGCGAGCGCACGATCATCGGGCTGGTCATGCAGTCGCGCGACAACTCGCTCGTGGTCTCGGGACGGCGGCGGCGGCTCGGCCGCGGCACCCGGCTGGTCTCGCGGCAGGGCCACGGCGAGCCCAACCCGACCTGGATCCCCGCGGGGCACGAGGCGGTCCGCGCGATCGCCGACCGGCTCGGACGCCTGACCCGCCAGCGGGGGTACGCCGGCGGCACGGTCGGCGACCTGTTCGACGTGCCGCTCACCGCGCACTTCCTCGGCGGCTGCGTCATCAGCGACGACCCGGCGTCCGGCGTCGTCGACCCGTACCACCGGCTGCACGGGCACCCGGGCGTCAGCGTCGTCGACGGCTCGGCCGTCAGCGCCAACCTCGGTGTCAACCCGTCGCTGACCATCACCGCGCAGGCCGAGCGGGCGTTCTCGTTGTGGCCCAACGCCGGTGAGGCCGATCCTCGTCCGGCGCAGGGCGAGGCCTACCGCCGGCTCGACCCCGTGCCGCCGGTGCGACCGGCGGTGCCCGCGACCGCCCCGGGCGCGCTGCGCCTCACCGTGCTGCGAGGCTGACGGCGTGAGCCCCACCGCGAGCGAGTCCTGGACGCCCGACGACCTGCCCGACCTGACCGGCCGGCTCGTCGTGGTCACCGGCGCCAACAGCGGCCTCGGGCTCGAGGCGACCGTGCTGCTCGCCGGTCGCGGCGCGCGCGTGGTGATGGCGTGCCGCGACGCCGGGCGCGGCGAGGGCGCCAGGGCGCAGGTGGTCGAGCGCGTCCCCGGCGCCGCCGAGCGGGTCGAGGTGCGCGAGCTCGACCTGGCCGACCTGTCGTCGGTCGAGGCCTTCGCCGAGGGGCTGACCGAGCGCGAGGACCGGCTCGACGTCCTGCTCAACAACGCCGGGGTGATGGCGATCCCGCGGCGCCGCACCGCCGACGGCTTCGAGATGCAGCTCGGCACCAACCACCTCGGGCACGTCGCCCTCACCGCCGCGGTGTGGCCCCTGCTGCTGGCGGCCGGGCGCGAGGGCGCCCACGGCGACGCGCGCGTGGTCACGGTGTCGAGCGACGCGCACCGCTTCGGGCGGCTCGACCGCACGAACCTGGCGTGGGAGCACGGCTACCGGCGCTGGCGCGCCTACGGCCTGTCGAAGCTGGCGAACCTGCTGTTCACCTTCGAGCTCGACCGGCGCCTGCACGGCACCGGGCTGCCGGTCCGTGCGCTCGCCGTGCACCCCGGCATCAGCGGCACCGACCTGTTCGCCGACCCGCTGCCGGGGCCGCTGAAGGGCCTGGGCGTGGCGCTGAACCGGCTGGTGACCTCGACGCCCACGGTGGCCTCCTGGCCCCTGGTGCGCGCCGCCACCGACCCCGAGGTGCTCTCCGGCGCCTACCTCGGCCCCTCCGGCGTGGGCCGGTTCGCGTCCGGCGCGGTGCGCCAGCAGCCCGACCCGAAGGCGCTCGACGCCGACGACGGCGAGTGGCTGTGGGAGGAGTCGGCCGACCTGGTCGGCATCGACCCCGGCTTCGTCACCCGCGACCTCGAGGACTGAGCGGCCGCCCGACTCTCGACGTGCACGAGGGCCCGGACGTGCAGGAGGGCCCGGCCACCCCCTGCGGGGCCGGGCCCTCCCGTGTGCGCGCGTCGGCCCCCGGTCCCCTCAGATCGGGTCGCCTCGCGCAGGTCTGGTCAGCCGCGCAGCGCCTGCACGGCGGCGACGACGTCGACCAGACCGGTCCCCTTGTCGTACGAGGACCCGTTCGCGGCATAGGGAGCGCCGTTCGAGTACCCGTACGCGGTCGACGTCAGCGCCTGCTCGATCTCGGCGGGCGTGGCGGTCGGGTCGGCCTGCACCAGCTGGGCGACGATGCCGGCGACGTGCGGCGCGGCCATCGAGGTGCCGCTGATGGTGTTGAACGTCCCGAGGTCGAGCAGGCCGGGGCCGTTCACCGGCTGCAGGCCGGTCGCGCAGATCACCAGGTACGGCCGGCAGGACGAGGTGATGTCCTCGCCGGGCGCCGACAGGTCGGGCCAGGTGCTCGGGTCGCTCTGCAGGCCGCGCGAGGAGTACTCGCTGACCGCGCCGTCGCGGGTGCCGGTGCCCTGGTCGTAGTAGGAGGCGACCGACAGCACGCCGCCGGTGGGGTCCTGGCCGGGCGGGTTGGTCAGCGAGGTGGTGCCGTCGCCGCCGTCGTTGCCGGCGGCCCACACCGTGAGCACGCCCTCGGCCGCGAGCGCCCGCTGCAGCTTCACCGTCGCGCTGTTCGGGTCGAACTCGCCGCCGCCGGACGGGCCGTAGGAGTTGTTCGTGACCTTGATCGGCGGGCAGGTCGACGCGGGAACGCCTGCGCCGCAGGGAGCCTCGTGGTTCTCGAGCACCCAGTTCAGGGCCGAGTCGGCGCCGATGATGAACAGCACGGCGCCGGTGGAGATCGACACCAGCTTGGCCCCGGGGGCGGCGCCCATCACGGTGGTGCCGTCGGCCAGCTGCGTCGGACGGCCGGCGACGATGCCGGAGACGTGGGTGCCGTGGCCGCCGACCGACAGCGTGTCGGTGTCGACGGAGTTCGGCACCTTCACCACGCAGTCGGTGCCGGTGGTGCTCTCGTCGAGGCACAGCGACTTCAGGTTCGCGACGACGGCGGACGAGCCGTCGGCCTCGCGGAAGAACGGGTGCGTCGGGTCGATGCCCGAGTCGATCACGGCGACCGAGGTGCCCGCGCCCGTCAGGGCGGTGCCGTCGGCGCCGTCGAGGGTCTGCATCGCCTCGGCGCCGCGGGTCGCCTGGTGGGAGGTGCTGAGGGTGAGGTCGATCGGGGTGTTGCCCTCGAGGTAGGTGACGCCCGGCTGCGTGCGGGCGGTCTCGATCTGCGCCTTCGTGCCGCGGGCGACGGCGACGCCGATGCGGTCGTAGGTGGTGACGAGCCGCAGGCCGCTCGCGGCGACGGCGGACTCGGCGTCGGCGAGGGTGCGGCCGTGCACCATCACGTAGGTCGGGGTCAGCGCGCCGAGGCCGGCGAGCTGGTCGGCCAGGAAGCCCTGGACGGGCGGCAGGGCGCGGTCGGCTGACGGCGCCGCGCTGCTGGCGGGTGCGACGGCCGCCGCGCCGACGGCCAGCGCGGCCGCGGCGGCGAGGGCGCCGGCGAGCCGGCGGGACGGGCGGTGCTGGTGCTGACGGGTCAGGCGCACAGGTGGACCTCCACGTGGGGCCGCCCGCATCGGACGCGGGCGCCGGTCGCGCAGGCCGCGGGGACGAGCACCGGGGGTGGACGGCCCGCCCCCGCGGCCTGCACCCCTCTCAACGGGCGGGTCGGACGCCGGTTACGCCGATCGGACGAACTTCCTGCGCGGCCCCCGGGGCACCGGCGGGTGCGGACCGTACCGACGCGTCGGTGTCGCGGCCGGACCGGGGCGTCGTGGGGCCGCCGGAGGGGTCGACCCCGACGCCACGGTCCGCCGCCCGGACTGTGCGGTGCCGCCAACTACCGTGGAGGGGTGCTGCGCACCGCCCTGCGACCCCGCTGGCTGGCGCTGCTGGCGCTCGCGCTGGCCGTCGCCGGGGTGTTCGCCGCGCTCGGCAGCTGGCAGCTCGACCGCTCCCGCGACGAGGCCCGCGAGCGCGACCTGCGGGCCCAGGCGGCGCAGGACCCCGTCCCGCTCGCCGACGTGCTGGCCCCCGGGCAGGCCGTCGGCACCGAGGCGGGCCGGGCGACCGTCGTGGTCGAGGGCGACCTGGAGGCCGACCGGGTGCGGCTCTCGCCCCGCCGCGAGCTCGGCGACCGCACCGGCTCGTGGGTGGTCGTCCCCCTGGTCGTCGAGGGCACCGAGCCGGCCGCGCGGCTGGCGGTGCTGCTCGGCTGGCAGCCCGGCGACGACGTGCCGGCCGTCGACGGGGGAGCGGTCGGGCTGACGGGCGTGCTGCGCGGCTCCGAGGCGCCGTCCGGGGCCGAGGTGGACGGCAGCCTGCTCGAGACCGTCAGCACCGCCGACCTGCTCAACGTCTGGGGCGCCCCGGTCTACACCGCCTACCTGGTGGCCTCGGCCGACGACGCGCGCGCCGCCGGCCTGGAGCCCGTGCCCACCGAGCCCGAGGCGCGCGGCCTCGGGTTCGACCTGCAGAACCTGTCGTACGCCCTGGAGTGGTGGGTCTTCGCCGCGTTCGCGCTGTTCGTGTGGTGGCGGGTCGTGCGCGACACCCACCGTGCCGAGCAGCTCCCGCCCGAGGACGTCGCCGGCCCCGACGCCCAGCCCGCCGACGCCGACCACGCCGACGCCGACCCCGCCACCAGCACCAGGAGCCCCGCGTGACCGAGCCGACCCCCACGACCGCCGCGCCGCGTCCGGTGCGCCCGCCGCGCAAGCTCGCCGGCGCGCTGCTGCGCTACCGCGTGATGGCGTTCGTCACCGGCGGGTTCCTGCTGCTGCTGTGCGTGGAGATGGTGCTGAAGTACGTCCTGCGGGTGAACGGCGACGAGGCGGTGCTCGGCGACTGGATCGCGATCGTCCACGGCTGGATCTACGTGGTCTACCTGGTCACCGTCATCGACCTGTGGTCGAGCCTGCGCTGGCGGCTCGGGCGGCTGGCCGCCCTCGTCCTCGCCGGTGTGGTCCCGCTGCTGTCGTTCTTCGCCGAGCGGCGCACGACGGCCGAGGTGCGGGCCCTGATGGCCGAGCGCGGCGAGGTCGCCGCGGCCGGTGCTCGGTAGCCTCGCCCCGTGACCGCTGCCGACCTCCCGACCGATCCCCAGCCCGAGCCGACCGGTCCGCCGGTGGCCGCGACCCCGAAGCAGCCGACCGCGCAGCGTCCGGTGCTGGTCGTCGACTTCGGGGCCCAGTACGCCCAGCTGATCGCCCGTCGCGTCCGCGAGGCCGACGTCTACTCCGAGATCGTCCCGTCGACGATGCCGGTCGACGACGATGCTGGCCCGCGACCCGGCCGCGATCATCCTGTCGGGCGGCCCGTCGTCGGTGTACGCCGACGGCGCCCCGCGGGTCGACCCGGCGGTGTTCGAGGCCGGCGTCCCCGTCCTCGGCATCTGCTACGGGTTCCAGGCGATGGCGCAGGCGCTCGGCGGCGACGTCGCCCGGACCGGGCTGCGCGAGTACGGCGGCACGCAGCTCGAGGTCGACGCGATGCGGTCCGAGGACACCGTCCTGACCTACGGGCAGCCGATGCAGCAGAGCGTGTGGATGAGCCACGGCGACGCCGTCCAGGCCGCCCCCGACGGGTTCGAGGTCACCGCCACCACCCCGGGCGCCCCGGTGGCCGCGTTCGAGCACGCCGAGCGGCGGCTGTTCGGCGTCCAGTGGCACCCCGAGGTCAAGCACTCGACCTTCGGGCAGCAGGTGATCGAGAACTTCCTGCACCGCGGCGCCGGGCTCGGCCGCGACTGGACCACCGACAACGTCATCGACGAGCAGGTCAGGCGGATCCGCGAGCAGGTCGGCTCCGCCCGGGTCATCTGCGGCCTGTCCGGCGGCGTCGACTCCGCGGTCGCCGCGGCGCTGGTGCAGCGCGCGGTGGGCGACCAGCTCACCTGCGTGTTCGTCGACCACGGCCTGCTGCGGGCCGGCGAGGCCGAGCAGGTCGAGCGCGACTACGTCGCCGCCACCGGGGTCGACCTGGTCGTCGTCGACGCGTCCGAGCAGTTCCTGTCGGCGCTCGCCGGCGTCACCGAGCCCGAGGCCAAGCGCAAGGCGATCGGACGCGAGTTCATCCGCGCGTTCGAGGGCGCCGCCCGCGACCTGGTCGCGCGGGCGCACGCCGAGGCCGAGCACGAGGACGGCGAGGGCGAGGTGCGGTTCCTGGTGCAGGGCACCCTGTACCCCGACGTCGTCGAGTCCGGCGGCGGCGAGGGCGCCGCGACGATCAAGAGCCACCACAACGTCGGCGGGCTGCCCGACGACCTCGAGTTCGACCTGGTCGAGCCGCTGCGCACCCTGTTCAAGGACGAGGTGCGGGCCGTCGGCGCCGAGCTCGGCCTGCCCGAGGCGATGGTGTGGCGCCAGCCGTTCCCCGGCCCCGGCCTCGGCATCCGCATCATCGGCGAGGTCACCCGCGAGCGCCTCGAGACGCTGCGCGCGGCCGACTCGATCGCCCGCGAGGAGCTCACCCTCGCCGGCCTCGACCGCGACATCTGGCAGTGCCCGGTCGTGCTGCTCGCCGACGTCCGCTCGGTCGGCGTCCAGGGCGACGGCCGCACGTACGGCCACCCGGTCGTGCTGCGGCCCGTGTCGTCCGACGACGCGATGACCGCCGACTGGAGCCGGCTGCCCTACGACCTGCTCGCGCGCGTCTCGACCCGCATCACCAACGAGGTGCCGGACGTGAACCGCGTCGTCCTCGACGTGACGAGCAAGCCGCCGGGCACCATCGAGTGGGAGTGAGCTGCGAAGCGCCGTCGACAGTGCAGGGGACGTCCTCCTGAGCACTCGTCGCCCTTTCACATCCGTCTGAAGGGGCGTCGTCTGTGATCGGCTGGTCCCTCGCAGCCAGATGCGACGCGAGGTCCAGCACGTCGGTATCGACGTGTCACCATCCCGTCATGGCCGCCGCCTACATCTTCTGTCTGCGCTACGAGGACGCCGAAACTGGGCGATCTGCAAGCGCGAGGGACTCATCGGGGTCAGGCAGAGGCCCGCAGGGATCAGGAGTGCGCAGCAGGTCGAGCGTGGAGACACGATCGACGTCTGGCGAGGAGGGGCGAGTCGACCAGGGACAGGCCTCATCGCGCGCGTTCGGGCCTCGACACGAGCTGATCGTGCGCTGAGCGCCCCGTGGCCTGACCTGGCATCTGCTCCTACGTGATCCCGTTCGACGAGGTGGAAGAGCTCGCCCAAGCGATCCCGGATGGGTGCTCCGAACGTCCGGAGTCGGCTGCCGCCGACCGAGACGCGCCGCGTTCAGCCCGACAGGTCGCCGCGCAGCACGGAGTCGCCGGAGTGGGCCGGCTCGCCGTCGTCGGGCTCGTCCGAGACGTCGACCAGGGTGTAGCCGTCGGCGAGCAGCGTCGACGGGACGGTGAAGTGGGCGACGTCGCCGGCCGGCAGGATGCCGAGCGAGACCATCTGGGTGCTGCTGCCCGACCGGATCAGCCAGACCTCGAAGTGGCCGTCGGCGGGCTCGAGGTCGGGAGCGCGGACCTCGACCACCTCGGTGCCCTCGGTGGTCTGCAGGAGCCGCGCCAGGCCGGCTGACGGTGGCGCCGCCGTCGGGCAGCGGCTCGAGGTCGGCCGTGCGCACCACCCGGCCGGCGAGCGGTTCGGGGTCGTCGGTGCGCACGAGGGCCCAGGTGGCGAGCGAGCCGATGCCGAGCCCGACGACGGCGGCGGCCGCCGCCCAGACGAGCGGGCGGGAGCGGGGGGTGCGGCGTCCGCGCAGGCCGAGCTCGTCGACCACGCCCTGCCACACCTGCGGCGGGGGCGGCTCGAGCCGCTCGTACCGCAGGCCGCGCACGACACCGGCGAGGTCGCGCAGGTCGTCCACCTCCCCACGGCAGGTCGTGCAGGCGGTCAGGTGCGCGGCGACGTCGACGTCGACGGCGGCGGGATCGAGCGCGGTCGCGGCCAGCCGGTCGCTGTCAGGATGCTGCATCCCCCACCTCCTCCAGACGTCCGCGCAGGTGGAGCAGTCCCCTGCGCACGTGGCTCTTGACGGTACCCAGCGGCATCCCCAACGCGGCGGCGATCTGCTGGTGCGTTCGGTCTTCGTAGAAGGCGAGCCGGAGGATGGTCCGGCGGGGGTCCTCGATCCGTTCGATCTCGTCGGCGAGCACGAGCCGCTGCACCAGACGGTCCTGCGGGTCGGGGACGGCGGCCTGGTGCACGGCCCGCAGCGCCTCCTGGTCGCGCACCGCCCGGGCCCGCGCCGCCAGCCGGTCCGACACCCGGTGCCGGGCGATGCCGACGAGCCAGCCGGGCAGGGCGCCCTCGGAGACCTGCAGCGTGCCGCGGCTGCGCCACGCACCGACGAACACCTGCTGGGTGACGTCCTCGGCGTCGGTGCGGTCGCGCAGCGCGCGCAGGGCGATCGTGAACACCAGGGGGGAGAACCGACGGAAGATCTCGCCGAGGGCCTCCTGGTCGCCGTCCTGCAAGCGCCCGGCCAGCTCGCCCGGCGTGGTCGCCGCGAGGTCCCCGGTGCTCACGCGCGCACGCTACCCCGCCCGCCGGGTGCGGGCCCGGCGGGCGGAGCGGCGTCGCGTCGTCAGGGCAGGTCGACGGGGCGCAGCACCAGCGTGATGCCGTGGGCGATCTGCTGGTTGCCCGCGTTGATGTCGAGCCGCGGCACCTCGAGCTTGGGGTTGCGGTCACCGAGGTCGGCGTCGACCAGGCGGATGTTGCCCGGGCCGTTGACCCGCACGGTGACGTCCGCGCCGAGGGCCGTGGTGAGCGCCGCGCCGTCCGAGGCCGCGGCGGCGGCGCTGTCGATCGTCGCGCCCGGGATCACGTGGTAGAGCAGCACGGCCTCGACGGTGTCGATGCCCAGCCCGGCCACGGCCGCGAAGGCGGCCTCGTCGCTGGCGGGCGCGTAGCCCGTGATCTCCTGCACCAGGACACGGAACGCGCGGTCGTCGGGGAGGAACGCGGTGACGGGGACCGTGCCGTCGGCCAGCACGCCGACGGGGCTGGTGGGCTCGGCGGCCAGGACGGCGTCCACGGCCTCGGTGACGACGTCGTAGTCGCCCCAGCGGCCGTCGAAGGTGTCGCCGTCGGCGGCGAGCACCTCGGCCAGGCTGGTGGTGCCCGGCTCGTGGCCGTCGGCCTGCGCGGGCACGGTGACCGCGGCCACCAGGGCGGCGGCCGCGGCCGCGACGCCGATCGATCGGGTGAGCGGCTTCATCGGAGTTCTCCTCGGTGCGTCGACGCGCGCCACCGGTCGGTGACGGCCCCCGTACGCCCGTCCTTCCGCGCCGTGGCACCGCGCGGATGCACCACGGGTCCCGCGCTGCTCAGTGCGCGGCGAGCACCGCCGTCGCGGCGCGGCGGCCCGAGACCAGGGCGCCCTGGATCGAGGCGGTGTCGCGGTGGTCGCCCGCGACGAGCAGCCCGTCGTCGACCCGCACCGGGCGCCGGGCGTCGAGCGGCGGCGGCAGGGCGGGGAGGGCGTGCGGCACGTGGTGCACCGTCACGACGTCCCACCGCGCGGCGCTGGTGCGGAACAGCCGGGTGAGGTGGCCGCGTACCTGCTGCTCGGTCGGCACGTGGTCGTCGGACAGCAGCGTGCTGGCCTGCACCAGGTGCCGGCCGGGCGGCGCGTACGTCGGTGCGGCGTGCGAGACGACGCAGGCGTTGACGACCGGGCCCGACGCGGTGCCGTGCTCGTCGACGTGCAGCACCGAGGTGGAAGCCGGTGCGTTGTCGACCGAGAACCACCAGGTGGCAAGCCCTTTCATGCGTGGTGCATCGACGCCGGCCAGCCGTCCGGCGGTCACCGGGTCGGTCGCCACCACGGCCACCAGGGCGCTCACGGCACCCCAGGGCCCGTGCGCGACCCACCGTCCGCCCTCGCGGGCGAGCGACTCGACGGGCGAGGACAACCGCACCGTCGACCCCTGCGCCACGGCCTCGGAGAGCGCGCGCATGCCGCCCGCGGGCACGGCGGGCGTGCCCAGCAGGAACGAGCGCATCAGCAGCCGCGTGAACGTGGCCGAGGTGCTGCCGGTGTCGTCGGCCAGGGTGCCGGTCAGGAAGGCGTCGACGACCCGGCGCAGCCGGCCGCGGAAGCGGGCACGGTCCATCGACGCGGCGAGGGTGGTGTCGTCGGACGCGAGCAGCCGACCCACCGGGCCGAGGGAGGGCGCCGCCCACGCCGCCAGCGTCGCCACCTCGCCGGCGGAGACGTAGCCGCTGAGCAGGGTGGGCACCAGACCACCCGGGCGGCGGCGCGGGTCGAGCAGCACCCTGGTGCCGTGGGCGCCGGTGACCGCGACGCCGGGCTCGAACGGACGCAGGTCGAGGGCGTCGACGTCGACGACCCGCGGCAGCACGGGGTAGGCGGGGTTCAGCAGCTGGAAACCCTTGTCGCACAGGAAGCCGTCGACGTCGTCGGTGCGCACCCGGCCACCGACCGAGTCGGCGGCCTCGAGCACGACGGCCTCGACGTCGTGCTCGCGCAGGCGCCGGGCGCATGCCAGCCCCGCCAGCCCCGCACCCACCACCACGACGTCCACCTGATCCACGCGTCAACTCTTCCACGGCGGGGATGACCACGCCGTCCGGCGTGCCGGTGCCCCCGGGTGCTGCGACGCTCACGACGTGACCTCGACGACCGGCGGAGCCGGACAGGTGCGTCTGGTGCTGCCGAACCAGCTGTTCGAGCAGCACCTGCACGCCACGGCCGGCACCCGCTTCGTGCTCGTCGAGCACGACCTGCTCGTGCGCCAGCTGCCGTTCCACGCCCACAAGCTGGTGCTGCACCGCGCGAGCGAGCTCGCGTTCGCCGACCGCCTGCGCGACAACGGGTTCGAGGTCGACCTGATCGAGTCGCGCGCCGACCGCACGACCGCGGACCAGCTCGGACGCCTGCTCGGACGGCTGCGCCCCGGGCACCTGGCCGTGTACGAGCCGGTCGACGACTGGGTCGAGCAGGACCTGCGCCGGGTGGCGGCGCCGAGCCGGTCTCGAGCTGGAGGAGCTGCCCACCCCGGCGTTCTGCACCAGCACCGCCGACGTGCGGACCCAGCTCGGCGGCCGCCGCCCGAGGATGCAGCACTTCTACGAGTGGCAGCGCCGCCGGCTCGACCTGCTGGTCGACGGCGACCGCCCCGTGGGCGGCCGGTGGAGCTTCGACGCCGACAACCGCAAGCGGCTGCCGAAGGGCGTCGAGCTCCCGGAGGTGCCGCTGCCCGAGCCGGACCGGCACGTCGCGACCGCCGTGGCGTGGGTGCGCGAGGAGTTCCCGGACGCCCCGGGGGACCCCGCGACGTTCGCCTGGCCCACGACCCGCCGGCAGGCGCTGGTCTGGCTGCGCCGGTTCGTCCGCGACCGGCTCGCGTCGTTCGGCCCGTACGAGGACGCCATCACCACCCGCGACCCGTGGCTGTTCCACTCGGCGGTCAGCCCGGCGCTCAACCTGGGCCTGCTCGACCCGCTCGAGGTGGTGCGCGCCGCGCTCGAGCACGCCGACGAGGTGGCGGGCACCGACGCCGAGGTGCCGCTGGCGAGCCTGGAGGGGTTCGTCCGGCAGGTGGTCGGCTGGCGCGAGTACATGCGGGGCGTCTACGTGGTGCACGGACGACGGATGCGCTCGCGCAACCTGCTCGGCCTCGACCGCCGGCTCGGGCCGGGGTGGTGGGACGCCAGCACCGGGCTCGACCCGGTCGACCTGGTCGTCGAGCGGGTGCGCGAGCGCGGGTGGTGCCACCACATCGAGCGGCTGATGGTGATGGGCAACGCGATGCTGCTGCTGCGGGTCGACCCCGACGAGGTGTACCGCTGGTTCAGCGCGATGTTCGTCGACGCCTACGACTGGGTGATGGTGCCCAACGTGTACGCCATGAGCCAGTTCGCGGCCGGCGAGCTCGTCACCACCAAGCCGTACGTCTCGGGCAGCAACTACCTGCGCAAGATGTCGGACGTGCCGGCGGGGGAGTGGTGCGAGGACTGGGACGCGCTGTTCTGGACGTTCGTGCGCGACCACCTCGACGGCTTCCGCTCGAACCCGCGCAGCTCGATGATGGCGCGCTCCTACGAGGGGTTCGACCCCGCGCGCAAGAGCGCCCTCACCCGGCGGGCAGCGCCCTGGCTGGAGGGCGGGATCGCCGGGTGAGGGCGGTGAGAACCCCTCAGTCCTCCCAGGTGTCGCGCGCCAGCACCCCGAGGTCGGGCTGGTCGGTGAAGTCGGCGTAGGTGCGGGGTCACCGGCGGCCACGAGGTCGTACGGCGCGCCGCTGCCGCCGGTGAGGAAGACCGTCGGTACCCGCAGCCCGAGCTCGCCGCGCAGGCGCTGCAGCGGCGTCAGCTCGAAGGACTGCACGAGGACCGGGTCGTCCCGGTCGTTCATCCGCGCCTGCTTCAGGGTGCGCACCAGCGGCTCCTCGAGCGGCAGGCCGATCGAGCGGAAGTAGGTGGGGTGCTTGATCTCCGGGTAGACGCCGATCTCGCGCTTCAGCTCCTTGCTCAGCGCCGCCCGCAGCTCGAGCACCTGCGCCAGCGTCGGCACCTGGTACAGGCCGTCGTGGATCGTGTTCTCCTGCCGCACGGCCGGGATGCGCTCGACCGCCCGCAGCGTCTGCAGCTCGCGCAGCGTGAAGTCCTCGGTGAACCACCCGGTGTACGCGACGCCGTCGACCGTCTTCGTCGTCCGGCGGGGGACGGCGCGCCCTGGGCCGCGAGCGGCGCCGCGACGGCGGCGGCCACGGCGAGGGCGAGGGGGAGCAGGCGTGTGCGCACGGGTTCTCCTGGGGTGCGTCAGGCGGGTGTCGGGGCGGGCGCGCCCACGCAACCGCACCCGACCGCACCGGCGGGGGGACGGGCGGCGACGCGGGGGTGACGATCAGGTGGCGGGTCGGTCGCGAGCGGTGCCCGCGTCGACCGTGACGGGGTCGGCGGCCGTCCCCGCCCGGACGGCGTCGACCAGGTGCTCGTCCGGCCCGACCCGCGCGCCCGCCCAGACCACGGCGCGCTCGAGCGTGCCGACCACGTCGGCGCCCGGCTCGACCAGCGTGCCGCCCGGGGCGTGCCGCAGCGCCGCCGCGAGGTAGTCGGCCGGTGTGCCGCAGTCGATCGCGACGCCGTCGACGGGCACGAGGTCGAGCCCTCGGGCGCGCTCCTCGTCGCGCCAGAGCACCTCGTAGAGCCCGGACGGCGTCGCCGCGAGCCCGGCGACCGCCGCACCCGGCAGCAGGCACGCCCCCACGTAGCGCCAGCGTCCGCGCTCGTCCGTGAAGTCGACCCGGCGCCCGCCCGCGGGGACGACCAGCAGCCGCGAGCGGGTGCCGTCCCAGCCGCCGAGCAGCTGCGGCACGGCCGGCCCGTCCAGCAGGACGTCGCCGTTGAGCACCAGCACGTCGCGCCCGGCGACCCAGCCGGCCAGCCCGGCGAGCGCCCCGGCCGTCCCGAGCGCGACCGGCCCCTCGACCTCGACGTGGGCCCGCCCGCCCACGTGCGCGACGACCTGGTCGGCGAGGTGGTGGGCGTTGACGGCGAGCCGGTCGGACCCGTCGCCGAGCGCGGCGCCCAGGGCGTCCAGGGCGAGGTCGAGCAGAGGTGCGGCGCGGCCGTCGGGCCGGGCCACCGGGAACAGCGGCTTGGGGCGCAGCAGCGACAGCGGCCGCGCCCGCTCGCCCGCACCGGCCGCGAGGACGACGCCCGCCACCTCGCTCACGCGAGCAGGCGGCCCTCGGCGGCGCCGGGGTCGGCCGCGAGGCGCAGCAGCGCGACGATCTCGTGGGTGGGCCCGTCGGCCGAGGGGATCTCGTCGACCCGGAACCAGGCGTGGCCCTTGGCCTCGCCGCCGACGCGCACCTCGGGCTCGTGGTCGACCTCGAGACGGTAGATCACGTCGACCCGGCGCAGCGGCGCGTTGACCTGGCAGGTCAGCGGCACCCCCACCGCGATCCGCAGACCGGTCTCCTCGCGCACCTCGCGCACCACGGCGTCGGCGGCGGCCTCCCCGCGGTCGAGCAGGCCGCCGGGCAGGCTCCACCCGTCGCGGTGCGGCTGGCGCAGGAACAGCACCCGGTCGCCGTGCGTGATGGCCACGACCGCGCCCACGGTGAACCCGGGCGTCGCGGCGCGCACCACCGCCCGGCGCAGCGGTGCCGGGGTGCGGCGGAACGCCAGCAGCGCGGCGGTGTACCCGCGGCGGCGCACGGTCGCGACCAGGCTGGACATGACGGACACAGTACGGGGGCGGCCGACTAGCCTCCTGCTGTGGAGCCCGACCTGCCCGTGCGCCGCCAGCGGGTGGGCGCCTACGCGGTCTGCGTCCACGACGGGCGGGTGCTGCTGGCCCAGCTGTCCTCGCGCACCGGCTCGCCCGGCACCTGGACGCTGCCCGGCGGCGGCATCGACCACGGGGAGGACCCGCGCGACGCCGTCGTCCGCGAGGTGCACGAGGAGACCGGGCTGGTCGTCGAGCTGGGCGACCTGCTCGACGTCGACTCGGTGCACTTCACCGGGCGCTCGCCGTCCGGGGTGCTGGAGGACTACCACGCGGTGCGACTCGTCTTCGGCGGGCGGGTCGACGCCTCGATCGAGCCGCAGGTGCAGGAGCTCGACGGCAGCACGATGGCCGCGGCCTGGGTGCCGCTGGCCGCCGTCGGGGTCGACGTGCCGGTCAGCGAGCTGGTGCGCGCGGGCCTGGAGGCCCACCGCCGCGCGGCCCGCTAGCGGGGCCTACCGGGGGACGCGCGGCTCGTCGCCGTCGTGCAGGCGGGGCTTCGGCTCGAGGCTGGACAGGCCGTTCCAGGCCAGGTTCACCAGGTGGGCCGCCACCTCCTGCTTCTTCGGCTTGCGCGAGTCGACCCACCACTGGCCCGTCAGCGCCACCATGCCGACGAGCATCTGCGCGTACATGGGGGCGAACTTGGCGTCGAGGCCGTTCTTCTTGAACACCGCGGCGAGGATGTGCTCGACCTGGGTGGCGACGTCGGAGATCAGGCTGGCGAAGCCGCCGGTCGACCCGGTGACGGGGGAGTCGCGCACCAGGATGCGGAAGCCGTCGGTCGAGCTCTCGATGTAGTCGAGCAGGGCCAGCGCCGCGCGCTCGGCGAGCACGCGCGGGTGCGCCGGGGCCTCGAGCGCACCGGTGATCGAGTCGAGCAGCTGCGAGATCTCGCGGTCGACGACGACGGCGTACAGGCCCTCCTTGCCGCCGAAGTGCTCGTACACGACGGGCTTGGAGACCTGCGCGCGCGCGGCGACCTCCTCGACGCTGGCGCCCTCGAAACCCTTCTCCGCGAACAGTCGTCGTCCGACGAGCACGAGCTGCTCGCGTCGCTCCTTGCCCGTCATGCGTGCTCGGCCGGACGGTCTGCCGCGCGCGTCGGCGGGGGTCACGGCAGCCATGGTGTCCGACCGCGCCCCGCGTCCCCCGCGATGGGCACGGTCAGGAACCCGCCGCGGCCCGGCGCTCGGCCTTGCGCGCCGCGTTCTCCTCGCGTCGGGCCACGAACCGCGCGGCGCTCTGGTCGGCCTTCTCGAGGTACTCGGACAGCTCCTGGCGCGCCTGCTCGCCGCGCGGCCCGAAGTCGGTGCGCTCGAACACCTTCCAGAACCGCAGCACCGGCATGATGACCTCGTCGACGTGCAGGCGCTGGTCGTAGATGCCGGCCATCGCGATCGTCAGCGAGTTGCGGGCGAAGTCGGGCATGGTGGCGCCGGGCATCTCGAAGTTCACCACCTCGGCGAGCACCGCCTCCATCGTGTCGTCGGGCGCGAGGTCGAACGCCGCGGCCATCATGTTGCGGTAGAAGACCATGTGCAGGTTCTCGTCGACCGCGATGCGCTGCAGCAGCCGCTCGGCGACGGGGCAGCCGGTGGCCTTGCCGGTGTTGCGGTGGCTGACGCGGGTGGCCAGCTCCTGGAACGAGACGTAGGCGACGGTGCGCAGCATGGACTTCTCGCCGGAGTCGTACCCGGCGATCATGTGGACCATCCGCAGGTTCTCGAGCTTGACGGGGTCGACCCCGCGGGTGACGACGAGGTAGTCGCGCAGCGCGACGCCGTGCCGGCCCTCCTCGGCCGTCCAGCGACCGACCCACTCGCCCCACGCGCCGTCGCGCCCGAACCGGGTCGCGATCTCGCGGTGGTAGCTGGGCAGGTTGTCCTCGGTGAGCAGGTTGACGATCATCGCCGTCTTCGCGACCGGGTCGAGCCGGGAGTCGCCCGGCTGCCAGTCCTCGCCGCCGAGGAACGCGAAGTCGCGGCCCTCGCTCCAGGGGATGTAGTCGTGCGGCATCCAGTCCTTGGCGATCGCGATGTGCCGCTCGAGGTTCTCGGAGACGACCGGCTCGAGGTCGATGAGCATCCGGGTCTGCAGCTCGGCCTGCCGGTCCTGGTCGTCCAGGGTGGTCATGACGCCTCCCAGCGGTTCCGTCGCCCGCGCGCGGCGCGCACGTCGTTGACTACGCCACCGTAACCTACGTGTGCGTAAGCGACGAGCCCGTCGCCGACCGCCCCTGGCAGACTGCGGCCCCAGCAGTCCCCCGTCGTCCAACGGCAGGACAGCGGTCTTTGGAACCGCGAATCGAGGTTCGAGTCCTCGCGGGGGAGCCACCGGGGGTACCCCGCCGCGCGGGTACAGTCGGCGCCTCGGTCCACCCTCCGCCCCCGCCCACGAGGAGACCGAACGCGTGCGCCCCAGCCGTCCGGCAGCCGCCGTGGTCCTCGCCGCCGGCGAGGGCACCAGGATGAAGTCGTCGACCCCCAAGGTGCTGCACGCGATCGGGGGGCGCTCCCTGCTCGGGCACGCGCTGGCCGCCGCCGCGTCGACCGACCCCGAGCACCTGGTCGTGGTGGTGCGGCACGGACGCGACGCGGTCGCCGCGCACGTCGGCGAGGTCGCGCCGGCAGGCGGTCGTCGCCGACCAGGACGACGTGCCCGGGACCGGCCGCGCGGTGCAGTGCGGGCTGGAGGCGCTGGCCCGGACCGCCGAGGGCGCGGGCGCGTCCGGCACGGTGCTGGTCACCTACGGCGACGTCCCGCTGCTGGACGGCGCGACCCTGCGCGACCTGGTCGCCGTGCACGAGGCCGGCGGCCACGCGGTCACCGTCGTCACGGCCGAGGTCGACGACCCCACGGGCTACGGCCGGGTGCTGCGCGACGAGCAGGGCGGCGTCACCGGCGTCGTCGAGCACAAGGACGCCGACGAGGCGCAGCGCGCCGTCCGCGAGATCAACTCCGGCATCTACGCCTTCGACGGCGCGGTCCTGGCCGACGCCCTCTCCCGGGTGGGCCGCGACAACGCGCAGGGCGAGATGTACCTCACCGACGTGCTGCGGCTGGCCCGCGACGGCGGGGGCAGCGTCGCCGCGCACCGCGTCGACGACGTCTGGCAGACCGAGGGCGTCAACGACCGGGTGCAGCTCGCGCGGATGGGCGCCGAGCTGAACCGGCGGCTGGTCGAGGGCTGGATGCGCGAGGGCGTCACCGTCGTCGACCCCGCCACCACCTGGGTCGACGCCGACGTCGTCCTGGCGCGCGACGTCACCCTGCTGCCGGGCACCCAGCTGCTCGGCGCGACGGCCGTGGCCGAGGGCGCGGCCGTCGGCCCCGACAGCACCCTGCGCGACTGCGAGGTGGGGGAGGGCGCGTCGGTCGTGCGCTCGCACGCCGAGGGCGCGCGCATCGGCGCCGGTGCCACCGTCGGCCCGTTCAGCTTCCTGCGCCCCGGCACGGTGCTCGGCGCCAGGGGCAAGATCGGCGCCTTCGTCGAGACCAAGAACGCCGAGATCGGCGACGGCGCCAAGGTGCCGCACCTCACCTACGCCGGCGACGTGCGGATCGGCGAGGGCGCCAACATCGGCGCCGGCACGATCTTCGCCAACTACGACGGCGTGGCCAAGCACCGCACCACGGTCGGACGCCACAGCTTCGTCGGCTCCGACTCGGTGCTCGTCGCGCCGGTCGCGGTCGCCGACGGCGCCTACGTCGCCGCCGGGTCCACGATCACGCAGGACGTGCCCGGCCGGCGCGATCGCCGTCGCCCGCGGGCAGCAGCGCAACGTGGCCGGGCTGGGTCGCGCGCCGCCGCGCCGGCACCGCCACCGCCGAGGCCGCCCGCCAGGCGGTCGAGCAGCAGGCGGGCGACGAGCAGGCCACCGAGCAGCAGGACCCGCACCCCCACCAGCACGCCCAGGAAGAGGCACAGCGATGACCGGCATCACCACCACGGGCGAGAAGCGCCTCGTCCTGATCAGCGGCCGGGCGCACCCCGACCTGGCCGCCGAGGTCGCCTCCGAGCTGGGCGTCGAGCTGGTGCCCACCAGCGCGTACGACTTCGCCAACGGCGAGATCTACGTGCGCTACGGCGAGAGCGTGCGCGGGTGCGACGCGTTCGTGCTGCAGAGCCACACCGCGCCGATCAACCAGTGGCTCATGGAGCAGCTGATCATGTGCGACGCGCTCAAGCGCGCCTCGGTCAAGCGCACCACGGTGGTCGCGCCGTTCTTCCCCTACGCCCGCCAGGACAAGAAGCACCGCGGGCGCGAGCCGATCTCGGCCCGCCTGGTCGCCGACCTGTACAAGACCGCCGGCGCCGACCGGCTGATCAGCGTCGACCTGCACGCGGCGCAGATCCAGGGGTACTTCGACGGCCCGGTCGACCACCTGTGGGCCCTGCCGCTGCTCGCCGACTACGTGCGCACGCGGGTCGACCGCTCCCGCCTGACGGTCGTCTCCCCGGACGCCGGCCGCGTCCGCGTCGCCGACCTGTGGTCCGACCGGCTCGGCGCCCCGCTGGCGATCATCCACAAGCGGCGCGACCCCAACGTGCCGAACCAGGTGAAGGTGCACGAGGTCGTCGGCGACGTCGACGGCCGGATCTGCCTGCTGGTCGACGACATGATCGACACGGCCGGGACGATCGTGCAGGCCGCCGAGGCGCTCAAGGAGAACGGCGCGGCCGACGTGATCGTCGCCGCCACCCACGCGGTGCTGTCGGGCCCGGCGGTCGACCGGCTGAAGAACGGCCCGATCTCCGAGGTCGTCGTCACCAACACCCTCCCGATCCCCGAGGAGCGGATGTTCCCGTCGCTGACGGTGCTGTCGATCGCGCCGCTGCTCGCCCGGGCGATCCGCGAGGTCTTCGACGACGGCTCGGTCACCAGCCTGTTCGAGGACCACTGACGGATCGGTCGGGACGGCGCGCGATGAGGCTCACCGCACGGGTCGACTACGCCCTGCGAGCCGCGTGCGCGCTGGCGGCGGCCGAGCGCGACGCGCCGGGCAGCTGGAGCACCAGCGACCACGTGGCGGTCGCCGAGGGAGTGCCCCAGCGCTTCCTGGAGGCGATCCTGCGCGACCTGCGCCGCGCGGGCGTCGTCGACTCCCGCCGCGGCCAGGACGGCGGGCACCGGCTCGCGGTCGACGCCGGCGCGGTCTCGCTCGCCGACCTGATCCGGGCCGTCGACGGGCCGCTCGCCCTGGTGCGCGGCACCCGCCCCGAGAACCTGGACTACCAGGGGGCCAGCGTGCACCTGCAGCAGGTGTGGGTGGCGCTGCGCGCCGCCGAGCGACGCATCCTCGAGGGCACCACCCTCGCCCACGTCATCGCGGCCGACGGCCTCCCGGACGACGTCCGCGCGCTCGTCGGCGACGCCTGAGCGCACCCCCACCCGCGCGCAGGAGCGCCACTGACCCGCCCGGGTGAGACGGCGTCCCGCGGGGTGGGAATCCGCCCTGGACGGCTGGACCGAGCTCCCTCCTCGTGCCAGAGTCGCCAAGTCCGACCGAACTGGTCGACTTCATCGGACCGCGCTCCGCGCGCGGTCGAGAGGGGATCGCGCTCATGCGTCGGTGGATCGTGCTGGCACTGGTGGGGCTGGCGGCACAGCTGGTCGACGGCAGCCTGGGGATGGCCTACGGCGTCACCTCGACCACCCTGCTGCTCGCGGCCGGCACGGCCCCGGCGATGGCGTCGGCGTCGGTGCACCTCGCGGAGGTCGGCACGACCCTGGCGTCGGGGGCCTCGCACTGGAGGCTCGGCAACGTCGACTGGTCGGTGGTGCGCCGGATCGCCCTCCCCGGTGCGATCGGCGCGTTCCTCGGCGCCACCGTGCTGTCGCACCTCAGCACCGAGTGGGCCGCGCCGTGGATGTCGGCCCTGCTGCTCGGCGCTCGGCGTCTACGTCCTGGTGCGGTTCACCTTCGGCAGCATCGCCCGCCGCGCCGGGCGGGTCCGCTCGCGCTTCCTGGTCCCCGTCGGCCTCGTCGGCGGCTTCATCGACGCCAGCGGCGGCGGCGGCTGGGGCCCGGTGGCCACGCCCGCGCTGCTGAGCAGCGGCAGGATGGAGCCCCGCACGGTGATCGGCACCGTCGACACGTCCGAGTTCGCGGTGTCGGTCGCCGCCAGCCTGGGCTTCTTCCTCGGCCTCGGCTCGGAGGTGCTCGACCTGCAGGTCGTCACGGCGCTGCTCGCCGGCGGCGTCGTCGCGGCGCCCGATCGCCGCCTGGCTGGTGCGCCTGGTGCCGCCGCGCCTGCTCGGTGCCGCCGTGGGCGGGCTGATCGTCCTGACGAACTCGCGCACGATCCTGCGGTCCTTCGACCTCGAGGCCGACCTCGGCTGGACCGTCTACGCCCTCGTGGTGGTGCTGTGGGCCACCGCGCTGGCCGTCGCCCTGCGCAGGCACCGCGCCGAGCGGGCCGTGGCGGCGGGCGCCGACGCCGGTCCGGCCGAGCGCGACGACGACCGCGACGACGACCGGGTCCCCGACCCCGTCTAGGCGCCGCAGCCGGTTTCGTGCCGCGAGGCCGCGACGGCTACACTCTCCCGGTTGCCTCGGCGAGGGAGGTGGCACGGACCGAGCCCACGGCTCGGACCGGCCGCTCCGTGATCGACGCGGTGGGTCCGTCCCCCACGGTCGGTGCGCGCGCCTGCCGTGCCGCGTCCCGCGTCGAGGCCGTCCGCACCACCGGACCGCGTCGTGAGACGTCCCGGACCCGCCACGACCGAGGAGCCTCCCCGCATGTCCGAGATCAAGCTGTCCGCCCAGGCCCGTACCGAGTTCGGCAAGGGCGCCGCCCGCCGCATCCGCCGCGCCGACCAGATCCCGGCCGTCGTCTACGGCCACGGCAGCGACCCGCAGCACATCGCCCTGCCGGGCCACGACACGATGCTGGCGCTGAAGAACTCCAACGCCCTGCTGTCGATCGTGGTCGGCGACGCCAAGCCCGTCCTGGCCCTGGCCAAGGACGTCCAGCGCGACCCGGTCCGGCAGGTCATCGAGCACGTCGACCTCGTCATCGTCCGCCGCGGCGAGAAGGTCCAGGTCGACGTCTCCGTCCACGTCGTCGGGCGAGGCCGCGCCCCGAGACCGTCGTCACGGTCGAGAACCAGACCCTGCTGCTCGAGGTCGAGGCCACCCACATCCCCGAGCAGGTCGAGGTCTCCGTCGAGGGGCTGCGCGCCGGCACCCAGGTGCATCGCCAGCCAGCTCACCCTCCCCGAGGGCGCCGTCGCTCGTGACCGAGGACGACCTGCTCGTCGTGAACGTCACCCAGCAGATCACCGCCGAGGCCCTGGAGGCCGAGCTCGCCGAGGCCGAGGCCGAGGCCGGCATCGAGCGCGAGGAGTCCGACGAGGAGCAGGCCGAGGCCGAGGCCGCCGAGGGCGAGAGCACCGAGGGCGAGGGCGGCGACGCCTCCGAGGGCGACGCCGGCACCGAGTGAGCGGCGCCACCGCCACCCCGCCGGGACCCACGACGAGCAGCCGCACCCCGGCCCGTTCCTCGTCGTGGGCCTCGGCAACCCGGGGCCGCAGTACGCCGGCAACCGGCACAACGTCGGGCAGATGGTGCTCGACGACGTGGTCGCCTCCGCGCGCGAGCAGTGGCGCACCCACAAGTCGCGGGCCGCGGTGGCCGAGGCTGCGTCTCGGCACCCTGCCCGGCGGCGCGCCCGGCCCCAAGGTCGTGCTGGCCAAGCCGTCGTCCTACATGAACGTCTCGGGCGGCCCGGTCGCCGGCCTGGCCCAGTTCTTCTCGATCGCCGCCGAGCAGGTGCTGGTCGTCCACGACGAGCTCGACCTGCCGTTCGGCACCGTGCGGCTCAAGCGCGGGGGCGGCGAGGGCGGCCACAACGGGCTGCGCGACATCAGCAAGGCGCTGGGCAGCAAGCAGTACGTCCGCGTCCGGGTCGGCATCGGGCGCCCGCCCGGACGGATGGACCCGGCCGACTTCGTGCTGCGAGACTTCAGCCCGACCGAGCGCAAGGAGCTGCCGTTCCTGCTCGGCGACGCCGCCGACGCGGTCGAGCTGGTCGTCCTGCGCGGCCTGGTGGCCGCCCAGCAGGTCGTGCACCGCCCGACCTGACACCCTTTGGTTGCCCCGGTGAGGTGACGGGGCCACCCGGGGACCCCCGGGTGGACCAACAGCGGCCGTACCGTCTCCCGGTTCCGGTGACCGCCGACTACCCTTCGGAGCACCGGACGGGTCCAACGGGTGGGCCGGCCGGGACGAACTGGGGGCACACCAGGTGGTAACCGAGCACGGGACACGGATCGGCGACGCGCGTCGCCGACGTCGCATCCCTCGAGCGTCCCGACGTGATCGACCTCGAGGCCGCGCACCGCGAGATCGAGCGACGAGGAGCACCCTCGCGCGAGCGCCAGTCCTGGGCGACCGGTCTGCCGTTCGTCGGTCGAGGGACCCGACCAGGTCGTCGCGCGCGCCGCCGAGCGGCGCGCCGCCCGCACCGCCCGGGTGCTGCGCCGGGTGGTCGCCACCGACCTGGTGCTCGCCGCCGCCGTCATGACGGTGACGCCTCGTCGGCCTCCTCGGCGGTGGCGCCGCCGCCGTCCTCGGCCTGGCCGCCGGCACCGCGTGGGTGGCGCTGCTCGCCCTGCTGCGCGGGTACGACCGCCGCCGCGTCGGCGACGGCCCGGAGGAGTTCCAGTCGCCGTGCTGCGCGGCGGCCGTCATCGCGGTCGCCGCGTCGGGCCTCGCTCGCCTACCGCCTCGAGCTGTTCCTGCCGCGCCGCGTCGTGCTCGTCGCGATCCCGCTGATCGGCCGCGCTGACGCTGATCGGGCGCTACGCCTGGCGCCGGTGGCTGCACACCCGCCGCGCGCCCGGCGTCGACGTCGCCCGCACCCTGGTCGTCGGCGACGGCCCGGCCGTGGCCGAGGTCGTCCGCGACCTGCGCCGCGAGCCGTACCACGGCCTCGTCCGTCGTCGGCGCCTGCGTGCCCGCGTACGCGGCTCCGACGTCGACGAGACCGCCGGCGCCGCCGATGCTCGGCGTCATCTCCGAGGTGCCGCAGGTCGTGCGTCGACCACGACGATCGACACCGTGATCGTCGTCGGCTCCCAGCTCACCGGGCAGCCGCTGCGGCGCCTGTCGTGGGCGCTGGAGCACACCGGCGCCGAGCTGATGGTCGCCCCCGGCCTGGTCGAGGTCACCGGCCCCAACGTCGACCCTGCACCCCGCCGCGGGCCTGTCGCTGCTGCGGGTCGAGCGACCTGCCGCGCGCTCCGGCCGGCTGGCTCGCCAAGTCGGCCCTCGACCGCGGCCTCGGCGGCTGCTGCTGTTCCTCGCGGCCGCTCCCGGTCATCGGTGTCGCCGCGCTCGCTGGTCCGGGCCACGAGCCCCGGCCCGGCCTTCTACGCCCAGCAGCGGGTCGGTCGCGACGGCGCCGAGTTCACGATGTGGAAGCTGCGCAGCATGGTGGTCGACGCCGACCAGCTGCGTCGACCGAGCTGGCCGACGCAGGACGAGGGCGACGGGCTGCTGTTCAAGATGCGCAGCGACCCGCGGGTCACCGCCGGTGGGCCGGGTGCTGCGCCGGCTCTCGCTCGACGAGCTGCCGCAGCTGTGGAACGTGGTGACGCGGCGACATGTCGCTCGTCGGCCCGCGTCCGCCGCTGCCGCAGGAGTACGCCCAGTACCACGACGACGGTGCACCGCCGGCTGCGGGTGCAAGCCCGGCCTCACCGGCCTGTGGCAGGTCAGCGGGCGCTCCGACCTGTCGTGGGAGGAGTCGATCCGGCTCGACCTGCGCTACGTCGACAACTGGTCGGCGGCGATGGACCTGCAGATCCTGTGGAAGACGGCCCGCGCCGTCGTCTCGGGTGCCGGCGCCTACTGACGGCGTCACGCCAGCACTACCGAACGGGCCTGTCCGGGGTCGTCCCCGGGCCGGCCCGTTCGGTCGTCCCGGCGCACGGGTACGGTCCCCGGATGACCCAGGCACCCGTCGACCCTGCGCCGGGCGCGGGCCGCGCACCGGCACGGACCGGGCTGGGGGCGTTCCTGGTCGCCGGCGGTGTGGTGTGGGCGCTCACGGCGGCCCTGGCGGTGGTGGCCGCGGTCGTGCTGTCGTCGAGCTCGGACGTGGCGGCGACCTCGACGTTCGGTGCCGGTCAGACGGTGGTGGCTCCGGAGCCGGACGGGGTGCGCGGCCCGCTGGTCGTGTACGGGCAGGACGTGCCGGTGCGGGGGTCGAGGACGCTCGCGGCCGGGTGCGAGGTCGTCAGCCCGCGCGGCGGCGAGCGGATCGTGACGAGCGCACGCGGCGCGGACCCGATCACGGTCGACGGGGTCGACCTGGTCCCGCTGGTGCAGACGAGCGGGTGGCGACCGGGTGACTCGGTGACGTGCTCGGGTGAGGGCGCGTCGGCGCTGGCACCGTTCGCCGCGGTGCCGACGGGTGCGCCCGGGACGGCCCGGGCGGTCGCGGTCGCGCTGGCGGTCCTGGGCGCACTGGGCGCGGCGGTGTTCCTCGTGGGCGGCGCAGCGGTCCTGCGTCGTCGTCGCAGTTGACGGCACCGGTGCCCGGACGCGCGAGACCCCCGCCGGCAGGGCCGACGGGGGTCTCTACGAGGAACGGGGTGGGTCAGGCGCGGCGGTTGCCCTGGGTGCGCGAGACGCGGTGCAGGAGGATGCCGCCACCGACGAGCGCGGCACCGACGCCGGCCCCGAGGCCGAGCTCGGCACCGGTGAAGGCCAGCGCGCGGTTCTCGGTGCGGTCGGCGACCCGGGTCGCCGGGGCCACCGTGCTGCTGGTGGGCTCGACCGAGGTGGGCGGGTACGTGGCGGCGAGCGCCGGGGCGCCGCCGACGGCGGTGAGGCCGGCCACGAGGGCGGCAGAAGCGAGAACTCGGCGGTACTTCATGGACGAACCCCCTACGCCGCCTTCGCGGCCGTGATGCCTGGAGGACTGGTCCCCGGCACGAGTCTTGGCGCCGGGCGGTTCACCCGACGTGCAAACGGTAACAGCATGTAGGTACCCGGCCCCACCGAATCGAGCAGGACGGCACCCCGTCCTGCTCAGCAGTGCCGGAACGGGTGAACGCACCGTCGTCCCCACGGCGGCGAGGTGACCCGATCGGAGGACGGCCGGCGCGCAGGCCCCTCAGCCGCAGGTGCGTCCGGCGGCGTCCTGCGCGCCGTCGACCGGCCGCACCAGCGGCTGCACCTGCACCCGGGGCACGTCCGGGTCGCCGGCCAGGCGGGCGACCAGCGTGGTCGTGGTGCCCGGTGCGAGGTCGACGCTGGTGCGCACCACCTGCCACCCGCGCAGGGGGTCGACGGCGACGTCCTGGGTGGCGCCGTCGACGGTCAGCCCGGCCAGGCCGCGGGTGGGCGGCAGCAGCAACGACAGCGTCACCCGGTGCGAGAAGGGGTCGAGCCCGTCGAGGTGGCTCTGCGCGTAGTCGGGGAGCGTGGGCGGCGGGGCGTAGTCGAGCGACACCTCGACGAGCGGCCCGTCGTCGCACCGGGCGGCCACGGCGACCCGCAGGTACTGGTCGAGCTTGGACGCGTCGATGTTGGTGAGGTGCAGCCGCACCTGGTCGGTCGCCACGTCGGCGTCGGGCAGGTGCCCGGCGACGCCGGCGCCGACCAGCGCCTCCTGGACCTGCGGGTCAGCCGACCACAGCTGCACGTGCCGGTCGACCAGCGACCGGCCGACGGCCTGCCCCACGGCGGGGTCGCCCCAGTCGGCCTCGAGCAGCGAGTCGAAGACGCCGACCATGACGGCGGACAGGTAGGCGCGCCGGGCGGCGTCGTCGTCGGCGAAGGTGCGGTAGGCGTCGGCCTGGACGACCTGGACGAGGTTCTCGCGGGTCAGGGGCGGGCCGCCCGGCACCTCGACCGAGCCGGTGGCGCCGAGCACCCGGGCCAGGGCCACGACGTCGATGCCGACCACGCCGTCCGGTGCGGGCCGGCCCTGCGCGGTCCAGACCTCGCTCAGCAGCCCGGCCGCCACCGGGAAGTCGGGGACGAGGTTGACGTTCGGGCTGAGCGCGAGGTCCTGGCCGTACAGCGCCAGCACCTCCTCGGGCAGCTCGGGCAGGCGGCCGCGCAACGACTCCAGGTCGTCGTTGGCCCCGGTCTCGAGCAGCGACACCGCGCCGCCGTCGACCTCCAGCAGCGCCCAGCTGCCCACGATGCCGCCGGTCGGACGCGCCTCCGCCAGGTTCTGGGCGGCGAGCAGGTACGAGCGGGGGCCGTCGGCGCCGAGCGCGCCGGGCAGCACGGCGAGCAGGCCGTCGGCGCGCCGCACCTGGTCGTCGAGCTCGACCAGCGCGGCGACGGCGTCGAGGGTGCGCTGCTCCAGCGGCGGCACCATCGCGGTGGCGTCGACGCCCTCGACGTCGGCGCGCAGCCGCGCGCTGGTCGCCGCCGCACCGGCCACGACGTCGCCCGCCCCCCGCAGCGCGACCAGGTCGACGGCGCCCGCCGGGGCCTGCTCCTGGGCGGCGAGGAAGGCGCGGGCGGCGCCGAGGGACGGGACGACGACCTCCGCGGCCGCCGCGTGGGAGGAGGTGGCGAGGGTGCGGACGCCGCGGACGTCGTCGCCGACGACCGGCACGAGCGAGGCCACGGCGAACGGGACGCTTCCGGCCGCGCCGTCGGCCCGCTCGAGGTGCTCGGCCGCCTGCTGGGCGCGGGAGTGGGCCAGGTCGAGGTCGCGCGCCGCCAGGGCGGCGCGGGCGCCGGTGAGCTCCTGCTCGCCGGCCCGTGCCTCGCGCGCCAGGACGTAGGCCTCCCAGCCGCCCCAGACGCCGAGCACCAGCACCGCCAGCAGCACCGCCTGCAGGCCGCGGCGCACCCAGGTGCGGGTCGCGCCCTCGGCCGGGCGCGTCGCGCTCTCGTCCGGTCGGGGTGCACCGCCGACGGTGTCGTGCTCCGTCACGGCGATGCCCCCCTGCGTCGTCCGGCGACGGTTGCGCCGGTCGGGCCAGGATAGGTGCCCGTCCGGGCGACGATGGAGCAACGGGTCACCCCGACGTCCCCGGGGGGCCTAGCCTGGCAGCGGCGCGCGGCACCGCTGCCCGCGCCAGCGCTCCCGGTGGTCCACTCCCCGGGGCGCCCGACGAACCCGACGAACGCAGGGAGGGACCCCCGTGCGCCCAGACGAGCAGCCCGGACCCGGTGCCGCGACCGACCACGCGAGCGACCACGCGCTGGCGCGCGAGCTGGCGGCGCGTGCGGGGGAGGAGCTGGTGCGGGTGCGCGCCGAGCTCGAGGCGGCCGGGACCCCCGCGGCCGAGGTCAAGGACCGTGGCGACGCGGTGTCGCAGGAGCTGCTCGCGCGGCTGCTGGCCGAGCACCGTCCGGGCGACGCCGTGCTGAGCGAGGAGAGCACCGACGACCCCGTCCGGCTGCAGGCCGACCGGGTCTGGATCATCGACCCGCTCGACGGGACCCGGGAGTTCTCCGAGCCGGGCCGCACCGACTGGGCCGTGCACGTCGCCCTCTGGTCGCGCGGCGAGCTGGTGGCCGGCGCCGTCGGTCTGCCGGCGGCCGGCCTGGTGCTCGCCACCGACGACCCGCCGCCGGTGCCCCGGCGTCCGCAGGCACGGCTCCGCCTGGCGGTCAGCCGCTCCCGCCCGCCCGCCTTCGTCGACGAGCTGGCGACGCTGCTCGACGCCGAGCTGGTGCCGATGGGCTCCGCCGGGGTCAAGGCGGTCTCGGTGCTGCGCGGCGACGCCGACGCCTACGTGCACGCCGGCGGCCAGTACGAGTGGGACAACGCCGCCCCCGCCGCCGTCGCGGCCGCGTCGGGCCTGCACACCAGCCGCGTCGACGGCTCGCCGCTGCGCTACAACCAGCCCGACCCGAGCCTGCCGGACCTGCTGGTGTGCCGTCCGCAGGACGCGTCCGTCATCCTGGACGCCGTCCGCAGCATCGCCGACCGAGGGGCCGTCCGCGCATGACCGACGTCTCGCAGTACCAGCTCACGCACCTGCAGGCCCTGGAGTCCGAGGCCGTCTTCGTCTTCCGCGAGGTCGTCTCCGAGCTCGAGAAGCCCGTGCTGCTGTTCTCCGGCGGCAAGGACTCGATCGTGATGCTGCACGTGGCGCGCAAGGCGTTCCACCCCGCACCCATCCCGTTCCCCGTGCTGCACGTCGACACCGGGCACAACTTCGCCGAGGTGCTCGAGCACCGCGACGCGACCGCCAGCGCCCTGCGCGTGCAGCTGCACGTCGCCAGCGTCCAGGACGCCATCGACCGCGGCCTCGTGCACGAGCCGCCGGACGGCACGCGCAACCGGATCCAGACCCCGGTGCTGCTCGACGCGCTCGAGAAGCACCAGTTCACAGCGATCTTCGGCGGCGCGCGCCGCGACGAGGACAAGGCCCGCGCCAAGGAGCGGATGTTCTCGTTCCGCGACGAGTTCGGCCAGTGGGACCCGAAGAACCAGCGTCCCGAGCTGTGGAACCTCTACAACGGGCACATCCACGTCGGCGAGAGCATCCGGGTGTTCCCGCTGTCGAACTGGACCGAGCTCGACATCTGGCGGTACATCCAGCAGGAGCAGATCGACCTGCCGAGCATCTACTTCGCCCACGAGCGCGAGGTGTTCGACCGCGGCGGCATGCTCTACGGGGTGCACGAGGTCTGCCGCCCGCGCCCGAACGAGACCGTCTTCACCGAGACCGTGCGGTACCGCACCGTCGGTGACGCGAGCCTCACCGCGGCCGTGCGCTCCGACGCCGACACGATCGAGAAGATCATCGACGAGATCGCCACCACCCGCATCACCGAGCGCGGGCAGACCCGCGGCGACGACAAGTTCAGCGAGGCCTCCATGGAGGACCGCAAGCGCGAGGGGTACTTCTGATGGACCTTCTGAGGTTCGCCACGGCCGGCTCGGTCGACGACGGCAAGAGCACGCTCATCGGCCGGCTCCTCTACGACACCAAGAGCGTCCTGCAGGACCAGCTCGAGGCCGTCGAGCGGGTCAGCCGCGAGCGCGGCGACGAGTACGTCAACCTGGCGCTGCTCACCGACGGGCTGCGCGCCGAGCGCGAGCAGGGCATCACCATCGACGTCGCCTACCGGTACTTCTCCACGGCGCGGCGCAACTTCATCATCGCCGACACCCCCGGGCACATCCAGTACACCCGCAACATGGTGACCGGGGCCTCGACCGCCGACCTCGCGCTCGTCCTGGTCGACGCCCGCAAGGGCATGCTCGAGCAGAGCCGCCGGCACGCGTTCCTGGCCACCCTGCTGCAGGTGCCGCACCTGGTGCTGTGCGTCAACAAGATGGACCTGGTCGGGTACGACCAGCAGGTCTTCGAGCAGATCCGCAGCGAGTTCCGCGCGTTCGCCGCCAAGCTGCAGGTGCCCGACCTGGTCGTCATCCCGGTCTCGGCGCTCGCGGGCGACAACGTCGTCACGCGCTCGGAGAACATGCCCTGGTACGAGGGCTCGAGCCTGCTGCACCACCTCGAGAACGTGCACGTCGCCAGCGACCGCAACCTGATCGACGCGCGGCTGCCGGTGCAGTGCGTGATCCGGCCGCAGTCGGGCACGCACCTGGACTACCGCGGCTACGCGGGCCAGGTCGCGGGCGGGGTGCTGAAGCCCGGTGACGAGGTGATGGTGCTGCCGTCCGGCTTCACCTCGCGCATCGCGGCGATCGACACCGCCGACGGCCCGGTCGACGAGGCCTTCCCGCCGATGTCGGTCACCGTCCGGCTCGAGGACGAGCTCGACGTCTCGCGCGGCGACGTGATCTGCCGTCCGCACAACGCGCCGACGCCGACCCAGGACGTCGACGCGATGCTGTGCTGGATGGACGAGCAGAGCACGCTCGAGCCGCGCCGCAAGTACCTGGTCAAGCACACCACGCGCACCGCGCGGGCGATGGTCAAGGACCTGCAGTACGTGCTCGACGTCAACACGCTGCACCGCGACGAGAAGGCGACGTCGTTGGGGCTCAACGAGATCGGCCGGGTGCAGCTGCGCACGACGCAGCCGCTGCTGGTCGACGAGTACCGCCGCAACCGCACCACGGGGGCCTTCATCCTCATCGACGAGGCCACCCACCGCACCGTCGCGGCGGGCATGATCACCTCGACGGCGTGAGCCCCGCGGCGACCGAGCCGCCGGCCGAGCCCGGGCCGCGCCGGTCGGGCCTGCTGCGCAACTCCCTGATCTCGGTCGGGGCGAGCTTCGTGCTGCCGCTGACGGCGCTGATCACGGGTCCGCTCCTGGCGCGGGTGCTGGGGCCGGAGGGCCGCGGCCAGCTGGTCACGGTGCTCGCGCCGATCATGATCATGAGCTTCGTCGCGTCGACCGGCGTGCTCGACGCCACCATCTTCAGCATCGGACGCCGGGGCGTCCCGTACGCGAAGGTGACGCGGGCCGCGTCCGGCCTGCTGCTCGCCTACGGCGTGGTCGGCGTGGCCGTGCTGTGGCTGGTCGCGCCGCTGCTCGCGCGCCAGGACCCCTCGCTCGTCGACGACATCAGGATCGCCGCGCTCGCCCTCCCGCTGCTGATGCTCGCGCTGATGCAGCGGTTCGCCCTCAACGGGCAGCGCTGGTACCGGCTGGCCAACCTCGAGCGGGTCAGCGCGGCGCTGCTGCGGCTGGCCGCCCTGGTGACCCAGGCGGCGCTCGGGGTGCTGACCGTCGTCGCCGCGGCCTGGGCGAACATCGGGTCCTCGATCGCGGCCGCCCTGCTGCTGCTGGTGATCAGCCGCCGCCGGCTGCGGCGCGAGGCCGGCACCGGCGCCGCCGCCGAGACGGCGGCCACGACCGAGGCCACCGCCGTCGTCCCGGACGTCGCCGGCGACGACGCGGCCGCACCGCCGCCGCGCGACGCGAGGCGACGACGCGAAGACCGACGACGCGAAGACCGACGACGCGAAGGCCGACGACGCGAAGGCCGACGGCCGGGGCGAGACCGCCTTCCTGGCCCGGTACGGGCTGCGCGCCTGGGGCTCGGTGCTGGGCAACCTGGTGAACTGGCGCGTCGACCAGGCCCTGCTCGCGCTGATGATCGCGCCCCGCCACGTCGGGTACTACGCGGTCGCGGTCAGCCTGTCGGAGCTGCCGGGCGCGGCGGCGGGCGTGGTGAAGAACGTGATCTTCGCCGAGGGGTCCACCCGGGACGACCCGCTGGTGGCGGCCCGCGCGGCGCGCACCATCGGCGCCGTGCTCGCGGTGTGCGCCGTCGGCGGCGTGCTCGTCGCGGGCCCCGCGGTGATCCTGCTGTTCGGGGAGCCGTTCCGGCCCGCGATCCCGCTGGCCCAGGTGCTGTTCGTGGCCACCGTCCCGTTCGTGGTCGAGCAGGCCGTCGGCGCGGGCCTGCTCGCGGCCGGGCGCCCCGGGCTGCGGACCATCGGGCAGCTGGTCTCGGCGACGATCACGGTGGTCGCCCTGCTGCTGCTGGTGCCGCTGATCGGGGCGATGGGCGCCGCGGTCACGAGCCTGCTGGCCTACACCGTCAACGCCGCGCTGGCGGTGGCGTTCTTCCACCGCGTCTCGGGCCTGGCGGTGCACCGGATCGTCGTGGTGCGTCGCGAGGACGTGCAGGCGCTGCTGCGCCCGCTGCGCCGGTTGGGCAGCCGACGACCGCGCAGGCGTGACGACGATGCCGGCTGACCTCACCCGAACGGACCACATGGGGCACAACCGGTCACCCAGCGCGACCACCGCCGGTTACGCTGGGACCGGCTCGGGGACCGACGTCAGGACGGCAGGAACCATGCAGCACACCACCGAGGGCCGACGCGGTCGCGCCGGCTCGCTCGTCCGTCCGCTCGTCGTCGCCGCCGCGGCCGCGGCGCTCGTCCTCGGGGCGGTGCCGGCGGCCGCCCCCGCCCAGGCGGCGTCGACGGTCGACTTCCTCGTGAACAACGCCGGCGACGCCGGCGACGCCCGCATCGACGGCGTCTGCGCCACGTCGACGCGGGTGTGCACGCTGCGAGCCGCCATGCAGGAGGCCAACCAGCACCCTGCCCACGCGGTCATCGGCTTCGACCTGCCCGCGGGCAGCACCATCGCCGTCGGCTCGCGGTTGCCGGCGATGCTCAACCCGGCGGGCACCACCATCGACGGCTACACCCAGCCCGGTGCGGCACCGAACACCGCCGCCCACGGCAGCAACGCGGTCCTCGACGTGCGCGTGCGGGGCAGGGGCGCGGCGGCCTTCCACGGCCTGGTCGTGCAGTCCCCGGGCAACGTCGTGCGCGGCATCGCCATCTACGACTTCCGCATCGCGATCCAGATCACCGGCCCGACGGTCACCGGCACCGTCCTGACGGGCAACTTCATCTGCACCGACCCGGCCGGCACCTTCGGTGCCGCGGCGCTCAACGGCGGCGCCGCAGGGGTGGTCATCAACGACGCGGCGCACGCGAACACGATCGGCGGCCCGCTCCTCACGGACCGCAACGTCATCTCGGGCTGCGCCCACCGCGGCGTGATCATCAGCTACACCGGCGCCGACGACAACGTCGTGCAGAACAACGTCGTGGGCCTGACCCCGAGCGGCGACGCCGCGCTGCCCAACCTGTCGCACGGCCTCGACGTCAACTACACGGCCCAGGACAACCTGTTCATCGGCAACGTGGTGTCCGGCAACGTCGGCAACGGCATCGAGATCTCCCACGGCAACGCCAACCGCCGCAACGACGTCGTCGACAACCTCGTCGGCACCACGGTCGACGGCACCGGCGTCGCCCCGTGGACGGCGAACCAGACCTACGGCGTGCGGCTCGAGGGCAACTACCCGTGCGACGCGCCGTGCCCGCCGAACTCCGGCTACTCGACCGTCACCGGCAACGTGATCGTGAACAACGTCGGCGGCGGTTTGTTCATCGACAAGGGCAACTCCTTCAACCAGGTGAGGGACAACCGGATCGGCGTCCTGGCCGACGGCACCCCGGCGGGCAACCCCGAGTTCGGCGTCCGCATCGAGTACGGCTCGTCCGGCAACGTCATCGGCCCCGGCAACGAGATCGCCTACAACCAGCGTGGTGTGCAGATGGTCGCGACGGGGAGCCAGCCGCCCAGCGGGGGAGTCACCTCGGTCGTGCGCGGCAACACCCTGACCCGCAACAGCCTGCACGACAACGAGCGGCTCGGGATCGACCTCGCGCCCGCTGACCAGCGGTCAACGTCGGCGGGGTCGGTGACGACCAGGTGCAGGACGCCGTCCAGGCGCCGACGATCACGCTCGCCACGTCCAGCGTCGTGGAGGGCACCGCGTGCGCGGGGTGCACGGTCGAGGTCTTCGGGTCCGACGCCGCCACGGTCACCGGCACCCCGTCTCCCGACAACTTCGGCGAAGGACGCGACTACGTCGGCACCGCCGTCGCGGGGTCCGACGGCCGGTGGTCGGTCGTCCCGTCGGGCGTCGGGGCGGCTGCAGGTCGGCTGGTGACGGCGAACGCCACCACCCCGCCGGTCCGGCCGATGCCCGGCAGCACCTCGGAGTTCTCCCGCAACGTCGTCGTCGCCGCGCCCGCCGGCGCGCCCGTGCTGCAGTCGACCACGCCCGCCGACGGCGCCACCGTCGCCTCCGCCGACTCCGTCGTGCTGACCTTCGACCGGGCGCTCGACGCCTCGTCGTCGGCCCAGCTGTCGCGCACCGGCGGTGGCGACGTGGCCACCCAGGTCTCGGTCGGCGGCGACGGCCGGTCGCTGGTGCTGGTCCCCGAGGCCGCCCTCCCCGACGGCGCCTACCAGGTGCAGGCGAGTGCCGTCGCCGCCGGCGGTGGCGCCGCGACCCAGGTGAGCACGGGCTTCACGGTGCGCACGACGCCTGCCGAGACCGCCGCGCCGACGGTCGACGCGCCCGCCGTGGTCGACGCCGCGGCCGACGGGCAGCTCGTCGTCTCCGGCGGCGCGACGGCCGGTGCCCTGGTCACCGTCACGGCGAGCGACGGGTCGCGGCAGGTCGTGGGCTCCGCCTCGGCGGACGGCGGCGGCCGGTGGAGCACGACGCTCGACCTGCGCACCCTCGCCGACGGGACGGTGGGCCTGACCGCCGTCGCCGAGGCGGGAGGCGCCACCTCGTCCCCCACCAGCGCCAGCACCGAGAAGTGGTCGGTGCTGCCGGGCGCCCCGACGATCGTCCAGATCCCGACCACCGCGTCGAGGGCGACCGTGTCGTGGACCGCCCCCGACCTGGGCGGGGCCCCGCTCGACGCCTACCGGGTGCAGGTGACCGGCACGCTCAGCGGCACCCGCCAGCTGTCGACGGCCTCGACCCAGCTCACGGTCTCCGGGCTCACCGCGGGCGACCAGCTCACCGTCACGGTGCAGGCGGTCACCCGGGCCGGTGCGGGACCGGCCTCCGCGCCCGTGTCGGCGTTCGTCGGCTCGACCGCCGCCCGCACCCGCATCAGCCGAGGCCTGAGCGCCTCGAGCGTCCCGGCGGGCGGGACGGTGACGATGTCGGGCCAGCTCGTCCACGCCGACAGCGGACGCCCCGTGGCCGGCGCACGGGTCGAGGTGTTCCGCGAGGGCGTCGCAGCGGCCGTGGCCGGTCCGGTGCGCACGGCGGCCGACGGCACCTACTCCATCCCGTTCACGGTGCCGTCCTCGGGTCGGTACTACGCGAAGTCGCTGCCCGGCAACGGGTTCGCCGGCGCCAAGTCGCCGTTGACGTCGACCGTCAGGGCGACCTGAGTGGTGGGCGCAGCGATGCGGGTCACCTACGTGGTGCCGAGAGCGGGGGGCCACGGCGGCATCCAGCAGTTCGCGCACGGCGTCGAGCCGCTGCTCGGCGACGACGTGCGGGTGCGGGTCGAGAGCTGGGCGGCGCCCGGCCGGCTCGCCCGCGCGCGCGCCGTCGCCGAGGAGGTCGGGCGCCGTCGCGTCCCGGTGGCCCCGCCGGGCGCCGGCGCCGCCGACCTGGTGCACCACTGGCACGTGCGCGCCGCCCTCGGTCGCACCGACCGGCGCACCGTCGTCACGTGCCACGGCACGGAGGTGATGCCGGCGGGGCTGCCGCGCTGGGAGCGCGCCGCCGTCCGCTCGGTGCTCGCGCGCGCCGACGCCGTCGTCGCCAACAGCACCTGGACCCGCGACCTGCTGCTGCGCGAGCACGCCCTCGACCCCGGCCGGGTGCGCCTGGTGCACCCGGGCGTGGCGCCGTCGCCGCACGGACGGGTGCGTCCGGCGTCCTCCCGCCCGGTGGTCGGGACGCTGACGCGCCTGGTGCCGCGCAAGAACGTCGGGGTGGTGGTCGAGGCGGTGCGCCACCTCGTCCACGACCGCGGGGTCGACCTGGTCTACCGCCTGGCCGGCGACGGCCCGCAGCGCGAGGACATCCTGCGCGGGCTCGAGGCGGCCGACGTCGACCACGAGTACCTCGGGCCCGTCACCGAGGAGCGCAAGACGGCCGAGTTCTACCCCGGCCTGGACGTCTTCGTGCTGCCGGCGCTCGAGACGGCCACGGACGTCGAGGGGTTCGGCATCGTCTACCTCGAGGCCAACGCCGCCGGTACCCCGGTCGTGGCGGCGCCCACCGGCGGTGTCGTCGACGCCGTGCAGGACGGGCAGAGCGGGCTGTTCTCCGACCCGCACGACCCGCACGACGTCGCGCGCGCGGTGCTCGAGGTGCTCGAGGACCGCGAGGCCTACAGCCGCGGGTCGCTGGCGTGGGCCGAGGCCAATTCGGTGAAGGCCAGTGCAGCGGGCTTCCGGGCTCTCTACGATGAGATCGTGGTGGGGTCGAGCAGCAGCGTGGACGGGGGGGCGTAGTCGATGTCCGGACAGGTGCAGGAGGGTCAGGTCCCGCCGTCGACCGGCGAGGGCCGACGACCCGACTTCCTCATCGTGGGGTCGTTCAAGTCGGGGTCGACCTCGCTCGTCTCCTACCTGAACCAGCACCCCGACGTCTTCCTGCCCTGGCTGCAGGAGCCGGCCTTCTTCGCCTCGCCGCGGTTCTCGATGGAGCGCGGCGGCGACCCGCGCCCGCAGCGCGCCGCCGAGAGCGCCTACGGCCGGCTGCGCACCGAGACGATCGACCAGTACGAGGCGCTGTTCGCCGACGCCCCCGCCGGCGCGGTGCTGCGGGGAGTCCTCGCCGCAGTACATGCGCGAGCCGCGAGGCGTGCGAGCGGATCGCCGCGCGTGCTGCCCGACGTCAAGCTGCTCGCCGTGCTGCGCCAGCCCGCCAAGCGCGCGTACTCCGACTACTCGATGTTCGTCCGCGACGGGCTCGAGAAGTCGAGCTTCGCCGAGGCCGTCGCCCGCCCGCCGGGCCGCCGCCCCCCGTTCCACTACGTCGAGACCGGCTTCTACGGCCGCCAGCTGCGCGCCGTTCTACGAGGCGTTCGGGCGCCGACCAGATCAAGGTGGTGCTGTTCGACGACCTCACCACCCGCACCGCCGAGACCGTCCGCGACGTCTACGCCTGGCTCGGCGTCGACGCCGGGTTCGAGCCCGACGTGTCCGACGTGCTCAACGTGGCCGGGCATGCCCGAGCAACGCCCTGGTGGCGGCCACGTACAAGGTGCGGCGCCGGCTCCAGCCGGTGCTCAAGCCCGTCGTGCCGCAGCAGCTGGGCCGCTCCGCCGACCGGGTCCTGCGCCGCGGCCTGGTCAAGGACGCGCCCGACGCGGCGCTGATGGCCGAGCACCTCACCGAGCGGTACGCCGACGACATCCGGCTGCTGGCACGGCTCTCGGGTCACGACCTCGACCACTGGCTGGGGTGACCCGCGGTGGACTCGGTCCGCCGGGAGCTGTGGCCCACCGTGGCCGGGCGTCCGGTGCCGCCCTCGGTCGTGCGCGCGGGCAGGGCCACCTTCCGTGGCTTACGGCGCGGCCACCGCCGCGGTCCGGCCGCTGCCGGAGTTCCTCCTGATCGGCGCCAAGCGCGCGGGGACGACCTCGTTCTTCTTCGACCTGCTGGCCCACCCCGGGGTGCTGCCGCTGTTCCCGTCCGCGCGGCTGCTGCCCAAGCAGCGTGACGGCAAGGGCCCGCACTTCTTCGACAGCGAGTACGCGCGCGGGCTGCGCTGGTACCGGGGGCACTTCCCGTCCCGGGTCGAGCGCGCCCGGGTGGCCCGCACCGCCGGCCCGGTGCTCACCGGGGAGGCCTCGCCGTACTACCTGTACCACCCGCTCGCTCCTGCGCGGGCCGCGACGGTGGTGCCCGACGCCAAGCTGCTCGTGCTGCTGCGCGACCCCGTCGAGCGCACCTTCTCGCACTGGCGCGAGCAGGTGCGCAACGGCGTCGAGACGCTCGGCTTCGAGGCCGCGCTCGAGGCCGAGGCCTCGCGGGTCGGCGACGACGAGCAGCGGCTGCGCAGCGGCGAGCATCACCCGCAGCTTCGCGCACGAGCAGCAGTCGTACGCGGCCCAGAGCGAGTACGACGCCGGGCTGGCCCGCTGGCTCGAGCACTACCCGCGCGACCAGGTGCACGTGATGGTGAGCGAGGACTACTACCGCGACCCGGCGCAGGTCTGCGACGGCGCGCTGCGCTTCCTCGGCCTCGAGCCGCTGGGGGAGCGCACGGGCAAGACCCTGAACGCCGCGCCCGGCGCGCGCCTGGAGCCCGCCACCCGCACCATGCTCACCGAGCGCTTCACCCCGTCGGTGCGCCGGGTCGAGGACCTGTGCGGACGGACGTTCCCGTGGCTGCGGTAGCCGTACCGGTGCAGCGCGAGGTCGACGACGCCGCGGGTGCGGCCGCGCAGGCGTGCGTCCGGCTCGGCGTCCCCGGTGCGCCGGCCCGGCGGCTGACGGCCGGCAGCACCAGCGCCGTGTTCGACGTCCCGGACGCCACCGCCGTCCTGAGCGTGCTGCCGGTCGGCACCACCCCGGCGGCCGCGGCCGCGCGGCTGCGCGCGGCCGCGGTGCTGTCCGACCGGCTGGCGTTCGTGCACCCGCACGAGGGCGGCAGCGAGCCGCTGGTCACCGCAGCGGGCCGGGTCGTGCTCGCGTGGCACCGCGAGGACGTCCTCGCGTCGCCGGTCGACTGGCGCGGCGTCGGGCGCTCGCTGCGCGCGCTGCACGAGACCCCGCCCGCCGAGCTCGGCGACCCCCCGCCGCTGCGCCCCACCCCCGAGGTGGTCGACGACCTGCTCGGTCGGCTCGCGCCGTCCGCGGTCGGCCCCGCCGACCGCGCCGTGCTGCGCGGCGTGGCCCACCGCCTCGACGACGAGGTGCGGGTCCTGGGGGAGCCCGTCGTGCTGGTGCACGGCGACCCCCACGGCGAGAACGTGCTCAGCACCGGCCGGGGCCCGGTGCTCTGCGACACCGACGAGATCGGGCTGGCCCCGGCGGGCTGGGACCTCGCCTTCCTCGTCGACCCGGCCCGCCCCGGACGCCTGGACGCACGCGAGCGGGCCGCGTTCGAGGCCGGGTACGGGGGCCCGCTGCCCGGCGTCGGACCGGTGCGCACCTGGGCGCGCTCGGCGCACCTGCGGCGCACGCTGCAGGACCTCGAGCGCGCCGGCACCTCGGTGCGCGACCGGTGGTGGGTGCGGGCCCGGCTCGACGCCTGGACCCGGATGCTGCAGGACTGGGACCTCGACCTGCAGCCCGTGCTGGGCCAGTCGCGCGGCCGGCACCTCGTCCGGCTGGGACGACGCGTCCGGGTCGCGGCGCGCAGGAGCGTGCCCGGCGTCGGCGTGCCCGACCGCGGGCTGGACGACCGCGCCGTGCGGCCTCGCACGGTGCAGGACCGAGAGGCGGAGGACCGATGAACCAGCGCAGGCCGCACGCGGGCGTGCCCCCGACCGGCCGGCGGCTGCGGGTGGTGTACCTCGACCACTGCGCCCGGCTCTCCGGCGGCGAGATCGCGATGTCGCGGCTGCTGCCGTGGCTGCGCGACAGCCGTCGACCCGCTCGTGGTGCTCGGCGAGCACGGGACCTGGTCGCCGAGCTGGAGCGCCAGGGCACCGCCGGTGCTGGTGCTTCCGATGGACGACGCGGCCCGCGACGTCCGCAAGGACACCGTCGCGCCCGGCGGGGTGGGCCTGGTGCCGTTCCTGCACCACCGCGGTCTACGTCGTGCGGCTGCGCGCGCCTGCTGCGCCGGCTGCGGCCCGACCTGGTGCACACCAACAGCCTCAAGGCGGCGCTGTACGGCGGCGTCGCCGGTCGGCTCGCCGGCGTGCCGGTGCGTCTGGCACGTGCGCGACCGGATCGCGCCGACTACCTGCCGCGGCCCGCGGTCAGCCTGGTGCGGCTGCTCTCCCGGGTGCTGCCGCACGCCGTCGTGGCCAACTCCGCACGCGACGCTCGCCACGCTGCCGCCCGAGGTGACCGGCGCGGTCGTGCTCAACCCGGTGGTGCACGAGTCGGTGCACGCCCCGGTCGACCGTGCGCGCGGAGCGACCCCGCGCTGCGCATCGGCTCGGTGTCGTCGGCCGGCTGGCGCCCTGGAAGGGTCAGCACGTCTTCCTCGAGGCGTTCGCGCAGGCGTTCGGCGCACGGCGACGCCGAGGCCCGCCTGATCGGCAGTGCGATGTTCGGCGAGGAGGAGTACGAGCAGCGCCTTCACGCCCAGGTCGACGCGCTCGGACTCGGCGACCGGGTGGTGTTCCGCGGGCTTCCGCGCCGACGTCTGCGAGCGAGCTGGCCGAGCTCGACGTGCTGGTGCACTGCTCGGTCACCGCCCGAGCCGTTCGGCCAGGTCGTCCTGGAGGGCATGGCCGCCGGGCTGCCGGTGATCGCCAGCGACGAGGGCGGCCCGCCCGAGGTGATCACGCACGGGGTCGACGGCCTGCTGGTGCGGCCCGACGACCCGACCGAGCTGGCGCGCGTGCTCGCCGAGGTGGCGGCCGACCCGCAGCTGCGGCGGCGGCTCGGTGAGGAGGGTCGGCGCACGGCCGCCCGGCACGGCCCCAAGGACAGCGCGTCCAAGGTGGTGACGATCTACCGCGAGACGCTGGCGAACCGGCGGCAGGTCTCGGTGGCCGACCTCACCGGCTTCGTCCGCGACCTGATGTCGGCCGGCGAGCGCGACGTCAGGGAGCCAGCACGACCGCGGTGACCGTGGCGCCGACCTCGACCCGCAGCGGGTCGGCGCGACCCACCACCTCGCGCCGCGGGTCGGGCGCCCGCGGGTCGCCGACCACCAGGGCCCGCAGGTCGTCCTGCGGGACGAGGGAGGCCTCGTGCCGCTCCACCTCGCCGTCCTCGCGGGCCGGGTGCGGCTCGTCGGTCCACAGCAGCACCAGCAGCGAGCCGTCCTCGCGCCGCAGCGCCAGGTGGTGCACCGCGTCGTCGGCGCGCAGGTCGACCGCTCCCACCCGGGCGCCGGCCGAGGTCGCCTGGCGCCCGGACGCGAGGCAGAGCAGCCGCGACAGCGCGAGGTAGGAGCCCTTCGGGCGCATCCGGTCGTCGAGCAGGCCGAACTGCAGCGGGTCGCGCGACCGGCCGGGTCGTCGAGCAGGTCGTAGACGTAGGTGCGCGGGGTGCCGTCGGCGAAGGCGGCCAGGACGGTGCGCGGCAGGTAGGCCGCCTGCTGGCGGCGGGTGACCGACGGCTGCCCGTTCTGGTCGTGCCCGCTGGTCTGGTAGCCCGTCTCGGTCAGCCAGACCGGCGCGTCGCCGACGAGTGCGCGGGCGTCTGCGGCCTGGGTCGGCGGCCCGCCCGGGCGGCCGTGCGGACGGGTAGTCGTGGTCGGACGCGACGTCGGCGACCTCGGACAGGTCACCCAGGTCGCGCCGTCGCTCGCTGCGCGCGGTCGAGGGGGCGACGACGACCACCTCGGACCCCCACTGCGCGCGCACCCCGGCGGCGAGGTCCTCCTGGTAGGCGCGGACCTCCTCGCACCCAGTCGTCCCCGCCGCGGTTGTCCCACTCGTTGGCACCCTCGACAGCGGTCACCGGAACCGGCGCCAGGTCGTTCTCGCGCAGCCAGTCGACGGTGCGCCCGGCCTCGCTCAGGGTGTCGCGCCGGCCCACCGACCCGCTGACGACGAGGACCTCGACGCCGTCGTCGGCCAGGTCGGCGTACCGGCGGGCGAGCTGCCGGTCGGGCTCGGCGGGCACGTTGTCGCGGACGTGCTGCACGCACATCCTCCGCAGGGCCGCACGGACCTCGTCGAACCGCGCGTAGTTGGTGTCGTCGTAGGACAGGTGCACGTTGACCCCGACGGAGTCGACGAACGACTCGGCCGCGACGGGCTCGAGCCGGACCTGCTCGGCGGGTGCGGTGCCGGCCTGGGCGAACGGCGGTCCGGCGACGGCGGAGGCGGCGACGAACGCGGCCAGGCGCCGCCCGACCGCCCGCCTCACGGGATGCTGGTCGTCGCGGCGCGGGCCTCGCGGCGACGCGCCCGGCGTCCGCCGGAGCGGACGGCGACCACGCGGCCGACGTCGAGGCCGACGCCACCGAGCGCGTCGACGGCCTTGCGGGCCGAGCGCAACCGGGTGCGGCCCGAGGTGGCGACGAGCACGCCGGGCCACCGGCCCGCGACGTCGAACGGCGCCGACCGCACGCTGGCGCTGCTGCCGGCGACGAGCAGGAGCACGCCGTGCCGGTCGAGGTCGGAGCGCAGCGTGGCGAGCTCGGAGCGCTGGCGCACCGCCGACGACCCGGACAGGTCGACCACGTCGATCTCCGCCGCCCCCTTCTCCCAGCCGTCGGCGGCGTCGGACAGCAGGGACACCGAGTCGGGGTGGCGCCGCAGCCCGGTCAGCTCGGTGCCGGACATGGCGCCGTCGAGGTCGACGAGCACCGGGCGGTACCCGTGCCGGTTGAGGGACTGCGCCATCCGCAGCGCGACGAGCGAGGTCGGGTCGGTGGTGGTGGCCCCCACGACGGCGGCGGCGGCGGCCGTGCCGTTGCGCGGGGCGAGGGCGCGCAGGCTGTCGTCGAGCTGCTGGTGCTGCTCGGCGGTGAGCGAGGTGGCCTCGGGCGCGACGTCGAGGACGGTGGTCGGCACCAGCGGGGCGACCTCGTCGTGGCGTCCGCGCACGCGCGAGGCGAGCCCGTCGGTGAGCACGGCGAGCGCGGCACCGAGGACCAGCCCGAGCAGCAGCCCGACCAGGCCGAGGGTCGCGGTGGGACGCGGGACCTGCGAGCTCGTCGGCGCCGAGATGACGAACGGGTCGGCGTCGGAGAGCGCCTGCTCCTCGTCGATGGCCGCGAGCCGCACCCTCAGCTCGGTGCGCTCGGCGAGCAGGGCGCGCTGGGACTCGTCGGAGGTGTCGCCGATGGCGGCGTTCAGCTCGGCCAGGCTGCTCGTGATGAGGGCGCGCGCCGCCTCGAGCTGCTGCTGCCGGTCGGCGGTGCGCCGCTCCACGTAGGTGCTGGCGAGGGTGCCGGCCGCCTGCTCCGCCGCGACGGCCGTGCCCGCGACCGCCTCGATGCGGGCGACGTCGCTGTCGGGCAGCAGGGCCGCCTGCAGGGTGATCTGCTCGCCGACGGCGTCGACCACGGACTGCACGCTCTGCGGGCTGGTGAGCGCCGCCATCTCGTTGGCCGCGGCGCGGGCGCTGGTCTGGGGGTTGTTCGCCCCCGAGTCCTGGGCGAGCCGCAGGTCGGCCACCGCCTCGAACTGGGCCGGCAGGGCCTGCGCGGCGGCCGCGCCCAGACCTGCCCCGAGGAGGCCGACCACCACCACGAGGACGGCGTGACGACGCACCAGACCGGACCAGCGTGAGTGGTCCAGCGCGATCTCGGTGCGACTTGCAGGCATGTGACAAGGGTAGGTGACCTGCGGGGCCGCCCGTGACCGGTCGCGGGCATCCGCCGCACGACCTCCGGCCGGAGGATGCGCCCTGCGCCGTACGGGTGGCACGGTGACGCACGCACGTGGCCCGACCGCCCGGTTGCCCGTCCGCACCAGCGAGCACCACCCGGACGGCCCAGCGGTGGTCACGCGAAGCGAGGACGCCGAGGGTCGCGAGACCTACTCTTGACCTCGGGTCGACCGTGGAGCCGGCCCGTCGCGAGCAGGGACGAGGAGACGGTTGTGGCGACGATCGCGACGACGGGCACGAGCGGCGAGCGGGGACGACGGGCGGGACGCACCGCCCTGGTGGCGGTGCTGGCGGGTCTCGGGCTGGTGCTCGCCGGGCTGGTCGCCCCGGCCTCGGCCACCCGGGTCGAGCAGCCGACGCTGGTGAGCGAGGTCCCCTCGATCGCGACGCCGATGGTGCGCGAGGGGACGGTGCAGGCGCTCGCCCAGGTCGGCGACGTCATCGTCTTCGGCGGGACCTTCACCAAGGTCGCCGACCGCGGCCGCCCCGACACCACCTACACCGGCCTGGCCGCCTACGACCGCCGCACCAGCAAGCTGGTGCCGGGCTTCGTGCCGCAGCTCAACGGCGAGGTGCGCGCGCTGCTCGCCGGCCCCACCCCCGGCACCGTCTACGCGGCGGGCAGCTTCAGCCGCGTCAACGGCACCGTGGCCAACCGCGTCGTGCTGCTCGACGTCATGACCGGCCAGCGGGTCGCGGCCTTCCGCGGCACCGGCATCAACGGGCCGGTGAACACCCTGGGTCGCGTCGGCAACCGGCTCTACATCGGCGGCACCTTCACCCTCGTCGCCGGCCAGACCCACCGCGGCCTCGCCGCCCTCAACGCCACGAGCGGCTTCCGCGACGCGGCCGTCACCAACTCCTTCACCGAGAACCACAACTACGGCCGGGTGGCGGGCTCGTCCAAGAGCCCGGTCGGCGTCACGGACCTCGACATCACCCCCGACGGCACCCAGATGACCGCCATCGGCAACTTCCGCACCGTCGACGGCCTGCTGCGCGACCAGGTGGTCGTGCTGGACCTGACCGGCAGCGGGCCCGTCGTGCGCCCCGACTGGTCGACCACGAACTTCACCCACGCCTGCTACTCCTGGGCCTTCGACTGGTGGGTGCGCGACGTCGACTACTCGCCCGACGGCTCGTACTTCGTGATCGGCTCCACCGGCGGCGGCATCAACGACCTGTGCGACGACGTCGCGCGGTTCGAGACCTCCGCCCGCGGCACGAACGTGCAGCCCACCTGGGTCGCCAGCACCGGCGGCGACTCCGTCTACACCGTGGCGGCCACCGGGCCGGCCATCTACGCCGGCGGGCACTTCCGCTGGTTCAACAACCCGATGGCCAACGACCGCGCCGGCGCCGGCGCCGTCCCGCGGCCCGGCATCGCCGCGCTCGACCCCGACACCGGCATGCCGCTGAGCTGGAACCCGGGGCGTCACCCGCGCGACAAGGGCGTCTTCGCGATGCTGGCCACCGACCGCGAGCTGGTGCTCGGCACCGACACGGCCTGGTTCGGCCACCAGGAGTACTTCACCCCCAAGCTGGTCAGCATCCCCCTGGCCGGCGGCGCCGCGGCGCTGACCAAGGCCACGCCGGCGCTGCCGGGGTCGCTGAACGCCGTACGGGGCTCGACCTCGCAGCCCGCGGTCGCCTCGCGGCTGCTCACCGACGCGGGAACCGGGGCGGCGCTGCCGCCTCCGACCCTGCCGGGCGGCGTCGACGTGCGCGGCGCGTTCGTGGTCGACGACGAGCTCTTCGTCGTCGGCTCCGACGGCACCATGCACCGTCGCGCCTACGGCGACGACGGCTCGATCGGCGCCACGTCCGAGGTCGTCGACCCCTACAACGACCCCTACTGGTCGACCGTGCTCACCGGCCTGCGCAACAACACCGAGACCTACCGGGGCATCTCCTCCGGCCTCGGCAACCGGCTGCGCACCGCGACGTCGCTGTTCTTCCACGACGACCGGCTCTACTACACCCTGTCCGGCTCCTCGCAGCTGTACTCGCGGGTGTTCGAGCCCGGCTCCGGCACCAGCTACCCGACCGAGGTGGTCGTCCCGGGCGTGAGCCTGCCGTCGCTGTCCGGCGGCACCTACGCGGCCGGCCACCTCTACTACGCGGTGGCCTCCACCGGGCAGCTGGTGCGCCAGCCCTTCGACGGCCGCACCGTCGGCACCCCGGTCGTCGTGGGCGGCCCCGCCGTCGACGGCACCGACTGGCGCGCCAAGGCGCTGTTCGTCGGCAACGGCGCCCCCCGGACCGTCGACGTCGCGATCGGCTCCGCGCCGGCCGTGACCGCGGCGAACCACACCGCGTGGCCGCTGTCCGGTACCGCCGAGGCGGGTGCGGCGATCTCGGTGCACGTCGGCGCGGCGGTCGGGACGGCCACGGCCGCCACGACGGCGCTCGGCGACGGCACCTGGTCGGTCGGGGTCGACGTCTCGGGCCTGCCCGACGGCGACCTCGCGCTGACCGTCGGCGCCACCGCCCCCACGGGGGCGACCTCGCAGGCGACGGCCACGGCCACCAAGAGCACCCGTCCGGGAGCGCCGGTCATCACCGGCTCGGCGGGGTCGACGGGCACGGTCTCGGCGCAGTTCGACGCGCCGGCCGAGACCGGCGGCGTGCCGCTGACCGGGTTCGAGGTCACGCTGGTGGCGCCGGACGGCTCCTCGAGCACGACGGCACTGGCGCCCGAGGCGCGCTCGTTCAGCGCAGAGGGTCTGCCGCTCGCGGGCACCTACACCGTGTCGGTGGTCGCGCTGAACCCGGCCGGTCCGGGCCCCGCGGCCTCGACCACGGTGAGCACCCGGGGCGAGGCGCGGCTGGTGTTCACGCCGGACCGGTACGCGGTCACGGCCGGTGAGCAGGTCACGTTCACCGGCACCCTCACCGACCGCACCAGCGGCGCGCCGCTGGCCGGCCGCACCGTGCTGGTCTACTCCCGCGCCGACAACGGCACCCGGGTGCGCCTCGACACCGGTCAGGTGGTGACGGCGGCCGACGGCAGCTGGAGCTACCAGCACGCGCCGACCGCCAGCCTGCGCTACCAGGCCGACGTGCTCGCCGCCGACGGCTACGGCTTCGTGCGCAGCACCCTCACGCGGGTGATCGAGGTCCGCTGACGCCTGACGACGACGCCCCGTGGGTCCCGATCGGGAACCACGGGGCGTCGTCGTCCGGGATCGGGGTCGGTCAACGGGTGGGGTGACGCGACGTCGACACGCATCCATGTCACGGTGCGTGAGGCGTTGGGCCAGTCGTACTAACTGTCCGTCACCGACTACGGTCCGTAGTCCACGGATCCGATCCCTGATCCGTGTCCACCTCCACCCCTCACCCCCGCCTCCGCCGCCTGCTCGGTCTCGCCCTCGCGACCGCGCTCGTCGGCCCCCTCGTCACACCTGCGCTCCTGAACGGCACCGCCTCGCCCGCGGCCGCCACCACCCTGACCCTGCGCCAGCCGATGCCCGCCGACGCGGTCGTCGACATGGTCGGCATCAACGTGCACACCGCGAGCCGTGAGCACTACGGCGACAAGGCCCGCGTCACCGCGGCGCTGCGCGAGCTGGGTGTGCGGCACGTGCGCGACCGCGTGTACACCAATCGCCCGGACCAGTACGACCGGCTGCGGGCGCTCGGCGCGGAGGGCATCGGCCTGAACGTCATCGCCGGCGACCCGACCCTGGCCGGCGGGACGCCCGAGGCGATCGTGCAGACCGCCGTCCGCGAGCTGCCGGGCATGGTCGAGAGCTACGAGGGCGCCAACGAGTGGAACCTCAAGCGCCGCCCCAACTGGGCCGCCGAGCTGCGCGCGCACCAGACCCGCCTGTACGGGGCCGTGCGCGCCAACCCGGTGCACTCCCGCGTGCCCGTGATGGCGCCGGCGCTCGGCCAGCGCGAGGGCCGCGAGGAGCTCGGCTCCCTCGCCGGCATCGCCGACCTGGGCAACAACCACCTCTACATGGGCGGCCGCGAGCCGTCGTGGCTGGTCGACCAGGAGCTGACCCGCGAGCGCGCCCTGAAGGTCCCGAACAAGCAGGTCGTGGTGACCGAGGCCGGCTACCACGACGCGATGGTCGACCCGACCACCCACTTCCCGACCCCGCAGGACGTCTCGGCCGACTACCTGCCGCGCTGGGTGATGGAGTACGCCAAGCGCGACGCCCTGACCCACCAGGTCTACCTCTACCAGCTGATGGACGAGGGCACGAACAACGCCGACCGCGAGGACAAGTTCGGCCTCGTGCGACCGGACTTCACCCGCAAGCCCGGCTTCACCGCGCTGAAGAACACCCTGGCCCTGTTCGAGGACCCGGGCGGCTACCAGCCCCAGCCCACCCCGCTCGCGCTCGGCGTCACCTCCACCGCCACCGACGTGCAGACCCTGGTCACCCAGCGCCGCGACGGCAGCTACGTCCTGGCCGTCTGGCGACGCACCAGCTCCTGGCAGCAGAAGGACGAGGTGCGCCTGGCCGTCCCCGCGGTGCCGGTCACCCTCGACCTGGCCACCGCGATGGACGCCGCGGTGCACACCCCCACCACCTCCGCCACGCCCCGCTCGACCGCGACCCGCACCACCCGGGTCAACCTCTCGGTCGGCAACGGCCTGCAGGTCGTCAAGCTCACCGCCCCGGTCGCGGTCGACGTCGCGATCGGCTCGGCGCCGCCGGTCACCGCGGCGAACCACACCGCGTGGCAGCCGTCGGGCACCGCCGAGCCCGGCGCAGCCGTCTCGGTGCAGGTCGCCGCCGCGGTCGGGACGGCCACGGCCGCCACGACGGCGCTCGGCGACGGCACCTGGTCGGTCGGGGTCGACGTCTCGGGCCTGCCCGACGGCGACCTCGCGCTGACCGTCGGCGCCACCGCCCCCACGGGGGCGACCTCGCGGGCGACCGCCACGGTCGCCAAGACCACCCGCCTGGGAGCGCCGGTGATCACCGGCTCGACAGGGTCGACGGGCACGGTCTCGGTGCAGTTCGACGCGCCGGCCGAGACCGGCGGAGTACCGCTCACCGGGTTCGAGGCCACCCTGGTCGCGCCCGACGGCTCCTCGAGCGTGACGGCACTGGCCCCCGAGACCCGCTCGTTCAGCGCGCAGGACCTGCCGCTCGCGGGCACCTACGTGGTCTCGGTGGTCGCGCTGAACCAGGTCGGCACCGGCCCCGCCGCGTCCACCGCGGTGGCCACCCGGGGCGAGGCCCGGGTGGTGCTCACGCCGGACCGGTACGCGGTCACGGGGGGCGGGTCGGTCACGTTCACCGGCACCCTCACCGACCGCACCAGCGGCGCTCCGCTGGCCGGCCGCACCGTGCTGGTCTACTCCCGCGCCGACGACGGCACCCGGGTGCGCCTCGACCGGGGCCAGGTGGTGACGGCGGCCGACGGCAGCTGGAGCCACCGGCACACCCCGACCGCCGGCCTGCGCTACCAGGCCGACGTGCTGGCTGCCGACGGCTACGGCTTCGCGCGCAGCACGCCCACCCGGGTGATCGAGGCGCGCTGACCCCGCACCACGACGACGACGCCCCGCGGGTCCCTTACCGGGACCCGCGGGGCGTCGTCGTCAGCGCTGACGTGGCGCGGTCGCGCCTCAGGCGTCGATCGCGATGATCTGCAGGTCGCCGGTGAGGTCGACGGTCGTCGACGCGGCGCGCACCGTGCGCACGGCGCCCTCGGTCACCGACGGCCGGTAGACGCTCAGCAGCCGCGACTGCGGCAGCGAGAGCGTCACCCGCCGGGCCGGGGCGGCCTTGGCGCGGTTCGCGATCGGGTCCCAGATCTCGACGTCCTGCCACAGCGCGAGCAGGAAGCGGCCGTCGCGGCGCTGCATCAGCAGGCTCGAGGTCAGGTCGTCGGTGCCGGAGAGCCCGTAGGTCAGGCTGCGCAGCGGGTACGCCGGACCCGGGTCGCGCATCAGGTCGAGCATGCGACGGATCGCCACGAACGCGGGCTTGCGCGAGCGGTCCGAGCGCATCAGGCCGAACGACAGCTCGCGGTCGGAGCTCGAGCGTCCCTGGTCGATCAGCTCGTAGCTGTACACCCGCTGCACGCCGCGCTTGGCGTGCTCCATCAGCAGCCGCGGCATGTAGACCGCGGTGGCCGCCTCGGAGGTCGGCAGGTGCGTGGTGGGGTCGTTGAGGGCGTTGTGGTACCCCGACTCGGTGAAGTGGACCAGCTCGGAGCCGCTGACGGTGCGGGCCTTGGCGATCTCCTGGTCGATGTACCGGCTCGGCACCCGTCCGCCGCAGTAGAGGTGGTTGTTGCCGCGGTCGAGGTAGTCGGTCATGTTCCCCAGCCGCTCGTGGTCCTTGCGCTGACCGAGCGAGGGGCCGAGCACCGGGATCGAGCCGAGCGTCGAGCTGTTCTTGGCCGCGGTGTAGAGGCGGCGCTGGTGCATCCGCACCTCGTTCACCCAGTTCGGGCGGCGCTTGAGGTTCCACTCGTTGGTGCCCTCGAAGCTCGTCACCGAGCCCGCGCAGTTGCGGCTCAGGTCGTTCACGAGCTCCTCGGGCGTGCCGCCGACGAAGGTCGGGCGCCCCATCACGACGTTGATCTTCACGCCGCGCGAGCCGAGCAGGTTGAACGCCTTCCAGATGTCCGGGCGGCCCTTCCAGACGGCGTCGCGGACGTGGAGCAGGCCGAGCTCATCCAGCGCGCCGGCGACGAAGCCCGCGTCGGAGTACCCGGCGAGGTCGTACCCGCACTTGATGTTGGTGCCGAAGGTGCGCCGGACGTGCTCGGACGAGCGGGCCCGGCGGGTGGTGAACGCCGCGGCGTCCGCGCGGGGCGCCGTGAGGGCGACGCCTGCCGCCGCGGCGCCGCCGAGGAGCAGCGAGCGGCGCGCGAGGGCGGGCACGGAGGAGGGGGGTGTGGAGGTCACGAGGGGAAACGCCTTCGATCGAGTAGTGGTGCTCTGTCATCCCCCCCGCCGCGGGGAAACGTAGACAGTTCACCCGATCGGGTCAAGTCACCCGGCGCGTCCTCGTCCGGGGCGCCCGGGCGCCTCGTGCTCCGGGGGCGGGTCTCAGGACGGCCCGGCGAGCGCGATCTCGCGCAGCCGGTCGCAGAACGCGCGGGCCGAGAAGCGAGCCGCGTGCTCGACGACGTCGCCCTCGTCCTCCACCTCGGCAAGGCACCGGCGCACCCCCGCCGCGACGGTGCGCGGCTCACGGTCGTCGACCAGCACGCCGTTGGTGCCGTCGACCACGGTGTCGAGGTAACCTCCTGCACGCAGCGCGACCACCGGACGGCCGAACGCGTTCTGCTCCAACGGTGTCAGGCCGAAGTCCTCGTCGCCGACGGCCACGAGCGCGATGCTGTTCGCGTACAACCAGCGCAGCTCGGCGTCGGTGACCCGGCCGAGGTGCAGCACCTGGCCGTCGAGGGCGTCGCCGGCCTGCGCGGTGGCGGGGTCGGAGCCGACGACGACGAGCCGGTGCTCGGGCAGGTGGGCCATCGCGGCGATGACGGCCTCGGTGCGCTTGTACCCGCGCGGGCGGCCGACGGTGAGCAGGTAGCCCGGCTCGATGCCCGCGACCGGCTCCTGCGGGTCGGTGGCGTCGAGCAGCAGCGGCGGGTGCAGCACCTGCGCGGTGATGCCGTACGCGTCGGCGATGCGGGCGGAGACGCCGCGGGAGTTGCCGAGGTAGGTGGTGCGGGGTCCGTGCGCGGCCCTGCGGTCCCACCGGCGCAGCGCCGGGCCGGCCGCCCGCAGCGCCGCCCGCACCGGCAGCGGCTGGCCGACGAGGTAGTCGTGCGGCTGGTACAGCCAGCGGGCGGGGTTGTTGCAGTAGACGACCTTGTGCCCGCTCACGTGCACACCGTGCGACCAGCCGGTGCTGCTGCAGATGACCGCCTCCTCGTCGAGGTGCACGCGGCCGAAGGCCGTCGCGAGGAACGGCAGCGCCCGGCGCGGGTCCTCGCGCAGCCAGCGCACCCGGTCGATCGGCAGCGTGCGCACGTCGAGCCCGGCCGCCTCGGGGAACGTGCCGGCCGGGTCGAAGAACGAGGTGAGCAGGCGGCCTCCGGACAGCTCGCGCGCCATCAGCAGCGCGAGCCGCTCGCCGCCGCCCTGCTGGGTCAGGTAGTCGTGGACGACGAGCACGTCGCCTCCTCCTCGGTGCCGGTGCGAGCGGGGACGGGGTCCTGCTCGGGGGTGGACGGGACCCGGCGAGCGGGCGGACGTGCCCGACGACGCCGACGGCGAGCCACAGCAGGGCGCCGTAGACCGACTTGTAGGTGCTGGTGAACAGCAGGGCGACGGTGAGCGCGGTGAGCACCGCGGCCGCCCCGGGGTCGGCGAGGCCCCGCCGGGCCAGCAGCACGGCCGAGCCGGCGGCCACGACGGTCGCGACCAGCAGCAGCCCGCCCGCGGGCAGCCCGAGGGCGACGACCGACTCGAACACGCCGCTGTCGACGCTCTGCAGGGCCGGCTGCAACCCGGCCTCGAGCTGGGTGGCGAGCCCGGTGGCGCCCAGGCCGCGGCCCCACGGGTCGACGACGACCTCGGTGAAGAGCTGGGCCTGCAGGTCGAGCCGCTCCTGCAGGCTGTAGTCCTGGGCGCCCGCCTCGAGCGACGCGGTCACCCGCTCGGTGACGGAGCCCAGCACGGGGCCGCCGAACAGCAGCAGCGCGGCCGTGCCCGGCACCGCGACGGCCAGCAGCCGGGTGAGGCGCACCCGCCCGGCGAGCACCAGGACGGCGAGGGCGACCAGGTGGCAGATCCAGGCTGCACGCACCAGCGACAGGCCCAGGGCGAGGTAGCCGAGCACGAGCAGGGGCACCTGCACGACCAGCCGGGTGCGCAGCGTGCTCGCCAGGTGCAGCAGCAGCAGGGCCGACAGCGTGTGCGCGTAGGGGCCGGCGGTGTTGAGGGTGCCGAAGACCCGCACCTCCTGGGCCTCGGCCCGCCCGACCGAGTTGATCCCGGACTGCTCGATCCACAGCGCGTCCCACGGCGGGAGCACGAGGAACTGCAGCAGGCCGTACCCGGCCAGGACCGGGACGGCCCACCGGGCCAGCCGCGGCAGGACGCGCGCGACGGCCGACCCGTCGTGGGTGAGCACGACGTACCCGAGCACGAACGGCGCGACCAGCTCGACGGCCCCCGCGGCCACCGGCAGCAGGCCCCACTGCGGCAGGCCGACGACCGACCCGTAGAGCACCGCGAGCAGCAGCGCGCCCGCCATCGCCGCCGCGGTCCGGGTGGCGCGCGAGCCGCGCCCGCGCAGCAGCACGGCCGCCGCCGCGAGCGAGCCCGCCACCGGGGCCAGGAGCACGGGGCTGACCTCGTGGTAGGTGCTCAGCCAGTCGACGACGCGGCGGACGAACGGCGAGAGCAGCCACAGCCACAGCACCAGCGCGACGACGTCGGTGGTGCGCGAGCGCAGCGCCAGCAGCAAGGCGTAGACCCCGGCGGCCGCCGGCGCGGCGTACCCGGCCAGCCGCGCGTCCAGGACGGCGATCGCCACCGTGGCGGCGCAGATGATCAGGGCGCCGAGGGTGCCTCGCCACAGCGACGGCTCCTCCTCGGCGCTCAGCTCGCCGGGCTGCACCACAGGCCGACCAGGTCGCGACCCACGAGCCGGCCGAGCGCGTCGATCTCGGGCCGCATCTGCGCGAGCAGGCGCGCGCGCAGCTCGGGGTCCATCCGCGCGCCGGCGACCGGGGCCGCGTTCAGGCGGTAGAGCAGCTTCCAGGCGCCGTCGCGCCACACGGCGGTGCGCAGGCGGGCCGGCACGGCCCGGCGGACCAGCGCGCGTCCGGGCGGGTCGCGCAGCACGTCACGCAGCACCGCGCTGCGCGAGCGGCTGCGCTGCTTCTCGACCGTCGTGCCCGGCCGGTGGGTGTCGTCGAGATCGAGGAAGCGCAGCAGGGCGGCGTGGGTGCCCTCCGGGTCGTCGCGCAGGTCGTCGAAGACCACGACGTGGGTGCGCTCGGGCCCGAACACGTCCAGGAAGCGGGCGACCTGCGGGCTCAGGGTCGCGGCGTCGACGTAGCCCACGCCGGGCGGGAACGGCGCGCGGGGCGGGCGCCGGCCCGGCTCGCCGTCGCGCTCGAGCGCCTCGGCGAAGTCCTCGAGGTCCTCCTCGCCGGTGAACAGCCGCATGCCGTGCAGCGAGAACATCATGTCGACGGGGTTGCGGACCGCGACCACCACGCGCGCCTGCGGCGAGAAGGACGCGATCTCCTGCGCGGCGGTCGCGGAGCGCAGGTACCAGGCCGACGCCTCCAGCAGCCGCGCCTCCTCGCGCGCGCCCGAGAACAGGTCGAGGTACTCCTGCTCGGAGCGGTCCGACAGCGGCAGGTCGCGGCCGAAGAAGTTGGGCTCCTTCAGCGGGCAGGCGAACACGTCGGGGTGCGCGGCGAGCCGGGAGTACAGCGTGGTCGTGCCGCACTTGGCCGCGCCGACGACGAAGGTGTCGGGTCGGCGCGCTGCGGCGGCCCGGACGGCCCGCCCCGAGGTCACGGGCTCCACCCCTCGAGGATAGGTGGCCCGCGACCGGCGTGGGCCCCGGTTGGGCGTGCTGCCCGGGCGGGCCCGGACGTCGGCACGCCTCGCTGTCACGCTGCGTGAGGCGTTGGTCCAGTCGTAGCAACCGTCCGTCACCGGCTACGGTCCGTGCGGTCTGGACCCGATCCAGGATCGGTGTCCACCGCCACTCCCGTCTCCCGCCGCCGTCGTCTGCTCGGTCTCGCCCTCGCGACCGCGCTCGTCGGACCGCTGGTCACCCCCCTGGTCCTGGGCGGAACCGCAGCACCCTCCGCCGCCGCGACGCTGACCCTGCGCCAGCCGATGCCCGCCGACGCGGTCGTCGACATGGTCGGCATCAACGTGCACACCGCGAGCCGTGAGCACTACGGCGACAAGGCCCGCGTCACCGCGGCGCTGCGCGAGCTGGGTGTGCGGCACGTGCGCGACCGCGTGTACACCAATCGCCCGGACCAGTACGACCGGCTGCGGGCGCTCGGCGCGGAGGGCATCGGCCTGAACGTCATCGCCGGCGACCCGACCCTGGCCGGCGGGACGCCCGAGGCGATCGTGCAGACCGCCGTCCGCGAGCTGCCGGGCATGGTCGAGAGCTACGAGGGCGCCAACGAGTGGAACCTCAAGCGCCGCCCGAACTGGGCCGCCGAGCTGCGCGCGCACCAGACCCGCCTCTACGGGGCGGTGCGCGCCAACCCGGTGCACTCCCGCGTGCCCGTGATGGCGCCGGCGCTCGGCCAGCGCGAGGGCCGCGAGGAGCTCGGCTCCCTCGCCGGCATCGCCGACCTGGGCAACAACCACCTCTACATGGGCGGCCGCGAGCCGTCGTGGCTGGTCGACCAGGAGCTGAGCCGCGAGCGCGCCCTGAAGGTCCCGAACAAGCAGGTCGTGGTGACCGAGGCCGGCTACCACGACGCGATGGTCGACCCGACCACCCACTTCCCGACCCCGCAGGACGTCTCGGCCGACTACCTGCCGCGCTGGGTGATGGAGTACGCCAAGCGCGACGCCCTGACCCACCAGGTCTACCTCTACCAGCTGATGGACGAGGGCACGAACAACGCCGACCGCGAGGACAAGTTCGGCCTCGTGCGACCGGACTTCACCCGCAAGCCCGGCTTCACCGCGCTGAAGAACACCCTGGCCCTGTTCGAGGACCCGGGCGGCTACCAGCCCCAGCCCACCCCGCTCGCGCTCGGCGTCACCTCCACCGCCACCGACGTGCAGACCCTGGTCACCCAGCGCCGCGACGGCAGCTACGTCCTGGCCGTCTGGCGACGCACCAGCTCCTGGCAGCAGAAGGACGAGGTGCGCCTGGCGGTCCCCGCGGTGCCGGTCACCCTCGACCTGGCCACCGCGATGGACGCCGCCGTGCACACCCCCACCACCTCCGCCACGCCCCGCTCGACCGCGACCCGCACCACCCGGGTCAACCTCTCGGTCGGCAACGGCCTGCAGGTCGTCAAGCTCACCGCCCCGGTCAGCACGCCGCCGCCGACCACGCCGCCGCCGACCACGCCGCCGCCGACCACGCCGCCGCCGACCACGCCGCCGCCGACCACGCCGCCGCCGACCACGCCGCCGCCGACCACGCCGCCGCCGACGTCCCCGACGACGCCGCCGACGACGTCCCCGACGACCCCCTCGACGCCCGCCCCGTCCCCGTCCCCCTCCCCGACGGGTGACGTCGTCGCGCCGAGCTCGCGGCTGGCGCTGTCGGCCACCGCGACCGGCAGCGGCGACCTGGTGGCGGTGGGCGCCAAGGGCGTCCCGAACCACCTGGAGTGGTCCGCCGAGGAGGGCCTCGGCCGGCCGCGCGCCCTCAGCGGCCAGACCGACTACGCACCGGCCCTGACCCGGGCCCCCGACGGCAGCCTCGACGCCCTCGTCGTCGGCACCAACGGCGCCCTGTACTCCAGCCGCCAGGCCGCGGGCTCGTCGTCCTGGAGCCCGTGGACGCGCGTCGGCGGCGCCCTGGTCGGGCGCCCGGCGGCGACCACCTGGCCCGACGGCACCCTGCAGGTCTTCGCGGCCGGCACCGACCGCGCCGTGTGGCAGACCTGGCGCACCCCGCAGGGCCGGTGGGCCGGCTGGCACAAGACCGGTGGCCTGGTGGCCGCGGGCACCGGCGTCTCGGTGTCGTCGGCCCCCGACCGGACGCTGACCGTGGCCGTCCACGGCGCCGACCACGCGGTCTGGACGACCGGCTGGCGTCCGGGCGGCGGCTGGCAGCGGGGCTGGACCTCCCTCGGCGGCGCCCTGCTCGGTGACCCGGCCGTGGCGGTCGACGGCGCGAGCGGCCGCGCGGTCGTGGTGGTGCGCGGCACCGACCACGTCGCCTACGCCCGCGACGTCAGCGGACCCGGCGCCGCCGGGTGGACCCGCCTCGGCGGCGTCCTCGGCGGGTCGCCCGCGGTCTCGACCGTGCCCGGTGCCGGCGTGGACGTCGTGGTGGTCGCCCCCGGCGACCGGCTGCTGCACCTGACCCGCACCCGCGGCTCCTGGTCGGCCTGGAGCTGACCCGCACGACCCGCACACCCGCTCGACCACCCGACCGGCCCGCCCACCAGGCGGGCCGGTCGGCTGCGTCGGGGGGACGCCGCCCACGCGCGGGACGGGCGCCTCAGCGCGAGGTGTCGTCGGCCTTCTCGGCGGTGGCGTCCGGCTGGGCGGCGCGCTGGGCGCGCCGCTCGGCCGCGAAGGTGAGCGGCAGGCCGTGCCGGCGCCGCACCAGCGCCCAGACGAGGGGGCCGGCGACGAACGCGGCGAGCAGGGCCACGCCGAGCTCGACGTTGCCGACCCCGAGCAGCTTCAGCGCCGAGGCGAGCAGCACGTAGACCAGGGCCCAGCGCACCAGCCGCCCGTTCACCCGGGACGACACGGCCGCGCCGACCAGCACGCCGGGGATGCCGCCGATCAGGATGCCGGCGGCGATGTCGAGCTGGAAGTCGCCGAGCAGCAGGTGGCCGAGGGCGGCCGCGGCCACCAGGGGCACCGCCTGGGTGAGGTCGGTGCCGACGAGCTTGTTCATCTTCAGCATCGGGTACAGCGCGAGCAGGGCGACGATGATGAGCGAGCCGGACCCGACCGAGGTGACGCCGACGACCAGGCCGCCGACGGCGCCGACGAGCACGGTCGGCAGGCGGCGCACCTGCACCCGCGCCGGGACGTCCTCGTCGCTGACGGCCGTGCCGTTCACCCGCTCGCGCAGCCGCACGTAGGCGCGCGCGGCCAGCCCGGCGACCGCGAGCAGCAGGGCGACGCCGAGGGCGATCTGGATCAGGTCCTGCACGTCCTGGCCGTCGCCGAGCGAGCGCGCGAGCAGCACCCCGAGGAAGGCGGACGGCACCGACCCGACGCACAGCCAGCCGACGAGCGGCAGGTCGACGGTGCCGCGGCGCAGGTGCACGCCCGCCCCGAACGGCTTCATCACCGCCGTGGCGACCAGGTCGCTGCTCACGGCCGCCAGCGGGGGGATGCCGAAGAAGATGACCAGCATGGGCGTCATCAGGGCGCCACCGCCCATGCCGGTGAGGCCGATGACGATGCCCACGCCGAACGCGCTGAGCACGAGGAGCAGCTCGGTGCCCACGTCGACCTCCTAGAGGGCGCCGGCCGCGCGCACCGCGTCGAGCACGGCGGCGGCGGCCTCGTCGGTGGACGTCGTGGAGGTGTCCACGACGAGGTCGGCGTCGACGGGCGCCTCGTAGGGGTCGTCGATGCCGGTGAAGCCGGTGATCTCGCCGCGGCGCGCGGCCGCGTACAGGCCCTTGCGGTCGCGCTGCTCGCACACCTCGAGCGGGGTGCTGACGTGCACGAGGACGAACCGGGCCCCGACCTGCTCGGCCATGGCGCGCACGTCGTCGCGCACCGAGGCGTAGGGCGCGATGGGGGCTGCCACGGCCAGGCCGCCGTGCCGGGCCACCTCGGCCGCGACGTACCCGATGCGGCGCACGTTCAGGTCGCGGTCCTCGCGGGAGAAGCCGAGACCGGCCGAGAGCAGGCGGCGCACGTCGTCGCCGTCGAGCAGCGTGACGGTGCGTCCGGCCGAGCGCAGCAGGTCGGTGACCGCGCGGGCCACGGTCGACTTGCCCGAGCCGGACAGGCCGCTGAGCAGCACGACGGCGCCGGGACGCTGCACCGGCGCGGCGTCGTCCTCACCGGGCTCGGGGTCGGGCAGCGCGAGCAGCTCCACGCCGGTCGCGGTCAGGGCCGTCGCGGTGGGGGCCGTCGCGGTGGGGGCGTCGGCGCCGGCCGCGGTCACCAGGGCGGCCGCCTGCGCGCCGTGCCCGCGCGCGAGCACCAGCTCGCGCACCGCCGCGGGGACGGCGCAGGTGGCCGCGGGGGCGGGCAGCGGGACGGCCCGCACGTCCTCGGACGCGGGCCCGGCCAGCCGCAGCACGGCCGGCACCAGCCGCTCGGGCGGCTCGGCGCCGGGACGCCCGGAGCCGGTGAGCACCAGCCAGGTCAGGGGCAGGCCGCGCTCGCGGGCCCGCGCGCGCAGCGCCTGCACCTGGTTCGGGGCCGGGAGGGTGTCGACCACCGCGACCAGGCGGGGCGCGTCGTCGCCCGGACCGCGGACGAGGTCGTGGAACGCGTGCCGGCCGAAGGGGCGCAGCCAGTCGAGCCGGCCGTGCACCGAGCAGCCGGCCGGGTCGGCCGCCGCCGGCGCCAGGACGTGCAGCACCGCCAGCACGGTGCCCTCGGGATCGGCCAGCGCGACGCGGTCGCCGGGTCCGACGGCGTCGGGCGCGAGCGGCAGCCGCTGGCGGTGCGCGCCGGGCGGGCCGTCGTCGAGCGCGTCGAGCCTCGGCGGACAGGTCGAGGGAGGCGAGGGCGAGGTCGTCCAGGCACGGGCCGTCGAGGACGACGTGGGACGAGGGCGCCGCGGGGTCGGCGGTCATGGTGGTCAGTGCCGGGTCCGGCGTGCCGACACCGACATCGCGGTGCCACCGCCGACGAGCAGCAGCCCGACGCCGGCCCAGCCGGCCGCCTGCACACCGGTGCGGGGCAGCTGCAGGCCGAGCACGTCGACGTGGGAGTTGACCGTCACGCGGGGGCCGGTGCGCGGGGCGTCCTGCTCGGTGACGCTGCCGACGGACGGGACGGGGGTCGACGGCGGGTAGGTCGCGGCGGCGGCGGGCGTCGCGGCGGCGGCGAGGGCGCCGGCCAGCACGCACGCGGCAGCGAGACCGCGCAGCCTGCGTACCGCACCCACCACGACCACTGCCCCTCCCCGTGGGTCCCACCCGGACCCGTCCGGCACCCAGCGTAGGGGCCGTCCACCCCCGGCGTCGCCCGTTCCGCCCAGCGCGGCGGGGCGGCGGGCGCCGCGTACCCCGATCGGGTGCGGCGGACCACCCGTCCGCGGGGACCTACCCTGGAGCACGACATGGCACTCACCGGACTGGCCGCCGCGCTGCGCGAGGACGTCGGGCTCGCCGCCGCCCTCCCCCTGGTCGGCGCCGCGCCCGCGCTCGACGTCGCCGCCCCCCAGGGCGTGCGCCCCCTCCTGCTCGGGGAGCTGCAGCAGCGCCTGGCCGCGGTCCGCGCCGGCTCGGTGCTGCTGGCGGTCACGGCCACCGGCCGCGCCGCGGAGGAGCTCGCCGCCGACCTGCGCTGCTACCTGCCCGCCCACGAGGTGGTCGAGCTGCCCGCGTGGGAGACGCTGCCGCACGAGCGGCTCTCGCCCCGCTCGGACACGGTGGCGCGCCGGCTGGCCGTGATGCGCCGGCTCGCGCACCCGCAGGCCGACGACGAGGCCGCGGGGCCCGTCCGGGTCGTGGTGGCCCCGGTGCGCGCGGTGATGCAGCCGGTCGTGCGCGGCCTCGGCGACCTCGTCCCGGTGAGCCTGCGCGCGGGGGAGGAGCACGACCTCGACGACGTCGTCCAGGCCCTCGTCGACGCCGCCTACACCCGCACCGACATGGTCGAGCGGCGCGGTGAGTTCGCCGTCCGCGGCGGCATCCTCGACGTCTTCCCGCCGACCGTCGACCACCCGCTGCGGGTCGAGTTCTTCGGCGACGAGGTCGAGGAGGTGCGCTCGTTCGCCGTCGCCGACCAGCGCTCGCTCGAGGTCGTCCCGGACGGCGTGTGGGCACCCCCGTGCCGCGAGATCCTGCTGACGCCCGACGTGCGCGAGCGCGCGCTGGCGCTCAAGGAGCGCATGCCCGGCGCGGCCGACATGCTCGACAAGATCGGGGCGGGCATCGCGGTCGAGGGCATGGAGTCGCTCGCCCCCGCACTGGTCGACGGCATGCAGCCCTTCACCGACCTGATGCCCACGGGGTCGATGGTGGTCGTGGTCGACCCCGAGCGGGTGCGGGCCCGCGCCCACGACCTGGTGCAGACGACGCAGGAGTTCCTCGCGGCGGCCTGGGCGAACGCGGCCTCGGGCAACGCCATCCCGGTCGACCTGTCCGAGGCCTCCTTCCACTCCCTGGCGCAGGTGCGCGCCGACGCGCTGCAGGCCGGGACGGGCTGGTGGTCGCTGTCGTCGTTCGTCGCCGACGCCGAGCTCGCCGGGCTCGCGGCGGCCTCGTCCGGCTCCCCGGACGACGCGCCGACCCAGGTCGTGCTCGGCGCCCGCGACGTGCGCGGCTACGGCGGCGACGTGCCCGCGGCGCTGGAGGACCTGCGCGGCCTGGTCCGCGACGGGTGGCGCGTGGTCGTCACCACCCCCGGGCACGGTCCGGCGCAGCGCGTCGCCGAGCTGCTCGCCGAGTCCGACGTCGCGGTGCGCCAGGTCGACGGCGTCGAGGAGGTGCCCGAGCCCTCGCTGGTGCTGGTCACCACGGCCCCGGCCTCCGCGGGCTTCGTCGCCGAGGACCTCAAGGTGGCGCTGCTCACCGAGGCCGACCTGCTCGGGCGCGGTTCGGTCGGCACCAAGGACATGCGGCGGATGCCGAGCCGCCGCCGCAACCAGGTCGACCCGCTGCAGCTGCGGCCCGGCGACTTCGTCGTGCACGAGCAGCACGGCGTCGGCAAGTTCGTCGAGATGATGCAGCGCACCGTGGGCTCGGGCCGCGACCGCGCCACCCGCGAGTACCTCGTCATCGAGTACGCCCCGAGCAAGCGCGGCCAGCCCGGTGACCGGCTGTTCGTGCCGTCCGACGCCCTCGACCAGGTGACCCGCTACGTCGGCGGCGAGGCGCCGAGCGTGAACCGGATGGGCGGCTCGGACTGGGCGAAGACCAAGAGCCGCGCCCGCCGCCACGTGCGCCAGATCGCCGGCGAGCTGATCCGGCTCTACGCCGCGCGGATGGCGACGAGCGGGCACGCGTTCTCGCCCGACACCCCGTGGCAGCGCGAGCTCGAGGACGCCTTCGCCTACGTCGAGACGCCCGACCAGCTCGCCACCATCGACGAGGTCAAGGCCGACATGGAGAAGTCGGTGCCGATGGACCGGCTGATCTGCGGCGACGTCGGCTACGGCAAGACCGAGATCGCCGTCCGGGCGGCCTTCAAGGCGGTGCAGGACGGCAAGCAGGTGGCGGTGCTGGTGCCCACCACCCTGCTGGTGCAGCAGCACCTCGAGACCTTCTCCGAGCGCTTCGCCGCGTTCCCGGTCACGGTGAAGGGGCTGTCGCGGTTCCAGACCGACAAGGAGGCCACCGCGGTCGTCGAGGGCATCGCCGACGGGTCGGTCGACGTCGTCATCGGCACGCACCGGCTGCTGTCGTCGTCGGTGCGGTTCAAGGACCTCGGCCTGGTGGTCGTCGACGAGGAGCAGCGGTTCGGCGTCGAGCACAAGGAGACGCTGAAGGCGCTGCGCACCAACGTCGACGTGCTGGCGATGAGCGCGACGCCGATCCCGCGCACGCTGGAGATGGCCATCACCGGCATCCGCGAGATGTCCACGCTCGCGACGCCTCCCGAGGAACGGCACCCGGTGCTGACCTTCGTCGGCGGGTGGGAGGAGAAGCAGGTCGCCGCCGCGGTGCGGCGCGAGCTGCTGCGCGAGGGCCAGGTGTTCTACGTGCACAACAAGGTCGAGTCGATCGACCGGGCCGCCGCACGCATCCGCGACCTCGTCCCGGAGGCGAGAGTGGCTGTCGCGCACGGGAAGATGGGCGAGCACCAGCTCGAGCAGGTGATCGTCGACTTCTGGGAGAAGCGCTTCGACGTGCTGGTGTGCACGACCATCGTCGAGACCGGACTCGACATCTCCAACGCCAACACCCTCATCCTCGAGCGCGCCGACCGGTTCGGCCTGTCGCAGCTGCACCAGCTGCGCGGTCGCGTCGGCCGCGGTCGCGAGCGCGCCTACGCCTACTTCCTCTACCCGCCCGAGAAGCCGCTCACCGACACCGCGCACGACCGGCTCGCCACGATCGCCTCGAACACCGACCTGGGGTCGGGCATGCAGGTCGCGATGAAGGACCTCGAGATCCGCGGGGCCGGCAACATGCTCGGGGGCGAGCAGTCGGGGCACATCGCCGGTGTCGGGTTCGACCTGTACGTGCGGATGGTCGGCGAGGCCGTCGCGGAGTTCCGCGGCGACCGCGACACCGAGCCGCTGCCGGAGATGAAGATCGAGCTGCCGGTCGACGCGCACCTGCCGCACGACTACGTGCCGCACGAGCGGCTGCGGCTCGAGGCGTACCGCAAGCTCGCCGCCGCCGAGAACCTGGAGCAGATCGACGAGGTCGTCGCCGAGCTGAACGACCGCTACGGCGAGCCGCCCGAGCCCGTCCTCAACCTGGTCGAGGTGGCGCGGTTCCGGGTCCACGCCCGCACGGCGGGGGTGGCCGAGGTCAGCGCCCAGGGCCAGCACGTGCGGTTCGCCCCGGTCGAGCTGCGCGAGTCGCAGCAGCTGCGCCTCAAGCGCCTCTACCCGGGGTCGCTGGTCAAGCCGACGGTGCGCACGATCCTGGTGCCGGGCCCGAAGACCGCCCGGGTCGGCGGCCGCCCGCTGCGCGACACCGCCCTGCTCGACTGGTGCCGCGACGTCGTCGACGCCGTCCTGCTCGACGACGTCGCGACGGCGAGCCGCGCCGGCTCCTGACCTCGTTCACCACGTTCAGTCGGCGATCACCTACCGAACGTGGCGTGCGAGCCTCGTGGAGTAGGTGCTCACCTCGCCAGGTGCAGCCGGGTCCTAGCGCACCAGCGCCGCCGCCACGTGCTCGCCGATGAGCAGCGACGCCGTGGCCGCGGGGGAGGGCGCGTTCAGCACGTGCACGACCGGGCCCTGGCGCCGCAGCGCGAAGTCGTCGTGCAGCCGGCCGTCGCGGCGCACCGCCTGGGCGCGCACCCCGGCCGGGGACGGGACGAGGTCGTCGGCCCGCAGGTCGGGCAGGAGCCGCTGCACGGCCCGCACGAACAGCACGTCGGACGCCGCGCGCGCCACCTCGGCCGCGCCGTACCGCCAGTGCCGCCGGGCCAGCCGCCACGCGCCCGGGAAGCGCAGCGTCGCGGCGAGGTCGGACGCCGAGACCTCGCGCCGGCGGTAGCCCTCGCGGGCCAGCGCCGGCACCGCGTTCGGGCCGACGTGGACGTGCCCGTCGACGCCCCGGGTGAGGTGCACGCCCAGGAACGGCAGGTCGGGGTCCGGCACCGGGTAGACCAGGCCGCGGACGAGGTGCTCGGCGCCCGGCGCCAGCGCGCGGTACTCGCCGCGGAACGGCAGCACGCGCAGGTCCTCGGCGGGGTCGTCGTCGCGCGCCGCGGCGCCCGCGAGCCGGTCGGCGTGCAGCCCCGCGCACACGGCGACGGCGTCGGCGTCGAGCACCCACCGTCCGTCGCCGTCGTCGACGAGCAGCTGGGCGCCGTCGCCGTGCGGGCGCAGCCCGAGCACCCGCGTCCCGAGCCGCAGCTCGGCCCCCGCGTCGTGCAGCAGGCCGGCGAGCCGGTGCGCGAGCGCGGAGTAGTCGCAGACCCCGGTGGTCGCCACGTGCAGCGCCGCCACGCGAGCGCACGTGCGGCTCGTGCTCGCGCGCCCGGTCCGGTGAGAGTCGCTGCACGGGAACGCCGTTCGCCTCCCCGCGTCGGGCCAGCTCAGCCAGGCGCGGCAGCTCGCGCTCGTCTGCGGCCACCACCAGCTTGCCCGTGGTGCGGTACGGCACGTCGTGCTCGGCGCAGAACGCCGCCAGCCGCTCGACCGCCCGCGGCGTCAGGCGCGCCTTGAGCGAGCCGGGCGCGTAGTACAGGCCGGAGTGCACGACACCGGAGCTGTGCCCCGACTGGTGCTGCGCCCAGCCCTCCTCCTTCTCGAGCACGACGACGTCGCGGCCGGCGCGCACCAGCGCCCACGCCGCGGCCAGCCCGACCAGGCCGCCGCCCACCACCACCGTCCGACCCACGCGTCCACCGTAGGCGGCGGCCCGTAGGGTCGCCCGCATGGCGCAGGGTGCGAACGGGCTGGTGCTGCTGCACGTCGCGGCGCAGGTGCCCGCGGGGCTGCTGACCCGCGACGGCTGGCAGGCCCTCGACCAGGCCGACGAGGTGCTCGCCCGCGAGGTGCCGGACGGCTGGGGCCCTGCGCTCGAGGCGGCCGGCGTCGCCGTGCACCCGGTCGACGGCACGCCCGACGAGGTGGCCACGCGGCTGCTGACCGCCGCCGCGTCCGGACGGGTGGTCTGGCTCGTCCCCGCCGGTGACGACGGCGGCGTGGCACGCGCACTGACCCAGGCCCTGGTGCGGGGCGCGGGACCCGCTGCGCCGCAGGTGGAGTCGCTGCTCGGCTCGTGGGAGGTCCCCGGGTCGACGCTGCTCGAGCTGGTGCAGGTCATGGACGTGCTGCGCTCGCCCGGCGGCTGCCCGTGGGACGCCGAGCAGACCCACGCGTCGCTGCTGCCGTACGCGCTCGAGGAGGCGTTCGAGCTCGCCGAGGCGGTCGAGACCGGCGACCGCGAGCACCTGGTCGAGGAGCTCGGCGACCTGCTGCTCCAGGTCGTGTTCCACGCCCGGGTCGCGCAGGACGACGCCGACGAGCCCTTCGACGTCGACGCCGTGGCCGGCGGCATCGTGCGCAAGCTGCGCCGGCGCCACCCGCACGTGTTCGGCGACGTCGACGCGCCGACCGCGGCGCACGTCGAGGCGAACTGGGAGCAGATCAAGAAGGCCGAGAAGGGCCGGGAGTCGGTGCTCGACGGCGTCCCGGTGGCGCTGCCCGCGCTCGCCCGCGCCGACAAGGTGCTCGGCCGCGTCGCCCGCACCGGTCTCGACGTCCCGCTCGGCTCCGCGGACGGCTCGACCGGCGAGCGGCTGCTCGCCGAGGCCGTGCGCGCCCGCGGCCGCGGCGAGGACCCGGAGGCGGCGCTGCGCGCGTCGGTGCGCGCGCTGGAGGCCCGCGCGCGCGCGGCCGAGGCCGGACGACCGGCACCCAGCACGTGGCTGCGCGCGGTGCCGTCGTCGATGGACGCCGCCGTGGTGACCCAGATCGACGAGCGGCTCGCCGCGGTCGCGCGCGAGGAGGGCGTCGCGATCCCGCTGGCGATCGAGAGCGGCAGCCGCGCCTGGGGGTTCCCGTCGCCCGACAGCGACTACGACTGCCGGTTCGTCTACCTGCGCGCCACTGACGACTACCTCTCGCCGTGGCTGCCGCGCGACGTCCTGGAGACCCCGCTCGACGGGCTGCTCGACGTCGGCGGCTGGGACCTGCGCAAGGCGGTGCAGCTGCTGGTGCGCGGCAACGCCGTCGTGCTGGAGTGGCTGCGCTCGCCGATCGCCTACGGCGTCGACACCGCGTTCCGCGACTCCTTCCTCGAGCTGGCCGAGCAGGTGGCCGACCCCGACCTGCTGCGCCGCCACCACCTGCACGTCGGCCGCGGCCAGTGGGAGAAGGTGGCCGCCGCGGTCGAGCACGACGCCGGGGCGGTGCCGCTCAAGCGGCTGTTCTACGCGCTGCGTCCGGCCCTGACGCTGCGCTGGCTCGACCAGCACCCCGGCCTGGTCGTGCCCCCGATGGACCTGCCCGGCCCTGGTCACCGGCACCGAGCTGCCCGCCGGCGTGGCCGACGCGGTCGCAGAGGCGGTGGCGCGCAAGGCGGTCAGCCGCGAGGCCGAGGCCGGCCAGGTGCCGGCGGCGGTGCTCGGGCTCGTCCGCGACACCCTGGCCCGCGACGACCCGGCCCCGGCGGCGCCCGACGAGCGACGCGCGGACGAGGCCCGTCGGCAGGTGGCCGGCTGGTTCCGGGGTGCCGTCGCGCGCTGGGCGCCCGACCCCGCGCCCTGATCGTCCGACCTGACCGCAGCGCGCGCCGCGACGCGACGGTGCACCTCGAGGGCGGCCGCGTGGTCGGCCCGGACCCGTCCGCGCCCCCGCCGTAGGGTGTCGGCCGTGAGCGTCCCGGAGCACGACGACCACCGTCCGCTGCGGATCGCGATGGTGGGGCAGAAGGGCCTCCCGGCCACCTGGGGCGGCATCGAGCACCACGTCGAGCAGGTGGGGCGGCGGCTCGCCGAGCGCGGCCACGAGGTCACGGTCTACTGCCGCGGCACCTACGGCGAGCAGATCCCGGACGAGCACCTCGGCATGCGGCTGCGCCGCACCTCGACCCTCGGCACCAAGAGCCTGGACGCCATCGTGCACAGCGCGACGTCCTCGCTCGCCGCGGTCGCCGCGCGCGCCGACGTGGTGCACTACCACGCGATCGGGCCGGGCCTGGTGGCCCCGCTGCCGCGGTACCTGACGTCGGCGGGCGTCGTGCTCACCGTGCACGGGCTCGACCACGCCCGCGACAAGTGGGGCCGGGCCGGACGCGCCGCGCTCGGCGCCGCCCACCTGATGAGTCCCCGCGTGCCGCACGAGCTGGTGGTGGTCTCGCAGGCGCTGCAGCAGCACTACCGCAGCCGGTTCGGCCGCGAGACCGTGCACGTGCCCAACGGCGTCACGCTGCGCGACCTGCCGGCCGACCCGACCGCGGTGCTCGACCGGCTCGGGCTGCGCGCCGGCGGCTACGCCCTGTTCGTCGGACGGCTGGTGCCCGAGAAGCGACCCGACCTGCTGCTGCGCGCGTTCGCCCGGGTCCCCACCGACAAGCGGCTGGTGCTGGCCGGCGACTCCTCGTTCACCGACGACTACGTGGCCGGGCTGACCGCGGCGACCTCGCGCGACCCGCGGGTGGTGATGGCCGGGTTCACCGTCGGCGACGACCTCGCGGCGCTGTACGCGGGCAGCGGCGCGGTCGTGCAGCCGTCCTCGCTGGAGGGGTTGCCGCTGACCCTGCTGGAGGCGATCGGGCACGACGCCCCGGTGGTGGCGTCCGACATCGCCCCGCACGTCGAGGTGCTCGGCGCGGGCTCGCCGCGCCACCTGCTGTTCCCGGTCGACGACGAGGACGCCCTGGTCGCGGCGCTCACCCGCGTGCTCGCCGACCCGGGCAGCGCGGCGGGCGCCGACGCCCGACGCTGCGCGACGACGTGCTCGCCCGGTACAGCTGGGACGCGGCCACGACCCGCCTCGAGGACGTCTACCGCCGGGTGGCCGGGCGGGCGGCCGGCCAGGAGCGACGCGAGCGCCTCGTGCACGGGGCCCGCAGCCGCTCCCGGTCGGTGGTGCGCGCGGCGCGCCGGCGCGCACGCCGTCCGGACGAGCGGCCCCTGCCCGACTTCCTGGTCGTCGGCGCGATGCGCAGCGGCACCACCTCGCTGTACGCCGACCTGGCGCGCCACCCGCAGGTGCGTGCCCCGCTCGCCAAGGAGCTGCACTACTTCACGCTGCACCACGACCGCGGCACCGACTGGTACCGGCGCTGCTTCCCGCTGCTGGCCGAGGGCCAGCAGACCTTCGAGGCCACGCCGTACTACCTCTACGACCCGCAGGTGCCCGCCCGGGTGGCGGCGACGCTGCCGGACGCCCGCTTCGTGGTGGTGCTGCGCGATCCCGTCGACCGGGCCGTCTCGCACTACCTGCACACCCGCCGCACCGGTGAGGAGCCGCTCGCGCTCGCCGAGGCGCTGGCCGCCGAGCCCGAGCGCCTCGCCTGCGGCGGCGGACGCGTCCCCCCACCGGCGGCACGAGGCGGTGCGCCGGTACTCCTACCTGGCGCGCAGCCGGTACGGCGAGCAGCTGGCGCGCTGGTTCGACCACGTCGACCGCGACCGGGTGCTGGTGCTGCGCACCGAGGACCTCGCGCAGCGCCCGCAGGAGGTGCTCGACCGCGTCCACGAGCACGTCGGTCTGCCCGCGTGGCGCGCGGACGGTTTCACCCGGCACACCCGCCGGCGCGAGGTGGCCGGCACCGACGTCCCGGACGACCTGGTGGCCGCGCTGCGCGCCGAGCTCGAGCCGGACGTGGCGCGGCTGACCTCGCTGCTCGGGTGGGAGCGCGGCTGGTGGTGACGGGCGGTCAGGGGACGGCGTAGCCCCGGCGGCGCAGCGCGGGCCCGATCGCGGCCTCGACGTCGGCCACCTGCGCGGGCGTGAGCTCGCGGCGGTAGGCGTCGACCCGCCCGGCGCCCAGGCTGTGGCGCGCCACCCCCGCCTCGAACCGCGGGTCGGGGTCGAGCCCGGCGAGGTCGAGCAGGCCGCGCACCGCGGCGGCGGGGTCGGCGAGCAGGTCCTCGTAGCGCAGGTCGAGCCAGGCCCCGGCCGGGTGGCGCTCGCGCGCCTGCTCGGCCGCCTCGACCAGCAGCTGCCAGCCGAGCGCCGCCAGCACCGGGAACGAGCGGCCCGACCGCTCCCACACCTGCTGCAGGGCAGGCGGCAACGGGCCGAAGAGCCACCGGTCGGGGCCCTGCCAGCCGTCCCACCAGCCCATCTGGAGCCACGAGCTGGCGACCGCGCGGCCGTCGCGCACCACCTCGACCACCCGCAGGTCGGGCAGGGCGGCCCGCAGGAAACCCGTCCGGGGCCACCCGGTCACGTGCAGCACGAGCACGTCGGCGCGCTGGGCCTCGAGCCGCTGCTCGACGAAGTCGCGCAGCCGGCGCTCGACGTGCGGGGTCATGTCCTCGGCGACCAGGTCGCGGACGGGGCGCGACCACCCGGCGACGACGTGCCGGTCGAGCAGGTCGTACGCCTCGGACGGGCGGACGCCGATCCGCCCGCGCTGCAGGACCCCGACCGCCTCGGACCAGGCCCGCAGGGCGGGCGGACGCGGTGCGGTGGCGTGCCGGTACAGGGGACCGTTCCAGCGGCCGCGCAGCCCGAGGCGGGAGAGCCTGTCGTCCAGGCCGGAGACGAACGCGGTGCGGGGGTGGCGCGCGAGCAGCTCGGTGACGACCGTCGTGCCGCTGCGTCCGGTGCCCGCCACGACGACCACCCTCACCCCGGTGGCCCCGCAGGTCCCCGGGCGGCGACGGCGGCGCGCTCCTCGACGGCGGCCAGGTCGAGGGTCGCGAGCTCGGCGTCGACCGGGTCGGGGGCCGCCACCACGGCGCGGCGGGCCCGGCGGGAGGCCGCGCGCCGGTCGGTCAGGCCGAGGACGGCGCGGGTGGGGGCGGTCATGGCCTGCACCAGCGCGCAGCGCCCGGCGCTCAGCCCGCCGCGCCACTCGCCGTCGTCACGGACCTCGACACGACCGGTCACGTGCCGCGAGGGGTTGCCGGCGACGGCGTGGGTGGTGGAGATGCGCAGCGTCGAGCGGTCGACGAAGGGCAGCGACCGCGCCGGCGCGCCGAGCCGCTCGAGCACCGGAGCCAACGCGGTCTCGGGGTCGCGCACGAGGTCCTCGTACCGCAGCCGCAGGTGCCGGTCGTCGCGCGGGCGCCAGGCCACGGCGGCCACCAGGTTCCACAGCAGCCACAGCGTGGCGCTCTTCAGCACCGGCTGGCGGTCCATCGGCGGGTCGTCGTCGCGCTGGCGGCTCGCCCGCGTCCGCAGCCACGAGTAGGCGGCGGCACGGGGGTCGCGCACCAGGTGCAGCACGGTGACCTCGACGCCGGGCAGCTCCTGCAGCAGCAGCCCGTACAGCGGCAGCTTCGAGGAGTCGACGACGACGTCGGCGCCGCTGCGCGCGCGCACCGCGCGGTACAGGTCGACCAGGAGCGCGTCGTCGGGGTGCGAGGGCAGCGGCGTGAGCCCGACCAGGGAGCGCAGCAGCACCTGGGGGACGCGACGGGCCCGGGTGCGGTGCCACAGCCGGGCGGCCACCCCCCGGGCCACGGGCCGCACCGGGCCGTCGGGGACGACGGCCGACATCACCGACCTCCACTCCGGGCAGGTGCTGAACGCGTGCCCGCAGCCGCAGCGCTCGTCCTGCACGGCTCCGCGCTGCCACAGGAAGCGCAGCTCGCCGGCGGACACGACGCCGGGGACCTGGCCGAGGATGGTGGCGAGCAGCGTGCTGCCGCTGCGTCCGGTGCCCGCGACGAACAGGACGCGCACGGGGTCTCGGTGCGGTGCGTGCTCAGCCACGCCCCACACCTTGGTAGAGGTCGGACAAGGTGTCCAGGTGCCGTCGGGCGGAGAAGTCCTCCAGGACTCGTGCGCAGCCCGTTCGGCCCATGGCCGTCACCCGTCCGGGGTCGGCCGAGCAGCGACCCCAGCGCCGCGGCCAGGGCGGCCGGGTCGTCGGGCTCGACGAGCAGCCCGTCGACCCCGTCGTCGACCAGCTCGGGCAGCCCGCCCATCCGGGTCGCGACCACGGGCACCCCGAGCGCGTACGACTCCAGCACGGTCATCGGCTGGTTCTCGTACCAGCGGGACGGGACGAGGGTCGCGACGGCGCCGCGCAGCAGGTCGGCCACGCCCTCGCGGGTGAGCCGGCCGAGGAAGCGCACCCGTCCCGGGGCCACCTGCGTCGGCCAGCCGCTCGAGCGCGGCGCGCTCGGGCCCGTCGCCCGCCACGTCGAGGTGGGCGCCGGGCAGCATCGCGACCGCGCGGACAGCGGTGTCGACCCCCTTCTCGGCCGACAGCCGCCCGGCGACGGCGAACCGGCCCGGCACCGGCTCGCGGGGCGCCGGCGGACGGGGGCGGGTCGACGAAGTGCGGGACGACGTGGAGGCGGCCGTGGTCGACCCCGGCGTCGCGGACCACTCCGGCGAGGAACCGGCTGGGGCTCACCAGGGCGTCGACGCGGCCCCAGGCGCCGGTGAGCCGGTGCAGGCCGGACTCGACCGACAGCAGCGCGCTCGCCGGCAGGGAGCCGCCCTTGCAGCGCCGGCGGGCGGCCTGCAGCGCCCCGTGGTCGACGCACGCGCGGCAGGGCCGTCCGTGGTCCAGCATCTGGTAGCTGGGGCACGCGACCTTGTAGTCGTGCAGGGTGAGCACGGCGGGCACGCCGCCGCGCACCGAGGGCGCGAGCACCGAGGGGGAGAGCTGGTGGTACACGTTGTGGAAGTGCACGGCGTCCGGACCGAACCGGCGCACGGCCTGCGCCAGGCGCGACGCCGCCTCGCGTGACCAGACCATGCGGGCGGCGGCACGCAGGCCGGCCGCGCCGGACGGGGCAGGATCGAGCTCGACGAAGGAGGCGAACGTGTCGGCCAGAGGAAGGTCCGGGGGGTCCTCGGGGTGGCGCATGCCCCACACCTGCACCTCGTGCCCGTCGCGGCGCTGCAGGTCGGCGAGGTCGAGCAGGTACGACTCGGCACCGCCGCGGCGGTGCACGAACTTGTTGACGTGCAGGATCCGCACCCGCGCAGTCCACCACACCGGCTCGCCCGCCCGTGCGGGCGGTCGCGGTGAGCGAGCAGCCCCGGGGGGCGTTGGCGTACGGGTGGCGCCGGGTGCGCCGGCACGTGCGCTGGGGCCGTGCCGAGGGCTGGGGGCGGCTGGTCGAGGAGGACCGGCTCGACCCGCGCGAGCGGGCGCGCACGGCCCTGGCCAAGCACCGCTGGCGCCGCCGGCACGGCGTCGCGCCGGGCACGGCGCGACCGGTCTACGTCGTCGGCCTGCAGCGCTCCGGCACGAACATGCTGACCCGCGGGCTCGACGGCGCGCCCGAGGTCGAGGTGCGGAACGAGAACGACCGCACCCTGTTCCGCCGGTTCCGGCTGCGCGAGGACGACGTGCTCGTGCGCACGGTGCGGCGCAGCCGGCACCGCGTCGTCCTGGTCAAGCCGCTGTGCGACTCGCACCAGGTCGACCGGCTGCTCGACCTGCCGGACCTCCCGGGCGGACGCGCCCTGTGGGCGTTCCGCGAGCCGCACGCGCGGGCGCGCTCGGAGGTGGCGCGGTTCGGACCGGCGAACCTGCGTGCGCTGCAGGCGATCGCGGCCGGCGACACCGCCGGACGCTGGCAGGCCGCCCGGCTCGACGACGACGCCGTCGAGGAGGTGCGTCGGCTGCGGCCCGAGCGGCTCACGCCGTACGAGGGCGCGCTCGCGTTCTGGGCCGTGCGCAACGCGCTGTGGTTCGACCTCGGTCTCGACGCCCGCGAGGACTGCCTGCTGGTCGACTACGACGCGGTCGTCGCCGACCCCGCCCCCGCCGCCGAGCGCCTGTGCGCCTTCGTCGGCCTGCCCGCCCGCTCCGACCTGCTCGGCCACGTCGTGCCGCGCAGCACCCACCACGACGACCACCCGGAGGTCGATCCGCTCGTGCTCGCCCTGACCGACCGCACCTGGGAGCGGCTGCGCGCCGCGGCGAGGACGGCGTCGTGAGCGCCGCCGGCCGCCGCTGGAGGGTCGCCGCCGTCGGGCTCGTCGTCGCGGCGCTCGCCCTCGCCGGCTGCACCGACCCCGACGACGACCCGGCGCCCGACCCCACGGCCGCACCCTCTTTCACCGACGGCGAGGACGGCGGCGACGACGAGCCGCCCGCGGCGTTCGAGGGCGGCGTGCTCGGCGCCAAGTGGGACCAGGCGCGCACCGACGCGTTCGACCCCTACCTGCGCGAGCTCGGCACCGGCCCGACGTTCTCCGAGGTCGTGTGGTGCGAGATCGAGCCCACGCAGGGCGAGCGCGACTGGACCTCGCTCGACGCCTTCGTCGAGCGCGCCGACGAGCTGGCCGGCACGCTGCTGCTGAAGATCCGCGTGGGCCAGTGCTGGACGACGGGCCAGGCGCCGCAGCAGGTGCGCGGCAACAAGACCGAGTCGGGCGTCCCGCGCGACACCGACGAGTACCGCGACTTCGTCACCGAGCTGGTGACGCGCTACTCGGCGCAGGGCGTCAGCCGCTACGCCGTCGAGAACGAGGTGAACTCGCCGAGCTTCTGGGCCGGCACGCCGCAGGAGTACCGCGACCTCGTCGAGGTCGCGGCCGACGCGATCCGCGCCGCCGACCCCGCCGCGCTGGTGCTCGACTCCGGGCTGAGCAGCGTCTCGTACGGCGCCGGTGCGGCACGGCTCCTGCTCGACGAGGGACGCGACGACGACGCCGTGGCGGCGTGGAACACCTACTACGAGCGGCGGATCGGGACGCGCGGACGCAACATCGTCGAGGCCGCCGACGCCGAGGAGCTCGAGGCGCTGCTCGAGCGCGAGCAGGCGGCGCGCAACATCGAGCACCTCGAGCTCGGCGTCCGCGCTGGCGGACGACGGCGTGGTCGACGTCCGCCAGGTGCACTTCTACGAGACCTGGCGCGGCGTGCCCGTCCTGTTCGAGCTGCTGCGGGCCACCACTCCCGACGACGTGCCGCTCGAGCTGTGGGAGGTCGGCCTGTTCCGGCGGGGGCAGGAGGTACCGATCGACCAGGCGGCCGACGAGACGGTGCAGACCAGCGCGGCGCTGCTCGCGCAGGGCGCGGCGCTCGTGGTCTGGCTCCCGCTGGCGTTCAACCCGTCCGGGCGCAACCCGGACGAGCCGCGGACGGGCCTGCTGGAGCCCCAGGGCGAGGTGCGTCCCACCGGCGAGCGCTACGCCGAGCTCGCCGCGGCGGCGCGCGACGCCGTCCCGGTCGCGGTCGCCACCGACGACGTCGTCGGCGTCGTGCCTGGAGAGGCCGGAGGGGTCGACGGCCTTCGTGTGGTCGCTCGACGGCGACGTCGAGGCCCAGAACGCCGGCAGCGAGGTGCGCCTCACGACGGCACCCTCGCGGGTCGAGGTGGAGGGTTCGGTCGAGGACTTCGTGGCCGGCCTGCCGTGACGCACCACCTGGTGCTCGTCGGCGGGCTGCACCGCAGCGGCACCAGCCCGCTCGCCCGGGCGCTGGGCAGCCACCCGCAGGTGAGCGCGCTGACCGGCACCGGGGTGGTCGAGGACGAGGGGCAGCACCTGCAGGACGTGTACCCGGTCGCCAAGACCTACGGCGGCTCAGGGCGTTTCGCTCTCGACCCCCGGTCGCACCTCACCGAGGCGTCGCCGCTCGCGACGCCCGACGCGGGGGCCCGGCTGCGGGCGGCCTGGGACCCGTTCTGGGACCTGTCCCGGGGCTGGCTGGTCGAGAAGTCGCCACCGAACCTGGTGATGGGCCGGTTCCTGCAGCACGTGCTCCCCGGTCAGCTCGCTCGTCGTCGTGGTGCGCCACCCGGTCGTGGTCGCGCTGTCGACGAAGAAGTGGCGTGGCGTGCGCACTCTGCGGCCCGGCAAGTACGAGACGCTCGCCTCGCTGGTCGGCCACTGGGTGCGCGCGCACCAGGTGCTGCGCGACGACCTGGCGCACCTCGCGCGCGTGCACGTCGTGCACTACGAGCACCTGCTCGCCGACCCGCGCGCCGAGCTCGACGCCCTCGGCGGCTTCCTCGGGCTGCCCGGGCCGGTGCCCGACGACGCCTGCGTCGCGGCCACAGCGACCGGTACGAGCGGGCGTGGTCGCGGCTGGGGAACCGGCTGCACCCGCTGCACGCGGCGGCGTCGTGCGGTGCTGAGCCGGTACGCCGACGAGGTCGCCGACCTCGGGTACGACCTCGCCGACGTCGCGGCCCCGCCGCGACGGGTGCTCGCGGCACGGGCCGGGCACCCGGGCCCTCAGCGGTAGCCGAGCTCGCGCAGCAGCCGCCGGCTGGTCCACCACACCAGGACGCGACCGAGCGGGTCGAGCTCGCGGCGGTGCGCCCCGGCACGCCCGGCGTAGACGGCGGAGTCGGTGCCCTCGGCGCGGCGCCGGTCGCGGGCCTGGGCGTGGTAGCGCGGCGGCACGTCGTGCTGGTGCTCGTCGATGCGCAGCATCGCGGGGTCGAACTGCTCGCCGAGGAAGTCGGTGAGCCGGCGCACGGTGGCCTCCTGGTCGCAGACCAGGTCCTCGTAGCGCACCTCGTGGAACTGGTTCTGCGGCAGCGCACTCCTGCGCCGCCCGCACCGCCCGCACGTACCGCGGCCACTTCACCGCGGCCTTGAGGGCCGGCACGTAGCCGAACCGCTTGCGGTGGCTCACGACCACGTCGCGGCCGTCGCGCAGCACGTGCACGACCTGCGCGTCGGGGAAGAGCGGCGAGCACGAAGTCGAGCTGGAGGGCGTACCGCGGCGTCTTGTCGACCCAGCGGGCCTTGCCGCGGCGGGCGGCGTAGTCGGCGTGCACCCCGGCGAACATGCCCGCGATCCGCGCGAGCCACTCCTCGCGGCTGAACCCGAACCGCTCCAGCGCGCTCCCAGTCCTCGTGCACGACCCGGCGCAGGTCGACTCGAGGAAGCGGGTCTCGGGCCCGCAGCTGATCCGCGAGTGCGAGTCGAGCAGGAGCCGCACCAGGGTGGTGCCGGAGCGCTGGCAGCCGACGACGAAGACCGGCGGCCCGCCCGGCTCCTCGACGGACCGGCGACCGGTCGGGCCGGGGTCGGCGGTCACCGGCGGGCGGCCGCCACGTCGGCCGGCTCGCGGGGGTCGTCGACGGTCTGGTCCGCGTCCCGTCGACCGGCTGGTCCGCGGCGGACGTCTCCTCCCCGCGGCGGGGACGGCCGGCGCGACCGGCCGCCGTCCGGGACCGGGTGGCCTGGGCGAGCACCGAGGCCAGCAGCAGGCACAGCACCAGGGCCACCGCCGCGGCGACGGCGGCGGTGCGCGCGACCGTCATCAGCTGCGACTGCTCGACCGGACCCTCGACGAACACCACCTGGTCGGGGTCGGCCGCGGCGACCTGGCCGGTCGCGGCGTCCTGCCGGTCACGGGCGCGGTCGAGCCGGTCCTGGGCGGCGGAGCGGTCGGCGGAGAGCTGGTCGAACTCGGTCAGCAGCGGCACGTAGCCGGGCAGCGCCTGGCGGACCCGCTCGAGCTCCGCGGCGATCTCGGCCACCCGGGTCGCGTCGCCGGCCGCCACGGCCTCGACCCGGCGCGCGTCCAGGGTGTTCACCTGGCTCAGCAGCGCCTGGTAGGCGCGGCCGGGGTCGGCGACGCCGGCGCGGGTGCCGAACTCGGTGAGGGCGGCGTCGGCGGCCGCCACCTGCTCCTGGGCGCGCGCGACGGCCGACTCCGCCTGCGCCACCTCGCCCTGGAAGACCTGCTCGAGGGTGGACGCGGTGACGGCGCGCAGCACCGGCTCGACGTCGTCGCGGTCGGTGCCGGCGAACCGCACGACCAGGCCGGTGCTGTCGCCCGCGCGCGACACCTCGAGGTCGCGCGCCAGCCGTCCCGCCTGCACGCCCGTCTGGTCCGCGACGCGGTCGAGCATGGGCGCGCCCGTCGCGATCGCCTGGAAGGCCGAGACGTAGTCGTCGGGGTTGACGCCGCCCGAGCTCTGGGACGGGCTGGCACCGGTGACGACGGGCTGCACGGTCGCGGTGCCCGTCCAGGTCGGTGGCTGCTGCAGCACCCAGGCGCCACCGGCGGCGGCCGCCAGCAGCGGCACCAGCACGATCCACCACAGGTGACGCGCGCGCGTCACGTACTCGAGTGTCTCCACGTCCGTCCCCACCGTCGTCCTCGCGGTCCGCGCCGCACCGGTCCTCACGCTACCCGCCGGGCCGCGGCGGCCGTGCCGCGTCCGCGGGTGTCACCCGGTCCCGGCGCCCGCGTCACCCGGCCGGGCGACCCGCCGGCCGTCGCCGCCCACCGCGTCCGAGCACCGACCGCGCGAGCGCGCGGTCCTGCTCGGGGACGCCGAGCAGCAGCACGGCGCCGCCGAACGCCAGCAGCACCAGCGGGCCGCCGACGAACGCGGCGGGCACCCAGCCGTCGGTCAGGCTCCGCACCGCCAGCGCGACCGCGAGCGCGGGCAGCGACGCGAGCGCGACCCGGCCCCAGCCGGCGCCGCGCGGCACCAGCCCGAGGCGGCGCACCTGCGCCAGCTTGGCGAGGTTGACCAGCACCAGGGCGGTGCTCCAGGCGATCGCCGCCCCGAGCACCCCGGTCACCGGCACGAGCAGCAGCGTGAGCACGACGTGCAGCACCAGCGCGCCGATGTTGTCGACCATCGACAGCACGCACCCGCCCCGACATGGTCAGCACGGTGCCGCAGGGCCCGGCCGCGGCGCTCACCAGCTGGCCGAGCGCGAGCACCACCGTCACCGCGGCCGCGGCGGGGTACGACGGGCCGAAGAACGCGAGCAGCTGGGGGGCGAGCACCAGCAGCATCACGAAGGCCGGCGCCGAGAGGGTGAGGATCCAGCGGGTGGCGCTGCCGTACGCCTCCTGCGCCGGGCCCGTTCGCCGCGGTGGTGCAGGTGCGCCATGTGCGGGGTGAAGGCGGCGTTCACCGGCGCCATCACGAACACCGCCAGGGTGACCAGCCGGGTGGCCACCGAGAAGGTGCCGACGTCGTCCTGGGTGGCGAGCACGCCGAGCAGCAGGGTCCCCGCCCAGATCAGCCCGTTCGCCGCCAGGCTCGAGACCCAGCTGACGGCGGAGAACTGCGAGCATCGCCCCCGGCTCGTACCGCGTCGGCGCCGGCTCGAGGCCGCGCCGCGAGCGGCGCACCAGCCGCAGCAGCCACCAGGCCGCGGCGCCGGCAGCCACCCACGCGGTGACGGCGCCGACGGCGAGGACGTCGACGAAGTCGCCGCCCGCGGCCAGGACGCCGACGCCGAGCAGGCAGCGCGCGACCGGTTCGCCGATGCGTCCCACCAGCGTGAACGGCCGCTGCGTGCGCCAGCCCTGCGTGGCCGACAGCAGCGCCTCGGTGAGCGTCAGCGCGGGGACGGTCACCGCGACGACGAGCAGGCCGCGGCGCAGCGCCGGGTCGTCCATGACCCCGACGAGGGCCGGGGTCGCGAGCGCGAGACCGGTACCGGCCGCCACCGCCACCAGGGCGGTGACGCCGAGCCCGAGGCGCAGCGTGCCGCGCAGGCGCCCGAGGTCGGCGTCGGCCAGCGCGACCGCGACGTAGCGCGTCAGCCCGGCGCGCAGCCCGGCCATCGACAGCAGCGTCAGCAGGGACAGCACGGCGTAGCAGGTGGTGTAGCGGCCGACCTCGGTGGCGCCGGAGCGGGCGAGCACCGCGAACACGACGAACAGCGAGAGCTGGGAGGTCAGCGCGCCGACCAGGTTGAGCAGGCTGCTGCGCCCCATCCGGGTCGTGACCGCGGTGCGGCCGCCGGCAGCGGGCTCAGTCGCGTCGGGCACGGGCGATCGCGGACGCGGCGGCCACCAGCGCGACCAGCGGCCACATGCTCACGACGTTGGACATCAGGTTCGCGCCGAGGCTGCCGACCGAGAAGCAGGCGGCGACGCCGAGCGCGCCGGCGCCGACGGCGTGCTCGAGGGACCCGCGCGCGCTGCGCCGCAGGGCGAGCCACCCGGTGCGCAGCATCAGCACGTGCACCGCCAGGTACGCGACGAGCCCGAGCGCGCCGGTCTCGACCAGGGCGCGGACGACGTCGCCGTGCGGCTTCTTCTCCTGGTCGGTGCGCAGCTCGGTGGTGCCGAGCCCGATGCCGGTGACCGGGTCGTCCTGGACCAGCGGCACGACCTGGGCCCAGTAGTCGAGCCGCCAGCGCAGACCGTTGTCGTCCTCCCCGGACTCGACCGACAGCGCGGCGTAGCGCGCCCCGAGGTCGGGCACGGTCGCGAAGGCGAGCAGGCCGGCCACCACCAGGACGACGAGGGTGCGGATCCGTCGCTGCGCGAGCGCCACGACCACGACGCCCACCACCGCGGCCGCGACGGCCGCACGGGTGAGGGTGAGGACCAGGAAGGCGGTCGACAGCGCGAGCACCAGCGCCATCGGCAGCTTCAGCCGCCGCTCCAGCGCGGGGTAGAGGGCGATGCCGAACACCACCATGACGGCGAGGAACCGCGCGAAGGAGTTGGCCTGGTCGAGCGGCCCGGTGAGCCGCGCCACCCCGCCGCCGTCCTCGATGGGCGGGTTGCCGAGCACGTACCGCAGCGCCGTGTACCCGAGGGGCACGAGCAGGCCCGCGTAGACCGCGGCGACCACGCGCACCAGCGACGCGCGGTCGGTGACGAGCTGCTCGACCACCACGAACATCGTGATGATGCTCAGCAGGCGCAGCACCTCGACGGCCCCGGCCTGCGGGTGGTCGGAGCCGATCACGCTGATCACGGCCGCCGCGCCGAAGACGAGCAGGGCGGTGCGCAGCGGCGACCCGCGCAGCGACCGGCCCGACGCCACCTGCGCCGCGAGCCACGCGAGCGCGGCCACGAGCAGCAGCACCGACAGCATGCTGGCGGGGTCGAGCCAGCGCTCGACCCCGGAGTCGCCGCGGGACAGCTTCACCAGGTCGAGGCTGGAGCGGGCGGCGAGCGCGACCAGGACGAAGGACGAGAACCGGGTCAGCGCGAGCACGCCGAGGGCCAGCGCCCCGGCGAGGGCGAGGGGGAGCACGGCCTGCGCCTGCTCGCCCTCGACCAGGCCGACGGCGCTCACGACCGCCGCGGGGACGACGGCGAGCGCCGTGACGACCCGGGCGACCAGCGCGACCCGCGGGTGGGTCCGCCGGCCGGCGTCCGGGGCGGGGTCGCTCGCCCGGTCGTCGGCGGGGGGGACGGGCGGGCGCACCTGCGTCGAGCTCACGCGCCCACCTCCGGTCCCCGGGCCCTCGCGGCCGCAGGACGAGCGGCCGCGGTCAGGGTAACCGGGCGACCTCGTGCCGCCGCCGCCCTGCGCGCAGGACCACCGGGACGGCCCACCGCGGCGCCGGCCGTCGGAACCGTCCTGTCCGCATCGCGGAGCGCCTGGGCGGTGGGGGCCGCGGTCGCGTCTAGGCTCGGGCCGACGAAGGCAGACCGACCCGAGGAGAACACCGTGGCCATCATCGAGGCCGTCGGAGCGCGCGAGATCCTGGACTCGCGCGGCAACCCCACCGTCGAGGTCGAGGTCGCCCTCGACGACGGCACGATCTCGCGCGCGGCCGTGCCGTCGGGCGCGTCCACCGGAGCGTTCGAGGCGGTCGAGCGCCGCGACGGCGACGACTCGCGCTACCTGGGCAAGGGGGTGCAGGACGCCGTCGAGGCCGTCCTGGACACCATCGGCCCCAAGCTCGTCGGCTTCGACGCGCACGAGCAGCGCCTGGTCGACCAGGAGATGCTCGACCTCGACGGCTCCGACAACAAGGGGACGCTGGGCGCCAACGCGATCCTCGGCGTCTCCCTCGCGGTGGCCAAGGCCGCGGCCGAGTCGGCGCGGCTGCCGCTGTTCCGCTACCTCGGTGGCCCGAACGCGCACGTGCTGCCCGTCCCGATGATGAACATCCTCAACGGCGGCGCCCACGCCGACTCGGGCGTCGACATCCAGGAGTTCATGGTCGCCCCGATCGGCGCTCCGTCCTTCAAGGAGGCGCTGCGCTGGGGCACCGAGGTCTACCACTCGCTGAAGTCGGTGCTGAAGGCCGAGGGCCTGGCCACCGGCCTCGGCGACGAGGGCGGCTTCGCCCCGTCGGTGCCGAGCAACCGCGCCGCGCTCGAGCTGATCGCGCGCGCGGTCGAGAAGGCCGGCTACGACCTCGGCACCGACATCGCGCTCGCGCTCGACGTCGCGGCCACCGAGTTCCACGCCGACGGCCTGTACACCTTCGAGGGCGAGCAGCGCACGGCCGAGCAGATGACGGCGTACTACGCCGAGCTCGTCGCCTCGTTCCCGATGGTGAGCATCGAGGACCCCCTGTCCGAGGACGACTGGGACGGCTGGACGGCCCTCACCGCCGAGCTCGGCGGCAAGGTCCAGATCGTCGGCGACGACCTGTTCGTCACCAACCCCACCCGGCTGGCGCGCGGGATCAGCGAGGGCGCGGCCAACGCGCTGCTGGTCAAGGTCAACCAGATCGGTTCCCTCACCGAGACCTTCGACGCCGTGGCCCTGGCGCACCGCAACGGGTACGCCTGCATGATGAGCCACCGCTCGGGCGAGACCGAGGACACCACGATCGCCGACCTCGCGGTGGCGACCGACTGCGGCCAGATCAAGACCGGTGCCCCGGCGCGGTCCGAGCGGGTCGCCAAGTACAACCAGCTGCTGCGCATCGAGGAGGAGCTCGACGACGCCGCGCGCTACGCCGGCGCCGCAGGCCTTCCCGCGGTTCGCAGCCCGCGCCGCCGCCCAGGCCTGACGGCGGCACCGTGCCCGGTCGTCGCCCGCCCACCCCGAGGAGCCCCGGCTCCTCGGGGTCGGCGGCGCGCGGCCGGCGTCCCGAGCAGGCCCGCCCGGTGCAGGCCCGCCCGGCGCAGAGCCGTCCCGAGGCGGTGCGCACGCCCCGCGTGGCCGGACGTCCGCCACGGGTGCCCGCCCCGCCGCGCGGGCTCTCGCGCCGCGCGGCCGTGATGGCCGTGCTGCTGCTCGTGGTGGCCACGGCGATGTCGCCGTTCGTGCGCGCGCTGGTGGCGCAGCAGAGCCGCATCGCCGCGCTCGAGACCGACGTCGCCGAGCGCGAGGAGCGGGTCACCGACCTCGAGTCCGAGCTCGCGCGCTGGGACGACCCCGCGTTCGTCGTGGCGCAGGCCCGCCAGCGCTTCACCTACGTGATGCCGGGCGAGGTGGGGTACGTCGTGCTCGAGGACCCCGCGACCACCTCGCCGGAGGACGACCCGAGCGGCGCCGCGGCCGAGCAGGTCTCCGGCTCGGACGGGTCGTGGTTCGGCACCCTCTGGGACTCGGTCGAGCTGGCTGGCGAGGCGCCCGACGACGCCGTCGAGCCGGCCGGTGACGTGCTCGACCCGCCGGCCACCGAACCCGTGCCCGCCCCGGGTGTGACGGGACAGCCGTGACCGGGGTCAGTCACCCCGGTCGCGCGGTCGACGAGCCCGCGACCGCGGCCGACGAGGACGACGTGCAGGCCCAGCTGGGCCGCCGGCTGCGTGGCGAGCACACGGTCGCCCACCGGTGCACGTGCGGCGCGGCCGACGTCGTGCGCACGGCCCCGCGCCTCGACGACGGCACGCCGTTCCCCACCACGTACTACCTGACCTGCCCGCGGGCCACGGGCGCCGTCAGCACCCTGGAGTCGCAGGGCCTGATGCGCGAGATGACCGAACGGCTCGGCGACGACGACGAGCTGGCCGCCGCCTACCGGGCCGCGCACGAGCAGTACCTCGCCAAGCGCGCCGAGCTCGGCGACGTCCCGGAGATCGACGGCGTCTCGCGCCGGCGGCATGCCCGACCGGGTCAAGTGCCTGCACGTGCTGGTCGCCCACGCGCTCGCGTCCGGGCCGGGCGTGAACCCGCTGGGCGACGAGGCGGTCGACGCGCTCGACGACTGGGGCGCGCGGGGGCGGTGCGTGTGACGCGGGTGGCCGCGTTCGACTGCGGCACGAACTCGCTGCGCCTGCTCGTCGCCGACGTCGAGGGCGGCCGGCTCACCGACGTCGTCCGCCGGATGGAGGTGGTGCGGCTCGGCGAGGGTGTCGACCGCACCGGACGCATCTCGGACGAGGCGCTGGAGCGCACGCTGCGGGTGGCCCGCGACTACGGGGCCGAGTGCGAGCGGCTCGGTGTCGAGCGCTCGCGGTTCGTGGCCACCTCGGCCAGCCGCGACGCCTCCAACGCCGACGAGTTCGTCGCGGGCGTCCGCGAGGCCCTCGGCCTGGAACCCGAGGTCGTCGCCGGCACCGAGGAGGCCGCGCTGTCGTTCGTCGGGGCCACCACCGGTGTGGTGGGCGGCGGCACGACCTGCGTGGTCGACCTCGGCGGCGGCTCCACCGAGCTGGTGGTGGGGGAGTCGTCGGTGCGCGCGGCGCACTCGATGGACGTCGGCTGCGTCCGCCTGCACGAGCGGCACCTGCGCAGCGACCCGCCGACCGGTGGCGAGATCGGCTCCGCCGCAGCCGATGTCGAGGCGGCGCTCGACGCCGCCGAGCGCGACGTCCCGCTCGCCGACGTCCGCACCCTCGTGGGTGTCGCCGGCACCGTCACCACGGTCACCGCGCACGCGCTGGGTCTGGACCGCTACGACCCCGCCGCGATCCACGGCGCCCGGCTGCCGGTCGAGCAGGTGCTCGCGGCCTGCGAGCAGCTGGTGCGGATGCCGCGCGACGAGCGAGCCGCCCTCGGCTTCATGCACCCCGGCCGCGTCGACGTCATCGGTGCCGGCGCCCTGGTCTGGTCGCACGTCGTGCGCCGGGTCGCCGCCGCGTCCGGCGTGACCGAGGTCGTCGCGAGCGAGCACGACATCCTCGACGGCATCGCGCTCGGTCTCTCCGCCCGCTGAGCCCACCTGTCAGACCGACGGCCCGGTCGGCAGGCCTGACGGTCTGACGGCTGCGGCGGACGGCGGAGCTGTCAGACCGACGGCCCGGTCGGCAGGCCTGACGGTCTGACAACTCGCCCGCGTCCGGTGTGTCGCCGTGGACGGTACCGCGCAGTCCGTACTACCGTGCGGATCGTCGCACCGCGTCGGTGCGCGCGGTCGAGGAGGGGTGCGGTGGACACGACCCAGCTGCTGAAGGGGGTGCTCGACGTGGCGGTGCTGGCCGTGGTGGCCCGTGAGGACGGGTACGGCTACGACGTCGTGCGCCGGCTGCGCGCGGCGGGCCTGGAGGAGGTCGGTGACGCCTCGGTCTACGGGACGCTGCGCCGGCTCTACGCCGCCGGCGTGCTCACCAGCTACGTGGTGCCCTCCGAGGAGGGCCCGCACCGCAAGTACTACGGCATCAACCAGCAGGGCCACGCGATGCTGCACGAGCAGCGCACGTCCTGGAAGGCGTTCTCCCAGACCATGTCCCAGCTCCTCGAGCCCACGGAGGTGCGGCCATGAGCACACCCACCACGAACCCCGTCGCCTGGCACGAGGCCAGCTCGTACGCCGCTGCGGTGCGCGCCCACCTCGACGACCTCGCGCCCGAGGTGGTCGAGGAGCTCGCCGGCGGCCTCGAGGCCGACCTGCTCGACCAGGCCGAGGAGTCGCCCGACCCGCTGGGCCACCGCCTCGGCGACCCGGCCGCCTACGCCGCCGAGCTGCGTGCCGCGGCCGGTGTCCCGCCGCGCACCGCGCCGCCGCGCACCCGGCCCTCGTTCCGCCGGGAGGTCGACGACCTCGTGCGGACCGTGCGGGCGCAGCCGTGGTGGCCGCAGGCGGCGCGGGTGGGCCGCGAGCTGCGCCCGGCCTGGTGGGTGGTGCGGGCCTGGGTCGCGTTCCAGCTGGTGCAGGGCGTGATGGCCGGGATGAGCTCGGTCCTGCCCCGGTCGGCCGGCCTGTGGCTGCTGCTGCTCGTGCTCGTCGCCGGCAGCTACGCGCTCGGCCGCGGCCTGTGGTCGCGGGTCCCGGCGACCCGCGTGCTGGTCACGATCGGCAACGTCGTGGCGGCGCTGCTCCTGCTGCCGCTGGTGAGCACGGCGCAGGGCCACGACGGCGGACCGGCCGCGTACTCGGCCGAGATCCCCTACACCGAGACGGGTCTGGTCGCCGACGGCCGCACGGTGACGAACGTCTTCCCCTACGGCCCGGACGGTGAGCCGCTCACCGGCGTCACCCTGCTCGACCAGGACGGCGAGCCGATCGCGGTGTCGGCGAACCAGATGCCCGGCGACGAGGGCTACGACGGCCTGGGGCGCCTGCGGGTGCAGGTGCCGAACTGGACGGCGGACGGCGACGTCGCCTGGAACGTGTACCCGATGGGGACGGCCATGGTGCGGTCCGAGGACTTCTACAGCGGCTACTACGAGGGGGACGGTACGCCCGGGTCGGGCCTGAGGCCGCCGTACCGGTCCTTCGACGAGGGCACGCCGCCGCGCCCACGCGTCCCCGACGTGCTGGTCGACCCCTCGCGCTCCCTGACGTCGCAGCCCAGGCCCACGCCGTCGGCGTCCGCACCCACGACGCCGGCGCCCGCTCCGTCGACGCCGGCCACCCCGCCGGCCTCCCCGACGCCCACCGCGACGCCCTGACGGCGGGACCTCACGGCGCCGGGGCCGGGCGGGGCAGCCACCGTCCGACGCCCACGCCGAGCAGCACGGTGACGGCGCCGAGCACCGCGACCGGTGCGGCGACGCCGTCGCCCGGGGCGAGCGCGAACGCGACGTAGACCGCCACAGCCAGCAGCTCGGCCAGCACGTTGGACGCCGACGTCACCGTGGCCCGCGCGCCCGAGGCGACGGCGTCCTGCAGCCGCACCTCGCTCACCACGATGGTGACCTGCAGCAGGCCGTACCCGAGGGCGAGCGGCGCGATGCCGAGCAGGGGGTCGCCGACCAGGGCACCCGCCGCGACGAGCACGCCGGACACCGACACCAGCAGCCCGACCCGCCGCGGTCGCCATCCTGAGAACCGTTCGGCGACAGCGCCTCCGGCCGCCTGGGCGACCGTCACCACGGTCAGCAGCAGGGGCACGGCGACGAGCGTCGCGCCCTGCTCGTCCAGCAGCAGGCCGAAGTACTCGTCGAACGCGAGCAGCCCGTAGAGCGTGGCCGAGGCCAGCACGGCGCCCCGCAGCACCTGCGACGACCGCACCTCGCCCAGGCCGGTGCGCAGCGCCGTCCACCAGCCCCGCCAGACCCCGTGCGCGCGGGCCCGCAGCTCGCGCCGGCCGCGCTCGTGCGTGCGCAGGTCGTCGACGTCGTCCTCGTCGAGCCCGTCGACCTCGCTCGCCGAGATCACCGGCGGTGCGGACGGCAGCGAGGCCGCGACGGCGAGCTGCACCACGCAGACGCCGACGCTCACCCAGCCGGCCAGCGCGTAGCCGCCGACGGCGACCAGCGGTGCGGCGGCCAGCGTCGCCAGCGCCATGCCGGCGAGGGCGAGCGTGGTGCCGAGCCCGATCACCCGGGCGTAGCGGTGGCGGGCGCCGAGCGCGGCGAGCTCGTCGTAGGCCAGCGCCTGGAAGGTGCCCGACGACAGGCTGCCGGACAGCCCCCACAGCACGAACCCGACGGCGAACCCGGCGAAGGACGGGAACAGCACCCAGCAGGCGAAGGCGGCCGCGTAGACGACGGCGGCCGCGCACAGCAGCGCGCGCCGCGGCACGGTGTCGGCCCAGGCGCCGGACGGCACCTCCAGGACGATGCCCACGGCCGACCAGATCACGAGCAGGACGGAGATCTCGCTCGTCGACAGCCCGGCGTCGGCGAACAGCAGCGCGTACACCGGGAAGATCGGCATCGTCTCGTCGAGCGCCTGCCAGGCGAGCAGCCGCCGGACGAGCGCCCGCTCGCTCACCACCCGCCGTCCGCGGGACGGTTCACCGCGACGTCAGGGCTCGTGCGAGTGCGTGGTCACCGCGCCACGGTGACCTCCGCGACAACCGGCCGTCAAGCGCCTTCACGGCTAGCGTGACGACGTGCCGACCGCCCTGCCGTTCCCCGCCGTGGCGGCTCGCGCCGTCGCCCACGACGCCGCCCAGGTCGTCGCCCGCGCCCGCAGCACCCGCGACCTGGACGTGCTCGACGCCCGCGTCGCCGCCTGCCGCGCCTGTCCCCGGCTGGTGGCCTGGCGCGAGGAGGTGGCGACGACCCGCCGCCGCGCGTACGCCGACCAGACCTACTGGGGCAGACCGGCTCCTGGCTTCGGCGACCCGCAGGCACGTCTCCTCGTGCTCGGGCTCGCACCCGCCGCGCACGGCGCCAACCGCACCGGACGCGTCTTCACCGGCGACCGCTCGGGCGACTGGCTGTTCGCCGCGCTGCACCGGGCCGGGTACGCCAACCAGGCCGAGAGCGTCTGGTACGGCGACGGTCTCGCGCTCGACGACGCGCGCATCGTCGCCGCGGTGCGGTGCGCGCCGCCCGCGAACCAGCCGACGCCGGACGAGCGCGACACCTGCGCGCCGTGGCTCGAGCGCGAGGTCGACCTGCTGCCGCGGCTGCGCGTCGTGCTGGCCCTCGGCGGGTTCGCCTGGGGTGCCGCCCTCGACCTCGCCCGTCGCCGCGGCTGGGCGGTACCGCGCCCGCAGCCGCGGTTCGGCCACGGCGCCGAGGCGCTGCTGGTGCCGGCGCGCGGTGCACCCGTCCACCTGCTCGGCAGCTTCCACGTGAGCCAGCAGAACACCTTCACCGGACGCCTGACCGAGCAGATGCTCGACGACGTCCTCGCCCGCGCGAGGGAGCTGTCGGCCGTACCCTCGGGCAGCGAGCCCCTGTAGCCCAACGGCAGAGGCAGGCGCCTTAAAAGCGCTTCAGTGCGGGTTCGAGTCCCGCCAGGGGTACGAGTGGGTGGTGCGGCCCCCGTCGGGAACGTTCGCGGCCGTTCGCGCATTACTGTGGGTACAGGGTGCCGATCGGCACCGCGCCCAGGAGGGGATCATGCAGAGCAAGAACCCGGTGTTCGCCCGGACCGCGGAGTTCTCCGGCCGCCCGCAGCAGGCCCAGTTCGGCCGGCCCGGCCAGTTCCAGAAGAACCAGCCCTACGGCCAGCCGCAGCAGTACGGCCAGCAGCAGCACGGCTCGCCCGCCGCCTCGCCGCAGGAGCTCGACGACCTGTACGGGCGCCCGGCCGCCGGTCCCGCCCGCACCGGCCGGATGACCTACGACGACGTCGTGATCCGCACCGCCGCGCTGTTCGCGGTGCTGCTCGTCGCCGCGGGCATCACCTGGTCCGCGATCACCGCGGGTGTCGTGCCCGAGACGATGCTGTTCCCGCTCTGGATCGGCTCGATGCTGGTGGGCCTCGGTCTCGGCCTGGTCATCGCGTTCCAGAAGACGGTGCGGCCGCCGCTGATGATGGCGTACGCGCTCGTCCAGGGCGTGTTCATCGGCGCGATCAGCCTGTTCTTCGAGCAGCTCTACCCGGGCATCGTCCTGCAGGCCGTGATGGGCACCCTCGGCGCCTTCGGCGCGATGCTGGTGGCCTACAAGGTCAAGGCGATCCGGGTGACGCCGAAGTTCACCCGCTTCCTGGTCATCGCCACCCTCGGGTACCTGGCGTTCTCGCTGCTGAACCTCGTCGGCGTGCTGCTGCTCGGGCTGCCGAGCGTGTACTCGATGGGGATCCTCGGCATCGGCATCAGCCTGCTGGGCGTGGTGCTGGCCTCGCTCAACCTGGTGCTCGACTTCGACTACATCGACCGCGGCGTCCAGGCCGGTGTGCCGCAGCAGATGGCGTGGGTCGCGGCCTTCGGCCTGCTCGTGACGCTGGTGTGGCTGTACATCGAGATGCTGCGCCTGATCGCGATCCTGCGCGGCAGCGACTGACGGGTGCGGCCCTGACCCCCCTGCACGACACCGACGACCCGGCGCGCGAGCTGCGCCGGGTCGTCGAGCGTCTGGCCGGCCTCGGCCCGCAGCGGGTCGAGCGGCCCGGTGCCGACGGCGTCACGCCGTCGGCCCGGGTGCGCGCGGTGCTCGACCTGCTGGCCGTCCAGGCGGCCGACCTGCGTGGTGACGACCACCGGACGGTGCCCGTGCTGCGCCCGCACGCCCTCGGCGACCAGCTCACCGTCCTGGTGCGCGAGGCCCTCGACGCGGGCGCCGACCCGTCCGAGCTGACCGGTCGGCTGGCCGACCTGCGCCGCGCCCTCTGAGCCCGCTCGCGGTCGCGCCCGCATCGCCACCCCGACGCTCAGCCCGAGCCGCCCACCCGGGCACCCAGGCCGTCCCGCCGCAGCACCGCGGCCAGCGCCAGCTCGAGCCGCGTCCCCCGCTCGAGGTCGTCGGCCGTGGTCGCGTGCACCTGGTCGAGCGGTGCGGCGTCGGGCGCACCGTGCAGCCGCAGCACCCCCGACGCGAGGTCGGCGGTCTCCTGCGGGGTGAGGCCGGTGAAGGCGAGCCGTAGGTCGGGCAGCGCGGCGACGAACGCGTCGCCGTCCCAGCCCCGGATCAGGCCGTCGAGTCCTTCGAGCAGCGCCGGTACCCGCAGCACCAGCTCGGGGGCCGCCGCCATCAGCCCACCGAGGAAGCGCACCGCCTCGGCGGGTGCGGCGCCGGGGCCGAACCGCGCGACCACCTGGGCGGTGAGGCCCTCCTCGTCGTGCACGCCCTCGACGAACAGCAGGGCCGCGGCGGCCCCGGCCACCCCGGGCGAGGTGGTGACGTCGTCGGCGAACCGGCGCAGGACGTCGACGAGGCCTCCCTCGACCAGCGTCGGGTCGACCTCGGCCAGCACCCGGCCGAGCTCGCGCGCCGACAGCAGCTGGCGCACCACGCCCGGCTCGTCGCCCGCCGCCACCTGCGCCACGCCGGGCAGCAGGAACAGCACCGCCGGCCAGACCCGCGCCAGCAGCCCGGCCAGCTGCGGGTCGCCCTGCACGCCGAGCGGCTCGCGCGCCCGCCACAGCGTCGCCAGCCGGTGCCCGCACCCGAGCACCGACGCCAGCGACGGGTCGTCGTCGAGGTGGCGGCGCAGCAGCGTCAGCAGTGACGGCAGCCGCTCGTGCAGCCCGACCAGGCACGCACGGACGACCAGCGCGACGACCGCGGACGCGTTGCGCCCGCGTCCCTGACCGGCCAGCGAGGCCTCCTCGCGCTGCAGCCGGGCCAGGCAGGCCGACCGCACGTCGCGCGCCGTCGGTCGAGACCTCGATCAGCCGCGCCTCCACCGACGGCGTCCACGCGGCGACCCACTCCTCGAACAGCAGGTCCTGCCGCCCGCCGCCGACGAAGTCGGGCCCGCTGCGCCACTGCGCGAGGTCGGCACCGAGGTAGGACATGGCGTGCAGGAACCGGCTGCGCTCGCGGTGGCGCTCCTTGCGGTACAGGTCGAGCCGCACCGTGCGCGGCGTGCTGTCGTCGAGGCGCACGCCCGCGGCGCGGGCGCGGCGGCGCGCGTCCTCGACCAGCGGCGGCGAGCCGGCCGAGGGCGGCACGTCGCCGACGGCGGTGCCGCCCAGCAGCACGGCCAGGTCGCCGAGCAGGCCCCGCGTGCCGTCGTCGACGGCGCCCTTGACGAAGCACGACCGCGCCGCGTCGACGACGTCCTGGCGTCCCGGCCCCGGGTTGCCGCGCAGCGCGGCGAGCCGCGCGGCCTGGGCGACGGCGGCCTGCACGTGCGCGGTCGAGAGGGGGTCGGCGCGGTCCTGCTCGCGCGTCGCGCGCGCGAGCCGCGTCAGGACCGACGATCGCGGACGCGCCGAGCGGGTCGCTCTCGTGGGCCTCCGTGCGGTCCCAGACCTGCTGGTACCAGCCGGGGCTCGGCATCCCGGACGCGTACCCGCCGAGGGCGTCGAGCTGGGCGAACCCGTAGCGGACCAGCCAGGAGTCCTCGTGCCGGCGCACCGCCCGCGGACGTCGCGCCGTGCGCCACGAGCGCACCAGCTCGAGGGTGTGGAACCCGCCGGTGACCACGACGACGGGACCCTCGACCTGCTCGCGCCAGCGCCGCACGTGCGCGGCCATCACCCGTTCTCGCGGCAGCGAGTTCTCGGCCTCGAGCACCTGCGGCTCGTAGTCGAGCCGGGCCATCGCGCACCAGGCGAAGACGTCGTGCAGGTAGCCCCGCCAGTCGTCGGCGGGGTCGGCGGTGCGCAGCTCGAACAGCCGGTCCCACAGGTCGTGGTGGTCGACGCAGCCCAGCCGGTCGGCCATCGCCTGCACGTACCCGCTGTGGGCGAGGTAGCGCTCCTCGACCAGGGTGGCGGCGGCCGCCTCGTCGGCGCCCTCGCCGTCGCGGTGCCAGGCCTGGTCGGCCCACGGCATGTCGACCAGCGCCAGCTGCGCCCCGAGGGCGGCGCCCTCACGCAGCGCGACCCACTCGGGGCTGTAGTCGCACAGCGGGTAGAACGAGGAGCGCACCGAGCCCTCGCGCCGGCTCTGCGCGAGCAGGGCCACCGGGGCGCGGGTCTGCTCGTCGACCACGAGCGGCACCAGGTGGTCGAGGTCGGCGGGGCCCTCGACCAGCACGGCGGCGGGTCGCACCTCGCGCAGCAGCGCCCGCAGCGCCCGCGCGCAGCCCGGGCTGTGGTGGCGCACGGGCACGAACCACACGTCGTCGTCGCCGCCGAGCAGCTGGGCGGCGGCCTCGCGGACGACGTCCGGCAGCCGCGCGTCGACGCCGGCCGGCGGGGTCACTGCCAGAGCCCGCGCGCCGCCTCGTGGAAGGCCTTCCAGCGGGGGTCGCGACGGGCCCGCTCGCGCACCACGGTGTCGAAGTAGTGCCGCACCCGCTTGGCGTCGTCGGCGCTGTCCTTGAGCACCACACCGTGCAGCTGGTCGGCCACCTCGCGCGGTGAGAGGGTGCCGTCACCGAGGTGGCGCGCCTGCAGCGCTGCGGCGTGGGCGACGTTGACGGCCTCGGCCGTCGACATCACGGTGTCGAGCGACCGGATCGCGGTGCCGTCGGCGGTGCGGCCCGCCCGCAGCTCCTGGAACGTGGTGACCAGCAACGAGATCACCTCGCGCGGCACGGTGACCGGTTGCGGCGAGGTGGCGAGCTCGCGGGTGACCTGGGCGGTGACCAGCTCGACCTCGAAGTCGTGGTCGGCGATCGGCCGCACGGTCTCGAAGTTGAACCGGCGCTTGAGCGCCGACGACATCTCGTTGACGCCGCGGTCGCGCAGGTTGGCCGTGGCGATGACGTTGAAGCCGCGCCGGGCCAGCAGCCGCGCCCCCTGCGGGTCGGTGCGGGTGAGCTCCGGCACCATCAGCTGCTTGTCGCTCATCAGCGAGATCAGCACGTCCTGGATCTCCGGCGGGCAGCGCGTGATCTCCTCGACCCGCACGAGCCGGCCCTCGGCCATCGCCCGGTGCACCGGCGAGGGCACCAGCGCCCGCGGGGTGGGTCCCTCGGCGAGCAGCAGCGCGTAGTTCCAGCTGTAGGTGAGCTGGTCCTCGGTCGTGCCGGCCGTGCCCTGCACGGTGAGCCCCGAGTCGCCGCTGATGGCCGCCGCGAGCAGCTCGGACAGCATCGACTTCGCGGTGCCGGGCTCGCCGACGAGCATCAGGCCCTGATGACCCATGAGGGTCACGACGCAACGGTCGACGAGCGGGTCGTCGCCGTAGAACTTGCGGGTGACGCCGAGCGCGTCGTCGCCGAGGACGAAGCGCCGCACGGCGCGCGGCGACAGCCGCCAGCCCGGCGGGCGCGGGTCGGTGTCGGACGCCTCGAGCCGTGCGAGCTCGTCGGCGTAGCGCGTCTCGGGCGGCAGCCGCACCGCCGACGCGTCGAGCCCGTCGAGGTCGGCGGGTGTCGGGTTCACCACGCGGTCACCTTCTCCCAGTCCGGGTCGAACGCACCGACCGCGGCTGCGGCGCGGTAGTCGGCGTAGGTCTCCGCGAGGAGCACCCGCGGCACCTCCGCGAGCGGTCGCGAGCGCGCGTTCCACGACCGCGACCTGGTGTCCTCGAACACCAGGGTCTTCACCGCCGCGGCGATGTTCTCCTCCGGCAGCATGCTGCCGGTGAACTCGACCACCGCGCGCAGGCCGGTGCTGTCGAAGGACTTCGTGTAGCGGTAGAACCACCCGCCGTCCTCGGCCTGGTCGCGCTGGTACCCGCGCTTGGTGAGGACGCCGCGCACGGTGAAGGTGTCGGTGACCCAGCCCTGGTGGTCGTCGACGGCGTGCACGGCCTCGCCGTCGGCGGTGCGCAGCGCGAGGCCGGGCGGCAGGTTCGCGAGCTGGTCGAACAGCGGGGTGACCCGGTAGTCGCGCAGGTGCGCCCGCCAGGCCTCGCGCTCGGCGTCGTCGAGCAGCGAGCCGTGCGCCAGGCGCACGCGGTGGTCGCCGGGCACCTCGACCTCCTCGTCGTCGCGGTCGAGCAGGGTGCCGTCGTCGGCGGGCCGGAAGGCCTTGGGCGAGAACGACTCGGCACCCTGCGGGCCGAGGTCGACCCAGAGCAGCCGCTGCGCCAGCCGGCCGGCGACGGGGTGGTGGCGCAGGAACTCGTCCCAGTCGGCCACGGGCCAGGTGCGGTCGGTGCACATCGCCTCGTAGAGGCGGGCGGTCTGCAGGTCGACGACCTGCTTGACCTCCTTCTTGTGCGCGGTGAGCTCCTTCTTCGCCTCCTTGGCCGCCTCGGCGTCGTCGTCCTGGCGCGGGGTGGGCAGGGCCTTGAGCACCTTGCCGTCGGGGGTGCGCAGCACCGGCTTCAGCGCGGCGTCGAGCGTCACCGTGAAGTGGCGGGCGCCGTAGGAGAGCGTGAGCGTCCCGGTGTCGTCGAGCCCCGCGGTGGGGATGGTGCGGTCGGCGAGCTGGTCCTGGCTCCAGCCGCGGCGCTCGGCGATCGCCTCGACGTGGGCGAGCGCCCGCTCCTGCACCGAGCGGGTCCGGTAGCGCCGCGACACCGCCAGCATCAGCTGGATGACGGCCGGGTCGTCGCTGCCGGAGAGGCCGTCGAGCAGGGCCTCGACCTGCGCCCGGCGCTGGTAGTGGTCGCGCATGTACTGGCGCACCACCTGCACCGCCACGTGCCCCGGTGCGCCCGCGGTGAGCGCGAGCACCCCCTTGGCGGCGATCGCGCTGCCCAGGTACTCGGCGAGCTTCTCGGCACGTGCGGCCGCCGTGCACTGCTCGAGCGTCCTGTCGTACAGGTCCTCGTAGTAGGCCCTGCTCTCCGGCGTCATCCGCGCCCACTGCGGGCCGCTGCGGGTGCTGTGCAGGTACTGCTGGTACTGCGCGTACCGGCGCGGGCCCTCGACCGCGGCGTGCGCGGCGGCCTCCTCCTCGCCCGGGCGCCGGGTGTCCTCGGCGACGAGCTCGCGCAGCACGACCTCGCCCAGCGCGGCGCGGCTCGGGGCGTCGAGCAGCCCGAGGTAGCGCGTGAGCAGCGCGTTGCCGGCGGGCTCCTTGAGCTTGCCGGCGAGCACCACCCACCAGCGCAGGACGTCGGGGTCGACCTCGGTGCCGTCGGCCCAGCGGGCGGCGGGCAGCCGGTCGAACGGGAACCACGTGAGGGCCGCGGGCACCTTGGCGCGCAGGCCCGAGCGCGCCTCGGCCACCAGCGTCGCGGGGGACAGGTCGCCGGTGATGTCGTCGCCGAGCGCCTCCAGCGCCGTCAGCAGCGCCGCGCGGACGGTCTCGCGCCTCTCGCGGGTGAGCGCGGAGCGCAGCACGGTCACCGCGGCGGGGTCGCCGAGGCGCCCGAGCCACGCCGCCGCCTCGACCCGCACCTCGCTCTGCCCGTGCGACAGCGACTCGGCCACCCGCGCACCGATGTCGGGCAGGCCGGACAGCGCCTGCTGGGCGGCGGCGCGGTGCGTGCGTCCCTGCCCGAGCGCCAGCTCGGTGATGCGCGGGACCCACCGCGACGGCAGCGTGGGGAACGTGGCGACGACCCGCAGGGTCTCGCCGAGATCGACCGCGTACCAGCGGTTCTGCCCGCTCAGAGTGTCGGGGGCGAGGCCGAGCCCCTGGTCGACGAGCTCGGCGTGCTCGGCGAAGAACGGCCAGACCCGGTCGGGGGCAGCTGGTCGAGCGGACCGGAGTCGTACCAGCTGCGCACCAGCACGGCGCGGCCGACGGCGGCGACCCCCTCGTCGCCGGGGAAGAGCGCTGCCAGCGCCCGCAGGTCGACCGACCCCTCGGGACGACCGAGGAGCCACTGCTGGAACCCGCCGTCGTGCCAGAACCCGGTTCCGTGCTGGCGGGCGGTGACCCAGCGCACCAGGTGGGCGGCGGTGGAGCCGGGCAGCTCCTGCAGGCGCCACCGGTGCTCGACCACCGCGACCAGCCGGCGCATCCGCTCGACCTCGATCGACGCGGCGGGTCGCGTGCCGTCGATCACCGCGACCAGCTGCCGCAGGTCGCCCTCGCCGACCTTGCGCAGCTCGGTCAGCCGTCGACGCGCCCAGTCGTAGCGGTGGGTCGCCGTGCGGTTGCGCTCCTCCTCGCGCCGCGCCTCGTCCTCGGCGTCGCGGACGCAGTCGGCCAGGTTGCGCCGCAGCACCTCGACCGCCGCCTCGCCGAGCGGCGCGTCGGCGTACCGCTCGTAGGGCAGGCGGCTCGGGCAGGGCGGCGTCGGTGGCGCTGCTCGCCACGAGGGCGGCGACGGCCTCGCGGACCGCCTGCAGCACCGGCTTGCTCGTCTCGGTGCCCTCGGCCTGCTGCAGCGGTGCGAGCGCGACCTCGCCCGGGAACCGCGCGAGCAGCCGGGCGGCCTGCGTCCGCTCGGCGGTGGCGCCCTCGCGCAGCAGGTCGCACCAGCAGGTCGACGCGCTGCTGCTCGGGCACGAGGTCGAGGTGGGTCGACGCCGCGTCGCGGGCCTGCTTGCTGGCGTCGACCGACAGCCGCACCAGCACAGGGGCGAACTCGCGTGCGAGCGCGGGGTCGGCCCCCAGGCGCTGGACGAGCGCGACCCGTCCGGCGGCCGACAGCCCGGACGGCAGGTCGTGCACGAGCGTGGCGTGGCGGCGCAGGTGGTCGGCGGACGGGGCGGGCGTGACGAGCGGCGTCAGGTGCCCCTGGTAGTAGGAGTCGATCCCCTTGCGCTCGAACCCGATCCGCAGCACCAGTGCGGGGTCGGGGCGGTCGTCGGCCGCGAGCAGGGCGTCGACCAGGTGCAGGTGCACGCCGGGCAGGCGCGGCGTCTCGCGCGAGCGCTGGTCCTGGTGGGCGCCGAACACCATGTCGTTGACGAGCACCTGCAACCACGCCGGCGCCCCGGCGCCCGGGTCGTCGAGGTCGCCCGCGGCCGAGGCGGCCTCGAGCACCTTGCCCAACCGCACCAGCACACCGACCTTCTCGTGCCCGGGGTGGTCGGCCGGCAGGTCGCGGTAGAGCGCGGCCCGCGCCCGCAGGCCGGCCTGGACGGCGGTCACGACGTCCTTCGCCAGGCCGTGGCCGTGGAACTGCCAGCGCAGCCGGCCCGGCTGGCCGAGGAGCACCGAGGGCGACGGCGTCGTGGAGACGCCCGGCAGGTGCAGCAGCACCTCGGGCCCGGTGCCGCTCAGGACGAAGTCGCTCGCCCGGCCGGCCAGGCCGCGCTCGGCCCGGTCGAGCGGGGCGAGCGCCTCACGCACCCGCGCCCCGAGGGCGTCCTGCCCGGTGCCGAGCAGCCGTCCGATGATGCCCACGCGTCCCCCTGTGCTCGTGCGCCGCCGTCCGTGCGCCCCCGCCGGCGATTGTGTCAGCGGCCACCGTCGGTCGGCAGGCCGTCCAGGACGAGCACCACCGACAGGGTGTACGCGAGCGCGAGGAGGCGTGCCGGACCGGGGTCGCGCAGGTGCGCGCGCACCTCCGCGGCCGGCGTGGCCAGCCCGACCGAGTCCAGGTCGCGGGCGGCCCGCCCGAGCACCTCGCGCTGGGTGGTCGTCAGGTCGGGACGTCCGGTGGCGGCCTGCGTCTCGAGCACCGCGCCCGCGGGCGCGAGCAGCCGCGCGACGCCCGTCGGCGCGGGGACCTGCCGCTGCTCGACGTCGGCGCGGCGGGCCTGCAGCAGCCGCAGGATGCGCCCGGCGAGCGGCGAGCGCCGCTCCGGCTCCCGCGCGACGTCGAGCGCCACCACCTGCAGGGTGCGGCCGCCGGCGCGGCCGGGCGCCTCGCGCAGCACCGCGACCGGGACCAGGGCGGTGGCGGACCCGACCTGGTCGACCGTCACGAGCACCGCGACGGGCGCGGCGTCGGCGGCCACGACCCGCACCAGCTGCTCGATGCGGTGCCGCGTGCCCGGCGCCACCGGGACGGTCAGGCGCAGGGTGCGACCGGCGGCGTCCTCGACCAGCCAGACCAGCTGCTGCGCGATCTCGTCGAGCACCGGCGAGCGGGTCACCGCCGGACGCAGCAGCAGCGCGTCGGACGACCCGCCGGTCAGGCCCGCCCGGGCGCGCAGCTCCTCGGCCACCTCGTCCCAGCCGGAGGTGCCGAGGCGCGTGAGGCGCGGGTCCTCGACCGACCACACCGGACCCGGGCTCGCCCGGGTGCTGCCGCCGACGGCGACACGACCGTCGTCGGAGAGCCGGGGACGCTCGAGCGTCCAGCTGCGCTCCAGGAAGCGGGCGGGCGACGTCGCGCCCGGCCACAGCGCACCGGCGGCGACGACGGTGGGCAGGGTGAACGAGGGGTCGCGGCCGTCGGGACGCGCGAGGACCGCCTGCACGACCCGGTCCTCGTCGAGGTCCCAGCACGACACGGTCAGGCCGCGCGCGCCGCCGCGGGTGGTCCACCAGTGCAGGCCGAGCGGCAGCAGGTGCAGCTCGGTGCCCTCGTCGAAGTCGCGGCGCAACCGGCCCTCGAGGGCGCGTCGGACCCCGGGGTCGCCGCGGCCGTCCGCGGTGGCGCGCAGCGCCTCGACGAGCGCGTGCGTGCGTGCGAGCGCTGCCAGGGCGTCGCCGACGTCGGCCCGGTGGTCGCGCCGCTCGAGCAGCTCGAGCGTGCCGGCGATCGTGCGCAGCTGGGCGGCCAGCCGCGGCAAGCCGGAGGTGCGGGCTGAGATCGTCTGCGCGAGAAGCCGTTCGAGACTCGACGCGGTGAGGTGCGACAGGCCGGTGGACACGAGGTGGTGCAACGTGGCGGCGACGGCGTCGAGGAGCGGTCCGGCGTCGGCAGCGGCGCCGGAGGGCTCGACGACGGCGCCGGGCCAGGGGAGCGCGACCCCGTGCTCGGCCCGCACGGCGGCGACCGCCAGCAGGTGCACCGCGCGACGGCGACGCTCCGGCAGGTCGGACACCATGCCGGCGAACCCGGCACCGGCCACCCAGCGGCAGGTCACCCCGATCGCCGTGAGCTCGAGGAGGAGGACGCCTCCCGCGACCTCCCACCGCAGCCCGGGGTCGTCGGCCGCGGCCGCCTCGCGCACGGCGGCGACGCCCGCCCCCCGGAACAGCGCCTGCGGGTCGAGGGACAGCACCTCCGCGAGCGGGTCGGGTGCGTCGGTGACCGCGGACCTGGCGTCGTCCTCGACCGGCGTCGATCCGTTCTCCCGCAACCACATCACGGCGGCCAGCACGTGCTTGCAGGTGCCGACCGCCGGGCACGCGCACCGGGCCGAGGCCGGACCACCGGCGTCCAGCACGACCGCGGCTCCGCCGACGTCGACGGTCACCTCGTCGGGCGTGGACGTCACGGGCGCGACCCGACCGGCGTCGACGTCCTTGGCCGCGCGCCGCACGGGGCCGGCACCGGCGAGCGCCTCGAGCGTGGCGTCGTCGTACGCCCGGTAGGCACCCACCCAGCGGGGGAGGTCGCTCACCCGCGGCTGCCCATCACGTCGGCGAGCCAGCGAGCGAAGTGCACGGGGGTGAGTGCCGCCACCTGCATCCCCCGGTCGGCGAGCCGCTGCGCCATCTGGGTGTCGTACGCGGGAGCGGCGCCGTCGTCGAGCGCGGCCAGGCCGAGCAGGGTGACCTGCGCGCTCGCGAGCCGCTGGACCGACTGCAGCAGCACCGACGGCGACCCGCCCTCGCAGAAGTCGCTGAGCAGCACCAGCACCGTGCGGCGGGGGTTGCGCACCAGGCCCTCGCAGTAGGTGACGGCCTTGCCGATGTCGGTGCCGCCGCCGAGCTGCACGGTCAGCAGCACCTCGACCGGGTCGGCGGCGAGGTGGCTGAGGTCGACGACGCTGGTGTCGAACACCACCAGCGAGACCCGCACGCCCGGAAGGGAGCTCATGATCCCGGCGAGGACGGCGCTGTGCAGCACCGAGCCCACCATCGACCCGCTCTGGTCGACGCACAGCACGACGTCCCACGGCAGCTGGCGCTTGACGCGGGAGTGGAAGTACGGCCGGTCGATGACCAGGCGCCCGCTCTCGGGGTCGTAGTTGCGCAGGTTCTCGCGCACCGTGCGGCGGGGGTCGAAGTTGCGGGCGCTCGGGACGGCGGAGCGGCGGTTGCGGTCGCGCCGCCCGTGCAGCGCGCGCACGACGTCGTCGCGCAGCCGCCGGGTGACCTCCTCGACCACCTTCGCGATGACCTCGCGGACGGCCTCGCGCATGCCGGCGGAGAGCTGCCCGCGCACGGTCAGCAGCGCCTTGCCGAGCTCGGGCGTGGCGTCGACCGAGCGCAGCGCCTCGGGGTCCTCGAGGATCTCGGTCAGGCCGTAGCGCTCGATCGCCTGGGCCTGCACCCGCTCGTAGACCTCCTGCGGGAACAGCGTGCGCGTGCGCGAGAGCCAGTCGAGGGCGCGCAGCCGGCTGGGGTCGAGGGACGCCGACCGCGGGCCGTCGCCCTCGGCCAGTCCGCGGCCGGCGTACTCGCGGTCGTAGAGGTAGGCGAGCGCCTGGTCGAGCTGCAGGTCGCCCCGCCCGAACGAGGCCCCGTGCAGCGTCGAGGCGGAGTAGCGACCGAGCACCAGGCGCCACCTGCGCAGCGACTCGCCGTCGTCCCCCTCCTGCGTCACCTGCTCATCGTCGCAGGCGGGCCCGACGCCCGTGGCGGTGTCAGCTGAGCCGCTCGTAGACGATGGCCATGCCCTGGCCGCCGCCGACGCACATCGTCTCGAGACCGAGCTGGGCGTCGCGGGCCTGCAGGCCGTTGAGCAGCGTGGTGGTGATGCGCGCGCCGGTCGAGCCGAACGGGTGCCCGAGCGCGATGGCGCCGCCGTGCACGTTCAGCCGGTCGTAGGGGATGCCGAGCTGGTCGGCGCTCGGCAGCACCTGCGCGGCGAACGCCTCGTTGATCTCGAACAGGTCGATGTCGGAGACGCTCATGCCGGCGCGGGCGAGCGCCTGCTTCGAGGCCTCGACGGGACCGAGGCCCATCACCTCGGGCGACAGCGCGGTGACGCCGGTCGACACGACGCGGGCCAGCGGCGTGAGGCCCAGCTCGGCGGCCCGGGTGTCGCTCATGACGACGAGCGCGGCGGCGCCGTCGTTGAGCGGGCACGCGTTGCCCGCCGTCACGGTGCCGTCGGGGCGGAACACCGGCTTCAGGCCGCTGACGCCCTCCAGGGTCACGCCGGGGCGCGGGCAGTCGTCGGCCTCCATCACGCGTCCGTCCGGCAGGGTCACCGGGGTGATCTCGCGCGCGAAGAAGCCGTCGGCGACGGCCTTCTCGGCGCGGTTCTGCGACTCGACGCCCCACTCGTCCTGGGCCTGCCGGCTCACGCCGAGAGAGGTCGCGACGTTCTCGGCGGTCTGGCCCATCGCGATGTACACGTCGGGCAGCAGGCCCTGCTCGCGCGGGTCGGTCCAGGTCGCGTTGGACCCGGCGGTCGCGCGGGTGCGGGCCTGCGCGTCGGTGAACAGCGGGTTCTGGACGTCGCCCGCACCCTCGCCGGCGCCCTTCCAGTCGGCGTAGCGCGAGACGCACTCGACGCCCGCGGAGACGAACACCTCGCCCTCGCCGGCCTTGATCGCGTGGAACGCCATCCGGGTGGTCTGCACCGACGACGCGCAGAACCGGTTGACGGTCGCGCCGGGCACGTGGTCGAGGTCGGCCAGGACGGCGACGACGCGGGCCATGTTGAAGCCCTGCTCGCCGGACGGCTCGGCGCACCCGAGGTAGAGGTCCTCGACGAGCGCGGGGTCGAGCCCGGGCACCTTCGCGAGCGCGGCGCGCACAACGGTGGCGGCCAGGTCGTCGGGTCGGACGTCGACCAGCGAGCCCTTGAAGGCCCGGCCGATCGGCGTGCGGGCGGTGCTGACGATGACGGCCTCGGGCACGGGGCTCTCCTCCTGGCGACGCTGCTGGACGGCACTGCTGGTTCCGCCGTCGAGCCTACGCGCGGGTAACAACCGCTGTCGCCGGGACGCCGCGTGACCGTCCGCACACGTCGGCTCCGAAGGCTTCGATCTGCGGCCCCCTCCTGGGGGTCTGCCGTCCTGGCCTTCCGCGCGGGAGGATGCGCACGTGAGCACCGTGCCGTTCCTCGACCTCGCCGACCCGTCCTTCGACGTCACCTCCGAGGCCGTGCACGCCGCGCGCGAGGAGCACTGGTGGGTGCGCACGCCGTACGGCTACGCGGTGCTGCGGTACGAGCAGGGCACCGCGCTGCTGCGTGATCGCCGGTTCCAGCAGGGCAACGCGCGCTGGCCGGCGCAGAACGGCGTGCACGCGGGACCGTTCGCGACCTGGTGGGGCGAGACGCTGCTCAGCCTCGAGGGCCAGGACCACCTGCGGCTGCGGCGGCTGCTGAGCCCGGCGTTCCGCAGCCGCGCGATCGAGGCGCTGCGGCCGCGGTTCCAGGCGCTCGCCGACGAGCTGGTCGACGCGTTCGCGCCGCGCGGACGGGTCGAGCTGGTGAAGGAGTTCGCCGAGCCCTACTCGGCGCGCATCCTGTGCGTGCTGCTCGGGCTGCCCGAGGAGGAGTGGGAGCAGGTGGCGCACTGGGCCGACGACCTCGGGAAGTCGTTCGGCATCAACCTGCGCGCCGACCTGCCGCGCATCGAGGCGGCGCTCGAGGGGCTGACGGGCTACGTCGACGCCGTGGTCGCCGACCGCCGCGCGCACCCGCGCGACGACCTGGTCACCACGCTGCTGCGGGCGCACGAGGACGACGACACCCTGACCGCGCGCGAGCTGAGCGTCGGCCTGGTGTTCCTGGCGTTCGCCGGCATGGAGACGACGCGCAACCAGATCGGCCTGGCCGTGCAGACCCTGCTGCGCCACCCCGACCAGTGGGCGCTGCTCGCGGAGCGTCCCGAGCTGGGGGCGAACGCCGTCGAGGAGGTGATGCGCGTCAACCCGACCGTCACGTGGGTGACGCGCGAGGCGGTCGAGGACGTCGACCTCGACGGACTGCGGCTGCCGAAGGGCTCGATCGTGCAGGTGCTCTCGCACGCCGCCGGCACCGACCCGCGGTCCGTCACCGACCCAGCGTTCGACATCACCGCAGAACGCCCGCCGCACAGCGGTTTCGGCGGCGGCGTGCACCACTGCCTCGGGCACTTCGTGGCCCGCGTCGACATGAGCGTGGCCCTGCCGCTGCTCGCGCGGCGGATGCCGGACGCCCGTCCCGACGGCCCGGGGGAGTGGCTGCCGGTCTCGGGCAACACCGGCGCGGTGCGGTTCCCGATCCGGTTCACACCCGGTCGGTAGCCCTGCGCAGCGGGTGCGGCGGCGGGACGCGGCGGCGGCGCAGCAGCATCGCCCAGCGCCCCAGGGGACCGCGGACCGAACCACCCACCCTCGCCGGGGCCACCTCGGTGCCGGCGTCGTCCGCGGCGGCCACCGCGGCTTCGGCCAGCGACGTCACGCCCTCGCCGCGGCGGCGCTCCGGCGCGCGCTCGGCGCCGCCGTCGGGCCAGAAGCCCAGGGCCGCGCACAGGCTGGGGAGCAGAACCGACGCCATCCGCGCGTACCCGGCCGGCGAGGGGTGGAAGCGGTCGGAGCTGAACATCTCGCCCGGACGGGCGGCGAACTCCGGCCCGAGGACGTCGCCCAGGGACACCGTGCGTCCGCCCGCGCCGACCACGGCGATGGTCTGCGCCGCCGCCAGCTGCCGCGACAGCCGGCGGCCGACCGAGCGCAGCGGCTGAGCCACCGGCTCCAGCGTCCCGAGGTCCGGGCAGGTGCCGACGACGACCTCGCAGCCGACCTCGCGCAGCCGCTCGACCGCGGTGGTGAGCTCGCGCACGGCGTCACCCACCCGGATCCGGTGCGTCACGTCGTTCGCGCCGATCATGATCGCGGCCGCGGCAGGCCGGTAGCCGTCGGCCAGCAGCCGGTCGACCTGCGGCTCGAGCCCGGACGACTCCGCGCCGACGACCGACACGTTCGTCAGACGCACCGGGTGCCCGGACACCGCGGCCAGGCCGGTCGCGAGGATCGCCGACGGCGTCTCCTCGACCGCCGTGCAGCCCAGCCCGGCCGCGCTGGAGTCGCCGAGCACCGCCAGCTCGACGGGCTCACCCGGGCCGTGCCCGTACACGCCGTCGGTCGGTAGCCCCTCCAGCCCGAACGGCTGCCCGATCAGGCGCCGCGCCAGCCGCGCCTCACCGACCAGCAGCCCCACCCCGGCCAGGCCGAGCAGCCCGACACCACCGCCCCCGTACGCCGCCGCGGCGGCGATCCGCCGCGCCCTCCCCGTCCTCGACACCTCCCCACGGTAGCCAGCGGCCAGCGGGCCGGGTGGTGCGCACGGCGTCCGGCATCTGGGACGATGGACGGGTGCGCTACGCCAACACCGTCCTGGACCTCATCGGCGGCACCCCGCTGGTCAAGCTCAACTCCGTCACCGAGGGCATCAGCTGCACCGTGCTGGCCAAGGTGGAGTACCTGAACCCCGGCGGGTCGGTGAAGGACCGCATCGCCGTGAAGATGGTCGACGCCGCCGAGGCCGCGGGCGCGCTGCAGCCGGGCGGCACGATCGTCGAGCCGACGTCGGGCAACACCGGGGTCGGGCTCGCCCTGGTCGCTCAGCAGCGCGGGTACAGCTGCATCTTCGTCTGCCCCGACAAGGTCGGCCAGGACAAGATCAACGTGCTGAAGGCCTACGGCGCGCAGGTCGTCGTCTGCCCCACGGCCGTCGCGCCCGACCACCCGGACTCGTACTACTCGACCAGCGACCGGCTGGTGCGCGAGACCCCCGGCGCCTGGAAGCCCGACCAGTACTCCAACCCGAACGGCCCGGCGAGCCACTACGAGACCACCGGGCCCGAGATCTGGTCCGACACCGACGGCCGCATCACCCACTTCGTCACGGGTGTCGGCACCGGCGGCACCATCACCGGCACCGGCCGGTACCTGAAGGACCAGTCGGCGCAGCGCGACGGCGGCCCGGTCGTGGTCGTCGGCGCCGACCCCGAGGGGTCGGTCTACTCCGGCGGCACCGGGCGCCCGTACCTGGTCGAGGGCGTCGGCGAGGACTTCTGGCCAGGCGCCTACGACCCCGCCGTCCCCGACCGCATCGTCGCGGTGAGCGACGCCGCGTCGTTCGCCATGACCCGCCGGATGGCGCTCGAGGAGGGGCTGCTGGTCGGCGGCTCCTGCGGCATGGCCGTGGTCGCCGCCCTCGAGGTGGCTCGCGAGCTGGGTCCGGACGACGTGATGGTCGTGCTGCTGCCCGACTCCGGCCGCGGCTACCTGACCAAGATCTTCAACGACGGCTGGATGGCGTCGTACGGCTTCGCCCGCGAGGGCGCCGACGCGGCGAGCGTGGCCGACGTGCTGCGCGCCAAGACCGGCGACCTGCCCGCCCTGGTCCACACCCACCCGACCGAGACGGTGCGCGACGCCATCGAGATCCTGCACGAGTACGGCGTCTCGCAGATGCCGGTGGTCAAGGCCGAGCCGCCCGTCATGGCCGGCGAGGTCGCGGGCTCGGTGAGCGAGCGCGACCTGCTCGACGCGGTGTTCTCGGGCGCGGCCGGCCTGGCCGACCCGGTCGAGAAGCACATGGCGCCGCCGCTGCCGCTCGTCGGCGGGGGCGAGTCGGTGGTGACCGCCCGGCACGAGCTCGAGAAGGCCGACGCCGTCATGGTCGTCGTCGACGGCAAGCCCGCGGGCGTGCTCACCCGGGCCGACCTGCTGGCGTACCTCGCGAGCTGACCCGTCAGCCGGGGGTCGCGGTCGCCAGCAGCGCGTCGACCTTCGGCTTCGCGCCCACCGCGATGTGCGGTCCGTGCATGAACGCCGCTGCGGTGTAGTCGATCTCGGCGAACCGCTGCGCCGTCTGCTGGCTCAGCCGAAAGTCGGTGCAGAACGGCCGCACCGACCAGCGCAGCCAGCCGAAGGGGTGGAACAGCGCGTCGCCGGTGATCAGGGTGCCGCTGCGCTCGTGCACGAACGACACGTGGCCCGGCGAGTGGCCCGGGGTGTGCAGCACCCGCAGCCCGCCGCCGTGCGGCAGCAGGTCGCCGTCGGCGAGCTCGCCGTCGGCCTCGACGGGTGCGAACTCCTGGCGGTCCTCGCGCTCGAACCGGCGCGCGAGGCGGGCCAGCAGGAAGCGCTGGTCGTTCGGCGGCGTCACGCCGCGGCTCAGGTACCCGGCGTCGTCCCGGTGCACGACCACCCGCGCGCCGGTGCGGTCGCGCACCTCGGCGAGCGCCCCCACGTGGTCGGGGTGCACGTGCGAGACCAGGACCGTGGTCACCCGCTCCGGCGCCACGCCCGCCGCGGCCAGCCCCCGCGCCACCGCCGGCGCCGACCGCGACAGACCGGTGTCGACCAGGGTGGCGCTGCCGTCGTCGTCGAGCAGCAGGTACCCGTTGACGAGGTCGCCCACCAGGCGCAGCCGCCACAGGCCGGGACTGATCTGCACGGCCGGTACGTTCGCCACGTCATGCACCGTAACGAGCGCGGCCGCCGCGCGACAGGGTCGCTCGTGCTGCGCCTCGTCCAGCTCTACGCCGGGCTCGTGGTCTTCGGCGTCAGCATGGCGATGGTGCTGCGCAGCGAGCTCGGCAACATCCCGTGGGACGTGCTGCACCAGGGCGTCGCCGGCCGCACCCCGCTGTCGTTCGGCACCGTCACCGTGCTGTCCGGCCTGGTGGTGCTGCTGCTGTGGATCCCGCTGCGGGAGCGCCCGGGTCTCGGCACGGTCAGCAACATCCTGGTGATCGGCCCGGTCGTCGACGTCTCGCTGCGGCTGCTGCCCGACCTCGTCGTCGACGGCGGCGACCCCCGCTGGGTCGAGCGGGTCCTGCTGTTCGTCGCCGGTGTGCTGCTGAACGCGATCGCGACCGCCGCGTACATCGGCAGCCGGTTCGGCGCGGGCCCGCGCGACGGCCTGATGACGGGGCTGCACCGGCGCACGGGCTGGCCGATCCGGCGGGCCCGCACGCTGATCGAGGTCGTCGTCGTAGGGATCGGCTGGGCGCTGGGCGGGGTGTTCGGGCCGGGCACCGTGGTGTTCGCGCTCGTCATCGGTCCCCTCGTGCAGTGGTTCCTTCCCCGCTTCGACCGCACCGGCGCCCCGCGCCCGCCCGAGGCTCCCTGAGCGACTGCCCCGCCGTCCCTGGTGCGCGCCCGCGCCCGGGCGGACGATGACCGGTGTGGAGACCGACTCCCTGGCCGAGCGGTTGTTCGAGGCCGCGCTGGAACCATCGACCTGCTGACCGTCGAGCTGGGCCGGCGGCTCGGGTTGTACGAGGTGCTGCACCGCGACGGTCCGCTCGACCCGCCCGCCCTGGCACGCGGCGCGGGCGTCCACCCGCGCTACGCCCGGGAGTGGCTCGAGCAGCAGTGCGTCAGCGGGTTCGTCGAGGTCGACGACCCCGACGCGGAACCGGACCTCCGGCGCTACCGGTTGCCCGACGAGCACGTCGCCGTCCTGGTCGACCCGACCTCGCTGACGTTCAGCACGCCGCTCGCCCGGTTGATGACGGCGGCGGCCGCGCGGGTGCCCGAGACCGCCGACGCGTTCCGCACCGGCGGCGGCGTGCCGTGGACCGCGTTCGGCCCGGACATGCGCGAGGCCCAGGCCGACGGCAACCGCCCGTGGTTCCTCGGACCGCTCGGCGAGCGCTGGCTGCCGTCCGTCCCGGGCCTGGACGAGCGGCTGCGGGCGGGGGCGGCGGTGGCCGACCTCGGGTGCGGCGAGGGCTGGGCGTCGATCGGCATCGCCCTGGCGTACCCCGAGGCCGGGTCGACGGGTTCGACGTCGACGAGGCGTCGGTGGTCGCTGCGCGAGCGGCTGCTCTACGGCTGGTCGGTGCTGATCTGCCTGCCCGACGGCATGTCGCACGAGGGCTCGGTGGGCACGGGCACCGTGATGCGTCCGGACGTGCTGCGCGGGTACGCCGAGCAGGCGGGTCTCGCCTCGGTCGAGGTGCTCGAGATCGAGCACGACCTCTGGCGGTTCTACCGGCTCGTTGCCTGAGTCACCCTGCGTCAGAGGGGTTCTCGGCCACCACGACGACGTCGAGGGCGGTGCCGTCGGGGGTGTCGCGGGCGACCTCGGCGGCGCGGCGCACGCGCAGCCGGGCGCCGGTCACGCGCGCGGCGAGGTCGACGTGGTCGTGCAGCAGCCGGGGGTCCTGCGGCCCGCCGACGCCGTCGACGAGGTTGCGCCGGGCGTGGCCGACCACGACGAGCAGACCACCCGGGGCCACCCACCGCGGCGCGCGCGCCAGCACCGGCGGCAGCTGCACGAACGACAGCAGCACCAGGTCGTACCGCGTCCCGGCGGGAGGCTCGAACGCGCGGGCGTCGCCCAGCTCGGTGCGGACCCGCAGGCCCGCGTCGTCGGCCGACGCGCCCAGCGCCGCCAGCCCGGCGCGGGAGAAGTCGAGCGCGGTGACGTCCCAGCCGAGGGAGGCCAGCCACAGGCTGTGCCGCCCGCGTCCGGCGGCGACGTCGAGCGCGCGCCCGGGCGGACGGCCGGCGAGCGCCGCCACGACCTGCGGGTCCGGGTCGGCGACCGGCGCGGTCGACGCCGCGTGCACCTCGTCCCAGCCGCGTGCCCCGCGTCCGGGGGAGGAGGTGTCGGCGACCTCGACCACGGTGCAGGCGCCGTCCTCGGTGTCGACGACGGTGCGCCACAGGTCGTCGTCGACCTCCCAGACCGACGTCGTCCGCTCGCCACCGCGCGGCAGCGGGGCCACGTCGGTGGCGGTCAGGGCGGGCACCCGGCCGCCGGTCGCCCGCCGGAGCGCGGCGGCGGCCGCCTGCTCGGCGTCGGACACCTGCTCGGCGTCGGTCGGGTCGGGCACCCCGCGAGCCTAGGTGCTAGTCCAGCGCGTAGTACTCCTGCGGGTACGACACCTCGACGCCCTCGTCGTCGACCAGGACGATGCGGTCGACCTCGAACCGCACGTCCAGGTCGTCGTCGTCGACGAACGGCCACGGCGCGTAGGTGACGCGCGAGATCTGCTGGCCGTCCTGCACGCCCACGACGTGGACCCGGTCCTGCTGCTCGCTCACGAGGCCTCCGTCCTGGCGCCGGTGCTGGACGCACCAGCCCTGGAAGCCCGACAGCGTCTCGTCGACCTCGCACACCTCGGCGACCGTCCGGGGCGAGAGCGACCCGCGCACCTCGCCCCAGACCACGACCCCCGCGAGCGTCCCCAGCACCGACAGCACCGCCGTCCCGAGCACCAGGCCCGCGACGGCACCTCCCCTGATCGCCATGGCCCCATCCTCGCGGGCCGGGAACGCTCAGTCGGGGTAGGCCACACCCGTGATCGCGTGGCAGCGGTAGCCGTGCGGCACCTTGTGCAGGTACTGCTGGTGGTACGGCTCCGCGTACCAGAACTCGCCCACCTCGGACGCCGGGCGCACCTCGGTGGTGATCGGGCCGACGCCCACGTCGGCCAGCGCCTTGCCGTAGACGTCGCGGGTGTCGAGCGCGACCTGCTCCTGCTCGGGCGTGGTCGTGTAGACCGCCGACCGGTACTGGCTGCCGACGTCGTTGCCCTGCCGGTCGCCCTGGGTGGGGTCGTGCCGCTCCCAGAACAGGCGCAGCAGCCGCTCGGGCGTGGTGCGCGCCGGGTCGTACGCGACGAGCACGGTCTCGGCGTGCCCGGTGCGCGTGGTGCAGGTCTCCTCGTACGAGGGGTTCGGCGTGAAGCCACCCATGTACCCGACCGCGGTCGAGACGACCCCCGGCTCCTGCCAGTAGATCTCCTCGGCGCCCCAGAAGCAGCCCATCGCCAGGTAGAGCACCTCGGTGCCCTCCGGCCACGGTCCCCGCAGCGGTGCGTCGAGCACCTCGTGCCGGGCGGGGACCTCGAACGTCGGCTCCGCGCGTCCGCGCAGCGCCGTCTCGGCCGTCACCGGCTTGGTCCCGAACAGTCCCATCAGGTCCTCCGTCCACCGGGCGACCGGCTGTCCCGGTCGCCTCACCTGCTCTCCTGCCAACCGCCGAGCGGTCGCCGACGTTCCCGGCGCGACCACCGCTCCTGTGCCAGTCTCGGGCCGTGGGGTCCGGGCGGCAGGTCGTGGCGGTGGGCGCGGTGCTCGCCGGGCTGCTGCTCGCGCTCGCGCTGCTGTCGTCCGCGGTCGGGCCGGCGACGTTCGGCGAGGCCCGCACGGGCGGGCTGGTCGACGGACCGCTGCTGGAGGCGCCGCGGGAGCTGAGCGAGCGCGTGCAGGCCGAGGAGGAGCCGCCGGACGGCGAGCTGCCGCGCTGGCTGCCCGTGCTCGTGCTGCTCGGGGTCTCGATGCTGCTGGCGCTGCTGGTGCGGCTGCTGAGCCGCCCCGGCCGCGGGGCGGTGCCGCGTCGCACCCCCGCCGACGTCCCCACCGGCGACGCCGCGGGCGAGCCCGACGACAGGGTGCTCGACGAGGTGCGCCGCGTGCTCGCCCAGGCGGCCGACGACCTCGACCGGACGCCGGGGGGCGCCGCCGACGCCGTCGTCGCGTGCTGGGAGCGGCTGGAGCAGGTCGGCGAGGCGGCCGGCACCCCGCGTGCCGAGCACGAGACGTCGACCGAGTACGGCGCCGACCTGCTGCGCCGGCACGGCGCCGACCCCGGGGCCGTCGACGAGCTGGTGCGGCTCTACCACCGCGCCCGGTTCGGGCACGGGGTCGCGGCCGGCGCCGGGGCGCGCGCCGCCGACGCGCTGGGCCGGGTCGTCGCCACCCTGCGCCCCGACGCCGCCCGCCTCTCGGGGGACGCGTGAGCGCCGCCGTGGCGCGCTCACCCCGTGGTGCGGCCGTCCGCGCGGCCGTCGCCGCGCTGGTCAGCGGCGCGGTGCTGTTCGTCGTCGGGCTCGACCTCGCGCACGTGCTGGCGCTCGCGGCCGGTGCCGCCGCGGTCACCGCGGCCGTGCAGGTGCTGCCGCCGTCGCCGGCGATCGGCTGGCCCGCACCGCCCGAGCCCGACGACTCCACCGGCTGGCACCAGGTGCGGCTGCTCGCCCAGACCCTGGAGCAGCTGGACGGCGAGCCCGAGCGGGTCGCGAGCGTGCTGCTGCCGCGGCTGCGGGCGCTGGCCGGCGCGCGGCTGGCCGCACGGGGTCTCGATCCCGCCGGCCCTGCCGCCCGCGAGCTGCTCGGCGCCGACCTGCACGACCGGCTCGGCGGGACCCCCACCTCGTCCGGCCGCCGGGTCGCCCTGCGCCGCGACCGCCACGCCACCGACCTCGTCCGCGCCGTCCTCGACCGGCTCGACGAGCTCGACGCCCAGCCCGACCCGACCCAGCCCGACCCGACCCAGCCCGACCCGACCCAGCCCGACCCGACCCAGCCCGACCCGACCCAGCCCGACCGGACCGACCGAGCCCAGGGAGACCGCCCGTGACCGACGCCCCCAGCACCCCCGCGCAGGTCACCCCCGCGCAGGTCACCCCCGCGCAGGTCGCCGCCGCCGGACGCTCCGTGCTCGACGCCGTCGGCACCGCGGTCGTCGGCCAGGAGCGCGCGCTGCGGCTGGCGCTCGCGGCCGTGCTGGCCGGCGGCCACGTCCTGCTCGAGGACGTCCCGGGCACCGGCAAGACCCTCGCGGCGCGCAGCCTGGCCGGCGCGCTGGGCCTGGACTTCCGCCGGCTGCAGTGCACGCCCGACCTGCTGCCCGCCGACGTCACCGGCTCGTTCGTCTACGACCCGCAGCGGGCCGAGTTCGTGTTCCACCCCGGACCGGTGATGACGGGGCTGCTGCTCGCCGACGAGGTGAACCGCACGCCGCCGAAGACGCAGTCGGCCCTGCTCGAGGCCATGCAGGAGGGGCAGGTGACGGTCGAGGGGCGCACGTTCGCGCTGCCCCGGCCCTTCCACGTGCTCGCCACCGCGAACCCGATCGAGTACGAGGGCACCTACCCGCTGCCGGAGGCCCAGCTCGACCGGTTCCTGCTGCGGCTGGGCTTCGGCTACCCCACCACGCAGGGCGAGCAGGACGTCGTGCTGCGGCGGCTCGGGCGGCGGCAGGAGGCCACGCAGGTCGAGGCGGTGGTCGACGCGTCCGGGCTGCTGGCGTGGCAGGCCGGCGTGGAGCGCGTCGACGTCGACCCCGACGTGGTCGCCTACGCCGTGCGGCTCACCCGCGCGACCCGCGAGCACCCCCAGGTCGAGGTCGGCGCCTCGCCGCGCGGCTCGCTCGCGCTGGTGCTCGTCGCGCGGGCGCTCGCGGTGCTCGACGACCGCGACGTCGTGCTGCCCGAGGACGTCAAGGACTGCGCCACCGAGGTGCTCGCGCACCGCCTCACCCTGGCGCCCGAGACCTGGTCGACCGGGCTGCGGTCCGAGGACGTCGTCGCCGAGCTGCTCGGACGGGTGCCGACCCCGACCACCCGCCGCGCGGGGTCCTGAGTCCTCGTGCCCGCTCCCGGGGTCGTGACGGCCGCACCGGCGTGGCAGGGCTCGCGGGCGGCCCGGCGCGCGGCGCTGCTGTGCCTGCTGCTGCCGCTGGCCGGCCTGGCCGCCGGCCGCGCCGACCTGGTGGTGCTCGCCGCGCCGCTGCTCGTGGGCACCGCGCTGGCGCTGGCGGCGCACCTGCCCCGGGGCGTGCCCGCCGCTGACGGCACCCGGCTCGCCCTGCGGGTCGAGGCGCCCGGGCAGGTGGGCCAGGGCGAGACGGTCGACGTGCGGATCTCCGTCGGGGTGCCGCCCGCCGCCCAGGGCGCCGTGGTGCGGCTGCCGGTCGAGGGGTCGCTGCCGTTCGGCGACGAGGTCGCGGTCGCACCCCGCCCCGGTGACGGCGGCCCCGGCGAGGTGCGGCTGACCGCGCGGGTCCGGCTGCCGCTGTGGGGACCGGTGGTGGTCGCGCGTCCGGACGTGCGCCTGGTCGGTGCCGACGCCCTGCTGCTGGCCGACCCGGTGACCGGGCCGGAGCGCACCGTGCGGGTGCTGCCGGGGGTCGGCGCGCGCGAGCCCGCACCGCTGCGGGCGCGGGCCACCGGCGTCGTCGGCGCGCACCGCACCCGGCGCGCGGGGGAGGGGCTCGACCTGCTCGACGTGCGCGAGTTCCGTCCCGGCGACAGCACCCGCCGGATCGACTGGAGGGTGAGCGCCCGCCGCGGCACCCTGCACGTGCGCCGGCACGCGCTCGACGCCGACGCCGACGTCGTGCTGCTGCTCGACACCCGCCTCGACGTCGGTCCCGTCGTCCGCGACTGGCCCGCGCCGCCCTCGCCGCCCGGTGCGGGCACCGCCGTCCACGGCAGCAGCCTCGACCTGACGGTGCGGACGGCGACCACGCTGACCGCCGCCCTGCTCGACCAGGGCGACCGGGTGGCCGTGGTCGACCTCGCCAGGCCCCGGCACTCGGTCGCACCGGGCACCGGACGCCGCCAGCTGCGGCGCGTGCGCACCCGGCTGGTCGGCGCGGCCGTGCACTGGCAGGCGCGCCGGCTGCAGCTACGACCGGGCGTGGTGCAGCCCGGCATGGTGGCGGTGGTGCTCAGCCCCGCGCTCGACGACGACGTGGCCGACCTGGTGCGCCGGCTGCGCCGCCGCGGCGCCCAGGTGCTGCTCGTCGACACCCTCCCGGACGACCTCGACCTGGCCCACCCGGTGTCGGACGACCCCGAGCGCGACCGGACGGCGGCCCGGCTGGTGCTGCGCGAGCGCGCCGAGCGGCTCGCCCGGGTGCGGGCGACGGGTGCGGTCGTCGCCCCCCGGGGCGCGGCGGCGCTGGCCCGGGTGCTGCGGGTCGCGGCCCGACGGCGCGAGCGGGTCGGCCGGTGACCGCGCTGCGCGGGACGAGGGCGCGGCCGGACGTCGACGGGCTCCGGCCCACCGTGAGTGGTCTGGTGCTGCGCGCCGTGGTCGCGGCGCTGGGCCTGGTGGCCGTCCTCGTGGTGGTGCTGGCCGCCGGCGGCGGCGGACTGCGCGCGGTCGCGCTGCTGGTGCTCGGCGTGCTCGTCGTCGGCATGGTCGCGCTGCCGGTCTCGCCGCTGCCCACGGTGTTCGTGGTCGTGGCCGCGCTGGTGGTGCTCGAGGGGCAGGTGCCGCTGTGGGTGGTGGTGCCGGTCGGCGGACTGCTGCACGCGGTGCACGTCGGGGTGGCCTGGTGCGCCGTGGTGCCTCCCGCCGCCCGGGTCGAGCGGGCGGCGCTCGCCCCGTCGGTGCGGCGCTGGGCGCTGGCCCAGGGGCTGTGCCTGCCGGTCGCGGCCGGCAGCGTGCTGGTGCCCCCCGGCGCCCTCGGCGGTGCCTGGGCGCAGACCGCCACGGCGGTCGCCGCGCTCGCCCTCGTCGCGGCCGGCGTGGTGCTGGCGCGGACGGCGTCGCAGGCGCTGCGACGCCCGTCCTGACCGCTCGTCCTACGCTGTCGGGGTGACCTACGTCGAGAAGTCCGGGTTCTCCACGCGTGCGATCCACGCGGGGTCCGAGCCCGACCCCACCACCGGTGCCGTCGTCCCGCCGATCTACCAGGTCTCGACCTACGCCCAGGACGGCGTGGGCGGCCTGCGGAACGGCTACGAGTACTCACGGTCGGCGAACCCGACCCGCGACGCGCTGCAGGAGTGCCTGGCCAGCCTGGAGCACGGCGAGGCGGCGTTCGCGTTCGCGTCCGGGCTCGCGGCCGAGGACACCCTGCTGCGCACCGTGCTGGTGCCGGGCGACCACGTGGTGCTGCCCGACGACGCCTACGGCGGCACCTTCCGGCTCGTCGACAAGGTCGCCACCCGGTGGGGCGTCGAGCACACCCCGGTGCACCTGTCCGACCTCGACGCGGTGCGGGCCGCGATCCGTCCCGGGGTCACCAGGGTGGTGTGGTGCGAGACGCCCACCAACCCGCTCCTCGGTGTCTCCGACATCACCGCGCTCGCCGAGATCGCCCACGCCGCAGGGGCTCTGCTCGTCGTCGACAACACCTTCGCCACCCCGTACCTGCAGAACCCGATCGTCCTCGGTGCCGACGTCGTCGTGCACTCCACCACCAAGTACTGCGGCGGCCACTCCGACGTCGTCGGCGGCGCGCTCGTCACCGCCGAGGGTGTGACCGTCCCCGGGACGGGGGAGTCGCTGACCGAGCGGGTCGGCTTCCACCAGAACGCGATCGGGGCCGTCGCCGGCCCGTTCGACGCCTGGCTGACGCTGCGCGGCCTGAAGACCCTGGCCGTCCGCATGGACCGGCACTGCGACAACGCCGACGCCGTCGCCGCCCACCTCGCCGACCACCCGAAGGTGACCCAGGTGATCCACCCGGGCCTGCCCGACCACCCCGACCACGAGGTCGCCGCGCGGCAGATGCGCCGCGGCGGCGGCATGGTCTCGTTCCGGGTCGGCTCCGAGGAGGCCGCGCTCGCGGTCTGCGCGGCCACCGAGGTCTTCACCCTGGCCGAGTCGCTCGGGGGCATCGAGTCGCTGATCGAGCACCCCGGCCGGATGACGCACGCGTCGGTCGCCGGGTCCGCGCTCGAGGTGCCCGCCGACCTGGTGCGGCTGTCGGTCGGCATCGAGGACGTCGAGGACCTGCTCGCCGACCTCGACGCGGCGCTCGAGCAGGCGCTGCCCGACTGACCAGGGTCGGGTCAGGGACCTCCCGGGTCCGCACCCGCCCGCGGCCGGTGGACACTGGCCGCGTGAGCGACGAGAGCACGATGCCCCCGCCCGAGCAGGTCGTGCCCGCGCAGGTGGTGGCCTCGCGGGCGGTGCCCACCAGCCTGGCGGTCGCGGCCCAGATCGCGTGGCGGGTGGTGGCCGTGGTGGCTGCGCTCTACGTGCTGGTGCGGCTCGTGCAGTTCTTCCACGTCCTGGTCATCCCGCTCCTGGTGGCGGTGCTGCTCACCGCTCTGGTGGTGCCGCTGACCGACCTGCTGGCCCGCTGGGTCCCGCGCGGGGTGGGCGTCGCCGTCACCCTGCTCGCGCTGATCGGGGTCGTCAGCGGGCTGTTCACCCTCGTCGGCACCCAGCTCGCGTCCGGCATGGCCGGGCTGTGGACGCAGGCCGCCGACGGCTTCTCGACCATCCAGACCTGGCTGGCCGACGGGCCGCTCGACCTCAGCAGCGCGCAGATCGACGCCTACGTCGCGCAGGCCACCGACCAGCTGTCGGCCAACAGCGAGCAGATCGCGAGCCAGGCGCTGTCGGCGACCGCCACCGCGGGCGAGGTCGTCACCGGCATGTTCCTGGTGCTGTTCTCGATGATCTTCCTGCTGCTCGAGGGTGACCGGATCTGGCGCTGGCTGGTGCACCTGCTGCCGCGCGTGACCCACGAGCACGTCGACGCCGCCGGTCGCGCCGGGTGGCGCACCCTCACCTCGTACGTGCGGGCCACGGTGGTCGTCGCCACCATCGACGCCGTCGGCATCGGGGTGGGCGCCGCCCTGCTCGGGGTGCCGCTGGCCATCCCCCTCGCGGTGCTGGTCTTCCTCGGAGCCTTCGTCCCGATCGTCGGCGCGTTCGTCAGCGGCGGCGTCGCGGTGCTCGTCGCGCTCGTGGCGCTCGGTCCGGTCAAGGCGCTGATCATGCTCGCCGTCGTCATCGGGGTGCAGCAGCTCGAGAGCCACGTGCTGCAGCCGCTGCTGCTCGGGCGGGCGGTGGCGGTGCACCCGCTGGCCGTCGTGCTCGCGATCGGTGCCGGCCTGCTGGTGGCCGGCATCGTCGGCGCCCTGTTCTCGGTGCCGCTCGTCGCGTTCCTCAACACCGCCGTGCACGTCCTGCACGGCCGCACCGACCCGATGGTCGCCGAGCTGCGACGTCCCGACCTGCGGGTCGACCTGCGACGGCGCACCCCCAAGCAGACCTGACCCCGGTGCTGGGAGGATCCCGCGCATGGTGACCCCATCGCTGCCCGTGACCCTCGCCGACATCGAGGCCGCCCGCGTCCTGCTCGCCGACGTCATCCGGCCCACCCCGCTGGAGTTCAGCCGCGCGCTCTCCCAGCGCGTGGGTGGCGACGTGCATCTCAAGCTCGAGAACCTGCAGCGGGCCGGCTCGTTCAAGATCCGCGGCGCCTACACCCGCATCGCCGGGCTCTCGGACGCCGAGCGCGCCCGCGGCGTCGTGGCCGCCAGCGCCGGCAACCACGCGCAGGGCGTCGCGCTCGCGGCCCAGCTGCTGGGCGCGCACGCCACCGTCTACATGCCCGCCGGCGCCCCGATCCCGAAGGTGCAGGCCACGCGCGGCTACGGGGCCGAGGTCGCCTTCCACGGCCACACCGTCGACGAGTGCCTCGTCGCCGCCCGCGAGCACGCCGCACGCACCGGCGCGGTGCTGATCCACCCGTTCGACCACGTCGACGTCGTGGCCGGGCAGGGCACCTGCGGCCTCGAGATCCTCGAGCAGTGCCCGGACGTGCGCACGGTGCTGGTCTGCACCGGCGGCGGCGGGCTGCTCGCCGGCATCGCGACGGCGGTCAAGGCCGTCCGTCCGGACGTGCGGGTGGTGGGGGTCCAGGCCGGTGACGCCGCCGCCTACCCCGCGTCGCTCGCGGCCGGCCGTCCCGTGCCGCTGGAGCGGATGCGGACGATGGCCGACGGCATCGCCGTCGGCTGCCCGGGCGAGGTGCCGTTCGCGCTCGTCCAGGCGCTCGTCGACGACGTGGTGACCGTCGACGAGGACCTGCTGGCCCGGGCGATGCTGTTCCTGATGGAGCGGGCCAAGCAGGTGGCCGAGCCCGCCGGCGCCGCCGGCGTCGCGGCGCTGCTCGACCACCCCACCGACTTCGAGCCGCCGGTCGTGGCGGTCGTCAGCGGCGGCAACATCGACCCGCTGCTGCTCATGCAGGTGCTGCGCCACGGCATGCTCGCCGCCGGCCGCTACCTGCAGCTGCGGGTGCGGGTCGCCGACCGCCCGGGCTCGCTCGCCCGGCTGGTGCAGGTGCTCGCCCAGACCGACGCCAACGTGCTCGAGGTCTCGCACAACCGCACCGGCGGGCAGCTCGGCGTCGACGAGGTCGAGATCCACGTCCAGCTCGAGACCAAGGGCCCCGACCACGCCCAGGCCGTGATCGGGCACCTGCGCGACGCCGGTCTCCCGCCGCGCCTGCTGTAGCGGCCTGCTCACCGTGGGTGAGCGGACGGGCGGGCGGGGCGGGAGCCGACCGTGTCGTGCCGGTCGGCGCGCCGCCCGTCCGGGCGCGTCCGGTTCACGCAGGGGAGTCGTCCTGCCGCATTCGCGGGACGCCCGAGCCGCGCCCGCCCCACACTGGCGCTCGTGCCCCACGCCGCCTCCGCCCCCCGCCCGCACGGGTTCCGGCGCCTGCGCCTGTCGACGGTGCTGCGGTGCGCGATGGCGCTGCTCAGCCTGCTCGGGGTCGTCGTCGACGGCGGCGGACCGCTGGTCGTGCCCGTGGTGGTCGCGGTGCTCCTGCTCGAGCTGCTGGCCGAGCGGTTCCCGCGGCTCGCGATCGCGGCCCTGGCGCTGCAGACCGTGGCGGTCACCGTGGTGGTCGTCGACGCGAGCTCGCCGATGGTGCTGCCGCTGCTGCTCGTCCCCGCCTACCGCGCCGGCGAGCAGCACGGGTCCAGGGCCGCCGTCGTCGTCGGGCTGACCACCGGCGCAGCCGCCGTGAGCGCCCAGGTGCCGCGCGACGAGCCGGGCATCGCGGTGCAGTGGGCGGTGCTCGCCCTCGTGCTCGGCCTGCTCGGCGCGTGGAACCGCCGGGTGGAGGGCGAGGCCCGCCGGGCGGGCGTGCCCGCGGCCCGCGAGGCCGGCCGCCTGCTCGGACGCGTGCAGGACCTCGCGCGCCAGCTGCCCACCGGTCTCGACGTGCCGGCCGTCGCCTCGCTGCTGCTCGAGGAGGCCGCCGCCGTGGGCGCCGACCGCGGCGCCGTGCTCGTGCGCTCCGACGACGCGGTCACGCCGGTGGCGCTGCTCGGGGTCGACCGGGTGCCGTGGCGCGACCCCCTCACCTCGCCCGGCACCCCCCACGACGCGTGGCACGGCCGCAAGGTCGTGCGCGACGTGCGGCTGCCCGACAGCGCCGAGGGACGCCGGCAGGGGTCGAGCATGCTCGCGGTGCCGCTGGCCGACCGCGACGACGAGCTGCTCGGGCTGCTGGTGCTCGAGCGCGAGACCGCCTGGGGCTTCGGCGCCAAGGAGCAGGAGCAGGTCGAGCTGGTGTGCGAGCGGTACGTCGCGCACCTGCACGCCGCGATGGCGTTCTCGCGGCTGCGGCACGTGGCCGAGGTCGGCGAGCGCGAGCGGCTCGCCCGCGAGATGCACGACGGCGTGGCGCAGGACCTGTCGGCCCTGGGCCTGGTGGTCGACTCCGCCGCCCGCCGCGTCGGCGGGAACGCCGACGCCGAGCAGGCCCTCACCGACGTGCGGACGGCCCTCACCCGCACCATCAGCGACATCCGGCTGTCGATCGCCGACCTGCGCTCGAACGCCCTGCCCGAGCGCGGGCTGGGTGCGGCGGTCACGAGCCACGTCCACGCGCTCGCCGCGCACGGCGACGTGCAGGTGACGGTGTCGATCCAGGAGTCGCCGTTCCGCCTGCCCGCGCACGTCGAGTCGGTGCTGCTGCGGCTGGTGCTGCAGTTCCTCGCCGAGGTGCGGGCGCGCGCCGACGTGGGGTCGGTCGAGGTCACCCTCGAGCTGTCCGCGCCGCACGCCGTCGTCCGGCTGGAGCGTGACGGCGCGGGGACGTTCGTCCCCGACGACGTGCTGGTCGACGCGCTGCGCGACCTCGGCGGGCTGGTGCGGGTCGCCGACCACGACGGCGGTGTGCGCGTCCGGATGGACGTCGGCGCCCCGGCCGTCACCCGGCCGGTCGGCGCCGCGGCGCTGCGGACGTCCGCCGCCACCACGACCCGCACCCTGCCGTCGTGGGTGCCGTCGTTCCCGGGCGCGGGGCGCGGCCGCGCGGCAGCACCCACCCGTCCGCTCGCCGAGGAGGAGGTGCCGGGATGACGACCGTCGTGCTGGTGGACGACCACCGCGTCGTCCGCGCCGGCCTGCGCAGCGCACTCGACGCCGAGCCCGACCTCGACGTCGTCGGGGAGGCCGGCTCGGTCGCGGAGGCGACCCAGCTGGTGCGTGCCGAGCGCCCCCAGGTCGTCGTCTGCGACGTGAGCCTGGGCGACGGCAACGGCATCGACCTGGTGCGGACGCTGCGTCGTGGCGATCCCGCGATGGGGCTGGTCGTGCTCACCATGCACGGCGACGACGACGTGCTGTTCGCCGCCATCGACGCCGGCGCGTCGTCGCTGGTGCTCAAGGGCGCCCACCTGGACGAGCTGCTGACGGCCGTGCGCCGCGCCGCCGTCACGCCGGACGTGTTCTCGGCGGCCGGTCTCGGCGAGGCGATGCGGCGTCGCTCGAGCGCCCCGGCGCCGCTGCTGACCAAGCGCGAGGCCGAGGTGCTGACCCTGCTCGGGCGAGGGGTTGTCGGTGCACCAGGTGGCCCGGCGCCTCTTCCTGTCGGAGTCGACCGTGAAGACCCACGTCGCCAAGGTGTACGACAAGCTCGGGGTCACCAACCGGGCCCAGGCGATCATGGCGGCCGTCCGACTCGGACTGGTCAAGCCCGGCTGAGACCGGTTGCGGCATCGGCCGTTCGGTCGACGTGGTGCGGGTGGAGCGGTTGACGCGAGAACGCCTGTGCCCACGGGAGGATCGAGCATGACCCGATCCCGCCGGCGTCCCGTCGGCCGCACGCCGCTGATGCTCGGCCTGGCGTCCGCGGCGTTCTCCCTCGGACTGCTGGTGACGCTGCTGGTCACGCTGCGGGTGTCGTCGTGACCCCCGAGCAGCTGACCGCGCTCCGCACGGGCGCGCGCGGGCACGACGTGCTCGCCGTCACGGCCGTCGAGGCGCTCGAGCGCCTCGACGAGCAGGTGGCCACGGGCGAGGTGGTCGCCCGCACCTGGGCGACGGGGCTGCAACCCCTCGACACCCACCTCGGCGGCGGGCTGCACGACGGCGACCTGGTGCTGCTCGCCGGGCCCCAGGGCACCGGCAAGACCACGGTCGCGCTGCAGGTGGCGCGCAACGTCGTCGCCGCCGGCGGGTACGCCACCTACGTGTGCTTCGAGCACACGCCCGCCCAGCTGGTCGAGCGCCTGATCGTGATGGAGATGGCCCTCGCGACAGGCGATCTCGCGCCGCTGCAGGACGAGGTACGGACCCGCCTGGCCCGCGCCGCCACCGACCTGGTCACCGCGCTCGCCGACCTGCCCGGCGCGCTGCAGGCGCTGCGTGCCATCGACGCCTACGGGCCGCGGCTGCGGTTCGTCGGAGCGCGCGGCGACCTGACCTCGCTCGACGACGTCGGCGCCGTCGCCGCGGCCGCGCCGGCCGGCCTGCTCGTGGTCGACTACCTCCAGAAGGTCTACGCCGGAGCAGATCTCGACGAGGACGCCCAGGTCGCCCGCACCGCCACCTACCTCAAGCACCTGGCGCTCGAGCTGTGCTGCCCCGTGCTCGCCGTCACGGCCGTCGAGCGGGCCGGGCTCGACGCCCCCCGGGTGCGGGCACGGCACGTCAAGGGCTCGGTCACCCTCGCGTACGAGGCCGACATCATCCTGGTGCTGCAGGACAAGTACGACGTGGTCGACCGCCGGCACCTGGTGTTCGGGACGCCGCACGGACAGGACCACCGCCGGTGGTTGGTGTGCAGCGTGGAAAAGAACCGCCACGGCGAGGACAGGCTCGACATCGAGTTCCGCAAGCGCCTGGCGCACGGGCACATCCAGCCCGTCGGACGCCTCGTCGACGACGCGCTGGTCGACGAGCGGCTCACTCCCGGTCACGGCTGAGGGAGAGCGATTCTCAGAGAAAGCGCTGCACCGTCGCCGCGAAGTCCCGGCGTCGCAGCGCCTCCTGCAGCGGACCCGCCAGGTGCGTGACGACCTGACCGACCCGCACGACGTCCTCCTCGCCCAGCACGCGCGCCGAGGTCCCGACCAGCAGCAGCGCCTCCAGCCCCGGTAGCCGCGCGAGCAGCAGGCTGCGCCGGCTCGCCAGCGGCATGTGCGCGATCACGCCGCGCAGGGCGTCGGTGTCGGGGACGACGACCACCGGCTGCGCCGGCGTGGTGAGCTGCACGGCGGGGTGCAGGTCGTGCAGCGCGAGCGCGTACTCCAGCTGCCGCAGGCCCTCGCCAGCGACGGGCACCCAGGTGCCGTGGCTGTCGCGCAGCAGCAGCGCGGTGTCGGTCTCGGTCCAGGTGGCGGCGTCGTGCACCATCCGCTCGGCGACCTCGGTCCAGGTCTCGGCGTGCTCCAGATGCGCCAGCACCGCGCACGCCGCGTCGTCCCACGACGTCGTGCGCGTCGGCGCGGGAGCGGGGGTGGGAGCGGGCGCCGTGGGGCTCGCGAGGATCGCCTCGGCCTTGACCAGGTCGACGACGCGGGGAGGCTCGGGTGCGGACCTGCGACCGAACCAGCGTGACCTCGGTGCGGCCGACGCCCGCGTCGGCACCTGGGGCACGGCGACCTCGTCGACCACGGACGGCTCTGCAGGAGAACCGGTCTCGTCCGCCACGTCGCCCTCGGACTCGGGCTCGATCTCCTCCTCCGACTGCTCCGCGACCTCGCCCCAGACCGCCCGCACCGCCGCGGCGACGTCGCCGGCCAGCACGGGGGCCGCGACGACGTGCAGCTGCGGGCACCCGTCCTCGACCCCCAGCCCCTCGACGCTCACACCCTCGGCGACGAGCAGCACGACGTCGGCGACCCGTACCCGCAGTGCGGCCCGCAGGTCCGGCGACCAGGCCTCGTGCTTGAGCGCGTCGACGACCACGCACCCCGGACGCGCCAGCGCCTCCTCCAGGCGCTCGGGTCCGACCGCGTTGATCGGGAGCCCCACGCGCAGCAGGTCGACGGCGCGGTGCTGCACCGGCGTGACGAAGGTGACCGAGCGGTCCCGAGCCTCCACGACGGTCACGGCCGCGCTCACGTGCGGGCGGTGGGCATCAGACCGACCGTGCGGTCTCGGTACTCGGCGTAGCCGTCGACCGTGCGCAGCAGGAGCCGCTCCTCCCACCGCGCCCGGACGACCTGCATCGCGGCCAGGGCCGCGAGGACGAGCCAGGGCAGCGCGCCGCCGACGACGAGGCAGACCCCTGCCGAGGCGACTATCTCGAAGACGTACAGGGGGTGCCGCAGCCACCGGTAGGGGCCGTGGCTCGCCAGCGTGCGCGCCTGGGGGATCACGCTGATGCTGCGCCCGAGCGCTGTCGCGGCCCACACCGCGCCACCGGTCCCCAGCACCACCAGCCCGGTGCCGAGAACGAGCCGCGAGCCTGCTGCGGGCACCCCGCTGACGAGCGGGATCACGAAGGGCGAGACCGTCGCACCGACGGCGACGAGCCACACCGTCGGGCGGGTGTCGGAGTGCGACGCCGTCCCGCGACGCAGGTACTGCACGGCGAGCACCAGGTAGAAGCAGACGGCCACCGCCGTGGCGAGGCGAGCGAGCGGTGCTACGTCCGTCACGAGCAGCCGGGCCCCGTTCAGCACCAGCAGGCCGGTGAGGAGCGGGACGGCGATCATCCGGCCGACATCACGCGGTGCGAGCATCTCAACCTCCGAGGAACGTGCTGGCGATCTGGATCCCGGCCGGGCCGAGGATGACGACGAAGAGGGCGGGGAAGACGCAGAAGATCAGGGGGAAGAGGATCTTCACGGGGATCTTCTGCGCCTGCTCCTCGGCCCGCTGGCGGCGCTTCACGCGCATCTCGTGCGACTGGCTGCGCAGCACGTTGGCGACCGGGATGCCGAGGTTGTCGGCCTGCACCAGCGCCGAGACCAGCGTGTGCAGCTCCGGCACGGTCGTGCGCTCCGCAAGGGCCTGGAACGCCTCCGTCCGGCTCTTGCCGATCTGCATCTCCTGCAGGATGCGGGCGAACTCGCCGGTGATGGGCCCGCGGGTGTTGCGGGCGACGTGCGACAGCGCGGCGTCGAAGCCGAGGCCGGCCTCGACGCACACGGTGAGCATGTCGAGCGCGTCGGGGGTAGAACGCTGCAGCGCCTGCTGCCGCTTCAACCCCGCGTTGTAGAGCAGCAGGTCGGGCAGCCACAGACCGGCGGCGCCCAGACCGGCCACCCACGCGAGCCCGGGGAACAACCCGGTTCGCAGCAGCATGAGCACCCCGAGCACGACCCCGATCACGAGTGCGGCGCCCTTGGTGGCGAGCACCCGCTCGGGGGTCCACGCACCGGGGTTGCCGGCGATGTCGAGCCGGTGCTGGAGACGCTCCTGCTGCCCGGAGGGAGTGAGCCTCCGGCCGAGCCGCAGCCCGGCGCGGAGGGCGGGGTCGACGAGCCGCTCGCGAGCCGGCAGGTCCTGCGGTGCCATTTCGTGCCGCACACGCACGTGCTCGATCAGCTCGAGGCTGCGGGCGACCCCGGTCTTGCCGGTCGAGCGCAGCGCGAAGGCACCCACCAGCAGCAACGACGCCAGCGACGTGGCCCCGACGGCCACCACGAGGACGATCGCGGGGTTCATGCGTCCACCCTCACCAGACGGCTCATCCAGAAGCCGCCGACGCCCATGAGGAGGACGGTGACGACGAGCATGACCACGCCGGGCAGGGTGGTCCACAGCAGGCTGAGGTACTCGGTGCGGATGACGAGGAGCAGCGCGAACAGCCCGATCGGCAGAGCCAGCAGGATCCACGCCGACAGCCGCCCTTCGGCCGACAGCGCCCGCACCTGGCGACGGGTGGCGGCCCGTTCACGCAGCGTGGTCACGGTGGTCATCAGCACCTCCGCCAGGTTGCCGCCGACGTCGCGCTGGATGCGCACCGCCATCACCGCCCACCGCCAGTCCTCGCTGCGCATCCGGTCCGCCACGCGCTCGAGCTCGTCCTCGAGACCGGAACCGATCCGGGTCGCCGCCAGGGCGCGGCCCAGCTCCGACGCCATCGGGTCGGCCGCGCCGTCCTGGGCCGAGTCGAGCGCCTGCGGGAGTGAGAACCCGGTGCGCAGGCTGCTGGCCACCAGCTGGAGGGTGTCGGGCAGGTCGTCGGCGAAGCGCCGCGTGCGCTTGTTCTGTCGACGTCGCAGGTAGAACGCGGTGCCGGCCCAGCCGATCAGGACGCCGAGCAGCAGGGCGCGGACGAGCCAGCCGGTGAGCAGCGCGACCGCCGCGGTGACCGCGAGGCACGCGCCGATCTGGACCACGAGCCACTCGTGCGGCCGCAGCGCCATCCCGGCCCGGTCGAGCCGCATCGCGGTGGCCGACACCGTCCCGCTGCGTGCCACCACCTTCTCGGCCGCCCCGAGCACCTGCTGCGTGAGCGCGCTCGGGGCCGCTGCCTTCACGTCGACGGGGCCGCGAGGCCGGCCGGTGACGGTGTAGGCGGCGAGCGCCTGCTCGCGCCGCTGGCGGTCCGAGCGCTGCCGCGGCACGAGGGCGAGCGCGAAGAGCAGGACGGCCGCCACGACCGCGCCGACGACGACCCAGGCCATCCACGTCGCCGGCGGGGCGACCACGACCGTCTCCGGTGTGGGGGGCTCGGCGGCCGGTGCGGTGCCGGGGTCCACCGGGACGGCAGGCGCGGCGACCGGCGGCAGGTCGACGAGCGACACACCGCTCCAGCTGGCGGCGCCCGACCCGACGGTGACATCCAGGTCGACACGGCCACCCACGCCCTCGGGCACGAACGCGACGACCTCGAGGCGCGAGGACAGCGACGACGTCGTCGACGCGAACGCCGCGGCCAGGCCGGCCCCGTCGTCGACGGTACGCACCGTCCCGTGGCCCGCACCGGCCACAGACGACAGCGGCGAGAGGTCGAACTCGTCGGTCTGCAGCGCGATCGCCTCGACCCGGCTGCCGCTGGACCCGACGGCCAGCACGGTCGAGGTGAGGTCGGCGGCGCTCGCGGTGTCGCCCCCGTCACTCAGCACGACAAGCGTCCTCGGGCCAGGGCCGACGTTGGTCGCCGCGGTGACGGCGTCGTACAGCGCCGTCTCACCGGATGCCTCGAGCTCGCCGATCGCCGCGCTCACGCGACTGCGGTCGGTGGTGGGCTCGAGCGCCACCCGCGCGGAGTCGGCGAACGTCACCAGGCCGACAGGGACCGCGACGGGCAGCGACGCGACGAAGTCGGTCGCCGCCTGCTTCGCCGCAGCGAGCGGTGCACCGCGCATGGAGCCGGACGAGTCGAGCACGAGGACGACGGCCGGCACGGCGCCGGGGTCGCCGACCACGCTGGAGCGACCGGAGGCATCGACCCCGCCGACAGTCAACCGCGTGAGGGTCGGGTCGAGGACCGTGCCTACCGGCGCCGACGGCACGGTCACCGAGAACAGCAGGGCGTCGCCCTGGAGCCGGACGCCGTCGACGACCGCCGTCGCCGACGCACCCGTCGCGGCCTCGGCCCGCGCGCCGCCGCCCGCGAGCAGCACCACGACGGCGGTCGCGATCACGGCGAGGGCGACCCGCACCTGCTCGGCGGTCACGCGGACCTCGTGTGCGGTGCGAACCAGTGGGTCGGGACGGAGACGCCGGCGTCGGCGAGCCGGTCGGTGAACCGGGGCCGCAGGCCGTTGGGCTGCAGGCTCCCGAGGTGGCGGCCGTCAGGCCCGAGCCCCCGCCGGTAGTCGAACGAGAACAGGTCCTGCGTGGTGACGACCTCGCCCTCCATGCCGACCACCTCGGTGACGGCGACGATGCGCCGGCTGCCGTCACGCAGGCGGGACTGGTGGATGATCACGTCGATCGCGCTGGCCACCTGCTCGCGGATGGCCCGCACCGGCAGGTCGACGCCGGCCATGAGCACCATCGTCTCGAGCCGGGCGCAGCGCGTCGCGGGGGGCGTTGGCGTGCACCGTGGTGATCGAGCCGTCGTGCCCCGTGTTCATCGCCTGCAGCATGTCGAGGGCCGCGCCGTCGCGGACCTCGCCGACGACGATGCGGTCGGGGCGCATGCGCAGCGCGTTCCGCACGAGGTCGCGGATCGCGACCTGGCCGCGACCCTCGATGTTCGGCGGGCGCGACTCCAGGCGCAGCACGTGCTGCTGCTTGAGCTGCAGCTCGGCGGCGTCCTCGATGGTGACGATGCGCTCGTCGTCGGGGATGAAGGCCGACAGGACGTTCAGGGTGGTGGTCTTGCCGCTGCCGGTGCCGCCGCTGATGAGGACGTTGAGCCGGCCCCGCACGCACGCCTCGAGCAGCTCTCGCACCGACTGCGTCAGCGTCCCGAAGCCCACCAGGTCGTCGGCGGTGTAGGGGTCGGCGGCGAACTTGCGGATGGTGAGCATCGCCCCGTCGAGCGCGATCGGCGCGATCACGGCGTTGACGCGCGAGCCGTCCTGCAGCCGGGCGTCGACCATCGGGCTGGCCTCGTCGACCCGGCGGCCGACCCGGCCCACGATCTTGTCGATCGTGCGGCGCAGGTGCAGGTCGCTGGCGAACGAGGCCTCCACGGGGAAGATGCGGCCGTCGCGCTCGACGTAGATCTGCTCCGGTCCGTTGACCATGATCTCGGTGACGTCGGGGTCGCGCAGGAACGGCTCGAGCGGCCCGTGGCCGAGGATCTCGTCGGCCACCTCCTGCGCGATGCGGGTGCGGTCAGCGGTGCTGAGCGGCGTCTCCTCCTGCTCGAGCACCTGCTGCAGGGTCTGGCGCACGCGCTGCTCGAGCTCGGCCTGCTCGAGCCGGGGGTCGTAGAGCTTCGGGCCGAGGTTGTCGATGAGGGCCTGGTGCACGCTCGCCTTCACTTCGGCGAACGGGTCGCTCGGGCGGCTCGACGGGGTCCGCTGCCGCGGCTGGTCCGGCCCGGCGGGCCCCACCGGGACGGCCGCGCCCCGGCGTGCCTGGTCGAGCCGGTCCTGCAGGCTCATCGCCGGCCTCCCTTGCGCAGCAGACCGAATCGGCGCTTCGTCGGTGATCCGTCGGAGGTGACGTCGACGGTGGCCGTCGGGACGCCGTGGTGCAGCCGCTCGCGCAGCTGGTCGGCGATGTCGCGCACGGCCACGCTGACCGCGTGCCCCGGCTCGTCGAGCACGATCGGCACGCCGCGGTTGATCGAGGCGCTCACGGCGCGGCTCGACGGGATCTGAGCGGAGACAGCACTTCTCAGCGTCTTCTCGACCTCGTCGACGTCGAGTCCGACCTTGGAGTCCGAACGGTTGAGCGCCACCAGCCACGCCGAGCGCGGGTAGCCGAGCAGGTCGAGCATGTCGAGCGTCAGCCGCAGGTTCTTCAATGCCGGCACGTCGAGCGTCGCGAGCAGCACGTAGGCGTCGGAGAGGTCGAAGGCCGCGAGCACGTGCTCGCTGAAGGCGGGCGGGGTGTCGATGACGACGTAGCGGTACATCCGCTTGAGCATCCGCACCAGGTGCACGACGGAGGAGACGTCGACGCGCTCGGCCTCGCCCGGCTCGAGCGGGGCGAGGATCGTGTCGACCCCGGCGCTGTGCCGGGTGACCAGCGAGCGCACTCCCATCTCGTCGATGGAGTCGCCCATCTGCACCGCGTCGACGATCGTGCGGGCCGGCATCAGCTGCAGCGCGATCGCGACGTCGCCGAATGCCAGGTCGAGGTCGAGGATGCAGACATCGTGGGAACGTCCGTCGGACAGGGCGAAAGCGAGGTTCGTCGCGATGGTCGTCTTGCCGCAGCCGCCCTTCGCGGCGAACACCGTGACAACCTTTCCCTCGGGAGCGGCGTCGGCGCCGGCGACCGTCGCCCCGGCCATCCGGTGCGAGAGCTCGAGCGAGCGCCGGCACGCCTGGCCCAGAGCCGACAGGTCGTCCGGGGTGAGCACCTCGCGCACTCCGGCCCGCAGCGCCTGACCCAGCACCGTGACGTCGACCCGGCGCCGCACGAGCACCACGCCGACCTGCGGCCGCTCGACCTGGAGGGCGGCGGCGAGCTCGAGGGCGAGCGCGAGATCGGCGCTGGGGCCGACGACGACGAGCAGCTCGTCGGGCCGCTCGTCGAGGTGCCGGTGCGCACCGGCGGGAGCCTCGACCACGCGCACGTCGCCGCTGATGGCGAACGAGTACGACTCGGCGAGCTGGGTGTCCGACTCGATCAGCAGCGTCACGGCGCGTCCACCCCGAACAGGCGACGGTCGTTCGTGCCCTTACCGACGACGACGTCGATGTCGCCGCTGCGGAGCGCGAAGTAGAGCGTGCCCGTGTTGATCCCGTGCACGAGCTTCTCGGCCTGCGCCTGGTCGACGGCGACCGTCACCAGCGTCACCGTCTGCGTCGTGGTCACCTGCTGCTGCGCACCCGCCTGCTCGGCCGCCAGGCTCGGGTCGTTGGTGGTCTGCTTGGTGGTGGTCTGGCCGACCGCCAGCACCTCGACCTCGGGCAGCAGCACCCGGGTGGCACGCGTGTACTCGTGCCGCTCCTGCAGCCGGTCACCGGCGGGTGTGAGGTCGTCGGCGTCGGCTTCCTGGACGTTGAAGGTGTCGAACACGGTGATCTGAGAACCCACGGTGAGGAACTGGCCCACCTTGGCGGGGTCGGTGAGCTCGACGGTGACGGCGAGCTTGCCCTCGGGAACCACCAGCCGCCCCTCGACGGCGACCTCGTCGTCGAACCGTTCGGCGAGCACGATCTCGCCGGGGACGATCTCGCCGACCGCCCGCAGGTCGTCGTCGAGGTCGCGGTCCTGGAGCGCGCCGGCAGGGACACCTTTGAGCGCCACCAGCTCCGGCCGGATCAGGCCGTCGTCGATGGCGGTCCGCAGGGTGGTGCCGGCCGGCACGGTCTCGGCCGCGATCCAGGTCTTGACCGCCTCCTGGCCCGCCAGCGCCCGCGCGTCGGCGGTGCGGACGTAGAGGAGCACGGCCCCGCCGGCGACGAGCGCGAGGACGACGGCAGCGAGTGCCGCGAGGATCCGACGGGTCATGGGGGTGGTGCTCCTTCGTGGAGGGGGTGCTGAGCGAGCGTGGGAGCGCTACCCGATGAGATCGACCACCGAGGCTCCCCGCGGGGTCGCTCCCGAGCCGCCGCCGGTCAGGCTCCCGGTCGGGACGAGCGCCTTGGTGAACCAGCCGTACAGGCACTTGTCCGAGCCCCGGCAGTAGCGGTTGCCCGACGCCACGGAGTCGCGTCGCTCACCCGGCATGGAGTACCCGGTGAGGTAGAAGGCGGCGAAGCCGTCGATGCGGTAGCTGCCGTTGGAGCCGTTCAGACCGTTGGTCTCGACGTAGATCGGCATCATCACCAGACCTCCGCCGGTGCCGACGATGTCGGCGATGACCGTGCGGCAGGCGGGTGGCATCGAGACGCCAGGATCGTCGTCGACCCACCCGGTGGCGCTGACGGTGGCCGAGCAACCGCTCGACTCCAGCCAGCCGAAGCCGCCGGGGAGGTCCGAGCCCGACGGGCCCGCAGGGCAGTTGGTCGCGCCGGTGGTGTTGTGCAGGTAGATGGCGCGCTCGAAGCTGGTCGGGTACCCGCTGGTGTACGGCGGCGGCGGCGCGAAGCTGCTGCCGTTGCTCGTCATCCGGTTCCACTCGCAGAGCGAGATCGTGACCGGTAGAGACGGTGTCGCAGACGACGGCGTGCCCCAGGCGGCCCGTCCGCAGGCCCTCACCTCGGTGCCGGCGTAGCCACCGTTCCCGGCGAGAGCCCTCGCGAACCGCGGCGGCAGCAGGGTCTGGCCGCCACCGGTCTCGGTCGCGGTCCGCGCCTCGATCCAGCCCTGCAGCCCGCTGGGCACCGACGTCGCGCACTGGGCCAGGGTCGGGCCCGAGGAGGCTGGGCACCCGGGCACGGAAGGGCCGCTGCCGCAGACCGCGGTCACCCGGGATGCGCCGTCTCGGGCGTTGTTGTCGGCGTAGGTCCCGGCCAGCCCGCCGGTGCTGGTGTCGCAGGCCGGCCCGACGGCGCACTGCTGTGCGACGGCGAGCGCGGCGGCGTCGGCCCCGTTCTGCAGCTCGCGCCGTTCCGCATGGAGCAGCCCGACGTCGACGGTGAGGGCGGCCATGCCGAGCAGCACGCCGCCGGCCGTGAGGATCGCGACGAGCATGGTCACGGCGCCGTCGTCGTGGCCCCGCAGGGTGGCCAGGCGCCGGACGGTCGCACCGAAGAGGCGGGCGGTCAGCTGCATCGCATGGCCCCCTGTCCGGACATGGGGATGTTCCCGCCCAGCGAGCTGGGGGAGATGAGGTCGGCCACGGCACCGACGGGCGTGACGAACTGGAACGTCTTGGACACGGTGACCGTGGCGGTTCCCGTGCCTGCCGGGCACGGCGAGATGGCTACTGAGGGCGCCGGCGCGGCCATCCCGGCGGTGGCCGCCGTGACGGCGGCGCTCACGGCCGCGGTCGGCTGCCGTAGCGCCGCCGGTCGTACGCCTTCGCGGGCGGCCTGGGTGAGGGTGATCTGGAGGTTCAGCGCCCGCCCGAAGTCGACGATGCCGAAGACGAGGAGCAGCAGGATCGGCAGCACGAGGGCCAGCTCGACCGCTGCCGCGCCGCCCTCGCGCGAGCCAGGCTGCCTCATCGACCTCACCTAGAGTCCGACCGGGACCAGGGTGAACAAGCCCTGGACGCCGAGGCCGAAGGCGGTCACGCCGGCCGTGATGATGACGGCGATGAGCCCGACCATGAGCGCGTACTCGACCGCCGTGGCCCCGTTGTCGTCGTGCACGTGTGCACTCCTTCGGTACGTGGTGCGCGTCGTGCCGGGGACCCGAGGTCCCCGGCACGGAAGCACGATCAGATGGCGGCAGCGGCCGCGGCGAAGGTGGCCGCCACGTTGACACCGAGCGCTGTGACGGCGCCGATGATGATGACGGCGATCAGCGCGACCATCAGGCCGTACTCGACGGCGGTGGCGCCCTCGTCGGAGCGGAAGCGGGCGATGAGCTTGCTGGTCATCTGGGACTCCTCGGTTCTGGCGGGACCGGCGGGTCCGGTCGGCGTCGGGTCCGAGAGTCCTCCCGCCCGCCCGACCCGCGGCAGACCCGACCGGGCCTTGCTCCCGAGCCGCTTCGGTCGACCTCGTCTCGTCCCTTCGGTCGATGCCGCACACCCGTCCGCCCGCTGGCGCGCGACGACGAAGGGCCCCGCACCGGTCGGTGCGGGGCCCTTCGTGAGGTGGCGCGGGGGGTGCGCTCGTCAGCCGGCGTACGGCGTGGCGCTGACGACCTTCACGGGCACGTTGCGGCCGTTGGGGGCCTCGAAGTCGACGGTGTCGCCGGCCTTGTGGCCGAGGATCGCCGACCCGAGGGGGGAGGTGTCGCTGAACACCTCGAGGTCGGTCGGCTCGTTCTCGCGGTGCGCGTACAGGAACGTCATCTCGCGACCACCGACCTCGGCGACGACGACCATGCCGGGCTTGACGACGCCGTCGTCGGCGACCGCCTCGACGAAGGCGTCGCGCAGCAGCGCCTCGAGCTGGCGGGCGCGGGCCTCCATCTTGCCCTGCTCCTCCTTGGCGGCGTGGTAGCCGCCGTTCTCCTTCAGGTCGCCCTCGTCGCGGGCCTCGGAGATGCGCTGGGCGATCTCGGTGCTGCGCTCCGCGCGAAGGCCGCGCAGCTCCTCGGTGAGGCGCGCGAAGTCGTCCTTGGTGAACCAGGTGGCGCTCGTCGTCGTCTCGCTCATGGTCTCTCCTGTGCTGGTGGTGGATCCGGCCGTGCCGTACCGCAGTGGCGTCACGCGGAGCTGCTCGGCGTGGCCTCGTCGGGTCCCACGGAGGGGACCCGGGGCGCCGTGGGAAACGTCCACACTAACAAGTGCGGCGCCGGTCGTCACCCTGGTGGACGGCGCGGCGCCGGTTCAGGGGACCGTGCAGTCCTCGACACCGCCGCTGACGGCCGGCTCGGTGACCAGCACGATCGCGCGCTGGCGGACGGTGCGGCGGTCGGGCTCGACCTCGACCGGCACCTCGACCTGGCCGACGACGGCGAAGCCCGAGCTCAGTGCCCGGACGGTGCAGGTGGCGGTGGTGCCCTCGTAGACGGTGACGTCGAAGGTCACCTCGACAGCGGCGGCGGCGGGGTCGCCGTCCTCGCCGGCATCGAGCCGGAAACCGACGTCCTGCCACCGCACGTCACGGTCGGCGACGCCGATGCCGACCCACGCGACCCAGCCCAGCCCGACGAGCGCGACCAGCGCGCTGGCCGCGCGAGCGGCCGTGCGGTGCCAGCTCGGGCGCAGGTCGCCGTAGCGGTCCGCGGGCCGCGCGGCGGGGGCGTCGGTCACGTCGGTCCTCGTGGGGGTCAGAATGGGTGGTTGCGAGCAGCACGTCCATCATGACCGACGGGAGTACGACCACCGTGACCGGTTCCTCCGCGAGCCCCACCGCCGGCCCGAGCGCGAGCCGGCACCCCAGCCTGCCCGCGCCCGGCGAGGCGCTGCGGCTGATGTGCGTGCACGCCCACCCCGACGACGAGTCCTCCAAGGGCGCGCCGGCGATGGCGAAGTACGTCGCCGAGGGGGTCGAGGTGATGGTCGTGTCGTGCACGGGCGGCGAGCGCGGCGACATCCTCAACCCCCGCCTCAAGGACGACCCCGAGGTGCTGCGCGACATCACCGAGGTGCGCCGCCGCGAGATGGCCGCGGCTGTCGAGGTGCTCGGCGTGCAGCACGTCTGGCTCGGCTTCGTCGACTCCGGGCTGCCCGAGGGCGACCCGCTGCCCCCGCTGCCCGAGGGCTGCTTCGCGCTCGAGCCGCTCGAGGTCACCACCGAGGCGCTGGTGCGGGTGGTGCGCGAGTTCCGCCCGCACGTGATGACCACGTACGACGAGAACGGCGGCTACCCGCACCCTGACCACATCATGTGCCACAAGGTGTCGATGGAGGCGTTCGACGCCGCGGGCGACCCGGGACGCTTCCCCTCCGCCGGCGAGCCGTGGCAGCCGCTGAAGATCTACTACAACCAGACCTTCAGCCGCACCCGCGTCACCGCCTTCCACGAGGCGCTCACCGCCGACGGCGTCGAGTCGCCCTACGGCGAGTGGCTCTCGCGCTGGGAGGACCGCGAGCCGCGTCCGGTGCACGCCCGGATCGAGTGCGCCGAGTACTTCCCGGTGCGCGACCAGGCACTCCTCGCGCACGCCACCCAGATCGACCCGGATGGCTCGTTCTTCACGCTGTCCACCGAGCGCCAGGCGCAGGTGTGGCCGTGGGAGGAGTACGAGCTCGGCCGGTCGGTGCTTCCCGTCCCCGACGACGTCGAGGACGACCTGTTCGCCGGCGTCCGCGACGGCGGCGCGACGTGACCCAGGTGCTCGGCCTGCTGGGGGCCGTACCGGTGCCGAACCCCACCAGCGACGAGCTCGACCCGCTCAGCGTGAGCCCCGGCCTGGTCGGCTTCCTGGCCACCTTCGCGGTGGCGGTGGCGACCGTGCTGCTGGTCCTCGACCTGGTGCGCCGCCTGCGCCGGATGCGGTTCCGCGAGGACCAGGAGCGCCGCCGCGAGGAGGAGGCCGCCGGCCGCGAGGAGCAGGCGACCCAGGAGCCGGCGACCGAGGAGCAGGTCGCGACCGACGACGACCCACCCCCGCCGCTGGTCACCTGACCGCGAGAGCAGGTGCGACGGGCTGCCGTCGGCCTGCACGGTGGACGCCGTGACGGCTGACGGACGGGCGGGCATCGACGCCGGGCGCGGGCCCGCGGCTGGGCGCTGTGGAAGGCCCTGATCGTGGGGGTGGCTGCCCTGCGCGCGCACGGGATCCCGGATCCTGAGCAGCTGCGGGTCGTCGAGCAGGTGCTGTCCGACCACGCGCGGCACGTCGTGTCCGCTGACATCGACCACGGCCGTCCGGATCTGCTCCGAGCTCCACGGTCGGGAGATGCCCGTCCGGGCGGTGCCTGGCACGCGCATCGCCAACCCGGAGACCCGCGAGATCGTCTACGCGCCACCCGAAGGTGCCGAGCTCATCCGGCACAAGCTCTCGGCATGGGAGCGGTTCATCCACTCCGACGACGACCTCGACCCCCTCGTGCGGATGGCACACGAGGTGCGCGGGCGGGTGACGCCGCGTCGGGGCGGGCGGCACGCGGATCGCAACCCGGAGTCCCGCGAGTGGTCCGCGCCCGGTGGCGAGCTACCCCAGTTCGAGGCCGACTCTCGACCTCGGAGCGTTCCACGCCACGCACCCGACGACGCTCTGGACGACGTCGACGGTGAGGTGATGGCGAGGCCGCCGTCAGCGAGCTCATCTCCGGCACCACTGCCACGATCTACGTCTCGAGATCAAGCGAGAATGGATCATCCGTCATCGTGGCGGACCGACAGGCCACCGAACGTCTTTCTACGGCGCCGGTTCTGGGAGCAGTGACGCGGCCCTGAGCGGACGCGCCGGTCGGACCAGCACGCGGACGGCGGGTGCCGGATCTCCTGCTCCGAGCCGATCTCGCGGCCTCACGAGAGCCACGTCAACTGCAGGTCGAACGCGAGATGGTCGGGGCCGATGCTCACTCCTGACATGTCCCGGTGCAGGCCTCAGGTGCTTGAACTCGTCGATGCCGTCGCGGAGGACATCGTCGCAAGCAGTGACGTCGCGGCGGCCGATGTGATGATCGTCGGCGCCCAGGCCCGGGACATCTTGCACGGTGCCCTTGGCCACGAGGGGAGCACCCGGACGACCAGCGACGTCGACGTCGCGATCGCCGTACGGAACTGGTCCGCGTACAACCGCGTCGTCGACGGGCGCGTCCCCGTGGGCGACAACGGTGTCCGGTATCGGATCGCGGGCGTTCCCGTCGATGTCATCCCCTTCGGCGCGGTCGAGGAGCCGCCGGGGCGTGCATCACCTCGATCGCGCCCCGACGGGCTCGACGCGCGGGGGGACGACGAGGCGTTCCGCTGTCACTCGACCTGCCGCTGCCGTCGGGTCTCGAGGTCCGTCTACCGCCGCACGGCACCGTGGTCGATGATGTACGTCTCGCTCGACCGGTCGCATCCTGGTCGCGACGACTACCGCGACGCCTACGACGGGGCTGCTGTTCCTGGGACGCAAGCACGCTCGGTCGCGGACCTCCTGTACGGCGACGCGATCGACGAGCTCCTGGACGACCTGGATCTCGACCCGCGTCAGTCGGAGTGCTATCGCGCGAGTTGCTCGCTGGTCGGTACGACCACCGCGGCGGCCCTGGCGCTGGAGTGGCGTGAGCAGCGGCCCGAGATCCTCCGTCGCCAGCTCGTGGCGTCGGCGACGTCCGCACTCGTCCTGACGCAGGACCGAGCGGCTCGGGTCGTCAAGGCCTTGGGCTCAGGCCTCGCCTGAGTCAGGGCGAGGCGATCGCGCCCGTCGTGGAGTAGACCGTCGTCGAGATCGCGATGTAGTGCACGACGAACGCGGCGATCGTGAGGGCGTGGAACACCTCGTGGAAGCCGAACCAGCGCGGCGAGGGATCGGGCCGCTTGAGCGCGTAGACCACGCCTCCCACGGTGTAGAGCACGCCGCCGACCACGACGAGGGTCAGCACGGCCACGCCGCCGTGGCGCAGGAAGTCGGGCAGGTAGAAGACCGCCGCCCAGCCGAGCGCGATGTAGATCGGGGTGTACAGCCAGCGCGGCGCGTTCACCCAGAACACCCGGAACGCGATGCCGGCCAGCGCGCCGCCCCACACCAGCAGGAGCAGCACCTCGGCCTTGCCCGCGGGCAGCAGGAGCAGCGTCAGCGGCGTGTAGCTGCCGGCGATGATGAGGAAGATGTTGGAGTGGTCGAAGCGCTTGAGCAGCACCGCCACCCGCGGCGACCAGTTGCCGCGGTGGTAGAGCGCGCTGGTGCCGAACAGCAGGGCCGCGGCCGCACCGAAGACGGCGCAGGCCACCCGCGAGCGGGTGTCGGGCGCCAGCACGACCAGCACGATCGAGGCCGCGACGACCACGGGGAACGCGCCGGCGTGCAGCCAGCCCCGCAGCCTCGGCTTGACGGCGGCCGCGGCGTCGCGGACGGCGTCGCCCGCTCGCTCGACGGCGTCTCCGGCGCGACCCACCAGGCCAGGCTCCTCGCTCATGGACCCGACAGTAACCTACGAATCCGTAACCTACGAGACCGTAGGTGAAGGTCGTGTGCAAGGTCACGCGCCTGTCGGCCGCCCCGTACCGGCCCCGCTACCGTGACGTGTCCGCACGACGTCCAGGCCCGGGTCGAGCAGCAGGGCCGGGGCGAGCAGGAGGGTCCGCCGGTGAGGCTGCCGCACCCGCTGTACCGCGCCTACGAGCGCCGGCTCGCCGCACGGCTCGACCCGGCGGAGGTCCCGCGGCACGTCGGCATCATGCTCGACGGCAACCGGCGGTGGGCCCGCGCCGCCGGTGGCGACGCCTCGCACGGGCACCAGGCAGGCGCCGACAAGATCTTCGAGTTCCTCACCTGGTGCGAGGAGGTCGGCATCGAGGTGGTGACGCTGTGGATGCTCTCGCCCGACAACCTCAACCGCCCCGCCGCCGAGCTCGACCCGCTGCTGGCGATCATCGACGGCGCCGTGCGGCGCCTGGTCGCGGCGCGGCGCTGGAAGGTGCACCCCGTCGGGGCGCTCGACCTGCTGCCGGCCGAGCTGTCCGAGCGCCTCAAGGAGGCCGAGGACGCCACCCGCGCGGTGCCGGGCCTGCACGTCAACGTGGCCATCGGCTACGGCGGGCGCCGCGAGATCACCGACGCCGTCCGCAGCCTGCTGCTCGAGCACGCCTCGCAGGGCAGCAGCCTCGAGCAGGTGGCTGAGCTGATCGACGTCGAGCACATCGCCGAGCACCTGTACACCAAGGGCCAGCCCGACCCCGACCTGGTGATCCGCACCTCGGGCGAGCAGCGGATCGGCGGGTTCCTGCTCTGGCAGAGCGTGCACTCGGAGTTCTACTTCTGCGAGGCGTACTGGCCCGACTTCCGCCGGGTCGACTTCCTGCGCGCGCTGCGCGACTACGCCGGACGCGAGCGCCGCTTCGGGGCCTGAGCACGGCGCGCGTGTGAACAGCGGGTGACGCGCGGCGTGTTGCACGGCGGCGGTGGTGGGGCCGTCCTAGCGTCGGTCCTGCGGGACGGTCTGGCGCCGGCCCGCTCGGGAGGCCCGTCGGATGCTGCGGCTGAGGCCCGACCCCACGGGGTCGGGACCAGGTCGCGGGGAGGGCGGCCCGGTCCGTCGTCCCGCACCGGACGGCCGACCCGGCCCCTCACCCGCGAGTGATCCGGGCGCCCGCGCCCGCAGGGAGTCGACATGGCCGCTGACCTGACGAGCACCACCCGACGCACGTTCGTCCTCGACACCTCCGTGCTGCTGTCCGACCCGCGCGCCTCGCTGCGGTTCGCCGAGCACGAGGTGGTGCTCCCGGTGGTGGTGATCACCGAGCTCGAGGCCAAGCGGCACCACGCCGAGCTGGGGTACTTCGCGCGGGAGGCGCTGCGGCTGCTCGACGACCTGCGGGTCGAGCACGGGCGCCTGGACGCCCCGCTGCCGACGCCCGACGGCGGCACCCTGCGGGTCGAGCTCAACCACACCGACCCGACGGCGCTGCCGGCCGGGTTCCGGCTCGGCGACAACGACACGCGCATCCTGGCCGTGGCCAGGAACCTCGCCGACGAGGGCTGCGCCGTGACGGTCGTCAGCAAGGACCTGCCGATGCGGGTCAAGGCCTCGGCGGTCGGGCTGACCGCCGAGGAGTACCGCGCCGAGCTGAGCGTCGACTCGGGCTGGACGGGCATGGCCGAGCTCGACGTCAGCGAGCAGCAGATGGCGCACCTGTACGAGCACGAGAGCGTCGAGCTCCCCGAGGCGGCCGAGCTGCCCTGCCACACCGGCCTGGTGCTGCTGTCCTCGCGCGGGTCGGCCCTCGGCCGGGTCACCCCCGACAAGAGCGTGCGCCTGGTGCGCGGCGACCGCGACGTGTTCGGCGTGCACGGCCGCAGCGCGGAGCAGCGGATCGCGGTCGACCTGCTGCTCGACGACGAGGTCGGCATCCTGTCGCTCGGCGGGCGGGCCGGCACCGGCAAGTCGGCGCTGGCCCTGTGCGCGGGCCTGGAGGCCGTGATGGAGCGCCGGCTGCACCGCAAGGTCGTGGTGTTCCGTCCGCTCTACGCCGTGGGTGGCCAGGACCTCGGCTACCTGCCCGGCAACGAGAACGAGAAGATGGGGCCGTGGGCGCAGGCCGTCTTCGACACCCTCGGGGCGCTGGTGAGCCAGGAGGTCGTCGAGGAGGTCATGGACCGCGGCATGCTCGAGGTGCTGCCCCTGACCCACATCCGCGGCCGCAGCCTGCACGACGCGTTCGTGGTCGTCGACGAGGCCCAGTCGCTGGAGCGCAACGTGCTGCTCACCGTGCTCAGCCGCATCGGCCAGAACTCCCGGGTCGTGCTCACCCACGACGTCGCCCAGCGCGACAACCTGCGCGTCGGGCGCCACGACGGCGTCGCCGCCGTGATCGAGGCGCTCAAGGGCCACCCGCTGTTCGCCCACGTCACGCTGACCCGCTCCGAGCGCTCGCCGGTCGCCGCGCTGGTCACCGAGATGCTGGAGGGCATCGCGCTCTGAGCGGCGTGACGGGGGTCACCCCCCAGGTCACGGATTGGACACGGGCGGGGCGGCCCGCGCATGGTGGGTGGCGGTCAGCACCCCCCGAGCGGCCCCGACCGGGCCGCGCCGACCAGCGCACTGCATGCCGCGACGCACCCCGTCGCACGGTCCTGCGGCGGGGTGGTCGTGCCCCCGCGTGCGCCGGTGGGCCTGAGGAAGGCAGTTCGTGCTCCACTCGCTCGTCAGGCGTCCGCTGTTCTCGGCGGCCGCCACCCTCGCGGTGCTCGGTGCCACCGGCGCCGCCCTGCTCGTGACCCCCCAGACCGCGGCCGCCCCCGACGCCGCCCAGGCGGCGTGGTCGCACCCGACGCCGCTGCCGGACGACGTGCTCGCGTCGGCGTCCGCGCAGGCCTCGGCCGACGCCGGCGACGCCGTGGCGCAGGAGGCCATGGACGAGCGGGCCGCCCTCGTGGCCGAGCAGCAGGCGGAGGCCGCCGCCGCTGCTGCCCAGGCAGCCGCCGCGCAGGCCGCCGCCGAGGCGGCCGAGGCCGCCCGGGCCGCCGCCGCCGAGCAGGCCAGCCGCGACGCCCAGCGCGACCCGCGCGGCCTCGCGCGCACCCTGGTCGGCGACCGCGGCTGGAGCGGCGAGCAGTTCGACTGCCTCGACAGCCTGTGGACCAAGGAGAGCGGCTGGCGCTGGGACGCCGACAACCCGACCTCCAGCGCGTACGGCATCCCGCAGGCGCTGCCGGGCTCCAAGATGTCGACGATGGGCTCGGACTGGGAGACCAACCCGGCCACGCAGATCCGGTGGGGCCTGGCCTACATCGACGACGTGTACGGCACCCCCTGCTCGGCGTGGTCGCACAGCCAGAGCAACAACTGGTACTGAGCGCTCGCGGTCGACCGGGTCACGGCACCTGCCAGCCGCGCAGGAACGCCAGCACCTCCCCGGCGGGCACCTCGCACGGGCGCAGCAGCGCGCCGCCGGCGGTGAACCACACGTTGGTGCTCAGCCGGCCGGGGCCGCCGAGCTCGTCGGCCTCGACGAACACGCTCCGCCCGCCCGCGTGGTCGCCGCGTGACAACCCCCACGACCGACCTCGGTACGTCACGCGCGTCCAGCCACGCGGGACGCGCGCGACGAGCGCCGCGAGATCGTCGGTCACGGCGTGGGGGAGCGCCCCGTCATCGAGTCGACGTCGAGGGCGGCGTCGAGCTGCTCCTCGGTCGAGCTCGCCCCGCTCGACGAAACCCAGCGCGACGACCGCCTCGCGCACCGTGATGCCCTCTGCCACGGCGTGCTTGGCGATCTTCGCCGCGTTCTCGTAGCCGATGTGCCGGTTCAGCGGCGTGACGACCGACGGCGAGGAGCCGGCGTAGCGCCGCATCCGCTCGACGTCGGGCTCGAGCCCGGCGACGCACCGGTCGGCGAGCAGCCGCGAGGCGTTGGCCAGCAGCGTCACCGACTCGAGCAGGTTGCGCGCCATCACCGGCACCTGGACGTTGAGCTCGAACGCGCCGGAGGCGCCCGCCCAGGCCACCGCGGCGTCGTTGCCGACGACCTGGCTGCACACCTGCAGCACCGCCTCGGGGACGACCGGGTTCACCTTGCCGGGCATGATCGACGAGCCCGGCTGCAGGTCGGGGAGGTGGATCTCGGCGAGCCCGGCGGTGGGGCCGGACCCCATCCAGCGCAGGTCGTTGCAGACCTTGGTGAGCGAGACCGCGATCGTGCGCAGGGCGCCCGAGGCCTCGACCAGGGCGTCGCGCGCACCCTGCGCCTCGAAGTGGTCGCGCGCCTCGGTGACGGGCAGGCCGGTGCGCTCGGCGAGGATCTCGACCACGCGCGCCGCGAACCCGTCCGGGGTGTTGATGCCGGTGCCGACCGCCGTGCCGCCGAGGGGCACCTCGGCCAGCCGCGGCAGCGCCGCCTGCAGCCGCTCGACGCCGCGCCGCACCTGCGCCGCGTAGCCGCCGAGCTCCTGGCCGAGGGTCACCGGGGTGGCGTCCATCAGGTGCGTGCGCCCGGCCTTGACCAGATCGGCGGTGGCGGAGGCCTTCTCGTCGAGCACGCCGGCGAGGTGCTCGAGCGCGGGCACGAGCTCGTCGACCACCCCGGTCGCGACCGCGAGGTGCACGGCGGTCGGGAAGGTGTCGTTGCTCGACTGCGAGGCGTTCACGTCGTCGTTCGGGTGCACGTCGCGGCCCAGCGCCCGGCCGGCGAGCCGGGCGATCACCTCGTTGGCGTTCATGTTCGACGACGTGCCCGAGCCGGTCTGGAACACGTCGACGGGGAAGTGCTCGCCGTGGTCGCCGTCGGCGACCTCGAGCGCAGCCTGCTCGATCACCTCCGCGACGTCCTCGTCGAGGACGCCGAGCTCCCGGTTCGTCGCCGCCGCAGCGGCTTTCACCTGACCCATGGCGCGCACCAGACCGGCCGGCACCGGCTGGCCGCTGATCGGGAAGTTCTCGACCGCGCGCTGGGTCTGCGCTCCGTAGAGCGCGCGGGCGGGGACCCGCACCTCGCCCATCGTGTCGTGCTCGACCCGGACCTCTCCCTCGTCGTCGCTCATGCTGGCAGGCTACGGCGGGTGCAGACCTCCCGCCCGCGGCGCCCGGACCCCTCCGACCTGCTGGTGGCTGCGCAGCTGACCTCGCTGGCCGCGATCGCCTGGCCCGGACGCGCCCGCTGGGGGCTGCCGGGCGTGGTCCGCGCCGGCGCGGGTGCTCTGGTGCTCGGCGGGGCCGCGCTGGCCGCCGCGTCCGGCGCCCGCCTGGGCGACGGGCTGACGCCGCGGGTCGAGCCCCCCGCCGGCTCGGCGCTGCGCACCGACGGCCCGTACGCGCTGGCCCGGCACCCGCTGTACGCCGGTCTGCTCGCGGCGGCGACCGGCGCCGCGGTGCTGCGGCGCCGCCCCGAGCCGCTGGCGGCGCTCGTGGCGCTGTCCGGCGTGCTGCACGTCAAGGCGGCGGCCGAGGAGCGCCGGCTGCGCGCCCGCCACGGCGCCGCGTACGAGGTCTACGCCGCCCGCACACCGCGGCTGGTGCCGCTCGGCGCGCTCAGATCGAGGGTGCCTCGACCTCGCCGATGAGGTCGACGGGGCGCACGCGCCCCTCGGCGAGGTCGTAGACGGTGCCCACGATCGCGAGCCGGCCACCGCGGACGGCGTCCGAGACCAGGGTGGAGCGGTCGTGCAGCAGCCGGGTGGTCTGGCGCACGTGCTCGACCAGCACGTCGTCGGCGTCGGCCGCGCCCTGCGCGCGGGCGGCGAGGATCGACGGCGTCACCCGCTCGACCAGGTCGCGCAGGTACCCGCCGGGCATCCGGCCGGAGTCGACGGCGTCGAGCGAGGCGCGGACGGCGCCGCACCGGTCGTGACCGAGGACGACGACGAGCGGCACCTCGAGCTGGGCCACGGCGAACTCGACCGACCCGAGCACGCTGGTGTCGACCACGTGGCCCGCGGTGCGCACGACGAACAGGTCGCCGAGCCCGCGGTCGAAGACGATCTCGGCCGCCACCCGCGAGTCGCCGCACCCGAAGACGAGGGCGAACGGCTTCTGGGCGTCGGTGAGCTCGGTGCGCCGTTCGGCGTTCTGGCCGGGGTGCAGCGGAGAGTCGCGCACGAACCGGTCGTTGCCGGCCAGCATCTCCTGCCAGGCCTCGCCGGGCGTCGACGGTCGGGTCTCGGTGCCGCTCACGCGCCGCATCCTGCCAGCGGTGCGCCCGCGCCGTCGCGGCGGGCGTGGCAGGGTGGCGGCATGGACGCGGTGCAGAAGCGGGACGACTTCTCCTTCGACGGCATCCTGCACCGGGTCGTGCAGCACGCCATCGAGGGCATCGGTCCGTTCAAGGGGGCTCGCGAGCTGGTCGACCCGCTGTACCGCAAGGGGCTGCACACCCACGCCGTGGTCGACCGCGTGGTGCGCGGCCAGGTCACGCAGGCCACCGTGCAGGGCGCGGTCTCGGGGGTCGGCGGGCTCGTCACCGCGCTCGCCGGGCTCGCTCCGGCGACGGCGGCCGCGTTCTTCGTGCAGGCGCGGCTGGTGGCCGCGATCGCGCACGCCCACGGCCACGACCTCGACGACCCGCTCGTCCGCGACCGGATCGCGCACCTGGTCGGGGCGAGCGGCGCCTCCGCCGGCGCCCAGAAGGTCGCGCGGGACGTGGGCGAGCGCGCGGCGCGCAGCGTCATCCCGAAGGTGCAGGCACGAGCCGCGGCGCGGGTCGCCACCCGGGTGGCGACGGGCAAGGGCGGCGGCGTGATCGCGACCCGGGTCGCGGGCACGACGGCGGGTCGGGCGATCCCGGTGGTCGGTGCCGCGGTGGGCGGCGCGATCGACCTCGCCATCACCCGCCGGGTCGCCGAGAAGGCGCGCCGCGAGTTCGACGTGCGGTCACGACCGGCGGCACCCGGGCAGGCGTAGGCGGACGGTCGCGCCCCGGGGCCCTCAGGGGGTCTGGTCCAGCAGGTCGTCGACCGACACCGTGACCGGAGCGTTCCCCGCCCCGCTCGACAGGTGCGCCACGATCCCGAGGCCGCCGGAGGTCTGCAGCGCGGGGGTCGTGTCGGTCGCGCTCACCCGCCACGTCGACGGCTCGACCTCGCCCACGCGCCAGATCTTCGCCCGTACCAGCGTGGGTGCGGTGCCGGTGACCTGGACGCGCACCCGGAGCCGGTCGCCCGGGGCCACCGTCCCCGGCAACCGCGGCGCCGAGCCGAGCATCGTCTCGGCACCCCCCGCCGTCGACCTGGCGACGGCGATGGTCGCGACCCCGTTCGAGGACCACCGCACCCTCGCGTGGTACCCACCCGCGCCCTCGACCCGTCGGCCCTGCACCCACCCCGACAGCACGGCGCCCGAGGGCGTCCTGTCACTGGACAGCGTGACGACGACGTCCGTGTCGGCGCGGGGCGGCGGGCTCAGCGCGGCGGTGACCCTGGCGCCGGGAGCGGCCAGGGCGATGTGCCCGGCACCCTGCTGCACCGAGGTCGAGCCCTGCGGGCCCGTCACCGTCCACGCGCCTCCCGCGTCCGCCACGCCGAAGCCGCTGGAGACGTCGCGGGAGAACGAGTCCGCCGCCCACGGTCCGGTCTGCTCGCCGGTCGCGACGGTGAACGCGTCGACGTACGTGCCGGTGGCCGGCACGAACCGCGCGGTCAGCCGGTCGGGCTCGACCACCAGGTCGAGCGAGCCGTGCGACGGGCTGGCGTTCGCACCCGACCAGGCGACGAAGTAGGGCTGCTCGGGGTCGGCGAGGTCCACCTCCCGCAGCGGCACGCCGCCGGTGCCGACGGTCGCGAAGACCGTGCCGGCGCCCCGCACCAGGTCGGAGTCGGTGTCGACGACGCACCCCGGTTCGTACGTGCCAGGGGTCAGCACCGGGCACGACGCACCCAGCGCGAGCTGGCTCGAGCGCTGGTAGAGGTGCTCGTGCCCCGACAGGACGAGGTCGACGCGGCGCTCCAGGAGCAGGTTCGTGATGTCGGGCCCCGCCAGGCACGTGTACCGGCCCGTGCTCAGGCACGGGTGGTGCATCCCCACGACCACCCACGGCAACCCGGCCTGGCGGGCGCCGTCGATCGCGTCCGCCGTCCAGTCGTACTCGGGCGAGCCCTGCGCGTAACCGGCTGTGCCGGAGGGGAACGTGATCCCCGGCGAGATCATGACGAGCCGCGCCACCGGCGCCGTGGCCGGGACGTCGACGTACCACTGCCGGCCGTAGGTGCCGACGACCCCGGGGAGCTGGTTCGGCAGGCACGCGGAGAAGTCGTTGATGTTGCCGTTCTCGCCGTCGCTCTCGTGGTTGCCCGCCACGAGCTCGAACGCGAAACCGGCACCCACCCGAGAGGTCACGTAGTCGCACCACGCCTGCTCGGCACCGGTCGCGCCGTAGGACAGGTCGCCCAGCGCGAGGTGCAGGTCGGCGGGGGAGGCACCGATGGCGTCCAGCACCCGGGTGGTGTTCGTGGTCGTCCCGAAGTCGCCCGAGGCGGTCAGGTGCACGCTGCCCTGCGCCGCCTGCACCCGGGGCCCGGCGGAGGCCAGGGCGGTCGTGGCCAGGCCGACGAGCAGGGCCGTCACGAGAAGTCGTCGACCGCGCACGAGGGCCTCCTCCCGGTGCCCCGTGGGCCGGACGGTACTCCTCGCGGTGACGCTGCGTACCGGCTGCGGTGCCGGTGTCACCCGGACGGCGGCTCAGGCGTCGACGTCGGCCCGCCGCTGGATCGTCATCGCCACCGGCTTCGACGTCGAGGCGAAGAAGTCGTTGCCCTTGTCGTCGACCACGACGAACGCCGGGAAGTCCTTCACCTCGATCCGCCAGACCGCCTCCATGCCGAGCTCGGGGTACTCGAGCACCTCGACCTTGGTGATGCAGTCCTGCGCGAGCCGCGCGGCGGGGCCGCCGATCGAGCCGAGGTAGAAGCCGCCGTGCGCCCGGCACGCGTCGGTGACCTGCTGGGAGCGGTTGCCCTTGGCCAGCATCACCATCGAGCCCCCGGCCGCCTGGAACTGCTCGACGTAGGAGTCCATCCGGCCCGCGGTGGTGGGCCCGAACGAGCCGGACGCGTAGCCCTCCGGCGTCTTGGCGGGGCCGGCGTAGTAGACCGCGTTGTCCTTGAGGTACTGCGGCATCGGCTGGCCGGCGTCGAGCAGCTCCTTGATCTTGGCGTGCGCGATGTCACGGGCCACCACGAGCGAGCCGGTGAGCGACAGGCGCGTCTTCACCGGGTGCTTGGACAGCTCGGCGAGCACCTCGGCCATCGGCCGGTCGAGGTCGATCTGGACGACGTCGTCGCCGGCGTCGAGGTGCTCGTCGGTGGTGTCGGGCAGGAACTGCGCCGGGTCGCGCTCGAGCTGCTCGAGGAACACCCCCTCGGCCGTGATCCGCGCCCGGGCCTGCCGGTCGGCCGAGCACGACACGGCGATCGCCACCGGGCAGGAGGCGCCGTGCCGCGGCAGCCGCACGACGCGGACGTCGTGGCAGAAGTACTTGCCGCCGAACTGCGCGCCGATGCCGAACCCCCGCGTCAGCTCGAGCACCTGCAGCTCGAGGTCGAGGTCGCGGAACGCGTGGCCCGACGGCGAGCCCTCCGTGGGCAGCGTGTCGAGGTACTTGGCGGACGCGTACTTGGCCGTCTTCAGCGCGAACTCGGCGCTGGTGCCGCCCACGACGACCGCCAGGTGGTACGGCGGGCAGGCCGACGTGCCGAGCGAGCGCAGCTTCTCGTCGAGGAACGCGAGCATCCGCTGCGGGTTCAGCACCGCCTTGGTCTCCTGGTACAGGAACGACTTGTTCGCCGAGCCGCCGCCCTTGGCCATGAAGAGCAGCTCGTACTGCTGCTCGTGGCCGGGCTTGGTGTCGGCGTAGAGCTCGAGCTGCGCGGGCAGGTTCGAGCCGGTGTTCCTCTCGTCCCACATCGTCAGCGGCGCGAGCTGCGAGTAGCGCAGGTTCAGCCGCGTGTAGGCGTCGAAGACGCCCCGCGACAGGGCCTCCTCGTCGGTGCCGTACGGGTCGTCGAGCGGACGCAGCACCTGCCCGCCGCGCTTGCCCATCACGATCGCGGTGCCGGTGTCCTGGCACATCGGCAGGACGCCGGCGGCGGCGATGTTGGCGTTCTTCAGCAGGTCGAGGGCGACGAACGCGTCGTTGGCCGAGGCCTCGGGGTCGTCGATGATGCGCCGCAGCTGCGCCAGGTGCGCGGGCCGCAGGTAGTGCGCGATGTCGTGCATCGCCTCGTCGGCCAGCAGCCGCAGCGCCTCGCCCGAGACCTCCAGGAACGAGCGCCCGTCGGGACCCTCGACCGTGCGCACGCCCTCGGTCGTGAGCAGCCGGTACTGCGTGCCGTCCTCACCGGTCGGCAGCATGTCGGTGTAGTCGAACTCGGGCACGGCCGTCTCCTGCGGTCTGGCGGGTGGGACGCCTTCAGCCTAGGTCCGTCCCGTCCACCGCCATCAGCAGGCAGGTCGAGGTGGCGTGCGCCACCAGCCGGTCGCGGGCGTCGAGCACCTGCGCCTGGCCGAGCGCGGTGCGCCGTCCGCGCGACAGCACGGTGCCGACCACGCGCAGCTCGTCGCCGCCCGCCCGCACCGGACGCAGGTAGGTGCAGTTCAGGTCGACCGTCGTGTAGCCGACGCCGACGGGCAGGGTGGTGTGCACCGCGCACGCCGCCCCGGTGTCGAGCATCGTCGCGAGCACGCCGCCGTGCACCGTCCCCAGCGGGTTGAGGTGGAACTCCTGCGGCCGCAGGGCGAACACCACGCGCCCGTACGAGAACTCGACCGGGTCGAGCCCGAGCGTGTCCATGACGGGCGGACGGGGGAGCGTGCCGGCGCCGATCGCCTCGAACACCTCCAGCCCGCTGAGGCGCCCGATCGCGGGCGCGCTCGCCGCGGGGTCCTGCCAGGTGTAGGTGCGCTCGCGCTGCGTCTGCGTCATGGACGCAGCCTGCTGGGGTTGTCTGGGTCTGTCAACCAGACCTAGCCTGGTGGACGTGAAGCCCGAGGCGCTGCGCTGGTCCACCGAGAACTGCTCGATCGGCCGCACCCTGGCGCTGATGGGGGAGCGGTGGACGTTCCTGGTGATGCGCGAGGTGTTCCAGGGCGTGCGCCGGTTCGAGGACATGCGGGTGCGCACGGCCGTGCCGCGGCAGGTGCTGAGCGACCGCCTCGACGACCTCGTCGCGGCCGGGGTGCTGCGCCGCGAGCCGTACCGCGAGCCGGGCGCGCGGACGCGCTACGAGTACCGGCTCACCGACAAGGGCCTCGACGCCTACCCCGTGCTCGTGGCGCTGATGGCCTGGGGCGACCGGTACCTGGCCGACGAGGCGGGCCCGGCCGCCGAGTTCGTGCACCGCGGCTGCGACGAGCCGGTGCACCTCGAGATGCGCTGCGCAGCAGACCATCTCGTCGAGCCGCGCGAGGTCGGCGGACGCCCGGGCCCAGGAGCTGTGCCTCTGGCTCGCTGACGCTCGCGCTGCCCCGGCTGCACGAGGGGTCGGTTCCTCCCACCTCGACTCGCTCGCTGGCGCTCCCTCGCTCGGCGCGCCGGAACCGACCGGAGCCGGGGCCCTGCCTCTGGTTCGCTAGCCCAGCTCGCTGAGCCAGGGCGGGTCCGCGCCGGGGCGCGAGACGGTGACGGCCGCGACGCGCGCCGCGAGCTCGAGCACGTCGTGCGTGGTGGGCAGGTCGATGGCTCGCAGGTCGGCGCGGCGGTCGGCACCGAGCAGGTCGCGCAGCGACAGCGCGTGCACCAGCGCCCCGCTGAACGAGTCGCCCGCGCCCACCGTGTCGGCCACGTGGTGGTGGCCGAGGCGATCTCGACCGTCCCCGCCGCGGTGGCGGCGAGCGCGCCCTCGGCCCCGCGGGTGACCACGACCAGCGCCGGGCCGCGGCGCTGCCACTGGCGGGCCAGCTCGATCGGCGGCGTGCCGGGGCGAGCCAGTGGGCGTCCTCGTCGCTGAGCTTCACCACGTCGGCGACCTCCACCAGCGCCTCGACCCGGGGTCGGACCTCGGCGGCGGACCCCAGCACGCCGGCCCGGATGTTGGGGTCGTAGGAGGTGGTCGCGACCTCGCGCGCAGCGCCGCAGCAGCGCCAGCACCTGGGGCGCGTTCTGGTCGAGCAGCGCGGCGAACGAGCCGGTGTGCACGCAGGTGCTGCCCCCGACCGGCGCGGGCAGCGGGTCGGGCAGGTCGACGTGCAGGTCGAACGCGTAGGTGGCGGCGCCGTCGGGGCCGATGGTCGCGATCGCGGTGGTCGTCGGCCCGCCGGCGTGCGAGCCGCGCACGAGGTGCACGTGCGAGGCGGCGAGGTGCTCGGTCACGCGCACCCCGCGCTCGTCCTCGCCCAGCCGGGTGAGCAGGTGGGCCTCGTGGCCGAGCCGGCCGAGGGTCAGCGCGACGTTGGCCGGGCTGCCGCCGACGTGCTCGGACGTGGACCCGTCGGCGGCCACGACGACGTCGACCAGCGCCTCGCCGACCACGGTGACGGTGCTCATGGCGGGCCCTCTCAGGTGGCGTGGTCGAAGTCGACCGACGCGTAGGCGCGCAGCTTGGACAGGTGGTGCTCGGAGTCGACCACGCGGATCGTCCCCGACTTCGAGCGCATCACCAGCGACTGGGTGCGCACGACCTCGCCGCCGTACCGCACGCCCTTGAGCAGCTCGCCGTCGGTGATGCCGGTGGCGACGAAGTAGGAGTTGTCGCTGCGCACCAGGTCGTCGGTGGTGAGCACGGCGTCGAGGTCGAGCCCGGCGTCGAGGGCCTTGGCGCGCTCGTCGTCGTCCTGCGGCCACAGCCGACCCTGGAGGACGCCGCCGAGGCACTTGATCGCGCAGGCGGCGATGATGCCCTCGGGCGTACCGCCGATGCCGAGCATGAGGTCGACGCCGGTGCCGTCGCGGGCGGCCATGATCGCCCCGGCGACGTCGCCGTCGGTGATGAACTTGATCCGGGCCCCGGCCTCGCGGATCTCGGCGGCGAGGCGCTCGTGGCGCGGTCGGTCGAGCAGCACGACCGTGACGTCCTGCGGCTCGGTGCCCTTCGCCCGGGCCAGGCGCCGCACGTTCTCCTGGACCGGCAGCCGGATGTCGACCACCTCGGCCGCGGCCGGGCCGGTCGCCAGCTTGTCCATGTAGAACACCGCGCTGGGGTCGTACATGGTGCCGCGCTCGGCGACGGCGATCACGCTGATCGCGTTGGTCATGCCGAGCGCGGTGAGCCGGGTGCCGTCGATCGGGTCGACGGCGACGTCGCAGTCGGCGCCCGTGCCGTCGCCGACGCGCTCGCCGTTGAAGAGCATGGGCGCCTCGTCCTTCTCGCCCTCGCCGATGACGACCACGCCGTTCATCTCGACGGTGCTCATCAGCGTCCGCATCGCGTTGACCGCGGCGCCGTCGGCGCCGTTCTTGTCGCCGCGCCCGACCCAGCGCCCCGCGGCCATCGCGGCCGCCTCGGTGACCCGGACCAGCTCGAGCCCGAGGTTGCGGTCGGGTGCCTCGCGCGGGACGGCGAGGCTGTCGGGGATCTGGCTCAACGGGTGCCCTCTCGTGGGTGGCGCTCGGTGGGACGGACGGGGGGACGGACGGGGGACGCGCCGCGATGCTATCGGCGCCGCCTGGGAGCATGGGCAGGGTGAGCACCACGTCCGACCGGCGGCCGGGTCCGCCGCCACGCGCCCGCGGCGCCTTCTCGGTGCGCGACGTCGTCCTGACCCTCGCGGCGATCGGGGTCGTCGTCGCCGGTGTCTACCTCGTGCTGCCCCAGCCGGACTCGCCGGTCACGCAGCCGGTCGACCTCGACGGCGCGATCGAGGTCGCGGTCGCCGCCGACGACGTGCCGGTGCTGCTGCCCGACCTCGGCGAGGGGTGGGAGGCGACCAGCGCGCGGCGCGAGCGGCCCGACCAGGAGCAGCCGGCGTCGTGGCACGTCGGTTACCTCACGCCGTCGCAGGAGTACGCCGGCCTCGAGGTCGCCGGGGGCGCGACCGAGGCCTGGCTCCAGCGGGTGACGTCCGACGGCACCGAGGCGAGCACGCAGGACGTCGACGGCGTCGCCTGGCAGGTGGTCGAGAGCGTCGACCCGGCGCGCACCAGCCTGGTGCTCGACGAGGCCGCCCGCACCGTCGTGGTCACCGGGTCGGCCCCGCTCGACGAGCTGGTCGAGCTCGCCCGCGCGGCCTCGGCCCCGGGCGCCGTGGTCACGAGGCCGACGCCGTGACGACCGCCGGCGCCGGGGGGCCGGTCGACCTCGCCGGCGTGCGCGCGGCGCACGCACGGGTCGCCGAGCACGTGGTGCGCACGCCCGTGCTGCGCTCGGCCGCCCTCGACCGCCTCGTCGGTGCGCCCGCCGTGGCCAAGCTCGAGGTGCTGCAGCACAGCGGGTCGTTCAAGGTCCGGGGCGCCTTCGCGCGGATGCTCGGGCTCGACCCGGCCGCCCGCGAGGCCGGGGTGGTGGCGGTGTCGGGCGGCAACCACGGGCTCGCGGTCGCGCACGCCGCCCGGGTGCTCGGGCTGCGCGCCACGGTGGTGCTGCCGGCCTCGGCGCCTCGCGCCACCCTCGCGCGCTGCCGCGCCGACGGCGCCGACGTCGTCGAGGTCGGCACCATCGGCGAGGGGTTCGCCGAGGCCGCGCGGCTCGCCGGGCTCGGGGCCACCTTCGTGCACCCCTTCGACGACGCCGAGGTGGTGGCCGGCCAGGGCACCGCCGCGCTCGAGCTGCACGAGCAGCTCGCGGCCGACGAGGTCACCGACGTGGTGGTCTCGATCGGCGGCGGCGGGCTGCTCGCGGGCACCGGCGCCGTGCTGTCGGCCCTGCGTCCGGGCGTGCGGCTGTGGGGCGTCGAGACGGTCGGCGCCGACGCGATGAGCCGAGCCCTCGCCGCCGGCGAGCCGGTCGAGGTCGCGGTCACCTCGATCGCCTCGACGCTGGGTGCGCCGCGGGTGAGCGCGCTGACCCTCGACGCCGCGCGCCGGCACGCCGAGGAGGTGCTGCTGGTGAGCGACGCCGAGGCGGTGGCCGCCCTGGTCGAGGTGGCCGACGCGCTGCACCTGGTGACCGAGCCGGCGGCAGCCGTCACGGTCGTGGCGGCCCGCCGGGTGGTCGAGCGGGTGGGCCCGTCGGCGCGGCTCGCGGTGGTGCTGTGCGGCGGCAACGTCACCCTCGACGACGTCGCAGCCTGGCGCTCGCGGCTTCTCTGAGCACCCGTCCCCGATCGGTCCGCGGACTCACTTGACACGTGTCAGGTTCCTCGTGCACCGTACCTGACACGTGTCAGGTCGGGTGACGGAGCCCGGCGCGCAGAGAGGTGGATCCCGTGGCGGACCTCGCCAGACGCTCGTTCCTCGCGGCCCTCGGGGCCGGGGCCGCCGGCACCGCGCTGTCGTGGCCGCGGCTCACGGCGGCCGACATCCCCGGCCGCGGCTCGGACGCCCTCAACGTGGCGATCCTCGGCACCGCGCAGGACGCCGCGGCCCGCGCCGACCTGGTGCGGGCGTTCAACGCCGTGCACCCCGACATCCCGGTCCGGGTGCAGGCGATCCAGGGCGCGGACTGGTCGAACTTCTTCGCCAAGGTGCTCACGCTCGTGGCCGCCGGCACGCCGCCCGACGTCGTCGTGGTGGCGACCGAGGGCGCGCAGCTGTTCGCCGACCGGCTCGCCGAGCCGCTCGACGAGTACGTGCGCCGCGACGCCGACGAGATGCGCGACTACTTCGACGACGTGCACCCGTCGCTGGTCGAGGCGTTCATGTACCAGGGCAGCCTGTTCCAGCTGCCCGTCGACTTCAACGCGGCCAACGTCTACTACAGCACGGCGGCGCTGGAGCGCTCCGGGCTCGGACGTCCGGCCGACGACTGGACCACCGACGACTTCCTGGCGACGCTGCGCGCGATGCGCCAGGGCGCCGAGGGCGCGTTCCGCCCGTACTTCTGGACGAACCGGCTCTGGGGCGGCGTGGTCCCGTGGCTCTACGTCAACGACACCAGCTTCCTGGTCGAGACCCGCTCCGACGGCGGGGACTGGCTCTGGGACGGCTTCTACGCCGACGACCCCACCCGCGGCACGCGCACCGGCGGCTACCGCTGGCTCGAGCCGAACGCCGAGGACCCGCGGGTCGAGGAGTCGTTCGAGTTCCTGCGCGAGATGGTCTCGGAGGGACTGGGTTCGAGCCCCGCGCAGGGCGGTGGCAACGAGCTCGTCGCGCGCTTCGCCCAGGGCGTGATCGGCATGACGCCCGCCGGCGGCTTCTGGGTGCAGGGCCTGAACGAGGGCGGCATGACCGAGGACGACTTCGACGTGTCGTTCTTCCCGCGGTGGCGCACCCAGCGGCACCAGTTCGGCGCTGCGGGCTACGCGATGATGAGCACCTCCCAGCGCAAGGACGAGGCGTGGGAGTGGATCAAGTTCTGCTCCACCCGCGAGGCGATGGAGCTGGCGATCCCGCGGCCCAACACCACCCCGACCCGGCGGTCGATGGTGAACGAGGGCCTCTACAGCGGGCTCGGCCCGAAGCACTGGCAGGTCTTCTACGACACCCTCGACCGGTTCCCGACCACCGGGCCGATCCCCGCGCCGCCGCAGCAGGCCGCCGTCGAGCAGGCGCTGATCAAGAACGTGCTGTCCGCCGTCACCGGCGGCCCGGGCAGCGTCCGTCCCGCGCTGCAGACCATGCAGCGCGACCTCGAGCTGGCCCTGGGGAGGACCTCGTGAGCGCAGCAGCCGTGCAGGCCGCCCCCGCCGACCGCGCGCAGCGCCGGGCCCGCCGGGTCGTGGCCGCGGTCTTCCTCGCCCCGACGGTGATCGGGCTCGCGGTGTTCACCCTCGTGCCGATCGTGGCGTCGGTGCTGCTCGCCTTCTTCCGCTGGGACGTCATCAGCGACCCGCAGTTCGTCGGCGTCGAGAACTTCGCCGACCTGGTCGGCGACCCCACGGTGCGGGTGTCGTTCCTCAACACCTTCGCCTTCGTCGCGGTGGCCGTGACGCTGCAGCTGGCGGTCGCGCTGGGGCTCGCGGTGCTGGTGCAGTCGCGGATGCCCGGGTGGGCGCGCGCCTTCTTCCGCTCGGCGCTGTTCTTCCCGCTCATCCTGTCGGCGGCGTCGGTGTCGCTCGTGATGGCCTACCTGTTCAACCAGGACTTCGGCCTGGTGAACCGCGCGCTCGGCCTCGTGGGGATGGCGCCGGTCCCGTGGCTGACCACCACGTGGGGCGCCGCGGCGGTCGTCGTCCTGGTCTACGTCTGGCAGAACTTCGGGTTCTCGTTCCTGCTGTTCGTCGGCGGGCTCGCGAACATCCCCAGGGAGGTCTACGAGGCGTCGTCGATCGACGGCGCCCGCGGCTGGCGGCAGCTGCGCGACATCACGCTGCCGCTGGTCAGCCCCACGATGCTGGTGGCGTCGGTGACCGCGATCATCAGCGCGCTGCAGATCTTCGACCAGCCCTACGTCCTCACCCGCGGCGGTCCCGGCGACTCGACCCGCACCGCCGTGATGGTGATCTTCGAGTCGGCCTTCCAGCAGCTCGAGTTCGGCCGCGCCTCGGCGATCGGCATCGTCCTGACCGCGGTGATCATCGCCATCACCGCGCTGCAGTTCCGCCTCAGCCGTCGATTCGTCTTCTACCAGTGAGGATCCCGCGATGACAACAGCTGTTGCTCAGGCGCCCGCCAGGGCGTCGGCCGCGCGACCGCCCGCTCGGGCGCGACGTCGTCGTCGTCCCGGGTGGTGGACAGTGGGCCGCACCGTCGTGCTGCTGGTCGCCGCGTTCCTCACCCTCGGGCCGGTGGTGTGGACGCTCTGGACCGCGCTGCACCCGCTCGACGCCGCGACCGGCACCCCGGTCGCCGGCCTCGGCGCGTTCGCGGACGTCTTCGCCCAGGTCGACATGGTGCTGCTCGTCTGGAACAGCGCGCTGGTCACCGCGCTGGTCGCGCTCGGCCAGATGGTCACCGCCGCCCTGGCGGGATACGTGTTCGCACGCATCGAGTTCCGCGGACGCGCGCTGCTGTTCGGCGTGGTGCTCGCGACCATGATGGTGCCGCTGCAGGTGACGATCGTCCCGGTGTTCATGATCGTCCGCGGCATGGGCCTGTCCGACACGCTGCTCGCCCTGATCCTGCCCGCGCTGCCGACGGCGTTCGGCACCTTCCTGATGCGCCAGTACTTCCTGGGGCTGCCGACCGAGCTGGGTGAGGCGGCGGCGATCGACGGCGCCGGGCCGTGGCGCACCTTCGCCTCGGTGTACGCGCCGCTCGCCGTCCCGGGCATGGCGATCGTCGGGATCCTGGCGTTCAACTACCACTGGAACGAGTTCTTCCGGCCGCTGATCCTGACCATCAGCGAGGAGAACTTCACCCTCCCGCTGGGCCTGGTGACGCTGCAGGGGAACCTCGGCACCGGGAGCGTCGCGACGGTGCTGGCCGGGGTCGTGCTGTCGATGATCCCGGCGCTGGTGGTGTTCGTGCTCGGGCAGCGTCCGCTGCGCGAGGGGCTGACGGCAGGGAGCAGCAAGTGACCGCGCACCACCCCGACCACGCCGACCCGTCGTTCCCCGCTCTGCACGGGCGTCCGGCACGCGGCTGGGTGAACGACCCGAACGGGCTGGCCCACGTCGACGGCCGGTACCACGTGTTCTTCCAGCACAACCCCGCCGACCCGGTGCACCACCGGATCGCCTGGGGCCACGTGTCGTCCCCCGACCTGGTGACCTGGCGCGAGGAGCCTGTCGCGCTGGTGGCGCGCGAGGGCGAGCCGGACGCCTTCGGCTGCTGGACGGGGTGCCTGGTCGTCGACGACGGCGTGCCGACGGCGGTCTACAGCGCCGTGGCCGACGGCCCGGGCGGCCGTGCCGAGGTGCTCCTGGCCCGCGGGTCCGCCGACCTGCGGACGTGGGCTCAGGGCAGTACCCCGGTCGTGGCCCTGCCGGACGACCCCGAGGTCGCCGAGGTGCGCGACCCGTTCGTGTTCCACGCGGGCGGTCACCGCTACGCGGTGCAGGGCGCCGGTCGCGAGGGCGGGACGCCCCGGATCCTGGTCTACGGCTGCGACGACCTCCAGAGGTGGGAGCCGCTCGGCACCCTGCTCGACGGCGCCGACCCGGTCGCCGCCGAGGTCGCACCGGCCGAGGTGTGGGAGTGCCCGAACCTGGTGCAGGTCGACGGCACCTGGGTGCTCGTGGTGTCGCTGTGGCGCCGCCGGGGCGAGGGGCGATCGACCCTGGACGGCGTGCGGTACCTCGTCGGCGACCTCGACCTCACCGACGACGGCCCGCGGTTCCGGCCGACCGGCGGCGGCGAGCTCGACGGGGGAGAGGCCTTCTACGCGCCGCAGCTGCTCGCGACCGACGACCGGGTGCTGCTGTGGGGCTGGGCCAAGGAGGAGGACCGCGCCGAGGCCGACGTGCTGGCCGCGGGCTGGTCGGGCGCGCTGACCTTCGCGCGCGAGCTGGTCGTCGTCGACGGCGCGGTCGTGGCGCGTCCGGTGCCCGAGCTGGAGGCGCTGCGCGCCGAGGCGGTCGGTGCCTCGGACGCGTTGCGGCACAGGTCGTTCGAGGTCGTCCACCGCGGTGGCGCGGGGTCGCTGGTGCTGGTCGACGACGCGGGGGAGACCGAGGTGCACCGGTGGTCGTCCGGCGCGCGCGTCCTCGTCGACGGGTCGGTGGTCGAGTCGTTCGCGGCCGAGGGTGCCGGGCTGCCGGTGACGCTGCGGGCGCACCCGCGCGCCGGGTCGCGCTGGGAGCTGCGGACCGACGGGGGAGAGGTCAGCGCCTGGCGGCTGGCGGTGCCGTGACCGAGTCGCGCTCGACCAGCGGGCAGTCGAGCACCACGTGCTCGGGCGGTGCGGCGTCGCCCGTGAGGTCGGCCAGCAGGCGCCGCATCGCCTCCTCGCCCATCCGGCGGTGCGGCAGCTCGACGGTCGTCAGCGCGGGCACCATCACCGGTGCCACGTTCTCGTCGTCGTCGTAGCCGACGACCGACAGGTCGTGCGGCACAGTCAGTCCCAGTGACACGGCCGCCAGCACGACGCCTGCCGCGACGCGGTCGTTCGCGCAGACGACGCCGGTGGGCCGGTCCGGGCGGTCGAGCAGCGCGAGCGCGGCCACGTAGCCCGTCCCGATCTCCCAGCCCGTGGTGACCGGCTCGACCCGCGGCAGCCCCGCAGCCGCCAGCGCCTCGTGGAAGCCCTCGACGCGGCGCCGGCTCGCGACGACGTCGTCGGTGCCGGCGAGCATCGCGACGTCGCGGTGACCGGCGTCGAGGAGCACCTGGGCCGCGGCACGACCACCCCCGACCTCGTCGCACCACACCGACGTCACCGAGTCGTCCGGGTCCCAGGCCTGGGCCACCACCGACGGCACCTCGCGCATCACCGCGGGCGGCCGGAACGGGCGCAGCTCCATCGCCGCGAACATGAAGCCGTCGACCTGTCGCTCGCGCAGCAGGTCGAAGGAGCGGGCGGTGCGCTCGTCGTCGCGGCGGGTGTCGAGCACGAGGGTCAGGTACCCGGCCCCGTCGGCGGCGTCCATCGCGCCGGACAGCAGCCGGCCGCCGAACGCCGTGGTGACGATCGCGTCGGTGACCACGCCGATGGTGTGGGTGCGGCTGCTGCGCAGGCTGCGGGCGACCGAGTTCGGGACGTAGCCCAGCTCGGCGGCGGCGGCGCGGATGGCCTCCTGGTTGGCGGTCGAGACGTTGCCCTCGGCGCGGCCGTTGAGCACCATCGACACCGCGGCGCGCGACACCCCGGCACGGGACGCGACGTCGCTCGACGTGGCCTTGCGCTGCACACCCACCTCCGGACCTGACACGTGTCAGGCCAGCGTAGCGGAGCGCACGTCAGGCGTCCTCGTCGTCCTCGAGGTCGTCCTCGGCGTCGTCGATCCGGCTCGTCGTCGGCGGCCGCACCACGGGCGGCGTCGAGGCGCTCGCGGGCGCCGTCGAGCCACTCCTGGCAGCGGTCGGCGAGGGCCTCGCCGCGCTCCCACAGCGCGAGCGACTGCTCCAGCGGCGCACCGCCGGACTCGAGCCGCTGCACCACCTGCAGCAGCTCGTCGCGGGCCTGCTCGTAGCCCAGGGTCGCGGGGTCGGGGTCGGTGGTCACGGCGTCCTCTCTGGCGTCGGGCCCGGGCGGACGGCGATGAACGACTTCGCCAGCACGCCCAGCACCCGCTCGGTGCGGATCTCGCAGTCGGGGAAGGCGCGTTCGACCTCCCGGCGCGACATCAGGCGGATCGTCGCGACGAACTCGGCGACCTCGGCGCGGTCCGGCCGGTGCGTCCAGCCCCAGGCGGTCACGAACCGGACGAGGAACCAGCCCAGCACCGACCCGCGCAGGCGGGTGGGCAGCCAGTGCACCAGCGGGCCGATGAGGTGCGGCTCGACGGGGAACCACCGGTTCGGCGTCTGGCACCAGATCGCGCGGCCGACCCGGCGCATCTCCTGCGCCATCCGCAGCTGGTCGGGGAGGTCGCCGACGTGCTCGATGACGGCGTTGGAGTAGGCGAGGTCGAACTCGTCGTCGCCGTAGGACAGGTCGCGGCCGTCGCCGAGCACCAGCCGGGCCCGGGTGCCCTCGGGCACACCCTCCGGCGGGAAGTTGATGTTCACCACGAGCACCTCGGCGTGCGGGGCGATCCGGTCCCAGGTCTCGGGGCGTCCACCGACGTCGAGCACGGTGCGGTAGGTGTCGTCGGGGAACACCTCGCGGAAGGTGTCGTCGCGGCGGCTGTCGAAGTACGGACGCAGCCGTCGTCGCAACCGGCGCAGCAGGCTGCCGCTGGGAGCGACGCCCTTGCGCTGGCGGACCTGCTCGACCTCGTCCACGTCCGGGCCCCCGTCTGCTCGCGCCGTCGCCGGCGGGCGTGCCTGTCGAGGCGTCACTGTAGGGCGTCCTCGCCCGCCGTGGCGTGCAGGTCTCCCCGCGCGAGCCGGACCCGCAGCGCGTCACCCGTGGTGACGTCGGCGGGGTCGAGCAGGACGCGGCCGTCGGCGTCCTGGACGACCGCGTAGCCGCGCTCGAGCGTCGCGAGCGGCGACAGGGCGCGCACCTGGGTGCGCAGGTGCGACACCTGGTCGGCCGCACGGTCGAGCCGGACGGCGACGGCCCGCCGGGCGCGGTGCCGGGCGTCGTCGAGCTGGCGCCCGAGCGCGTCCAGCAGGCCCTCGGGGTCGGCGAGCACGGGACGCCCGCGCAGCGCGTCGAGCCGGTGCTGCTCGGTGTCGAGCCGGTGGGACAGCGTGCGCCGCAACCGCTCCCGCGCCGCCCGGACCCCGGCGAGCTCGTGCGCGACGTCGGGGACGATGCGCTTGGCGGCGTCGGTGGGGGTGGACGCGCGCAGGTCGGCCACGAGGTCGAGCAGCGGGGAGTCCTCCTCGTGGCCGATCGCGCTGACCAGCGGCGTGCGGCAGACCGCGGCCGCGCGCACCAGCGCCTCGTTGCTGAACGGCAGCAGGTCCTCGAGCGAGCCGCCGCCGCGGGCGACGACCAGCACCTCGACCTCGGGCCGGGCGTCGAGCTCGGCGATCGCGTCGACGACGCTCGTGACGGCCGACCCGCCCTGCACCGCGACCCGGCGCACCTCGAACCGCACCGCCGGCCAGCGGGCCGTCGCGTTGACGACGACGTCGTGCTCGGCGGCGCTGTCGCGCCCGCAGACCAGGCCGACGACGCGGGGCGCGAACGGCAGCGGGCGCTTGCGGTCGAGGGCGAACAGGCCCTCGGCGGCGAGCAGCCGGCGCAGGTGCTCGACCTGGGCCAGGAGCTCGCCGACGCCGACCGGCCGCACGTCGTGCACCTGGAACGACAGCCGCCCGCGCTTCTCCCAGTAGTCGGGCGTGGCCCGCACGACCACCCGCGCGCCGGCGACGACCGGGGCGGTCACGGCGTCGAGGACGCGCGCCGACACCGTCATCGACAGCGACATGTCGACAGCGGTGTCGCGCAGGGTGAGGAAGCAGGTGCTCGACCCGCCGCGCCGGCTGAGCTCGACCACCTGGCCCTCGACCCACACCGAGGGCATCTTCGCGACGTACCCGCCGACCTTGGCCGACAGCAGGCGCACCGGCCAGGGGTGCTCGGCGGTGGTCTCGCCGGCGGTGGTCGGGGGGCGCGTGCTCACCCGCGCGACCCTACGGTGCCCGTCCGACCTACGATGGAGGGGTGACTGACACGGCGAAGAAGGTCCTGCTCGCGGCCCCGCGGGGGTACTGCGCGGGGGTCGATCGCGCCGTCGTGGCGGTCGAGAAGGCGCTCGAGCACTACGGGGCGCCGGTGTACGTCCGCAAGGAGATCGTGCACAACAAGCACGTCGTGCAGACGCTCGAGAAGCGCGGCGCGGTGTTCGTGAACGAGACCGACGAGGTGCCCGAGGGCGCGCTGGTCATCTTCTCCGCGCACGGGGTGTCGCCGGCGGTCCACGCCCAGGCGGCGGTGCGGCAGCTGAAGACGATCGACGCGACCTGCCCGCTGGTCACCAAGGTGCACAAGGAGGCCGTGCGGTTCGCCGGCTCCGACTTCGACATCCTCCTGATCGGCCACGAGGGCCACGAGGAGGTCGAGGGCACCGCCGGCGAGGCGCCCGACCACGTTCAGCTCGTCGACGGGCCGGACTCGGTCGACGCCGTCACCGTCCGCGATCCCGACAAGGTGGTCTGGCTCTCGCAGACCACGCTCAGCGTCGACGAGACGATGGAGACGGTGCGCCGGCTGCGCGAGCGGTTCCCCTCGCTGCAGGACCCGCCCTCCGACGACATCTGCTACGCCACCCAGAACCGCCAGGTGGCGGTGAAGAAGATCGCGCCGCAGGCCGACCTGGTGATCGTGGTCGGGTCGGCGAACTCCTCCAACTCGGTGCGGCTGGTCGAGGTCGCCCTCGAGCACGGCGCCCGCTCGTCGTACCGGGTCGACACCGCCGACGAGATCGACGCGTCGTGGCTCGACGGCGTCGCGACCGTGGGCGTCACCAGCGGCGCGTCGGTGCCCGAGATCCTGGTGCAGGACGTGCTGGCCTGGCTCGCCGAGCGCGGCTACGGCGAGGTCGAGGAGGTGCGCACCGCGGAGGAGGACCTGCTGTTCTCGCTCCCGCGCGAGCTGCACCGCGACCTCAAGGCGCGCGCGAAGGCCTAGCTCCTAGACCCCTGCCGACCCGCTCACCGAGCGCGTCGTCGCGTGCAGGGGCACCACGACCGGCAGCGGGTCGTCGGTGAGGTCGAGGTCGTGCAGCCGTCGTGCGCTCGACCATGACGCGTCGCTCGAGGGTGCCGACCAGGCCGTTGTAGTCCTCGACCGCGCGGTTCAGGGTGCGGCCCAGCCGACCGACCGAGCCGCCGAGCCCCGCCAGGCGCTGGTGCAGCTCGCGGCCGAGCTCGAACACCTCGCGGGCGCTGCCGGTGAGGGCGTCCTGCTGCCAGGTGAGCGCCACCGTGCGCAGCAGCGCGACCAGCGTCGTGGGCGTGGCGAGCACGACGTGGCGGCCGAGGGCGTGCTCGAGCAGGGCCGGGTCGGACTCGCAGGCGGCCTGCAGGAACGCCTCGCCCGGCACGAAGCACACCACCAGCTCGGGCGTCGGCTCGAACGCGGCCCAGTAGCGCTTGTCGGCCAGGGCGTCGACGTGCGAGCGCAGCGCCCGGGCGTGGGCCGTGGCGGCCCGCGCCCGGCGCTCCTGGGCGGCGGCCGGCGCCTCGTCGGGACGCACGTCCTGCGCCGCCTCGAGGAACGCCGCCAGCGGCGCCTTGGCGTCGACCACCACCTGCTTGCCGCCCGGCAGCCGCACCACGGCGTCGGGACGGACGGTGCCGCCGTCGGGGTGGACGGCGTGCACCTGGGTGTCGAAGTCGACCCGCGCCAGCATGCCCGCGTGCTCGACGACGCGCTTGAGCTGCACCTCGCCCCACGCCCCGCGCACGCCGGGGGAGCGCAGCGCCCCCGCGAGCGCCGCCGTCTGCGACCGCAGCGCCTCGCCGTCGGCGCGCACCGCGGTGAGCTGGGCGTCGAGCCGGCCCCAGTGCTCGGCGCGCTCGCGCTCGAGCCGCTCGACCTGGCGCTCGACCCGCGCCAGGCTCGACGTCAGCGGCGCCAGGCTCATCGCGAGGTCGTTCTCGTCGTCGTCGTCGCGCTCGGACCGGGCGAGACGGTCGGCCAGCAGGTCGTTCTCGGCCCGCAGCGCGGCCGAGCGGGCGGTGGTGACGACGCGGGTGACGAGCGCACCGACGGCGGCGCCGAGCAGCAGGCAGCCGAGAGCGCCGAGGAGCAGGACGGTCACGGGGAAGGTGGCCATGCCCGCAGGGTCGCACCGCCCACCGACAGCGTCTGGGAGGCGAGCCCGCTCAGCCGCGGGCGCAGTGGAGCAGCGGCGTGGCGAGATGGTGCAGGTCAGTACGGCGGCGGGTCGGCGTCCGGGGCAGGTCGTGGGGGCGGCGGTTGCGGGCGGCCGTAGGTGGCGGGTTCGGTGGTGTAGCGACGGCCGAGCGGACTGGTCCAGACCAGGGTGCCGTCGGCCTCGAGCGCGGCGTCCCACCAGCCGCGGGTCTTGCGCTGGTGGTGCCGCCGGTGCAGCGAGGCGAGGTCGTCGGCGGTGGTGAGGTCGCCGTCCTCGTACGGGACGACGTGGTCCTTGTCGCAGCCGAACGCGTCGAGGGTGCAGCCGACGCCGCGGCACACGCCGTCGCGGACGCTGACGTCGTCGGCGACGGAACGGGCGGGCCGGTAGCGCCGTTGGTCGAGGGTGAGGGCCCGGCCGGTGAGGGGGTCGGTGACGAGCCGGCGCCACACCGACCCGGCCGCGGTCGCGAGCTCGCGGACGTGCGCTGCGGTGACGACGCCGACGCCGCGGACGGTGCCCGGCTCGTCGTCGAGACCGAGCAGCGTGCTGAGCGCGACCACGACGTGCGTCGTGGCGGGCGGCAGCGCACCCAGGCGCGGCAGGTCGCAGGCGCCGACCGGCGCGTCGGTGCCGTCGGTGTCGTCGGGCACCACGACCCGGCCGTAGAGCACCAGGTCGACGAGCACGTCGGAGCGCAGCTGGGCCAGCGTCCGCACGGACTGCTGGTCGTCGTCACCGCACGGCACCCCGCCCGGCCCGACCGGCTTGCCGTACCCGGCGGCGTGCAGCGAGCGGGCGATGGCGTCGACCCGCTCGAAGGCCGCTGCGCACCGCCCGGCGTCGCCGGTGGCGGCGAGGGTCGCGGTGCCGTCGTCGTGCTGCTGCACCCAGGCCGAGCGGTCGCGCAGGGCGGTGGTGCGGCTGCGCTCGTCGCACCCGGGGTCGAGCCGCTTGACCGCCGCCCGCAGCCGGTCGCCGAGCTGTGCGGGCGAGACCGGGGTGCCGTCGCGGCGCGGCGCGAGCACGCCGGCGTACACGTCGGGCAGCTCCGCGACGTCGATGCCCGAGGTGCGCTCGAGCACGGTGCGGGCGCGGAACCACGAGATCTCGCCGCGGTGGGCGGCCGCCAGCAGCGGGTCGAGGCGCTCCGGGTCGGCCGCGGCAGCGGCCACGGTGGCGCCGGCCGCCTTCTCACCGACGCCGGTGGCGCAGGCGATCTCGGTGGCGACCAGGCCACGGACCTCGGCGGCGCGGCGTTCGGGACGGGTCAGCGGGTCGAGGCCGCGGGCGTCCTCCTGGGCGTCGACCGCCGGGCTGACGTACCGGTCGTGGTCGGCGTCGAAGACCTCGAGCAGGCGGCGCGTGGCGTGCACCGACAGCGACTCGGCCCACGCCGCCACGGCCTGAGCAGCCTCGACCACCTGCAGCGCCTGCTCGCCGGAGAGCCCGTCGCACGTGCGCGTGTCGGGGAACCTCGGCGCGTACGTGGCCCGATCCCGCTCGACGCCGCGGAGCAGCCGCAGGGCGGCGACGACGCGCACGGGCACACCACCCACCTCGTCCACCGGAGCACTACCGACCACGTCTACCGCCATGTGAATCATTGTGGCAGAGAGGTCCGACAGTCTCTGTCGAACATCAGTACCAACTCGTGGTCTGGCGTCCGAGCAGGCGCCTGATGGACCTCGCCGCGGCGGCACGAAACCGCGTGCGTCGCTCCCGGTCCAGGTCGCGAAGCAGCTCGAGGCGGCCGACGTCCGTCAGGAGGACGGCGATCCGCGCTGCTTCCTCGTCGGTGAGCCGCATCGTGATCGACCACGAGCTGTCGTGGAACGTCACGACCTCCCGGCTGAGGGCGTCGCTCCAGGAGTCGGCGTTGATCGACCACGACTGGTACGTGCGAGCGAGGTCCCGGTGGGTCGCGTCGTCCATGCGGAGTTCGACCGCCATGAACGGGTCTGCCATCGGTCGCGGCCCGGAGATCCCGAGAGCCCGCAGGTCGTCCTGGGCCTGCAGCTCGTCCGGGCCGAACGCGTCCGCGTGATCGCTGTAGGCATCGATCTCGATCCGGTCGATTACCCCGTGCAGGACGTCGAGCACGACCTCGCTCACCAGACGTCCCCTGCCTCGGGTGCAGGTCGTGCGGCGGCGCGAGCGCGTACCAGCGACGGCGAGCGTCAACGTGGTCCTCCGGGTCGTCACCGGAACAGCCTGTCGCAGTGCATGCGCCGAGGTGGTCGGTCCGGCAGGATCGGGCTCGTGACCGACCTCCCGAACAACCGCTGGCTGGCCGAGACCGGAGGCACCCGCGGACCGGAGTACGCGCAGCGGTTCGCCGCGCTCGCGGCCTCGGGGGAGCACGTGCACGGCGAGGCCGACTTCTGCGACCGGCTCCTGGCGCCGGGCTCGCGCGTGGTCGACGGCGGCTGCGGCACCGGCCGCGTGGGCACCGAGCTCGCCCGGCGCGGGCACCACGTCGTGGGGGTCGACGTCGACGCCTCGATGCTCGCCGAGGCCCGGCGCGCCGCACCCGACCTGACGTGGGTCGAGTCCGACCTGCTCGACCTCGGCCCCGCCGACGTCGGCGCCCCCGCCGACCTCGTGGTGCTGGCCGGCAACGTCGTGGTCTACCTGGCGCCGGGCACCGAGGCCGCGCTGCCGCCGCACCTCGCAGGCTGGCTCGCGCCCGGCGGCCTGCTCGTCGCCGGCTTCGCCGCCGACCGCCACGTGAGCCCCCGGGACTGGGACGGGCTGGTGCGCGGCGGCCGGCCTCGAGCACGTCGCGAGCCACGGCGGCTGGGACGGCTCGCCGCACGTCGAGGGCGCCGACGCGTACCTCGTCAGCGTCCACCGCAGGAGATCCTGACGACCATGTCGAGAACCCGGCGACGGCTCCGCTCCACGGGTGAGCGGCGCCACCGGCGCCCCTGACGAAGGAGATCGAGATGCCGAAGTTCCTGCTCCTCAAGCACTACCGCGGCGGCCCCGAGCTGCCGACGCCCGTCCCGCCGATGCCGCAGTGGGACCCGCAGGACATCGAGGCGCACATGGCGTTCCTGGGCCAGGTGACCGAGATGCTCAAGGAGTCCGGCGAGTACGTCGACGCCCAGGCGCTCACCCCGCAGCGGGTGTTCGTCCGCTACGGCGGCCCGGACGCCGACCCGGTGCTCACCGAGGGCCCGCACCCCGAGACCAGCGACCTGGTGGCCGGCTGGTGGATGGTCGACGTCGCCTCGCGCGAGCGGGCCATCGAGATCGCCGCGCACGTGTCGTCCGAGCCCGGCCCGGGCGGGAAGCCGCTGCACGAGTGGATCGACGTCCGCGAGGTCATGCAGGACGACGGCACGCTGCCCGAGGGCTGGTGAGCGACGGCACGACCGGGGTGGACGAGGGCCTGCTGCGGGCCCTCGTCCCCCAGGTGCTGGCCGCCCTGGTGCGCCGCGGCGAGGAGTTCGCGGCGGCCGAGGACGCGCTGCAGGAGGCGCTGGTCGAGGCGCTCCGGGTCTGGCCGGAGCACCCGCCGGCCAACCCGCGCGGCTGGCTGCTCGCGGTGGCCCGCCGTCGGCTGGTCGACGCCCGGCGCAGCGAGGCGGCGCGCCGGCGCCGCGAGGAGGCCGTCGCCGACGAGCCGGCGCAGGGTCCGACCGAGCAGGCCGACGACACCCTCCTGCTGCTGTTCCTGTGCACGCACCCCGACCTCACGCCCGCGTCGGCGGTCGCGCTCACCCTGCGCGCCGTCGGAGGGCTCACGACGCGCGAGGTCGCGGACGCCTTCATGGTGCCGGAGGCGACGATGGCGCAGCGGATCAGCCGCGCCAAGAAGACGGTGCGCAGCAACAGGTTCGGCGCGCCCGGCGACATCGCGCTGGTGCTGCAGGTCCTGTACCTGGTCTACAACGACGGGGCACGCGGGCCGGGTCGACCTCGCGGCCGAGGCGATCCGCCTGACCCGCCAGCTGGCGGTCGCGAGCCGCGAGCCCGAGGTGCACGGACTGCTGGCGCTGATGCTGCTGCACCACGCGCGGCTGCCCGCGCGCCTGGACGCGCGCGGCGCGCTCGTCCCGCTCGACGAGCAGGACCGGACCCGGTGGGACGCGGCCGAGATCGCGGAGGGCGTCACGCGTGCTGCAGTGCGGCGCTCGCGCAGGACCGGCGCGGGCCCTACCAGCTGCAGGCCGCGATCGCGGCGCTGCACGACGACGCCGCGACCGCGGCCGAGACCGACTGGCCGCAGGTGCTCGCGTGGTACGACGAGCTGCTCGCGCTGGTCGACGACCCGGCGGCCGAGCTGAGCCGCGCCGTCGCGGTCGGTCACGCCCGCGGCCCGGTCGAGGGCCTGCTCGACGTCGACCAGCTGCGCCGACGACCTCGGCGACCGGCACCGCGTCCTGGCGGTGCGGGCGTACCTGCTCGCGCTGGACGGCGACCTCCCGCCGCCGCGCGGCTCTACGCGCAGGCCGCCCGGCCTGCACGAGCACCGCCGAGCGCGACCACCTCGTCCGCCGTGCGGCGCTCGCGCGCAGCGGCCGGTCGCGCCGCCGGTAGGCTCTTGTCCCCGTGGCCCTCACCATCGGCATCGTCGGACTGCCCAACGTCGGCAAGTCCACCCTCTTCAACGCCCTGACCCGCAACGACGTGCTCGCCGCGAACTACCCGTTCGCCACGATCGAGCCCAACGTCGGCGTCGTCCCGCTGCCCGACCCGCGCCTCGCCGTGCTGGCGAGGATCCACGGCAGCGCCAAGGTGCTGCCCGCGCCGGTGTCGTTCGTCGACATCGCCGGCATCGTCAAGGGCGCCAGCGAGGGGGAGGGCCTCGGCAACAAGTTCCTGGCCAACATCCGCGAGGCCGACGCCATCTGCCAGGTGATCCGCGCCTTCGCCGACCCCGACGTCGTCCACGTCGACGGCCGGGTCGACCCGGCGTCCGACATCGAGACGATCAACACCGAGCTGATCCTCGCCGACCTGCAGACCCTCGAGCGGGCGGTCCCGCGGCTCGAGAAGGAGGTCAAGGGCAAGAAGGTCGACAAGGCGGTGCTGGACGCGGCCGTCGCCGCCCAGGCGCTGCTGGAGCAGGGCACGACCCTGTTCGCCGGGGCGACGGGGGCGGGTATCGACACCGCCGCGCTGCGCGAGCTCGGTCTGATGACCGGCAAGCCGTTCCTCTACGTCTTCAACGTCGACGAGGACGGTCTCACCGACGACGCCCTCAAGGAGCGGCTGCGCACGCTGGTGGCGCCCGCCGAGGCGATCTTCCTCGACGCCAAGGTCGAGGCCGACCTGATCGAGCTCGAGCCGGAGGACGCCGCCGAGATGCTCGCGTCGTTCGGCGCCGAGGAGTCGGGCATGGACCAGCTCGCCCGGGTCGGCTTCGACACCCTCGGCCTGCAGACGTACCTGACCGCCGGCCCGAAGGAGGCCCGCGCCTGGACGATCGGCAAGGGCTGGACGGCCCCGCAGGCGGCCGGCGTGATCCACACCGACTTCCAGCGCGGCTTCATCAAGGCCGAGATCGTCTCCTTCGACGACCTCGTCGAGGCCGGCTCGATGGCCGAGGCCAAGTCGCGCGGCAAGGTCCGCATCGAGGGCAAGGACTACGTCATGGCCGACGGCGACGTCGTGGAGTTCCGATTCAACGTCTGAGCGCGTCCTCCCCGCCGGTCGTCCTCGTCCCCGGCCTGGGCCTGGACCACCGCGGGTACCGGGCCGTCCGGCGCCTGCTCGACGGACCGGGCCACGTGCTCCGGCTGCCCTCGATGGGTCTCGGCGCCCTGCGGGGCAGCGACCTCACGGTCGGGGCGCACGCCGACCGCGTCGCCGCCCTGCTGCCGACGCGGCCCGCCGTGCTCGTCGGCCACTCGGCCGGCTGCCCGGTGGTGGTCGAGGTCGCGCGCCGCGTGCCCGTGGCCGGGCTCGTGCTCGTCGGTCCCGTCACCGACCCGCGCGCGGCCACCTGGCCGCGGATGGTGGCGCAGTGGGTGCGGACGGCCCGGCACGAACGGCCGTGGGAGGCCCCGGCGCTCGTTCCCCAGTACACGCGCACCGGGACCGTCAGCATGCTGCGCGGCATGGACGCCCTGCGCCGCTACCGCACCGACCGTGCGCTCGCGGGCCTCGACGTGCCGGTCGAGGTCGTGCGGGGCGAGCACGACCGGATCGCGCCGCAGGACTGGTGCGAGCAGCTCGTCGGGCCCGCCCGCGTCACCACGGTGCCGGGCGCCGCCCACATGGTGCCGCTCACCCACCCGGGCGCGGTGGCCGACGCCGTGCGCCGGGTCCAGGCACGCGCTCAGGAGACGCCGAGGTCCTCGTAGGGCGCGACGGTCACCAGCCGCGCCGCCTGCTCGGCCAGCGCGGGGTCCAGCGTGACCAGGGCGTCGGCCCGCAGCGTCGTCAGGGCGACGTCCGGGGTGATCACGAACCTGGTCACGCCGCGACCGTACCCACAGCTTCTCCGGTCACGGTGCGGTCACGCCGGAAGAACACCCGGACACCGGGAGGACACCTGTCGGTCTCATCTCGATAACACCCGGAGGGTCGTGGTTGCGGGTGCCCGTGCGGCTGGTGTTCGGTGAGGCCCGACCCAGGCAGGTCCGTCGTGCCGTCCCGACCGGGACGTCACGGCGTCCGCACCGACGTGCACGCGCGTCGGGACGGGCACCACCCCACCCGAGGAGGAACCACACCTTGAGCACCACGCACAAGGGCGCCAAGATCCTGGCGCTGCTGGCCGGCGGCTCGATCGCCCTGGCCGCCTGCAGCACCGGCGGCAGCGAGGCAGACCCGAGCGAGACGTCCGGCGAGGCCGCGGCCGAGACCAAGGACATCACGATCACGGTCGCGCACGAGCAGGAGTTCGGCGCCTACAACAACGGCACCGGCACCGACAACGCCGTCAAGAACACCATCGTGCTCAACCAGGTGCTCACCGGGTTCTGGGAGTTCGGCGAGGACGGCAGCGTCGTCCCGACCGAGGAGTTCGGCACCTTCGAGAAGACCAGCGACGACCCGCTGACCGTCGAGTACAAGATCAACCCCGACGCGGTGTGGTCCGACGGCGAGGCCATCGACTGCGACGACATCATGCTGATGTGGGCCGCCAACTCGGGCACGTACGACGAGGGCGAGACCCTCCTGTTCGACACCGCCGGCACCACCGGCTTCGAGCTGATGGAGAAGCCCACCTGCGCCGACGGCGACAAGGACTTCACCATCGTCTACACCGAGCCGTACTCCGACTGGATCGCCGGTGTCAGCGCGATCCTCCCGGCGCACGTCGTCGAGCGGGAGTCGGGCACCGAGGACATCATCGCGGCCGTCGAGGCCGACGACCGCGAGGCGCTCACCCCGGTCGCCGAGTTCTGGAACACCGGGTGGCGCTTCAACCCGGGCGAGATCGACGAGGCCCTCACGCCGTCGTCCGGCCCCTACAAGCTCGGCGCGTGGGAGCCCGGCCAGTCGATCACCCTCGAGGCGAACGAGGAGTACTGGGGCACCCCCCCGGTGGCCCAGCAGATCGTCGTCCGCTTCATCGAGCAGGAGTCGCAGGCGCAGGCCCTGCAGAACGGCGACGTGCTGATCGCCGAGCCGCAGCCGAACCCGGACGTGATCACCCAGCTCGAGGCCGTCGGTGACCAGATCACCGTCGAGCAGGGTGACGAGTTCACCTACGAGCACCTGGACTTCAACTTCCAGACGGTGTTCGCCGACGCCGACCTGCGCAAGGCGTTCGCCCTGTGCGTGCCGCGTGACGAGATCGTCGACAGCCTGATCAAGCCGGTCAACGCCAACGCCGAGGTCGCGCAGTCGCGCTACTTCCTGCCGTTCCAGCCGGAGTACGGCCAGGTCGCCGACCAGATCCAGGACGGCTCGTACGACACCGCGAACATCGCGGAGGCCAAGGCCCTCGTCGACGCCGCGGGTGCTGCCGGTACGCCGGTCCGCATCGGCTACCAGACGCCGAACCAGCGCCGTACCAACTCGGTCGACCTGATCCGCGCCTCGTGCAACCAGGCCGGTTTCGACGTCCAGGACGCCGGCCAGGAGGACTTCTTCGAGTCCGGTCTGTCCGGTGGCAACTTCGACGTGGCGCTGTTCGCCTGGTCGGGTTCGCCCCTGGTGTCGGGCAGCAGCTCCACCTACATCACCGGTGGCGGCAACAACAACGGCAAGTACTCGAACGCCGAGGTCGACGGCTGGCTCGCCGAGCTCGACGTGACGCCGGACAAGGACGCCCAGGTCGAGCTGATCACCCAGATCGAGACCCAGCTCTGGAACGACCTGGCGACCATCCCGATCTTCGCGTTCCCGGGTGTCGCCGCGTACGACAACACGATCACGGGCGTGACGTTCCAGCCGTCGCAGTCGTCGATCACGTGGAACATGCAGAAGTGGGACCAGACCCAGTGATGCACTGAGGTGGTGGCCCGGCCCTCTGGGGTCGGGCCACCACCGCACCACCGGACTCCGGGGGTCGGGAGCGAGCTGCTCCCGGCCCCCCTTCCACGGCACCGGGGCCCCGGAGCCCCCGGACGACGACTTCGCACCCGCCGGGTGTCGCACGCCGTCCACCAGGGCCTATTGTCATCTGGTTCCGCAGCCGCCCCCACGACGACGTGGTGACGACCTCGCCACCGTCGCTCGACGACCCGTACCGGCCACCCGCCCGGTCGCCCGGACCCGAGAGGTGACAGACGTGCTCGTCTTCATCATCCGCAGGTTGATCGTCTCGTTCTTCGTCCTGCTCGTCGCCACGTTCATCGTGTACAACCTCACGGCGCTCTCCGGTGACCCGCTGTCCGACCTGCGTCAGAGCCAGGCACCGAACCGCGAGCAGCTGATCGAGCAGCGGACTGCGATCATGCAGCTCGAGGTCGCGCCGCCGCTGCGCTACCTCGGCTGGTTGGGGGGAGTGAGCGGCTGCATCCTCCCGTTCAGCGAGTGCGACCTCGGGCAGAACCGCTTCGGCCAGGACGTCTCGGCGATCCTCGCGCTCGCGATGGGTCAGACGCTGCGGCTGGTGCTCACCGCGTCGCTCGTCGCGATCGTCGTCGGCATCACGATCGGCATCGTCTCGGCGCTGCGCCAGTACAGCGGCTTCGACTACTCGATCACGTTCGCGGCGTTCGTCTTCTTCTCGCTGCCCTCGTTCTGGGTGGCGGTGCTGCTCAAGCAGTACGGCGCGATCGCCTTCAACGACTGGCTGCGCGACCCCGTCATCCCGATACCGGTCGTCGTGGTCGTCGCGCTGCTGAGCGCGCTGTTCTGGATGGCGGTGATCGGTGGCGACCGCAGACGGCGCCTGATCACGTTCGCCTCCGCCGGCGTCGCGACCGCCGCCGTGCTCGTCTACCTGTCGATCGTCCGCTGGTTCGAGACGCCGTCGCTCGGCATCGCGCTCATCACCGTCTCGGCGATCGGGCTGGCGTTCCTGGTGACCGCGCTGGTGTCCGGACTGGCGAAGCGGCGCGTGCTGTACGCCTCGCTGCTGTCGGCGGCCGGCGGCATCGTCAGCTTCTTCGCCACCCAGCCGGTGCTGATCAACCCGAGCTGGTGGCACATCCTCATGCTGGCCGCCATCACGGTCGCCGTCGGCATCGGCATCGGGTACGCCGTGGGCGGCCTCGACAAGCCGCAGGCGGCCCGGTCCGCGGTGCTCACCGGCCTGCTGACCGGTGGCCTGATCTTCTGGGACCACGTCCTGCTGGCGGTGCCCGACTACAGCGGTCGCGTCGGCGGTCGCGTCATCTCGACGATCGGCTCGAACACGCCGAACTACAACGGCGACTTCTGGGGCCGGTACGTCGACACCCAGACCCACCTGCTGCTGCCCACCGTGGCGCTGATCCTGATCTCGTTCGCCACCTACACCCGGTACACCCGGGCGAGCATGCTCGAGGTGATGAACCAGGACTACGTGCGCACCGCGCGCTCCAAGGGCCTCACCGAGCGCACCGTGGTGATGCGGCACGCGTTCCGCAACGCGCTCATCCCCGTCACCACGCTGATGGCCTTCGACTTCGCCGGCATCGTCGGCGGCGCCGTCATCACCGAGAAGGTGTTCGGCTGGGACGGGATGGGGACGATGTTCCGCGACGGACTCACCCTGGTCGACCCGAACACCGTGATGGCCTTCTTCATCGTCACCGGCACCGCGATCGTGGTGTTCAACATGGTCGCCGACATCCTCTACGCCTACCTCGACCCGCGGATCCGCCTGTCCTGACCGGACGGCGCGCGGCCCGCCGCCGCGCACCGCGCACGACTCCAGCGACGTCGACACCCCCAAGGACAGACCGATGACCCAGCAGGTTCCCGGCACCGCCCCCGAGGACGAGGGGAAGGTCGCGTCCGCGACCAAGTCCACCGCCCACGACCTGGACGCCACGAGCTCGCAGGCGCAGGGCATGTCGATCAAGGCCCGCAGCCAGGGCGAGCTCGTGCGGCGGCGCTTCCTGCGCCACCGCGGCGCGCTCGGCGGGATGGTGGTGCTCGCGTTCGTCGTGCTGCTCGCCTTCACCTCGATCGGCTTCGGTCCGATCCCCGGCTGGTGGGGCAAGACCTACCTCGACCCCAGCACGATCGTGAACCGCGGCGCCCCGACCCTCGACCTGATCCCGTGGCTCGACGGTGACGGCTTCGCGATCGGGGCGAACCCGTTCGGGCAGGAGAACGTCGGCAAGGACTACTTCGCGCTGACGATGCGCGGCGCCCAGCGCTCGCTGATCATCGCGTTCGTGGTCGGGCTGACCTCGACCGCGATCGGCACGCTGATCGGCGCCGTCGCCGGCTACTTCCGCGGCTGGATCGAGGCGGTCCTGATGCGCTTCACCGACGTCATGATCACCATCCCGACCCTGGTGATCGCCGCGGTGCTCGGCCGCACCTGGGGCGGCTCCGGCATCGTGGTGCTGGCGCTGGTGCTCGGCGTGGTCACCTGGACCGGCCTGGCGCGCCTGGTCCGCGGCGAGTTCCTCTCGCTGCGCGAGAAGGAGTTCGTCGAGGCCGCGCGCGCCATGGGCGCCGGCAGCGGCCGGATCATCTTCAAGCACATCCTGCCGAACGTCATCGGCGTCATCATCGTGTCGGCCACCCTGACCATCGCCGGCGCGATCCTGCTCGAGACGGCCCTCAGCTACCTCGGTTTCGGCGTGAAGTCGCCCGACACCTCCCTCGGCGCGCTGATCAGCGAGTACGAGACGGCGTTCCTCGTCCGGCCGTGGCTGTTCTGGTTCCCGGGCCTGTTCATCATCGCCATCGCGCTGGCGTCAACTTCATCGGGGACGGGCTGCGCGACGCCTTCGACCCCCGTCAGCAGAGGGTGCGCACGATGACCGACTTCGCTCCCGACCAGCCCACGGGGCCGGCCCTGACGAAGGACCCGCTCGTCGAGTCCGCCGAGAACACCCACGTCACCTCCGGCTGGGGCTCCAGCCAGGTGCAGCTCTCCTCGGCCGAGGAGGTGCTGCGCGTCGACGACCTCACCGTCGGGTTCCCGACCGAGGACGGCCTGGTGCAGCGCCGTCCGCGGCGTCTCGCTACACGCTGCGCGCGCGCGAGGTGCTCGGCATCGTCGGCGAGTCCGGCTCGGGCAAGTCGGTGTCGTCGCATGGCCGTCATGGGGCTGCTGCCCAAGAGCGCCACGCATCACCGGCACGCGTCCTCTACCGCGGCACCGACGTGCTGAAGCTGCTCCGAGCGCGAGCAGCGCACCCTGCGCGGGCGCAAGATCGCGATGATCTTCCAGGACCCGATGACGGCGCTGAACCCGGTCTACACGATCGGCGACCAGCTCGCCGAGGCCGTGCGCTCGCACTCCGCGGTGCCGCGCTCGGCGGCGCTCAAGCGGGCCGAGGAGATGCTCGACCTGGTCGGCATCCCGCAGGCCGAAGGCGCGCCTGCGCAACTACCCGCACGAGTTCTCCGGCGGCATGCGCCAGCGCGCGATGATCGCGATGGCGGTCATCAACAACCCCGACGTGATCATCGCCGACGAGCCGACGACGGCCCTCGACGTCACCGTCCAGGCGCAGATCCTCGAGACGCTGATCGAGGTCAAGGACGCCGTCAACGCGGCGATCGTCCTGATCACCCACGACCTCGGCGTCATCGCGGGCATGGCCGACCGCGTGCTGGTCATGTACGCCGGCCGTCCGGTCGAGATCGGCAGCATCGACGAGGTCTTCTACCGCCCGCGGATGCCGTACACGGCGGGCCTGCTCGGGTCGATGCCGTCGATGGTCGGCACCGACGAGCGGCTGCGGCCGATCAAGGGCGCACCGCCCTCGCTGATCAACCTGCCGAACGGGCTGCCCGTTCCGCCCGCGCTGCCCGCTGGTCACCGACGAGTGCCGCGAGGTCGAGCCGCAGCTGGCGCTCACCGACGACCACGACCACTACGCGGCCTGCCACCACTGGCAGACGATGGCCGAGTCCGACGACCCCACCACCTTCTTCCGCACCCAGAGCGAGGTCCTCACGTGACGTCACTGCCGAAGGAGTCCGGCACCGCACCGCAGGCGAAGACCTCGGACGAGGGACGGACCACCCGGCTGCTCGAGGTCGAGGACCTCGTCATGAACTTCCCGGTCAAGGGCGGTGGCCTGCTGCGCAGCGTCGTCGGCCACGTCCAGGCCGTGTCGGGCGTGAGCTTCGACGTCGACGCCGGCGAGACGCTCGGCATGGTCGGCGAGTCCGGCTGCGGCAAGTCCACGACCGGCCGCGCCGTGCTGCAGCTGCACACCGCCGACGTCGGGGTCGGTGCTGTTCGAGGGCCGCGAGCTCACCGGGCTCTCGGTCGCGGAGATGCGCCCGGTGCGCCGCGACCTGCAGATCGTGTTCCAGGACCCGTACGCCTCGCTCAACCCGACGCATGCCGGTCAACGACATCATCGCCGAGCCGCTCAAGGTCCACGGGCTGTGGAAGCACGACAAGCAGGGCAAGGCGCGCGTCGCCGAGCTGCTGCAGCTCGTCGGCCTGAACCCCGAGCACGGCAACCGCTACCCGCACGAGTTCTCCGGCGGCCAGCGCCAGCGCATCGGCATCGCCCGCGCGCTCGCGCTCGAGCCCAAGATGCTCGTGCTCGACGAGCCGGTGTCGGCGCTCGACGTGTCGGTGCAGGCCGGCGTGGTCAACCTGCTCGAGGACCTGCAGGAGCGGCTCGGGCCTGGCCTACCTGTTCATCGCCCACGACCTGTCGGTCGTGCGGCACATCTCCGACCGGGTCGCGGTCATGTACCTCGGCAAGATCGTCGAGATCGCCGACCGGGACGAGCTCTACGACCGCCCGACGCACCCGTACACGCAGGCGCTGCTGTCGGCGGCGCCCGTCGCCGACCCGGCAGAGCGAGCGCCGGCGCGAGCGGATCATCCTCACCGGCGACGTGCCGAGCCCGCTGAACCCGCCGTCGCGGCTGCCGGTTCCGCACCCGCTGCTGGAAGGCGCAGGACGTCTGCGCCACCGAGGAGCCGCCGCTGGTGCGCCACGAGGGCGCCCGAGGGGCACCTCGCCGCGTGCCACTTCGCCGAGGCGAAGGTGGGCGCGGGCGCCCAGGTCTGACCCGAGCGGCCCTGGGTCCGTCCTGCCCGTGAGCCTGCACGTGGTCGCCGCGGCCCTCGTCGACGACCTGGACGCGCCCACCCGGCTGCTGGCGGCCCGCCGCTCGCGCGGCCCGCTGGCCGGCGGCTGGGAGCTGCCGGGTGGCAAGGTCGAACCGGGCGAGACCCTGCTCGAGGCCCTGCGCCGCGAGCTCGACGAGGAGCTGGGCGTGGCCGTCGACATCGGGCCGGCGGTCGCCGGCCCGCGCGCGGGGGCGTGGCCGCTCGGCGACGACGGCCGGCTCGAGGTGTTCGTGGCCCGCGCCGACCGCGACCCGCGCCCCCGGCACGACCACGACGAGCTGCGCTGGGTGCCGCTCGCGCACCCCGACGACGACCCCGCCTGGCTGCCGGCCGACCTCCCGCCCGTGCACGCCCTGCGCGAGCGGCTGACCACGACCCGGCTGCTGGTGCTGCCCGACCGCGGCGACGCCGAGGACGTCGCCGCCGGCCTGCGCTCGCGCGGCGTCGACGTCGGCGTGCACCGCGAGCTGCTGGCGGGCGAGGACGACCTGGAGGACGCCCAGTGGGTGGTGGCGGTCGAGGCGGGCCCGTCGGCGCTCGCCGTGGACGACGCCGAGCTGGACGCCGCGGCGCAGGCGCGCGAGGGGTGGGTGGAGCGCTGACCCGACCGGGGGAGCCGTCCGGGTGAGCGCGGTCGGCACGGGTGGAGCAGTTGCCCCGGACGAGGGACACCCCGTTTGTGCGTGATCGGCGCCGGGTATCCCTGATCTCGACACCCACCGGGAGGCACCACGTGACCGAGCGCAGCCAGACCCAGCGACCCCGAGCGGCCGCGCGCCTGCGGCGCGACCCGGCCGACGTGGGCCGTGCCCGCGAGCGCGCCCGCCAGCGCCGCCTGCTGGTGTTCGTCGCGGTCGCCGGCCCGGTGATGGCCTTCTGGTGGTTCCGCTACCTCAGCGGCGACCCGCTGGTGTGGCCCGAGATGCCGGCAGTCGACCCGCTGTACCTGATGGCCGGACTGTTCTTCCTCGTCCTGATCGTCGCCCTGCTCGGCACCTCCGTCGTGGCGGGTCGCTCGCCGCACCTGGTGGTGCGTCCGGAGCAGATCGAGGTGCGGATGGACGACGTCAAGGGCCTCGCGCCGGTCAAGGAGGACGTCCTGCGCTCGCTCGACCTGTTCCTCGCGGCGCGCTCGTTCCGCCGCGACATGGGCGGCACGCCGCGTCGCGGCCTGCTGTTCGAGGGCAGCCCGGGCACCGGCAAGACGCACATGGCCAAGGCGATGGCGGCCGAGGCGGGGGTGCCGTTCCTGTTCGTGTCGGGCACCTCGTTCCAGTCGATGTACTACGGCGCCACCGCGCGCAAGATCCGCTCGTACTTCAAGGCGCTGCGCAAGGCGGCCCGCAAGGAGGGCGGCGCGATCGGCTTCATCGAGGAGATCGACGCCATCGCCACGGTGCGCGGGGGGATGAGCGCCTCGGCGGCCCCGGCACTCCCGCAGGCGCACTCCGTGTCGTGCTGCGGCGGGCTCGAGGGGCTGCCGACCGGCACCGCGGCCTTCGGCCCGGTGCAGGCGGCCGGCCCCCTCGTGCAGCGGAGCATGACGAGCGAGGGCGTGGGCGGCGTGGTGAACGAGCTGCTCGTGCAGATGCAGTCCTTCGACCAGCCGACCGGCTGGGAGAAGGTGCTGGGCAAGGGGATCGACGCGGTCAACCTGCTCCTGCCCGCGACCCGCCAGCTGCCGAGGCCGCGCACCGAGCCGGTCGACGTGCTGCTGATCGCGGCCACCAACCGCGCCGACAACCTCGACCCGGCGCTGCTGCGCCCGGGCCGGTTCGACCGCCGGCTCACCTTCGACCTGCCCGACAAGGCCGGTCGCCGCGAGCTGGTCGACCACTTCCTGTCGCGCAAGTCGCACGACCCCGAGCTCGACGACCCCGAGCGCCGCGACGCGCTCGCCGGCGTCACCCAGGGCTACAGCCCGGTGATGATCGAGCACCTGATGGACGAGGCGCTGGTCAACGCCCTGCGCCGCGACGCCGTCGCGATGTCGTGGAAGGACCTCGAGCAGGCCCGCCTCGTCGTGCAGGTCGGCCTGGGGCAGCCGGTCGGCTACACGGTGCACGAGCAGCGCCTGATCGCCACGCACGAGGCCGGGCACGCCGTCACCGCGTACCTGGAGGCCCCGACCCGCCGCCTCGAGGTGCTGTCGATCATCAAGCGCGCGAGCGCCCTCGGCCTGCTCGCCCACGGCGACGCCGAGGACGTCTACACCCGCTCGCGCACCGAGCTCACCGGGCTGATCCGGATCGCGTTCGGCGGGCAGGTGGCCGAGGAGATCTTCTTCGGCGACGTCTCCACCGGCCCGAGCAGCGACCTGCAGTACGCCACCACCGTGGGCGCCCAGATGATCGGCGCCGCCGGCATGGGCGACACCCTGGTCTCGCTCGCCGCGGTGCAGGGGTCGGCGTTCTCGTCCGAGAACCTGGTGGGCCGCGTGGTCGGCGACAGCCAGGGGCGCGAGCAGCTCGAGCGGCTGATGGTCGAGCAGAAGGCGCACGTGCGCGAGCTGCTCGCGGGCAAGCGGCACCTGGTCGAGGCGCTGCGCGACGCGCTGCTGGAGCGGCACGAGCTGATCGGGCACGAGATCACCGACGTGCTGCGGCAGGCCGAGCGCGAGCACGAGCTCGACGACCCGGCGGTGCGCAGGCTCCGCGAGGGCACCGCGGCGCCGCGGCTCGTCGACCTCGCGGCGGCCGAGCGGGCGGTGCTGCGACGCACCGTGAAGGGGCCGGCCGCCGAAGGCGTCTAGACTCGGGGGGCGTCGCGAGCAGGCCGCCCGGCGCGCCCCGAGAGGACCGACAGTCGGGGGCTCCGCCCCCGACGGCCCCCGAGATCAAAGGCGAGTCCACACCAGCATGCCCATCCGCACCCGCGACGACCTCCGCAACGTGGCGATCGTCGCCCACGTCGACCACGGCAAGACCACCCTGGTCGACGCCATGCTCTGGCAGTCCGGGGCGTTCGGCGCCCACCAGCACGTCGACGAACGCGCGATGGACTCCGGCGACCTCGAGCGCGAGAAGGGCATCACGATCCTCGCCAAGAACACCGCGGTCCGGTACACCGGTCCGGCGGCGGCGGCGAAGGGCCTGCCGGACGGCGTCGTCATCAACATCATCGACACCCCCGGCCACGCCGACTTCGGCGGCGAGGTCGAGCGCGGCCTGTCGATGGTCGACGCCGTGTGCCTGCTGGTCGACGCCAGCGAGGGCCCGCTGCCGCAGACGCGGTTCGTGCTGCGCAAGGCGCTCGCGGCGCGGCTGCCGGTCATCCTGGTCGTCAACAAGGTCGACCGCCCGGACGCGCGCATCGCCGAGGTCGTCGACGAGACCTACGAGCTGTTCATGGACCTCGACGCCACCGAGGACCAGATCGAGTTCCCGATCGTCTACGCCAGCGCCCGCGCCGGCCGCGCCTCGCTGAGCGCCCCGAGAACGGCGGCATGCCCGACTCGCCCGACCTCGAGCCGCTGTTCCGCACCGTCCTCGACAGCGTCCCGGCACCGGTCTACGACGACGAGACGCCGCTGCAGGCGCACGTCACCAACCTCGACGCCTCGCCGTTCCTCGGCCGGCTCGCGCTGTGCCGCGTCCACAACGGCACCATGCGCAAGGGCCAGCAGGTCACCTGGTGCAAGCACGACGGCACCCAGCAGCGGGTCAAGATCACCGAGCTGCTCATGACCGAGGCGCTCGAGCGCGTCACCGCCGACCAGGCCGGCCCCGGCGACATCGTCGCGATCGCCGGCATCGCCGACATCACGATCGGCGAGACCCTCGCCGACCCCGAGGACCCGCAGCCGCTGCCGCTGATCACGGTCGACGAGCCGGCGATCTCGATGACGATCGGCACCAACACCTCGCCGCTCGCGGGCCGGGTCAAGGGCGCCAAGGTCACCGCGCGGCTGGTCAAGGACCGGCTCGACCGCGAGCTGGTCGGCAACGTCTCGCTGCGGGTGCTGCCCACCGAGCGTCCGGACGCCTGGGAGGTGCAGGGCCGCGGCGAGCTGGCCCTGGCGATCCTGGTCGAGCAGATGCGCCGCGAGGGCTTCGAGCTCACCGTCGGCAAGCCGCAGGTCGTCACGCGCGAGATCGACGGCAAGGTGCACGAGCCGGTCGAGCGGCTCACCATCGACGCGCCCGAGGAGTACCTCGGCGCGATCACCCAGCTGCTCGCGGTCCGCAAGGGCCGGATGGAGCAGATGACCAACCACGGCACCGGCTGGGTGCGGATGGAGTTCCTCGTCCCGTCCCGCGGCCTGATCGGCTTCCGCACCGAGTTCCTCACCGACACCCGCGGCACCGGCATCGCCCACCACGTGTTCGAGGACTACGAGCCGTGGTTCGGCGAGCTGCGCACGCGCCCGTCCGGCTCGCTGGTCGCCGACCGCACCGGTGTGGCCACCGGCTACGCGATGATCAACCTGCAGGAGCGCGGCACGCTGTTCGTCGACCCGACGACCGAGGTGTACGAGGGCATGATCGTCGGCGAGAACTCCCGCGCCGACGACATGGACGTCAACATCACCAAGGAGAAGAAGCTCACCAACATGCGCTCCAACGCCGACGAGCTCGAGCGGCTCGTCCCGCCGCGGGCGATGTCGCTGGAGCAGGCGCTGGAGTTCTGCCGCGAGGACGAGTGCGTCGAGGTGACCGTCGACGCCGTGCGCATCCGCAAGGTGGTGCTGAACCAGAACGACCGGGCGAAGTCGGCGTCGCGGGCCCGGCGCGGCTGAGCGCCGTGGTGGTCGACGGGATGCCGGCGCCCCCTGCGGGCGACGGTGCGCTGCGGCTGCTGCTCGTGCACGCCCACCCCGACGACGAGACGCTCACGACCGGCGCCACGATGGCGCGGTACGCGGCCGAGGGCGCGCAGGTCACGCTGGTCACCTGCACGCGGGGGGAGCGCGGCGAGGTGATCGGGCCGCTGGGGCACCTCGAGGGCGACGGCGACGCGCTCGCCGCGCACCGCGAGGGCGAGCTCGCCGAGGCGATGGCGGCCCTCGGCGTCACCGACCACCGGTTCCTCGGCGCCGACGCCGGCGTCCGGTTCCGCGACTCGGGCATGGCGTGGGGGGAGCACGGCCGCGCGGTCGCCGCTCCCGACACCGGCCCGGACGCGTTCGTGCGCGTCCCGGTGGCGGAGGCCGCCGCCCACCTGCGCCGGGTCGTCGACGACGTGCGCCCGCACGTCGTGCTCACCTACGACGCCGAGGGCGGCTACGGCCACCCCGACCACGTCCGCGCGCACGAGGTGACGCTGGCGGCGCTCGTGCAGGCGCAGGCCGGCACCGGCTCGCCGCCGCTCGTGCTGGCGGTGGCCTCGCCGCGCTCGGCGCACGAGGCCGGGGTGGCGCGGCTGCGGGCCCGTGGGCTCACCACGCTCGAACCCCCCTGGCCCTCGGTCGTCGTGGCCGACGACGCCGTCACGCACCGCGTGGCGGCGGCGCCGTACCGAGCAGCCAAGGCCGCCGCCCTGCGCGCCCACGCGACCCAGGTCGTCGTGGCCGACGACGACGAGGCCTACGCGCTCAGCAACGGCGTCTGGCACGAGCTCACGACCACGGAGTGCTACCGCGCGCTGCGGTCCTGAGCAGGCGCACGACGGGACGGACCGGACGTGCTTGCCCCAACCGGGTGAAGGGCGCCGAACGTGCCGCATCCGGTGAAGCCGCTCCTTACCGTGGTGCAGCCGATGCGGCGGCGACCACAGCCCGCCCCGGCGCCCACCCCGAGAGGCGTTGTCGATGAACAGCTCTGAGGTCCTGCGGCGGCTGGCCGGTGCCGGCGCCGCGGTGGCGGCGACGGCCGCGCTGCTGACCGGTGCCGTGGCCCCCGCCCAGGCCGTCCCGGCCGACGTGGCCGAGGGCACGGTGCTCGCCGTGACCGGCAGCAACAGGTCGCTGTACGTCCGCACCGACGCGCAGTCGGCCTGGACCAACCTCGGCGGCGCCCTGGCCTCCGCGCCCGCCGTGGCGTCGTACGACGGCGTGACCCACTACATCGCCACCGGCACCAACAAGGTGCTGTACCACCGCACCAACACCACCGGGTGGACCAGGCTCGCCAACGCCTACTGCACCGACGTCTCGGCCACCGCCGACGCCGAGACCGTCTGGTTCTCCTGCCGCGGCAGCAACGGCGCCCTCTACGCCGGCCAGTTCCCCGTCACCGCGCAGAAGCCGGCGCTGGGCTCCCTCACCAAGCTGGGCGGCGTCGTGCAGGGCGCGGTGCCGGTGACCCTCACCGACGCGGGCCCGCAGTTCTTCGCCCGCGGCGGCACGTACTACGACGAGGAGGGCTACGCCGGCAACACCTGGACCTGGGACGCCGAGTTCGGCTGGGAGCGCTACTGGGTGCTGTGCGACGGGACCCCCGCGGTCGCCAGCTCGCAGAGCGTGCTCTTCTTCGCCTGCCAGAGCGGTGCGTCCGTGATCGCCGGCGAGGCCTGGCACCCGGGCGAGGGCGGCGAGTACGAGTTCTCGTTCTTCGAGGTGGCCGGGGAGGCCATCGGCACCCCTGCGCTGGCGATGGTGTCCGAGGACCGCGCGCAGCTGTTCGTCCAGGGCAGCGACCAGGTCGTCTACCACCGCACGCTCGCCATCACGGGCGCCACCGGTCCGCGCTGGTCGAAGATCAGCTCGGTCGTGCTCGGCGGCGTCGGCGCCGCCACCCGCTGGAGCAGCGCCGGCTGATCCCGCCGGACCCAGCGCCGGCGCCGGCGCCGCAGTCGCCGCCGCGGCCGCGCTGCTGACCGGCGCGGCCGCCGTCCCGGCCCAGGCCGACATCCCGGAGGGCACCGTGATCGCCGGCGAGTCGAACCACCCGACCCTGGGCGGCGAGTACGAGTGGTCGTTCTTCGACGTGCCGGGCCAGGCGATCGGGACGCCCGCGCTGGCGATGGTGGGCGAGAACGAGGCCGAGCTGTTCGTGCAGGGCACCGACAAGGTCGTCTACCACCGCACCCTGGGCGTGAACGGCCCGACCGGGCCGCGCTGGTCGAAGATCAGCTCGGCCGTCCTCGGCGGCGTCGCGGCGGCGCCGTCGTACCGCAGCGCCCCCTGACGGGCGCGGGCTGACGGCAGCGGGGGCGGGGTCGACCCGACGGGCGTGCGCGCGCAGGCTCCCTACTCTGGGGGAGTGAGCGCCGAGCCCGCGGGGGCGACCCCGTCCCCGAGCCAGTTCCCGAGCAGCGACCTGTTCCGGCGTGCCGTCGGGCGGTTCGCGACCGGGGTCTGCGTGCTGACGAGCAGGCTCGACGGCCACGACCACGCGATGACGGCCAACGCGTTCGCGTCGGTGTCGCTCGACCCGCTGCTGGTGCTGGTCAGCGTGTGGGAGGACGCCCGGTTCCTCGACGCGGTGCTGCAGTCGCAGGTCTGGGGCGTCAGCATCCTGCCGGAGACCGGGAAGGGCACCGCCGACTGGCTCAGCTCACCGGGCCGACCCGTGCTGCACCAGCTCGACCGGGTGCCGCACCACCGCGGCCCCGTCACCGGCGTCGCCCTCCTCGACGCGGCCCTGGCCACGCTGGAGTGCCGCACCGACGCGGTGCACCCGGCCGGCGACCACAGCATCGTCGTCGGCGCCGTGGTGTCCGTCGAGGCGCCGCAGGAGGCGCCGCCGCCGCTGGTGCACCACCAGGGCCGCTACCGGACCCTCGCCTGACCCGAGCCGGGGGTGCCCTCTCGTAGGATGACGCCCGTGCGGGCGAGCCGGAGGGACCGGGGCCCTCGGGACGGGCGGTGGCACGGGTGGCGCGTACGGGTGCTGGTGGGGCGCGCCTGGTCTGGGTCCCCGTCGTCGTGGTGCTGGTCGCGGCCGGCGCCTACGCGCTCGCCGCCTGGTGGTCGTCCAGCCACGTGCCCCGCGGCACCACGGTGGGTGGGATCGAGATCGGCGGGATGTCCCAGGGCGAGGCCCGCGCGGCCCTGAGCGACCAGCTGGGCGCCCGCGCCGACCTCCCCGTGCAGGTCGGCGTCGGCGGGGGACGCTACGAGCTCTCCCCGGCCGAGGCCGGCCTCGAGGTCGACGTCGACGCGACGGTCGACGAGGTGCTCGGGTTCAGCTGGGACCCGCGCGTGATCTGGCGCCAGGTGGGCGGCGGCGAGGCGCTGCCCGCGACCGTGCGCGCCGACGAGGTCGCCCTGCGCGCTCAGCTGCAGGCGCTCGCCGACGAGGTCGACGCCGAGCCGGTCGACGGCGGCGTGGGCTTCGAGGGCGGCACGGCCACCCCGGTCGAGCCCGTCGAGGGCGTCCAGCTCGACGTCGACGGCTCGGTCGAGGCGGTGCTGGCCGACTGGCCGCAGTCGGGCCCGCAGACCGACCTGCCCGCCGAGGTGCAGGAGCCCGACGTCGACGCCGCCGACGTCGACGCCGCGATGGAGTCGTTCGGCACCCCGGCGACGTCCGGCCCGCTCGTGGTGCAGGTCGGGCAGGCGCCGGTGACGCTCACGCCCGAGCAGGTCGCCCCGGCCCTGGCGATGGCGGTGCAGGACGGCGAGCTGGTGCCGGCGGTCGACGGCGAGGCGCTCAAGGCGGCGCTGCTGCAGGCCGCCCCGCAGCTGCAGACCGCCGCGACGAACGCGAGCGTGCGGATCGAGAACGGCGCCCCCGTCGTCGTCCCCGCCGCCGCCGGCGTGACCGTCGACGGCGCGCAGCTGGCCGCCGCGCTGCCCGCGGCGGTCGTCGCGCCCGACCGCACCGTGCGGGTCGAGCCGGCTCCGCTGCCGCCCGAGGTCACCACCGAGGCGGTGACCGCGCTGGGCGTGAAGGAGGTCGTGTCCGAGTTCTCGACCAACCTCACCGCCGACGCCGGCCGCACCGAGAACATCGAGATCGCCTCGCGGGTCGTGAACGGCACCCTGCTGCTGCCCGGCGAGACGTTCAGCCTCAACGACACCCTCGGCGAGCGCACACCGGAGAAGGGTTACAACGAGGCGCCCACGATCCAGAACGGGCGGCTCGTGCTCGGCTACGGCGGCGGCGTCTCGCAGGTGGCGACCACGCTGTTCAACGGCATGTTCTTCGCCGGGCTCGAGGACGTCGAGCACAAGCCGCACTCGTTCTACATCAGCCGCTACCCCGAGGGTCGCGAGGCGACGGTCAACTTCGACAACGTCGACCTCGAGTTCACCAACGACAGCCCGTACGGCGTCCTGATCGAGATGTACACCGGCGGCGGGCAGGTCACGACGCGGTTCTGGAGCACCGAGGTCTGGGACATCGAGGCGGTCAAGGGCGAGCGGCACAACATCCGCCAGCCCGGCTCCGAGACCGACTCCGACCCCGACTGCGTGCCGCAGTCGCCGCAGTCCGGCTTCGACGTCGACGTGACGCGGATCTTCAGGCAGAACGGCGTCGAGGTGCGGCGCGAGGTGTTCTCGACGCGCTACAACGCCGAGGACGCCGTCACCTGCACCGGCTGACCGTGCGCCCGGACGCGGTAGTGGTAGCCGTGGTGCGGCACCAGGCCGGCTGAGGCGTACAGCGCCCGGGCCGGGGCGTTGTCCCGCGCGACCTGCAGGTACCCCCAGCGCGCCCCGAGCGCGCGACCGCGGGCGAGCAGCTGCAGCAGCGCCTGGGTGCCGAGGCCCTGCCGGCGCGCCGACGCGGCCACCTCCATCGCCGTGACACCCGCCCAGCCGCGGGCCACCGCGACCCGCCCGACCGCCACCGGCTCGCCGCCCCGGCGCAGGGTGAGGAACTCCTGGTGCTGCGCGGCGGTCAGCACCCGCACCGCGCCCTCGGGCAGCGCGCCGCCGCGGTAGCGGTACAGCGTGGTGAAGGCAGAGTCCGGGTGCGGCGCGAACGCGACGTCCTCCTCGCCCCGGGGCGGGGGGAGCCGGCGCAGGTCGGCCACCAGCACCAGGCTCGGATCGACGAGCGCGTAGCCGCGGGCGTCGAGCTCGGCGTCGACCTCGGGGGACGGGTCGGCGCGCACCTGCGGGTCGACGCTGGTGGCGACGCTGAACCTCGCGGGCAGCCCGCGCGCGGCGTAGAAGCGCTCCACCTCGTCGACGGCCGCCGGCAGCGCCAGCCCCGGGTCGCCCAGCGGCAGCGCGCTGTTCGCGCGCCCGGTGAAGCCGCCGGACGCCCGCAGCACCCACCCGCCGAGCCGCACCCGCTCCAGGCCGGGCCAGCCCAGGTCGATCGCCCGGGCGACGTCGGCGATCGACGACGACGGGCGCACCTGCCGGGGCGGGACGGGCTTGGCGGCCAGGACGGCGTCGCCGTCGACGCGCACGGGCGGGCCGTCGTCGGGGTGCACCTCGACACCGGCGGCGTCGAGCCCGACGAGCTCGCCGAGCAGGTCGGTGGCCGAGCCGTCGGCCAGTCGGTGCCGCACCACCACGCGCCGCCCGACGTGGGCGGGCGAGAGCCGTCCCAGCACCACCGGCACGCCTCCGTCCTGCGCCGCGACGCGACGCGCCGCCGTCGGAGCCCCCTGGGCGACATCACGGGGGACCGTCCGCGATACTAGGTGGCGACGACCCTGGCCGCCCCGGCCGCCCGCACCTCCTGGAGGACCCGCAGTGACCTACGTGATCGCGCAGCCGTGCGTCGACCTCAAGGACAAGGCGTGCATCGAGGAGTGTCCGGTCGACTGCATCTACGAGGGCGAGCGCTCCCTCTACATCCACCCCGACGAGTGCGTCGACTGCGGTGCGTGCGAGCCGGTCTGCCCCGTCGAGGCGATCTACTACGAGGACGACACCCCCGAGCAGTGGGCCGACTACTACAAGGCGAACGTCGAGTTCTTCGACGACCTCGGTTCACCGGGCGGCGCGGCCAAGATGGGCCTGATCGCCAAGGACCACCCGCTCATCGCCGCGCTGCCGCCCCAGAGCTCCGGCGAGCACTGAGCCCAGCGGTCGTGGCGCTGCTGCCCGACTTCCCCTGGGACTCCCTGGTCCCGGCCAAGACGACCGCGCAGGCGCACCCCGACGGCATCGTCGACCTGTCGGTCGGCACGCCGGTCGACCCCACGCCCGACGTCGTCCAGGACGCGCTGCGCGCCGCGGCCGACGCCCCCGGCTACCCGCAGACCTGGGGCACCCCCCTGCTGCGCGAGGCGGTCTCGGCCTGGTTCGCCCGTCGTCGCGGCGTGCCCGACGTCGACCCCGACGGCGTGCTGCCCACGATCGGGTCCAAGGAGATGGTGGCGTGGCTGCCCACGCTGCTCGGCCTCGGGCCCGAGCACACCGTGGTGATCCCGCGCGTCGCCTACCCCACCTACGACGTCGGGGCGCGGCTCGCGGGCTGCCAGGTGGTCGTCGCCGACGCGACCACCGCGCTCGGGCCGGGGCGCGCCGACCTGGTGTGGGTGAACTCGCCGTCCAACCCCACCGGGCAGGTGCTGGGTGTCGAGCACCTGGCCAAGGTCGTCGCGTGGGCGCGCGAGCGGGGCGCCGTGGTCGTCAGCGACGAGTGCTACGCCGAGCTGGCCTGGGACGGGCAGCCGGTGCCGAGCCTGCTCGACCCCCGCGTCACCGGCGGCAGCCACGACGGCCTGCTCGCCCTGTACTCGCTGACCAAGCAGTCGAACCTCGCCGGCTACCGGGCGGCGTTCGTCGCCGGCGACCCCGCGCTGGTCGGACGGCTGCTCGAGGTGCGCAAGCACGCCGGGATGATCGTCCCGGCGCCGGTGCAGGCCGCGGTGGTGGCGGCGCTCGGCGACGACGAGCACGTGGCCGTCCAGCGTGAGCGGTACCGCGCGCGGCGCGAGCTGCTGCTGTCCGGTCTGGCCGCGGCCGGCTTCGGCGTCGACCACTCCCGCGCCGGGCTGTACCTGTGGGCCACCCGCGACGAGGACTCGTGGGCCAGCGTGGCGTGGCTCGCCGAGCGGGGCGTCCTGGTGGCGCCGGGGGCGTTCTACGGCGCCGCGGGCGCCCGGCACGTGCGGGTCGCCACCACCGCGACCGACGAGCGGGTGGCCGCCGCGGCGGCCCGGTTGACCGCCGGCTGACTGCTGGGGCAGGACGCCTGAGAGGTCCCGGTTCGCCGGTTCGGGTGACCGCCCGGTAGGTTCGACCGCACGAAGGCGCGTGCGCCCGACGGGTGCCGCCCTCCTCGCGCGAAGGGGTCCCACCGTGTCCGACCAGCCCATGAACCTGTCCTACGCCGGCGGCGAGCTCGAGCTCCCGGTCGTGCCGGCCACCGACGGCCAGAACGGCGTCGACGTCTCGAAGCTGCTCAAGACCACCGACCACGTGACGCTCGACGTCGGCTTCGTCAACACGGCGTCCTGCACCTCCGAGATCACCTACATCGACGGCGACGCCGGCATCCTGCGCTACCGCGGGTACCCGATCGAGCAGCTGGCGGAGAAGTCGAACTTCCTCGAGGTCTCGTACCTGCTGATCTACGGCGAGCTGCCCACGCCGACCCAGCTCGAGGAGTTCGACCAGCGGATCCGGCGGCACACCCTGCTGCACGAGGACCTCAAGGCGTTCTTCGACGGCTTCCCGCGCGACGCGCACCCGATGCCGGTGCTCTCCTCGGCCGTCTCGGCGCTGTCGACCTTCTACCAGGACAGCCTGAACCCGTTCGACGCCGAGCAGGTCGAGATCTCGACCGTGCGGCTGCTGGCCAAGCTGCCGACCATCGCGGCCTACGCCTACAAGAAGTCGATCGGGCAGCCGTTCCTGTACCCGGACAACTCGCTGGGGCTCGTCGAGAACTTCCTGCGGATGACGTTCGGGTTCCCGGCCGAGCCGTACGAGATGGACCCGGTCATGGTGAAGGCGCTCGACCAGCTGCTGATCCTGCACGCCGACCACGAGCAGAACTGCTCCACCTCGACGGTGCGCCTGGTCGGCTCGAGCCAGGCCAACCTGTTCGCCTCGGTCTCGGCCGGCATCAACGCCCTGTTCGGCCCGCTGCACGGCGGGGCGAACCAGGCGGTGCTGGAGATGCTCGACCAGATCCAGGCCAGCGGCGACGACGTCGACACGTTCATGAACAAGGTGAAGAACAAGGAGGACGGCGTCCGGCTGATGGGCTTCGGCCACCGGGTCTACAAGAACTACGACCCGCGCGCGGCCATCATCAAGAAGACCGCCGACGAGCTGCTCGGCAAGCTCGGCAAGGTCGACGAGCTGCTCGAGATCGCCCTGCGGCTCGAGGAGATCGCGCTGGCCGACGACTACTTCGTCGAGCGCAAGCTCTACCCGAACGTCGACTTCTACACCGGCCTGATCTACAAGGCGATGGGCTTCCCGACGCGGATGTTCACGGTGCTGTTCGCGCTCGGTCGCCTGCCCGGCTGGATCGCGCAGTGGCGCGAGATGATCAACGACCCGCAGACCAAGATCGGTCGCCCGCGGCAGGTCTACACCGGCGCCACCGAGCGCGACTACCTCGGCCTCGACGCCCGCTGACGAACGCGGGCAAAACCCTCTCGCGCGGACGTCGCGGCTGCCATCCTCGTGGCAGCGCGACGTCCACGGGGGAGTCCGGGGCGCGCCCGACCCGCCGAGCCGGGTCCCGATCCCTGGAGCGCCATGTCCCGGTCCAGCGCGCGCCGACGCGTCGTCGGTCTGCTCGCCCTCGCCCTGACGCTGGGTCTGCTGCTGCCCGCCGGCCCCGCGCAGGCCGCCGACGTGCGGTTGAGCGTCGAGGGCGACGCCTTCGAGCAGCACGCCCTCGACGGCATCCCGGTGGTGGCTCCGGGCGGCTCGCTCGTGGTGGTCGCCGCGCCGGGTGAGCTGGTCGATCCCGCCCTGTTCGTCGCCCACCCGGACGTCGAGTCCGAGACCGCGCTGACGGCGCGCGGCGACGGCTCCTACCTCGCCGACCTGGCCGGGGTGCCCGAGGGCCGTTGGGACGCCTTCGTGTTCGACGCGGACGACGAGCTCTGGTCGTTCCAGGTCGACGTCGTCGCCGGCGCCCCCGACGATCCGCAGGTCGACCTCGACGGGCCCGGCACGCTCAGCACGTACTACCCGGACGCGGCGCCGCAGGTGTCGGCCCCGCGCGGCAGCACCCTGACCTGGCTGGCTCCGGCCGGGCTCAGCCTCGAGGGCGCCGAGGTCGAGCTGGGCGTGGACAGCCCCGTCGAGATCACCGAGGCCGATGGCTTCGTCGCCGCCGTGGCGGCCGACGGCTCCCGCGTGACGGCCACCCTCCCTCGCACGGCGGGCGGGGCGCCGCTCGCGGGCGACGTCGACGCCGAGGTGTACATCTCGTTCGAGGAGGTCGACGGCGACCTGATCACCCTGGCCGCACCGGTGCTGATGCAGCCGGAGGCCTCCGAGCGCCGTCCGGCGCTGGGTGTGGTCGGCACGAACGGCGCCGCCTACCTGCGCACCGACTCGCCGGGCTCGGCGTACCGCAACCTCGGCGGCCTGCTCGTGGGCTCCCCCACCGTCGTGCGCACCGCCGACGGCCGCGACCTGTTCATCGGGCAGTCCACCAACGGCGGACTCTACGTCCGCAGCGCGACCACCGCCTGGGGCTGGCTCGCCTGGCCGGACGCGGACTGCGGCGACCCCGACGCCGAGGTCTTCCGCGACGAGCTGGTCGTGGCCTGCCGGGGGTCGAACGGGAGGGCCTACGTCGGCCGCGCGCCGATCACGGCGGACAGGCTGCCGTTCATCCGCACCTGGACCAACCGCGGCGGCCTCATCACCGGGGGTCCGGGACTCGCGATCGACACCACCACGGGCCGGGCCGACCTGGTCGCCCGCGGCGGCAGCCACGGCTACGGCAACGTGTGGTCGTCGTCCGGGTCGGGGTCCGGCGCCTGGGTGAAGCGCTCGCTGACCTGCACGGCGCCGCCGGCCCTGGCGTCGGTGCCCGGTGCCCCCGAGAGCCAGTGGGTCTCGTGCGCGTCGTTCGAGCAGCAGCTGCTGGTGTCGCAGACCTCCGTCGACGAGAACGGGGCCCTGGTCGACCACGAGGAGCTCTGCGGCGGTCGCGTCGTCGGTCGTCCGGGCCTGACCCCGTCGTGGGACGGCTTCGCCATGAAGGTGCACGTCACCGGCACCAACGCCGGGATCTACACCAACGACGCGACCTTCGGGTGCGGGCGGTTCGTGCGCCAGACCGGTGCCAGCCTCTCCGGCGTGGGTGCCGCGGGCGTGCTGCCCGCCACCGAGGCCGAGTGGGGCTGGATGTCGACGCAGTCGGCGAGGCCCGAGCGGCCCGCGGGTCTGCCGCTGGTCGCCCTTCGCGGGTGACGCGCGAGCACGACGGCAGGCCGAGGATCCCTCAGCCCGCCGTCGTGCCGGCGACGGTGATGCGGAGCAGGTCGGCGGGGACGTCCGGGTCGGCCGTCCAGCCGTCGCGGGGTCGCGAGCGGTCCCAGACCCGTCCGGCGACCTCGACGCGCACGACGTCGTAGGCGTCGGCGCTGGCCACGGCCCAGTGCGCGGCGGACCAGGCGCGGCGGGCGCCGGCCTCGTCGGGGGCGACGGGGGCCGCCAGCACCTGCACGTCGTCCTGCGGCTGCCACGGGGTCGCGCCGAGCTGGGCGTCGAGCGCGCCCTGCACCGCCGTGCGGCGCAGGGCGGCGTCAGCGTCGGACGGCTCGACCGCGCGCAGGCGGCAGTCGAGGGTGCCGGCGGAGTACCCGGTGAGGGCGCTGGCGAAGGCGCGGCCCTCGGGCTCGTGGTCGGCGTAGGCCTCGGGGAACCCCGAGCGCTGCACCGCCTGCGCGGCGACGGTGATCTCCATCGTCTCGTAGCCCTCGACCTGCGCCAGGCCGTCGTAGAAGGCGTTGGTCGCGTAGAGCGGGTCGGTGACCTGCTCGGGCGTCCCCCAACCCTGCGACGGGCGCTGCTGGAACAGCCCGAGCGAGTCGCGGTCGCCGTAGTCGATGTTGCGCAGCCGCGACTCCTGGATCGCCGTCGCGATGGCGATCGTGGCGGCCCGGGCGGGCATGCCGCGCCCCACCGCGACCGCGGTGATCAGCGCGGCGTTCGCGGCCTGGTCGGGGGCGAGCTCGTGCTCGACCCCGTCGACGACGGCCACGCAGGTCTCGCGCAGCAGCGGCTGCGTCCGGTTGTCGTACAACCACTGCCCGAGGCCCAGACCGCCGGCGGCCAGCACCACCACGACGCCGGCGGCGGTGCCGCGACGGCGCCAGGCCTGCCGGGCCGAGCGGGGCGGACGGGGCGGGCGGGGGGCAGGACGCGGCACGGGCCGCTCAGTTCGCGTGCAGCGCGGCGTTCAGCTCGACCGCGCCGGCCGTGCCCTCGCGGGTGAGCACCTCGACCGCGCCGGTGCGGGAGTTGCGGCGCAGCAGCAGCCCGCTGCGGCCCGACAGGTCGAGCGCCTTGACGACCGCGCCGGCGTCGTCGCCGCCGACCACGGTGACCTTGGTGCCGGCCGTGACGTACAGGCCTGCCTCGACCACGCAGTCGTCGCCGAGGCTGATGCCGATGCCGGCGTTGGCACCGAGCAGGCAGCGCTCGCCGAGGCGGACGCGCTCCTTGCCGCCGCCCGACAGCGTGCCCATGATCGAGGCCCCGCCACCCACGTCGGTGCCGTCGCCGACCACCACGCCGGCCGAGATGCGGCCCTCGACCATGGCGGTGCCGAGCGTGCCGGCGTTGAAGTTCACGAAGCCCTCGTGCATGACGGTGGTGCCCTCGGCCAGGTGCGCGCCGAGCCGCACCCGGTCGGCGTCGGCGATGCGCACGCCGGCGGGCAGCACGTAGTCGGTCATCCGCGGGAACTTGTCGACGCCGAGCACCTGCACGGGCCCGGCGGCGCGCAGCCGCAGCCGCGTGGCCTCGAACCCGTCGACGGCGCACGGGCCGCGGTCGGTCCACACCACGTTGGCCAGGTGCCCGAAGACGCCGTCGAGGGACAGCTCGTTCGGACGCACGAGCCGGTGCGAGAGCAGGTGCAGGCGCAGGTAGACGTCGCTCGCGTCCGCCGGAGCGGCGTCCAGGTCGATCTCGACCGTGCGCACCTCGGTGCGGACGCCGCGCGCGGCGTCCTCGCCCGCCAGCGCGGCGAGGTCGGCGGGCACCGCGTCGCCGTCCGGGCGGGAGCCCAGACGCGGCTGCGGGTACCAGGTGTCGAGCACGGTCCCCGTGCTGGTGACGGTGGCGAGGCCGTGGCCCCAGGCGGTGCGGGTGGTGTCGGCAGGGGGGACCATGCCGCCCAGCCTACGGGGACCCACCTAGGCTGACGGCGTGAGCCACACCCCCCTCGACCTCGCCTCCGACGTCGTCGACCTCACCCGCGCGCTGTGCGACGTCGAGTCGGTCAGCGGCGACGAGACGACACTCGCGGACGCCATCGAGCACGCGCTGCGCGGCTACCTGCACCTGGAGGTGCTGCGCGACGGCGACGCCGTCGTCGCCCGGACGAACCTCGGCCGCGCCGAGCGGGTGGTGGTCGCCGGCCACATCGACACCGTGCCGCTGCGGCGCCCCGACCCCAACCTGCCCACCTGGGTCGAGGGCGACGACCTGCGCCCGCAGGGCGGCGCCGACGAGCGGGTCGTCTACGGGCGCGGGACCGCCGACATGAAGTCCGGTGCCGCCGTGCAGCTCTCGGTCGCCGCGACCGTCACCGAGCCCGTGCACGACGTCACCTGGGTCTTCTACGACCACGAGGAGGTCGAGTCGTCGCTGAACGGCCTCGGCCGCGTCGCGCGCAACCACCCCGACTGGCTCGAGGGGTCGTTCGGCGTGCTGTGCGAGCCGTCGTCGGCCGTGGTCGAGGGTGGCTGCAACGGCACCATGCGGGTCGACGTCACCACCCGCGGGTTGGCTGCTCACTCGGCCCGCGCGTGGACCGGTGTCAACGCGATCCACGGTGCGGGAGAAGTCATCTCGCGGCTCAACGCGTACGAGCCCGCCGAGGTCGAGGTCGAGGGCCTGGTCTACCGCGAGTGCCTGAACGCGGTGGGCGTGCGCGGCGGGGTCGCCGGCAACGTGATCCCGGACGAGTGCGTGGTCAGCGTGAACTACCGGTTCGCGCCGTCGCGCACCACCGCCGAGGCCGAGCAGCACCTGCGCCACCTGTTCGAGGGCTTCGAGGTCGAGGTGACCGACGCCGCGCCGGGCGCGCGTCCCGGTCTCGACCACCCCGCAGCCGCCGCCTTCGTCGCGGCCGTCGGCGGCGAGCCGAAGCCGAAGTACGGCTGGACCGACGTCGCGCGCTTCAGCGAGATGGGCGTCCCCGCGGTGAACTTCGGCCCGGCCGACCCGAGCCTGTCGCACACCGACGACGAGCACTGCCCGGCCGAGGCGATCACCCGGTGCCGGGAGGCCCTGGCGGCGTGGCTGGAGGGCCGCCCCGCTTGAACCGGCGCAGCCGCGCGTCGGCCTGACCCAGCAGCTGGCGGGCGGTCGCGTCCGAGGCGTGCGCCCCGGCCGTCAGGGTGACGACCAGCCCCGGGTGCAGGGCGTCCCAGTCGTGCTCGGCGACGACCCGCTGGCAGCGGCGGGCGCACTCGGTGGCGGCGGCGGTGTCGGCGCCGGGCAGCAGCACGACGAACTCGTCGCCGCCGTAGCGGAACAGCTGGTCGTCCTCGCGGACGGCCGCGGCCAGCAGCGCCCCCACCTCGCGCAGCACCTCGTCGCCGACCAGGTGACCGTGCTCGTCGTTGACCTGCTTGAAGCCGTCGAGGTCGGCGATGACCACGCCGACGCGCGGCGGCGGGCTGGTGTCCCAGCCGTCGAGCACCCGCTCGAGGTGGTAGCGGGTCCCGGCGCCGGTGAGCGCGTCGACCTGCACCCGGCGGCGCAGCACCGCGTTCTGCTGCGCGAGCGCCTCGGTGCGGGCGTGGCTGCGCACCGCGGCCTGCAGGGCGCTGCGGGACGCGGCCAGCAGCGCCCCGAGCCGCCGGTCGCGCTCGGCGACCAGCTCAGCGACCTGCGCGGGCAGCCCGCGGCCGAGCAGCGCCACCTCGAGGTCGAGCACCGTGGTCGTGGCCACCACCGAGAGCGGGCCGACGTGGGCGCCGTCGCGCAGCAGCCGCCGGTGCGCCGAGCGCACCGCCTCGACGCGGCCGGCGTCGACCTCGCGGCCCGGGGCGGTCGCGAGTCGCTGCAGGGCGCGGGCCGCGCCCGCCACCCACAGCTCGGCGGCCGGGCCGTAGGGGACGGCCCCGAACGGCGCGAGCTCCCAGTCAGGGCCGAGGGCGACCAGGTCGTCGAGGGCGCGCGAGGGGTCGCCCTGCCAGGCGAGGACCACGGCCAGCGCCGTGCGCAGGGTGCGCCCGCGCGCCAGCACCATCCGCGGGTCGTCCAGCAGGTCCTCCAGCCGGGCGCGGACCCGCAGCAGGCCGTCGTCGTCGACCGCCCCGTCGGTGAGGCGGTGCGCCAGCGCGGCCTCCAGCCGCACCAGCACCTCGTTCGGGGTCGCCGAGCCGCCGTCGTGCACGGCCTCGTCGTCGTGCGGCGCCTCCAGGGCGCGGCTGCGGGCGGCGAGGTCGAGCGCGTCCTGCACCAGCCCGACCCGGCTGCAGAACACGGTCAGGGCGTCGAGGGCGACGTGCGTGAGCCGGCGCGAGAGCGGGTCGTCGCCGTCGTCGTCGGGCAGCAGCGCCCGCGCGCGCACGTGCGCCGCGACGGCGGGGCCGAGGTCGTCGCCGCTCAGCACGATCGCCCGCATCGCGACCAGCGCCGCGTGGCCGGCCGGCGGCAGGTCGGTGCCCTGCACGGCGTCCTCGGCCCGCTCGAGCAGCGCCGCCGCGTCGGCGAGCGACCCGCCGGTCACCAGCAGCGAGCCGGCCTCGGCCAGCGCCTGCGCGCAGGTGGCCGCGGGGGAGCGGTCGTCGCCGCGCAACCCCACGATGGCGGCGTGCGCGCCGGCGTCACCGTCCTGCACGCGGGTGAGCAGCGCGAAGGCGTGCCAGGCCGAGGCGTCGCGGCCCTGCTGATCCTGCTGCATCCGTACCCGTCACCCCGTCGTCCCCGTGCCTCGGCGGTCGAGCGCGTCCCGGACCCTGCTGCGTAGTGTGACCGCTATGAGCACGTCCTCGCAGAGCGAGTCCACAGGACATCCACCCGAGCGCAGGCGCGGGCCGGTGACGCTGCGCGGGCCCGAGGTGCCGGGCGAGACGACCGACCAGCACCTCCTCGACAGCCACGGCCCCGCCGACTGGGTGCACACCGACCCGTGGCGCGTGCTGCGCATCCAGAGCGAGTTCGTGGAGGGCTTCGGCGCGCTGGCCGAGCTCGGTCCGGCCGTCAGCGTGTTCGGGTCGGCCCGGACGCCGCGCGACCACCCCGACTACGCCCTCGGCGTCGAGGTCGGCCGGCGGCTCGCGCAGGCCGGGCTCGCCACCATCACCGGTGGCGGCCCCGGCGCGATGGAGGCGGCCAACCGCGGCGCCCGCGAGGCGGGCGGCTGCTCGGTGGGCCTCGGCATCGAGCTGCCGTTCGAGCAGGGCCTGAACGAGTTCGTCGACATCGGCGTCGACTTCCGCTACTTCTTCGCCCGCAAGACGATGTTCGTCAAGTACGCGCAGGGCTTCATCGTCCTGCCCGGCGGGTTCGGCACCTTCGACGAGCTGTTCGAGGCCCTCACCCTGGTGCAGACCCGCAAGGTCACCTCGTTCCCGATCGTCCTGATGGGCACCGACTACTGGGCCGGCCTGCTCGACTGGCTGCGCGGCACCGTGCTGGGCCGCGGCGCGATCGGCCCCGCCGACGTCGACATGCTGCAGCTCACCGACGACCCCGACGAGGCCGTCGGCGTGATGCTCGCGCACTCCGGGACGTAGACGCGGCAGCCGACCGCGGCGCACAATCGGGCCATGTCCGTGCGACCGGCACCCGAGAACGGTGGTGTGGTGCTGGGCCGCGACCGGCCCGGTCGGGCGCTGCGCGTGTCGGCACACCCCGAGCTCGGCCGGGTGGTGCTGAGCCTGTGGGACGGCGCCCGCTGCATCGGCACCCTGCGGGTCGCGCCCGCCGACGTGCCCGACATGGTGCGCGCGCTCACCGGTGCCGCCGTCGCGGCCGCCGGCCCCGCGCACGTCCCGGACGAGGGTGGGCCCGGTCCCGGCACGCACCTCACCTCGGTGCCGACCGGCCCCTTCGCCCCGCCTGCCTGACCTCGTCCCGCGACCCTGCGCCAGACTGGCGCCGTGGCTGCCGTCTGCGTGTTCTGCTCCAGCTCCGAGGCGATCGACCCCGGGTTCACCGGGCTCGCCGCCCGCGTCGGCACGCTGCTCGGCGAGCGCGGCCACACCCTGGTGTCCGGCGGCGGCCGGGTCTCGATGATGGGTGCGGTCGCGCGCGCCGCCCGCGCCGCCGGCGCGCACACGCTCGGCGTCATCCCGCAGGCCCTGGTCGGCCTCGAGGTCGCCGACGACGACGCCGACGAGCTGGTCGTCACCGCGGGCATGCGCGAGCGCAAGGCGCTCATGGACGCCCGCGCCGACGCCTTCGTGGTGCTGCCCGGCGGCCTCGGCACCCTGGAGGAGCTGTTCGAGGTGTGGGTGGCGCGCTCGCTCGGCATGCACGACAAGCCGGTCGTCGTCTGCGACCCCACCGGCCTGCTGGCCCCGCTGCACGCGCTCGTCGACCACCTCGACGAGGCCGGCTTCGTGCGGCACGACGCCCGCGAGGCCCTGCTGTGGGCGACCTCGCCGGAGGAGGCGCTCGACCTGGTCGAGCAGCACCTCGGCCGCGAGCCGCACCTGGTGCCCGGCACCGAGGCCGTCGAGGTCGTGGAGTAGCCACCGGCCCGACCGGCGTCAGGGGTCGGCCCGGCCCCCGGGCAGCTCGCGGATCGCTGCCTCCAGGCGCTGCGCCCGCGGCCCGGGCGGCACCGCCTCGCGCAGCGCCGCGACCGCCTCGGCGAGAGCGGCGTCCTCGGTGGGCCGGTCGCTGACGCGGGCCGCGGCGAGGCGCTCGACCTGCGTGGCGAGGTAGACCTCGACCGCCGTCCGCGCCTCGCGCAGACCCGGGTGCCAGGGCACGACGAGGGCGTCGCCCACCTCGTCGCGGCGCGCCCGCACCTCCTGGGCCCCCCGCGTCGCCGCCCGGGCGACCACGCCGTCCGGGTCGGCCGCCAGCCCGCTCGTCGACGCCCCCGAGGCGCCGACCGGGCGCAGGAACAGCTGCGTGGCGGCGATGCGCTCGTCGGCCAGAGCCACTGCGGCGGAGGCGGTCTCGACGTCGACGACGAGGGCGTCGAGCTCTCGCTCGCGTAGCGACCTGTCGCCGAGCAGCCCGATCACCGCCAGGGCCAGCACGCCGACCTGCACGGGGGTCGTCCACCACCGGGGGCGCCGGGCGCGTCGCCCGACGCCGTGCGTGAGCGTCTCGCCGACGGGTGCTTCCAGGTCGATGGCCTCCGGCCGGCGCAGGTCGTCGTGGGGGGCCACCTGGCCATGGTCCCCCTCGGCGTGGCCCGGCGCTCGCCCGGCGGCGCGGGGTGACCGGAGGTGGTGGGGTGACAGCGAGGTGGGCGGGGTGCCCTGCGACCATGGCGCCGTGAGCCAGCCCGTCCCGCCCGGTGCGCACCAGCTGGTGCTGCGCGGGCGCACCTTCGACGCCGGTCGTCCGGCCGTGATGGCGATCGTGAACCGCACGCCCGACTCGTTCTTCGCGGGGAACCGGTTCGCCGACCTGCGGGCCGCGACCGACGCCGTCGCCCGTGCCGTCGACGAGGGCGCCGACCTGGTCGACGTCGGCGGGGTGCGCGCGGGCCAGGACGGGCCGGTGGTGTCGGCGCAGGAGGAGGTCGAGCGGGTGCTGCCGCTGCTGGCGGCCGCGCGCGAGCGCTTCCCCGACCTGGTGCTGAGCCTGGACACCTGGCGGTCCGAGGTGGCCGAGGCGGCGGCCGGGGTGGGGCTCGACCTGGTCAACGACACCTGGGCCGGTGCGGACCCCGACCTGGTGCACGTCGCGGCCGGCACGGGCGCCGGCTACGTGGTCTCGCACACCGGCGGCCTGCCGCCGCGCACCGACCCGGTCGCCGTCACCTACGGCGAACGGCCCGACGACGTCGTCGCCGACGTGGTGCGCGTGCTGGGCGAGGGCGCCGAGGCGGCGGTGGGCGCGGGGGTGCCGCGCGAGCGGGTGCTCGTCGACCCGACGCTCGACTTCGGCAAGACCACCCGGCACTCGCTGGCCGTCGTGCGCCACCTCGCCGAGGTCGTGGCGCTGGGGTACCCGGTGCTGATGGCCCTGTCGCGCAAGGACTTCGTCGGCGAGACGCTCGACCTCGAGGCCGACGAGCGGCTCGAGGGCACGCTGGCCGGGACGGCGGTGTCGGCCTGGCTGGGCGCCACCTGCTTCCGCACCCACGACGTGCGGGCCACCCGCCGGGCCCTCGACATGGTCGCCTCGGTCCGGGGCGAGCGACCGCCGGTGCTGGCCGTGCGCGGCGAGCCACCGGTGCCGGGCGCCGACGCCTGAGCGGGCGTGGCACGATGCGCGGGTGGACCTGATCCTGCTGCTCGTGGCGCTCGCCGTGGTCGGGGTCACCGCCGCGGTGGCGGTCGGCCGGGTGCGCGGGGGGATGGACGAGCCGGTGCGCTCGCGTCCCGACAGCGCCCTGCCCGCGGGACGCCTGGCGGCCGACGACGTCGCCCGCGCCCGGTTCTCGGTGGGTCTGCGCGGCTACCGCATGGACGAGGTCGACGCCGCCCTCGACCGGGTGCAGGACGAGCTGCGCGAGCGCGACCACGAGCTCGCCGCGCTGCGCTCGCGGCTGCGCGAGACCGCCCTCCACGAGACCGCCCCGAGCGACCCCGAGGCCAGGGCGTGAAGCCGTTCACCGCGGTCGTCGACACCAGCCTCCCGCCCGAGGAGGCGTTCGCGGCCCTCACCGACTGGCCGGCGCACGGGCGGCACGTGCCGTTCACCCGCGTGCAGGTGCTGCACCAGACCGACGGCGTGGGCACCACCTTCCGTGGGCGCACCGGGGTGGGCCGCCTCGCGTTCGACGACGACATGCGGGTCTCGGAGTGGGACCCGCCGCGCGACGGCGGGCGGGGCACGGCGACCGTGGTGAAGACCGGCAGGCACGTGCGCGGCGCCGCGTGGATCGAGGTCGAGCCGCTCGGCACCGGGTCGCGCGTGCGCTGGATCGAGCAGGTGGGGTTCGGGCCGCGCTGGCTGGAGCCGTTCGTCGACCGCGCGTCGGCGCTGCCGGGGCGCCTGGTCTTCGGTCGCGTCACCCGGCTGCTGCTGCGCGACCGGGAGCGCGAGCTGGGCCTGGCACGTGACTGACCTGGTCGTCGGCGCCGACGGGCTGGCCCGCTGCGCCTGGGGCACGAGCACGCCCGACTACGCCGCGTACCACGACGACGAGTGGGGCCGTCCGGTCCACGGCGAGCACGCGCTGTTCGAGCGCATCACGCTGGAGGCGTTCCAGTCCGGCCTGTCGTGGCTGACCATCCTGCGCAAGCGCGAGGGGTTCCGGACGGCGTTCGCCCGCTTCGACCCCGAGGTGGTCGCCCGCTTCGACGACGACGACCGCGCCCGGCTGATGGCCGACGCAGCCATCGTCCGCAACCGGATGAAGATCGACGCGGCGATCACGAACGCGCGTGCGGTGCTCGAGCTGCGCGAGGGGCCCGGGCTCGACGAGCTGTTCTGGTCGTTCGCGCCCGACCCGACGACCCGCCCCGCGCCGCGGTCGTTCTCGGACGTCCCGGCGGTCACCGACGCGTCGAAGGCGCTCGCGACGGAGCTGAAGCGGCACGGGTTCGCGTTCGTCGGACCCACCACCGCGTACGCGGGCATGCAGGCGTGCGGGCTGGTCGACGACCACCTCGAGGGCTGCCACGCGCGTGGTTCGGGTCGGTGACGAGGGCGCAGCCGCCGTGGTGGCAGCGGGTGCCCGGCTGGGCGCTGGCGCTGCTGGTGTTCGGCCTGACCCGCGTGGTGAGCACCGCGTTCACGCTGGCGGCCACCCCGGAGCAGCGGGCCAACCTGTGGGCGCCGCAGGACGACCCGCCCTACGGCGACTTCGTGTCGATGTGGGACGGCGACCGGTACCGCGTGATCGCCGAGGACGGCTACCCGCGGCCCGTGCCGGTCGACGAGAGGGGCGACCCGACGCAGAGCGAGTGGGCGTTCTTCCCCGCCTACCCGGCGCTGGTGCGGGTGGTGCAGGCGGTGCTCGGCCTGGTGCTGCCGGGCGACGTCGGGTTCCGGACGGTCGCCCCGACCGTCAGCCTGCTGTGCGGGTTCGCGGCGGCGGTGCTGGTGTTCCACCTGTTCCGCGCCCGGGCCGGCACCGGGGCCGCGCTGCTCGGCGTCGCCCTGGTCGGGTCGTTCCCCACCGCACCGGTGCTCCAGTACTCCTACAGCGAGGCGCTGTGCCTGCTCGCGCTGGTCGCGTCGCTGCACCTGCTCACCACCCGGCGCTACCTGCTCGCCCTGCCCGCCGTGGCGCTGTTCGGCCTCTCCCGTCCCGTCGGTCTCGCGTTCGGGCTGGTGGTGGTCGCGCACCTGGTCGTGCGCTGGCGGGCGCGCCGGGAGGACCCCTTCCCGCCCGCGCAGGTGCTCCAGGTCGTGCTGGTCGGTGCGGTCACCGGCGCCGCCGCACTCGCCATGCCGGTGGCCACGGCCCTGGCCGCCGGACGGGTCGACGGCTACACGGCGGTGCAGTCGGCGTGGCGGGTGCAGGGCCACATGGAGTACTTCACGCCCTGGGCCTGGATGGCGCGGTACCTCTTCGGCGACGACGGGCCGTTCCTCCTGGCGCTGCTGGCGCTCGGCGTGGTGGCGGTGCTCGGGTCGCCCCAGGCCCGGGCGCTCGGCGTCGAGATGTGGACGTGGTGCGCCGCGTACGCCCTCTACCTGGCGGCGGTGCTCGACCCGTTCACCTCGCTGCCGCGGTTCCTGCTGCTGTTCTTCCCGCTCGCCCTCGCGCTCGTGCTCGCCGTCAGCGGCTGGCGCCGGCTGGTGCTGGTCGCCGCGTGGCTGGCCGTGTCGCTGTGGGCGCAGTGGGAGTGGGTGCACGTGCTGTGGGTGTTCAGCCCGCCGAGCGACTACCCGCCCTGAGGGCGCTCACGCCCCGGTGAACCGCGGCGGACGCTTGTCCAGGAACGCCTGGACGGCCTCGCCGTGGTCGGCGGTGCCGCCGGTGCTCGCCATGTGGTGCGCCTCGTGCTCGAGCGAGTCGACCAGGCCGTGCTCGGACGAGAACTCCACCACCCGGCGGATCGCCGCGTAGGCGGCCGTCGGCCCGGCGGCCAGGGCGACGGCGACCTCGCGGGCGCGGGCCGGCAGGTCCTCGTCCGCCACGACCTCGCTGGCCAGCCCGATCGCGAGCGCCTCGTCGGCTCCCACCGTGCGCGGACGCAGCAGCAGGTCCGTGGCGCGGCCGAGGCCGACCAGCCGGGGCAGGAACCACGACGCGCCGGTGTCGGCCGACAGCGCGACCCCGGTGAAGGCCAGGTTGAAGCCGGCCGAGGCGGCGACGAGCCGCAGGTCGGCGGCCATCGCGAGCGAGGCGCCGGCCCCGGCGGCGACGCCGTTCAGCGCGGCGACGACCGGCTTGTCCATGGTCGCCAGCGCCGTGACGGTCGGGTTGTAGTGATCGGGGACGGTGCGCCACAGCGACTCGTCGCCGGAGGTCAGCAGCCGCACGTGCTCGCGCAGGTCCTGGCCGACGCAGAACGCGCGACCGGTGCCGGTGAGCAGCACGCACCGCACCTGCGGGTCGGCGGCCGCGGCGGTGACGGCGGCCAGCAGCTGCTCCTTGGTGGCCACGTCGAGCGCGTTCATCGCGTCCGGACGGGCGAAGGTGATGGTGCCGACGCCCTCGTCGACCTCGTAGCGGACCGTCTCCTGCACGGCAGGACCTCCTCGTCGTGACCACGTCGGGGCCGGTCGCGGACGCGCGCCCGGGTGCGTACGGGCGAATCGTCGACGTCCGGTTTCGCTCAGCCCCGCCCGCACGGGATAATGGCAGCATCGCGCCGCCCGGAGACCGCCGGGCCGGTGGCCGCTGCCGGCGGCAGCGACGGACAGGAAGGGGAACCGCCCATGGCGGCCATGAAGCCGAGGACGGGCGACGGCCCGCTCGAGGTGACCAAGGAGGGGCGCAGCATCATCCTGCGCATGCCGCTGGAGGGTGGCGGCCGGCTGGTCGTCGAGATGACCCCGGACGAGGCGACCGCCCTGGGCGACGCCCTCACCTCCGCCGTCCAGTGACCTCCTGACCCACCGCACGACCGGACCTCCCGACGGGCCCGGCACCACCAGGTGCCGGGCCCTCGGCACGCCCGCCTAGGCTCGGCGCGTGGCCGAGCACCTGGACGAGCGACCTCTGCCGACCGTCGACCTCGCGGCGACCCGCACCGGGGGCGAGGTGCTCGCGCTGCCCGTCGGGCGGGGTCCCGGTGACGAGAGCCCGGTGGCCGGGCCCGGCACGGCCGAGGCGCTGGCCGACGCCGGCCTCGTCCTCGACGACGTCTGCTCCGACCACCGGTTCACCGGGTCGGCCGGGGCGGTGCTGTCGTTCCCCGTCGCCCGCCCGCAGGGGACCGGGCCGCGCCGGCTCGTGCTCGTGGGCACCGGTGACGGCTCGCGCACCGCGCTGCGGCGGGCCGGCGCCGGCCTGGCCCGCTCCCTCGCCGGGGTCGAGGAGGCCGACGTCGCGCTCGCGGCGGGGCTCGGCGCCGACGAGGTCGGCGCCCTCGTCGAGGGGCTGCTGCTCGGCGCCTACGTCGCCCCCCGCACCGGCACCGCCACCCGTCCCGCACCCGTCGGCACGCTGCGCCTGGTCGGGGCGCAGGTCGACCCCGCGACCGCCGAGGCCGTCCAGCTCGCCGTCGGCGACGCCCGCGCCACCTGGCTCGCGCGCGACCTCGCCGTCACGCCGTCGTCGGTGAAGACCCCGACCTGGATGGCCCGCACCGCCGAGGCGCTCGCCGCGCAGGTGCCGGGCCTGGAGGTCGAGGTGCTCGGCGCCGGACGCCTGGCCGCCGAGGGCTTCGGCGGGCTGCTGGCCGTGGGCGGCGGCTCGACCGCACCGCCCGCGCTGGTGCGCGTCACCTGGCAGCCCGCCGACGCCGTCGACGCCGCGCACGTCGTGCTGGTGGGCAAGGGCATCACCTTCGACACCGGCGGCCTGAGCATCAAGCCGCGCGAGGGCATGCTGTCGATGAAGACCGACATGAGCGGCTCGGCCGTGGTGCTGGCCACCGTGCTGGCGGCCGCGCGCACGGGTGTGCCGCGCCGGGTGACGGCGCTGCTGGCGCTGGCCGAGAACGCCGTCGGCGCCGGTGCGTACCGTCCGGGCGACGTCGTCACCGTCTACGGCGGCACCACCGTCGAGATCGCCAACACCGACGCCGAGGGCCGCATCGTCCTGGCCGACGCGCTCGCGTACGCCGACGCGCACCTCGACCCGGCGGTGCTCGTCGACGTCGCCACGCTCACCGGGGCCGCGTCGCTGGGCCTCGGCCGCCGGCACGCCGCGCTCTACAGCGACCACGACGACCTCGTCGCCGAGCTCGAGGCGGCGGCGGAGGTCTCCGGCGAGCGGGTGTGGCGGATGCCGCTGGTCGAGGACTACGCCGTCGAGGTCGAGTCCGACCTGGCCGACCTGCGCCACGTGACCGCCGACCGCACCCGGTTCAACGGGGGCGGCTCGATCTCGGCGGCGCTGTTCCTGCGCGAGCTCGTGGGCGGCCGACGCTGGGCGCACCTCGACGTCGCGGGGCCGGCCCGTGCCGACAAGGACGAGCACGAGGTCTGCAAGGGCGCCACCGGGTACGGCGCGCGCCTGCTGCTGCAGTGGCTGCGCGCGCTGTGACGCGGGGGCGCTAGCGGCGCACGGCCACCAGCAGGCCGTCGCCGACCGGGAGCATCGCGCTCAGCAGCGACTCCTCGCGGCGCACCGCCTTGCCCAGCTCGCGCACCGCGGTGGTCTGCTCGTCGCGCTGCGCCGGGTCGGCCACCTTGCCGCCCCACAGCGCGTTGTCGACGGCGAGCACGCCACCGGGACGCAGCAGCCGCAGCGCCTGCGCGAGGTAGGCCTCGAGCTCGGTCTTGTCGGCGTCCAGCAGGACCAGGTCGTACGCGCCGTCGGTGAGGCGGGGGAGCACGTCGAGGGCGCGGCCGGTGATCAGGCGGGTGCGCTGGGTGCGCACGCCGGCCTCGGCGAACGCCTCCTTGGCGGCGCGCTGGTGCTCGGCCTCGACGTCGATCGAGGTGAGCACGCCCTCCTCGCCCATGCCCTCCAGCAGGGCCAGCCCGGACACCCCGGCGCCGGTGCCGACCTCGACCACGGCGCGCGCGGCGACGGCCGCGGCCAGCACACGCAGGGCGGCCGCCCCGCCCGGGCCGACCGGCGTGCAGCCGAGCTCGGTGCCGCGCGCGCGGGCGCGCTGGGCGACCTCGTGCTCGGGGACGAAGTCCTCGGCGTAGGCCCGGCTCGCGGGCGATCCGGCAGAGATGGCGGGCCTCCTGGTGGTGGCTGGTGCTGTGCTGGTTGCTCGCGAGCCTAGTGGCGGACACGCTTCCTCCACACACTCTGCCCGCAACCGCACCCGCTCCTCCCAGCGCGCTCCCAGGGAGACCGGGAACTCTGGTGACCTCGCCGGTGTTCCACCTGGTGAGCCGGTCGCTCGGGCGACCGGCCCCGCCGCAAGCAGAGGACGTGATCGGCCGTGACGCAGACCGCCGTGGCCCCCGACCCCAGGCACCTCGATCCCGAGGAGCCCTGGGTCCCCCCGACGTGGGAGGAGATCGTCCGCGACCACTCCGCCCGGGTGTACCGCCTCTCGTACCGCCTCACCGGCAACCAGCACGACGCCGAGGACCTCACCCAGGAGGTGTTCGTGCGCGTCTTCCGCTCGCTGAGCACCTACACCCCGGGCACGTTCGAGGGCTGGCTGCACCGCATCACCACGAACCTGTTCCTCGACCAGGTGCGGCGCAAGCAGCGCATCCGCTTCGACGCCCTGCCCGACGACGGCGGCGACCGGCTGCCCGGCAAGGACATCGGCCCCGAGCGGGCGTTCGAGCACCACAACCTCGACCTCGACATCCAGCACGCCCTCGACCAGCTGCCGCCGCAGTTCCGCGCGGCCGTCGTGCTGTGCGACATCGAGGGGCTGTCGTACGAGGAGATCGCCGACGTGCTCGGCATCAAGCTCGGCACCGTCCGCTCCCGCATCCACCGGGCGCGCGGCATGCTGCGCGCCTCGCTGGCCCACCGGGCTCCCGGCCACGACCCGGAGGTCGTGCCCGAGGAGGCCACCGCCCCGCGCCGCCGCCGCTTCGTCCCGCGGCTCAGCGGGGGCGCCGCATGAGGCCGTTCGGTGCGGGCCCGCACGTCGGGGACCGCGCCAGCGACCTCCTCGACGGCCGGCTGACCCCGGCCGCCGAGCTGCAGGTGCGCACCCACCTCGGCTGCTGCCGCGAGTGCGCGGCCGCCGTCCACCGCGAGCAGCAGGTGCGCGCCGCCCTGCGCTCGGCCTCGTGCGCCGCGCCCACCCCCGGCGGCGACCTGATGGCCGGCCTGCTCGCGCTCGCCGCGCCGACCCCGGTCGCGCCCGCGGCCCCGGTCCCCGCCGTCGCGCCCGTGCGCCCGGCCCGCCGGGCCCCGTCCGTCCTCACGGTCGCCGTGCTCGGGACGGTGTCGCTGGCCTCGGTCGGCGCCCTGGGGGTCGCCGGTGCCGCCGTGGCGGGCCCCGCGCTCGCCTCCCTCGACGGCACCCGCACGCCGGCCGCCGGCACCGTGGTGCAGGACCGCACGACCGCCTCCCTGGTCGAGCCCGCGCTGGTCGTCCTGCACGGCGCCGCCGTCACCGGCGGGCTGTCGTCCACCCGGGTCGTGGACGCCGGATCTGCCGGCAGGCCCTGACCCGCCTACGCTGGGCCCGCGCGGACAGCAGCCGGCACGGCCGGCGACCGCGGCGCGGACGGAGGAACCGATGACGCAGGGGGACGGCCCGTGGTGGGCCCCGCCAGGACGCGGTGACTCCGCAGGCGCTCCCGCGCCGGAGCCGACGGACCCCGAGCGCCCGCACCCGTCCGAGCACACCCAGCCGATCGAGCACACCCAGCCGATCGAGCACACCCAGCCGATGGCCCACGCCGACGGCGACACCCGTCCGATCGAGATCGGGTCGTGGGGCGCGCCGGCACCGGTCGACCCCACCTGGCCCGCACCGTCCTCGTCCGGTCCGCCGGCGTGGGTCGGTGCCGCACCGCCCGCCCCGGCGCCGCGCGAGCGGCGACGGCTCGGCGGCGGCGCCGTCGCGGTGCTCGTGGTCGGCTGCCTGCTGCTCGGCGGCGCCGCCGGCGCGATCGCCGGCGGCCTGGTCGACCGGCTCACGATCACCCCCGTCAGCATCCCGATCCTGGACGACGCGGGCGAGGACCGGCCCGAGGGCTCGGTCGCGGCCGTCGCCGCGCAGGTCCTGCCGAGCATCGTCTCGATCGAGGTCTCGTCGTCGTCGGTCGAGGGCTCGGGCTCGGGGTTCGTGCTGCGCCAGGACGGCCTGATCCTCACCAACAACCACGTCGTCGCCGAGGCCGACGGCGGCGGCGAGATCCAGGTGGTGTTCTCGGACGGCTCCCAGGAGAGCGCCGAGATCGTCGGCCGCGACGCGTCGACTACGACCTCGCGGTGCTGCGGGTCGACCGCGACGACCTGACGGCCGCTGCCGTTCGGCGACTCCGACGCCGTCGTCGTGGGCGAGCCGGTCGTGGCCGTCGGCGCCCCGCTCGGCCTGGAGTGCACCGTCACCACCGGCATCGTCTCGCGCGCTCAACCGGCCCGTGTCGGCCGGCGCCCGCCGGCGCCAGACGCCTTCATCAACGCGATCCAGACCGACGCCGCGATCAACCCCGGCAACTCCGGCGGCCCGCTCGTGAACATGCGGGGCGAGGTGATCGGCATCAACTCCGCCATCGCCCGCACCCCTCCGGCGGCAGGCCAGCGGCAGCATCGGCCTGGGCTTCGCGATCCCGTCGCGACCAGGCCGCGCGCACCGCGGAGCAGCTCATCGAGACCGGCACGCGCCACCTACCCGATCATCGGCGTCCTGCTCGACCGCTCCTACGGCGGCGAGGGCGTCAAGGTGATCGAGCAGGGGACGCCGAGGCAGCCCGCGATGACGCCCGACGGCCCGGCCGACCAGGCGGGCATCCGCCCGGCGACGTCATCACCGGCTTCGACGGGCGGCCGGTCACCGAGCCCGACCGAGCTCATCGTCGCCATCCGCGCCCGCGAGCCGGGCGACACGGTCACCCTCACCGTCCGCGGCGACGGCGGGGGCGGCGACGAGCGCGAGGTCGACGTGGTCCTGGACGAGGCGGAGTCGAAGCTGACGGTGGGTGGTCTCCCGTGATCGGCCTGAACGGCGGCGAGTTCGTCGTCCTCGCCGTGCTCGCGCTGCTGGTCATCGGACCCGAGCGGCTGCCGCAGTACGCCGTCCCAGCTGGCCGGCTGGTGCGCGAGCTGCGCCGCATGGCGCCGGGGGCGCGCGGGCCAGGTGCGCGACGAGCTCGGGCCGGAGTTCGACGACGTCGACTGGCAGAAGCTCGACCCGCGCCAGTACGACCCGCGCCGCATCGTCCGCGACGCCCTGCAGGAGGCCTGGGAGGACCCCGACGACGACGCCCCGGTGAGCACGACGACGAAGGCGCCGCCGCCACCGACGCCAAGCTCAAGAAGGCCCGCGCCCGCCGGCCGGCCGGGCGGCGGCGCCTCGCGCCCCGGCGACACCCCGGCCCCGCGCCGTTCGACACCGACGCGACGTAGGGCGGGCGCGCGCCCGTCGCCCTCGCCGTTGCGCACCTCCCGCCCCTTCGGCGCCTGCGGAGGGGCGCGTACCGCGCAGGCGCTGCTGACCGCGTTCGGCGGCGACCCGGCGCGCCACCGGGCGCACTTCACGAGCCGTCCTGGCACTTCACGCGTGTCGTCCGCCAGTCGGTGCTACTCGTAGCACCGAACTAGCGAAACGGACGGGACCGGAGGCGGTCAGCGCCCCGCGGGGGTGAGGCCGAGCGAGCGGCCGGCCAGGCCGCCGGGCGCGGGCGAGCGAGCCGCGGGCGACGCCGCGCAGCGCGACCGCGGCGGGGGAGTCGGGGTGGCCGAGCACGACGGGGACGCCGGACGTCGCCGCCCTCGCGCAGGGTGACGTCGATCGGCACCTGGCCGAGCAGCGGAACGTCGGCGCCGACCGAGCGGGTGAGCGACTCGGCCACGCGCTGGCCGCCGCCGGAGCCGAACACGTCCATGCGCGTGCCGTCGGGCAGCTCGAGCCAGCACATGTTCTCGATCGACGCCGACGACGCGCTGGTGGGTCTGCAGCGCGATCGCGCCGGCGCGCTCGGCGACCTCGGCGGCGGCCTCTGCGGGGTGGTGACGACGAGGATCTCGGCGGTCGGCAGCAGCTGCGCCGACGCGAGATCGCGATGTCGCCCGGTGCCCGGCGGCAGGTCGAGCAGCAGGACGTCGAGGTCGCCCCAGAACACGTCGGCGAGGAACTGCTGCAGCGCGCGGTGCAGCATCGGGCCGCGCCACACCACCGGCTGGTTGCCCGGCACGAACATGCCGATCGAGATGACCTTCACGCTCGTGCGCGACGGGCGGCAGGATCATGTCGTCGACGCGGGTCGGCGCCTGCTCGACGCCGAGCATGCGCGGCACCGAGAAGCCGTAGACGTCGGCGTCCACGACGCCGACGCGGAGGCCGTCGGCGGCCATCGCGGCGGCGAGGTTGACGGTGACCGACGACTTGCCGACGCCCCCCTTGCCGGACGCGACCGCGTACACGCGGGTCAGCGAGCCGGGCCTGGCGAACGGCACCTCCTTCTCGACCTGGCCGCCGCGCAGCTTGTCCTTGAGCGCGGCGCGCTGGGTCGTCGTCCATCACGTCGAGCTCGACCCGCACGCCGGTGACGCCCTCGACCGCCTGGACGGCGGTGGTGATGTCGGTGGTCAGCCGGTCCTTCATCGGGCAGCCGCTGACGGTGAGGAAGATGGCGACGTCGACCACGCCGTCGTCGCCGACCTGCACCGACTTGACCATGTCGAGCTCGGTGATGGGGCGACGGATCTCCGGGTCCTGCACGGCGGACAGCGCCGAGCGCAGGGTGTCGAGCGTGGGGACGGACATGCCTCCAGGGTAGGTCGTGACCGCGGTCACCCCGTCAGCGCCCGAGCGTCCTCAGGCGGGCGGGCACCACGGGCAGACCTTCCAGTCCGCCTCCAGCGTCCGGGTGCACCGCTCGCAGCTGCCGGTGGCGATCGGCACGGCGCACCACGGGCAGGTGAGCATGCCCGGTTCGACGCCGCGCTCGCACGCCGGGCACGCCGCCGTGGAGCGCTGGTGGTCGGTGTGGGTGACCCGCACCGCCTCCTCGAACGTGGTCAGGCCCTGCCAGGCCTTGACCAGGGCGGACGTGCGCAGCGTCGCCAGCCCGGACGCCCGCGCCTGCTCGCCGACGGCCGCCTCGGTCGGCGTGCCGAGCAGGACGGTGCGCAGCGCGGCGTCGACCTCGAGCACCTCGTACACGGCGGTGCGGCCGCGGTAGCCGGTCTGCCCGCACTCGTGGCATCCCGTGCCGCGCAGGGGCGTGGCGTCGACCAGGTCGTCGGCGGTGAGGCCGAGCACCGTCAGGGTGTCCTCGTCCGGCCGGTACGGGGCCGCGCACGAGGCGCACGGCACCCGCACGAGCCGCTGGGCGACGACCGCGGTCAGCGACGAGGCGACCAGGAACGGCGCGACCCCCATGTCGACCAGGCGGGTCAGCGCGCCGACGGCCGAGTAGGTGTGCAGCGTGGCCAGCACCAGGTGGCCGGTGAGGGCCGCCTTGAGCGCCAGCTCGGCGGTCTGGGTGTCGCGCACCTCGCCGACGAGCACCACGTCGGGGTCCTGGCGCAGCACCGAGCGCAGGCCCGACTCGAACGTCAGCCCCGCCTTGGGGTTGATCTGCACCTGGGTGATGCCGGGCAGCTGCACCTCGATCGGGTCCTCGAGGGTGATGACGTTCTTCTCCGGCGTCATCGTCTCGTTGATGGCCGAGTACAGCGTGGTGGTCTTGCCCGAGCCGGTGGGCCCGGTGATGAGCACCAGGCCCTGCGGGACGGCGAGCGCGCGGCGCACGGCGGCCAGCTGCGCCGGCTCCAAGCCCACCGCGTCCAGCGGCGAGACGCCCTCGGCGCGGGTCAGGATCCGGATCACGACCTTCTCGCCGTGCAGCGCCGGCAGGGTGCTCACCCGGGTGTCGAGGTCGTGCCCGTCGACCTTGATGCGGGCGCGGCCGTCCTGCGGGACGCGGCGCTCGCTGATGTCGAGGCCGGCCATGATCTTGATCCGGCTCACCACCGACGGCCCGACCCGGGCGGGGGCGGTCATCACGTCGCGCAGCAGGCCGTCGACCCGGTAGCGGATCCGCAGCCCGTCGCGCTGGCGCTCCAGGTGGATGTCGCTCGCGCGCACCCGGGTGGCGTCGGCCAGCACCTGGTTGACCAGGCGCACCACGGGCGCGTCCTCGCCGGTCTCGGTCGCGTCGTCGCGGGCGGACGGGTCGTCGGCGACGCCCTCGATCAGGTCGACGTCGGAGCTGTCGCCGGACAGCGACCACGCCCGGGCGACCAGCTCCCGCACCTGGGTCGCGGTGGCGACCACCAGCAGGATGTCGTTCGACCGGGTGTACAGCCGCACGTCGTCGAGGGCCAGGACGTTGGTGGGGTCGCTGCTGGCGACGATCAGGGACCCGCCGGGGTGGCGGTCGACCGCGATCGCACCGGTGCGCTCGGCGATGTGCTGCGGCAGCAGCCGCACCACCTCCGGGTCGGGGACGACCTTGGTCAGGTCGACGTGCTCCAGCCCGAGGCTCTGCGCCAGGCTGACCGCCACCTCCTTCTCGGTCGCGTGCCCGAGCAGCGCGAGCACCTGGCCGAGCCGGCGCCCGCGGTGCTGCGGCTCGCGCTGCACCTCCAGCGCCTCGGCCAGCTGGACGGCGTCGATGGCGCCGGCCTCGAGCAGGATCTCGCCCATCCGCCGGCGCCTCGGCGCCGCGTCACGGCCCCCGTCGCGGGGCTGGGGGAACGGAGGGGCCTGGGTGCTCCAGGCGCGCGGCACGACGGACATGACCACGTATCGGTCCGGCCGCCGCCGCGGCGTAGGGCCGATCGGGTGCGGGTGCCGGGTGGACGGGTGCTGCCGCTGCCCGAGGAGACCCTCAGCCCACCTCGGGGACGGGGTGCACCTCGTCGTCGTCGTGGTCGCGCCAGTCGTCGGGGAGCAGGTGGTCGAGCACGTCGTCGACGGTCACCGCGCCGATCAGGCGGTCGTCGGCGTCGGTCACCGGCACCGAGACCAGGTTGTACGTCGCGAGGCGCCGGGTCACCAGCTCGAGCGGGGCGTCGGCGGGCACCGCCTCGATGTCCTTGTCGACGATCGCCCCGATCGCCACGTGCGGGGGCTCGCGCAGCATCCGCTGGATGTGCACCACGCCCAGGTAGGTGCCCGTGGGGGTCTCGGTCGGGGGACGGCAGACGAACACCGCGGCGGCCAGCGCGGGCGACAGCTCCGAGCGGCGCACCAGGGCCAGCGCCTCGGCGACGGTCGACTCCGGCCCGAGCACCACCGGCTCGGACGTCATCAGCCCGCCCGCCGTGTCCTCGTCGTAGGCCAGCAGGCGGCGCACGTCGTCGGCCTCGTCCTGCTCCATCGCCTCGAGCAGGTGCTCCTGCTGCTCGGCCGACAGCTCGCCCAGCAGGTCGGCCGCGTCGTCGGGCTGCATCGCCTCGAGCACGTCGGCGGCGCGGTCGCGTCCGAGCGTCTGCAGGATCTCGACCTGCTCGTCCTCGGGCAGCTCCTCGAGCACGTCGGCGAGCCGCTCGTCGTCGAGCTCGGCGGCCAGCTCGACCCGGCGCTTGCCGCTGAGGTCGTGGAGCATGTCGGCGACGTCGGCGGCCTTCATCTCCTCGAAGGCCGCGACGAGCATGGTGGCGCCCTGCGCGGCCGTCGAACCCGCCAGGCCCGTGACCTGGTCGACGTCGAGCAGCAGCGTCTCACCGCGCCGCCGCAGCCGTCCCGAGAGCCCGCCGCGGTGCGCGCCGCGGCGGACGAAGACCTTCGCGACCGTCCAGTCGCGCTTGCGGTCGGCCTCGAGCGCGACGTCCTCGACGGTGGCCTCGCCCGAGCCGTCGAGCAGCTCGACGGTGCGCTCGAGCACCTCGCCGACGACGAGCGTCTCGTTGCCGCGCTTCTCGAACCGGCGCAGGTTGAGCAGGCCGGTGGTGATCACCTGGCCGGACTCGAGGCTGGTCACCCGGGTCATCGGCAGGAACACGCGCTTGCGGCCGGGCACCTCGACGACCAGGCCGTTCGCCATGGGGCGCAACCGCTCGCCGCGCAGCACCATGACGACGTCGCGCACCTTGCCCACCTGGTCGCCCAGGGGGTCGAAGACCGACAGCCCGGACAGCCGGGCGGCGAAGACCCGGGGCGGTGTGCTCACGACCACGGAGCCTAGTCCGCGGCCCGGGCCGGACCCTGGCGGCACGACCCCGGCGGGCGTACCGTCCCCCACCTGGACGGGGCCGCCACGAGGAGGCGTCATGACCGACATCGACCGCAGGACGCTGCTGCGAGCAGGGGCGGGAGCCGCGCTGGCCGGTCCGCTCGCGGGGTTCGCGGCCCGGGCCGCGTCCGGCGCGCCGCACAGCCCGCCCGGTCTCACCGAGCTGGTGCCGCGACCGGACCTGCGCGACGGCGAGGCGCGGCTGGCCCTCCCGCGCGGGTTCCGCTACCGCTCGTTCCAGCCGACCGGCGAGGCGATGGCCGACGGCACGCCCGTCCCGGCCCGGCACGACGGCATGGGCGCGTTCGGTCCCGCCCGTGACCGCCACCGCTCGAGGCTGGTGCGCAACCACGAGATCAACGGCTCCGGCACGGCGTTCTCGGCGTCCGCGCCGACCTACGACCCCGGCGCGCCCGGCGGCACCACCACGGCGCTGGTGACCGACGACGGTCGCGTGCGCGACTCGTGGGCGAGCCTCGCGGGCACCCTGATGAACTGCTCGGGCGGCCGGATGCCGTGGGGCTCGTGGGTCACCTGCGAGGAGACGGTCAACGGCGTCGACGTCTACGACGACTTCACCCGCGGCGCGCTGCCGCCGGAGACCTACGTCGTCAACGCGGGGCTGAGCCGGCCGCACGGGTACCTGTTCGAGGTGCCCGCGCAGGGCACGGCCACCGCGGTGCCGGTGCGCAAGGCGGGTCGGTTCGCGCACGAGGCGATCGCCTACGTCCCGCGCGACCGCCGGTTCTACCTCACCGAGGACGACTTCGGCTTCGCCAGCGGCTTCTACCGGTACACCCCGCCGTCCGACCCCAGGACCTCGCGGCGGCTCGAGGACGGCGGCACGCTCGAGGCGCTCGCCGTCACCGGGACGCCGAACGCCCACCTCGAGGCGTCCTTCCCCGTCGGCACCCGGTTCCCGGTGTCGTGGGTCCCCATCGAGGACCCCGACCCCGACCACCCGATGCAGGACGGCCACCCCACCGTCACCAACGACGCGGCGATCCAGCACGTCGGTGCGCAGGGGTGGGCGCTCGGCTCGGCGTTCTTCGGCCGGCTCGAGGGCGCGTACCACCACGACGGCACCGTGTTCTTCACCGCCACCCAGGGCGGCGGCCCCGCCGAGGAGTGGGCGCCGGGGGACCCCAGCGTGCCGGACGGCTTCGGCAGCGGCCGTGGCCAGGTCTGGGCCTTCCACGTCCGCGAGCAGGTGCTGGAGCTCGTCTACGAGTCGCCGTCGGCCGAGGTGCTGGACTTCCCGGACAACATCACGACCAGCCCGCGCGGCACGCTCGTGGTCTGCGAGGACGGGTCGAACGGGAACTGGCTGCGGGGGCTGAGCGTCGACGGCGAGCTGTTCGACATCGCCCGCAACCTCATCCCGGTGACCCGGTCGGACGGCTCGGTCGACGTCGGTGGCGACGAGTTCGCCGGGTCGACCTTCAGCCCGGACGGCTCGACCCTGTACGTGAACGTCCAGTCCAGCCGCGGGCTCTCGTTCGCGATCTGGGGGCCGTGGCGGAAGATCGGGGTCTGACCCGCCGGCGCGGGAGGGAGGCGGTCAGCCCTCGTCGTCCTCGTCGAGCAGGCCCTTCTTCTCGGCGCGCTCGACGAGCCCGCGGACGCGGTCGGCGTCGACCGGGCCGGCGTCGAGCAGCTCCCCGCGGGCGCGCAGGAACGTGTCGCCGAGGTCGCGCCGCACCTGCTCGTCGACCTCGGTACGGGCCGGGGCGAGGATCGTCTGCTCCTCCTCGTTGACGTGGTGGTTCAGCGCGGTGGCGAGGTCCTCGACGGCGTCGTCGAACTCCTGGGTGTCGGTGCCCGCGCACTCGAGCAGGGCCAGCAGCGCCTCGTTGATCTCGGCGTGCTCGTGCTCGCCGTGCTCGGCCTCGTCGTCGTCGATCGCGTCGGTGCGCACGAGGCCGGTGTAGACGTGCTGCTCCTCGGCCTCGCCGTGGGCGACGAGCAGGTCGGCGAGCCGCTGACGCACCAGCGCGCGGTCGGCGGTGGGGTCGCGCAGGTCGCGCATCAGGGCCTCGAACAGGCGGTGGTCGTCGAGGATGAGGTCGACGACGTCACCCTGCTCCGGACGGGGGATGGTGTCGGTGGCCATGCCCGTCAGGGTGCCCCCGGCTCCCGGTGCGCGCATCCGGAGCGAGCCAGCCGTCGAGGTAGGCGTCGGCCGCTTCGGGGTCCAGGCCGTGGCCCTCGGCCAGACCGGCGCGCAGCACGGCCCGGTAGGGCGGCGACGGCGGGTTCGGGTCGAGCGAGCGGCCGCCGTCCGGGGCGGTGAGGGTGACGGCGGTGACGCCGTCGACGTCGGCCACGCGCAGCACCGTCTCGTAGCGCCCCGGCCCGACCGCGACCGGACGGTGCGGCACCAGGTCGGCGAGCCCGAGGCGCAGGTCGACGGTCGCGGGGTCGCGGTGCATCTCCTGCACCAGCACGTCGGCGACCTGCTGCGCGGTGAGCAGGTGGGCGCGGGCCAGCACCGGCTGCGCGTCGGCCACGTCCTCGTCCGGGTGGGCGTCGTAGAACGCCATCCCGCCTCCCCAGGTGCGCGACAGCCCGGCGAACCGCAGCCGCCCGGGCAGCCGGACGGGGACGCTGCGGGCCGGCGGGCTCGGGTCGCGCGCCCCCGGCTGGACGCGTCGTGCGCCGGGCGCGCGGCCGCCGTGCAGGTAGCAGTCGAGCCGCTCCCGGCAGGCGTTCGACCCGTACGAGACGTACCAGACGGGTTCGTCGCGCCCCTGCCCGTCGCGCCCCTGCTCGTCGGGACGCGAGCTCAGCGCCGCCGCCCGAAGGTGCCGCGCCGCAACCGCGAGCGCATCGGGCGCCAGCCGCGCGGCCGCACGTCCTCGATGTCGACGGTGACCGAGCCCGGACGGCGGGAGGTGACGCGGTCGGCGTCCGACACCGGCTCGAGCCGCAGCAGCCGCGACCCCGAGGCCCAGCGGATCAGCAGGGCGGCGGCCTCCGGCGCGTTCAGCCGCGAGGCCTTGAGCGCGGCGGCCGCGGCGTCCCACTCCGGGGTGCCGGGGGCGAGGTCGACCGGACGCACCTGCACGTCGGCCAGCGCCGCGCCGGTGTCCTTGCTCGGCAGCCGCAGCGTGGCCGGCTCGGCGCCGACGAAGGGGTCGGGCTGCTCGCCGCCGCCGACCACCACGTGCACGGCGTCGGCGTGCCAGACGTGCCACAGCGGCCGGGCGTGCGGGCGTCCCTCGCCGGGAAGCACCCACAGCAGGCCGGCCTTGCCGGCCGCGGCCGCGAGCAGGTCGGGGACGCTCACGAACGCCAGCCTGCCACGGGAGGCGACCCCCGGTCGCCCCCGAGCCCGCGACGGGGTGGGAGGCTGCGCCGGTGAGCAGCCCCGAGGTGACCAGCGCGGAGGTCGACGGCCCCGTCGGCACGCGCGACGACGGGCCGGTGCTCACGGCCGTCCTGCTCGCCCTCGGCGTCGCCGGGGTCTCGCTGGCCGCCCCGATCGGGGCGGCGGCAGCGGCACCGGCGCTCGCGATCGCGTTCTGGCGCAACGCCTCCGGTGCCGCGGTGGCCGCAGCGACGGCGGCTGTGCTGCCGTCGACGCGGGCCGAGCTGCGCGGTCCCGCGGCCCGGCGGGCCCGTCGCCCCAGCATCGAGGCGGGCATCTGGCTGGCGGTGCACTTCGCCACCTGGATGCCGAGCCTGAAGCTCACCTCGGTGGCTGCGGCCACGGCTCTGGTGTGCTCCACCCCGGTCTGGCTCGTCGCGTGGGACCTGCTGCGCCGCAAGCGAGTACGTCGACAGGTGCTGGTCGGCGTGGCGCTCTCGCTCACCGGCGTCGTGCTCATCACCGGGGTCGACGCCACGGCGTCGGGGGAGGCCCTGCTCGGCGACCTGCTCGCGCTCGTCGGCGGCGTCACGGCCGGCGGGTACGTGCTGGCGGGGGCGCGCGCCCGCCAGCACGTGTCGACCACCACCTACACGCTGGTCACCTACGCCGTCTGCGCGACGCTGCTGCTGGCGCTGTGCCTGGCCACCGGGACGCAGCTGGTGGGGTTCACCGGCGAGACCTGGCTGCTGCTGGGGGCCGTCACGGTGTTCGCGCAGCTGCTGGGGCACAGCGTGTTCAACCGCACGCTGCGCACGGCCGGCCCCACCGCCGTGGCGCTCACGCTGCTGCTGGAGGTGCCCGGCGCCTCGCTCGTGGCGTGGCTGTGGTTCGGGCTGCCGCTGCCCCCCGCCCTGGTGCCGGGCGCCGTCCTGCTGCTGCTCGGGCTGGTGGTCGTCATCGTGCGCAACGTCACGCCCCGTCGCGGTGACGTCCCGGTGACCGGTCAGTAGGTTCGGGCGCATGACCTCGTCCAGCCGCGAGCTGCGTCCCCGCCGGTCCAACCTCGCCGTGCCCGGCTCGAGCCAGAAGATGATCGACAAGGCCCGCGGCCTGCCGGTCGACCAGGTCTTCCTCGACCTCGAGGACGCGTGCGCGCCGCTGGCCAAGCCCGGCGCCCGCCGCACCATCGTCGAGTCGCTGAACGAGGGCGGGTTCGACGGCAAGGTGCGCACCGTCCGGGTCAACGACTGGACGACCGAGTGGACCTACCGCGACGTCGTCGAGGTGGTCGAGGGCGCCGGGGCGAACCTGGACTGCCTGATGCTGCCGAAGGTGCAGAGCGCCGAGCAGGTGGTCGCGCTCGACCTGCTGCTCACGCAGATCGAGAAGGCCAACGGCCTCGAGGTCGGGCGCATCGGCGTCGAGGCCCAGATCGAGAACGCCGCGGGGCTGATCGCCGTCGACGCGATCGCGAAGGCGAGCCCGCGCGTCGAGACGATCATCTTCGGCCCGGCCGACTTCATGGCCTCGATCAACATGAAGTCGCTCGTCGTGGGTGAGCAGCCGCCCGGCTACGACGTGGGCGACGCCTACCACCACATCCTGATGTCGATCCTGATGGCCGCCCGCGCCAACGACAAGCAGGCGATCGACGGGCCGTACCTCGCGATCCGCGACGTCGAGGGCTTCACCCGCGTCGCGAGCCGCTCGGCCGCGCTCGGGTTCGACGGCAAGTGGGTGCTGCACCCCGGCCAGATCGACGCCGCGAACGAGGTCTACAGCCCGCGCCAGGTCGACTACGACCACGCCGAGAACATCCTCGACGCCTACGACTGGTTCACCTCCGAGGCCGGTGGCGCCCGCGGGGCGGCCATGCTCGGCGACGAGATGATCGACGAGGCCTCGCGCAAGATGGCGCTCGTCGTGGCGGGCAAGGGCCGCGCGGCCGGCATGGACCGCACCGACCGCTGGACGCCGCCCGAGGCCTGAGGCCGCCGGCCCCGGGCGCGTCTCACCGCCTTCTCCTCCGGCGCGCCTAGTGTCGGACGGTGCCGGTGTCTCCCTCCCCGACGAGCAGGGACCGTCCCGTGCCGGTGTCGGCCGTGGCGCTGCCGGCCGCGGTCGCCGTCGGGCTGGCCGTCGCGAGCCTGGTGCTCCCGCGCGTGCCGTGGTGGCCCGCGCTGCGCGACCCCGAGCAGCCGTGGGTCCTGCTGCTCGACGTCCGCGACGAGGGCAGCGTGCACACCTGGTGGAACGTCGTCCTGCTCGGTGCCGCCGCGGTGCTCGCGGTCGGCGCCGCGCTCGTCCGTCGCGCGGCGGGCCGGGAGGGCTGGCCGTGGTGGCTGGTCTCGGCCGTCCTCGCCGCACTGTCGCTCGACGACGTGCTCGCCGTGCACGAGCGGCTCGAGCCGCTCGGCGAGCAGCTGGGCGGCGGCAGCGGCGCCCTGCACTTCGCCTGGGTCGTCCCGGGCGCCGTCGCGGGCCTGGTCGCCGTGGTCCTGGTCGTGGTCGCCGCTCGGCGCCTGCCCCGGGAGGCCGCGACGCCGCTGGCCGGCGGGCTGGTCCTGCTGCTGGTCGCCGCGCTGGGGCTGGAGGCGGTCGGCGGAGCCGTGCTCGACACCGTCGGCGACGGCGCCGTGTACATCCTCGTCTCGCACCTCGAGGAGCTGCTGGAGTCGCTGGCCGCGTGCCTGCTGCTGCTCGGTGCCGCCCGCGGCCTGCGCTGGGGCCTGCCCGCCGACGACCGCATCGTGACCGAGGCGTGACCTGATGCGGTGCAACCTCCGGGGCCGCCAGGAGGTCATCAGGGTGTGAGCACACGCACCACGACCCACCTGGCCGCCCTCGTCCTGCTCGGCGCGCTCGTCGCCGGTTGCTCCTCGCCCGCCGGCGACGACGCCGCGGGCACCGTGCAGCCACCCGCCACATCGGCACGTCGACCACCGCACCGTCGACCTCGGCCCCGCCGGCGACGGACCCGTCCTCGACCGCGGCTCCGACCGACGACGGCTCCACCCACGTCCGCGCCGTCCTCCACCGCGCCGCCCACCACGGCGCCGCCCACCACGGCGCCGCCCACGACCGCCCCGCCCACGACCGAGCCGGCCACGACCCCGCCCGCCGACGCCACGATGCGCCCGGGCGACTCGGGCCCCCAGGTGCTGGCGCTGCAGCAGCGGCTGGTCGAGCTCGGCTACTGGCTCGGTGAGCCCGACGGCGCCTACGGCGGCCTGACCACCCAGGCGGTGCTGGCGCTGCAGGGCGTCGCCGGCCTGCAGCGCGACGGCAGGGCGGGGCCGCGGACGGCGGCGGTGCTCGCGTCCGGCGCCCGGTACCAGCCCGCCACCAGCAGCGGAACGGTCACCGAGATCGACCGCGACCGCGGGGTGATCGCCTTCGTCCGCGACGGTGCGGTCGAGCTGGTGCTGCACACCTCGACCGGGACCTACGAGGAGTACACGAACGACGGCAGGACGCTGCTCGCCGACACCCCGAGCGGCAGCTACAGCGTCACCTGGACCTACGACGGCATGCGCGACGGCGCGCTCGGCGAGCTGTACCGGCCGCGGTACTTCCACCCGGACGGCATCGCCGTGCACGGCTACCCCAGCGTCCCGGCGTACCCGGCCTCGCACGGCTGCGCCCGCGTCACCAACCAGGCGATCGACATGATCTGGCGCGACGACCTGATGCCGAAGGGGTCGTCCGTCGTCGTGATCTGATGTGCCGCAGGCCACACCGCCCCGCGCGGGTGGGCAGGCTCACAGCCGTTCGCCCTGCCCACCGCGCAGGGCGCTGGACATACTGCGGTGCATGGGACGACTCCAGCGCACCGAGGGCCTCACCGACGACCAGCGCGAGCTGCTGAAGCTGGTGCGGCAGTTCGTCGACGAGCAGATCATCCCGGTGGCGCAGGACCTCGAGCACGCCGACGAGTACCCCACCGAGATCGTCGAGGGCATGAAGGAGATGGGGATCTTCGGCCTGATGATCCCCGAGGAGTACGGCGGTCTCGGCGAGTCGCTGCTCACCTACGCGCTGTGCGTCGAGGAGATCGCCCGCGGCTGGATGAGCGTCAGCGGCATCATCAACACCCACTTCATCGTCGCCCACATGCTGGTGAACCACGGCACCGACGAGCAGAAGCAGCGGTACCTGCCGCGGATGGCCACCGGCGAGGTGCGCGGCGCCTTCTCGATGAGCGAGCCGGGCTGCGGCAGCGACGTCTCCGGCATCCGCACCAAGGCCGTGCAGGACGACGACGGCTGGTCGATCACGGGCCAGAAGATGTGGCTCACCAACGGCGGCTCGTCGACCCTCGTCGCGGTGCTGGTGAAGACCGACACCGGCGCCGAGTCGGTGTACAAGAACATGACGACGTTCCTCGTCGAGAAGGAGCCCGGTTTCGGCGAGACCGCACCGGGTCTCACGGTGCCCGGCAAGATCGAGAAGATGGGCTACAAGGGCGTCGACACCACCGAGCTGGTGCTCGAGGGGTACCGCACGACGTCCGAGCAGATCCTCGGTGGCGAGCCCGGCCAGGGCTTCTACCAGATGATGGACGGGGTCGAGGTCGGCCGCGTCAACGTCGCCGCCCGGGCCTGCGGCGTCGCGATGCGCGCGTTCGAGCTGGGCACCGCGTACGCCCAGCAGCGCGAGGCGTTCGGGAAGAAGATCGCCGACCACCAGGCGGTGCTGTTCCGCATCGCCGAGATGGCCACCAAGGTCGAGGCGGCGCACCAGATGATGGTGATGGCCGCGCGCACCAAGGACGCCGGCAGCCGCAACGACCTCGAGGCCGGCATGGCGAAGTACCTGGCGTCCGAGTACTGCTCGCAGGTCGTCGAGGACTCCTTCCGCATCCACGGCGGCTACGGCTACTCCAAGGAGTACGAGATCGAGCGGCTCTACCGCGAGGCGCCGATGCTGCTCATCGGCGAGGGCACCGCCGACATCCAGCGCATGATCGTCGGCCGCCGGCTGCTGGAGGAGTACGCGCTCTCCTGAGCGTGCAGGTTCCTCCCAGGTGCCCCCGTGGTCGCGTCTGCGACCATGGGGGCATGTCGAACCTGACGCCGGGCCGCGGGCGCCGCCCGATGCTCCCGGCGCCCCCGCCCGGCCACCCCATCGCGACCTACCGCACCTACCTCGAGGCGCAGCGCGCGGTCGACTACCTGTCGGACGAGAAGTTCCCCGTCCAGCACGTGTCGATCGTCGGCACCGACCTGAAGATGGTCGAGCGCGTCACCGGCCGCCTCACCTACGGACGGGTCGCGCTCGCGGGCGCGCTCTCCGGCGCCTACTTCGGCGGTTTCGTCGGCCTGGTGCTCGGGCTGCTCGGCGGCACCGGCCTGGCCACGGTGCTGCTGCCGGCGATCCTGATCGGCGCGGGCATGGGCATGATCTTCGGCTTGATCTCCTACGCCGCCACCGGCGGCCGCCGCGACTTCACCTCGACCAGCCAGATCGTCGCCGCCCAGTACGCCGTGTGGTGCGCCGACGAGCACGCCGGGGAGGCCACCCGCGTGCTGCGCGGGCTCGACGGCGGCACCGGCGCGGCCGCGGCCCCGGCGCAGCAGGCGCCCCCGGTCGCGGCACCGGGCCCGCAGCAGCCCGAGCAGCCGGCGGCGCCGCCCACCGGCCCGACCTACAGCGAGATGCTGGCCAAGCAGAAGGCCGAGCAGCGGGCCCGGGAGGACCAGGCCGAGCAGGCCCACCGCCAGCAGGAGCAGCACGACCGGCTCACCAAGCAGGACCCGCCCCCGCCGCAGTGAGCAGGGGGCGGTGAGCGTGCCGCGGGTGGGGGCCGCGCAGGCGGTGGCCCACCGCCTGCGCGTGAACCACCTGCGCGACCGGCTGCCTGCCGGCTCGCACCTCGTCGCCGCTCGGTACGGGCTGCAGGACACGATCCCGCGTGACGCGCTCCTGGCGCTGCACGCCCGGCTCGTGGACTGCGCGTCCGACGCGTGGGAGGCGCCCGGCCTGGTGCAGACGTACGGGCCCCGGCGGGCCGTCTACGTCCTGCCCGAGGACTCCTGGGCGCCGTTCACCGTGGGCCGGCTGCCGCGCGACCCCGACGCCGTCCGTGCGGTGCAGCGTGCCGCCGACGACGTCGTGCGTGCGCTCGACGACACGTCGCGCGCGCTCCCGCCCGAGACCCGGATTGCTTGTGCCACAGGGCGTCTGGCGATCCGCTGGGACGCGAGCAGCGTCACCGTCCGGGAGGTGCCGGCTCCTGACGACGACGTGGAGCCCGCGCGACGGGCGCTGTGCCGGTTGCACGTCGCGGCGTACGGGCCCACGACACCGAGCGCGTTCGCGTGGTGGGCCGGGGTGACGCCGCGCGACGCGCGCACCACCTGGGACGCCGTGCTGCCCGACCTCGCCGAGGTCGACCTCGACGGCACGCCGGCGCACGTGCTGCCCCGGCACGTCGACGACCTCGTGCACGCCGTCCCCGCCGAGGGGGTGCGGTTGCTGGTGCAGCCCGACCTGCGCCTGCTCGGGCGCGACCGCACCGGGCTGCTCCCCGGTCCCGGCCTGCGCGAGCTCGACCCCGCGCTCGACGGGCACCACCCGCACGGCGTGCTCGTCGACGGCCGGCTGGTCGGCGCATGGGGACGCCGGGGCGGCACGGTCGACGTCCGGCTGAGCACGCCGGTACCGGCGGGCACCCGCGAGGCGATCGAGGCCGAGGCGCTGTCGATGCCGGTACCTGCCGTGCGGATGCAGGTGGCGGTCACGCCGGCTCGGGGTGGTGGCACACCGCCTCGAGGTTGATGCCGTGCGGGTCGACGCTCATCCAGTCGTGCGGAAGCCGCCGTTGCTCAGCAGCAGCTGGCCGTTGATCCAGCCGCCGCGCTCCGAGAGCAGGAACCGCACCAGGTCGGCGGTGTCGTCCGGGGTGCCCAGACGCCCTGCGGGAGTGGCGGCGGTGCCGCTCGCGCGGACCTCGTCGTCCATCCAGCCGGTGTCGACCGGGCCGGGGTCGACCACGTTGGCGCGCACGCCGAGGTGGGCCAGCTCGTGCGCGGCGGCGACGACCACGCGGTCGAGCGCGCCCTTGCTCGCGCCGTAGGCGGTGTTGAACGCCGTGTGGTCGCTGGTGAGGGCGACGACCCGGCCGCGCACCTCACCCGGTGCCGGCGGGTCGGTGGGAAGCTGCTCGGCGAACGCGCGCAGCAGCAGCCAGGTCGCGCGCGCGTTCACGGCGAAGTGCCGGTCCCAGCTGTCGACGCCCGTGGTGAGGATGGTGCCGTCGACCGACTCGCAGTGCGACATCACCAGCGCCTGAAGAGGTCCCAGCGCGTCGGTGGCCGCACCGACCAGGCGCGCGGGCACCTCGGGGTCGGCCAGGTCGCCCGGCACCAGCTCGACCCGCACGCCGAGGGCGCGGCACCGCTCGGCGACCACGGCGGGGTCGTCCGGGGTGCGCTCGTAGCCCAGACGGTCGTCGTACGGCGTCCAGTAGCCGAGCGCGAGGTCCCACCCGTCGGCGGCGAGGCCGAGGGCCAGCCCGGCACCGATCGAGCGCGTCCGACCCACGCCGGTCACGAGCGCGACGGGCACGGTCAGCCCATCCCGTGAGGAAGCTTGTGCAGCAACGACTCCCGCTCGCGGGACGCACGCTGCTCGCGTGTCAGCCGCTCGAGCTCGCGGCGGCCGCGCTCGGCGAGCACGGCCGCGAGGAACCGCTCCGGGTGGGTGCCGGGCGGCGGGGGTGGCGCCACGTGCTGCGAGACCTGCTCGGCCAGCGAGGGTCCCAGCCGCTGCCGCGACGCCGGGTGCAGCCGCTCCGCCCGTCCGAGGAAGGACCGCAGCGCCATCGCGAGCCGGTCCGGCAGGCGGCCGATGTCGGCGGTGGACGCCCAGCCCGCCAGCTCGGGCGGCATGTGGATCTGCGCGCGGGGCACCCGCGCGACCCGCTCGTTCACCACGTAGGTGCCGGCGAGCATGTCGCCGATCCGCTTGCCCTTGCTGTTGGCGAGGGAGGCGATCACCGCCGCGCTGCCGCCGGTGAGGAACAGCTCGCCGAACGCGGAGACCGCACGCAGGAACGCGTGCCGCGCCCGGATCGGACCACCGTCGTCGCGCACGACCCGCAGCCCCAGGGCGAGCTTGCCGAGCGAGCGGCCGCGGGTGAGGGTCTCGACCACGGCCGGCACGATCACGAGCAGGAACACCACCGACGCCAGCCCGATCGCCTGCGCGGCGGCCGAGTCGAGGAAGAACGACGCGCCGCCGACGACGAGGCCGAGCACGAACAGCAGCACCAGCAGCACCAGCAGGTCGAGCATGATCGCGGCCATCCGGGTCGGGAACGACGCCGGGTGCAGGTCGAGGACGACCGCCTCGCCGATGACGAGCTCGTCGTCCCCCGCAGCCATGGGCTCGAGTCTAGGTGGCGACCTCGGCGTGAGCGGACCCGCTAGTAGGCTGGTCACGTGGACCTCGAGGCGTTCGAGGCCGTCCACGCGGGGGAGTGGGCCGAGCTCGACGACCTCGTGCGACGGCGTCGGCTCACCGGTGAGCAGACCGACCGCCTCGTCACGCTCTACCAGCGCACCGCGACCCACCTGTCCCAGGTGCGCTCGGCCGCCCCTGACCCCGTCCTCGTCGGACGCCTGTCGACCCTGGTCGCCCGCGCCCGCGGGCGGCTCACCGGCGGCAGCGAGTCGGCCTGGCGCGACGTCGCCCGCTTCGTCACCGTGTCGTGCCCGGCGGCGCTGTACCGGGTGCGCTGGTGGACGCTGTGGGTCACCGGGCTGTCGCTGCTGCTGATGCTGCTCGTCGGCTGGTGGGTGGTGCAGAACCCCGAGGTGCAGGCGTCCCTGCTCAGCGAGGAGGAGACCCGCCAGCTGGTCGAGGAGGACTTCGTCGCGTACTACACCGAGAACCCGAACGCCTCGTTCGCGGCGCGGGTCTTCACCAACAACGCCTGGATCGCCGTGCAGTGCGTGGTGTTCGGCGTCAGCGGGTTCTGGCCGGTGTTCGTGCTGGTGCAGAACTCGGTCAACGTCGGTCTCACCGGCGGCATCATGGCGGCCAACGACGCCGCCGACGTCTTCTTCGCCAACATCCTCCCGCACGGCCAGCTCGAGCTGTTCGCGGTCTTCACCGCGGCCGCCGCGGGCCTCAAGCTGTTCTGGGCCTGGATCGACCCCGGGCCGAGGCGCCGGATCGTGGCGCTCGCCCAGGAGGGACGCGCTCTGTTCACCGTGGCCGTGGGGCTGGTCGGGGCGCTCGCGCTGTCGGGGCTGGTCGAGGGCTTCGTCACCCCCAGCGGCCTGCCCACCTGGGTCCGGATCGGCATCGGCGCCCTCGCGCTCGCGGCGTGGATCGGGTACTGGTGGCCGCTCGGACGCCGCGCCGTGCGGCTCGGCGAGACCGGCGACCTGCCCGAGTACCTGCGCGGTGACGAGCGCGCGGTCGCGGGCTGACCCGACCCCGGCACCCACTGAGCGACCCGTCCTGGCACCGAACGCGTGTCGGAACGCCAGTTCGGTGCTCGTCGTGGCACTGAACTGACGAAACGAGCCGGTGCGCGCGTGCGGCTACAGGCGGCCGGCGGCCTTGAGCGCGAGGTAGGTGTCGGCCAGCCGCGGGGGCAGGTTCTCGGGGGCGGCGTCGACGACGGTGACGCCTGCTCGCTCGAGCCCGGCGGTGACGGCGGCACGGTCCATCTCGGTGCGCAGCGCGGCGGCCGCGTCGTAGACGGCGACGGCGTCGCCGCGGCCGAGCGCCATCTCGTGCAGCACCGGGTCGGCGACCGACGCGACGACCACCGTGTGGCGTGACGCCAGCTGCCCGGCCACGGGCAGCAGGCCCTCCTCGACGGCGCCCGCGTCCAGCGGCGTCAGCAGGACGACGAGCGCGCGCTGCGGCACCCGGGTGCGCACCTCGGCGACGATGCGCGGCCAGTCGGCCTCGACCAGCTCGGCCTCGAGCGGGGCCATCGCGTCGACGAGCGCCGGCAGCAGCGCGCTGCCGGTGCGGCCGACCACCCGCGCACGCACCTCGCGGTCGACCGCGACCAGGTCGACCCGGTCGCCGGCCCGCACGGCCAGCGCGGCGAGCAGCAGCGCGGCGTCCATGGCGGCGTCGAGGCGGGGTTCGTCGCCGACGCGGGAGGCGCTGGTGCGCGAGGTGTCGAGCACGAGCAGCACCCGCCGGTCGCGCTCGGGCCGCCAGGTGCGCACCACGACCTGCTGGCGGCGAGCGGTGGCGCGCCAGTCGATCGCGCGGACGTCGTCGCCGTCGACGTACTCGCGCAGCGAGTCGAACTCGGTGCCCTGGCCGCGGATGCGCACGGCGGACCGGCCGTCGAGCTCGCGCAGCCGCGCGAGCCGGCTGGGGAGGTGCTTGCGCGAGGTGAACGGCGGCAGCACCCGCAGCCGGCCGGGCACGGCCAGCGACCGCTGGCGCGCGGCGAGGCCGAGCGGTCCGTACGAGCGGACGGTGACGTGGCCGGCGAGCCGGTCGCCGCGGCGGGTGGGGGTGGCGGTGCCCTGCAGGCGGCGGCGCTCCCCGGCGGGCAGCGTGACCCGGTGCCGGCTCGGCACGACGCCCGCCGACGGCTGCCACGCGTCGCGCAGCACCGCCCGCACCCGGCGTGGACCGGTGTTGTGCACGAGCAGGCCCACCGCGGCGTCCTGGCCCAGCCGCACGCTGCCCGGTGCCGACCGCTCGACCCGCAGCGCCAGCGGCGAGCCCGCCAGCACCAGGTCGAGCGCCACCAGCGCGACCCACACCAGCACGCACCCGAGCAGCGCGAGGAGCGACGGCGCGACCAGCAGCACGGGCACCGCGAGCAGGGCGAGCAGCACGGCGCGTCCCGTCAGCGCGGGACCGCCTCGGCGCGTGGTCATCCGGTCGCCCTCAGCGCGGGGCCGGGACGCTCGCGAGGACGCTGTCGAGCACCGAGTCGACGGTGACGCCCTCGAGCTCGGCCTCGGGCCGCAGCTGCACCCGGTGCCGCAGCGTCGGACGCGCCAGCGCCTTGACGTCGTCGGGCGTCACGTAGTCGCGGCCCGACATCCATGCCCACGCGCGCGAGGTCGCCATCAGCCCGGTGGCGCCGCGCGGCGAGGCGCCGAGCTGCAGCGACGGCGAGGTGCGGGTGGCGCGGCACAGGTCGACGACGTACTCGAGCACCTGCGGCGCCACCTGCACGCGGCGCACGGCGGCGGTGGCCGCCGCGAGGTCGTCGGCGCCGGCGACGGCCCGCACCCCCGCCGCCTCGAGGTCGCGCGGGTCGAAGCCGCGGGAGTGCCGCGACAGCACCTCGATCTCGGTGCCGCGGTCGGGCAGCGGCATCGTCAGCTTGAGCAGGAACCGGTCGAGCTGGGCCTCGGGCAGCGGGTAGGTGCCCTCGTACTCCACCGGGTTCTGGGTGGCGGCCACCACGAACGGGTCGGGCAGCGGACGGGGCACGCCGTCGACGCTGACCTGGCGCTCCTCCATCGCCTCCAGCAGCGACGCCTGCGTCTTGGGCGGCGTCCGGTTGATCTCGTCGGCGAGCATGATGTTGGTGAACACCGGGCCCTCGCGGAACGAGAACTCGGCGGTGCGCGCGTCGTAGACCAGCGAGCCGGTGACGTCGCCGGGCATCAGGTCGGGCGTGAACTGCACGCGGGAGTGGTCGAGGTGCAGCGCCGCCGACAGGGCCCGCACCAGGAGCGTCTTCGCCACGCCCGGCACGCCCTCGAGCAGCACGTGGCCGCGGCACAGCAGCGCGATCACCATGCCGGTGACCACGGCGTCCTGGCCCACGACGGCCTTGGCCACCTCGGCGCGCACGGCGTGCAGCGCGGCCCGCGGGTCGGACCCGTCGGTGGCCTCGGGGGTGGACGCCGGGGCCTTCGCCAGATCGGGTGCGGGCGCGTCCGGCACCTGCGGGGCGTCGGGGGCGTGCGGCTGGTCGGTCACGGGGCGGGTGCCTTCCTGTCTGTGGCGCGGGGGGCGGTGGCGGGGGAGGACTGCGGGTCGACGACGGCGTCGAGGGCCTCGGCGAGGCGGGCGAGGGCGAGGTCGTCGGCCGGCGGGGGCCCGGCGAGCAGGTCGCGGACGACGACGGCGTCCGGCCCGCTGCGGGCGGCGGCCGCGGCGACCACCTCGGCCGCGGGGGCCGACGCGCTGAGCCCGAGGCGCAGCGCGAGGCGGCGCACGGCCTCGGCGCGCAGCACGGTGGCGGCGCGGTCGCGGGCGCCCGACTCGCGGTACAGCGACGCCCGGCCGCGGGCGGTCTCGGCCGAGCGCACCACCACCGGCAGCGGCTCGGGCACGAGCGGGCCGAACCGGCGTCCGCGCCACAGGACGGCGAGGGCGGCGACGACGACCAGCCAGACGGCGACCAGCCCCATCCACGGCGGGGCGAGGTCGCCCGGGGACGGACGCCCGCCGTCGACCAGGGCGGGGTCGAGCGGGTCGACCTTCCACCACACCAGGTCGGGCCGGGACCCGAGCAGGTGCAGGCCGACCGCGGCGTTGCCGGTCTCGGCGACCGACTCGTTCGTGAGCGGCTCGGTCGAGCCGAGCACGACCACCGAGGTGCCGTCGCGGTCCCACACGACGAGGCGCCCGTTGGGCTCCTCGGCGTCGGGGTCGGGGTAGCACCAGGTCAGGTCGTCGTCGCCGGCGTCGAGCGCCTGGTAGGCGACCGCGTCGTCCCACTGCGTGCCGCCGGCCACCTGCGCCGCCCCGACCTCGCAGCCGGGATCGACCGGGTCGTCGGCACCGGCCTGGCCGGCGAGCAGGTCGAGGCCGAGGTCCTCCAGCACCGTGGTGGGGGGCCGCACCAGCACGACGTCGCTGCCGCCCAGCCCGGAGGTGAGGGTGTCGAGCAGGTCGGCCTCGAGCAGCTGGGCGCCGACGACGAGCACGGTCGCGCCACCACCGGCGGCGACGTCCTCGACCTGCGCGAACCGCGTGGCGGAGGTGACCTGCACGCCCTGGTCGTCGAGCACGCGTGCGATCGCCCGGGAGCCGGTCGGCGACGGCGACCCGGGGTCGAGGTCGCCCGCCGTCGAGCTCGGCGTCAGCGCCGCGATGCCGACCGCCAGCACGAGCACCACAGCGGCGATCAGAGCCGGTGTGCGCCAACGGCTCACGCGGGGACCCCCAGGCGGGCGCGGGACGCCGCCTCGTCGGCGCCGCGCACCCGGTCGTGGTGCTCCGCGGTCGCCGTGCGGTCGCCGTAGGCGACGTCGTCGAAGACGCGGGCGGCGGCGGTCAGCGCGTCGGCCACGTCCGGCAGCAGCACGCCGGCCTCGCGCGCGGCCTCGTCGGCGGTGCGGCCGGGCCGGGGGTCCAGGACGGTGCGCTCCTCGAGCCCGCGCACCAGGGCGCGGAACCGGTCGAGCACGGCGGTGCGCCAGTCGCCGGACGCAGCGGCCGCGTCGGCGCGCTCGCGGTAGCCCGCGGCGGTGACGTGCTCCTCGAGGCCGATCTCACCCGTCGCGGCCGTGCCCGTGCGGGCGGCGGCACGCAGCGGACCGGTGCGCCACAGCACCAGGGCCAGCACGCCGACGACCACGGCGACCAGGACGAGCAGCAGCAGCGGCGAGACCGGGCCCTCGGCCTGCGACAGCGCGTCCTGCAGCGCCTCCCACGCCCGTCGCAGCAGGCCGGGACGCGCCTGCGCGTAGGCCGGGTCGGCCAGCTCCTGCTCGACCCACTCGCGGGCGGTCGGCTCGTCCGGGACGACCGGGACGCTCACGGCTGCTCGGCCGCGCGCGCCAGCTCGACGTCGAGGCCCTCGCGGCGGATCCGGTGGTCGACGTACAGCAGGGTCGAGACGCCCGCCGAGAACGGGTAGAGGACGGCCGAGGACACGATGCCCGCGATCGCGGTGACCAGCAGCTGCAGCGGGGCCACGCCGGCGGCGGCCAGCGGGTCGTCGGGGTTGGCGAAGGCGATGCCGCCGGCGACCAGGAACGCCGGGAAGGCCAGCACCTGGGTCGCCACGCCGACGATCACCGAGGCCAGGACGAGGATGCCGACGCTGCGCCAGAACGGCCCGGTCCACATCCCGCCCACCAGCCCGTGCACCCGACGGAACGCCCGGACGGGCCCGGCCCGCTCGAGCATGACCGCCGGGGTGGCGATGCTGGTGCGCACCGTCAACCACAGGCCGGCGAGCACCGCCGCGGGCAGCACGAGCAGGTACAGCAGGAGGAGCCACGGCGTGAGGATCGCCAGCAGCGCCGGCACGAGCAGGAGCACGACGATGCCGGTGCCGACGAGCACGCCGATGCCGACCAGCCCGAGCAGGGCGCCCATCCGCGGCCACGCCGCCTGCCACGCCTCGCCGAACGAGGCCCTCCGTCCCGTGACGGCCCTGCTCACCGGCACGACCAGCACGCCGTTGAGGAGCGCGAGGCCGACCAGGGTGATGGCGGCGGTGACCAGCCAGCCCAGCCCGTAGACGCCGAAGATGTCGGCGAGCTCGTCCTCGCTGACGGTCGTCGCGGCGGCGGGGTCGGTGAGGCGGGCCAGCTCGGGGCCGATCAGCGCCTGCAGGCCCACCGCCGCCAGCGTGGTCACGCCGCCGATCAGCGCGGCCCACCCGATGGTCGCGGCGGGGTTGCGGCGCATCACCTGGAAGGCGCCGTCGTAGATCTCGCCGAGGCTCAGCGGGCGCAGCGGGACGACCCCGGGCCGCGGCGCGAGCGGCACCGGCGGCGCCGTCGCGGGACCGCCGTAGCCGTACCCGTAGCCCGGGGCCGACGGAACCGGCGTGGTCAGGTCGGGCCCGGGGGCGCCGGCGGGGCCGCCCCACTGCTGGGACGCCGGCTGCTGCGGGTTCGCGGGCTGCTGCGGGTTCGCGGGCTGCGGGGGGGTGGGCGCACCCTCCGGCGCGGCCCACCCCTGGTCGGGCCCGCCCCCCGGCGGGCGCCAGTCCTGGCTCAACGTCGTCCCCCTCGTCGTGACGCGGCGCGCTCGCGGGCGCCGCGTGCTCGTCCCGTCCGCATCCTCCCACGACCGCTGCTCACCGCAGGTGAGCACCGGTGCGGCCGCGACCCGGGCGCGTCCACGGCGTCGTCCGCCCGCGGGCGAGCACGTCGAGGTGAGACGATGCGTGCATGAAGGGCCGCATCCTCGTCGTGGACGACGACACCGCGCTGTCGGAGATGATCGGCATCGTGCTGCGCGGGGAGGGGTTCGAGCCCTTCTTCTGCGCCGACGGCGACGGCGCCCTCGAGGCGTTCCGCTCCGCGCGTCCCGACCTCGTGCTGCTCGACCTGATGCTTCCCGGCAAGGACGGCATCGAGGTCTGCCGGCAGATCCGGGCCGAGTCGGTCGTCCCGATCGTCATGCTGACCGCCAAGAGCGACACCGTCGACGTCGTGCTCGGGCTGGAGTCCGGCGCCGACGACTACGTCCCGAAGCCGTTCAAGCCCAAGGAGCTGGTGGCGCGGGTGCGGGCGCGGATGCGCCGCACCGACCAGCCGGTCCCCGAGTCGCTGACCATCGGCGACCTGTCGATCGACGTCGCCGGGCACGCCGTGCGCCGCGGCGACCAGCAGATCCAGCTCACCCCGCTCGAGTTCGACCTGCTGGTCGCGCTCGCCCGCAAGCCCTGGCAGGTCTTCACCCGCGAGGTGCTGCTCGAGCAGGTGTGGGGCTACCGGCACGCGGCCGACACCCGGCTGGTGAACGTGCACGTGCAGCGACTGCGGTCCAAGGTCGAGCGCGACCCCGAGCGGCCCGAGGTCGTCGTCACGGTGCGTGGTGTCGGGTACAAGGCCGGACCTGCCTGACAGGGGCGGGCCCGAGCAGGGCGCGCCCGACCCGGGCGTGCCGGACGTCGACGAGGACGAGGTCCCCGCGGCGCCCGAGGCGTCGCGGTCGGTGCGGGCAAGGGCCCTGCTGCGGCCGGCCGTCCTCGCGGGCCGGCGCGTCGCCCACCTGTGGCGCAGCTCGCTGCAGCTGCGGGTGGTCAGCACCACGATGGCGCTCGGGCTGGTGGCGACCCTGCTGGTCGTCGCGTTCGTCGCGGCCCAGGTGAGCGACCGGCTGCTCGCCTCGCGCCAGGAGCAGGCCTTCACCGACGCCGCCCAGGCGACCAGCGAGTTCCAGGACACCGTGCTCGCCTTCGACCCGGCGGCGGCGCGCGGCACGATCGAGAGCCACGTCCGCGACAGCCTCGGCCAGGTCTCCGGCACCGGCGGCGACTCCGTCGTCGGCATCCTGCTGCTGCGCAGCGCCGACGCGCCCGCTGCGGCCGAGCCGGTCTACGACCTGGCCAGCGGCAGCCTGCGGCCGCAGGTGGTGCCGCAGGCCCTGCGCGACGCCGTGAGCGGCAGCGACCAGCAGCAGTCCCGGTCGGTGGCGCTGCGCACGGGCGGCGGCGGGGAGGTCCCCGGGCTCCTGGTCGGCCAGCTGGTCGACGTGCCGCTCGCCGGGCCGTACGAGCTCTACTTCGTGGTCAGCCTCGAGCGCGAGCAGCAGACGCTGCTGGCCGTGCAGCGGGTGCTGGCGATCGGCATGGCGGGCCTGGTGCTGCTGCTGGGCGCGATCGCCTTCGTCGTCACCCGGCAGGTGGTGACGCCGGTGCGGCAGGCGGCCGCCGTGGCCGCCCGGCTCTCCGACGGGCACCTCGACGAGCGGATGCAGCACCGCGGCGAGGACGACCTGGCCCGGCTCGCCGGCTCGTTCAACGAGATGGCCGAGAGCCTGCAGGACCAGATCGTGCGGATGGAGGAGCTGTCGCGGCTGCAGCGCCGGTTCGTCTCCGACGTCTCGCACGAGCTGCGCACGCCGCTGACGACGATCCGGATGGCGGGGGAGGTGCTGCACGACGGGCGCGAGGCGTTCCCGCCGGCGCTGGCCCGCTCGGCCGAGCTGCTGCAGACCCAGCTCGACCGGTTCGAGTCGCTGCTCGCCGACCTGCTCGAGATCAGCCGGTTCGACGCCGGCGCGGCCGCCCTGGAGGCCGCGCCCGCCGACGTCACCGTGATCGTCGAGCAGGTGATCGAGCTGGCCGTCCCGCTGGCCGAGCGTCGCGGTTGCGAGCTGCGGGCGCACCTGCCGCACGTCCCGGCGATGGCCGAGGTCGACGCCCGGCGGGTCGAGCGGATCGTGCGCAACCTGGTGGTCAACGCGGTCGAGCACAGCGAGGGCAACCCGGTCGACGTGTACGTGCGGGCCGACGCCGACGCCGTCGCGGTGCTGGTGCGCGACAGCGGCGTCGGGCTGCGCCAGGCCGACGTTCAGCGCGTCTTCGACCGGTTCTGGCGGGCCGACCCCGCCCGCGCCCGCACCACCGGCGGCACCGGGCTCGGCCTGGCGATCTCGCTCGAGGACGCCCACCTGCACGGCGGCACCCTGGAGGCCTGGGGCGAGGTGCGGGTGGGGTCCGACTTCCGCCTCACGCTGCCGCGGCGCGCCGGCTCGGTGCTGGCGGGGTCGCCGCTGCCGCTGGGTGCGCGCCGGCCGGGGTCGCCCCCCGCCCGCCGGCTCCGGGTGGTGTCGCACCCCTCCCGCACCGAGCCCCCGGGCCCCGCCGACCTGCCGTCCCAGGACGAGGAGCGGGTCGGTGGCTGAGCGCCGCCGCCGTCGCGCCGTCGCGGTCGTCGTGGCCGCGGCGCTGGCGCTGCTCGCCGGCTGCGCGTCGATCCCGACCGACGGCCCGGTGGTCCAGGGTGCCCCCGTCGGCGAGGACGTCTTCCGCCGGCTGGTGCCGCCGCCCGCGGCCGGGGCCGCCCCGGTCGACATCGTCCGCGGCTTCCTCGACGCCTCGGCGAGCGCGGGGACGGCGGACTCGACGTCCGGTGCCTCGGACCGCGACTTCGAGGTCGCCCGCACCTACCTGACCTCGCAGATGGCCGCGGACTGGCGTCCGACCGACGAGACCGTCGTGTACCCGGGCGACCGCCCCGCGGTCGCCTTCCCCGACGCCGAGGGCGACGTCCCCGGCGCGGCCGGCGACGGCAGCGGCACGTCCGACCAGGTCACCGCCCGCATCGACGTGCCCGTGCTCGGGACGGTCGACGCCTCGGGCCGGTACCAGCAGGCCGCGCCGGGCACGGTGCGCAGCGTCGAGCTCAGCGTGCGGCGCGACGCCGACCGGCAGTGGCGCATCGCCAGCACCCCCGACCTCGCGCTGGTGTCGAGCTCGGACTTCGACGCCGTGTTCCGGGCCTACCGCCTGTACTTCCTGGACCCGACGACCAACTTCCTCGTGCCCGACCTGCGCTGGTTCCCGCAGTCGGACTCGACCCGCACCCGGCTGGTCGCCGAGCTGCTGCAGGGGCCCTCGTCGTGGCTCGCGCCGGGCGTCACCACCGCGTTCCCGTCCGGCACCCGGATGGCCGCCCCGCAGGCGGTGCGGGTCGAGGCCGGCGTCGCCACCGTCCCGCTGACCGCCTCGGCCCGCTCCGCCGGCCCGCTCGACCGTCGCCTGATGCGGGCGCAGCTGCTCACCAGCCTGCGCGCCACGCTCGGCGTCACCCAGGTGCGCCTGGTCGTCGACGGCGGCGAGCTGGCGATCGACGACGAGGGCCCGGTGCTGCGCCGCGACCCCGACGTGGCGCCCGACGCCGTCCTGCTGCGCGGCGACGTGCCCGAGCTGCTGTCCGGCTCGACGCCGCAGCCGGTCCCCGGCCTGCCCTCGCTGGAGGGGCTCGGCCCGAGCCACCCCGCCCTCGCCTACGGCGGGGGGACGCTGGCCGTGCTCGCGCAGGAGCGCAGCCAGCTGCTCGCGCTCGCGCCGGGCGACGAGCAGGTGCCCGAGCCGCTCGTGGTGTCGGCCGACCTGACCGCGCCCTCGTTCGACTGGCGCGGGTGGCTCTGGACCTCGCCCGCCGCGTCCGACGGCTCGGTGCTGGTGGCGCGGCCCGGTGGGCAGGCCCAGCCGATCGACGCGCAGTGGCTCGCCGGGCGCCGCGTGGGGTCGCTGCGGGTCTCGCGCGACGGCACCCGCGTCCTGCTCACCTCGGTCACCGTCGAGGGCGTGCCCTCGGTCGACGTGGCCGCGGTCGTGCGCGACGGCGACGGCGTCCCGGTGCGGCTCGCCGGCCCGCTGGCGCTGGCCGCCGGCACGCCGCTGTCGGCCGTCCGCGACGCCGTCTGGACCGGCGAGGACGAGGTCGCCGTGCTCGGGCAGCCGGTCACGGCCGAGCAGCCCGTGGTGCTGCCGGTGCAGATCCAGGGCACCGCGCAGGCGCCGCTGGCCCCCGTGCCCGGCACCGCTGACCTCGCCGCCGGCAACGGGCCGCGCAGCCTGCTGCTCACCACCACCGACGGCCGCGTGCTGCAGCGGGAGGGCTCGGCCTGGGTCGAGCTGCCCGATGCCGCCGGCGGCGTCCAGCCCGCGTTCGAGGGCTGAGCCGGCGGCGCGGGTGCCGCGTCGTCCACAGGCCCGTGCCGACGCCGGTCGTCCACAGCCGGGCGTCCCGGCAGCGCGGCGACGCGTCCGGCCGGGGCACGGTCGGACCGTGCGCCACGCCCGTCACCGCGCCGACGACCGCTCCCTCACCGAGCGCTGCGCGGCCGCGCTGGTCGCGGCGGCGGGGCTGGCCCTGCCCGTCGCCTGCGCCGGCTGCGGGCGCCTCGACGTCGACCTGTGCCGGCCGTGCCTGCGGGCGATCGTGGGTCCCGGGCGGCCCGTGGCCGAGGTGACGGGAGCCGCACCGCCGTGGTGGTCGCTGCCGCTGCACGCCGTGGCGCCCTACGACGGCGTGGTGCGCGCCGCACTGGTCGCCTGGAAGGACCACGGCCGGGCAGACCTCACCGACGTCGTGGGCGCCTGCCTGGCGCGGTCGGTGCGCTCGCTGGCCACGGAGGTGGCGGGGGCCGGGTCGGCCGTGCTGGTGCCGGTGCCGTCGGCCGCGGCACGGGTGCGCGAGCGGGGCGGCGACCTGGTCGCCCTGGCCGCCGCCCGCACCGGGCGCCCGGTGGCGCGGGTGCTGCGGCAGCGCCGCGGCGTGCGCGACCAGGCGGCCCTCGACCGCGAGGCGCGCCGCGCCAACCTGGCCGGTCGCGTCCGCTGCGCCGGTCCGGTGCCGGCACGACCGGTCGTGCTCGTCGACGACGTCGTGACCACCGGCGCCAGCCTGGCCGCGTGCGCGCAGGCGCTCGAGGACGCCGGCGCCCGCGTCGTGGGGGCCGCGGCCCTGGCGCTCACGCCGCTGCGCGGGTCCCGGTGACGATCGGGGGACGGGAGGGCGTCGCGTTGGGGTGGGCAGGGGGGCGGGCGTGCACTAACGTCGGGGGACGGAAGAACCTGAGACGTCAGCGACGAGAGGATCTCCCACCCATGGACATCGTGGTCACCGGCCTGCACACCGAGGTCCCGGACCGGTTCCGGCGCCATGTCGAGGACAAGCTGGCCAAGGTCGAGCAGCTCAGTCCCCGGGTGCAGCGCATCGACGTGAAGATCAGCCACGAGTCGAACCCCCGGCAGGCCGACACCTGCGAGCGGGTCGAGCTGACGGTCAAGGCCAAGGGCCCGGTGATCCGCGCCGAGGCGAGCGCCGACGACCCGTACGCCGCGCTCGACCTGGCCCAGGAGAAGCTGCTCGAGCGCCTGCGCCGCGTGCGCGACAAGGGCAAGGTGCACCACGGTCGCCGCCAGCCCGCGAGCGTGCGCGTGGGCGACGGCCTGGTCGACGTGGTCGAGCCCGAGCAGCCCGTCGACGAGGCCGACGACCTCGGCGAGTCGCCGATCGTGATCCGCGAGAAGACCCACGCGGGCCCGCCGATGTCGGTGCAGGACGCCCTCGACCACATGGAGCTGGTCGGGCACGACTTCTACCTGTTCTGCGACACCGCGAGCGGCAAGCCGTCGGTGGTGTACCGGCGCCGCGGCTGGAGCTACGGCGTCCTGCGCCTGGAGACGACCGAGGCGGACGCCTCCGCCGGCGACCCCGCCGCGTCGAACGGGACCGGGGCCACGGCCGCCGCCGGCGGCTGACCCGTTCCCCGGACGCGCGCACCCCGCCGCGTCCGGTCGCGGTGGCATCATGGGGGCCTCGACCGCCGCACGGGCCGGTCCCGGACCGGTTCAGGGAGGTGCGGTGACCGAGCGCATCAGGGTGCTGGTGGCCGACGACCACGTCCTGTTCCGGCGCGGGCTCGAGATGGTGCTGGGCGCCGAGGACGACATCGACATCGTCGGCGAGGCCGGTGACGGCGCCGAGGCGTACGCCCGCGCGGTCGACCTGCTGCCCGACGTCGTGCTGATGGACGTGCGGATGCCGCGCCGCTCCGGCATCGAGGCCTGCTCCGACATCAAGAGCGCCGTCCCCAGCGCGCGCATCGTCATGCTGACCATCAGCGACGAGGAGACCGACCTGTTCGAGGCGGTGCGGGCGGGCGCGAACGGGTACCTGCTCAAGGACGTCCCCGGCGAGGAGATCGCCGAGGGGATCCGCGCGGTGATGGGCGGCCAGTCGCTGATCAGCCCCTCGATGGCCGGCGCCCTGCTCGCCGAGTTCGCCGAGCTGTCCCGCCGCTCGACCGGGGCGGTGCGCGTCCCCGTCCCGCGCCTGACCGAGCGCGAGCTCGAGGTGCTGCGGCTGGTGGCGCGCGGTCTGGCGAACAAGGACATCGCCGCCCAGCTGTTCATCTCCGAGAACACGGTGAAGAACCACGTGCGCAACATCCTGGAGAAGCTGCAGCTGCACTCGCGGATGGAGGCGGTCGTCTACGCCGTCCGCGAGAAGATCCTCGACATCTCGTGACGGTGCTGGGTCCGGAGGCGGACCTGGACGGCGAGGTCCTCGACGGTCTCGACCTCACCGGCGTCCGGGCCGGCCGCGCGCGGCTGCTCGACTGCGTGCTCACGGACTGCGTCCTCGACGAGGTCTCGCTGCGGCGTGCCCGGCTGGTCGACACCCGCTGGGAGCGGGTGCGCGCCAGCGTCCTCGACCTGGCCGACGCCGAGCTGCTCGACGTCCGGCTCGAGGGCTGCCGCCTCGGCGCCGTCGGGGCGCACGGCGCCGAGCTCGTCCGGGTGACGGTGACCGGCGGCAAGGTCGACTACCTCAACCTGCGCGGCGCCGAGGTGGTCGACCTGGTCCTGGACGACGTGCAGGTGGGCGAGCTCGACCTCGCCGGCGCCACGGTGCGGGGTCTGCGCACGACGCAGGTGCGGCTCGGCCGGATCGACCTCACCGGTGCCACGTCGACCGGGGTCGACCTGCGGGGAGCGCAGCTGCAGCGGGTCGACGGGCTCGGCGGCCTGGCGGGCGCGACCGTCAGCACCACGCAGCTGGTCGAGCTGGCGCCCCTGCTGGCGGCGCACGTCGGGCTCGACGTCCGCGACGACTGAGCGAGGCGAACGCGTACTTCACGAGGCCCGCCCACCACGTTCAGTTGGCGCCCACCTACCGAACGTGGCGTGCGAGCCCCGCCAGGTAGGTGCTCGCCTCGCTCAGCGCAGCGACGACGGGTGGGCGTAGGCGGCGTCCATCTCCTCGGCGAGCAGGTCCAGGCGCAGGTGGTCGACCACCCGGCCGCTGCGCAGCCGCTCGCCGTCGCGGTCGCGGCCGACCTGGCTGAACCCCGCGGCGCGCGCGACGCCGAGCGAGGCGGTGTTGGTCTCGGCGACCCGCAGCAGCACGCGGCGCAGTCCGAGGCCGCCCTCGTCGAGGTCGAGCAGGCCGTGCCGGGCGACGGCGCGCACCGCCCGGGTCGCCACCGCGCGGCGGCGGGCGTCGGGGTGCACCCAGTACCCGACCTCGCCGCTGGGCGACAGGCCGTGGTCGAGCCCCATCAGGCCGATCTCGCCGAGCAGCCTGCCGGGGTCGTCGGCCTCGGCGACGGCCCAGTAGAGACCGAGCGCCACGGCGTGCTGCTCCTCGCGCATCTCGAGGTAGCTGCGCGCGTCGTCGAGGGTGTACGGCGACGGCAGCGACGGCAGCCACTCCTGGGTGCTCGGGTGGGCGCAGGCCTGCTGCAGCCGCTCGGCGTCGGTCGCGACGTTCGGACGCAGCACCAGGTCACCCACCTCGATCCGCGGCACCTCGAGCCAGGGCACCGCGGGGCGCAGGTCGTCGCCGGCGCGCACCGAGCCGATCCACCCGTCGAGCGCCTCGCCGCGGTGCGCGACCAGCCCGCGGACGCGCCCCTCGACCTGGAACCCGCAGGCCCACGCCACCCGGCGCGAGGCCCAGTTGCCGACCAGCGCGCGCCAGTGCACCACCGGCGCCCGCGGCCCGTCCGGGCCGAGTGCCCACCCCAGCGCGGCCCGCACCCCGGCCGACATCGCACCGGCGCCCCAGGCCCACCGCCCGAGCACGTAGGCCACCTCGAGCGCGCCGTCCCGGCGGGGCCGGAAGGCCACCTGGCCGGCCGGCTCGCCGTCCAGGTCGAGCATCCACGTCCACTCGGTCCCGTCGCCGCGCTCGTCCCAGGCCGCGGCGCGGCCGGCGACCCAGTGGCAGCCGTGCTCGGACGTGTACGGCAGCGGCGGCCCGCTCAGCCACCGCGACACCTCGTCGTCGGCGTAGGCCCGCACCAGCACCTCGGCGTCGTCGGGCCGGTGCGCCCGCAGCACGACCTCGCGCCCGCCCCGGGTGGCGGTACGGAGCGTGGGAGCGGGCACCTCACCACCCTGGTGTGCCCTGCGAGCGGAAGCAACGGTGACCCGGGGGAGCCAGGTGGGTGACGACCACCCCGTCACCGTTGATCCGTCCGGGTCGCATCGTGCTGCTCGCCGACGGGTGGCGGGCACGGCGTCCTACGGTCGGGGCGTCGGCTCGGGGTCAACGGTGACGAACGGTGACGGCTGACTCACCCGTCAGGGCGAGCAGCGAGGAGGAGAGTCAGATGAAGCGGATGATCGCGATCGCGGCGGTCGCGGGTGCTCTGGTGGCGGGCGCGGTGGCGCCGGCGCAGGCCGAGCTGGTGGCCGACCACGGCTGCACCCCGGGCTACTGGAAGCAGGCCCAGCACTTCGACTCCTGGGAGGAGGCCACGCCGGACCGGCTGCTCGCGCACCCGGACCCCACGGCCTGGACCTTCAAGCCCACGGGTGAGCGCGCGGACGACACCTTCCTCGACGCGCTCAGCTACAAGGGTGGCTCCGGCGCGGCCGGCGCCGAGCAGATCCTGCTGCGCGCCGCCGTCGCCGCGTGGCTGAACGCGGCGCACGAGACGGTCGGCTACCCGCTGCGCCGGCACGTGATCGTCGCCGACGTCAACGCGGCCATCAGGAGCGGCGACCGCGCCCGCATGCTCGAGCTCGCCGCCGAGCTCGACCGCATGAACAACCTGGGGTGCACGCTCAGCTGAGCGCACCGCCCGTCCGGTCGGCCGACGCCGGCGTCGCCTGCTCAGCAGGCGGCGCCGGCGTCGTGCGTACGATGGAGCAGAGCCATCGCCCATCCTGGCGCCACGCCCGGTGCACGTCGCCCGGAGCACGGCGCCCGACCCGACGGAGTGAGACGCGTGCCGATCCTCGACCGAATCCTGCGCGCCGGCGAGGGCCGGGTGGTCAAGCGCCTGGAGGTGCTGGCCAGCCAGGTCAACTCGCTCGAGGACGACTTCGTCGCGATGAGCGACGGCGAGCTGCGCGAGGAGACCGACCGGTTCAGGGCGCGCCTGGCCGACGGCGAGAAGCTCGACCACCTGCTGCCGGAGGCGTTCGCCGCCGTGCGCGAGGCCGCGAAGCGCTCGCTCGGCCAGCGCCCCTACGACGTCCAGCTGATGGGCGGCGCGGCGCTGCACCAGGGCAACATCGCCGAGATGAAGACCGGTGAGGGCAAGACCCTCGTCGCGACCTTCCCCAGCTACCTCAACGCCCTCACCGGCGAGGGCGTGCACATCGTCACCGTCAACGACTTCCTGGCGAAGTACCAGTCCGACCTGATGGGACGCGTGCACCGCTTCCTCGGGCTGCAGGTCGGCTGCGTGCTCGACCACATGCGGCCCGACGAGCGCCGCGTGCAGTACGGCATGGACATCACCTACGGCACCAACACCCAGTTCGGGTTCGACTACCTGCGCGACAACATGGCGTGGTCCTCGGCCGAGCTGGTGCAGCGCGGCCACCACTTCGCGATCGTCGACGAGGTCGACTCGATCCTGATCGACGAGGCCCGCACGCCGCTGATCATCTCCGGCCCCTCCAGCGGCGACGCGACCCGCTGGTTCGCCGAGTTCGCCAAGATCGTCAAGGTGCTTCGGCTCGACCGCGACTACGAGATCGACGAGAAGAAGCGCACCGTCGGCGTGCTCGAGACCGGCATCGAGAAGGTCGAGGACTACCTCGGCATCGACAACCTCTACGACTCGGTCAACACCCCGTACGTCGGGTACCTGAACAACGCGATCAAGGCCAAGGAGCTGTTCAAGCGCGACAAGGACTACGTCGTGCAGGACGGCGAGGTGATGATCGTCGACGAGCACACCGGCCGCATGCTCGCCGGGCGCCGGTACAGCGAGGGCATGCACCAGGCCATCGAGGCCAAGGAGAACGTGGCGATCAAGGCCGAGAACCAGACCCTCGCCACGATCACGCTGCAGAACTACTTCCGCATGTACGACAAGCTCGCCGGCATGACCGGTACGGCCAGCACCGAGGCCGCCGAGTTCCAGGGCACCTACGAGCTGGGCGTCATCCCGATCCGCACCAACCGCCCGATGCAGCGCGTCGACCAGCCCGACCTGGTCTACAAGACCGAGGTGGCCAAGTACGAGGCCGTCGTCGACGACATCGCCGAACGGCACGAGAACGGCCAGCCCGTGCTCGTCGGCACCGTGAGCGTCGCCAAGTCCGAGTACCTGTCGGCCGCGCTGAGCAAGCGCGGGATCCGGCACGAGGTGCTCAACGCCAAGCAGCACGCCCGCGAGGCCGCGATCGTCGCGATGGCCGGTCGCAAGGCCGCCGTCACCGTCGCCACCAACATGGCCGGCCGCGGCACCGACATCATGCTCGGCGGCAACGCCGAGTTCCTCGCCGTCGGCAAGATGGCCGAGCTCGGGCTCGACCCGGCCGAGGACGCCGAGGAGTACGAGGCGCAGTGGCCGAAGGTGCTCGCGGAGATGGAGCAGCAGGTCTCCGAGGGCCACGACGACGTCGTCGCGGCCGGCGGTCTGTACGTGCTCGGCACCGAGCGGCACGAGTCGCGCCGCATCGACAACCAGCTGCGCGGACGCTCCGGACGCCAGGGCGACCCCGGCGAGTCGCGGTTCTACCTCTCCCTCACCGACGACCTGATGCGGCTGTTCAACTCCGGCATGGCCGAGAGCCTGCTCTCGCGCGCGGGCATCCCCGACGACGTGCCGCTGGAGTCGAAGATGGTGACGCGCGCGATCCAGAGCGCGCAGAGCCAGGTCGAGGCGCGCAACTTCGAGATCCGCAAGAACGTGCTCAAGTACGACGACGTGATGAACCGCCAGCGCGAGGTCATCTACGCCGAGCGCCGCCGGGTGCTCGAGGGCGCCGACCTGCACGAGCAGGTGCAGCACTTCATCGACGACGTCGTCGGCGCCTACGTCGACGCCGCCACCGCCGAGGGCTTCGGGGAGGACTGGGACCTCGACCAGCTGCTCACCGCCCTGCGGACGCTGTACCCGGTCTCGCTGACCGAGGAGGAGCTGCTCGAGGAGTTCGGCGGCGCCACCCAGCTCACGGCTCCGCGGCTGGCCGAGGAGTTCCGCTCCGACGCCAAGGTCGCCTACCAGCAGCGCGAGGCGCAGGTCGGCAGCGACCAGATGCGCGAGCTCGAGCGCCGGGTGGTGCTGTCGGTGCTCGACCGCAAGTGGCGCGAGCACCTCTACGAGATGGACTACCTGCAGGAGGGCATCTCGCTGCGCGCGATGGCCCAGCGCGACCCGCTGGTCGAGTACCAGCGCGAGGGGTTCCAGCTGTTCCAGGCGATGACCGAGGCGATCAAGGAGGAGTCGGTCGGGTTCCTGTTCAACATCGAGGTGACCACGCCGGCCGTGCAGGCCGAGGGCCAGCAGCCCGCCGAGGGCGCGCCCGTCGTGATGGCCAAGGGCCTGGACGCCCCCGACCGGTCGCAGCCGCTGCAGTACAGCGCCCCGACCGAGGACGGCGACGTCGAGGTGCACTCCGAGGCCGGTGACGGCGGCGGCGACGAGGGCCCGGCGAAGCCGGTCAGCAAGGCCCGTCGCAAGAAGGACGCGCGCAAGAAGTAGGGCGACGACGACGAAGGCCCCCTCCCGACGGGTGGGGGCCTTCGTGGTGCCGAGAACGACTGCTGTCAGCCGACTTCCAGGGCGGTCGCGCGCCAGCGGCCGTCGAGACCCTCGAGGCGGACGGCCACCGCGCGGACGCGGTCGGCCTCGACCACGACGGCGCTGGCCTCGACCACGCCGTCGGCGGGGGTGCAGACCCGGACGCCGCGCACCACGGCCGCGCGGCCCTGCGGCACGGCCCCGCGGCGCATCCGCGCCGCGAGGGCGGCGCGACGGCTGAGCGCCACGTGGACGTCGTGGCTGGTCCAGCGCACCAGCTGGGTGGCGGGACGGACCCCGGCGAGCACCTCGACGACCGCCTGGACCAGCGCCGAGCAGGTGGTGAGGGGGTCGGGCAGCCGGTCGGTGGAGGTGGGCTGGCGGCCGAAGTCGGGGTCGTCGGCGACCACGCGCTCGACGGCGGTGAAGCTGAGGGCCAGAGCACCCTGCGTCGGCGGGACGCCGGCCGCGGTGGCGAGGATCGGTACCGCCGCCGGCTCGCTCAGCGGCACGGGCAGCGCCCTGAGCCTCGGTCGTGTCGCGGTGCTGGTCATCTCCGGTTCCTCCCCCTGGTCCGTGCGGACCACCGTAGCCGCGGGCCGAGCGGGTCGTCTGGGCCCGCGCACCCACCTGTGGACGGCGGCTCACGGCCGTCCGCCCGCCCCGACGACGGCTGCGACGCCACCGCGTCACGGACGGTTCCCCTCACCGGTCGGCACCCGGCGGCTGCAGCTGGCGGCCCGGCAGCAGCAGGTCGGGGTCGTCGCCGACGACCGCGCGGTTCGCCTCGTACCAGCGGGGCCACTCGGCGGCGATCTCGGCGTCGGTCGCGTGCGGCCCGAGGTGGCGCGCCGCGAGGTCCCACAGGGTGTCGCCGCGGCGCACCGTCACCAGCGTCTGCTCGTCCGGCACGCCGCGCCGGCCGTCGAGGAGCAGTGGGTCGCCGGGCACGGGCACCGCGGACGCCGGGACCGGCGGGGCGGTGGCGCGCCAGCCCGGGTCGGGGGCCGCGCCCGGGGCCCGCCCCGTGCCGGGTTCCCGCTCCGGGGTCGCGGTGGGGGACCAGCGGGGGTCGAGGTCGTCGAGGACGCGGGTCGGGGTCGGCTGCGCGCTCGCGGGCGGGGCGGGCGCCGGCGTGCTGCTGCCCGGGCCCGCCGGGTCGGTGGCGGTGGGTCCGGCGGCCAGGGCGACACCCAGCGCCAGCGCCACCGCGCGGTGCACGACCGCGGGCGCGAGCGCCGGGCGCCGCGTCGTCCCGGTCAGCAGCGCCGCGGTCGACGCCAGCGCCCCGAGCGCGAGCCAGGCGGCGACCGCGGCGCCGGCCGCCGCCGCGACGGCGACCACGACGTCGTCGGTGCGCACCGGGGCCGGTGCGAGGACGCGCGACCACGTGCCCGCCGCCTGGACGCCGAGCAGGAGCGACGTCGCGGCCAGCAGGGCGACCAGCAGCCCGACCCCCACCGTCCGCACCGCTCGGGACACCCCGACTCCGAACACCGCTGACCTCCGTTTGCCGTCGTTTGACGACGGAACCTACGTCCTGGGTGGCGGTGCTGTCCACACCGCTAGCCTGGGCCGATGCGGTGGGACGCCCTCTTCGACGACCTCGAGGCCCAGCTCGCGCGCCAGGACGCCGACGACCTGCACGCCGAGGTGGCCGAGCGCACCCGGGCCGAGCGGGCGGCGACCGCCCTCGCCGACCGGGTCCTCGCGCACGTCGGGGTGCGCCTGGCGCTGGTGCTGGGCCACGGACAGGTCGTCGGCACGGTCACCGACGTGGCTCCGCAGTGGCTGGTGCTGGCCGACGAGCGCGGCCGCGTGCTGGTGCCCACCGCGTCGGTGGTGGCGGTGACCGGTCTCGGCCGGCAGGTGGCGCCCGAGCCGGGCACTGTGCTGCGCCGGCTGGGGCTCGGGCACGTCCTGCGCGGCCTGGCGCGCGACCGCGCCCCGGTGTCGGTGCACGCGGGCTCCGCGACGCTCACCGGCACGATCGACCGGGTCGGCGCCGACCACCTCGACCTCGCGCTGCACGCGCCCGGCGAGGTGCGGCGCGCGGCCGCGGTCACCGGCGTCGCCGCCGTGGCGTTCGCCCACCTGGAGCAGGTGCGCAGCCAGGCGGGCTGAGCCCGTCTACTCGACGGGCTCGGCGGCGAGGCGCCCGGCGTCGACGCCGGCGCGGGTCTCGGCGTACATGCGCTGGATGTAGTCCTCCAGCGCAGTGGTCTCGATGCGCCACTGCCCGCGCCCGCCCACCTTGATCGCGGGCAGGTCGCCGGAGCGCACCAGGGCGTAGGCCTGGGCGGAGGAGACGTTCAGGATCTCGGCCACGTCGGTGAGCGGGAGGAAGCGGTGAGCCACGGGGAGACCTCCTGGAAGGCGGCAGCGCTTGGGGTCCGTTGACCGAGTTTGGCACACCGGGCACGCGCTGGGCACCCCCGGGTCCCGTTGGGGCGCGTCTTCGGGCACCATGGTCGCCGCCCGACGTCTCAGGGGGGACCGCATGTCCGTCGTCACCGACCTGCCCGCACCGGCCGCGAGCAGGATCCGTCCGCCGTCCTGGCGCGACCCGCGCCTGCTCGTGGGCGTGCTGCTCGTGCTCGGCTCCGTCGTCCTCGGCGCCCGGGTGGTGGCCGCCGCCGACGACACCGAGCCGTACTACGTGGCCGTGCGCGCGATCACGCCCGGCGACCGCATCGGGCCCGACGACCTGCAGGTGGTCGACGTCCGGCTCGGCGACGCGGGCGGCTCGTACCTGCCGGCCGACGCCGACCCGGCCGGCGACCTGGTGGCCACCCGCACCGTCGCGGCGGGCGAGCTCGTGCCCCGCTCGTCGGTGGGGTCGGCGGCCGACGTCGGGCTGCAGCCGGTGGCCGTGCCGGTCGCCACGCTGCCCGACGGCCTGCGCGCCGGCACCGTCGTCGACGTCTGGGTCGCCGCGCCCGACCCCGACCGGGCCGGGGCGTTCCTCGAGCCCGAGCGCGTGGTGCAGGGCGCCGACGTCGCCGACGTCGGTGACGCCGGCTCGTCGCTGGGCAGCACCGGCGCCAGCACGGTGCAGGTGCTGCTCGCCCCCGACGAGCTCCCGGTCGTCCTCGGCGCGCTCGCCAACGACGCCGTGGTCTCGCTCGTGCCCGCCCCCGGACAGGGCGGCTGACGGTGGCGGGCCGGTACCCGGTCCTGGCCGCCCTCACCGGCAGCTGGGAGGCGCCGCTCGTCGCGGCGCTCGAGCAGGCCCGCGGCGAGGTCGTGGTGGTGCGGCGGTGCGTCGACCTGCCCGAGCTGCTCGCCGTCGCCGCCACGGGCCGCGCCGTCGCCGCGCTCGTCTCCTCCGACGTGCGCCGGCTCGACCGCGAGGCGCTGGCGCGGCTGCGGGCCGAGGGGCTGGTGGTGGTCGGCGTGGCCGACCCCGGGTCGACCGAGCAGGCCGAGCGGCTGCGTGCGCTCGGCGTGCTGCACGCGGTGCCGGCCGACGCCGACGCCGCGCTGGTCGAGCTCACCGTCGCCGAGGCGCTCGCCTCGCGGCCCGGGGGCGGTGCGCGCGCCGCCGACCCGGCCGACCCCGGGGCGGCGCTGCCGGTGCACCCCGAGCCGCCGGCGCAGCGCGCAGCCGCTGCGCCACCGCTGCCCGACGCGCCGGTGCAGCGCGGGACGCTGGTCGCTGTGTGGGGGCCCGCGGGCTCACCCGGTCGCACGACGGTGGCGGTGACCCTGGCCGCCGAGCTGGCCGCGCTGGGCCGCACCACCCTGCTCGCCGACGCCGACACCTACGCCGCCGGTGTCGCGCAGACCCTCGGCGTGCTCGACGAGGCGCCCGGCCTGGCCGCCGCGTGCCGCTCGGCCGGGGCCGGCACCCTCGACGCCACGATGCTGGCGCGACTGTCACCGACGCTGTCGGCGCACCTGCGGGTCCTCACCGGCATCACCCGGGCCGACCGCTGGCCGGAGCTGTCGAGCTCCTCGCTCGAGCAGGTCTGGGCGGTCGCGCGCGAGGTGGCGGCGTTCACCGTGGTCGACACCGGGTTCAGCCTCGAGCGCGACGAGGAGATCGTCTACGACACCCTCGCGCCGCGCCGCAACGCGGCGACCCTGTCGGCGCTGGAGGCGGCCGACGTCGTCCTGGCGGTCGGTGCGGGCGACCCCGTCGGGCTGCAGCGCCTGGTGCGCGGCCTCGGCGAGCTCGCCGAGGCGGTGCCGCACGTCACGCCTCGCGTCGTGGTCACGCGCGTGCGCGCGTCCGCCACGGGCAGCGACCCGCACCGGCGCGTGGCCGAGGCGCTGCAGCGCTACGCCGGCGTGCAGCACGTCGTCACCGTCCCCGACGACCGCGACGCGCTCGACGGCGCCCTGCTCGCCGGCCGCTCGCTCACCGAGCACGCGCCGGCGTCCCCCGCCCGCCTGGTCCTCAGCGACCTCGCGGCGCTGCTGGCGGGCAACCGTCCGGTGGCCGGGTCGAGGGCGGGCCGGGGGCGGCGCCGACGCACCCCGGCATGATGGGCGGGTGACCTCCGCACCCTCCGGCACCACGACCCCGCCCGACGTCCTCGTCGTCGACTGGGGCGGCGTCCTCACCGTCCCCCTCGCCGAGGCCTTCGGGGGCTGGGCGCAGTCCGAGGGCGTCCCGATGGAGCTGTACCGCGACACCCTGCGGGAGTGGGGCTTCGTCGAGGCGGCGCCCGAGCGGGGCACCGACGAGGTGGCCGGCGGCTCGCTCGGCGGTGACCTCGCCGCCGGGCCGGTCGCGGCGCTCGAGCGCGGCGAGCTGCCGCGCGAGGAGTTCGAGCGGCTGCTGGCGGGCGAGCTGGTGCGGCGCGGGGTCGACGTGCGCGCCGACGGCCTGCTCGACCGCATGCTCGGCGGCCTCGACGCGCCGGAGCCCCGCATGCACGACCTGGTGCGCGCCGCCCGGGCGGCCGGGATGCGCACGGCGCTGCTGTCGAACTCGTGGGGGAACACCTACGACCGCACCGGCTGGGACGAGATGTTCGAGGTCGTCGTCATCTCCGGCGAGGTCGGCATGCGCAAGCCCGAGGGCCGGATCTTCGCCCGCACCGCGGAGCTGCTGGGGGTCGACCCGTCTCGCTGCGTGATGGTCGACGACCTGCCCTCGAACGTCGCCGGGGCCGAGGCGGTCGGCATGCACGCGGTGCTCCACCGCGACGTCGCCACGACCGCGCGGGCCCTGCACGAGCTCACCGGCCTCGAGCTCGCGACGTGACGTCCGGCACGCTGCGCGCGGGTTCGGTGCTTCCCCGGGCTCGCGGCTGACTAGGGTGCGAGGACGCGCCCGCCCGGGCCGGACGGAAGGAGGCGGGCGGTGACCAGCCGGCTGACGCCGCTCGACGTGTCGTTCCTGTACCTCGAGGAGCCCACGACGGTCATGCACGTCGGCTCCGTCATGGTCTTCGACCCGCCGGAGGGCGGCTTCGACTTCGACGTCCTGGCGCGGCACATCGCCGCCCGCATCGCGTTCGTGCCCCGGTACCGCCAACGCGTGCGCCAGGTGCCCGGACGCCTCGCGAACCCGCTCTGGGTCGACGACACCCGGTTCGACCTCAGCTACCACGTGCGGCGCTCCGCGCTCCCGCGTCCCGGGACGATGGCCCAGCTGCGCGACCTCGTGGCCAGGGTGATGCCTCGCCACCTCGACCGCAGCCGCCCGCTCTGGGAGGCCTACGTCGTCGAGGGGCTCGAGGGCGGACGCTTCGCCGTCGTCACGAAGTCGCACCAGGCCCTGGTCGACGGCGTCAACGCGGTCGAGCTCTCGCAGGTCGTGCTCGACGACACCCCTTCTGCCACACCGGCTCCCACCGACACCTGGACGCCCGACCGTGAGCCGTCGCTGGTCGAGCTCATCACCGGCGCGGTCGCCGACGCCGTCCAGGCGCCGACGCACGTGCTCGACACGGTGCGCAGCGGGGCGGCCGACGTCCGGGTCAACGTCGAGAAGGTGGTGGGGGCGCTCACCAGCGTCGTGCGCACGGCCACGAGCCCGGCGCCCGAGTCGCCGCTGAACGTCGTGATCGGCGAGCACCGGCGGTTCGGCACGGTCGCCACCGAGCTCGAGACCTACCGCGAGATCAGGGCGTTCCACGCCACCGGCGGCCGGCGACGCGGCAAGGCGGCGGGGGAGGCCTCGCCCATCACGGTCAACGACGTGGTGCTGGCGACGCTCACCGGCGCGCTGCGCGAGTGGATGCTGACCCGCGGCGCGCGGGTGGCGCCGACCACCACGCTGCGGGCGATGGTGCCGGTCGGCGTGCGGTCCGACGACCCCACGACGGTGGAGCGGGTGGCCCGGGTCGAGCAGCTGCTGGTCGACCTGCCGCTCGGCGAGCCGAACGCGACCGTGCGGCTGCAGCAGATCGCCTACCGGATGAAGGCGCACGCCGACACGGGCCGCGGGCTGCCGGCGCGGCGCCTCGCCGAGGTCGGCGGGTTCGCCCCGGCGACGCTGCACTCGGTGGGCGCCCGCGTGGCGAGCGGTCTGTCGCGCCGCGTGTTCAACCTGCTCGTGACGAACGTGCCCGGGCCGCAGCACGCGCTCTACGCGGCGGGGGCCGAGCTGGTCGAGACGTACCCGGTGATCCCGCTCGCCAAGGGCCAGGGGCTCGCGGTGGGCCTGACCTCGTACAAGGGCGGGGTGTTCTACGGCCTCAACGCCGACCGCGAGGCGATGCCCGACCTCGACGTGCTCGCCGCGTGCGTGGGCGAGTCGCTCGACGAGCTGCGGGGGACGGTGCGGTGAGCCGACGGCGCTGGGGTCTCGTGCTGGGGGGCGGCGGCGTCCTCGGGGGCGCCTGGACCGTCGGCGCGCTCGGTGCGCTGCAGCGGGTGCAGGGTCTCGACCCGCGCGACGCCGACCTGGTCGTGGGCACCTCGGCCGGCTCCCTCACCGCGGCCCTGCTGGGCGCCGGCGTCAGCGTCGAGGAGCTCACGGCCCACCAGCTCGGCGAGACCGCCCGCTCCGGCCCGCTGGCGCGGCATCGGCTGGGACTACGAGACGGCCACCGGCGGGGCGCTCCCGCCGCGTCCCCGTCCGGGGTTCGGGTCCAGGGCGCTGGTGCGCCAGGGCGCATCGAAGCTGCGCCACCTGCCCCCGACGGCGGTGCTGGCCGCGCTCGCACCCGAAGGACGCGGCACGCTCGCGACCGTGGGCAAGCTGGTCGGTGACGTGCAGGAGCAGGTGGGCGCGCGGGCCGACGGCTGGTCGCCCCACCCGGGCGTGCGCGCGGTCGCGATGGACTACGAGTCCGGACGCCGGGTCGCGTTCGGCGACCCGGCCGAGCCGCCCGCCTCGCTCGCCGACGCCGTGATGGCCTCGTGCGCCATCCCGGGCTGGTACGCGCCCGTGGTGCTGCACGGCGTGCGCTACATCGACGGCGGCGCGGCGTCGTCGACGAACATCGACCTCGCGGCCGGGCACGGCCTCGACGAGGTGTTCGTCCTGGCGCCGATGGCCTCGTTCGCGGTCGACGACCCGCGCGGCGTCACCGCCCGCCTGGAGCGGGCCTTCCGCGCCCGGGTGACCCGGCGCGCCCTGCGCGAGGTGGCCAAGGTGCACGCCGAGGGCACCGACGTGACCGTCCTCGGTCCCGGGGTGGCCGACCTCGAGGCGATCGGGGCCAACCTGATGGACGTGACCCGGCGGCGGCAGGTGCTCGACACGGCGATCCGCACCAGCGCCGAGGCGCTGGAGGACCCCGAGCAGCTGGAGGCCCTGGTCGACCGGGTGGGGTCCGTGCCGGGCGAGCACGAGCTCGACGGACCCGGGCTCGACGGACCCGGGCTCGACGGACCCGAGCTCCACGACGAGGAGGCAGGCTGATGCGCGTGTTCCTGCCGGGGACGGGACCGCTGCTGTCGCAGTGGGTCTCGTCCGGCGAGGTGGTGGTCGAGCTGACGGCGCACGCGGTCACGCCGGCGCTGCGCGAGTGGTACACCGAGGGCGACGCCGAGGAGCTCGAGTACGCCGCCATGGTCGAGGCGGCCGAGGCGTCGCTGCGGCTGCTGGGCGACGACCCGTCCGCTCCCCGCCGCCGGGTGGTGCTGGCCGCCGACGTCGACGTCGCGATCACGCTGCCGGACGGCGACGCCGGTCCGCGCTCGCAGGTGCTGCTCCCGGGCCCCGTGGCGTGGGCCTACGTCGTCAGCATCCACGTCGACGAGGAGGACGCCGCCGCCGACGTCACCGCGGCCGTCGAGGCGGTGGAGGCGGCCGACGCGGGCGACGACGACGCGCAGTTCGTCGTCGACGGCGCCGAGGGGCACGACCTGCTGTGGTTCGACGTCACCGAGACCAGCCTGGTGCTGACCGACCTCGAGGTGGGTTGAGCCGCAGATGGTCTGGGACCTGCGTGCGCTGACCGTGCCTGTCGTGCAGGCGCCGATGGCCGGCGTCTCGAGCGGGGAGCTCGCGGCGGCCGTGACGCGCGCCGGCGGGCTCGGGACGATCGGTGTGGCGCCGGCGTCGACCACCGGCTGGCTGCGCGAGCAGCACGCGACCGCCTCTGCCGCAGGCGATGTCGGTGTCGGGCTGATGGCGTGGGTGCTCGAGTCGCGCCCCGAGCTGCTCGAGGCCTGCGTCGAGCTCGCCCCGTCGCTGGTCAGCGTCTCGTTCGGCCCGTTCGAGCGGTTCCTCGGCCTGCTGCGGGACGCCGGGTGCGCCGTCACCACGCAGGTGGGCACGCGTCGACGAGGCGCGCCGCGCGCTCGACGCGGGCGTCGACCTGCTCGTGGTGCGGGGGAGCGAGGCGGGCGGGCACGGCCGCGACGCCGTGTCGACGCTGCCCCTCCTGCAGGAGGTGCTCGAGGTCGCCGACGTCCCGGTGCTGGCCGCGGGCGGGGTCAGCGGCCCGCGCGGGGTGGCGGCCGTGCTGGCGGCCGGCGCCGAGGGCGTCTGGGCCGGGACGGCGTTCCTGCTCTGCCGGGAGGCCCTCACCCCGCAGCCGGTGCGCCGCCGCCTGGTGGCCGCGGGCTCGGAGGCCACCGCGTACTCGTCCGTCTTCGACCGGGGCCAGCGGCTCGACTGGCCGGCCGAGTACGGCGGACGGCACCTGCGCTCGCCGTTCACCGACGAGTGGGCCGCCCGGGTCGACGAGATCGCCTCGGACGACGAGGCGTTCGCGCGGATCGACGCCGATCGCGCGGTCGGTGGCGACGCGGCGCCGGTCTACGTCGGGCAGGGCGTCGGGGCGCTCGCGGGTGAGCGGACGGCGGCCGAGGTGGTCGCCCACCTGGGCTCGGGCGTCGACCTGCTGGCCGGCGCCGCCGAGCGGCACCGCCGCCGCTGACCTCAGCCGCGGTCGAGCTCGTCGAGCAGCGCGACCGCCGCGCGGGCGTAGTCGCCGATCCAGCGGTCGTGGATCCTTCCCGGGCCGTTTCCCGGTCGAGGTCGTCGGAGCCGAGCCCCCGCGCCGCATCACGATCCGCTGGGGCGGCGAGGCGACCACCGGTGACAGCGGCTCCACCACCACCGTGTTCGAGCTCGAGCCGCTGGACGGCGGCACGCGAACGCTCGTGACGATCACCGAGTCGTCGTGGCTGCCCACCGAGGCCGGCGCGAAGAACGCGTTCGGCAACTGCATGGGCTGGACGGGCATGCTCGCCGCGCTCGAGGTCTGGGTCGAGCACGGCATCGACCTGCGAGAGGACTTCTACGCCTGAGTCTCTCGCGGGTCGATCCGTCCCCGCGGGCGCTCAGTCCCTCGGTCGGACCGAGCCGTCGAGGCTGCGCAGCAGCAGCTCGAGGGTGTCGTGGCGGGACGCGCCGCTCTCCTGGGTCCACGACCAGCCCGAGTACAGCGAGCACCACAGCACGTTGACGATCCAACCCGGGGGCTGGGCGGTGTCGATGCTGCCGTCGTCGTGGCCGCGGGTGCACACGCGCAGCGAGGCCTCGCCGTCGTCGCCGGGCACGACGCCGGCGTCGAGGGCGACGACGCCGTGGAACACCAGGGCGAGCACGTCACCGAGGTCGAAGTACTCGCGGCACAGCCGCAGCAGCGCCTCGCGGCCGGTGCCGTCGTCGAGCCGGGCGCGGGCGTGCGCGGCCACGACGGCCCGCGCGCACTCCTCGGTCACGCCCGCCACCAGGTCGGACCGCTCGGCGAAGTAGCGGTGCAGCGTGGTGCGGCCGACGCCCGCGGCCTCCGCCACGTCGCCGAGGCTCGCCGCGGGGTCGGCGGCCAGCGTCCGCACCGCGGCGGCCAGGATCGCCTGCCGGGTGCGCGAACGGGCGCCGGTCTCGACGTCGGTGCTCACGTCGTCGAGCATAGGCGCGCCGGGACGCGGGTGCGCCGTGACGGGCGGGGTCTTGCCAGAAACGGAACAGATGTGTTCCACTTCGGGACATGCGACTGCGGATCCTGCTCGACCTGCTGCGTCCCCACCGGGGCGCCCTGCTGCTCGGCCTGCTCCTCGGGCTGCTGGCCAGCGCCGCCGGCCTGGCGACGCCGATGGTGACCAAGTGGGTGCTCGACTCGCTGAACGGCACCGGCGACCTGCTCGGGCCGGTGCTCTGGCTGCTGGTGCTCGTCGTCGCGGGCTCGGTGATCGGCTTCGCCCAGTGGGTGCTGTTCGGCCGCCTCGGCGAGCGGGTCGTCGTCGCGGCCCGCCGGATGCTGGTCGACACCGTGCTGCGGGCGCGGGTCGCGTCGGTCGCGGCGACGCCCTCCGGCGAGGTCGTCACCCGCGTCACCAGCGACACCGGCCTGCTGCACCAGGCCGCGTCGAGCCTGGTGGGGCTGGTCAACGCGGTCGTGATGCTCGTCGGCACGCTGGTGCTGATGGGGGTGCTCGACCTGCCGCTGCTCGGCACCACCGTCGTCGCGGTCGGGGTGGTGACGGCGCTGATGGTGGTGCTGCTGCCGCGCATCGCCGTCGCGCAGACCAAGGCGCAGGAGGCGGTCGGCGAGGTCGGCTCCACCCTCGAGGGCGCCGTCCGCGCGATCCGCACCGTCAAGGCCAGCCGCGCCGAGGCCCGGATCGGCGAGGTCGTGGGCGGCCACGCCGACACCGCCGCCCGGTACGGCGTGCGCGCGGCCGTCACCGCCGCGACGGTCTGGACCATCGCGTGGACGGGCATCCAGCTCGCGATCATCGTGATCCTCGGCGTCGGCGCCTGGCGCGCCGCCGAGGGCGCGATGGAGGTGTCGACCCTGATCGCGTTCCTGCTGTACGCGTTCGGGCTGATGGGGCCCCTGACCGAGCTGACCCAGCACCTGACCGCGATGCAGTCGGGCATCGCCGCGGCCGAGCGGATCCGGCAGATGGGCCGCTTCGAGCAGGAGCCCACCGCCGCCCCGCAGGCCGCCGCCACGCCCGCCGACCCGTCGGGGCCGTTCGTCCTCGAGCTGGTCGGGGTGAGCGCCCGCTACGGGCCGGACGCGCCCGAGGCGGTCTCGTCGGTCGACCTGCGCATCCCGCGCCGCGGGCACACCGCCGTCGTGGGGCCGTCGGGGGCGGGCAAGACCACGCTGCTGTCGCTGCTGCTGCGCTTCCTCGAGCCGTCCGACGGCGACATCCTGCTCGACGGGCGGCCCTACGCGCAGTGGTCGCCGCAGGAGGTGCGCGCGCGGCTCGCGTACGTCGAGCAGGAGACGCCGCTGGTGCCGGGCAGCGTCCGCGACAACGTCACCTTCACCCACCCCGACGCCTCGGACGAGGAGGTGGCGGCGGCACTGGCGTCCGTCCGGCTGACCGAGGTGGTGGCCGCCCTGCCCGACGGCGACGGCACGTCGCTGCAGGCGGGCCAGCTGTCCGGCGGCCAGCGCCAGCGCGTCGGCGTCGCGCGTGCCGTGCTGCGCACCCCCGAGGTGCTCCTGCTCGACGAGGCCACCGCCCAGGTCGACGGCATCACCGAGCAGGCGCTGCAGGGGTGCATCGCCGACGTCGCCTCGCGCGCCGCGGTCGTCACCGTCGCGCACCGGCTCTCGACCGTGCTCGACGCCGACCAGATCGTCGTGATGGAGGACGGCCGGGTGCGCGCGGTCGGCACCCACGCCGAGCTGCTGGGGCACGACGCGCTCTACCGCGAGCTGGTGGTGGCGCTGCGCATCCACGACGGCGACCGCGACCCCGCGGCGGTCTGACCCCGCCCGGCATCGTCCACCACGTTCAGTAGGTGACCGCCTACTCCAGTGGGCCCGCGAGCCTCGTGAACCGGGTGCTCGCCTCGCCAGGACGCCGTCGGCCCGCGCAGTACGGTGTCGGCTCGGCCTGCACCCGCGCGCTCGCGTCTGGCACCGCGAGCGGCACCCGGTGCTGCCGGCGGGTCTCGTCGCGCCGGTCCACAGGCGGCTGGCCGGGCGGATCGAGGGAGGCCTCTGGACGCCCTGGGGCTCAGAACCCGTTGTCGCGCATGACCTGCGAGTACCAGAGCGCGCTGTCCTTGGGCGTACGCACCTGCGTCTCGTAGTCGACGTGGACGATGCCGAAACGCCGGTCGTACCCGAAGGCCCACTCGAAGTTGTCCATCAGCGACCACGCCAGGTACCCGGTGAGCGGCACGCCCGCCTCGATCGCCTCGTGGCACGCGCGCAGGTGCGACTCGAGGTAGGCGCGGCGGTCCTCGTCGGCCACCCGTCCGTCGACGGGCTCGGGGTCGTCGTAGGCGGCGCCGTTCTCGGTGATGACGACCGACGTCCCGTCGCCGATCCGGTCGTACTCGCGGTCGAAGCGCACCAGCAGGTCGCGCAGCACCTCCGGCGTGACCTCCCAGCCCATCGCGGTCCGCGGCAGGTCGCGCTCCACGACCTCGACGCGCGCCCGCTCCGGGGTGTCGGCGCCGATCCACGGCGACGGCCACGTGCCCGCGCCGTCGCGCACCCGGGACGAGGAGTAGTAGTTCAGGCCGAGCACGTCGACCGCGGTGCCGATCAGGTCGAGGTCGCCGTCGCGGACGTGGTCGGAGAACCCGAACGGCTCGAGGTCGGCCACGACGTCGGCCGGGTACTCGCCGCGCAGCACGGGGTCGAGGAAGAGGCGGTTCTGCAGGCCGTCGAGGCGGCGGACGACGTCGAGGTCGCCTTCGCTCGACGGGTCGGCCGGGGTGAAGCCACCGACGTTGAGCGTGATGCCGAGCTCGTCGCCGCGGCCGGACCCGACGCCCGCCTCGCGCAGCGCCGTCGCGGCCATGCCGTGGGCGAGCAGCAGGTGGTGCACCGCGGCGACGGCCGCGCGCGGCTCGGTGCGACCCGGCGCGTGCTCGCCGCGACCGTAGGACAGCAGCGACGAGCACCACGGCTCGTTCAGCGTCGTCCAGGTGGGCACCCGGTCGCCGAGCGCGTCGTGCATCGTCAGCGCGTACTCGACGAACCGCTCGGCGGTGTCGCGCGAGGTCCAGCCGCCGCGGTCCTCCAGGGCCTGCGGGAGGTCCCAGTGGTAGAGCGTCAGCCACGGTGCGACGCCCTGGTCGAGCAGCTCGTCGACCAGCCGCGAGTAGAAGTCGACGCCGGCCTGGTTGACCGCGCCGCCGTCGGGACGCACACGGCACCACGACGTCGAGAACCGGTAGGTGCCCACGCCGAGGTCGCGCATCATCGCGACGTCCTGGCGGCATCCGCCGGTAGTGGTCGCACGCCACGTCGCCGGTGTCGCCGTTCAGCACCGCACCGGGACGGCGGCACAGCTCGTCCCAGATCGAGTCGGTGCGCCCGTCGGCGCCGGTGGACCCCTCGATCTGGAACGCGGCGGTCGCCACGCCCCAGCGGAAGCCCTCGGGGAACTGCGCAGTCGTCATGGGCACATCCTGTCAGGGCATGATGGCGAGCATGGACGCTGTGACCCGTGTGCCCGCCCCCGTCAACGAGCCCGTTCTCGACCACGCCCCCGGCAGCCCCGAGCGGGCCGCCCTCGAGGTGCGCCTGGCCGAGCTGTGGGGTGAGCGCAGAGACCTGCCGAACTGGGTCGACGGGAAGCAGGTGATGGGCGGGGGACGTCGCACCACCGTCACCGCCCCGTTCGAGCACCGGCACGTGCTCGGCGTGCTGAAGAACTCGACCGTCGCCGACGCGCAGTCGGCCGTCGACGCCGCCAAGCGGGCCGCGCCCGGGTGGCGCGCGCTGTCGTTCGACGACCGCGCCGCCGTCTTCCTCAAGGCCGCGGAGCTGCTGTCGGGCCCGTGGCGGTCGACGCTGAACGCCGCCACCATGCTCGGCCAGGCCAAGACCGCGATCCAGGCCGAGATCGACGCCGCCTGCGAGCTGATCGACTTCCTGCGGTTCAACGTGCACTTCGCCGGCGAGATCTACCGCGAGCAGCCGATGGCGAACAGCAAGGGCATCTGGAACCGCAGCGACCACCGTCCGCTCGAGGGCGTCGTCTACGCCGTGACGCCGTTCAACTTCACCGCGATCGGCGCGAACCTGCCGACCGCCCCGGCGCTGATGGGCAACGTCGTGGTGTGGAAGCCGTCGCCGACGCAGGCGCTCTCGGCCCACTTCACGATGGCGCTGCTCGAGGCGGCCGGCCTCCCGCCCGGCGTGATCAACCTCGTGCACGGCGACGGGCTGAACGTCTCCAAGGTCCTGCTCGCCGACCGCGACCTCGCCGGCATCCACTTCACCGGCTCCACGCCGACGTTCCAGCGCCTCTGGCGCACGGTGGGCGAGAACATCGCGTCCTACCGCACCTACCCGCGGATCGTGGGGGAGACCGGCGGCAAGGACTTCATCCTCGCCCACCCCTCGGCCGACGTCGACGTGCTCAAGATCGCCATGGTGCGAGGCGCTTTCGAGTACCAGGGGCAGAAGTGCTCGGCGGCGTCGCGCGCCTACGTGCCGCGCTCGCTGTGGAAGCTGCTGAAGGACGACCTGGTCTCGCTCACCGAGTCGCTGACCATGGGTCCCACCACCGACTTCTCGAACTTCATGTCGGCCGTGATCGACGACCGCGCCTTCGCCAAGCACAAGGCGGCCATCGACCGCGCGCGCTCGGCGTCCGGTGTGACGGTGCTGGCCGGCGGCACCTACGACGACAGCGTCGGCTGGTTCGTCCGTCCGACCGTCGTCGAGGCGAGCGACCCGACCGACGAGGTGTTCAGCACCGAGTACTTCGGCCCGATCCTCGGCGTGCACGTCTACGACGACCGCCGCTACGACCGCGTCGTCGACCAGATGGAGTCGGTGGCCGACTACGCCCTCACCGGTGCGGTGATCGCCACCGACCGCGCCGCGATCGCCTCGGCGACCGAGCGGCTGCGCTACGCGGCGGGCAACTTCTACGTCAACGACAAGCCGACCGGCGCCGTCGTCGGCCAGCAGCCCTTCGGCGGCGGCCGCGCCTCGGGCACGAACGACAAGGCGGGCGCCGCCCAGAACCTGCTGCGGTGGACGTCGACCCGCTCGATCAAGGAGACGTTCGTCCCGCCGACCGAGCACCGCTACCCGCACATGGGCTGACCGCCCGAGGAGACCGCATGAGCCTCGACGTCCTGGCACCGACGCTGTCGCCGGGGGCGCTCGTCACCGACCCCGACGTGGTCGGGTCGTACGCGCGCGACCGCGAGCCGTGGTCGCCGTCGGGCACGCCGCTCGCGCTCGTGCGTGCTGCCGGCACCGACGACGTCGTCGCGACGATGCGGTGGGCGTCGGCGACGGGCACGCCCGTGGTGCCGCGTGGCGCCGGGTCGGGTCTCGCCGGCGCCGCCAACGCCGTCGACGGCTGCGTCGTGCTGTGCACCGAGCGGATGGACGCGGTGGTCGAGATCGACCCCGCCGACATGCTCGCCGTGGTGCAGCCGGGTGTGGTCAACGGGGACCTCAAGCGGGCCGTCGCCGCGAAGGGCCTGTTCTACGCCCCCGACCCCGGGTCGCAGGACTTCTGCTCGATCGGCGGCAACGTCGCCACGAACGCCGGCGGCCTGTGCTGCGTGAAGTACGGCGTCACCCGCGACGCCGTGCTGGGGCTCGAGGTGGTGCTCGCCGACGGGCGGGTGCTGCGCACCGGCGGGCGCACGGTCAAGGACGTCGCCGGGCTCGACCTCACCCGGCTGTTCGTCGGCAGCGAGGGCCTGCTCGGCGTCGTCACCGAGGTGACGGTGCGGCTGCTGCCCGCGCGGGCGCAGCCCTGCACCGTGGTCGCGGTGTTCGACGACCTCGTCGACGCCGGACGGGCGGTGTCGGCAGTCGTGGCCACGATGCGTCCGAGCATGTGCGAGCTGATGGACGCCGCCACCGTCGCCGCGGTCGAGGACCTGCACCCCTCGGGCCTCGACCGCTCGGCGGCTGCCCTGCTGCTCCTGCAGACCGACGAACCGGGCGACGCCGGGACCGCGGAATCGTGTGCGCTGCAGCGCCTGTGCGAAGAGGCGGGTGCCTCGTTCGCGATGGCGACGTCCGACCCCGAGGAGGGTCAGATGCTGACGATGGCGCGCCGCAGCGCGGTCACGGCGCTGGAGGCGCGCGGCGGGTGGGTGCTCGACGACGTCGGCGTGCCGCTGTCGGCCGTGCCCGCCCTGGTGGCCGGGTGCCGTGACGTGGGGCAGCGGTTCGACGTCGAGGTCGCCACCTTCGGCCACGCCGGCGACGGCAACATGCACCCGACGATCGTCTACCCGCGCGACGACCCGGCCGCCAGAGAGCGCGCGGCGCAGGCGTTCTCGGCGCTCCTCGACCTCGCGCTCGATCTCGGCGGCACCATCACCGGTGAGCACGGCGTCGGGGTGGCCAAGCGGGGGCACCTCGGGCGGCAGGTCGGCGGCGTGCACCTCGACGTGCAGCGCTCGATCAAGGCGGCACTCGACCCGCAGGGCATCCTCAACCCCGGCAAGTTCCTGGACTGACGGGGGCGACGACCAGCAGAGGGGCTGGCGCGAGCAGACCGCCCGCAGGTAGTGCCGCGGCGGCCGCTCCAGGGCCTCCGACGGGGATCTGCCTGCAGGTGTGCACGGTGCACGCCGCCACCAGGGGTCAGAACGTCTCGAGCGCCGCGGTCAGACCGGGCGGCCAGGTCGCGAGGAACTCAGGCGTCTCCAGCGGGAACGCGCCGGCGTCCTCGACGAAGGAGACGAGGACGGCGTTCTCGACGTCCGCATCACCCTCACGCACCTCGTCGGACACTGCGTCAGCCGGCCAGGTACTCCCGGCCGACCTCGCCCTCCTTGCGCAGCGCCATCACCACGGCCGGGGCGGCGGCCTTCTCGAGCTTGCCGCCGAGCAGGGGGACCGACGCCTTGAGGTCGCCGAGCAGCTCCTGCACGGTGCCGCCGCCCGCGGGCGTCAGGGTCATCGTCCCGAGCAGCTCGACGGGGGCGCCCGCGATCTTCAGCCGCACGTCGCCCGTGCGCGAGCCGTCGGCACCGGCGGCGTGCCAGCTGTCGACCTGCTTGAGCACGACGGTCTCGCCGACGAACTTGCGGGCGACGTCCGGGAAGTCGTTCGTGGGCATCGTCCGCACCGTGGTGACGGTGAACGCCCCGGAGGCGTCGCCGTCGACCTCGACGGTCTGGTCGATCGCGCCGGTGCGCCGGCACTTGTCCTCGACGAACGCCGGGTCGGCCAGCATCGCCGCGACGTCGGCGGGCGGGGCGTCGTACCTGATCTGCTCCTGCAGCTTCATGCCGCCGAACCTAGCGCCGGGCGGTGGGCAGCCGCACGTGCGGCGTCCGGCCCGTGCGGCCGCACTGAACGAGGCGTCCTGGCACATCACGCGTGTCGTACTGCCACTCCAGTGCTCCTCCTGGCACCGAACTGACGAAACGGGCAGGCGTCAGCGGCGGGGAACGGCGCCCCCGGCCACCTGGACGGCGGCGGCGACGGCGGCGGGGGTCTGCTGCAGGAGCAGGGTCGGACCCCCGGTGCGCAGGTGCAGGACGCGGGCGGCCTCGTCGCGCTCGGCCACGGCGCGGTCGACCAGGCGCTGACCCTCGGGCACGTGGTGCTCGTACGCCCGCGCCTCCTCGACGGGGTACGCGCCGAACGGCAGCCCGACACGCAGGTCGTCGTGCAGCAGCAGGCCGTGGGCGCGCAGGAACTCCTCGGCGTCGGCGGCCAGCGCGCGGGCGTGCTGCAGGTCGACGGCGTAGCTCTGCAGCGCGCGACCGCCCTCGGCGAGCGCCTCGGCGACGTCGTCGAAGGCGCGCAGCTGCGCCAGCGCCGAGGTGGCGAACGCGCGGCCCGCCGGCCCGTGCCAGCCGAGCGACCCGCGGGTGCGGGACAGGTCGTCGCGGTGCTCGCGCAGGCGGTCGGCCTGGCGCACCAGGTCGGCGCCGAGGGTCGACACCGAGGCCGGGTCGCCTGGCACCAGCACGCTCACGGGACCTCCCCGGCGAGGCGGCGCAGGGTGCGGGTGACGTCCTCCTCGGCGCCGCGGTAGCCGCGCGCGCTGACCCGCAGCAGGCCGGCGGACTCGTCGAGGCCGCGCGAGAGCGCGAGCAGCGCGTCGGCGGCCGCCGCCTGCAGCCCGACGACGTCGTCGGTGGCGGGCTGGTCACCGGGGTCGGCCTGCACGTGCACCAGCTGCGTCGACATCGCGCGGGTCGACTCCGACAGCGGCTCGAGGGCGAGTGCGGCGCGCTCGAGCGCCTCGACGTCGACGGCGTGACGGTCCTCGGCCGGCGCGTCGCGCCCGGGCCGCGGCCCTGGCGGCACGGCCTGCTCCGTCACCGGTCAACAGTAACGAGCGCGACACCGGTCGGTGTCACGCTCGTCGCGTGCCTGTGGACAGGCGGACGGCCGCCGCCGACGGGGCCGTCGCGGCCTAGGGTGGCCGCCGTGACGCAGCCGAACGACCCGACCGAGGCCACCGCCGCAGCCACGACCGACCCGCCGAGCGACCGGCACTTCGGCGAGCAGGGCGGCCTGCTCACCTACGGGTCGTACCTGCGGCTCGACCAGCTGCTCAGCGCGCAGGTGCTCGAGAGCGACCCGCCGGCGCACGACGAGCTGCTGTTCATCACGATCCACCAGGCCTACGAGCTGTGGTTCGCGCAGCTGCTGCACGACCTCGAGGAGGTGCGGGCGGCGATGACCGACGGCCGCCTCTGGTGGGCGCGGCACCTGCTGGGCCGGGCCGACACGATCGAGCGCGTGCTCGTCGCGCAGGTCGAGATCCTGTTCACCATGACGCCGCAGGACTTCCTCGCCTTCCGCGAGCGGCTCGCCCCGGCGTCCGGGTTCCAGTCGGTGCAGTTCCGCGAGATCGAGTTCCTCTCCGGAGCCAAGGACCCCGGGTTCCTCGACCGCTTCCGCGGTCTCACCGCCGACGAGCGCGCGCGGCTGCTGCGCCGCCTCGACGAGCCGAGCCTGTGGGACGCCTACGTCGGGGTGCTCGACGCCGCCGGCCTCGACACGTCCACCGAGGACGCGCTGCGCGCGTCGCTGGTCGAGGTCGCCCGCAACCGCCCCCAGCACTCCGACGTCTGGGAGCTGTCCGAGGCGCTGCTGACCCACGACGCCAACTTCGCGCACTGGCGCGCCCGGCACGTGCAGATGGTCGAGTACCAGATCGGCACCAAGTCGGGCACCGGCGGCTCGAGCGGCGCACCGTACCTGCGCTCGCGGCTGCCGCTACGGTTCTACCCGCTGCTCTGGGAGCTGCGCGGCGCGCTCTGAGAGCGCCGGACGACACGAGAGGGGACGCACGATGGGGCTGTCGCTGACCAAGGGCGGGAACATGTCGCTCACCAAGGCCGCCGGGCCGGCCGGGCTGAGCGCGGTGACGGTCGGGCTGGGCTGGGACGCCCGCAGCACCGACGGCTCGCCGTTCGACCTCGACTCGTCCGCGATCGTCGTGGGCGCCAGCGGCCGGGTCGTCTCCGACCGCCACTTCGTCTACTTCAACCAGCTCGAGTCCGGCGACGGCGCGGTGCGCCACGCGGGTGACAACCTCACCGGCGTCGGCGGCGGCGACGACGAGCAGATCCACCTCGACCTGACCCGGATGCCCGTCGACACCGACAAGGTCGTCGTGGCCGTCTCGATCTACGACGCCGACAACCGGCGGCAGAACTTCGGCCAGGTGCGCAACGCGTTCGTCCGCGTCGTCGACGCGGCCTCCCAGACCGAGCTGGGGCGCTACGACCTCTCCGAGGACGCCGCCACCGAGACCGCGATGATCTTCGCCGAGGTCTACCGCAGCGGCCAGGAGTGGAAGTTCCGCGCCGTCGGCCAGGGCTACGCGGCCGGTCTGGCGGGCATCGCGCGCGACTACGGCGTCAGCGTCTGACCCGGGCGGGCGACACCGGCCTGCTCGCGTCCTGACGTACTACTAGTCTCGTCCGGGCACCACGACGAGGTGGTCGCCGAGGGTTCTCGGACGCAGGTCTCGGACGCAGGGGTGAGCGGGATGTCGACGACGGCGGTACGCAGCGACGACGCGAGGGCGCAGGCGCTGGAGCGGGCCGCGGCCACCGAGAAGGGCCACGGCGAGGACCTGCTCGGGTTCCTCACCCGGTACTACCGCCACGTCCCGGACGAGGACCTGCTGGCGCGCGACCCGGTCGACCTCGCGGGGGCGGTGCTGTCGCACCGGCGCCTGGCGCAGGAGCGCAGCCAGGGCACCGCCGTGGTGCGCGTGCACACCCCGACCGTCGACAGCCACGGCTGGCAGACCGGCTCCGGCGCGGGCGGGCACACCGTCATCGAGGTGGTCGCCGAGGACATGCCGTTCCTCGTCGACTCGGTCACCGGTCGGCTGATCCAGGACGACCGCACCGTGCACCTCGTCGTGCACCCCATCGTCGTGGTGCGGCGCGACGTCACCGGGCGGCTGCTGGAGGTCCTCGACACCTCGACCGCCTCGCTCGCGTCCGGCGAGCGCGGCGAGGACTGGCCCGACGACGCGGTCAGCGAGTCGTGGATGCACGTCGAGGTCGACCTCGTGCCCGACCCGGCCGAGCAGGACCGGCTGCGTGCCGACCTCGAGGCGGTGCTCGCCGACGTGCAGGCCTCGGTCGAGGACTGGCCCAGGATGCGCGCCCAGGCCGAGGACGTCGCCGACGACCTGGCCTCGCGCGTCCCCGGCGACCTGGCCGGGGAGGCCGCCGAGGCCGAGCGGCTGCTGCGCTGGCTGGTCGCGGAGAACTTCACCTTCCTCGGGTACCGCGAGTACGTGCTCGAGGGCGCCCCGGGCGAGGAGTCGCTCACCGCCGTCACCGGCACCGGGCTCGGCATCCTGCGCTACGACCAGACCGAGGCCTCGCACAGCTTCGACCGCCTCTCGCCGGCCGTGCGCGCCAAGGCCCGCGAGCGGCACGTGCTGGTGCTGACCAAGGCCAACTCCCGCGCCACGGTGCACCGCAACAGCTACCTCGACTACGTCGGGGTCAAGGTCTTCGACGGCGACCGCGTCGTGGGCGAGCGCCGCTTCCTCGGCCTGTTCACCTCGGCCGCCTACACCGAGAGCGTGCGCCGCGTCCCGATCGTCGACACCACCGTGCAGGCGGTGCTGTCCGAGGCGGGGCTCTCGCCGTCGTCGCACTCGGGCAAGGACCTGCTCGCGATCCTGGAGACCTACCCCCGCGACGAGCTGTTCCAGACCAGCGCGTCCGAGGTCTACCGCACGGCGATGGCGGTGCTGCACCTGCAGGAGCGCCGGCGCACCCGCCTGTTCCTGCGCACCGACGACTACGGCCGGTTCGTCTCCGCGATCGTGTACCTGCCGCGCGACCGCTACAACACCGCGGTGCGGCTGCGGATGCAGGAGGTGCTCTCGGAGGCGCTCGGCGCCGAGTCGGTCGACTACACCACCCGGGTCGGCGAGTCCGTGCTGGCGCGGCTGCACTTCGTGCTGCGACCGCCGCGCGGCGCGCAGATCCCCGAGGTCGACAGCAAGGCGGTCGAGACCCGGCTGGTCGAGGCGACCCGCACCTGGGAGGAGGACCTGGGCGACGCGCTGGTGCGCGAGGTCGGGGAGGTCGAGGCCACGCGGCTGCAGCGCGCGTGGGAGAACGGGTTCCCCGAGGCGTACAAGGAGGACTTCCCCGCCCGCGTCGCGGTCGGCGACCTGCGCCGGATCGAGTCCGCCGCCCGCGACGACGGCACGGACCGGCTCGAGACCAGCCTCTACGAGCCGGTCGGTGCGGGGCCGGACGAGCGACGGCTCAAGCTGTTCCGCCGCGAGCCGCTCTCGCTGACCACCGTGCTGCCGTTCTTCCGCAACCTCGGTGTCGAGGTCGTCGACGAGCGGCCGTACGAGATCGAGGCCCAGGACGGCTCACGCGCCTACGTGTACGACTTCGGCCTGCGCTACTCGGGCCTGTCGCGCTCGTCGGCGACGCGCGAGATGCTCACCGACGCGCTGTCGGCGGGCTGGGCCGGGCTGGCCGAGACCGACGGCCTCGACCAGCTGGTGATCGCGGCCGGCCTGACCTGGCGGCAGATCGTGGTGCTGCGCACCTACACCAAGTACCTGCGCCAGACCGGCTCGACCTTCAGCCAGGAGTACGTCGAGCAGGCGCTGCTGGCGAACGTGGCGGTCGCCCGCCGGCTGGTCGACCTGTTCGAGGCCAGGTTCGACCCCGACCGCGGGGGCGAGCCCGCCGAGCGGCGCGAGACCGCCGACGCCCTGGTCGAGGAGATCGAGCACGCGCTCGAGGGCGTGGCCAGCCTCGACCAGGACCGCATCCTGCGCGCGCTGCTGGGCATGGTCACCGCGACCGAGCGCACCAGCTTCTACCAGCAGGACGCCGACGGCCGCCCCAAGGCGCACGTCGCCGTCAAGCTCGACCCGAAGCGGGTTCCCGATCTGCCCAAACCACTTCCGGCGCATGAGATCTGGGTCTACGCACCCCGGGTCGAGGGCGTGCACCTGCGGTTCGGTGCGGTCGCGCGCGGCGGCCTGCGCTGGTCCGACCGCCGCGAGGACTTCCGCACCGAGGTCCTCGGCCTGGTGAAGGCGCAGATGGTGAAGAACGCCGTCATCGTCCCCACCGGCGCCAAGGGCGGCTTCGTCGCCAAGCAGCTGCCCGACCCCGCGGTCGACCGCGAGGCGTGGCTGGCCGAGGGCGTGGCGAGCTACACCACCTTCATCTCCGCCCTGCTCGACGTCACCGACGACCTCGTGCGCGACGACGCCGGCACCCGCGTGGTCGAGCCGCCGCCGCGCGTGGTGCGGCACGACGGCGACGACTCCTACCTGGTGGTCGCGGCCGACAAGGGCACGGCGACGTTCTCCGACATCGCCAACGGCATCGCCGCCGACTACGACTTCTGGCTCGGTGACGCCTTCGCGTCCGGCGGGTCGGTCGGCTACGACCACAAGGCGATGGGCATCACCGCCCGCGGTGCGTGGGAGTCGGTGAAGCGGCACTTCCGCGAGATGGACCTCGACACCCAGACGACGCCGTTCACCGTCGTCGGCGTCGGCGACATGAGCGGCGACGTCTTCGGCAACGGGATGCTGCTGTCGGAGCAGATCCGGCTGGTGGCGGCGTTCGACCACCGGCACGTGTTCCTCGACCCCGACCCCGACCCGGCGACCTCGTTCGCCGAGCGGCAGCGGCTGTTCGAGCTGCCCCGCTCCTCGTGGGCCGACTACGACACCTCGCTGATCAGCGAGGGCGGCGGTGTCCACCCGCGCACGGCCAAGTCGGTGCCGATCACCCCGCAGGTGCGCGAGAGCCTGGGGCTGCCCGACGGCACGACGGCGATGACGCCGGCCGAGCTGATGAAGGCGATCCTCCAGGCGCCGGTCGACCTGCTCTGGAACGGCGGCATCGGCACCTACGTCAAGGCCTCGTCCGAGGACAACGCGTCGGTGGGCGACAAGGCGAACGACGCCATCCGGGTCGACGGGCGCGACCTGCGGGTCAAGGTCGTCGGCGAGGGCGGCAACCTCGGCCTGACCCAGCTCGGACGCATCCAGGCCGCGCTGGGCGGCGTGCGGGTCAACACCGACGCCATCGACAACTCCGCCGGCGTCGACTGCTCCGACCACGAGGTCAACATCAAGATCCTGCTCGACCAGGTGGTGGCCGACGGCGACCTCACGACCAAGCAGCGCAACACCCTGCTGGCCGAGATGACCGACGAGGTCGCGCGGCTGGTGCTGCGCGACAACTACGAGCAGAACGTGCTGCTCGGCAACGCCCGCAGGCAGAGCCACCCGATGCTCAGCGTGCACGCGCGCCTGATCAAGGCCCTCGAGAGCAGCGGCGAGCTCGACCGCGAGATCGAGTTCCTGCCGAGCGCGAGGGGTCTGGAGCGCCGCGACGAGCAGGGCCGCGGGCTGACCTCCCCGGAGTTCTCGGTGCTCGTGGCGTACTCGAAGATCGCCCTGACCGCCGACGTGCTGGCCAGCAGCATCCCCGACGAGCCCTGGTTCCAGGGCGTGCTGGAGCGGTACTTCCCCCGGCAGCTGGTCGAGAGGTACGCCGACCGGCTGCAGGCGCACCCGCTGCGGCGCGAGATCATCACCACCTGGGTCGCCAACGACCTGGTGAACCGCGGCGGCATCACGTTCTGCTTCCGGGCCTGCGAGGAGTCGGGCGCGACGCCCGAGCAGGTGGTGCGCGCCTACGTGGTGGCGCGCGAGGTGTACGGGCTCGAGGAGTACGTCGCCGGGGTCGAGGCCCTCGACAACCGGGTCAGCACCACGGTGCAGACCGACCTGTACCTCGAGCTGCGCCGCCTGATCGACCGGGCCGCGCGGTGGCTGGTGCAGAACCGCGCCGGCGACCTCGACGTGCAGGCCGAGATCGACCGGTTCGCACCGGTCGTCACGCCCTGGCGCGGGCGCATGGACGAGCTGGTGATGGGCGTCGACCGCGAGCGGCTCCTGCGCGGGCGCGACGCCATGGTCGGGGCAGGCGTCGACGGACCCACCGCGCTGCGCGCTGCCGGCCTGCTCGACGAGTTCTCGCTGCTCGACGTCGCCGACCTCGCGGCGTCGGTCGACGAGCCGGTCGAGCAGGTCGCGAGGCTGTACTTCGCCGTCAGCGCGCGGTACGCCATCGACGCGATGCTGGCCCGCATCTCCGGGCTCGACCGCTCGAACCGCTGGAGCGCGCTCGCCCGTGGCGCGATGCGCGACGACCTGTACGCGGCCTGGATGGGCCTCACCCGTGCCGTCCTCGACAGCACCGACGCCGACGACGACGTCGACGCCCGCCTCGACGCCTGGGAGCGGACGAACAGGACCCAGCTGGCGCGGGCGCAGACCACCATCGACGAGGTGCGGGCGCTCGAGCACGGCGACCTGGCGGCCATGTCGGTGGCGCTGCGGGTGCTGCGCGGGGTGATCCGGGCGGGTTCGTCGACCTGACCCGCCCCCTCTAGGGTCGTCCGGTGCCCACCCTGCAGGACCTGGCCCGCGACGTCTGCGGTCTCGACGCGCCGTCGCTGGACTGGCTCTCGCAGCTGGTGGGCGACTGGCAGCTGCTGTGCGACCTGTCGTTCGCCGACCTGGTGCTGTGGGGCGTCGTCCCGGCCGGCGGGTACGTCGTGCTCGCGCACTGCCGTCCGAGCACGGCCGCCACCGTCCACCCCCGCGACCAGGTGGGCTCACGCGCCGACGGGCCCGAGCACGAGGTGGTCTCGCGCGCGTTCCTGGACCGCACGAGGGTGCTCGCCGACGGGCTCGACGCCGTCCCGGTGCGCCACCGCGGCCGCACGATCGCGGTCCTGACCCGGCACGTGGGCGCGGGGCGCGGCCGCGACGGGCACGGGCTGGAGACCGAGTACCTCGAGGCCGCCGAGCAGCTGATGCGGATGGTGGGGGAGGGTGCCTACCCCCAGGACGGCGCCACGACCTCCTCGCGCCGCGGCGCCCCCCGTGTCGGCGACGGCCTGATCCGGCTCGACGCCGACGGCGTCGTCCTCTACGCCAGCCCGAACGCGCTGTCGAACTACCGTCGTCTCGGGCTGGTCGACGACCTCGACGGCGCCATCCTGGCCGAGGTCACCGCGGGTCTGGTCGACGGCCCCGACCCGGTCGACGAGGCGCTCGCGGTGGTGGTGACGGGGCGCGCACCGTGGCGCACCCAGGTGCAGTCGGCCCGGGTCGAGCTGTCGCTGCGGGCGGTGCCGCTGCTCGCCGACGGCGTCCGGATCGGTGCGCTGGTGCTGTGCCGCGACGTCAGCGAGCTGCTGCGGCGCGAGCGCGAGCTGATGACCAAGGACGCCACCATCCGCGAGATCCACCACCGGGTGAAGAACAACCTGCAGACGGTGTCGGCCCTGCTGCGGCTGCAGGCGCGCCGGATCGAGTCGTCGGAGGGCCGCGAGGCGCTCGAGGAGGCGATGCGGCGGGTGGCGACGATCGCGCTCGTGCACGAGACCCTGTCGCAGGGCTTCGACGAGACCGTCGACTTCGACGACCTGCTCGACCGCGGGCTGGCCCTGACCGCGAGCGTGGGCGGGACGACCCGGCCGCACCGGGAGGGGTCGGTCGGCCTGGTGCACGCCGAGGACGCCAACGCGCTCGCGCTCGTGCTGGTCGAGCTGGTCTCGAACGCCGTCGAGCACGGCACCCGCGACGGCGCCGACGACGGCAGCGCGCAGGTGGTCGTGCGTGCTGATCGCGACGGCAACGACCTGGTCGTGGTGGTCGCCGACGACGGCCCCGGCCTGCCGGAGGGTTTCGTGGCCGGCGACGGGGGACTCGGCACGCAGATCGTGCAGTCGCTGGTGGCCGGCGAGCTGCGCGGGCGGATCGTGTGGCGCTCGGCGCCCGGAGGCGGCACCGAGGTCGAGGTGCGCGCCCGGCTGCGCGACCCCGGCGCCCGCGGCTGATCCGCGCCCGACCGAGGGCGCCCGGACGTGGGAGCGCCCCCGGAGCGTGCTCCGGGGGCGCGGTGTCGATCTCGGGGGCTCAGCTGGCCCGGCGCGCCCGTGCGGTACGTCGCTTCAGCGCCCGGCGCTCGTCCTCGCTCAGGCCGCCCCACACACCGGCGTCCTGGCCGTTCTCGAGCGCCCACTTCAGGCAGGTGTCGACGACCTCGCACCGGCGGCAGACGGCCTTGGCCTCTTCGATCTGCAGCAGGGCGGGACCGGTGTTCCCGATCGGGAAGAACAGCTCCGGGTCCTCGTCCAGGCAGGCGGATCGGTCACGCCAGTCCATCAGGGCATCTCCTCGTTGCTTGTGAAGGGTTTCACGAGCGGTGTCATCGGTAAGGGGCGTCGATGGACGCCCCTGGACAAGCCTCACACGTGGTGAACGCCGTCCACAAGGGTTTCCCACCCGGAACTGCCTGGTGGTGACCAGGACCACCCGGGCGGTGGCAGCGCTCGTACGAGCACAACGGCCCCCGGACGCGCGGTGTTCCCCACGTCCGGGATCCTCCGTTCGGCAGGCTACGGTGCGTCCCATGACGGCGCGACCCGGAACCACGCAGGGCCCGGCGCCGGCGCTCGTCGCGGTGCTGGCCGCGCTCGGCGTGCAGGCGCTGCTGCTGGCCGGCGTCGCCGTGCTGTCGGTGCTGGCCTGGGTCGAGGACGACCGGGTCGACCCGCGGGGCGCCGTCGCGACCGCGCTGTTCGCCCTGGCGTTCGCCGCCCTGCTGGTCGCCGCCGCGCGCGGCCTGTGGCGCGGGCGCCGCTGGGCCCGCGGCCCGGTCGTCACGGTGCAGCTGCTGGCCCTGCTCGCCGTCGCGGCGCCGATGCTCGTCAGCGGGCCGCGCTGGCTCGGCGCCCTGGTCGGCGCGCTGGCCCTGACCGTGCTGGTCGGGCTGTTCACGCGTCCGGTGCTGGAGCACACCACCGGTGCGGACGGGGACCCGCCGACGCTCTGACCTGCGGGTGCCCTGTTCTGCGGGTCGGGCAGCCGGGTCCGGCGGCCGGGTCGGCGCGTGCGAGCGGTCAGCCCACCTCGGTGAGCTCGGCGCGCAGCGCCGCCAGGGTGCGCGAGAGCAGGCGCGAGACGTGCATCTGGGAGATGCCGACCTCCTCGGCGATCTGCTGCTGCGACCAGCCGCGGACGAACCGCAGCGCCAGGATGCGCCGCTCGCGCGGGGGCAGCGCCTGCAGCAGCGGCCGCAGCGCCTCACGGTTCTCGACGTGGGTGAGCGCGGCGTCGTCACCGCCGAACGCGGTGTCGGTGTCGGAGTCGACCGACAGCGGCACGGTCGAGTAGGCGCCGGCCGACTCCAGCCCCTCGAGCACGACCTCGGCGTCGAGACCGGTGCGCTCGGCGAGCTCGGCGACGGTCGGCGCGCGGCCGAGCTCCTGGGTCAGGACGGCGCGGGTCTCGGTCAGCGCCCGGCTGAGCTCCTGCAGCCGGCGCGGCACCCGCACCGCCCAGCCGCGGTCGCGGAAGTGGCGCCGGATCTCGCCCAGCACGGTGGGGACGGCGAACGCCGCCAGCGACGTGCCGCGCTCGGGGTCGAAGCGGTCGATCGCCTGCAGCAGGCCGATCGTGCCGACCTGCACGAGGTCGTCGTGCTGCTCGCCGCGGCCGCCGTAGCGGCGGGCCAGGCTCTCGACCAGCGCGAGGTGCGACTGCACCAGCCGGTCGCGCGCGGCGCCGCGGTCGGGGTGCCCGGCGGGCAGCCCGCGGACCAGCAGGAGGTCGTCGTCGGTGCTCACCCGCCGGCCCCCGCCCGGGAGCGCTGGGCCGGCGCGACGGCGGTGCGCGGTCGACGGCTGCGGTGCACGAGCCGCACGCCCGCGGGGCGGCCGTCCGCCGGCACGAGCGCCTCGACCTCGCCGACGAGGGCGCCGAGGACCGTCCAGGCGACCGACTCCGGCTCCGGCAGGGTCGTGGCGGGCCCGGTCAACCGGACCTCGAGGCCGTCGCTGCCGAGCAGGAACCGCGCCCGCAGCCGGTCGCCCTCCTGCGCGCCGCTGATGACGAGCGCGGCGGCCTCGTCGACGGCGATGCGCAGGTCCTCGATCTGGTCGAGGTCGAGGTCGAGGCGGGCTCCCATGCCGGCGCTCGCGGTGCGCAGCACGGCGAGGTAGGCGGCCTGCGCCGGCACCACCAGCTCGACCCGGTCGTCACCGTCGCCGGAGCGCGCCGCGGCGGCGGCGTCGGGCCTGGTGGTGGTCATCGGGGCTCCCCGGACGGTTCGCGGCCGGAGCCGGGAGACCCCGGCGCCGACGGGTCCACGGTAGTCGACGGCAGGGCCACCTGCACCGGGATCCACGCCCCGCGCTGCACCAGCGCACCGCGTCCGGGACGCCGCTGCGCGCCGCGCCCGAGCCGCACCCCGAGCAGGTCGCCGTCGGTCGGCGCGGCGGGTCCGAGCAGCAGCCCCACGCCGGGGCGGCGCAGCCGCGGCACCAGGCCGGAGTAGCGGGTGAGCAGGTCGGGGGTGGCGCCGGCGGCGGCCAGGGCGTCGCCGGCCGTGCGCGCGCCCGGCCCGCCGAGCAGGGCCTCGACCAGCTCGCCGAGCACCGGCTCCACGGCCGTGGCGTCCAGGGCCTCGACGTCGTCGACGAGCACGAGCACCGCCCGCGCGTCGGCGCGGGCGGCGCGCAGCGCGGCGCGCAGCGCGTCGGCGTCGTCGGGCCCGACCGCGCCGGCGAGCCGCTGCAGCGGCGAGCGCCGTCCGGCCACCGGCACCACCAGGCGGCCGGACGCGGCGGCGCCGCGAGCGAGGGTGAGCAGGGTGGTGGAGCGCCCCGAGCCGGGGTGGCCGCCGACCAGCAGCACCGGTCCCTGGCGTGCGGGGTCCCAGCCCTGCGGTGTCACCCGCGGGCCGCCGACCCCGAGCGGCAGCCAGCCCGAGCCGGCGACCGCGTCCGGGACGGCGGCGAGCACGTCGTCCAGGGCGGTCCGCGCCGGCATCGCGGGCACCCGCGGCGCCGCCGGTGCGCCCGGCGGTGAGGTGGCCGTGGTCGCGGCGAGCGCGGCCGACTGGGCGGCAGGTGCCGGGTCGGGTGCCAGCAGGGCCACCTGCACCTGCTCGACGCCGTCGTCACCGACCCGCAGGGCCCGGCCGGGCGGCCAGGTCGCGGGCACCGCCCGGCCGGGGACGCCGGCCATCACCGCGTCGCCGGCGTCGGCCGTGCGCAGCACCAGCCGGTGCGGCAGGGCGGAGCCGACCTGGCCGGCCAGCAGCTGGCGTCCGCCCGCCAGCACGGTGAGCACGCGCACGGCCGGACCCTGCCGCAGCACGTGCAGCAGCGCGTCGGCGGCGCGCAGCGCGCCGGCCTCCTCGCAGGCCGCCTGCACGGCGTCCCAGCCGTCGACCACGAGCACGACCCACGGCTCGTGCTCGGGACGCCCGCCCTGCTGGCGGGAGTCGACCAGGTCGCGCAGCAGGTCGAGCACCCGCAGGGTGCGCTCGGTGTCGTCGCGCTCGACCACCGCACCCACCGCCGGCAGGTCGGCGGCGGCGCGCAGCCCGGCCCCGCCGTCGAGCACGTACGCCCAGGTGGTGCCGCCGCGCACCAGCGAGGCGAGCAGCGCGCGCAGCAGCGTGGTGCGGCCGCTGCGGGTGCCGCCGACGACGGCGAGCGGGCCGTCGGCGGCGAGGTCCCACGCGGCCGTCACCCGGCGCTGGCGCGCGGGCTGGTCGAGCAGGCCGTAGGCGAGGGCGGGCCCGTCGTCCGGCGCCGGAGGCAGGTCCTCGAGCAGCACCGACGCCGGCAGCGGCGGCAGCCACGGGCTGGCCACCGGCTCGACGCCCGCCTGCTCGGCCGCGGCCCGCAGCGCGTCGACCAGGGCCGACAGGTCGGTGCGGCCGCCCTCGCCCCGGGCGGCTCCGGGCCGGGGCCGGGCGGCGCCGAGCGCGGACCAGCGCAGCGGCTGCACCGCGACGTCGGCGGGCCCGGCGGCGGCGCGGCCCGCCACCCGCGCGGTCTGCAGCAGCACCGGCGGCTGCGAGCCCGTGCGCAGCAGCGCGCGTCCCGGGGCCGACGCCGGCAGCGCGGCGGCGCCCGGCACGTCGACCACGTCGAGCGACTCGGCGGGCTCCTGCACGCGCAGCGCGACCCGCAGGTTCACGTTCGCCTTGATCTCGGGGCTGACGACGCCGGACGGACGCTGCGTCGCGAGCACCAGGTGCACGCCGAGCGAGCGGCCGACCGCCGCGATGCGCACCAGACCGGGCACGAAGTCGGGCAGCTCGTCGGCGAGCACCCGGAACTCGTCGACGACCAGCACCAGCCGCGGCACGGGGGCAGGGCGGGGTCGGCCTCGCGCAGCGCGGTGTAGGCCTCGAGGTCCTGCGCGCCGGCGGCGGCCAGCACGCGCTCGCGCCGGGCCACCTCGGCGCCGAGCGACTCCAGGGCCCGCGCCGTGAGCGCGCCGTCGAGGTCGGTGACCAGCCCGACGGTGTGGGGCAGGCGGGCGCACTCGGCGAAGGCCGACGCCGCCCTTGTAGTCGACGAGGACGAACACCATCTCGTCGGGACGGTTGGCCAGCGCCAGGCCGGCGACGAGCGAACGGAGCAGCTCGCTCTTGCCCGCGCCGGTGGTGCCGGCGACGAGCGCGTGCGGCCCGTCGCGGCGCAGGTCGACCTCGAGCGGACCGGCGGCGCGCGACGCCGAGCGGCGTCGACGTCGAGCGCGGCGCGGCGTCCCACCGGCGGCGCACCGCGGCGGGGGAGGGCTGGGGCAGGTCGACCAGGTCGAGCAGGCGCACCTGCTCGGGCAGGTCGCTGCCGGCCTGCGGCGTCGCGTCGCGCAGCGGCGCCAGCCCGCGCGCGAGCCGGTGCGCCCAGCGCTCGGAGACCAGGTCGGCGACGACGTCGTCGACCGGCGGCTGCCCGCTGCTCGCCACGCGCAGCCGGGTCGCCACCTCGCCGCTGACCTGGACGGTGGCGCGGCACTCGACCGGCAGCTGCGCGGCGTCGCCGTCGAGGCACACGGCGGTGATGCCCACCGAGGGGCCGAGGTCGAGCAGCCGCGACACCCCCGGCACGGTGCGCAGCCGCTGCGCGCCGTCGAGCAGCACCACCACGTGGCGTCCGGCGAACCGGTCGCCCGGGCGGCCGGTGACGCGCTCCTCGAGCCGGGCGTCGAGCAGCGCGGTGAGCTCGGCGACCCGGCGACGTACCTGCTCGTCGTCGACGCCGACCAGGGCGGACGCCCCCGTCCCGAGGCCGTCGGCCGGGCGGCAGTGCGGCAGCCACGCCGTCCAGGTCCAGTCCGAGCCCGTGGTGAGCAGGGTGGCGGCCCGCCCGGCGGTCAGGTCGGCGGCGAGCACCACGACCCCCACGTGGCGCGGCGAGTGCAGCGTCGCCACCTGGCCGAGCAGCGAGCGCGCCAGCGCCAGCACCCGCGGGCGGTGCCCGGCCAGCCCGACGACGCCGACGTCGGCGAGGGGGACGGTGACCGGCACGTCGTCGATCCACGGGTGGTCGGCCGCGGGCTCGCCCTCGGTGCGGGCGCCGGCCTCGACCGCGCGACCCGAGGGCGGCAGGACCGTGATGCGCGACGGCAGGCTCGCGGTACCCACGCGCAGGTGCAGGAAGTCGTGGTCGGCGGTGCGGCGCTCCCAGATGCGTTGCAGCACACCGGTGGCGATGTGCAGCAGCTCAGCGGCGTCGGGTGCGCCCGCGCGCCGCCGCAGCCCCTCGACCACCACCGCGTCGTGCAGCTGCTGGTCGACCCGCGCCTGCTCCTCGGCGTGCGCCCGCAGCGCCGCGCGGTGCTCCTTGCGGCCGCCGAGGTGGTCGCTCACCAGGTTGCCGAGCAGCATCAGCGGCGACAGCAGGCCGAACAGCAGGAAGTACCAGGACCGCAGCACCAGGGCGAGGGGCACCGCCACCAGCAGCGGGACGAGCATCGCGACCAGCGGCACGCGCAGCGTGCGCCGCTCCGGCGGCGGCGTGGGCAGCTGCAGCGTCACGACCGGCACGGGCGGCGCGATCCTCGGCGACCGGTTCACGTGCACGAGGCCGTCGCGCACCTCGCTCGCGGCGTGCTCGGCGCGCGGTACCCGCAGCCTCAGCGTCGTGGAGCCCACCAGCACCCGCGAGCGCTCGGTCACCGGCACCGGCTGCTCGCCGAGGCGGCGGCCGTCGACGAGGGTGCCGTTGGTCGACCCGAGGTCGCGCACCGTGATGCCGTCCGGCATCACCGACACCTCGGCGTGCACGCCGGGAGACGTCGGGGTCGTCGACGACGAGCACCGCCTCGCCGGCGCGTCCGAGCCGGTGCGAGCCGGGTGTCAGCCGGTGCACCTGGCCGCTGTCGGGGCCGCCCACCGCGTGCAGCTCGAGGAAGCCGCCGAGCGTCGCGGCCTGCCGGCCCGCCGCCCCGCCCGCGCGCCCGACGCTGACGACCGCACCCTCGACCAGCGGCTCCGCGCCGAGGGGGGCGTCGTCGGCCAGGCGCTCGCCGTCGCAGAACAGGGGCAGGTCGCGCTCCTCGCGGCCCACGGCCCCCAGCAGCGCCGCCAGCAGGTCGGCCACGGTGGTGCCGGCGGGCGCGGTGACCTGGACGTCGACCGTCACCGCGCTGCGCGCGGGGTCGACGACGCTCAGCCGGATCTCCACGCGCGTCCCCCGTCGTACCGGCGGCACCCCCGTCGCGCGCCGCTGTGCACATCGTGGCAGGTGGCGGGACGCCCGTGGCTAGGGTGCCGTCATGCTGTGGAACCTGCTGTGGTCGCTGCCCTTCGTCCTCGTCGCGGTCGGCGGTGCGGTGGTGGCCGCGCGCGCGCCGCAGGGCTCGCCGTGGCGGGTGCCCGCGCTGCTCGGCTTCGGGCTGACGGCGGCGTCGCAGCTGGTGTCGATGGTGCTGCAGGCGACGGTCTCCTACGGTCGCGAGGTCGCCGGCAGCTCGCTCTACGCAGTGCTCGGGGTGCTCGGCGCGGTGACGTCGACGCTGGCCCTGGTCGGCCTGGTGCTGCTCGTCGTGGCGTTCCTGCGCGTGCCGCGCGTCGCCGCGCTCGGGTGGGGCCGTGGGGCGCCGGCGGCGGTGCACGAGGGCGGTCCCTCGGCGCCGTCCGCGGCGGGGGGTGCGTACGCGCCGCCCGCGTACGGCACGACCGGCCCGACCGAGCTGCAGGAGGCCCCGTCGCCCTACGGCCCCCCGTCCACCGACGCGCCTCGTCCCGGCGCGGGCGGGTGAGGTCGGGGTAGGGTCACCGGACGTGCCGGGACGACGTCCCGGCGACACGCCGGGGGTGGGTCGGCCGTTCTCGACCGGAGCGCGTCCGCACCCCCACGACAGGACTGGAGCCAGCACGTGGGTGTGAGCCTGAGCAAGGGTGGGAACGTCTCCCTGACCAAGGAGGCCGGCGCCGCCGGCCTGAGCGCCGTCACCGTCGGTCTGGGGTGGGACGTCCGCAGCACGACCGGGGTCGACTTCGACCTCGACGCGTCGGCCATCGGCTGCAACGCGGAGGGCAAGGTCCTCACCGACCAGCACTTCATCTTCTTCAACAACCTGACCAGCCCCGACGGCGCCATCCAGCACACCGGTGACAACCTCACCGGTGAGGGCGAGGGCGACGACGAGCAGATCAAGGTCAACGTCGCGACGACGCCGCAGGAGATCGACAAGATCGTCTTCCCGGTCTCGATCTACGACGCCGACAACCGGCAGCAGAACTTCGGCCAGGTGCGCAACGCGTTCATCCGCGTGGTGAACGACGCCAACGGCCAGGAGCTGGCCCGCTACGACCTGTCCGAGGACGCCTCGACCGAGACCGCCATGGTCTTCGGCGAGCTCTACCGCGCGGGCGCCGAGTGGAAGTTCCGGGCCGTCGGCCAGGGCTACGCCACCGGCCTGGCGGGCATCGCCCGCGACTTCGGCGTCAACGTCTGAGTCACCCCCGCACCACCACCGGAGCCCGGTCCCCCTCGAGGGGCCGGGCTCTCGTGCGTCCGGGGTGCTTCCCGCAGACGCGGAAGACGGGCGTCAGCGTGGTGCTGACGCCCGTCTCCTGGTCAGACGGTGGACCCTCGGGTCAGATCTTCACGTGCGGGTGGTCGTGCGAGGGGCTCTCGCGGTCGATCCGCCGGTTGCGGGCGATCGACATGATGAACGAGGCGGCGATGAAGACCACGCCGACCAGGCCGGTGACGATCTCGCTGACCTCGATCTCGATGGTGATCAGCAGGATGACGGCCAGGGCGCCGATGGCCCAGTGCGCGCCGTGCTCGAGGTACGCGTACTCGTCCAGCGTGCCCTGGCGCACCAGGTAGACGGTGAGAGAGCGGATCCAGAAGGCGCCGACGCCGAGACCGATCATGATGATGAAGATGTCCTGGGTCACCGCGAAGGCGCCGATGACGCCGTCGAAGGAGAACGACGCGTCGAGGACCTCGAGGTACAGGAACAGGAAGAGCCCGGCCTTGCCCGTCGCGAGCTGCGCGGTGTTGGGGCCCGATCGGCCCGGGGCGGTCTCCTCGGCGGCGTCGACGTCGGCCTTCTCGAGCGCGCCGACCTCGTCCTCGTCGTCGTCGTCGTCACTCGCCCTGGCCCTCGAACAGGTTGCCGAGGCCGCCGACCAGCAGGTAGGTGATGATGCCGAGCACGCCGGAGATGAGCACCTGGCCGAAGTGCGACTCGTCCGAGAACGTGGCGGCGATGGCGAGGGCGGTCAGGGCGACGATCACCGAGACGGCGTCGAGCGCGCCGAGGCGCTGCAGCGGCTTCTCCAGGAAGGTGATCCAGTGGATCTCGCGGTCCTCGAACAGCCAGTCGAGGAACAGCATCATGAGGAACATGCCGCCGAAGCCGGCGATCGCCGGGTGGGCCTCGTTGACGAGGTAGGCGTACGTCCCCTCCTCCTCGATCGGCCCGCCCTCGATGGCCAGGTTGACGGCCTCCGTCGGCGACAGCCCGGCCGTGGCGCTGACCAGCAGCACCGGGAACACCAGGCGCATGCCGAAGACGGCGATCAGGATGCCGATGGTGAGGAAGATCCTCTGCCAGAAGGGGCTCATGCGCTTGAGCACCTTGGCGTTGACGACCGCGTTGTCGAAGGACAACGAGACCTCGAGGACGATCAGCACCGCGACGATGACGAAGCCGGCGGGGCTGAAGAGGAAGAACGAGGCGACGAGGGCGATCAGCGTGATCGCGATCGAGAATCCGAAGGTCCGTAGCAGCACGGAGGGGAGCCTATCCCGACGAATGGTGTGCCTCGGTCAGCGCGGCGAGATCCTCGTGGAGCAACCACTCGACCAGCTCCTCGCCGCCGAGCACACCGGGCGCCGTCGTCACGTGCAGGCCGGGGGTGGTCCACCCCTCGTCGGCCAGCTCGCCCTGGGCGGGCCGCACCGCGCGGTCGGCGGTCGCCAGCAGCTCGGCGTCCAGCTGCGAGTCGCCCGCGGCGACCAGGTGGTCGGCGCCCGTGCGGCGCATCACCTCGCGCGCCGCCGACGACTTGGTCAGCGGCCTCGGCACCGCGTACACCTTGCGCCCCTGCACCGAGACGCCCCAGCCGCGCTCGGCGCACCAGTGCGTCAGCTCGGCCACCCAGGTCGACGGCAGCTCGGCGCGGTCGACCACGCAGTAGACGAACAGGTCGGACGCCACCCGCAGCTTCTCGACGAAGTCGCCGCGGCGCTGCTGGACGTGCGCGCGGACCTCCTCGACCGTCGCGCAGCCGTCGAGCGAGCGGCGCACCTGCTCGTTCCAGTCCTCGTCGGGGTGGCCGTCGACCAGCAGGTGGCCGCCGTTGCTGGCGATCGCGTACCGCGGCGCGCGGCCGACGCCGGGCAGGTCGACCCGGTGCAGCTGCTTCGGGGTGCGGGTCGTGGTGGGCACGAGCACGCAGCCCTCGGACAGCCGGCTCAGCAGCCCGCCGGCGCGCTCGGTGATGAACGACTGCGGGTGGCCGTGCAGGGTCTCGACGCCGATCAGCCGCGGGTTCTCGTGGTCGCTGTGCGGCAGCAGCAGCGCGCGCGGCGAGTAGATGACGGTGCGGTCGAGGTCGATGCAGACGACGGGCAGCGGTGCGGCGGCGCTCATCCCTCACCACCGGCCGTCGGGTCGATCAGGCCCACGCACGAGTACGCCAGGCCCTCGACCTCCTCGACGGGGACGCCGCGCGCCCGGGCCAGCGCGAGCACGTGCGGCAGGTCGGGCGCCGCGCCGGGACGCACGAGCACCCGCTCGGGCACGCGCCGCAGCAGCACCCGGGTGGTCTCTCCCACACCGGGTTTCACCAGGTTCACCTGGCCGATGCCGTACTCCTCGCTGATCCGCTCGACCGCCGCCCAGCCCGCCCACGTGGGCGTGCGGTCGGACGCGGCGACGACCGGCCAGTCGGCCGCGACGCGCTCGCGCACCTCGTCGAACCGGTCGGTGACGGCGTCGAGGTACTCGTTCGAGACGTCGGCGCCGGCCAGCTCGGCGTAGAACTTCGCGCCGTGGAAGTCGCCGGGGCCGATCAGGTCGTCGTTGAGCACCGTGCGCGACACCAGCCCGCTCACGGTCGAGTTCAGGCACGCGGACGGGATCAGGAAGTCGTCGCGGGTGCCGTACGTCGTCACGCACGACCCGGGGTCGGCGAGGACGGCGAGGGAGTCGTCGAAGCGCACGCCGGTGCGAGCGGCGTGCAGGTCGAGGGCGGCGGTGAGCTCGCGGGCGATCGCGCCCTTGCCGGTCCAGCCGTCGACGAACACGACCGACGCGGGGTCGTGGTGCTCGGCCAGGTGGCGCAGCGCCAGGGCGTCGATGCCGCGTCCGCGGACGATGGACACGGCGTGGTGCGGGACGTCGAGGCCGTGGAAGCGCCGCGAACCAGCGCCTCATCAGGACGCCGACGGGCGTGCCGGCCCGGGCCAGCGAGGCGAGCACCAGCCGCTCGGGGTCCTCGCCGCCGCGCTCGGCCAGCAGGATCTCGCTGACCACCCCCACGGCGTGGGCGATGCGCGCCGCGGAGTCGCGCACCGAGGCGTGGAACAGGTCGTAGTAGGCCGGGTCGGGCTGGAACTCGATCGGCAGCGACTCGGCGTAGTGCGCGCGCCCGGACTGGATCTCGCGCTCGCGCTCGTCGGTCGGCGCCTCGAGCACGACGTGGGACAGGTCGGTGAGCAGCCACGTCACCTCGTCGGCCCGGTACGACCCGAAGGCGGGGCCGTGCAGCGCGGGCGGCAGCACGGGGGCGACGGTCGGCAGGCTGGCCACGAGGGTCCTCCGGGTGCGGGGGTGGGACGTCAGGGCGTCGATCAGGCCGCCGTCGGCGTGCAGGCCGGGTCCGGCCGCGGGGTCGTCGGTGACGACCACGACGTCGGCGTCGTCGGCGCACGGGGTGTTGTAGGCGAACCGCGGCTGCCCGTCCTCGGGGCCGGCGAGCGCGAGCGCGGTGCGCAGCGCGTAGCCGTCGTCGTCGACGGCCAGGGCGGGCGAGCGGGTGGTGGTCGAGAACAGCACCCGCAGGTCGGGACGCGCGTCGGCCAGCGCCTCGGCCACCAGCAGCGGCGCGGCCATCTGCTCCTCGGTGCCGAGGACGTGCACCACGGCGCGGTCGGGCCCGCCGACCGTCGCGGCCAGGTCGTGGGCGAGGCCGGCGGCGGCGGTGTCGACCCGGGGGAGCGCGTCGGCGTCGAGCCCGTGCCGTCCGCCCTCGGGGAGGTCGTGCGGCCAGCGCACCGGGACCTGCACGACGTCGGCGCGCGAGGTGCGGCGCGGGGGCGCCGGTGGCGCGGCCGCGTCGGCGACGAGCGCGGCACCGCGCGCGAGCACGTCGGCGGGCAGGTCGACGCCGCCGCGCACGAGCGCCACGACGTCGACCCGGGCGCCGAGGTCGGCGACGTGCGCGGCGAGGCGCTCCTCGTCCTCGGCAGAGCGCAGGTCGACCAGCGCGGCCACGACGTACCGCTCGCGCGGTGCCAGCCGGTGCAGCGCGGTCAGGGTGTTGCGCACGGTGGTGCCGGTGCTCAGCTCGTCGTCGACGAGCACGAGGGGGTGGCGCGCGGCACCGTCGCCGGCGAGCACCGCGGGGTCGGCCGGCAGCAGCAGGTGGCTGGTGGCGTGCGAGTGCTCCTCCTCGAAGCCGCCGACCGGTGCGAACCCGACGACCTCGCGGCGGGTCGAGTGCAGGTAGCCCGCACCGGGGAGGGCCCGCGCGACCGAGTGCCCGAGCGACACCGCGGTCTCGGCGTAGCCCAGCACCGTCGGGGCCGGCTGCGGGACGGGCGCCGCGGCGAGCGCCTCGCCGACGGCGGCGCGGAACGCCGACCCCGTCCCGGACGCCAGCGCGGCGCGCAGCAGGGCGCCGAGGTGCTCGTGCGCGCCCACCTCGCCGGCGAGCGCCTCGCGGACGAGGAGCGCCGAGCAGCAGCCCCGACCCGTGCACCACCCGCGGGTCGGTGGGCACGTGCTTGCCCAGCACCCGCGAGACGAGCAGGTGCGCCCGGCGCGGGTTGCGGCGCAGCGCCAGGCCGACCAGGTCGGCGCAGGTCGAGCCCGACCGGTGACGACGCGGTGGTCAGACGCACGTCGAGGCGCTCGGCGACCCACCGGCCGCTCCAGGCGGTGGCGTGCCCGGTGGTGGTCACGACAGCAGGCTCGCCGCGAGGATCTCGACGAACGTGGTGTCGGGGGCCGACACCCCGAACATCCGGGCCCGGGTGGCGGTGCGGGCCGCCCACGCGGTGTGCGGCTTGGACTCGTTCATCTTGTTGCGGTAGCCGGACGCCGCGACGCCGCCCTGCGGCGTGGACAGCACCGCCATGGCGTCCTCGAACTCCTCGCTGGTCACGACCTGCAGCGCGTTGACGGCGGGCACGTGGCTGGGGTGGATCACGGTCTTGCCGGTCAGGCCGTTGGCCTTGTCGAGCTCCACCTCGCGGATCAGCCCGTCCATGTCGCGCGAGAGCAGCTGGGCGCGCAGGTCCTCGGCGTGGTGGCGTTCGAACAGGCTCTGCCGCAGGCGGGGCTTGAAGATGCGCTCGCCGCCGGTGAAGTACTCCCACACGGGGCCGGAGATGACGTGGCCGGTGCCGTCGGCGCGGCCGAGCCGGTTGACGACGTCGGTGATGACCTGGGCCACCACCCGCACGTCGTAGACGGTGAGGTCGGGGGAGCGCCGCAGGCCGTAGACCGACGACAGATCGGTCGCGCCGATGCGCACGGCGAGCACCTGGTGCTTGCGGTCGGTGAGCACCCGCTGCGCCCAGCCGAGCGCCTCCTGCCGCGTCTCCTCGTAGCTGAGGTCGGGCGACTCCATCACCGGCATGGCGAACAGCCGGTGGCCGCTGGCGCGCTCGGCCTCGGCGAGGGCCTCGAGGTACTCGAGCCCGTTGTCGCGCCCGAACTTCGGCAGCACGAAGCCGGACAGGGTGCGGACGGCGTCGCCGAGGCGCTCGCTGACGTCGAGCAGCTGGTCGGGACGGCGGACCCGCACGAACAGCAGCGGCGTGGGACGGGGCCGCTCGCGCAGCGACTGCAGGTTCTCGACCAGGTTCTGCTCGGCCTTGTCGAGCAGGTCGTCGGGCACGGCGTCCTCGAGGCACAGCACCATCGAGGTCGCCCCGCGCTCGGCCTGCCGCACCACCACGTGGTCGAGGCCGTCGCGGGTGGCGGGCGTGTAGAGGGTCGCGCCGAGCGCGACGGCGAGGTCCTCGGCGGGGCCGTCGGGGTCGATCGGCTCCGGCTGGTGCTCGAAGTACCGTCCCCTGTTGACCTGCGACAGGTAGCCGAAGTGGCGCACGAGATCACCACCCCTCGTCCTCGTCCGGCGGCCCCCGACCGCGTGGTCCGGGACGCGCGCCCCGGCGGCACGATTGTGCCCCACCGCGCGCGCTGGGCCGACCGGCGGCGCAGGACGACGTCGCCGGGCCGGTCAGCGCACCCGGACGGGGGGCAGCGTCCGGCCGGACGCCCAGGGCAGGTCCCAGCCGTAGGCCTCGGCGACCTGCTGCTGCTGGCCGGGCAGGTACTCGGCCTCGCGCCGCAGCACCAGCGTGCCGCCGACCCGGTGCAGCGACGCGATCGCGCAGGTGCCGGCGTCCGGCGGGGCGGGGTCCAGGCGCATGTCGACGCTGACGCCGCCGCGCAGCGTCGCCGAGAGCACGGGCGCGAGCGCGTCCCACTCGGGCCGGCCGCTGATCGCGTACGCGTAGACGACGAGCCGCTTCAGGTCGCCGACCTGCCGCAGCGCCACCGTGAGCGTCTGCCCCTCGGTCTCGGAGCGTCCGCCCAGGCGCAGCACGGTCGACCCGTAGCCGGGTGCGGCGACGTCGCCGCCGCCGAGCTCCTGCAGGGCGCCGGACGCGCCGTCGTTCATCTCCCACAGGGCGCCGAGGTGCACGTCGGTGCTGCGGCGCAGACCTGCCTGGACGCTGCGCTGGTCGGTCGGCAGCGTGCTCCAGGTCAGGGTCAGCTGCAGCGAGCCGCTGGTGGCCTGCTCGCCGCCGATGCGCACCTGCGGGGTGGCGGCGCCCAGCGTGGTGCGCCCGCGCAGCGGCGGCACCGGCGCGGTGTGCTGCGCGGCCTGCACGGCTGCGGGGACCGCGCCGTGCCCGTCGGTGCGCAGGCCGCCGCCGGACAGGTCGAGCGCGAGGTTGCCGGTGCGCACCAGGTCGGGCGCCTGCCGCCGCGCCGGCGGCCGGCGGCGGATCCAGCCGAGGTCGGGGACGCCGGGTGCGGGGCCGGGCGCGGGGGCCGGGGTGCGGGGAGGTGCCGCGGCGGGCGCGGGTGGTGCGGCGGACGGCGGGGCGGCGGTGGGCCCGGGCGCGGTGGGCCCGGGCGCGGTGGGCCCGGGAGCGGCGGGGCCGCCGAGGTCGAGCAGACCGGTGGGCGCGGGCGCGGCGGGGACGGGCGCGGCGGGTGCGGCCGTCGGCGGCGCCGCGGCGGCACCCGATCCCGGGGCGGGACGCCGCGGCGGGCGACGGCGCAGGAACCCCAGGTCGGGGCGGTCGGGGGCGGCCACGGGGGTCAGCGTCCGCCGGTCAGGTGGATGCCGTAGTCGCGGGCGACGCCCTCCAGCCCCTCGGACCAGCCCTGCCCGACCGCGCGGAACTTCCAGTCGCCGCTGGTGTGGCGGTACAGCTCGCCGAACACCAGCGCGGTCTCGCCGGCGCAGTCGTGCGACAGGTCGTAGCGCACCAGCTCGGTGCCGGTGTCCAGGTCCGCGACGCGGATGTACGCGCCGCTCAGCTCGCCGAAGGTCTGACGGCGCTCGCGGGCCTGGTAGATCGAGGCGGCGAACACGATCTTGTCGACGTAGGCGGGCACGGCGTGCAGGTCGACCTCGACCTGCTCGTCGTCGTCGCCGGTGCCACCGCCGCCCGGGGTCGACCCGGACGCGCCCGCGGGTGCGTCGAGCTGGTTGTAGAAGACGAAGTACGAGTCGGCCGGCACCTTGCCGTCGGGTCCGCACAGCAGCGCCGACGCGTCGAGGTCGAACGGCTGCGAGGAGCTGCGCGGCGTGCCCCAGCCCAGTCCGACCAGGACGCGGCGCAGCTGCGGGTGGTCGCGCGTCAGGGCCGTGTTGGCCCCTCTGGTGAGCGCGGTGACCACGCGTCCCCTCCCGGTCGAGCGTCCAGGTGCTGATCGTCCAATCTATGGCACCGCGCGCGGGGGCCGCGGCCCGACCGCCCGCCCGCGGGGCAGACTGGCCGCATGACCGCACCCACCCGGGTCGCCGTGGCGACCTACCGCGACCTGCCCGAGCTCGAGGACGACGGCCCGCTGCTGCTGGACGCGTTGCGCGGCGCCGGGCTCGACCCCGTCGTGGCGGCCTGGGACGCGCCGGAGGTCGAGTGGGAGTCCTTCCCCCTGGTGCTGGTGCGCTCGACCTGGGACTACATGGCGCGGCGCGAGGAGTTCCTGGCCTGGACGCGGCGCTGCCGCCTCACGGCCAACCCGGCCGAGGTGATCGCCTGGAACACCGACAAGCACTACCTGGCCGACCTCGCCGAGCAGGGCGTCCCGGTGGTGCCGACCGTGTTCCTGGAGCCGGGGGTCGACCTCGGCGACGGCGTCGACGCGCTGCTGCCCGAGCACCTGGCCGGCTCCGACGTCGTGGTCAAGCCCGCGATCGGCGCGGGTGCCGGGCACACCGGCAGGTTCGGCCCGGGCCACGAGGGGGCGCTCGCGCTGGTGCGCCGGCTGCACGCCGAGGGCTCGACCGCGATGGTGCAGCCCTACCTCGACACCGTCGAGGCGGTCGGCGAGACCAGCCTGATCCACCTCGGCGGCGGGTTCTCGCACGCGATCACCAAGTCGGCGCTGCTCACCGAGCACGGCGAGCGCGGCGCCTTCGACAACCACGAGTACATCGAGCAGATCAGCCCGGCCGGTGCCGGCACGGCCCAGCACGAGGTGGGCGAGCAGGTGCTGACGGCCGTCGGCGCGGTGCTGCCCGGGCACGACCTGTCGTACGCGCGGGTCGACCTGCTGCCCGGCCCCGAGGGCCCGGTGCTGCTCGAGGTCGAGCTCACCGAGCCGTCGCTGTTCCTGCAGCACGCGCCGGAGTCGGCCCTGCGGCGCTGGGCCCTGCACCTCGCGCGGCTGGCCGAGGACGGCTGACGCGGCCTCGGCGGCCCGGCCTCAGAGGTCGAGGTCGCTGCGGGTGAACTTGGTGGCCAGGAACCGGCCCTGGTCGGAGAGCTTCTGGGCGTCGCCGGCGTAGATGGCGGTGGCGGTCTCGGTGGCGCCCTCGGCCAGCAGCCGCAGCTGCTCGAGCAGGTCCTCGGCCGGCGTGCGCCCGGTGCGGCCGCGGTGCGTGGCGGCGAACTGCGGCGGCAGCGCGAGGAAGGTGTCGAGGGTGCTCGGCAGGTAGTCGGTCACCATCGCCCGCACCGGGATCAGCTCGGCCGCGGTCGGCGGGTTCGAGCGCAGGTAGCGCAGCAGCGGCCGCAGCACGTCCTCGACGTCGCGCGCGGCCGGCACCCCGCCCTCGGGCATGGTGCCGCCCGCGCGCTTGACGCGGCGCACGATGTCGTCGAGCCGGCGCTCGAGGTCGTCGACCGTGCCGGACGCGGGCCCGGACGGCTGCTCGGCCTGGTCGTGCGGCGCCGGGGCGTGCTGCTGGCCGGGCGGCTGCGGCGCGGTCGGGCGCGGCTCCTCCCGCCCGAACAGCCCCTGCCAGAAGCTCACGCCGTCAGCGCTGCTGCGACGCGTCGACCTGGCTCGCGGTCTGCGACCGCTCGAGGTACGGCTTCGCGCGGGCCACCTGGCCCTCGAGCGCCTGCACCGTCTGCGCCATGTTGTGCACGGCCTGGCCGCGGTAGGTGTCGATCGCGTCCATGGTGGCGAACACGTTGTCGAAGGCACGCTGCAGGTGCTCGATGCTCACCGTGGACGAGGCGGCCTGCTCCTGGATCTGCGCGCCCTGCTGCTGCAGCATCACCGAGGTCGACTCGATCATCGCGCTCGTCGTGGTGTTCAGGGCGTTGATCTGGTCCAGCACCAGGCGCTGGTTCGCCAGCGCCTGCGCCACGATGACCGCGGTGCGCAGCGCGGCCACCGTGGTGGTCTGCGCGCGGTCGACGCCCTTGATCAGCTCGACGTTGTTCTTCTTGACCAGGTCGAGCGCCAGGTAGCCCTGCACCGCGACGGCCATCTGCGTGAGGATGTCCTGGCGGCGCTGGCGGATCGGGAACAGCGCGTCGGACGACAGCGTCGCGGCGTCCTGCGCGCGCCCGGCGGCGTTCAGCTCGCCCACCTTGGCCTCGACCGCCTGGTCGAGAGCGCCTGCCAGCACGGCGTACTCGCTGAGCTTGCCCATCAGCGCCCACATGTTGGCCCGCTCGCCCTCGATGGCGGCGTTGTCCTTGCGCAGCTCGTCCTGGCCGGAGGCGAGCGCGGTGATGATCGCGTCGAGCTGGGACTGCGCCGACTGGTAGCGGTCGAAGTAGGCCTTGAGCTTGTTGCCGCCGGGGATGAACTTGAAGACCTTGCGCACGCCCTGCAGGTCGGACTTGCCGGGGTCGAGGTCGGTGATGGTGTTGCGCAGCTCGGCGAGGCTGCCGGCGACCTTGGCCTGCGCGCCGCCCCCCTTGCCCTGCGTGCCGTTCAGCGCGGCCGACGGGCGCTCGAGCATGCGGTTCGAGACGTTGGACGACTCGGCGATCTCGCGCTGGCCCATCGTCGTGATCGAGGCGACCTTCTGGCCGAACTCGGGGCTGCGCGGGTCGACCGTCATCAGGTCGTCGACGAACGCCCGGGCCTTGGCGTGCAGCTGCTGCTGCACCGTCGGCTCGATCGGGAGCATGCCCTCGGCCTGCTTCTCCTCGACCACGGGCACGGCGGCGGGCGGGGCGAGCACCAGGTCGGTGCTCGTGGTCTGCACGGCGGGCGGTGCCAGCGGCGTGCTCAGGTTCAGCGGGTCGGACATGCGGGGTTCCCTCCCGTGGTCGGCCTGCGTCCACCCTATGCCGCGCGCGCGGCGGTGGTCGCCTGACCGGTGAACGGTCCTGCCGCCCGCCGGGGTTCCCGGCGCGGGGACCCGAGGTCCGGTTCGTCCACAGACTCCCGGTGCGCCCGTCCGACCCCTACCCGACAGAGGCTTTCGTGATCCGCGGCAGCTCGACGCTGCGACCGACGCGGGCGCGAGCGGTGGCTCGGGGCCGATCCCGGCCGGCGACGGGCGCGAGACCAGCACGACGGGGACGATCGACCCCACCGGGATCGACCTCGACCGGATGCGCGTCGACGTGCGCGCCCGACTGGAGGGAGGGGAAGCGCGAGCGAGCAGGAGAGCAGCACCAGCCGTCGCACCGTCCTCGGTGCCGTCGTGGGTGCGGTTGCCGCCGCCGCCGCCGCCGCAGAGTGTGAACCTCGCGCACGACACGCCGAGCGTGTCGCGTCTGCGGTTCACACTCGACGGGGCTGACGCCTGCGGTCAGGTGCGGGACGCGAGCCAGTCGTCCGTGCTGCCGACGTGCTGCACGTGCACGACGGGAGAGCCGGCCTCGTCGCTGGCGTCGAGGTCGACGACCGCCGTGATCGCCCAGTCGTGCGCGCCGTCGGGGTCCTCGAGCACCTGCCGCACCCGCCACGTGCGCGGCGGCTCGCCCTCGGGTGCCTCGTCGACCACGTGCAGCGCCGGACCCCGGGCGGCCGGGCCGGTGCCGATCTCGTCGTACTCGTCCCAGTAGGCGCCGAGGGCGTCGTACCAGCGGTCGGCCGTCCAGCCCCCGCGCCCCACGGCGCGCTCGTCGAGCGCGCCGAGGTCGTCGTAGCGCTCCAGCGCGGCGAGCTCGACCCGACGGAACAGGGCGTTGCGCACCATCGCGCGGAAGGCGCGGGTGTTCGCAGTGAGGGGGCGCGGACGCGAGGGCTCGGGCGGGTGCACGGCGCCGTCGTCGCCGGGGTGCGCGAGCGCCTCCCACTCGTCGAGCAGGCTCGAGTCGGTCTGGCGCACCGTCTCCCCGAGCCACTCGGTGAGGTCGTCGAGCTCCGGCGTGCGCGCCGCGGTGGGCACCGACGACCGCAGCGCGCGGTAGGCGTCGGCCAGGTAGCGCAGCAGCAGACCCTCGGTGCGCTGCAGGCCCAGGTTCGACACCACCTCGCCGAACGACATCGCCTGCTCCCACATCCACCGCACCACAGACTTCGGCGACAGCTGGTGGTCGCCGACCCAGGGGTGGCCGCGCCGGTAGGTCTCGTAGGCGGCGTCGAGCAGGTCGGCCAGCGGCCGCGGCCAGGTGACCTCCTCGAGCAGCTCCATCCGCTCCTCGTACTCGATGCCGTCGGCCTTCATCGCCGCGACGGCCTCGCCGCGGGCGCGGTGCCGCTGCGCCTGCAGAACGTGACGGGGGTCCTCGAGCGTCGCCTCGACGACCGAGACGACGTCGAGCGCGTACGTCTCGGACTCGGGATCGAGCAGCTCGATCGCGGCCAGCGCGAACGTCGAGAGAGGCTGGTGCAGAGCGAAGTTCGCGGGCAGGTCGACGGTGAGTCGCACCGTGCGCCCGGTCTCGTCGGGCTCGTCGAGCCGCTCGATCACGCCGCCGGCGAGCAGCGAGCGGTAGGCGGCGATCGCCTCCTTGACGTGGCGCACCTGCTTGGCCCGCGGCTCGTGGTTGTCGAGCAGCAGCCGGCGCATCGCGGTGAACGGGTCGCCGGGGCGGGCGATCACGTTGAGCAGCATCGAGTGCGACACCTGCAGCTGAGACTGCAGCTGCTCGGGCTCGGCGCCCACCAGCCGGTCGAAGGTCTGCTCGCCCCAGCTGACGAAGCCCTCCGGCGGGGTCTTGCGCCGCACGGACCGGCGCTTGCGGGGGTCGTCGCCGACCTTGGCCAGCGCGCGCAGGTTCTCGATCTCGTGGTCGGGGGCCTGCACCACGACGCTGCCGGTCGTGTCGTAGCCGGCGCGACCCGCGCGGCCCGCGACCTGGTGGAACTCGCGGGCGCGCAGGTGCCGCTGGCGCACGCCGTCGTACTTGCTCAGCGCGGTGATGAGGACGGTGCGGATCGGCACGTTGATGCCGACGCCGAGGGTGTCGGTGCCGCACACCACCTTGAGCAACCCGGCCTGCGCGAGCTGCTCGACCAGCCGCCGGTAGCGCGGCAGCATGCCGGCGTGGTGCACGCCGACGCCGTGCCGCACCAGGCGCGACAGCGTCCGCCCGAACCCGGTGGTGAAGCGGAAGTCGCCGATCGCCTCGGCGATCCGGTCCTTCTCCTCCCGGGACGACACGTTCACGCTCATCAGCGCCTGGGCGCGCTCGAGGGCGGCGGCCTGGGTGAAGTGGACGACGTAGACCGGCGCCTGGTGCGTCTCGAGCAGCTCGGCGACGGTCTCGTGCACGGGCGTCACGGCGTACGAGAAGAACAGCGGCACAGGGCGTTCGACGTGCGACACCAGCGCGGTCGACCGTCCGGTGCGGCGGGTGAGGTCCTCTCGCAGCGGGGCGGTGTCGCCGAGCGTGGCCGACATCAGCAGGAACTGCGCCTGCGGCAGCTCGAGCAGCGGCACCTGCCAGGCCCAGCCGCGGTCGGGCTCGCCGTAGAAGTGGAACTCGTCCATCACCACCTGGCCGACGTCGGCCCCCGCGCCCTCGCGCAGCGCCTGGTTCGCCAGCACCTCGGCCGTGCAGCAGATCACGCGCGCCCCGGGGTTCACCGCGGCGTCGCCGGTGAGCATGCCCACCTGGTCGGCGCCGAGCAGGTCGCACAGGTCGAAGAACTTCTCGCTCACCAGCGCCTTGATCGGCGCGGTGTAGTAGGTGCGCTCGCCCCGGGCGAGGGCGGCAAGGTGCGCGCCCGTCGCCACCAGCGACTTGCCGCTGCCGGTGGGCGTCGCCAGCACGACGTTGGCGCCGGTGACGACCTCGAGCAGGGCCTCCTCCTGCGCCGGGTACAGCGGACGGCCGGTGCCTGCGGCCCACGCCGAGAACGCGTCGAGCAGCCCCTCCGGGTCGCCGGCGTGCTGGGTGGCGAGGTCGCGCAGCGGCGGGGTGGCGGGCACGGGCCCAGGGTGTCAGACCGGTCGGGGCCTCACGGGCTGAGCGGGACCTCGCAGGGGTCCTCGCAGGTGAACGGCGCGCGCAGGCCCGACGCGAACGCGCTCAGCTCGGCCATGCCCCACCCGAGCCGGGGCGGGACGCTCACCTGCGCCCAGCGTCCGTAGGTCAGCTCGAAGACCATCGTCGGACGCGGCGAGCCGCCCGACTCCTCGACCCAGTAGTAGGAGACGTAGGCCCCGCCCAGGCGCTCGAAGTCGCCGACGCCGCTCATCACCGGCGGCGTGCCGGGGAACGGGGAGGGCACCACCTCGAGGTCGCCGCCGGGGGCGCCGTCGGTGGCGCGCAGCGACCGCTCGTCGGCGGCGGCCAGCGACCAGCCGCGCGGCAGCACCGTCGCCACGACGTGCCCGGCCCGCTGGTCGGTCGTGGTCGGGTCGAGCGGGACGGCCGGGCCCGCGGCTGCGGGTGCGGGGGCCACGTCGTCGGCGGGTGCGGTCGACGACGGCACGGGACGGGTGGGGGACGCGGCGGTGCCGGCACCCGGACCGGGTGAAAGGCGCTCCGGCAGCGTGACCGCGCCCGCGACGACGAGCGCGGTGCTCACGCCGACGGCGAGCGTGGCGAGCAGCGAGCGGCGCCTGCCCAGGGCGGCCCGTCCGCGCTCGACGTCGGCGTGCAGGTCCGGCGCCGGTGTGACGTCGGCGACCGCCCGCGCGAGCAGGTCGCGCACGTCCGGGTCGCGCGCGGCGCTCACCGGACGACGGCCCGGCTGCTCGTGGCCAGCGCCGTCCGGAGCCGGGCCAGACCGCGGGCGTTCTGGGACTTCACCGTCCCCGTGGAGCAGCCGAGGTGGTCGGCGGTCTGCTGCACCGACAGGTCGAGCCAGTGCCGCAGCACCACGACGGCGCGCTCGCCGGGGGTCAGGGTCGCCAGCGCGGCGCGCACGGAGGCGGCGTCGGGGGAGTCGTCGGTGCCCTCGCCGGGCGGCGGCACGGCCAGGTCGGGCAGCGGCGGCTCGGGCAGCAGGTCGCGCGACTCCTCGCGGTGCCACCGGGCGCGGCGGGTCTCGTCGACGAAGGCGTGCACGAGGATGCGGCGGACGTACGCCTCCTCGTTGCCCTTGCGCCGCACCGACGTCCACGACAGGTAGAGGCGGGTGAGCGAGGTCTGCACCAGGTCCTCGGCGAGGTGCATGTCGCCGGCGGTCAGCAGCGCCGCGGTGCGCACCAGCGCCGCACGGCGCGCGAGCACGAACCGGCTGAACTCGCGCTCGCGTGCGGCGTCCTGGGGCGACGACGGCGCGGGCATGGCACGAGTGTGGACGAGGTGGGGCCGTCACGAGGTTGTCAGCGCCCGGACGTGACGAGGACGTTGCGGGACGGTGGCGCCCGTGGGGGCGCGCGAGGTGGGCGTCGTCGGTGCGGGCACCGGCGCGCCGGGGTGGCGTGGTCGGGCCCGGGTCGCGCGTCTGCGACACTGGTACCAGGGACGCGACCACGAGGGTCGCTCCCGAGGTCGTCTGCTCCGCACCCTCACCGGTGCGGCCCCGTCCCGCTCCAGCGCCCGCACCGCCGTCCCGGCAGGTGCGCGAGGCACCGGAACCGGTGGGCCCGGCATCCGCGGCCACCCGATCCGAGAGGACGTACGTCACCCGTGCACACCCCTGCCCGGGCGGAGCGCTCCGGCGCCCCCGCCCCCCGCACCTCCCGCAACGACGGCCCCCGCACCGACGGCCAGCCCCGTCGTCGCAGCCGCGGCGGACGTGGCGGCTCCACCGGCCCCCGCACCCCGTCCGGCCCGCACCCAGGCGCCGACCGCGCAGGCCGCCCCCGCCGCGTCCGCGCCGGTCGCGACCGCCCCGAGCCGGCCGGTCCCCGAGAACGCGTCGTTCGCCGACCTCGGCGTGCCGGCCGACCTGGTCGCCGCGCTCACCGCGATGGACCGCACCACCGCGTTCCCCATCCAGGCCGCGACGCTGCCCGACACCATGCAGGGCCGCGACGTGCTCGGCCGCGGCCGCACCGGCTCCGGCAAGACGCTGGCCTTCTCGATCCCGCTGGTCGCGCGGCTGAAGGAGTCCGGCCTGCGGGCGCAGCCCAAGCGGCCGCGCGCCCTGGTGCTGGCGCCGACCCGCGAGCTCGCCACCCAGATCCGCGCGACGCTCGAGCCGCTCGCCACCGCGGCCGGCCTGCGCACCGCCGTCGTCTTCGGCGGCGTGGGCCAGAACCCGCAGGTGTCGGCGCTGCGCTCCGGCGTCGACGTGCTGATCGCCTGCCCCGGACGGCTCGAGGACCTGATGAAGCAGGGGCACTGCGACCTCGGCGCCATCGAGGTCACCGTGCTCGACGAGGCCGACCACATGGCCGACCTGGGCTTCCTGCCCGGCGTGAAGCGGATCATGGACCGCACCCCCGAGCGCGGCCAGCGGATGCTGTTCTCCGCCACGCTCGACAACGGCGTCGACGTGCTGGTGCGCCGCTACCTGCACACCCCGGTGACGCACTCGGTCGACTCCGCGTCGGCCCCGCCGCCGGCGATGACCCACCACGTGCTGGCCGTCAGCCGCGACCACAAGAACGACGTCGTGCGCGAGCTCGCGTCGGGCACCGGCCGCCGGCTGCTGTTCACCCGCACCAAGCACCAGGCCCGCAAGCTCGCCAAGACGCTCACCGCGTCGGGCGTGCCCGCGGTCGACCTGCACGGCAACCTGTCGCAGAACGCGCGCGAGCGGAACCTCGCCGCGTTCACCGAGGGCGGCACCCGCGTGCTGGTCGCGACCGACATCGCGGCCCGCGGCATCCACGTCGACGAGATCGAGCTGGTCGTGCACGTCGACCCGCCGGCCGAGCACAAGGCGTACCTGCACCGCTCGGGCCGCACCGCCCGCGCCGGCGCCGCCGGTGTCGTCGTCACGGTGATGACGCCCGACCAGAACCGCGACGTCGCCGACCTGGTGCGGCTGGCGAAGATCCGTCCGACCACGACCTCGGTCGCCCCGGGCCACGCGGCCCTGGCCGCGCTCGTCGGCGAGGTCGCCCCGCACGTCACGCCGTCGGCCGCGCCCCCGGTGCAGGCCCAGGGCGGACGCGGTGGTGGCGGCGGGTGGACGTCGCGGCGGCGGTGGTGGCGGTCGCTCCGGCCAGCCCGCGCGCGGCGGCCAGCCGAAGGCGCAGCAGTCCGGCGGCCAGCGCCGCTCGGGCGGACGCTCCGGCGCCGCCTCCCAGCCCGGCGCCCGCATCGCCGGCTCGCCCCCCTCGGGCGGCCGCAAGCGCTCGGCCGCCGACTTCTCGTCCCGCGGCTTCCGCTGACCTGAGCCCGAGAGCGCAGAAGAGGGGCGTCCCCGTCGCGGGGACGCCCCTCTTCTGCTGTCTCGGTGGGCCGGCTCAGCCGGTGAGGCGGCCGTGCAGGTCGCGCAGGCGGGTGAAGACCTGGCGCAGCTGCTCGGTGTCGGCGCGGGCGTGGTCGGCCGTCGGCGACCGTCAGGCCGACCTGCCGCTCGACGGCGCGCTGCACCAGCTCGGCGGCGGCGTCGACGGCGGCGCGCGGGTCGTCGACGAAGCGCCACGACAGCTCGCGCCACTGGTCGGTCGGGTCGGCCGGCGGGGCCGGGCTCGGGTCGGGCACGGGCGTCGGGTCGGGGACGGGCGAGGGCTGCGGCGGCTCGGGCGACGGCAACGGCTCGGGCGAGGGCTCGGGCGCCGGACCGGGGTCGGGCACCGGCGACGGCTCCGGGACGGGCGCGGGGACCGGCGGCTCCGGGCTCGGAGCGGGGGGGGTCCGGATCGGGGAACACGTCGTCCTGCCGGTCGTCGGCCGGACGCGGGGGAGCGTCGACGGCGTCGAGGGCGTGGTAGGTCTGCGCCTCCCATCCGGTGACGGGCTCGTCGGCCTGGCGGCGGGCGTCGTCGAGGTCGGCCCTGCGCTGCTGCGACCAGAACGGTGCGGTGGTGTCCGCCACGGGGGACCTCCTGTCGGGCGGCGCGCGCGGGCCGCGCGACCGCACCGCGAACCTAGTCGGACGCCGTCCGCGCGGCACCCGGTGGGCACGGCCGCCGGGCGGACCCGGCCGAGCTGCATCCGAACGGCGGATGGGCAGGGCGGGCCGCGGGTGTGACGATGCCGTCGTGGAGGCCGACCTCCCGCAGGGCACCCTGACCCTCTTCTTCAGCGACGTCGAGGGTTCCACGCGCCTGCTCTCACGGCTCGGCGAGCGGTACGCGGAGCTGCTCTCCGCGCAGCGCACGATCCTGCGGGAGGCGTTCGCGCGCAGCAGAGGTCGCGAGATGGGCACCGAGGGCGACAGCTTCTTCGTCGTCTTCGAGAGCGTCGGCGACGCCGTCGAGGCGGCCGTGGCGTCGCAGCGAGCGCTGGCCGCCCACCCCTGGCCGGGCGGCGAGGACGTGCGGGTGCGGATGGGGTTGCACACCGGCGAGCCCGTGCGGCACGAGGACGGCTACGTGGGGATGGACGTGCACCTCGCGGCCCGGATCGCCGCCAGCGCGCACGGGGGGCAGGTGGTCGTGTCGGACACCACGGCGCGGCTCGCCGGCCGCGTGCCCGCCGGGGTCCGGGTCCGGGGTCTCGGGCGGCACCGGCTCAAGGACATACCCCGTCCCGAGCGCCTGCACCAGCTCGTCGTCGACGGGCTGCCGGCCGACTTCCCGCCGCTGCGCACGCTGGGCACGCCGAGCAGCCTGCCGGCGCCGGGGATGCCGATCGTCGGGCGCGACGGCGAGGTCGACGAGCTCACGAGGCTGCTGCGCGCGGACGGCGCCCGGTTGCTGACGCTCACCGGCGCCGGCGGCAGCGGCAAGACGCGGCTGGCCATCGAGGTCGCGACGGCTCTGGACGGTCGCTTCCCGGACGGGATCTACTTCGTCCCGCTGGAGTCGGCCGAGACCGCGGACGTGATGTGGTCGACCGTCGCCGCCGTGCTGGGGCTGCCGAGCGAGGGCCGTGCACCGCCGACGATGCTCGAGCACCTGTCCTCGCGCGAGGTGCTCCTGGTGCTCGACAACCTGGAGCAGCTGCCCGCCGCGTGCGAGGTGGTGGGCGACATGATCGCAGCGGCGCCGGGTCTGAGGGTGCTCGCCACCTCCCGCAGCCCGCTCCACCTGCGGGACGAGGTCGAGCACGCCGTCCCGCCGCTGCAGCTCCCCGACCCGGGCGACGACCTGCGCGCCGCCGCGCGGTCCGGCGCCGTGCAGCTGTTCGTGCAGCGGGCGCGCCTGGTGCGTCCGGGGTTCGCGCTCGACGACGCCACGACCTCGGACGTGGTGGAGATCTGCCGCCGGCTCGACGGGCTGCCGCTGGCGATCGAGCTCGCGGCCGCCCGGAGCAAGCTGCTCGGGCCCCGGGCGCTGCTCGCCCGGCTGGGCAGCACCCTGGAGCTCGCGGCGCGCGAGACCGGCCGACCGGTGCGCCAGCAGACGCTGCGGGCGACGATCGCGTGGAGCCACGACCTGCTGCTCCCGCACCTGCGCACGACCTTCCGGCGGCTCGGCGTGCTGGCCGGTCCCGCCGACCTCGGGACCGTCGCCGCCGTCACCGGGTCCGAGGACCCGCTCGAGGAGATCGCCCTGCTCGCCGACGCGAGCCTGGTGTCCGTGCGCGAGGGCGGGGACGGCGAACCGCGGATCGGGTTGCTGCAGATGGTGTCGGAGTTCGCGACCGACCTGCTCGTCGAGGCCGGCGAGCTCGACGAGGTGCGCAGGGCCCACGCGGCGCACCACCTCGCCGTCGTCGAGAGGGCGGCCCCGGCGCTGCGCAGCAACGGGTACCTGGCCACCAAGGACCTGCTCGAGCTGATGCTGGACGACCTGCGGGCGGCGCTGGACTGGTGCTTCCGCCCGGACGCCCCCGACGGCCCGGCGACCGCCGAGGACCGGTCCACGGGCCTGCGCCTGTGCGACGAGCTGGGCTGGTTCTGGTACGCCTGCGGCTACCACGCCGAGGGCAGGCGCTGGCTGGACCGGGCGGTCGAGGCCACGGCGCACAGCCCGACCGGCGACCACGTGCGCGGGCTGCACGTGCTCGCGGTGCTGATGCTCCAGCACGGGGAGAACGAGGCCGGGCGCGCCGTGCTGGAGAGCTGCCTGGCCCACTGGCGCGCCGAGGACGACCTGTCGCGGGTGGCGATCGAGCTGAACAGCCTCGGCGTCGCGCACCGGAACCTGGGCGACCGCGCCGCAGCCCGCGAGGCCTTGGGCGAGGCGGTCGCCCTGGCTCGGCGGATCGACGACCGCGGACGGCTCGCCACCGCGCTGTCGAACCTCGCGACCGTCGAGACCGACGCCGGCTCCCCGGAGCTCGCCGTGGGGATGCTGCGGGAGGTGCTGCAGATCGACACCGAGCTCGGGGACGCCTGGGGCCAGAGCGTCGACCACCTCAACATCGCCGGCGCGTTGGCGCGGTCGGGGCGCACGGACGAGGCGTTCGGCGAGCTGCTGGAGCACACCCAGGCGGCGGTCGCGCTCGGCGACGTCGACCTCACCGCCTCGGTCGTCGAGATGTTCTGCATCCTGCACGCGCACCGGGGCGACGCGCGGCGTGCGGCGCTGCTCCTCGGCGCGGCGCAGGCGATCCGGGCCAAGGCCGAGCTGCCGCTCCCCGTCCCCGACCAGGTCCTCCTCGACGACGCGCTCGCACCCGTCCGCGACGTCGTCGACCTGCGCGAGTGGGACCTGCTGGTCGAGCAGGGCGCCGGGCGCGGCGTGGCGGACGCCGTGGCGCTGGCCGTCGCGGACGACTACCGCCGCTGAGCGGCCCCCGGTGGACGGCCGGTCGCGCCGGGTGCGGATGCGCGTCCCGGGGAGAGGTCGGTGCTCGACACACCATTTGGCATGCTCGCGCGCGGCCGCGGCGCAGGGCGCGTCGCGGACGGCAGGGGGAGCGGGCGTGGACGCCGCGACGTGCGCCGCCTGGTCGAGGAGGCGGTGGCCGACTACGACTCCCGCTCTCTGTCGGGCGGCCTTCCGCCGCTGCACGACGTGAGCGCCGCGATCACGAGCGTGCACGACGTCGTCGCCGGCCTCGGCCCGTTGCAGCAGTACCTCGACGACCCGCGGGTCGAGGAGGTCTGGATCAACGAGCGGCTGCCCCAGTGGTCTGCGCGCGCGCTCAGCCCTGCCTTCCCAGAGGCGTGCCCCACTCGCTGACGTCGATGCCGACCCGGATGACTGATGGAGCTCCTCACGACGCTGTTCGTCTCCGTCCCGACCGCCTCCCGTGCGGGCCGAGTAGGTCGCGTCACTAGCGATCCTGGGCGACTACCGAGCAGAATCGCCCTTCGTCTGATCGCGAGTGCCCAGGAGCCGTCATGGCCGTCATGCGACTTACCCGTCTGAAGAACTGCAGCACGCACACGGTCGCCCTGTTCAACCTGGAGAACACCTCCACCACGGGCCATGGCGTCGCGGTCGAGCCCGAGGGACGCCTGGCGTTGGACATGTCCGTCCCGTGGGCCACCAACGCCGACCAGTTCCGAGTTCAGCACCTGGAACTGAGGGTCGACGGCCAGACCGCGTTCTGGATCTGGCAAGCCCACCAGTTCGACGGCGACCACCTGCGGTTCAGCAGGGACGGCCAGTGGCGGGCGCCCGGCGCCCGAGTGCACGGAGCGTCCGTCGTCGACGACAAGGGCGAGCGCACCATCGTGGTCATGGACGACTGCTTCGAGGTCGTCGCCCTTCCCGACGACCTCGTCCGCACGATCGTGGCCGACCTCCCGCCGCCGGCCTTCGTCCGTGCCACCACGCAGCCTCTCGACCCGCGGGACCGCGCCATCCCGTCCGTTCCGCGATACCGCGCCTCCGCCTTCAGCGTCGCCGGGCCGCCCTCCGACGCCTTCGACCGTCGGATCCCGAATGCGCGCTTCCTCTACCGCGACGGCGGCAAGCGCTACGACTTCGCCATCGACGCCAACGGGCTGGCGTCCGCGACGTCGCTCGACGGGATCCGGATCGACCTGCCGGACGCCGTCTCGTACGACACCGCACGCGCAGGGGTGCGGTTCCCCGCGCCGCGCTTCGACCTCGTTGCCGCGAACCAGGGCCGCGTCATCGCCAAGGCCGCCGACAGCAACCACCTGTACTTCACGACGATGGACCACCTGTTCATCCACGGTGACCCGTTCGGCGGTGAGCTCGCCGTACCCAGCATGTACTTCAAGCTCGACCCCCAGTTCCGACTGCCAGGTCGCAACGCCGCCGACGCCCTCGAGCACGTCGAGGGCTGCTTCGCCGATCACCCCGCGGTCGAACGCCTCCCGCTGTTCCGCCTGGTGCTCGACCTCGATCTGACCGACATGCTCATCGTCCGCGTCGAGCGCCGTGTCTGGCACCGCATCGACGCGCGCCCACCGCTGGAGAAGTACAACGCGATCCTGCCGCTGGTCGTCGCGGCCGAGCAGGCGTTGGAGGACGTCGGCACCAGGCTTCCCGACTGGACGGAGCTCGACGAGCTGCGCAGGAAGCTCGCCGAGTGGAAGGAGCTCGCCCAGGTGGAGCGGTCCAAGCTGGAGGACCCGCGATACGACCCCTTCGCGCTCCCCTGCGACCGCGACGACGTGCAGTACGTGGAGGCCGACGAAGCGGTGCACTACTCCGAACGGCGTGCGCACGCTCACGTTCTCGACCATCAAGCACTATCGGGTCCTCGATCTCGGCGTCGGACACGCGCACTGGCACGAGGTGTACGACGGAACCACCGGCGGTGAGTTGCAGCCCATGCGCACCGGGCCCGCACTGGGTCCGTTCACCTGGGCCGACCTGTACCGCGCCCTCAACGGACCCATCACCGACGGGGACGGCTACATCGACGGCACCGCCAACTTCTACGCGCTGGTGCAGCTGAAGGCCGACTCGAAGCTGGGAACCAGAGGAGGCCTCGGCGTCGGCGACGCATTCGGTGTGCTCTACGTGGACGAGCAGACCTACTTCAACGGCCGCTGGCGGCTGCTGCACCCCGACGACCACGTCGGGGGCGGTTTCGCCGTCGCGCTCGCACTCACGACCGACCACGAGCGGCCGGACCCGCTGTACGACTGGAACCCCGCGACCTACTGGTGCCCCTTCCGCGCCGGACACATCACCAGGCGCAGCCGCATGGCCACCTCGCGACAGGTGGTCGCTGTCAACGGGATCGATCCGGTGACGAACACCGCCGAGATCTACACGATCAACTTCAGCTACTCGTCCATGGACCGCACCTGGCGCTGGCGCCGGCTGCCTCCCGGTGCCACCGTCCGGTACTTCGCGGACGACGCCGCGGCAGGTCGCGAGGTGATCCCGGAAGGCGCCGGGGGCGACGTCGTCTACCCGGAGACGCTGCACCTGCGGGAGGACATGACGCTGCACGTGCGCGGCCGTCGCGGAGGCGTCGTCGGGCGCTGGGTGCAGCGGTACCTGCCCTCCAGCAACCGGCTGCCCGCGATCGCATCCGGTACCGGCCGGCCCACCAAGGAGTTCACGCACCCCTGGCGGTTCCTGACCGAGGCGGCATTCCAGGCGGCCGACAGGTTCAGCCACTTCGGGGTGCACGACGCCGTCGACGGCCGCAGCCAGTACTACCGGCTGAGCGTCGACGCGGCCTCGGCGGCGGTCCTCGCGAAGTCCACGACCGGTCCGTGGCTCGACCTCGAAGGCAAGCTGGGGGTGCGGTCGCTGAAGTTCTGGTGGGCGGCCCCGGTCCGCCCGCCGGACGTGGACCTGGTCGCCCAGGAGCCGCGGGTCCGTCCCCGCCGCAAGGTGCCCCCGTCGATCTTCAACCCGGTGACGCAGCTGAGGATCAGCAAGCGGGGAGCGTCGTACGTCGCGACCCACTGGGACAAGCGTGACGACGACCTGCTGCCGTTCAGCCCACCGGAGGACGTGTTCGGCAACCCCGTGCCTCCGGCACCTGTGACGCTCACCAACGGGGGACAACGCGTTGCGGTGACCTTGGGATCGCACGTGCCGGCAGAGGCCCCTCCCGTGGTCGCCTACGCCGAGTTCGCGTTCACGGGCGATCCCGGTGCTCCTGCCGCCCTCCTGGTGCGCGGGCACGAGAACGTCTGGCGCGTACGCCTGGCCGTCATCGAACCGGCGGCAGGCACGACGCCCGCGCGCGTCACGCAGCTCCGCACGGCCGAGCTGACCGCGTTCGCCGCGACCGGTGACGGTGCGGTCGAGCACCGCTGGGCCCCGACGCCCACCGAGATGGCTCTGCTCCAGACCGCCTGCTCACCCGAGGGCGCCCAGACCCACGCCACCGCGATCTGGGTCGAGGACGTCACCGGGAAGGTCTCGGTCCCCGACGTGTTGGCGTGGCGGCGCCTCCTCAGCGCAGTCGCGACACCGGCGGCCCTGCCGTACGGCGTCCCGGCCACGCTCACCGTCGTCGCCCGCGACGCAGGCACGGCGGCGATCAGGACCGGCAGCGTTCACCTGCCCGACGGCACCACGCGCCCGACCGGCACCCCGTTCGCCTACACCTTCGTCCCGGGCCGGCGACAGGTCTTCGATCCCGACATCCGCAGGTACGTCTGGGTCGAGGTGCCGCCGGACGTGAGGGTGAGCGCCCCCGGCTACCGCGACACCCGGGTGCCGCTGGAGTTCCACCCCCCGCAGCTGCGCACCTCGGTCGACCAGGCGTGGCTTCCCGTCGGGCGCACCGTCCAGGTCACCGTCCGCTCTGCCGACTCGCTGTCCGGGGCGGCGGTCGCCGGCCGAGTCCTCGTCAACGGCGTGGACGGGGGCCCGACGAATTCGCCCTTCCCGCACGCGTCCGCCCCGACCGCACCGGACGTGGTGGTGACGGCGGCGGGGTACCCGACGGCTCGGGTGGCGTGGCCACCACTGCGGGCACCGCGGCTGGAGGTGGGAGTGACCCCGTACCCCGTGCCGGTGGGGACGGCCGCGTCCGTCACCGTGCGCGCCGTCGACGCGGACTCGCGGAGCGCCGTCGACGGCGTCGTCCACGTCAACGGCGTGGCCGTCGGCCGGACGAACGCCGCGTTCACCCACACCTTCATCGTCCGACGCACGCGAGTCCGTCAGGACGGCGTCTGGGTGATCGAGCTGATCCCGCCCACCATGCACGTGTCGGCGACCGGCTGGCCCGACGCACCGGTCGACCTCGGACTCTGATCTGAGCGCCCCGGGTGCGACACCGGGTCCGCCGGCGTCGGCGGCTGCGCCACGGGACAGCGGCCATCCGTGTGTCCGGCCCCCGTCATCGGTCCATCTCGCTCGAGAGCCTGGGGTCGAGTGAGAGGACCGATGTGAGCTGATGGCTGCGGCGACGAGGTGCACGGCCGAGCAGATCGTGGCGAAGCCGAGGGAGGCTGAGAAGCTCCAGGCCCAGGGGCCTGCTGCGCGGAGAGGTGACACATCTGATCTGCGGTGCCTGGCCTGGCCGCGACGAGCTCCGGCTCGACGTGGCCACGCGGACGGAACAGGTAGATCACCCGCTCCCCGTGGTGGACCCGTCCGTTTGTGGATGACTGTTGGCATTGATCACCGCTGACGGTCTAGTGTGCGCGGCGGACTGTCGGGGGCGGTGTCGGGGGGAGCGAGCGCGTGGACGCGGTCACGATCGTCGAGAGGGAGGTCCGCGAGCTGATCCGGCGCCGCGGCGTCGATCCCTCGCGTGACGTGGGCGACGTGCGGGCGCTGGTCGAGGAGGCGGTGGCCGACTACGACGCCCGCTCGCTGTCCGGCGGCGCTGCCGCCGCTGCACGACCGCGACCGCGGCGGTCAAGACGGTGCTCGACGTCGTGGCCGGGCTCGGGCCGCTGCAGCAGTACCTCGACGACCCGCGGGTCGAGGAGGTCTGGATCAACGAGCCCGGCAAGGTGTTCGTCGCCCGCGACGGGGTCCCCGAGCTCACCACCACGATCCTCACCCACGACCAGGTGCGCGACCTGGTCGAGCGGATGCTGAAGTCGTCCGGGCGCCGGGTCGACCTCAGCTCGCCCTTCGTCGACGCGATGCTGACCGACGGCAGCCGCCTGCACGTCGTGATCCCCGACATCACGCGCCGGCACTGGGCCGTCAACATCCGCAAGTTCGTCGTCAAGGCCGACCGCCTCGACGACCTCGTCGGCGCTCGGCACCCTGACGCGCCAGTGCGCCGACTTCCTCGACGCGGCCGTCGCCGCCGGGCTCAACGTCCTGGTCTCGGGCGGCACCCAGGCGGGGAAGACCACGATGCTCAACTGCCTCGCCGCGTCCATCCCGCCGCGCGAGCGCGTCATCACGTGCGAGGAGGTCTTCGAGCTGAAGATCCCTCTGCGCGACTGCGTCTCGTTGCAGTGCCGGCAGGCCAACCTCGAGGGGACGGGCGAGATCCCGCTGCGCCGGCTGGTGAAGGAGGCGCTGCGCATGCGCCCCAGCCGCATCGTCGTCGGCGAGGTGCGCCAGGCCGAGAGCCTCGACCTGCTGATCGCCCTCAACAGCGGCCTGCCCGGCATGGCGAGCATCCACGCCAACAGCGCGCGCGAGGCCATCACCAAGATGTGCACGCTGCCGCTGCTGGCCGGCGAGAACGTCGGGTCGAGGTTCGTCGTCCCCACGGTGGCCGGCTGCATCGACCTGGTCGTGCACCTCGCCCTCGACGCCGACGGCACCCGGCGCGTGCGCGAGGTCGTCGCCGTACCCGGGCGCGTCGAGCAGGACGTCGTCGAGACGGCCGACGTGTTCACGACCCGGCAGGGCCAGCTCGTGCGCGCCGACGGGTACCCACCCCACCCCGACCGGTTCGAGCGCGCCGGCATCGACCTCGTCCGCCTCCTGCGCCACGAGAACCGCTGAGGCGCGGGCGTCGTGGGCGTGCTCGTCGGTCTGCTCCTCGGCACCGGTCTGTTCTGCGTCTGGTGGTCGGCCTGGACGCCGTCGCACCGGCCGCCGGCCGACCCGTCGGCGAGCACCTGGACCACGCGCCTGCAGGACGAGCTGCACCAGGCCGACATGGCCTCGGTGGGCCCGCGCGCGCTGCTGCTCACCTGCGGCGCGGCCGGGCTGGCGGCCACGCTGCTGGTGCTGGCGGTCTCGTCGTCCCCGCCGATCGCGCTGTGCTTCGGCGGGCTCGGGGCCTGGTCGCCGATCGCGCTGGTGCGGGCCCGGGCCCGGCGCCGGCGCACGATGGTGCGCGACCTGTGGCCCGAGGCGGTCGACCACCTGACGTCCGGCATCCGAGCGGGTCTGTCGCTGCCCGAGGCGCTCACCCAGCTCGGTGACCGCGGGCCCGCCGAGCTGCGTCCGGCCTTCCGTGAGTTCGGCGAGGACTACCGCGCCACAGGACGTTTCACCGACTGCCTCGACCGGCTCAAGGAGCACCTGGCCGACCCGGTGGCCGACCGCATCGTCGAGGCGCTGCGCCTCACCCGCGAGGTCGGCGGCAGCGACCTCGGGCGGCTGCTGCGCACGCTGTCGGCCTTCCTGCGCGACGACGCCCGCACCCGGGCCGAGCTCGAGGCGCGGCAGAGCTGGACGGTCAACGCCGCCCGGCTCGCGGTCGCGGCGCCGTGGGTGGTGCTCGCCCTGCTGGCGTCACGGCCCGAGGCGGTCGAGGCGTACAACAGGCCCACCGGGGTCGCCGTGCTCGCGGTGGGCGCCGCCCTGTCGGTGGTCGCGTACCGGGTGATGGTGCGCGTCGGCCGCCTGCCCGAGGAGACGAGGGTGCTGCGGTGAGCGGAGTCCTCGGCGGTGCGCTGATCGGCCTCGTGGGCGGGCTCGGTGCGTGGCTCGTGCTCGTCCGGCTGCCGATGATGCGCCGTCCCACGCTCGACGACCGGCTGGCGCCCTACGTCCGCGACGTCGCGGCGCCCTCGACCTTGCTGCGCCAGGCGCCGGTGCGCACGCCGTTCGGCGTGCTCGAGCGGTTGCTGCGCCCGGTCATGGGCGACGCCGTGCGCTGGGTCGAGCGGCTCAGCGGCGGCCCCGGCACGGTGCGCCGGCGGCTCGACCAGCTGGGCGGCGCCACCACGGTCGAGCAGTTCCGCGCCCAGCAGGTCGTCGGCGGCGCGCTCGGCCTCGCGGCCGGTCTCGCCGGTGCCGCGCTGGTCGGTGCGCGGCAGGGCCTGAACCCGCTGCCCATGCTGGCGATGGTCGTCATCGGCCTGCTGGTCGGTGTCTTCGGGCGCGACCAGCTGCTGAGTCGCGCGGTCCGCCGCCGCGAGGAGCGCATCCTCACCGAGTTCCCCACCGTGGCCGAGCTGCTCGCCCTGTCGGTCGGTGCCGGCGAGGGGCCCATCGGGGCCCTCGAGCGGGTCGCCCGCACCACCAGCGGCGAGCTGGCCGTCGAGCTGCGCCGCACCCTCGCCGACGCCCGCGCCGGCGCGACCCTGGTCGAGGCGCTCGAGGGCCTCGCCTCGCGCACGAGCCTGCCGATCCTGGTCCGCTTCGTCGACGGCGTGGCCGTGGCCGTCGAGCGCGGGACGCCGCTGGCCGACGTGCTCCGCGCGCAGGCGCAGGACGTGCGCGAGGCCGGTCGCCGCGAGCTGATGGAGACCGGCGGCAAGAAGGAGATCGCGATGATGGTGCCGGTGGTGTTCCTCGTGCTGCCGGTCACGGTCGTCTTCGCCGTCTACCCTGGGCTCGCGGTGCTGAGCCTGGACCTCGGCTGACGAGGTGGATCGAGTGGCCCGACGCACCCGGAACAAGGGGGAAACAGCATGACCACGAACGCGATCGCGCGCGCGCTGCGACGACGGCTCGAGGCCGTCCGCCACGAGGGCGACAGAGGTGACGTGCCGGGCTGGGTGATGGTGACCCTGATGACCGCCGGCCTCGTCATCGGCATCTGGGCGCTGGCGGGCGACCAGCTCGAGCAGGTGTTCACCGAGGCGATGAACCGCGTCACCAGCTTCTGAGCCGTCGTGCGAGCGCCCGCCCGTCGCTGCCGCGGCGACTCCGGTTCCGCCGTGGTCGACTTCGTGCTCGTCGGTGCGCTGCTGACGCTGGTGTTCGTCGGCGTGGTGCAGCTCGCCGTCGTGCTGCACGTGCGCAACACGCTGGTCGACTGCGCGTCCGAGGGTGCGCGGTTCGGCGCGCTCGCCGACCGCACGCCCGCCGACGGCGCGGCCCGCACCCGCGAGCTGATCGGCCTGTCGCTGTCGCCGCGCTACGCCGACGACGTCACGGCGACGACGACCGACGTCGACGGCGTCGCGGTCGTGCAGGTGCGGGTGCGCTCGCCGCTCCCGGTCATCGGCCTGCTCGGGCCCTCGCGCGGGCTCGACCTCGCCGGCCACGGCGTGCAGGAGGTGGCGGCCCCGTGATGCGCGCCGTGAGCGGCTGCTGGGCGCGGGTCCGCGACCGGGCCGGCCGGGTCCGTGGCGACGACGGCAGCGCCGTGCTCGAGTTCGTCACCCTCGGGGTGCTGCTGCTCGTGCCCGTCGTCTACCTGGTGATCTGCCTGGGCCAGGTGCAGGCGGCCTCGTTCGCCGTCGAGGGCGCCTCCCGCGAGGCCGCGCGGGTGCTCGCCCGCGCCCCGTCCGAGCAGGAGGCCGCGCAGCGGGTCGAGGCGGTCGTCGACCTCGCCCTGCGCGACCAGGGGCTCGGCGGCGCCGACGACCCGCGTCCCGCGATCGAGGTCGTCTGCGCGGCCGACCCGTGCACCACCCCCGAGACGCGCGTCAGCGTCACCGTCGAGGTCGACGTCGTGCTGCCCGGCGTCCCGGCGTTCGTCGACGCCGTCGTGCCCACCCGGGTGCCGGTGCGCGCCACCGGCGAGTCGGTGGTCGAGCGGTTCACCGGGACGAGCGGGTGAGCGGCGTGCTGCGCGGTCGCCTGGCCGCAGTGCGCGGCGGAGGGGACGACGGCCAGGTCGTGCTGCTCGCCATCGCCTACGCCACGATCGCGCTCGCCCTGGTGCTCACCGTGGTGAGCGCCTCGGCCGTTCACCTGGAGCGCAAGCGGCTGCTCGAGGTGGCCGACGCCGCCGCGCTCGACGCCGCCGACGAGATCGCCGAGGAGCTCTACTTCCCCGGCGGCGCCGAGCCCGGCTCGGTGCCCGTCACCGACCGCTCGGTGCGCGCCGCCGTCGACGCCCACCTCGAGGCCCGCGGCGCCCGGGCCGAGTTCGACGACCTCGTCGTCGACCCCGCCACCGGCACCCCGGACGGGCAGACCGCTGTGGTCACGCTGCACGCCACGGTCGAGCCGCCGCTGATCGGCTGGGCGATGGACGCGTTCACCGACGGCGTGCCGCTGCGGGTCACCTCGCGGGCGCGGGTCGCGACGAGCTGACCCACCGCCGCGGCCGGGCAGACCCTGGTCGCCGTCCCGCGCAGGCGACAGGATGGCGGCATGACCGACGCGACGGAGCGGCTGCGGCGGCTCGAGTTCGCCGAGCTGCCGAAGACCATCAGCGGCAAGATCCGCCGGGTCGAGCTGCGGGCCTCGGACGCCCGGCGGCACCCCACCGGCACCGAGCGCGTCGAGGGCGAGTTCTGGGAGGACGACTTCCCCGACCTGCGCGACCGACCCCGCACGGCACACCACCGAGGAGGACGACGTGACCGGATCCGGCACGAAGGACGACCCCTGGCAGCTGACCACGGCCCCCGGGACCTCGTCGTACACGATGCACGCCGAGGACGACGCCGACCCGCCCGCCCTGGTCTGCCAGGTGGGGTCGACCACCCTGCGCTACCACCTGCGGTCCCTCGACGACCTGCACGCCTGGCTGCTCGAGCAGGGCGACTGGGTCGAGCTCGGCGCCGCCGACGAGAAGAAGGAGCCGAAGGAGGGCACCGTCGAGGCGTGGGGCCGCTCGACCGACAACCCCGTCGGCGGCTTCTACGGGCTGCGGAAGGGCTACCGCGGCCGGTTCGGCATGTACGTGCCGCCGCTGCTCGAGGCGCTCGGGCGGGTCGAGCTCACCCACGACGCCCGCGGCAACCGGGTGCGCGCCCTGCCCTGACCTGCCCTGATCCCCGGGACGGTCACGGGCCGCGCGGGCGCTCGCCCCGCGCCGTCGCCGCGGCCGCCTCGGCCACGCGCCGCTCGCGGGTCGCGTCGCGCTTGGCCTCGACGACCCAGACCAGGGTCGCGCGTCTGACGGTGCGCGGGAAGGCGTCCCACGTCGCGCGGGCGCCCGGGTGCGCCGCCAGCGCCGCCGCCAGGTCGTCGGGGACGACGAGGTCCTCGACGTCGTCGAGCAGCGTCCACGAGCCGTTCGCGCGGGCGACGTCGATCGCGGCCTGGCCCGCCGGCCGCATCCGCCCCTCGGCGAGCAGCCGCTCGACGCGGAGCTTGTTCGGGCGCGCCCACCCGCTGGTGGGGCGCCGCGGCGCGAACCACATCCGGCTGCGCTCGTCGTCGACGGTGCCGTTGGTGCTGTCGATCCAGCCCCACGCCAGCGCCTCGACGACCAGCTCCTCGTACCCGACGGCCGGACGCCCGGTCGGTCGCTTCCACTGCACCACCCACACCCCCGACCCGCGGCCGTGGTGCTCGGCCAGCCAGTCGCGCCACTGGTCGAGCGTCTCGGGGTGCGTGCTGGTCTGCTCCGAGAACGGGACGGGGGTCACCGGACGATCGTGCCGCGCCAGCCCGGGTCGCGTCCCGACAGCAGCAGCACCCGTTCGAAGGCTGTCGCCCCGTCCGGCACCGGCAGCGCCGGCGCGAACATCCCGTCACGCGCCTGCGCGTCGGCCTCGGCGTCGCCGCTGGGCGTCACGACCGGCAGCACCGCCTCGGCCTCGGTCTCGGTCGGCGCGTAGGGCTGACCGGTCGCCACGGCCACCTCCCAGCCGTGCAGCAGCACCTCGTCGAGGGCGACCACGCCGCACACCTCGGCGGGGAAGGTGACCCCGCCCGCGGTCGTCATGCCCTCCCAGGCCGACGCGTCCCGCCACGCGGCGGCGAGCTCGTCGAGCCGGGCCACCAGCTGCTCGCGCCAGTCCTGCGGCAGCGGGTCGGTGACGGGGGCGGGCGGCGTCTGCGTCGTGGGGCCCTGCACCTTCGCGGCGGCGTCGCGGAACGCCACGGCCAGGCCGAGCAGGTGCTGGAGCACCATCGCGACCGTCGTCCCGTCGCTCGGGGTCGGCGCGGCCAGGTGCTCCTCGCGCACGCCGTCGACCAGGGCGGCGGTGCGGGCGGTGGTGGGGGTCAGGTCGAGCACGAGGTCCTCCTGCGGGCGGGGACGGCGGACGGTCGTCCGCCTCGCAGGGGTGGACCGGCCCGCGCCCGCGACCTCATCGGTCGGCCGGGTCGGCGGGCAGGGCCGACGACCAGGGTTCAGGGGCGGGAGAAGTCGGGCAGGTGCTCGTCGATGACGTCGAGCACCGGGATCTCGCCACCCAGCTGGCAGAGCACGCCGATGCCCCCGAGCCAGACCCGGTGGATCAGCAGGTACTCGGGCGGCAGGTTGAGCTTCATGCCGATCGACCACTGGGGCCGTCGCGGGTCGTTGATGTGCTGGAACAGCTCCTGCATCCAGGCGCGGGTGAAGGTGAACGACTCGTGCTGGGCGGGCGCGAGGAACGGGTCGAGGTACCCCAGCAGGCCGTCGGCGTCGATCTGCATCGACGAGCCGGATGAAGCCCTCGTCGCGCAGCCCGTCGACCACGCCCTGCGAGTCGCCCTCCAGGGCGAGGTGCAGCAGCCGCCCGATCTCGGTGGGCATGCCGTCGGGCAGCTGCTTGACCGCGCCGAAGTCGAGCACGCCCAGGCGTCCGTCCGGGGTGAGCCGGAAGTTGCCCGGGTGCGGGTCGGCGTGCAGCAGGCCGACCTGGGACGGGCCGAGGAAGAGGAACTCGAGGTAGCGGCGCGCGGCGAGGTCGCGCTCGTCCTGGGTGCCGTCGGCGATGATCCGCGACAGCGGCGTGCCCTCGAGCCACTCCGAGACGATCACGCGGTCGGCGCTGCGCACCACGGCCGGCACGGCGAAGTCGGGGTCGTCGGCGAACGCCTTGTGGAAGGCCTTCTGCCACTGCGCTTCCGCGGTGTAGTCGAGCTCCTCGACCATGCGCTGCTTCAGCTCGGCGAGGATCGGCCCGATCTCGAGCCCGGGGATCCAGGCGGTGCCCACCCGGGCTGCCCGCGAGAGCTGGTTCAGGTCGGAGACGAGGGCGTCACCGGCCCCGGGGTACTGCACCTTGACGGCCACCTCGCGCCCGTCCTTCCAGACGGCGCGGTGCACCTGGCCGATCGACGCCGCGGCGGCGGGGGTGTCGTCGAACTCGGTGAACGAGCGGCGCCAGCGAGGACCGAGCTGCTCGGCCAGCACCTTGTGCACGGTGGCGGCGGGCAGCGGCGGCGCGGCGTCCTGCAGCTTGGTGAGCGTGGCGCGGTACGGGCCGACCAGCTCCTCGGGCATGCCGGCCTCGAAGACGCTGAGCATCTGGCCGAACTTCATGGCGCCGCCCTTGAGCTCGCCGAGCACCTTGAACATCTGCTCGGCGGTGCGGGCCTGCACCTCGGCGGCGACGGCCTCGGCGGGCTTGCCGCCCAGCCGCTTGCCGATGCCCCACGCGGTGCGGGCGCCGAAGGTGACGGGCAGCGCCGCCAGCCTGGCGGTGCGCCCGATCGCCTTGCGCGGAACGTCGCTCACGCGTCCATTGTCGCTGCCGTCCCGCGTACCGCACCGGCAGGGCTGCCGAGGGTGGTGGTGACGGGGCCGGCGGCCGTCGTGCGCGGCAGCGCCAGGCAGCCGCACCGCGGGTGCGCGGGCCACGACCGCGTCGCCGGGACGCCGCACCCGGGCACGACCTCCAGGGCGAGCCCGGGTGCCGCCGCCGCGTGCTCGTCGAGCCGGTCGTCGAGCGCGGCCAGGACGAGCCCGGCGGCCAGCACGGCGGCGTGGTCGGCCGTCACGGGGTCGAGCGGGCCCGGTGGTGCGTCGGCGAGCTGGGCGGCGACGCGCGGCCACTCGGGGTCGCGGTCGGTGCGGAGCAGGTCCTGGCAGCGCAGGCAGCACCCGCGGCCCGCGCGCACGAGCGGACCCACCAGCACCGCCCCCTCGCGCGCGAGCACGGGCAGGTGCGGCACGTCGACGGCGAGCCACGGGTCGTACGCGTCGGGCCGGACGGCCCCGGAGGCCACCAGCACCACCGCGGACGGCAGCCGCGCCGCGCCGCCGGGCGTCCCTCCGGACGCGGCCGGTGGCAGCAGGGCGCGGGCCACCTGGTCGCGGCGCTCGCCGACGGTGCCGGCCGGGTACAGGCCGGGACCGGTGTCGGCGGGTGCCACCTCGGTGTCGTCGCGCACCACGACCGTGCCCACTCCCGCGGCGGCCAGGCTGCGGGCGACCCGCAGGCCGACCCGGTCGCCGCCCTCGACCAGCACCTGGGCGCGGGCCCGGCGCGCGAGCACCGCCCAGCCGTCGGCGGCGGGGCGGGTGAGCGCCAGGGCGTCGGCCACCGCGGCGAACCGCTCGTCGGCGGGCGGTGCGGTACCGGCGGCGGTGGCGGGCTGGAGCACGTCGGCCGCGGCGAGCAGGGCGACCAGCTCGTCAGCGCGCTCGGCCGGCACGTCCGAGCACGCCGCCTGCGCGTGCAGGCGGCGCCGGTCGGGCAGGCCCTCCTCGAGGGCGGCGAGCAGCCGCTCGTCGCCCGCGTCGAGCCCGTCGAGCACCAGGGCGCGGTCGGGTCGCAGGCCGACCTGCAGCCGGCCGGGGGCGCGCCAGGCCCGGGCCAGACCGGGCCGCAACCGGAACTCCATGGCCGGATGCTGCCAGAGGAGGGCGTTTGACGTCGTTGGGCGTCCACAGGATCGTCCGGGACACCGGGCCGGACGCACCGACGGCCGGTACAGACCCGCAGGTCCGTACCGGCCGTCGTCAGCGACGGGGGAGATCCCCCCGCTCAGGCCGTGACGAGGATCAGGCCTTGCCGAGGATCCGGTTCAGGTTGGTGCCGCAGACCGGGCACTTCCCCTTCGCCATGCGGCGGCCGTTCGTCTCGACGACGTTCCCCTCGGCCTCGCGCTTCTCCTTGCACTTGACGCAGTAGAAATCGCCCTTCCAGGTCTCAGCCATGGGGCACGCTCCTTCGGTTCTCTCCGGGTGTCCTGGTCCGGCGCGGCGGTGCGCTCCGCCGGTTGCGGACGCTGCCCGTCCGGCCGGGGGTTGGTCTCACCCTGGGCCAGGATCGCCGACCACCCTAGCCGAGCACGCGCTGAGCACGAATCGAGCACGCCCGCCCGGCGCGTCGCGGGGTGTGGCAGGGTGCCCGCCGTGACCTCCGACGACCTCCCGCGACCCCCCTCCGACCTGCGGCTCGAGCACCTGCGGCTGGACCGGCACGACGACGGCGTGGCGGTGCTCACCCTCGCCCTGCCGCACCGGCGCAACATGATGGACGCCGCCATGACGGCGTCGTGGGTGCGCGCCGTCGCCGCCCTGCGCGCGGACCCGTCGGTGCGCTGCGTGGTCGTCACCGGCGAGGGCTCGGCGTTCTGCTCCGGCGGCGACACCTCGTGGATCGGCAGCGGCACCGACGCGGGGGTCGACGGCCTGCGCACCCGCATGCACGCCTTCTACTCCGACTGGCTCTCGCTGCGCTCGCTCGACGTGCCGACGGTGGCCGCCGTCAACGGGGCGGCGATCGGGGCGGGCCTGGCGCTGGCGCTGGCGTGCGACCTGCGGGTGGTGGCGTCCGACGCCCGGCTCGGCGTGCCGTTCACCGCCCTCGGCATGCACCCGGGCATGGCCACCACCTGGTCGCTGCCCGAGGTGGCGGGCCTGCAGGTGGCGCGCGACCTGCTGCTCACCGGCCGGCTGGTCGACGGCGAGGAGGCGGTGCGGCTCGGGCTGGCGCTGCGGGCCGTCCCGGCGCCGCAGGTGCTCGACGACGCCCTCGCGACCGCCCGGACGATCGCCTCGCGGGCGCCCGTCGCCACCCGTCTCACCACCCGCGCGCTGCGCGGCGGGGGGCACGCCGACCACGAGAGCGCGCTCGCCTGGGAGGCGCTCGCCCAGGCGGTCACCCTGGCCTCGGACGACCTGCAGGAGGGCCTGGCCGCCCAGCGCGAGAAGCGGCCGCCGCGCTTCACCGGCCGCTGATCGGCGACCGCAGCGAGGTCAGCGGGCGAACCAGGGCTGGCCGGACGGGTCGCGCTCGCGGGCCCGGACGATCCGCTCGCCGTTGCGGGCGTCGAGGGCGGGCAGGTCGTCGAGGGCGAACCAGCGGACGTCGACGTTCTCGTCGTCGGCCACGTGCGCGTCGCCGGAGCGCCAGGCGCACAGGAACGTCAGGTCGAGGTACCGGGCGCGGTCGCCGTTCGGGTAGCTGACGGGGTCCTGCGCCACCACGTCGACGAGCGAGAGCACCTCGATCTCGATGCCCGTCTCCTCCTGCAGCTCGCGCACGACCGCGACGGCCGGCTGCTCGCCCGGCTCGAGGATGCCGGACGGCACGGTCCAGCGGCCGTCGGGACGCTCGGTGAGCAGCACCCGCCCCTCGTGCAGCACCACGGCGCTGACGCCGGACAGCCACAGCAGGTCGGTGCCGACCTTGCGGCGCAGGTCGACGACGAACTCCGGGATCGGCACCGGACCAGCCTAGGCAGCACGAAGCCCCCGTCGCTGTGCGGACCGGCTTCCCCTCCGGACCACCCGTGACCGGGGGCTTCGTCCGCCAGAACCTAGAGGGGGCGCCGAGAGCACGTCAACCCGGGCCGACGGGGTCCGTGCGCGGCTCCCGGGCACCGTCGGCGCGGGCGTCTACGGTGTGCTGATGGAGCACGTGGAGGTGCGTCGCAGCAGGCGCCGCCGCCGCAGCGTCACCGCGTTCCGCGAGGGCGACACCGTCGTGGTGTCGATCCCGGCGCGCTTCACCCGCGCCGAGGAGCGCGAGTGGGTCGCGCTGATGACCCGGCGCCTGGCCGAGAAGGAGCGTCGCCGCCGTCCGAGCGACGAGGCGCTGCTCGTCCGGGCCACCGCGCTGTCGAGCGCGCACCTCGGCGGGCTGGCCGTACCGACCAGCGTCCGCTGGGTGTCGAACCAGCGCACCCGCTGGGGCTCGTGCACCCCGGCCGACGGCTCGATCCGCATCTCCGACCGGGTCAAGGGCGCGCCCGAGTACGTGCTCGACTACGTCCTGCTGCACGAGCTCGCGCACCTGCTCGAGGCCGGTCACGGCCCGGCGTTCTGGCGGCTGCTCGAGGCCTACCCGCGCACCGAGCGCGCTCGTGGCTACCTCGAGGGCCTGGCCGCCGGCCGCGACCTGGCCGCGCCCGAGGAGGGCGAGGACGTCGACGGACCCGACGACGTCGAGGACGATCCGGACGACGTCGAGGACGAGGCCGTCGAGGCGGTGGCCGACGGGGGCTGAGCGACCTCGAGCGGGTCGGCGCGGCCCGGGAGGTGCTCGAACACCAGGTTGGTCTCGGTGTGCCCCACGGCCGGGTGGCCGGTGAGGTGGTCGACCACGAACCGGCGCAGGTCGTCGGCGTCGGCCACCGCCACGTGCAGCAGGTAGTCGTCCTTGCCCGACACGTGGAACAGCGACAGCACGCCGGCCAGCCGCGGCACCTCGGCCCGGAACGCCTGCACCTGCTCCTTGACGTGGGCGCGCATGCGCACGGCGATGATGGCCTGCAGCGGGCGGCCCACCCGGGCGAGGTCGACGTCGGCGTGCACGCCGCGCAGCACGCCGCGCCGCTGCAGCTCGCGCACCCGCAGCAGGCACGTCGACGGCGCGATGCCGGCGGCGTCGGCGAGGGCCTGGTTGGTCTGGCGGCCGTCGCGGCGCAGCTCGCGCACCAGCACGGTGTCGACGGCGTCGAGCGGGCCGCCCGACCCGCGGGACCCGTGCACGAGGTTCGACGCGGACGGTCGGCGAGCGGGGGTCACCGGCAGCTCCTTCGGCGGGACGGGCGATCGTCGAAGATCCTACGGCTGCGACCCACGAGGACGCGTCGGTGCTCCATCGTCACGCCATGCGCCACACCGACCTCGCCCCCTCGACCCGCGCGGTGCACGCCGGCCGCGCCGACCTGCGCGACCTCGGCGTGCACGCCCTGCCGATCGACCTGTCGACGACCTACCCGCTGCCGGACGTCGCGGCCGGCGGCGACAGCTACGAGCACCTGGCCGGCGGGGGAGACCTCGCCGCGGGGGCCTCGCCGGTCTACGCCCGGCTGTGGAACCCCACCGTCGCCCGGTTCGAGGACGCCGTCGCCGACCTCGAGGACGGCGCCGGCGCGGTCGCCTACGGCACCGGCATGGCCGCCCTGTCGGCCGTGCTCGTCGCCGCCGGCCAGGAGGAGCGCGAGCACGGCGGCGGCGCGGCGCACGTGGTCGCCGTCCGCCCGCTGTACGGCGGCTCGGACCACCTGCTGGCGACCGACCTGCTCGGCACCCGCGTCACCTTCACCGACCCCCGTCGCTGCCCCGCCGAGGCGCTGGTCGAGGCGCTGCGCCCGACCACGCGCGTGGTGCTGGTCGAGACGCCCGCCAACCCGACGCTCGAGCTGACCGACCTGCGGGCCACGGTCGCCCTCGTCCGGGCGCACGCCCCGCACGCGCTCGTGGCCGTCGACAACACCTTCGCCACCCCCGTGCTGCAGCAGCCGGTGCACCACGGGGCCGACCTGGTGCTGCACTCGGCCACCAAGTTCCTCGGCGGCCACGGCGACGCGATGGGCGGCGTCGTGGTCGTGGCACCCGGCCGCGAGGGCGTGCTCGCCCGGCTGCGGACCGTGCGCGCGCTCACCGGCGCGCTGCTGCACCCGATGGGCGCCTACCTGCTGCACCGCGGCCTCGCGACCCTGCCGCTGCGGGTGCGCGAGCAGCAGGCGACCGCGACCGGTCTGGCGGCCGCGCTCGCCGACCACCCCGCGGTCGAGGCCGTGCACCACCCGTCGGTGCCCGGGGCCGACCCCCTCGGGCTGGTCGGCACCCAGATGTCCGGGCCCGGCTCGGTGCTCGCGGTGCGGGTCGCCGGCGGTCTCGCGGCGGCGTCGCGGGTGGCGTCGTCGCTGCGCCTGGTGACGCACGCGGTCTCGCTCGGCGGCGTCGACTCGCTCGTGCAGCACCCCGCGGCGCTCACCCACCGTCCGGTGCGGGGCGAGGCGAGCCCGCACCCGGGCGTGCTGCGGCTGTCGGTCGGCCTGGAGGACGGCGGTGACCTGCTGGCCGACTGGGTGCAGGCGCTCGACCGGGTCGCGGCGGGCGGGGCAGGCGTCGACCCCTCGTCGCTCGTCCGGGCCTGATCGCACCAGGGGATCACGCGCACGGGGTGATCCCCTGGTGCGATCACGCCGTGGAGCACGAGCAGGGGGCGGACGCCGACCTCGGCGCTCGCGGTCAGCCCGCGAGCGCTCGGCGCGCCGCGTCGAGCGCGCGGACGAGGTCGGGCACGGCGCCGGGCGGCAGGGCGTCGACCGGCCACCAGGCCACGTCGTGGCTCTCCGCGCTGACCACCGGCTCGGCGTCGTCCGGGGCCACGGCGAGGTAGCGGACGTCGAGGTGCTCGCGGCAGCGGCCGAACGCCGACGACAGCGCGTGCCGGTCGAGCTGGGCCGGCTCGGCCGCGACGACCAGCCCCGGGACGCCGAGCTCCTCGCGGGCCTCGCGCGCCGCCGCCGCCCGCAGCGAGGCGTCGTCCGGCTCGAGGTGGCCGCCGGGCTGCACCCAGAACCCGCCCTTGGCGTGGTGCACGAGCAGCGTGCGACGCCCCGAGGCGTCGAGCACCAGGCAGGAGGCGGTCAGGTGCGCGGGCGGGCCGGCCTTCCAGACCGCGTCGTCGTGGGCGGCGAGGTGGGCGAGGTAGCCGGCGCGCAGCCGCTCCTGGTCGTCGTCGGGCGCCGACCAGGCGGTCAGGACGCGGACGGCGTCGGCGTGCAGGCTCACGCGTCGTCGCCGGCGGGCCGCTCCCCGTCCCCGTCGGAGCCGCCGGAGCCGCCGTCGAGCAGGTCGCGCAGGGCGTCGTCCATCTCGGACGAGGCCTGGCGGCGCGCCGCCCAGCCCTCGGCGTAGCCGATCGGGTCGTCGAGGTCCTCGGTGCCGGGCACCAGGTCGGGGTGGTCCCACACCTCGTCGCGGACGGCGGTCCCGTGCTGCGCGCGCAGCGCCCCCCACAGGGCGGCGGCCTCGCGCAGCCGACGCGGCCGCAGCTCGAGGCCGACCAGGGTGGCCAGCACGTGCTCGGCCGGGCCGCCGACGGCTCGCCGGCGCCGGACCGCCTCGCGCAGCCGGGCCGCTCCGGGCAGCTGGTCGCGGGCGGCCGCGTCGGCGACCTCGTCGACCCAGCCCTCGACGAGCGCGAGCGTGGTCTCGAGCCGGGTGAGCACCGCCTGCTGCGCGGGCGTGCGCTCGGGCTCGAACAGCCCGCCCGAGATCGCCTGCTGCAGCGCCTGCGGGTCGCTCGGGTCGACCGAGCGCACCGCCTCCTCGAGCGCGGAGGCGTCGATCTCGATGCCCGCGGCGAACTCCTGCACCGCGGTCAGCAGGCGGGCCCGCAGCCACCCGGCGTGCCCGAACAGGCGCGCGTGCGCCGCCTCGCGCAGGGCGAGGTAGAGCCGCACCTCCTCGAGCGGGACGTCGAGCCCGTCGCCGAACGCGGCGACGTTCGAGGGCAGCAGCGCCGTGGTGCCCGCGGGCGTCAGGGGCAGCCCGATGTCGAAGCCGCTCACCACCTCGCCGGCGAGCGTGCCGACGGCCTGGCCGAGCTGGGCGCCGAACAGCGAGCCGCCGATCTTCTCGACCATCGAGCCGGCCTGGCCCATCAGGGCGCGCACCTCCGCAGGCACCTCGGCGCCGAGCGAGCCCATCTGGTCGCCCATCTGCTGCTCGAGCGTGCGGGTCATCGCGGCCGAGACCTGCTGCGCCACAGGCAGGCTCATCTCCTGCCAGACCGGCATGGTGGCCTCGACCCACTCCGAGCGCGACCAGGCGCGCTCGCTCGCGCCCGGTGCGGGCAGCGTCGTGACGGCGTCGAGCCACAGCGACGCGAGCCGCAGGGCCTCGACGGCGTGCCGCCGGTCGGTCTCGCCGACCGACGGGTCGCCCTTCGCCTGGACGGTCGTGCGGGCGGTGTCGCGGGCGAGGTCCCAGTTGACCGGGCCCGTGCTGGGCGCCGACATCATCTGCTGCACCTGCGCCATCGCCATCTGCATCTGCGCGGGGTCGATGCGGATGCCGAGGGCGCCGCCGATCTCCTCCTGCAGCTGCTGCAGGTCGGAGGCGTCGAGCTCGCCCGACCCCAGCCGGCGCATCAGCTCGGCGAGCCGGCGCTCCTGGTCGTCGTCGGACCCGCGGTCGTCGAAGTCGGGCTCGTCCACGTCGGCTCCCTGCCTCGCTGCTCGTCGGTCGTGCTCGTCGGTCGTGCTCGTCGGTGGGCGGTCGCGCCGGTCGATCGGTCGGGTCGCGCGGGCCGCCCGGACGTCCGCACCGGGCGAACTGCTGCGCGACCGGTCACCACCCTGCACGATGATGGCCCGGACCGGTCACCTGCACCGGTCACGACGACAACACCCGGGGAGGCCCCGTGGGTTCCCGGCGCGGCGTTCGCTCTCGGCGCAGCACGCTGCTCGCCGTGGCGGTCACGAACGCCGCCACCCCGACCGGCGAGGCCGTGCTCGCGGCCCTCGCGTCCGACCCGCGGGTGGGGGAGGTGCGGGCCGTCGACAGCCGCGCCGGGCGCGACGAGCACGCGTCGTGGCGGCTCGCCGACCCGGCCGACCCGGGGGTGGTCGAGCACCTGCGCGGCGTCGACGCGGTGGTGCACCTGAGCCCGGGCGACGACCTCGAGGCGGCGCTGCGGCTCGGCGCCGGACGGCGGGCGTGGGTGCTGCGGGCCGCGCAGGCCGTCACGACCGCGGCGGCCGCCGCGGGCGCCCGGCACCTGGTGGTGGTGACCTCGGCGATGGTGCACGGGGCCGCCCCGGACGCCCCGCAACCCGTGCCCGAGGACGCGCCGCTGCAGACCCAGCCCGACGACGGCGTCGTCGGCGACCTGCTCGAGGTCGAGGAGGTCGCGCGCCGCGCCGGCACCGCCCACCCGGGTCTGCTCGTCACGTGCGTGCGCCCGGCCGCGCTGGTCGGACCCGGCGTCGACACGGTGCGTGACGCGGCACTTCGAGGCGCCGCGGCTGCTGGTGCTGCGCGACGACCGGATGGCGTGGCAGTTCTGCCACGTCGACGACCTCGCCTCCGCCGTCGCGCTCACGGTGGCCGAGCGGCTCGAGGGGCCGCTCACGGTGGGCTCGCTCGGCGCGATGAACGGGCGCACCGTCGAGCAGCTCAGCGGCATGCGGCGCGTCGAGCTGCCCTCGGCGCTGGCGTTCGCCACGGCGGAGCGGCTGCACCGGGTGGGTGTGCTGCCGATGCCGGCCGCCGACCTGTCGTACGTGGTGCACCCGTGGGTCGTCGGCTCCACCCGGCTGCGCGCGGCCGGCTGGGCCCCGGTCTTCGACAACGAGACCTGCCTCGGCGTGCTGCTCGAGCAGGTGCGCGGCCGCCGGGCGCTGGCGTCGCGGCGGGTCGACCGCGTCGACGCCGCCGTCGGGGCGGCCGGCGCGGCGGTCGCGGTGGTCGGCACCGCGGCGCTGTGGCGGCAGGCCCGCGCGCGACGGCGGCGCTGAGCACGTCCCGGCGCGGGGTCCGCGCACGAGCCCGCTTAGGGTGGACGTCACCGCAGGGCCGGAACTTCCCGCCGGCCGCCGCCGTTCGCAGGGGACCGTCGCACGGCCGGCGGCAGCAGGAGTTGGAGGACCAGTGAGCACCCCACCGCCCGGGCCCTGGCCCGAGCCCGCCGTGCCCACCGCCCACGGTGCACCCGGCGGCGGCACCGCCACCGGCACCGACGCGCGCCCGGTCGACCTCGGCAAGGGACCGGGTGGTCCCGGACCGTACGGCGAGCCGTCCCCGTACGGTGCGCCGTCCTCGTACGGCGGGTACACCCCGCCCACGCCGCGGATGGACCCCCGCACCTGGGCGATGGTGCTCGCCGGCGTCGCCGCGGTCGTGCTGCTGGCGGTGGTGTCGCTGCTGCCGATGCCGTACGCCCTGATGCGTCCCGGCCCGGTCGTCGACGTGCTCTCGAGCCCCGACGGCACGCCCCTGATCACGGTCGAGGGCCGCGACACCTACGCGACGTCCGGGAGCCTCGACCTGCTCACGGTGCGGGTCGAGGGCGGGCCCGGCACCCGGGTCAGCGTCTGGCAGGTCGTGCGCGGGTGGCTCGACCCCGCCGTCGCCGTGCGCCCGACCGAGGAGCTGTTCCCGCCCGAGGTCAGCCAGGAGGACGTCGACCAGCAGAACGCGCAGGAGATGGTGACCTCGCAGGAGACCGCCACGGTGGCGGCGCTCGACGAGCTGGGCGTCCAGGTGCCCACCACGCTCACCGTCGCGGGCTTCACCGAGGGCTCCGGCGCCTCGTCGGCGCTCGCCGACGGCGACGTCGTGACGTCGGTGCAGGGGACGCCGGTGGTCGACCTGCCCGAGCTGCGCGACCTGCTGCAGGAGGTCGAGCCGGGCGACGACGTCACGATCGGGTACACCCGTGGCGGCACGCCGGCCGAGGCGACCTTCCCCACCAGCGAGGCCGACGGCCGCACCGTGATGGGGGTGTTCATCGACCCCACCTACGACCTGCCGTTCGAGGTCTCGATCCGGATCGAGGACATCGGCGGCCCGAGCGCCGGGATGATCTTCGCGCTCGGCATCGTCGACAAGCTCACCGAGGGCGCGATGACCGGCGGCGAGCGCATCGCCGGCACCGGGACGATGGACTCCGACGGCACCGTCGGCCCCATCGGCGGCATCCAGCAGAAGCTCGTGGGTGCCGAGGACGCCGGTGCCGACTGGTTCCTCGCGCCCGCCGCCAACTGCGACGAGGTCGTCGGCCACGTGCCGGACGGTCTGCGCGTCGTGCGGGTCGAGACCCTCGAGGACGCCCGCGCGGCCGTCGAGGCCATCGGCGGCCAGGACCGCGACGCCGTCGCCGACCTCCCGACGTGCGGGGGGTGACGAGGATGCCACCCGGCCGCCGCCGTCAGGCCAGCGTGTCGCGCAGCGCCGCCACCAGGCCCGGCGCGACGTCGGCGCCGGTGCCGACCGACGCGTCGTCGTCGGCGGCCCGGGTGCGCACCGCGCACGACGACGTCCCGTCGCGCAGCACGCCCACGGCCAGCCGCACGTCCTGGCGGGCCGGGTGCGCCATCAGCGCGGCGAGCGCCGCCTCGGGGTCATCGGGCAGGTCGCGCTCGGCCTCCGGCGGCACCACGAAGCGCTCGACCACCACGGCCGCGCCGTGCACCGCGGGCGGCCAGGAGATGCGGCCCAGCACGTCCTCGATCGTGTCGCCGTCGGGCAGGCCCTCCTGCTCCACCGAGGTGATGCTCGTCGGGTCCTCGTCGGCGGTCGCCACCAGGTCGGGCGGCAGCTGCGCGCGCAGCGCCGGGTCGTCCGCCATCGCCTGGGCGGTGCGGATGAGCGCGAACACCCGCATCGGTCCGTCCCAGCCGCCGCGGGCCACGTGCCGCTCGAGCTCGCGCACCGCGCGGTCGAGCGGGCTGCCCGCGGGGGTCCCGGGAGTCGTCAGGTCCTCGTCGTCGGCCACCGGTCGATCCTGGCACGCGTGGGAACCTGGTCGTCCCGCCGCCGCCCCCCAGCCCGCCCTCCAGCCCGATCCGCTCGTCCGCACGCACGTCCCCGACGCATCGAAGGTGACCCGCTCGTGAGCTTCGCCGCACCACCCCGCCCACGCCGCCCGGCCCGCGGCCCGCCCGCCCGGTCGCCGCTCACCGCTGGTGAGCACGCTGGTGATCCTCGGCGCGCTGGTGCTGCTGCTGTCCCTGGTGGCCGGCATCTGGACCGACGTGCTCTGGTACGACCAGCTCGGGTTCCGGGGCGTCTACACGGCCAAGATCACCTGGCAGGTGGCGCTGTTCGTCCTCGGCGGCGGCGTGATGGCGGCGGCCGTCGCGTCCAGCCTGCTGATCGGGTACCGCTCGCGACCGGTGTACGCGCCGGTCGACGACGAGCAGGCCAGCCTCGACCGGTACCGCGCGAGCCTGGAGCCGCTGCGGCGGCTCGTGCTGGTCGCGCTGCCCGGCGGCCTGGCGCTGTTCGCCGGGTCGGCGCTGGCGCAGCAGTGGCAGACCGTCCTGCTGTTCCTGAACCGCCAGCCGTTCGGCGAGACCGACCCGCAGTTCGGCATGGACGTCGGCTTCTACGTCTTCACGCTGCCGTTCCTGCGCATGCTCACCGGTTTCGGCGTGGCCGTGCTGGTGCTGGCGCTGCTCAGCGCGGTCGCCACGCACTACCTGTACGGCGGCATCCGGCTGCAGGCCCGCGGCGGCTCGCGCACCACGGCTGGCGGCGCGGCGCCACCTCGGCGTGCTGGCCGCCGTCCTGCTGCTGGCGCGGCCGGCTCGTACTGGCTCGACCGCTACGCCCTGCTCTCGGTCGACGGCGAGCTGATCACCGGCCCGTCGTACACCGACGTCAACGCGGTGATCCCGGCCAAGACGATCCTGGCGGTGATCGCGATCACGGTGGCGCTGCTGTTCCTGGTGCCGCTGTTCGCGCGGGCCGGGTGGCGGCTGCCGCTCGTACGGCCTGGTGCTGATGATCGTCGCCGCCGTCGGGCTGAGCGCGATCTACCCGGCGCTGGTCCAGCGGTTCACGGTCCGGCCGAGCCAGCAGACCTGGAGTCGCCCTACATCGAGCGCAACATCGAGGCGACCCGGACCGCGTACGGCCTCGACGGCGTCGAGGGTCAGCGACTACGAGCGGCCGAGGCGAGCGCCGAGGTCGGCGGCCTGGCCGAGGACGCCCAGACGGCGGCCGGCATCCGGCTGCTCGACCCGGCCTGGTGAGCCGACCTTCCGCCAGCTCCAGCAGATCCGGCAGTTCTACGACTTCCCCGACTCCCTCGACGTCGACCGGTACGAGATCGACGGCGAGCGTGCGCGACATCGTCATCGCCGTCCGCGAGCTCGACCTCGGCGGCCTGCAGCCGCGCCAGCGCAACTGGGTCAACGACCACACCGTCTACACCCACGGCTACGGCGTCGTGGCGGCGTTCGGCAACCAGCGCGAGGCCGACGGCGAGCCCGCCTTCTTCCAGGCCGGCATCCCGTCGTCCGGGCCGCTCGGCGACTTCGAGCAGCGCATCTACTTCGGTGAGATGTCGCCGCCAGTACTCGATCGTCGGTGCCCCGAGGGCGGCGAGGCCAGCGCGAGCTCGACTACCCGACCGACGAGGGCGAGGGGTCGACCAGCACGAACTACACGTTCGCCGGCGACGGCGGCGTCGCGGATGGGCGACGGGTTCACCCGGCTGCTGTACGCGATCAAGTTCCGCGACGAGAACATCCTGCTGTCCGACACGGTCAACGCCGAGTCCCAGATCCTCTACGACCGCACCCCGCGCGAGCGGGTCGAGAAGGTCGCACCGTTGCTCACCCTCGACGGCGACCCCTACCCGGCGGTCGTCGACGGCCGGGTCGTGTGGATCGTCGACGGCTACACCACGACGGACGCCTACCCGTACTCCGACCTGCAGCCGCTGGACGACGCCACGACCGACCGGCTGACCCAGACACGTCAGCCGCGCTGGTGGCCGCGCAGGGCGAGGTCAACTACATCCGCAACTCGGTCAAGGCCACCGTCGACGCCTACGACGGCACGGTCGACGCTGTACGCGTGGGACGAGGAGGACCCGATCCTCGAGGCCTGGCGCACGGCGTTCCCCGGCGCGGTGCAGCCGATGTCGGAGATCGACGGCCGACCTGATGAGCCACCTGCGCTACCCCGAGGACCTGTTCAAGGTGCAGCGCGAGGTGCTCGGCCGGTACCACGTCACCGACCCCGGCGAGTTCTTCTCGGCGCAGGACCGGCTGGCAGGTCCCGAAGGAGCCGACCGACGCGCACGCGGCACCGACGACCGGGCCGGACGCGAACCAGCCGCCGTACTACCTGACGCTGCAGATGCCGGGGCAGGACGCGCCGTCGTTCTCGCTGACGACGAGCTACATCCCGCAGGCGACGCAGCAGAACGAACCGTCGGTGCTGACCGGGTTCCTCGCGGTCGACGCCGATGCCGGCACGCAGGCCGGGGAGCGGGCCGAGGGGTACGGGCAGCTGCGGCTGCTGCAGATGCCGCGCGCACGGCGATCGCCCGGGCCCGGGCAGGTGCAGGCCGACTTCAACTCCGAGCCGAACGTGCAGTTCGACCTGAACCGCCTGCGCGACGGCAACTCCGACGTCGTGCTGCGGCAACCTGCTGACGCTGCCGGTCGCCGACGGGTTGCTCTACGTGCAGCCGGTGTACGTGCGCTCCACCGAGGGCACGTCGATCCCGCTGCTGCGCAAGGTGCTGGTGGCCTTCGGTGACGACATCGGGTACGCCGACACGCTGCAGGAGGCGCTCGACCAGGTCTTCGGCGGCGACTCCGGCGCCGACACCGGCGACGCGGGCACCCCACCCGTCGACGGCGAGCCGGGAACGCCTCCGGACGACGGCGCGGGCACACCGTCCGGCGATGCCCAGCAGCGGCTCGACGCCGCGCTGCGAACCGCGGGTGAGGCGCTGCAGGAGTCGCGGGACGCGTTGGCGGCCAGCGACTTCGCGGCCTACGGCGACGCGCAGGAGAAGCTCGCCGACGCCATCGAGGCGGCGACGGTCGCCCAGGACGAGATCGCCGGGACCGCCACGACGCCGTGATCGGCATGCCGCCGCTGCAGGGGGCGTCACGGTGCGACGGTGACGGCCCCCTGCTCGGCGCGGGGCACGGCGGCGAACGGGGAGAGCCGGAACCACCCGGGCAGCTGGCGGCGCAGCGGGCTCGGGCCGTCCACCCGCACCGAGCCCTCGCGCAGGGCGGCACCCCAGGTGAGGTCGCCGCGCCACCAGCGCGTCAGGTCGCGCAGGGTCGAGGTGACCGTGACGTCGACCGCGTGGCCGGGGTCCTCGTCGCACACGTCCGTGTCGCCCGGGGTCAGCACCAGCCACCAGCGGCCGACGGCAGCGGGCACGTCGGTCAGGTCGAACCGCACCACGGTGCGGCCAGGGGGCACGGCCTCCTCCGCCACGTTGCGGTGCACGTCCCACATCAGCAGGTGCGGGTCGAGGTCGGCCTCACCCAGGTCGCCGATCCAGCGGGTGCCCCAGGCGCCCAGCGCCTCGACCACCGGCCGCAGGTCGCGTCCGGCCTCGGTCAGCCGGTAGCGGACGTCGGGGCCGTCGACGACGCGCTCGACCACACCGGCGCGCACGAGCAGGTGCAGGCGCTTGCTGAGCAGTGCCGGCGACATCCGCGGCAGGCCGCGGCGCAGGTCGTTGAACCGCTCGCTGCCGACGACGAGCTCGCGCACGAGCAGCAGCGTCCACCGCTCGTCGAGCAGCTCCATCGCCTTCGAGACGGGGCAGAACTGGCGGTACGGGGCGCCCATCCGTCGACGGTAGACCCGTCGCCCCCGACGGTACAGATCTGGAACTAGGTGCGCCCGAACGACCTTCGTAGCGTCGTCCCCAGCCGGCCGACCGGCGACGGAGGACGAGGAGACAGACCATGACGATCACGGACGAGGCGGATCTCGCCCTGAAGAGCAGGCACCGCGCGGTGTGGGCGAGCGGCGACTACGGGGCCGTGGCCGACCAGGTGATCCCCGCGCTCGGGCCGGTGCTGGTGCAGGCCGTCGGGGTGCGGGCGGGCGAGCGGGTGCTCGACGTCGCGGCGGGCACGGGCAACGCGTCGCTGCCGGCGGCGCGTGCCGGTGCGCGGGTGGTGGCGAGCGACCTGACGCCCGACCTGCTCGCGCGGGGACGGGCGGCAGCGGCCGGTCTCGACGTCGAGTGGCGCGAGGCCGACGCCGAGCACCTGCCCTTCGCCGACGACGAGTTCGACGTCGCGCTCTCGTGCGTGGGGATCATGTTCGCCCCCCACCACCAGCAGGCGGCCGACGAGCTGGTGCGCGTGGTGCGCTCGGGCGGGCGCCTCGGCCTGCTCAGCTGGACGCCGCAGGGCTTCATCGGGCAGCTGCTGCGCGACCTTGAAGCCGTTCGTCGCACCACCCCCGCCCGGCGCCTCGCCCCCTCCGCTGTGGGGGGAGGAGGACCACGTGCGCCGGCTGCTCGGCGACCGGGTCACCGACGTCGTGGCGGTGCGGCGAGCTGGTGGTCGACCGGTTCGCGACCGCGGAGGACTTCCGCGACTTCTTCCGCGACCGCTACGGCCCGACGCTGATGGCGTACCGGGCCGTCGCCGACGACGCCGGGCGCGCGGCTGCGCTCGACGCCGCGGTGCTCGACCTGGCCCGGCGGCACCTGGACGGCGGCACCGCGATGGCGTGGGAGTACCTCCTGCTCACGGCGGTGGCCGTCTGAGCGCGAGGCGGGTGCGGATTTGCCCTGGCGGTCACCGGGACGTAACCTCGTACCTGCGACGCGGGGTGGAGCAGCTCGGTAGCTCGCTGGGCTCATAACCCAGAGGTCGCAGGTTCAAATCCTGCCCCCGCTACACAGTGAGAACAGTTCCACCGACGAAGGCCCCCAGGTCACCTGGGGGCCTTCGTCGTGCGGTCCGCCGGTCGTAGAGCCCGGCGAGCCCGGCGAGCACCCGCGACACGGACGGCCGCCGGGCACCGAGCAGGTGGGCGAGGGTCGTGTGGCTGGGCCGGACGACCGACCGACGTACGGGGCGTCTTCGGCCAGCTCGAGCAGTGTGTAGACCGCCTGGACCAGGCACTCACGCCTGGTCGGCGGTGACCCCTCGTTCCGCCGGGCCTCGCGTCCTACGGGTGGTGGATGCGGCCACCCACTGCAGCCCACCCAGCAGGCCCACGACGGCCGCGGTGCCCAGGAGGGACAGCGTCCCGGCCGTCGTGGTCGTCGACCCGGTGGCCGCCAGGAGCGCTGCCGTCGCCACGACCCAGGCAGCGTCCAGGCCCGCCAGGATCCGGCCGAGTCCTCTCCTCAGGTGCTGGCGGCGGACGAGCGCAGCGAGAACGGCCCCGTAGCCGACCAGCCCGAGCCCGACGGCGAGGATCGCCACCGACGGGGCGTCGGACAGCTGGGCGGACCACCACGTGGGGGCCGCGGCGAGAGGGCCCCGCACGCCACGCTGAACGCCCCGTTCACCGCGACCACCCGTCGCAGCGCCGGTCGCGAGGTGGGCCGCACGACGTCCAGCAGGGCCCGGCCGGCCCCGCTCTCACGGGCCCGGCCCGTCTCGACGTAGACGCGCAGGTCCTGCGCCGTCAGGCGTCCGACCCCCCACAGGTAGGCGGCGAGCACGGGCATGAAGGCACGCGCCGCGCCCGCGAGCTCCAGGTCGGCCGCCAGGTCGAACCGGCTGCCACCTCCCGGGTGCGAGCGGACCCGCCAGGTGCTGCGAGCCGACCGGACGAACCGCGGCATGCCGGCGTCCGCCCGGTACGACAGCGTCCGCGCCCCCTCGTCGTAGACCAGCAGCTCCTCGGTCAGGGCGTCGAACCCAGGGGCTCGGACGACGCACCGTCGACCGCTGCCGGACCGACCCACCTCACCCACCGGTTCGGAGGCGTCGACCGCCCGGGCCCACCGCCCGACGTGGCCGAACTGCGGACCGACCACCTCCCACAGCACCTCGGCGGGGGCGTCGACGTCGATGCCGGTCGAGATCCTCATGCTGCTCACCTCTGGTCGTCCTGTCGGGAGCCACCACGGGACCACCTGCAGCGCACACGGGTCGATTCCCGGACAGGGAATGGCGCTGCGGTGCACCCGGCCGCGACGATGTCGCCGTGAGCCCGTCAGCGGTGTCCGTGATGACGACCCCCTTCGGCTCGTCGCTGCGCCGACGACGGCGCCTGCGCGGCCTCAGCCAGCTGCAGCTGGCCCTCGCGGCCCGGACCACCTCCCGGCACGTCTCGTTCCTGGAGACCGGTCGGTCGCGCCCGAGCCGCGACATGGTGCAGCGGCTCTCGGCGGCGTTGGGTCTCTCGCTCCGGGAGACCAACCGGCTGCTCGGCGAGGCCGGTCTGGCCCCGGCCTATCCCGAGACACCCCTCGCGGACCCGGACCTCGGAGCCTTCTCCGTCGCGATCGAGCAGATGCTCGCCCGCCACGAGCCCTACCCGGCGTACGTCATCGACCGGCACTGGGACGTGGTGCGCCGCAACTCCGCCGCCGGACGTCTGCTGCCGCCCGACGCCGAACGCAACCTGGTGAGGCTGGTCTACGCCGGGGCATGGCGCGACACGATCGCCAACTGGGACGAGGTGGCCGTCGCCGGGGTGGCCCGCCTCGCGGCGGACGCGGCGCGCCATCCGGGGGACGAGGTCCTGTCCGGGCTGGTCGACCTCGCCACCGACGCCGTCCGGCACCTGGACCCGTCACCATCCACTCCCGTGGGGAGGGTCCTGTGCCCCCACTTCCGGCTCGGGGACGAGGTGGTGCGGACCATCTCCGTCGTCGCGCACTTCGGCGGTGCGGCGGACGTCACGCTGGACGAGCTGCGGGTCGAGCTGGTGTTCCCCGCCGACGACACGGCGCGGCGGCTGCTCGGTGCGTCGTCCTCCTGACGTCCGGCAGGCCCACCGCCGGGTCAGCGCACATTCTGTGTGCGCGGACACGGGCTGCTGCGGGGCCTTCGTCGTGCCTGACCGCGTGTGTGCCGGCTCAGGCGCCGGCGAGTCAGCCGCCGGCGAGCGCCCGCCTGACCTGCCCCACGGAGGGGTTGCTGAGGACGAGGTCGCCGATCGCCACGGTGGGCACCAGCTCGTCACCGCCGTTGTGCGCACGCACGAACGCCGAGGCCCCGGCGTCCTCGTGGACGTTCACCAGCCGGTGCGGCGTCCGGGTCAGGCGCAGGCCGAGGCGCAGCCGCAGGCAGAACGGGCAGCCCGGCCGCCAGTACACGATGGCAGCGCTCACCCCCAGAGCGTGGCACGCGGGCGGTCCGGTGTCACCGGCCGGAAGGCCCTCGCCCGGTGCTGTGCGGGCGCAACGGCCCGGTCACCGTGCTCCCCGACCACATGCACGAGGGAGCGGTCGTCGTCCCGTCCGCCCTGGACGGGACCCTCCCCGTCGACGGCGTCGACGTCGAGGAGTACCCGCGCGCCGGCACGCCGCGCGTCTCACCGCTCGTCATCGCCGCCGCGACCGACCACGCGGCTCCCGGAGGGGCTTTCGGCGTCATCGGCGCCTACGACGGCCACCTCGTCGACGAGGTGCCAGCGGTGTCGGACGCGTCGTCGTCGACGCGACGTGGCACCACCTGTTCGGCATGAACGTCGAGCAGTTCGCGTCGGCCTACGACGCGGTGCAGGCCGGGTCGACCGACCCGGACGTGGTGCGCCGCGCCGGCCACTGGCAGCAGATCAAGGACTACGTCCAGAGCGCCGCGATCTGGCTGGCACGTCCGGGCACCCAGCGGTGCCTGCGCACCCGGGGCCTGTGGCTGGTGGCGAGCCACCTCGACGTCCGGATGGCGCTGCGGCACTGGAAGCTCGACCGGGCCGAGCGGCTGGAGTACCTGCTCGACGTGGGGGACAAGGCCAAGGACGCCTTCCACCGGGTGGCGCCGCAGTGCCAGCGGATCGAGCTGGTCGTCGACCTGCTCGACCGGTTCGTGCTCTACGAGCGGCTGCGCCCGTGGCCGATCCCGCTGCCCGACCCGCCGCCGCTGCGGTTCGCCCAGCTGGTCGACCCGGCGCTGGTCGAGACGGTCGCCCTCGGTGGCGCCCTCGTGGCCGGTCGCAGGTCAGGCAGGCGGCGCCGCGAGCGTCACGACGAGCCGCTGCAGACCTCCCGCGAGGAGGTCGCCCGGGCGGTCCACGGCCTCGCCGACGACGAGACGCAGGTGCTGGTGTCCGCGCTGCGGCGCGGCAAGACCTGGACCGGTGCGCAGGACCAGGTGCAGCGGGTGCGGTCCGCTGTCGTCGCCCTCGACGAGGACGCCCACCGGTGCGCGGTCGAGCTGTACTGCGAAGCGTCCTGCTCACCTGGGACGAGTGCGCCGGCGTCTCGCCGGCGATGACCTACCGGCCGCCCTGACGGCTGGACGCCCGGCGTCCCCCGAGCATGGCGCGGCGCGATCGGGGTAGGACGCGGACGAGCGACGTCCGACCCGGCGTCCGACCCAGGAGGTGACACGGTGAGCGAGCAGACCGGTGACGAGGACCCGCTGGCCGATCCCGTCGAGGAGCACCTGGGTGTGGGTGCCGACCCCGAACCCGACCGCGATCCCGAGGACCCCTCCGACCTCGCGCGTCCGCGCCCCGAGGACGGCACCCAGGACGCCTCGCGGGACCCGCGCCGGGACGCTGAGGTCAGCGTCCGTCGGCGCCGCAGTCGTTCGGACCCGGCAGCTCCAGGCAGGCCAGCCGGTCCTCGACCTGCTGGGCGTCGAGGTCGTCGTCGGTCAGGGTCAGCACGAGCGAGAACGCCGACAGCAGCAGCGCCACCGCGCTCGTCGCGGCGATCGCGGTCGTCGCCCGGTCGGGGGCGGTGCGGGTCAGGTCGGACATCGGTCTCCTCCAGGTGGTGGTGCTCCGGGTGCGGTGCGGTGCGGCGCCTCGCGGTTCGGCGCCGTCAGCCCTTGCGGCGCTTGATCCCGACGTCGTAGCCGCCCTCCCCGCCGGGCTGCTGGTGGCGGACGGTGAGCCAGTACTCCGCGGGCATCAGCTTGCGCACGATGCGGGCGTTGGCGCCCGCGCCCCGGTCCTCGTCGAAGGTGAGGACGGCGGCGCTGTCGTCGGGGCCGTGCAGGGTCACCAGCGTGTCGGTCGCGCCGGTCGTGGTGACGATGTAGGTCGCGGCCTCGGTGACGGTGAAGTGGTAGGTGTCGACCTCGCCCCCGGTCGCGAGGTCGGCCGCGTGCCGGGTCCCGGCGGTGTCGAGCTCGACGACGCCGGGGTCGTCACCCGGGTACTGCGCCCGCATGAAGTCGCGGTCGGTCTGCGACAGCGCGGTGTTCCACCCGATCGCGAAGCTGCCGATCGTGAGCGAGTCCGGCACGGCGTACGCCATGATCGACGTGGGGTCGAACGTGCTGAAGTTCGTCTCGTCGCGGTCGTACACCGCGAACAGGTTGTGGTCGACGTCGGCCTTCGACCAGCCCTGCTGGGCGTAGTAGGCGTACACCTTCGGCCGGTCCCAGGGGATCTTGCCCTGCGCGTCGGGGTTCTGGTGCTCGTGGATCATGCCGAGGGCGTGGCCGAACTCGTGCCGCACCACCCGCTCGTACTCGCGCGTCGGCGTGCTCGGCTCGAGCCACCCGTAGTTCATCGTCGCCTCGGTGCGCGGCACCGTGAGCGCGTCGGTGCCGACGGTCGACCAGGAGAAGCCCTTGTCCAGGAAGCGAGATCCGGATCTCGGCCGCACCGCTGGTGACGAACCGCAGCCGCAGGTTCGTCACCTGCTCCCACTCGGCCGCGATCGGCGCCACCTTCTGCTGGACGCTCGACTGGCCGTCGAGGAACAGCACGCGCAGGGTGCGGCCGTTCTCCCACAGCTTGAGCCGCTCCACCGCGGCGCGGGCGAACCCGTGGCCCGCCATGCTCAGCGGGCTCAGCCGCACGTTGTCGACGCGTTCGCCGGTGGCGATCTCGTCGCCGCTGCGGCGCGTGGTCGTGCGGGTGCCGGCGCGCATGCCCCCCTCGGGTGCGAGCGTGCAGATCTTGTGCTGACGGACTGCCATGGTGACCCCTCCTCGGTGCGGCCTAGACCCGGACCCGCAACGAGCGGACGGCGACGTGCGGGTTGGCCAGCGTGAGGTCCTGCAGCGTGGCCGGTGCCAGCGCCGCGGGCCCGTCGGCGCGGATCACCGCGACCAGCAGCACCACCGTGTCGTGCGCCTCGCCGGTGAGGTCGAGGTCGAAGGTGACCACGCCCGAGGTGATGTCGTCGAGGGTCCCGGGCGGCGACAGGCGCCGGGTCGCCACGGTGTTGCCGACGAACGACCAGCCGTCGCCGAACGTCGACGTCGGGACGCCGGTCGCGCCGTCGAGCACCTCGTTGACGGCGGCCGTGAACGGCACGGGTCCGGTGAACCAGGTCGCGGTGTCGGCCGGCCGGGCCCGGCTCCAGAAGTGCCAGAACGGCGTGCTCCAGCGCAGGAGCGTGACCCGCACGTCCGACCCGGCGACGGGGTCGAGTCCGCGCCGGTGCACGACCACGTCGACCTTGTGCGGCACGGCGCGCACGGTGGTCGACGCCGCGCCGACCGCGCCCTCGGGGAGCGGGGGCAGGTGGTCGTGCAGGTCGGCCTCGGTCGGCCGCGCGCCCGGCCACGGGTCGGCCCCGGCGTGGGCGGTCATCACCGAGGTGAAGAAGACCGGGTCCACCGTCACCGCGCCGGCCACCACCGGCGCGCCGTGGTCGCGCAGCACCTCGTCGAAGTACCTGTCCCACAGACCGGTCGAGCGGAAGCGCACGTCGGCGAAGCGCGCACGGCACGCGGCCTGGAACTGGCTGAGCTGCGCCGGCGGCGGTTGGGCCGAGAACGTCCACGGGGCCGGCGCGGTGGGTGGCGTGACGGCCGTCGCGGCGGGTCGCGGGCGGACGTCGGGGGAGGCGTGCCACGACCGGGTGCCGACCATCGTCCGGTTCACCAGCACCGAGGTCGCGCGGTGCCGCATGTCGTCCTCGTGCACCCGCACGTAGGTCAGGTCCTGCGCGTCCGCACCGATCCGCATCTCCCAGACCCCGCGGGAGTTGATCGCCGCGCGCAGCAGCCGCACGCCGCCGTCGTCGAAGAGGGCGAGGTCCTCGACCGGCGCCTCCGGCAGGCCGTTCACCAGTGGCGTCCAGACCCAGTCCGGCACACCGCCCACGAACGTCCGCACACCCCGCCACACGCCCACGCTCGTCCCGACGTACACGGTGCCGGGCACGGCCGGGTCGGGGCAGATCGCCGTCACGGGTGCGGGCACCCCGCCGGCCTCGGTGCGCAGGCCGGTGGCGTGCAGGGTCAGGTCGCCGTCGAACCAGTACAGGGTGTCGACGGCGGGGTCGTCCACGCGACCGGTCGTGCCCAGGTAGAACGCACCCCGTGGGCCGCGTCGCACGCCGCCCGCGTCGGGGTCGACGGCGAGGTCGGTCCAGGTGGGTGACCGCTTCGCCCGGGCGCGGGCCGAGCCCGGGGCCGAGGCGAAGCTGCGCTGCAGCCTCGAGGTGGCGCGCCCAGGTGCCGACCGAGGCGGCGGTGTCGGTCCCCGGGGTGCGGCTGAAGAGGTAGACCTCGTTCAGGCACAGCACCCACGCCTCGTCCTCGCCCTGCCAGCGGCACGCGACGACCGCGCTGCGCAGCACGTCCTGGTTCGGCAGGTGCACCGGCTGCCCGGCGTCGGTGCCCGTGGGCAGCGTCGCCCAGGTGGTGCCGAAGTCCTGGGTCAGCCACACCCGGGTGGTGCCGACCAGGATCTGCCCGACGGTCACCGGCGGCGGCGCCGGGCCGGGTGTGGAGCCCGGCCGAGGGCGCGGAGTAGAACACCGACGCGTCGATCTCGGCCTGGTTGTTGCCCCGCGAGACCGGGGCGCGCCGGCCGGGTCGATCGGCTCCCACTGGCCGGTGAAGAACTGGTGGACGAACACGTCCGGCGAGTCCGGGCGCAGCACCACGCCGCCGCCGTCGCCGTCGGCGCGGTTGCGCCACACCGCGCCCGACGCGCGCTCGATCGTGCCGTTGTCCTGCAGGCCGGCGACCACGAAGCCCTCGAGCCGGGGGTGCACCGCCAGGTAGTTCGGCTCGATCACGGGCCGGCGGTCGTTCACGGCGCGGAAACCCGCCACCTGCGCCGGGTTGTCGCTGCGGTAGAGCCCGCCGTCGCAGGCGGCCCACAGCCGGGCGCCCCCGTTCGAGTACGCGAGGTCGTGGATGTCGGCGTGCACGCCGATGCCGATGTGGGTGCTGCCGGTGAAGGCGGGTGCCGCACCCGGCGGGACGGTGCCCGTGAAGATCGCGCCGTCGAACTCGGCGGCGGTGCCGACGGGGTCGGGCGTGCGCAGCCCGCTCCCGCCGATCACGACGCGCTGCGGGTTCGCCGGGTCGACGGCCAGCGCCATGTCGTAGAAGCCCTGGGTCCTCACGGCGTTCGGCACGCCGCTGACCAGCTGCGAGGTCACCGCCGCGGCGGTCACGTCGAACCGGCGCAGCGAGTTGTCGTTCCCGAGGTCGCGCATCAGGTAGACCGTGGTGGCCGGGTCGGGCGCGGCGAGCCTGCCCCGGCCGGCGACGTTCGGGGTGAAGACACGGGTCCAGTCGACGTCGCCGTCGTCGCGGAACCACAGGCCTCGTCGCGACCCGGTCTGCACGTAGGCCCAGACACGCTGCGGCACACCGCCTCCGGCGGGGCACCACAGCACGTCGGTCACCTCGCCCTGGAACGTCGCGAACGGGGCGCCGGTCGCGCGCGTGTACGGGTCGGCCGCTGCGGCACCGCGCTGCCACAACCCGTTCGTGGCGGCGACGAGGAACGCGCCGCCACCGGGACGGCGGGCGATCCGGTGGATGCCCGCGCCCTCGAGCTGGGCGCGCCCCTCGAGCTGCCACGGGTCGGCGGTGACGTCCGCCGCTACCGGTCCCACGGCGCTCAGCACCCCGAGCCCGCGCCGCGAGCCCCCTGGCAGCCCCTCGGCGGCGTTCGGCTCGCCGGTGCCGACGAAGACCTCGTCGAAGGCCTCGGTCGGGCCCCACTGCACCACGATCGCGCCGCACGAGTGCCGGTGCGCCACCCGCGGGGTCACCAGACCGGGTGTCGGCGCGAACCCGCCCACGCCCTGCCAGGTGGCGCCGCCGTCGCCGGAGTACCAGACCCCGCCGTCGGCGGCGGCCGCGTAGACGCGCTCGCCCAGCGGGTGCACCGCGATCGCGCGGATCCGGCCCATCACCCGCGGGCGGCCGCTGGCCTGCCCGCGCAGCACCGTCCCCGGCCCGATCGGCAGCCACAGGTCGGTGCGTCCGCTCGGCGCGGCCGCGGGGCCGCGGCGACGGCCCCGCCGCGGCGCCGGGGGTGCCGAGCGCGCCTCGTGAGCCGCGTCCGGGTCCAGCTCGCGCAGCCTGGCCGCCACGTGCGCGGTGCGCCCGCGGACGTCGTCGGCGTGCTGCGGGCCGCGGTCGCGAGGGAACGCGTCAGCTCACGGCGTCCCACCCCCGTCGGCGGCCGGGCGCGGGTCGGGCGCGACGCGGATCCAGCCCTCGCGCAGCTCCGCGGGCGTGATCGGGCAGCAGTGCGGTCTGGGTGGCGGCCAGGATCGCGTCGTGCGCCAGGTGGCCGGGGTGTCGCGCCACCAGAAGTTCTGGCTGCTTACCGAACACCGACACCTTCGGCAGCCGCACCTGCTGGTCCTGGTCGAGGTCGGTCTCGACCAGCACCGGCCCGGTGCGCAGCGACGGCGCGATCGCGGCCAGGCCCGGCCCCACCCAGTCGCGCGCGAGCGCGCACGTGCTTGCGCGGCAGCAGCCCCGAGGTCAGGTGCGCCTTGCCCGCCGGGTGCATGAGGATCGTCAGGGTCACCGTCTGGCCGAGGTGCAGCAGCAGCGTGTCGGCGTCGTCGGCGGGTGCGCCGCGTCCGGCCCGACGACGTACGGGTGCTCGATCGGCGTGACGCCGGGCACGCCGCCGGCGGCGCCGATGCAGGCCGAGCTGGCCGCGGCTGCGGCCCGCAGTCGCGCGCGCTGCCCGCGATCGCCTTGTCGACGAGCCGCAAGCCGCGAGTAGTCGTCGTCGACGAAGAAGCCGAGCACGCCGTCGTCGGTGCGGGTCAGCTCGCCGATGCGCACCGGGAACGCGAACCGCTGCAACGACTCCTGCGCCCTCGCCCACTCGCCGGCGCGCACCGGGTCGGAGAGGTCGACGTCGGTCGGTCGGCTGCAGCTCGCAGCTCGCAGCTGCGCGCGGACGACGGCGATCGGCCGCCCCACCAGGCCCGACGACGTGCTCGGCGCCGAGCGAGGCGAAGCGTGTCCACCGTCCACAGCGTGGTGTCGATCGGCGCGCAGCAGCGCGGACAGCGCCGACTCGCCGGCCGGCAGGCCGGCCAGCGGCCCGGCGTCCGCGCTCGGCGGCGTCGGCGGCGACGACGCCGGCGGCGAACGAGCCCGAGCGGGCCCTGCGCCGGCGTCAGGTCGAACCGCGGGCCGCTGTCGGCGGGTCCCTCGCGCCCGGCGGCGATCTCCCACATCACCCCGCCGCCGACGGGCTCGTGCAGCAGCTCGCCGAGGGGCTTCGCCGTCGGCGCCGAACACCTCGAGGCGTCTCGTCGAGGTGGTCGGGCAGCAGGAAGCCGCCCACCGGGCTGACCTGCAGCGAGGTGTCGATCTGGTCGACCCGGGCCTCGGTGCCGTCGCCGCGACGGGGGTCGCGGCGTCGACGAGCCGGAACTGCCAGCGCGCCGGCCGCAGCAGCCGCGGCGGCAGGCCCAGCGCGCCCGGCTCGTCCTCGACGGCGTACCGCTCCGGCACCCGGACGCCGTCGACCGGCACCTCGAGCAGTGCGCCCGAACGCGTCGACGAGCCGGGCGCGCACCAGGCGCAGCCGCCCGGCCAGCAGCATGGCGGGCGCGCTCGTCGGCGCCGGTCGCGGCACCCGGGCCGACGGCGACGCCGGGCGCACGCAGCCCGTCGACCGCGTCGTCGAAGCCGAGCAGCTGGTCGCGCAACCCGCTCGAGCGCGGCGGTCACGAGGTCGACGTGCTGCACCGCGTCGGCGAGGTCGCGCAGCGCCTGCTCGGTGCTGTCGTCGATCTCGCCGTTGCCGGCCGTGTCGCGGGCGTCCTCGCGCGGCCAGGTGGTCGAGCACGGCCGAGCGCAACGCGACGGCGGCCCCGGTGGTGAGCAGCGACCGGCCGGTGACGGTGCGCGTGGACCCGCCGGGCGCGCCGCCCCCGGCGAGGTCGACCGACCCCAGCGTCCACCCGGCGACGTCGTCCGGGTCGAGGCCGGACACCTCGACCTGCCACTCCAGCCACAGCGGCACCCACGGCTGCGACCAGCTGGTCACGGCGACCAGGTCGGGGTCGACCCCGCGCAGGATCGAGAACCGCGCCAGCTCGTCGGCGACGGCGCGGCCCGTGCCCGTCGCCACCGCCGAGCGGGCCGCCCGCGCGGCCCTCCCGCGCGCCGCCCGCGAGGTGCGGGGACTGCCGGCGACGTCGACGGAGAGCACCTGGGTGGTGCCGTCGTAGCGTGCCGTCGGCCCCGAACCGCAGCACCGACTCGGCGCGCAGCCGGTTGAACACCGACGTCGGGGCGAGCACGCCGTCGCGCACGGCGGGGGCGGCCAGGGTGAGCCAGTCGTCGTGGTACGGGTCGTGCAGGACGGCCTCGCGCACCAGCCGGAGCACCTCCGGCGGCACCGAGCCGCTGCCCAGCGACGGCACCAGGTCGGCGCCGTCGACCACGCCGGGCACGTCCTGGTAGGCGTGGTGCGGCCACCGGCAGGTCAGGTCGCCGGACGCCGAGCCGCGCCCGTCACCACCGTGCCGCAGGCTCCGGCGGGCGCCCCGCAGCGCCACCAGCGGGTCGGCGGCCGAACGTCCAGCGGGCGGCGGGGCGCTCGACCACCCGGGGCTCGATCGGCGCCAGCACGTCGTCGCTCTTGTCGTACAGCTCGCGGAAGGCCTCCGACTCGGCGAGCACCCGGAGGTCGGCCACCTCGCTGAAGGTCAGCGTCGCCTGCGACGCCGTCACCCGCACCGTCGGCGGGGCGCTCGCCCCGAGGACGCCTCCGCGCGACCTGACGTCCGTGCGGCCGGCCGTGCGCCCGCTCGCCGCACCGGTACGGACCCGCTGCGCGAGCCTGTCGGTGGCGGCGACCTCGCCCGAGGGGACGCTCGAGAACGACGCCGCGTGCTCGGTCTCCTCGATCTCGACCAGCCCGTCCGGGCTGTCGATCCGGTTCAGCCGCTGCTGGGTGAACGCCTCCATCAGCCGCTCGGCGTCGCGGCGTTGCGCGGCGGTCGTGCCCGGGACGCCGCCGAGCGAGGCGAGCACGTCGTCGTCGTGCTGCCCGAGCGCGACCGTGACGTCGCTGTCGCGAGGACGGCCGTCGAGGTCGACCGGGCCGGCCACGGGCACGCCGTACACGCTGCCGTGCAGCAGGGTCGAGCGCAGGTGCCACGGCCGCGCGGTGAACCGGACGGCGGCCTCGGCGGCGAACGCCGACGCGGCGACCACGCTCGTGACCTCGGTGAGCTGGTCCCGCGGGGTGAACGTCGCGCTACCGGTCGCCGCCGCGCGCCGCGCCGCCTTCGCCGCGGGACGGGGCGAGAAGCGTTCCCCCGTGGTGAGTCCCAGTGCCCTGCGCAAGGCCTCCTGGGTGGCGGCGTGCTGCTGCTCGGTGCGCTCGTCGCCCCAGTCGCGCACGGGCCACCAGCGCAGCCGGGCCAGCAGCTCGTCGAGGCTGTCGCTGCTGCGCGCCGAGTCGAGCGGGTCGTTCGCCGGGTCCTTCCACCAGCCCGCCACCACGTACGTGGCGCAGCTCGCCGTCGCGGGCCTGCACGTCGTCGAGCGGGTCGTGCAACGCGAACCGGTTCAGCACCGCGTCGTACGCGGCCGACCAGAGCACCGAGCCACCCACCATGCCGGTGAGCTCGCGTCGGGGTCAGCACCACCCGCCGTCGCCGGGGCGCCTGCGCCCTCGGTCCACGTGCGCAGCGGTACCGCCGCCGCGCGGTCGGCCTCGAGCACCCAGCCGGCGAGGTCCGGGCGTGCGGCACCGTCGGGGAACAGCAGCCGCAGCACGACCCAGCGGTCCGGCAGCGGTGCCAGCCCCATCCGGTTCGCCGTGGCCTGCCCCGCCGTGTCGAGGGTGCCGCGCAGCAGCGCGTCCGGCATCGCCCAGTGCAGGTGCACCCCCGCCGGGCGCGGGGTGCCCTCGTCGAACGGTGCCGGCATCGACGTCTCGACCGACGTGCCCTCGGGCGTGGTCGAGCTGCATCGGCAGGCGCACCATCTTCTCGTCGTGGCCCTCGGGCACGTACAGGGCCTGCACGTCGACCGGGACGAGCAGGCGGTTCTCGCGGACGAGATACCTGTCCCACGTGGCGATCTCGGAGATGCCGACCTGCACGCGGTCCTGGGCGAGGAACCGCTTCGACGCCACGACCTCCCGGACCAGCTCGGGGTCGAGGTCCAGCCGCCGGTCGTCGCCGAGGTCGATCCGCGCGTCCTCGTTCACGACCCCTCCTGCACGACGGCCCGCAGCGTGGTGGTCCACGCCGTGACGCTGGTGGTGACGACGAAGCGATCGAGGTCGTAGAACGCCTGTCCCGCATCGGAGTTGGCGGGGTCGCCGAAGACCTGGCGGAACGGGAAGCGGAGCATCTGCAGTGCGAAGTCGCGTGGCTCCATCGCCCCGCCCGCGCCGACCGGCGGCTTGTCGACCAGGCGCTCGCGCAGCCGCTTCAGGTCGACCACGCCCGGCGCCCCGCGGCGGAACGGCACGTCGACGGTGTTCGCGGCGGTGTAGGTGCTCTCGGGGGGCACGGCCGCCCCGGTGGCCTGCACCCGCACCTTGACGCCGCGCGCTGCTGGCTCGGGCGGAGCCTGCGGGTCGATCCGGACGCCGAACTGCATGCCCTGCCGCGGCTCCTCGACGTGCACCACCGCGGGCACGCCGTCGAACAGCACGAGCAGCACGGCCGGTGCGAGCCGCTCCATCCGCAGCACCTTCATCCGCTTGGGGTGCGACTCGGCGACGGTGGTGAGCTCGCTGTCGCCGACGACGTCCTCGGAGTAGGCGCGCACGTGCAGGCCCGGCCAGCCCGACACGACCCGCGAGCGCAGCAGGAAGCCGGTGACCGTGCCGCCGGCGCCCTGCAGCAGCGCCTCGTCGCGCGGGGTGCGGATCTTGCGCTCGGCGGCGTCGACCTCGTCGCGGATGTGCGGGTAGCACCTGCTCGAGCTCGGCGCGGTCGCTGGTGCTGATGGTGCCGACGCGACAGCGCGCCCTGCACGAGCGCGTCGGTCCACGCGCGGTCGAGGTAGAAGAAGCGGATCGACTCGACCGGCAGCAGGTTCTCGTCGGCGCACCAGGTAGCTGAACGGCACGCCGTGCAGCAGCCGCAGCCGGGCCAGGAAGTGGCGCAGCTCGCCGGGGACGACGTGGTCGCCCTCGTCCGGGTCGCGCTCGGTGATCGCGCCGACGTACTGCGAGACCGCCCTCTCGGCGACCGTCAGCGCCTGCGCCGCGGTGAACTCCACGTCGCCTCCCTCACTCGTCCTCGTCGGCCGGGGCCGCGGCGATCAGCTCGTCGAGCACGTCGTCCACCGTCCGCGCGTCGGCGAGCGCTCCGGGCCGTCCGTCCCGCCGGGACCGGTCCTTGCCGAGCGCGGTGAGCAGGCCCTGCGCGAGCCGGCCGTCCAGGGCGCCCGCGAGGCGCCGCACGGTCAGCTCGTCGACGCGGTCGTCGTCCTGGCGCCCGACGGGCACGGCGGCGGCCTGCAGCGCGGCCTCCAGCCCGACGCTGCCGGCGCGCTTGCGCACGACGTCGAGGTCGAGGCCGAGGCCCTGCGCGATCACCTCGTCGAGGTCGCCGCGGATCCGCAGCGGCCGCCCCGGGTCGACCACCGGCCGCGACGGGCCGACGGTGAGGTCGGTGCGGGTGGCGAGCGCCTCCACCAGGTGCACCTGCACCAGCCGGGCGAGCGCGGCGCCGCGGTCCAGGAGCAGACCGTCGAAGGGGACGTGCGCGTCGACGACCTGGCGCACCCGCTCGCGGCCGAACTGCTCGCCCGCGAAAGCGCAGCAGGGCCGACACGATCGACAGCTGCGACAGGGCGAGCAGCCGGCCGATCTCGAAGGCCGCCGCGTAGCGTGAGGTCGTCGCGGCCGTCGGGCACGATGCGGCGCAGCTGGTCGGCGCTGTGCGCCAGCGGGAGCACGCCCGCCGACCGGCTGGTCGCGCGTCGTCGGGAGGGGGACGAGCGGCCCGCGGTACCAGGCGCGCGGTGCGTCGCCGCGCCGGGTGCGGTGCGCCAGCTCGAGGTGGCCGGTCTCGAGCACCGTCGTCGTGACCGGCCGCGGCGGCGGCGTGGGCGCGCCGACCGTGACCGGCTCGGGGTCGCGCGGCAGGTGCTCGCCCTCCAGCGTCCCGAGCAGGCCGTCGTCGAGGTTCTGCATGAGGTACTCGAACGTCGCGCCCTCGGTGGTCGTGAACGACCAGTGCGCGAGCACCGGGAAGCGGTAGGTCCGTCTCGGCGGCGATCACGCCGATCGGCACGTTCCACCCGACCTTCATCGCGTCGCGCACCCGCTCCTGCGCCTGCGGCTGCAGCGCCGCCTCGCTGATGCCGGCGACCGCCGTCGCCCACTGCGCGCCGCGCGGCGCCGCCGAGGTCGCGGCCGCGCCGTCCAGCGCCGACGCGGCGGGGGTGGCGCGGGCCGCCCCGGTCAGCAGCGCCTGCGCGGCGTCGGCCCGCACCGCGAGCCCCGCGGCGGCCAGCTGCTGGAGCGTGCCCGTGCCCGACACGTGCATGTCGGTCGCCAGCGGCTGGTCGTGGAAGACGCGCCAGTCCTGCACCCGCTCGAACGCGAAGAAGTCCTCGGCCGGCTGCTCCGGCGGCAGGTTCGCGAGCTGGCCCTCGACGTTGACCAGGCAGGCCATGTAGCGCACCGGCATGCCGGCGGCGACGTCGATGACCGGCAGCCGGTTCGCCAGCACCACGGCCAGCCAGCCGTCGTCGTCGCCGCCGGCGAGCTCGGTGTCGTTCACGTCGACCTCGCGCACGTGCACGAGCAGCTCGAGGTCGTCGCGGGTCGGGAAGATCGCTCCAGGACGGTCTCGGTGACGGTGAGGCAGACCGTCTGGTCGACGTCCTGGTCCGACGGGGTCCAGCAGCGCGGTGCCGGGCGTGACCGCGTCGGCGACGCGTGTCGCCGTGGAGATCTCGCCCTCGCCCTCGGCGAGCACCACGAGCGCCAGCCAGGGCGTCGTGCTCGACCGCGGTGCCGCCGGCCGGGTTGCGCTCCCACGGCAGGGTGCGCCGCTTCAGCACGACCTGCGGCAGCCGGTCGCCGAAGGCGCCCTCGCCGTTGGCCGGCGGGAAGCGTCGACAGGATCTGGTCCGTCGGCATCGTGTACCGCGGCGCGACGACGTGCACGTGCGTGCGCTCCTCGCGGGTGGGGAACGGCGCGCCGGTGACCCGGCTGACGTACTCGTACCGTCCGGCCACGACGTCGGGCAGGAACCGCGAGTGCAGGACGAAGTGCCCTCGTCTGGGCATCAGCGGGCCCTCTCCGTCGCAGGGCGCCGCCGTCGTGCGGTGCGTCGGCGCGGCGGGTCGTCGTGCTGCCAGGCGAGCCGGGTGGAGCCCTCGGTGCCCGGGACGAACGGCGCGAGGGCCGCGTCGAGCCCGCGGGCGCTGACCAGGGCGAGCGCACCCTGCGGGTCGAGGTCGGCGCAGGCGAGGACGCCGACGAGCGACCAGCCGGTCTGCGTCGCCACGGTGACGGTGACCGGGCCCGTCCCTGGCGCGACCGCCCAGGCGAGGACGCTGCGGTTCTCGGCGGTCAGCAGCGCCGGCGGCAGGTCCTGGCCCCGGTCGTCGGTGACGCGCTCGGCGCCGTCGAGGCCGAGCACCAGGCGGCGGCCCGCGGCGTCGCCGCCCAGGGCGGTGGGGTCGTCCAGCACGACGACGACCGTGCGGACGGCGTCGGCGAACCGCGTGGTGACCGTCGAGACGCCGCGGGCGAGCTCGGCGCCGCTCACCCAGCCGGCCTCGCCCCGCTGCGCGTGGCCCGGGATCTGCTCGCCGCGGGAGGTCACCAGGCAGCCGCGGCCCAGGGCGCTCGACCAGCCGAGGTAGGGCAGCTGCGCACCCGCGTGCCACCCGGCCAGGCCGCTGCGGGACGGGTCGCCGGTGCCCAGCCCGATCGCGACCAGCCGCTCGGTGCCCTGCGGCACCTCCAGCGCTGTCCGTGACGACGGCGTCGGCGAGCACCGCGGCGCCCGGCCCGACGGCCAGCACCCGGGCCGGGGCGCCGTCGACCGCACAGGGCCGGCCGGGCGCCGTCGCCGACGTCGCGCCGGGCGTTGGGCAGGGCGAGCACCGCGACGTCGCCCGCCAGCAGCACCGCGCCCGGGTCGCCGGACGTGCGCCGTCCTGCCGACAGGGCCGCCGTGAAGGCGGCGAGCCGCTCGGCGTCCGGGCCGGCCACGCGGCCCACCTTGGCGGTGGGCGGACGTCCGACGGCGGTGGGCGGGACCGCCCCGGTGGCCAGGACGCTGCCGCCGGCGCGCGCGGCGGCGCGGGGCAGGCCCGCGCGCGTGAGCCGCCGGCGGGGGTGGACCTCGCGCGTGGTCGGGGTGGCCACGGCGGGCACGGTCACGAGCGTGGTCGCGACCGAGCGGCTGCGGTCGGCGTCGACCGAGGCGAGCGTCGGTGGCGCGGTGCGCCACAGCCGCGCCACGTCCTTCACCGTGGTGGCCGGACGCGCCACGGCGTTGACGACCGGTGCGCTGCCGCGCAGGAGGCCGACCAGCCACCGGGGCGTGCACCGCGGAGTCGACCTGCGGGCGCACGGGCACCACCTGGCGGTCGGGGACGACGGGGATGGCGTCGGTGTCGAGGCCCTCGCCCAGGGTGCCGAGGCGGGGCGGCGCCTGGCGCTCGCCGCGCAGCGCGGCGACGGCCGACGGGCTGGCCGTGCGGGCGAGGTAGCCCGCGCTCTGCGCGAAGGCCTGGGCGACGGTGGTCGGCTGGGCGCCCACCACCGGCTCAGCACCGCGGTGCGCGCGCGTCAGGTCGGCCACCTGCTGCGCGGTACGGGCGAACGGCAGCGGGATGCGCGACCGATCTCGACCTGGTGGTAGGCGATCTCGGGTCCGCCGGCCGACGGCGTGGCCGTACGCCGTCGAGGTCGACCTCGCTCAGCGCCTCGACCATCTCGCCCTTGGGCAGCTTGCGGTTGTTCGTCGTCCTGCGGCGGACCCCAGACGCCGAGCGGGAACGCGCCCCGCTTCTGGGCGCTGCCCTCGAACGGGAACGGCGAGCTCGGTGCCCGCCCGCTGCCAGGACTGCGCGAGCGTGCGTGGCGAGCGATGGCGACCCCCATCGGGCCGACGCCGAGGGTGCGCGACGGCGGGTGGTTCGCGACGCGCGCCGGGCGGCGGCGACACGCTCGTCACCGGGACGGTGGACGTGACGATCAGCCCGAACTCGACCACCACCATGAACGGGCGCTGCGCGGTGCCGTCCGGGCGTGGCGTCGCCCGACCCCGACGGCGAGCGCGCCGGACGTGGTCATCACGCGAGTGCGTGACCGCGCCGTCGGGAGCGGCCTCGAGGTACTTGTCGATGAAGGCGTCCGCGGCGAGCGGCGGCGTGCGGTGCTGCGTCCGCCGAACCGAACTCGACGGTGAACTCGACCGGGCCGACCTCGATGGTGGCCTTGCCGTGGAAGTCGGGGCCCTCGACGCTCGATGCGCGCGCCGAGGCTGCACCGAGATGCGTGATCTCGCCGAACAGCCAGGTGTCGATGCGTGATGCCGGCGCGATGCGCACGTAGGCCATGACCTCGTAGCTGGAACGGGTCGAAGTAGACGATGCCGTGGGCGCCGAAGGTCAGCTCGGCCCAGGCCCGGCCCGAAGCTCGCCGACGCCTCGAAGTCGCCGCCGGCCATCAGCGCCTCGGAGGTCAGCGCGAAGTAGCTGCCGGCCTTGATCACGATGTTGCTGCCGAGCTCCAGCGCAGCCCGAGGCGCGGCACGACCGGGTAGCCGTCGCGGTGGAAGTCGGGGTGGTAGCCGCCGAGCGTGAGCACGAACTCGCCGGCGTGCTCGCCCTTGAACCAGATCACGAAGGCGAAACCGCCGGTGAGCCGGACGTCCTGGTAGAGCAGCCAGGAGTTGTCGGTCAGCTGGCCCTGCACCCACAGCACGCCCTCGCTGGTCGAGAAGCGCACCAGCAGCGCGATCTCGATCGACACCAGCGCCACCTGCGGCCGCGGCAGCGCCATGCGGGCCAGGCCGAGCAGGTTGATGTCGAGACCGTCGCCGACCTGCGACCGCCGACGACCGCGATGCCGTCGACCAGCGCGAAGCTGTTGAACGACAGGCCCGGCGGCGAACCAGAAGTGCCGCTGCTTCATCGGGAAGTGCGGTGCCGAGGCTCGCGCAGCTCGTCCATCGGGTCTGCCGGCTTGGCGGCGACGTCGAGCGCCTGGATCAGCGGGTACTCGCCGAACCGCGACAGGTCGGTCGGGACGACGAGCTCGCGGTTGATGCCGAAGCCGCCGCCGATGCCGGTGAGGAAGAACGCCGGCGGCCCGCCGATCGGCCCGTTGACCGCGCCGACGGCGAAGAACGCGATGAACTTCTCGCCGTCCTCGACGCCCTCGCCGTAGCCGCCGTAGATCGTGATGCCGTAGACGGCGAAGCGGCCGAGCAGCATGCCGAGGTACTCGATCGACCCGGTGCGGGGTCGACTGCTTCAGCAGCCCGCCGGCGATCGACAGGCCCGCCATGTCGGCCGACACCGCGAGGCCGGCGCAGGTCGACGTCCCAGCGATGCCGGGTCGAAGAAGTCGTTGCCGTCGACGACCAGGTAGGTGATCTGCAGGTCGTCGACCGCGCAGGTCAGGCCGAACATCGAGACCGAGCCGTCCATCAGCACCGAGACGCGCTCGACGCCGCCGCTGCGGCATGCGCGACACCGAGGCCGACCTGCTCGAGGTAGAGCGGGCCGAAGCCCTTCTGGATCGCGATCCACCACGGCCCGTCGCCGTCACCGGCGCGCAGGGTGACCGCCACCGCGCTCGCTGCCGTGCTTCTGCACCGCGAGCGCCGGCGAGAACGCCGGCTGCGGCGGCGTCGGGCCGGTGTCGCGCATCATGCCCTGCGGCGATGCCGTTGCCGCCGCTGGCGCCGGCCGGCGCTGACCGCCAGGTTCGGCGAACTGCAGCTGCACGCCGCCGCCGGAGACCTCGTCGGGGCCGCCGGACCGCCGATCGCGGCGAAGCACGTGCAGCGCGACCGACTCGAGCGTGAGCCCGACGTCGAGCAGCGGGCCGTCCGACGCTGCCGATCCGCAGGCCGACGCCCTACACCGCCAGCATCGGACGCGAAGGCCAGTCGCCGCGTCGTCGCAGGAACCCGACGAACAGGCCGCCGTCGCCGGGCGGGTTCGGCCTCGATCCAGCGAGTCGTCGTTCTCGAGCCAGAGCGATCACGTCGCCCTCGAGCAGGGCCCACCGCTCGACGATGCCCGAGCCGCAGCCCGACCACGTCGTCGCTCGGTCACGCAGGGCCAGCTCGAGCTCGCCGAGGTCGACCGTGATGCCGGCCGCGGCGACGTTCTGCGAACAGCGCTGGCATCGCCCTGTCCAGCAGCGTGTCCGGGTCGAACAGGCCGTCGATCAGCGCGGTCGGGTCCGGCCGTCGTCGAGCAGCACGCCGCGCGAGCAGCTCGCGCACGGTGCTGGCGAAGACCGCGTGGTCGAGCAGCGTCGCACCGACGGCGTGGGTCGCCATCGCGACCGCGGCGACCAGGTCGGCCACCACCTCGACCGCGCGCAGCGCGACCTGCAGCCGGGTCGTCGACGGTGGCGACGTCGAGGGTGATCGGCCCGTTGCTGCCGACCAGGTCGAAGCCCGTGCGGGTCCAGCGTCCAGCGCGCCGCGAAGCGCTGGCCGTGTCGTCCGACGGCCAGGCCGACCAGCACCCGTCGTCCGCCGACGGGCGCCTGCCCGGCGGCGACCGTCGACGAACGGGCGCAGGACGACGTCGCCGGTGTCGATGTCGACCGGGCCGACCGTGAGGGTGAGGTCGCGCAGTCCCTGGTCGGAGACGGCGAGCCGGAAGGTGAGCCGGTCGATCCCGGGGACGGGGACGTCGAGGCCCTCCAGCCTGCACCGTGCGGGTCGACGGCTCCCACGACAGTGCGACGTCGCCGTAGGCCGCCGTGAGCGCGCCCCGCGGCGTGGGTGACGGTCAGCCCGTCCGGCACGAGGTCGTCGACGTGCGAGGCGAGGTCGGCCAGGTGGGCGAGCAGGCTCGGCGCGGCGGTCTCGAGCGCGGCGGCCGGGTTCGTTCGCCCACGCCACCAGCCGGGCGTGGTCGAACGCGGGCGTGCGTGCCGGTGCGCAGGGCGAGGGCGTCGCCGACCGTCGCGACGACGTCGCCGACCGTGGCGTCGTCGGCCAGCAGGTCGAGCAGGAACGGCAGCGCGTACCCGGCCGCCTCGGCGAGGCCGCCGAGGCCGGCGAACGGGACGAGCTGGAGGTCGGCGCCCGACGCGGCGCGGAAGAACAGCCGCACCGGCGTCGACGGACCGACCTCGACGTGGACGGCCTGGTGGCCCGGCACGGTCGCCCCGGGCAGCCCGACGAACGCGTCCAGGGCGAGGGCGGGCGGGCCGCTCGGGCCCACCACGAGGGAGGCCGTCAGGCCCGCGGCGACGTCGGCGCCGCCGGGCGGCGCCCACGCGGCCGCGTCGACCACGAGGCCGAGGCGCAGCCCGTCGCCCTGCGCGGTGACGGCCAGCGCGACGCCGTCGGCCAGCGGCCACGGCTCGCCCGCGGCGCCCCCCACCCCGACGAGCGGGCGCAGCGCGTCCAGCAGCGCCTGCACCCGCGCGGGCGAGGACGCGAGCGACCCGGCGCCGCGCAGCCAGCCCGCCGGGTCGGCGACCAGCGGCGCCAGCGAGCGCAGCCGGCGCACGCCGTCGCCGACCTCCTCGCCGAGCAGCCCGAGGGCGTCCAGGACGGCGTCGACGGTGGGTCGCAGCGCGTCGTCGAGCCCGCGCAGCACCTCGACCGCCACGTGCCCGGCCAGGCTCGGCGCCGCCTCGACGAGCAGACCGCCGATCGCCTCGGGGTCGGGTGCGGGCCAGACGCCGACGTCGGTGACGGTGCCGCCGGGGTGCTGCCAGGCGAGGCGGACCGCGAACGGCGCGAGCTGGACGACGACCCGCAGCGCGTCGGCGGGGCCGACCGAGACCGTGCCCACCAGGCCGGACGGCGACGCCGACACGTCGGCCTGCCAGCCGAGCAGGCCCGTGCCACCGGTGGTCCGCAGCCGCACCGTGCCGGTCGCGAGGTCGACGGTCGTGCCCTCGGCGCCGACGGCGGTCTGCACGGCCGCCGCGAGGGCGGGCAGCGCAGCCTGCAGCCGGGCGCGCACCAGGCCGCCGGGGTCGCGCACCAGCTGGTCGACGGCGTCCATCACGGTCGCGCCGTCGACGGTGAGCGCGAGGGCCTCGAGCAGCGCGGCGAGGGCGTCGGCCGAGGCGCCGGCGGCGGCGTCGGTGAGCCGCTGCACGGCGACCGCGAGCAGGGTGCGTGCCTCGGGCAGGAGGGGGTCGGCGTCCGGACCGAGGACGAGCTGCTCCCAGTCGCGGCCCAGGACGCGGGCGTCGTGCAGGACGACCCGCCCCGTGCCCGCTCCGGCACCGCCGCCGAGCGGGACGACCAGGTCGGCGGTGACCTTGCGCAGCCCGGTGGTCGGGGTGGAGGTCAGCCAGCCGAGCCGGTCGGCGACGCTCGCGCGCACCCGCAGCGAGCGGGCCGTCACCGCCCGGGCGGGCTCGCCTGCGGTCGGGGCGTCGGCGCCGACCAGGGTGAGCACCGCGTCGCCCCGCACCCGCAGCGACCCGTCGGGTCCCTCCGGCAGCACGAACCGCACGCCGGCGCGGACGCCGGTCGCCCGCGGCAGCGGCGTGGCCGCACGCACCCGCGCGCGGTGGGCGAGGCCGGCCGCGACGGCGGCCGTCACCGCGCGCGACACCTGCTCGGGCGACACCGCACCGAACACCGCGGTGGTCTCCAGGCCGGCCCGCGGCGGCGGCGCGGTCGCCGGCGGTGCGAGGTCCGCGTCCGGCGTCTCCAGCGTCGACAGCTCCATCAGCGCGCCGACGAGGGCGCGGGCCAGCCGCAGGTCGTCGTCCTCGTCCGGGACGGGCGGGGGCAGCAGGCGGTGCAGCAGCCGCAGCCCGTCGGCCTCGGGGAGCGTGCTGAGCGCCGCGAGCGGTACGGGGGCGTACGGCGTGCCGAGGGTGACGACCTCGGACACCTCGGGCACCTCGGCCGCGGCCCGGCGGCAGGCGTGGCCGGCCCCGCCGACCCCGACCACCACGACGTCCGGGCCGAGGGTCGCAAGCCGGTCGAGCACCACCCGCAGCCTCGCCGCCTGGCCCGCGGTGCCGTCGGCGTCCCCGGTCGACAGCCGGCAGGCGGCGCGCGGGCCGAGCCGCACGAACCACTCGCCCGCGGCGGGGGCCGGCGCGGTGAGCATCGCGGGCTGCAGACCGGGCGCGGTCAGGTCGACCACCCGGTCAGCCGGACGGTCGGCCCAGGCGTCGGCGCCGAGGGCCACGTGCAGCACCGCTGTCGGCGTCCGCAGCAGCTCGGCGTCGAGCACCAGCGAGCCGTGCAGCTGCGCGGCGCCCACGTCGAGGCGCAGCACCCGGGTGACGCCGGGGGGCGTGGTGGCGGGCGGGACGACCCGGCCGTCGGTACCCGTCCAGCGCAGGGCGAGCTGGGTGAGACCGCCGACGACGTCGCGGCTCTCGACCAGGTCGAGCACGTCCGGCGCGACCTGCGACTCGAGCTCGAGGGCGAGCGCGAGCACCGAGGGGTCGAGACCGGGGGCACCCGGGTGCCAGCTGCGCAGCGCCTGCGGGACGTTCACCACCCGCGGCCGCAGGCCGGCGGGAGGGAACCAGACGGCGAGCTCGGGCAGCGGGACCGGGGCGGCGAGCCGCAGGCGGAACGGGTCGTCGGGGTGGCCGCTGCCGGTGACGGGCCCCCCGGCGGGGCCGAGCAGGTCGGCGAGCAGCGACAGGGCCGCCGGCGCCACGTCGGAGACCACCAGCGCGGTCGCCCAGTCGCGCAGCGCGGTGGCGGGGTCGTCGAGCAGGTCGGCGAGCCGCAGCACCGGGCCGACCGCGCGCCCGATCCGGTGGCCCGTCCAGCCGAGGAGGTCGGTGACCTCGCGCACGAGCCCGGGCAGGTACGGCTCGAGGTGGCCGACCAGCTCCTGCAGCAGGTCCCAGCCCTGCGGGGGGAAGGTGACCGTGCCGCCGTCGAGGACTGGCAGCTCGACCGGCAGCAGGTCGCCGGCGACGTCGAGGGCGAGGCCGGGTAGGTCGGCGCCCGCGACGAGGCCGCCGGCGACCGTCCAGCCCAGGTGCAGTCCGGCGCGGGAGGCGCGCAGCGCCAACCCCTCCGCGAACGCCAGCCGGGCCTCGTCGGTGCCGTGCCCGCGCGCCGACAGCCTCGCCTGCACGCCGGTGACCAGGCTCGCCGAGCGTGCGGCGAGGTCGATCTCCGCCAGCCGCACCGAGAACGCGGCCTCCAGGTCGGGCGCGCCGCCCCCCAGGTCGTCGACGCCGGTGGTGACGGCGACGTCGACCAGCAGCAGGTCGCCGTCGGTGTGCAGCTGCAGCGCCAGCGGGCCGACGAGGGGCACGTGCCACGGGTCGTCGGCCCGTCCGTCGCCGGAGACCGCGTCGGCGCCCGCGTCGGCCAGGCCGTCGCGCAGCAGCACCAGGGCCGCCACGACGTCGTCGCGGTGGTCGGCCAGCAGGTCGCGCCAGTGCGTGGCGAGGTGCCCGACCGGGTCGGACGCGAGGGCCAGCAGGGCGGCGGGGTCGGCGTCGACGCCGAGCAGCACCCGCACGGTCGTGCCGAGCCCGTCGAGCAGCCCGTCGACCACGTCGCCCACCGCGTTGCCCGCGACGTCCATCAGGGCGTCGGGCGAGGTCAGGTCGAGGACGGGGTACGCGTGGTCGCCGATGGTCACGTCGTCGGCGGCCAGGACGAAGGTCGGGCGCCGCCGGTCGTCGAGGGCGAAGCCGAGCCGCAGCCGCTCGACCCTCACGTCCGGCGGTCCGGCCACCTCGAGGAGCGGGTCGGCGTCGGTGCCGAGGGCGGCCCAGATCCCCAGTGCGGGAACGGCTGTCGCCGCCCCGGTGACCAGGTCGATGCTCGCGAGGTCGACCCGCGCCTGCGCGCGGGCGGTGCTGCCGGGCTGGCTGACGTCGACGCCGAGGGTGGGGGTCACCCGTGCGTGCCCGGAGGCGTCGGTGCCGACCCGCACGCCCACCCGCACCGACACCGGCGTGCCCGGGACGGCGAAGACGACCTCGCTGTCCTCGGCGTCGGCCTCGAACAGGTCGGCGAGGTACCCGATCCAGGTCTCGCGCTGCGTCTCCACGGTCAGCAGGTCGTGGAGCCAGGCGGTCAGCGCAGGGAGGCCCTGGTCGACCAGGCCCGCGACCGGGAAGTCCGGGACGGCGTCGCCCGGTACCAGCCCCAGCATGCCCGCGACCGCTGTGAGCACCTGCGTCGGCGTCGGAGCCGCCAGGCCCGGGTGGGGGGTGGCCGGTGGGTCGGCCAGCATCGACCGCACCAGCGCGAGCACCAGGTCGAGGACGGCGTCGTCGAGCTCGTCGGGGGAGCCGGCCGCGACCCTGATGTCGCGTGCCGCCGGCGCCCCCGGGAGCCGGATCCCGGTGAGCGTCAGGCCGAACGACGGGTCGCCGTCGGACGGGTGCGTCGGCACCGCGAGGTCGAGCCCGATCGCCTCGATCACCTCGGTGCCGACCGTGACGGTCGAGGCCAGCCGGATCAGCCCGCCGGGCTGCCCGAGCAGGAACGGGTCGCTGACGTGGACGCCGTTGCCGTCGACCTGGAACAGCGGGACCTCGACGGTGGTGCGGCTCGCGACCGGCTCGGTGGTGCCGGCCGACAGGCCGAGCCCGAGCCGGACGGGTGCGCCGTCCTCGTCCGAGATCGTCACGCACACGTCGAGGTCGAGCGGGTCGGCGGGCCGGCGCAGCGAGACCACGGGCAGCCAGGTGGTGCCCCCCGGTGCGGTCGTGCGGTCCTCGCCGCCGAGCACCTCGTCGACGAACGCGACCAGCGCCTCGCGCTGGGTGTCGTCGGACAGCATCCGGGCCAGGTAGTGGTCGGGGCGGCCGAACCAGTCCGAGTTGGCGGCGCCGTCCTCGAACAGGCCGATCGCGGTGGCCAGGCTGCCCAGGACGCCGAGGTCGGCGGTGGTGGTGCTCATCGGCGCGTCCGCAGCAGCCCGGTCGAGCCGCCGAAGCGGTGCCGCCCCATCGGGACCACGAACAGGCCGTCCGCGTTCGCGGCGACCTCGACGGGCACCATCAGGTTGCCGCGCCGGTCCTTGCCGGTGGCGCCCGCCATACCCGTCACCAGGCCGAGCAGGCACTGCCAGCCGAAGGCGACCAGCGCCTCGCCCCAGGTGTCGACGACCAGCTGCGGGCCACGCGGACGCGTCTGCGTCGCGGCGTACAGGCCGCGGGGCCGGTCCGGGGAGCCGACGGCGAAGACGACTCGCACCCGGCCGTGCGCCTGGTCGCAGCGCACCGGCACGACGACGGCGACCAGCCCGTCGGCGAGCTCGAGGTCGAGCTCGGCCACGACGACCGCCAGCTGGTTCTCGCCGTCGACCCAGGCGATCTCGGTGCGCGTGGTCGGACGGAACAGCCCGGCCGCGCGCAGCGCCTCCACCCGCATCAGCCGCGTCGCCGTCTTCGGGTCGAGGTGGACGCGGTCGCCGACCTCGCCGTCGGCCAGCGCCCGCTCGGGCGCCAGGCGTCCGTCGCCGCGCGCGTCGGCGACGTGGCGGAGGTACTCCGGGGCCACCGACCCCGAGCCGCTCACCGTGCCGTCCGGTCTGACTGCCGCATGCCGCCCTCGTTCGACCGTGCGCGTCCGTGACCCGGGCGCGCTGGGGAAGGGGTGGGTCGAGTCAATCGCTGCGCCGCGCGCCGGGGCAATGACCCATGGGGCACCCTGCGTCCCGGCGCGAGATCCCCGCGGTGCGAACCGGTCCAGACCGGCGCATACCCCGATGCGGTGCGGCGCGGCGCCTCAGCCGGCGTCGGAGCGCAGCAGCCGCACCCCTCCGAGCACGAGGGCCCCGACCGCCCAGCAGCCCAGGACGAGGAACGACTCGCCGTCGCCCCCGGCCGCCGCGGCGGTCTCGGACCCGCGCTGGAAGAGCAGGTCCAGCGCGCCCGTCCCCGGCATGGCGCGGGCGACGTCGGCGGCCCACGGCGTCCGGACGATCTCGGGCAGCAGCAGCACCGGGACGACGCAGCGCGCGGATCCACCGCACGCCGTCGACGTCGAGCCCGTTCACCGGCTCGTCGAACAGCAGCACCCCGGGGTCGCCGAGCAGGGCGGCGGCGATGCCGAGCCGCTGCCGCATGCCGAGGGAGTAGCCCTTGGTGCGCCGTCCGGCGGCGCCCTCGAGCCCGACCAGCCCGATCACCTCCTCGACCCTCTGCCGCGCGATGCCGTGGGTGCGGGCGGCCACCCGCAGGTGCGCCCGTCCGGTGCGGCCCGGGTGCACGGCGCCGGCGTCGAGCAGCGCGCCCACGTGGTGCAGCGGCGCCGTCAGGTCGCGGTAGGACCGGCCGTCGACCAGCGCGGTGCCGGCCGTCGGGCGGTCGAGCCCGACCACCATCCGCATCGTCGTGGACTTGCCGGCGCCGTTCGGCCCGAGGAAGCCGGTGACCCGGCCGGCGGGGACGTCGAAGCCGAGGTGGTCGACGGCCCGCACCCGGCCGTACACCTTGGAGAGCCCGCGGACCGTGATCACGGCGCCTCCTCCACGAACTCGAGCAGGTCGCCGGGCTGGCACCCCAGCACCCGGCACATCGCCTCGAGGGTGCTGAACCGCACCGCCTTGGCGCGTCCGTTCTTCAGCACCGCCACGTTCGCGGGGGTCAGGCCCACCTGCTCGGCGAAGTCGCCGACGGCCATCTTGCGGCGCGCGAGCTCGACGTCGATGCGGACGACGATGGGCATCAGATGACCCCCTCGAGGTCGTCGCGCAGGACGGTGGCCTGGCGCAGCAGCGCGCGCATGACCACCACGAGCAGGCCCACGACGCCGCCGACGAGGAGCAGGGCGAACAGCACGAGGGGGCCACCGGGGTCGTCGGCCCGCAGGCCGACGACGGCGGCGAAGCCGGCGAACAGCACCCACGCCACGGCCAGGGCACCGACGATCAGGTCGACCCAGACGAACGCGCCCTCGCTGAAGATGCGGTCGTGCTCGACCAGCGACAGCAGCCGCCAGGTGCACGCGAGGACGACGACAGCAGGGCGACCAGCGCGGTGACGACGAGCGCGGTGGTGGCGGTGACCGTCGCGGCCCGTGCCGCCAGCAGCAGACCGCGGCGCGGCGTCCACTACAGGGTGGGCACGAACAGGTTGCACGGTGAGGGTGCGGTGTCGTCGCCCTTCCCGCGTCCGGACGCGCGCGGCCGGTCGCGCGGCCCTAGCGTCACCTCGTGCACCTACCCGGCGACGCCCTCTACCTGGTCGGGGGCATCGCCCTCCTGCTCGGCGCGGTCCTCCCCTCCGCCCTCGCCAAGCGAGCGCTCTCGGCGCCGATCGCCTTCGTCGGCATGGGCCTGCTGGTGGGCCTGCTGCCCCTGCCGGGCGGCGACCCGATCTCACCGGTCGAGCAGCCGGTCGTCGCCGAGCGGCTGACCGAGCTGTGCGTCATCGTGGCGCTGATGGGCGTGGGGCTGGCCCTCGACCGTCCGCTGCGCTGGCGCACCTGGGCCTCGACCTGGCGGTTGCTGCTCGTCGGCATGCCGCTCTTCGTGGCCATCACGTTCGTGCTCGGCTGGTGGTGGATGGGGCTCGCGCCGGCCGCGGCGCTGCTGCTCGGAGCGGTGCTGGCACCGACCGACCCCGTGCTCGCGTCCGAGGTGCAGGTCGCGGGTCCGGACGTCACCGACGACGAGTCGGTCGCCGAGGGCGACCCCGAGGACGAGGTCGACGAGGACGACGAGGTGCGGTTCGCGCTCACCAGCGAGGCGGGGCTCAACGACGGGCTGGCCTTCCCGTTCGTCTACGGGGCGATCTTCCTCGCCGCGGCGGGCACCGCCGAGGCCCACTCGCTGGGGCGGTGGGTGGCGTGGGAGCTCGTGGGCAAGGTGGCCATCGGCGTCGTGCTCGGGTGGGCGTGCGGTTGGCTGCTCGCCCGGATGGCCTTCCGCTCGCGCGTGCAGCCGCTGCGTCTCGCCGAGACCGGCGAGCCGCTGCTCGCGCTCGCTGCCACCTTCCTGGTCTACGGCCTCACCGAGGTGGTCGGCGGGTACGGGTTCCTGGCCGTGTTCTTCTGCGCCGTGGCGCTGCGTTCGCACGAGCGCCGCTCGAGCTACCACGACGACATGCACCGGTTCATCAGCCAGCTCGAGCACCTGCTGACCATGCTCGTGCTGCTGCTGCTCGGTGCCTCCGTATCGTGGGGGCTGATGGCCGAGCTGACCTGGGCCGGTGCCGCGGTCGCCGTGGTCGTGGTGTTCGTGATGCGTCCGCTCACCGCGGCGCTGTCGCTGCTGCCGTGGTTGCCGTTCGGACGCACCGGCCTCGGTCGCGCCGAGCTCCGCACCGTGTCGTTCTTCGGCATCCGCGGCGTCGGCACGCTCTACTACCTGGCCTACGCGACGAGCCAGGGCGAGTTCGCGGACGGTCCGGCGGTGTGGTCGGCGGCCACGTTCGCCGTCCTGCTCTCGGTGGTGGTGCACGGCGTGCTCGCCACCCCGGTGATGGACCGGCTCGAGCGGCTGCGCGAGCGAGCCGGCTGACCCCGGTCCTCGGGCGGCGTCAGGCCTTCGGGGCGACGTCGTCGACCGCGTCCGGTGCGGTCTCCGGGTTGCGCCCGAGCGTCTCCGGCGCGGCCAGCCACACCGGCAGCGCGGCCAGCGTGACCGCCGCCGTCAGCGCGAACGCCCAGCCGAACCCGAACCGGTCGGCGACCACGCCCACCAGGACGGGCCCGACGATCGCGCCGGCGTCCTGCACCATCGAGAACACGCCGAGCACCTGCCCGCCGCTGCGCTGCGACCCGACGACGTCGGCGACCACCGCCTGCTGCGAGGGGTTGACCAGGCCCGAGCCGATGCCCGACACGACCGACAGCACGAGCAGGACGACGAGGGAGCCGGTCGCGCCGAGCAGCCCGAGCGAGACGCCGCTCACCACCAGGCCGACGAGCACCAGGGGACGGCGGCCGCGGGTGTCGGCGAAGCGACCCGCCACCGGGAGCGCGGCGGCGGTGCCCGCCGCGGCGAGGGCGAGCGCGACGCCGGCCACCCAGGTCTGGTCGAACAGCGCGACGGCGAGCTGGGGGACGACGGCGACGCGCACACCGAAGTTGCCCCACCCGTTGGCGAACGCCGAGGCCAGCGCAGCGCGGTAGGCGCGGTCGGACAGCGCCTCGCGCACGCGCATCGGCGGTGCGGTCACCGACCCCTCGGCGGGTCGCAGCGCCGTGCCCGACAGCCGGACGGCGACGATCGCGGCGGCGAGCACCAGGGCGACGGCGTACACGACGAACGGCGCGCGCAGCCCGAAGCCCGCGAGGGCGCCGCCGAGCACGGGCCCGAGCATGCCGCCGATCAGGAACGAGGTGGCGTAGGCCGACGACACCCGCCCCCGCAGCGTGGGCGGCGACAGGCGCACCAGCAGCGCCATCGCCGACACGGTGAACATCGTCGAGCCGATGCCGCCGAGGCCGCGCACGACGAGCAGCTGCGTGTACGACTGCGCGAACGCCGTGGCGAGCGACGACGCGGCCACGACGAGCAGGCCGGTCAGGTACACCGGCCGCTCGCCCAGGCGCTGCACGAGGGCCCCGCCTGCGGGCGCGAACAGCAGGCGGAAGAACGCGAAGACCGACACGACCGCCGAGGCGGCGGCGACGCCGACGTCGAAGGTGCGCGCGTAGGCGGGCAGCACCGGGGAGACGATCCCGAAGCCGATCGCGATGACGAAGGCGGACGCGACGAGGACCCGGATCTCGCCCGGCACAGCGGGTCTGGTCGGGGTCGGGACGGTGCTCAGCGGTCCACCATGCCCAGCATCGCCTCGTCGTACCGCGCCCCGCTGACGCCGACGCGCTCGGCGAGGGCGTCGAGATCGGCGACGTCGTCGGCCGACAGCGCGACCTCGGTGGCGGCGGTGTTCTCCGCCACCCGCTCGAGCCGGGTGGTGCCCGGGATCGGCACCACCCAGGGGTGCTGCGCGAGCAGCCAGGCGAGCGCGACCTGGCCGGGCGTGGCGTCGCGGCGGGCAGCCAGAGCGCGCACGTGGTCGACCAGCGCCTGGTTCGCGGCGAGGTTCTCCTCGCTGAACCGCGGCAGCCGCGAACGGATGTCGTCGTCGCCACCGACGTCGGCGGCGGTCAGGGCGCCGGTCAGGTAGCCACGGCCGAGCGGGCTGAACGGCACGAACCCGATGCCGAGGTCGGCGAGGGTCGGCAGCACCTCGGCCTCGGGGTCGCGCGTCCACAGCGAGTACTCGCTCTGCACGGCCGTGACGGGGTGCACGGCGTGGGCGCGACGGATCGTCGCGGACCCCGCCTCGGACAGCCCGAGGTGGCGCACCTTGCCCTCGGCGACGAGCTCGCCGACCGCGCCCGCGACGTCCTCGATGGGCACGTCGGGGTCGACCCGGTGCTGGTAGAGCAGGTCGATCACGTCGGTGCGCAGCCGCCGCAACGACGCCTCGACCACCTCGCGCACGTGCGCGGGACGGCTGTCGACGCCGCCGGAGCCGTCGAGGCGGAAGCCGAACTTGGTGGCCAGCACCACCTGGTCGCGCACGGGCGCGAGCGCCTCGCCGACGAGCTCCTCGTTGGTGAACGGCCCGTAGGCCTCGGCGGTGTCGAAGAACGTGACGCCGCGCTCGACGGCACCGCGCAGCACCTGCACCATGTCGGCGTGCTCGCGGGGCGGGCCGTACCCGTGGCTCATGCCCATGCAGCCCAGGCCCACGGCGGAGACCTCCAGGCCCTGGCCCAGCGTCCTGGTGCGCACGTCGTCCTCCGTCGGCTGGTGGGGTCGTCACGGGGGATGGTCCGTGGGACGTCCCCTCGCCGAACGTCGTACCCGCCCGAGGACTTCCCCGCACGGCGAAGCGACCGAGGGGTTGCCGGGACGGCAACGCCGCTTGCCGTCGAGCCCGTCGCGCGCGACGGTGGGGCGATGAGCACGCACGGGCACGGTGGCGACGTCGAGGGGCAGGACCCGACCGCGTTCTGGGAGGCGCTGTACGGCGAGCGGGAGGGGGTGTGGTCGGGCCGGCCGAACCAGGCGCTGGTCGACGAGGCCGCGACCCTCCCGGTCGGGCGGGCGCTCGACCTCGGCAGCGGCGAGGGCGGCGACGCGGTCTGGCTGGCCGAGCGGGGCTGGCAGGTCACGGGGCTGGAGATCTCCCCGACGGCGATCGCCCGCGCCGCCGACGCGGTGCGCCGGCTCGGCCTCGACGCGCGCACCCGGTTCGTGCTCGCCGACCTGGCGCGGGCGCCCTGGCCCGACGGCGCCGAGGACCAGCCCTACGACCTGGTGAGCGCGTGCTTCCTGCAGTCGCCGGTGACGTTCCCGCGCGCCGAGGTGCTGGTGCGCGCCGCCGGGCTGACCCGGGTCGGCGGGCACCTGCTCGTGGTGGCGCACGCGGCCGCGCCGCCCTGGTCGCAGCACGTCGACGACGGCACCGACCCGCACCTGTTCCCGGCGCCCGCCGACGACGTCGCGCACGTCACGGCCGTCGGCGCGTGGGACGTCGTCGTCGCCCAGGTGCGCACCCGCGAGGTCACCCGCCCGGACGGCGAGCAGGGGGTGCTCGAGGACTCGGTGGTGCTCGCCCGCCGCACCGCCTGACCCGCCCTCAGGCGCGCAGCAGCCGCACCAGCTCGAGCGCCGCCGGCGCGAGCGACTGCTGGCGGGCGGCCCAGGCCGGGTCGGGCGACAGCGTCCCGGCCACGAGGAGCGCGGTGCAGGCGCCGGTGAGCCGCAGCAGCTCCTCGGCCGGCTGGCCGGTGGCCGCCAGCACCTCGGCCCGGTCCTGGGCCGGACCGGGTAGGTGCGCGCACAGGTAGGCGAGGTCCCAGCCGGGCGGCCCGGCGCACAGGTGCTCGAGGTCGATCAGGCGCAGCCCGCCCTCGGCGTCGAGCATCCAGTTGCCCGGGTGCGGGTCGGCGTGGGTCGCCACCAGCTCGTCGGGGGCGGACGCCGCGGCGCTCACCGACCAGTAGGCCTCGAGCAGCTCCTGCGCCAGGGCGGGGTCGTCCGGCAGCGCCTGGCGCACGCGGTCGGCGAGGTGGGGCCGCGGCTTCGCGACGTCGGTGGCGGGCAGGGGCCGCAGCCCGGACGAGGGCACCTCGGCGAGGTCGGCGAGCACCCGCGCGGCCGCGCCGAGCACGCCGGCGTCCCAGGCCGAGGCGGGCCCGCCGGTCACCGTCTGCATCACCAGCGCCGGCACGGCCGGGTCGGCGGCGACCGAGGCCGCCACCTGGTCGAAGCGGTGGGCGCGCAGGTGGGCGAGCGCCTCGGCCTCGCGCTGCACGGCCTGCCCGGCGCGCGAGTCGGGTCCGTCGTCGGTCCACTTCACGACGACGTCGTGGTCGCCCTCGAGGAGGACGCGCGCCACCCGCATGCCCGAGAAGCCGCCGCTCAGCGCCACGACGTCGACCGGCGCGCCCACCGTCACCGTGACGAGGGCGCGCACCGGGTCGGGCAGCGTGACCATGGGCCGACACCCTGCCAGCGCCGACGCGGCCGGTGCGCGGCGCCACCCCGGCGCGGGAGGCCGGGCGGTCAGCCGATGCCGCTGGTGACGTCCGGGACCGAGGCCCGGACGCGCCGCGGGCCCCGGACGAGGTGCGTCCAGGGCCCGCGGTCCAGCGTGCGTGAGCGGTCAGAACCAGTGCTTGCGACCGCCGACGGCGCGGCCGGTGCGGCCGAGCAGGGCGAGCACGACACCCACCGCGATCAGGATGAGACCGATCGTGACGAGAATGCCCAGGCTGTCCACGAGCAGGCCGACGATCAGCAGGATGACGCCGAGGATGATCAACTGTTGCTCCGTCCGTACGAGTGCCGAGTGGTCCCCTAACCCTCGGGTGGGCGGGACGAGTGTGCCCGTCACCGAGCGCGTTTGCACGTCGAGACGCCGCGTGTCGCGTGCTCGGGCATGATGCGCTGGTGCCGACCGCGTCCAAGGACCCCACGACGAACAGCCACGTCACGGCTGCCACCCGGTTCGGCAACCGCCTGCTCGAGGCCGCCGAGACCGTGGTCTACGTCGGCATCGCGGCGCTGCTGGTCGTCATCGCCGTGGTCGTCATCGGCCGCACCGCGGCCGACGTCCCGTCGCTGTTCTCCGGTGGTCTCGGCGGCACCCAGGCCAGCGCGCTGGAGCTGCTCGACTCGCTGCTGCTGGTCTTCATCGTCGTCGAGCTGCTCTACGCGGTGCGGGCCACCATCGCCGAGCGCCAGCTGGTGGCCGAGCCGTTCCTGCTCGTCGGCGTGATCGCCTCGATCAAGGAGATCGTCGTGGTGTCGGTCAAGGCGGCCGACCTGATCGGGGAGCCCGAGTTCACCGACGCCGTCTGGCAGGTCGGGGTGCTCGGCGTGCTGGTGCTGGCCCTCGGCGTGACCGCCTGGCTGCTGCGGATCAAGGAGCGCGAGCCCGACGAGACCGACGACGAGGCCCCCGTCGGCGGCCCGGTGCACCAGGCGGGCGAGCACCAGGCGGGCGAGAACGGGTGAGGGTGCTGCGCGACAGCCGCGGCGACCTCGCCCTCGCGGGCGTGGTGATGGCCTGGATCGCGGTGATCCTGTGGTGCGACCGGTCCGGGCCGCTCGCCGAGCAGCTGCTGCTCGGGGCGCTCACCTGGGGCGTGCTCGCGGTGGCGCTGCGGCGCGAGACGCCGCTGGTGCGCACCCAGACGCTCGTGGTCGTGGTGCTGGCCACCGCGGTCGAGCTCACCTTCTCGCCGCTGCTGGAGGCGTACGTCTACCGGCTCGAGAACGTGCCGGCGTACGTCCCGCCGGGCCACGGCCTGGTCTACCTCGCGGCGCTGGCGCTCGGCCGCACCCCGCTGTTCGAGCGGTTCCGCCGTCCTCTCGTCGGTGCGACCGTCGTGGTCGGCGGGGCCTGGGCGCTGCACGGGGTGCTGCTGTCCGAGCGTCCCGACGCCCTGGGCGCGTTCTGGTTCGTCTGCCTGCTCGGCTTCCTGCGCTGGGGGCGCTCGCAGCTGCTCTACGTGGGGGCGTTCGTCGTCGTCACCTGGCTCGAGCTGCTCGGCACCGCGTGGGGCACGTGGACCTGGGCCGAGCGCGACCCGGTGCTGGGCGTGGTGAGCCAGGGCAACCCGCCCTCCGGCGCGGCCGGGGGCTACGGGTGGTTCGACCTCTACGCGCTGCTGCTCGCGCCCTGGCTGCTGTCGCGGTTCAGGGCGGCCAGGACCTCGGTGTGCAGGTGGCCGTTGGTGACCACCGCGTTCCCGCCGAAGGGGCCGTCCTCGCCGTCGAGCGAGGTGAACCGTCCGCCCGCCTCGGTGACGATGGGCACCAGCGCCGCCATGTCGTGCAGCGCGAGCTCGGGCTCGCAGGCGACGTCGACCGCGCCCTCGGCCACGAGCACGTGCGAGAAGAAGTCGCCGTAGGCGCGGGTGCGCCAGCACGAGCGGGTGAGGTCGAGGAAGGCGTCGAGGCGTCCGCGCTCCTCCCAGCCGTGCAGGCTCGAGTACGACAGCGAGGCGTCGGCGAGGTCGGTGACCGACGAGACGTGCAGGCGGGTCGCCGCCGACAGCGAGCGGCCCGTCCAGGCGCCGGAACCCGTTGCGGCCCACCACCGGCGACCCAGCGCCGGCGCCGACACCACGCCGAGCACCGGACGGTCGCGGTCGAGCAGGGCCACCAGGGTGGCCCACACCGGCACGCCGCGGACGAAGTTCTTCGTCCCGTCGATGGGGTCGACCACCCACACCCGCTGGCCGTGCCCGGTGGTGCCGCTCTCCTCGCCCTGCACGGCGTCGCGCGGACGGGTGCGGCGCAGCTGCGAGCGCACCAGGTCCTCGGCGTCGCGGTCGGCGTCGGTCACCGGGCTGAGGTCGGGCTTGGTCTCGACGGTGAGGTCGAGCGCCTTGAACCGCGACATGGTGAGGGCGTCGACCTGGTCGCAGACCACGTGCGCGAGCCGCAGGTCGTCGTCGTACGACTCGGCGCGGCGGCTCGTCTCGGTCACGCCTGGACCGTACCGGGGCGCGTGCGCGCGACCGGGGACGTCGGGGGACAGCCGCTCGGCGGCGGGGTCATGATGGGGACGTGGAACGGATGCCCCTGCACCTGGCGCTGGAGGACCGCGACCGGGTCCTGGCCGTCTACCTCGACGACGACGGCGCGATCCGGCAGGTCCCGCGCAAGCACCGCAAGAAGCTGGTGCTGCTCGACCACGTGAGCCGGGTGTTCGAGCCCGGGGTGCGCTACGACGAGCGCGAGGTCAACGCGCTGTGCCGCGCGTTCCACGACGACGTCGCGCTGCTGCGCAGGATGCTCGTCGACGAGGAGTTCCTGGCCCGCGCCGACGGCGTGTACTGGCGCATCGGCGGCACCGTCGACTGAGGCCCCTCGCTCCCTGCCCGTTTCGCTAGTTCGGTGCCAGACGTGGCACCGGAGTGGCAGAGGGACACCCGTGAGGTGCCAGGACGGGTCGTCCGGTGCAGGCGGGTCGTCCGGTGCAGGCGGGTGACGCCCCCAGCCAGCTCCCAGGAGTCCTTGAGGTGTTCTTGAGCCCTCACACGTCATGCTCGGGGCATGGACGACGTCTTCGGCTCGATCGCCGGCCTGCCGCTGCACCCGCTCGTCGTGCACGGCGTGGTCGTGCTGCTGCCGCTGATGGCGGTGCTCACCGTGCTCGTCGCGGTGCTCGGCCGCTGGCGGCGCGGCGCGTGGTGGACGGTCGGCGGCAACGCCGTCGTCACCGTGATGGCGTTGGTGGCCAAGGAGAGCGGGGAGCGGCTCGAGGCCGCGCTGCCGCCGGGCAACGAGGCGATCGAGCGGCACACCGGGCTCGGCGACGTGCTGCCGCTGTTCGCGCTCGGGCTGCTGGTGGCGTCGGTGGTGTCGGCGCTGGTGCGCCCGAACGCCCGGCTGCGGTGGGTCGGTGCGGCGCTGGTGGTCGTCGCGGGCGTGGCCGCGATGGTGTGGACGGTGCTCACCGGGCACAGCGGCTCCGAGGCCGTGTGGGGCGGTTTCGAGGTCTGATCAGCCCGGCAGCGCGTAGGGCGTCACGGCGACGACGGCCGACACCGGCAGCGGGCCGTAGACGTGGGGGAACGGGTCGGGCGCACCCGGCACGTCCTCCCAGCGCACCGGCGACCCGGCCGCCTCGAGCGCCTCGACGTCGAGCTCGAGCAGCACGAGGGGGTCGGTGACGTCGGCGTAGAACGCGCGGGCCACGCCGTCGACCTGGTGCGGCTCGCTCGCGTGCACGAAGCCGACCTGCTGCAGGGTGAGGCCGCGCGTCGACACCTCGTACCGGCCCGGTCCCTGCGCGCGCTCCCAGTCGGGCGCGAGCGCCAGGTGCAGCACCGTGGCGGGCCGGGTCACCAGTGCACCCCGCCGGCCATCAGCGCGGTCTCGACCTCGAACCGCTGCATCGTCGACAGCGGGCCGCGGTCGGGCACCGGCTCGGTGCCGCCGACCCCGGCGACGCGGCACGTGCGCAGCAGCACGTCGTCGTAGGCACCCTCGCTGGCCCGCACCCGCTCGTACTTGCCGGGCTGGTCGGTGGCGTGGGCGCGCTGCACGGTGCGCGACAGGCGCTGCAGCTCGAGGGTGCAGATGAGCAGCTCGACCTCTTCGTCCGGCGCGTCGGGCGGCGCGAGCCGCACGCCGACCGCGTCGGCGAGGGCGGCAGCCGAGACCGTCGCGTACGGGGCCAGGGCCGGCGCCGGAGGGCGCGCAGGGCCCGGCCGGCGACCCCCGTCGCGAGCGCCAGCGACACGCAGAACACGATCAGCACGAGCATCCGCACCGTCCTCGGCTCTCCAGTGTGCCTGGCGCGGCCCGACCGGTACCGGAAGCAGGCGGTGGGCGCGAGGCGTGAGCACACCCATCCGGTCCGGCACCGTCCTGCCCGCCCGCCGCGAGGACGTCGAGCTGCACACCGCCGACGGCCTCACCCTCGTCGGCGAGCTGGCGCTGCCGCTCGACCGCGAGCCGGTGGCGACGCTGGTGACGCTGCACCCGCTGCCGACCCACGGCGGCTTCATGGACTCGCACGTGCTCCGCAAGGCCTCGTGGCGGCTGCCGGCGCTCGCGGGCGTCGCGGTGCTGCGGTTCAACCTGCGCGGCGTCTCGAGCCCGCGCGGCACCAGCGAGGGCGTCTTCGACTCCGGCGACGCCGAGCGCTACGACGTGGCAGCGGCGATCGAGCTGGCCGAGTTCCGCGACCTGCCGAACCGGTGGCTGGTCGGCTGGTCGTTCGGCACCGACCTGGCGCTGATGCACGGCAACGACCCGTCGGTCGAGGGCGCGATCCTGCTGTCGCCGCCGCTGCGGTTCTCGGCGCCGCAGCACCTGCAGGCGTGGGCGGACTCGGGCCACCCGGTGCTGGCGCTGGTCCCCGAGCTCGACGACTACCTGCGCCCGGACGAGGCGCGCGAGCGGTTCGCCGCGATACCGCAGGCGCGGGTGGTCGGCGTCGACGGCGCGAAGCACCTGTGGGTGGGCGAGCAGTCCGTGCGCCGCGTGCTCGACGAGGTGGTGGCGCAGGTCGCACCCGGCGTCGAGCTGCCGCTCCCGACCACGTGGGACGGCCCGTACGAGACCCACGACGACCTGCACCCGCCGGGCTGACCCGGTTCGGGGGTCAGGCGGGTCGGGCAGCCGCTACAGGCGGTCCTGGCGCGGCATCGCGACCTCCTGCACGACCAGCAGGATGCCCGCTGCCAGCGGGATCGCGATGAGTGCGCCGAGCGCCCCGAGCAGGCCGGCCCCGACCAGGGCGGCGACGATCGCGACCCCGCCGGGCACCGACACCGTGCGTGCCATGACCTTCGGTGCGATCACGTAGTTCTCGAGCTGCTGGTAGACGACGTAGTAGACCAGCACGATGATCGCCGTCGGCAGCGACACGAACAGGGCCACGGCGACCACGAGCACCGCGCCGATCGTGGCGCCGACCAGCGGGATCAGCCCGAACAGGCCCACCACGATCGCCAGCACGGCCGGGTAGGGGATGCCGAGCAGCAGCATCATCACGTACGAGCAGACGCCGTTGAGGGTCGCGATGGCGATCTGACCCATCACGTACCCGCCGATGCGCTTGCTGATCTCGTCGCCGAGCAGCTGCACGCGCCGGCGGCGGGTCGCGGGCACGAGCCGGTAGGCGGTGCTGCGCAGGGTGCGCATCGAGGCGAGGAAGTACAGCGTGAGGATCAGGACGGTGAGCGTGCTGAAGACGCCCCCGAGCAGCGCCTGGCCCGCGCCGAGCACTCCGCCGAAGACGGCGGCGAAGGTCTCGCCGTTCGCGAGCCGCTCCTGCAGCTCCTGGGTCACGCGCCCGACGATGTCGTAGCGGTTGTCGAGGTCGACGAACCACTGCGCCCGCTGCACGTCCTCGACGTACGTCGGCAGCCGCGTCACCAGCTCCGTGCCCTGGTCGACGATGATCGGGACGACCATGAACCCGAAGCCGACGAACACGGCGACGACCGCGAGGAACACCACGGCGATGGCGCCGCCGCGGCGCACGCCGTGGCGCACCAGCCACTCGACGACCGGCTCGAGCCCGAGGGCGAGGAAGAGCGCGACGACCAGCAGCGTGATCGTGCCCGAGACGCGGTCGAGGGCCTGCACCAGCCCGATCGCCATCAGGACGCCGATGGCGCCGACGAACCCCACGTAGAAGGGGTGGGCGCGGTCGAAGTCGCGGCCGGGCCGGCCGAACCGGCCCTGCGGGCCCGGCGCCGCCGCCGCGTCGCGCGCGGGCGCCTGGTCGGGCGGGGCCTTCGTGCCGGGGTCCTGCCCGAGCGCCGCAGCGACGGGAGGCGGGGCGGTCGTCACGGTGCCGCCGGCGGCCGTCGAGGTGTCGGCGCGGGCCGCGGCGCGCTCGGCGAGCATCTCGTCGAGGGTCTGGAAACCGGCGTGGCTGCGGCCGACCTCGCGCCTGCGGGCCAGCGACTCGCGCACGCCGCGGCGTCCCTCCGAGGAGCCGAGCGCGGTGCGGAGGCGGGAGACGAGCCCGGCTCGCGGCGGGAAGGTCGGTGGCACGGTCCCGACCGGGCTCTGCTGCTCGTCCTCGGCCATCCCGCTCCGTCTCCTCGCGCGCCGTCGGCACCCCAGGTGCCTCGACGCCGAGCCTAGTGTCAGACGTCGCGGAACCGGTTGATCTCGGTCTCGTAGCGGGCGCGGGTCTCGGGGTCGGTGACGCCGAGACCGGGCTCGGGCGCGAGGGCCAGGACGCCGACCTTGCCCTGGTGCACGTTGCGGTGCACGTCGCGCGCGGCCTCGCCGACCTGGTCGAGGGGGTAGGTGCGCGACAGCGTCGGGTGCACGATGCCGCGGGCGATCAGGTCGTTGGCCTCCCACGCCTCGCGGTAGTTCGCGAAGTGCGACCCGACGATGCGCTTGAGGTTCATCCAGAGGTACCGGTTGTCGTACTCGTGCACGAAGCCGGACGTCGACGCGCAGGTGACGATGGTGCCGCCCTTGCGGGCCGCGAACACGCTGGCGCCGAACGTCTCCCGGCCCGGGTGCTCGAAGACGACGTCGACGTCGTGGCCGCCGGTGAGCTCGCGCACGCGCTGTCCGAACCGGCGCCACTCCTTCGGGTCCTGCTGGGTGTTCTCGTCGTTCCAGAACCGGTAGCCCTCGGCCTTGCGGTCGATGATGAGCTCGGCGCCCATGGCAGCGGCAGATCTCGGCCTTCTCGGGGCTCGACACGACGCAGACGGGGGTGGCGCCGGCGGCGAGCGCCATCTGGGTCGCGTACGAGCCGAGACCGCCGGAGGCGCCCCAGATCAGCACCCGGTCGCCGAGCTTGAGGCCGGCGCCGTTGCGCGAGATCAGCTGGCGGTAGGCGGTGGAGTTCACCAGCCCGGGGGAGGCGGCCTCCTCCCAGGTGAGGTGGGCGGGCTTGGGCATCAGCTGGTTCGACTTCACCAGCGCGAGGTGGGCCAGGCCGCCGAAGTTGGTCTCGAAGCCCCAGATCCGCTGCTCGGGGTCGAGCATCGTGTCGGCGTGACCGTCCGCGTGCTCGAGCTCGACCGACAGGCAGTGCGCCACGACCTGGTCGCCGGGCTTCCAGGCGTTCACGCCGGGGCCGGTGCGCAGCACGACGCCGGCGAGGTCGGAGCCGACCACGTGGTACGGCAGGTCGTGGCGGGCCGCCAGCGGCGAGGTGCGGCCGTAGCGCTCGAGGAACCCGAACGTCGAGACCGGCTCGAAGATCGACGTCCACACGGTGTTGTAGTTGATCGCGCTGGCCATCACGGCGACCACCGCCTCGCCCGGCCCGAGCTCGGGGGTCGCGACGTCCTCGACGTGCAGGGACCGGCGGGGGTCCTTGTCGCGGCTGTCGAGGCCCTCGAACATCGCGACCTCGTCCTGCGTGGACGGTGACGGCGCGGTAGTGGTCCGGGAGGTCGAGGCCGCCGACGGCCTCGAGGTCGCCGGCGAGGATGGCGTCGCGGATCTGGTCCATGCCGCCGGAGGTTACTGACGAGTCGCCCTCAGTGGCCGTCGTTGTGATCGACGCCACCGGCAGCCGGCTCGACCAGCTCGACCAGCACACCGCCGGCGTCCTTCGGGTGCACGAAGTTGACTCTGCTGCCTGCGGTCCCGCGACGCGGGGCGTCGTACAGCAGGCGCAGGCCCCGCTCGCGCAGGGTCGCCGAGACCGCCTCGACGTCGGTGACGCGGTAGGCGACCTGCTGCACGCCCGGCCCGCTGCGGTCGAGGAACTTGGCGATCGTGGACTCCGGCGTCAGCGGCGCGAGCAGCTGCACCGGCGGCGCCGCCGACGCCCATCATCGCCTCGCGGACGCCCTGCTCCTCGTTGACCTCCTCGTGCAGGAGCGCCATCCCGAAGGTGTCGCGGTAGAACGCGATCGCGACGTCGAGGTCGGGCACGGCGACGCCCACGTGGTCGATCTGCGTGAACAGCGGCTCGGTGGGTGTGCTCATGCCCGGCAGGGTAGGCGCGGAGCACACCCGGCGGCCCCGTGACCTGGCTCACCGACCGGTCGTGCGCCCCGGCGCCGTGGGTACGCTGGCAGGAGGTCGTCAGCCGCCGCTCGTCGCCGCCGCCGTCGCAGGAGGAACACCGTGCCCAGCCGCTCGTCCGTCATCGTCGCCGGAGCCCGCACCCCGATGGGCCGGATGCTCGGCTCCCTCAAGGACTTCTCCGCCTCCGACCTCGGCGGTGTCGCCATCCGGGGCGCTCTGGAGAAGGCGGGGGTGGCCCCGGAGCAGGTCGAGTACGTGATCCTCGGCCAGGTGCTGCCCGCGGGTGGGGGGCAGGCGCCGTACCGGCAGGCCGCGGCCGCCGCCGGCATCCCGATGAGCGTGCCGTCGCTGGGCATCAACAAGGTCTGCCTGTCGGGCATCGACGCCATCGCCCTCGCCGACCAGCTGATCCGCGCGGGCGAGTTCGACGTCGTCGTCGCCGGCGGCATGGAGTCGATGACGCAGGCGCCGCACCTGCTCGAGAAGAGCCGTTCCGGCTACAAGTACGGCGACGTCGCGGTGCGCGACCACATGGCCTACGACGGCCTGTTCGACGCCTTCACCGACCAGCCGATGGGTGCGCTCACCGAGCAGGCCAACACCGGCGACCTGGCGTTCACCCGCGAGGAGCAGGACGAGTTCGCCGCCCGCAGCCACCAGCTCGCCGCGAAGGCCTGGAAGGACGGGCTGTTCGACGACGAGGTGGTTGCCGTCTCCATCCCGCAGCGCAAGGGCGACCCGCTCGAGTTCAAGGACGACGAGGGCATCCGCGCCGACACCACCGCCGAGTCGCTGGCGCGGCTGCGGCCGGCGTTCAGCAAGGACGGCACGATCACGGCCGGGTCGGCGTCCCAGATCTCCGACGGCGCCTGCGCCGTCGTGGTGATGAGCCGCGAGAAGGCCGAGGAGCTCGGCCTGACCTGGATCGCCGAGATCGGCGCCCACGGCGTCGTCGCCGGGCCCGACACCACGCTGCAGAGCCAGCCGGCGCGCGCCATCGTCCGCGCCTGCGAGAAGGAGGGCATCACGCCCGCCGACCTCGACCTGGTCGAGATCAACGAGGCGTTCGCGGCGGTCGGTCTGGCCTCGACCAAGGAGCTCGGCCTCGACGCCGACAAGGTCAACGTCAACGGCGGCGCGATCGCGCTCGGCCACCCGATCGGCATGTCCGGGGCGCGCATCGTGCTGCACCTCGCGCTCGAGCTCGGACGCCGCGGCGGCGGGGTCGGCGCGGCCGCGCTGTGCGGCGGCGGCGGCCAGGGCGACGCGCTGCTGCTCCGCGTCCCCGCGAAGGCCTGAGCCCGAACCCGTTGGGCGCCAACGGGTCTGCTGACGTCACCGAGCTGCTCGCCGCAGGCACGCGAGGGTTCGCCGCGCGCCGTCGCGCGGCTGATCTCGCTGGTCGAGGACGACTCGCCCGCGCTGCGCGAGCTGATGGCCGCGCTGGCGCCGCACGCGGGACGGGCGTGGGTCGTCGGCATCACCGGCTCGCCGGGCGTCGGCAAGTCGACCACGACGTCGGCGCTGGTGACGGTGCTGCGCGCGCGCGGGCAGCGGGTCGGTGTGCTCGCGGTCGACCCGTCGTCGCCGTTCTCCGGCGGGGCGCTGCTGGGCGACCGGGTCCGGATGGGCGAGCACGCGCTCGACCCGGGCGTCTACATCCGGTCGATGGCCACGCGCGGGCACCTCGGCGGGCTGGCCCGGGCGACCCCGCAGGCGCTGCGGGTGCTCGACGCCGCCGGCTGCGACGTCGTGCTGGTCGAGACGGTCGGGGTGGGGCAGAGCGAGGTGGCGGTCGCCGGGTCGGCCGACACCACCCTGGTGCTGCTCGCGCCGGGGATGGGCGACGGCGTCCAGGCGGCGAAAGCCGGTGTGCTGGAGGTGGCCGACGTCCTCGCCGTCAACAAGGCCGACCGCGACGGCGCCCGCGCGACCGTCTCGGACCTGCGCGGCATGGTGTCGCTCGCCGAGCGGCGCGACGCCGGGGACTGGCGTGCGCCGGTGGTGAGCCTGGTGGCCTCGCGCGGCGAGGGGGTCGACGAGCTGCTCGAGGCGCTGGAGAAGCACCGCGACTGGGCGGCGTCCTCGGGCGAGGCCGACCGCCGGCGGCGGGCGCGGGTGGCCGCCGAGGTCGAGGAGATCGTGCTCGCCGAGCTGCGCACGCGGATGGGCGGGGTCGACGGTGCCGGGCTCGACGAGGTGGCCGGCGAGGTCGTCGCCGGCCGGACGGACCCCTATGCGGCCGCGGCCAGGATCCTCGCGGGGCTCGACCCGTCCGGCTGAGCAGGAACGCAGGCAGGTCCGTCGGATCGTGGCTCGCCGGGCCCCGTCCGCGCTGACCTGCCGGCAGCTGTGCTCGCCGGCGAGAGGGTCAGCCGCCGAAGGGGGCGCGCAGGGGGAGGTCGCGGTCGACCTGCACCACCTGGGCGGCGCGGCCGGACATCGCGTTGACGACGACGGGGGCCACGTGGTTCACGGTCGTGGTGGCGAGCGAGTCGCCGGCGTTCAGGACGAGCAGCACCAGGGCGTCCTCGGGCTCGCGCAGGTCGAGGTCGGTGGCGACGTCGTCGTCCACCTCGGCCTCGTACCCCGGGCGCGCACACCCAGGGGGCGCCGAGCAGCAGCCGCACGTCCGGGTCCTCGAGGCTGCGCAGCGCGAACAGGCCGCCCACCTCGTCCAGGCGCACCAGCACGAACCGGTGCAGGCCGCTCAGACCGGGGAGCCCGGCCGAGAAGGTCAGCTCCGGCAGGTCGGTGCCCGTCCTGGTCGCCGTCATCACGCTCATCGTAGGTCCGTTCCTCGTGCGGTCCGGGGGGACGCGCTGGTGCCGGTGCGGGTCGCGCTCGTCGGCGCGGTCACCGCAGGAAGTCCATCAGGGTGGGCTGGATGACCTTGGCGGTCGCGGCGAGCGAGGCCTGGTACGCCACCTGCTGCGTCTGCAGCTCCAGCACCGTCCTCGGCAGGTCGATCTCCTCGACCTGCGCCAGCTGCGAGGAGCTCGCCAGGCTCGCGTCCTTGATGCCCTGCGCCGCGCGCTCGATCCGCGCGTAGCGCGCGCCGGTGTCGGCGACCGCGCCGGTGAAGCGCGAGAAGGCGGCGTCCAGCGCGGCGAGGTCGGTCGAGAGCTGGTCCGGGTCGGAGACCACGTTGGTCGCGATGCGGTCCAGGATCGTCAGCACCGACGACGCCGGGTCGGCGCCGAAGACCTGCGAGCCCGAGGTGTCGACGCGCACGGTGGTGGTCGCGTCGACCCGGCGCTGCAGCGTGCCGGTGTCGCCCTGGTAGGTGCCGTCGGCCGCGAACGCGGTCGACGAGGCGGTGGTGCCGCCGAACACGGGCCGGCCGAGGTAGGTCGAGTTGGCGACGGCGAGCAGGTCGTCGCGCAAGCCCGCGACCTCGACCGCGATGGCCTGGCGCGACTCCACCGACATCGCACCGGTGTTCATGCCCTGCAGGGTGAGGTTGCGGGCGCTGGCCAGCAGGTTGGTGCCGGAGCGCAGCGCCTGCTCGCCGGCCGACAGCCAGCCCAGGCCGTTGTCGGCGTTGCGGGCGTACTGCGCCCTGCGCCTTCAGGTCCTGGCGCAGGCCGAGCGCGGTGACGGTGCCGGTCGGGTCGTCCGACGGCTTGGCGATCGCGCGACCGCTCGTCATCTGCGCGTTCAGCTCGCTCGAGGCGCGCATCCGCGCCTGCAGGCCGTACAGGGCCGAGTCGGCCATCATCCGGTGCGTGACGCGGGTCATCGGCCCACCACTCCTGTGCGGTTGATCAGAGTGTCGAGCGCCTGGTCGACGGCGGTCATGACGCGGGCCGCGCCCTCGTACGCCCGCTGGAACATGACCAGGTTGGTCATCTCCTCGTCGATGTCGACGCCGGTGGTCGACAGCAGGTCCGACTGCGCGCGGGTCGCGACCGCGGCCGCCACGTCCGCGCGCCCGCCGAGCGACTTGACCTCGACGCCGGTGCGCACGACGAACTTCGACCACAGCTGGTCGGGGCCGCCGTCGGCGGTGCCGAGGGCGGCGAGGGCGTCGGCGAGCGTGCCGTCCTTGCTGCCCCCGCCGGCCGCGGCGGCGGCCAGCAGCATCGGGTCGGCCATCAGGTCGGGGTTGACGGCGATCGTGGCCGACGCCCCACCGGCGCCGAGGACGAAGAACGGGCGACCGGTCGAGCCGTCCGGCGCCTGGCCGGTGCCGTGCAGCGCGTTCACCCGGTCGGCGAGCGCGGTGGCGACCGCGTCGTACCCGGCGGTGACCGACGGGAGCGTGGTCTGCAGCGCCTCGGTGAGAGCACCGGCGACGCCGCCGGCCGAGACGGTGCTGCCGTCGGGCCAGGTGAGCCGCACCGGCGAGCCGGCGGTGACGTCCTCGATCCGGGTGGGGGAGGCCAGCGCCAGGGTCGCGGCGCGGTCGCCGTCGACGAGCGGGATGCCGCCGACCAGCACTCGGTTGGTGCCGTCGGCCTTGAGCTGGCTGGTGGCGCCGGTGAGCTCGGACAGCCGCAGCACCAGCTGGTCGCGCTGGTCCACCAGCTCGTGCGCCTCGCCGTTCGACTCGCGGATGGTGGTGTTCAGGCTCGCCACCGACGCGGCCAGCGAGTTCACCTCGTCGCGGACGGACTGCGCCTGGGTACGGGTCTGGTCCCACTGCACGGCGGTGCCGCGGTTGCCCGAGTGCAGCAGGTCGACCACGCGCGAGGCCTGCTGCAGCACCGCGGTGCGGGCGGCCGGGTCGTCGGGGCTGTTCGACAGGTCGCCGAAGGTGCTCCACAGCTCGCCGAGGGCGGCCGAGATGCCGTCGTCGCCGGGCTCGGCGAAGCGGCCCTCGACCTGGGTGAGCACGTCGGCTCGCGCGGCCAGGAAGCCGTGGTCGGCGGTCGAGGAGCGCACCCGCGCCGCGGCAAGCTCGTCCGACAGCCGCACGACGCCGGCGACGGTGACGCCGCTGCCGTACGGCATGGCGCTGCCCTGCAGCGAGTGCAGCGCCACGGGGCCGAGCGCCTGCAGGTCGGCCCGCTGGCGGGTGTACCCGACGGTGCTGGCGTTGGCGACGTTCTGCCCGGTCAGGTCGAGCGCGCGCCGCTGCGACAGCAGCGACGACAGGGCGATCGACAGACCTCCGAAGCTCGACACGGCTACAGCGCCTCGTCCAGCAGGTGGCTGCGGCCACCGGCCACGGTCGCGGTGCGCCCGCGCGGGTCGTAGGTGCCGGCGCCGACGGTCTGCGCGGGCTCGGCGGCCAGGCTGCGCAGCGCCTCCTGCGCGGCCTTCTGGCCGGCGCTCAGCACGTCGCGGTTGGCCTGCGCCAGCTCCGAGATCTCCTGCGTCAGGGCGAGGAACGCCTCGCGGTGCCCGTGCAGCAGCTCGCCCCACGGCTCCGGTGCGACGTCGGCGATCTCGCGCAGGCTGGGGCCGGGACGCAGCCCGAGCTCCACGGCGGCGGCCTCGACCTCGGCGGCGCGCAGCACCTCGGCGGTGCGCACCTGCTCGAGCACCAGCTCGACCTCGCGGGTCGCGTGCGGCAACCAGCGGGTGCGGCCGGCGGCGAGCAGCAGCTGCTCCTCCTCCAGCTTGAACAGCAGCTGCTCGAGGAGCTCCCGCGTGTGCCACAGCACGGTCGACACCTCGGCCAGTCCCATGGCTGCTCTCCGCTCCTGCGTGCGTCCGTCACGGGGTGTGACGTGCTCCCCCTCCCATCGGCACCCGCGTGGGCCACCTGAGGAATCTGCGGGACGAGATCCGCGGAAGGGCTCAAGGAGAGGTGTGCGGACGACGAACTGCTGGGTGTGACCACGACCCCCCGCACCGGCGACGCCACCGAGCAGCTGGTCCGCGACCACCTGCCGGTCGTCGGCTACGTGGTGCACGAGGTCGCGGGCCGCCTGCCGGGTCACGTCGACCGCGACGAGCTGGTGTCGGCGGGCATGGCCGGCCTGGTCGCCGCGGCCCGCGCCTACGACCCGTCGACCGGCGTCCCGTTCGGCCGGTACGCCAACACCCGCATCAAGGGCGCCGTGCTCGACGAGCTGCGCTCGATGGACTGGAGCACCCGCGGCGCCCGCCGCCGCTCGCGCGAGCTGGGGGAGACCGAGGACGTGCTGCAGGCGCGGCTCGGTCGCACGCCCACCACCGCCGAGCTGGCCGGCGAGCTGCGGCTCGAGGTCGCCGAGCTGGACCGGCGGCGGAGCGACCGCGAGCGCGCCCTGCTCAGCCTGGACGCCTACGACGGCGCCGTCGCCGACAGCCTGCCCGCGACCTCGACGCCCGACCCCGAGCAGCACGCGCTGGCCGTGGAGCGGATGGGCTACCTGCGGGCCAGCCTGCAGGCCCTCCCGGAGCGGCTGCGCGACATCGTGGTCGGCACCTTCCTCGAGCAGCGCCCGATGTCCGAGATCGCCGCCGAGCTCGGCGTCACCGAGTCGCGGGTGAGCCAGCTGCGCACCGAGGCGCTGGCGCTGCTGCGCGACGCGATGAACAGCCAGCTCGACCCGCAGCGGCTGCCCGCCGCCGGCACCCTCGGCCCCACCGTCACCCGGCGCCGCGAGGCGCTCTACGCCCAGGTCGCCGCGAACGCGCTGGCCGGCGGCGTGGTCGCCCGGGGACTCGTCCCCGCGCAGCGCCGTGCCGACCACGACCTGACGACCACCCCGCAGCACGCCGCCGTCTCCTGGACGGCCTGACAGAAAACATCTCGAGCTTTCCCTCAGGTCCGGATCCCCCGGGCCGATGGGTCAGGTGCAGCCCACGGAAGGGCTACGACACAACTCTCACGGAGGAACCACCATGTCCATGCGCATCAACACCAACGTCGCGGCGATGAACGCGTACCGCAACCTCGCGGTCACCGAGGGCTCGCTGTCGAAGTCCCTGGAGAAGCTCTCCAGCGGCTTCCGCATCAACCGCGCCGCCGACGACGCGGCCGGCCTCGCCATCTCCGAGGGCCTGCGCTCGCAGGTCGGTGGCCTCAAGGTCGCCGTCCGCAACGCCCAGGACGGCATCTCCGTCGTCCAGACCGCCGAGGGTGCCCTCACCGAGGTGCACGCGATCCTGCAGCGGATGCGCGACCTGGGTGTCCAGGCCGCGAACGACACGAACAGCACCTCGGCCCGCACCGCCATCGGCAACGAGGTCACCGAGCTGCGTGGCGAGCTCGACCGCATCGCCAAGTCCACCGAACTTCAACGGCACCAAGCTGCTGGACGGCTCCGCGAACACGCTGAGCTTCCAGGTCGGCGCCGGCTCGGACTCGGCGACCAACTCGATCTCGTTCAACTTCGACACCGCCGACGTGTCGGCCGTGGTCACCTCGCTGCAGAGCGGCGGCGGCAACAAGCACGTGGTCGCCACCCCGACCGACGTCGCGGGTGACTGGACCTTCTCCACCACCGGCACCGTGGCGAGCGCCACCGTCGCCATGGGCACCGCGGGTGACCTGAAGACGGTCCAGCAGGTCGCCGACAAGCTCAACAGCAACTCCGGGTTCGCCGCCAGCTTCCGGGCCAGCGTCAACCAGGACAACGAGCTCGTCGTCAACGCCACCAACGGCGGCACCCTGGCCACGACGCGCCCCCGGCACCGGCGGCGCCACGGGCGCTGCCGTCACCGGCGGCGTGCAGTTCAACTCGGCGGCGAACGCCCGCCTCGCGCTCGACACGATCGACACGCAGATCACCAAGATCTCGACCGCTCGTGCGAACCTCGGTGCGGTGCAGAACCGGTTCGAGCACACCATCAAGAACCTCAACGTCGCGGTGGAGAACCTGTCCGCGTCGGAGAGCCGGATCCGTGACACGGACATGGCCTCGGAGATGGTGTCCTTCACCAAGAACCAGATCCTGAGCCAGGCCGGCACGGCCATGCTGGCCCAGGCGAACCAGTCCTCGCAGGGCGTGCTCGCGCTCCTGCGCTGACGACCACCGGGCCGGTCCCCTCCACCACAGGGGACCGGCCCGGTGACGTCCGTCCACCGACGGGCACCTGAGACCGAGGGGAGGGACCCACCATGGCCGGCATGTCGATCGGCGGGCTCGTCAGCGGTCTCGACACGTCAACGATCATCAGCCAGTTGATGCAGATCGAGTCGCTGCCGCAGGCCGCGCTGAAGTCGCGCGTCACCGCCACCAAGGCCCAGGTGGGCTCGCTGCAGTCGGTCAACACCCGGCTTGCAGGCCGTGCTCACCTCGCTCGATGCGCTGGCCGAGCCGGCCACGTGGACGGCTACGACCGCGATCTCGTCGAGCACGGCCGCCACGGTGGCCACCGCCGCGGGCGCCGTCACCGGCAGCGTCCGCTTCGACGTCACCGCCGTCGCCTCCGCCGCCTTCACCGCCTCGGCGGTCGTCGGCAGGAACGACCAGCTGGCGGCGCCCGGCAGCACGATCACCCTCACCCAGGGTTCCACGAGCACCCAGGTCACCCTCGCCGCCACCGACGTGGAGTCGGTGGCTACCGCGATCAACGCGGCCGGCGGCGGCGTGCGCGCGGCGGCGCTCAAGGTGGCCGACGGTCAGTACCGGCTGCAGCTGACCTCCACCACGACGGGGACAGCCGGCACCTTCTCGGTCGACGGCCTGGCCGGCCACGACACGATCCGGCGCGCCGGCACCGACGCCGTGATCGACCTCGGGGCGGGCCTCACCCTCACCTCCTCAGACGGCACCTTCGTCGACGTCCTGCCGGGCACGACCGTCAAGGTCACCGCCCTCGCTACCGGCGTCGAGGTCGGTGTACGGCGCGACGACGCCGCTGCGTCCGCCGCGACCAAGAGCCTGGTCGACGGCTTGAACACGCTGCTGCAGGACATCAAGAGCCACACCCGGACGAAGGTGGCAGGCGACAGCACCAGCACCGCCGGCCCGCTCGTGGGTGACGGCCTGCTGCGCTCGCTGTCCCAGCGCCTGGTCGCCAGCGCCAGCGGAGGTGCCTCCGGCACGGCGCCGGTCGGCATCCAGACCACCCGCGACGGCCAGCTCTCCTTCGACGCCAAGGCGTTCGCCGACACGATCGCGGCCGACCCCGTCGCGGCCCGCGCGATGGTGACCGACCTGGCCACCCGGCTGAAGGAGGTCGTCGGGGGTGCCACCGGTCCCGACGGCACGGTGACGACGGCCATCACCCGCCGCCAGGACGCCGCGAGGGACCTCGGCGTGCAGGTGGACGCCTGGGACGTCAGGCTCGCGAGCCGGCGGTCCGGCCTGGAGCGCCAGTACGCGTCCCTCGAGACGGCCCTGCAGGGACTGCAGAGCCAGTCGTCCTGGCTCGCCAGCCAGCTCGGCAGCCTCCCCAGCTGGAGCAGCGGCTCCTGAGCCGCGGGCGCACCCCCACCAGACCACCACCACGATCGCCACCCCCACGGACGGAGGAGGACCGATGTACGCGACGACCTACGGCGCGACCGCCGCGCGGGCGCGCTTCGTCGACGACGCGCTCTCGACGGCGACGCCGGCCCAGCTGCTCACCCGGCTGTACGACCGCCTCGTGCTCGACCTGCTGCGCGCCGAGCAGGCGCTGCGCGCCGGCGAGCGCCCGGCGGCCAACGCGCAGCTGCAGCACGCGCAGGACATCGTCGCCGAGCTGCTGTCGAGCCTGGACACCACCGTGTGGGACGGCGGCCCCGGTCTGGCGTCGCTGTACGCGTACCTGCTCACCGAGCTGGTGGCCGCCAACGTCGCCGGCGACGCCGACCGCGTCGCCGCGTGCCGTGGCCACGTCGAGCCGCTGCGCGAGGCCTGGCACGAGGCCGCCCGCCTCGCCGTGCCCGCCTCGGCCGTCGCCGTCGGCCAGGTGCTCTGACCACGATGTCCGCCTCCGTCGCCGCGCCGCCGCAGTGGCAGCACGAGTGGGAGAGCGCCCTCGGGGCGCTCGAGCTCGACGTGCGCGCCTGCGAGGAGCTGCTGCACGCCCTGCACGCCCAGCAGGACCTGCCGGACGGCGACGAGGTGATGCGCGCGCGCTGGCAACCGCCCGCGACGATCGGGCCGATCCCGCGTCCGCTGGTCGAGCGCGCCGGCGCGCTGCTGCGCCGCCAGCAGGAGGTCGCCCAGCAGCTGGCCCTCGCCGCGCACCGCAACCGCCTGCACCTGAAGGTGGCCGAGCAGGCCGCCGGCGGAGTCCGCGCCGCGACCCCGGTGTACCTGGACGTGGCGCTGTGAGCGAGGCAGCGCCATGACCTCCGTCCCGCAGCTGCGTCCGGCCGTCGTCACCGAGGTGGCGGCGGCCGCAGGCGGTCCCGGCGCGGGCCGGGCCCGGATCGGGCGGCAGAGCATCCACGACCGCACCGGCGCGGTGGTCGGCCACGAGCTGCTGTTCCGTGGTGTCGACGGGCACCAGTCGACGGTCGGGCCCACCCCCGGCGGCACGGCGGGCGTCCCGCACGCCACCGGGACCAGCGGCGAGCTCGCCACCTCGCAGGTGATCGCCGCGACCTTCGGCGACTTCGGGCTCGAGCTGCTCAGCGGCGGTCACCCTCTGTTCCTCAACGTCACCCGGTCGTTCCTGGTGGGCGACCTCCCGCTGCCGTTCGGGCCCGAGGGCGTGGTGCTCGAGGTCCTCGAGGACATCGAGGTCGACGACCGCCTGGTCGAGGCCGTCGCGGCGCTGCGCGCCCGCGGGTACCGGTTCGCGGTCGACGACTTCACCGGCGAGCCCGGACGCGAGCGGCTGCTGCCGCTGTGCGAGGTGGTGAAGGTCGACGTGCTCGGGGTGGCCCCGCAGGCGCTGGCCGAGGTGGTGCGCCGCTGCCGCGACGCCGCGCCGGGCATCCAGGTGCTCGCGGAGAGGGTCGAGGACGAGGTCGCGTTGGCGCGCTGCCTCGAGGTCGGCGCCGACCTGTTCCAGGGCTACCACTTCCAGCGCCCGGCCGTCCTGGAGACGGTGCGGATGTCGCCGTCCCAGACGGTGTCGCTGCAGCTGCTCGCAGCGCTCGGGCAGCCGGACACCGGGTCCGACGAGCTCGAGCGCATCGTCTCCGCCGACCCCGGCCTGGTGCTGCGCATCCTGCGGACGGCGAACTCGGCCGCGTCGGGCTCGCGTCGCTCGATCACCTCGCTGCGCCAGGCGCTGGTGCTCCTCGGCCCCGCGTCGCTGCGGGCGTGGGTGATGCTCACCCTGATGGGTGGTCTGGCCGAGGGCCGGCGCGACGACCTGCTGCTGGTGCTGTCGCGGGCCGCGGCGTGCGACGTCGTGGCCGGCTGGACGGGCGCGGACCGCAGCGCCGCCTACACCGCGGGCATGCTCTCGGGCATCGCGCAGGTGCTGCGCACGGGTCTCGACCAGGTGTGCTTCGGCGCCGGCCTCGACGAGGACCTCTCGCGCGACCTGGTGTTCGGGGTCGGACCGGTGGGCACGGTGCTGCAGGCGGTGCTCGCGCACGAGGTCGACGACCAGGGCTCCCCGGCGTTGCAGGGCCTGTCGTGGATGGACCTGTCGCGGGCCGCGCTGCTGGGCTGGTCGACGGCCCTGGAGACCACCCAGCGCACCCTGGGCTGACCTCACGCGCGGTGACCGCGCGTCCCCGGGCGGAGCACCAGCACCGAACTGCACGTGAAGGCTCAAGTAGGACCGCCTGGGAACCGAACCTGTTCTCGGAGCGACGGATCGCCCACCTCGGCCACGGACTGGCTGCACGTGCCCCACCCCGACGGATCTCGTCGGCGCGGGGCCGACGGAAGAGGTAGGTCCGTGTTCAACGACGTCACCGGTGTCGCGCTGCACAGCGCGCTCGCGGGGCTGTCCGCCCGCCAGCGCGCCATCGCCGACAACATCTCCAACGTGCAGACGCCGGGCTACCTCGCCCGCCGCACGCAGTTCGAGGACTCGCTGCGCCAGGCCGTGGAGTCCGGCAGCGGCGTCGCGCGGCCGACCAGCGCGCGCTCGCTCGAGCCGACCCGCGAGGACGGCAACAACGTCAACCTCGACCACGAGGTCATCTCCAACATCGACACCGGCCTGCGCTACCAGCTGGTGACCCGGGCGGTCGACGACCGGTTCACGCTGATGCGCACCGCGCTGCGGACGCAGTGACGGCGGCACGCAGATGACCCTCTTCAACGCGATCGGCGTCGCCGGCACCGGCGTCACCGTCTACCGCAAGTGGCTCGACGCGGTCAGCGACAACATCGCCAACATCAACACCGTCCGCTCCACCGACCAGGCGGCGTTCCAGGCCCGCTACGTCATCGCGCAGGAGGCCGGCGAGAACCAGGGCGTGCAGGTGGGCGGCGTCGCGCTCGGCTCGGCCGAGGGCCGCCTGGTCTACGACCCGGCCAACCCGCTGGCGGACGAGGGCGGCTACGTGCGGCTGCCGGACATCGACCTGGGCAGCCAGATGACCCAGATGATCATGGCGCAGCGCGGCTACCAGGCGAACCTCACCGTGATCGACCGGGCCAAGGACGCCTACCAGGCGGCCCTCGGGATCGGGCGTGGGGCATGAGCTTCGTCAGCGCGGTGAGCGGCGTCTCGGGCGTGAGCGGCCCGGGCGCGATGTCCGGCGTCACCTCGGCCGCCCGTGCGCTCGCCGCCGAGGGCCCCGAGGCGACCGGCACCGGGTCGTTCGCCGCCACGCTCGGCCGCCACCTCGACGGCGTCCAGCAGCTGCAGGGCGCCGCCGACACCAAGGCCGTCCAGGCCGCGACCGGCGACCTCACCGACGTGCACGACTACATGATCGCGGCCACGCAGGCGCGGGTCGCGACCGAGCTCACCGTCACCGTGCGGAACAAGGCCGTCGAGGCCTTCAACGAGATCATGAGGATGCAGGCCTGATGCCGAACCGACTCGCGGGCGCGCTCAAGGGAGCGGGTTCGACCTTCTCCCAGTTCAGCACCCCCCAGAAGCTGATCGCCGCCATCGGCATCGCCGTGCTGGTGCTCGGCGGCGCCGCGTTCATGCGCTGGGCCAGCACCCCGACGCTGCAGCCGCTGTTCACCAACCTGGCCGCGAGCGACGCCGCCGCGATCGTCGACCAGCTCGACTCCGAGGGCGTGCAGTACGAGCTCGCCGACGGCGGGTCGAGCGTCCTGGTGCCGCGGTCGGAGGTCTACCGGATGCGGCTGGCCATGTCGTCGGCCGGTCTGCCGTCCAGCGCCGACACCGGCTACGCGCTGCTCGACGAGCAGGGCGTGACCGCCTCGCAGTTCCAGCAGCAGGTGACCTGGCAGCGCGCGCTGCAGGGCGAGCTCGCCCGCACCATCGGCTCGATCACCGGCGTCGAGGCGGCGACGGTCAACCTGGCCATCCCGGCCAAGGACGTGTTCCTCGACGAGACCGCCGCCCCGACCGGCTCGGTGCTGGTCGAGACCCGGCCCGGCGCCGAGCTGCCCGCGCAGCAGGTGCAGTCGATCGTGCACCTCGTCGCCTCCAGCGTCGAGGGCCTCAGCCCGGACGACGTGACCGTGGTCGACGGCGAGGGCCGGCTGCTGTCGGCGGCCGGCACCGGCGGCGGGGCCGCGGGCGGCCTGCGCGACCAGCAGACCACCGACTACGAGGGCCGGGTGTCGGCGGCGCTGCAGGGCGTGCTCGACCGCGTGGTCGGGCCCGGCAACGGTTTCGCCACCGTCACGGCCGACCTCGACTTCGACGCGACCGACCGCACCTCCGAGACCTTCTCGGCCGCGGAGGACACACCGCCGCTGTCGTCGAGCATCACGACCGAGGAGTACACCGGTGGCGGCGGCGCCGCGACCGGCGTGCTCGGCCCGGACAACATCCAGGTGCCGCCCGGCACCGGCGACTCCGACTCCGCGTACACCAAGACCTCGACCACCGAGAACAACTCGGTGAACAAGGTCACCGAGCGCACCTCGACCGCGCCGGGATCGCTGCGACGCCAGTCGGTCTCGGTGGTCGTCAACAGCCGTAGCGTCGCCGACCTCGACATCACCGCCCTGCGCGACGCCGTGACGGCGGCGGCGGGCATCGACGTCGAGCGCGGCGACGTGCTCTCGGTCTCGCGGATGCCGTTCGACTCCAGCTCGGCCGAGGCCGCCGGTACCGCGCTCGAGGAGGCCAAGGCCGTCGCCGCGGCCGAGCAGCAGGGTGAGCTGGTGCGCACCGCCGCCATCGCCGGCGCCGTGGTGCTGCTCGCGATCGTGGTCCTGGTCCTCACGCTGAAGCGTCGCAAGAAGACCCGCCGCGACGAGATCGACCTGGGCGAGATGCGCGTCCTGGAGCCGGGTCCCGGCCAGCGTGAGCTGGACCGCGTCGACGAGGACGACCCGCGCTCGCTCCTGCCGCGCCAGCGCACCCCCGACGCCGCCGAGCGCCGCACCGACGTGATCGAGCTGGTCGAGCGCCAGCCGGACGACGTGGCCGAGCTGCTGCGCGGTTGGCTCGCGGACCGGAGGTCCTGATGAGCATCGACCTGGAGATCCCCGGGACCGTCGCGGTCGAGCGGGAGCGGGCCGCGGCCCGCGCCAGCGGGTACGCCGCAGGGTGGGCCAGCGGGGCGCAGGCCGCGCACGCCGCCGCGCGTCGCCAGCTCGACGCCGACCTGGCCGACCTCGACGCCGAGCGCACCGCGCTGTCGGCACGGCTCGGGTCGGCCGCCTCGGCCCTCGAGCGGGCCGCCGCGCAGGTCGACGCCGCCTCGGTGCCGGGCGTCGAGGCCGTGGCCGACGCCGTCCTGGACGCCGCGCTGCAGCTGGCGTCGGCGGTCCTCGGCCACGAGGCCACCGCCGCGCAGGCCCCCGGCCGCGCCGCGCTGCGCCGTGCCCTGCTCGCGGGCGGCGCCGGCGTCACCGCGGCGACCGTCCGGTTGAACCCGGCCGACGCGTCGACGCTGCTGGCCGAGGACGTCCCGGTCGACGTGACCGTCGTCGCCGACCCGGCTCTGGCACAGGGTGACTCGGTGCTGCGGCACGGCGGCGGCAGCGTCGAGGTGCTGCTGCGGGCCGGGCTCGAGCGGGCCCGGACGGTGCTGCTCGGATGACCGGCGCCCCGGGCACGCTGGCCGAGCGCCTGGCGCTGGCCGTCCCCGCGTGCCGTCCCGAGCGGCTCGGCACCGTGCGTGCGGTCGTCGGGCTCGGTATCGACGTCGCCGGTGTCGAGGCCGGCGTGGGCGACCTGGTCGAGGTCTCCACGCCGGAGGGCGAGGTCACGGCCGAGGTCGTGGCCGTGCAGGCCGACGCCGTGCGCTGCATGCCGCTCGCGCACCCGGTGGGTCTGCGCGCGGGCCTGCCCGTGCGGGTCACCGGCTCGCGGCTGCGCGTCCCCGTCGGCGGACGGCTGCTCGGTCGAGTGCTCGACGGCCTCGGCCGACCGGTCGACGGTCTCGGCCCGGTCGAGGGTGCCGAGCTGGTCGATGTGCACGGCACCCCGCCGAACCCGTTGCTGCGCGGCCGCGTCCGCGAGCCGCTCGGGCTCGGGGTGCGCGTGCTCGACACGCTGGTGCCCGCCGGGCGCGGACAGCGCTTCGGGCTCTTCGCGGGCTCCGGCGTCGGCAAGTCGAGCCTGCTGTCGATGATCGCCCGCGGCTCGCAGGCCGACGTCGTGGTGCTCGCCCTGATCGGCGAGCGCGGTCGCGAGGTCCGCGAGTTCCTCGAGGACGACCTGGGTCCCGAGGGCCTGGCCCGCAGCGTCGTCGTGGTCGCGACCTCCGACGAGCCGGCGCTGGTGCGCCTGCGTGCCGCCATGACCGCGACCCGCATCGCCGAGCACTACCGCGACCAGGGTCTCGACGTCGTGCTGATGATGGACTCGCTCACCCGGTTCTGCATGGCGCAGAGGGAGATCGGGCTGTCGGCGGGGGAGCCGCCCGCCACCCGGGGATACCCGCCGTCGACGTTCGCGATGCTCCCGCGGCTGCTCGAGCGGGCCGGCCCCGGCGTCATCGGCTCGATCACCGGCATCTACACGGTGCTGGTCGACGGCGACGACCACGACGAGCCCGTCGCCGACGCCGCCCGCTCGATCCTCGACGGCCACGTCGTGCTCGACCGCCACCTCGCCACGGCCGGCCACTTCCCGAGCGTCGACGTGCTCGGGTCGGTGTCTCGCGTCGCCACCCGCGTGACGACCGAGCAGCAGCGGGCCGACGCGACCGCGCTGCGGCGCGCGATGGCCGCGCGCCGCGACGTGCGCGACCTGCTCGACGTGGGCGCCTACGTGAGCGGCAGCAACCCCGTCGTCGACGCCGCGCTGGCCGCGTGGCCCGCCGTCGAGGCGCTGCTGCAGCAGCGGGTCGACGACGTCGCTCCCGTCGAGGAGTCGTGGCAGCGCCTGGCGCACGTCGCCGTCCGCGCTGGGTGGTGCGCGGTGAGCCCGTTCCGCCTGGCGGCGCTGCTGCGGCTGCGCCAGCGCCAGCAGGACGACGCCGCCGGCGACCTCGCCCGCGCCAACGCGGCCAGCCGCGACGCGCAGGACCTCTCGCGCCGCTACCAGCAGGCGCTGGCCGGGCACCGGATGCCCGAGGAGGGCTCCCCGCTCGCCTGGACGGCGGCCGCCGCCGCGCGCGCCGCCCTCAGCACCGCCACGATCGACTCCGCCGACCACGCGGAGCGGGCCGCGGCCGAGGCCGGCCAGGCGACCGACGCCTGGCGCGCCGCCCGCATGCGCACCAAGGCGCTCGAGCACCTCGAGGACCGGCACCGCGCCGACGTCGTCGCCGCCGGGCGCGACGCCGAGCAGCGCCGCCTCGACGAGCACACCACCACCCGCCCGCCCGGCCACGGGGAGCGGTCGTGAACGGCGTGCTCGCGGTGCAGTCCCGCATCGCCGAGCTGCAGATGATGATGGGCCGGCTGCAGGCCCCCGCGGCCTCGCCCACGTCCTCGACCTCCTCCGCGTCGTCGCTGTCGTCCGGCTCGGCGTTCGCCGGCGAGCTCGGCACCGCGCTGGGTGCCGCGCAGCTGGGCGCCTCGCCGGCGTCCCGCGCGACGGCGTCCACCGGTCAGGCGACGGGCGAGGGCCTGATCGCGGCCGCGAAGAAGTACCTCGGCGTGCCCTACACGTGGGGCGGCACGGATCCCGCCTCCGGCCTGGACTGCTCCGCGCTCGTGCAGCGCGCGATGAAGGACATCGGCGTCGACGTGCCGCGCGTGGTCGGCCGACCAGCGCCACCTCGGCACCGAGGTCGAGGGCGGCCTGGCGAACGCGCGCCCGGGCGACCTGATCGTGATGGGCGGCAGCCGCCACATCGGCATCTACGTCGGCGACGGCAAGATGCTGCACGCCCCCCGCACGGGCGACGTGGTGAAGATCGGGTCGGTCTACGAGACCCCCACCTCGATCCGCCGGGTGCTGCCCGAGCGCGCGACGCCGGCCGTCGGCGTCCTGGCAGCCGCGTCCTCCTCCGGTGCAGCGTCCTCGGGTGCGCGTCCGCCGGTGCTCGCGTCTCGGACGCGGTGCGCCGCTACGACCCGCTGTTCGCCTCGGCCACCGGCCCGGTACGGGCTGCCGTCCGGTCTGCTCGCCGCGGTCGCGCAGGTCGAGTCGGGCGGGGACGCCAGGGCGGTCAGTCCCGCCGGCGCCCAGGGCCTGATGCAGATCATGCCGGCCACCGCGCGCGGCCTCGGGGTCGACCCGCTCGACCCGGCCCAGGCCGTGGACGGCGCCGCCCGCCTGCTGCGCGACCACCTGAAGAGCTTCGGCTCGCTCGACCTGGCCCTCGCCGCGTACAACGCCGGACCCGGCGCCGTGCGCCGCTACGACGGCGTCCCCCCGTACGCCGAGACCCAGAACTACGTCCGCAAGGTGTCCGCCGTGCTGGGGAGGACCTCGTGAACCTGCCCGCGCTGGTCATGCCCGGCCCGGCCCCGGCCCGTCCGACCCCCGCGGGCCGGCCGGGTCCGGCGACCGACAGCCGTCCGGGCGCCGAGGACTTCGCCTCGATGCTGCAGGCCGCCGCGACGCCGGCCGACGAGCGGCGAGCCCCGGTCCGCACGCCGCGGTCGCCGACGCCACGGCCGCCGACGTCCCGACGGCCGACGTCGCGACGGCCGACGTCCCGACGGCCGACGTCGCGACGGCCGACGTCCCGACGGCCGACGTCCCGAGGACGGACGCCCCGACCTCGCCGCCCGTCGTCCCGCCGGTCGTCCCCGCGATCGTCCCGGTCTCGCTCCCGGTCGCTCCGACCACCTCGGTGCCGGAGGTGACCGCACCGGCGGTCGACGCCGACGACCTCCGCTGCGCCGCAGCCGGTCACGGTGCCGGCGTCGGCCCCGGACGGGCTGCCGACCGAGGCCGCGCCCGTCCAGCCGACCCAGCCGGCCCAGCCGGCCCAGCGGCCCAGCCGGCCCAGCCGGTGACGGTGGCGGAGGCGCCGTCGTGGCGGCGGCGGCGGGCCTCCCGGCCGACCCGGGTGGCGGCCACGGCGCTCGCACGGCGGCGGCCAGGGCGGTCACCAGCCGGCCGTGCCCACGCCGTCCCCGATGCCGTCGACGGCACCCGCCCCGCTGCCGGACGCGTCCGGACCGCGCCCGCGCTCCCGCGCCCGCACCGGCCGCGGCCGGTGCGACGGAACCCGTTGTCGTGCAACCTGTCGAGGGTGTCACGCCGCCGGTCGACCTGCCGGTGGGTCCGCCCACCGACGCCCTCGCGACGGTCCCGCCGTCCGCCCCCGCCCCCGGAGCCGCGGCCCCCGGCCCCGGAGCCGCGGCCGCCGCGGTCGCGGCGCCCACGACCCTCACCGCGCCCGACGCCGCACCGGCTCCCGCGCCGGTCGCGCACGCGCCGGTCGTCGCCACGCCGGCCGCCCAGCTCGCTCCGCGGATCGGCGCGCTGCGCTCGCTCGGCGACGGCGTGCACCGGCTCGTCATGCGCGTCCAGCCGGAGGAGATCGGCGCCGTGCGCGTCGTCGCCGAGATCAGCGGCGACCGGGTGCGGATCGAGCTGCACGGCGGTACCGAGCAGGCTCGCGAGGCGCTGCGCCTGGCACTGCCCGAGCTGCGTCGTGACCTGCTGCAGGGCAACGGCTTCCAGACCTCCGGTGGTGGCGAGGGCAGGGGCGGCGGGCCGCAGGCACAGCTCGACCTCGGCGGATCGGGACGCGACGGCGGCGCCCGCGGTGGCGACCGTCCCGCGACCCCGTCCGTGCCCGTCGCCGACCCGGTCGAGCTCGTGCTGCCGCGCCTCGTGCACGGTCGCCTGGACGTGATGACGTGAGAGCCGAACTCGTCGGTCCGAAGGGCTCCACCACGGGGCCCGACGTGCCGAAGACCACCGGTGGGAGCGCGACCTGCGCCCGCACCGAGCCCGCTGGGCACCCACGACGAAGGAGGACGGCGTGCCGATCGACGGCGTGACCACCAGCACCCCGATCAGCCAGGTGCTGGGCCAGCCCACCACGGGGGCGTCCGGCCCGAAGAACGAGCTCGACAAGGACGCGTTCCTCAAGCTCCTCGTGGCGCAGCTGCGCTACCAGGACCCCACCGCTCCCATGGACACCTCGGCGTTCATGGCCCAGACGTCCCAGCTCACGAGCGTCGAGAAGCTCGAGCGAGCTGGCCGAGACCACCCGGGCGTCGTTCGACGTCCAGCAGCGTCTCGGCGCGGCGTCGCTCGTCGGCCGCCAGGTCTCCTGGACGGCCGAGGACGGCTCCACCTCCAGCGGCACGGTCTCGGCCGTGACGCTCCTCGGTCCCACCCCCCAGCTGCGCGTCGGTGACACGGATGTCGCCCTCGACAAGGTGACCGCGATCGTCGCGGGCACCTCTTCCTGACCACATCCGACACCACCGACCCGTGCGCAGGACGCGTGCGGGACGACCCTCGAGGAGGGAACCCCCATGCTCCGTTCGCTGTTCTCCGGCATCAGCGGGCTCCGCTCGCACCAGACGATGATGGACGTCACCGGCAACAACATCGCCAACGTCAACACCAACGGCTTCAAGTCCTCCAGCGTGCAGTTCCAGGACACGCTCAGCCAGATGCTGCGCGCCGCCGGTGCGCCGCAGGGCAACACGGCCGGCTCGAACCCCTCGCAGGTCGGTCTCGGCGTGCGGGTCGCAGGCGTCACGACCAACTTCGGCCAGGGCTCGGCCCAGCAGACCGGCCGCAGCCTCGACCTGATGGTCAACGGCGACGGCTTCTTCGTGGCGAAGTCGGTGAACGAGACCCTCTACACCCGCGCCGGCGCGATGACGTTCGACATCAACGGCACGCTGATCAACAGCGAGGGCCTGAAGATCCAGGGCTGGCAGGCCGACCCGGCCACCGGCCAGATCAGCACCACGGCCGGCGTCGGTGACATCCAGCTGCCGATCAGCACGCTGATGCAGCCGCGCTCGACGACGACCACCACCTTCGAGGGCAACCTCCCGGGCGACTCGGCGGTGGGCACCACCCTGCCCGCGTCGATCGACGTGTTCGACGCGCAGGGCACGAAGTCGACGCTGTCGGTGACCTTCCGCAAGGACGACGCCGACACCTGGTCGGTGCTCGAGGGCACCACCGTGCTGGGCACCGTCGACTTCACCGGTGGCGGCGCCGCGCAGACCACCACCCCGGCCACGCTGACCTCGGCGACCGGCATCGCCCTCGACCTGGCCACCGTGACCGGCTTCTCGGGCACCACCTCGATCAAGACCAGCAGCCAGGACGGTTACCAGGTGGGCAGCCTCACGGCCTTCACCATCGGCCCGGACGGCGTCCTGACCGGCATCTTCAGCAACGGCCTGAAGCAGCCGGTCGCGCAGATCGCGACCGCGACCTTCGCCAACGTGGCCGGCCTGGAGAAGGCGGGCGGCTCGATGTACCGCACCACCGTCAACTCCGGCGCCGCCCGCGTCGGTTCGCCCGGCCTCGACGACCGCGGCGCCCTGTCGAGCGGCATGCTCGAGATGTCGAACGTCGACCTGGCCGCCGAGTTCACCAACCTGATCATCGCCCAGCGCGGCTTCCAGGCGAACTCGCGCGTCATCACGTCCTCGGACGAGCTGCTGCAGGACCTGGTCAACCTCAAGCGCTGACAGCCGTTCGGGCTCAGCGGTTCCCGGTGGCCCCGTCCCCCTCGGGGGGCGGGGCCGCTGCGCTGCCGGCAGCCACCAGCGCGTCGGCGACCGCCTGCACGGCCGGGGTGCGGTCGCGCCGGGTGAGCAGGAAGACCTCCCGCCCGGCGCCGCCGGTGCGGAACGGCCGTGCCACCACTCCCGCCGGGTCGAGGCCCACCACCAGGTCGGGCAGCAGCGCGCCGGCGCCGGTGGTGCGCACCAGCTCGAGCAGGATGAGGAAGTCGTCCGAGGTGTAGCGCACGTCGGGCTCGAAGCCGCCGGTGCCGCGGCAGGTGCGCAGGTGCATCTCGTGCTGCCCGGTGCCCGGCTGGCAGGCCGCCCAGGGCAGGGCGGCCAGCCGCGCCAGCTGCACCCGCGCGGCCGAGGCCTCGGGGTGGTCGGCGGGCAGCACCACGTTCAGGCGCTCGCGCAGCACCGGTTCGCGGCGCAGCTCGGGGTGCACCGGACGGGGCAGGCCCTGGTACTCGTCGCCGACCAGCACGTCGAGCCCCTGCAGCCGCAGCGCCGGCACCGACTGCTCGACCTCGGCCTCGGTGGCCTCGACCCGGATCCCTGGGTGCGACGCGGCGAGCGCCCGCACGGCGGGCGCCACGACCCGCAGGAACGCCGACTGGAACGCGGCCACCCGCACCCGGCCGGTCGGTCGGCCGGCCGCGACGGCCGAGACCTCGGCGCCCGCGGCCTCCAGCTGCTCGAGCAGCAGCTCGGCGTGGCGCACGGCCACGGCGCCCGCGTCGGTGAGACGCACGCTGCGGCCGACGCGCTCGAGCAGCGGGGTGCCGGCCTCGCGCTCGAGCACCGACAGCTGCTGCGACACCGCGCTCGGGGTGTACCCGAGCGCCCGCGCCGCCGCGTGGACGGTGCCGCGCACGTGCACCTCGCGCAGCATCCGGAGCCGCCGCAGGTCCATCATCTGTTCACGTTATCCGAACAGCACCGGGTGCGAACGTGTGCTGGACCTGAACGGTCGATGACCGGGACCCTGGACCCGTGGGAACCGCCGCCTGCCTCGCGTCCGCCGTCGCCTTCGGGGTGATGGCCGTGTTCGCCAAGCTCGCTTACGACGAGGGCGTCGGTGTCGACGCCCTGCTGCTGGTGCGGTTCTCGCTCGCCGGTGGCGTCCTGCTCGCCCTGGCCGCAGCCCGCGGCCGGCTGCGGGGTCTGCCGCCGCGCGTCGTCATGGCGGGGCTGGCGATGGGCGCGGTCGGGTACGCGGCGCAGTCCGGGCTCTACCTGTTCGCCCTCACCCGCGTCGACGCCGCCCAGGTCGCGCTGCTGTTCTGCGGCTACCCGCTGCTCGTCGCGGCCGGCGCGGTGCTCACCCGCCGCGAGCGGCCGTCGGTGCGTCGCGGCGTCGCGCTCGCGCTGGCGCTGGTCGGGGTCGCGCTCGTCCTCGGCGGCGCGCCCGCCGGGGGAGTGGACCCGCTCGGCGCGGCCTGCGCGCTCGGCGCCGCCGTCGTCTACACGGCGTACATCCTCGTCGGCGACCGCGTCGCCGGCGGCGACCCGCTCGCGTTCGCCGCGCTCGTGTGCACCGGGGCGGCCGGCACGTTCGCGTTGCGCGCCGCCCTCGCGGGCGTCCCGGACCTCGGCTTCGCCCCCGCGGGCTGGCTGTGGCTCGGCCTGATCGCGCTCGTCAGCACCGTCGCCGCCATCGTGCTGTTCTTCGCCGGTCTGGCGAGCGTCGGTCCAGGCGCCACGGCGCTGCTGTCGGTCGTCGAGCCGGTCGTCACGGTCGGTGCGGCGGCGCTGGTGTTCGGCGAGGTGCTGACGGCACCGCAGCTGGTCGGGGGGCTCCTGGTGCTGGCCACGGTGCTGCTCGTGCGCGTGCCGCCGCTCAGCCAGGTGCGCGGCGAGCTGCCTCCAGCAGGGCGTCCATCGCCCGTCCTGCGCGCACTGCGCGGTCGCGGCTGACGGGCGTGTGGGAGTAGCCCGCCAGCGTCTTCATGCCGAGGAGCGCCGCCAGGTGCCTGGAGGCCCCCTTGTCGGCCCTCGCGAGCAGTGCCACGGCCTCCTGGTGGTGCTCACCGACGGCGTGCACCCCGAGGGACGCCGCGCACACGACATCCGCGGCTGCGATCCCGGCGTGGACGCACAGCGTCACGTAGGCGTCCGCCACATCGGTGGCCTCGTCGGCCACCTGCCGGACGACCTCCGCGGCGTCGGCGAACTGCTCGGCCTTCGCCATGCGACCGCGGCGCACCGCAGCATCGGCGACCCTGGTGCGGGCGCTCACCGGGCGCTCACGGCCCGGATCACCGACCGCAACCAGCTCGGGCGGCCCGCGAACGTCAGCCCGTCCCGGACGACGTCCGCCAGGACGCGATCCCCGCCGACGGCGGCGTCGCGCACCTCGGCCTCGGTCATCGACAGGACGCGGGTGTCGTTGCCGGTCCACCGCGTCACAGCGGCGGCGAGCTCGTCGGTGCGGGCTTCCCACACGTCGGGATCGGCGTCGTCAGCGCGGACGAGGAACACGTCGATGTCGCTGTCGGGACGCATCTCGCCGCGGGCGGCGGAGCCGAACACCGACCCGTGGACGGGGCGGGTCGGCCACGTGCCCACGACCTGCTCGAGCCGGGTCAGCAGGGTGGTGCGCTGGGCCGCGAGCTCGAGGATCGCCGGAGCTGCGAGGTGCTCCCGGTTGAGACCGTAGGTGTAGGCGTTGCCGACGCGTTCGGCCGTGACGACGCCGGTGCTCGCCAGGCGCCGCAGCACCTTGCGGACCCCTTCCACCGACGCGTCCGGCAGCAGGCGGGCGACCTGGCCCGGGGTGAAGGTCGTCTCCGCTCGCGTGAGCACCGTCAGCACGTCGCCGTCGAGGGTCGGTGTGACGACGGCCAGGGGCCTCTGGACCTGCATAACGCAAACTATAGTACAGATAAGCGGATCATCGTTGGTGTTCGACGAGTGGCTTCCCCTCGCCGCCTCGACCGAATCCTCAGGTCGAGGGCTGCGCGGCCGATGGGGCCGGTGACCGCCCACGGAAGGGCGGACGCATTCCAAGGACGGACACCATGATCATCCTCACGCGCCTGAACGGCGAGCGGTTCGCGCTGAACCCGGACCTGCTCGAGCGGGTCGACAGCACGCCCGACACCGTGCTGACCCTGCTCGGCGGGACGAAGTACGTGGTGAGCGAGTCGCTCGAGGGAGTCATCGAGCGCGTCCGCCTGTTCCGCGCCGGCGTGATCGCCGCCAGCCACACGCCCCTGTCGGTCGTCCCGGACACCGGCTCCGACGAGGACGACGACGACGAGGACGACGTCCCCGCGGCCGTCGTGCTGCGCCCGGTGCGGGGGTCCTGATGGATCCCGCGACCCTGATCGGCCTGGCCATCGGCTTCGCCGCCATCATCACCGCGATGCTGCTCGAGGGCGCCAACCCGATGTCGATCCTGCTCCCGGCGCCGCTGATCCTGGTGTTCGGCGGCACGCTCGGCGTCGGCGTCGCCGGCGGGCTGCTGCGCGACCTGAAGACCATCGTGGCCGCGCTGAAGAAGGCCCTGCTCGGCGGCTCCACGCCGCCGACCGCCACCATCACCGAGATCGTCTCGCTGGCCGAGCGCGCCCGCCGCGAGGGCCTGCTCGCGCTCGAGGAGGCGATCGGCGGGGTCCAGGACGACTTCCTGCGCGACGGCCTGCAGAGCGCCGTCGACGGCACCGACCCCGAGGACCTGCGCACGATCATGCTCGACAAGATCGACGCCAAGACCGCGCACGACAAGGTCGCCTCGAAGTTCTTCACCGACATGGGCGGGTTCGCCCCGACCATCGGCATCATCGGCACCGTCATCGGCCTCGTGCACGTGCTCGAGAACCTCGGCAACCCCGACGAGCTCGGCCACATGATCGCGGCCGCGTTCGTCGCCACCCTGTGGGGCGTGCTGTCGGCCAACGTGATGTGGCTGCCGATCGCGAACCGGCTGAAGCGGCTGTCGGAGACCGAGGTCGCGCAGATGCACCTCGTCGTCGAGGGCGTCGTCGCGATCCAGGCCGGCGCCAACCCGCGTCTGGTGCAGCAGCGCCTGGCCAGCCTGGTGCCGCCGGGCGAGGCCGTCGACGACGCGCCGGCCCGCAAGGCAGCGGCGTGAGCGCGGGCGGCCGCGGGCGCTCGCGCCGCGGCGGGCACGCGGAGGAGCACGAGAACCACGAGCGGTGGCTGGTCAGCTACGCCGACATGATCACCGTGCTGATGGCGCTGTTCATCGTGCTGTTCGCGATCAGCCAGGTCGACCAGCAGAAGTTCGTGCAGCTCAAGAGCGGTCTCGCCGAGGGGTTCGGCGCCAGCTCGGCGATCCCCGTCGAGGGGGGCACGGGCATGCTCAGCAGCAACGGCAGCGTCCCGAACCCGGCCCAGCTCGAGGTCGACGCCGCCCCGGCACCGGTCGACCTGGTCGACGGCGGCGGCGACCGCGGGGACGACAGCGCGCGCCAGGCCCAGGCCCGGGTCGACGCGGCCGAGGCCGAGCTCGACCGGCTCGTCGAGATCCAGGCGGCCCTGGAGGCGGCTCTGGACGCCAAGGGCCTGGGCGACCAGGTGCGCTTCCGGATCACCGAGCGCGGCCTGGTCGCGGCGGTCGTCGCCGACGACGTGTTCTTCGCCAGCGCCAGCGCCGAGATCCAGCCCCGCGGGCTGGAGGTGCTCGACGTGATGGCACCGGTGCTCGCCGGGCTGCCCGAGCAGATCGCGGTCGAGGGCAACGCCAACCACCTGCCGGATCACCGGCGGGTCGTACGCGACGAACTGGGAGCTGTCGAGCGCCCGCGCCACCGCGGTCGTGCGCCACCTCATCGACCGCGGCGGGATGGCGCCCGACCGGCTGTCGGCCACCGGCTACGGCGACACCCGCCCGCTGTTCCCGGTGCACGACCCGCAGGCCGTCACCGGCAACCGCCGGGTCGACCTGGTCGTGCTCGACCAGCAGCCGGCCGCCGTCCGCGACCTGATCCCCCAGCTCGCCGAGGCCCGCGGCCTGAGCACCGACGCCCACCCCGTCGGCGCCGACGACGAGGGAGGGCACTGAGGTGCCACCCGCGTCCCCGTCCCCGACCGTGCCCGCCCCGAGAAGCCCGCTGGAGAGAGTCATGTCCACCGCCACCGCCACCCGCCCCGGGACGGCCGCCGCCTCCGACGGCGGCGACGCCGCCCCGGCGAAGAAGTCGAAGAAGAAGCTGCTGATCGCGGTCGTGCTCGTCCTCCTGCTGGTGGGGGGCGCCGCGTACTGGTTCCTGCTCAAGCCGGCGGGCGGCGAGGCCGCCGAGCCCGAGCCGGAGCCGGGCGAGGTGGTCGCGCTCGAGGCGATCAGCATCAACCTCGCCGACGGCCACTACCTGCGGGTCGGCATCGCGCTGCAGGCGACGGCCGACGCCGCGCACGCACCGGAGGGCAGCCAGGCGCTGAACCTCCTGATCGACACCTTCACCGGACGCCCGCTGGCCGAGCTCACCGACACCGCCACCCGCCAGGCGCTGCAGGACGAGCTGGCGCACGAGGTCGAGGAGGCCTACCACCACGAGGTGATCGACGTGTACTTCACCGAGTTCGTCACGCAGTAGCCGGCGACGGCGGCGCCCGGGCCCCTCAAGCCCGTTCCGAGGAAGACGACCCGAACGGCTCAACATCGGGCGGGGGGCGTCCGATAGAGCGGGTGTGAGCGACACGACCACCCAGCCCGAGACGGCGCGCCGGCACCCGGACGCGCCGCCGCGGGACGGTCGTGGAGTACGACTTCGCCGCACCCGCGCGGCTCTCGCGCGAGCACACCCGCCTGCTCGAGGTGGCCGCCGACACGTTCGCGCGGCAGTGGACGACCCAGCTCGCCAGCCGCCTGACCTGCCCGGTCGCCGTCGGCCTCGCCGAGGTCACCCAGTCGACCTACGACGCCTACGTCGAGTCGATGCCGGCCGTGCCCGCCCTGGTGGTGTTCACCCTGGACCTCGGCGACCCCGCGACCAGCGTGCTGCAGCTGACCGCGGGCACCGCCCTGGCGCACCTGGACCACAGCCTGGGCGGCCCCGGCGGCACGCAGCCGGAGCGGCCGCTCACCGAGATCGAGACCACGGTGACCCTCGCCATGGTCACCCGCGCGCTCGGCACCCTCGGCTACGCCTTCGCCGCGCTCGGCTCGCCCGCCGTGACCGTCGAGGGGCTGCAGCAGGACGCCCAGCTGCTCGGCGCCGGCAAGGCCACCGACGTGGTCGTCGTCGCCACCTTCACCGTGCAGGTCGGCGAGCACACCGAGAACGCCACCCTGATGCTGCCGATGGCGCCGCTGCTGCAGCGCCTCGGCGCCCTCGCCCCGCAGGACGTGCGCACGCCCGCCGAGATCGAGCGCGCCGCCGAGGCCGCCCGCACCATGCGCAGCCTGCTCCCCGAGGTGCCCGTCGAGGCCGCCGTCTCGATGAGCGGCCTGCGCGTGCCGCCCGAGCAGGTGCTCGCCCTCGCCGTCGGCGACGTCCTGCGCCTGAGCCACCCGACGGACCGGCCGCTGCTGCTCAGCGTCGGCCGGGGTGCCCGTCGCCCGAGCCGTCACCACGTCCCGCGGGCCCCGCCGGGCCGCCCTGATCGTCAGCCGCGAGGAGGACTCCCGATGAGCCCCACGTCCACCACCACCGCCGAGACGGCCGCAGCCGCTGCCGCCGTCGCGCCGCTGGTGCCCGCCCCCCACCCGCTCGTGCCGCAGGACGGTCCCGCCACGCCCGCACCCGGTGCGCTCGTGCACGTGGCCACCTTCACCGGCACCCGCAGCGGCGAGGTCGTCCTCGCCCTCGACGCCGGCCTGGTGCAGGCGCTGACCGCCGGCTCCGCCGGACTCGACCTCGCCGACGTCGTGCGCCCCGCGCTCGAGGCCGCGACCTCCGTCCTCGGCCCGAGCGTGCTCGGCCCGGTGCGCGAGGCCGCCGCGGGCGAGGTGCCCGCCGGCTCGGTCACCGCCCTCACCGGCGACGGCGTGGCGATGGCCTGGGTCGGCCTCACCGTCCGCGAGGGCGGCGCGCCGCCCGTGCCGCGGCAGACCTCGCCCGCCTCCGCGCAGGCGTCCCTGAGCGGTCTCGGCCTGAACCTGCTGCGCGACGTCGAGATGACGCTGTCGGTCGAGGTGGGCCGCACCCGGATGACGGTGCGCGACCTGCTCGAGCTGGCCCCCGGCTCGGTCGTCGAGCTCGACCGCGCCGCCGGCGCCCCGGCCGACCTGCTGGTCAACGGCCGCGTCATCGCCCGCGGCGAGGTCGTCGTCGTCGACGAGGACTTCGGCCTGCGCATCACCGAGCTCGTCCCGCCCGGCTCGAGCTCCTGACCCACCCACGCACCCTGACCCACCCCGGACCCGACCCCGACGGAGGACGCGCTCACCGTGGACACCCTCGCCGTGCTGCTGCGACTGGCCGTCGCCCTGGGCAGCGTCGTCGGGCTGATCTGGCTGGTCTCGCGCGGCATGAACCGCGGCCGGGGCTCGCGGGTCGCCGGCCTGACCGAGGTGGTCGCCCGGCAGCAGCTCTCGCGGGCCGCCAGCGTGGTCGTGGTGCGGGTGGGGGAGCGCAACCTGGTCCTCGGCGTCACCGAGCAGCAGGTCAGCCTGCTCACCGAGACCGACCTGCCGGCGCCCGACCCGGCGGACGGCGTCCGCGAGGTCGTCGAGCTCGACCGGTGCCCGACCGGTGCCCGACGTGGTGCCGAGGCAACGCCCGCGGCGCACCGAGCAGAAGGCCCCGCCCACGGGCGGTCTCGCCGGCTCGGCGCTGTCACCGGCGACCTGGACCCAGGCGCTGGACGTGCTCAGAGAGCGGACGACGCGACGATGACCGCCCCCCTGCGGGCCAGGACGGCGTTCCTGGCCCTGGTGCTGGCTGCCCTCGCGACCCTCGCCGGCCTCGTCCTGGCCGCGCCCGCGTCGGCCGCCCCCGGCGCCCCGTCGTCCGCGCTGCTCGCCGCCGCGGTGCCCGCCGGCCCGGCCGCCCCCACCGCCCCCCCGACCGACCCGACGGCCCCCACCGGCGCGCCGACCACCGACCCGCTGACCGGCGAGGGCCCGGTGGTCTCGGTCGACGTCAACGGGATCGACGGCAAGCCGAGCGGGTCGATCGTGGTGATCCTCGCGATCACCGCCCTGTCGGTGGCGCCGGCGCTGCTGCTGATGACGACGGCGTTCACGAAGATCTTCGTCGTCCTGTCGATCACCCGGAACGCGCTGGGGCTCATGGCCGTCCCGCCCAACCAGGTCATCGCCGGCCTGGCCCTGTTCCTCAGCCTGTTCGTGATGGGCCCGGTGCTCACCGAGGTCAACGACATCGGCGTGCAGCCCTACCTCGCGGGCGACCTCACCCAGCAGCAGGCCTTCGACGCCGGCATCCAGCCGCTGCGCGACTTCATGCTGGGGCACACCCGCGCCGAGGACCTGGCGCTGATGAGCCGGGCGGCCGACCGTCCGAACCCGCCCTCGCGCGAGGAGACCCCGCTGCTCACGCTGATCCCGGCGTTCGTGCTGTCGGAGCTGCGCTCGGCGTTCATCATCGGCTTCGTCGTCTTCGTGCCGTTCCTGGTCATCGACCTGGTCGTCTCGGCCGCCCTGATGTCGATGGGCATGATGATGCTCCCGCCCGTCACCGTCTCGCTGCCGTTCAAGCTGCTGCTGTTCGTCCTCGTGGACGGCTGGGGGCTCGTCGTCACAGCCGTCGTCGGCTCCTACGGAAGCGGGATGGGCTAGCAGCGATGAACGACGCCGCGATCCTCGAGATCGCCATGCAGGCGATGACCGTCGCCGCCAAGGTCTCCGCACCCGTGCTGCTCACCGCCCTGGTGGTCGGCTTCGCGATCTCGCTGTTCCAGTCGGTGACCCAGATCCAGGAGGTCACGCTCAGCTTCGTCCCGAAGGCGCTCGCCGTCGGTGTCGCGATGCTGGTCTGCGGCAACTGGATGCTGCACGAGATCACCTCGTTCACCACCGGTCTGTACGAGCAGATCCCGTCGCTGCTGGCCGGCGGCTGAGCCGTGGGCCTGGACGTCCCCCTCGAGCAGGTCGTCGCCCTGCTGCTGGCGACGATCCGCACCTCGGCGTTCCTGCTGCTCGCCCCGCCGTTCTCGCACCGGGCGATCCCCGCGCAGGTCAAGGCGATGCTCGCGCTCGCGCTGGGCCTCGCGGTGATGCCGGACGTGCCGCCCGCCCTGCTCGAGGACGGCCTCGACACCGGGGCGATGGTGGTCAGCGCCGCCCAGGAGGTGCTGGTCGGCAGCGGCCTCGGCTTCCTGGTGATGTGCGTCTTCGCCGCCGTGCGCGCCGCGGGCGACCTGCTCGACCTGTTCGGCGGCTTCAGCATGGCGTTCGTCTTCGACCCGATGACCCAGAGCGGCTCGGCGATCATGGGCCGCACGTTCCAGCTCACCGCGATGGCGCTGCTGTTCGCCACCGACGGCTACGCGCTGGTGATCGCCGGCCTGCTGCGCACCTTCGAGGTGCTCCCGGTCGGCGGGGTGCTCGAGCTCGACCGGCTCGCGCAGTCCGGCACCGCCGCCCTCACCGGCATGTTCCTGGCCGCGCTGCAGGTGGCCGCGCCGATGATCGCGGTGCTGTTCCTCACCGACGTGGGCCTCGGCCTGCTGACCCGGGTCGCCCCGGCGCTCAACGCGTTCGCGCTCGGCTTCCCGCTGAAGATCATGATCACGCTGGTGGTCGTCGGCCTGGCCTTCGTCAGCCTGCCCGGCATCACCGAGGGCCTCGTCGACGAGGCCAACCGCGCCGTCGTCGGCACGGCGGGCGGGTAGCCCGCGATGGCCGACGGAGGTGGCGGCGGCGAGAAGACCGAGGCACCCACACCGAAGAAGCTCAAGGAGGGCCGCGAGCAGGGCCAGGTCGCCCGCTCGTCCGACCTCGGTGCCTGGCTCGGTGTCGGTGCCGCCGCGCTGCTGCTGCCCAACGTGGCGCGGGGCACCCAGGACGCGGTGCTCACCTCGCTCGCCGCGCTCGACGCCGTCGCGGCCGACCCCGACCCCGCGCGTGCCCTCGCCGCGTTCAGCGCGGCCCTCGGCGACTGCGCGCTCGCGCTGGCCCCGCTCGGGGGGGTCACCGTCGCGGTCGCCATCGGCGCCACCGCCGCCCAGGGCGGCATCCACCTCGCGACGAAGGCCGCCAAGCCCCAGGTCTCGCGGCTGAACCCGTGGAAGGGCCTGAAGCGGATCGCCGGGCCGAACGCGTGGTGGGAGGGCCTCAAGGCCCTGCTCAAGACCGTGGTGCTCGGCATCGTGCTGTGGCGCGTCGTCGTCGACCTCGTGCCCTACCTGGTCGGCTCGGGCTCGCTGCCGCTGACCGCGACCCTGCAGTCGGTCGGCGCCGGCGTCGAGGACCTCGTGCGCACCGCCGTGATCGCGGGCCTGGCGATCGCCGCCGTCGACTACGTCGTGCAGAAGCGCCGGATCGGCAAGCAGCTCAAGATGAGCCACAAGGAGATCCGGGACGAGTACAAGCAGAGCGAGGGCGACCCGCTGCTCAAGGGGGCCATCCGCTCCAAGCAGATGGCGATGAGCCGCAACCGGATGATGAGCGAGATCGCCAAGGCCGACGTCGTGCTCGTGAACCCGACCCACGTCGCGGTCGCGCTGCGCTACGACCCGGCCAGGGGCGCCCCCCGCGTCGTCGCCAAGGGTGCCGGCGCGGTCGCCGCGAGGATCCGCGAGCGGGCCGCCGAGCACCGCGTCCCGATGGTCGAGGACGTGCCGCTCGCGCGGGCCCTGCACAAGGCCTGCGAGATCGGCCAGGAGATCCCGTCCGAGATCTTCGCCGCCATCGCCCAGGTGCTCGCGTTCGTCATGCGCCTGCGCAGCCGCGGTGCCGCGAGCGGCGTGCACGCTCTGCCTTCTGCTCGCTGACGCTCGCGCGGTCGCGGCTCCGCGGGGGGTCGACTCCTCCCTCCTCGACTCGCTCGCTGGCGCTCCCTCGCTCGGCGCGCCGGAGCCGACCGGAGCCGCGACCGGAAACCCACCCGTTCGTGCGTCTACAGGTCCGCGCACCGTCGGCCGAAGCAGGAGAGGCCAGGACGGCGCCAGCGGGCCAGGGAACGGCCACCGCACGAGTTCGAGCGACCCCTCGAGAGGACGCATCGCGCAATGGCTCCGGCGACCCCCGGCACCGCCCCCACGGCTGCCGCCCGACGCCGCCCCGGCATCGGCGCGCTCGCCGTGCCCGTGGGCGTGGTCGGCATCGTCCTGCTGCTCGTCGTGCCCGTGCCGGCGCCCCTGCTCGACGTCCTGATCGCGCTGAACATCGTCGCGGCGCTGGTCATCCTGCTGACCTCGATGTACGTGCACGCGCCCGCTCGACTTCGCGGTCTTCCCCTCGCTGCTGCTGGTGGTCACGCTGTTCCGGCTCGCGCTCAACGTCGCCTCGACCCGGCTCGTGCTCGGCGACGGCTACGCCGGCAAGGTGATCGAGGCGTTCGGCCACTTCGTCGTCGGCGGCTCGCTCGTCATCGGCCTGGTCATCTTCCTGATCCTCGTCGTCATCCAGTTCGTCGTGATCACCAACGGCGCGGGGCGCGTCGCCGAGGTCGGCGCGCGCTTCACCCTCGACGCGATGCCCGGCAAGCAGATGGCGATCGACGCCGACCTCAACGCCGGCCTGATCGACGAGGACGAGGCCCGGCAGCGCCGCGCCGACGTCACCGCCGAGGCCGACTTCTACGGCGCGATGGACGGGTCGTCGAAGTTCGTCAAGGGCGACGCGATCGCCGGCATCATCATCACCGTCATCAACCTGATCGGCGGCTTCGCGATCGGCATGATGCAGCGCGGCATGGCGCCCGGCGAGGCGATCGAGACCTACAGCCTGCTGACCATCGGCGACGGCCTGGTGACCCAGATCCCCGCGCTGCTGATGTCGGTGTCGACCGGCCTCATCGTCACCCGCGCCACCACCCAGGGCGACATGGGCACCGACGCCGCGCAGCAGCTCGGCCAGCACAAGCCGGCCCTGCTGATCGCCGGCGTCGCCGCCATCGCCCTCGCCCTGCTGCCCGGCATGCCGAAGCTGCCGTTCATCCTGGTCGGCGCCGGCGTCCTGCTGCTCGCGCAGCGGGCCGGACGCACCGCGGACGAGGACGAGCGCGCCGCCGAGGAGAAGGCGGTCGTGCCGGCCGTCAACCCCGACACCCCCGAGGCGCTGCGGGCGCAGATGCGGGTCGACCCGCTCGAGGTCGTCCTCGCGCCCGACCTGGTCGACCTGGTCGACACCGCGTCCGGCGGCGACCTGCTCGACCGCGTCCGCGCGCTGCGCCGCAAGATCGCCCTCGACCTCGGCGTGGTCGTCCCGCCGGTGCGCACCCGCGACAACGTCGACCTGCCCGTCTCGACCTACGCCATCCGCATCTCCGGCGTCGAGGTGACCCGCGGCCTCGCGCCCGCCGGGCGCCTGCTCGCCCTCGGCGACGGCCTCGACGCGCTGCCCGGCACCGCCACCACCGAGCCGGTCTTCGGCCTGGTCGGACGCTGGGTGCCCGTCGAGCTGCGGCACCAGGCCGAGCTCGCCGGCGCCACGGTGGTCGACCGCGGCTCGGTGCTGGTCACCCACCTGTCGCAGGTCATCACGAGCAACGCCGCCCGCCTGCTCAGCCGCGAGGACGTGCGCGCGCTGGTCGACGGCGTCAAGGCCGAGCACCCCGCCGTCGTCGACGAGCTGGTGCCGAACTCGATGTCGCTGGGCGAGGTGCAGCGGGTGCTGCAGGGACTGCTCGAGGAGGGCGTCGGCATCCGCGACCTGCCGCGCATCTTCGAGGGCCTCACCACCCGCGCCCGCGTCTCGACCGACCCGGACGGGCTCGTCGAGGCCGCCCGCGCCGCGCTCGGCCCCGCCGTCGCGGCCCCCTACGGCCAGGACGGTGCGCTCACCGTCCTCACCCTGGACCCGGTGCTCGAGCACTCGCTGGTCGAGGCGGTGCGCCCGAGCGAGAACGGCCCGGTGCTCTCGCTCGACCCGCACCGCGCCGAGGCCGTGATGGACCAGCTGGCCCGCCTGACGACCGCCGTCGAGGAGCGGGGCCTGAACCCCGTCCTCGCGGTGGCCCCCGGACTGCGGTCCGCGACCCGGCGCCTGGTGGCGCTGGGCGTGCCGCGGCTCCCTGTCCTGTCGTACTCCGAGGTCGGCGGAAGCGGCCTGCGGATCGAGACCGTGGGGACGGTGACCGGCGCCGATGCGCTTGCTGCTTGAGGGTCCGGCGATCGAGCCGCTGCTCGCCCGGGTGCGGGACGAGCACGGGGAGGACGCCCGCATCATCGCCGCCGAGAAGGTGCGGTCCGGCGGCCTGGGCGGCTTCTTCACCAAGGAGCGGTTCGAGATCACCATCGAGGTCGCCGAGGGCGCCGCCGCGACCACCATGACCACCGTGGACGTGGTGGACGTGGTGGACGTGGTGGACGCGGCCGTCCCGCCGCCCGTCCCGGCGCAGCGCGTCGCGCCCGTCGGGCTGGACGCGCTGCTGGCCGCCGCCGAGGAGGAGGAGCGTGCCGCCGCGCCGCTCCTGGCCCCGGTGCCCGTCGCCGTCGCCGCGGCCGCCTTCGCCGCCGCGGGCGGTCGCACCGCCCTGGCCGAGCCGGTGGCCCGTCCCGTCGAGCAGCCCGTCGAGCAGCTCGTCGAGCGGCCGGTCGAGCAGCCGGTCGAGGACGAGCCCCAGCCCTGGGTGTTCCCCCGCGTCGAGGAGCCTGCCGTGAGCGTCCCGCACCGTCCGATGTCGACCGAGTCGAGCGCGTTCGCCGACCTGCTCGCCGACCTGCAGCGCGAGCACGACGTGCCGGTGCCGCAGGCTCTCGAGACCGCGGTGCCGGCCGTGCCGGCGGAGCTGCGCGAGCCCGTCGTGCTGCCCGAGCCCGTGTCGCCCGTGCCGCCGCAGGCCCCGCCTGCCGTCGAGGGCACCGGACGGCACGCCCGCCGCTCCCGCCACGCCCGCTCGCTGGACGCCGCCACCGCGCTCGCCGACCTCGGTGTGCCCGCGCACCTGCTCGACGGCGTGCGCACGTCGTCGGTGCGGGGCGACGACCTCGGCGCGGCCGCCGCGCTGCTGGTCGGTGCCCTCGCCCAGGTGCCGGCGGCGCGTCCCGACCTCAGCCGTCCCGGCGCCGTCGTCGTGGTCGTCGGTGAGGCCGGCCGGGCCCGCAGCACCGCCCTGCGGCTCGCGGCCGAGCACCGGCTCACCGACGACGCCGTCGTCGACCTCGGCGCCCCCGGCGTCGCCCCCACCGCCGACCACGTGCGGCGCGAGGTCGCGCGGCTGCGTGGTGGCGACACCGCGACGGTCGTCGTGATCGGCCTCGACCCGGTCGCCGACCCGCTCGAGGACCGCTGGTTCGCCGCGGTGGCCGCCACGGTGCGCGCCGACCACGTGGTCGCCTGCGTCGACGCCACCCGCAAGAGCGCCGACGTGCTGGCCTGGCTGGCCGGGCTCGAGGACGCCGGCCTGCGGGTCGACTCCCTCGACGCCCACCACGTCGCGCGAACGGCCGACCCGGCCAGCGTGCTCGGGCTGCGGGTGCCGGTGCTGGCGCTCGACGGCCGCACCGCCGACACCGGCTCGTGGACCGCGCTGCTGCTGGAGCGCCTGGCCGGACGGCAGGTGCGGTCGTGAACCTCGCCGCCGTCGCCGCCCTCGCGCTGCTGCTCGCCGTCCCGTCGCTCGTCGGTCTGGCCGAGGGATCGATCGACCCGGACGAGGCGGGCCTGCGGCTGCTGCTCGCGGCGGCCTGCGCCGCCGTGGCCGAGACCGTCCTGCGCCGCTTCGTCGACGCCGTCCGCCCGGCCCGGGTCGAGCGGCCGCAGGACACCTCGGCCGGCGAGGGCTGACCCCGACCCGCCACCGCGCTCGCCCTGCCGGTGCGAGGGCGTCCGGCCCCGTATGCTCGGCGGGGTGCTGGTCCTGACCCGCCGCAGCGGCGAGAGCGTGATGATCGGCGACGACGTCGTGGTGACGGTCGTCGAGGTGCGCGGTGACGTCGTCCGGCTCGGCATCGAGGCGCCGCGCGAGGTCCGGGTGCACCGCGAGGAGGTCTACCGCGCGGTCGGCGAGGCCAACGCCGCCGCCTCCCGGGTCTCCGACGACGACATGACCCGCCTGGCGGCGCAGATCGGCTCCGGCGCCGCGTCGGTCGAGCCGGCCGCACCCGCCGAGGCGCCCGAACCCGCCCGGCCGCGTCCGTCCGGCCCGCCGAAGCCGGGTCCCCGCCGCCCGTAGGTGCGCAGCCCTAGGGTGGTGGTGTGCTGATCGCCTTCTCCGTCGCCCCCTCCGGAACCGGTGACTCCGTGTCCGCTGCCGTCGCCGACGCCGTCCGGATCGTCCGCGAGTCCGGTCTGCCCCACCGCACCGACTCGATGTTCACCACCATCGAGGGCGGGTGGGACGAGTGCATGGACGTCGTGCGCCGTGCCACCGAGGCCGTCGGCCGGCACGGCGACCGGGTCTCGCTGGTGCTCAAGGCCGACATCCGCCCCGGCCGCACCGGTGAGATGCAGGCCAAGCTCGACCGCCTCGAGGCGGCCCTCGAGGGCTCCGACGGCTGACGTGCCGGGGCTCGTCCGACCTGCCCGCGCCGAGGACGCCGGTGCGGTCGCCCGGGTGCGTCTGGACTGCTGGCGGGAGACCTACGCGCACCTGGTCAGCGAGGACCTGCTCGCCGCCGAGGTGCGCCTGGTCCGCAGCGCCGTCAGCCCAGGTCGGTGGTCCCCACCGGTGTGAGGCCGTCGAGGTCGAGCACGGTGAGCCCGGCGCCGTCCTCGGCGCCGGTCAGCAGCACGACGCGTTCGCCGACCGAGACCGCCCGCACCAGGTAGCCCCACCCCTGCCGCGACATCAGGTCGTACCGTCCGGCCTCGGTCAGCACGCCGTCGGTACCGACCGAGATCGCCTGCAGCGCAGGGCCGTCGACGGTCTCGAGCGGCAGCAGCGCGGTGCGCCGGTCGGGCAGGTAGGTGAACTGGCGCGAGTCGCCCTCGACCGCCGTCCAGGTGTCGGCCTCGGTCCAGGTGCTCAGCTGCGTCGGTGCGGTGCGGTCCGACAGGTCGAACGTCTGCACCAGCACGCCCGTCGTACGCCCCGAGTCGGTGGCGTCCTGGCCGACGCCGACCAGGCGGTCGTCGCCGACCGGGTGCAGGTAGGCCGAGTAGCCGGGCACCTTGAGCTCCCCGGTCACGGTGGGGGCCGTGGGGTCGGACAGGTCGACCACGTAGAGCGGGTCGGTCTGGCGGAAGGTGACGACCGTCGCCACGTCGTCGAACCAGCGCACCGACCGGATCGTCTCGCCGACGCCGAGGCCGCCCACCTGCCCGACCTGCTCGAGCGCGCCGTCGCTCTCGGCGAGCACGGTCACCTGGCTCTCGGACCGCTGCTGCGACTGCGGGTCGGTCCACATCTGCCCCGTCGTCGTCGCGACCCGCAGGTGGCCCTCGCGCGCCGACAGCGCCCACCGGCCGAGCAGGTACCCCTCGACCTCGCCCGAGGCCAGGTAGCCGGTGGCCGCGCCGGTCCCGGTGTCGAAGCCGTGCAGCTCGGTGGTGACCTCCTCGATCTCGGCGGGGTCGATCGCGTCGACAGGCCCGCCGGCCCACCGGGCCCAGCCGCCGCGCGTCGTCGCGACGTACAGCCGGTCGGTGCTGGCGTAGACCAGGTCGCCGTCGGCCGCGACGGCTGCGACGTCGACCACCGGGTCGCCCTCGGCCGCCGGGTCGAGGGAGCGGACGGTCAGCACGCCGCCGCCGGCGGGGACGCTGGTGTGCACCAGGTCGGAGCAGGCGAGCGCGGGCTCGCGCCCGGTGACGACGCCGTCGGCGTCGCGGGTGACGGTGGCCGGCAGGAACTGCTCGCCCCGCATCTGCGCGAGCGCCGCGCGCTGCTGCGCCGCGACGTCGGCCTCCCAGCCCGGCACGCTGGTGTCGAGGTACCCGGTCGGCTGCGCCACCACCGGCGTCGACGAGGTGACCACGCGCACCACGCCGGCGGTCAGGCGCGCACCGACGAGGACGCCCTCGACCTCCTGCTGCGACACCAGCCGCGGGGTCGCAGGGTCGGCGAGGTCGACGACCGTGGTGGTGGTGGTCGGCGACCCGGTCACCGGGCCCGGCTCGACCACCGGCGCGTCACCGACTGCGCCCTGGCCGGGCACGACCACCTGCGCCCAGCCCTGCGACAGCAGCACGGCGCGCTCGCCGTCGAGCAGGATCTCGGCCGTCCCGGGGTGCGCCGGCTGCACCGTGTCGGACGTCACGCCGGACCCCCACTCGTGCCCGTACCCGTACCCGGCGCCGAGGCCCGGCACCACGAGCGAGCCCACCTGCACCGGGTCGCCGGCCGAGACGTCGACGACGACGAGCCGGTCGCCCGCGGTCGTGACGACGAGCCCGGGACGGGTGGGGTCGACCTTGACGGTGTCGGGCTCGTCGACCCCGGCCTCCTGCAGGTTCGTGCCGGTGGCGCCGGTGCCCACCGCGGCGCCGGGCGCCCCGGACCCCGCATCGGAGGCACCCGCCGCCGTCGACGACTCGACCCCCCGCACCACGTCAGGTACCGCGAAACCGCTGAGGCCGTAGGGACCGACACCGGGATCGAGCGCCTCGACGTACCAGTCGCGCACCTGGGTGCAGTCGTCGAACGGGGCGAGCCCGTCGGCGGCGGCCGGGACGGCGGCGGGGCCGAGCGCGCCGGTCGCGAGCGCCGTCGCCGCGACGGTCAGGACGGCCGTCCCGGCCGCGAGCGCCACGGTGCGCCGCCGGCCGCGCAGGCGGGGGAGGGGGTCCGGGGTGGTGGGCGCGATGGTCATCTGCGTCGCCTCCTGCTGCGTGCCCACGGTCCGTCCCGCGTGCGTCCTGGTGCTGCGACGCGGGCCGGGACCGTGCGGTTCCCGGATTGGGGCGCCGCCCGCACGGCGCCTATGGTGGAACGGCCGTCGTCCGCCCTGGTCCGAAGCTGGAGGAGTCCGTTCCCGTGCTCGTTCGTCGTGTCCTGGTGGCCCTGCTGGCCGTGGTCGGCCTGGCGCTGCTGCTGGTCGGCGTCGGCATGCGCACGATCTGGCTGCCCGACAGCCGGGTCACCTCGGCCGCCGACCTGTCCGACGCCCCGGTCGCGCTCACCGCGCCCGGCGTGATGGAGATGGGGACGGGCCCGGTCACGGTGCGTGCCGAGGGCGAGGGCCCGATGCACCTGGCCCGGATGCGCGAGCAGGACGCCGTGGCCTGGGTGGGCGACTCGCCCCACGTCACGGTCACCGGGCTCGACGGGGAGCGCACGCTCGCGACGCAGACCACCGAGGGCGAGACCCCGGTGCCCGACCCCGCCGGGTCGGTCATGTGGCTCGACGGCGACTCCGGCGACGGGTCGGCCGAGCTCACCTGGGACGACCGTCCCGGCCGCTACCTGCTCGTGGTCGCCGGCGACGGCACCACGGCCCCCGAGCGGCTCACCCTGACCTGGACCCGCGAGGTCAGCACGCCCTGGGCCGTCCCCTTGCTGGTGGCGGGCGGTGTGGCCCTCGCCGCCGCCGTGGCCCTGGCGCTGCTGCTGGTCGTGCTCGCCCGGCGGGCCCGGGGTCCGGCGACCGCCTCGTCCGACCCCGATCCCGCTGACCAGCCCGTCCCCGCCCCTCGGGCCGAGCCCGAGACCGACGCGAAGGAGGTGCGCCGGTGACCCGCGCGCCCCGACCGGCCCTGCGCGCCGCGACCGCGCTCGCCGTCCTCGCCCTCGCCGCCCCCCTGGCGGCGTGCGCCGACCAGCCGCTGCCCGAACCCGCTCCCCGGGCGGCGTCCGAGACGGTGCCGGTCGTCTCCGACGCCCAGGTCGACGCCGCCCTGGCGGGCGTCACCGAGGCGCTGCAGGCCGCCGACGACTCGGGCGACTGGAAGTCGCTGCAGCCGGTCGTGGCCGGCCCCGCGCTCACCCAGCGCGCCGGCGCCTACCTGGTGCGGGGGCGCGACGCGACGCAGGACTTCGTCGTCCCGCTCGGCGCCACCCGGCTGCAGGAGGCCGTGCCCGCCGAGCAGGAGTGGCCGCGCACGGTGCTGTCGGTGACGCAGTCCGACGCCGAGGACCGCGCGCCCGACCTGCTCGTGCTGAGCCAGGCCGGCCCGCGCGAGCCCTACCAGCTGGTCGCCTACACCGAGATGGCCGGCGGGGCCACCCTCCCGCTCACCGGCGGCGCCGACGTCGGCGCGCCCGTGCTGGCCGCCGACGCCCCCGGGCTCCTGATGACCCCCGAGGCGGCGATGGCGGCCTACGGCGACGTGCTGACCCGCGGAGCCGCCAGCTCGGCCGCGACGTCGTTCGCGCCGAGCACCTTCACCGACACCGTCCTGACCGTGCAGGCCCAGACGGCCACGTCCCTGACCGTCGACTGCGCCGGCTGCTTCGGGTTCGCGGCGACGCACGCGCCCCGCGCCGGCGAGGTGTGGTCGTTCGGCACCGAGGACGGCGGCGCGCTCGTCGTGGGAGCGCTCGACTCCACCATGACGATCACGGCCAACGGCGGCTACAAGATGAACCTGCAGCCCGAGTTCCAGGCGATGTCGGGCGCCCCGCAGATCACCGCGACGGGCACCTTCACCCACCTCGAGGTCGTGGCTCTGCACGTGCCGCCCGAGGGCGCCGAGGACCCGACCGTCAAGGTGGTCGCCGTCGACCGCGTGCCGGTCAAGGGCACCGTCAGCTGACCACCGCCGTCCCGTCCGGGCCCAGGCCCCCGCACGACCCCCAGGAGCGCACCATGACCACCCAGCCCGGACCTCCGCGCGGCTTCGACCTGCGCGGTGCCGTCGACCTGTCGGCCCTGCGGCGCCCGGCGTCCCCGCCGCCCGGCGCCGGGGGCGGTGCACGAGCCGGCGCCCCGGCCGCGGCCGGGCCCGGCGGTCCGGGCGGGGGGCCGGGTGGGGGGCCGACGCTGCCGTCGCCCGTGCTCGACGTCACCGTCGAGACCTTCGAGTCGCTGGTGCAGCTGTCGACCACGGTGCCGGTGGTGGTCGACCTGTGGACGCCGCGCTCGCCGGCCAGCCAGCAGTTCTCAGACCTGCTGGGCAGGATCACCACCGAGCTCGGCGGCCGCATCGTGCTCGGTCACGTCGACGTCGACACCCAGCCGCAGATCGCCCAGGCGTTCGGCGTGCAGCAGGTGCCCGCCGTCATGGCGGTGCTCGGCGGCCAGCCGGTGCCGCTGTTCGAGGGCGCCGCCACCGAGGAGCAGGTGCGCCAGATCTTCGAGCGACTGCTCGCGCTGGCGGCGCAGCAGGGCGTCAGCGGCAGCGTGCAGGTCACCGGGGCCGCCGACGACGAGGACCCGGGCGAGGCCGAGGAGCCGCCGCTGCCGCCGCTGCACCAGGAGGCGTTCGACGCCATCGAGCGCGACGACCTCGACGCGGCGGCCACCGCGTACCGCGCGGCCCTGGCAGAGAACCCGCGCGACGCCGAGGCGGCGGCCGGCCTGGCGCAGGTCGAGCTGATGCGCCGCACCGCCTCGGCCGAGCTGGAGGCAGCGCGTGCTGCCGCCGCGGCGGCGCCCGACGACGTGGACGCCCAGCTGCTCGTGGCCGACCTCGACGTGCTCGGCGGTCACGTCGACGACGCGTTCGCCCGGCTGGTCGACCTGGTGCGCCGCACCGCCGGCGACGAGCGCGACCGCGTGCGGACGCGCCTGGTCGAGCTGTTCGACGTGGTGGGCGGCGACGACCCGCGGGTGCAGGCGGGCCGCCGCGCCCTGGCCAGCGCGCTCTTCTAGGAGCCGTCCACGGCCGGGACGGCAGCCGGCTCGACGGCGGCGGCCGCGGTCCTCGCCGCGGGTGCGGCCGGCCGCAGGTAGACCGCCCCCAGAGGCGGCACCGTGATCGAGGCCGACGCCGCACGTCCGTGCCAGCCGGTGGTGTCGGCGAGCACCGAGCCGAGGTTGCCGACGCCCGAGCCGCCGTAGATCTCCGAGTCGGTGTTCAGCACCTCGTCCCAGCGGCCGCCGCGCGGCAGGCCGACGCGGTAGGTGTGGTGGGGCGACCCGGCGAAGTTGACGACGCACACGAGCGGCTCGCCGTCGCGGTCGTAGCGCACGAACGAGAACACGTTGTGCATCGTGTCGTTGGCGTCGATCCACTCGAAACCTGCCGGGTCGTGGTCGTTCTCCCACATGGCGGGGGTGTCGCGGTAGATGCGGTTGAGGTCGGACACCATCTGCTGGACGCCGGCGTGCACCGGCTGGTCGAGCAGCCACCAGTCGAGGCTGCGGCTCTCGGCCCACTCCGACTCCTGGGCGAACTCGCAGCCCATGAACAGCAGCTGCTTGCCGGGGTGCGCCCACATGTAGGCCAGGTAGGCGCGCACGTTCGCGAGCTGCTTCCAGCGGTCGCCGGGCATCTTGCGCAGCAGCGAGCCCTTGCCGTGCACGACCTCGTCGTGGCTGATGGGCAGCATGAACGCCTCGCTGAAGGCGTACATGAGCGAGAACGTCATCCGGTGGTGGTGGTACTGCCGGTGGACCGGGTCCTCCTTCAGGTACCCGAGGCTGTCGTTCATCCAGCCCATGTTCCACTTCAGCCCGAAGCCGAGGCCGCCGGCGTGGGTGGCCTGGGTGACGCCGGGCCACGAGGTCGACTCCTCGGCCACCATCACGATGCCCGGGACGCGCTTGTACGCGGTGGCGTTCACCTCCTGCAGCAGCTCGACCGCCTCGAGGTTCTCGCGTCCGCCGAAGCGGTTGGGCTCCCACTCGCCCTCCTCGCGGGAGTAGTCGAGGTAGAGCATCGACGCGACGCCGTCGACGCGCAGGCCGTCGGCGTGGAACTCCTCGAGCCAGTAGACGGCGTTGGCGACCAGGAAGTTGCGCACCTCCTTGCGGCCGAAGTCGAAGATGTACGAGCCCCACTCGGCGTGCCAGCCCTTGCGCGGGTCGGCGTGCTCGTACAGGGCCTCGCCGTCGAACTTGGCCAGGGCCCAGGCGTCGGTGGCGAAGTGGCCAGGCACCCAGTCGAGGATCACGCCGATGCCGGCCTGGTGCAGGCGGTCGACGAGGTAGCGGAAGTCGTCGGGGTGCCCGAACCGCGAGGTCGGCGCGAAGTACCCGGTGACGTGGTACCCCCACGACCCGCCGAAGGGGTGCTCCATCACCGGCATCAGCTCGACGTGGGTGAAGCCGGTGTGCAGCACGTGACCGACCAGCTGGTCGGCGATCTCGCGGTACGACAGCCCCTGCCGCCACGAGCCCAGGTGCACCTCGTAGACGCTCATCGGCCCGCTGTGCGGGTCGCTCTCGGCGCGCGCGGCCATGTAGTCGCCGTCGCCCCACTCGTAGGTGCTCTCGACCACGCGCGAGGCGTTGGCGGGCGGGACGTCGGTGCCCTGCGCCATCGGGTCGGACCGGGTGTGCCAGCGCCCGTCGCGGCCGAGGATCTCGTAGCGGTAGTGGGTGCCGGCGACGATGCCGGGGACGAAGAGCTCCCAGACCCCGCTCGAGCCGAGGCTGCGCAGCATGTGCTGGCGTCCGTCCCAGTGGTTGGCGTCGCACACCAGGCGCACCGCCTGCGCGCGCGGGGCCCACACCGCGAACGAGGTGCCCTCGACCTCGCCCATCACTCCCGGGTAGCGACGCACGTGCGCGCCCAGCACGGTCCACAGCTGCTCGTGCCGGCCCTCGCCGATCAGGTGCTGGTCGACGGCGCCGAGCGTCGGCAGGAACCGGTACGGGTCGTCGACCACGGCCGCCGGGTGGTCGGGGTAGGTGACCTCGAGGCGGTAGTCGGTGACCTCCGTGACCGGCACCACGCCGGTCCACACGCCGTGCGCCTCGTGCGCGAGCGGGTGGGTGGCGCCGTCGGGGAGCGTGACGAGCACGGACTCCGCGAGGGGCCGCAGCGTGCGCACGGTGACGGCCCCCGCGTGCGGGTGCGCGCCGAGCACGGAGTGGGGCTGCGGGTGGGCGCCGGCGCCGAGCCGGGCCAGGTCGTCGGCGTCGACCGGGGCGGGAACGGGGGTGCGGTCGGGCGTCTGGCTCATGGCTCCCAGTCTGTCGAGGTCCGGGCCCCGGCGCGAACGGGCACCTTGATAGCCCGGGCAGGTGGTGGGCGCGCCCGGCGCATCACGCTGCGTGAGCGCCGCGAGGTGACCGCTGTCACTCACCGTCCGTGATGGCGGCGTCGGCGACCCGCGGGTCGAGCCCGGACGAAACGGGCACGGCGACGCCCCTCGCGTGACGCAGCGCGACCGGTCGGCATGCACCGTCGGCGTGCTCAGGTCCGCCGCCCGGGCGGTCCTGCCCGCGGCGGCTGCCTCTCGGGCCGCCGGCGCGGTGTCATTGACCACGAGGCCGGACGGGGATCCGGCGGGGGACGAGACAGAGGAGGGTTCAGATGTCGCAGTGGATGAGGCAGGCGCTGACAGCATCGGCGTCCGCGACGACCGTCGCCGTGCTGGTGTCGATGGTCGGCGCCGGCTCGAAGTGGTGGTGATCGCCGTGGAGAGCACGTACGAGGTGTCGTCGCTGCAGCGCGGCGAGGCCGGGACGGTCGTCGAGCACGACCTCGTGCCCGGCTACAAGTGGGTCTGACGCACCGTGGCGGACCTGCAGCGACCAGCACCCGGTGCGAGCGACCACCCGTCGCCCGCACCGGGTGCTGACCCGCGCCGGGCCAGCCTCGGGCTGCCGCTGTACGCGAGCGGCACCGGCCTGGTCGGTCTGGGCCTGGTGGCGCTGGTCCTGGCGGTGGCCCCGCCGTGGCAGTCGCTGGAGAGCTTCCCGCTGCCGCTGCTCGCGCTGGCCCTCGCGCTCGCCCTCGGCGAGGTGTGGCCGATCCCGGTGTCGCGCGGTGACGACACGATCTCGCCCGTCACCATCTCGACCACGTTCGCGGTCGCGCTGGTGTTCCTCGGCCCGCTGTCGTGGCTGCTGCTCGTGCACACGGTCGCGGTGGCCCTCGACGACGCCCGCAGCGGACGTCGGGCGATCCAGATCCTCTTCAACGCCGGGCAGTACGCCATCAGCCTGGTCCTGGCCCGGGCCACCTTCGCGCTGCTGAGCGGCAGCCCCTTCCTCGGTGGGTACGAGCACTTCGAGGTGAGCCACCTGCTGCCGGCGCTGGCGGCCGGCGCGGTCTTCGCCCTGGTCAACGACTCCCTCGTCGCCGTCGTCGTCGCGCTCGCCTCCGGGCAGGGCGTGGTCGCGATGCTGCGCGAGGACGTGCGGTTCAAGCTGGAGACCTCCGGCGTGCTGGTGGCCCTGGGCCCGCTCGCGGCCCTCGTGGTCGACGTCTCGGTGCTGCTGCTCCCACTGCTCGTCGTGCCTGTGGTGGCGGTGCGGCGCACCACCTTCCTGGCGGTGCTGCGCGAGAGGCAGTCGCTGCACGACCCGCTGACGGGGCTCGCGAACCGCGAGCTGTTCCGCCGCCGGGTCGAGCGCCTGCTCGACGCCCCCGGCGACGCCGACCAGCGGCTGGCCGTGCTCATGGTCGACATGGACCACTTCAAGGACGTCAACGACACCCTCGGCCATCACGTCGGCGACGAGCTGCTCCGCACGGTCGCCACCCGCATCGACAGCACGGTGCGCCACCTGGCGCCGCCGCGCTCGTCCGAGGACTCCGCGACCACGGTGGCGCGGCTGGGCGGCGACGAGTTCGCGGTGCTCCTGCGCAGCGACACGCCCCTGCCGGCGGCCGAGCAGCTCGCCGAGCGGTTGCTGGCGGCGCTGTCGCGCCCCGTGGAGGTGCACGGTCAGGTGCTGTCGGTGCACTGCAGCATCGGCATCACCGTCCCGGCCGGGCGCAGCGTCGACGTGCACACGCTGCTGTCCGAGGCCGACATCGCCCTCTACGAGGCCAAGCGCGAGCGGGCCAGCTGGTGGGTGTTCAAGCCCGGGACGGTGACCGGGTCGGCCGAGCGGCTCGTGCTGCTGCCGGCGCTGCGCCAGGCCGTCGAGGACGGGTCGTTGCAGGTCGAGTTCCAGCCGCAGCTGGAGGTCGCCACCGACCGGATCGAGACGGTCGAGGCGCTGGTGCGCTGGCACCACCCCCAGCACGGCACGCTGCCGCCGGAGCAGTTCATCGCCCTGGCCGAGAGCGCGGGCCTGATCCGCCAGCTCACCCTGCAGGTGCTCGAGAAGTCGCTCGAGGCGGCCAGCGGGTGGCGCCGGCGCGGCTGGGACGTGGGGGTGGCGGTCAACCTCTCGGCGCGCCAGCTGAGCGACCACTCGCTGGCGGCGCACCTGGCCGATCGGCTCGGGTACTGGGGCCTGCCGGCCTCGCGGCTCGTGGTCGAGGTCACCGAGTCGAGCCTGATGGACGAGCACCAGGCCGGTCCGGTGCTGCGCGACCTGCGCGACCTCGGCGTGCGGCTGTCGATCGACGACTTCGGCACCGGGTACAGCTCGCTGGTGCTGCTGCAGCGGCTCTCGGTCGACGAGCTCAAGGTCGATCGCAGCTTCGTCGCGGGCCTGACCCGGGGCAGCAACGACGAGATCCTGGTGCGCTCGATCGTCGACCTCGCCCACAACCTCGGCCTGCAGGTCGTGGCCGAGGGCGTCGAGACCGAGCTGGTCGCCGACCACCTGCGGGCGATGGGGTGCGACCGGCTGCAGGGCTTCCTGCTCGGGCGCCCCATGCCGCTGGACGCGATGACCGCCGTCCTGGCCGTGCAGCACCGCCTCGGTGGCGCCGCGGTACCGACGGAGAAGGCCGCGCCGCGGCCGCCCGAGCAGCGTCGCGAGCACACCCTGCGCGTGGTCGGGGGCGAGTGAGGTGCTGGTCGTCGCGCTGTTCGTCCTCGGGCTGCTGCTGGTGCGCCCCACCGGCGGCCGCTACCGCGGGTTGCTCGACCTGACGCTGCGCGCCAGGCCGCTGGTGCTGGTCTCGTTCGCGTGCCAGCTGCTGGTGCTGCAGGGGCCCGAGCTGCCGGGGGCGGTCGCCCCCGTGCTGCACGTGCTCACCTACGTGGCGGCGACCGTGTTCGTCTGGCTGAACCGCCGGGTGGCGGGCCTGCCGCTGGTGGCGGCGGGCGCGGTCGCGAACGGCGTCACCATCGCGCTGAACGGCGGGACGCTGCCGGCCGCCCGCGACGCCCAGCAGGTCGCGGGCCTCGGCGCGCAGGGCGTCGCCGACGACGGCGCGTTCGCCAACTCCTCCGTGGTCGAGGACCCGGTGCTGCCGTGGCTCGGCGACGTCTTCGCCGTCCCGTCGTGGGTGCCGTTCGCCAACGTCTTCAGCGTCGGTGACGTGCTCGTCGTGGCCGGTGCGTGGTGGCTGCTGTGGGCGTGCACCCGCCGGCGGGGACGCCACGCCGCCGCGGACGCCGTGGCGCGGATCCCGGCTCAGGCCAGCGCGGAGCGCACCGCCGACAACGGCACGTCGAGCCAGGACGGCCGGTTCCGGGTCTCGTAGACCACCTCGTACAGCGCCTTGTCGAGCCACAGGGCGTCGACGAGCGCGCCGACGGCGCGGAGGTCGGTGCCCGACTCGCGGGCGTACGCGGCCAGGAACGCCGTCCGGGCCTCCTGCGCCCAGCGGCGCGCCGCCTCGCCGATCGCCGGCTCGTCGGCGTGCAGGGCGACGTGGCCGGCCGCGTAGTCGAACGAGCGCAGCATGCCCACGACGTCGCGCAGGGCGACGTCGGGACGCGTGCGCTCGGCCAGGGGACGCAGCGGCTCGCCCTCGAAGTCGAGCAGCACCCAGCCCCGTCCGGGGGCGTGCAGCACCTGGCCCAGGTGGTAGTCGCCGTGCACGCGCTGCAGGTCGGGCAGCGGGCCCGCCGCGAGGTCGGCGAGGCGCTCGCGGTGCGCGGCCAGCGCGGGCCGGACGCTGTCGAGCGCGTCGCTGCTGCGCACGGCCCAGTCGACCCGCTCCTGCAGGGCCGCCACCAGCGCCTCGCGCGCCCCGGCGTCGGCGGGCTCGGAGCCGAACGCCTCGCGCAGCGCCTCGTGCACCTGCGCGGTGGCCGCGCCGAGCTCGTCGGCCTCGGTGGTGAACGGGCGACCGGCCGCCGCGGCCGCGAGCGCCTCGCGCCACGCGTCCTGGCTGCCGGCGAGGAACTCGGTGGCGACCGCGAGGTGCCCGCGGCAGGGGGTGCCGTCGACCTCCCAGGCACCCGAGACCCAGCCGGCGACCCGCGGCACCGCCCGCACGCCCGCGGTCGACAGGGCCGACATCACCTCGACGTCGGGGTTGGGACCGTCGGCCAGCACGCGGAACGCCTTGACGATCAACGCGTCCGGGCCGTCGGCACCCACGATCACCGAGGTGTTCGACTGCTCGCCGCTGAGCACCTTCGCCGGCGCGTCGACCGGCACCGGGAGCGGGTCGACGCCCGGGGTGCGGGTGCCCGCGGCACCGTCGACCTCACCCTCGTCGGCGAGCAGCCGCAGCCAGGCGCGCACCAGGACGGGGTCGTGCAGACCGTCGTAGACCCACCGCTCGCCGAGCTCGCCGTCGGTGGTGGTGCCGACCAGCGCGTGCTCGAGCGACGGCTCGGGTGCCCCGCGGGACGACAGCGGCACCTGCACGACGTCGAGCCGGTCGCCGGAGTCGACCGCCACCAGGTGCACCTCCAGACCGACCTCGCCGTCGGGGTCCTCCAGCCGGAAGCCGCCGACGCGCTGCAGCGAGACGCCGCGGCCGCGGGCGGGGTACCACCGCTGCGCCGGCATCCAGCGGTGCAGCAGCTCGGTGGTCGTCGGGTCGAGGGTGCTCATCGTCGCCTCACTCGTCGGGTGCTCATCGGGGCTGCGCGACGCGCAGCCAGAAGAAGTCGCGGGAGCCCAGGGTGACGGTCAGCCGCCCGTCGTCGCCCACGCAGCCGAAACCGCTGCCGCCGAAGAGGTCCCACAGCTGCTGGCCCGCGTGGTCGGGGAGCTCGACGGTGGTCGCCTGCGGGGTGCCGGACAGGTTGGTGACGCACAGCACGGTCTCGGCCTCGACCCCGCGGTGCGCGTCGGGCTCGTCGATCACCCGCAGGAACGCCAGGACGGCCTCGTTGTCGGCCGGCAGGTGCTCGAAGCGCCCGAGGCCGAAGACGGGATGGCGGCGGCGGATGGAGAGCATGCCGCGCACCCAGTGCAGCAGCGACGACGACGTGGCGAGCTGGGCCTCGACGTTCACGGTCGCGTAGTGGTGCACGAGCGACTCGACCACCGGGAGGTACAGCTTGCCGGGGTCGGCGGTCGAGAAGCCGGCGTTGCGGTCGGGCGTCCACTGCATCGGCGTGCGGACGGCGTCGCGGTCGGTGAGCCAGATGTTGTCGCCCATGCCGATCTCGTCGCCGTAGTACAGGCAGGGGCTGCCGGGCAGCGACAGCAGCAGCGCGTGGACCAGCTCGATCTCGGCCCGGCTGTTGTCGAGCAGCGTGGCGAGGCGGCGGCGGATGCCGACGTTGGCGCGCATCCGCGGGTCGGGCGCGTACCAGCCGTACATCGCCGCGCGCTCCTCGGTGGTCACCATCTCGAGCGAGAGCTCGTCGTGGTTGCGCAGGAACGTGCCCCACTGCGCGCCGGTCGGGATGTCCGGGGTCTCGGCGAGGATGTCGGCGATCGGCGCCGCCCTGCCCTCGCGCACCGCGTAGAACAGCCGCGGCATCACGGGGAAGTGGAAGCACATGTGGCACTCCGGCTCCTCGTCGGTGCCGTAGTACTGCACGACGTCGCGAGGCCACTGGTTCGCCTCGGCCAGCAGGATGCGTCCCGGGTACTCGTGGTCGACCATGGCGCGCAGCTCGCGCAGCAGGTCGTGCGTGCGCGGCAGGTTCTCGCAGTTGGTGCCCTCCTCCTCGAACAGGTAGGGCACGGCGTCGAGCCGGAACCCGTCGACGCCGAGGTCGAGCCAGAACCGGACGACGTCGAGGACCTCGGCGGTCACGGCGGGGTTGTCGAAGTTCAGGTCGGGCTGGTGGGAGAAGAACCGGTGCCAGAAGAACTGCCGGCGGATCGGGTCGAACGTCCAGTTCGACTTCTCGGTGTCGACGAAGATGATGCGGGCGTCGCCGTAGCCCTCGTCGGAGTCGGACCACACGTAGAAGTCGCCGTACGCGCCGTCGGGCTCGGCGCGGCTGGCCTGGAACCAGGGGTGCTGGTCGCTGGTGTGGTTGAGCACCAGGTCGGTGACGACGCGGATGCCGCGGGCGTGCGCCTGGCTGAGCAGCTCCTGCACGTCCGGCAGCGTGCCGAACTCGGGCAGCACCGAGCAGTAGTCGGAGATGTCGTACCCGCCGTCGCGCAGCGGCGAGGCGTAGAACGGCGGCAGCCACAGGCAGTCGACGCCGAGCCACTGCAGGTAGTCGAGCCGCCCGATCAGGCCGGTGAAGTCGCCCGAGCCCGAGCCGTTGGAGTCGGCGAACGCGCGCACCAGCACCTCGTAGAAGACCGCGGTGCGGTACCAGTCGGGGTCGTGCCGCAGCCCCGGTGCGTGCAGGTCGAGTCCCTGCAGCCCCTGCGGCGGCGTCACGTCCTGCGCACGTGCACGACGTGCGCGGGGGTCTCGAACCCGAGGCGCACGAAGGCGTGCTCACCCCAGTTCCACGACTGTCCCGACAGCAGGTCGTGCGCGACGAAGCTGTCGCCCCACGTCATGCCGAGCTCGGGCATCTGCAGGTGCACCGTCGTCTCGCGCACCGTGTGCGGGTCGAGGTTGACCACCATGATCACGGTGTCCTCGCGTCCGGTGGGGGAGTGCTCGGCCGCGACGCGGCGCGAGTAGGCGAGCACCGCGTCGTCGCCGGTCGGGTGGAAGACGAGGCCGCGCAGCTGCTGCAGCGCCGGGTGCTCGCGCCGGATCTCGTTCAGCCGGGTGAGCAGCGGCTCGAGGCTCTCCCCGCGCTCGAGCGCGCCGGCGAAGTCGCGCGGCTTGTACTCGTACTTCTCGTTGTCGATCTGCTCCTCGGCGCCGGGACGGGCGACGTTCTCGACCAGCTCGTAGCCGGTGTAGATGCCCCAGGTGGGGACCGCCGTGGCCGCCAGGACGGCCCGCAGCGCGAACGCGGTGCGTCCGCCGAACTGCATGTAGGGCGTGAGGATGTCGTGGGTGGTGGGCCAGAAGCTCGGCACCATGTAGTCGGCGGTGCCCGTCTTGCCGTCGTCGGTCACCACGTGCGACCCCGACGTCAGCTCGGTGAGGTAGTCGGTGAGCGACTCCTTGTCGTTGCGCCAGGTGAAGTACGTGTACGACTGCTGGAAGCCGACCTTCGCCAGCGTGCGCATCATCGGCGGACGGGTGAAGGCCTCGGCCAGGAAGACGACCTCCGGGTGGTCCCGCTCGACCTCGGCGATGAGCCACTCCCAGAACTCCACCGGCTTGGTGTGCGGGTTGTCGACGCGGAACAGCGTCACGCCGTGCTCGATCCAGAGCGTGACGACGCGCAGCACCTCGCGGTAGATGCCGTCGGGGTCGTTGTCGAAGTTGAGCGGGTAGATGTCCTGGTACTTCTTCGGCGGGTTCTCGGCGTAGGCGATGGACCCGTCGGCCCGGGTGGTGAACCACTCCGGGTGCTCGGTGACCCACGGGTGGTCGGGCGAGCACTGGAGCGCGAGGTCCATCGCGACCTCGAGCCCGAGCTCGCGGGCGCGGCCCACGAACGCGTCGAAGTCGTCCCAGGTACCCAGGTCGGGGTGGATCGCGTCGTGACCGCCGTCGGCGGAGCCGATCGCGTACGGCGAGCCGGGGTCGCCCGGCTCGGTGACGAGGGTGTTGTTGCGGCCCTTGCGGTTGGTCTCGCCGATCGGGTGCACCGGCGGCAGGTAGACGACGTCGAAGCCCATCGCGGCGATCGCCGGCAGCCGCTCGGCGGCGGTGCGCAGGGTGCCCGACCGCCACTCGCCGGTCTCGGGGTCGCGGGTCGCGCCCTCGGAGCGGGGGAAGAACTCGTACCAGGAGCCGAACAGGGCCCGCTCGCGCTGCACCCGCAGGGCGAACGGACCGGCGGGGGTGACGAGGCGGCGGGCGGCGTGCGTGCCAGCGCCTGCTGGACGACGGTCGAGGTGCCGGCGGCCAGCCGCGCCTGCGCCGGGCGGGAGTCGTCGCGCAGTCCCGCGACGGCCGCCTGCAGGTGCAGCCGGTCGGCCTCGGAGTGCCCGGGGTCGTCGGCGGCCCGCTCGAGCAGCAGCGCGCCCTCGGTGAGCATCAGCTCGATGTCGACGTCGGCGGCGACCTTGATCGTCGCGTCGTGCTCCCAGGTGGCGTACGGGTCGTCCCACGCCTCGACGCGGAAGGTCCAGTCGCCGGGGGCGTCCGGCACGAGGTGCGCCTCCCACCGGCCGAGGCCGGGGTCGATCTCGACCATGGCGGTGCGGGCGTGCTCGCTGCCGTCGGGGCGCAGCAGCACGGCGGTGGCGGCCACGGCGTCGTGCCCCTCGCGGAAGACCGTCGCCGTGACGGGGACGACCTCGCCCACGCTCGCCCGGGCCGGCCAGCGGCCGTCGTCGACGACGGGGCCGACGTCGAGCACCGGGATCCGGCCGAGGAGGCCGGACCGGTCGATCGCCCCTGGTGGCGGTGCCGGTGCCGGTGCTGGTTCGGGTGCGGGTGGGGCGTCGGGCTGGGGGGTCGGAACGGACGGGGCCACGGGGCGCCTGGAGCGCTTGTCCCTGCTCACCCGGGAGACGCTACCGAGAGCCGGGCCGCTCGGCACCGTGGGAACGTCTTGCACGCATCGCAAGATCTTGCCCGAGTGGACTGCGCCGCACGCCCCCGGTCCCGTACGCTCGCCGCCTGTGAGAGCGATCCGGCGGTTCACCGTCCGCACCGTGCTCCCGGGCACCCTCGCCGCGCTCGGCGAGCTGGCCCTCAACCTGCGCTGGTCGTGGCACCCGCCGACCCGGGACCTGTTCGCGCCGATCGACCCCGGGCGGTTCGCCGCCCGGGCGGCGAGCCGGTCACGCTGCTGGGCGACCTCGCCCCCGAGCGGCTCGACCGACGCTCGCCGCCGACCCCGCGTTCGTCGCGCAGGTCGAGCGGGCGTCGGCCGACCTGCGGGCGTACCTCGAGCGAGCCGCGCTGGTACCAGGGCCTGCCCGAGCCCAAGCCGGAGGCGATCGCCTACTTCTCCCCGGAGTTCGGCATCACCGCCGCGCTGCCGCAGTACTCCGGCGGCCTCGGCATCCTCGCCGGCGACCACCTCAAGAGCGCCTCCGACCTCGGCGTGCCGATCGTCGGCGTCGGCCTGTTCTACAAGAGCGGCTACTTCAAGCAGTCGCTGTCGGCCGACGGCTGGCAGCACGAGACCTACCCCGTGCTCGACCCCGACGGGCTGCCGCTGACGCTGCTGCGCGAGGACGACGGCACCCCCGCCACCGTCACCGTCGAGCTGCCCGGCGGCCGCGCGCTGCACGCGCACGTCTGGAAGGCCGACGTCGGCCGCGTGCCGCTGCTGCTGCTCGACTCCGACGTCCAGGAGAACGACGACGCCGCCCGCACCATCACCGACCGCCTGTACGGCGGCGGCGGCGAGCACCGGCTGCAGCAGGAGATGCTGCTCGGCATCGGCGGCGTCCGCGCGCTGCGGCTGTGGTCGCGGCTGACCGGCGCCCCCGCGCCGGAGGTGTTCCACACCAACGAGGGCCACGCCGGCTTCCTCGGCCTCGAGCGCATCCGCGAGCGTCGATGGCCGAGGGGCTGACGCTTCGACGAGGCGCTCAGGCCGGCCGCGCGGCCACCGTCTTCACCACGCACACCCCCGTCCCGGCCGGCATCGACCGGTTCGGCCGCGACCAGATCGAGCTGTACTTCGGCGGCTCCGGCGTGCTCGAGGGCCTGCCGCTCGACCGCGTGCTCGCGCTCGGCGCCGAGGACTACGCCGGCGGCGACGCCGGCGTGTTCAACATGGCGGTGATGGGCCTGCGGCTCGCGCAGCGCGCCAACGGCGTCTCGCGGCTGCACGGCGAGGTCAGCCGCGGCATGTTCGACGGCCTGTGGCCCGGCTTCGACGACGCCGAGGTGCCGATCTCGTCGATCACCAACGGCGTGCACGCCCCCACCTGGGTCGACCGCCGGGTCTTCGAGCTCGCCGAGCAGCACGTCGGCACGCAGCTCACCGAGGGCGCGCGGGACTGGGAGCAGATCGGCGAGGTGCCGCCGGACGAGCGTCTGGGCGGTGCGCCGCGAGCTGCGCGCCCAGCTCGTGGCCGACGCCCGCGCGCCGGGTGCGCTCGTCGTGGCTGAAGCGCGGCGCCAGCCCGGCCGAGCTCGGCTGGGTCGACGACGTCCTCGACCCGGACGTGCTGACGATCGGCTTCGCCCGGCGCGTCCCGACCTACAAGCGGCTCACCCTGATGCTGCGCGACCCCGAGCGGCTGAAGGCGCTGCTGCTCGACCCCGAGCGCCCGGTGCAGCTGGTCATCGCCGGCAAGTCGCACCCCGCCGACGACCAGGGCAAGCGGCTGATCCAGCAGCTGGTGCAGTTCGCCGACGACCCCGAGGTGCGGCACCGCATCGTCTTCCTGCCGAACTACGACATCGCGATGGCGCAGATCCTGTACCCGGGCTGCGACGTCTGGCTGAACAACCCGCTGCGCCCGCTCGAGGCGTGCGGCACCTCCGGCATGAAGGCCGCGCTGAACGGCGGCCTGAACCTGTCGATCCTCGACGGCTGGTGGGACGAGTGGTTCGACGGCGAGAACGGCTGGGCGATCCCCACCGCCGACGGCGTCGAGGACCCCGACCACCGCGACGACCTCGAGGCCGCGGCGCTGTACGACCTGATCGAGAGCAGGTGGCGCCGCGGTTCTACGACCGCGACGCCGACGGCCTGCCGGGCCGCTGGCTGCAGATGGTCCGGCACACGCTGGCCACGCTCGGCCCGAAGGTGCTGGCCATCGCGGATGGTCGCCGACTACGTCGCAGCAGCTGTACCTGCCCGCGTTCGCGGCCGGCTCGGCGCTGAACGGCCCCGGCTACGACGGCGCCAAGGAGCTCGCGGCCTGGAAGCGTCGGGTGCGCGAGGCCTGGCCGACCGTGCGCGTCGACCACGTCGAGTCCGTCCGGCGTCGGCGACAGCCCGCAGGTCGGCGAGGTGCTGCACGTGCGCGCGTACGTCTCCCTCGGCAACGCTCGACGCCGCAGGACGTCGACGGTCGCAGGTCGTGCACGGCCGGGTCAACGAGGCCGACGAGCTCACCGGCACGCAGGTCGTGGCGCTGGAGCACGTCGAGACCTACGAGGACGGCCGCCACCAGTTCGCCGGCGACGTCGACGCTGCGCCGCACCGGACCGTTCGGCTACACCGTGCGGGTCCTGCCGACGCACCCGCGGTCTGGCCAACGTCGCCGAGACTGGGCCTGGTCGCCAACGCCTGACGCACCCGCGCTCGAACCGGAGAACCCGCCCGTCCGCCTCAGGTGGACGGGCGGGCTCTCGCGTCTCGGCGCGGGAGACGCGCAGCGGTCAGCCGCGGTAGACGCCGGACGGTGCGCGGGCCGAGCGTGACGCGGGCGCCACCGGCCGACGGGACCGGGTCCGTCCCCGACGACGCCGAACGCGCGCGCCGCGTGCGAGGCGCTGTCCCACAGCGGCTCCCACCGCTCGGCCCACGGCGGCCTCGGGCAGGGTCACCTCGACGTCGCCGTGGTGGCCCTGGACGACGACCAGCGAGCTCGGCTCGTCCAGCTCGTGGCCGTGCAGGAACATCTGCAGCGTGCGCAGCGACGGGTCGTGCCAGCGGTCGTGGTCCATGGCCGAGCCGTCGCCGCGAACCAGGCGAGGTCCGGTGGTGCCGTCCGGGTGCACGGCGCGGCCGCTCGGGCGCACCGCCTGCCGCAGCGCGGCGAGCTCGCGCCGCAGCCGCAGCAGCGTCCGGGTGCCCTCGAGCAGGTCGCGCGGGCGACGTCGTCGAGGTCCCAGCCGACCCAGGTCGTCTCGTCGTCGAGGCAGTAGGCGTTGTTGTTGCCGCCCTGGGTGCGGCCGATCTCGTCGCCGCCGAGCAGCATCGGCACGCCGGTCGACAGCAGCAGCGTGCCGAGCAGCGCGAGCGCCGGACGCGTGCCGGGCCCGCAGCACACCGTCGTCGTCGGTGCCGCCCTCGACGCCGTGGTTCCACGACCGGTTGTCGCCGTGGCCGTCGCGGTTGCCCTCGCCGTTGGCCTCGTTGTGCTTGCGCTCGTACGCCGTGAGGTCGGCCAGGGTGAAGCCGTCGTGCGCGGCGACGAAGTTGACCGACGCCCAGGCGGCCCGCGGCACCCGGTCGGCGGAGGCCGAGGGCCGAAGTGGTCGGACGAGCCGGCGAGCCGGGTGGCGAGGTCGCGCAGGTCGGACCGGGGGTGCCCGTCGACGGCGGCGAGGCGCGTGCGCCGCGTCGGAGAGCCAGAACGAGCGGACGCCGTCGCGGAACCGGTCGTTCCACTCGCCGAACGGCGGCGGGAACTGCCCGGTGCGCCAGCCGTGCGTGCCGACGTCCCAGGGCTCGGCGACGAGCTTCACCGTCTGCAGCACCGGGTCGGCGCGCGCGGCGACGAGGAACGGGTGGTCGGGCTTGTACGAGTCGGCGCCGCGGCGCGAGTCGCCTCGGGCCAGGGCCGGGGCGAGGTCGAACCGGAAGCCGTCGACGCCGTAGGCCTGCACCCAGTGCCGCAGCGAGTCCAGCGCCATCGCCACGACCCGCGGGCTGCGAGAAGTCGACGGTGTTGCCGCAGCCGGTGACGTCGATGTCGTTGCCGTGCGTCGTCGAGCCGGTAGTACGAGGCGTTGTCGAGGCCGCGCCAGGAGAGCGTCGGGCCGTCGCCGCCGCCCTCGCAGGTGTGGTTGTAGACGACGTCGAGCCACACCTCGAGGCCCGCCTCGTGCAGCGCGTCGACGGCGCCGACCACCTCGGCGACGACGGCGGCGGGTCCGGCGGCGCGCGCCGCCGCCGACGCGTACCGCGGCTCGGGCGCGAAGAACGACAGGTGTTGTAGCCCCAGTAGTTGCGCAGCCGCGACGCACCAGGCGGGCTCGTCGCCGACGGCGTGCACCGGGCAGCAGCTCGAGCGCGGTGACGCCCAGCCCGACCAGGTGCTCGAGCGACGGCCGGGTGGGCGAGGCCGGCGTAGGTGCCGCGCAGCTCCTCCGGCACGTCCGGGTGCCGCATCGTCAGACCGCGCAGGTGCGCCTCGTAGACGACGGTGGTCTCCCAGGGCAGGTCGAGCCGCCGCGTGCGCGGACCCGGTCCCGTCGCCGAGCACCACACCGACGGGGGCGTGCCCGCGGTTGTCGGTGTCGTCGCGCCAGCGCGCGCCGCCGTGGCCGGCGGGACCGTCCTTCGGCACCCACGCGTCGTCGACGACGTGGCCGAACACCGCCTGCCCCCAGTCGATCCCGCCGGCGACCGCCTCGCGTACGGGTCGAGCAGCAGCTTCGACGGGTTGTGCCGGTGACCGGCGGCCGGCTCCCACGGCCCGTGCACCCGCAGCCCGTACCACTGGCCCGCCTCCACGCCCTCGACGCGGCCGTGCCACACGCCGTCGGTGACGTGCGGCAGCGAGGTGCGGCGCTCGCCGCCGTCGGCGTCGAGCAGGCAGACCTCGACCGCCTCGGCGTGGGCGGCGAAGACGGCGGCGCGTGCACCGCCGCGGCCGTCGAGGTGCAGACCGAGGGGGTGGGGTCGGGAGTCGCTCACCGGTGCAGTGTCGCCGATGGCTACCGTGGCGTGGTGAGCGACTCGCTGCCCAGCTTCCCGCCGCCGGCGGACGAGCACCCCCTGCGCGGACGGGTGCTCGACGTCCTGATCGACGACGGGCTGGCGCCGACGCTCGACGACGACGGCGACGTCGCCTTCGTGCTGCAGGAGCAGAAGCTCTTCGTCCGCTGCACCGACGGCCCGCCCGCGCTGCTGCGGCTGTTCGGGCAGTGGCGCATCACCGCGCCGCCGGGCGTCGACGACGAGCTGCGCTGGCTGCGGGCCGCGAGCACCGTCAACGCCACCCACAACCTGGCCAAGCTCAGCGTGTACCGGGGCATCCTCGTGGTGGCGGTCGACGCCGTCGTGCCCGACGACGCCCCGCTCGACCTGCTGTTCCGCACCTCGACCCAGGCCCTGCTCGCCGCGGTCGCGGGCTGGCACCGCGAGGTCGAGTCCCAGGAGGCCGACTGAGTAGGCTCGCGCCATGGCACACGTGCGGTTCGAGGTCGACGGCGGGATCGGGACGATCCGGGTCGACCGCCCCCCGATGAACGCGCTCGACTCGGGCATCCAGCAGGGCCTGCTCGAGGCGGCGCGCGAGGCCGGCGAGCGGCGCGACGTGAGCGCGGTCGTCGTGTGGGGCGGCGAGAAGGTGTTCGCCGCCGGCGCCGACATCAAGGAGTTCCAGGCCATGTCGTACACCGACATGGTCGACCACGGACGCGGCCTCCAGGGTTGCATCACCGCGATCGCCGAGATCCCCAAGCCCACCGTGGCCGCGATCACCGGGTACGCGCTCGGCGGCGGCATGGAGCTCGCGCTGGGCTGCGACTTCCGGGTGTGCGGCGACAACGCGAAGCTGGGCCAGCCCGAGATCCTGCTCGGCGTCATCCCCGGCGCGGGCGGCACCCAGCGGCTGCCGCGGCTGATCGGCCCGAGCACGCGCCAAGGACCTGATCTTCACCGGACGCTTCGTCGACGCCCAGGAGGCGCTCGCGATCGGCCTGGTCGACCGCGTGGTCGCGCCCGACGACGTGCTCTCCGCCGCCCGCGAGATGCTGCAGCGCTACGTCGGCGGGCCCGGCCTACGCGCTGCGTGCCGCGAAGGAGGCGATCGACCGCGGGCTCGAGGTCGACATCGCGACCGGCCTGGAGATCGAGCGGGCCGCGTTCGCGGGCCTGTTCGCCACCGAGGACCGCGCGATCGGCATGGCCTCGTTCGTCCAGGACGGGCCCGGCAAGGCGAAGTTCACCGGACGATGACCGTGGACGACGCGTCGCGGCAGCAGGCCAGCGCCGAGCAGGTGCAGAAGGCGTTCGAGGACAACAAGCTGGCCCAGGTGCTCTACCACGACTGGGAGGCGGGCACCTACGACGAGAAGTGGTCGATCTCGTTCGACCAGCGCTGCATCGACTACGCCCGCGACGTCTTCCTCGACGTGCTCGGCCCGGTGCGCGACGCCGAGCAGTGGCCGTACCACCGCACCCTCGAGATCGGCGCCGGCACAGGTTTCTTCGCCCTGAACCTGCGCCAGGCCGGTGCGCTCGACGACGTGACGGTCACCGACCTGTCGCCCGGCATGGTCGAGGCGGCGCAGGAGAACGCACGCCGGCTCGGGTTCGAGGTCGAGGGCGTCGTGGCCGACGTCGAGCACCTGCCGTTCCCCGACGCCTGCTTCGACCTCGTCATCGGGCACGCGGTGCTGCACCACCTGCCCGACGTCCAGGCGTCGCTGCGCGAGGTGCTGCGGGTGCTGCGCCCCGGCGGCCGGTTCGTCGTGGCGGGCGAGCCCACCCGTGTGGGCGACTGGTACGCGCGGCGTCTCGGCCGGCTGACCTGGGCCGCCACGACGCGTGCCACCCGGCTGCCCGCGCTGCGGCACTGGGCGCGGCCGCAGCACGAGCTCGACGAGTCGTCCCGCGCCGCCGCGCTCGAGGCCGTCGTCGACCTGCACACGTTCGTGCCGTCCGAGCTCGCCCGCACCGCGCTGCGCGCCGGTGCCGTCGACGTCTCGACGTCGACCCAGGAGCTCACCGCGGCGCTGCTCGGGTGGCCGGTGCGCACCTTCGAGGCAGCGGTCGCGCCCGAGCGCCTCGGGTGGGGCTGGGCGTCGTTCGCCTTCGGCGCCTGGAAGAAGCTGTCCGCGGTCGACCGGACGCTGAACCGCGTCCTGCCGCAGGGAATCTTCTACAACGTCGGCATCACCGGCGTGCGCCCGGGACCGGCCGGCGGCTGATGCCGGTCGCCGACGTCGCCCGGGCCTGGGCGCTGCGGCTGCGCACCGGGCCCGACCCGCGCCAGGTGCGGTACCTCACCCGCGCGAACCTGGCCTGGGTGGTGCGGCACCGGGCGGTGACGCCCTGGTACCTCGTGCGGTACGCCCGTCTGGCGCGGCTGCGGCTGACCCGTCCGCAGGTGGTGACGACCGGGCTCGTGCTCCTCGGCCGCGGCGTGCAGGTCGACGCGCGCCCGGGGTACGGGCGCGTGGTGCTCGGACGCTGGGTGCACCTCGGCGACCTCACCCGCCTGCGCGCGCACGAGGGGACGCTGAGCATCGGCGACAAGACGGTGATCGGCCGCGACTGCACGCTGAACTGCTACCTCGACGTCGAGGTCGGGCCGGCCTGCCTGCTCGCCGACTGGGTGTACGTCACCGACTTCGACCACGTGCACGGCGACCTCGACGTGCCGATCAAGGACCAGGGCCTGGCGAAGTCGCCCGTGCGCGTCGGTGCCGGCTCGTGGCTCGGCGTGCGGGTCAGCGTGCTGCGCGGCACCTCGCTCGGACGGGGGTCGGTCGTCGCGGCGCACGCCGTCGCCCGCGGCGAGTACCCGGACGGCGCGGTCGTCGCCGGAGTACCCGGCCGGGTCGTGCGCGACCGGGCAGCCCTCGCGGCCGCCGACGCCGACCGTCGCGCCGCCCTGGCCGACATGGACCGCAAGCACCGCGCCGCGGCGGCGCGCGCACGGGCGGCGGTCGAGGGCGCTCAGCCCGCGCCGTAGGCGGTCAGCACCTCGCGCGCCAGGTCGTCGGGCGAGAACGCCTGCGCGGCAGTGCGTCCGGCCTCACCGAGCGCGGCCGCCCGGCGCGGCTCGGCGAGCAGGCGTCCCAGCTGCAGGGCCAGGTCGTCGACGTCACCCGGAGCCACCTTCAGGCCGGTGACGTCGTGCTCGACGGCGTCGGCGAGGCCGCCCACGTCGGTGACGACGACCGCGCCGCCGGCGGCCTGCGCCTGGCGCGCCACCAGACCGAACGGCTCGTAGCGGCTCGTCACCGCCACCACCGAGGCGAGGGCGAGCAGCGCCCGCAGCGGCTCGTGCGCGAGACGTCCGGTCCAGGTGACCCGGTCGGCCACGCCGACCTCGTCGGCCAGCGCCCGCAGCGTCGGCTCGTACGAGCCCGACCCGGCCACGACCAGCCGCACCCGCGCGTGCCGCCGCGCCACGGCGGGCAGCGCCCGCAGCACGGTCGAGACGCCCTTCTCCCACTCCAGCCGGCCGGCGCAGACCACGAGCGGCGCACCGTCGGCCGCCCACAGCGCCCGGGCGCGCTCGACGTCGGCCGGGGGAGCGACCCAGCGGACGGCGTCGACCGCGGCGGGGACCACCCGCACGCGGGACGGGTCGGCACCGAGCACGCCGACCACCTCGGTGCGCATCGCCTCGGAGTGCACCAGCACGACGTCGGGACGACGCCCGCCGGACGACGTGAACGCCTGCACCGCGGCCCGCTCGCGGGCGTGCACGAGCCGCGGCACCTCGCCGTCCAGCCGTCCGTGCCGGCGCCCGAACTCGCTGGCGTGCACCGCGTGCACCCAGCGGGCCCCGGTGGCGTCGGCGACCGCGCGCCCGGCGTCGGCCGTCATCCAGTCGTGGGAGTGCACGACGACGTCGCCCTCGGCGGGGGGCAGGGACGAGACGACGCCGACGGCGGCCTCTGCGAGCGCGTCGGCGGCGCGGAGCAGGTCACCGCCGTCCCACGCGCCGGCGGGCGCACCGGGCAGCGGCACCCGCAGCACCCGCACGCCGTCGGACGCCTCGGGGGCGGACCCGCCGACGACGGAACCGGTGGTGACGTCGTGCCCCAGCGCGAGCACCCCCACCTGGTGGCCCTGCAGCACCTGGGCGGGGGCGAGCGTCGCGAGCAGGTCGCCGAGGCCGCCGTAGACCACCGGCGGGTACTCCCACGACACGTGCAGCACCCTCACCGTGCACCACCCTCCACCCAGCGCCGCACCAGCGGTCGCGCGTCCAGCCACGGGAACGGGTCGTCGAGCGCCCGCTGGCGCGCGACCTCCGCGGCGGCGCCGCGGTCCCCGGCCTCCACCATCGCAGCCAGCCGGTGGAAGTCGGTGCGGTGACGCGCCGCGCGGTCGCGCGCGTACGCGGCGGCCTGGTCGCGGGTCACCATGAACGCCCAGTCGCTCGACAGCGCCAGCAGCGCCTGCCGCAGCAGCTGGTCGAGGTCGGGACGGCGGCCGTTCGCGAGGTCGGTGCCGCTCCCCAGCAGGTCGAGCAACCGTCGTTGCACCCAGAACGCCTCGTCGGCAAGGGGTCTGGCCCGCTCGCCCGCCCACACCGACCAGTCCTTGCCGGCGCCCCACGAGCCGTCGGCCAGGTCGACCTCGCCGTCGACGAGGCCCTCGTCGAGCACCGTGGCGAGCGTCGCGAGCCGGACACCGGCGCCGGGCAGCGCGCGCAGGACCGCCTCGAGGAAGGCCGGCCCCTCGTGCCACCAGTGCCCGAACAGCTCGGTGTCCCAGGCCACCACGACCGCACCCGCCGCTCCGCGCTCGGACCGGACGTCGATCAGCCGCCGCCGCACCGCCGCGACGAACGCGTCGGCGTCACACTGCACCTGAGCAGCGGCCAGATCCGGCTTGTACCAGCGCTTGTGGGTGGCCGTCGGGTCGGTGACGGCGTGCAGCTGCAGGCCGGACGCGGCGTCGACGGCGTGGAAGTCGCGGTAGACCGGCGCGGTCGGGTAGCCGGAGCGCGACGACCACACCAGGTCGGTGACGGCCAGGTCGCGGCCCACCGCGCGCACGTCCGTGCCGGCCAACCGCCACCCGGCGTGCACCCCGCGTCCGGACGCGCGCAGCGTCGCCTCGTCGTACACGGCGTGCGAGACCCCCGCCCGAGCCAGCACCCGCTCCAGCCCGCGGCGGTGCCCGCACTCGGGCGACCACACCCCGCGCGGGACGCGGCCCAGCCGCCAGGCGGCGTCCTGCAGGCCGGCCTCGAGCGCGAGCCCGGCGAGCGCGTCGTCGAGCAGCGGCAGGAAGGGGTGGGTGAGCGGACCGCCGAGCAGCTCGACCGCCCCGCGGCCGACCAGGTCGGCCAGCACGGGCGAACCGCCCGCGCGCCACGGTCCCTCCAGCTGCGCCGCCGTCCACGCCGCCGCGCGGAACTCGCGGGCCGCCAGGTCGCGCAGCGCCGGCTCGGGCCGGGCGGCCGCGGCCTGGGCGCGCAGCGACCACCCCGCGGTCCAGGTGCGCACCTCGCGCAGGGCGACCGGGTGGTCGAGCTGCGCCGCCAGCACCGGGGTGACCCCGAGCGTCAGCAGGTCGCGCCGCCCCTCGTCGGCGAGGCGCCGCAGCACGTCGACCAGCGGCAGCCAGCTGCGGGTCCAGGCCTGGTGCAGCCACTCCTCGCCGACCGGCCAGGTGCCGTGCCCGAGCACCCACGGCAGGTGCGAGTGCAGGACGACGCACAGCGTCCCCACGTCCGCCTCGCGCTGCACCCGCGTGACTCTGGCAGAGAACGGGGTGTGCCGGCCGTCACGCCCGACCCGGTGGAGCATCGTCGTTACCCGCCGGTAACCTGGGTGTGCGTTCGCTCACCCAGCAGGTGCGCCGCCCCACCCCGGTGGCAGGCTTGCGCGGGAGACCACCGACCAGGAGGGCCCTGTCCGCCATGAAGATCGTCGTCTGCGTCAAGTACGTCCCCGACGCCCAGGCCGACCGCACGTTCGAGCCCGACAACACCACCGACCGCACCTCGGTCGACGGGCTGCTGTCCGAGCTCGACGAGTACGCCGTCGAGGAGGCGCTGAAGATCGTCGAGGCCGCGGAGGGTGAGGTCGTCGTCCTGACGATGGGCCCCGAGCAGGCGAGCGATGCCGTGCGCAAGTCGCTGCAGATGGGCGCCGGTTCCGGCGTCCACGTGCTCGACGACGCCATCGCCGGCTCCGACGCCCCCGCCACCTCGCTGGTGCTGGCCAAGGCCATCGAGAAGATCGGCGACGTCGACCTGGTGCTCACGGGCATGGCCTCCACCGACGGCACGATGAGCGTCGTGCCCGCGATGGTGGCCGAGCGCCTCGGCCTGCCGCAGGTGACGTTCGCGTCCGAGCTCACCGTCGACGGCAGCACCGTCACCATCCGCCGCGACGGCGACGCCTCGACCGAGACGATCACCGCCCGCATGCCGGCGCTGGTGAGCGTCACCGACCAGATCAACGAGCCGCGCTACCCCTCGTTCAAGGGGATCATGGCGGCCAAGAAGAAGCCGCTCGAGACCTGGTCGCTGGCCGACCTGGGCGTCGACGCCGGCGAGGTCGGCCAGGGTGCCTCCTGGACCACCGTCGAGTCGTTCGCGGCCCGTCCGCCGCGCGAGGCGGGCAAGGTCGTCGCCGACGAGGGCACCGGCGGAGCGCAGCTCGCCGAGTTCCTCGTGTCCAAGAAGTTCGTTTGAGCGAGAAGGAGTCCCGACCCATGGCTGAGGTCCTCGTCCTCGTCGACCACGTCGACGGCGCCGTCCGCAAGACCACGTCCGAGCTGCTCACCATCGCCCGCCGCCTCGGCGAGCCGTCCGCCGTGCTGATCGGCGGCAGCGCCGACCAGGCCGGCCCCGCGCTGGCCGAGTACGGCGCCGAGAAGGTGTACGTCGTCGACGACGAGCAGGTCACGAGGTACCTGGTGGCCCCGAAGGCCGAGGTGCTGGCCCAGCTGGTGCAGCAGACCTCGCCGGCGGCCGTCCTGATCGCGTCCAACGCCGAGGGCAAGGAGATCGCGGCGCGGCTGTCGATCAAGACCTCGTCCGGCCTGATCACCGACGCCGTCGACGTGCAGGCCGGCGACGGCGGCCCGGTCACCACGCAGTCGGTGTTCGCCGGCTCGTACACCGTGCAGGCCAAGGTCACGACGGGCACGCCGATCATCACGGTGAAGCCCAACTCCGCGACCCCGGAGGCCGTCAACAGCTCGCCCGCCACCGAGACCGTCCAGGTCGAGCTGTCCGAGGCGGCGACCGCGGCCGAGATCACCGAGCGCAAGCCGCGCGAGCGCACCGGCCGTCCCGACCTGAACGAGGCCGCGATCGTGGTCTCCGGCGGTCGCGGCACCGGCGGCGACTTCGCCCCGGTCGAGGCGTTCGCCGACTCGCTCGGTGCCGCCGTCGGCGCCTCGCGCGCCGCCGTCGACGCCGGCTGGTACCCGCACGCCAACCAGGTGGGGCAGACCGGCAAGCAGGTCTCGCCGCAGCTCTACGTCGCCGCGGGCATCTCCGGCGCCATCCAGCACCGGGCCGGCATGCAGACGTCCAAGACGATCGTCGCGGTGAACAAGGACGAGGAGGCGCCGATCTTCGAGCTGGTCGACTTCGGCGTCGTCGGCGACCTGTTCTCGGTGCTGCCGCAGGCCACCGAGGCGGTCGAGAAGTCGAAGGGCTGACCGCGACCTAGACTCGTGCGGTGACGTACCTCGACCACGCGGCCACCACGCCGCCGCACCCGCGGGCGGTCCAGGTCCTCGTCGAGGAGCTGGCGGCGGGAGGCAACCCCTCGTCCCTGCACACCTCGGGACGACGGGCTCGCCGCGTGGTCGAGGAGTCGCGCGAGCGCATCGCCGCCGCGATCGGCGCCGCCCCCAACGAGGTCGTGCTGACCGGCGGGGGCACCGAGGCCGACAACCTCGCGGTGAAGGGCCTGTACTGGGCGCGGCGCGGGCAGGACGCGCGCCGCCGCCGCATCCTGCTCAGCGCGGTCGAGCACCACGCCGTGGTCGACCCGGCGGTCTGGCTCGCCGAGCACGAGGGCGCCGAGCTGGTCTGGATCCCCGTCGACCGCACCGGGCTGCTCGACACCGACGTGCTGCGCGCCGAGGTCGAGCGCGACCCGGCGTCGGTGGCGCTGGTGTCGGTCATGTGGGCGAACAACGAGGTGGGCACGATCCAGCCGGTCGACGAGGTCGTGGCGGCCTGCGCGCCGCACGCGATCCCGGTGCACACCGACGCCGTGCAGGCGGTCGGCCACCTGGCGGTCGACGTCGCCGCGAGCGGCGTCGACGCCCTGACCCTGTCCGGGCACAAGCTCGGCGGTCCCGTCGGTTCCGGCGCGCTCGTGGTGCGGGCGGGCCTCGAGCTCACCCCGGTGCTGCACGGCGGCGGCCAGGAGCGCGGCATCCGCTCGGGCACCCTCGACGCCCCCGCGGTCGCGTCGCTGTCGGTCGCGGTCGAGGAGGCCGTCGCCGACGTCGCCGCCGAGGCCGAGCGGGTGTCGGCGCTGCGCGACCGGTTGGTCGCCGGGGTGCTCGAGGCCGTTCCCGACGCCGTGCTGCGCGGCGCGCCGCTCGGACCCGGCCGGTTGCCCGGCAACGCGCACCTGACCTTCCCCGGCTGCCAGGGCGACTCGTTGCTCTACCTGCTCGACGCCCGGGGCATCGAGTGCTCCACCGGGTCGGCGTGCCAGGCCGGGGTGCCCCAGCCGAGCCACGTCCTGATCGCCATGGACGTGCCCCCGGACCACCTGCGCGGCGGGCTGCGGTTCAGCCTCGGTCGCACCTCGACCGACGTCGACGTGAAGACCCTCGTCGAGGAGATCGGCCCGGTCGTCGAGCGGGCCCGCAGCGCGGGCCTGGCCGGACGCCGGTGAGGTCGCGGCCGTGAGGGTGCTGGTCCGGTGAGGGTGCTCGCCGCGATGAGCGGCGGCGTCGACTCGGCCGTCGCCGCCGCCCGGGCCGTCGACGCCGGCCACGAGGTCGTCGGGGTGCACATGGCGCTGGCGCGCGACCCGGCGACGAGCCGCACCGGCGCCCGGGGCTGCTGCACCATCGAGGACGCCGGCGACGCCCGACGCGCCGCCGACGTCATCGGCATCCCGTTCTACGTCTGGGACCTCGCCGAGGAGTTCGCCGAGCGCGTCGTCGACGACTTCGTCGCCGAGTACGCGGCCGGACGCACCCCGAACCCGTGCGTGCGCTGCAACGAGCGGATCAAGTTCTCGGCGCTGCTCGACAAGGCGGTCGCCCTCGGCTTCGACGCCGTCGCCACCGGCCACTACGCGCAGGTCGTGCCCGGCGACCCGCCCGCCCTGCACCGCGCCGCCGACGCCGCGAAGGACCAGTCGTACGTGCTCGCGGTGCTGCCGCCCGAGCGGCTGGCGCGGGCGCTGTTCCCGCTGGGCGACGCGACGTCGAAGCAGGCGGTGCGCGACGAGGCCCGGGCGCGCGGGCTGTTCGTCGCGGCCAAGCCCGACAGCCACGACATCTGCTTCATCCCGGACGGCGACACCCGCGGCTTCCTCGACCGGCACCTGCCGCGGCAGCCCGGGGCGGTCCTGGACGTCGACGGGACGCCGGTCGGCACCCACGACGGCGCGCAGGGCTACACGGTGGGTCAGCGGCGCGGAGTGCGGCTGGGCACGCCGGCGCCGGACGGTCGTCCGCGCTACGTGCTCGAGGTGTCCGTCGTCCGCAACACCCTGACGGTGGGGCCGGCCGAGGCGCTCCTGGTCCGCGAGGTCGAGGCGACCGAGGCCGTGGTCTGGCTGGGGGAGGTGCCCGCGCCCGGCGCGGTGCTGCACGCCCAGGTGCGGGCCCACGGCACGCCGGTGCCCTGCACGGTGCTGGCGGCCGCCGAGGGGCTGCTGCGGGTCGACGTCTCGGGTGCGCTCACCGGGGTGAGCCCGGGGCAGACGGTGGTGCTGTACGACGGCGACCGCGTGGTCGGCAGCGGCACCCTGACGGCGACGAGCCGGTAGCGCGACTCAGGAGCCGGCGACCGGCTGCACCTTCTGCCGGGGCAGCCGCAGGTGGTGCAGGGGGTCCTCGAGACCGGCGCACCACTCGATCACGGCGTCGGCCGCCATCGGGCGCGCCACGTGCCAGCCCTGGGCCTGGTCGCAGCCCAGCACCGCGAGCCGGTCGAGCACCTCGCCGGTCTCGACGCCCTCGGCGACGACGACCAGGCCGAGCGCGTGGGACAGCTCGGCGACCTTCGCGACGATGGCCTCGTCCATCTCGGAGTCGGTGGCGCGGCTGACGAACGAGCGGTCGAGCTTGACCTCGGTGACGGGCAGGTCGCGCAGCATCAGCAGCGACGACCAGCCGGTGCCGAAGTCGTCCATCGACAGGCTGACGCCGAGCGCGGTGAGCTGGGCCATCGCGACCCGCACCTGGTCGAGGTCGTTGGCGAGAACGCGCTCGGTGACCTCGAGGGTGAGCAGGGGTGCCGGGATGCTGTGCCGGCGCAGCTTGGTCGAGACACCGGCGACGAAGTCGGGCTCGAGCAGGTCGCGCAGCGAGACGTTGACGGCGACCGGGATCTGCAGGCCGTGCCGGCCCCACGCGCTGCACTGGGCCAGCGCCATCTCCAGGACGGCGTCGGTGACCCGCGGCATCAGGCCGGACTGCTCGGCGGCGGGGATGAACTCGTCCGGGGGCACGTCGACGCCGGACGGGTGGCGCCAGCGCACCAGCGCCTCGACGCCGACCAGGCGGCGGTGGTGCACGTCGATCTTCGGCTGGTAGTGCAGGTACAGCTCGTCCAGCTCGAGCGCCCGGCGCAGCGACCCGAGGATGCCGAGCCGGGTGACCGACCCGCCGGCCGAGGTGGCGTCGTAGACGCTGCAGCCGAGCTGCTCGCGCTTGGCGTGGTACATCGCGACGTCGGCCCGCGACAGCAGGGTCTCCAGGTCGCGGCCGTGGGTGGGCGCCAGGGCGATGCCCACGCTGGCGTCGATGTCGATCAGGTGGCCGCCGTCGTGGGTGTACGGCCGGCGCAGGTGGTCGACGATCCGGTTGCCCGCGGCGAGGGCCGTCGCGGCGTCCGGGGCCTCGAGCAGCACGGTGAACTCGTCGCCGCCGAGGCGCGCGATCAGCTCGGCGTCCGGCAGGGCGACGCGCAGCCGCTCGGCGACCTCCTGCAGCACCAGGTCGCCGGTGGCGTGGCCGAGGACGTCGTTGACCTCCTTGAACCGGTCGAGGTCGAGCAGCAGCACCGCCAGACCGCGCGAGCCGTCGGACTCGGTGAGCGTCCGCAGCGCCTTGCGGGTGGTGGCGTTGAACGTGGTGCGGTTGGCGAGCGAGGTGAGGTCGTCGTGCTCGGCGGCCCAGTCGCTCTCCATCTTGCCCGCGGCCGACAGGTGCACGGCGGCCACGGGGATGACGGCGAGCACGGTCATCAGCGGCGACACGGCCAGCATGGCGGCCACCATCGGCCCCATGGCGAGCTGCGCGCCGTTGACCGAGATCTCGAACCTCAGGGTGGAGCGGAACTCGTCCCAGAACGGTGTCGCGGCCATCTGACCGACGACGAAGCTGACGACGACCTCGTTGACGACGAAGTAGGCCACGCCCGCGACCAGGCACAGCAGCACGTCGTACGCCGAGGACGGGTACCAGGGCTCGACGACGGAGGCGTGCACGTCCGCCAGGTGCATGACGCCGGCGGCGGCGAACAGCGACATCGCGTACTGCCCGGCGTTGAACGCGAGCCGGAACGGCGCGTGCCGGTCGATGACGCCGGAGACGAGGGTGGCGCACGACAGCAGCACCACCGCGGGCAGGGCGCCGAAGGCCAGCAGCACGGCGAACGCGAACGGGGTCGACCAGGACACCCCGGTGGGGTCCTTGAACCGGGTGCCGAGCACCGGCAGCAGCTCACCGCCGAGGATGAGCACGACGGCGACGGCGAGGGCGAGCCAGGTGGTGCCGGAGACCCGTGCGGGATCGGGCAGCGCACCACCGGCCAGCTGCCAGGCGACCAGGACGGCGCCCAGCGCCGGGGTGCCCCAGATCGTCGCCCAGAACGGGATCGGGTCAGGGGGCTGCGGGCGGTTGCGGGCGTGGTTGACCGCCACCAGCTCGTCGGCTGTCGCGGTCGACATCAACCCTCCGGGCGTGCGGTGGCACGGCCGGGACCGACCGCTCCCTCTCCCTTCGGCCGTCCGGGTGGCGTCCTTGAGGGTCAGGCCGTGGTGTCGTGGGTGACACCCACAGCCTCGGGACCGCCTTCGAGCAGCGCCCGGAAGCCGTCCTCGTCGAGCACGGGGACGCCCAGCTGCTCGGCCTTGTCGGCCTTGGTGCCGGGGGAGTCGCCGACCACCACGAACCCGGTCTTCTTGGACACGCTGCCGGACGCCTTGCCGCCGCGCGCCAGGATCGCCTCCTTGGCCTCGTCGCGGCTGAACCCGGCGAGCGAGCCGGTGACGACGACGGTGACGCCCTCGAGCGTGCGCGGCACCGACTCGTCGCGCTCGTCGGCGGTGCGCACCCCGGCCTCGGCCCACTTGCGGACGATGTCGGCGTGCCAGTCGACGGTGAACCACTCGACGACGGCCTCGGCGATGCGCGGACCCACGCCCTCGACGCCGGCGAGCTGGTCCTGCTCGGCGGTGCGGATGCGGTCGAGGTCGGCGAAGTGCTGGGCCAGCGCCCGGGCGGCCGTGGGGCCGACGTGGCGGATCGACAGCGCGACGAGCACGCGCCACAGCGGCTGCTCCTTGGCGACCTGGAGGTTCTCGACCAGCTTGTGGCCGTTCGCCGAGAGCACGCGGCCGTCGACGCCGCCGTCCTCGCCCTTCCTCGCCGTCCGCGTGAAGGCGGGGATGCGCGCGAGCCGCTCGGGCGTGAGCGAGAACAGGTCGCCCTCGTCGGTGACGGCCCCGGACTCCAGGAGCGCCTGCGCGGACTCCCAGCCCATCGCCTCGATGTCGAACGCCCCCCGTCCCGCGACGTGGTTCAGGCGCTCGCGCAGCTGGGACGGGCAGGTGCGCGAGTTCGGGCAGCGGATGTCGGCGTCGCCCTCGCGCTCGGGCCGCAGCGGGGTGCCGCAGGACGGGCACGTCGGTGGGCATGACGAACGCCCGTGCGCCCTCGGGGTGCTCGCCGTCGGGGCCGAGCACGGGCCCGAGCACCTCGGGGATGACGTCGCCGGCCTTGCGGACCACGACCGTGTCGCCGATGAGCACGCCCTTGCGGACGACCTCCTGGGCGTTGTGCAGGGTGGCCATCTCGACGGTGGACCCGGCGACCTTCACCGGCTCCATCACCGCGAACGGGGTGACGCGTCCGGTGCGGCCGACGTTGACCTGGATGTCGAGGAGGGTCGTGGTGACCTCCTCCGGCGGGTACTTGTAGGCGATCGCCCAGCGCGGTGCGCGGCTGGTGCTGCCGAGCCGGCGCTGCACCGACACCTCGTCGACCTTGACGACGACGCCCGTCGATCTCGTGCTCGGCCACCTGGTGGCGGTGCTCGCCGACGTACGCCACGCGCTCGCGGACGTCGTCGAGGGTGTCGACCACCACCGCGTGCGCCGACGTGGGGAGCCCCCACCCGCGCAGCAGCTCGTAGGCCTGGGACTGGCGCTCGAGCTCGAACCCGGTGCGGGCGCCGATGCCGTGCACGACCATGCGCAGCGGCCGGCTCGCGGTGACCTTCGGGTCCTTCTGCCGCAGCGAGCCCGCGGCGGTGTTGCGGGGGTTGGCGTACGGCGGCTTGCCCGCCTCGACGAGCGCGGCGTTGAGGTCGGCGAACGCCTCGACGGGCAGGTACACCTCGCCGCGCACCTCCAGCCGCGACGGCACCGGGACGTCGTCGGTGGCGGTGAGCTGCAGCGGGACGCCCTCGATGGTGCGGATGTTCAGCGTGACGTCCTCGCCGGTGCGGCCGTCGCCGCGGGTCAGGCCGCGCGTCAGCCGGCCGTCCTCGTAGAGCAGGTTGACGGCCAGGCCGTCGACCTTGAGCTCGCACAGGTAGTGGACGTCGGCGCCGCCCGCGTCGCGCTCGACGCGCTGCGCCCAGGCCACCAGCTCGTCCTCGCTGAAGGCGTTGTCGAGGCTGAGCATGCGCTCGAGGTGGTCGTGCGTCGTGAACTCGGTGGAGAACGTGCCGCCCACGAGCTGGGTGGGGGAGTCGGGCGTGCGCAGCGACGGGTAGCTCTGCTCGAGGCCCTCGAGCTCGCGCAGCAGCGCGTCGAACTCGCCGTCGCTCATCGACGGCGCGTCGCGCACGTAGTACGCGAACTGCGCCTCGCGGACCTGCTCGGCCAGCGCCTCCCAGCGCTGCCGCGCCGCGTCGTCCGGCTCGGCCGGCTCCCCCTGGACGGTCTCGTCGCTCACGGGGTTCATCCTGCCCGAGGGGGCCGACAGCGGCGCGGACCGCCGACCTGTCAGACCGTGGACCCTGTCGACCGGGTCGTGGGTCTGACAGCCGGCCGGGCGGGCCCCGTCAGTCCCCGACGACGTCCCGCAGCGCCCGGGCGACCTCGACGGTGCGCGCGGTGCTCGCGCGGGCGCCGTCCGGTGTCGAGCCGGCCAGCCCGCAGGTCGGCGTGACGACGACGTCGGCGAGCAGGCGCGACTCCAGGCCCACCCGCCGCCAGGGCACCGTGATGCGCTCCACCAGCTCGGCCACCGTGGGCAGCGCGCCGGCGGTCGGCACCACGCCGGCCCACAGCGGCACCCCCGCCTCCACGGCGACGGCCACCGACTCCCAGCCGCGCGCCCCGAGCAGCGACAGGTCGAGCGAGACGGCGTCCGCCCCGGCCGAGCGCAGCAGCGCCACGGGCACGTCGGCCGCGCACGAGTGCACGACCGCCGAGACGGCCCCACCCTTCCGCGCGCCCTCGAGCACCCGCCGCACGGCGTCCTCGGCGACGGGCGCCTCCACCGGGTTCAGCCGGCCGAACCCGCTGACGGTGCGCAGCCGTCCGGCCAGCACGGCGGTCAGCGACGGCTCGTCGAGCTGCACCACGACCCGGGCGCCGGGCACGAGCCCCTGCACCCGCTGCACGTGCTGCAGCACCCCCTCGGCCAGCGAGTCGGCGAGGTCGCGCGCGGCGCCGGCGTCGGTCACGACCCGCTCACCCCGCGTGAGCGCCACGCCCGCGGCGAGCGTCCACGGGCCGCACACCTGCACCTTGAGCAGACCGGTGAACCCGTCGGCCGCCTCGGCCAGCGCGTCGAGGTCGGCGGTGAGGAACGACGTCGCCCGCTCCAGGTCGCGCCCCGGACGGTCGACGAGCCGCCAGCCGCTGGGCTGCAGGTCGACCGGCATCTCCACCAGCAGCGCGGCGCCGCGCCCCACCAGGTCGGCGCCGGGCCCGCGTCCGGGCAGCTCGGGCAGGTACGGCAGGTCGTCGCGGCCGAGCTCGCCGAGCACGGTGCGCGCCGCCTCGATCGCGGAGTCGCCGGGCTGCGAGGGCCACGACCCGATGCCGCTCGCGCGCGGGGCCGCGCCGTCGACCGGAACCGCGGGGGAGTCGCTCACACCGCCGACCCTAGACTCAGCCCCATGTCCGCCCTCTCCACCGACCAGGTCGCGCACCTGGCCCGGCTGGCCCGCATCGACCTGTCCCAGGACGAGCTGACCCGCCTGGCCGGACAGCTCGACGTGATCCTCGACGCCGTCGCGCAGGTGCAGCAGGCCGCCGGTGACGACGTCCCCGCGACCTCGCACCCGGTGCCCCTGACGAACGTGTTCCGCGACGACCAGGTGCGCCCGTCCCTCGGGGCCGAGGCCGCGCTCGCGGGGGCGCCGGCGTCCGAGCAGGAGCGGTTCCGCGTCCCGCGGATCCTGGAGGAGGAGGCATGAGTGCCGAGCTGACCCGGCGCACCGCGGCCGACCTCGGCGCGGCCATCGCCGCCGGCGAGGTCACCAGCGAGCAGGTGACCGCCGCCCACCTCGACCGCATCGCCACGGTCGACGGCGACCGCGAGCAGGGCGTCCACGCCTTCCTGCACGTCGCGGCCGAGCAGGCGCTCGAGGCCGCCCGGGCCGTCGACGCCCGGATCGCGGCGGGGGAGACCCTCGGCCCGCTCGCGGGCGTGCCCGTCGCCGTCAAGGACGTCGTGGCGACGAAGGGCCTGCCCACGACGGTCGGCTCGCGCATCCTCGAGGGCTGGGTGCCGCCGTACGACGCCACCCTGGTCACCCGCCTCAAGGACGCCGGCCTCGTCGTCCTCGGCAAGACCAACATGGACGAGTTCGCGATGGGATCCTCGACCGAGCACTCCGCCTACGGCGCCACCCGCAACCCCTGGGACCTCGGACGCATCCCCGGCGGCTCCGGCGGCGGGTCCGCGGCCGCGGTCGCGTCGTTCGAGGCCCCGCTCGCCATCGGCACCGACACCGGCGGCTCGATCCGCCAGCCGGCGGCCGTCACGGGCACCGTCGGTGTCAAGCCCACCTACGGCGGCGTCTCGCGGTACGGCCTGGTGGCGCTGGCGTCCAGCCTCGACCAGGCCGGCCCCTGCACCCGCACCGTGCTCGACTCGGCGCTGCTGCACGAGGTCGTCGGCGGCCACGACCCGATGGACTCCACCTCTCTCACCGACCCGCTCGGCGCCACCGGGGGCCTCGACGCCCTCGTCCGCGCCGCCCGCGAGGGGGCGTCCGGCGACCTGTCGGGAGTGCGGGTCGGCGTGGTGCGCGAGCTCGGGGGCGAGGGCTACCAGCCCGGCGTCCGCGCCCGGTTCTCCGAGGCGCTCGAGCTGCTCACCGGCGCAGGGGCCGAGGTGGTCGAGGTGTCGTGCCCGAACTTCGAGCACGCGCTCGCCGCCTACTACCTGATCCTGCCGAGCGAGGCCTCCAGCAACCTGGCCAAGTTCGACGCGATGCGGTACGGCCTGCGGATCGAGCCGACCGACGGCGACGTCACGGCCGAGCGCGTCATGTCCGCTACGCGTGCAGCGGGTTTCGGCGACGAGGTCAAGCGTCGCATCATCCTCGGCACCTACGCCTTGTCGTCCGGCTACTACGACGCCTACTACGGCAGCGCGCAGAAGGTGCGCACCCTGGTGCAGCGCGACTTCGCGTCCGCGTTCGAGCAGGTCGACGTGCTCGTCTCGCCCACGGCGCCCACCACGGCGTTCCGGTTCGGCGACAAGCTCGACGACCCGATGGCGATGTACCTCAACGACGTCGCCACCATCCCGGCCAACCTCGCCGGCGTGCCGGGCATGAGCCTGCCCAGCGGCCTCGCCGACGAGGACGGCCTGCCCGCCGGCATCCAGCTGCTCGCGCCGCAGCGGGCCGACGACCGCCTGTACCGCGTCGGCGCCGCGCTCGAGACGCTGCTCGAGAAGCGTTGGGGCGCACCGTTGCTCGACCGACTGCCCGAGCTGGAAGGGGTCACCCGATGACCGAGGCCACCGTCGCGTACGACGACGTCGTCGAGCGCTACGACCCCGTCCTGGGCCTCGAGGTGCACGTCGAGCTCAGCACCGTGTCGAAGATGTTCTGCGGCTGCGCCACCGGGTTCGGCGCCGCCCCCAACAGCCAGGTCTGCCCGGTGTGCCTCGCGCTGCCGGGTGCCCTGCCCGCGCTGAACCGCACCGCCGTCGAGTCGGCTGCCCGCATCGGGCTGGCGCTCGGGTGCGAGATCGCCCCGACCTGCCGGTTCGCGCGGAAGAACTACTTCTACCCGGACATGCCGAAGAACTTCCAGACCTCGCAGTACGACGAGCCGATCGCCCACGACGGCGAGCTCGAGATCGAGGTGCCGGCGTCCGAGCACGGCGAGGCGTTCACCTTCCGGGTGCCGATCGAGCGCGCCCACATGGAGGAGGACACCGGCAAGTCGCTGCACGTCGGCGGGTCCACCGGTCGCATCCACGGCGCCACCTACTCGCTGGTCGACTACAACCGCGCCGGCATCCCCCTGATCGAGATCGTCACCAAGCCGATCGAGGGGACGGGGCACCGCGCGCCCGAGGTCGCGAAGGCCTTCGTCGGCGCGCTGCGCGACATCCTGCGCGGCCTCGGCGTCTCCGACGTGCGGATGGAGCAGGGCTCGCTGCGCTGCGACGCCAACGTCTCGCTGCGTGCGAAGGTCGGCGAGCCGACCAGCGCCGAGCAGCACGCCGTCCCGCTCGGCACCCGGTCCGAGACCAAGAACGTCAACTCGCTGCGCAGCGTCGAGCGCGCCGTCCGGTACGAGATGACGCGGCACGCCGCGCGCCTGGACGCCGGCGAGCGCGTCGTCCAGGAGACCCGGCACTGGCACGAGGACACCGGCGTCACCACGTCCGGGCGGTCCAAGGAGCAGGCCGAGGACTACCGCTACTTCCCCGAGCCCGACCTGGTGCCGATCGAGTGCACGGCCGACTGGGTCGAGCGGCTGCGCGCCACCCTGCCCGAGACGCCGTCGGCGCGGCGGGCGCGGTGGACCTCGGACTGGGGCCTGACCGAGCTCGAGCTGCGCGACGTCGTCAACGCCGGCGCGGGCGACCTGATCGAGGCCACCGTCGCCGCCGGGGCCACGCCCGCCGCCGCCCGCAAGTGGTGGATGGGCGACCTGGCGCGGCGCGCCAACGCCACCGGCACCGACCTGGCCGACCTCCCGGTCACCCCGGCGCAGGTCGCCGAGCTGGCCGGTCTGGTCGCCTCCGGCCGCCTGAACGACTCACTGGCGCGCCAGGTGCTCGACGGCGTCCTGGCCGGCGAGGGGTCCCCCGAGCAGGTGGCCACGGCGCGCGGACTGGAGGTCGTCAGCGACGACGGCGCCCTGGGCGAGGCGGTCGACGCGGCGATCGCCGCGAACCCGGACGTCGCCGACAAGATCCGCGCCGGCAAGCACGCCGCGGCCGGTGCGCTGATCGGGGCCGTGATGAAGCAGATGCGTGGTCAGGCCGATGCCGCACGGGTGCGCGAGATGGTGCTGGAGCGGCTCGCGGGGTGACGCCGCGCGCCCGACCGGGTGACCACGGTCACCCGTCGGGCCCAGCAAGTCGGTGCGGGGCCGTGCCGATGGTGCAGGCATGGTGATCGCCCCGGTCGGACCGGCGGCGCGACGTGCAGGTGCCGTCGCGCTCGTCGCCGTACCGGCGTTCGTCGCCGTCCAGCTGGTGCCGATGGGACGCACCGACCCCGGCGCGACCCTGCCGCTGGCGCTGACCCTGGCCGGGTCGACGGCCGTCCTCGGCGGTGTCCTGCTGCTCGCCCGCGCCCTCGTCGGCGGCGGCTTCCGCCTCACCGGCTTCCGGCTGCTGCTCGGCCTGGCCGCACTCGTGTTCGGCGCCGGGCAGCTGCTCGCGGCCTGGCAGTCGCGCGGTGTCTACCCGGGGTACCCCACCGAGGGCGACGTGCTGTCCGGCGTCGCCGCCGTGCCCGCCGTCCTGGGCGCCGTGCTGGTCCCGCGCCGCAACCACGAGGTCGGCCACGCCCTGCGCCTGGCCCTCGAGGGCATCATGGTCGGCAGCGCAGCGGGCCTGGTGATCTGGCGCACGATGCTGATCGACTCCGTGCGGGTCCCGCAGGACCTCGACACGCTCGCGCTGCTGGTGCTGGAGCTGGTCGTCGCCTCGGTGCTGGCCGTCACGGCCGTCCGCGAGGGCGACCGCGGCCTGGGCCTCGGCGCCCTCGCCCTGACGATCTACACCGCCTCGGACGCCTACGCGATCTCGCGGGTGCTCACGGGGGAGCCGTGGCCGTGGGAGAGTGCGCTCGCCGGCGCACTGGTCTGGCCCCTGCTCGTGCTCGGGCTGCTCACCGTGCGCACCCGGGCGGAGGAGACCGCCATCCCGCGCCGGCCGGCCCGAGAGGGCCGCCGGCAGGTCGTGGTCGCCACCGCGTGCTCGGTGCTCCTCGCGGTCGCGATCCTGTCCTTCGACGGGACCAGCGCCCCGGACCGGGTGAGCCGCGTGAGCCAGGTGCTGGCGCTCGTCTTCGTCACGTCGCTGTGCCTGCGCGAGCTCGTCCGCGCGATGCAGACCCGCCGCCTGCAGGAGCGGCTCGCCGACATCGCCGGGCAGGACCCGCTCACCGGCCTGCCCAACCGCCGGGCGCTCGCCGAGCGCCTCGACCGGCTCGCGTCCCGCCCGCACGACACCTGGTGGTTCCTCACCCTCGACCTGGACGGGTTCAAGGACGTCAACGACCTGCTCGGCCACTCCACCGGCGACCGGGTGCTGCAGGTCGTCGCCACCACCGTCTGCAAGCGGGTCACCCCGGCCGGGGCCGGCGCCTTCCGGCTCGGCGGCGACGAGTTCGCGGTCATCACCCCCGGGACGCAGGAGGAGGCCCGCGAGCTGGCCGACGACCTGGTGCGGCTGATCGGCGCCCGGCTGCTGGACGAGGTCACCGCTACCGGACGGGTCAGCGTCTCGGTGAGCATCGGCGTCGAGCGGCTGCGGGTCGACGGCGGCTCCTCCGGGCGCCAGGCGCAGGCCAGCATGGCCGCCTCCGCGCAGGCGATGCGGCAGGCGAAGCTCGACGGTCGCGGCCGGGTCGTGGTGTTCGGCGAGCCCCTCGCCGCCCGCGCACGGCGCCGCCAGCTGGTCGAGCGGCGCCTGCGCGAGGTCGTGGCCGCCGAGGGCGTCGACGTGCACTTCCAGCCGGTCTACGACGTCGGCACCGGCTACCTCGTCGGCGTCGAGGCGCTGGCCCGCTGGGACGACCCGGTGCTCGGCCAGGTCAACCCGCAGGAGTTCATCGAGGTGGCCGAGGAGGCCGGCCTGATCGGCGACCTGGGCGACCAGATCCTGCACCGGGCGCTGCGCCTGATGACCGAGTGCGGGGGCGTCGCCCGCGGCGTCCGCGTCGCCGTCAACGTCTCGACGATCCAGCTGCGCGAGCCCGGGTACGTCGACCGCGTGATGGCCGCGCTGCGCGAGCGCGACGTGCCGACCGACCAGCTGGTCGTCGAGGTCACCGAGTCGGTGTTCGTCCGTCCCGACGACCCCGCCGTCGTCGCCATCACCCACCTCGCCGAGCTGGGGATCCCCATCGCGCTGGACGACTTCGGCTCGGGCTACTCCTCGCTCGGCTACCTCAGCCGGCTGCCGGTGAAGATCCTGAAGGCCGACATGTCGCTGACCCGGCACCTGCACGAGCCGCGGACGCTGGCGATCGGCCGCACGATCGTCCAGCTCGCCGTCGGCCTCGGGCTCGACGTGGTGTTCGAGGGGGTCTCGACCCCGCAGCAGGAGGCGCTGGTGCGCGGCCTCGGTGCGCAGTTCGTGCAGGGGTGGCTGTTCGCCAAGGCGATGCCGGTGCACGAGCTCGTGACCGAGATGGAGCGCTCGTGCGCCCCGAAGAAGCCGATCGCACCGCCACTGGTGCCGTCGCAGCCGACCGGCCGCCGGCGGCTGGCCGGCTAGCCGAGGGGCAGACGCAGGACCCGGTCGCCCTGGCCGGTGTTGGTCAGCACGACCAGCGCCGGCCCGTCGGGCCCGTCGTCGAGCACGACGTCGCGCAGCCGGCCCTGCTCGCCCACCAGGAGCGCCTCCGGTGGCCCGACGACCGCCTCGTCGGGCACCAGCGGGACCCGCCACAGCCGCTCGCCCCGCAGCGCGGCGAGGTACACCGCGTCGCCGGTGACGACGAGGCCGGACGGCGAGGCCTCGGACGTCGCCCAGGTGACGAGCGGGTCGCGGTAGCGGTCGTCGCCACCCGCGCCCTCGACGACGGGCCACCCGTAGTTGGCGCCCGGCTCGACCAGGTTCAGCTCGTCGAAGGTGTTCTGGCCGAACTCGCTGGCGAACATGCGGCCCTCGCCGTCCCAGCCCAGGCCCTGGACGTTGCGGTGCCCGAGCGACCAGACCGGCGAGCCGGCGAACGGGTTGCCCGACGCGGGCGCGCCCCCGGGCGTGACCCGCAGGATCTTCCCGCCGAGGCTCTCGGGGTCCTGCGAGCGCGAGGTCTCGCCCGCGTCGCCGGTGCTGACGTAGAGCATGCCGTCGGGGCCGAACGCCAGGCGTCCGCCGTTGTGGATGCGGGCGGCCGGGATGCCGGTGACGACCGGCTCGAGCGCGCCGAGCGCGAACGCGCCGGGCGTCCCCGACAGCGGCATCCGCACCACCTGGTTCGCGCGGCCGTCCGCGCCGTCGACGGTCTGGTACGCGTACACCCAGGTGCGCTCGGCCTGCGCGAGCACGGCCAGGCCGAGCAGGCCGCCCTCGCCCTGCGGGTCGGTGCCCGGCACGCGACCGCCGGCCTCGGTGGTGGCGACGGGGGAGACCGCGCCGTCGCGGGCGACGTGCCGCACCGTGGCGTCGTCGCGCAGCGACAGCAGCCAGCCCGCGTCGTCCGGGAGCTCCGCGAGGCTCCACGGCAGCGGCAGCCCCTCGGCCAGCACCGTCGCCGGCCCGGGGGTGCCGGTGGGCAGGGTCTCGACCGGCTCGGCCGGGGCGGTCGCGCCCGTCGTCGGCGGGCTGGTGGCCGCAGTGCTCGTGGCGGACGGTCGCGGGGCCGGGGTCACTCCCTCGCCGACGCTCTCGGGCCCGCCGCCGCAGCCGGCGAGCGCGACGAGACCCGCCGCCGCGGTGCCCGCACGCAGCCGGACCGACCAGGGGGTGGGAGCGCCCATACCGGCATCCTCCGGCACGATGGCCGCATGCCGCACCCGGACCCCCTGGTGGTGACCGTCCCCGACCTCGACTGGCTCGAGCGCCTCGGCCCCTGGCCCGACGGGGTGCAGGTGCTCGCCTGGGACGTCGGCGGGCCGCCGTCCGACCTCGGCGAGGACGCCGACCGCGTCGCCCTGGTGGTGCTGCCGTACCAGCACCCGGCCGCCGCGCTCGAGCGCCTGGCCGAGGCCCCGTCGCTGCGGCTGGTGCAGACGCTCACCGCCGGCTACGACGGCCTGGTCGACCGGATGCCGCCGGGCGTCCCGCTCGCCAACGCCGCCGGCGTGCACGACGCGAGCACGGCCGAGCTCGCCGTCGGTCTGGCGATCGCCGCGTTGCGTGGGCTCGACGTGGCGGCGCGCGAGCAGGAGCGCGGACGGTGGGCGCCGCAGGTGCGCACCTCGCTGGCCGACCGGCGGGTGCTGGTGCTCGGCGCCGGCGGCGTCGGCACCGCGATCGCGGCCCGGCTGCGAGCCGTTCGAGGTCGAGCTGACCCGGGTGGCGTCCCGCGCCCGCGACGACGAGCACAGCGCGCGGTTCGGCCCGGTGCACGGCGTCGACGAGCTCGAGACGCTGCTGCCGGGCACCGAGGTGCTGGTGCTGGCCTGCCCGCTCACCGACGCGACCCGCGGCCTCGTCGACGCCCGGCTGCTCGCGCTGCTGCCCGACGGCGCGCTCGTGGTCAACGTCGCCCGGGGCCCGGTGGTCGTGACCGACGACCTGCTCGCCGAGCTCACGACCGGACGGCTGCACGCCGCCGTCGACGTCGTCGACCCCGAGCCGCTGCCGCCCGACCACGCGCTGTGGGGGGCGCCGGGCCTGCTGGTCAGCCCCCACGTCGGCGGGGCGACCACGGCGATGGTGCCGCGCGCCCGCCGGCTGGTGCAGGCGCAGCTGGCGCGCCTGCTCGCCGGTGAGCCGCCCGCGCACGTCGTGCACGGGGGCTAGTCGACGGGCTGCGGCGCGGGCTCCGGCGCGGGCTCCGGCGCCGGCCGGCGCAGCTGGCGCGCGGTCAGCACCAGCAGCGCGGCCACCGCGGTCGTCAGCGGGATGGCCAGCACCAGGCCGATCGAGCCGACGAGCGTCCGCACCACCTCCTCGGCGATCTCGGCGCAGGTCATCGCTGGCCGACGACCGGTCGTACGAGCCGAGATCAGCAGCAGGGTCGGCAGCGCGGCCCCGACGTAGGCGAACGCGATCGTGTAGACGGTCGACGCGAGGTGGTCGCGGCCGATCCGCATGCCGGCCGGTGAACAGCTCGCGGAACCGGCGTGCGGCGCCAGCGTCGCAGCTCCCACACCGCCGACGACTGGGTGATGGTCACGTCGTTCAGCACGCCGAGGCCGGCGAGGATCACGCCGCACAGCACCAGGCCGCGCAGGTCGGGCATGCCGGTGACCTGGCGCAGCTGGTACGCGGTCTCGGACGCCGAGCCGTCGAGGTGGCGGCCCGCGTCGCCCAGGTGGCGAGCGCCGCGGTCAGGCCGAGCCCGACGACGGTGCCGACCAGCGCAGCGGTGGTCTTCGCCGTGAAACCGTGTGCGGCGTAGAGGATCACGGTCATGATCGCCACCGAGCCGAGGAGCGCCACCAGCACCGGGTCCTCGCCGCGTGACAGCGCGGGCAGCATGAACAGGAACACCGTGGCGTACCCGACGCCGAGGCCGAGCACGGCCGCCAGGCCGCGCAGCCGGCCGACCAGGACGACCAGGACGGTGAAGACGACGGCCAGCAGCGCCAGCGGCAGCTGCCGGTCGTACTCGACCCACACCCAGACGGGCACCGCGAGGGCCGGGTCGAGGGCCGGGTCGAGCGCGGGGTCGCCCCCGGTGTCGTAGCGGCCGACGAGGACGGCGTCGCCGGGGGCCATCCCCGCCTGGAACGACAGGATCGGGACCTGCACCTCGACCGTGTCGCCGACCGCGTCGTCGGGGGCGTCGTCGCCGAGCCGCACCTGGGCGGCCGCGCAGGTGGTCTCGTCCGGGATCGACCCGTCCGGCAGCCGGTCCTCGGTCAGGCCGGGGCACAGCCCCGCCGTGGCCTCCACGACGGTGGCGTGGACGATCGTGACGCCGTCGAAGGCCGCCCGCGCCTGCTCGGTGCGGGCGACGCCGCCGTGCGGCCAGATGGCGACCATGCCGACGACGGTGGCGATCAGGGTGAGCGCCACGACGGCGCCGAGCACCCGGTTCGCCGCCGTCGACAACCGCAGCTCGCCGGCCGAGGGGGCGGCGTGGGAGTGCCCGTGCGGCGACATGCGGGCAAGCCTAGGCAACGAGGCGGCCGGTCTCGCATGACGAGACCGATCGCCCACGACCCGGACACCTCGCGCGTCCGCCGTGGCCGTAGACTCCCCGCATGCAGACGCAGGGACCCGTCGACATCAAGCCGCGCAGCCGCGACGTCACCGACGGCCTCGAGAAGGCCGCCGCGCGCGGCATGCTCCGCGCGGTCGGCATGGGTGACGACGACTGGGAGAAGCCGCAGATCGGCGTCGCGTCGTCCTGGAACGAGATCACCCCCTGCAACCTGTCGCTCGACCGGCTCGCCAAGGCGGTCAAGGAGGGCGTGCACGCTGGCCGGCGGCTACCCGCTGGAGTTCGGCACCATCTCGGTCTCCGACGGCATCTCGATGGGCCACGAGGGCATGCACTTCTCGCTGGTGTCGCGCGAGGTCATCGCCGACTCGGTCGAGACCGTCATGATGGCCGAGCGCCTCGACGGCTCCGTGCTGCTCGCCGGCTGCGACAAGTCGCTGCCCGGCATGCTGATGGCCGCGGCCCGGCTCGACCTCGCGTCGGTCTTCCTCTACGCCGGGTCGATCCTGCCCGGCCGGGCCAAGCTCTCCGACGGCTCCGAGCGCGACGTCACGATCATCGACGCGTTCGAGGCGGTCGGCGCCTGCGCCCGCGGCCTGATGTCGCGCGAGGACGTCGACGCCATCGAGCGCGCGATCTGCCCCGGCGAGGGCGCCTGCGGCGGCATGTACACCGCGAACACGATGGCCAGCGCCGCCGAGGCGCTCGGCATGTCGCTGCCGGGCTCGGCGGCCCCGCCGGCCACCGACCGCCGCCGCGACGGGTTCGCCCGGCGCAGCGGCGAGGCCGTCGTCGACCTGCTGGAGAAGGGCATCACCGCGCGGCAGATCATGACGCGCGAGGCGTTCGAGAACGCGATCGCCGTGGTGATGGCCTTCGGCGGCTCGACCAACGCGGTGCTGCACCTGCTCGCGATCGCGCACGAGGCCGAGGTCGAGCTGACGCTCGACGACTTCAACCGGATCGGCGCCACGGTGCCGCACCTGGCCGACGTCAAGCCGTTCGGCCGCCACGTCATGACCGACGTCGACCGCATCGGCGGCGTGCCCGTGGTCATGAAGGCGCTGCTCGACGCCGGCCTGCTGCACGGCGACGCGCTGACCGTCACCGGCCGCACGATGGCCGAGAACCTCGCCGACCTCGACCCGCCGGACCTCGACGGCGACGTCCTGCGCAAGCTCTCGAACCCGATCCACGCCACCGGCGGCATCACGATCCTGCACGGGTCGCTCGCGCCCGAGGGCGCCGTGGTGAAGTCGGCCGGCTTCGACTCCGACGTCTTCGAGGGCACCGCCCGCGTCTTCGACGGCGAGCGGGCCGCGATGGACGCGCTGCAGGACGGCACGATCACCGGCGGCGACGTCGTCGTGATCCGCTACGAGGGCCCCAAGGGCGGGCCGGGCATGCGCGAGATGCTCGCCATCACCGGCGCGATCAAGGGCGCCGGGCTGGGCAAGGACGTGCTGCTGCTCACCGACGGCCGGTTCTCCGGCGGCACCACCGGCCTGTGCGTCGGCCACGTCGCGCCCGAGGCCGTCGACGGCGGCCCGATCGCCCTCGTCCGCGACGGCGACCGGATCCGGCTCGACGTCGCGTCCGGCACCCTCGACCTGCTGGTCGACGACGACGAGCTCGCCCGTCGCGCCGAGGGTTTCGAGCCGCTCCCGCCCCGGTACACCCGCGGGGTGCTGGCCAAGTACGCCAAGCTCGTGGGCTCCGCGTCCGGGGCGCGGTCTGCGGGTGATGTCCGCATCCCGGGACGCAGGCGTCCGAGTGTTGACACGCTCTGCGCGCCGGAGCACCGTGGGGTCATGCCCGCAGCACGTCTCGACGTCCTCGTACTCACCCGGCGCGCGTAGCCGGGCGACCACTGCTGCGCGCGCGACCCCTCGACGGCCCCGGCCCGAGGGGTCTTCGTATGTCCGGCGCAGCCCCACCACCCAGACCACCCCCCAGAACAGCTGACCCAGGAGACGAAGTGGCCACCACCGGAGAGGCCCCGCGGCCCGGCCCACGCGCCGTGCCCGGCCCGCGGATCGGCACGCAGCCGACCGCCCAGACCGAACCCGCCGAGGGGATGACGGGCGCGCAGACCCTCGTCCGCTCGCTGGAGGCGGTCGGCGTCGACGTCGTCTTCGGCATCCCGGGCGGCGCGATCCTGCCGGCCTACGACCCGCTGTTCGACTCCGAGAAGGTCCGCCACATCCTGGTGCGCCACGAGCAGGGCGCCGGCCACGCCGCCGCAGGGCTACGCCCAGGCGACCGGCCGGGTCGGGGTCTGCATGGCCACCTCGGGTCCCGGCGCGACCAACCTGGTCACGCCGATCGCCGACGCCTACATGGACTCGGTGCCGATGGTCGCCATCACCGGGCAGGTCGGCAGCGCCTCGATCGGCACCGACGCCTTCCAGGAGGCCGACATCGTCGGCATCACGATGCCGATCACCAAGCACAACTTCCTGGTCACCGACCCCGCCGAGATCCCGCGCGCGATCGCCGAGGCGTTCCACCTCGCCGCGCACCGGCCGCCCCGGCCCGGTGCTGGTCGACATCCCCAAGGACGTGCTGCAGGCCAAGACCGACGTTCGCCTGGCCGACCGCGCATCGACCTGCCCGGCTACCAGCCGGTGACCCGCCCGCACGGCAAGCAGGTGCGCGAGGCCGCCGCCTGCTCGCCACGGCGCGCCGCGCCCGTGCTCTACGTCGGCGGCGGCGTGATCAAGGCCGGTGCCAGCGAGGAGCTGCGCGCAGCTGGCCGAGCTGACCGGCGCCCCGGTGGTCACGACGCTGATGGCCCGCGGCGCGTTCCCCGACAGCCACCCGCAGCACCTGGGCATGCCCGGCATGCACGGCACGGTCGCCGCGGTCACCGCGCTGCAGAAGGCCGACCTGCTCGTCGCCCTCGGCGCCCGCTTCGACGACCGGGTCACCGGCCAGCTGGCTCGCTTCGCCCCGGACGCGACGATCGTCCACGCCGACATCGACCCGGCCGAGATCGGCAAGAACCGCCACGCCGACGTCCCGATCGTCGGCGACGCCAAGGAGGTCATCGCCGACCTGGTCGACGGCCCTGCGGGCCGAGGCCGAGGCCGGCCGCAGCCCGACCTGCAGCGCCTGGTGGACCCAGCTCGACCGATGGCGCAGCACCTACCCGCTGGGCTACGACGAGCCCGAGGACGGCTCGCTGTCGCCGCAGTACGTCATCGAGCGGCTCGGTGCAGTCGCCGGCCCGGACGCGATCTACGCCTCCGGCGTCGGCCAGCACCAGATGTGGGCCGCGCAGTTCATCAAGTACGAGAAGCCCGGCACCTGGCTCAACTCCGGCGGCCTCGGGACGATGGGCTACGCCGTGCCCGGCCGCCATGGGCGCCAAGGTCGGCCAGCCCGAGCCGACGGTCTGGGCGATCGACGGCGACGGCTGCTTCCAGATGACCAACCAGGAGCTCGCCACCTGCGCGATCAACGGCATCCCGATCAAGGTCGCCGTCATCAACAACTCCAACCTCGGCATGGTGCGGCAGTGGCAGACCCTGTTCTACGAGGGCCGCTACTCCAACACCGACCTGCAGCACCGGCACCGGCGTGCGAGGCACGAGCCGTGCGCATCCCCGACTTCGTCAAGCTGGCCGACGCGCTACGGCTGCGTCGGGCTGCGCTGCGAGACGCGCCGAGGACGTCGACGCGACGATCGAGAAGGCGATGGCGATCGAACGACCGGCCCGGTCGTCGTCGACTTCGTCGTGCACCGCGACGCGATGGTCTGGCCGATGGTGCGCCGCCGGCGTGAGCAACGACGACATCCAGGTCGCGCGCGACATCCACGCCCGTCTGGGACCGCGAGCGAGGGAGGCGGACCGAGTCATGAGCCGCCACACGCTGTCCGTCCTGGTCGAGAACAAGTCCCGGCGTCCTCGCCCGCGCGTCCGGCGCTGTTCGCCCGGCGCGGCTTCAACATCGACTCCCTCGCCGTCGGCCCGACCGAGAACCCCGACGTCTCGCGGATGACCATCGTCGTCGACGTCGAGGCCCAGCCGCTGGAGCAGGTGACCAAGCAGCTGAACAAGCTGGTCAACGTCCTCAAGATCGTCGAGCTCGAGCCCGGCGCGTCGGTGCAGCGCGAGCTGCTGCTGGTCAAGGTCGCGCGCCGACGGGCCGACCGCGCTCGCAGGTGCTCGCAGACCGTCGAGCTGTTCCGCGCCACGGTCGTCGACGTCGCCACCGACACGGTGACCATCGAGGCCACCGGCACGCCGGACAAGCTCGCCGCGCTGCTCGCGGTGCTCGACGCCGTTCGGCATCCGGGAGATCGTGCAGTCCGGCACCGTCGCCCTGGCCGCGGGCCGCGGTCGATGACGGCGACCGGTCGCTGCGCCCGCGTCCTGAGCAGCGCCCGCCACGAGCCCGTCCCGCACCCGCAGAGCCACCCGACGAAGGAGACCCACCGATGGCCGCAGATCTTCTACGACGACGACGCCGACCTGTCGATCATCCAGGGCCGCACCGTCGCCGTCATCGGCTACGGCAGCCAGGGCCACGCCCACGCGCTGCAGCCTGCGCGACTCCGGCGTCGACGTCCGCGTCGGCCTGCCCGAGGGCTCGCGGAGCCGCGCCAAGGCCGAGGCCGAGGGCCTGCGGGTCGTGACGCCCGCCGAGGCGGCCGCCGAGGCCGACCTGATCATGGTGCTGGCGCCCGACCACGTGCAGCGCACACGTCTACGCCGAGGCCATCGAGCCGAACCTGCAGGACGGCGACGCGCTGTTCTTCGGCCACGGCTTCAACATCCGGTTCGGCTACATCAAGCCCCCGGCCGGCGTCGACGTCGCGCATGGTCGCGCCCAAGGGCCCCGGCCACCTGGTGCGCCGCGAGTACGTCGACGGCCGGGGCGTGCCCGTGCCTCGTCGCCGTCGAGCAGGACGCCACCGGCAAGGCCTGGACGCTCGCGCTGTCCTACGCCAAGGCGCATCGGCGGCCTGCGCGCCGGCGGCATCAAGACCACCTTCGCCGAGGAGACCGAGACCGACCTGTTCGGCGAGCAGGCCGTGCTGTGCGGCGGCGTGTCCGCGCCTGGTGCAGCGCGGGCTTCGAGACCCTCACCGAGGCCGGCTACCAGCCCGAGGTCGCCTACTTCGAGTGCCTGCACGAGCTCAAGCTCATCGTCGACCTGATGTACGAGGGCGGCATCGCCAAGCAGCGCTGGTCGGTCTCCGACACCGCCGAGTACGGCGACTACATCTCCGGCCCCCGGGTCATCGACGACTCGCGTCAAGGAGCGCATGAAGGAGGTCCTCGCGCGACATCAAGGACGGCTCCTGGGCCGCCGGCTTCATCGCCGACCAGGACGCCGGCGCGCCGGAGTTCAAGCGGCTGCGCGCCGAGGGCGAGGCGCACCCGATCGAGGCGACCGGCCGCGAGCTGCGCGGGCTGATGACCTGGGTGCTCCGGCGACGACGACTACACCGAGGGCACCGCCGCGCGCTGACCCTCCGCTCCGACGAGGGAGAACCCGCCCGTCAGGTCGCCGACCTCGGGCGGGTTCTCCCGTCTCGTGGCACGGTCGAGCAGGTGACCTCTTTGCTGCTGCTCGCCGACACGCATCTGCCGAAGCGGGCCAAGGACCTGCCGGCCCAGGTGTGGGAGGCGGTCGAGGCTGCCGACGTCGTCGTCCACGCCGGCGACTGGGTCGACGAGGCCGGCGCTCGACGCACTCGAGGCGCGATCGCGGCGGCTGCTGGCGTGCTGGGGCAACAACGACGGGCCGGGCCTGCGGGCCCGGCTGCCCGAGGTGGCCCGGGCCGAGCTCGGTGGGCTGCGGTTCGCGGTGGTGCACGAGACCGGCCAGAAGCTCGGACGCGAGATCCGTTGCGAGCAGGCGTATCCCGACGTCGACGTGCTGGTGTTCGGCCACAGCCACATCCCGTGGGACAGCACGTCTCCCGGCGGTCTGCGGCTGCTGAACCCCGGCTCGCCGACCGACCGGCGCCGCCAGCCGCACTGCACCTACATGACGCTCGACGTCGCCGACGGTCAGATCACCGACCTCGAGCTGCACCGCGTGGACCGCGTCCGACACTAGGCTCGCGCCCGTGAGCGAGCAGCCGAGCGCGCAGCCCGTCGTCCTGATCGCCGAGGAGCTGTCGCCGGCCACGATCGAGGCGCTCGGCCCGGGCGTCCACGTCCGCACCGTCGACGGCACCGACCGCGCGGCGCTGCTGCGCGAGGTGGCGCAGGCGTCCGCGCTGCTGGTGCGCTCGGCCACCCGCGTCGACGCCGAGGTGCTCGCCTCCGCACCGCGGCTGCGCGTCGTCGCGCGTGCGGGCGTCGGTCTCGACAACGTCGACGTCCCCGCGGCCACCGCCGCGGGAGTGATGGTCGTGAACGCGCCGACCTCGAACACCACCTCGGCCGCCGAGCACGCCGTCGGCCTGGTGCTCGCCGCCGCCCGGCACATCGGTGCGGCCAGCGCCTCGCTGCGCGCCGGGCGCTGGGACCGCGCGCGCTTCACCGGGGTCGAGCTCGCCGGGAAGACCCTCGGCGTGGTCGGCCTCGGCCGCATCGGCGTTCTCGTGGCCCAGCGGCTGCAGGCCTTCGAGATGGACGTCGTCGCCTACGACCCGTACGTGTCGGCCTCCCGCGCGGCCCAGCTCGGCGTGCGGCTCGTCGGGCTCGACGAGCTGCTCGGGCTCGCCGACGTGCTCACGGTCCACCTGCCCCGCACCGCCGAGACCGTCGGGCTGATCGACGACGACGCGCTGCGGCGGGTGCGGCGCGGCGTCGTCGTCGTCAACGCGGCCCGCGGCGGCATCGTCGACGAGCAGGCGCTCGCCTCCGCGCTGGCCGACGGACGCGTCGCCGCGGCCGGGCTCGACGTGTTCGCGACCGAACCCTGCACCGACTCACCGCTGTTCGGTTTCGACAACGTCGTGGCGACCCCGCACCTGGGTGCCTCGACGCACGAGGCGCAGGAGAAGGCCGGCGTCGCGGTCGCGCGCTCGGTGCGGCAGGCGCTCGACGGCGACCTCGTGCCCGACGCCGTCAACGTCGCCGGCGGGACCGTGGCCGAGGTGGTCCGACCCGGCATCGCGCTCGCCCACCGGCTGGGACGCCTGCTCACCGCGCTCAGCGGCGCCGCGCTCACCCGGCTCGACGTGCAGGTCAGTGGCGAGATCACCGAGGAGGACGTCTCGGTGCTGCGGCTGGCCGCGCTCACCGGCGTTCTCACCGACCAGGTCGCCGAGCCCGTCACGTTCGTCAACGCCCCCGTGCTGGCCGAGCGCCGCGGGATCGAGGCCCGGCTGCTCACCGAGCCCGACAGCCCCCGGTTCCGCAACCTGGTCGCCCTGTCGGCGGTGCTCGAGGACGGGTCGACCGTGCAGGTCGAGGGCACGCTCACCGGGCCGCTGCAGGTGCGCAAGCTCGTGGGCGTCGACGGCTACCCGCTCGAGATCACCTTCGACGACCACCTGGTGGTGCTGCGCTACCGCGACCGGCCGGGAGTCATCGGCGCGCTCGGCTCGATCCTCGGCGAGGCCGAGGTGAACATCGCCGCGATGCAGGTGGGTCGCGCGAGCGCCGGCGGGCAGGCGGTGAGCGTCCTGGCCGTCGACGGGCCCGTCCCGCACGAGATCGCCTCCGCCCTGCGGGAAGCCGTCGACGCCGATGCCGTCCACGTGGTCGACCTCACCGACTGACGCCCGGCGGCCTGTCCACATCGCGAGACCGGCGTACCGATGGTTGGACGTCCGACGTAATCTCGTCGGGTCCGTCCCACCACTGCGACCGAGGTGATCACCGTGCCCGACACGACGACCGACGAGACCAGCGAGCACGTGACGTTCTCGCAGGCGCTCCAGGAGTCGATGGAGCTGCACGGCGAGTGAGCACCGGCAGCGTCAGCACCGGCAGCAGCCTGCGCCTGGCCGTCGTCGCGGGAGACGGCATCGGGCCCGAGGTGGTCGCCGAGGGCCTGCGCGTCCTCGAGCAGGTCGCCGGCGCGGAGGGCGTCGAGGTCGAGACCACCGAGTACGACCTCGGCGCGCGCCGCTGGCACGCGACGGGGGAGTGCCTGCCCGACAGCGTCCTCGACGAGATCCGCGGCCACGACGCGATCCTGCTCGGTGCCATCGGCGACCCCGGTGTGCCCAGCGGTGTGCTCGAGCGCGGTCTGCTGCTGCGCCTGCGGTTCGAGCTCGACCAGTACGTGAACCTGCGCCCGTCGCGGCTGTTCCCCGGGGTGCGCGGGCCGCTCGCCGACCCGGGCGAGATCGACTTCGTCGTCGTCCGCGAGGGCACCGAGGGCCCGTACACCGGCAACGGCGGCGCGCTGCGCGTCGGCACGCCCCACGAGATCGCCACCGAGGTCAGCGTCAACACCGCGTTCGGCGTCGAGCGGGTGGTGCGCGACGCGTTCGCCCGCGCCCAGCGCCGTCCGCGACGCCACCTGACGCTGGTGCACAAGCACAACGTCCTCACCCACGCCGGCCACCTGTGGCGGCGCACGGTCGAGGGGGTCGGGGCCGAGTTCCCCGACGTCACGACCGACTACCTGCACGTGGACGCGGCGATGATCTTCCTGGTCACCGACCCGTCCCGCTTCGACGTGATCGTCACCGACAACCTGTTCGGCGACATCGTCACCGACCTGGCCGCGGCCGTCACCGGCGGCATCGGCCTGGCGGCCTCCGGCAACGTCAACCCGGAGCGCACCACGCCCTCGATGTTCGAGCCCGTCCACGGGTCGGCGCCCGACATCGCCGGCCAGGGGGTGGCCGACCCCACGGCCACCGTGCTGTCCGTCGCCCTGCTGCTCGAGCACCTCGGCCACGGTGCCGCGGCCGGCCCGGGTCGAGCAGGCGGTGTCCGACGACCTCGCCGAGCGCGCGGGGTCGACCGGGCGTCCGAGCACGCGCGAGGTCGGTGACCGGCTGCTCGCGCGGCTCGCCTGACGTCCACGTCACGCAGGTACGGTGACCCCATGAGCACGACGACCGACGCCCCCACCGCCACCTTCCAGGTCGTCCGGCGCGACGACCCCGTCGACGCCGCACGTCGGGAGGAGATCCTCGCCGCGCCCGGTTTCGGGAAGTTCTTCACCGACCACCTGGCGCGCGCCACCTGGACCCTGGACGGCGGCTGGCACGACCAGCGCGTCGAGGCGTACGGGCCGATCGCGATGGACCCGTCGGCGGCCGTCCTGCACTACGCGCAGGAGATCTTCGAGGGGATGAAGGCCTACCGCCACGCCGACGGCTCGGTGTGGACGTTCCGTCCCGAGGTCAACGCCGCCCGGTTCGCGCGCTCGGCGGCGCGGCTGGCGCTCCCCGAGCTGCCCGCCGAGGCGTTCCTCGGCTCGCTCGAGGCCCTGGTGCAGACCGACGTCGAGTGGGTCCCCACCGGCGGCGAGTCGAGCCTGTACCTGCGTCCGTTCATGTTCGCGTCCGAGGCGTTCCTCGGCGTGCGGCCGGCCGCCGAGGTCACCTACATGGTGATCGCGTCCCCGGCGGGCGCGTACTTCTCCGGCGGCGTGAAGCCGGTGTCGATCTGGCTGGCGCAGGAGTACACGCGCGCGGCCCCCGGCGGCACGGGTGCGGCCAAGTGCGGCGGCAACTACGCGGCCAGCCTGAACTCCCAGGCCGAGGCCTCGCGCGCCGGCTGCGACCAGGTCGTCTTCCTCGACGCCGTCGAGCGGCGCTGGGTCGAGGAGCTCGGTGGCATGAACCTGTTCTTCGTCCACGACGACGGCTCGGTGGTCACGCCCGAGCTGTCCGGCACGATCCTCGAGGGCGTCACCCGCGACTCGGTGATCGCTCTGCTGCGCGAGCAGGGGCGCGAGGTCACCGAGCGCAAGGTCGACGTCGCCGAGTGGCGCGACGGCGTGGCGTCCGGGCGCCTCACCGAGGTGTTCGCCTGCGGCACAGCGGCTGTCGTGACTCCGGTCGGCCGACTGGTCGAGCCGGGGCACGAGCACGTGGTCGGCGGGGGTGGCACCGGCGAGGTCACCACGAGCATCCGCCAGACGCTGCTCGACGTGCAGTACGGGCGGGTCGAGGACACCCACGGCTGGCTCCACCGGCTGGCCTAGGGCGCGACGTGCCCGAGGTCGACGTCAGCGTCCGCCACCGCATCGACCGTCCGGTCGAGGTGGTCAGCGCGTTCGCGGGCGATCCGGGCAACGCTCCCCGGTGGTACTCGAACATCCGCTCCGCCGAGTGGCTCACCGAGCCGCCGGTGCGGGTGGGCTCGCGGGTGCGGTTCGTGGCGGCGTTCCTCGGGCGCCGGCTCGAGTACACCTACGAGGTGGTCGAGCTGGTCCCGCGGGAGCGTCTGGTGATGCGCACCGCGCAGGGCCCGTTCCCGATGGAGACCACGTACACCTGGGAGCCCGACGGCGACGCCACCTGGATGACGCTGCGCAACCGCGGTGAGCCCTCCGGGTTCTCGGCGGTCGCGGCGCCCGCGCTCGCCGCCGCGATGCGGCGGGCCACCGGCAAGGACCTCGTCCGGTTGGCCGACGTGCTGTCGGGGCCGCGCCTGCATCGTCCCGGATGATGGGACGACCCGCTCGTTCCGTGGACGTCGGCCGGGTGCGTCGTGACACGATGTCCCGTGATGCGTACCTCGCTCCTCATTACCTGAGCGCGGCCGCCGGGACACGAACCCGGTGCCGCGCAGACCTCCCGTGCCCACGGGGGGTCTTTTTCGTTGGGGGCGATCCTCCCGGCGGCCGGTCAGGACGGGCAGCACGGCAGGCAGCACGACGGGGACTCGACACGAAGGCGGGACGATGAGCGACCTGCACGTCTACGACACCACCCTGCGCGACGGTGCGCAGCAGGAGGGGCTCAACCTCTCGGTGGCGGACAAGCTGGCGATCGCCGCCTCGCTGGACTCCCTGGGCGTGGGCTTCATCGAGGGTGGCTGGCCCGGCGCGAACCCGAAGGACACCGCCTTCTTCCGCCGGGCCGCCACCGAGCTCGACCTCCAGCACGCGCAGCTCGCGGCCTTCGGCGCCACCCGCCGCGCGGGTACCCGCGCAGCCGACGACCCGCTGGTGCGGGCCCTGCTCGACGCGCAGACACCGGTGGTCACCCTGGTGGCCAAGTCGCACTCGCGGCACGTGCAGCTGGCGCTGCGGACCACCGGCGAGGAGAACCTGGCGATGGTCTCCGACACGGTCGGGTTCCTCGTGGGGGAGGGGCGGCGGGTCTTCCTCGACGCCGAGCACTTCTTCGACGGTTACCGCGACGACCCCGACTACGCGGTCGAGGTGCTGCGCACGGCGGCCGAGGCCGGAGCGGAGGTGCTCGCGCTCTGCGACACCAACGGCGGCATGCTCCCCGACCAGGTGGCCGACGTCGTCCACGAGGTGCTGCAGCGGGCGGGCGTCGACGTCGCCGGGTCGTCCGGCGCGCGGCTCGGCATCCACTGCCACAACGACACCGGTTGCGCCGTGGCCAACTCGCTCGCCGCGCTCGACGCCGGTGCCCTGCACGTGCAGGGCACGCTGAACGGCTACGGCGAGCGGACGGGCAACGCCGACCTGCTCACCGTGGTGGCCAATCTCGAGCTCAAGCGCGGTCGCACCGTCCTGCCGGAGGGCAAGCTCCGCGAGGGCACCCGGGTGGCGCACGCCGTCAGCGAGGTCACCAACGTGCCGGCCTACTCGCGCCAGCCCTACGTCGGGGCGAGCGCGTTCGCCCACAAGGCCGGCCTGCACGCCAGCGCGATCAAGATCGACCCCGACCTGTACCAGCACACCGACCCGGTGCAGGTCGGCAACGACATGCGGCTGCTGGTGTCCGACATGGCCGGTCGCGCGTCGGTCGAGCTCAAGGGTCGCGAGCTCGGGTTCGACCTGTCCGAGCACCCCGAGGTGGTCGCGCGGCTCGTCGCGCGGGTGAAGCAGATGGAGCAGGACGGCTACACCTTCGACGCCGCCGATGCCTCGTTCGAGCTGCTGCTGCGCGAGGAGGTCGACGGTCGCCGTCCGGCCTTCTTCGAGGCCGAGAGCTGGCGCGTCATCACCGACTCCCGCCCCGGCGGGGCGCTGTCGGAGGCCACGGTGAAGCTCGTCGCCGCGGGGTCGCGCACGGTCGCGACGGGCGAAGGCAACGGCCCGGTCAACGCCCTCGACCACGCGCTGCGGCAGGCGCTGCTGCCCGCCTACCCCGAGCTGGCCACGATGCAGCTGATCGACTTCCGGGTGCGCATCCTCGACGCCGCTCACGGCACGGACGCGGTCACCCGGGTGCTGATCGAGACCGCCGACAAGCAGTCGTCCTGGGAGACGGTCGGCGTCGCGCCGAACATCCTGGAGGCGTCGTGGGAGGCGCTCGTCGACGGGCTGACCTACGGCCTGCTGCGGGCTGGGGTCACGCCCCGCTGAGGTCGCGCTCCAGCACCGCGCGGTCCTCGGCGTCGGCGACCGGCACGGCGCGCGCCGCGTCCCACGCCGTCCGGGCCGCGTCATCGCGGCCGAGCGCGGCCAGCGCCCGGGCGCGCGCCTCGTGGGCGTAGGCGAGGTCGACGTCGGCCAGGTCGTGCGCCTCGCAGGTGGCCAGGCACCTGTCGGCCGAGCGCAGCGACGCCTCCGGCTGCCCGGTGAGCAGCAGCGCCTTGGCCACCAGGTAGGCGGCCCTCGCCTCGTTCGCCGGCACCGCGCCGGCCGCCCGCGCCCAGTGGTACGCCGCCGCGTACGCGCGTCGCAGCAGGTCCTCGTCCTCGTCCGGCGTGCGCTCGCGGCCGACGAGGTCCCACACGCTGTTGTTCGCCTCGACCGCCATCCGGCGGTGGAAGTCGCCGGACGACGGCACGGGCGTCGGCCGGACGTCGGTGCGCCGCGGGAGCTCGCGCCCGGTCTCGAGCACGGTCTTCAGCGCGTCGAGCACCCACACCCACCCGTCGCGCACGCTCTCCCAGGTGCGCGGGCTGAACGCCAGGTCGCCGTGCACGAGCCGCACCCGGGTCAGCCCCTCGCCGACCGCCTCGACCGTCCACTCCACCCGTCCCGGGGCTTCGGCCGCCATCTCCGCGTCGTAGAGCACGTGCCAGGTCTGGACGAGCCGACCTGGCCGGCCGTCCTGCGGCGGGGTGAGCTCCTCGATCGTGCCGTCGACCGCGTCACGGCCGTCGCGGGTCACGGTGCGGTAGGCCGCGCCCGGTGACGGCGGCTCGACGAAGGCCGTGCCGTGCAGCCAGCGCCGGGTCCAGTCGGAGTCGGTGATCGCCTGCCACACCTGTTCGGGCGTGGCGGCGACGTGCACCTGGAAGACGTGCGTCGTGATGCTCACAGCTGCTCCTCGCGGCGGGTGGCGCTCTGCTCGAGGTCGGCCAGGGCGGCGGCGAAGCGGCCGGCGTAGCGGCTGACCCAGCGGCCCGCGATCTGCTCGATGGGGACGGCGTTGAGGAAGTGCCGCTTGAGCCGGCCCTCCCGCAGGGGGACGACCAGGTCGGCCTCCTCGAGCACCGCCAGGTGCTTGCTGACGCCGAACCGGGTCATCGCCGGGAACTGCGCGCACAGCTCGCCGAGGGTCTGGCCGTCGCGCTCGGCCAGGCTGTCGAGCACCGCCCGGCGGGTCGGGTCGGCGAGCGCGCGGAAGACGTCGGCCACGGCATCGACGTTAGGTGACCATCTGGTCACCTGTCAACGACGGAATGCTCGTGACCGCGGTGGTGGTTGAGGTGGACGTGGCCGACTGGAACCAGACCGTCATCGACACCTTCCGCGCCAACGGCGGCGAGGTGCCGCAGTTCGGACGCAACCTCGTCCTGCTGCACCACGTCGGTGCTCGCACCGGCACCGAGCGCGTCTCGCCGGTGATGGGCTTCCCCACCGACGACGGGTGGCTGGTGGTGGCGTCCAAGGCCGGTGCGCCCGAGCACCCGGCCTGGTACGGCAACCTGAAGAAGCAGCCGCGGACGACGGTCGAGACCCCGGACGACGGCGTGGTCGAGGTGACGGCCGAGGAGCTGCCGCCCGCCGAGCGCGAGGTCGCCTGGGCGCGGATCACAGCGCAGGCACCGGGTTTCGCCGACTACGAGGCCCGCACGACGCGGGTCATCCCGGTCGTGCGGCTCACCCGCCGCTGATCATCGGGGTGACCGGGTGCCGGCGCGGATCCGGGTCGTCGGCGTCAGCGGGTCGGGCAGGACCACCCTGGCGCGCACGCTGGCCGCGCGGCTCGGTGTGCCGCACCTCGAGCTCGACGCGGTGAACGCCCTCGACGCGGTCGACACCGTCGTGTGGCTCGACCTGCCGCGGCGCACGGTGACGGCGCGGGTGGCGCGCCGCACCGCGGTGCGGTTGCTCACCCGCCGCGAGCTGTGGAACGGCAACTGCGAGGACCGGCGCTCGCTGCTGCGCCGCGACCCGGCCGAGAACATCCTGCTCTGGACGTGGACCCGCCACACGGTGGTGCGCCGGCGGAACGAGCCGCCGTGGCAGCGGCACCTCGACGGCGCCGACGGGGTGTGCTGGGTGCGGCTGCGGTCACCGCGGAAGGTGCGGCGCTGGCTCGAGGAGGTCGCGCCCTGACCGTCCGAGGACTGCAGGGTCCGTCGCGCCGAGCACAGCTACTGACAGAGGTGCACCGGAGCCCCTGCGCGAGGCGGTTCAGGACCACCGGTGTCTGCCGCTGTGCCCAGGTCGTGTACCGCGTCGCCGATCTCCAGGTCTATGTGCTGCGCGCCGTCTTCAGCGCCGAGGTCGTGCGCGTGACGCTCTCATCTGACTGAGCCGGCTGGCTGAGAACGCGGTCGCAGATCTCGACGAGCGCCCGCCGCAACGGCGCGGCACGCTCAGCCAGCGCCTTCTGCCGCCGGGCGTACTCGGCCTTGCCCCCGGGCTCCTCGATCCGCACCGGCTCGTACCCGAGGTCGGCCAGGTCGTAGGGGGACGCCTCCATGTCGAGCACCCGCACGTCGTGTGCGAGGTCGAAGCACGCCAGGAGCAGTGTCGAGGACACGGCGGGCCCGAGCTGGCCGGCCCACTTGTACAGGTCCATGGTCGTGTGGAGGCACCCCGGCTGCTCCAGCTCGACCACGCGGGAACGGCTGGGCTGCAACGGGTTCAGCGGGACCGCGTCCGGGGTGAAGAACCGGAACGCGTCGAAGTGGCTGCAGCGCAAACGGTTCTGCTCGACCACCTCGTCGGTGCCGGCCGCCCCGAGTCGCAGCGGCCAGGCCTCGTGCCGCTGTCCGCCCTCGGGCACCCGGTAGACCATGGCCCACTCGTGCAGGCCGAAGCAGCCGAGCTGCGCGGGGCGGGAGGTCGTGGCGGTGAGCAGGTCGTGCACGAACCGCACGGCACCACCGCGGTCGTGCCGGTACGCCTCGAGGTCGAGCCCGAGCCGGTCGCCGTCCCGGCGGTACCAGCGCCACGAGGCGCGTTCGGCCACCTCGGCGGGATCGGCGGCCGAGACCTCGAGCGACGTACCGACCCCCGGGTGCCACCGCCGCAGCGCCGCGGGCCGCAGCCGGTAGTAGGTGAACAGGAAGTCCTCGACCGGGTGCTTCTCGGCCCGGCGCCGCCGCCCGAGGTGCGACGCGAGACGTCGGTCGACGGCGGCCTCGTGGTCACGGGCCGACGCCTGCCAGGCCTGGGCCGGGAGCACGTGCACCCGGCCCAGGGTAGGCGTCAGGGGTTGAAGGGGAGCTCGCCGCGTCCGGCGACGTGCAGCCGCTTGATGATGCGGTCGGGCTTGTCGTCGTCCTCGGCGTACTTGGCCGCACCCGACTCGTACACGAGGTAGGCCTTGCCGTCGCTGAAGGTGATGCCCTCCGCCATCGAGGGCGCGCGGAAGCAGCGCAGCTTCCCCTCGCGATCGGCGACGTCGAGGTCGCCGTAACCGCGGGCCACCACGTACAGGTTGCTGCGGTTGTCGCGGCCCTCGCTGGTGCTGTACACGAAGTGGCTGTCGCTGACCGCCAGGCCCTGGGTCTTGGTGGGCACCTCGATCCACGCGCCCGTGCGGTCGGCGAGGTTCCCGTCGGCCCGGATCGGGTACCGGCCCATCTTGTCGCGACCCTCGTTGTTGAACCTGCCCGCGAACAGCGTGCCGTCGTGCACGGCGAGGAACGACGACCCGTAGACGTTCCCGGCGACCGTGCCGTCGAGCGCGCCGCCGGAACCGGTGCGCAGCCGGCTCGCGACCGCCTGCGCGTCGTACTTGCGCACGACGTCGCCGTTCGAGCCCGAGACGTAGACGTAGCCGCCGTGCACGGCCACTCCGCCGGCGTGCCCGGTGTTGATGACCACGCGGTGCGTCAGCGACCCGTCGCGCTGGTCGATGCCCTGCAGGATGGCCCGCCGGTCGTCACCGGCCCCGTTGTACGCCGACATCAGCAGCAGGTCGTGGCCGGCGCCGTAGTAGTTCCGCCAGGTGGTCAGGCCCTGGGGCACGTACGCGTCGAGCGTCGCCTGGCTCAGCGCGTGGCTGGGGTCGAACCGGGCGCTGTAGTAGGGGGTCGCCTCGTCGTCCGCGGTGTTCGCGTCGATGCAGGTGATCGCGGCGGCGGCCGGCCCCGCGGGCAGGGCCAGCAGACCCGCCCCGAGCGCGGCGGTGGCGAGCAGGCCGTGCAGCCTGCGCCTGGTGGTGGTGGTGGTGGTGGTCATGTCTCCCCGTCCGGACGTGGCGCCGGGCGGCGCCGGCCACACGCTAGGGCTCCGGGCGACGCCGTGGTCGGTTCCGTCCCCAGGGGGTCGGTAACCTCGACGGGTGCGCATCGCGAGGTTCTCCCTGGACGACGAACCCACCTACGGCCTGGTCGAGGGCGACCCGGGGGAGGAGCGGCTGGTCGTGCTGGCGGGCGACCCGCTCTACACGCCGGTCAGCCCGACCGGTCGCACCGTCCCGCTCGAGGACGTGCGGCTGCTGGCTCCCGTCATCCCACGCAGCAAGGTCGTCGGCATCGGCCGCAACTACGCCGACCACGCGGCCGAGCTCGGGCACGACGTGCCCGAGCGGCCGCTGATGTTCCTGAAGCCGAACACCTCGGTGATCGGCCCGGGCGACCCGATCCCGCTGCCGTCGTTCAGCGACGACGTGCACTACGAGGGCGAGCTCGCGGTCGTCATCTCCCGCCTGTGCAAGGACGTCCCGCCCGAGCGCGTCGACGACGTCGTGCTCGGCTACACCTGCGCGAACGACGTGACGCTGCGCGACCTGCAGCAGACCGACGGGCAGTGGGCGCGGGCGAAGGGCTTCGACGGGTCCTGCCCGCTCGGGCCGTGGATCGAGACCGACCTGCACCACGCCGACGTCGGCGTCCGCACCCGTCTCGACGGCGAGGTCGTGCAGGACGGCCGGACGTCGCAGATGGTGTTCGACGTGGCGCAGCTGGTCGCGTACGCGAGCCAGGCGTTCACGCTGCTGCCCGGCGACGTCATCCTCACCGGCACGCCGGCCGGCGTCGGCCCGCTGCGGGCGGGCCAGCGCGTCGAGGTCGAGATCGAGGGCCTCGGCACCCTGTCGAACCCGGTCGTCCGCCGGTAGGCGCCTACTCTGGACAGCACCATGGCCGAGACCTCCAGCACCCCCGTCCGCCTGCGTGTCGCGCCGTCGCCCACCGGCGACCCGCACGTCGGCACCGCCTACATGTCCCTGTTCAACCTCGCCTTCGTGCGCCAGCAGGGCGGGCAGTTCGTCCTGCGGATCGAGGACACCGACCGCGCGCGCTTCCGCGAGGACAGCGAGCAGCAGGTGTACGACACGCTGCGCTGGCTCGGCCTCGACTGGGACGAGGGCCCCGACAAGGGCGGCCCCTACGGGCCGTACCGCCAGTCCGAGCGGCTCGACACCTACCGGCCGTACGTCGACCGGCTGCTCGAGCAGGGCAACGCCTACCTCTGCTGGTGCACCCCCGAGCGCCTGAGCCAGATGCGGGCCGACCAGCAGGCCCGCAAGCAGGCCACCGGCTACGACCGGCTCTGCCACGGCAAGACGGCCGAGGAGCGCTCTGCCCTGCCGGGATACAGCGAGACGCCCGTCGTGCGCATGCTCGTGCCCGACGACGTCCCGCTCGTCTTCACCGACGTCATCCGTGGCGAGGTGCGAACCCCCCGCCCCGACGACCAGGTGATCCTCAAGGCCGACGGGTTCCCGACCTACCACCTCGCCGTCGTCGTCGACGACCACGAGATGGCGATCACGCACGTGGTGCGCGGCGAGGAGTGGATCAGCTCGACCCCGAAGCACCTGCTGCTCTACCGCTGGCTCGATCTGCCCGTGCCGCAGTTCGCGCACATGCCGTTGCTGCGCAATGCCGACAAGCAGCGCTCGAAGATCAGCAAGCGCAAGAACCCGGCCGCCCGGCTCACGTGGTTCGCCGAGCAGGGGTACCTGCCCGAGGCGCTGCGCAACTTCCTCGCCCTCACCGGCTACTCGATGCCCGACCTGCGCGAGAAGTTCTCCTTCGACGAGATGGTCGGGTCCTTCAGCTGGGAGCGCGTCAGCGAGACCGGCGGCGTCTTCGACGTCGACAAGCTGAACTGGCTGAACGGCGAGTACATCCGCTCGCTCGACGAGTCCGACCTGACCGCGCGGATCGTGGCGCACCTGCAGCGCGAGGACCTGCTCGGTGACGAGCCCACCGAGGGCCAGCTGGCGGCGCTCACCGAGGCCACCCCGCTCGTCCAGACCCGGATGGCGACGCTCGCGGAGTGCGGGCCGATGCTCGGCTTCCTGCTCGTCGACGGTCGCGACCTCGATGTCGAGGACGAGTCGGTCGCCTCGCTCAAGGACGACGCGCCCGCTGTGCTCGACGCGTCCCTCGCCGCGCTGGAGCCGTTGCAGGAGTGGACGTCCGAGCTGATCGAGGCGGCGCTGCGCGCAGCCCTCGTCGAGGGCCTGGGCATCAAGCCCAAGTTCGCGTTCGGCCCGCTGCGCGTAGCCGTCACCGGCCGACGCATCTCGCCGCCGCTGTTCGAGAGCATGCAGATCCTCGGGTGCGAGGAGTCGCTGCTGCGGCTGCGGGCGCTGCGGGACCGCTGGTCGTGACCGCCGGCCAGGGGCGCCTGTACCCGCAGCTGCTGCGCCGTCCCGGCACGCGCTGGTGGCAGGCGCCGGTCACCCTGGTGCTGGTCGGCCTGTTCTACGGCGTCCTGACGCTCTTCCTCCTCCTGTTCGAGATCGGGTTCTACGGCGGCTTCGGCTTCGCCATGGGTGTGCAGAGCGACGGCTCGTACGGTGGCCAGGCGCCGGTGCTGTACTCCGTGGTCCGGCTCGTGGTGCTCGCCGCGCTCGTCGTGACGGCGACCTGCTGGGCGTACACGGTGCGTCCCGGCTGGCTCGCCTCGGTGCGGGCGCGGCTGCGCCCGCGCGTGCTCGTCGCCACCCTCCCCGTCGCGCTCGTCGCCGGGTTCGGGACGTGGGGGCTCGCCGCGGGCACCGGCAGCGCGCCGCGGCCGGCCGACCCCGAGACCGTCCACGCCGTCACCGACCCCGCCGCCTGGATCGCCATCGGGGTGCTGCTCGCCCTCGCCACCGGCCTGCTCGACGAGGTCGCCTTCCGCGGGTGGGTCACCCAGGCCCTCGGCTCGCTGGTCGAGGACGAGCGCGTGGCCCTCGCGGTCAGCGGCCTCGGCGGCGCCGTGGCCTACGCCTGGTGGCACCGCACCGGCTCCGGCACCGGGCTCGCCGTGGCGGTGCTGGTCGGGTTGGGGCTGTTCACCGTCGCGACCGCGACGGGCGGGCTCGAGGCCCCGTTCGCCGTCACCGCCGGCCTGACGGCCGGCCTGGTGGTGCCGTACGCCGGCCGCTACGGCCTCGACGTCGCGATGGCGCCGCGACCCGCGTCCTGGACCGACGTCGTCGTGGTGGCCGTGGCGGGTGCCGCCGCGGTCGGGCTCGCGCGCCTGGCCGGAGCCGACCGTCGTGGGCGGCCCGAGGGCGAGCAGCGGGCCCTCAGCGACCTCAGCCAGGTGCGGGGCGTGCGGTGAGCGCCCCGAGCTCCTGGGGCGCGCCGGTCCCGGACGCCCACCCACCCGGCCCGCCCGTCCCGACCGGCCCGTCCGCCGGGCACGGCGAGCCGGCGTCGGCCCACGTGCCCCGCTCGTACCCGCAGCTGCTGCGCGGCCCGCAGCACCGCTGGTGGCGGCCCCTGGTCGGGCTCGCCGTGATGGCGGGCCTCCTGCTCGCGCTGCTGGTCGTCGCCGTCGTCGCGATGACCGTGGTGCTGGTGGCCGGTGGCGACCTCGACGTGCTCACCTCGGGCGGCGACGTCTCGGCCGAGGTGCTCGCGTCGCCGGGGATGTTCCTGCTCAACAACCTGTTCCTCGCCTCGTTCGTGCCGGCGGCGATGCTGGCCGTCTGGGTCGGGCACCGCTGGCGGCCGCGCTGGGTGGCCTCGGTCGTCCCCGGCATCCGGTGGCGGTGGATGCTGGCGGTCACCGGGCTCTGCCTCGGGGTGCAGGTGGTCGGCACGCTCGTGCTCTGGACGGTCGACGGGTTCCCGAGCGGCACGGCCGACGACCAGGCCGTGGCGCTGCTGCTGTGCGTGCTGCTCACGACGCCGCTGCAGTGCGCCGGCGAGGAGTACCTGTGCCGGGGCTGGCTGACGCAGATGATCGGGTCGTGGTTCAGCCGCGCGCTGCTGGCCGTGCTCGTGCCCGCGGTCGTCACCGCGGCGGTGTTCGCCGGGATGCACTCGCTCGGGGCGGAGCAGAACACGGCGCTGTTCCTCGACCGCCTCGCCTTCGGACTGCTCGCCTCGTACCTGACCTGGCGCACCGGGGGCCTGGAGGCCGCGATCGCCGCGCACACCGCCAACAACGTGGTCGTGATGATCCCGGCGATCCTCACCGGCACCCTCGACGACAGCCTGGCGGTCGCCGAGGCGCCGTGGGGGATGGTCGGCCTCGACGTCGTCGTCATGGCCGTCGTCGCCGTGGTGGTCACCCTGCTCGCGGCGCGGCTGCGGGTGCAGCGCGTGCACGACCCCGCCACCCAGCCGGCCGGTGCGCGCGCGGTCGCGCCGCCGCCGGCGCCGCCCGGGTGGGGACCGCACTGGCCGGTCGCCGGGCCCCCGCAGGCCGTCCCCGGGGCGCCGTCCGCTCCCGCCGCGCCACCGGCGCCGGCGGCGTGGACCACCCCGCCGACGCCACCGGGCTGATCCGTTTTGGTCCGACCGGGACCGGGCGGGTAGCATCGCGTGCGCCCTCAGGGGCGAGACGGGCCGTGGCACGGGCCGTGCGGGACCCCGGTCCCGCCGACCGAGTCATACCCCCGTGGGGTATGGTGTAATTGGCAGCACGACTGATTCTGGTTCAGTTAGTCTAGGTTCGAGTCCTGGTACCCCAGCGCGATTGGTCAGCCGGCCGCAGCAGCGGTTAAGGTTCTCCAGCGCAGTCCGGTCCGCCGGAACGCACGGCCCCGTTGTGTAGCGGCCTAGCACGCCGCCCTCTCAAGGCGGTAGCGCGGGTTCGAATCCCGTCGGGGCTACGTGCGCAGGAGCCCGGTCACCTCAGGTGACCGGGCTCCTGCCGTTCCAGGCCGTCGACGCCTGCGACTGCTGGGCCAGCCGCCGCAGCGCCAGCAGCACCGGCTCGCGCAGCACCGTGCCCAGCACGACCGTGGTCACCGCGTCCGTCGGCGAGCCGGTCGGCACCGCCGCGACGTCGACCTCCGCGACCCCGTGGGCGGCCTCGGCGTACCGGAGCAGGTGCTCGTCCGTCATCGCCAGCCCGACCTCCTCCAGCGCCGCCAGCGCACGCGCCAGGCGGCGCACGGCGGGGCCCTCCCGGTCGACGCCCGGCCACCCCAGCCGGTCGACCAGGTCACCCGCGCGGGTGGTGTCGACGTCACCGGGCTCGTCGCCCAGCGCGGTGTGCGCGTGCCCGACCGCGTCGAACAGGGACGTGCTGGCCAGGCCGGCCAGCACGTCGCGGGTGCGGGCCAGGCTGAGCCCGCCGGTCTCGACCAGGGCGCGCACGAGCCGCAGCCGCGCCAGGTGGTCGGGCCCGTACACCGCCTGGGTCGCCGAGGTGCGACGGCCCGGCGGGAGCAGGCCCTCGCGCAGGTAGAACTTCACCGTCGCCAGGGGGATGCCGGACTCGCGGGCCAGCTCGGAGATGCGCATGCCACGTCCTCTCTTGACTTCGGATAGCGTAACTATCCAATATTGGAGAGTCGAACTATCCAACGAGGAGGCGCGTCGTGGCACGTGTGCAGCACGGACGGTTCACCCACCAGCACGACGGGGCGGTCGTGGTCTTCCTGCTCGGCATGCGCGTCAACCGGTGGTGGCGGGTGCGGTCGTGGTTGCCCGTGATGGCGTCGATGCCGCGGATGCAGGCCGAGCTGCGCCGCGAGGAGGCGCGGGGCCTGCTCGGGGTCGCGAACCTGGTGGGGGGCCAGGGGCCCGTGGTCGTGTCGTACTGGACCAGCCTGGACGCGCTGGTCGCCTACGCCCACGACGCCGACGGCGAGCACCGGCCGGCGTGGAAGGCGTTCAACGCCGCGGTGCGACGCCGTCCCGGTGACGTCGGGATCTGGCACGAGACCTACGTCGCCCAGCCCGGTGGGCACGAGTCGGTCTACAGCGACATGCCGCTGCTCGGGCTGGCCGCCGCCACCTCGTCGGTGCCGGTGGGGGCGCGCACCGAGACCGCACGCGAGCGGATCACGCGGAGCGGCGCAGCACCTCGGTGAGCCGGCCGGCGGCCGGCGTGACGGCCGCGGCGTGCAGACGTCCGGGCTGGCGCGAGAGCCGCTCGAGCGGGCCGGACACCGAGATCGCCGCGACGACGCGCCCCGATGGGCCCCGCACCGGCGCCGACACCGACGCCACGCCGGGCTCGCGCTCGCCCACGGACTGCGCCCAGCCGCGGCGGCGGACGCCGGACAGGATCGTCGCGGTGAACCGCGCCCCCTGCAGGCCGCGGTGCAGCCGGTCCGGCTCCTCCCACGCGAGCAGCACCTGCGCCGCCGAGCCGGCGAGCATCGTCAGCGTCGAGCCGACCGGGACGCTGTCGCGCAGCCCGACTGGGCGCTCGACCGCGGCGACGCAGACGCGCGCGCCACCCTGCCGCCGGTACAGCTGCGCGCTCTCGCCGGTGTGGTCGCGCAGCGGACGAGCACCGGGCCCGCCGCGGCCAGCAGCCTGTCCTCGCCCGCGGCCGCGGCCAGCTCGGCCAGCCGCGGACCGAGCACGAAGCGGCCCTGCATGTCGCGGGCCACCAGACGGTGGTGCTCGAGCGCGACGGCCAGGCGGTGGGCGGTCGGACGGGCCAGGCCGGTGGCCTGGACCAGCTGCGCGAGGGTGACCGGCCCGGCCTCGAGGGCCGACAGGACGACGGCGGCCTTGTCCAGGACGCCGACTCCGCTACTCTTGTCCACGAGTCGATATTGCCGTCTCGACATGTGGACGCAAGTTCCGACGGACTGGAGCAGGAGACATGGGCCGCACGCTGGCCGAGAAGGTGTGGGACGCGCACGTGGTGCGGGCGGGGCCGAAGGGCGAGCCCGACCTGCTCTACATCGACCTGCACCTCGTGCACGAGGTGACCAGCCCGCAGGCCTTCGACGGCCTGCGCCTCGCCGGCCGCCCCGTGCGCCGCCCCGACCTCACCATCGCCACCGAGGACCACAACGTCCCCGACGCAGCCGATCGCGACCTGCCGATCGCCGACCCGGTCAGCCGCACCCAGGTCGAGACGCTGCGCACCAACTGCGCCGAGTTCGGCGTCCGGCTGCACCCGCTCGGCGACGTCGAGCAGGGCATCGTGCACGTCGTCGGCCCGCAGCTCGGGCTCACGCAGCCGGGCATGACGGTGGTCTGCGGCGACAGCCACACCTCGACCCACGGCGCGTTCGGCGCGCTGGCGTTCGGCATCGGCACCTCCGAGGTCGAGCACGTGCTGGCCACGCAGACGCTGCCGCTCAAGCCGTTCCGCACGATGGCGGTCACCGTCGACGGCACGCTGCGCGAGGGCGTCACCGCCAAGGACGTCATCCTGGCGGTCATCGCGCAGATCGGCACCGGCGGCGGTCAGGGCTACGTCCTCGAGTACCGCGGCGAGGCCATCGGGAAGCTGTCGATGGAGGCGCGGATGACGGTCTGCAACATGTCGATCGAGGCCGGCGCCCGCGCCGGCATGATCGCGCCGGACGAGACGACCTTCGACTACCTGCAGGGCCGTCCGCACGCACCGCAGGGCGCGGACTGGGACGCCGCGGTCGCGTACTGGCGCAGCTGCGCACCGACGACGACGCCGTCTTCGACGCCGAGGTCGTCCTCGACGCCGACGAGCTCGAGCCGTTCGTCACCTGGGGCACCAACCCCGGCCAGGGCCTGCCGCTGTCGCTCGGCGTGCCCGACCCCGCCGCGATCGCCGACGCCGACGCGCGCGTCGCCGCGGAGAAGGCGCTGACCTACATGGACCTCGACGCCCGGCACGCCGCTGCGCGAGATCGCCGTCGACACGGTCTTCATCGGCTCCTGCACCAACGGCCGGATCGAGGACCTGCGCGCCGCGGCCGACGTCGTCCACGGCCGCACAAGTCGCCGACGGGCGTCCGCGTGCTGGTCGTCCCGGGCTCGGCGCGGGTCCGCCTCCAGGCCGAGGCGGAGGGCCTGGACAAGGTCTTCACCGACTTCGGGCGCCGAGTGGCGCAACGCCGGCTGCTCGATGTGCCTGGGCATGAACCCGGACCAGCTCGCGCCCGGGCGAGCGCAGCGCGTCGACGTCGAACCGCAACTTCGAGGGCCGCCAGGGCAAGGGCGGGCGCACCCACCTGGTCAGCCCCGCTCGTCGCCGCCGCCACCGCCGTGCGCGGCACCCTGTCGCCCCGCCGACCTCGACCCGGCGCCGCGCCGGCCTGACCGCACACCTCCTGGAGGAGACCGTGGACCCGTTCACCACCCACACCGGCGTCGGCGTCCCGCTGCGCCGCGAGCAACGTCGACACCGACCAGATCATCCCGGCCGTCTACCTCAAGCGGGTCACGCGCACCGGGTTCGAGGACGGGCTGTTCTCGGCCTGGCGCCAGGACCCGTCGTTCGTCCTCAACCAGGAGCCGTACTCGCCGGCTCGGTGCTCGTGGCCGGCCCCGACTTCGGCACCGGGTCCTCGCGCGAGCACGCGGTCTGGGCGCTGAAGGACTACGGCTTCCGGGTCGTGCTGTCCTCGCGCTTCGCCGACATCTTCCGCGGCAACGCCGGCAAGCAGGGCCTGCTCGCCGGCGCAGGTCGCGCAGGACGACGTCGAGCTGCTGTGGAAGATCCTGGAGAACGCCGCCCGGCACCCAGGTGACCGTCGACCTCGAGGCCCGCGCAGGTGCCGGCGACACCGTCGTGGTCCCGCTCGAGGTCGACGACTACACCCGCTGGCGGCTGCTGGAGGGCCTCGACGACATCGGGCTGACGCTGCAGCACGAGGCGGATGTCTCCGCGTTCGAGCAGAGCCGCCCCGCCTTCCTGCCGACCACCCTGCCCGCCCGCTGAGCCCGCCTGCGCCACTGGCTGTCTGAACCACAGAACCCTGCAGCACAACGTCCTTCGCCCTTCCCGCCCCGGTCCGCCGGCCCCCGGCGATCGTCGACAGAACACCTCCCGGACGACCTGCAGCCCGGCAAACCGCCCGCGACACAACGACACACACGTGCCGTTGTGGTGGACGCGCGCCCGCAGCAGGAATACCGTCGTGCCCGAACCGGGCGACCGCCCGGAGGCACGGCACTGGAGGAGAAGCTCAGTGAACAAGGGACAGCTGGTCGAGCGCCCTGGAGAAGCGACTCGGCAGCCGCAAGCTCGCCAGGACGCCGTCGAGGCCGTGGTCGACACCATCGTGCGGTCCGTCGCCAAGGGCGAGCGGGTCGCCATCAGCGGCTTCGGCACCTTCGAGCGCGCCGCCCGGGCGGCTCGCACCGGCCGCAACCCGCGCACCGGCGAGACCGTGCGCATCAAGAAGACGTCCGTGCCGAAGTTCAAGCCGGGCACGGCCTTCAAGGGCTACGTGGCCGCGCCGCGCGAGCCGGCCCGCCGCCGCGGCCGCCGCGGCCACCTCAGCGCGTCTCCTCGGCGAGCAAGACCGCCTCGGCCGCCGCGAAGAAGGCCACCCCGGCGAAGAAGACGACGGCGAAGAAGGCCACGCCGGCGAAGAAGACCACCGCCACGAAGGCCACGGCGGCCACGAAGACGACGGCGACGAAGGCCACGCCGGCGAAGAAGACCACCGCGACGAAGACCACGGCGGCCAAGAAGACGACGGCGAAGAAGGCCACGCCGGCGAAGAAGACCACCGCCACGAAGACCACCGGCCAAGAAGGCGGCTCCGGCCAAGTCGGCCGCGAAGAAGACCACGGCGACGACGGCCGCGCCCGCCACGAAGACGGCGGCCAAGAAGACCACCGCCAGGAAGGCGACCCCCGCGAAGAAGACGCACGGCGCGCACGACCGCGGCCAAGCGGGCTCCGGCCACGACGGCCTGAGCGCAGCACGACCGCACCACCGCAGCACCACCGCACGACCGACCGGGGGCCGATCGTGCGGGTCGGCCCCCCGGCGTCGGCGACCGTGGGACCGCCCGCACGCCCCCGCGGGGGCGCCGAAGGCGGTGACATGAGCGACGTCCTGACCGTCCACGGCGGCCGCCCGCTGAGCGGGGCCATCACCGTCCGCGGCGCGAAGAACTTCGTCTCCAAGGCGATGGTCGCCTCCCTGCTGGGCGAGACCCCGTAGCCGGCTGCGCAACGTGCCCGCAGATCCGCGACGTCGGCGTCGTCACCGGCCTGCTCGAGCTGCACGGCGTCGCCGTACGCGCGAGGGCGAGGACGGCACCCTGACCTCGACCCGACGCGACGTCGAGAGCGCCCACGTCGCCGACATCGACGCCCACGCCGGCTCCAGCCGCATCCCGATCCTGCTCTGCGGGCCGCTGCTGCACCGCCTCGGCGAGGCGTTCATCCCCGACCTCGGCGGCTGCCGCATCGGCGACCGGCCGATCAACTACCACCTCGACGTCCTGCGCCAGTTCGGCGCCGTCGTCGACAAGCGCGCCCAGCGGCATCCGGATCACCGCGCCCCACGGCTGCAGCGGCACCAAGATCGAGCTGCGAGTACCCCAGCGTCGGCGCCACCGAGCAGGTCCTGCTGACCGCCGTGCGCGCCGAGGGCGTCACCGAGCTGAAGAACGCCGCCATCGAGCCCGAGATCGTCGACCTCATCGCCGTGCTGCAGAAGATGGGCGCGATCATCAGCGTCGACACCGACCGGGTGATCCGGATCGAGGGCGTCGACCGGCTCGAGGGCTACGACCACCACGCGCTGACCGACCGCATCGAGGCGGCCTCGTGGGCCTGCGCGGCGCTGGCGACCGGGGGCGACGTGTTCGTCGACGGCGCCGACGCAGCCGGAGATGATGACGTTCCTCAACGTCTTCCGGAAGGTCGGCGGGCGAGTTCGACGTCGGCGACGACGGCATCCGGTTCTGGCACCCGGGCGGCGACCTGCGCTCGATCGTCCTCGAGACCGACGTCCACCCCGGCTTCATGACCGACTGGCAGCAGCCGCTCGTCGTCGCGCTCACCCAGGCCAGCGGGATCTGCATCGTCCACGAGACGGTGTACGAGAACCGGTTCGGCTTCACCGAGGCGCTGCGCGAGATGGGCGCGACGCATCCAGGTCTACCGCGAGTGCCTCGGGGGCGACCCCGTGCCGGTTCGGCCAGCGCAACTTCCGGCACTCCGCCGTCGTCTCCGGCCCGTCGCAGCTGCAAGGGCGCCGAGATCACCGTCCCCGACCTGCGCGGCGGCTTCAGCCACCTCATCGCGGCGCTCGCGGCCGAGGGCACGTCCAAGGTGCACGGCATCGACCTCATCGACCGCGGCTACGAGCGGTTCGGGGACAAGCTCGCGGCGCTCGGCGCCGTCGTCGAGCCGGGCCTGACCAGCCGCTGACGGGTCGGACCCGCCGTCGTCGCGGGCTCCGGCCAGCACGCGCGGTCGTACGGGGGCCGAGCCCGAGCCCGCCGCCAGCGCCAGGTGCGCGGCGGTGTCGACGTCACGACGCAGCCGGCGGGGCACCGCCGCGAACGGCGGCGCGCAGGCGTGCGCCTGCGGCCGACCCGGCCCGAAGTGCGGGACGCAGGTCGGCCGGCGGCGACGCCGCCAGCAGGACCGTGCCGGTGCCGTCGGCGTCCGGCACGAACACCTGCCGGGCCCCGCGCGAGCAGGCGCGCGGCGGTCGTCCAGGGCGACGGCGCAGGTCCTCGGGCCGCAGCGCAGGGCAGGTCGGCCAGCAGCAGCGCGCACGGGTCGCGGGGCGCGGCGGCGCGCGGCCCGCGGCCAGCGCGTCGCGCAGGCCCCCCGGGCCGGGCTGCGCACCACGTGCGCGCCCGAGCGCGGTGCGCGTCGCGCGCCACCCGCGGCGTCGCCGGTGACGACGACGGCACGGCCGCACCGGCGGGCCGGCCAGGACGACCGCCACGGTGTCGAGCGCGATCGCCGGGCGCCAGTCGCCGGTCGACCGGGTGCCCGCAGCCGGGACTTCGCCGCCGGGCCGCCCTTGACCGGCAGCACGACGTCCACCGGCACCCGCTCGGTCGGCGGCGTCACCGGGTGGCACCACGCCCACGATCCTCTCGCACCGGGCGTCCGGTCGACACGGCGCTCGCCCTGCGACGAGGATGGGCGCGCGCGCCGGCGTCGGCACGCGACGTCGCGACACGGCGGAGGTGAGCGTGACCGGCGTCCCGAGACCAGGCCAGCCTGGCGTTCGGGTACCGGCTGACGCTGCTCGTGCGTCCGCGCGGTGCGCCTGCTCATGCGGCGCGACTGGCGGGGCGGCGCAGCACCTGCCCCGCGAGCGGCGGCGTGGTCGTCGCGGTCACGACCACGCCTCGCACGCTCGACCCGCTGACCTTCGCGCACTACTCGTCCACGGCCCCGGCCGGGTCATGCGCTTCCTCGCCAAGGAGAGCCTGTTCCGGGTCCCGCTCGCTGGGCGCCGTCCTGCGCAGCGCCGGCCAGATCCCGGTGCACCGCGGGACCGCGGACGCCTCGCGCGCCTTCCCCGCCGCCGTGGAGGCGGTGCGGGCCGGCCAGCTGCGTCGCCGTCTTCCCCGAGGGCACGCTGACCCGCGACCCCGACCTGTGGCCGATGCGCGGCAAGACCGGCGCGGCCCGGATCGCGCTGGAGACCGGGTGCCCGGTGGTCCCGATCGGGCAGTGGGGCGCGCACCGCTGCTGCCGCCGGTACGGCAGGGTCCCGCGGCTGCTCCCGCCGCAGACGCGTCCACGTCTGGGCCGGGCCCGCCGGTCGACCTGTCGACGACCTGCGCGTCCGCCCGTCGACGCCGACGTGCTCGCCGCGGCGACCGACCGGATCATGGACGCCCTCGTCGCCCTCGTCGGCGGAGCAGCGCGGGGCGAGCCGCCGCCCACGCCGGTGCGACCCCGCGCGAGCACGGCCAGCGCACGACCGGCAGGTTCGCACCGAGCGGAGCACCGCTGGCACGTCGTCCGGCCGCACCGCCGTCCTGGGCAGCGGCACCTGGGGCACGACCTTCGCGGCGGTCCTCGCCGACGCCGGCTGCGAACGTGCACGGTGTGGGGGCGTGACGCGACGAGGTCGTCGCCGAGATCGACCAGCGCGCACCGCAACACCGAGTACCTGCCCGGCGTCGACCTGCCCGGCCGGCGTGCCCGCCACGACCGACGCCGCCGAGGCGCTCGACGGCGCCGCGACCGTCGTGCTCGCGTGCCGTCCCAGATGCTGCGGGAGAACCTGACCGCGCTCGGCCGCCGCCATCGCGCCGGACGCGCTGCTCGTGAGCCTGACCAAGGGCGTCGAGCTCGGCACGCAACCGGCGGATGAGCGAGGTGGTGGCCGAGGTCGCCGGCGTCGACCCCGAGCGCGTCGCCGTGGTGTCGGGCCCCAACCTGGCGACGCGAGATCGCCGACCGCCAGCCCACCGCCACCGTCGTCGCGTGCGCCGACCACGACCGCGCCGACCGGGTCGCGCACGACCTGCTCGACGGACTACTTCCGGCCGTACACCCACGCGACGTCGTCGGCGTGGAGATCGCCGGGGCGCGATGAAGAACGTCATCGCGCTCGCGGTCGGCATGGCCGAGGGGCATCGGCATGGGCGACAACACCACGCGCCTCGATCATCACCCGCGGCCTCGCCGAGACGGCCCGGCTCGGCGCCGCCCTCGGCGCCGACCCGCCACGTTCTCCGGCCTGGCCGGGCATGGGCGACCTGGTCGCGACCTGCACCTCGCCGCTGCGCCGCAACCGCACGTTCGGCGAGCACCTCGGCCAGGGCATGACGTCGAGGAGGTGGTCGGCGGTGACCGAGGCAGACCGCCGAGGGCGTGAAGTCGTGCCGGTCGATGCTCGCGCTCGCCCAGTCGGCCGGGGTCGACATGCCCATCACCGAGGCCGTCGCGACCGTCGTGCACGCGGCGTGCCCGCCGCCGAGATGGTCGCGCGTCATCCTGTCGCGGGCCCGCAAGCACGAGCAGAGCTGAGCGCGGCGTCGAGGTCGGCCCACAGGTCCTCGACGTCCTCGATGCCGACCGACAGCCGCACCAGCCCCTCGGGCACGGTGCGCGGCTCGTCGCCGTGGCGGCGGCGGCGCTCGACCAGCGACTCGACCCCGCCCAGGCTGGTCGCGTGGCACCCAGAGCCGCACGGCGTCGACGACGGCGTCGGCCGCCGCCGCGCCGCCGACGACCTCGACGGCGAGCATCGCGCCGAAGCCGCGCATCTGGCGTCGGGCGAGCTCGTGGCCGGGGTCGTCGGCAGACCGGGGTAGCGGACGCGCTCGACGGCCGGGTGCGCCGGCGAGACGGCCGGCCAGCACGAGCGCCGATCGCCTGCGCGCGCTCGCAGCCGCACGCGCAGGGTGCGCAGCCCGCGCAGGGCGAGCCAGGCCTCGAACGGGCCCGGGACCGCGCCGTGCAGACGTGCGGTGGGCGCGCAGGCGCGCCGCCAGCTCGGGGTCGCGCGGTGACGGCGGCACCCAGGAGGACGTCGGAGTGACCGGACAGGGACTTGGTCACCGAGTGCACGACGACGTCGGCGCCGAGCTCGAGCGGACGCTGCACCAGCGGCGTCGCGAACGTGCTGTCGACCACCGTGCGGGCGCCGGCGGCCCGGGCCGCGGCGGCGCAGCGCCGCCAGGTCGGCCATCTCGCAGCGGCGGGTTGGTCGGCGACTCGCAGCCACACCAGGTCGGCGCCGTCGACGGCGGCGACGACGGCGTCGGTGTCGGCGACGTCGACCCGCACCAGCCGCAGGCGTCCGGCGCGACTGCAGCACCTCGGCCAGCCCGAGGGTGGTGTTGTACGCGGCGTCCGGCGACGACCAGCGTCCCGCCGTCCGGCACCAGGTCGAGGGCCGCGCTGACCGCGGCCATGCCGGACGCGAACAGCGTCGCACCCTGCGGTGCGCCCTCCAGGACGCCGAGGGCCTGCTCCAGCGCTCGCCACGTGGCGTCGTCGACCCGGCCGTACAGCGGCCGGCCGGGCGGCGTCGTCCGGACCCGACGAAGGTCGACGACAGCTGCAGCGGCGGCGACACGGGGGCGCCGGGCTCGCGCGGCGGACGTCCGCTGCACGACGGCGAGCGTCTCGGGGCGAGCCCGCTGTCGTCGGGGGAGGGCGGTCGTCTCGGCGCCACCGTGGCAGCGTAGTGACGCGGCAGTAGGGTCGGTGACCGATGAGCCAGGAACCCACGAGCCAGGAACCCATGAGCCAGGACGAGGACGAGCGGACCGGCCGGACCCGGGTGGCCGTGGTCTTCGGCGGCCGCTCCAGCGAGCACGCGATCAGCTGCGTCACCGCGGCCGGCGTGATGGCGGCGATCGACCCCGAGCGCTACGACGTGGTGCCCGTCGGCATCACCACCGACGGGCGGTGGGTGCTGGTCGACGACGACCCCGCGCAGTGGGCGATCACCGACGGCGAGCTGCCGAGCGTCGACGAGCGGGCTGCGGACGGCGCGTCGCTCGCGCTGTCCCAGGGGCTGCACGCGCGCGAGCTCGTGACCCTGCAGCCGGACGAGGTGCCGCGCGTGCTCGGGGCAGGTCGACGTCGTCCTGCCGCTGCTGCACGGGCCGTACGGCGAGGACGGCACCCTGCAGGGGATGCTCGAGCTGAGCGACACCCGCTACGTCGGCGCCGGGGTGCTGTCGTCGGCGCCGTGCATGGACAAGCACTACATGAAGGTCGGTGCTGTCGGCGCACGCGCTGCCCGTCGGGCCGTACGTGGTCGTCCTCCCGGTCGAGCGGGAGAACGACTCCGCGTCGGTGCAGGACGCCGTCGCCCGGCTCGGCTCCCCGGTGTTCGTCAAGCCCTCCCGCGCCGGCTCGCAGCATCGGCATCACCCGGGTGCACGACCCGGACGGGCTCGACGCCGCGCTCGCGTTCGCCCGCGAGCACGACCCGAAGGTGCTGGTGGAGGCCGCGATCGAGGGCCGCGAGATCGAGTGCGGCGTGCTGCAGGACGCTCGACGGCGGCGAGCCGCGTGACCAGCCGACCCGGGCGAGATCGAGGTGGTCGACGGCCGGGCACGACTTCTACGACTTCGAGGCCAAGTACCTCGACGGCGCCGCGGTGCGGCTCGACGCTGCCCGGCCGACCTGCCGCGCCGAGGTGGCCGACGAGGTGCAGGCGCCTCGCCCGTCAGACCTTCGAGGTCCTGGGCTGCGAGGGCCTCGCCCGGGTCGACTTCTTCGTCACCCGCGACCAGCGCGCGTGGTCGTCAACGAGGTCAACACCATGCCGGGCTTCACGCCGACGTCGATGTACCCGCGGATGTGGGCCGAGCTCGGGGATCGCCTACGAGGAGCTCGTCGACCGGCTGCTGCGGCTCGCCCTGCGAGCGCCCCACCGGGCCTGCGGTGACCGGCGTGACCTCGCCGACGGGCACCCAGCACAGCGCCGACGACCCGCGCAACGCCGACGTGCTCGTGCACGTGAACGGGGCCCTGGTGCCGCGGGCGCAGGCGGTGGTCTCGGTCTTCGACAGCGGGTTCGTGCTCGGCGACGGCGTCTGGGAGGGCCTGCGCGTGCACGACGGCGTGCCGGCGTTCCTCGACGAGCACCTCGACCGGTTGTTCGAGGGCGCCAAGGCCATCGCCATGGACGTCGGCCTCACGCGCGAGCAGCTCGAGGCGGCGGTGCGGGAGACGTTGGAGGCCAACGGGATGCGCGACGGCGTCCACGTCCGGCTGATGGTGACCCGCGGGGTGAAGAGCACGCCCTACCAGGACCCGCGGGTGACGATCGGCCCGCCGACGGTCGTCATCGTGGCCGAGCACAAGGAGCCCGACCCGGCCGCGGTCGACCGCGGCATCACGCTGTTCACGGTGCACGTGCGCCGTCCGTACCCCGACGTCGTCGACCCGAAGCTCAACTCGCACAGCAAGCTCAACGACATCACCGCGTGCATCCAGGCGTACACGGCGGGCGCCGACGAGGCCCTGATGCTCGACCCGCACGGCTTCGTCGCCACCTGCAACTCCACGCACTTCTTCGTCGTGCGCCGCGGCGAGCTGTGGACCTCGACCGGCGACTACTGCCTGGGCGGGATCACCCGCGGCATGGTGCTGCAGGTCGCCCGCGAGGCGGGGATGGTGGTGCGGGAGAAGAACTTCGCCTCGACCGACGTGTACGGCGCCGACGAGGCGTTCGTCACCGGCACCTACGCCGGCCTGGGGCCGGTGCGCGAGGTCGACGGCCGGGTGATCGGGACGGGTGAGCGGCCGGTGACCGAGCGGTTGCGCGGGCTGTACCTCGACGCGGTGCACGCCGACGTCGCGCGCCGGCGCGAGGCGTGGGACGCGGGGTGAGCGAGCCGGTGCGGCTGGCCGTCTGGTCGGGTCCGCGCAACGTCTCGACCGCGCTGATGCGGTCGTGGAGAACCGCGACGACTGCGTCGTCGTCGACGAGCCGCTCTACGCGCACTACCTCGACGTCACCGGCATCGACCACCCCGGACGCGACCTGGTGGTCGAGGCGGGCGACACCGACTGGCGGTCGGTGGTCGCGTCGCTGACCGGCCCGCTGCCGGACGGCGTGCGGGTGCACTACCAGAAGCACATGACCCACCACCTGGTCGACGAGATCGACGACCGGACGTGGCTGCTCGACCTGGTGAACGTGCTGCTGCTGCGCGAGCCCGAGCCGGTCGTGGCGTCGTACACCCGCTCGCGCGAGCAGGTCGAGCCCGCCGACATCGGTCTGCTGCAGCAGGTCTCGCTGCTCGACGAGCTCGCCGCCCTCGGTGCGCCCGCGCCGCTCGTGCTCGAGTCGACCGACCTGCTCGACGACCCGCCGACCTACCTGCGCGCGATGTGCGACGACGCCGGCGTCCCGTTCAGCGACCGGATGCTGTCGTGGCCGCCCGGTCCCCGCGACAGCGACGGCGTCTGGGCGCCGTTCTGGTACGCCGCGGTCGAGCGGTCCACGGGGTTCGAGCGGCGCGACCGCGACGCCGTCCACCTGGACGGCGCCGCGGCCGAGGTCGCGCGCGCCTGCCGCCCCGCGTACGAGCGGCTGCACGCGCTGCGCTGGACGCCCTGAGAACACCTTCTGCGCAGTCGCCGCCCCTTCGGCGTCTGCCGAAGGGGCGACGAGTGCGCACGAGGAGGGTCAGTCGCCCTTGACGTTGACGATCTGGCGCAGCGTGTGCCGGACCTCGACGAGGTCGGCCGCGTCGGCCATCACCACGTCGATGTCCTTGTAGGCCGTCGGGATCTCGTCGAGGAAGGCGTCGGTGTCGCGGTACTCGATGCCCTCCATCGCCTCCCGCAGCTGCTCGACGCGTGAACGTGCTGGCGCGCCGCCGACCGCGAGTACTCGCGTCCCGCACCGTGCGGCGACGAGTTCAGCGCGACCGGGTTGCCCTTGCCCGCCACCACGTACGAGCGCGGTGCCCATCGAGCCCGGGATCAGGCCCGGCTCGCCCGTCGCGCGCCGTCGATCGCGCCCTTGCGGGACAGCCACACCTCCTTGCCGAAGTGCTCCTCCTGCTCGGTGTAGTTGTGGTGGCAGTTGATCTGCTCCCGCCGCTCGACCTGCTCGCCGGTCCACGCCTCCGACGCACGCCGACGACGCGGTCCATCATCTCCTCGCGGTTGAGCAGGGCGAAGTGCTGCGCCCACCGCAGCTCGCGGATGTAGGCCCAGAACTCGTCGGTGCCCTCGACCAGGTACGCGAGGTCGCGGTCGCGGCAGGTCGATCCACCACTTCCGGCACAGGTCGGCGCGCGACCTTGATGTGGTGCTGCGCGATCTTGTTGCCGACGCCGCGCGAGCCCGAGTGCAGGAACAGCCAGACCGTCGGTCCTCCTCGTCGACGCGTCACCTCGATGAAGTGGTTGCCCGACCCGAGCGAGCCCAGCTGCAGCCGCCAGTGCGCCGCGTGCTGGTCGGGGTCGAACCCCGCCTTGTCGGCGCGTGCCTCGAGCGTCGGCGACCCGCTCCTGCGCCGTGGCCGTGAGCTGTCTGGTTGTACCCGCCCGCCGACAGCGGGATCGCGCGCTCGATCGCCTCGCGCAGCCGCGCGCCGGTCGGACGGCAGCTGGTCGACGTGCCACTGGGTGCGGACGGCGATCATGCCGCAGCCGATGTCGACGCCGACGGCGGCCGGGATGATCGCGCCGAGCGTCGGGATCACCGAGCCGACGGTCGCACCCTTGCCCAGGTGCGCGTCGGGCATCAGCGCGACGTGCGGGTGGATGAACGGCAGCTCGCGACGTCAGCTCCGCCTGCTCGCGGGTCTGCTCCTCGAGGATGCTCGCCCAGCTCAGCAGGCGCGCGTTGATCTTCTCCATGCCGCCAGTGTGGCCGTTCCGGACGGCTGCGGCACAGGCGATTTCACCGGACGGCTCAGCGAGACCGCAGGAGGCGGGCGTCCGACAACGGATCTCGCCCGACTACTGCGCACTCGACGTCAGGTGCACTCGCGGTCGGCGGGGAGGACCTCGACGGCGGAGCCGATCTCGCTGAGCACCAGGTCGGTGCCCTCGGGGTCGGTGCCCTGCAGCTCGATCTCGACGGCGGGAGAGCGTCCGTAGGTCGTGTAGCGGGTGGTGCCGTCGCCGGTGGTGGTGACCCAGTCGACGGCGCCGACGCGCACGCACAGGTCGGTGGTGGGGCCGAGCGGCTCGAGGCCGCAGCGCACCACCACCAGCGAGTCGCCGTCGCCCCAGGCGGCGGTGGCCTGGCTCGTCACCTGGCGCCGCTCGCGGTCGCCCAGGCCGTCGGGCAGGCGCACGAGCACCTGGGCGCAGCCCTGCTCGGCGGACGACGGCGCGGGCTCGGTCGGCACCGCACGGCTGCAGCCGGCCAGCCCGCCGACGAGGAGCGCGCCCACGACGAGCAGCAGCACCGGGACCGCGAGGATCCCGGCGCTGCGGCGGGGTCGGACGGGGCTCAGCGAGGGAGCCGGGTCAGGCGTGGACGACCGTGCACGTCACCGTGCGGGTGATGCCCGGGACGCCCTGGATCTTGGACATGACGAGCGGGCCGAGCTCGTCGACGCTCGCCGCCTCGACGCGGACGATGACGTCGTAGGGGCCGGTGACGTCCTCGGCCATCACGACGCCCTGGAGGGAACCGATCGCCTCGGCCACGGAGGCGGCCTTGCCGACCTCGGTCTGGACAAGGACGTAGGCCTGGACCACCACGGGGACCTCCTGGGGCTCGGGAACTGGATCGGGAACGCCGGGGACGACGCTGGCCGGCCCCGTCGGCGCCGACCGCGGTCACGCTACCGTGCCGTGCCGGTGGCCTGACAGGGGGTCGTGACGGGGGGTGAGCGACGGTGACGGACGGTGCGCAGGAGGCCGGCCCCACGTTCGCCGACGTCGGCGAGGACGGCGTGCTGCGCCGGATCCTGCCGCTGCTGCCGCCCGGACGGGCCACCCTGCTCGGCCCCGGCGACGACGCCGCGGTGCTGGCGGCGCCCGACGGCCGGGTCGTGGCGAGCACCGACCTGATGGTCGAGCACCGCGACTTCCGGCTCGACTGGTCGAGCGCCGAGGACGTCGGCGTCAAGGCCGCCGCCCAGAACCTCGCCGACGTCGCCGCGATGGGGGCCGTGCCGACCGCCCTGCTCGTCTCGCTCGTCGCCCCGCCGTCGACGCCGGTGGCCTGGGCCGAGGGGCTGGCCCGCGGGCTCGCGCTCGGCTGCGCCGGGTCGGGCACGACGGTCGCCGGGGGAGACCTGTCGTCCGGGCCCGTGCTGATGGTGTCGGTGACGGTGCTCGGCGACCTGGAGGGCCGCGATCCCGTCCGCCGCAGCGGCGCCCGACCCGGTGACGTCGTCGCCGTGCGCGGCACGCTCGGCCGCTCGGCCGCGGGTCTGGCGCTGCTCGGGGCCGGTCGCCCGGACGTCGACCCCGACCTGGTGCGGGCCCACCTGCGTCCCGACCCGCCCGTGCTCGCCGGCCGCGAGGCCGCGCTCGCGGGCGCGACGGCGATGATCGACGTCTCGGACGGTCTGCTGCTGGACGTCGGCAGGGTCGCCCGGGCGTCCGGCGTCACGATCGACCTGGACGGCGACTACGGCTACCTGGCCGAGCAGCGGACGACGCTGACCGCGGTGGCGCAGCGGCTGCTGGGTGGGGACGACGGGTCCCGGCTCGCCCACCTGTGGACGTTCACCGGCGGCGAGGAGCACGCGCTGGTGGCCACGTTCGCGTCCGAGTCGGTCGTGCCGGACGGGTGGCAGCGCATCGGTGACGTGCGGACGCTGCTGGACGGGTGGCCGCAGGTGCTCGTCGACGCGTACGGGGACGACGCCGCGGCCGGCTGGGACCACTTCCGCGCCTGAGCGATCGGGGAGCGCGGACAGCACGAAGGCCGGCCCCCTCGGGGACCGGCCTCGGTGTGCGGTTCAGCAGGTCAGCGGGTGACCTTGCCGGCCTTCAGGCACGAGGTGCACACGTCGACGCGCTTGCGCGTGCCGCCGACCATCGCACGCACGCGCTGGATGTTCGGGTTCCAACGGCGCGAGTGCCGACGGTGCGAGTGCGAGATGGTGTTGCCGAAGCTCGGCTTCTTTCCGCAGACGTCGCAGTGGGCAGCCACGGGTGATCTCCTACGTCCTGGAACTGGTGGGCGGCGGGTGCTCCCGCCGGCGAGGTGCGGCCCGGACGCGCCGGGCAACCGCACTAGGCTAACCGACACCCGCGGCGCCGCCCAAATGCGGCCGACCGTCCGCACGAACAGGAGCCCCGTGGCCGACCCCGCGCCGCCCGAGCGGCCCTTCGACGCAGCCCTGGCGCGGCGCTGGCTGGCGCTGGCCCTGGCCGGCATCGAGCGCGACCGCGAGGCGATCGACGCGCTCAACGTCTACCCCGTGCCGGACGGCGACACCGGCACCAACCTGCACCTCACCCTGCGGCGGGCCGCCGAGGAGGTCGAGGGGGTCGCGGCCGACGCCGACCTGGCCGCCATCGCGGGCGCCGCCGCCCACGGCGCGCTGCTCGGGGCCCGCGGCAACTCCGGCATCATCACCAGCCAGCTGCTGCGCGGCTGGGCGCAGGCGCTCGCCGGCCTGCACCGGGCCGGCCCGGCCGAGGTCGCCGAGGCGCTGCGGCTGGCCGACAAGCAGGCCTGGCGAGCCGTCGAGACCCCCGTCGAGGGGACGATGCTCTCGGTCACCCGCGCCGCCGCGCTCGAGGCGGCCCGCGACGGCTCCCGGCCGCTCGCCGTGCTCGTCGCCGACGTCGCCGCGGCCGGGCGCGCCGCGCTGGCACGCACCACCTCCCAGCTCGACGTGCTCGCCGAGGCCGGGGTGGTCGACGCCGGGGGAGCGGGCCTGGTGGTGGTGCTCGACGCCCTCGCCGCCGCGGTCACGGGCGACGACGTGCCGCCCCTGCCGGTCACGCCCGGCCCGGTGCCGCTCGCCCAGTCGTGCCCCTCGCCCGGCACCGACGGGCCCGCCTACGAGGTCATGTACCTGCTCGAGGTCCCCGCCGCGGACGAGGACGCCCTGCTCGCCGGCGTCCGCGCGAGCCTCGGTGGCCTCGGCGACAGCCTGGTCGTGGTCGGCGGCAGCGGCCTGTGGCACGTCCACGTGCACGTCGACGACCACGACGCGGCGGTGGCCGCCGGGGCTTCCGCGGGACGGACGCGGGAGGTGCGCGTCACCGAGCTCGCGACCGGCGAGGTCGTGCACGGCCAACCGCTCGCGCGGGCCGCGGACGACCGGCCGCGCGACGGCTCGCTCGCGCCCGAGGTCGCGGTCGTCGTCTGCTGCACCGGCGAGGGCCTGCGCAGGCTCTACGTCGACGCCGGCGCCGTGGTGGTCGAGGGCGGCAGCGGCGCCCGCGCCTCGACCGAGGAGCTCGTGGCCGCCGTCCTCGGCACGGGCGCCGCCGGGGTCGTGCTGCTGCCGAACGACGCCGACACGGTCGCCGTCGCCCGGGCCGCGGCCGAGCAGGCCGCGGCCGCCGGCGTCCGGGTCGAGGTCGTGCCCACCCGCGCCCAGGTGCAGGGCCTGGCGGCCGTCGCCGTCCACGACCGGTCCCTCGACGCCGCCGCGTGCGCCGCGCGGATGTCGGACGCCGCCGGCGCCGTCAGGGCCGGAGCGGTCACCGTCGCCGCCCGCGACGCCGTGACCCAGGCGGGGCCGTGCCGGCCGGGCGACGTGCTCGGCGTGGTCTCCGGGGCGTTCACCGTCGTCGCGCACGACGTCGCCGACGTCGCCGTCCGGGTCGTGGCGCAGCTGCTCGACGGCGGCGGCGAGCTGGTCACGCTCGTGCTCGGTGCCGACGCGCCGGACGGCGTCGCCGACGCGGTGCGGGCGGTCGTCGACGCGCGGGAGGGCCCGGTCGAGGTGCAGGTGGTCGACGGCGGCCAGCCGCGCTACCCCGTGCTCGTCGGCGTGGAGTGACCGCCCGTCGGACCCGTGTGGTCTGATCGGGCCGTGCACCCCGCACCCTTCCTCGACCAGCCGCTCGACCGCGTGCTCGGCGAGCGCTCGGCCAAGCCGCTCGAGGCGGGGCTGGGCCTCAGCACCGTCAACGAGCTGCTGCACCACCTGCCGCGCCGGTACGCGTCGTTCGACGAGCCCACGCCCCTGACCGAGCTGGTCGAGGGCGAGCACGTCACGGTGGTCGCGCGGGTCGCCGAGGTGCGCGTGCGGATGACGGCCAACCGCAAGCAGATCGTGGAGGCGGTCGTCACCGACGGCAGCGCCCGGCTGCGGCTGGCGTTCTTCACCACCAAGAAGCACATCGCCGACCACTGGGCGCGCCAGCTCGCCGTCGGCACCCTCGCGCTGTTCGACGGCAAGGTCGACTCCTTCCGCGGGCAGCGCCAGCTCTCGCACCCCTCGTTCACCACCCTCGAGCAGGACGCCTCCGACCTCGACGTCGTCGAGGCCGCCACCCGGCTGTTCGCGATCTACCCGGCCAGCGCGAAGTGCTCGTCCGAGATCGTCCGCAAGGCGGTCGCCGTGGTGCTCGACCAGCTCCAGCCCGCCGACGTGCCCGACCCGCTGCCGCCCGAGGTGCGCACCGAGCGCGACTTCCCGGGGTCGGCCGAGGCGCTTCAGCTGATCCACCGGCCCGGCTCGCGCGAGCTCGCGCGGCTGGCCCAGGAGCGGTTCCGGTACGAGGAGGCGTTCGTGCTGCAGACCGCGCTGGCACGGCGCCGCGCGCAGGCCGAGGCGCTGCCGGCGACGCCGCGCCCGGCGTCCGACGGCGGTCTGCTCGCCGCCTTCGACGCCCGGCTGCCGTTCGAGCTCACGGCGGGCCAGCGCGAGGTGGGCGAGGTGGTGGCGTCCGACCTGGCGCGCGAGCACCCGATGCACCGGCTGCTGCAGGGCGAGGTCGGTTCCGGCAAGACCGTGGTGGCGCTGCGGGCCATGCTCACCGTCGTCGACGCCGGGGGCCAGGCCGCCCTGCTCGCCCCCACCGAGGTGCTCGCCCAGCAGCACCACCGCTCGATCACCGCCATGCTCGGCGGTCTCGCCGGGTCGGGCATGCTGCCGCTCGACGACCCCGGCCTGCTCGTCGGCGACGACGCCCCGGCCGACGCGCAGACCAAGGTCACGCTGCTCACCGGGTCGATGCCCACGGCCGCGCGGCGGCAGGCGATGCTCGACGCCGCGAGCGGCGAGGCGGGCATCGTGATCGGCACCCACGCCCTGCTGCAGGAGAAGGTCGACTTCTTCGACCTCGGTCTCGTCGTGGTCGACGAGCAGCACCGGTTCGGCGTCGAGCAGCGCGACGCCCTGCGGGCCAAGGCGATCCGCACGCCCCACCTGCTGGTCATGACCGCCACGCCCATCCCGCGCACGGTCGCGATGACGGTCTTCGGCGACCTCGAGACCTCGACCCTCACCGAGGTGCCCGCCGGGCGGCAGGTCGTCACCACGCACGTGGTGCCCGAGGAGAAGCAGGGCTGGGTCGACCGCGCCTTCGGGCTCGTCCGCGAGCAGGTCGGCCAGGGACGCCAGGCGTTCGTGGTCTGCCCGCGGATCGGCGTCGAGGGCTCCGAGCTGCTGGAGGAGGCCCTGGCCGACGTCGACGACCCCGACGACGACGGGCGCGAGCGGTCGCGGCGCCCGCCGCGCGCGGTGGTCGACGTCGTGATCGCACTGCGAGCGCACCCGGCGATGCAGGGTCTGCGGGTCGAGGTGCTGCACGGGCGCCTCGCGCCCGACGACAAGGACGCGGTGATGGCGGCCGTCGTCGCGGGCGAGGTCGACGTGCTGGTCGCCACCACCGTGATCGAGGTCGGCGTCGACGTCCCCAACGCCTCGGTGATGATCGTGATGGACGCCGACCGGTTCGGGATCTCCCAGCTGCACCAGCTGCGCGGCCGCATCGGGCGCGGCGCCCACCCGGGCACCTGCCTGCTGTTCTGCGGCGACGACGCCAAGGACCGTGCCCGCGAGCGGCTCGAGAAGGTGGCCGCGACGTCCGACGGCTTCGCCCTGTCGCACCTCGACCTCGAGACCCGCCGCGAGGGCGACGTGCTCGGCGCCGCGCAGTCGGGCTTCCGCTCCTCGCTGCGGCTGCTGCGGGTGACCCGCGACGGCGAGATCATCGCCGACGCCCGCGAGCGGGCCACCGCGCTGGTGCGGGCCGACCCCGAGCTCACCGACCACCCCGTGCTCGCCGAGCACCTGCGGATGCTGCTCGACCCCGAGCGCGAGGTCTTCCTGGAGCGCGGGTGACGCGGATCATCGCCGGGACGCTGCGCGGGCGCACCCTCGCCGTCCCCGCCGGGCGCGACACCCGGCCCACGTCCGACCGCGTCCGGGAGGCGCTGTTCTCGCGGCTCGACCACGAGGACGTCCTGCACGGCACCCGGGTGCTCGACCTGTACGCGGGGTCGGGGGCGCTCGGGCTGGAGGCCGCGAGCCGCGGCGCCGCCCACGTGCTGCTCGTCGAGCAGGCCCGCGAGGCGGTCCGGGCGTGCCGGCGCAACGTGGCCGACCTCGGGCTGGCCGACGTCGTCGAGGTGCGGGCGCAGGCGGTCGCGACCGTGCTGGCCCAGGCCCCCGGCGAGCCGTACGACCTGGTGCTGGCCGACCCGCCCTACCCGGCCACCGAGGACGAGGTGGCCCAGGTGCTGCGGCGCCTGGTCGAGCTCGACTGGCTCGCCGACGGGGCCATCGTGGTCCTCGAGCGCAGCGCGCGCGGTCCGGAGCCGACCTGGCCACCGGGCCTGCTGCGCTTCGACGAGCGGCGCTACGGAGAGACGGTGCTGTGGCTGGCCGAGCCCGAGAGCGACCCGGCGCCCGCCTGAGCACCGGTAGCGTGCGCGCCATGAAGGTCGTGTGCCCCGGCTCGTTCGACCCCGTCACCAACGGGCACCTCGACGTCGTGGCGCGCGCCGCCCGGCTGTTCGACCAGGTGGTCGTGGCCGTGGTGCACAACCCGAGCAAGCACGGGTTCCTCCCCGTCGCCGACCGGATCGACCTGCTGCGGGCGTGCTTGCCGCCCGACCTGCTCCAGGCGGGCCGGGTCGAGGTCGACGAGGTGCCGGGCGGCCTGCTGGTCGACTACTGCGCCCGGGTCGGCGCCGTGGCGGTGGTCAAGGGCGTGCGCGGGGCGACCGACATCGACTACGAGCAGCCGATGGCCCAGATGAATCGGCACCTGAGCGGCCTCGAGACGGTCTACCTGTCCGGTGACCCGTCGTGGCTGCACGTGTCGTCGTCGCTGGTGCGCGAGGTGGCGCGGCTGGGCGGCGACGTGTCGGCGCTGGTGCCGGCAGCGGTGCTCGCGCGCCTCGACGCCGCATTTGGGTAGCCCTACGTGCTGCGATAGCCTGGGTCGTCGGTCTCGTCGCGCCCTGCGTCGGGACCGGGGTCGTGTCTGCCCCCCGTTCGCACGAAGATCCCTTGGGAGGGAGTCCGTGACCAGCCTGGACCCGCGGTCGCCGCTCGTGCTCGACACCATCGAGCTCGGTCGACGTCCCGGTTCCATGCGGCGGATCTCTCGCACGGTCACGGTGGGGCACGACCTCGGTACCGAGGTGATCGCGGTCAAGACCGGCGCCGACATCGAGCTCGACGTGCGGCTCGAGTCGGTGATGGAGGGCGTGCTGGTGTCGGGAACGGCGTCGGCCCTCGCCACCGGTGAGTGCGTGCGGTGCCTGGACCCGCTCGAGCAGCAGCTCGAGGTGACCTTCCAGGAGCTGTACGTCTACCCGGAGAAGAAGCGCCGCGACGGCCGACCCCACCAGGGCGAGGGCGACGAGGCGGAGGCGGACGAGTACGAGCTGCAGGACGACCTGGTCGACCTGGAGCCCGTGCTCACGGACGCGCTGGGCACCGCCCTGCCGTTCCAGCCCGTCTGCAGGCCCGACTGCCCCGGGCTGTGCCCGCAGTGCGGGGCCCGGCTCGCCGACGAGCCGGACCACCAGCACGACGACGTCGACCCCCGCTGGGCGGCGTTGAAGGACCTGATCGACGAGGAGAGCTAGACGTGGCCGTCCCGAAGCGGAAGATGTCCCGCAGCAACACCCGGCACCGCCGGTCGCAGTGGAAGACCCTCCCCACCACCTTGACCGCCTCGGTCGAGGGTGGCCAGGAGGTCCTCGCGCGCCCGCACCACGCCCGGGTCGTGACCGACTCCAACGGCACCCCGCTGTTCCTGGAGTACAAGGGCCGCAAGGTCAAGGACCTCTGAGCCCCTTCCCCGGGACACCCGTGGGAGAGGACAACGGTCGGGCGCTGCCGCCCGACGAGCAGCTGGAGCAGCGCCTCGGTGCACGATTCGACCCGGCGCTGCTCGAGCGCGCCCTGGTGCACCGCTCGTACGCGTACGAGAACGGCGGGCTGCCCACGAACGAGCGGCTCGAGTTCCTCGGTGACGCCGTGCTCGGCCTGGTCGTCACCGACGCGCTGTACCAGCGCCACCCCGACCTGCCCGAGGGGCAGCTGGCCAAGCTGCGCGCGGCGGTCGTGAACATGCGCGCGCTCGCCGGCGTGGCCCGCGGCCTCGGCGTCGGCGACCACGTGCGGCTCGGGCGCGGCGAGGAGACCACCGGGGGACGCGACAAGTCCTCGATCCTCGCCGACACCCTCGAGGCCCTGATCGGTGCCGCGTACCTCTCCGAGGGCATCGAGCCGGCGCGCGAGCTCGTGCACCGCCTGATCGACCCGCTGATGGAGTCGTCCGCGACCCTCGGCGCCGGGCTCGACTGGAAGACCTCGCTGCAGGAGCTCACCGCGTCGGCCGGTCTCGGCGTGCCGTCCTACGACGTCAGCGAGGACGGCCCCGACCACGCCAAGGAGTTCCACGCGCTCGCGGTCGTCGCGGGCACCCAGCGCGGCGAGGGGCGCGGACGCAGCAAGAAGGCCGCCGAGCAGCAGGCCGCGGCCACCGCGTGGCAGGCCGTCAGCGCCGAGCTGGCCGAGCAGGGCGCCGTCCCGCGCGACCAGGAGTCGCTCGAGCACGTGGCCACGCCGCCCGTCTCGCGCGGCTGAGCCGACCGGACCCGCCGTGCCCGAGCTCCCCGAGGTCGAGGTCGTCCGTCGCGGCCTGGCCGCCCACGCCGTCGGCCGCACCGTCGCCGACGTCGAGGTGCTGCACCCTCGTCCGGTACGCCGGCAGGCCGGTGGCGCCGACGAGCTGGTGGCCCGGTTGCGTGGCCGCACCACCACCGCCGCCGTGCGGCGCGGCAAGTTCCTGTGGCTCGAGCTCGACGACCGGCAGGCGCTGCTCACCCACCTCGGCATGAGCGGTCAGGTGCTGGTGCAGGACCCGGCCGTCGCCGACGAGCGGCACCTGCGGGTGCGCATCGCGTTCACCGAGGGCTCGCGCGAGCTGCGTTTCGTCGACCAGCGCATGTTCGGCGGCATGACCGTGGTCGAGCTCGAGCCCACGCGCGACGGCGGGCCGGCCGGCCTCGCCGGTCCGCTGGGCGCCACCCACCCGTCGTCGACGTGGATCCCGGTGCCCGTCGCGCACATCGCGCGCGACCCGCTCGACCCGGCGCTGGACGAGGCGCTGCTGCTGGCGCGGGTGCGTGGACGCAAGACCGGTGTGAAGCGGGCGCTGCTCGACCAGGGCCTGCTGTCGGGGGTCGGCAACATCTACGCCGACGAGGCGCTGTGGCGCACCCGGCTGCACTACGCCCGCCCCACCGAGACGCTCACCCGTCCCACCGTGCTGGCGCTGCTGGGCCACGTGCGCGCGGTGATGGCCGAGGCGCTCGACCAGGGCGGCACCAGCTTCGACGCGCTGTACGTCGACGTCAACGGGCAGTCGGGCTACTTCGACCGCTCGCTGGCGGTCTACGGGCAGGAGGGTCGGCCGTGCCCGCGCTGCGGCACGCTCGTGCGTCGCGACTCGTTCATGAACCGCTCGTCGTTCACCTGCCCGCGGTGCCAGCCGCGTCCGCGCCGGGCGCGCTGGTAGGGCTCAGGTCGCGGACGGACGCAGCAGGGCCGTCAGCCGGGCCACCTCGTCGAGCATGGCGACCACGCTGGTGGCCAGCGCCTCGTTCGGGACGAAGGTGCCGTCGTCGTCGAGGAACTGCTCGAAGAACGGCGCGGACACGGCCTCGACGGCCGGCACCATCCGCAGGCAGGTCAGCACCGGCTTGAGCGCGGCGGCCGCCCGCAGGCCCGACGACGCCCCGCCGTACGACACCAGACCGACCGCCTTGTCGGCCCACTCGCCGTGCAGGTAGTCGATCGCGTTCTTCACCGTGGCCGGGTAGGAGTGGTTGTACTCGGGGAAGACGAGGACGAGCGCATCGGCGCGGTCGACCACCGCGCTCCAGGCGCGGGTGTGCTCCTGCTCGTACCGACCCAGCTTCGGGTGGTGCGGCTCGTCCATCAGCGGCAGGGCGAGCGCCGCGAGGTCGACGGCCTCGACCTCGAAACCGCCGTGGCGCAGGGCCTCTCGCTCGACCCAGGCCGCGACGGCCGGACCCTTGCGGCTCGGCCGCGTGCTGCCGGTGACGACGAGCAGGCGCGGCCCGCTCACGTCGCGATGTCCGGGTACGGCAGGGTGATGTGCTCCATCGCCCGAGCGTAGGCGAGCTGGTACTCCAGCGGTCCGTGGTCGCGCTCGAACATCGCGATGAACAGGGTCAGGGTGAGGAACGGGTGCGCGCCCAGCTCGAACAGCGCCACGTGGTCCTGGCGCACCAGCACGTCGCGCTCGGCGTCGGTGAGGCGCAGCCAGGTGCTCTGCTCGCCGGTGGTGCAGCCGAGCAGGCGGTTCGCCATCTCGTCCTCCCACCAGGCGACGAGGCCGGCGGGATCGTCGCGGTAGCGCTCGACCAGCTCGGGGTCGCGGTCGACGGTGAACAGGAACTTGTCGAGCAGGTACCTGCTCATGCCGGCTCCACCCCCTCGGGTACCTGGCCGTCCGGGTACCAGGTGAAGTACGCCTCCATCGTGTGGAACAGGTCGAGGGTGTCGACGTGGTGCGCCTTCTGGCCGTCGCCCGCGACCCCCTGCATGAGCATGAAGTCCATGAAGCCGTGGGTGGCGTTGCCCGGCAGGTGCAGGCTGTCGAGCGTCACCTCGGCCAGCGCGCCCTCGATGTCGCCGCTCGCGATCCAGTCGACGGCCTTGCGGTCGAACTCGGGGTCGGGGCCGTGCTCGCCGAACTGGCGCGGGCCGCCGAGCTCGAGCGACAGGTGCCCGGTGCCGATGACCGCCACCCGCTGGTCGGACGGCCAGGACTCGACCATCTCGCGGATCGCCCTGCCCAGCTGGACGAACCGCTTCGGTTGCGGGAGCGGCGGCGCGAAGATGTTCGTGTAGACCGGCACGATCGGCAGGTCGGCCTCGGGCCGCAGCGTGATGATCGGGCAGGTGACGCTGTGGTCGATGCGCAGCTCGTTGCTGAACGCGAGGTCGAACCCGGCGTCGAGGCCCTGGCGCAGCAGGTGCGCCGAGAGGTCCTCCTCGCCCTGCAACGTCATGCGCGGCAGGCCGAACTCGCGTTCCTCGTTGTACCAGTTGGCGTCGTAGAAGGGTGCCTTGCCGACGAGGAACTGCGGCATGTTGTCGAGCCAGAGCTGGTGGAAGTGGTCGCTGCCGACCATCACCAGCACGTCAGGGCGCGCCCTGGTGAGCGTCTCGCGGAACGCCTCGATCTTGGCGACCCACTCGTCGGCGAACGGCGGGCGGTCCTCGCCCACTGCCGTGCTGGCGCGGTGGTAGAACGGGTGGTGCGTCGAGGCGATCACCGCCGCGAGGGTGGCCAAGGCGTACTCCTTCAGTCGGTGGTGGGGTCGACGTAGACCGCGTTGCGGTCGACGGCGAGGTAGGCGTCCATGCCGATGGGACGCCTTCTCTCCTCGGCGATCTGGCCGAGCAGGCCGGCGGCGCGGGCGAGCAGCGCGAACCCGCGCAGCAGCTCGACCGGCAGGCCGAGGTCGGCCAGGGCCGCCCCGCAGACGCCGGCGCCGTTGAGCGGCAGCCGGCGTCCGAGCACCTGCTCGTGCACGCGTCCGACCGCCTCGAACAGGCGCAGGTGGGGGCCGCGCAGGCCCTCCTCGTCGGCGATGCCGACGAGCACCGGCGTGCGGGGGTCGCCCTGCTTGTGCACCGGGTGGCCGAGGCCCGGGACGTAGCGCCCCGCCGCCTTGGTGGCGGTGACGGCGGCGAGAGCGACCGCGTCCCAGCCCTCGTCGTCGGTGGGGTGCCCGCCGTCGAGGTCGTCGAGGGCCGCGTGCAGCCACGCGCCGCAGTCCTCGGTGACGCCGAGGAAGCGCGACCCGCCGCCGAGCAGGCCGGCGGCCAGCGCACCCTGCAGCGAGTCGGGCGCCGACAGGTAGGTCAGGCGCGCGGCGATCGCGGTGGGGGTGAAGCCGTGGTCGGCCAGCGCGACGAGCACGGCCTCGAACACCCGCGTCTCGGACGGCGTGGGCCGGCGCATCGCCGACCAGCCAGAAGGCGAGCTCGCCGAAGCCGACCTTGCCCATCAGGTCGGCGGTGAGGTCCTGCCCGAGCAGCCGGATCTCGTCGGCGGTCGAGGTGCCCAGCGAGGTGGGGAACGACAGCGGCTCGCTCACGGTCGGTCCTCCTCGGGGCGTGCGCCAGCCAGCGGCGCAGCTCGTCGCCGTGCTCGTCGAGGCCGGGCGGCGGGAGCCGGTAGCCGGCGGGCGTGCGGGAGAACGTGATCGGGTTGCGCACCGACGGCACGGCGGCGTCACCCTCACCGACCTGCGACGACCGGGTCGAGGCCCACCTTCTCGGCGAACGCGACGCCCTGGTCGACCGTGTTGATCGGGCCGCACGGCACGCCGGCCCCGATCAGGGCGTCGAACCACTCGTCCTTGGTGCGGGTGGCGAGCCGCTCGACGAGCAGCGGACGCAGCTCGTCGCGGTTCTCCGTGCGGTCGGCGTTGCGCGCGAACCGCTCGTCGGTGGCCAGCTCGGGCACGCCGAGCACCTGGGCCAGCTTCACGAACTGCGCGTCGTTGCCGGCGGTGACGATCAGGTCGCCGTCGGAGCAGGGGAGGGGCTCGTAGGGGAAGACGCTCGGGTGGCTGTTGCCCATCCGGAACGGCACGGTGCCGCCGGCCACCACGGCGCTGGCGTGGTTCACCAGGCCCGACAGCGCCGACGACAGCAGGTTGACCTCGACGTGCTGCCCCTCGCCGGTGCGGTCGCGGTCGTGCAGCGCCGCGAGCACGCCGATGGTGGCGTGCAGCCCGGCCATCACGTCGAAGACCGAGATGCCGGCCCGGAACGGCGGCCCGTCGGGGTCGCCGGTGAGGCTCATCAGCCCCGAGATCGCCTGCACGATCAAGTCGTAGCCCGGCAGCGACGCCCCGCCGGGCCCGCTGCCGAAGCCGCTGATCGAGGCGTAGACGACGGCCGGGTTCGCCGCCGAGACCGACGGGTAGTCGAGGCCGAACCGGGCGAGCCCGCCGGGCTTGAAGTTCTCGACCACGACGTCGGCCCGCCGGACCAGCTCCTGCGCGGCCGCCAGGTCGTCGGCGTCCTTGAGGTCGAGCGCGATCGAGCGCTTGTTGCGGTTCACGCCGAGGTAGTACGTCGACACGTCGTCGCGCACGGGCGGCCGCCAGGTGCGGGTGTCGTCACCGCCGGGGCTCTCGACCTTGACCACCTCGGCGCCCAGGTCGGCCAGGAGCATGGTCGCGTAGGGACCGGCCAGCACGCGCGAGAGGTCGGCGACCAGCAGCCCGGACAGCGGCCCGGTGGTCTGCGCCATCGAGGATCCTCTCGTCAGCGGGTGAACGGACAGACGTCCGCTCTGCGGTTCGCGGGTCAGTCAACGTCGCTGCGGCAACCGGTGTCAAGGTCTTGACAGCCGTGCCCGCGCGCAGCGACAGTGACGTCCACCCGGATCCAGCCGTCAGACGGACGATCGTCCGCAGCGGTCCGGGCCGGCTGGAGGAGACGACGATGTCGACGACCACCCCCGTCCCGCAGGACGGCCGCCCGCTCGTGCTGCGGGGCGGCACCGTGCTCACGATGGACGACGCCCGCACCGTCCTGCCCGGCGCCGACGTGCTCGTCGTCGACGGGAACGTCGCGGCGGTCGGCGTCGGCCTCGAGGTGCCGGAGGGCACCACCGAGATCGACGCGACCGGCGGCATCGTGATGCCGGGCATGGTCGACACCCACCGGCACATGTGGCAGACCGCGATGCGCGGCTACGGCGCCGACTGGACCCTCACCCAGTACTTCGTCTGGTACTACCTCGAGCACGGCCGCCGGTTCCGTCCCGAGGACGTCGCGGCGGGCAACGCGCTGGCCGCCTGGGAGGCGCTCGACGCCGGCGTGACCACCACCGTCGACTGGTCGCACGGGCTGCAGTCGGTCGACCACGCCGAGGCCGCCGCCGACGCGCTCGTCGGCGTCCCGGGCCGGTTCGTGCTGGCCTACGGGAACATCCAGGCCGGTCCGTGGGAGTGGACGGCCGACAAGGCCGTGCAGGGCTTCCTGCAGCGGCGTCGCGACGAGGGCCGTGCTCGGCGTGCAGCTCGCGTTCGACGTCACCGGCGACCCGGCGTTCCCCGAGCGCGCGGCCTTCGAGGTCGCCCGCGAGCTCGGGCTACCCGTCAGCACCCACGCCGGCGTGTGGGGCGCGACCAACGACGACGGCATCCGCCTGATGCACGAGAACGGTTTCGCCGCACCGGAGACCGTGTACGTGCACGCCGCGACGCTGTCGACCGACTCCTACCACCGCATCGCCGCATCGGGCGGCTCGGTGTCGGTGTCGACCGAGTCGGAGCAGAGTGCCGGCCAGGGCTACCCGCCCACCTGGCAGCTGCGCCGGCACGGCATCCCGGTGTCGCTGTCGATGGACACCAGCGTGTGGTGGAGCGGGGACCTGTTCTCGGCGATGCGCACCACGCTCGGGGCCGACCGCTCCCGCGAGCACCTCGAGGCGCACGTCGCGGGCGACACCGTCACGCACGTGCACCTGCGGGCCGAGCAGGTGGTGGCGTGGGCCACCCGCGGTGGCGCCGAGGCGCTGCGCCGCGACGACCTCGGCAGCATCGAGCCGGGCAAGGCCGCCGACCTGGTGCTGCTCAAGAACGAGCACTCACCGGTGTCGTTCCCGGTGCTGAACCCCTACGGCCACGTGGCCTTCCAGGCCCAGCGCGGCGACGTGCACACCGTGCTGGTGGGCGGTCGGGTGGTCAAGCACGAGGGCCGGCTCGTCGGCGCCGACCTCGCCGCCGTCCGCTCCGCCGTCGAGAGCACCGTCGACCACCTGCGTGCCGACATGGGCGAGGAGGTGTGGCAGCAGGGCATGAACCCCGACCTGCCGACCGACGAGGTGCTCGACAACCCGTACCAGTACACGGAGTACAAGACGTCGGCCACGCACGAGGCGCGTGGCAGCATGTTCGGCTGACGGGGACGACGCACGGACGCGACGAGCGAGGGGGTGGGCCGGTGGCAGGACGGGGAACGGGTCCCGACTTCGTCGAGGCGCTGGCGCGCGGTCTCGACGTGCTCGCCTGCTTCGACGGCGCGCGGCCCGCGATGACGCTGTCGGAGGTCGCCTCGGCGGCCGGTCTGGCGCGCCCCACGGCACGCCGGCTGCTGCTCACGCTGGAGGAGCTGGGCTTCGTCCGGTCCGCCGACGGCGTCTTCCGGCTCACGCCGAAGGTGCTGTCGCTCGGGACGGCGTACGTCAGCGGCCTCGGCCTGTGGGACATCGCCCGCCCGCACCTGGAGGACCTCGTCGCCCGCACCGGCGAGTCGTCGTCGATGGCCCAGCTCGACGGGTCCGACATCGTCTACGTGGCACGGGTGGCCGTCCCGAAGCTGATCGCGCTGCGGGTCGAGATCGGCACCCGGTTCCCGGCCGTGCAGACCTCCCAGGGCAAGGTGCTGCTCGCCGCGCTGGCGCCGGACCGCCTCGCCGCGGTGCTCGCCGAGCCGAGCCGGTCGGGCCTGCCGGCCACCGCGCGGCTGCACGACGAACTCGAGGCCGAGCTCGTGCAGGTGCGGGCGCGCGGCTGGGCGCTGGCCGACGAGGAGCTCGCCCCCGGCGTCCGGTCGGTCGCCGTCCCGGTGCGCGACGCCGACGGCGCCGTGCGCGCCGCGGCCAACGTCACCGTGCACGCGGCCGAGACCAGCACCGAGCGGCTGCTGCACGACCACCTGCCGCTGCTGCTGCGCGCCGCCGGCGAGATCAGCGCGGAGTGGGCGCTGTGGCAGCGGCGTCCGCACGTCGAGGTGAGCAGGCCAGGGGTGAGCGGGTCGGCCACGGCCTGATCTCGAACCGGTCACGACCGGGGCGACGTGGAACCGGTTGCCGTGCAAGCCGCGTCGCAGCCCCATGACCACGACACGCACCCGTTGGATGACCGCCCTCGCCGTCCCCGTCGCGCTCGCCGCGCTGGTGAGCGGCTGCAGCAGGAGCGACACGGCAGGTGAGTACGCAGCCTCCGACAACGGCGCGGTGGCGCTGCCGCCCGAGCCCGGTCCCGTCCCGCTGCCCGGCCCCACCGAGGACAACACCTTCGTCGACGTCGGGCGCAACCCCTTCGTCACGACGGTCGAGGACGCTCTGTCGACCTTCGCGCTCGACGTCGACACCGGCTCGTACACGGTCTCGCGCGAGCTGGTGGCCGAGGGCTACCTGCCGCCGGCGGCCGCCGTCCGCACCGAGGAGTGGGTGAACGCCTTCGACTACGGCTACCGCGCGCCGACCGACGAGGACTTCGCCGTCGTCACCGGCGGGGCGCCCGCCGGGCTGACCGGGACGCAGGGCACCGAGCTGGTGCGGGTCGGCCTGGCCGCCCGCGACGTGCCGGACGAGCAGCGTCCGCCGGCCGCGGTGACCTTCGTCGTCGACGTCTCCGGGTCGATGGACGGGGAGGACCGGATCGGGCTCGTCCGGCGGTCGCTCGAGGTGCTCGCCGAGAACCTGCGGCCCGACGACACCGTCGCCGTGGTGACCTACGGCAGCGAGGCCGCGCTGCTGCTGCCGCCCACGCCGGTCTCGGACCGCGGCGCGCTGCTCGAGGCGGTGCGCGGGATCCAGATCGACGGCAGCACCAACCTCGAGGGCGGCGTGCGGCTCGGCTACGAGCAGGCCCGCGCGATGTTCCGCCAGGACGGCGTGAACGCCGTCGTGCTCGCCTCGGACGGCGTCGCGAACGTCGGCGACACCGGCCCCGGGTCGATCGTGGAGACGATCCGGCAGGAGGGGCAGCGCGGGATCAACCTGGTGTCGGTCGGTTTCGGCACCGGCAACTACGACGACCACATGATGGAGCAGCTGGCGAACCAGGGCGACGGCTTCTACAGCCACGTCGACACCGCCGACGAGGCGCAGCGCCTGTTCGGCGACGAGCTGACCAGCACGCTCACCGTGATCGCCCGCCAGGCCAGGCTGCAGGTCTCGTTCGACCCGGCGCAGGTCGCCGAGTACCGCCTGCTGGGCTACGAGAACCGCGCGCTCGCCGACGAGGACTTCCTCGACGACACCGTCGACGCCGGCGAGGTCGGTGCCGGGCACACGGTCACCGCGCTGTACGAGGTGCGTCGGGCCGAGGGTGCGCAGGGCGAGCAGGTCGGCACCGTCGACCTGCGCTGGGAGTCGGTGGCCGAGGGCGGCGCGGTGCAGCAGCGCTCGTGGCCGCTGTCGACCGCCGCCGGCGACGAGCGGGTCGAGCTGGCGGCGACGGTGGCCGCGGCCGCCGAGGTGCTGCGGGCCCAGCCGGGGTCCGATCTCGAGGGGCAGGAGCAGGAGCAGCCCGTCGACGTCCGCCCCGGTCTGGAGCCGGTGCTGGCGCAGGCGCAGGGTCTGGCCGACCGCGAGGTCGACGGCGCGCAGGACCTGGTCGACCTGCTGCGCGACGCGATGCAGGCCACGCCCTACGAGTGACCCCCGCCCCGCCGAGTGTGAACGCCACGCCCGACACGCACCGCGTGTCGCGGCGTGCCGTTCACACTTCGCGGGCGGGTCAGACCAGGTCGACCAGGTCGGCGATCGAGTCGAGGACCCGGCTCGGCCGGAACGGGTACCGCTCGATCTGCTCGCGGCGTGGTCGAGCCGGTGAGCACCAGGATGGTCTCCAGCCCCGCCTCGATGCCCGCGACGACGTCGGTGTCCATCCGGTCGCCGACCATCACGGTGCTCTCCGAGTGCGCCTCGATGCGGTTCATCGCGCTGCGGAACATCATCGGGTTCGGCTTGCCGACGAAGTACGGCTCGGCGCCGGTGGCCTTGGTGATCAGCGCCGCGACCGAGCCGGTGGCCGGCAGCGGGCCCTCGGCCGACGGGCCGGTGACGTCGGGGTTGGTGGCGATGAACCGGGCGCCGCCGCCGATCAGCCGGATCGCCTTGGTGATCGCCTCGAACGAGTAGGTGCGGGTCTCGCCGAGCACCACGTAGTCGGGGTCGGTGTCGGTCAGCGTGTAGCCCGACCTCGTGCAGCGCCGTGGTCAGCCCGGCCTCGCCGATGACGTAGGCCGACCCGCCGGGCAGCTGGTCGGCGAGGAACTCGGCGGTCGCCAGCGCCGAGGTCCAGATCGACTCCTCCGGCACGTCGCAGCCCGCCGGCGCGCAGCCGGGCCGCCAGGTCGCGCGGGGTGAAGATCGAGTTGTTGGTCAGCACCAGGAAGCGGCGCTCGCGGTCGACCAGCCGCTGGAGGAACTCGGCGGCGCCCGGCAGCGCGGTGCCCTCGTGGACGAGCACGCCGTCCATGTCGGTCAGCCAGCACTCCACCTCGGGTCGGTGCGACATGGTCGTGAGCCTAGGTGGTGGGGACCGACGGGCGGTCGTGCGAGAAGGTGGGGCCGTGGCCGATCCCGAGGTGCAGCGCGTGACCGCCTTCGTTCGCGGTCAGGTGCAGGGCGTCGGCTTCCGCTGGTGGACCCGCTCGCGCGCGCTCGGGCTCGGGCTGCGCGGGTGGGCGAAGAACCTCCCGGACGGACGGGTCGAGGTGCTCGCGCAGGGCGACCCCGCCGCCTGCGACCGGCTGCTGGCGCTGGTCGAGGAGACCCCGAGCACGACCGGACGGCCCGGCCGCGTCGACGGCGTCACCGCCCACCGGCTGCCGCCCGTGCAGGTGCCCGACGGCTTCGAGGAGCGCTGATCGACCGCGCGTCGGACGGGCTGCTGCGGTACCCCGCGTTCGTCCGGGTCTGGCTCGCCGACGCCGTCTCGCTCGTCGGCACCTTCGCCTCGGGCCTGGCGCTGCAGCTGCTGCTGATCGAGACCCTCGACGCCGACCAGACCGCGCTCGGGGTGGTGCGCGCGGCGCAGTGGCTGCCCGCGCTGCTGCTCGGGATGCTCGCCGGCGTGCTGGTCGACCGGGTGCGCCGGCGCCGCGTGATGGTGGCCTCCGACGCCGCGTCGGCCGTGCTGTTCGGGACGATCGCCGGCCTCGCCCTCGCCGACGAGCTCACCGTCCCCGTGCTGGTGGTGCTGGTGCTCGGCGTGGGTGCGGCGACGACGGTCTTCACGGCAGCCCACCAGTCGTACCTGCCCGGCCTGGTGCCGCAGCGGCTGCTGCCTGTCGCGAACGCGCGGGTCGACCAGGCCGCTGCCGTCGCGGAGGCGACCGGGCCGCTGCTGGCGGGCGTGCTGGTGCGGGTGCTGTCGGCGCCGGTCGCCGTGCTCGTCAACGCCGTCTCGTTCGCGGTCTCGGCCGTGCTGCTGGCCACCGTCCGCCACGACGAGCCGGTGCCGGCCGGCGACGAGCGGCACCTGCGTCGCGAGCTGGCCGAGGGCGCGCGCTGGGTCTATCGGCACCGCACGCTCGGGCCGTACGCGGTGTCGCTGCACCTGTGGTTCCTCGGCAACTCGACCGTGATGACGGTGCTGGTCTTCTACGCCGTCACCGACCTCGGGCTCGGCCCGGTGGCCGTGGGTCTCGTCCTCGCGTCGTCCGGGGTGGCCGGGGTGCTCGGCGCCGGTCTCTCTCCGCGCCTGGCCGAGCGGTTCGGCCTCGGGCGGGTCTGCGTGCTGGCCGACTGGCTGACTGCGGTGGCGTTCGCGTGCGCGCTGCTCGCGCGCCCGGGGCCGGGCGGGGTGGTCGTCCTCGTGCTCGGCCAGCTGCTGTGGGGCCTCGGCAACGGTGTCACCAACCCGCTGACGCTGAGCTACCGCAACGCCGTGACGCCGCCGGCGCTGCGCGGACGGATGAACGCGACAATCCGGTCGTTCAACTGGGGCTCGATCGCGGTGTCGGCGCCGCTGGCGGGACTGGCCGCGAGCACCTGGGGCAACCGTCCGGTGATCGCCGCCGGTGTGGCGGTGCTCGCCGTCGCCTCGCTCCTGCTGACTCTCTCGCCGTTCCGACAGGCCCGGATGCCCGGGGTCGGCGCCGCTACCTAGCCTGGGGGAGTGACCGTTCCGCTCCCCGCCGTGGCCCGCGAGCTGCGCACGGTGCTGCGCGACCTCGTGCGCGCCGCCGCTGCGCGGGACGCGGCGGCCCTCGCCGAGGCGGGCGGACGGGTCGAGCGGGTCGACCCCGAGCACGTGCGGCTCGTGCTGGGCCACGTCGTGCGCGCACTGGTCGAGCGCACCCACCCCGACGGCGTCGACGCCGACGACCTGTCGGACCTGCTGCGCGAGGTCGTGCGCGGCGCCGGCCCGCACGTCGACGTCACGGCCCTGGTCGTCGTGCTCTCCGGCGCGTTCGGCGTGCACCCCGACGACGACGGGCCCCCGCAGTCCCCGCCGTCCGAGGTCGCCGCCTCGGCCGCGGTGCTGGTGGCGCAGCTGCTCGACGGGCGCGACGTCGACCCGCTGCTCGACGCCGCGCTCGCCGAGGTGGCGCGGGCCGAGACCGTCGAGATGCCCTGACGCTCAGGCTGTTTGGGGTTCAGACCGGTTCGGCGACCTCGCGGATGCGCGCGGTGGCGAGCTCGATGACGAGCCGGGTGGCGGGCGAGAGCACCGCGTCGGGACGGTGCACGACCGCGATCGTCTCGTAGAGCCGCGGCCGCAGACTGACGTGGTGCAGGCCGCGCGCCACGGTCGAGCGCAGCGCCTCCAGCCCGCCGAGCGGGAGCACGGTGTCGGCCAGGCCGCGCCGCACCACCTCGAGCGCGGTCTCGACGTCCTCGACCTCGACCCGGGACGTGGCGGCGCGGCCGTCGCGCTGCAACCACCCGGCCAGGTTGCGCCGCACCGAGTCGACCTCGCGGAAGCTGGCGTCCGACAGCGCGAGCGGCGCCTCGGAGACGCCCTTCGGGGTGATCGGCTGGGTCGTGCGCGACGGGTCGGCCGAGACGTAGACCAGCTCGTCGCGGGCGATCGGACGCACCGCGAGGCTCTCGTCGACCACCGGGATGGCGACGACCGCGGCCTGCAGCCGGCCCTGCCGCAGCTCGTCGATGACGACGGTGGAGTTGGTGCCGACCAGCTCGACCCGCAACCCCGGGTGCCGCTCGAGCACGTCGGCCACGAGCGCGGCGCCCGGGTACAGGCGCGCGGCGCCGAACATCCCGAACCGCACGGTGCCCGTCTCGAGCGAGGAGACCGCGGCCACGGCGTCGCGGGCGGTGTCGGCGGCGGCCAGCGTGGTCTCGGCGTGCGGCCGCAGCGCGCGGGCGGCCTCGGTCGGGACGACGCCGCGACCGACTCGGTCGAACAAGGATGTGCGCAGGGTCCGTTCGAGCAGCCGGATCTGCTCCGACAACGACGGCTGGCTCAGGCCGACAGCCGCTGCGGCCGTGGTGAACGCCCCGTGCTCGTAGGCGGCGAGGAAGCAACGGAGCTGGTGCAGCGAGAGCATAGGTCAAGCCTATGGCATCGCCAGGAATCATCGCCTACCACGATGAGCGCGCAGTTCCTACGCTGGACCTCGAGCGGCAGCGACTGACTGCCGCCACCGGCTGGAGGTGCCGTTCCCATGCTGCTCGTCTCGTGCTCCACCTGCTCCACCCGTCGGCTGGCCTCGGCCGGCCAGGTGCTCGGCGTCGTCAACGACGAGCGCGGCGTGCACGCCGTCGTGCGCTGCACCTGCGGCGGCGTCGCCGTCTGGGACGCCCAGGGCGACCCGCTGCCCAGCCTGGTCTGATCAGGCGGTCGGTCTGAGCGTCAGGGGGTCGGGCCGCGCAGGCTAGGGTGGCGCGGTCCGTCCCCCAGCCCGTGCGGGAGCCCGAGCTTGTACCTCAAGACCCTCACGCTGAAGGGCTTCAAGTCCTTCGCGTCGTCGACGACGCTGCGGCTCGAGCCGGGCATCACGTGCGTCGTCGGCCCCAACGGGTCCGGCAAGTCCAACGTGGTCGACGCGCTCGCCTGGGTGATGGGCGAGCAGGGCGCCAAGAGCCTGCGCGGCGGCAAGATGGAGGACGTCATCTTCGCCGGCACCGCCGGCCGCGCGCCGCTCGGCCGCGCCGAGGTGGCGCTGACCATCGACAACTCCGACGGCGCGCTGCCGATCGAGTACACCGAGGTCACGATCTCGCGGACGATGTTCCGCTCCGGCGGGTCCGAGTACGCGATCAACGGCTCGCCGGCCCGGCTCCTCGACATCCAGGAGCTGCTGTCCGACTCGGGCATCGGGCGCGAGATGCACGTCATCGTCGGGCAGGGCCAGCTCGACCAGGTGCTGCACGCCACCCCCGAGGACCGCCGCGGGTTCGTCGAGGAGGCCGCCGGGGTCCTCAAGCACCGCAAGCGCAAGGAGAAGGCGCTCCGCAAGCTCGACGCGATGCAGGCGAACCTGACCCGCCTGTCCGACCTCACCTCCGAGATCCGCCGCCAGCTCGGCCCGCTGGGCAAGCAGGCCGAGGTGGCCCGGCGCGCCGTCACGATCCAGGCCGACGTGCGCGACGCCCGCGCCCGGCTGCTCGCCGACGAGCTCGTCCAGCTCTCGTCCACGCTCGAGCAGGAGGTGGCCGACGAGACCGCGCTGCGCGCCCGCCGCGCCGAGGTCGAGCAGGAGATCGCGGCCGCCCGCGAGCAGCTGCAGGCGCTCGAGCGGGAGGCCGCCGAGGCGGCGCCGCGGCTCACCGAAGCCGCCCAGACCTGGTACGCCCTGTCGAGCCTGCGCGAGCGGCTGCGCGGCACCGGAACGCTGGCGTCCGAGCGCACCCGCCTGCTGGGCGCCGACGACGGCCCCGACGCCGCCGACTCCGGGCGCGACCCGCAGGACCTGCGCGCGCAGGCCGAGCGGGCCCGCCAGGAGGAGGCCGCGCTCGCGGCCGGGGCCGAGCAGGCCCGGGGCCTGCTCGAGGCGCGCGTGTCCGAGCGCGGGCAGGTCGAGGCCGCCCACTCCGAGGCCGAGCGCGCCGTCGCGGCCCTGCTGCGCGCCGCCGCCGACCGGCGCGAGGGCCTGGCCCGGCTGGCCGGCCAGGTCGCCGCGGCCCGCAGCCGGGTCGAGGCGGGCCAGTCCGAGATCGGACGGCTCGAGCGCTCGCTCGCCGACGCCGCCGAGCGCGGACGGCTCGCGCAGCAGGAGTTCGCGACGCTCGAGCAGCAGGTCGCCGGCGTCGAGGAGGGCGAGGAGGACCTCGACTCCGAGCACACCGCGGCCGAGGAGGCCGCGCTGGCCGCCGCCGCCGAGGTCGACCGGCTCACCGAGGCCGAGCGCTCGGCCGACCGCGACCGCGCCACCTGGAGCGCCCGCAAGGAGGCCCTGGAGATGGGCCTGGCCCGCGCCGACGGCGCGGGGGCGCTGCTCGCCGCCGACTCCGGCGTGTCCGGCGTGCTCGGCTCGGTCGCGGCGCTGCTGCACGTCGAGTCCGGGTTCGAGGACGCCGTCGCCGCCGCCCTGGGTGGCGCCGCCGACGCCGTGGCCGTCGAGTCGGTCGACGCCGCGGTCGACGCGCTGCGCCGGCTCAAGGACGACGACTCCGGCCGGGCCGGCCTGCTGCTGGCCGGCGCGCCCGCCGCCGACGCCCCCCTCGACCTCGACGGGCTGCCCGCCGGCACCCGCCGCGCCGCCGACCTGGTGCAGACCTCGGAGGGGCTGCGGGCCGCGGTCACCCGCCTGCTCGCGTCCACCGTGGTCGTCCCGGGCCTCGGCGAGGCCCGTGCGGTGGTGCGCGCGCGACCCGAGCTGGTGGCGGTCACGAGCGACGGCGACGTTCTCGGCGCGGTCGCCGCCCGCGGCGGGTCGTCGTCCCAGCCGAGCCTGCTGCAGGTGCAGGCCGCCGTCGACGAGGCCGGCGCCCGGCTCGCCGAGGCCACCCGCGCCGCCGAGGAGGCGCGGTTCGCGCTGCAGGGCGCCCGCTCGCGGGCGGCCGAGGCGGCCGACCGCGTCGAGGCCGCGCTGGAGCGCCTGCACGACAACGACGCCCGCTTCGCCGCCGTCGCCGAGCAGCTCGGGCACCTGGGCGCGGCCGCGCGCTCGGCCCGCGCCGAGGCCGACCGCATGCAGAAGGGCCTGGACGCCGCGCGCGCCCAGCTCGAGCAGGACACCGCCACGGTCGCCGAGCTGGCCGGCCGACTCGAGGCCGCCGAGCAGCCCGCCGAGGGGCAGGCCGACGAGCCCGACACCGGCGAGCGCGACCGGCTGGCAGGCGAGGCGTCCGCCGCTCGCGCGGCCGAGATGGAGGCGCGGCTGGCGCTGCGCACGGCCGAGGAGCGGCTGCGCGGCCTCGCCGGTCGCGCCGAGTCGCTCGAGCGCGCCGCCGCCCGCGAGGTCGAGGCCCGCGAGCGAGCGGCCCGCCGGGCCGAGCAGCGCCGTCGCCAGGTCGAGGTGGCCGCCGCCGTCCGCACCGGTGTCGAGCGCACCCTCGCCGTCGTCGACGGCACCCTCGTCGCCGCGGCCGCGGCCCGCGACGACGCCGAGCGCGAGCGGGCCGAGCGCGAGAGCGCGACCGCCGGGCACCGCGCCCGCCTCGACGAGCTGGGCGCCGAGCTGGCCCGGCTCACCGACTCGGTGCACCGCGACGAGGTGGCGCGGGCGCAGCAGCGGCTGCGGATCGAGCAGCTGCAGACCAAGGCGGTCGAGGAGCTCGGCAGCGACCCGGACGCGCTGGTCGAGGAGTACGGGCCGCACCTGATGGTGCCGCCGTCGACGCCCGCGCCCGGCGACCCCGAGCCCGAGACACCGCCCGAGCCGGTGCCGTTCGTCCGCGAGGAGCAGCAGAAGCGGCTGCGCCGCGCCGAGCGCGCGCTGTCGGCGCTGGGACGGGTGAACCCGCTCGCGCTCGAGGAGTACGCGGCTCTGGAGGAGCGCGGCCGGTTCCTCACCGAGCAGCTGCGCGACCTCGAGCGCTCCCGCAAGGACCTGCTCGACATCGTCGCCGAGATCGACGAGCGCGTGCAGCAGGTCTTCGCCGAGGCGTACGCCGACACCGCGCGCGAGTTCGAGGGCGTGTTCGGACGGCTGTTCCCCGGCGGCGAGGGCCGGCTGGTGCTCACCGAGCCCGACGACATGCTCACCACCGGCATCGAGGTCGAGGCCCGCCCGGCCGGCAAGAAGGTCAAGCGGCTCTCGCTGCTGTCCGGCGGCGAGCGCTCGCTCACCGCGGTGGCGCTGCTCGTCGCGATCTTCAAGGCCCGTCCCAGCCCGTTCTACGTGATGGACGAGGTCGAGGCCGCCCTCGACGACGTCAACCTCGGGCGCCTGATCGGGATCTTCTCCGAGCTGCGCGAGGCGTCCCAGCTGATCGTCATCACCCACCAGAAGCGGACGATGGAGATCGCCGACGCCCTCTACGGCGTGACCATGCGCGGCGACGGCGTGACCACGGTGATCAGCCAGCGGATCGACCAGCAGGCCGACTCCGCCTGAGCGCGGGAGCCGTTCCGGCGCGTCCGGTTTGGCGGGCCGCACCGGCGTGGGGCACGGTAGACGCGTGACCGCTGTCGTGGTGTGGATGCTGGTCGTCGTGCTGGCCGCCCTGGTGGTGCTCGCTGTCGTCGCAGTCCCGAAGATGCGCGAAGGGCGGCCGCTGCTGACCCCCGACGGCCGCGAGCGCGTCGACCAGGCCCGGCGCGTCGCCGCCGAGCGCACCCGCGACGCCCGCCGCAGGGCGTCCGACCTGGCGGGCCAGGCCGCCGACCGCACCCGGTCGCGCGGTGCCGCCGCGCCGGCTGCCAACCGGCCCGTCCGCGAGGAGCCCGTCGTCGACCTGCGCGTGGCCGAGCGCACCGCCACGGCGAGCCCGTCGCCGCCGGCCGGCCCCACCCGCCCGCTGGCGTGGGAGCAGGACCAGGCACCCGGTCCGCGGCACGCGCGCGACTGACGCGATACTGACTGACCGTGGAGAACCTCGAGCTCGTCCTCGCGCTGGCTGCCGGCCTGCTCGTCCTCGTCGGCGGCGGTGCCCTGGCGCTGCTGCGCCGTCCCGGCCGCCGTGACCGCAGCGAGGCGCCGCCCGCCCCGCAGCCCGGCGTCGACTACGCCCCCGGTGTCGGTGACGACGCCGAGACCCCGCGCGACAGCGCGACCCGCACGATCGAGGACGTCCCCGGCGTCGACACCCTGCCCGTCGAGGAGCCGGTCGAGGTCGAGCCGGTCCCGCAGGTCGAGCGGCCCGACCCGGTCGCCGGTCGCCTGGCCCGGCTGCGCGCCCGCCTGGCCCGGTCCAACTCCGCGCTCGGGCAGGGGCTGCTGGCGCTGCTCAGCCGCGACACCGTCGACGAGGCCACCTGGGACGAGGTCGAGGAGATCCTCCTGCTCGCCGACCTCGGCACCGGGCCCACCACCGAGCTCGTCGACCGGCTGCGCGAGCGCGTCCGGGTCGAGGGCAGCCGCGACCCCGAGCGGGTGCGCACCATGCTGCGCGGGGAGCTGGTCGCGCTCGTCGACCCCTCGATGGACCGGACGCTGCGGGTCGAGCGCACCGGCGCGCGTCCGGCCGTGGTGATGGTGGTGGGCGTCAACGGCACCGGCAAGACCACGACCGTCGGCAAGCTGGCGCGCGTGCTCGTGGCGCAGGACAAGGACGTCGTGCTCGGCGCGGCCGACACCTTCCGCGCGGCCGCCGCCGAGCAGCTGGCCACCTGGGGCGAGCGCGTGGGCGTCCCCACCATCCGCTCCGACCGCGACGGCGCCGACCCCGCGTCGGTCGCGTTCGACGCGGTCAAGGCCGGCACCGAGCTCGAGGCCGACGTCGTCGTGATCGACACGGCGGGCCGGCTGCAGAACAAGGCCGGGCTGATGGACGAGCTGGGCAAGGTCAAGCGCGTCACCGAGAAGGCGATGGGCGAGGGGCAGCGGGTCGACGAGGTGCTGCTCGTCCTGGACGCCACGACCGGCCAGAACGGGCTGCGTCAGGCGCAGGTGTTCGCCGAGGTCGTCGACGTCACCGGCATCGTGCTCACCAAGCTCGACGGCACCGCCAAGGGCGGCATCGTCGTGGCGGTGCAGCGCCAGCTCGGCGTCCCGGTGAAGCTGATCGGGCTCGGCGAGGGCGCCGACGACCTCGCCCCGTTCGAGGCCGAGGCGTTCGTCGACGCCCTGCTGTCCTGAGTCCGTCCGAGGAGTGAGCGTCGCCGTCCGCCCCCCGGCGGACGCGCGACCGCTGCCCGCCCGCCTACGCTCGTCGCCGTGAGCGACGCGCAGGCCACCGGCCCCGGCCCGGACTGGGAGCGCCCGCCGCCGTCCCCGGCCGTGCTGCGGCGCGACCTGCTCGTGGCGGCGGGGCTGGTGCTGCTCTCGCTGGTGATGTGGGAGATCGGGCGCAGCTCGTACCTGCTCGACGACGCCACGACGCCCGAGTGGGAGCAGGCCGCCTGGTCGGTGGCAGCCGCGGCACCGCTGGCGTTCCGCCGTCGCTGGCCGGTGGTCGTGATGCTCGTGTCGGCCGGCGTGTTCCTGGCGATGGGCCTGCGCGACCCCCTGCTGGGAGTGCAGTTCACGGTGCAGGTGTTCTTCTTCGTCGCGCTCTACACGGCGGCGGCGTGGGGCCGCGACCGGCAGCTCGTGCGGGTGGCGATGGCCGTGGTCGTGCTCGGCATGTTCGTCTGGGTCGCGATCCTGATGGCCTCGGCGAGCCTGGTCGACGAGATCCCCGAGCTGGCGGGCGAGCAGCGCGGCCTGCTCACCCCGTTCGTGGCGTTCGTCGTCTACCAGGTGGGCATCAACGCGGCCTACTTCGGCGGCGCGTGGGTCGTCGGGCAGCTGGCCTGGCGCAGCGCGCGCCAGCGCGAGCAGCTGCGCCGCCAGGCGATCGAGCTGGAGTCCCGGCAGGCCGCCGAGGCGCGCCGCGCGGTGCTGGCCGAGCGGCTGCGGATCGCCCGCGAGCTGCACGACGTCGCCGCGCACCACGTCTCCGTCATCGGGGTGCAGGCGGCCGCGGCGCGCCGGGTCCTCGGTGTCGACGGCCAGGCGGCCGGACGCGCCCTCGGCGCGGTCGAGCAGTCGAGCCGCGCCGCCGTCGGCGAGATGCGCCAGCTGCTGGGGGTGCTGCGGTCCGACCAGGGGCTCGACGGCGACGAGGGGGCCGGCGACGAGGGCGCCGGCGACCGGTCGCCGCAGCCGTCGGTCGAGCACCTCGACGCGCTCGTGACGCAGTGCGCCGAGGGCGGTCTCGACGTGCGCGTGGAGCGGGTCGGCGACGCCCGTCCGCTGCCGAGCACCGTCTCGCTGTCGCTGTTCCGCACCGTGCAGGAGGCGCTCGCGAACGTGCGGCGGCACTCGACCGCCCGTTCTGCCCGCGTGACCGTGCGGCACAGCGACGCCCCCGCGGCCTCGGCGTGGGTGGAGGTCGAGGTGCTCGACGAGGGACGTCCGCGCGCCGGCGACACCACGGGTTCCGGGCTGGGGCACGTCGGCATGCGCGAGCGTGCCGAGCTGCACGGCGGGCAGGTCGAGATCGGACCGCGTCCGGACGGCGGCTTCCGCGTCCGCGCCCGCTACCCGGTGCCGGACGGCGAGGTCGGCGTGGCGGGGGTCGACGGGCTCACCGGCGCCGAGTCCGGTGTGGTGGCGCGGTGAGCGTGCCGCTGCGGGTGCTGCTCGTCGACGACCAGGCGCTGGTGCGCTCGGGCTTCTCGATGATCCTGTCGGTCGAGCCCGACCTCGAGGTCGTCGGCGAGGCCGCCGACGGCGAGCAGGCCGTCGCCGCGGCCGCCGAGCTGCGTCCCGACATCGTGCTCATGGACGTGCAGATGCCGGTGCTCGACGGCGTGCGCGCCACGGAGCAGATCGTCGCCGCGGGCCACGGACGGGTGATCGTCCTGACGACGTTCGACCGCGACGACTACCTGTTCGACGCGCTGCGCGCCGGTGCCAGCGGGTTCCTGCTGAAGAACGCCGACCCCGACGACCTGGTCGACGCCGTCCGCAAGGTCGCCGAGGGGCACGCCCTGCTCGCGCCCGAGGTCACGACGCGGGTGATCTCGCGGTTCGCCGCCGGCGGGTCGTCGGTGGCCTACCGTCCCGACCTGCTCGAGGGGCTCACCGAGCGCGAGCGGGAGGTGCTCGGGCTGGTGGCCGCCGGGCTGTCGAACGGCGAGATCGCGCAGAAGCTGGTGCTGGGCGAGGCGACGGTGAAGACGCACGTGTCGCGGGTGCTGATGAAGCTCGACCTGCGCGACCGCGTGCAGGCTGTCGTGTTCGCCTACGAGTCGGGTCTGGTGTCGCCGGGTTCGTAGGTCACGTCCGGCGCTGACGTCCGGGTGCGCGAGAGTCGGTGTCGGAGCCGAAACCCGTTGTCAGTGCTCGGGTCTAGTGTTCTCACCATGGACGCGGAGCGGGAGGTGCAGTTCGTCCTCGGCGGGCTGCGCAGCCGCACCCTGCTGCGGTGCAAGGCCGACGCGAACGACCTGAGGCTGGTCTGGGTGGCCGCCCGGCGCATCCGCGCTCGGCACCAGCACCAGCTGGGCACCGGCGTGTGGAGGTCGGTGCTGGGGTCGACCACGTTCACCGAGGCCGACCTCGACGACGCCGCAGCGCGCGAGATCGCCGCGGCGACAGGTATCTCGTTGTTCGAGGCGTCCAGGTCGATGGCCGTAGCCGACCGGCTGTGCGGGTCGATGCCCGCGGTGGTGGCCGCCCTCGACGCGGGCCGGATCGACCTCGCCCGGGCCCGCACCCTCGCCGAGGCCACCGACGACCTCACAGACGCGCAGCTCGCGGTGGTCGAGAAGGCGGTGCTGGCCGAGCTGCCACCACCACCGCTGGACGGCGTGGCGCGGGTCGGGCCGTGGGACGCCCTGGCGCCGAGGGCGTTCACCACCATGGTCCGCCGCATCGTGGCCGGCGTCCGCGACGACGACGCCGAGCAGGTCCGCGACCAGCTGCGCGAACGCACCGGCACCTGGCTGCAGGTCGACCCGACCAACACCGCCGTCGCGACCTGGACGATCACCGGCCCCACCGAGCAGCTCGTGCAGCTCGAGGAGACCCTCGCCGCGGCCGTCCGGGCGATGAGCGCCGACGAGCTCGCCGGGCGCACCCACGGCATGGCCAAGGTCGACCTCATCCAGGACGCGCTGCTCGGCGGCCGCGATGGTGCGGCCCGCGACGGTGCGGCCCGTGGCGGGGTGCGGCGCGAGCTCGGTGTGGTGCTGCACGCAGACACCCTGTTCGGCGACGGTCCTGCCGCCGGTGACCCCGGCGAGGTCCGCGGCACCGGCCACCCGGTGCCGGTGACGGCCACCACCGCCCGGGTGATGGCCGAGGGCGCCCAGGCACATGGCGCGGGTACCTGCGTGCTGCTGGCCGACGCCGACGGCCACCTGCAGCGGCTGGTCCGGGTCGGGCCCGCACCGCACGGCGGCTGGACCCGGGCCGCGCTCGTGGCCGCCACCCGCCGCGCCCTCGACCGCCAACCCCACCCGGCGCACCACACCGACGCCTACGAGCCCACCGCCGAGATCGCCGACACCGTCCGCGCCCGCGACCGCGTCTGCACGTTCCCCGGCTGCGGCGTCCCGGCCAGCCGGTGCGACCTCGACCACGTCGTCCCGCACCCCCGCGGACCCACCGCCGTGCACGGCCTCAGCCCCCGGTCCCGCCGGTGCCACCGGCTCAAGACCGCCGCCCTGTGGCGCTGCCGCACGCGCCTGGACGGCTCCGGCCACGTCACCGCCCACGAGTGGACCTCACCCCTCGGCACCCGCCAGGTCGTCCAGGTGAGCGTGCTGCCCGGGTACGCCCGCGGCGAGGCCTACGCGCGCGCCTGAGCCGCCGTGAGCTCGGCCGCGACCACGAGGTGCCGCTCCAGGAAGGCGCGTTCGTCGAGGCGCTTGCGCCGCAGCCAGGTGCTCACCTCGAGGTTGCACTTGCTGGCGTTGCACGAGTCGCAGGCGGGCACGACGTTCGAGAGCGTGTACCGGCCGCCGCGCGAGATCGGCAGCACGCAGTCGCGCTGCAGCCTCCGGTCGCTCGCCCGGCAGTAGGCGCAGCCACCCCACGCCTCGACGAGCGCGGCCCACTGCACGTCGGTCAGGTCGTGCTCGACGCGGTCCATCCGGGCCTTGCGCCGGCGCGCGTAGCGCGCCCGACGCGTCCCGGTGGCTGCCACGCGGATCACGGTAGGCGCCGGCGCCGAGCGAGCCCCGCAACCGCGCCGCCAGCGTGCGTCGGCCGAAGGGTACGAACGGGGACCCCCGTGCGGGGGTCTGAGGTCGAAGTCTTCGGCGGCAGGCGTTGCCCGCAGGACGGGCCCGGCTCTAGCCTGTCGCCGTCACGGCTCTTAGCCGCCACCGGCGCCGCGCATATGAGGCAGGCCCAGCTGCGGACCGGACCCTAGTCCGGCGCGCATTCCTTCCTCGAAGGCCTGCGCTGTGCCCGACTGCTCCAAGACCCCCTACGCCGCTGCCCTCGCGCTGGTGCGAATACGCCGTCGCTCGCCGAGTCGTGGTGAGCGATCCATCTACCCGTGCTCCACCTGCGCCGGCGCGTGGCACCTCACCTCGCAGCCGCCGTCTGGACGTCTCTCGAGTCGCTGGCACGGTCAGGTCGAGAGGCTTCTCCGCCCTCCGGGTGACGCACCGGATCAACCGGCCGCCTGACGCGTCGGACGCCCCCGTCCGCCTAGCGTCGGGGCATGACCCTGGACGTGATCGAGGTGAGCCGGCGCTTCGGCGACCGCACCGTGCTCGAGGACGTGAGCATGCAGGTCGGCGAGGGCCGGCTCGTGGGCTTCGTCGGAGCGAACGGCGCCGGCAAGACGACGGCGATGCGCATCGTGATGGGCGTGCTCGAGGCCAGCCTCGGGGGAGGTCCGCTGGCAGGGCCGGCCGATCACCCGCGAGGACCGCTCGCAGTTCGGCTACATGCCCGAGGAGCGCGGCCTGTACCCGAAGCAGCAGGTGGCCGACCAGCTGCAGTTCTTCGCCCGGTTGCACGGTTACGACCGCGACGACGCGAAGAAGCGCTCGGCCGACCTGCTCGACCGGCTCGGCCTCACCGAGCGGGCGGGTGACCGGCTCGACACGCTCTCGCTCGGCAACCAGCAGCGCGTGCAGATCGCCGCGGCGCTGGTGCACGAGCCGGTGGCCCTCGTCCTCGACGAGCCGTTCTCGGGCCTGGACCCGATCGCCGTCGACAACATGGTCGAGGTGCTGCGCGAGCAGGCCGGGCGGGGCGTGCCGGTGCTGCTGTCGAGCCACCAGCTCGACCTCGTCGAGCGGGTGTGCGACGACCTGGTGATCCTCTCCGAGGGACGCCTGGTCGCCGCCGGTTCGGTCGAGGAGCTGCGCGGACGCGCCGGCGCGCTGCACCGGCTCGTGCTCGACGCCGACGCCGGGTGGGTGCGCGACGTCCCCGGCCTGCTCGTCAAGGACGTCGACGGCCCGGTGGCGACCCTCGAGGTCGTCGACCACGGCGCCGAGCGCGCACTGCTGTCGCACGCGGTGGAGCGCGGGCAGGTCAAGGAGTTCAGCCGCCAGGTGCCCCGCCTGGCCGACGTCTTCAAGGAGGTCGTGCGATGACCGGGACCCGGCCCGTCGACTGGCGGCTGGTGGCGCAGCGCGAGCTCGCCGTGAAGCTCACCGACAAGGTGTTCCTCGGGTCGACCGCCTTCATGCTCATCGCGACGGTGCTCGCGATCGGGGCGTCGACGTTCTTCGGCAGCCGGGTCGATCGGCCGGAGGTCGCCGTCGTCGGTGCCGACGGCGTCGCGCTCGTCGAGGCGGCCGACGAGCTCGCCCGGGCCGCGGACAGCGACGTGTCGCCGACGGCCCTCGAGGTCGACGACGCGGCCGCGGCGGAGCGGCTGGTGGCGCAGGACGAGGCCTCCGCAGCGCTGCTGCCCGCCGACGACGGCTGGGAGATGGTCGGGACGGACGACGTCGACGGCAGCCTGCAGAGGTACCTCGGCGAGGCCGTCGCGGCGGACGCGCTGGCACGCAACGCCGGCGAGGCAGGGGTCAGCGTGGGCGAGCTGCAGAGCGGCGCCGAGCTGGGCGTACGGCTGCTCGATCCCGACGCGCTGCCCGAGGAGATCCGGTACATCGCGGGGTTCTCGTTCGCCTTCCTGTTCTACGTCACGGCCCTCACCTTCGGCATGGCCATCGCCCAGTCGGTGGTGGAGGAGAAGCAGAGCCGGGTGGTCGAGATCCTCGCCGCGGCCATCCCGGTGCGGCAGCTGCTGATCGGCAAGGTGGTGGGCAACGCGCTGCTCGCCATCGCCCAGGTCGTGCTGCTCGTCGGTGTCGGCCTGATGGGCCTCGCGCTGACGGGCCAGGCCGATGCCCTCGCGCCGGTGCTCGCAGCCGGCGGCTGGTTCGTGGTGTTCTTCCTGCTCGGCTTCGCCGCCATCGCCTGCGTCTGGGCGGTCGCGGGGTCCGTCGCGACACGGTCGGAGGACCTGCAGGCCACCACCACCCCCGTGACGGTCGTGGTCATGGTCGCCCTGTTCGGAGGCCTCTTCGCCCAGGGCAAGGTGCTGACCGCGGTGTCGTTCGTCCCCCTCGTCAGCTCGGTCGCGATGCCGATCCGGATGCTCGAGGGCGGTGTGCCGCTGTGGCAGCCGATCGCGTCCGGCCTGGTCGTGCTCGTCACCGCCGTCGTCCTCGTGACGATCGGGGCCCGCCTCTACGAGGGATCGCTGCTGCAGACCCAGCGGCGCACCACGCTCAAGGAGGCCTTCTCGCGCTGACGAGCAGACCGCGCGCCGTCGGCCCGCGTCACGAGGTGTTCACCCTCGGGCGCGGGCCGTCACACGCCGGTAACACGATGCGGACGCCGGCGAAACACCCCGTCGGCACGGTGGTGCCCGTCCGGACGACCAGGGCTGCCCCCACCCCACGGCAGCACGGGACCGTCCACCGCACCGTTCCGAACAGACACAGGAGGTTGCCGTGGTCAACACCGGCGACACCGCCTGGATCCTCACCAGTGCCGCCCTCGTGCTGCTGATGACCCCGGGCCTCGCGCTCTTCTACGGCGGCATGGTCCGCGCGAAGAGCGTCCTCAACATGATGATGATGAGCTTCGGCGCCCTCGCGCTGATCAGCGTCCTCTGGGTGCTGTACGGCTACTCGATGGCGTTCGGCAACGACGTGGGCTACGGCCTGCTCGGGGACCCCACCGAGTACCTCGGCCTGGCCGGGCTGATGGAGGACACGACGTCGGAGGCGGGCGGCCTGCCCGCGATGGCGTTCGTCGGCTTCCAGGCGGTCTTCGCCATCATCACGGTCGCCCTGATCTCCGGCGCGATCGCCGACCGCGCCAAGTTCGGCGCCTGGATGGTCTTCGCCGGCGTCTGGGCCACCCTCGTCTACTTCCCGGTGGCGCACTGGGTCTTCGACTTCACCCTCACCGACGACGACGGCACCGTCACCCACGTCGGCGGCTGGATCGCCAACAACCTCGCCGCGCTCGACTTCGCGGGCGGCACCGCCGTCCACATCAACGCCGGCGCAGCGGGTCTCGCCCTGGCGCTGGTGCTCGGCAAGCGCAAGGGCTTCGGCAAGGACCTGATGCGTCCGCACAACCTGCCGCTGGTCATGATCGGCGCCGGCCTGCTGTGGTTCGGCTGGTTCGGCTTCAACGCCGGCTCCGCCGTGGCCGCCAACAACACCGCCGCCGTGGCGTGGGTCAACACGCTGGTCGCCACCGGCGCCGCCACCCTCGCCTGGCTGCTGGTCGAGAAGATCCGCGACGGCCACTCCACCTCGCTGGGCGGCGCGTCCGGCGTCGTCGCCGGCCTCGTGGCCATCACCCCGGCCTGCGGCTCGGTCTCGCCGCTCGGCTCGATCGCGATCGGCGCCATCGCCGGTGCGCTGTGCGCCCTCGCGGTCGGCCTGAAGTACCGCTTCGGCTACGACGACTCGCTCGACGTCGTCGGCGTGCACCTCGTCGGCGGCCTCGTCGGCACCATCCTGATCGGCCTGTTCGCCGACCCGGCCTCGCCCGCCGGCGTGGCCGGCCTGTTCTACGGTGGCGGCGTCGACCAGCTGTGGCGCCAGGTGGTCGGTGCGCTCGCCGTCCTGGTCTTCTCCTTCGTCCTGACGCTCCTGATCGGCGTCGTGATCCAGAAGACGATGGGCTTCCGGATCCCGGAGGAGGACGAGGTCGCGGGTGTCGACGGCTACTCCCACGCCGAGTCGGGCTACGACTTCGGTTCGCTGGGCGCGGGCGGCTTCCGTCCCGGTGCCACGCGGACGAGCGAGCCCGGCCTGGCCAAGAACACCGAGGAGGTCTCGGCATGAAGCTCGTCACCGCGGTCATCAAGCCGCACAAGCTCGACGACGTGAAGTCGGCGCTGGAGGCCTTCGGCGTCCAGGGCATGACGGTCAGCGAGGCGAACGGCTACGGCCGCCAGCGCGGCCACACCGAGGTCTACCGGGGGGCGGAGTACACCGTCGACCTGGTGCCCAAGGTGCGGCTCGAGATCATCGTCGACGACCCCGACGTCTCCGACGTGGTCGAGGTGGTCGTCAAGGCCGCCCAGACCGGACGGATCGGCGACGGCAAGGTGTGGGTCGTCCCGGTCGACGACGTCGCCCGGGTGCGCACGGGGGAGCGCGGCCTGGACGCACTCTGAGAGCCGCGACGAGAGAGCTCGGGTGATCTCGGATGGCTCACGGAACCGACGCTCGCGCCGCAGGTCCGCACAAGGACCTGCGGCGCGAGCGGCTCCTCCAGGCGGTGCGCTCCACGCTCGCGGACGCCACCGCCGGCACGGCCCGGCGAGAGGCGCTCGCCGCCACGGTCGACACCTGGTTGCAGGACGTGTGGACGACGGCGCGCCCGCCGTCGTCGGGCGTCGCGCTCGTGGCGGTCGGCTCGCACGCGCGCCGCGACGCCGGACCGGCCAGCGACCTCGACCTGGTGCTGCTGCACGACGGCCGGTCGATGCGCGACGACGCGGTCTCGGCTCTGGCAGAACGGGTCTGGTACCCGGTCTGGGACGCCGCGCTGCGGCTCGACCACTCCGTCCGCTCGGTCGACGCCTGCCGCGAGGTCAGCCGGAACGACCTGGCCGCGGCCCTCGGGCTGCTCGACCTGCGCGTCGTCGCCGGCGACGCCACCCTCGCGCTGCGCGCCCGGGAGGTGCTGCGCGAGCAGTGGCGCTCCGGCGCCCGCGGACGCCTCGACGAGGTGGCCGACTCGCTCGCCGAGCGCAGCCGGCGCCACGGAGAGCTGGCCTACCTGCTGGAGGGAGACCTCAAGGAGGCCCGCGGCGGGCTGCGCGACGTCGTCGTGCTGCACGCCGTCGTCGCCAGCTGGCTCGCCGACGCCCCCCACGGGGTCGTCGAGGACGCCGCGACCCGGTTGCTCGACGTGCGCGACGCCCTGCACGCCGTCACCGGACGCCCCGGGGAGCGGCTGCTGCTGGCCGAGCAGGACGCCGTCGCGGTCGCGCTCGGCCTGCCCGACGCCGACGCGCTGCTCACCGAGGTCGCCACCAGCGCCCGCGCGATCGCGCACTCCCTGGACCTCACGATCCGGCGGGCGCGCGGCGCCACCACCCGCCGCCGGGGCCTGCGCCGGCAGCGGCCGCGGCTGCGTCCGCTCGAACCCGGTCTGGTCGAGCACGAGGGCGAGGTCGTGCTGTCGTCGGCCGCGGCTCCCGTGAGCGACCCCACCATCTGCGTGCGCGCCGCCGCCGCGGCCGCGGTCCACGGGCTGCCGCTGTCGCCGGTGACGGCGGCGCACCTGGCGCAGACCTCCGTCCCGCTGCCGACGCCCTGGCCGGCCGAGGCCACCGAGGCGCTGGTGCGGCTGCTCGGCTCCGGCGAGGCCCTGGTCGGGGTGTGGGAGACGGTCGACCAGGCGGGCCTGGCGACGACCTGGTTCCCCGAGTGGGCGGGTGTGCGGAACCGCCCGCAGCGCACCGCCGTCCACCGCCACACCGTCGACCGCCACCTCGTGCAGACCTGCGTCGAGGCGTCCGGGCTGCTGGACCGCGTCTCGCGTCCCGACCTGCTGCTCGTCGCCGCGCTGCTGCACGACATCGGCAAGCTGCCCGGTGCCATGGACCACAGCAGCGTCGGCGCCCCGGTCGCGCACCGCGCCGCGGTGCGGCTCGGCCTGTCCGGTCCCGACGCCGCGACGATCGAGCGGCTGGTGCGCGAGCACCTGACGCTGGTCGAGCTCGCCACCCGGCGCGACCCCGACGACCCCCGCACGGTCGAGGCGCTCGTCGCCGCCGTCGACGGGCGCGAGGACCTGCTCGACCTGCTGCGCGCCCTCACCGAGGCCGATGCCGTCGCCGCCGGGCCGGCCGCCTGGACGCCGTGGCGCCGACGCCTGGTCGACGACCTGCTCGCCCGCGCCCGCTCGAGCCTGCGCGGGGCCGAGCCGCAGGGCCCCGGACCCCTGACGCCCGACGAGTCCGACCTGGTCGAGCGGGTGCGGGCCGACGGCTCGCCCCGTGTCGAGGTCGGCGTGCTCGACGGCGTGCAGACCGTGACGCTCGTGGCACCCGACCGTCCCGGCCTGTTCGCCGACTGCGCCGGCCTGCTCGCCTCGCACGGGCTGGGGGTGCGTTCGGCACTGGTACGCACCGTCGAGCACGTGGCGGTCGACACCTGGTCGGTGCACTCCTCGACCTCGGTGGCCGACGCCGGCCTGCTGCGCACGGGCCTGGTGCGCCTCGCCGAGGGCGACACGAGCGTCCTGGACCGGCTGGCCCGGCGCGAGGCCGCGTGGCGCCCGGGGCGCAGCTCGATGGACCCGGCCGGCCCCCGGGTCGTGGTGCTCCCCGGCGCCTCGGCCGACGCCACCGTGCTCGAGGTCCGCGCGGTCGACCGTCCCGGGCTGCTGCACGCCCTCGGCGCGACGCTGCGCGACCTGCACGTCGACGTGCGGTCGGCCCACGTCGCCACGCACGGCGGGCGTGCGGTCGACGTGCTGTACCTGACCGAGGCCGAGGACGGTCCCGAGCGGGGCGGGCGCCTGGCGGCGGCCCGCACCGGCGTCGTCGTCGGCGCGCTGATGGCGGCGGCCGCGTGGAGCCCGCGCTGACCGGACGGGCCGTCAGGACGCCGAGCGGCGGTCGGTGGCCACGGCCGGCGCACCCATCGCCCAGCGCACCACGCCGGTGGCGGCGTCGCCCAGCGTGCGGACGACGACGCGCTCGGTGACGGGCAGCACCGGCAGCCGCAGGCGGCGTCGGGCCCACACCGGCAGCGACGCCACCGCGGCAGCGGCCAGCGCGCCGTACCCGGGACGCGCCGCGAGCGGCAGCGGCGGCTGCAGCAGCAGGAAGCGCGCGGCGTCGCGGGCCGCGGGCGTCGCCACCAGCTCGGGCCGGTAGCCGCGCAGCCCCTCGGCCAGCTCGGCGACCGTGCGCGGGGGAGCGGGTACGCCCAGCCGCGCCGCGGCGACACCCGCCTGCTCGACGTAGAGGTCCTCCTCGGCGGGGTCGAGGCGCTCGGGCCCGTGCCGCCGGTAGGTCTCCAGGAAGCTGTCGACCTCGGCCAGGTGCACCCAGGTGAGCAGGTGGGGGTCGTCGGCGGAGTAGCGGCGACCGTCGGCGGCGCGGCCGCGCACCCGGGAGTGCACGGCCCGCACGGCGTCGATCGCCGCCTCGGCGTCCTCGACCGTGCCGAACGTGGTCGTCGCCAGGTAGTGGCTGGTGCGCTGCAGGCGTCCCCACGGGTCGGCGCGGTAGCCGCTGTGCCCGGCCACGCCCGCCATCGCGAGGGGGTGCAGCGACTGCAGCAGCAGGGCGCGGATGCCGCCGACGAACATCGAGGCGTCGGCGTGCACGCGCCAGACCGGGTCCTCGGGCGTGAACCAGCGCTCGCCCTCGGCGCCCCAGATCCGTCGCGCGTGCTCGGCCGCGTCGTCGCCGGCGACCCGGGAGCGCAGCTGCTCGGCCAGCGCCGTGCGGACCCGGTCGACCCTGGCTCGACCTCTCTCGGCTGGCACCTCCGCAGTATCCGGGTGACCCGGCCCACGCACCACCCGAGGACGCGGACGGACCCCTTAGGCTGGGAGCGATCCCGACCCGAAGGACCCCACCCGTGTTCGCCACGCTCTCCGACCGTCTCGCCGCCACGTTCAAGAACCTGCGCGGCAAGGGTCGGCTCTCCGAGGCCGACGTCGACGCGACCGTCCGCGAGATCCGGCGCGCGCTGCTCGACGCCGACGTCGCCCTGCCCGTCGTGCGCGAGTTCGCCGCCCGGGTCCGCGAGCGGGCGCTCGGCGAGGAGGTCTCCCAGGCCCTCAACCCGGCCCAGCAGGTCGTCAAGATCGTCAACGACGAGCTGGTCGCCATCCTCGGCGGCGAGCAGCGCCGGCTGACGTTCGCCAAGAACCCCCCGACCGTCATCATGCTCGCCGGCCTGCAGGGCGCGGGGAAGACGACGCTCGCCGGCAAGCTGGGTCACTGGCTGAAGGAGCAGGGGCACGCGCCGCTGCTCGTGGCGGCCGACCTGCAGCGCCCCAACGCGGTCAACCAGCTGCAGGTGGTCGGCCAGCGCGCGGGCGTCACCGTCTTCGCCCCCGAGCCGGGCAACGGCGTCGGCGACCCGGTGGCGGTCGCCCGACGCGCCATGGACGAGGCGCGCGCCAAGCAGTTCGACGTCGTGGTCGTCGACACCGCCGGCCGGCTCGGCGTCGACGCCGAGCTGATGCAGCAGGCGGCCGACATCAAGGCGGCGGTCACGCCCGACGAGGTGCTGTTCGTCGTCGACGCGATGATCGGCCAGGACGCCGTGCAGACCGCCCAGGCGTTCCTCGAGGGCGTGGGCCTGACGGGCGTGGTGCTCACCAAGCTCGACGGCGACGCCCGCGGCGGCGCGGCCCTGTCGGTGTCCACCGTCACCGGCCGGCCGGTGCTGTTCGCCTCGACCGGTGAGAAGCTCACCGACTTCGAGCCCTTCCACCCCGACCGGATGGCCTCGCGCATCCTCGACATGGGTGACGTGCTCACCCTGATCGAGCAGGCCGAGAAGGCCTTCGAGGCCGACGAGGCCGCCGAGATGGCGCGCAAGTTCGGGGCCGGGGAGGACTTCACCTTCGACGACTTCCTGCAGCAGATGCAGGGGCTGCGCAAGATGGGGTCGCTGAAGAAGATGCTGGGCATGCTCCCCGGCATGGGCGAGATGCGCGAGCAGCTCGAGCAGTTCGACGAGCGCGAGATCGACCGCATCGAGGCGATCGTGCGGTCGATGACGCCGCAGGAGCGCTACCAGCCCAAGGTCATCAACGGCTCGCGCCGCTCGCGCATCGCCAAGGGCTCGGGCGTCACGGTCACGGAGGTGAACCAGCTCCTGGAGCGGTTCGCCGACGCGCAGAAGATGATGCGGCAGATGCGCAACGGCGGCGGCATCCCGGGCATGCCCGGCGTGCCGGGCCGCGGCGGCATGGCGGGTCTGCCCGGTGCGGGTGGCAGCAAGAAGTCGCGTGGCAAGCAGGCCGCCGCGCGTTCGGGGAAGAAGGGCAAGGCGCGCTCGGGCAATCCGGCCAAGCGCGCGCAGCAGGAGGCGCAGGAGCGCGCCAAGGCGCCGTCCGGCTCGGCCTTCGGGCTGGGTGCGGCCGACGACGACGCGCTCGAGGCCTTCGATCCCGCCTCTCTCCCACCAGGTTTCGAGAAGTTCCTCGGTCGCTGACCGTGGGGCGGTGGAGCACCCGACTGGGTGAGGAGCACGTCAGCGTCGACTGCGTCGACTCCGCGGCCGAGCACGTCCCCTGGCTCCTCCAGCGGCTGTCCGCCGCGCACGAGCAGGGCATCGCGCTGCACCCGGGGGCGGTCCTGCGGTTCGGGTGGTCGGTGCTGGTGCTGCGACGCGAGCCGGACGGTCGCCTGCAGGTCTGCGAGCCCGACTTCGCCCGCGACCCGGGCGTCGACCTGCGCCCCGAGATCAGCACGACGCTGCGCGTGCAGGCGGCGACCCGCGACCTGATGGCCTACCTCGACGTCTCCGACCCCGTCCCCGTCGCCTACGACCAGACCGTCCGCGTCCTCGGCGACGTGCTCGACGAGCCTGTGCTGCACCTGGTGCGCAACGTCCCCGAGGGCAGCGGCAGCGGGTGGTTCGTCACCGGCCCGCTCACCCCCGGCGTCGACGCGCTCGCCGACCCCGTGCCGGTGCCCGTGCACCGCCTGCTCGTGCACCGGCCCACCGTGATCCCGGCGCTGGCGCTGCCGGTCGGCTCGGTGCTGACCGTGCGGGGCGACCGGCTCGAGCAGGTGCTCGACTCCGACGACCGCCCGCTGATGCGCGACGGAGTGGCCGTCCGGCGGGCGCGCCGCGCCGCGCGGGAACCGGCGTGCCAGTCGGTCTGAGCCCGGCGCGCGGGCGGCCGTCCGCGTAGGTTCGGAGCATGGCGGACGTGCTGCGCGTGCAGGGCCCGGTGCTCACCGGTCGCGACCAGGAGGTCGACGGGCTCTGGGTGCTCGACGGGCGCGTCACACTTCACCGCGCCCGGGCCGGGCCACGACGTGACGACCGTGCGGGGGTGGGCGCTGCCGGGACTCGTCGACGCCCACTGCCACGTGGGGCTCGACGCCCACGGCGCCGTCGACGCCGCCACCAGCGAGGCCCAGGCCACCGCCGACCGCGACGCCGGGACGCTGCTGATCCGCGACGCCGGCAGCCCCGCCGACACCCGGTGGATCGACGACCGCGACGACCTGCCGCGCGTGGTCCGCGCGGGCCGCCACATCGCCCGCACGAGGCGCTACATCCGCAACTTCGCGCACGAGATCGAGCCCGACGAGCTTCCCGCGTACATGGCGCAGGAGGCCCGTGCCGGCGACGGCTGGGTGAAGATCGTCGGCGACTGGATCGACCGCGCGGCAGGCGATCTCGCGCCCGTGCTGGCCGCTCGACGCGCTGCGGGAGGGTATCGCCGCGGCCCACGCCGAGGGTGCACGGGTCACCGCCCACTGCTTCGGCGAGGAGTGCCTGGCCGACCTGCTCGCGGCCGGCATCGACGGGATCGAGCACGGCACGGGGTTCCGGGGGGCCGACGTCGAGGTCGCGGCGGCGGCGGGCGTCGCGGTCGTGCCCACGCTGGTGAACATCGCGACGTTCCCGCGGCTCGCCGAGCCCGCGCGCGGGAGGTTCGACGCGTGGGCCGACCACATGCTGGCGCTGCACTCGCGCCGGTACGGGACGGTGGCCGCGCTGCACGAGGCCGGGGTGCCGGTCTACGTCGGCACCGACGCCGGCGGCTCGCTCCCGCACGGACTGGTGGCCTCCGAGGTCGCCGAGCTGGTCACCGCCGGGCTGACGCCCCTGGACGCCCTGGACGCCGGCTGCTGGGCCGCCCGCGCCTGGCTCGGCCGGCCCGCGCTGGAGGAGGGCGCGTCCGCCGACCTGGTGGTCTACGCGTCCGACCCGCGCGCCGACGTCGGCGTGCTCGCGCACCCCCGGCACGTGGTGCTCCGCGGCCGCACCGTCTGATCCGACGTCCGCCGGAGGTGTCGAGATCTGGCGTCGGGGCTCGTGGAAGGGGTGTCATGTCCCACCCGGCCCGAAGGAGCCCGCCATGAAGTACGTCCTGATGTACGTCGACACCGCCCGACCAGCTCGAGCGCCGTCCCGGCCGAGCGGCAGCAGGAGGTGTACCAGGCAGATCTACGCGCTGGTTCGGCGAGCACGGCGCCGCGTTCACCGACAGCGGCGCCGAGCTCCAGCCGCCCTCGCGACCGCCACCACGATCCGGTCGGGCGGCGACGGCGCCGAGCCCGTGGTCGTCGACGGGCCGTACAGCGAGGCGAAGGAGCGGATCGGGGGGTTCAGCGTCATCGACGTGCCGGACCTCGACGCGGCGATCGCGCATGGTGCAAGCACTGGCCGTCGCTGCAGCTGCCCGGGGTCAGCGGTCGAGATCCGTCCGGTGGTCGACGACGTAGCTCGGCGCTGGAGCGGGCGGCAGCGAGCTCGTGACGCCCGGCGTCCGCGGGCCCGGCGAGCACTGCGGACCTGCGGGCGACGCGGCTCTGCCCGGGTCGTCCGGCGCGAGGCGGCGGCTGGTCGTGGCGCACCTGCACCGTCGGCGCCGGCGACTTCGACGTCGCCGAGGAGGCGGTGCAGGAGGCGATGGTCGACGGCGCTGCGCACCTGGCCGTCGCGACGGGGTGCCCGCCGAACCGCGCGGCGATGGCTGACCGCTCACCGCGCGGCGACGGGCGATCGACCTGCTGCGGCGCGCGGTACGCGGTCGACCGACGGCTCGCCGACGACCCGCCGGCGACGTGGCTCGCCGCGGCCGCCCGCGATCCCGGGCGGAACGGCACGCCGGACGAGCGGCTTGCCGATGCTGTTCGGCTGCTGCCACCCGGCGCTGCCGGCGTCGAGGCGCGGCTCGCGCTGACGCTGCGGGCGGTGGTCGGGCATGACGACGGCGCAGATCGCGCGGGCGTTCCTGGTCCCGGAGGCGACGATGGCGCAGCGCCTGGTGCGCGCCAAGCGCAAGATCGCTGCCGGCCGGCATCCCGTTCTCGGTGCCGGAGCGGCGATCGCCCTCGCGGCCCGACTCGACGACGTGCTCACCGTGATCTGCCTGGCCTACAACGCCGGCCTACCTCGACCCGTCCGCGGCGGCGGCAGCCTCGCGAGCGACGCGATGTGGCTCGCCGAGCTGGTCGCGCGGGCGCTCCCGGCGCGAGGCCGAGGCTTGGGGGCTGCTCGCGCTGCTCACGTTCCTCCAGGCGCGGTGCGCCTGCGACGCGCACCCCGCGAAAGGGACGCATCCGGACCAAACCCTTGACCCGTCCGCGCACCCGGGTCTACGTTCCCGGATTTAGCAAGACCCTTAACAAATCGATATCCAGCTACTCGGAGGTGCGCCCGATGGCACGGAACTGGACGCGGGGAGTCGTGGCAGGAGCCACGGTGGCCCTGGCCGCGGCGTTGCTGCCCCTCATGGCGGCGAACGGCGCAGGAGGGGTGACGGCCACGGTGGCCGCCACCTCGGACTGGGGCTCGGGGCACGAGGCCCGGGTGACGGTCAGCAACGGCGGGTCGACGTCGGTCGGCTCGTGGACGGTGGTGCTCGAGCTCCCGGCCGGCACCGCCATCACCTCCTCGTGGGACGCGGACGTGACCCGCAGCGGCAACACCTGGACCGCCCGCTCGACGTCGTGGGCGGGCAGCCTCGGCGCCGGCGCGAGCCAGTCGTGGGGCTACATCGGCTCGGGCGCCTTCCGGGCCCCCGTGTCGTGCACGGTCAACGGGAACCCCTGCGGCGGAGGCGGTCCCACGAACCCGCCGACCACGCCACCGCCCACGACGACCCCGCCCACGACCCCGGCCCCCCACGACGCCGCCCCCCACGACGCCGCCCCCCACCACCTCGCCCGGTGACGACCTCGTGGTCGGGTACCACACCAACTGGGCGACCTACGGCCGCGACTACCAGGTCAAGGACATCGACACGAGCGGCTCGGCCGCCCGGCTCACCCACATCCTCTACGCCTTCGGCAACACCACGGGCGGACGCTGCTCGATCGGCGACTCGTACGCCGACCTCGACAAGGCCTTCACCGCGCAGGACAGCGTCGACGGGGTGGCCGACACCTGGGACCAGCCGCTGCGCGGCAACGTCAACCAGCTGCGCGAGCTCAAGGCGAAGCACCCGCACCTGAAGGTGATCTGGTCGTTCGGCGGCTGGACGTGGTCGGGCGGCTTCACCCAGGCGGCGGCCGACCCGCAGGGCTTCGCCCGCTCGTGCAAGGCGCTGGTCGAGGACCCGCGCTGGGCCGACGTGTTCGACGGCATCGACATCGACTGGGAGTACCCGAACGCGTGCGGCCTCAGCTGCGACAGCAGCGGCCCGCAGGCCTTCGACCGGGTGATCAGCGCGGTGCGCAGCGAGTTCGGCCCGGACGCGCTCGTGACGGCGGCCATCACCGCCGACGGCAGCAGCGGCGGCAAGATCGACGCCACCGACTACGGCGCGGCCGCGCAGAAGCTGAACTGGATCATGCCGATGACCTACGACTACTTCGGCGCGTTCAACGCCCAGGGGCCGACGGCCCCGCACTCGCCGCTGACGTCGTACCCGGGCATCCCGCAGGCCGGCTTCCACGCCGACGCGGCGGTGGCCAAGCTGAGGGCGCAGGGCATTCCGGCGGAGAAGATCCTGCTCGGGATCGGGTTCTACGGCCGCGGCTGGACGGGCGTGACGCAGTCCGCACCCGGCGGATCGGCCACCGGCCCCGCCCCGGGGCAGTACGAGCAGGGCATCGACGACTACGAGGTGCTCGCCCAGCGCTGCCCGGCCACGGGCACGGTCGGCGGGACGGCGTACGCCCACTGCGGCAACCAGTGGTGGAGCTACGACACCCCGCAGACGATCGGCTCGAAGCGGGCCTGGGCGCGGTCCCAGGGCCTCGGCGGCCTGTTCTTCTGGGAGCTGTCGGGCGACACCCCGTCCGGCACCCTGATCCGGGCGGTCGCCGGGGGCTGACCCCGCACCGCCCGCCCGTCGACGCCCCGGCCGCAGCGCGGTCGGGGCGTCGGTGCGCTCACTGCACGCCGACCGCGACCACCTCGTCGAGGACGGCGAGCGCGTCCGGGTCGCCGAAACGCTCGACGCCCTCGTCGCCGCGTCCCCACAGCGCCAGGTCGAGGGCGGCGGCGGTGCCGCTCACGCGCGCCGCGACGGCCTCGTCGGCGGCGGGGGAGTCCTCGACCACGGCGGTGGCCTCGTCGAAGGCGGTGCCCGACTGCGGACCGGTGCCGGTCCAGCGGCCGAGGCGCAGCGTCCAGCGGTGGCCGGTGTCGGTCGCCGCCACCTCGACCAGGTGCGCGGACGGGTGCCAGGTGGCCCAATCGCCGTCCGGCAGGCCCCACATCACCCGCAGCAGCTCGTCCACCCCGTCGGCGGCGAGGTCGCCCTCCGCCCGCGTGAGGTCGGCCCCGACGGTGAGCTCGGCGTCGGCGCGGTGCACGAGCACCTCGTGCAGCTGGCGCCGCAGCGTGAACCCGACCGTCTGCTCCGGACCGTGCCACGACCAGGCAGGCGCGTCGGGGTCGCGGCCGTCGAGGGCGGCGACCAGCGCGAGCGTGGCGCTCTCGGACAGCGCGAGCAGGGCGTCGCGGTCGCGCGGCCGGTCGGGCTTCGCGGCCTCCACCGCCTTGACGCCGGCGTCGTCCTGCACCCCGCCCGCCACCACCCCCGCCCAGAACAGCTGCACCTCGGCGAGGTGCCACAGCAGGTCGTCGGCGTCCCAGCCCGGGCAGGTGGGCACCCGGGCGGCGCCGTCGGCGGCCGCGAGCACCTCGCGGAACCGGGCGGACGCGTCGGCCAGTACCGGCAGGTGGGCGCGGCGGTCGGCGAGCGGGAGGGGTGTGGCCACGCGGGCACCGTAGGACCGGCCACCGTCAGCCGTCGACGGTGACGGCGAACAGCTCGCGCGGGTCCTGGAGCACCCCGAGCGGACGCAGCGCCTCGCGGGGGACGCGGCCGCCGTCCCAGGTCACGGGGCGCCGGTGCACCGGGTGGGTGCCGTCGACCGAGTGCGCGTAGCCGCCGCGCACGGTGCCGAGCAGCAGGGCCCGCCCGTCCTCGACCGGCACCGCGACGGACGCACCCTGGTCGAGGTCGTCGAGCAGGACGGCGAGCTGGCGCAGCGCCTTGCCGGCGCGTCGACCGGGGGCCCGGGCGCGCAGCAGCGCGGGCAGGTCCTCGCCGCGGGCGCCGGACAGGTCGTCCTCCAGGCCGGACGAGGTCCCGAGACCGACCACCCCGTCGTGCAGGAACCGGCCGAGCACGCCGACCCCGGTCGGGCGCACGACGTGCAGGCGCCGCCCGTCCGGTGCCGCCGGTCCGTCGGCGTCAGGTGCCGGCCAGGCGTAGGGGAGGTCGGGGTCCTCCTGGTCGACCCGTCCGGCGTAGAACGCGGGGTCCTTGCGCAGCAGGGCAGCCCGGTGGCTGGCGTGCACGGCGGGGTCGCCGAGCCAGGACGGGAGCAGCCCCGCAGCAGCGAGGTCGTCCTGGTCGAGGCCGACGACCTGGGGCGCGAACTCCGCGAGCAGGTCGGCGGTCGAGTCGGCGTGGCCGCGCCCCACCCACTCGCGGACGCACGCGAGCCCGTACGCCACCAGCGCGGGCACCCGTCCGCGCCACATCAGCGTGGCGGGGTGGTTGGCCCACCCGTAGTCGTCGAGCACGAGCGCCCGCAGGATCTGCAGCGTCTCGACCCGCTGCTTGCCCAGCCGGGGGTCGTCCAGGACGGCGGCGCTGCGCCCGAAGCCGGGGTAGGGCAGGAACGTCTGCACCCGATCACGCTAGGTCGCCGGCGCCGGGCCCGCGCGTGGGCGCCGCACCCGCGCGGGTCTGGCACAATGGTCGGCTGTACGCGCACGGTGCGGCCCTCTACCCGCCCGCGACGCGTCCGTCCGAGCGGTCCCGGCCCGTGCCCCACGCGGCGCCGCACCGCTCACCCCGCAGACCTGACAAGGAGACACCACACCCGTGGCCGTCAAGATCCGCCTCAAGCGCCTGGGCAAGATCCGGGCTCCGTACTACCGCGTCGTCGTCGCCGACTCGCGCACCAAGCGCGACGGTCGGGCGATCGAGGAGATCGGCAAGTACCACCCCACCGAGGAGCCCTCGCTCATCGACATCGACTCAGAGCGGGCGCAGTACTGGCTCGGCGTCGGCGCGCAGCCGAGCGAGCAGGTGCTCGCGCTGCTCAAGGTCACCGGTGACTGGCAGAAGTTCAAGGGCCTCCCGGGCGCCGAGGGCACCCTGCGCGTCGCCGAGCCGAAGGCCGACAAGAAGGCCGCGTTCGACGCCGCGTCCAAGGAGTCGCTCGACGAGCCGACCAAGGACGCCACCACCGCGCGCAAGAAGGCCGCCAAGAAGGCCGACGCGCCCGCTCCCGAGGCGCCCGAGTCCGAGACGCCGGCCGAGCGCAGCCCCGGTGCCGAGGAGACCCGGCCCGACGTGAGCGCGACGGGCGACGAGGCGAAGGCCGAGGGCTGAGCGTGCTCGCCGACGCCCTCGAGCACCTCGTGCGGGGCATCGTCGACCACCCGGACGAGGTCCGGATCACCCAGAAGTCGCAGCGGCGCGGTGCGCTGCTCGAGGTCCGGGTGCACCCCGACGACCTCGGCCGCGTGATCGGCCGCGCCGGCCGCACGGCCAAGGCCCTGCGCACGGTGATGGGTGCCGTCAGCACCGACGGCCCCGTCCGCATCGACGTCGTCGACGTCGACCGGGTGGGACGTCGCTGATCCCGCCCACCCAGCCCCACCGCACCGCCCCCGGACCCCGCGTCCGGGGGCGGTCGCGCGTCCGGGGCGCGGGGGCGGGACGCGCGCCTGGGAGCATGGACGCCGACGAGCAGCACCACGAGCAGCACGAGGACGAGGAGCAGCGGTGACCGAGGTGGTCGTGGCACGCGTGGGCAAGCCGCACGGCGTGCGGGGCGAGGTGAGCGTCGAGGTGCGCACCGACGACCCCGCGGGCCGGTTCGCGCCCGGCGCCCGGCTGGCCACCGATCCCGCCGACGCCGGGCCGCTGACGATCGAGACCGTGCGCGACCACAACGGCCGGCTGCTGCTCACCTTCGCCGAGGTGCACGGCCGCGAGGGGGCGGAGGGTCTGCGCGGCACGCTGCTGCTGGCCGAGGCGGCGGCCTCCGACGAGCCGGACGCCTGGTACGACCACGAGCTGGTCGGGCTGCGCTGCGAGGACCCGTCGGGCGCGCTGCTCGGCGAGGTCGCCGGCGTCGAGCACGGCGCGGCCCAGGACCTGCTCGTGCTGCGCCTGCCCGACGGCCGCACCGGGCGCATCCCGTTCGTCAGCGCGCTGGTGCCCGTGGTCGACGTCGCGGGAGGACGCGTCGTGGCCGACCCGCCGGGCGGCCTGCTGGACGAGCTGTGAGGGTCGACGTCGTCACGATCTTCCCCGACTACCTCGCACCGCTGCGGCTGTCGCTGCTGGGCCGCGCGGCCGAGAGCGGTCTGCTCGACCTGCACGTGCACGACCTGCGCGACTTCACCCACGACCGGCACCGCACCGTCGACGACACCCCGTACGGCGGCGGGGCCGGCATGGTGATGCGGCCCGAGCCGTGGGGCGAGGCGCTCGACCACGTGCTCGCGGCCGGCCGCGAGGCGCTCGGGGCGCAGGCCGCGCCGCACCTGCTGGTGCCCTCGCCCGCCGGGCAGGTCTTCGACCAGGCCACGGCGCACGACCTCGCCGAGGAGCCGTGGCTGGTGTTCGCCTGCGGGCGCTACGAGGGCATCGACGAGCGCGTGCTCGACGACGCCGCCACCCGGGGGCGGGTGACGCCGCTCAGCCTGGGCGACTACGTGCTCAACGGGGGAGAGGTGGCCGTGCTCGCGGTGGTCGAGGCCGTCGGGCGGCTGCTGCCCGGGGTGGTGGGCAACCCGCACTCGCTGGTCGAGGAGTCGCACGCCGACGGCCTGCTGGAGCACCCCGTCTACACCAAGCCCGAGAGCTGGCGCGGCCTCGCCGTCCCGGAGGTGCTGCGCTCCGGCCACCACGCGCGGATCACCCGCTGGCGCCGCGACCGGGCGCTGGAGCGCACCGCCGCGCGCCGGCCCGACCTGGTCGCCCGGCTCGACCCGGCCCGGCTGGACGCCCGCGACCGCGAGGTGCTCGACACCGCGACCGCGCCCGGGCAGGACGATTTCTCCGGCGCCTGAGCGCTGTGGCAGACTGGCTCCTCGTGCTGCGGCCGCGCGCCGCCCCTGCCACAGGGGGTGCGCGGTGCGAACGGCCGGACCAGCACGACACCCTGACCACTTCGTCGGCAGACCCTCGGGTCCCGACCAGCGCGCCGGTGACCTGTGGCACCAGCGGGGAGAACAGCCATGCACATCCTCGACAACGTCGACGCCGCCTCGCTCCGCGACGACGTCCCCCCGTTCCGGGCCGGTGACACCGTCAAGGTCCACGTGAAGGTCGTCGAGGGCACCCGCTCGCGCGTCCAGGTCTTCCAGGGCGTCGTCATCCGCCGGCAGGGCGGTGGCGTCCGCGAGACGTTCTCGGTCCGCAAGGTCAGCTTCGGCGTCGGCGTCGAGCGCACCTTCCCGGTGCACTCCCCGGTCATCGACAAGGTCGAGCTCGTGACCCGCGGCGACGTCCGGCGGGCCAAGCTCTACTACCTGCGCAACCTGCGCGGCAAGGCCGCCAAGATCAAGGAGAAGCGCGACACCCCGGTGTCCCGCTGAACCGATCCGCACCGCCGAGCCGCTCGCGCTCGCTGCGCCGACCCCCGACCGCCCGCGGTCGGGGGTTCGTGCGTGAGGGCCTGCTGATCCTGCTCGTCGTCCTCGTCGTGCACGCCCTGGTGCGCACCTTCGTGCTGCAGGTCTACGCCATCCCGTCCGGCTCGATGGAACCCCTGCTCCAGCCCGGCGACCGCGTGCTGGTGCGGGTGGCCGACCGGGAGCCGCGGCGCGGCGACGTCGTCGTGTTCGACGGCCGCGGCGTCTTCGGCTTCAGTGAGAAGCCCCCGCCCGCGCGGGCGGCGCTCGAGCTCGTCGCGGTTTGGCTCGGGCTGCCGCTCGGCGACCACCACGTGGTCAAGCGGGTGGTCGGCGTGGGCGGCGAGCGGATCACCTGCTGCGCCGCGGACGGCCGGCTCACCGTCGACGGCGAGCCGCTCGCGGAGCCCTATCTGTTCCCCGGCGACGAGCCGAGCGACGTCCGCTTCGACGTCGTCGTGCCCGACGGCGCGCTGTGGGTGCTGGGCGACCACCGCAGCGCGTCGGCCGACTCGCGGGCGCACCTCGGGGACCCCCGCGGCGGCATGGTGCCCGTCGACCAGGTCGTGGGCCGGGTGGTGGCCGTCGTCGGTCCAGGGGGCAAGATGTCCGTACCGGGCTCGGGCAGCGGCTCCGGGCACGCAGTCGAGGGGAACCCGTGAGCACGCACGACGACGACGCCGGCACCGTGGGTGCGCCCCCGGCCGACGACCCCACCCCCGAGCGGCCGCCGACGGCCGCCGAGCGGCGTGCCCGGCGCCGCGAGGCCCGGCACGCGCGGCGCCGCGGCGGGGTGGTCGGCGCCCTGCGCGAGGGCGTCGTCGTCATCGGCACCGCGCTGGTGCTGTCGCTGCTGATCAAGACCTTCCTCGCCCAGGCGTTCTACATCCCGTCCGAGTCGATGGAGCAGACCCTGGTGCGCAACGACCGGGTGCTGGTCAGCCTGCTCGAGCCGGGGCCGTTCGACCTCGAGCGCGGCGACGTCGTCGTGTTCCGCGACCCGGGCGGGTGGCTCGACACCTCGGTCGTCCCCGAGCGCAGCGGGCTGTCGCAGGCCGCCGTCGACGTCCTGACCTTCGTCGGCGTGCTGCCCCAGGACGCCGGCGAGCACCTGATCAAGCGCGTGATCGGGCTGCCGGGCGACCGGGTCGTGTGCTGCGACGCCGACGCACGGCTCACCGTCAACGGCGAGCCGGTCGAGGAGACCTACCTGCCCGACGGCACCGCGCCGAGCACGCTGACCTTCGACGTCACGGTGCCCGAGGGCCGCGTCTGGGTGATGGGCGACAACCGCGGCTTCAGCCAGGACTCGCGCTACCACCAGGACCTCCCCGGCGGCGGCACCGTGTCGACCGACGAGGTCGTGGGCCGCGCGGTGCTGCTGTTCTGGCCGCTCGACCGGTTCAGCACGCTGTCCGACCACCCCGAGGTGTTCGACGTCGTCCCCGCCCCGCAGGGCTGACCCGACGCGGCACCGCTGACGCACCGATGGCCGGACCCACGCCCACCCTGCGCGCCGAGCGCGCCTACCTGCGCTCGGGCCACGCCCTCGTGGCCGGCATGGACGAGGTCGGGCGCGGCGCGCTCGCGGGGCCGGTCACGGTCGGTGTCGTCGTGGTCGACCTGGGCACGCGGTCGGCGCCGGTCGGCCTGCGCGACTCCAAGCTCCTGACGCCGCTGGCGCGGGCCCGGCTCGCGCCGCGGGTGCGCCGGTGGGCGCCCGCCTGGGGCGTCGGGCACGCGCAGGCGTGGGAGATCGACGAGATCGGCATCATGCGCGCCCTGCGCCTGGCCGGCCGGCGCGCGGTGGCGCAGCTGCCGGTGGTGCCGTCGCTGGTGCTGCTCGACGGCAACCACGACTGGTACAGCCCGCCGCAGCCGACGTTGTTCGACGTCCCGCTCGAGGCGGTCTCGCCGGGCGAGGGCGCCGACGGCTGGGACGGTTGGGACGGTGTCGACGCCTTCGCGCCCGGCCCGGTCGTGCGCACGCAGATCAAGGCCGACCTGCGCTGCGCGGCGGTGGCCGCGGCGTCGGTGCTGGCCAAGACCGAGCGCGACGAGCTGATGCTCGGGCACGCCCGCGCCCACCCGGGGTACGGGTGGGAGGTCAACAAGGGCTACAGCGCGCCGGCGCACGCCGAGGCCCTCGAGCGGCTCGGACCGTGCACCCAGCACCGGCAGAGCTGGAGCCTTCCCGGCATGATGGGCGGCGACCACCCGGGCGGCACCGGCGAGCTGATCGCCGTGGCCCCCGGAGATCCCAGCGGAGAAGCGAGCGGATGAGCGCCGAGGACCTGGACGACTACGAGACCGAGATGGAGCTCGCGCTCTACCGCGAGTACCGCGACGTGGTCAGCCTGTTCAGCTACGTGGTCGAGACCGAGCGCCGCTTCTACCTGGCCAACGGGGTCGACCTGGTGCCGCGCTCGGCCGACGGCGAGGTGTGGTTCGAGCTCACCCTCACCGACGCCTGGGTGTGGGACGTCTACCGCTCGGCGCGGTTCGTGAAGTCGGTGCGGGTCGTGACGTTCAAGGACGTCAACGTCGAGGAGCTGGCCAAGAGCGACCTCGAGGTGCCGAAGGCACCCGGCTTCGGCGGCTGACGGGTCCGTCACCGGGCTGCACCACCGCGTCGTCCACAGGGCCCGCCGACGGCCCGTCGTCCACAGCCGGCGCCCGCGCGCCGACGGACGCTCGCCCCCGCACGGCAGCGTTCGTGCCGGAGGTGGGGCCGGTGGCCGACAGGACGGTACGGGCGAGGCGCGGCGCCGGCAGGCGTCGCGAGGTGGGGCAGCGCGGTGAGGCGGTGGCCGCGGCCTACCTGCGCGGTCGGGGCATGCGGGTGGTGGCGCGCAACTGGCGGTGCCGACACGGCGAGCTCGACCTGGTGGTGCTCGACGGCGCCGACCTGGTCGCGGTCGAGGTGAAGACCCGCACCGGGCTGGGGTTCGGGCACCCGGCCGAAGCGGTCACCCGGGCCAAGCAGGCCCGGCTGCGGCAGCTGGTCGCCGAGCTGGTGCGCACCACGCCCGCGCTGGGCGGCGTGCCCGCCGTGCGGGTCGACGTGGTGGCGGTGCTGCTGCGTCGCGGCGCGCCGGCCCTGGTGCAGCACCTGCGGGGTGTGGCGTGAGCGCTCTGGGGCGCACCAGCGCCATGTGCCTGGTCGGGCTGGCCGCGCACCCGGTCGAGATCGAGGCCCACGTCGGCGCCGGGACTGCCGTCGCTGTCGCTGGTCGGCACGCCTCGACCGCTCGGTGCAGGAGGCGCGCGACCGGGTGCGGGCGGCGCTCGCGCACTGCGGGGTGCCCGTGCCGCAGCACCGCGTCACCGTGAACCTCACGCCCGCGGCCCTGCCCAAGAGCGGCAGCGGCTTCGACGCCGGCATCGCGGTGGCGGTGCTGGCGGCGGCCGGCGACCTCGACGCCGCCTCGGCCCGGCGCACCGTGCACGTCGGCGAGCTGGGCCTGGACGGGCGGCTGCGGCCCGTGCCCGGGGTGCTGCCGGTGGTGCTGGCCGCGGTGCGGGCCGGCTTCGAGCGCGTCGTGGTGCCCCACGCGAACCTGCACGAGGCGCGGCTGGTGCCCGGGGCGCAGGTGGTGGGCGCCACCGGCCTGGCCGACGTGCTGCGCCTGCACGGCGCCGACGTCGCGGAGGAGGACCCGCCGCCGTCCCCGGTGCCGCTGCCGCCGCGTGCGGTCACCGCCGGTCGCGACGCCCACGTCCCCGACACCCCCGACCCCGACCTGGCCGACGTCGTCGGGCAGGAGGCCGGCCGGCACGCCCTCGAGGTCGCCGCGGCCGGCGGGCACCACCTGCTGCTCACCGGACCACCGGGTGCCGGCAAGACGATGCTGGCCTCGCGCCTGCCCGGCCTGCTGCCCGACCTCGACGACGACGACGCGGTCGAGGTGACCGCGGTGCACTCCGTGGCGGGCACCTTCGACCCCTCCCGCGGGCTGGTGCGCCGTCCGCCGTTCGAGAGCCCGCACCACAGCGCGTCCGCGGCCTCCGTGATCGGCGGCGGGAGCGGTCTGGCCGGGCCGGGGGCAGCCAGCCGCGCGCACCACGGCGTGCTGTTCCTCGACGAGGCGCCCGAGTTCGCCCGCACCGTGGTCGAGGCGCTGCGGCAGCCGCTCGAGTCGGGCCGGCTGGTGCTGTCGCGGGCCCGGGGCACCGTCGTGCTGCCGGCCCGGTTCCAGCTGGTGCTGGCGGCCAACCCCTGCCCGTGCGGGTGGGCCGTGGGGCAGGGACGCGGGTGCACCTGCGCCCCGTCGGCGCTGATGCGCTACCAGGACAAGCTGAGCGGGCCGCTGCTCGACCGGGTCGACCTGCAGGTCGAGCTGTTCGGCGTCGGTGCGCACCAGGTGCGCCGGGGCGAGCCGGGCGAGCCGACGGCGGTCGTGGCCGAGCGGGTGCGGGCCGCCCGCGCGGCGCAGCGCGAGCGCTGGGCGGGCACCGGCTGGAAGCTCAACGGGTCGGCGCCCGGACCCGCGCTGCGCTCGCGCTGGCGGCTGGCGCCGGCCACGACGGCGTTCCTCGACCGCGAGCTGGAGCGGGGCGCGCTGACGCTGCGCGGCTACGACCGGGTGCTGCGGGTCGCGTGGACCCTGGCCGACCTCGCCGGCGCCGCCGTCCCCGACGCCGACCACTGCGGCACCGCGCTGACGATGCGCCAGCGGCTGTCGGTGGCGGCGTGAGCGCCGGTGCGGCCGGTGCGGGTCGGGTGCCCGGCTGGCTCGACGACGACCGGCTCGCCCGCGCCGCCTGGAGCCGCGTCGTCGAGCCCACCGACCGCGTCGGGGCGCGCGTCGCCGACCGGGTCGGACCGGCCGCGGCCCTGCGGCACGTCGCGACGGGCGCTCCGCTCCCGCTCGGGGCCGGGACGCCGGAGGCCGGCGCGGACGGCACGGGCACCCGGGTCGACCGCGCGCGGGTGGTGGCCGCGCTCGCGGAGGCGTCGGAGCGGTGGCGGGTGCGGCTGGCCCACACCGACCCGCGGCGCGACCTCGACGCCGTGCTCGCGCTCGGCGGGCGGCTCGTGGTGCCGGGCGACCCCGACTGGCCGGCCGGGCTCGACGACCTGCGCGAGCGGCGCCCGGCGTGCCTGTGGGTGCGTGGTGGCGGCGACCTGCGCACCGGGCGGTCGGTGGCGCTGGTCGGGTCGCGCGCGGTCTCGGCGTACGGACGGCACGTGGCGGTCGACCTCGCGTCCGGCGCCGCCCGGCACGACCTGGTCGTCGTGTCCGGCGGGGCGTTCGGCGTCGACGCCGCCGCGCACCAGGGCGCGCTCGCGGCCGAGGGGCGCACGGTGTGCGTGCTGGCCTGCGGGGTCGACCGCGCGTACCCGCGGGCGCACGAGCGGCTGCTCGCGCAGGTCGCCGTCGCGGGCCTGGTCGTCTCCGAGAGCCCGCCCGGTGCCGACCCCACCCGGTGGCGCTTCCTCGAGCGCAACCGCCTGATCGCGGCCCTGTCGGGCGCCACCGTGGTGGTCGAGGCGGCCTGGCGCTCGGGCGCGCTCAGCACCGCGCGGCACGCGGTGCGGCTCGGGCGTCCGCTCGGTGCGGTGCCCGGGCCGGTGACGTCGGCCGGCTCGGCCGGGTGCCACCGGCTGCTGCGCGAGGACGGCGCCGTCTGCGTCACCACCGCCGACGAGGTGGTCGAGCTGGCCAGCGCGGTGGGGGAGTTCTACCCGGCGCGGCCGGTGGCGCCACCGGCGCCGCACGACGACCTGCAGGGCACCGACCTGCAGGTGTACGAGGCGCTGGCGCCGCGGCGCCGGTGCACCGTCGCCCAGCTCGCGGTGGCGGCCGGGGCGGCACCGGCCTCGGTGCTGGCGGCGCTGGGCCGCCTCGAGCTGCTCGCCCTCGCCGTCCGCGACCACGACGACGAGGGGCGCCAGGTCTGGCGCCGGGCCGGGGGCCGGCTCAGCCGATCTGGTTGACGATCCAGGCGTGCAGGCCGCGGACGTCGCCGTAGGTGCCGGGGTGACCCGGCTCGGCGCAGCCGGTGCCACCGCTGACCACGCCGACCTGTCGCCAGGTGCCCCGCACCGGCACCCACAGCGGCCCGCCCGAGTCGCCCTGGCAGGCGTCGCGCCCACCGGTCTCGAGCCAGCCGGCGCACAGGGTGCTCGGGGCGTGCAGCTCGGGGTAGATGCTCGCGCAGGTGGCGTCGTCGACGACCGGCACCTCGGTCTGGCGCAGCACGCGCGCGTACTTCGGCGTCCCGTGCTCCTTGGTGCCCCAGCCGACCACCGTGGCCACCGTGCCGGGGCCCCACGCGCCGTCCTGGGCCGGACCGGCCAGCTGCGCGTACGGGCCCGGCAGCCCGCGGGCCAGCCGCAGCAGCGCGACGTCGTTGCGGCCGGCCGCCCACGACTGCCGCCAGCGGTAGCGCGGGTGCGAGACGACCTCGGTGACGGTGACCCGCTCGCGCGCGGTGATGTCGGCCAGCTTCCAGGCGCCGACGGCCACCTGCACCTCGTCCGGCGCGATGACGCCGCCGTCGGCGGCCTCCACGCAGTGGGCCGCCGTGAGCACCCAGCGCGGAGCGACCAGGGTGCCGCCGCAGTACTGGGCGTCGAAGCCGTTCGGCACGCCCGGCAGCAGCAGCGCCGCCTGCATCGGCCACGCCGCCCGCGGACTGGCCTCGCCGCCGACCACGTCGGTCGACGGTGGCGGCGCCGGCGCGGCGGCGGCGGGCGCGACGGCGGTGGCGGGCGCGGCACCCGCCGCGACGAGGACGGTCGCCGCCAGGGCGAGCAGGAACCGGCGGACGGTGGTGGTGCGGCGCACTGCTGCTCCTCGGGTCCGGCCCCACCGCCCCCGCGGCGAGGTCACGGGCGGAGTGTGCCACCCGCGCCCACCCGCGGGAAGACCGCGAGCCGCCACGCCGGGAGGCTGCTTGCCTGCGGGGTCCGCGGCGGCGACGGTGTGCCCATGGACCTGCCCGAGCCCTACGCGCTCGCGCTGGTCGACTTCCAGCGGTTCCTCACCGCGGAGCGGGGACGGTCGGCCCACACCGCGCGCGCCTACGTCGCCGACGTGGGGCAGCTGCTGTCCCGCGCCGCCGCACAGGGTGGCGCCGCCCTGCGACGACCTCGACCTCGAGCTGCTGCGGGGGTGGCTGGCGGCGATGACGCGCTCCGGCCTGGCCCGCTCGACGATGGCCCGGCGCGCCTCGGCGGCGCGCACGTTCACCTCCTGGGCGGCCCGCACCGGGCGGATGAGCCACGACCCGTCGACCCGGCTCACCGCGCCGAAGCGCGAGCGGCACCTGCCGACCGTGCTGCGCGCCGACCAGGCGGCCGCCCTGCTCGACCTCGCCACCGTGCGGGCCGACGACGGCGACCCCGGCCACCTGCGCGACCGCGCCGCGCTCGAGCTGCTCTACGCCACCGGCATCCGGGTGGCCGAGCTGGTCGGCCTCGACGTCGACGACGTCGACCTCGACCGGTCGGTGCTGCGGGTGGTGGGCAAGGGCGACAAGGAGCGGACCGTGCCGTTCGGGCTGCCGGCCGGGCGGGCCGTGCGGGACTGGGTGTCACGGGGCCGTCCCCTGCTGGCGACCGCCGGGTCGGGCCCCGCGCTCCTGCTCGGTCAGCGCGGGCGCCGGTGGGACCAGCGCCAGGTGCGCACCCTCGTGCACGCCCTGCTGCGCGAGACCGGCACCGGGGTCGACGCCTCGCCCCACTCGCTGCGCCACAGCGCTGCCACCCACCTGCTCGACCGGGGAGCTGACCTGAGAAGCGTCCAGGAGCTGCTCGGTCACGCTAGTCTCGCCACGACACAGGTGTACACACACGTCTCGGTGGAGCGCTTGCGCAGCACGTACCAGCAGGCGCACCCCCGTGCATGACGCGAAGGGGGGCGCGGTGAGTCGCAGCACGAACGACCTCGACGGCGAGGGGAAGCTCGACGTCGACCGGTCCGCGACCGGCTCGGACCCCGACTCCCTGACCGCGCAGGCCGACGCGCTGCTCGCCGCGGCCGACGCCGAGGGCGAGGCCGCCGACGACCGCGAGGCCGCCGACGACCCCGAGGCGGACGTCGACCAGGGGACCCGGTCCACGTCCGCGCAGGAGGAGGCGGCGGCCCTCGACGAGGCGGCCGACGCCCTGCTGGCCAAGGCCGACAAGGAGGCCGCGGTCCGCGTCCTGTGGGAGGACTTCAAGGCCACCGGCAGCGCCGCAGCCCGCGAGAAGCTGATCCTGAACTACTCCCCGCTGGTGCGGTACGTCGCCAACCGGGTGGGTGTGGGGCTGCCCCCGAACGTCGAGCAGGCCGACCTGGTGTCGTACGGGATCTTCGGGCTGATCGACGCGATCGAGAAGTTCGACCTCGAGCGCGCGATCAAGTTCGAGACCTACGCCCTCTCGCGCATCCGCGGCGCGATCATCGACGAGCTGCGCTCGATGGACTGGATCCCGCGGTCTGTGCGGTCCAAGGCCCGTGAGGTGGAGCGCACCTACGCCGAGCTCGAGACCGAGCTGCACCGCACGCCCACCGAGCCCGAGGTCGCCGCCCGCATGGGCATCGCGCTGCGCGACCTGCACGCGATCTTCAGCCAGGTCTCGTACGTCAACGTGGTCGCCCTCGACGAGCTCCTCGGTGGTGCCGCCGGCGCCGAGAAGGGCGAGGGCGGCATGTCGCTCGGCGACACCCTCAAGGACGCCAAGGCCGTCGACCCGGTGATGGCGTTCGAGGGCGAGGAGACCAAGTACCTGCTGGCGCGCGCGATCGACCAGCTGCCCGAGCGCGAGAAGATCGTCGTCACCCTGTACTACTACGAGGGCCTCACCCTGGCCGAGATCGGCTCGGTGCTGGGCGTGACCGAGTCGCGGATCTGTCAGATGCACACCAAGGCGGTGCTGCAGCTGCGCGGCCGCATCGCCGAGGTCAGCTGAGCGCCACCGCGAGGGCGTAGCCGCCCGCGCACAGCGCGACGCCGGCCACCAGGCTGCCCACGGCGTACGCCGCGGCGGCCGTGGGGCGCCCGCGCTCGACCAGCCGCACCGTCTCGACCGAGAACGTCGAGTAGGTGGTCAGCGCGCCGCAGAAGCCGGTGCCGACCAGGGCGGCCAGTGCCGACGACGGCCGCGCCAGGGTCGTGCCCGCGACCACGCCGATCAGCAGCGAACCGGCCAGGTTCACCACGGCCGTGCCCCACGGCAGGTCGTCCGGCCCCGACCGCAGCCACCACCGCACGACGACGTCGGCCAGGTAGCGGGTCGGCGCCCCCAGGGCGGCCCCGAGCACCACGAGCAGCGCCGTCACCGCGCCACCCCCGGTGCGCCCACGAGGGCGCGGGTGGCCGCGGCGGCGAGCCAGGCGGCCAGCACCGGCGCCACCAGCCCCACGCCCACCGCGAGCGCCAGCGCCGGGAGGCGACCGGCCGCCAGGTGCGCCTGCACGTCGAGGACTGCCGCCGAGAACGTGGTCCAGCCGCCGAGCAGGCCCGTCCCGAGCAGCGGCTGCGCCCGGCGCGAGCCGGGCCGCCGGACGGTGAGCCAGACCAGCAGCGCGGCTAGCGCCGCCGCCCCGGTGAGGTTGACCAGCACGGTCGGCCACGACGGCGAGGTGACCGGCACCGGCAGGGCCGTCGCGACGCCCCACCGCCCGAGCGACCCGAGCGCGCCACCGACCGCCACGAGCGCCACCAGATCGGCCCGTTCGCGCAGCAGCGGGCCCAGGGCGGGACGGGGACCGGGTGCACGCAGGACGGGGACGGTGGCGTCGTCGTCGGGTGGTGTCACGGTGCGCCGAGGCTACCGGGGCGGGCCGCGCGTCGACGGACAGCGGCAGCAGCACGAACTGCGGCCGGCCCAGCACCATCGGCAGCGGGTCGAGGTACTGCTCGCCGCGCCGCAGGCCCCAGTGCAGGCACGTGGTGGCCGGGCAGTGGTCGCGCTCGGCGCCCACGACGGCGACGACCTGCCCCTGCTCGACCTCCGCGCCGACCGGCAGCAGGGCTCGCACCGGCTCGTAGCTGGTGCGCAGCCCGCCGGCGTGCTCGAGCGTCAGCACGCCCCGGTCGACCACCCGGCCCGAGAAGGCCACGCGCGCCCGCGCGGGGGCGCGCACCTGCACGCCGACCGCGGTGGCGAGGTCGACCCCGCGGTGGCCCGGCAGCCACGGCGACGGGAGCACCGCGAACCGCCGGACCACCTCGGGGACCGGACGCCCGGACGCCCCGGCGACGGGCCAGGACCAGACCTGCCCCACCTGCCCGCCGCCGGAGCGCCCGGTGCCCGGCCCGGCGGCGGGGGAGCCGTCCGCCGGGACCAGGGTGAGCAGGGCCGCGAGCAGCGCCGGCGCTGCCAGCCGTGCCGCCCGCGGTCCCCGGTCCCTGCCCACGCCGCAACGGTGCCGGGCGGGGCGGCCGACGGCCAGGACCGGTGCGCCCGCCTGTGGACGACGGGCGCCGAGAGGGGGCTGTGGACGACGCGAGGTGTCAGCCGGGAGGGGCCACCGGCACCGCGGTGACGACCAGGTCGTCGTCGTCGCTGCGGGCACCCGGGTCCCCTCGACGACGACGTCACCCACGACGGCGTCCAGGAGCCGGGCGAGCAGGCCGACGTGCCGGTCTGCACCGGCCCCCGTCCGGCCGACCACCTCGACGACGAGCGCGAGCACGTGGTCGTCCTGCCCGACACCGACGCGGCGCGCCGCGCGCGGGCGGAGCACGACGCACGTCGCGGCCGCACCTAGGCCTGCAGCACGCGCAGCCGCTCGACCGCGTCCTGCAGCACCTCGGGCCGCTTGCAGAACGCGAACCGCACCAGCGTGCGGACGGGTGCGGGATCCGCGCAGAACGCCTGCACGGGGATCCCGACGACGCCGGCGCGGTGCGGGAGCTCGCGGCACCACTCCAGCGCGTCGGTGCAGCCGAGCGGGGCGGCGTCGGCGACGACGAAGTACCCGGCCTGCGGACGGTGCACCCCGAAGCCGACCTCGGCCAGCCCGTCGGCGAGCAGCGTCCGTCGTCGTCCGAGGTCGTCGACGCGGGCTGCGAACTCCTCGTCCGGGGCGCCGAGCGCCGCGGCGACGGCGGGCTGGAACGGGCCGCTGCCCACGAAGGTGAGGAACTGCTTGACGGTGGTCACCGCCGTGACCAGCTCGGCCGGTCCGCTCACCCAGCCGACCTTCCACCCCGTCACCGAGAACGTCTTGCCCGGCCGAGCCGATGGTCAGGGTCCGCTCCGCCATGCCGGGCAGCGTGGCCACGGGCAGGTGCGCCCGCCGTCGAAGACCAGGTGCTCGTAGACCTCGTCGCTCACCACCACGGCGTCGTGCTGCTGCGCGAGCCGCGCGACGACGGCGAGCTCGTCGCGGGTCAGGACGCGTCCGGTCGGGTTGTGCGGCGTGTTCAGCAGCACCAGCCGGGTGCGGTCCGAGAACGCGGCGGCCAGCGCCTCCTCGTCGAGCGCGAACGCCGGCGGCAGCAGCGGCACCGGCCGCGCGACGGCGCCGGCCAGCGCGATCGTCGCCTGGTAGGAGTCGTACGTGGGGTCGAGCACGACCACCTCGTCGCCCGGCTCGCACAGCGCGAGCACGCAGGCGGCGACGGCCTCGGTGGCGCCCACGGTGACGAGCACGTCGGTGCCGGGGTCGACGTCGAGGCCGTACCAGTGCTCGCTGGTGGCGGGCCACGGCCTCGCGCAGGGCGGGCACACCGCGTCCGGGCGGGTACTGGTTCTGCCCGCCGCGGACCGCCTCGACGGCGCCCTCGAGCAGCGACGCCGGCCCGTCGGTGTCGGGGAAGCCCTGCCCGAGGTTGACCGCGCCGGTCTGCGCCGCCAGGGCCGACATCTCGGCGAAGATCGTCGTGCCGAACCCGCGCATCCGCTGCACCAGAGCCATGCGGGCAGGCTCCCACGCCGGAGGTCGCGCGCACTCAGGGGGCGGGCACCCGCACGCTGCCGGTGGCGAGGTCCCACGTGCCGCCGTCGGTGAGCTCGCGCACGACGGCCAGGTGGCCGGCGTGCGCGGTGTTGTCGGCGAGCAGGTGCAGCAGCACGCCGAGCACGGTGTGCTGCCGGTAGCCGCCCCAGGCGCCCTCCGGCCACCACGCGGGCCGGTCGGCGGCCGCCAGCGCGCGGACGCCGTCGACGGCGCGGCGGTGCGCGGCGAGGTACCCCGCCACCACCTCGGCCGCGGTCGCGGCCGGGTCGTCGTCCCACACGTCGTCGTCGTCCATCGCGACCGGGTGGCCCAGCAGCACGTGGTGCAGCCAGAACACCGTGCTGTCGCGGACGTGGCCGAGCAGGCCGAGCGGCGTCCAGCCCGAGGGCAGCACGGTGGCGCGCGTGCCGGCGTCGTCGAGGCCGTCGACGAGGCCGACCAGCTGGTCGGCGCAGGCGTCGAGCCAGGACAGGACCTCGGTGGTGACGGGGTCGGTGGTGACGTCGGGGGCGCAGGGGTGCGTGGTGGTGTCCATGCGCGGACGTCGGAGCCGCCGCACCGTGCTCGACACCGCCCGACCCGCGATTACCGTCCGGGTCCCCCCAGGTCGTACCCTGGGAGCACGGCCGACCCGTGTCGGCCGAATTCGCGTGCCCTCATCACCCCCGCCGAGCGGGGGGACACGCCCCGAGGTCCGGTTCATCCGGTGGGGCGGGTCGCAGGGCACCAGGCGGACCCCACGGTGGGAGTCCGGGAACCGAGTTGCGCCGGCTGGGCCCTGCCCGCGGCGCGGAAGGAGTGCGTCGGCATGGCCGTCGTCACGATGCGTCAGCTGCTGGAGAGCGGTGTCCACTTCGGGCACCAGACCCGCCGGTGGAACCCCAAGATGAAGCGCTTCATCTTCACCGAGCGCAACGGCATCTACATCATCGACCTGCAGCAGTCGCTGACCTACATCGACAGCGCCTACGAGTTCGTCAAGGAGACCGTCGCCCACGGCGGCACGATCCTGTTCGTCGGCACCAAGAAGCAGGCCCAGGAGCCGGTGGCCGAGCAGGCCGCCCGCGTCGGCATGCCCTACGTGAACCAGCGCTGGCTGGGCGGCATGCTCACCAACTTCCAGACCGTGAACAAGCGGCTGCAGCGCCTCAAGGAGCTCGAGCTCGTCGACTACGACGACGTCGCCGCGTCGGGGCGCACCAAGAAGGAGCTCCTGATGATGCGCCGCGAGAAGGACAAGCTCACGCGCACCCTCGGCGGCATCCGCGACATGGCCAAGGTCCCCTCCGCGGTGTGGATCGTCGACACCAAGAAGGAGCACCTCGCCGTCGACGAGGCCAAGAAGCTGCACATCCCGATCGTGGCGATCCTCGACACCAACTGCGACCCGGACGAGGTCGACTACCGGATCCCCGGCAACGACGACGCGATCCGCTCGGTCACCCTGCTGACCCGCGTCATCGCCGACGCCGTCGCCGAGGGTCTGATGGCCCGCTCCGGCGCCCGCGAGGCCGGCGCCGAGCAGGTCGGGGCCGACGAGCCGCTGGCCGAGTGGGAGCGCGAGCTGCTGCAGGGCGCCGAGGCCCAGGCCGGCGCCACCGAGGGCGCCAAGGCCGAGACCGCCACCGAGGCGGCTCCCGCCGAGGCCGCCGCCGGCCAGGAGGCCCAGGCTGCCGCCGAGCAGGCCGACGCCGCCCCGGCCCCGGTCGCCGACGAGGCCGCCGCGGCCGACGAGGCGCCGACCACCGAGGCCACCGAGGCTCCGGCCACCGAGGCTCCGGCCGCCGAGGCCGCTCCGGCCACCGAGGCTGCCACCCCGGGCCAGGACGCGGCTCCGGCTGCCGAGGCCGGTCCCGTCGCCGAGCCCGAGGCCGCCGACAAGGCCTGAGCCCCACGTCATCCCGTCCGCACGACCGCTTCCACGAGAGGTGAGATCCATCCATGGCGAACTACACCGCCGCTGACATCAAGGCGCTGCGCGAGCAGACCGGTGCCGGCATGCTCGACGTCAAGAAGGCGCTCGACGAGGCCGACGGCGACCGCTCCAAGGCCGTCGAGATCCTGCGCGTCAAGGGCCTGAAGGGCGTCACCAAGCGCGAGGGCCGCTCGGCGTCCGACGGCCTGGTGGCCGCGCACGTCGACGGTGGCGTCGGCACCCTGGTCGAGATCAACTGCGAGACCGACTTCGTCGCGAAGAACGACAAGTTCGGTGCGCTCGCGCAGCAGGTGCTCGACGCCGCGGTCGCCACCGGCGCCACCGACGTCGCGCAGCTGCTGGCCGCCCCGGTCGGCGACGAGACCCTCGGCGACGTCGTCACCAACGCCGCCGCCACCCTGGGCGAGAAGGTCGAGGTGCGTCGCGTGGCGCGCGTCGAGGGCGCCCAGGTGTCGTCGTACCTGCACAAGACCAACCCCGACCTGCCCGCGCAGATCGGCGTCCTGGTCGCCACCAGCACCGAGGCCGGCGAGATCGGCCGCGACGTCGCGATGCACGCCGCCGCGATGTCGCCGATCTTCCTCTCCCGCGAGGAGGTGCCCTCCGACACGGTCGACGCCGAGCGTCGCATCGCCGAGGAGACCGCCCGCGAGGAGGGCAAGCCGGAGCAGGCGCTGCCCAAGATCATCGAGGGCCGCGTCAACTCCTACTTCAAGGACAACGTGCTGCTCGAGCAGCCCTTCGCCAAGGACAACAAGAAGTCCGTCGGCAAGGTCCTCGAGGAGGCCGGCACGTCGATCACGCAGTTCGCCCGCTTCCGCGTCGGCAACTGAGCGCCACCGTCGACCCCGTCGTCCGTCCGGACGGCGGGGTCGACGCACGCCGCGCCCCGGTCCGGGGTGGGGCGGCCCGGGGTAGGGCAGACTGACCGCGACCCGAGAGGAGCCAGCGACGTGACGACCACGACCAGCCAGGAGGTCGCCCAGGGGCGGCCCGAGGGCGGCTACCGCCGGGTCCTGCTCAAGCTGTCCGGCGAGACCTTCGGCGGCGGACGCGTCGGGGTCGACCCCGACGTCGTGGCCGGTCTCGCCGAGGAGATCGCGCAGGTCGTCCGGGGCGGCACCCAGGTGGCGATCGTCGTCGGGGGCGGCAACTTCTTCCGCGGCGCCGAGCTGCAGCAGCGCGGCATGGACCGCGCCCGCGCCGACTACATGGGCATGCTCGGCATCGTGATGAACTGCCTGGCGCTGCAGGACTTCCTGGAGAAGCAGGGCGTCGACACCCGCGTCCAGACCGCCATCACGATGGGCCAGGTCGCCGAGCCGTACATCCCGCGGCGCGCGATCCGCCACCTCGAGAAGGGCCGCGTGGTCATCTTCGGCGCCGGCGCCGGCATGCCGTTCTTCTCCACCGACACGGTCGCCGCGCAGCGCGCGCTGGAGACCAAGTGCGAGGTCGTGCTGATGGGCAAGAACGGCGTCGACGCCGTCTACACCGCCGACCCGCGCACCGACCCGACGGCCACGCCGATCGAGACGATCACCTACAACGAGGCCCTGCGGCAGGGCCTGCGGGTGGCCGACGCCACCGCGTTCGCCCTGTGCATGGAGAACCGGATGCCCATGGTGGTGTTCGGGATCGAGGGCGAGGGCAACGTGGCGAAGGCCGTCCGGGGTGAGAAGATCGGGACGCTCGTCGTCGCCGGCTGAGCACGGAGCACGGACCCCTCCGGTGCCCGGCGGCACCGACGAGCAGACGACGAGACGAAGGAGCCAGCCCCGATGATCGACGAGACCCTCCTCGAGGCCGAGGAGAAGATGGACAAGGCCGTCGAGGTGGCCAAGGACGACTTCTCGGCGATCCGCACCGGCCGGGCGAACGCCGCCATGTTCTCCAAGATCACGGTCGACTACTACGGCGCGCCCACCCCGCTGCAGCAGCTCGCCTCGTTCAACATCCCCGAGGCCCGCACCGTCCTGATCACGCCGTACGACCGCTCGGCGATGAGCGAGATCGAGAAGGCGCTGCGCGAGTCCGACCTCGGCGTGAACCCGTCCAACGACGGCAACGTCATCCGCGCCGTGCTGCCCTCGCTCACCGAGGAGCGGCGCAAGGACTACATCAAGCTCGCCCGCACCAAGGGCGAGGACGCCAAGATCTCGGTGCGCAACATCCGCCGCAAGGCCAAGGAGGAGCTCGACCGCCTGGTCAAGGACGGCGAGGTCGGCGAGGACGAGGGCTCGCGCGCGGAGAAGGACCTCGAGGTGCTCACCAAGCAGCACGTCGACAAGGTCGACGAGCTGCTCAAGCACAAGGAGTCCGAGCTCCTGGAGGTCTGAGGACCCGCTCGGCACGCCGTGAGCACCGATCCCGACCGCAGCCCCGACGTCCCGCCCGGCACCGCCGCCGCGGGCGGCATCCCGCTGACCCGACGCGCCCGCCGCGAGGCCGAGCGGGCCGCCCGCGAGGTCGCCGAGCGCGCCGCGCAGCCGGATCCGGTGGTCGAGCCGGGGCCGGGGCCGGCGAGCCCGAGCCCCAGCCGGTCGTGCCGGAGCCGGTGCGGCCCGCGGGTGGCGTCGTGCCCACGCGGGCCGTCCAGCGACCGGTGCGCCCGGACCACGAGACCGACGACGCGGACGACCCCGCGCCCGCGCGCACCGTGACCATGCCCGTCGCCACCGGCGCCTCCGAGGAGGTGCGCCGCCGCCGGCGCGAGGCAGACACCCCCTCGCGGGCCGGACGCGACCTGCCGGCCGCCATCGGCGTGGGCGTCGGGCTCGGCGCGCTCGTCGTGGCCTCGCTCGCGTTCCGCAAGGAGGCCTTCGTCGCGGTCGTCGTGGTCGCGATCTGCATCGGCGTCTGGGAGCTCACCGGCGCGTTCGCGGCGCGCCGCATCGCGGTGCCCGTCGTGCCGGTGCTGGTCGGCACGGCCGGCATGGCGGTGTCGGCCTACGTGGGCGGCTCGGAGGCCCTGCTCGTCGCGTTCGTGCTCACCACGCTCGCGGTGCTGGTGTGGCGGCTGCTCGACCAGCCCGACGGGGCGGTCCGCGACGTCGCGGCCGGGGTCTTCACCGCGGGCTACGCGCCGTTCCTGGCGGGCTTCGCCGTGCTCATGCTGGCCGAGCCCGACGGGGTCTGGCGCATCGTCACGTTCATCCTGGTCGCGATCTGCAGCGACATCGGGGGATACGTGTTCGGCGTGACCTGGGGCAGGCACCCGATGGCGCCGTCGGTGAGCCCGAAGAAGTCGTGGGAAGGTCTGGCGGGGTCGTTCGTGTTCAGCACGGTGGCCGGCGTCGCCGCGGTGATCGTGTTCCTCGGCGGGCCCTGGTACGCCGGGGTGGCGATCGGCCTGGCCGCGGTGGTCACCGCCACCGTCGGAGACCTGTCCGAGTCGCTGCTCAAGCGCGACCTCGGCATCAAGGACATGGGCACCCTGCTGCCCGGCCACGGAGGCCTGATGGACCGGCTCGACTCCCTGCTCCCGACCGCACCGGTCATGTACCTGCTGCTGGCCCTGCTCGTCCCGGCGGCCGCCACGTGAGCGCGCCCACCACGCCCACGCCGCTGCCCGAGCCGGAGAGCACGCGTCCCGAGCCCGGCCGGCTGCTGATGGCCGCCCCGCGGCGCGGCAAGCCGCCGCAGCACCTCGCCGACCTGACCCTCGACGAGCGGGTCGCGGCCGTCGAGGCGCTGGGCGAGCGGGGGTTCCGGGCCAAGCAGGTGTCGACCCACTACTTCGACCACCTCGTCACCGACCCCGCGCAGATGACCGACCTGCCGAAGGCGTCCCGCGAGGCGCTGGCGGGCGGGCTGCTGCCGCCGCTGCTCACCGCGGTCACCGAGCGCGAGGCCGACCGGGGCGCCACCGTCAAGACGTTGTGGCGGCTGCACGACGGGGCGCTGGTCGAGAGCGTCCTGATGCACTACCGCGACCGCTCGACCGTCTGCATCTCCAGCCAGGCGGGGTGCGGCATGAACTGCCCGTTCTGCGCGACCGGCCAGGCCGGTCTGACCCGCAACATGTCGACCGCCGAGATCGTCGACCAGGTGGTGCGCGCCATGCGCCAGGTCACCGAGCGCCACGGCGGCGACCGCCGCGCGCTGAACGTGGTGTTCATGGGCATGGGCGAGGCGCTGGCCAACTACAAGGCGGCGGTGGCGGCGATCCGCCGGTTCACCGACCCGTCGCCGGCGGGCCTGGGCATGTCGGCGCGCGGCATCACGATGTCGACCGTCGGCCTCGTCCCGGCGATCGACAGGCTGGCGGGCGAGGGCATCCCGGTGACGCTCGCGCTGAGCCTGCACGCACCCGACGACGAGCTGCGCGACGAGCTGGTGCCGGTGAACACGCGCTGGAAGGTGGGCGAGGCGCTCGACGCCGCACGCCGCTACTTCGACGCCACCGGCCGCCGGGTCAGCATCGAGTACGCGCTGATCCGCGACGTCAACGACCACGCCTGGCGGGCCGACCTGCTGGGCACCGAGCTGAACCGGCGGGGCCGGGGCTGGGTGCACGTCAACCCGATCCCGCTGAACCCGACCCCCGGGTCGAGGTGGACGGCGTCCGACCCGCAGGTCGAGCGGACGTTCGTCGAGAGGCTGCGCGCGCACGGCATCCCGACCACCGTGCGCGACACGCGGGGCCGCGAGATCGACGGGGCGTGCGGTCAGCTGGCTGCGGCAGTGCAGGATTGACCCCGTGGCCCGGACGCACGTCGAGTTCACCCGCGTGTCGCGAGCGGCACGCGGGTACCGCGTCGACGAGGTCGACGCGTTCTTCGCGCGGGCCAAGGTCGCCTACGAGCGCGGGACGCGGGTCGGGGCGCTCGCCCCGCTGACGGCCGGGGACGTGCGGACCGCGGCGTTCCGGCTCCGCTGGGGCGGCTACGACGTGCAGGCCGTCGACAGCGCCCTCGACCGGCTCGAGGACGCCGTGGCGGCGCGCGAGCGCACGCGGCTGGTCAAGGTCGGCGGCGAGAGCGCGCTGCTCGACGACATCGCCCGGCGGGCGGCGACGCTGCAGGCCCGGCTCGACCGTCCTGCGGGAGAGCGGTTCGCGGCGCCGTCGCGGCGGTTCGAGCGCGGGTACGACCCGGCCGACGTCGACGGCCTGTGCGACCGGCTCGACTCGTACTTCAACGACGGCGAGGAGATGTCGGCCGACGAGGTGCGGCGGGCGGTGTTCCGTCCGGCCCGGGGGCGTCGTGCCTACCGCGAGCCGGAGGTCGACGCCTTCCTCGACAAGGCCGTCGACATCATGGTCACGGTCGACTGAGCCTCACGGTCGACCGGCGAGGTCCTTCAGCGCCTGCAGCACCGGCTGCGGGTCGGTGGCGTCCTCGAGCAGCAGCAGCCGGTGCGCGAGGGGTCGTTCGCCCGCGAGCGTGGTGAGGGCGTCCCACACCGGCACCGTGCGGGTCCAGTGCGTGCGTCCGACCAGCACCAGAGGCACGCCGCCGTCGGCGCCGTAGTAGCCGGGCGTGACGGCCTGGAAGAGCTCCTGCACGGTGCCCGCGGCACCCGGCAGGTAGACCACGCCGGCGCCCGCGCGCGAGAGCAGCGCGTCCTCGCGGACGGCGTTGGAGAAGTACTTGGCCTGCAGGCAGGCGAACGCGTTCGGCGGCTCGTGCCCGTAGAACCACGTGGGGATGCCGAGGCTGGCCGGGCGCGCAGGTACCTCGTGCTGGTGCCGCACCTGCAGCGCGACCTCCGCCCAGGCGGCCACGTCCGGGACGAACGAGGGCACGGCGGCGAGCCGCTCGAGCGCGTCGTCGAGCGCGTGGTCGTCGACGTGCGCCAGCCGCGCGCCCAGGTTGGCGGCCTCCATCGCCCCGGGCCCGCCACCGGTGAGCACCAGCAGGTCGGCGCGGGCGAGGGCGCGCCCGAGGACGGCGGCCTCCCGGTAGCCCTCGGTGCCTCGTTGCAGGGCGTGCCCGCCCATCACGCCGACGCACGACCGCCCGGACACGGCCTCGTCGAGGGCGTCGCCGACGGCGTCGTCGTGCATGGCGCGCAGCAGCGTGGTGAGGGCGTCGTGGCGCAGCGAGCCCGCCCTGCTCCACTCGTAGGCGAGCGCGTCGGGCGTGCGGGGGTAGCCCTGCTCGAGGCCCCGGAAGAGCTCCTCGGGGGTGTACAGGTGCGGGCGGTAGACGTCGACCGGGCAACCCGGCACGACCGGGAACAGCACGGCGCCGCCCTGGCGCAGGTGGTGCTCGAGCCGCGGCGTGAGCGTCCCGCCCAGCACGACGGCGCCGCGCGGGTCGGCGCCCAGCAGCGCCGGCTCGCGGCTGGCCAGGTCGAGACCCTGCAGCCGGGTGCCCACCAGGCCCTTGCCGAGGCGCAGCAGCGCGTCCAGCTGGTCGAGGGTCTCGATCTCCACGTCGGCAACCTACCGACGCGGCGCCGGGTCGAGGTCGACCACCACCCCGGCGTGGTCGGACGGCCACACCGGCGTCCCGTCGACCTGCTGCGGCCCGACGCCGACCAGGGCGGCGCGCGCGACCTCGGTGCCCAGCCCGACCAGACGTGAATGGCCTCCCAGCAGACGCATCTCGTCGGACTCGGGCTCGGCGTTGAAGTCGCGCCACCGCAGGTTCCAGGTGACCAGCCGCGTCACGCGGTCGGTTCCTCGTCGGCACCGGGCCACGACGCACCCAGCACGCGGTCGACGTCGATGACGACGACCACCCGGAGCGGGTTCTCGCGCGGCACCCGGTAGCGCTCGGCGTACCGGCGCTCGGCGTCGCGCACGTACGCCGGTTCGTCGACCACCCGCACGGGTCCCTCGAGGGTCAGCCACCTGCGGCCGTCGACCTGGCTCACCGAGGCGCGGCCGCCGCGGCGGGCGTTGCGCGCCTTGACCGACGGACCGCTGGTGATGACGCGGACGACGCCCGCCTCCTCGTCCCAGGTGAAGCCCACGGGCACCAGGTGAGGACTGCCGTCGGCGCGCTGCGTGGCGAGCACCGACAGGTGGCGCTCGCGCACCATCGCGAGGGCGCCCGGGGGCAGGACGACGCGCGGGGAGGTCACCGGCCCAGCCTCGCAGACCTGCGGGGCTGACACCGCCGTGCCCACCGGACAGGATGGCCGGGTGGACGACGACGTGAGCACCGGCGCCTGGGCTGCGGCCCACCGCGCGTCCCTGCAGGACCCCGACGCGTTCTGGGGCGAGGCGGCCCGCGCCGTCGACTGGATCGTGAAGCCGTCGCGCGTCCTGGACGACGACCGGCCGCCGTTCTACCGGTGGTTCACCGGGGCGACGCTGAACACCTGCTACAACGCGCTCGACCGGCACGTGGTGAAGGGCCGCGCCGACCAGCCGGCCCTGGTGTACGACTCGCCGGTCACCGGGACCTCGCGCACCTGGACCTACGCCGAGCTGCTCGACGAGGTGGCCCGCTTCGGCGGGGTGCTGCGCGCGCTCGGGGTGCACCAGGGCGACCGCGTCGTGATCTACATGCCGATGGTGCCGCAGGCTGTCGTCGCGATGCTCGCGTGCGCGCGGATCGGCGCCGTCCACTCGGTCGTGTTCGGCGGCTTCGCACCCACCGAGCTCGCCGCGCGGCTCGACGACGCGCAGCCCGTCGTGGTGGTCACCGCGTCGTGCGGCATCGAGCCCACGCGCGTGGTGGAGTACAAGCCGTTGCTCGACGCCGCGATCGAGAAGGCCTCGCACGCGCCGCAGCACGTCGTGGTGCTGCAGCGCCCGCAGGCCGTCGCGCTGATGGTCGAGCCGCGTGACCTCGACTGGGACGTGCTGATGCGCCCGGGCACGATCGAGCCTGCCGAGTGCGTCGCGGTACAGGCGACCGACCCTCTCTACGTGCTCTACACGTCCGGGACGACGGGACGCCCGAAGGGGATCGTGCGCGACCACGGCGGGCACGCGGTGGCGCTGGCGTGGTCGATGCCCAACGTGTTCGGGCTGCAGCCGGGCGAGACGATGTTCACCGCCAGCGACGTCGGCTGGGTCGTGGGACACTCCTACATCGTCTACGGACCGCTCATCAACGGCTCGACGACCGTTCTCTACGAGGGCAAACCGATCGGGACCCCGGACGCCGGCGCGTTCTGGCGGGTGGTCGCCGACCACCGGGTGTCGGTGATGTTCACCGCCCCCACCGCGATGCGGGCGGTCAAGAAGACCGATCCGGACGGCGCACTCGCGCGCGAGCACGACCTGTCCTCGCTGCGCACGCTGTTCCTGGCGGGGGAGCGGCTGGACCCCGACACGTGGCAGTGGGCCACCGACCTGCTGGGCGTGCCCGTGGTCGACAACTGGTGGCAGACCGAGACCGGTTGGCCGATCGCGGCCAATCCCGTGGGCCTGCAGGCCCTCCCGATCAAGCCGGGGTCCCCGAGCGTGCCGGTGCCGGGGTACGACGTGCGGGTGCTCGACCCGTCCGGGGCCGAGGTGCCGGTGGGCACCGAGGGCGCGGTGTGCCTGCGCCTGCCGATGCCGCCGGGCACGCTCCCGACCCTGTGGGGCGACGACGACCGGTACGTCGCCGGCTACCTGTCGGCCTTCGACGGCTACTACCTCACCGGCGACGGCGGGTACCTCGACGAGGACGGCTACCTGTTCGTCATGGGCCGCACCGACGACGTCATCAACGTCGCGGGCCACCGGCTCTCGACCGGCTCGATCGAGGCGGCGCTGGCGGGTCACCGCGCTGTCGCCGAGTGCGCGGTGATCGGCGTGCAGGACGCGCTGAAGGGCCAGGTGCCGCGGGCGCTGGTGGTGCTGAAGGGCGGCCAGGACGACTCGGAGGCGCTGCGGACCGAGCTGCTGCAGCGGGTGCGCTCGGAGGTGGGCGCGATCGCGTCGCTGCAGCGCGTCGACGTCGTGGCGGCGCTGCCGAAGACGCGCTCGGGGAAGATCCTGCGCAAGACCATGCGCGAGCTCGCCGACGGCAAGGACGCCGTGGTCCCGTCGACGATCGAGGACGCGACGGTGCTCGACGACCTCGGCCCGGTGCTGCGCGGCTGACGTGGGGGTCGTCCCGGTCGGCCGGGTCGGCAGCTCGGGCAGCAGCACCGAGCCGCACGTGCACCTGCAGGTGACCGACTCGACCGACTGGGAGCGTGCGAGCGGGCTCCCGCTCGCGCTCGCGGTCGGCGGGCGCACCTGGGTGCCCCGCGGCGGCGAGGTCGTCCGGGGCTGATCGGGCGGTGCGCCGCGGTCACGGCGGGTCGGGTTCGGGCGTGCGCCAGCGTCGCCCGGTGGCGCGGGCTTCGCGGACGGTGTCGTGGAAGGTGTTGCGCAGCAGCGTGCCTGGTGGGTGGCCGTGGTGCGCGGGTGGTCGGAACACGGGTCGGCCGTCGCGCATCAGCATCTGCCACCCCCGCTCGTCGTCGGGTTGGGCGTGGACCTTGGTGTGGTGGCGGGTGCAGAGCAGGGCGAGGTTGTCGATGGTGGTGGGGCCGCCTCGGGACCACCAGAGGACGTGGTGGGCCTCGCACAGCGCCGGTGGTGTCGTGCAGCCGGGCCAGGTGCAGCCCTGGTCGCGGGCGGCCAGGGCCGCGCGCTGGCCGGGGGTCGCCAGGCGGCCCAGGGAGGTCATCGACACGACCCGCCCGCAGGAGAGGGTGACGCGTTCGAGGACGGCGTCGCAGACCATCCGGGCCAGGGTGCCGGGGCCGACCTTCTGCCCGGTGGAGGTGGTGGCGGTCTGCTGGTCGGCGTCGACGTGCACCACGACCCGCGGGACACCGACCCGGATGCCGTCCGGAGCTGGTCGGGGACTGCAGCTGCTGGGCGGCGAGCTCGGCCATCCGGACGAGGGCGTCGGCGCGGCGCTGGCCCCGGGTGCGCAGGTCGGGGTCGCCGTCCTCGCGCAGGGCGTGCCGGTCCTGTTCGGCGAGGTGGTCCAGGGTCGCGACGAACGTCGACCCGCCCACCGGGTCGAGCTGGCCGTGGACGATGACCATGCCCGGTGGTGTCGGTGACGGCGCCGAGGTGGCGTCGTTCGTGGGCGTGCTCGTCGAACCGGTCCGACGCGTCGGGCACCAGGGTCTGGAGCAGGTGCTGGGCGAGGACCTCGGCCGAGGCGGGGTCCCACTCTCTGGCCCGCTCGGTCAGCTCGGTGTCGACCTCGGCCCGGTGCTCGCGGACGAGGCGGCGGGGCAGGCGGTGCAGGCAGGCCCGGGCGACGACCACGTGCTCGCGGGTCACGTCGCCGGCCGCCCACGCGGCGCCCAGCGCCCGCAGGTCACCCGACACCGGGCAGGTCACGGCCGCGTTCTCCAGGTCGGCGGTGGCCCGGCCGCGGCTGACCCGGCACCGGTCGGTCAGCACCGCCTTGGTCACCGCCCCACGTCGTCCGCGGGCGTCCGGTGCCTCACGTGAGACCGACTCCCGCAGCAGCGCCGCCTCGGCCGCCGACAGCCGCGCTTCCAAGGCGTCGACCGCGACGATCCGCTCGTGCACCTCGGTGTCGCTCAGCGACCACAGCGAGGCGGCGAGCAGGTCGTCCACGCCCTGCTCGACGAGCGCGAGCCCACCCGCACCCTGCTCGTCCCCGGCCCCCACCGACATGACTCAACCCTAGAGGCGACCACTGACAACCGCTCTCCTGCAACGCGTCACAGCCGGGCAGCATGGGGCTCGCACAACACGACCGTGCTCGCACAACGTGCCGGACGGTTGTGCGACGACGGCGCTGTTGTGCGAGCGGTCAGGCTCTGGCGCCGACCGCCGGTCGTGCCGCGTCGTCGCGGGTGGCGACGGCGTCGAGCGCGGTGACGTCGCCGAAGCGCGCGGTCGTCACGGTGGGGGAGTCGAGCCGAGGGACAGCGCGTCACCGGAGCAGAGCGCCGACGCCTGCGCGAACGGGTGGAAGATGCCTGCAGCCACGTCGTCGGCCGCGGGGTGGTCGGGCTCGTAGATGCCGGTGTAGACGCACCGACCCATGTGCTCGACGAAGGAGCCGAGGACCCGGCGATCGAGCTCGGCCACCCGCCGGCTCGGGTCGACCACGATGCGGGCGAACCGCTCCACGGTCACTGCCCTCCCAGCCCGGTGGTGGCGAACCCGCGGACGATGTGCCGCTGGAACAGGATGAAGACGACCAGCAGGGGGAGTGCGGCCAGGACCGCGGCGGCGTTGTCCTGCGCGTACTGGACGCCATAGGCGTTCTCCACCGTCGCCAGGCCGACCGGCATGGTCATCAGGCCGGGGTCGTTCACGGCGATGAAGGGCCACAGGAAGTTGTTCCAGGCGCCGATGAACACGAAGATCGCGACCGCCGACAGCACCGACCGTGACAGCGGCAGCACCACCGAGGTGAAGGTGCGCCAGCGGCTGGCGCCGTCGACGCGGGCGGCGTCCTCGAGCTCGATCGGGATGGCGTCGAAGAACCGCTTCAGGACGAACACCATCACCGGGGCGACCACCTGGGGGAGGATGATCGCCCAGTAGGTGTCGATCATGTCGAGCAGCAGCATCTCCTGGAACAGCGGGACGATCAGGATCTGTCCCGGCACCATGATCGACGCGAGGGTGGCCGCCATCAGCAGCCGGCGTCCGCGGAAGAGCCCGCGTGACAACGCGTACGCAGCCATGGCGGAGATCACGAGCGTGATGGCGGTGATGACGGTCGCGGTGAACAGGCTGTTGGCGAGCCACCGCACGAGGTCGCCGGCCTCGAACACCGCCTGGTAGGCCGAGAGGGTCCAGCCCCCCTCCGGCACGACGCGGACGGGCAGGGCGGCGGCGTCGGCCTCGGACTTGAACGAGGTGACGATGCCCCACAGGAACGGCGCGACCCAGACCAGCCCGACGACCGCCAGCAGCACCACCCCGCCGCCCTGCTGGATCAGCCGCAGCCGCGACACGCTGGTGGTCCTGCCCGCCGGTGCCGTTCGGCCCGCCTCGACGGCGCTCATGCGCGTGCCTCCCGTCGTGACACGAACCACCCCTGGGCCAGCGACAGCAGCACGATCAGCGCGAAGAACACGTACGAGATCGCCGCCGCGTAGCCGAGCCGGTAGTTGGTGAACCCGGTGTCGTAGACGTACTCGAGGATCGAGCGGGTCGAGTTGTTCGGCCCGCCCATGGTCATCAGGTAGATCTGGTCGAACACCTTCAGCGACGCCAGCAGCTGCAGGATGACCACCAGGCTGGTGGTGCGCGACAGCATGGGGAGCGTCACCGAGACCAGCCGGCGCCACGTCCCCGCGCCGTCGATCGCGGCGGCCTCGTACAGGTGCTGCGGGATGTTCTGCAGCGCGGCGAGGTAGAGCAGGAAGTTGAAGCCGAGCGTCCACCAGACCGTCGTCAGCGCGATCGACCACAGCGCCACGTTCTCGTCGGTGAGCCACCCGACGCCCTCGGCGCCCAGGCCACCCAGCATCGCGTTGAACAGCCCCAGGTCGGGCTGGTACATCCACGTCCACAGGATCGTCACGACGGTGACGGGCAGCAGGAACGGCGCGAAGAAGGTGAGCCGCCACAGCCACTGGCCGGGCCGCACCGCGTGCACGAGCAGGGCCAGCGCCAGCGACAGCACCACGAGCGGCACCGAGCTGATCACGGTGAACACGACGGTGTTGCGCAGCGTCGACCACACCTGCGGGTCCTGCAGCGCCTCACCGAAGTTCGAGACACCCACGAGCGACCCGCCCGACCCGGTCAGGCTCTGGTCCGTGAACGCCATGTAGAGGCCGTACACCACCGGGCCGACGAGGAAGAGCACGAACGCCACGAGGTACGGGACGGTGAACCAGCCGCCTCCCGAGGCCAGCGGCCTTCGAGAGGGTGGAGGCGCCGTCGCGGGCGGGACGGCGACCTGGCGCTGGACCGTGGTGGTCATCGTGTCTCCCTCACGCCGGGTTCGGCTGGTCCAGGAGGCGCTGCACCTCGGCCTCGATGTCGTCGAGCGCCTGGCTCACCGACGCCCCGCCGTTCAGAGTGGTCTGCATCGCCTGGCCGACGCGGTTCTGGAACTCCGATCCCGATCCGGTGAACCACGACTCCGGGTCGAGCACCACCTGGTCCGCCGCGTCCGCGTAGTTCGCCTGCGGTGTGAGCTCTGCGTACTCGGGCGAATCGACGATCGGCTGGTAGGCGGGGATGTGGCCCGCCTCCGCCCAGCGCAGCGAGTCCTTGAGGATCGCGGCCACGGCCTCGTGCGTGGCCTGCCGACGGGCCGGGTCGGGGGAGTCCTGGTGCGGCAGGACGTAGCTGTGCGAGTCGGCGTAGGTGGCCGGCGTGCCGAACAGCGTCGGGATCACGGCACCGTCGACCGGCAACCCGGCGGCCTGCATGCCGCGCAGCTCCCAGACCCCGGAGCAGAAGAAGCCGCTGCGGCCACCGGTGAACTCGGCCAGGCCCGCGAGGTAGTCGGCGTTCGGGTTCGCGACCGTCCCGTCGAGCATCCTCTTCATCGCCTCGAGGCTGTCGCCCGCGACGTCGCGGTCGATGCCCGACGGCTCGCCCGGGACCAGGGTCATCTCGGCGCCGTGCTGGTAGTAGAACGTCGCGAACATGCGCCACATCTGCGCGCCGTCGTTGACGTACCCGTAGGAGATGCCGTGACCGCCGGTCACCGCCTGCAGCTCGGTGCCCGCGGCGAGCCAGTCGTCGAACGAGGAGATCTCGGTGAGCGTGCCGTCCGGTTCGAGCAGACCGGCCTGCTCGCAGTGCTCGGTGTTGAAGAACAGGATGAACGGGTGGGTGTCGAGCGGGATGGCGAACCGCTGGCCGTCGATCTGCGCGCGCTCCCAGACCGACTCGGGGAAGTCGTCCTCGGTGACGCCGAGCTCGGCGAGCACGTCCATGTCCCACGGGTCGAGCAGCCCGCCGGGTGCGTACCCGGCCAGCCGTGACAGGTGCAGGACGGCGAGCTCGGGGGCGCGTCCACCCGTGGAGGCCATCGCCAGCTTGGTGTAGTACGGCGCGCCCCAGGCGAGCACCACGGGTTCGAGGTCGATGCCCTGGGTCCTGACCTCGGCGATGATCTCGTCCATCAGGGCGCCGTCGCCGCCCGACAGCAACGACCAGTACCGGACGGTCGCGGCCCCGGGATCGCCTGCGCCGCAACCGGTCAGCGCGCCGGCGCCGAGGCCGGCGGCCGCGACGGCGGACAGGAACGAACGGCGCCCGAACGCGGGCCCGGTCAGGCGTGGAGCTGTGTCCACCGTCGCCTCCTCGCGACAGGGCCGTCGTCACGACGCCGTGACGGACCCGGGGATGTGAGCGATCACATGTCCTGGTTTCCAGGTTCCTGCACCGGTCCCTGCTCCGTCAAGGCCCCGTACGGCAACCACCGGCGTCCCAGTGGCGTCCCAGCGGGCACCTCCACGGTGGCGCCATGACCGAACCACCCACCTCATCGCGCGAGATCCGTCTAGGTACCAGCGTCGTGCTGGAGCACCCGGCCACCGTCGCGCGGGCTCACCTTCACCGCCACCAGGTCGTGCGCGCCGACGCGCTGTCGGCGCGGTACGCCGGTGCCTCGGCGCCGGTGCGGGTGCGGGGCACCCGCACGCTCACGCCGCTCGATGCCGGCGCCTGGAGGGTCGTGCCGGTCGGGACGGGTCGCCCCCCGGCCAGGGCGAGGCCGGCGACGAGCGCGTGCTGGCGCGGGGGTGCCGAGGTCGACGACGCGGTCCCCCTCGCGCACCCGGACCGGACCGAGCACCTCCACCTGCACCCGCGCAGGACAGGTCGGGTCACCAGCCGGCCGGTGTCACTCCTCGTCGCCGACCAGGGCCCGCAGCAACCGGCGGAAGGAGTCGAGCCGGGCGGCGCCGTGGTCGCCGGCCGCGCCCGACGCGACGTACTCGTCGAGCGCGCACTCCTCCTCGTCGTGCGTGCACCCGCGGGGGCACAGCGCCTCGCCGGGCTCGAGGTCGGGGAAGGCGTTCAGGAGACCGGCCGGCTGCGACGTGCGCGAGCCCGAACGACCGCACGCCGGGGGTGTCGGTCACCCACCCCTGCGTGCGGCCGGCGTCGTCGAGCATGGGGAAGGCCACGGCCGACGAGGAGGTGTGGCGGCCGCGGCCGGTGACCGCGTTGACGACGCCGGTGGCGCGGTGCGCCTGCGGCACCAGCGCGTTGACCAGCGTCGACTTGCCGACGCCCGAGTGCCCGACGAGCACGCTGTCGCGACCGACCAGCCGCTCGCGCACCGCGTCGACGCCGTCGAGCCGGCGCTGCTCGTCGCGGCTGGTGACGACGACCGGTACGCCGAGCGCGTCGTACAGCGCGAGGAACGGTGCGGGGTCGACCGAGGTCGGCCTTGGTCAGGCACAGCAGCGGGTCGAGCCCGGCGTCGAAGGCGGCCACCAGGCACCGGTCGACCATGCGCGGCCGCGGCTCCGGGTCGGCCAGCGCGGTGACGATGACCAGCTGGTCGACCCCGGTGACGATCACCCGCTCGACCGGGTCGGTGTCGTCGGCGGTGCGGCGCAGCGTCCCGGTGCGCTCGTCGACGCGGACGACGCGCGCGAGCGAGCCCTCCGAGCCGGAGACGTCGCCCACCAGGCCGACGCGGTCGCCGACGATGACGCCGGTACGGCCGAGCTCGCGCGCCTTCATCGCCGTCGACCAGGCGGCGGCCCTCGTCGTCGTCGACCAGCACCGCCGTACCGGCCGCGGTCGACCGTCAGCACCCGCCCCGGCACGGCGTCGTCGTGGCGCGGGACGGTCCTTCGTCCGGGGCCGTGATCCCTTGGGGTTGGGACGGATCCGGACGTCGTCCTCGCTGTACCGGCGCGCCATCAGCGCTCCGCGTCCCCAGCACCTGGTGCCACAGCCCCGGGAAGTCGGGCATGGTCTTCGCGGTCGTGGCGACGTCCTCGACCAGGACGCCCGGCACGCGCAACCCGACCACGGCGGCGGCGTGCGCCATCCGGTGGTCGTGGTAGGTGCGGAACACCTTGCCCGACAACGGCTTCGGGCGGATGGTCAGGCCGTCGTCGTGCTCGGTGACCTCGGCGCCCATCTCGCCCAGCTCGGTGGCGAGCGCGGCCAGCCGGTCGGTCTCGTGCCCGCGCAGGTGCGCGATGCCGCGCAGGGTCGAGGGGGTGTCGGCCAGCGCGCACAGCGCCGCCACCACCGGAGTGAGCTCGCCGACGTCGTGCAGGTCGGCGTCGATGCCGTACAGCTCGCCGGTGCCCTCGACCGTCAGGCCCTCCTGGTCCAGGCCACCTCGGCGCCCATCTGGTCGAGCAGGTCGCGCAGCCCGTCGCCGGCCTGGGTGGTGCACTGCGGCCAGTCGGCGACGGTGACGCGGCCGCCCGCACACCATCGCGGCAGCCAGGAACGGTCCGGCGTTCGACAGGTCGGGCTCGACCTGGACGTCGAGCGCGCCGATCGGGCCGGGCTCCACGCGCCAGGTGTGGGTGAGTCGTCGTCGACGACGACACCGCAGTCGCGCAGGGTCTCGACGGTCATCTGCAGGTGCGGCTCGCTCGGCACGGGATTGCCCTCGTGGACGACGGTGACGCCGTCGTCGAACCGCGCCCCGGCCAGCAGCAGCCCCGACACGAACTGGCTGGACGCCGACGCGTCGATGACGACGCTCCCGCCGGCGGACGGCCGCGCCGCGCCGTGCACGGTGAGGGGCAGCGGCCGCGACCGTCGTCGTCGACGGCGACGCCGAGCGTTCGCAGCGCGGTGACGACGGGTCCCATCGGCCGCACGCGCGCATGCTCGTCGCCGTCGAGGCGCACCGGCCCGTCGGCCAGGGCGGCCACCGGCGGGAGGAACCGCATGACGGTGCCGGCCAGCCCGCAGTCGCACGTCGACGTCGCCGCTGATCGCGCCGGGGTACGACGTGCCAGTCGCTCGTCGGCGTATCGTCGTCGACGCGACGCCCAGCGTACGCAGCGCCTCGGCCATGAGCAGCGTGTCGCGCGAGCGCAGCGGCGCACGCAGCACCGACGCGCCGTCGGCGAGGGCGGCCAGCACGAGGTAGCGGTTGGTGAGGGACTTCGAGCCCGGCAGGCGCACGACGGCGTCGAGCGGCGCGGACGGCGTGGGCGCGGGCCAGAGGTCGGTCACGGCCGGAAGCCTAGGACTCGACCGGCGGCGGGCAGGGTGCCGCCCACGCAGCGGTCACGGTCAGCCGACCGCCGCCTCCACCTTCGCGCGGGCCAGCCGCGCCTCGCGACGGGCGCCCTTGGTCAGGGTGCGCGTCTCGTGCCTGGCCAGGCGTCCGGCGCGCTTCGCGTCGCGCTTGGCCAGTCCGGCCGCCCGCTTGGCGTCCTTGGCGGCGCGCTCGCTGCGCCAGGCCAGACCCGGACGGCCGTCGGTGTCGACGCTGGCCAGCAGCGCGCCGCCGAGCAGGCCGAGGGAGGTGAGGAAGCGGGTGCGCTGCGCCGCCTTGCGCTCGGGGTCCTTCTCGGCCCAGAACGCGTTCTCGACGTAGGTGGCCGGGACGACCGTGGCGGCGAGCACGGCGGCGGCCAGCCGGGGCAGCCTGCCGGTGGCGAGCAGCGAGCCCGCGACCGCCATCGCGGCGCCGTTCGCGCGCACCAGCATCTCGGGGTCGTCGGGCAGCCGCAGCGGCTCGGCCAGCCGGCTGACGAGCGGGCGCGCGGACTCGACCCGGGGGCCGGGGTGGCGGACGTGCTCGACACCCTCCAGCACGAACGGGGCGGCCAGCAGGGGACGGGCGAGACGGCGCACGATGCTCATGGTCCTTTCGTACCGCACCCGCGCCCCGGGAGCGACCCCTGGCGGGCGGCGGTCGCGTGCGGTGGTCGTCGGTGGTCCCTGCCACAGTGGCTCCCATGTGCGGACGCTACGCAGCCAGCGCGAACGCCGACGAGCTCGCCGAGGAGTTCGAGGTCGTCGACGACCGCACCGGCGGTCTCGAGCCCGACTGGAACCTCGCCCCGACGAAGTCGGCCCCCGTCGTCCTCGAGCGGGCGCCGCGGCCCACCGACGACGAGCCCGAGCCGTCGACCGAGCCGGTGCGCCAGCTGCGCACGCTGGTGTGGGGGCTCGTCCCGTCCTGGTCGAAGGACCGCACCGGCGGCGCACGCATGATCAACGCCCGCACCGACTCGCTGTTCACCAAGCCGGCCTTCAAGCGCGCCGCCACCGTGCGCCGCGCTCTGGTGCCGGCCGACGGCTGGTACGAGTGGCAGAAGAGCCCGAGCGCCCTCGACGCGAAGGGACGCCCGCGCAAGCAGCCGTTCCACCTGCGTCGCCGCGACGGCGACCGGGTCGCGCTCGCCGGCCTCTACGAGTTCTGGAAGGACCCGGGCCGCGCCCGACGACCCCGACGCCTGGCTCACCACGTTCACGGTGCTCACCACCGACGCCGAGCCGGGGCTCGACCGCATCCACGACCGCATGCCGGTGGTGCTCGACCGCGACCGGTGGGACGACTGGCTCGACCCGGCCGTCAGCGACCGCGAGAGCGTCGAGAAGCTGCTCGCGCCGCCCGCGGCCGGCCGCTTCGTCGCGGTGCCGGTGCCGCTGCTGGTGAGCGACGTGCGCAACAACGGCCCCGAGCTGGTCGAGCCGGTGCCGGTCGACGACCTCGTCGGCGTCGTCGACCCGCTCACCGGCGAGCTGCTGGGCGAGCGGCAGGAGACGCTCGACGTCTAGGGCGCGCCCTGGGTGCCTCAGCCGCAGCGGCGCTCCACGACGCCGCACGCGATCCGGGTGCCGCTGTCCCCGGTCCCGAGCGTCTCGGCGTCCGGCCCGCCCGGGGAGTAGCGCGTGGGGACGTTCGCCAGGTTGTCGGGGCCGCTGTGCACCATCACCGCGCTGCCGTCGTCGTCGAGCAGCTCCTCGAGGGTGAACCGGTCGGTCGTCACCTCGAGCGTCGCCGTCCCGTCCTGCCCCACGTCGAGCGGTGGCAGATCGCCGGTGTGGTCGCGGTGGGCGGAGTCCTGCGCGCCGACGTGGCCGCCGGCCGACAGGAAGTCGCCGACCCGCGCCGGGTCGGCCGGGTCGGGGCTGTCCGGCTCGCACAGCCCGGCGGCGTGCACGTGGAGGCCGTGCCAGCCCGGCGGCATCCCCTCGGCGTCGACGGACACCGTCGTCCCGCCCTCGTCGGTCGTCATCGAGACGGTGCCGAGGCCGGTGCCGGACGGGTCCTGCAGCTCGACCTCGACCCCGCCGCCCGCGGCGTCGTCGGTCGACGGCTCGGGCACGACCGAGCCGGACGTGACGCCCGAGTCGGGCTCAGAGCGCGCCGCCGGCCGCCTCCGGCGCCGACGTGTCCTGGCCGGCGTCGCCGACCTGCTCGCGGGCGAGGTAGTCCTCCAGGTGGAACAGGTTGTCGCCGGCGCGCTCGGCCACCGCCAGCAGCGTCGACATCGAGGCGACCTCCTCGACCTGCTCCTTGAGGAACCAGAGCATGAACTGCTCGCCCAGCGCGTCGTCCTCCTTGCGCGCGGCGCGGAACAGGCCCTCGATCTGGCGGGTGACCTCCTTCTCCTGCTCCAGCGCGAGCGCGATCGGCTCGGTCACCGAGGAGAAGTCGTTGCGGACGGGGTCGACGCCGGAGATGACGGGCTTGACGTCGCGGTCGAGCAGGTACTGCACCAGCATCATCGCGTGGTTCCGCTCCTCCACCGACTGCTGGTAGAAGTGCGCCGCGAGCTGCGGCAGGTCGTGGTCGTCGAACCACACCGCGAGCGCGATGTACTGCTGGCTCGCGGAGAACTCGTTGCGGACCTGCTCCTGCAGGAGCGACATGAACGTCGAGGACGGCATGGCCGTCAACCTAGTCGCCGTCGGACGACCCCCGGAATGCCACCTGGGAGGGCGCTGTTGCAGCGGTCATGCAGGCCACCACGACGACCGGACGGGCGCTCGCGCGCGGCGCCGCCCCGTCCCGCCGGGTGCGCGGCTGTCACCGTGCGGGACTACCCTCGACGGTGATGAGCGAGAGCACCGACGGCCAGCCCGTCCCCGAGGTCGACCTGGGCGAGCCGGGCGACACCCGCGCGCCCGAGGACGAGAGCGCCGAGCAGCGCCTGGTCCGGTTCGAGTCCGACGCCCTGCAGTACCTCGACCAGCTCTACTCGGCCGGTCTGCGGATGACCCGCAACCCGGCCGACGCCGAGGACCTCGTGCAGGAGACGTTCACGAAGGCGTTCGCGTCCTTCCACCAGTACCGCCCGGGCACGAACCTCAAGGCCTGGCTGTACCGCATCCTCACCAACACCTACATCAACTCCTACCGCAAGAAGCAGCGCCAGCCGCTGCAGAGCGGCGCGGAGGACATCGAGGACTGGCAGCTCGCGCGGGCGGAGTCGCACACCTCCACCGGCCTGCGCTCGGCCGAGCACGAGGCGCTCGACCGGCTGCCCGACTCCGACGTCAAGGACGCCCTGCAGTCGCTCCCCGAGGACTTCCGCATGGCCGTCTACTACGCCGACGTCGAGGGGTTCGCCTACAAGGAGATCGCCGAGATCATGGGCACCCCGATCGGCACCGTCATGTCCCGCCTGCACCGTGGCCGCCGCCAGCTGCGATCGCTGCTCGAGGACTACGCGCGCGAGCGCGGGCTGGTGCCCGCCACCGGCGGGCAGGAGGTCAGGTCATGAGCTGCGGCGACCCCCACGACGAGGACTGCCGAGAGGTCCTGGACGAGGTCTACGCCTACCTCGACAAGGAGGTGACCCGGATGGACGTGGAGCGGATCAAGCACCACCTCGCCGAGTGCGCCCCCTGCCTGCAGCAGTACGACCTGGAGGAGGCCCTCAAGGCGTTGGTGCGCCGCTCGTGCCACGAGCCGGCCCCCGAGACGCTGCGGGTCAGGATCATGACCCAGATCACCGAGATCCGGGTCTCCTACGAGATCTGAGCCCCCGCTCGCCCTGCACGGACGACGAAGGCCCCGACCTGCTGGTCGGGGCCTTCGTGCGTCGGATCGGGTCGGTCAGGCGTTGGGACGCTTGCCGTGGTTGGCGCCGTTGCCCTTGCGGGACCGGCGCTTGCGCGCGCGCTTGCTCATCGGATCGCTCCTCCGGTCGGGGACTGCCTGGGCCCCATCGTCCCACACCCCGGGGACGGGTCAGGCGACGTGGGGCAGGTCGCGGTAGGGGTGCTCGGGCGGCTGGTCGGCGGTGGTCCACTCGTGCGCCGGGGCGGCGGAGGAGGGGTACCCGCCGGAGCGGACGACCCGGACGAGGGCCGAGAGCAGGGCGGCGGTGACGAGGACGACGGCGGTGATCACGAGGAGGGTCATGGCAGAAAGCATGCGCCTACCGGATTCCCGCCACCAGTGGCGGGAACGACATCGTCCGTCGGATTTCCGCCAGTCGCTGTGCCACACTGACCGGGTGCTCCGTTCCGTCGCCGTCGTCGCGCTCCCCGGGGTCGCCCCGTTCGAGCTGGGCGTGCTCTGCGAGGTGTTCGGCGTCGACCGCACCGACCAGGGCGTCCCGGCCGTCGACTTCCGCGTCGTGACCCCCGACCCGGGGCTCGTGCCGTCCAGCTCGGTGTTCTCGATCGACGTGCCGCTCGGGCTCGAGGCGGCCGAGGACGTCGACCTGGTCGCGATGCCGGCCTGGGCGGGCAGCGACGCGTGCGGCGTCGACGGCTCGACCGCCGGCCCGGGCACCGATCCGCGCGTGCTCGACCTGCTGCGCCGGGCGCACGAGCGCGGCGCCTGGGTCCTCAGCGTGTGCACCGGCGCGTTCGTCCTCGGCGAGGCCGGCCTGCTCGACGGCCGGCGCTGCACCACCCACTGGCGGCACAGCGACCGGTTGGCCCGCTCCTACCCGGGCGCGGTGCTCGACGCCGACGTGCTCTACGTGCAGGACGGCCGCGTCGTCACCAGCGCCGGCACCGCGGCCGGCATCGACGCCTGCCTGCACGTCGTCCGCGAGGAGCACGGCGCCGCGGTCGCCGGCACCATCGCCCGGCGGATGGTGGTGCCGCCGCACCGCGACGGCGGTCAGGCGCAGTACATCCACCAGCCCGTCCCGGCCTGTGCCGACGAGGGGTTCGCGCCCGTCGTCGCGTGGGCGCTGGAGCACCTGGACGAGGAGCTCCCGGTGTCGCGGCTGGCCCGCCGCGCGCAGATGTCCGAGCGCACCTTCGCCCGCCGGTTCCGGGCCGCCACCGGCGCCAGCCCGGCCGCCTGGGTCAACGCGCAGCGGCTCGACCGCGCCCGCGAGCTGCTCGAGGGCTCCGACCTCCCGGTCGAGCAGGTGGCCCGCCGCAGCGGGTTCGGCTCGTCCGCCGTGCTGCGGGAGCACTTCGCCCGCATCGGGACGTCCCCGACCGCCTACCGCCGCACCTTCGCCGGGGGCTCAAGGAGCCCCTCCGCGGTGCCGACACAGACCGGGTGACCACCGTGAGCGAGCACGTGAACGCCCAGGCGAGCGCCCCGTCGGCCGAGGCCGCTGCCGAGCCGCCGCTGTCCGTCGCCCCGTTCCTGCGGGCCCTCTCGGAGCTCACCGGCTCCGACCTGCACTGCAAGGTCGGCTCGGCCCCGCGCATCCGCATCGACGGCCGGCTGCGCAAGCTGCGCTCGCGCGACCTCACGCCCGCCGACACCCAGGCGATGCTCGACGAGATCATCCGGCCGGACCTCAAGGAGTCCTTCGCCAAGACCAACGAGGCCGACTTCGGCTACTCGATCCCCGGTGTGGGTCGCTTCCGCGTCAACGCCTTCCGTTCCCGCGGCTCGGTCGGCCTGGTCTTCCGCCGGGTCGCGATCGGCGCCCTCTCGCTCGGGGAGCTCGGCATGCCTCCGGCGCTCGCCGCCCTGGCGCTGGAGCCCCGCGGCCTGGTGCTCGTCACCGGGCCCACCGGCTCGGGCAAGACCACGACGCTGGCCGCGATGGTCGACCACATCAACACCAACCGCGAGGTCCACATCGTCACCATCGAGGACCCCATCGAGGTCCTCCACCAGGACAAGACGGCGATGATCAACCAGCGCGAGGTGCGCATCGACACCGAGAACTTCGCGGTGGCGCTGCGGGCCGCGATGCGCCAGGACCCCGACGTCGTCCTGGTCGGCGAGATGCGCGACTCCGAGACCGTCGGCGCCGCCCTCTCGGCCTCCGAGACCGGCCACTTCGTGATGTCGACGCTGCACACGACCGACGCCGCCGAGACCATCACCCGCGTCATCGACTTCTTCCCCCCGCACGAGCAGAAGCAGGTGCGGCTCTCGCTGGCCGCCTCGCTGCGCGGCATCATCTGCCAGCGCCTGGTGCCCCGCGCCGACGGCCAGGGCCGCACGGTCGTGATGGAGATCTGCATCAACACCGGCCGCATCGCCGACGCGATCGCCGACCCGGACAAGACCTCGTCGATCACCGAGCTGATCTCCGAGGGCGGCTTCTACGGCATGCAGACCTTCGACCAGCACCTGGTCTCGCTCTACCGCGACGGCATCGTCTCGCTCGAGGACGCCATGGGCGCCTCGTCCAACCCGCACGACCTCACCGTCGAGCTGCGCCGGCTGGGGCTGCTCAGCTGAGCACCCTGACCTTCACCGTCGCCGCCGAGGACACCGCGTCCGCCCTCGGCAGCGGCACGCTGCCCGTGCTCGCGACGCCGCGCCTGCTGGCGTGGTGCGAGGCGGCCACCTGCGCCGTCGAGGTGCCGGGGGCCGAGGGCCGCACCTCGGTCGGCACGCGGGTGCGCCTGGAGCACCTCGCCGCCTCGGCCGTCGGGTCGACCGTGCGCGTCACCGCCACCCTGGAGAGCCAGGACGGACGGCTGCTGCAGCTGGCCGTCCGGGCCGAGGACGGCGAGGACCGCCTGCTCGCGACCGGCGAGATCACCCGCGTCCTGGTCGACCCCGAGCGCTTCCTCAGCCGGGTCCCGGCCCCCTGACCGTCTGCTCGTTTCCCCAGTTCAGTGTCAGTCGTAGCACCGAACTGAGCGTCCGACACCCGTTCGGTGCCAGGACGGCTCGCTCAGTGGCCAGCTGGCTCAGTGGCCCACTGGCTCGGTGAACCGCAGCCGGTAGGCCAGCAGGTCGACGCCCGGCACGGGCGACCAGTCGCGCTCGGGGTCGCGGACGAACCCCTCGCGCTCGTACAGCCGCTGCGCCGCCCGCATCCACGGCTGCGTGCACAGCACGACACCGTCGGTGCCCGCGGTTCGCGACCGGTCGACGCAGGCCCGCACGAGGGCCTCGCCCACCCCACGACCCCGGGCGGACGCCGCCACGCCGAGCATGCGGAACTCGCCCTCGTCCGGGCGGCTCAGCTCGGCCAGCGGTGACGGCGGCAGCGCGAACGTGACGCTCCCGAGCAGGGTGCCGTCGTCGTCGACCGCCACCAGCACCTCGCCGTCGACGGCCCGCGCCCGGGCGTCGGCGACCACCTCGAGGTAGGGGTCGGGCGTGCTGCCGCCGGTCCGGTAGGCCTGCGCCACCACCTGACCGGCCTCGTCGAGCTCGTGGTCGCGGGCCCGGCGCACCTGCACCGTCATCGTGCGCCCCGGCCCGCTCGCACCGCGTGCTCGACGGCGTCGGCGTGCCGCGCGAACGACCGCACGTCGTGGTCGTCGTGGCCCCCGGACGAGAACGTGCGGCGCAGCAGACCCACCTGGGTCACCAGCTCCTGCCGCAGGTCCTCGCGGGGGCCGGCGGTGCCGACCCGCTCCACCAGGTCGAGGGCACCGTGCAGCACCATCGGCGACGAGGCCGCGTACCAGCGCACCGCGTCGAGCACCGAGCTGACGAGCTGCACCTCGTCCGGACGGCACGTCCGCACCCGCGCACGGCCCTCGTCGTCCCTCAGCACCTCCGGCGCCATCGGTCGTGCGGCGAGCTGCGCCAGACCGGCCGAGAGCTCGTCGAGCGCGGTCAGGGCCGTGTAGGGGTCGTTGGTGCCCGGCGACAGCGCCCGCACCGCCATCTCGGTGAGCTGCTGCACGGCGAACGAGAGGTCGTGCAGCGGGCTGCGGGCGGCCGCGATCTCGAAAGTCCCCCGGACGGCGCCGGCCAGGGCCTCGCCACCGCCGCCGGCCGGGTGGACCTCCAGCAGCGTCGTGCCGTCGACGACGTAGCGACCGGCCTGCACCAGCACCTCGAGCAGCACGTCGTGCTCGACGGCCAGGTCGCGCAGCTCGTCCTCGCGCACCCGTCGCACGTACCCGGGACGGTCGGCGCGCACCGCCGTGCCCGGTCCGACCGGTGGCGGCTCGCTCGCCGGCGGCGGGTCGTCCCCGGTGCTCTCCGGGTGCACGCGCTCGATCGTCCGGCGCAGGTCGAGCTGCACCCCCCGGGCCAGGGTCGACACCTGGATCGAGTTGCTGATGTGGTGGATGAAGTAGACCAGGACGCCGATGTCGACCACGGCGAGCAGCACCGCGAGGTTCACGGCGAGGTGCGGGACGAAGGGGTCCTCGCCCGTCTCACCCACGACCCGGATCGAGCGCAGCACCAGCAGGCAGTACAGGAACGTGGCGACGAAGACCCCGAGGACGACCTGGTTGCCGCGGTCGGCCATGAACCCGCGGACGAGTCGCGGCCCGTAGCTCGACGAGGTCAGGGCCATCACGGCGATCGTGATCGAGAAGGTCGTACCGGCGACCGCGAGCGTCGACGACGCGATCGCCCCGAGGATGTCGCGGCTGCCGCTCTCGCCGACGCGGTAGAGCAGCACCCTCAACCAGGACGGCACCGACAGCGCTCCGGTGGCGGCGTCGACCGACACCAGCACCTCGGCCACCACCGCGGCGGCCAGGCACATCAGCGCCGGGACCACCCAGAACCGTTCGCCGAGGCGCTGGAGCACGGACACCGGCGTCACACGCCCAGCGTCTGGCGCGGGTACGCCGCCGACGGGTCGGTGGCCACGTTCACCAGGTACGGGACGCCGGACGCGAACGCGCGGTCGAGCGCCGGCCCGACCTGCTCGGGGTCGGTGACCAGCTCGCCGCCGCCCCCGAGCGCGGTGACGACCTGGTCGTAGCGGGTCTGGGGCGTCAGGTCGGCGATCACGTCGTAGCCGTAGAGCATGTTCATCGGTCCCTTCTCCAGGCCCCAGACGCCGTTGTTGCCCATCACCATCACGACCGGCAGCCCGTGCCGCACCAGGGTGTCGACGTCCATCAGCGAGAACCCGGACGCGCCGTCACCGAGCAGCAGCACCACCTGCGCGTCGGGGTGCGACAGCCGGGCCGCGATCGCGTACCCCAAGCCGGTGCCGAGGCACCCGAAGGGGCCCGGGTCCATCCACCGGCCGGGCATTCGCGGCTCGACGAAACGGCCTGCGAACGAGACGAAGTCGCCGCCGTCCCCGATGACGACCGCGTCAGGGTCGAGGCGCTTGTTCAGCTCGCCGTAGATGCGGGCGGGGTGCACCGGGTCGGAGGTCGACGCGAGCAGGTCGACGTCGCTGGTGACCGCGGCCGACGCCGCTGCGGCCAGGCCGGTGGCCCAGCGGTCGACCTCGGCCCGGTCGGCCTGCCGCGTCCGCTCGACGAGCAGGTCGAGCACCAGCGGGAGGTCGCCGGCCAGGCCGGCCGCCAGGTCGACGTGCGCCGCGAGCTGGTCCGGCGCGTCGACGACGTGCACCACCGGCGCCGTCGCGGCGCCGTCCTTGCCGCCGAACTGGCCGTAGCCGAGCCGGAAGTCGAGCGGCGTGCCGACCACGACGACGAGGTCGGCGCCGCCGAACGCCGCACCCCGGGCCCGCGTCACCTGCAGCAGGTGGCCGGCGGGGACGACGCCGCGTCCCATCCCGTTGGAGATCACCGGGACACCGAGCCGCTCGGCGAGCCGGCGGGCGGCGTCCTCGGCGCCGCAGGTCCACACGTCCGAGCCGAGGACGAGCACCGGGTGGCGCGCCTCGCCGAGCGCGCGAGCGGCGGCGTCGAGCGCCGCGTCGTCCGGCTCGAGCGGGTCGGGTGTCGTCGCCTGCGGGACGTCGGGGAGCGGGCAGCGGGAGAAGAGCACGTCCATCGGGACGTCGACGAACGCCGGCCCGCGGTGCGGCGAGGTCGCGGCGGAGAACGCGCGCGTCATGCCGGCGGTGATGTCGTCGACCCGGTCGACCGTCGCGGCGTGCTTGGTGACCGGCGCCATCAGCGGGACGTGGTCCATCTCCTGCAGGCTCCCGGTGCCCCAGCGCCAGGCCGGCGCACGGCCGCCGAGCACCACCACGGGGGAGCCGTTGAAGTGCGCGGTGGTGACCGCCGAGACCGTGTTGGTGACACCGGGTCCCGCGGTCGCGACGGCGAAGCCGGGACGCCGGGTCAGCTTGGCGACGCCCTCCGCCGCGAACACCGCGGTCTGCTCGTGCCGCACGTCGAGCAGGCGCAGCGCCGGCTCGTGCTTCACGGCCGCGTCGTAGACGGGGAAGACGTGGGCCCCGGAGAGCGTGAACACGGTGTCGACGCCGAACCCCGCTGCCACCCGGGTGACCTGCTGCCCCCCGTGGCCCTCGGGGGCGTCCTCGGTCTGCAGGGCGTCGTCGCTCATGGTCGGAGCCTACGGGCGGTCGGCGGGCACCGGCGTGCCGAACACGGTGTGCACGCCCGGGCTGAACCGCACGTGGTCGGGCTCGCGCGCGGCCACGCCCGCCAGCCCGGCGTGCGCGACCAGGTCGTCGTCGACCTCGACCTGCGCGGCGTGCACGGTCCACGGGTCGTGGGAGTTCGGCATGAACCAGGTGCGTCCGGCCCGGTGCACGTGCAGGCCCCAGCGCGCGGTGAGGAAGACGTCGAGGTCGGTCGGCTCCACCGGGTCGAGGACGCGCGTCGTCACGATGCTGCGCACGTGGCGGTGCGGTCCGCGCAGCGTGGTGACGTAGCGGTGCTCGGCCCGCCCGTCCGCGCCGGTGGTGGTGCGGTGCCGCATCGTCGCCCAGCGGTAGGGCAGGTCGAGCAGCGCGCGCGTGCCGAGCACGAACAGCAGGCTCGCGGCGTCGAGGCTGACGAAGACCACGCCGCGCCGGCCGGTGCGGTCGACCGAGTACAGGCGGACGTTGGTCTCGCAGAACGTGCCCGCGAGCGGCAGCGCGGGGCCGCGCGCGAACGCGACCTCGTCCATCAGGAACGGGATCAGGCCGACGTAGGTGACCCCGTCGACCACGTCGGGCCGCACGCCCGGCGGCAGGTACCGCGCGACCCGCTCGGGCTCGACCGCCCAGTGCACGAAGGTGAGGTCGCGCCACCACTGCTGCACCACGACGGGCCCGGCGAGCGCGCGGGCACGTACCGACAGCGGTTCCGGATCGACGATCACACCCGCATGCTGCCACCCCGCTCCGACACGGGAACGGGGAAGGTCCGCACGCCGTCGCGGTGCCGGACCTTCCCCGGTGCTCGCGGCTACGCGTCCGGCGGGGTGCCCGAGCCGCCGGCGTGCTCGAGGTCGAGGTCCTTGACCCGCGGGTCGCCGGCGTCGGCCGTGTAGTCGTTCTCCTTGGTGCGGTCGGTGCCCTCGGCCACCTTCATCGCCCGCAGCACCGCCGTGGCGGCGGCCGCGACCAGCAGGTTCAGCGCGACCGCGATGAAGCCTGCGTAGACGATCAGGTCGGTGTCGAGCCCCAGGTTGCTCAGCGGGAACGCCGAGCCGCCGAAGTGCGGACGGATGACCGCGCCCCACTCGCCGGTCGCGGGGTCGACCCCGATCTGCTTGATCGTGTAGAGCATCCAGAAGCCGGAGACCATGCCGGCCACCCAGCCGGCGATGAGCCCGCCGCGGTGGAACCAGCTGGTGTACAGGCCGAGCGCGAGCGCCGGCAGCGTCTGCAGGATGATGACGCCGCCGATGAGCTGCAGGTCGATCGAGAACTGCGGGTCGAGCGTGACGATGACCAGCAGGGCGCCGACCTTGACCACGAGCGAGGTCAGCTTGGAGACCTTGGCCTCCTGCGCCGGGGTGGCGTCCTTCTTCAGGTACTCCTTGTAGATGTTGCGGGTGAACAGGTTCGCCGCGGCGATCGACATGATCGCGGCCGGCACGAGAGCGCCGATCGCGACGGCGGCGAACGCCACGCCGGCGAACCAGTCGGGGAACATCTGCTCGAACAGGAGCGGGACGACGGTGTTGGCGTCGACCTTGCCGGTCTCCTCGTTGACGATCGGCGTGACCTCGGCAGCGATCGCCATGAAGCCCAGCAGCGCGAGCAGGCCGAGGACGAACGAGTAGGCCGGCAGTGCCGCCATGTTGCGCCGGATCGTGTGCCGGTCCTTCGCCGCGAGCACGCTGGTGAGCGAGTGCGGGTACAGGAACAGCGCCATCGCCGAGCCGAGCGCCAGCGTCGCGTACTGCAGCTGCGCCGGGCCGGACGCCAGCAGCACGCCGTCGCCGGGGTTGGGCGAGGCCTCGAACTTGGCCTCGGCCGCGCTGAAGATGCCGTCCCAGCCGCCGAGCTGGCTCGGGATGTAGATCACCGCGACGATGATGACGAGGTAGATCAGCGCGTCCTTGACGAACGCGATCAGCGCCGGCGCCCGCAGCCCGCTGCTGTAGGTGTACGCGGCCAGGATCGCGAACGCGATCAGGATCGGCAGGTGCGAGACGAAGCCGGTGCCGGTCAGGCCCATCGTCTTGAGCACCGCCTCGATGCCGACCAGCTGCAGCGCGATGTACGGCATCGTCGCGACGATGCCGGTGATCGCCACCAGCAGCGCCATCGTGGGCGAGTCGAAGCGCGCGCGGACGAAGTCGGCCGGCGTCACGAACCCGTGCACGTGGCTGACCGACCAGAGCCGGACGAGGAACAGCAGCACCAGCGGGTAGACGATGATCGTGTACGGCACGGCGAAGAAGCCCGCGGCGCCCGCTCCGAACATCAGCGCCGGGACGGCGACGAAGGTGTACGCGGTGTACAGGTCGCCACCGAGCAGGAACCACGTGATCCAGCCGCCGAAGCTGCGTCCGCCCAGGCCCCACTCGTCGAGGTGCTCCATCGACTCGGCCTTGCGCCAGTTCGCGGCGTAGAAGCCCATCACGGTGACGAGCAGGAACAGGAAGACGAAGACGGCCATCTCCACGACGTTGATCTCCATCACCGGCCGCCCTTCCCGCGCACGTGCGCCCGGTAGACGGCGATGGTGCACAGCACGCCGACGGGGATGATCGCCAGCTGGAACCAGTAGAAGAACGGCATGCCGAACAGGGTCGGCTCGCTGCGGTTGTAGACGCCGACGACCAGGCACAGCACGATCGGCACCAGCAGCAGCCAGTTCAGCGGGCTGCGGTCGGCGTCGGGGCGCGAGATGCCGCGGGGATCGGGGGCGCCCGGCGGGGACTGGTCGTGCTGCGACTTGCTGAGATCGGACATCGTCGGCCTCTCTGCGTCCGTCGCCGGGGTGGGGAGTCGCCCCGGGCCGGGGAGAACCTACTCCCGATCAGGACGGAACGGACGCAAGCGAGGGCCGGGACGCGCTGGCGTCCCGGCCCTCGGGTCGTGCGGTGCCGGGCGCGTGGCCCGGCGGGCGGCTCAGGCCGCCTTGGTCTCCTTGTAGATCGCGTCGATCTCGGCGATCTTCGCCAGCAGCTGGTCGGCCACGTCGGCGTCGAGGCTGCCCTTGGCGCCGGACGCGCCGGCGAGCTTGGTGGCCTCGTTGAACAGGGTGTGCAGGTTCGGGTACTTCTCGAAGTGCGGCGCCTTGAAGTAGTCGGTCCACAGCACCCACAGGTGGTGCTTGACCAGCTCGGCGCGCTGCTCCTTGATGATGATCGCGCGGGTGCGGAAGTCGGGGTCGTCGTTGTCGGCGACCTTGCCGATGATGCCCTTGATCGACTCCGCCTCGATGCGGGCCTGGGCGGGGTCGTAGACCCCGCACGGCAGGTCGCAGTGGGCGCTGACGTCGGTGACGAGCTGTCGGAACAGGCGCATGTCCGTCCTCTCCACGGACCCCTCGGCGGGGCCACGAAACTGGTTGCGGGGGTGCTTGCGACACTACTCGTCGTGGTGGACGACCCGCACGCCGAGGGTGCTCCTGCGAAGCCGTCGCAACAGGGCCGGCCGCAGCGGGGCCGTCGCGGTCTGCACCTGCTGCGGGTGCGCGGCCGCTCGATGGCGCCGACCCTCGCCGAGGGCGACCTGCTGCTGGCCCGCTCGGCCCGCTCGGCGCGTCCGGGGCAGGTCGTCGTCGTCGACTGGTGCGACGGCGTCCGCCCGCTGTCGGTGAAGCGGCTGCTGCGTCGTGACCCGCAGGGCTGGTGGGTCGAGCGCGACAACCCGCGCGAGGGCGTCGACTCGTGGTCGGCCGGGGCGGTGCCGCCGCAGGGCCTGCACGCGGTGGTGCTGCTGCGGCTGTGGCCGCGTCCCGGGCGCCTGCCCGCGCCGCCCGCCTGACGTCGTCCACGTCACATCCCGCCCACGATGCGTGCCTTCCGGCGGCGCCTCTGGCAGGGTGGGTGGCTGGCGGGTGACCCCCGTCGCACGACGACGACCTGCGGCCCCGACCCCGGCCGCCGGAGCGCAGTGGCACTCTCCGCCCGCGCCCGTCGTGCACCTCCCGTACACCGTTCGACGCCAGGGGTTCTCGCCATGTCCGCACAGCCCGTGCTCCCGTCCCGTCCCGCCTCCACGCAGCCGGCCCGCACCCATCCCGACCTCGACGACCCGGTGCTGGCCGCCCACGTCGGCGGCAAGCTCGAGGTGGTGCCGACGCGTCCGCTGCGCGACCGGCGCGACCTGTCGATCGCCTACACCCCCGGGGTCGCCGAGGTCTCGCGCGCCATCGCCGCCGACCGGTCGCTGGTCGACGTCTACACCGGACGCGCCCACACCGTCGCCGTGGTCTCCGACGGCACCGCCGTGCTCGGCCTGGGTGACGTCGGCCCCGAGGCCGCCATGCCGGTGATGGAGGGGAAGGCGTTGCTGTTCAAGCACTTCGCGAACATCGACGCCGTGCCGCTGTGCCTCGCGACCACCGACGTCGACGAGCTGGTCGAGATCGTCGCGGCCCTGGCGCCCACGTTCGGCGGCATCAACCTCGAGGACATCAGCGCGCCACGGTGCTTCGAGGTGGAGCGCCGGCTGCAGGAGCGGCTCGACCTGCCCGTCTTCCACGACGACCAGCACGGCACCGCCGTCGTCACGCTGGCGGCGCTGCTGAACGGCTGCCGCGTCGTCGGCAAGCAGGTCGCCGGCGTCCGTGTCGTGATCAGCGGCGCCGGTGCCGCCGGCGTGGCCATCGCGGCGATCCTGCGCCGCTCCGGCGTCCGCGACGTCGTGGTCTGCGACTCGCGCGGGATCGTCGAGCCCTCGCGCGACCTGCCCGACCACAAGCGCCGGCTCGCCGCGACGACCAACCCGCGCGGGCTGCGCGGCGGGCTGGCCGAGGCGCTCGCGGGCGCCGACGTCTTCGTCGGGGTCTCCGGCGGTCAGGTGCCCGAGGAGGCCGTCGCGTCGATGGCCGCCGACGCGATGGTCTTCGCGATGGCCAACCCCGACCCCGAGGTGCACCCGGAGGTGGCGGCGCGGCACGCGGCCGTGGTGGCGACGGGCCGCAGCGACTACCCGAACCAGATCAACAACGTCCTGGCGTTCCCCGGGATCTTCCGCGGGGCGCTCGACGTGCGGGCCACCCGCGTCACCGAGGGCATGAAGATCGCTGCAGCGCAGGCGATCGCGGCCTGCGTCGCCGAGCCGACGGCCGACGAGGTGGTGCCGTCGGTCTTCGACGAGGCGGTCGTGCCCGCGGTCGCCGCGGCGGTGGCCCGCGCGGCGCGCGAGGACGGTGTCGCCCGCCCAGGGGTCAGCCGGTCGGGGTGAGCACCTGGCTGTGGGTCCGCTGCAGCACCTGCTCGCCGTCGCGCACGTGCGCGTGGTCGACCTCGACGGCCGCGCGGTCGTCGTGGAACACCACGGTCATCACGCCGTTGTCGAACCACATGCCGTGGTCGACCTCCCAGTCGACCGCGGCGTCCTCGACGCCGGCGCGGCGGGCGAGCCAGTGCAGCAGCGCGCGCACCGGCAGCATGTTCAGCAGGTGGTTCGCGATGCGGATGGGCGGCTCGAGCGGGTTGCGGAACGGCGACATCACCAGCTGGTGGAAACCGGTGCGCGCCGGGTCGACCCCGTCGAGGCGGGCGTTCGCGGTGTAGGAGCAGTGCACGTCGCCGCTGAGCAGCAGCACGCTGCGCGGCGGCGTGTCCTGCCGCCCGACCCGGGCGATCAGGTCCATCAACCGGTGGAAGCTGGTGCGGAAGGCCGACCAGTGCTCGAGGTCGACCTTCTGGCGCAGCCACTCGGCGAGCTTCTGGCCCCAGCGTCCCCACCGCCCGCGGGCGAGCGCCTCGTCCCAGCCCTCGAGGTGGTGGATGCCCGGCAGCAGCAGCACCGGCAGCGTCGACCCGATCATCAGGTGGTCCAGGCGCGTGCCGTCCTCGGGCAGCACCTGCTTGCTGAACCAGTCCCACTCGACGTCGTCGACCATGGCGCGCCGCTCGGGGTCGAGGAGGCGCGAGCAGCGCGAGTCGATGACGACCAGCCGGATCTGGTGGTCGCCGCTGGCGAAGTCGCGGGTGAAGCTCCAGCGGGCGCTGTCGGGGTGGGCGTCGGCGTCCCAGGCGAACTCGTCGAGCAGCCGGCTGCGCTCGTCGTCGTCCGTGGTCCCGCGCACCATCGCGTAGAGACGGTCCTGCGCGAGCGCGTCGGGGGAGAGGTTCCCCAGGTGCTGGTACACCCAGTACGAGCCGAACGCCCCGACCACGCGCTCGCGCCACCACGGCGTCCTGGTCACGCGGTCGCGCCACTCCTGCGAGGTGTTCCAGTCGTCGCGCAGGTCGTGGTCGTCGAGGATCATCGCCGTCGGGACGGTCGACAGCAGCCAGCGCACCGTCGGCTCCATCCACGAGTCGTGGTAGAGCCAGGTGTACTCCTCGAAGTTCTGGATCTCCGCCGCGACCTCGGTCATCGGGTCCTCGGGGTCCAGGTCGTCCTCGTCGTCGACGCCGTGCTGCGAGAGCAGCCGCGTCCGCTGCTGCGGCGAGGGGATGTCGGCGTACACCTGGTCGCCCGCGAGGTAGAGCGCGTCGGGCCAGCGCTCGCGGTCGCCCGCCATCATCCGGTTGGCCAGCGCCACCAGGGCGTCGGCGCCGACCTCCTTCAGGTGGTCGGCGTCCATCGGCGCCGACCTGCGGCACGACCCGAAGGAGAGACGGAACGACTCGTCGTGCCGGATGGTGCGGATGACGCTGGGCGGGAACGGCGAGCCCGGCTCGGGCCACACCGTGCCGCCGTCCAGCACCACCTCGTACTCGTGCTCGGAGCCCTCGGGCAGGTCGTCGAGGCAGACGAGGGCGAAGTGGTGGCCGTGCACGGTCCAGGTGCGCTCGCTGTGCTCCTCGACGCCGGGGACGCGCACCCGCACCTCGCACGGTCGGTCGGTCTCGACCCAGATCGTCGCGCGGTGGGTGTCGACGTAGCGCAGCAGTGGCCCGAGGAGCAGGGCCGGGGCGGCCGGGTCGGTCATGTCCGCAGGTTATCCAGAGCAGGTGCCCCGCGGACGCCGAACGTCCTGGGAGGACGCCGGGAGCGCCCGCGAATAGGGTGGTGACGTGCTCGCCGTCCACGCCGCCCGCCAGTCCGCCGACGACCCGCTCAGCGGTCTGGAGGTGGGGGAGCGGCCCGAGCCCGAGGTGCCCGACGGCTGGGCGCGGGTGCACGTGCGGGCCGCGAGCCTGAACCACCACGACCTGTGGAGCCTGCGCGGCGTGGGCCTGCCGGCCGACCGCCTCCCGATGACCCTCGGGTGCGACGCCGCCGGCGTCGACGACGACGGCAACGAGGTCGTCGTGCACGCGGTGGTGGCCTCGCCCGACTGGCTCGGCGACGAGACCGAGGACCCCCGGCGCTCGCTGCTGTCGGAGGTGCACCAGGGCACCTTCGCCGAGCAGGTCGTCGTCCCGCGCCGCAACCTGGTGCCCAAGCCGGCCGAGCTGTCGTTCGAGGAGGCCGCCTGCCTGCCCACGGCGTGGCTGACCGCCTACCGGATGCTGTTCACCAAGGCGGCCGTGTCGCCGGGCGACACCGTGCTCGTGCAGGGGGCCGGCGGTGGGGTCGCCACCGCCGCGATCGCCCTCGGACGCGCTGCGGGACTGCGGGTCTGGGCCACCAGCCGCGACGAGGCCAAGCGGGCCAAGGCGGTCGAGCTCGGTGCCGACCAGGCGTTCGAGTCCGGTGCGCGCCTGCCCGAGCGGGTCGACGCCGTGATCGAGACCGTCGGGAAGGCGACCTGGTCGCACAGCCTGAAGTCGCTGCGCCCGGGCGGCACGGTCGTCGTGTCGGGCGCCACCTCCGGCCCCGACCCGTCGGCCGACCTGAACCGCGTCTTCTTCCTCCAGCTCAACGTGGTCGGGTCCACCATGGGCACCCGCGCCGAGCTCGACCGGCTGGTGCGGCTGTGCCGCACCACCGGCGTCCGCCCGGTGATCGAGCGGACGATCGCCGCTGCAGGACGCCCGCGAGGGGTTCGCCGCGATGCAGGCGGGCGACCTGTTCGGCAAGGTCGTGCTCACCGTCGGCTGAGGGGCCGAGGAGAGCAGGGGAGGCCCGCGCACCTCGTGCCGGGTTCCGGGGTGATCACGCAGGCGGATCACGGTCGACGGTGATCCGGCTCCGTGATCAGGTCCGGGCGAGGCACGACCCGCGACGAGCACCAGCGCCGTCGCGGCGAGCAGTGGTCGGTGGGCGGGCGGCGTCAGCGGGTGGCCGATCGCGCGCTGCAGGTGCTCGTCAGCAGCCACGTGCCGACGGCGGGCGCGGGCCGAGCCGCGCAGCGCGCGAACCAGCCGGGTGGACGCGGCGGCGGTGATGTCGTCGCGGTGCTGCTGGCTCATCAGCCGGTCGTCGAGGAACATCGTCGTTCTCCTTCGGTGCGTGGTGGGTGGGTGGAAGGCGTTCAGGACGAGGGCTTCTCGCGGTTGGCGAGCACCTCGCGGATGGTGCGGGCGGCGTCGGTCAGGGCCGCCTCGACCTGGTCGGCCTGGGTGTCGGTCACCCCGTGCCGGCGGGCGAGCGAGCGGACCTCCGAGCGCAGCTGCTGCACCGCCGACTCGGCCCGGCCGAGGCCCTCGGAGGCCTTGCGCCCGGCACCGGACCACTGGGCCGACCAGTCGTCGGACGGTCCGCCGACCGGGCGGCTGCCGGCGCGCGCCTGCTTGGCCGCCGACCGCAGCTCGTCGCGCAGCGACCGGCTCGAGGCGCGCACCTCCTCGCGCACCTCGGCGGCCATGCGGCGCACCGAGGCGGCGATCTCGGCCTCGAGGTCGTCGAGGTCGGTGGTGCGCGAGCGCACCTCGGCCCGGCCCGCCTCGGTGATGCGGTAGACGGCCTTGCGGCCCTCGTCCTCGCGCTCGACCAGGCCCTCCTCCTCCAGGCGCGCCAGCCGCGGGTACACGGTGCCGGCGCTGGGGGAGTAGAGGCCGTCGAAGCGCTCCTCGAGCGCGCGGATCACCTCGTAGCCGTGGCGCGGCGCCTCGTCGAGCAGGCCGAGCAGGTACAGCCGCAGCTGCCCGTGGCCGAAGACGGGGCTCACAGGTGCTTCCCGAGGTCGGGGCCCGCGACGGGCCGGGTGGCGTCGGTCAGCGGGACGGGCTGGGTGGTGTCCTCGCGCGGCTGCGCGTGCAGCACCGTGACGTCGCCGGACACCGTGGTGGCCGTGATCTCGACCCGGCCCTCGCCGGGCCCGCGCAGCACGCCCTCGACCTTCCCGGGGCGGCGCGCGACCTCCTCGTGCCCGGCGGTCACGCGGCCCGACACCGACTTCGCGCTCAGCTCGTAGCCGGCCCCGTGCGGGATGCGGACGACGACGTCGCCCGACACCGACTTGGCCGACAGGGTGGCCGGCGCCTGCTCGAGGTCGACGCTGAGCGAGCCGGACACGCTGCTGGCGCGCAGGTCGCCGAGCTCGACGGCGTGCACCGTCAGCGAGCCCGAGACGCTCTGGCCGGTGAGCGGGCCGCGCTGGTTGCGCACGTCGATCTCGCCCGAGACGGTGCGGGCGTCGAGGTGGCCGGTGACGCCGTCGACCACCACGGTGCCCGACACGGTCTTGACCTTGGCCGGTGCGTGCGTGCCGCTGACCAGGCCGTCGGCCGACACCGTCCCGAGCGTGACGGTGACCGAGCGGGGGACGGCGATGCTGATCTCGACCGAGTCCAGCGACCGGCCGAGGTCCTTCAGACCCTTCAGCCCGCCGGAGAAGACCCCGTCCAGCCAGGACTCCCACTGCATCTTCGGGTGCTCGACGCGCAAGGTGGCGCCGTCCCAGTCGATGTCGATCGGCCGCCCGCGCACCGACGACACCTCGACGGTGATCGAGTCCACGTCGTCGTGGGCGACGACGTCGACCCGGCCGGCCAGCGTGCGCACGACCAGCTCGCGGGGCGGCTCCTGCGGCCCGCCCACCTCGACGACCTTCGGACCAGCGACGCTCCAGTGCTCCGCCATCTCTCCTCCTTCTCGCGATGTATCGCGTTTGCGAGAGACACGCTATATCGCGAGTTTGGGCAGGGTCAAGATATATCGCGAGTTGGACCGAGAGGTCGAGGCGTGGGGACGGCCGCGTCCGCGGAGCGAGCAGCGGGGCCAGGACGGGCACGTGCAGCAGCCGCCACCGCGCGGCTCGACCCGGCCGACCCTCAGGACTCGGGCAGGCCCAGCCAGGCCTTCCAGCCGCCGTGCAGCACCAGCCACGCCACCAGGCCGTGGCCCGCCTGGCCGGGGTGCACGCCGTCGCCGCTGGCGAGGTCGGCGAACCAGTCGTTCTGGGTGCTCAGCGGCCCGAAGCAGTCGACGTAGGCGACGCCGCGCCGGTCGCAGACGTCGCCGAACGCGGCCGACAGGTCGGCCACGCGGTCGTTGCGCGCGGCGTCGAGGCCGGGCACCGGCCCGACGACGAAGGTGCCGATCGAGCGCGACATCGCGTCGTCGAGGACGTTCGCCAGGTTGAGCCGGCTGCGCGCCGTGCTGGTGCCGAGCTCGAGGTCGGCCGAGCCGAGGCCGACGACGAGCCGGTTGTCGCACGAGGGGTCGAAGCGGCGGGCGGTCTCGCCCAGCCACCGCTCGACCAGGCCGGCCGTGCCCTCGCCGGGCACGCCGAGGGGGAAGACGGTGAGCCCGCCCGCGGGGAGGGGCGTGCTGCGGGCGGCGACGCGGCCGGTCCAGCCCAGGGCCTTGGCGTCGCCGACGCCGGCCACGAGGTCGTCACCGACCACGCAGACCCGCAGTCCTCCGGGAGTGGTCTCGTCCGTCACACCCGACTGTCTACCAGTCGTTCTCGTCGTCGTCATCGAGGCGCGCGAGCCAGGTGGCCAGCCGCTCCACCGGCGTCTCGAACTCGGGGTTCACGTCGACGAACGCGCGCAGCTGCTCGGCCACCCACGACAGCGTCACCTGCTCGTCGCCGCGCCGGTGCTCGAGCTCCTCGATCCCGCGGTCGGTGAAGTACACGGTGCCGTCCGTCAGCGGGCGAACGCCTTCTCGACCAGCGCCTGCTGCTCGAGGGCGTGCTTCTTCGACGAGCCGGTCGCGGGCGACGCCGAGGCGTGCCGCGCCACGTGCCGCACCGGGCGTCCGAGCAGCTCGGGCAGGTTGAGCGCCATGAACGGCCACCCGCCCTGGTTGGCCGGCTCCTCCTGCACCCACACCAGCTCGGCGTCGCCGAACGGCGCGAGCGCCTCGCTCCAGGCGTCGGCGTCGAGCGGGTACATCTGCTCGGCGCGCACGATCGCCGTCCGGGTGTCGCCGGACTTCACCCGGTGCGCGACGAGGTCCCAGTAGACCTTGCCGGAGCACAGCAGCACCCGGTCGACGTCGCGGGCCTGCTCGGTGTCGGCGAACTGCTCGCCGATCACCGGGCGGAAGCGGCCGGTGGTGAAGTCCTCGACGTCGGACGTGGCCGCCTTCAGCCGCAGCATCGACTTCGGCGTGAACACCACCAGCGGACGGCGGGGCCGCCCGTACGCCTGACGGCGCAGCAGGTGGAAGTAGGACGCCGGGGTCGACGGCATCGCGACCGTCATGTTGTCCTCGGCGCACATCTGCATGAAGCGCTCGATCCGGGCGGACGAGTGGTCGGGCCCCTGCCCCTCGTAGCCGTGGGGGAGCAGCAGCGTGACCGACGAGTTCTGGCCCCACTTCTGCTCGGACGAGGAGATGAACTCGTCGACGATGGTCTGGGCCCCGTTGACGAAGTCCCCGAACTGGGCCTCCCACAGCACCAGCGCGTCGGGCCGCTCGACCGAGTAGCCGTACTCGAAGCCCATCGCCGCGAACTCCGACAGCAGCGAGTCGTAGACCCAGAACCGCGCCTGGTCGTCGGACAGGTAGAGCAGGGGCGTCCACTCCTCGCCGCTGCTGCGGTCGGTGAGGACGGCGTGCCGCTGCACGAAGGTGCCGCGGCGCGAGTCCTGGCCGGCCAGGCGCACCGGGGTGCCCTCGAGCAGCAGCGACCCGAAGGCGAGCAGCTCGCCGAAGCCCCAGTCGACGCCGCCCTCGCGCGACATCTGGGAGCGCTTCTCGAGCAGCTGGCGCAGCTTGGGGTGCACCGTGAACGAGGCCGGCGGCGAGACGTAGGCGTCGCCGATGCGCTTGAGCACCTCGAGCGACACGGCGGTCTCGCGGGCAGCCGGGGCGGCGGCGTCGTCGCGCTGCTGCGCGGTGGGCTGCTCGAGGCCGCCGGGGGCGTCGGCGCCGTCGGCGTCGCCGGGGGCGGGCGCCCTGGTCGACTCGCGGGTCTCGGCGAACACCCGCTCCAGCTGCTGCTGGTAGTCCTTCAGCGCCGCCTCGGCCTCCTCGACGGTGATGTCGCCGCGGCCGATCAGGGACTCGGTGTAGATCTTGCGGACCGACCGCTTGCCCTCGATGAGCGAGTACATCAGCGGCTGCGTCATCGAGGGGTCGTCGCCCTCGTTGTGGCCGCGGCGGCGGTAGCAGACCATGTCGATGACGACGTCCTTGTCGAACTCCTGGCGGAAGTCGAACGCCAGCTTCGCCACCCGCGCGCAGGCCTCGGGGTCGTCGCCGTTCACGTGGAAGATCGGCGCCTGGATCATCTTGCCGACGTCGGTGCAGTAGAAGGACGAGCGGCTGGACGTCGGCGAGGTCGTGAAGCCGACCTGGTTGTTGACCACGACGTGGACCGTGCCGCCGGTGCGGTACCCCCGCAGCTGCGACAGGTTCAGCGTCTCGGCCACGACGCCCTGACCGGCGAACGCGGCGTCGCCGTGCATCAGCACGGGCAGCACCGGGAAGGACTCGCCGGCCTTGTTCAGGCGGTCCTGCTTGGCGCGCACGACGCCCTCGAGGACGGGGTTGACCGCCTCCAGGTGCGAGGGGTTCGCGGCCAGGTAGACCTTGGTGGAGGCACCCGACTCGGCGGTGAACACGCCCTCGGTGCCGAGGTGGTACTTCACGTCGCCGGAGCCCTGCACCGAGCGGGGGTCCTGGGTGCCCTCGAACTCGCGGAAGATCTGGCCGTAGGACTTGCCCGCGATGTTGGCCAGCACGTTGAGCCGGCCGCGGTGCGGCATGCCGATGCAGACCTCGTCGAGCTCGGCCTCGGCGGCCGCCGACAGCAGCGCGTCGAGCAGCGGGATGACCGACTCGCCGCCCTCGAGGCTGAACCGCTTCTGCCCGACGTACTTGGTCTGCAGGAACGTCTCGAACGCCTCGGCCGCGTTCAGCCGGCCGAGGATGCGCAGCTGCTCGTCGCGCGAGGGCTTGGCGTACTTGCGCTCGACCCGGTCCTGGATCCAGCGGCGCTGGTCGGGGTCCTGGATGTGCATGTACTCGATGCCGATGGTGCGGCAGTAGGAGTCGCGCAGCACGCCGAGGATGTGCCGCAGCTTCATCACCTGCTTGCCGCCGAAGCCGCCGGTGGGGAACTCGCGGTCGAGGTCCCACAGCGTCAGGCCGTGCGTCTGCACGTCGAGGTCGGGGTGGCGGCGCTGGCGGTACTCGAGCGGGTCGGTGTCGGCCATCAGGTGGCCGCGCACGCGGTAGGCGTGGATCAGCTCGATCACGCGGGCGGTCTTGTTGACCTCGTCCTCGTCCGAGACCGACTTGTCGACGACCCAGCGGACCGGCTCGTAGGGGATGCGCAGCGAGCGGAAGATGCGGTCGTAGAAGCCGTCCTCGCCGAGCAGCTTCGCGTGCACGACCCGCAGGAAGTCGCCGGACTGCGCGCCCTGGATGATGCGGTGGTCGTAGGTCGAGGTCAGCGTCATGACCTTGCTGACGGCGAGCCGCGCCAGGGTCTCCTCGGAGGCGCCCGCGTACTCGGCCGGGTACTCCATCGCCCCGACGCCGATGATCGTGCCCTGGCCCGCCATCAGGCGCGGCACCGAGTGCACGGTGCCGATGGTGCCCGGGTTGGTGAGGCGAGATCGTGGTGCCCGGCGAAGTCGTCGACGGTCAGCTTGCCGCCGCGCGCGCGGCGGATGACGTCCTCGTAGGCGGCCCAGAACTGCGCGAAGTCCATCGACTGCGCGCCCTTGATCGACGGCACGAGCAGCTGGCGGGTGCCGTCGTCCTTGGCGAGGTCGATCGCGATGCCGAGGTTGACCTCGGACGACTTCAGCACCGCCGGCTTGCCGTCGACCTCGGCGTAGCCGTAGTTCATCTCCGGCATGTGCGCGAGCGCCTCGACGATCGCGAAACCGATGAGGTGGGTGAAGGAGACCTTGCCGCCGCGGGCGCGGGCCAGGTGGAGTTGATGACGATGCGGTTGTCGACCAGCAGCTTGGCCGGGATCGCGCGCACGCTGGTGGCGGTCGGGACGTCGAGGCTGGCCTCCATGTTGGTGACCACGCGCGCCGCCGGCCCCTTGAGCCGCACCGGCTCCGGCTTGCCGCCGGACGACTCCGCGCGGGCGGGCGTCTTGCTGGGCGGGACGTCGCGGGCCCGGGTGGCGCCGGCGCCGGCGGGACGGTCGAACGCGGTGACCGTCTGGGCGGCGTCGGGTCCGGCCGCCGGGGCGGCGGTGGAGCGGCCGGTGCCGGCGGTGGGGGCGGCGCTGGGCGTGCGGGCGGCCGGCTGCTGGGCCTGCCGGCGGGCTGCGGGGCGGGAGCGGCCTTCTCGGAGGGGGTCTCGTCCGGGACCTCGTCGGGGACCTGGGCGGCGGGGCCCGCGCCCTCGGCCGCGGCCGCCGACGAGTCGGGAGCGGGGGTGCCGTCGGGGGCGTCAGCGGCACCCGCGTCGTCGGGTGCGGTGGACGAGGCGCCGTTCCCCGAGCTCGCGCGCTCGTCGTCGGCCGGGGTGTAGTCGGCGAAGAACTCCCACCACGCGCGGTCGACCGAGTCCTTGTCCTCGAGGTACTGCTGGTACATCTCCTCGACCAGCCACTCGTTCGGGCCGAAGGCCGACGCCCCGGGTCCGGCTGCACCGGACGAGCCGTGCGAGGCGTTCTGGGGGGACTGGGGGGTGGACACGGCGCTGATCGCCCTCTTCCGCTCGCGTGGGCCGCAGGATGTGGTTCCAACCCTAGTCCCAACGTGCGGGCGGAGGCAGGCGGGACGGGGCCGCCCCGGCCGCCTCCAGGGTGACCCGGGTCACGCCGGCCGGGTGTCAGCGGGCGGTCAGGGCGCGCAGGACGTGGGCGTCGACGCGGTGGGGGAGCAGCACCTCCTCCACCGCCGTCGTCACCGCCCCGCGGATGCCGGCGTCGTCGCCGAGCGTCGCCGGCTCGACCCGCACGTGCTGGGTGGCCGCCGGCACGCCGAGCCGGTACAGGCTCTCGCGCAGGCCGGCGAACAGCTGGTCGCCGGCGTCGGCGAGGTAGCCCCACACGACGACGACGTCGGGGTTCAGCAGGTTGACCGCACCGGCCACGACCTCGCCCACGAGCCGGCCCGACTCGCGCACGGCCTGGGCCGCCGGCAGCACGCCGCGCAGCGCGAGGGCGGCGACGTCGCGGGCGGAGGAGACGGCGAGCCCCTGGGCCTGCAGCGCGCTCACCAGGGCGGCCCCGCCGGCGACGGCGTTCAGGCAGCCCTGGTTGCCGCACACGCAGCGCACGTCGTGGCCGGCCACCGCGGTGTGCCCGATCTCGCCCGCGAGGCCGGAGCCGCCGCCGACCACCTTCCCGCCGACGACGACGCCGCACTCGACGACGGTGCCGACCTTGACGCCGAGCACCACCGCGGCGTCGGGGTACACCGCGCGGTGCTCGGCGATCGTCAGCAGCGCGACCCCCCGGTCGAGCACGACGGGGACGCCGAACGCGCGGATGAGCCGGTCCTCCAGCGGGTAGTCGAGCCAGGGGCGCGAGGTGCCGGTGCCGACGTCGGAGGCGGTCTCGAGCTCGATCCGTCCGGGCACGCCGACCCCGACGCCCATCACGTCGGCGCGGGTGCGGCCCACCTCGGCCATCGCGAGGTCGAGCTCGCTCTCCAGCAGCCGCAGCACCGTCTCGGGCCCGCGCCCGATCGCGACGTCGACCGAGCGGGTGGCGAGGATGTCGCCCGCGAGGTCGCCGACCGCCACGCGCATGCCGCTCATGCCGACCTGGGCGCCGAGCACGACGCCGGCGGACGGGTCGAAGGCGTAGGTGGTCGCGGGACGCCCCCGGCCGCCGGCGAGGTCGTCGCTCTCGCGCAGCATCCCGAGCCCGACCAGGGCCTCGACCCGCTCGGTGACCGTCGAACGGGCCATGCCCATCGCGGTCGACAGCCCGGTGATGGTGGTGGCCTGACCACGGCGGACCAGGTCGAGCACCTCGCCGGCGCGCACCACCCGGGCGGGCGCGGTGCGGCTGCGGGCCGCTCGCCCCGTCGGTGCCGCGGTGGAGGTCGCGGCGGACGTCGCGGTGGTCGTCACGCTCGCCTCCCCGAACCCGTCCGATCACGTTCTTATCTCGGCGGCAGACACTAGCAGCGCACCTTGACATCGGTCATCAACGACTTTACGTTGACGATCGACTTAATGGCAGCGTGGCCAGGAGGAGCTCAGATGTCCCGTTCCAGTCGCAGGTCGGCCGTCGTCGGCGCTGCAGTCGTGGGGAGCCTGCTCCTCGCCTCGTGCGGTGGTGGCGAGGAGACCGGTGCCGACGCCGCCGAGGGCGGCGACCGCACCCTCACCGTGTGGACGTACTACGTGGCGGGCGGTCAGAACGACGCCCTCGAGGCCCAGAACGCCCTGTTCGAGGAGGCCAACCCCGGGGTGACGGTCGAGACGGTGCAGATCCCGTTCGACCAGCTGCCCTCGCGGCTGCTCGCCACCGCGACCACCCAGGACGGGCCCGACATCGTCCTGGACAACGTCGTGGTCGACTTCCCGACCCTCGCTGCGGCCGGCGTCTTCGCCGACATCAGCGAGTACTGGGACGGCTACGCCGACAAGGACCTGTTCTCCGAGGGGTCGGTGCGCCGGTACGACGACAAGGTCTACAACGTCATGTCGTACACGAACCTGCTCGGTCTCTACTACAACCAGGACGCCCTCGACGCCGTCGGCATCCAGCCGCCGGAGACGATGGAGGAGTTCGAGGCCGCGCTCGAGGCGGTCGCCGCCGACGGCACCTACACCCCGCTCGCGCAGTCGGGTGCGCCCACGGTCGAGGGCGCGTGGATGTTCATGCCGCAGCTGCTCGGCGAGGGCGTCGACTACTGCAACCTCAGCGAGGACGCCCTGCTCACCGGCATGGAGCGCATCCAGGGCTGGGCCGAGGCCGGCATCACCCCGCGCGAGACGGCGACGTGGGACCAGGCCGACGCGTGGGCGGCCTTCACCACGGGCGACTACGCCTTCGGCATCAACGGCAACTGGAACCTCGGCGACGCGGCGTCGGCGTCCTTCACCGTCGGCACCACCCAGTTCCCGGCCGGCTCCGAGGGCAGCCACGTGTTCCCCGGCGGCGAGGGCATCGGGGTGGGCGCGTTCGCCGAGGACCCCGACCTGGCGTGGCAGTACGTCGAGGAGGCCTGGATGTCGAGCGAGGCCAGCCTGATCAACTTCGAGAACTCCGGCCAGATCCCGACCCGCTCGGACCTGTCCGACAACGAGGCGCTGACCTCCGACGAGCTGGTGCAGCCGTTCGTGGCGGCCGCCGGCGACACCGCCGACTGGCCCGCGAACGAGCAGACCGCGGCGATGCAGACGGCGATGGGCCAGGCCAGCAGCGCCGTGCTCTCCGGCGAGAAGGACGCCGCCACGGCGACGGCCGAGGCGCTCGAGAACGTGGAGGCCGCCAAGGAGGAAGGCGGGGGATCCTGCTGACCGCCCCCACCTCGGACCGGACCCCGCGGACGGCGGCAGCCCCGTCGTCCGCGGGCCCGGCCGGCCCGGGCCGCGTGCCGCGGCCCCGCGTCGCGCCCTACCTGCTGCCGGCCCTGCTGATCTGCGCCCTGCTGTGCGTGTACCCGCTCGTGCAGATGGTGCGGATGGCGCTCAGCGACGTGGGCCCGGCCACCCTGATCGGTGACTGGGAGCTCGTCGGCCTCGAGAACGTCCGCGAGGTGCTCGCCGACCCCGGGTTCTGGCAGGCCGTGCGCGCCACGGCGGTGTTCACCGTCGTGGTGCTCGTGGTCGACCTGCTCGTCGGGTACGTGGCCGCGATGGCGCTCGTCCCGCAAGGGCCGGCTGGCCTCGGCGGTGCTCTCGCTGATGGTCCTGGTCTGGGCGCTGCCGCCGCTGGTGAGCGGCAGCGTGTGGAAGTTCATCCTCGCCGGCGACGGCGCCGTCAACTCGCTGCTCGGCCTGGTCGGGCTCGGCGCCGGTCGACTGGCTGAGCGACCCCGACCTCGCCCTGTGGTCGGTGAGCTCGGTGGCCGCGTGGGCGAGCCTGCCGTTCGCGATCCTGGTCCTGCGGGGCGGGCTGATGTCGATCCCCAAGGAGGTCTTCGAGGCCGCGGCGATCGACGGCGCCGGGCCGGTGCGGCTGGCGTTCCGGGTCGTGCTGCCGCTGCTGCGACCCACGCTGATGGTGCTGGTGATCCTGGTGATCCTCTACGCGTTCCGCAGCTTCGACTTCGTCTACGTCATGACGAGCGGCGGGCCGGGCACGGTCACCACGACGCTGCCCTACCTGGCGTACCAGGAGGCGTTCAAGACGTACTCGTTCGGCATCGGCGGCGCGATCGCGATGCTGTCGATGGCCGCCGTGGCCCTGCTGGCGATCCCGTACGTGCGCGGCGTGCGGAAGGAGGAGGGGTCGTGAACGCACCCGGCGGTCAGATGCGCTGGGGCTCGCGGGTCTTCGTCAGCGTCCTCGGCCTGGTCTACCTGCTCCCGCTGGTGTGGATCGCGCTGACGGCGTTCAAGTCCGACCGCGACGTGCTCGCGCGCCCCAACGCGCTCGTGTTCACGCCGACGCTCGACGCCTTCTCGGACGTCATCGACATCGCGAGCACCTCGGTGCTCGACGTCGTTGAAGATCGCGGTGCTCGACCACCGTGCTGGTGCTGGTGGTCGCCGTGCCGGCCGCGTACGCGCTGGCGCGCCGCGTCAGCAGCCGCTGGGCCACCACCAGCGCCGTGCTGCTCGGGTTCTTCCTGGTGCTGCAGATGGTGCCGCAGCCGATGGCGGTGATCCCGCTGTACGGCATCCTCGCCGACTGGCGGCTCGTCGGCAGCCTCACGGGCCTGGTGCTCGCCGACGTCGCGCTGCTGGTGCCCTTCGGCCTGCTGCTGCTGCGTCCGTTCGTGCTGGCGATCCCGCGACGAGGTCTTCGAGGCGGCCCAGATCGACGGCGCCTCGGGCGCTGCGCACCTTCGCCGGCATCGTGGTGCCGCTGATGGTGAACGGCATCGCCACGGTCGGAGCCATCGTCTTCATCATCGCCTGGGGCGAGTTCATCTACGCCACCACGCTGCTCACCGACCCCCGGGAGCTGCCGGTCAGCGGCCTGCTCGCCCAGCAGACCTCGCTGTACTCGGTCAGCTGGAACCGGCTGATGACGCTCGCCCTGCTCACGTCGCTGCCGCTGCTCGCCGTCTTCCTGCTGGCCAAGCGCCGGCTGGTCGAGGGCCTGTCCGTCGGAGCCGTGAAGTGACGGTCCACGACCACGAGGAGACCGACGTGCACCGCATGACGATCCTGTACGGCCGCCCCACCGACCCCGAGGCGTTCGACGCCTACTACCGCGACGTGCACCTGCCCATCGCGCGCCGGATGCGAGGGCCTGACCGGGTGGACCCTGACCTGGGTCGACACGCCAGGACGGCGACGTCGCGCCGCCGCTGCACCTCGTGGTCGACCTGTACGCCGAGCGGCCAGGGGCGATGGACGCGGTGCTCGCGTCCGAGGCGGGCCAGGCGGCCTCGGCCGACGTCCCCAACTTCGCCACCGGCGGCGTGACCTTCCTGCGGGGCGACGCAGGAGCAGGTGGAGGTCCGGTGAGCGACCGGCGTGAGAAGGTCGACGTCGCGGTCGTCGGTCTCGGGTTCGGCGAGGACTTCCTGCCGGTCTACCGCGCGCACCCGCTGCGTGGGCGAGATCGCCATCGTCGAGACCTCGCGCGAGCGGCTCGACGCGGTGGCCGACCGGCACGGCGATCGCCCACCGCTACACCGACTTCCACGAGATGCTCGCCGACGAGCGGTGGCGAGGCCGTGCACGTGCTGGCACCGGTGCCGGTTCCACGCCGACTACGCGGTCGGCTGCCCTCGAGGCCGGCAGGCACTGCGCGTGCGCGGTGCCGATGGCCACCGAGCTCGGCCGACGTCGCAGCGAGATCGTGCGCGCCCAGGAGGCCACCGGCACCGTCTACATGATGATGGAGACCGCGGTGTACGGCCGCGAGTACCGGCTCGTGCAGCGGCTTGCAGGAGCAGGGACGGCTCGGCGAGCTCACCATGTACCGCGGCTTCCACCTGCAGAACCTCGACGGCTACCCGGGCTACTGGCAGGGCTACCCGCCGATGAAGTACGCCACCCACGCGCTCGCCCCGCTGCTCGCGCTGACCGGCTCGCAGGTCGACACCGTGACGGCCCTCGGCACCGGCCGCCTGACCCCCGAGCGGCTCGGGGAGCTACGACAACCCGTTCCCCGCCGAGGTCGGCGTGTTCCGGCTGCGCGGCAGCGACGTCGCCGGGGTCGTCCAGCTGTCGTTCTTCCAGACCGCGCGCACCTACGTCGAGGGCTTCGACGTCTACGGCGAGCACGGCGGGGTGGAGTGGCCGCTCGAGGAGGGCGACCCGCTGCGGGTGTACGACCTCCAGCCGCTCGCCGCCGACATGCCGAGCACCGGCCTGCGCGGACGACGGTCGACCGTCGAGCTGCTGGAGCCCGACGACCACCCGGGCGACCTCGCCCCCGAGCTCGTCCCGTACCTGCGCGAGGTGGCGATGCCGCCCGCCGCTGGACGGGAGCGAGGAGGTGCGGCGCGCCGAGCACGGCGGCGCGCACCCCTACCTGGTCGACGCGTTCGTGCGCGCGGCCGCCGACGGGCGAGCAGCCCTGGGTCGACGCGCGGCGGTCCGCCGCCTGGACCGCCCCGGGCATCTGCGCCCACGAGTCGGCACTGGCCGGGGGCGTCCCGGTGCAGGTCCCGCAGTACTGAGCCGCACGGGTGCAGGAGGAGCGAACAGGGGAGGGCAGTGTACACCAGAGACGACGGTGCTGGAGCGGCTGCGGGCCGAGGTCGCCGCCGGACGTCCGGTGCTCGGCGCCGGTGCCGGGACGGGGATCTCGGCGAAGTTCGCCGAGCGCGGTGGCGCCGACCTCATCCTGATCTACAACTCGGGCCGGTACCGGATGGGCGGTCACGGCTCGAACGCCGGCCTGCTGGCGATCGGCGACGCCAACGCGATCGTGCTGGAGATGGGGGAGCGCGAGGTGCTGCCGGTGGTGGAGGACACCCCCGTCATCGCCGGCGTCAACGGCACCGACCCCACGCGCGTGATGGCGCGGCTGCTCGAGACGCTGCAGCGGGCCGGGTTCGCCGGCGTCATCAACTTCCCCAGCCACGGCATCATCGACGGTCGCTGGCGCGAGAGCCTGGAGGCCACCGGTTTCGGCTACGACCGCGAGGTCGAGATGATCCGCGAGGCGGCGAGCCAGGGGATGTTCACGATGGCGTACGTCTTCACGCCGCAGGAGGCCACCTGGATGGCCGAGGCGGGCGCCGACGTCGTGGTCGCGCACATGGGCCTCACGCTGGGCGGGTCGATCGGTGCCGGCACCTCGTACACCAAGACGCTCGACGACTGCGTCGTCCTGATCGAGGAGATCGCGCAGGCCGCGCGGAAGGTGCGCGAGGACGTGATGGTGGTCAGCCACGGCGGACCGATCGCGACGCCCGACGACGCCGCCTACGTCCTGGCCCGGACGACCACCGTCGGCTTCGTCGGTGCCTCGAGCATCGAGCGGCTGCCCGTCGAGGAGCCGATCCGCGAGGTGGTCGCGCAGTTCAAGTCCCAGGACCTCGGCCCGGTCGGATGACGACGTCCGCGGGCCCCGGGACGACCGGGCCGCGCGTCGTGCTGGTCGGCGCGCTCGACACCAAGGCCGAGCCGCTCGCGCTGCTGCGCGCCGAGCTGGTGCGGCACGGCTGCGCGGTCCACCGGGTCGACTTCGCCACGACCGCGCACGACGTCGGCTGCGAGACCCGCGCCGAGGAGGTCGGCCGCCGCGGCGGGCACCACGGTGGCCGCGGCGCACGCGTCCGGGCGCGGCGAGGCGGTCGCGACGATGGCCGAGGGCGTGCGGCGGGTGCTGCTCGCGCTGCAGGACGTCGAGCACCTCGACGCCGTGCTGCTGTGCGGCGGGTCGGGCGCCGGGCACGGTGTTCGCCGCCGCCGCCACCGCGCTGCCGTTCGGCGCGACCAAGGTGCTCGTCTCGACCGTCGTGGCCGGCGACACCCGTCCGTACCTGCAGGGCCTGGACGCGCTGCTGTTCCACCCGGTCGTCGACGTCGAGGGCGACAACGGCCTGCTGCGCCGACGTGCTGCGCCGTGCCGCGGCCGCCACCGCGGCGCGCGGCTCGCGAGAGCGCGGCGGCGCGCACCGTGCGCGCCGACGACGACCGCCCACCTGGTGGCCGTGACGATGTTCGGCATCACCACGCCGTGCGTGTCGCGCGGTGCGGCACCTGCTCGACCGCACGCGGGTCGCAGGCGGTCGCCTTCCACGCGAACGGCACCGGCGGCGCGACCCTGGAGCGGCTGGTCGGCGAGGGCCGGTTCGGCGCCGTCCTCGACGTCACCACCACCGAGCTCGCCGACCTGGTCGCCGGCGGCACGCTCGTCCGCGGGCGAGAGCCGGCTGACGGCGGCCGCCCGGGCCGGGCGTGCCGCAGGTGGTCGTCCCGGGCGCCCTCGACACCGTGAACTTCGGCCCGCCGGAGACGGTGCCGGAGCGCTGCGCGGTCGGCGCCTGCACGCGCACAACCCGCACGTGACGCTGATGCGCACCGACGTCGACGGAGAACGGCGAGCTCGGACGCCTCGTCGCCGAGCGGGCTCGGCCGGCGCCGGCGACCACGACCGTCGTGCTGCCGATGGGCGGCTTCTCCGAGCTCGACCGCCCCGGACGGCCCGTTCTGGTGGCCCGAGGCCGACCAGGCGTTCCGCGTCGCCCTGTCGAGCGGGCTGCACCCCGACGTACGGCTGGTGGAGTCCGACCTGCACGTCAACGACCCGGAGCTCGGCGCGGCCTGCTCGTCGACGAGCTCGCCCGGCTGGGACCGCGGCGGTGAGCGTCGCACCGGACGCGTGCCGACCTGGTACCCGCGGGCCCGACCACCTCGAGCGGATCGCGCCTGCTCGCACCTGTGCCGGCTCGGCTCGGGGTCGCCGACCGGGCCGAGCTGGACGCCGCAGGCCCGCCGCGACCCGGCCGCGTTCTGGGTCCTCTCGCGATCGTGGCTCGGCCTGCGCTGGCAGCACGCGCCGACGTCGGTCGTCGACGACCCCGAGCTCGGGCCGGCGGTGCGCTGGTTCCCCGGCGGCCGCGCGAACGTCGTCGACAGCGCGCTGCTGCGCTGGGTCGACGAGGGGCGTGGCGACGAGGTGGCGCTGCTCTGGGAGGACGAGGACGGCCGGACGGGGCGCTCGACCTTCCGCGAGCTCGTCGACGAGGTCGGCCCGGTGGCAGCGGGTCTCGGCCGCCACGGGGTCGAGCCCGGGCGACCGGGTCGGCGTCCAGCTGCCCATGTGCCGCGAGGCCGCGGTGGCCCAGCTCGCGCTCGCCTGGGTCGGCGCGGTCGCCGTCCCCGTCTTCTCCGGCTTCGGGGCCGAGGCGGTCGCCGACCGGCTGCGCCTGGCCGGCGCGACCGCGCTCGTCGTGGCCGACGGCGTGCGCCGCCGCGGCAGGGTGCTCGACCTGCGCGCGTCCACCGCGGCGGTGCTCGACGCCGCGCGCGAGGTGACGCTGTGCGTCACGGTCCCGGTGCCGGGGGTGCAGGACGACCGGTCGAGGCGTTGCGCGGCGAGATCCGCTGGGACGCGGTGGGTCCGGCGGGAGCGGGCACGTCGAGCCCGCCCGCGCGCGTGCCCGACCGACCACCCGCTGATGGTGGCGTACACCTCGGGCACGACGGGCCGTCCCAAGGGCGTGGTGCTCGGCCACGCGGGCTTCGGCCTCAAGGCGGGCACCGACGTCGCGATGCTGTTCGACGCGGGTCCGGGCGACGTCGCTGCGTGGGTGACCGACCCGGGCTGGGTCATGCACCCGATCACGCTGCTCGGCGGTCTGGTCGCCGGCGCCGCGGTCGCGCTCGTCGACGGCGCACCGGACTGCCCGGCCCCGACCCGGCTGTGGGACTCGGTGGAGCGGCTCGGCATCACCGTCCTCGGCGTCTCTCCGACGCTGGTGCGCACGCTGATGGCGCAGGACGCCGTCCCGGCGGTGCGGCCGCCCGTCGCTGCGGGTGCTCGCCTCCAGCGGCGAGCCGTGGACCTCCGACGCCTACGCGTGGCTGCACCTGCGGGTCGGGCGCGGCGAGCTGCCGGTCATCAACTACTCCGGCGGCACCGAGGTCAGCGGCGCGCATCCTCAGCAACACCGTGACCGAGCCGGTCGTGCCGTGCGCCTTCGCCGGTCCGGTGCCCGGGATGGCGGCCGCGGTGCTCGACGACGGCGGCCACCCGGTCGCCGGCGGGGTCGGCGAGCTCGCGCTGCTGGCGCCCTCGCCCGGCATGCCGCTCGGGTTCTGGGGCGAGCCGGGACGCTACGAGCGCACCTACTGGAGCCGGTGGCCGGGCATCTGGGCGCACGGCGACTGGGCCGAGCAGGCCGAGGGCGGGCACTGGTTCGTGCACGGACGCAGCGACGACACGCTCAAGGTCGCCGGCAAGCGGCTCGGCCCGGCCGAGGTCGAGGACGTCGTGAACGAGGTCGACGGCGTGCTGGAGTCGGCGGCGGTGGGTGTGCCGGACCCGGTGAAGGGCTCGGCGCTGGTGGTGTTCGCGCGCACCGGGGCCGGCGCCGACGCCGAGGCGGTCGCGCGCGGCGGTGACCGCGCGCGTCCAGGACGCCCTCGGCCGGCCGCTGCGCCCTGCCGCGGTGCACGTCGTCGACGACCTGCCGCGCACCCGCAGCGGCAAGATCCTGCGGCGGCTGGTGCTGGAGGTGCACCTCGGCCACGACACCTCCGGCTCCGACGCGAGCCTGGCGAACCCGTCCGCCCTCGACGCGCTGCGGAGCCCGCGGTGAGCCTGCGGGGGCAGGCGGCCGTGGTGGCCGTCGCCGAGCTGCCGAACCGGCGGGAGGCGCCCGGCCGCACCCACCTCGACCTGCTCGCCGAGGCGGCCCGGCTCGCGCTCGACGACGCCGGTCTCGAGCCGGGGCAGGTCGACGGCCTGCTGGTCGGCGTGCAGGTGGGCGAGACCCCGCAGCACGTCGCCGTCACCGTGGCCGAGTACCTCGGTCTGCAGGTCTCGTACGCCGACGTCGTCGACCTCGGCGGCGCCTCGGGCCCCGGCATGGTGTGGCGGGCCGCCGCCGCGATCGGGGCCGGCCTGTGCACGACCGTGCTGTGCGTGCTCGCCGCCGCCCGCGACAGCACCGTCGCGGCGCCCCGCTCGCCCAACCGCAACCCGATCCGCGAGTTCGACGTGCCGCACGGCGCGAGCGGCGCCAACACCTCGTACGCGCTGATCGCGCAGCGCTACCTGCACGAGTTCGGACGCCGTCCCGAGGACCTCGCGCTGGTGCCGGTGGTCGAGCGCGCGAACGCGCACCTCAACCCGCACGCGGTGTTCCGGGGTCGCGAGCTGACCGTCGACGACGTGCTCGCCTCGCCGCTCGTGGCCGAGCCGCTGCACCTGCTCGACATCGTGATGCCGGTGGCCGGCGGCACCGCGGTCGTGGTCACCTCGACGGCGGGGGCGGGACGGTTCCCGCAGCGCCCGGTGCTGCTGCGCGGCGCCGGGGAGCGGGTGACGCACCGGGCGGTCTCGGGCGCGCGCACCCTCACCTCGACGCCCTTGCGCGAGGCGATCGGTGCGGCGTGCACGATGGCGGCCGTGCGCCCCGACGAGCTCGACGTGCTCGCGCTCTACGACTGCTACAGCATCCTGGTGCTGCTGACGCTGGAGGACGCCGGTCTGTGCGCCCCCGGCACGGCCGCCGACTGGATCGCCGACCGCGACCTGTCGCACCGCGGCGAGGTCTCGCTCAACCCGCACGGCGGCCAGCTGGCGTGCGGCCAGGCCGACCTGTCCGGCGGCATGTCGCACGTGGTCGAGGCGGTGCACCAGCTGCGCGGCACGGCCGGCGAGCGGCAGATGGCCGACCCGCGGCTCGCCCTGGTCACCGGCAACGGCGCGACCGCCGGCGAGGAGGTCGCCCTGGTGCTGGAGGCCGCGCCGTGACCCGCGTCCCGCGGCCGGGGCCGCCGCCGAACCCGGTGACGGCGCCGTTCTGGGCCGCGCTGGCCGAGGGCCGGCTGCTGCTGCAGCGCTGCGCGCGCTGCGGCCACGTCCAGCACCACCCGCGGCCGCTGCTGCACCTCGTGCTGGGCGCCCGACGCCGGAGTGGGTCCCGTCCGCCGGCGGCGGGTCGGTCTGGACCTGGACGGTCGTGCACCGCGCCGGCCACCCCGGCCTGGGACGACGCCGATCCGCCGTACGCGGTCGTCGTCGTCGAGCTCGACGAGGGACCGCGGCTGGTGACGGCCTGGTCGGGCGACCTCGACGCGCTCGCCCTCGGGCTGCCCGTGCGGGTCGGCGACCGCGAGGAGGACGGCCACCACGTCCTCGTCGCCGCGCCGGCGCCGGGGAGCCGGCGTGAGCACCCTGGCCGCGCACCGGCGCCGACGGGTCGCTCGGCGCACCGCCAGCTGCGGCTGGTGGCGACCGCGCAGGTGCTGGCGATGGCCACCTGGTTCGCCGCCACCGCCGTCGCCCCCGCGCTGCGCGAGCAGTGGTCGGTGGGCACGGTCGGCGCCACGCTGCTGATCTCCGCGGTCCAGGTGGGCTTCGTCGTCGGCGCGCTCGTCTCAGCCGCCACCAACCTGCCGGACCGGGTGCACCCGCCGCTGCTGCATGGCGGTCGGCTCGTCGCCGCGGCCGCCGCACCACGGCGGCGCTCGCGCTCGCTGCCCACCGGCTTCGGCGGGCGCCGTCGTGCTGCGCTTCGCTCACCGGCGTGGCGCTGGCGCTGGTCTACCCGGTCGGGATGAAGCTCGCGATCAGCTGGTTCGACCGCGGCCGCGGGCTCGCCGTCGGCGTGCTGGTCGGCGCGCTCACGGTCGGCAGCACGCTGCCGCTGCTGGTGTCGGCGGCTGCTGGGCGACGCCTGGCGCGAGGCGCTGCTCGTGGCGGCCGGCGTCCTGGCCGCTGCTCGCTGCCCTGGTGCTCCAGCGGCGTCCGCGTGGGCCCGCTCGTGCTCGGCCGCCGACGGCGCTCGACCCCCGCGCCGCCCTGCAGGTGCTGCGCGAGCGCGAGCTCCCGGCTCGCCGTGCTCGGCTACCTCGGCCACATGTGGGAGCTCTACGCGCGTGTGGGTGTGGCTGCCGCTGTTCGTCACGGCCGAGCCTGCGCGCCGCGGGCGAGGACCCGCGCGGGCGCGCAGGTGGGCGTGCTCTGCTTCGTCGCGCTCGGGCGTGCTGGGGCTGGCCGGGTGCGTGGGGGCGGGCCGCCTCGGCGACCGGGTCGGTCGGGCCCGCACCGCCGCCGGCGGCGATGGTGGTCAGCGGCACGTGCTGCCTGCTCGCCGCGCTCACCTTCGGCGCGCTCGCCGTGGGTGACGGTGGTGCTGCTCGCATGGTCTGGGGCGCCGTCGGTGATCGCCGACTCGGCGCTGTTCTCCGCCTGTCCTCGGCTCGGTCGTGCCCCGCGACCACGTGGGCACCGCGCTCACCCTGCAGACCGCGCTCGGCTTCCTGCTCACCGTCGTCAGCATCCAGCTCGTGCCCGTCGTCGAGGACCGGGCTGGGCTGGCCGGTCGCCGTGGCGCTGCTCGCCGTCGGCCCGCTCGCCGGCGCGGTCGCCATGCTCCGGCTGCCCGACCCGCTCGGCGCCTGTCACCACCCACCCGCACCATGCCCGACCCTGAGGAGGACCGACATGAGCGCCTGGACGATCCGCCAGCCGCAGGTCGGCGACACCGCCCGCCTGTCCCGCACCGTGACCGAGCACGACATCGGGCTGTTCACCGACATCTCCGGCGACCGCAACCCGCTGCACTACGACGCCGAGGCGGCGGGTCGCTCGCGGTTCGGCGAGATCGTCGTGCAGGGCGGGGTGACCAGCGCGATCCTCAACGCCGTGGTCGCCGAGGAGCTCCCGGGGCCGGGGACGGTGTTCCTCGAGGTCGCCTGGCGCTTCACCGCCCCGGTGCGGCCGGGCGACACCATCACCGGCGAGGTCGAGGTGCACCGCGGTCCGCGACGACAAGCCGATCACGACGCTCGCCACCCGGGTCGTGCGCGACGACGGCGTGGTCGCGCTCGAGGGCACGGCGGTCTGCTACACGATGGCGCTGGTGAGCTGAGCGCGTACGGCCGTCGTCCTGCTCGGCGGCGCCCGCACGACCGTCGGCCGCTCGGCGGTCGCTGGGCGGGCGTGCCGGCGACCGAGCTCGGCGGTCGCGCCGTGCGGGGCGCCCTGCAGCGGACCGGCGACCCCGAGGTCGACCACGTGCTGCTGGCCAACGTGGTGCAGGCCGGCAACGGGCAGAACCCGGCCCGGCGGGCCGCCCAGCTCGGCGGGGTGCCGCGCACGGTGCCCGGCATCACCCTGAACGACGTGTGCCTGGCCAGCCTGACCACGGTCGCGCTCGGGGCGCTGCTGCTGCGCGCGGGCGAGGCCGGCGCCGGTGCTGGTCGGCGGGTTCGACTCGATGTCGCACGGCACCGCGCGAGCCCGATCGACCTGCTCGTCCGGGACGGGCTGTGGTGCAGCCTGGAGGACGTCGGGCATGGGCCCGGTCGAGCGACCGCGCGAACCGCGACCTCGGCGATCTCGCGCGCCGACCAGGACGCCTACGCCGTCGAGAGCCACCGCCGCGCCGCCGCGGCCACCGACGCGCGCCGGCTGGCCGACGAGCTGGTGCCCGACGAGGCCGCCGACGGGCGTCGACGAGGGCATCCGCCGCGACAGCACGCCCGAGCGGGTGGCGCGGCTCGCGCCCGCCTTCACCGACGGACGGCACCATCACCGCGGCCAACGCCTCGCAGATGTCCGACGCCGCTGCCGCCGGCGTGCTCACCACCGCGGGACCGGGCGGCCGCCGAGGGACGGCCGGTGCTGGCGGAGGTGCTGGGGAGCGCCGTGGTGGCGGGCCCCGACTCGAGCCTGCACCTGCGCCCGGCCGAGGCGGCCGAGCGGCTGCTGGCTTCGCCACGGCCTGACGGTCGGCGACGTCGCCCTCTGGGAGGTGAACGAGGCGTTCGCCGGCGTGGTGCTCGCCTCGCAGCGCCGGCTCGGTGTCGACCACGACCGGGTCAACGTCAACGGCGGCGCGATCTCGCTCGGTCACCCGTTGGGCGCCAGCGGGTTCCGGCTGGTGCTGACGCTGGCGCACGAGCTGCGCCGGCGCGGCGAGGAGCTCGGCGTCGCGACGATGTGCGGCGGGGGAGGGCAGGGGCGCGCGGTGCTCCTGCGGGCGGCGTGAGCGACCGAGGAGGAGGACGCGGTGCAGGAGGGCGGATCGTGACGTGGTGGTGGGCGCGGGCATGGGCGGGCTGGCGTGCGCCCGCTGGCTGACCGCCCAGGGCATCGACGTCCTGGTGCTGGAGGGTCACACGTCCCTCGGCGGGCAGTGGGACGCGACCAACCCGCGCAGCGGCGTGTGGCCCCAGATGCGCACCAACACAGCACGTTTCCTCACCCGGTTCTCCGACACGCACTACGACGACGGCGTGCGGATGTTCCCGCGCAACGGCGAGGTGCTCGGCGCTGCTGGAGCGGTACGCCGACGAGTTCGACCTGCGCCGGCGGATCCGGTTCGGCGCCGAGGTCGACCGCGCGTCGGCCGCGCCGAGGGCGGCGGCTACGAGGTGGTGTGGACCGAGGACGGCGAGCCGGCGCTCGGTGCGCGCCCCCCGCGTCGTGGTGGCGAGCGGTCGCTACAACCGTCCGGAGATGCCGCCGGTGCCCGGGCTCGACGCGTTCACGGGCGTCGGCGGGGTGCGGCACGCGTTCACCTACGCCGGTCCCGAGGAGCACCGTGGGCGGCGGGTGCTGGTCGTGCGGCGGCAGCATCTCGGCGCTCGAGGTCGCGAGCGACCTCGCGCTGGGCGGTGCGGCCGAGGTGCACCTCGCGCAGCGGCGGCAGCGGTACGTGATGCCGAAGATGGTGGCGGGCACGCCGATCGAGTCGTACGTCTTCACCCGCGAGGGCGCGCCTCGCGCTCGAGTCGTCGTCGTCGGCCGAGCTGCTCGCCGCCACCGCGGAGCGCATCCTCTCCCTGGCCGGCGACCCCACCCGGTACGGCGCGCCGGCGCCGCACCCCGACATCGCGCAGGCGGGGGTCACCGGCAGCCCGCACTACCTCAACCTCGTGGCGGAGGACCGCATCAGCGTGCACCCGTGGGTCCGCGCGGTCGACGGCGGCACGGTCGAGTTCACCGACGGGACGCAGGTCGAGGTCGACACCATCGTCCCCGCAACGGGTTTCGACCTGCACCTGCCGTTCCTCGACCCTGACGATCGCGGCGGCCGTGCGGCTCACCCGGACCTCGCTGGACCTGGCCGACTTCACCTTCCACCCCGACCTCGACGGCCTGGCCTTCGTCGGGCTGTGGGCCCAGCTCGGCCCGTACGCGGTGCCGCTCGAGCAGCAGGCGCGTTGGATCGCCTACACCTGGAGCGGGGTGCAGCCCGCTCCCACCCACGACGAGCTGTGCGCGTCACTGACCCGGTGCGTCGAGCAGCGGACCGGCGTGGGGTACCGGGAGCAGCACGAGATGGCGGTGCGGTTCGGGCGGCTGGCGGGCGTCGACCCGGGCGGTGCGGCGGCCGAGGCGCTGGCGGTCGAGGACCCCGAGCTGGCCGCGGTGCTGCCGCTGGCCACGGTGACCGCCGACACGTTCCGGCTGGTCGGGCCCGACCGCGACCCCGCCGCGCGCGAACGGGTGCTGGCGACGTTCTGGGCGCACAGCCCGCCGGCCGTGGCAGCGGGGGTGCGGGAGGCGCTCGCCGCGGCGGACGCCCCCCGCTGAGGGCTCGGTCGCGGCTCAGGTCACGTCGCGGCGCAGCGACAGCACGGCTCCGATCCCGGCCGTCACCAGGGCGTAGGCGACCAGCACCAGCAACCCGACCCACCACGTCAGGACGAACACCTCGGGCCCGCCGGGGCCGGTGTCGGTGCTCGGCGCCAGCATCGCGCTGGTGGCCGCGCTCGGCAGCCACTTCACCGCGTCCGGGCCCCACGAGACGAACGACAGGGCGACCGACGCGATCGTCTCGACGACGATGAAGCCGATACCCACGAGGATCGCGACGATCTGGTTGCCGACCAGGGTGCCGATGCCGACCCCGATCAGGCCCCACAGCACGAACGCGACCAGCGCGAGCAGCAGGGCACGCACCAGGTCGTCTGCGCCGAGGTTCAGCTCGAGGCCGCGGGCCGAGAGCACGAGAGCGGTGACGCCCAGGCCCAGGCCGAGGGCGACCACGCCGTAGAGCAGCGAGTACAGGGCGGTCACGACCCACTTCGCCAGCACGATGCGCGGCCGGCGCGGCGTTCCCAGGATGGTCGTGGTGATGGTCTTGTGGCGGTACTCGCTGCTGATGACCAGCACGCCCAGCACCAGGGAGAACACGTAGCCGAACGAGGTCAGGCCGATCGTGTAGAACGACCGCGCGACGGCGTCGTCGTCGGCCGGAGAGGGCGCGGTGGCGCCCGGGGCGAACTCGACGCCGGCGGTGAACGCGTTCGGCAGCGACCAGAGGGTCGCCCAGGCGGCGAGCCCGATGAGCATGCCCCACCAGGCCTTGGTGGTGCTCAGCTTCAGCATCTCGGCCGAGACGGTGCTCACGGCGCGACCCCCTTCTGCAGCGCGGACGGATCGGTGGTGGTGGCCTGGTCGACGGGCGCGGCGGGGCCGTCGGCCGTCGTCCGTCCCACGTACTCGGGCGAGACAAGCTCGAAGAACCTCGACTCCAGGTCGGATCCCACGGGCCGCAGCTCGTGCACCTCGAGCCCGGCACGGAACAGGTGGGCGCCCACGGCCGGGGCGGCGAGGCCGTGGACGAGCATCCCGCCCTCGGGGTGCGGGGCGACGTCCCAGGAGGAGTCGTGGGCGAGCCGCACCAGGCCGTCCGGGTTCGCGACCTTGACGAGCACGCCGGCGCGGGCCTCGGACTCGAGCTCGGCGAGCGTCGACTGCTGGACGGCCTCGCCCTTGCTGATGATGACGACGTCGTCGACGGTCTGCTGCACCTCGGAGAGCATGTGGCTGGACACCAGGATCGTGCGGCCCTCGGCCGCGAGCGAGCGCAGGAAGCCGCGCAGCCAGCGGATGCCCTCGGGGTCCAGGCCGTTCGCGGGCTCGTCGAGGATCAGCACCGACGGGTCGCCGACCAGGGCGCCGGCGAGGCCGAGCCGCTGCCGCATCCCCATCGAGAACCCGCCGACGCGCCGCCTGGCGGCCGCCGACAGCCCGACGAGCTCGAGCAGCTCGTCGGCGCGCGAGGCGGGCGCGCCGCAGGTGCGCCCGAGCACGCGCAGGTGGTTGCGGGCGTTGCGGCCGGGGTGGAAGCTGCTCGCCTCCAGCGCCGCACCGACCACGCGCTGCGGCTGCGCGATGTCGGCGTAGCGCTCGCCGCCGATGGTGGCGGTGCCCGCCGTCGGTGCCACCAGCGAGAGCAGCATCCGCAGCGTCGTGGTCTTGCCGGCGCCGTTGGGCCCGAGGAACCCGGTGATGCGGCCCGGCTCGACCGAGAAGGTCAGGTCGCGCACGGCGGCGACCGTCCCGAAGTTCTTGGTGAGACCCCTCACCTCGATCCGCCGGCCCTCGTGCGTCGTCGTGGCGCTCATCGCGTGTCGACCCCCTGTGCGTCGTGGCGCGCCCGGTGCCGGGCGCCGCCACCATCCAACCGCAGGTGATCAGGCGCCGTCGTCCACCCCTGGACGGGCGCGGCGGATCAGCCGGGCGGCGGACCCCGTGCGGCCCGGACGGTGCGCGGGCAGCACGATCCGGATGGTGGCGCCGACCCCGGTGTCGGCGACGACGATGCTGCCGCCGTGCAGGTCGACCGCCCAGCGTGCGATGGCCAGGCCGAGACCCGTTCCGCCGGAGGCGGACTGGGTGGCGCCGGCCCGGTGGAAGCGCTCGAACACGCGCTCGCGGTCCTCGGGGGCGATGCCGGGTCCCTCGTCCTGCACCTCCACCACGACCCCGTGGCCCGACTCGACCGCGACCACCCGCACGCGGCCACCGGGAGGACTGTGCCGAGCGGCGTTGTCGAGCAGGTTGGCCACGACCTGGTGCAGCCGCGCGGGATCGGCCTCGACGACCAGGTCGGGCGGCTCGACCTCGACCTGCCACCGCACGTCGCGGTGCACGGCGGCGTCGACGAGCCGCGCGGCGGCGACCCCCTCGTCGAGGAACGAGCGCACCTCGACGTCGACCAGGTCGAGGGGCACCACGCCGGCCTCGAGCCGCGACAGGTCGAGCAGCTGGGCGACGAGCGTGCCGAGCCGCTCGGTCTGCGCGAGCGCGGTGGTCAGCGTGGCGGGGTCGGGCTCGGCCACGCCGTCGACCAGGTTCTCCAGCGTGGCGCGCAGCGCCGTCACCGGTGTCCGCAGCTCGTGGCTGACGTTGGCCACCAGGTCGCGACGCTGGCGGTCGACCGACGCGAGGTCGTCGGCCATCCGGTTGAAGGCGACGGCGAGCTCGCCGACCTCGTCGTGGCTCGTGGCGTGCACCCGGCGGCTGTAGTCGCCCTTGGCCATCGCCCGCGCGGCCGCCGTCATCTCGCGCAGCGGCGAGGTCATGCCCCGCGCGAGCAGCTGCGTCACCACCAGCGACAGCGCGATCGCGGCGGGGAGCGTGTAGAGCGTGCGGACCTGGTTGTTCAGCCCGAACCACACCAGCAGCGCCGCGACGGTGACGGTCGCCCCCACCAGCAGCGCGAGCTTGGCCTTGATCGAGCGCACCGGGTCGAGCGGGCGCAGGTCGGGCAGGGCGCGGTGGCGCACCGGCCCCGGTGGGACGGCGACCTCCTCGGCCCGGCCCTGCGCGGTCACGCCGACGGCTCCCCGACCGGCTCCAGCGCGTAGCCCACGCCGTGGACGGTGCGGATCAGGTCGGCCCCGAGCTTGCGGCGCAGCGCCTTGACGTGGGAGTCGACCGTGCGGGTGCCCGACGCGTCGACCCAGTCCCACACCTCGGCGAGCAGCTTCTCCCGGGTGAGGACCACCCGCGGCTCGGCCGCGAGGCACAGCAGCAGGTCGAACTCGGTGGGGGTCAGGTGCACCAGGTCGCCCCGGCGGCGCACCCGGCGCTCGGCGCTGTCGACCTCGAGGTCGCCCAGGCGCAGCACGGCGTCGCCGGCCACCTCGCGCGCGGTCAGCGAGTCGGCCCGCTCGACCCGGCGCAGCAGCGCCTTGATGCGCGCCACCAGCTCGCGCATCGAGAACGGCTTGGTCATGTAGTCGTCGGCGCCCACGCCGAGCCCGACGAGCATGTCGGTCTCGTCGTCGCGCGCGGTGAGCATCAGCACCGGGACGGGGCGCCGCGCCTGGATCCGCCGGCACACCTCGAGCCCGTCGAGGCCGGGCAGCATGACGTCGAGGACCACCAGGTCGGGCCGCAGCTGCTCGGCCATCGCGACGGCGGCGACGCCGTCGTGCACGACGGCCGTCTCCCACCCCTCGCTGCGCAGCCGGGTCACGACCGCCTGCGCGATGGCCGGCTCGTCCTCCACCACCAGCACGGTCACAGCGGGCGTCGTCGTCATGGCCCCAGCGTAGGTCGCACCCACGTAGACTCCCCGCACGTGCGATTCCTCCACGGCGAGCCCGGGCACGACCTCACCTACTCCGACGTCTTCCTGACGCCCTCACGCTCGGACGTCACGTCCCGCATGGACGTCGACCTCGCGACCTCCGACGGCACCGGCACCACGGTCCCCGTCGTCGTGGCGAACATGACGGCCGTCAGCGGCCGCCGGATGGCCGAGACCACCGCCCGGCGCGGCGCGATCGCGGTGCTGCCGCAGGACCTGCCGCCCGACGTCGTCGACGAGGTCGTCGGCTGGGTCAAGGACCGGCACCCGGTCTTCGACACCGCGCTGACCCTCGGCCCGTCCGACACCGTCACCGACGCGCTGCACCTGATCCCCAAGCGCGCCCACGGCGGCGTGGTCGTGGTCGACCGCGACGGCGCGGCGCTCGGGGTCGTGACGGCGTCCGACTGCGCCGGCGTCGACCGCTTCACCCAGCTGCACCAGGTGATGTCGCGCGAGCCGCTCACCCTCGACGCCGACGACGTGGAGGCCGAGGGCGGGCTGCACCGCGCGTTCGACACCCTCCACGACGCCCGTCGCCCGATGGCGCCGGTGCTGCGCGGCGGCCGCCTCGCCGGCGTCCTGACCCGCACCGGCGCGCTGCGCTCGACCCTCTACGCCCCGGCGCTGGACGGCCGCGGCCGGCTGCGGGTGGGCGTGGCGGTGGGCATCAACGGCGACGTCCCGGCGAACGCCGCCGCCGCGCTGGCCGCCGGCGCCGACGTGCTCGTGGTCGACACCGCGCACGGCCACCAGGACAAGATGCTGGGCGCGCTCGCGGCGGTGCGCGCCCTCGACCCGGACGTGCCGGTCGTCGCGGGCAACGTCGTCACCGCCGAGGGCGTGCGCGACCTCGTGGGCGCGGGGGCCGACGTCGTCAAGGTCGGCGTCGGACCCGGCGCCATGTGCACGACCCGGATGATGACGGCGGTCGGCCGCCCGCAGTTCTCGGCGGTGCTCGAGTGCGCCTCCGCCGCAGCCGATCTCGGCAAGCACGTCTGGGCCGACGGAGGAGTGCGCTACCCGCGCGACGTCGCCCTCGCGCTCGCCGCCGGTGCCAGCCAGGTGATGGTCGGGTCGTGGTTCGCCGGCACCTGGGAGAGCCCCGGCGACCTGATGACCGACGAGCACGGCCGCCACTACAAGGAGAGCTTCGGCATGGCCTCGGCCCGCGCCGTGGCCGCCCGCACCAGCCGCGACGACGCCTTCGAGCGCGCCCGCAAGGGCCTGTTCGAGGAGGGCATCTCGTCGTCGCGGATGCTGCTCGACCCGCAGCGTCCCGGCGTCGAGGACCTGCTCGACCACGTGACGTCCGGCGTGCGCAGCGCCTGCACGTACGCGGGTGCCCGCACCCTCGCCGAGCTGCACGAGCGCGCCGTCGTGGGCGTGCAGAGCGCCGCGGGCTACGAGGAGGGCCGCCCGCTGCCGTCCGGCTGGTGAGGCACGCCGGGTGCCGGGCGGCGGCCGGGGACCGTACGATCGACGCACGATGAGCGACCCAGCCAGTACCGGCGCACCGGCCGACCCCGACCCGCAACGAACGTGGCACCGCCCGTCCCCCGGGAGGGATGAGCGGTGCTGACCGAGTGGTTGCTCCTGGGCCTCGGCGTGCTGCTGACCCTGGGCACGGGCGTGTTCGTCGCCGCCGAGTTCTCCCTGATCACCCTCGACCGCCCCGACGTCGAGCGCGAGGCCGCCGCCGGGAGCCGGTCGGCCGCCTCGGTGCTCGCCGGGGTGCGGACGCTGTCGACCCAGCTGTCGGGCGCCCAGGTCGGCATCACCCTGACCACCCTGCTCGTCGGCTACCTGGTCGAGCCGTCGCTGTCGCGCCTGCTCGAGGGGCCGCTGACCACCGCGGGAGTGCCCGACGGCGTCGTCCCCCCGCTGGCGGTGGGGCTCGGCATGTTCGTGGCCACCGTGGTGTCGATGCTGGCCGGCGAGCTGATCCCGAAGAACCTCGCCATCTCGGTGCCGATGGCGACCGCGCGCTGGTCGGTGCCGCTGCAGCGGGCGTTCACCTGGGTGACCCGGCCCCTGATCACCGTGCTGAACGGCAGCGCCAACCGCATCCTGCGCAGCGCCGGCATCGAGCCGCGCGAGGAGCTCGCGAGCGGCCGCTCGCCGACCGAGCTGGCGTTCCTGGTCAAGCGGTCGGCCGAGGCCGGCACCCTCGACGAGGGCACCGCGAACCTGCTGACCCGCTCGCTCGGGTTCTCCGAGCACACCGCCGCCGACGTGATGACGCCCCGCGTCCGGGTGCGCTGCCTGCCCGTCGAGGCCTCGGCGGCCGACGTCATCGCGCTCGCCGCGGAGACCGGTCACTCGCGCTTCCTGGTGACCGACGGCTCGCTCGACGACGTCGTGGGCGTGGTGCACGTGAAGAAGGCCGTCGCGGTGCCGCGCGAGCGCCGCGCCGACGTGCCGGTGGGGGCGCTCGCCCCGGCCGACCCGGTCTTCGTCCCCGAGACCGTCCGGCTCGACCCGCTCCTGGTCGACCTGCGCAGCCAGGGCATGCAGCTCGCCGTCGTCACCGACGAGTACGGCGGCACCGCGGGCCTGGTCACCCTGGAGGACGTCGTGGAGGAGCTCGTCGGCGAGGTCGCCGACGAGCACGACCGCGACCGGCCGCGGGTCACCCGCCAGCGCGACGGTTCCTACGGCCTGCCCGGTCAGCTGCGTCCCGACCAGCTGCGCGAGGTGCTGGGCCTGCAGGTGCCCGACGACGCCGCCTACGAGACCGTCGCCGGTTTCGTGCTGGCCCGGCTCGGACGGCTGGCACGGGTCGGCGACGAGGTCGTGGTCGAGGACGGCGTGCTGCGGGTCGAGCGGCTGTCGGGACGCCGGGTCGAGCGGCTGCGCTACACGCCGGTCGCCGGCGGCGTCCGCGACTCGGTCCTGGGGGTGGGTGGCCGGTGAGCACCGGGTCCGCGCTGCTGCTGGGGGTCGCCCTCCTGCTGCTCAACGCGTTCTTCGTCGGCGCCGAGTTCGCCGTCATGTCGGCCCGCCGCTCGCAGATCGAGCCGCGCGCCGCCGAGGGCAGCCGCCCCGCGCGCACCGCCCTGATGGCGATGGAGAACGTCTCGCTGATGCTGGCCTGCTGCCAGCTCGGCATCACGGTCTGCTCGCTGGGCCTCGGTGCCGTGGCCGAGCCGGCGCTCGCCCACCTGCTCGAGGTGCCGTTCGAGGCGGTCGGCGTGCCCGAGGCGCTGCTGCACCCGATCGCGTTCACCCTCGCCCTGGCGATCGTGGTCTACCTGCACGTGGTGATCGGCGAGATGGTGCCCAAGAACATCGCGATCGCCGCGCCCGAGCGGTCGGCGCTGCTGCTCGCGACGCCGCTGGTGTGGACGGCCAAGGCCCTGCGGCCGCTCATCGTCGCCCTGAACGCGATCGCCAACGCCGCGCTGCGGCTCGGCCGGATCGAGCCCAAGGACGAGGTCACCTCGACCTACACGGTCGAGCAGGTGCAGTCCATCGTCGACGAGTCGCGCCGCGAGGGGCTGCTGCAGGACGGCGGCCTGCTCGCCGGCGCGCTGGAGTTCAGCGACCTGGTCGCGCACGACGTGATGGTCCCCGTCGCCGACCTGGTCACCGTGCCCGGCACCGGCTCGCCCGAGGACGTCGAGCGGCTGGTGTCGCAGACCGGCTACAGCCGCTACCCCGTGACCGCCGCCGACGGGTCGCTGCTCGGGTACCTGCACCTCAAGGACGTGCTGCGCGAGGACCCCCGCCGCCTCGACGAGCGCGCCCGGCGCCTGGTCACCGTGCCGGCCGACGCCGAGGTCGAGGACGTGCTGGCCGAGATGCAGCGCACCGGCTCGCACCTCGCGGTCGTGGCCGACGCGGGCGGCGTCGACGACGACGGCGTGCGCACCGGCGAGGTCGTCGGCGGCACCCTGGGCGTGGTGTTCCTCGAGGACATCATCGAGGAGCTCGTCGGCGAGATCCGCGACGGCACGAGCCGGCTGCGGGCGCGTCCGGTCTAGGGTGGGCGGCGCCGGGTGGCCCGTGGTCGTCCGGCACGCGGTGGTCGAGGGGATTTGCGTTCTGCCCCCGAGGTCCCGTTACTATCTCGTGACCTCACCCGCGAACCGCGGTGCTCCACTGACGCCACTCCCTCCGCGTGGGCCCCCTCCCCGCCACGGAGCCAGGCTGCGGCCGGTGCGACGAGGTCCTGTCCGGCGGCGTGCCCGCCGGGCTGCTCCAGCTGCTGTCCTGTCGTCGAGTCGCGCGCGGAGGTCGTTCGTGGGTTCGCACCGGGCGCAGGGTCCTGCCCTGCGACGCTCGCGCGACGTCGCCCCGTCCCCGGTGCGGTCCACCGGCAGCCTCGAGGGCTCCCCTCGACGCCAGGCCGCCGCCCGCCGCCTCGCGGCCGAGAAGCTCACCGCCGAGGCAGGCACGTCCGCGAGCCGCCGTCCCGCCGGACGTCGCACGCACCCCACCGCGGTGGTGCCGTCCACCACGCACCCCGCCGAGTCGTCGCCGGCCGTCTCGGGCTGGCTCGAGGCCGTGTCGGCCGCCCCGGCCGAGCTGTCGGCTCCGCTGGCCCCGGTCGTGCCGACCGGCGAGCGCCGGGCCCGCCGCGAGGCCGAGCGCCTCGCCGCCGCCCGCACGTCCGGCGGCCCGCTGTCGCCGCGCCGGACCGCCCGCACGGCGCGCGGCCAGGCACCCGCCCGCACCACCGGCACGGGGCCCGGGCGCGACGCCCGCGTCGCCGGCGCCGAGCGCCGCGGCCGCGTCCCGGCGAGCCTGCCCCGCGTCGGCGTCGCCGCCGCCCTCGGCCTGGCCACGATCGTCACGCCCGTCGCCGGCGGCCTCGGCTCCTCGGCCGACGCCAGCCCCGCCGCCCCCGTCGAGCGCACGGTCAGCCGCGCCGCCACCAGCCTGGCGCTGGCCCCGGTGATGAGCGAGAGCTTCCGGGTGGTGCCGCAGTCCGAGGCGGTGGCCGCCGCCGCCCCGGCGAGCCTGGCCGCCAGCCGCACCCCGCTGCCGGCGGCCGAGCTCGCGGCGATCCGCGACCAGGCCGCGCAGGCCAGCCGCAACCAGGAGCGCGCCGTCCTGCCCGGCTGCGACGGCAAGTCGGTCGACCTCGGTGCGGCGAACGGCCGCATCGACCGCGACGACCTGTGCGAGCTGTGGTCGGGCGAGTACCTGCGTGCCGACGCCGCGGTGGCGCTCGCCCGCCTGAACGTCGAGTTCTCCTCCCGGTTCGGTCGCGACCTGTGCCTCACCGACGGCTACCGCTCGTACAGCGAGCAGGTCAGCGTCCGCTCCCGCAAGCCGCGGCTCGCGGCGCGCCCGGGCACCAGCCAGCACGGCTGGGCGCTCGCGGCCGACCTGTGCAGCGGCGAGGCCAGCGCACGCACCTCCGAGTACCAGTGGATGCGCGAGAACGCCCCCGACTTCGGCTGGGACAACCCGGAGTGGGCCCGCAGCGGCGGGTCCGGCCCGTTCGAGCCGTGGCACTGGGAGTACGTCGCCGGCCAGGGCTGACGACCCCGTCCGGGCCGGTATCCGGGTCCTGGACGGCACCGCGCGGCTGGTAGCCTTCCGCGTGCTGAGCCCCCGTAGCTCAGGGGATAGAGCACCGCCCTCCGGAGGCGGTTGCGCAGGTTCGAATCCTGCCGGGGGCACGTGATGAGTGGGCCAGGTCCGCACCAGGACCTGGCCCGTCGTCGTCCCCGAGCGCGATCGCGCAGGTCGCGCTGAGGTGGCGCACCGCGTCCTGGTCGTCGACGACACGGCCCAGATCCGGATGCTCATCCGCGTCAACCTCGAGATCGAGGGCTTCGACGTCGACGAGGCCACCGACGGCGCCGTCGCCCTCGCCCTGCTGCGCGAGCGGGTGGCCACCGGCGGCCCGCTCCCGGCGGTCGTCACCCTCGACGCCGTGATGGAGCCGCTCGACGGCTGGGCCACGGTGGCGGCGATCCGGCGCGAGCCCGGGCTCGAGGGGGTGCGGGTCGTGATGGTCACCGCGTCGGTGCAGGCGCACCACCGCCAGCAGGCCGAGCGGGGCGGGGTCGACGCCTTCGTCTCCAAGCCGTTCGAGCCGCTCGCGCTGGTCGAGCTCGTCCGCGGGCTGGCCACGGCCGCGGACGGTGCCTGACCCGCGTCTACGCTGGTCGGGTGACCCCGGAGCAGCTCGCCCACGTGGTCCGCGGCTGCCTCCCCGGCAAGATCCCCGCCGGTACCCACGTCGAGGTCCTGCGCCGGCGCGGACCCGGCCCGGGTACCTGGACGACGCCCGCCGCCGTCCGGCTCGCCGGACGCGGCGCCGACCCGCACCCCCTCGCGGCGGCGCTGGCGGCCCGCCTGCGCGCGCACCCCGCCGTCGCCGACGCGCAGGTGATCGAGGGGGGCCACGTGACGTTGACCCCCGACGCCGCCCGCGCGACCACGACGGCGCTCGCGGTCGGCCGCGTCCGCCCGGACACCCTGCCCGCACCCGACCTCGCCGGCGTCGCCGACGACCTCGTGGGGCTGCGCGCCGAGGTGCTCGGGCGGTGCCGGGAGCGGCTGCGACGGGTGCGGCCACGGGTGGCCCCCGCCGGGCTCGCGCACGCGGCGGGCCCCGTGCAGGTGGTGCCGCGACCGCGGGTGGCTCCGACCGCTCGCGAGGTCGTGCACCGGCTCGGGTCCGACGCCGTGGCGCACGCGCTGCTGCGGGTGCGGCCCGGCGCTGCCGCCGAGCTCGACCTGCGTCCGCGACCGGGGGAGGCCGTCGTGGCCGTGCAGCACGCGCACGCCCGGGTGGCCCGCGCGGTGCGCACCGGTGCCGCCCTCGGCCGCCGCAGCGACGGCGGCGCCCCGCTCGACGGCCCTGGGGAGCCGGCGCTGCTCGCGGCGGTGGCCGACCACGCGCGCGTGGTCGACGCCGCGGCCGGCACCGGCGACCCGCACCGGCTGGTGCACCACCTCGACGACCTGGCGGCGCTCGTCCACGCGTGGGCCGATGCCTGCCCCTGGCCCGGCGGCGACCCCGCCGTCGACGACCAGACCGACCTCGACGTCTCCCGGCTCGGCCTCGCGCTCTCGCTGCGCGCGGTGCTGGCCGAGGGGCTCGGGCTGCTGGGGGCCACGGCCCCGGAGAGGGTGTGAGATGAGGGCGCACGAGGCCGGAGCGCTGCACGCGGAGGGTTACGGCGCGCCGCCGTGGCTGGCTCGTCCCGACGACGTCAACGCCCTGGTGCGGCCGCTGTGGTCGTCCGGGGTCGAGCGCGGGCCCGACGGCGCGCTGGTTGTCGCCGGGCTCGACGTGCGCGAGCTCGCGGCCGAGCACGGGACGCCCGCCTACGTCGTCGACGAGGCCGACTTCCGTTTCCGCGCAAGGGCTTTCGCTGAGGCGTTCGGAGCCGCGTTCGCCGACCTGTGCGGCGGCGCCGACGTGTACTACGCGGGAAAGGCCTTCCTGTGCACCGAGGTGGCGCGCTGGGTCGCCCAGGAGGGTCTGCGGCTCGACACCTGCACCGGCACCGAGCTCGCCGTCGCGCTGCGTGCGGGTCTCGACCCGGCGCTGGTCGGGCTGCACGGCAACAACAAGTCCGACGCCGAGCTCGAGCGCGCGGTCGAGGCCGGTGTCGGCCGCATCGTGGTCGACTCGCTCTCCGAGATCGACCGGGTGGCCGACGTCGCGCAGGCGCGAGGCGTGGTCGCGCCGGTGCTGCTGCGCGTGACCGTCGGGGTCGAGGCCCACACCCACTCCTACATCGCGACGGCGCACGAGGACCAGAAGTTCGGGTTGTCGCTGGCCGGGGGAGTGGCGGCGCGGGCGGCGGCCCGGGTGCTCGAGCGACCGTCGCTGCGCCTGCTCGGGCTCCACTCCCACATCGGATCCCAGATCTTCGACACCTCCGGGTTCGAGGTCGCCGCCCGGCGGGTGCTGCGCCTGCACGCCCAGCTGCAGCGCGACCACGACGTCGTCCTGCCCGAGCTCGACCTCGGCGGCGGGTTCGGGGTCGCGTACACGACCCAGCACTCACCGCTCGAGCCCACCGAGCTGGCCGAGGGCATCGCCGACATCGTGGGCAAGGAGTGCGCCGACCTGGGCGTCGACGTGCCCCGGGTGTCGGTCGAGCCCGGCCGGGCGATCGCCGCACCGAGCACCTTCACCCTCTACCGGGTCGGCACCGTCAAGGACGTCGGCCTCGACGGCGGCGGCGTGCGGCGGTACGTGGCGGTCGACGGCGGCATGAGCGACAACATCCGCACCGCGCTGTACGACGCCGACTACTCGTGCACGCTCGCCGGCCGGGCCTCCGACGAGCCGCCGGTGCTGGCCCGTGTCGTCGGCAAGCACTGCGAGAGCGGTGACGTCGTGGTCAAGGACGAGTTCCTGCCCGGCGACGTCGGTCCGGGCGACCTGCTCGCCGTCCCCGGTACGGGCGCGTACTGCCGCAGCATGGCCAGCAACTACAACCACGTACCCCGTCCGCCGGTGCTCGCCGTCCGCGACGGCGTGGCGCGGGTGCTCGTACGTCGGGAGACCGAGGAGGACCTGCTCGCGCTCGACGTGGGCTGAGTCGTTCGACCTCGTCTCCGTCCGGTGCCCTGGTCGAACCACCTGCTGCCGCTGGGGCAGCAGCGGTGGGCGACCGTGCACGACCTCGCGTCGGGGCACCGCCGTCGTGCACAGGGCTGGTGCTTCCCCGCGGGGCTGAGTGAGAGGGTGTGGCCCATGAGCTCACCCGCGGCCGGTTGGTACGACGACCCCGCTCCGGGCGCCGCCCCCGGCGCCCAGCGCTTCTGGGACGGCGGGCGCTGGACCGAGCAGACCCGGTCCGCCCCTGCCGACCTCACCAAGCACGCGGCGCCGCCCGCCCACGCACCCGCCGGCCCGGCGCAGCCGTACGGCGCGGGCGTGCCCGCCGGCTACGCGCCGGGTCCACGGCCCGAGCCGCCTGTGCCGCACACGCACACACCCGACGGCATGGAGCTCGCCTCGCCGGGCAAGCGGCTGGGCGCCTACGCGATCGACGCCCTGATCCTCGGCGTCGCCAGCACGGTCGTGCTCTTCCTCTTCGTCTTCGTCCTCATCGGGGGCGGGGCCGCCTCCGGGGTGTTCGACACCGCCTCGAGCAGCGACGAGCCGCCGCCGGGCTTCGTCCTCGCCTTCTTCGCCGGGTACGCCCTGGTGGCCGCGATCCTGACCGTGCTGTCGCTCTGGTACTACGTGATCCGGGTGCGGCAGGTGGGGGCGACGCCGGGCAAGCAGCTGCTCGGGCTGCGGGTGCGCACGTTCCACACCGACGGCCAGCTCACCTGGGGCCAGGTGTGGGGGCGGTACGGTCTGCCGGCGCTGGTGAGCTACTTCCTCTTCTTCGCGTTCTTCGTCGACGTGCTCTGGCTGCTGTGGGACAAGCACCGCCAGACGCTGCACGACAAGGCGGTGGGCACCGTGGTGGTCGACACCTCGGCGCCGCGGGCTCCCGAGCAGCACCCCGGCGTCCAGCTCGCCCGCGCCTTCCCCGCGCAGCGCGGCTGGGTGGCCGACGGCCCGAACCCGCAGACGCCGGCGTCCTACCCGCGCTGAGCGAGACGACGCGCGGGGAGTGCTCGCGGACGAGCTAGTCCTGCTGGTCGTGCCGGTCCGGCGCCCAGGCGCCGTGGTAGACGTGACCGCGCGCGTGGGCGTCGCGCCGCTGGCAGCTGAGCCGACCCAGGCGCGGGCACGACGGCGAGCCCTGGGTGGGGACCTGCGCGGCGGCGCTGGGGACCTGCGTGGTGCTGGGCATCACGCCCACCTCCCTCGCCCCGCCGGGTGGCGGGTTCCTGACGGGTGGACCGGTGCGGCCCACCCTCCTCATCGGTACGACGTCCTGCGGGCCTGAGCGGTTGCACGGCCCGCAGATACGGCCGTCGGGGGCTGCCGGTAGGTTGGTCGGTCGCCAAGGTGGACCGGGGAGGCAGCAGGGTGGTCGGCGAGCAGGACGGCGCTCTCGAGCGCGAGGTGCAGGCGGAGCAGGTCGTGGTCGACGCCCTCTACAGGCGTCTCGACGCGCTCCGGGCGCGTACCGCGTCCGATCTCGACGGCGTGCGGCGATCGCGGTCCGAGGGCACCCACCAGGCCCGGTCCGAGCGCGACGCGTACGCCACCCTCTACGAGAACCGGCTGGCCCAGCTGTGGGCGGTCGAGGACCGGCTGGCCTTCGGACGGCTCGACCTGGTCGACGACAGCCCGCGCTACGTCGGGCGGCTCGGCCTCACCGACGACGACCAGACCCGGCTGCTGGTCGACTGGCGCGCCGAGGCGGCGCTGCCCTTCTACCAGGCCACGGCCGGCGACCCGAAGGGCGTCGTGCGCCGGCGGCACCTGGTCACGCGCGGTCGCGACGTGGCCGCCCTCGAGGACGAGGTGCTCGACATCGAGGGCCTCAAGGGCGACCTCGAGCTCGCCGGCGAGGGCGCCCTGATGGCGGCCGTGAACGCCCAGCGCACCGGGCGGATGGGCGACATCGTCGCGACGATCCAGGCCGAGCAGGACCGCATCATCCGGTCCGACCTGTCCGGGGTCCTCGTCGTGCAGGGCGGGCCGGGCACCGGCAAGACCGCCGTCGCCCTGCACCGGGCCGCGTACCTGCTGTACAGCCACCGCGACCGCCTCGCCGGCGGGGGCGTGCTCGTCGTCGGCCCGAGCCCGGTCTTCCTGCGCTACATCGAGCAGGTGCTGCCCTCCCTCGGCGAGACCGGCGTGGTCATGGTCACCGCCGGCGAGCTGCTGCCCGGTGTGCGGGCCAACCGGCACGACGTCCCCGAGGTCGCCCGGCTGAAGGGCGACCTGCGCATGGCCGAGGTCGTCGCGCGCGCGGTGCGGGCGCGCCAGCGCATCCCCGCGCGCGACGAGGTGCTCGACGTCGACGGCATGCGGGTCACCCTGACCCGGCGCATGGTCGCGTCGGCGCGCGACAAGGCGCGCCGCACCGGACGTCCGCACAACCTCGCCCGGCAGACCTTCGTCAAGGACGTGCTCTCCCAGCTGGCCGACCGGCTCGCCCGCGAGATCGCCCGCCGCTCGGGCCAGGTGATCGACCCCGAGGACCGCATCGACCTGCTCGCCGACCTGCGCTCGTCGGTCGACGTGCGCCGTGCGGTGAACCTGGCGTGGATGCCGCTGACGGCGCAGACCGTGGTGTCGCGGCTGCTGTCCGACCGCGACCGGCTCGAGAACGCGGCGCCGTGGCTGCGGCGCCACGAGGTCGACGCCCTGCTGCGCGAGCGCGACGCCGCGTGGACGGTCGAGGACGTCCCGCTGCTCGACGAGGCCGCCGAGCTGCTGGGCGAGGACGACTCCGCCGCCCGGGCCGAGGGCAAGCGCGCCGCGGCGGCCCGGCGCGAGGAGGTCGAGTACGCCCGCGGGGTGCTGCAGCTCACCGGCGTCGGTGACTACCTCAGCGCCGAGGACCTCGCGGCGCGGTTCGGCGACGACGCGGCGTCGATGACCACGGCCGAGCGCGCGGCGGGTGACCGCACCTGGGCGTACCAGCACGTCGTGGTCGACGAGGCGCAGGAGCTCTCGCCGATGGCGTGGCGCGTGCTGGCGCGGCGCAACCCGATGCGGTCGATGACGGTGGTGGGCGACCTCGCCCAGACCCGTTCGGCCGCAGGGGCCGACGCGTGGTCGCAGGTGCTCGACCCCATCGCCGCCGGCCGGTGGCGGGTCGAGGAGCTCACGGTCTCGTACCGCACGCCGCAGCAGATCATGGACGTCGCGGCGGCCGTGCTCGAGGCGTCCGGCTCGTCGGCGGTGGCGCCCCGCGCCGTGCGCGAGGGCCGGTGGGCGCCGACGGCCACGCAGGTCGACGCCGAGTCGCTGCCCGCCACCGTCGCCAAGACGGTGCGTGCGCTGCTCGCCGACCTGGCCGGCGGCCGGGTCGCGGTCATCGGCACCGAGGCGGCCGTGCCGGCGGTGCTCGAGGCCGTCGTGGGCGACCTGGGCGCCGCGCGCGTCGGCACCGGCGCGCTGGCGCTCGACCGCGAGGTCGCGGTGCTCGCCGTCGACGAGGCGAAGGGCCTGGAGTTCGACGGCGTCGTGCTGGTCGAGCCGGCCGACCTGGTCGCCGACGGCCCGCGCGGCGTCAACGACCTCTACGTCGCCCTGACCCGCCCCACCCAGCAGCTGCACGTGGTGCACACCGGCGACCTGCCGGAGGGCATGGAGTCGCTGCGCCAGGACTAGGCGGCACGACGGACCCAGCACGTTCGCGACCTGCGGCCGGACGCGACGACAGCCGTGTGGATCGAGGTCAGGCGCGTACGACCGGCTCGCCGACGAGGTCGACCCCGGCGGAGCGCATCTCGTCCAGGGCGGTCGCGGTGGTGGGTGCCGCGACGCCGGCGGTCAGGTCGAGCAGCACCCGGGTGCGCAGACCCTCGGACGCGGCGTCGAGGGCGGTGGCGCGCACGCAGTGGTCGGTGGCGATGCCCACGACGTCGACCTCGTCGACGCCCTGCTCGCGCAGCCACGCGCCGAGGTGGGTGCCACCGACGTCCTGGCCCTCGAAGCCCGAGTAGGCGGCCGCGTAGGCGCCCTTGCGGAACCACTCGCGCACCAGCGTGGCGTCGAGCGCCGGGTGCGGCTCGGCGCCGCGGGTGCCGACCTCGCAGTGCCGGGGCCAGGAGCCGACGAAGTCGGGCTCGTCGCTGAAGTGGCCGCCGGGGTCGACGTGGTGGTCGAGGGTGCCGACCACGACGGCGTAGTCGTCGGCGTGGCTGCGGGCGTGGTCGGTGATGGCGGCGGCCACGTCGGCACCGCCGGCGACGGCGAGCGAGCCGCCCTCGCAGAAGTCGTTCTGCACGTCGACGACGACGAGCGCACGGGTGGTCATGACGGGTCCTCCTGCAGGTAGCGGGTGGGGATGGCGGGCTCGCCGCGCTGCAGCTGCAGCGCCTTGCGGGGCAGCTCGTCGCGGCTCGCGCGGTGCCGCTCGGCGGCGGCGGTGACGGCGACGGCACCGACGTGCTCGGCGACGACCTCACCCTCGCGGACGAGGGGGACGAGCAGCGAGCGGTCGTCGCCGTCGTCGACCGGGGGTCGGCCGATGCCGACGACCTCCTCGGTGGCGGTGCCGTCGGGGTCGCGCCGGCGCAGCGCCCACTTGCGTCCGCCGACGCTCACCTTGTCCTTGGACGCCTTGGCCACCGACACCATCGTGCCGTCGTCGTCCTCGCGCGCGACCAGCTTGTAGACCAGGCCGGCGGTGGGCGAGCCGCTGCCGGTGACGAGCGAGGTGCCGACCCCGTAGGAGTCGACGGGCGCGGCGGCGAGCGCCGCGATCGCGTGCTCGTCGAGGTCGGACGTCACGGTGATGCGGGTGGACGTGGCGCCCGCGGCGTCGAGCTGCGCCCGCACCTCGTGCGCCTGCGCCACCAGGTCGCCGGAGTCGAGCCGCACGCCACCGAGGGCGGTGCCGGCCACCTCCAGAGCCGTCGCGACCCCGGTGGGCACGTCGTAGGTGTCGACGAGCAGGGTCGTGCCGGGCCCGAGGGAGGCGACCTGCGCCTCGAACGCCGCGCGCTCGTCGTCGTGCAGCAGCGTGAACGAGTGCGCGGCGGTGCCCATGGTGGCCAGGCCGTAGCGGCGTCCCGCCTCGAGGTTGGACGTGGCCGCGAAGCCCGCGACGACCGCTGCACGCGCCGCGGCGACCGCGGCGTCCTCCTGGGTGCGACGCGACCCCATCTCCAGGCACGGGCGCTCGCCGGCGGCCGCCGACATCCGCGACGCCGCGGCGGCGACGGCGCAGTCGTGGTTGAGCACCGACAGGGCCAGCGTCTCCAGGACGACGGCCTCGGCGAAGGTGCCCTCGACCACGAGCACGGGGGAGCCGGGGAAGAAGCACTCACCCTCGGCGTAGCCCCAGGCCGAGCCGGTGAACTCGTAGTCGGCGAGCCACGCGAGGGTCGCGCCGTCCACGACGTCCTGCTGCTCGAGCCAGGCCAGGTCGGCGTCGTCGAAGCGGAAGTCCTCGAGCAGCTCGAGCAGCCGTCCCGTGCCCGCGACCACGCCGTACCGGCGCCCCTCGGGGAGCCGGCGGGCGAACACCTCGAACACGCTGCGTCGGTGCGCCGCCCCGCTGCGCAGCGCGGCCTGGAGCATGGTCAGCTCGTACCGGTCGGTGAGGAGCGACGTCGTCATGACAGCACAGTAGTCAGACTGACGTGAAATCGGCAACCGGACGCCGGTCGGCGCCCGGTACGGTGGTCGCGTGCTGCTCGTGAGCGTGGCCCCGGCCGAGGCCGAGGAGGCCCAGGCCGACGCCGACGTCGAGACCGAGAAGCCCTGGGTCACCCTCGTCTGGAACGACCCGGTCAACCTGATGTCGTACGTCACCTACGTGCTGCAGGACTACTTCGGGTACCCGAGGGCGGTGGCCGAGAAGATGATGATGGACGTGCACACCGTGGGTCGCGCCGTGGTCTCGACCGGCTCGTTGGAGGAGATGGAGCGCGACACCGAGGCGATGCACGGGTACGGGCTGTGGGCCACCTGCTCGCACGACACGTGACGACGGCGGGAGCCCCGGCTCTGAAGGGGGTTCGGAGCTGATGGCGAAGCGGTTCAGGCGACGCAGGGACGGCCGGGTGGTCGCCCACCTCGACGAGCACGAGATCGCGCTGCTGGCAAGGCTGTTCACCGACGTGAGCACGCTGCTCGAACCCGACGGCGACGCGGTGAGCACGCCCGAGTGGGCGGTCGGGCTCGGCCTCGACGGGCTGGGCGACGACCGCGCCGTGGAGGCTCCCGACGACAGCGCCCTGGCCCGGCTCCTGCCCGACGCGCACCGCGACGACCCGGGTGCCTCCGCGGAGTTCCGGCGCCTCACCGAGCGCGCGCTGCGCGAGCGCAAGCGCACGGCGCTGGAGACCTCGGTGACGCTGCTGGTCGGCTGGGCGGGCGGCGGGTCGCAGACGATGGACCTCGACCAGGCGCGGGCGCTGGCCGCGTCGCTGACCGACGTCCGGCTGGTGCTGGCCGACCGGCTCGGGGTGCGCACCGAGGCCGACGCCGAGGCCCTGCACGAGCGCGAGCCGGACGACGAGGACCCGGGCGACCCGGCGGCGTGGCTGGCGATGGTCTACGAGTTCACCACCTGGGTGCAGGAGTCGCTGTCGGGCGTGCTGCTCGACGCGCTCCCGCGGGAGGGTGACGGGCGGCGGGCGGCGCCCGACCTCGGGACCTGAGCTGCGTGACGGTCTGACGAGGCCGGTGTGACGAAGCCCGCGGCGTGCTCGCGTCGGCGTCGTGGGTGCTTCGTCCTACGCTCGTGCCCGTGACGGACGCGCCCATCGGCATCTTCGACTCGGGCTTCGGCGGCCTGACGGTGGCGCGCGCGGTGATGGACCAGCTGCCCCACGAGCAGGTGCTCTACCTCGGCGACACCGCGCGCACGCCCTACGGCCCGCGCCCGATCGCGCAGGTGCGCGAGTTCGCGCTCGAGAGCCTCGACGCCCTGGTCGAGCGCGGGGTGAAGATGCTCGTCATCGCCTGCAACTCGGCCAGCGCGGCGGTGCTGCACGACGCGCGCGAGCGGTACGCGGTGCCGGTGGTCGAGGTGATCCGGCCGGCCGTGCGGCGCGCCGCCTCGGTCACCCGCAACGGCGTGGTCGGCGTCATCTCGACCCAGGCCACCGCCACCTCGCGGGCCTACCCCGACGCGTTCGCGGCCGCCCCGCAGGTGCGCGTGGTCAGCCAGGCGTGCCCGCGCTTCGTCGAGCTGGTCGAGCAGGGCGTCACGTCCGGGCCCGAGCTGCTCGCGGTGGCGCACGAGTACCTCGACCCCGTGGCCGACGCGGGCGTCGACACCCTGGTGCTCGGGTGCACGCACTACCCGCTGCTGTCCGGGGCCATCGCGTACGTGATGGGTCCGGCCGTGACGCTGGTGAGCAGCGCCGAGGAGACCGCGCAGGAGGTCTACCGCGCGCTCGCGGGTGCGCAGGCGATCCGCCCGGACGACACCCCGCCGCCGCAGCACCACTTCATCACCACCGGCGAGCCCGAGGCGTTCACGGCGCTGGCCAGGCGCTTCCTCGGCCCCGAGGTGGTCGCCGCCGAGCCGTGGCGGGCCGCGGTGGGCACGCCGTGAGGCTGCGCGTCGTCGGGTGCTCGGGGTCGCTGCCGGGTCCGTCGTCGCCGGCCTCGTGCTACCTGGTCGAGGCCGACGACGCGCAGGGCCGCACCTGGCGCGTGGTGCTCGACCTCGGCAGCGGCGCGCTCGGTCCGCTGCAGGCGGTGACCGACCCGCGCGCGGTCGACGCCGTGGCGCTGTCGCACCTGCACGCCGACCACTGCCTCGACCTGTGCGGGCTCTACGTGGCGCTGCGCTACCACCCGGACGGACCGCCGCCGCGCCGGCTGCCGGTGCACGGCCCGACGGGGACGGCGGCCCGGCTCGCCCGCGCGTACGACCTCGAGCCCGACCCGGGTATGAGCGCCGAGCTCGACGTGCGCGAGTGGACGCCGGGCGCACCCCTGCAGGTCGGGCCGTTGACCATCACGCCGCACCCGGTCGAGCACCCGGTCGAGGCGTACGCGCTGCGCGTCGAGGGCCCCGCCGAGGACGACCCGTCACGGCGGGTGGTGCTGACCTACTCGGGTGACACCGACGCCTGCCCAGGGCTGCAGACGGCCGCGGCCGGGGCCGACCTGCTGCTGGCCGAGTCGGCGTTCGAGGAGGGCAGGGACGCCGCTCGCGGCATCCACCTCACCGGGCTGCGGGCGGGGGAGTCGGCCCGCGACGCCGGGGTCGCGCGGCTCGTGCTCACGCACCTGCCGCCGTGGAACGACCCCGACGTCGCCCTGGCCGACGCCCGCCGCGCCTTCGACGGCCCGCTCGACCTCGCGACCCCGGGCATGCTCGTCGCGCTCTGACCGAGCCGCGAGCCTGCGGGCAGGGTGTGCCGGTTTCCGGCGTGATCACAGCAGGGGATCAGCCCGGCCGGTGATCCTCTGGTGCGATCACGTCGAAAGTCAGGTCGGACCTCCGCGGCGGACCCTTCTCGACGCCCCGACCGGCCAGTGACGCGGCGCTCGGTAGCGTGGCGGCCATGACGACCCGACCCGACGGCCGCACCCCCGACCAGCTCCGCGACGTCCGCCTCACCCGCGGCTGGCTCGACCACGCCGAGGGCAGCGTGCTCGTCGAGTTCGGCGCGCACCCGCGTGCTGTGCGCGGCGTCGCTCACCGAGGGCGTGCCGCGCTGGCTCAAGGGCAAGGGCCGGGGCTGGGTCACCGCCGAGTACGCGATGCTCCCGCGCGCGACCAACACCCGCTCCGACCGCGAGTCGGTCAAGGGCCGGGTGGGGGGCCGCACCCACGAGATCTCGCGCCTCGTCGGCCGGTCGCTGCGCGCGGTGATCGACACCCGCACGCTCGGCGAGAACACGCTCGTGCTCGACTGCGACGTGCTGCAGGCCGACGGCGGCACCCGCACGGCCGCGATCACCGGTGCGTACGTCGCGATGGCCGACGCGCTCACCTGGGCGCGCGGCAAGGGCCTGGTGAAGGGTGATCCGCTCACCGACACCGTCGCCGCGGTCAGCGTCGGCATCGCCTCCGGCACACCGGTTCTCGACCTGTGCTACCTCGAGGACGTCAAGGCCGAGACCGACATGAACATCGTGGCCACGGGCAGCGGCGCGTTCGTCGAGGTGCAGGGCACCGCCGAGGGGGCGCCGTTCGACCGCGCCGAGCTCGACGCGCTGCTCGACCTCGGCCTCGCGGGGTGCGCCGAGCTGACCCGGCTGCAGCGCGCGGCGCTCGAGGGCGAGCCGGGCGGTCGCGGGTGAGCGCCTACCCGTCCGGCGCGCGGCTCGTGCTGGCCACGCGCAACGAGCACAAGGTCGTCGAGCTGCGCGAGATCCTGGCCGCCGCCCTGGCCGGTGAGGACCTCGACCTCGAGACCGCCGTCGTCGGCCTGCCCGACGAGGCGCCCGAGGTCGTCGAGTCCGGGGTGACCTTCGCCGCCAACGCGCTGCTCAAGGCGCGGTCGGCCGCCGCCCACAGCGGGCTGCCCGCGGTCGCCGACGACTCGGGCCTGGCCGTCGACGTGCTCGGCGGCTCGCCCGGGGTGTTCTCCGCCCGCTGGTCGGCGACCTCCGGCACGCGCGCGCAGATCGACCGCGCCAACGTCGACCTGCTGCTCGCCCAGGTGTCCGACGTGCCGGACGAGCACCGCGGCGCGGGCTTCGTGTGCGCGATCGCCCTCGTGCACCCCGACGGCACCGAGGTGGTCGAGCACGGCGAGGTGCGCGGCCGCCTGACGCGCGAGCCCCGCGGGGGCGGCGGCTTCGGCTACGACCCGGTGCTGCAGGTCGAGGACGGCACCCGCACCCTGGCCGAGTACGACGCGGCCGAGAAGAACGCCATCAGCCACCGGGGACGCGCCGTGCGCGCGGCGCTGCCGCACCTGCTGACCGTGATGCGTCCGTGACCGCGCTCACCGGACCCATCCGCGTCCGCCCTCACGACGAACCACTGCCATGAGCACCAGCGGCACGCCCCTCACCCGTCGGCACGGCCTGCTCGCGGCCGTCGCGGGCCTCGTCGCCGGCGGCGTCACGCTCGCGGTCGCCGAGGTCGTCGCCGCGGTGGTCTCGCCCACGTCCGCGCCCGTCCTCGCCGTGGGGTCGGCGTTCATCGACCTGACGCCGCGTCCGCTCAAGGACTTCGCGATCGAGAACTTCGGCACCAACGACAAGCTGGTGCTGCTGATCGGCATGTTCGTCGTCATCGCCGCCCTGGCGGCCGTCGCGGGCGCGCTCGCGCTGCGCCGGCCCTGGGTCGGCCGCGCGCTCGTCGTGCTCCTCGGTCTGGTGGCCGTGGTGGCGGCCGTCACCCGCGCCGACGCCGGCGTGCTCGCCCCGCTCCCCAGCCTGATCGGGACCGCGGCCGGCGTGGTCGCGCTCGACCAGCTGCTCGGACGCCTGCGGGCGTCCGCGACCGGTGACGCCGACGCGACCGGACGGCGCGGGTTCCTCCTCGCCACCGGCGTCGCCGCGGGGTTCGCCGTGCTCGCCGGTCTGGGCGCCCGCCTGATCGGTGCCGGAGCCCGCAACGTCGAGGCCGCCCGCCAGGACCTCGACCTGCCCGACCCCGCGCAGGACGCCGACGCCCCGCCCACCGGCGTGCAGGTCGACGTCGAGGGGATGACGCCCTTCGTGACGCCGAACGAGGACTTCTACCGGATCGACACCGCCCTGTCCGTGCCGCGGATCGACCCCGACGCGTGGGTGCTGCGCATCCACGGCGAGGTCGACAACGAGGTCGAGATCACCTACGCCGAGCTCCTCGAGCGCGACCTGGTCGAGACCTGGCTCACCCTGACCTGCGTCTCGAACGAGGTCGGCGGCGACCTGGTCGGCAACGCCAAGTGGCTCGGCCTGCCGATCCGCGAGCTGCTCGCCGAGGCGGGCCCGCAGGACGGCGCCGACATGGTGCTGTCGACCAGCCAGGACGGCTTCACCGCCGGGACCCCGCTGGACGTGCTGATGGAGGAGGGCCGCGACAGCCTGCTGGCCGTCGGCATGAACGACGAGCCGCTGCCGCTCGAGCACGGCTTCCCGGTGCGGATGGTCGTCCCCGGCCTGTACGGGTACGTCTCGGCGACCAAGTGGGTCGTCGACCTGGAGGTCACCCGGTTCAGCGAGAAGACCGCCTACTGGACCGACCGCGAGTGGGACCCGATGGGGCCGATCAAGACCGCCTCGCGCATCGACGTCCCGCGCTCGTTCGCCAAGATCCCGGCCGGACGCGCGGTCGCCGCCGGCACGGCGTGGGCGCAGACCCGGGGTGTGGCCAAGGTCGAGGTGCGTGTCGACGGCGGCGACTGGCAGGAGGCCACGCTCGCCGACGAGGCGAACCTCGACACCTGGCGGCAGTGGTCGTTCGAGTGGGACGCCCAGCCCGGATCGCACACGCTCGTCGTCCGTGCGACCGACGCCGAGGGCGAGGCGCAGCAGGAGGAGCGAGTCCGCCCGTTCCCCAACGGTTCCGAGGGCTGGCACTCGGTGAACGTCACGGTCACCTGACGTCTCGCACCAAGAACGCTGCACGGCAACGGCTCTCGCCTCACGGCGGGAGCCGTTACCACGTCCGGGGCAGGTGCGCACCTTGTGTCACGGCAACATCACGATCGAAAAAGATTGCGGCAGAACCCCATCCAGAGCGGCCTCTCGGACCGAAGACCTCGTGACAGCAACAACCGACGGAAGGAACCACCGTGAGGAACCGCATCGCTCTCGTCGCCACCCTGGGCGCGCTCTCCCTGGGACTGGCCGCCTGTGGTGGCGGTGACGACACCGCCGGCACCACCACCCCGTCCGAGGACATGACCTCGAGCGACTCGATGACGTCCGACAGCTCCACCACGGAGACCGAGACCGAGGACGCCATGGCCGCGGGCCCCGTGGGCCCGGGCTGCGCCGACTACGCGGCCGCCGTCCCCGACGGCGCCGGCTCGGTCGACGGCATGGCGCAGGACCCGGTCGCCACCGCGGCGTCCAACAACCCGCTGCTCACCACCCTGGTCGCGACCGTCTCGGGTGCCTACAACCCGGACGTCAACCTGGTCGACACCCTCAACGGTGACGAGTTCACCGTGTTCGCGCCGGTCGACGACGCGTTCGCCAAGGTCGACGCCGCCACGCTGGAGACGCTCAAGACCGACGCCGACCTGCTGACGTCGATCCTGACCTACCACGTCGTGCCCGGCCAGCTGTCCCCCGAGGAGGTCGTCGGCATGCAGACCACCGTCCAGGGCGGCACCGTCGAGGTCGCCGGCGACCCCGACATGCTGACCGTGAACGGCGCCAACGTGATCTGCGGCGGCGTGCAGACGGCCAACGCCACCGTGTACCTCATCGACGGTGTGCTGACGCCGACCACGTGATCCTTCCCGGCCACGCGCGGACACGCTCCCCGCGCACGCCGGGAACCCCGCTCGGGGCGGACGAGGGGGACCTGCGGGTCCACCGTCCCGAGCACACGAGGCGCCGATCGGAGATCTCTCCGGTCGGCGCCTCGTCGTCTGCCAGGTGCCCTGCTCGTGGTGCGGGAGGCGGGACTCGAACCCGCACGTCCGAGGACACAGGAACCTAAATCCTGGGCGTCTACCAGTTCCGCCACTCCCGCAGGTGCGCGACCGAGCGTAGGCGACCTGCGCGTCGCGACGAAGCGCGTTCAGTCGAGCCCGAGGTCGCGCCGCAGCTTGGCGACGTGGCCGGTGGCCTTGACGTTGTAGGCCGCGTGCTCGACGGCGCCGTCCGGCCCGACGACGACGGTCGAGCGGATCGTCCCCTGCACGACCTTGCCGTAGTTCTTCTTCTCGCCGAACGCGCCCCACGCGGTCATCACGGCCTTGTCGGCGTCGCTGGCCAGCGGGAAGGTCAGGCCCTCCTGCTCGACGAACCGGTCGAGCTCGTCCGGCCCGTCGGGCGAGACCCCGACCACCGTGTAGCCGGCGGCCTGCAGCGAGGCCAGGTTGTCGCGGAAGTCGCAGGCCTGCGTCGTGCACCCGGGCGTCATCGCCGCCGGGTAGAAGTACACGATCACGTGCTCGCCGCGGTGCTCGGACAGGGTGAAGGACCCGCCGCCCGAGGTCGGGAGGGTGAAGTCGGGCGCGGCGTCGCCGGGTGCGAGCCGGGTCGGGGTGCTGGGGGAGTCGCTCATGCGCCTGAAGATAGTCCGCTCGTTGTTGCGACAGAGTTGCACCTGTGGTGCAGGATGAGGCCGTGCACGTACCGGACGGCTTCCTCGACCTGCCCACCTCGATCGGCACCGGTGTCGTCGCCGCGAGCGCCGTGGCCCTGGCGCTGCGTCGCAGCCGCGACGAGGTGGCCGAGGCCGGCGCACCGCTCGCGGGGCTGACCGCGGTGTTCGTCTTCGCCGTGCAGATGGTCAACTTCCCGGTCGGCGCGGGCACCTCCGGCCACCTGATGGGCGGCATGCTGGCCGCCGCACTCGTCGGGCCGTGGACCGCGGTGCTGTGCCTCACCGTCGTGCTCGTCGTGCAGGCGCTGTTCTTCGCCGACGGCGGGCTCACCGCGGCCGGCACCAACGTCACCCTGATCGCGGTGGTCACCGTGCTGGTGGGCTTCGTCGTCGCCCGCGCGCTGCTGGCGGTGCTGCCGCGCCGGCCGGGCAGCGTCCTGCCCGCGGTCTTCGTGGGCGCGCTGGTGTCGGTGCCGGCGGCGGCGCTGGTGTTCGTCGCGCTGTACGCCGTCGGCGGTGCGGTGCCGATCCCGCTCGGCACGCTCGCGGTGACGATGCTCGGCTGGCACACCGTGATCGGCCTCGGCGAGGCGCTGATCACCACCGCGGTCGTCGGCGCCGTGCTCGCGACCCGTCCCGACCTGGTGCACCTCGCCCGGCACCTGCGCCCCGACCTCGTGCTGGTCGACGCCGACGGCGCCGCCGTCTCCGCACCCGCCGGCGCGGTCGTGCCCGTCCGCCGTCCGGCCGGGCGGGTCGTGGCCGCGTTCGCGGCCGTGTCGGTGCTGGTGGCCGGCGGGCTGAGCCTGCTCGCGTCGGCGAACCCCGACGGCCTGGAGTTCGTGGGGGAGCGCCTGGGGTTCCTCGCCGCCGCCGAGGACTCCGGCACGGCCGGCTCGCCGCTGGCCGACTACGGCGTCGCCGGCGTCGACGCGGCCTGGGGCACCACGGTGGCCGGCGTGGTCGGCGTGCTCGTCACCGCGGTGGTCGCGATCGGCCTGCTGTCCCTGCTCGCGCGGCGCCGTCCCGACGCGCCGGCGGACCGCGAGGTCGTCGGGTCGCGATCGTCGTGACCGCAGGGCCGCAGCGGTGAGCGGCGGCCACGCGGGCGGCCACGCCGTCGACGGCCTGTACCTGGCCGGCGGCTCGGCGCTGCACCGGCTGCCCGCGCAGACCAAGGTGGTCGCGGCGGTGCTGCTGGTCGGCGTCGTCGTCGCCACGCCGGCCCGGGCCTGGCCCGCCCTCCTCGCCTACCCGCTCCTGGTGCTCGCGCTGGCGCGGTCGGCGCGCCTGCCCGGGCGCACCGTGCTGCGCCGGATGGTGGTCGAGGTGCCGTTCGTCGTGTTCGCCCTGCTGCTGCCGCTGGTGGCGGCCGGGCCCCGCGTCGACGTGCTGGGCGTCCCGCTCGCGGTCGAGGGGCTGGTGGGGGGCGCCGTGCTGCTGCTCAAGGCGACCACGGGGGTGCTCACCGGCATCGTGCTGGCCTCGACCACCCGCGCTCGCGACCTGCTGGGCGGCCTGGAGCGGCTGCGGCTGCCGTCCACGCTGGTCGCGATCGCCTCGTTCATGGTGCGGTACGCCGGCGTGGTCACCGACGACCTGCACCGCATGCGGGTCGCCCGCGTCGCCCGCGGGTACACCGGCGGCCGGCTCGGCCACCTGCGGATCGAGGCGGCCGGCGTGGGCGCGCTGTTCGTCCGCAGCTACGAGCGGGGCGAGCGGGTGCACCGCGCGATGCTGTCCCGCGGGTACACCGGTCGGCTGCCCGCGCTCACCGACGGCGGGGCGTCGTCGTCGGACTGGGCCCTGGCGCTGGGCGTGCCGCTGGCCGCCGCCGCCGTCGGCGTCGTCGCGGTGGTGCTGTCGTGACCGGCACCGCGGCGGTCGAGGTCGAGCAGCTCACCTTCGCCTACCCGGACGGCCGGCAGGTGCTGTTCGGCGTCGACCTGCGGATCGAGCCGGGGGAGCGGGTGGCGCTGCTCGGACCCAACGGCGCCGGCAAGACGACCCTCGTCCTGCACCTCAACGGGCTCCTCGGCGACGGCGTCGGCGGGTACGGCACCGGCACCGTCCGGGTCGGTGGGTTGGCGGTCGGCGCCCCGAGCGGTCGCCGCGACGACGTGCTGGCCCGGGTGCGCCGCGCCGTCGGGATGGTGTTCCAGGACCCCGACGACCAGCTGTTCATGCCCACCGTCCGCGACGACGTGGGCTTCGGCCCGTCCAACCACGGCCTCGGCCCGGACGAGGTCGCCGCCCGCGTGGAGGCAGCGCTCGACCTCGTCGGGCTGCCCGACGTCGCGGACCGCCCGCCCCACCACCTGTCGTTCGGGCAGCGCCGTCGCGTGGCCGTCGCCACGGTGCTCGCCACCGACCCGCAGGTGCTGGTGCTCGACGAGCCCACCAGCAACCTCGACCCGGCCAGCCGCCGCGAGCTGGCCGACGTGCTGCAGGCGCTGGCGACGACGCAGCTGGTGGTCACGCACGACCTGCCGTACGCGCTGCAGCTGTGCCCGCGCTCGGTGCTGCTCGACGGCGGACGCGTCGTCGCCGACGGCCCGACCCGCGAGCTGCTGGCCGACGCCGACCTGATGCGGGCGCACCGGCTCGAGCTGCCCTACGGGTTCGACCCGCTGTCGGTGCCCGGCGCCGCATCCGCGGTCGCGCCCGCCTCTCCGGTCGTGCCGTCACCCCGCCCGCGATAGCGTTCCCGCACGGCGTCCCGGCCCCGGGCGCCCGCGAGGAAGGTGGACGATGAGCGCGAGCCAGCAGCCAGGCGACTCCCCGCAGGTCGTGCCGTCGAGCGAGGCCGACGTCATCGCCGAGCAGATCGAGCGCCGCCAGGCCAGGCTCGCGGCCGACGTCGACGAGCTCGCGACCCGCGTGAACCCCAAGACCCTCGTGCGCACCACCGGCGAGAGCGCCCGCGTCAAGGCGCGTGCCGCCGTCGTCGCCGACGACGGCAGCCCGCGGGTCGAGCGCATCGCCGCCGCGGCGTCGGCCGCGCTCGTGGTCGCAGGGGCCCTGCTGATGCGGGGCCGCAAGCGCTCCCGCTCCTGAGCGGCGGTACCGTCGGCGGGTGACGTCCCGCACCGAGCGCCTCCCCATCCGGATGCTGCACGACCGGATCCTGGTCTCGACCGCGGACGAGGCGGGTGAGCGCCGTTCCAGCGCCGGCATCGTGATCCCGGCGACGGCCGCCGTGGGCAAGCGGCTCGCCTGGGGCGCCGTCGTGGCCGCCGGCCAGCACGTGCGCCAGGTGCAGCTGGGCGACCGCGTGCTGTTCGACCCCGAGGACCGCGGCGAGGTCGAGCTCAGCGGGCAGGCGTACGTGCTGCTGCGCGAGCGAGACCTGCACGCCGTGGCCGCCGCCCGGGTCGAGGACGAGCAGACCGGCCTGTACCTCTGACCGGGTCCGGCACCGGCGCGGTGCGGGCCAACGCCCGGTACACCCCGCTCGAGGTCGACGGCCCGCTGCCGCTCGACATGGTGCGCGCCGTCCCCGGGCTGCGCCGCGACCCGCTCGCCGTCCTCACCGCGATGGTCGGGCGGTGGGGTCCGACGCTGGCGTTCCCCACCCCGCGCACGCCGGTGCTGCTCACCACCACGCCGCAGGGCGCCCGCGACGTGCTCGTCGCCGACGCGGGCGCGTGGACCAAGCACACGCCGCAGTACGGCGCCCTCAGCGCGGTCACGGGGTCGGGTCTGCTCACCAGCGGCGGTGACGTGTGGCGCACCCGCCGCCGACTGGTGCAGCCCGCGTTCGCGCACGGACGCCTCCCGGTCGTCGCCGACGAGGCGGTGGCCGCCGGTGCCCGGCTGGCCGCGCTCGCGCCCGCGACGGGCGCGCGGGTCGTCGACGTCGACGACGCGCTCCTGCAGGCGACGCTCGAGGTGGTGGGCCGCACCCTGTTCGGCGCCGACGTCACCGACGACGGCGAGCGGCTGGTGCACGCCGTCCTCGGCGCGCTGGAGGAGGTGGTCGCCCGCGTCCGCACGCCGCTGCCGACCTGGCTGCCGACGCCCGGACGCACGCGGCTGCGGCGGGCCGTGACCGCCCTCGACGCCTCGTCGGCGGCGCTGGTCGCGCAGCGCCGCGCCAACCCGGGCGACTCCTCGGACGACCTGCTGGGCCTGCTGCTCGCGGCGGCCGACGCCGGTGCGATCGACCCCGCGGGCGTGCGCGACGAGCTCGTCACCACCGTCATCGCCGGGCACGAGACGGTCGCCGCCTCGCTGACCTGGACGCTGGGGCTGCTGGCTCGCCACCCGTCCGCGCTGGCAGGCCTGCACGCCGAGCTCGACGCCGTGCTGGACGGGCGGGACCCGGGCTGGGACGACCTGTCGGCGCTGGTGCGCACCCGCGCCGTGGTCGACGAGGCGCTGCGGTTGTACCCGCCCGCGTGGGCGCTGAGCCGCCGGGCGGTGCGCGCCGCGGTGGTCGACGGCGTCGCGGTGCCGCCGGAGGCGATCGTGATCGTGAGCCCGTGGCTCGTGCACCGCCGGCCGGAGGCGTTCGCCGACCCGGGGCGGTTCGACCCGGACCGCTTCGACGGCCCGGCGCGCGACCCCGCCTACCTGCCGTTCGGGACCGGCGCGCGCATGTGCATCGGGCGCGACCTGGCCCTGGTGGAGTCGGTGCTGCTGCTGGCGCGCTGGCTGCGCGACGTCGACGTCGCACCGGTCCGGCCGGACGACCCGATGCCCCAGCCGGACGCGCTGGTCACGGTGCGCCCGCGGGGCGGGATGCCGCTGCGGCTGCGGCGGCGCTGAGGTCGAGCGCGGTCAGGCGGAGGAGCGAGCCGCCCAGGAGGCGGTGTCGCCGAGCTGGCGCGGTACGGGCAGCGCCATCTCGACCTGCGCGAGCGCGTGGCAGGGGCACTGGCACGCGTGCGCAGCGACCGGCGCGTCCCACGACGGCACCGTCCCGCTGCACACGCCGTGCATCGCAGCCGCGCAGTCGCTCGCGACGTCCTTGCTGGTCATCGTCCTCGCCTCCAGGATCGGCACGTCTACTCCTTCGGCATGGTCGACGGGCACATTGAGATCGTGTGACGAAGCCGTCCGGATGATGAGATGCGCGGGCCTGCCCTGATTACCCGACACCCCTGTCCGGTGTCCGGGAAGTCGGCACGATTCATCCATGAGGGTCTCGATGCGGACGATCCACCTGCCACAGGGGTGACAAGAGCCGCATTTCGGCTTGGTTGACTAGTCCGTTCGATCCATACCGGTCACGCATCGTGATCCCTACGCTTCGGGGACGGGCACAGCACGTGCCCCAGGCAGCCGCCGGGTTGCCGAGCTCGCCGTCAGGGGGCCGCCATGACCGGTCGGATCGTCGGGATCGCAGTCCGCGCCCGTGTCCTCGTCGTCATCCTCACCCTCGCCGCCGCCACCTTCGGCGTCGTGCAGATGAGGGCCACCCCGGTGGAACCCGTCCCGGAGTTCGCCCCGGTCACCGTCGAGGTGCAGGCCGAGGCGCTCGGGCTGTCGGCCCAGGAGGTCGAGGACCTCGTGACGGTGCCGCTCGAGTCGAACCTGCTCAGCGGGGTGGCGTGGGTCGACCGGATGCAGTCGTCCTCGATCGCCGGGCTGTCGTCGGTCGTGATGACGTTCGAGGAGGGCACCGACGCGGTGCGGGCTCGCCAGGTGGTGCAGGAGCGGCTCACCCAGGGCGCGTTGCTCACCAACGCCTCCAAGGCGCCGGTGATGCTGCAACCGACGTCGGCGGCGAACCGGGTGATGATGATCGGCCTGTCCTCGCAGGACCAGGACCTGGTCGACCTGTCGGTCCTGTCGCGCTGGACGATCCGGCCGAAGCTGATGAGCGTCCAGGGCGTCGCCAACGTCGCGGTCTGGGGCATGCGCGACCGTCAGCTGCACGTGCAGGCGGACCCGGCGCGGATGCGGCAGCACGGCGTCTCGCTCGACGAGGTGGTGGCGACCACCGGCAACTCGCTGTGGGTCTCGCCGCTCAGCTTCCTCGAGGCCTCGACCCCGGGACGCGGCGGCTTCCTCGATCTGCCGCAGCAGCGGGTGAATGTGCAGCACGTCTCGCCGATCACGGACGCCGCCGCCCTCGGTCGCGTGGCGGTGGAGGGCGCGGCTCCGGGGATCGCCCTCGCGGACGTCGCGACGATCGTCGAGGCGCCACCGACCATCATCGGCGACGGCGTCGTCGACGACGGGTCGAGCCTGGTGCTGGTCGTCGAGAAGCAGCCGGGCGTCAGCACGGCCGAGGTCAGCCGTGGCATCGAGGAGGCCCTGGACTCGCTGTCGGCCGGCCTCCCGGGGGTCGAGATGGATTCGTCCGTCTACCGACCGGCGGACTACGTCGACGACGCCTCCCGCAACCTCGCGCTGGTCGCGCTCGGTGCGCTGCTGCTGCTCGCCGTCGTCGGCGCGCTGTTCTACCGGGCCTGGCGCCCCGTCGTCATGGTCGTCAGCACCGTCGGGCTGTCGGTCGTCGGCGGCTGGCTGCTGCTGTGGCTCGCCGATCCGCGCGTCACCCTCGTCGCCGTCGCCGGGCTGGGAGCGGGAGCGTTCCTGGCGATGGCGCAGGCCGTCGCCGCCGTCGACGCGGTGCACCGAGCCCCTCGCGAGCTGTCCGGGCCGCGACGGGTGGGCGCCGCCTACGGCGCGCTGGGGACGACCGCGATCTACACCTCGCTGGCAGCGGTGCTGCTCGCCGTGCCCGCGTTCCTGCTCGAGGGACGACCGGGCGCGTTCCTGCCGGTGGCGGCGCGAGGCTTCCTGCTCGCGACGGCCGGCGCGTTCGTGGTGTCGGTGGTGCTCGCCCCGGGGGTCGCGGCGCTGGTCGGGCCCGGACCGTCCCTGGCGACCCGGACGACTCGCTCCACCGTGCGGGGAGCGACGGCGGCCGCCCGGGCACTCGCGTCCTCGACCGCCGCGCTGGCCGCCGTGGTGGCCGTCGGGATCGTCGCCAGCGCCGCGCTCGCGCTCGGTCTCGGCGTCGAGACGCGGCCGGAGTTCCGCGAGCCCACGATGGTCCTGCGGGTGCAGGCGCCGGAGGGCACCTCGCCGCAGGCCCTCACCGGCACGCTGGGGACCCTCGCCGGTCAGGTGCGCGAGCTCGACGGCGTGGCCGGGGTGGGTGGGCACGTGGGTCGTGCCGTCTCGGGCGAGCGGGTCGTCGGGGCCAACTCCGGCGAGCTGTGGATCACCCTCGCCGAGGGGGCGGACCGTGACGCCGTCGCCGACGGCGCCGTGGACGCGGCACGAGCCGCGGGCGACCTGCAGCCGACCATCGGCGGTTTCCTCGACGAGCGCGTCGACGTGATCCACCCGCGTACCGAGGGGGAGCTGGTCGTGTCCGTCTACGGCCCCGTCCCGGAGACGCTGCGGGAGGCGGCAGAGGACGCCCTCGACGTCGTCGGCTCCACCCCAGGTGTGAGCGGGGCCCGTCTGGTCGAGCCGCCCACCGAGGAGACCCTGCGGATCACCGTGGACCTCGCGGCCACGCAGGCGCTGGGCATGAGCCCGGGCGACGTCCGGCGGCAGGCGGCCACCCTGGTGGGAGGCCTCGAGGTCGGCGCGATCTTCGAGGAGCAGAAGGTGTTCGACGTCCAGGTCTGGAGCGGCAGCGACCTGCGCGACAGCCCCGACAAGGTGCGGGCGCTGCCCATCGACGTGCCGGGCGGCGGGCAGGTGCCACTGGCCGAGGTGGCCGACGTGGAGCTCACCGAGCAGCCCACGGTGATCCGGCGCGAGTCGGTGCAGCGACGCCTCGACATCGTGGCCGAGGGTGGCGGCCGGGCCAGCGCGGCCGTCGCGGCCGACCTCGCACTGATGGAGATGCCTGCGGAGTACCACGCCGAGGTGCGGGACGAGGGGGCCACGAGCGCCGCCAACCTGCGCGAGGTCCTGCTGCTCGCCGCCGGCGCGGTGCTGGGCGTGCTGCTGCTGCTGCAGGCCGCCACCCGGAACTGGTGGACCGCGGTGGCGGCCACCGCCGCGGTCCCGCTCGGGATGACCGGAGGTCTCCTCGCTGCACTGCTCGTCGGCGACCTGACCGTCGGGTGCCTGCTCGGCCTGCTCGCGCTGGCCGTGCTCGGGGTCCACAACGCGCTCACCGTGATCGGTGTCGGACGCGCCCGCGCCGACGACGTCGGTGCCGACGCCGTGCTGCGGGCCGCCACGCCCGCCGTCCTGCCTGCCGCGGCCCTGACGTTCCTGGTCGGGGCCGGTCTGGCCCTGGTCGGGGCCCAGCCGGGCCTGGAGGTGCTGTCCCACGTGGGACTCGTCGTGGCGGGCGGGGCGATCACCACCGTCCCGGTCTCGCTGATCGTGCTCCCGGCGGTGGCCTCGCGCTACGCCGGCCGGGGGGAACCGCTGCAGGACCTGTCCTTCGACGAGTCCGAGGTCTTCGCACCCGTGGGGGCGGGCAGCCGTGGGTAGCCGCCGCCTCGCCCCCGTCGCCGCCGTCGCCGCCGCCGCGCTGGTCGCGAGCTGCTCGACGGTGGAGCCGGCGGTCCACATCCCGATCCCGGCGGTGGAGGTCGTCGAGGGGGTCGAGGACGACGACCCGAAGACGCTGACCCTCAGCGTCGACGCGGTGCGCCGGCTGGGGCTGGAGACGGTGGTCGTCGCGGACCCGGGCGCCGTCCCGTACAGCGCCGTCCTCTACGACAAGCAGGGCGCTCCCTGGGTCTACACGGGGACGGCCGAACGCACCTACATCCGGGTCCCGGTCACGATCGACCGGGTCGTCGACGACACCGCGCGCGTCTCGGCCGGACCGCCGGCCGGCACGGTGGTCGTCACCCGGTCCGCGATCAAGCTGTACGGCGCCGAGACCGGCGTCGGCGGCGGGCACTAGGGAGTCGACCATGATGCGATTCGTGCTCGCCGCGAGCCTGCGGTTCCGCTACATCGCCGTGGCGGCGTCGCTCGCGATGCTCGTGATCGGCGGCATGCAGCTGCGCGACACGCGGGTCGACGTGTTCCCGGAGTTCGCGCCTCCTCGGGTCGAGGTGCAGACCGACGCGTTGGGCCTGTCCGCCCAGGAGGTGGAGGAGCTCGTCACGGTGCCCCTGGAGCAGGGGCTCACGGGCATGCCCGGGTTGGAGACGCTGCGGTCGAAGTCGATCCCCCAGCAGTCCTCGATCGAGCTGATCTTCGTCAAGGGGACCGACGTGATCGAGGCCAGGCGCCTGGTCACCGAACGCCTGCAGGTCATCACACCGACGCTGCCGAGCTGGGCGACGCCGCCCGTCGTGCTGCAGCCGCTGTCGGCCACCAGCCGCGTGATGAAGATCGGGGTGCGCTCGGACTCGCTCGACCTGATCGAGCAGGCGACGATCGTGCGGTACAAGATCCGGCCCCAGCTGATGTCGTTGCCCGGCGTCGCGAACGTCGCCGTGTGGGGTATGCGCAAGAACCAGTGGCAGGTCCAGGTCGACCCCGAGCGGATGCGCGAGGCCGACGTGACGCTCGAGCAGGTGATGGCCGCCGCGTCGGCCGGCACCGACGCAGGCCTGCTCAAGCACCGCACCGGGACCAAGATCGGCACCGGGGGCTACGTCGACACGGCCGACCAGCGGTACGTCGTCCAGCACAACCTCCCGCTCGACTCCGCGGAGTCGATCTCACAGGTCGTGGTGACCGAGGAGACCGGTCGGACCGTGCTGATGGGCGACGTCGCCGACGTCGTCAAGGGCCACCAGCTGCTCATCGGCGACGCGGTCATCAACGACGGTGACGGCTTGCTGCTCATCGTGGAGAAGCTCCCGTGGGGCAACACCCTCGACGTCACGCGCGACGTCGAGGAGACCCTGGCCGAGATGGACCCGGCGCTCGGCGACCTGGAGATCGACACCACGATCTTCCGTCCCGCGAGCTTCGTGGAGCTCGCGATCGAGAACCTGACGCAGGCGCTGACCCTGGGCATCCTGCTCGTGGCGGTCGTGCTGATGTTCTTCCTGTTCCAGTGGCGTACCGCCCTGATCTCGCTGCTCGCCATCCCCTTGTCGCTCGTGGCAGCCGCTCTCGTGCTGCACCTTCGAGGCGAGACGACGAACACGATGGTGCTCGCGGGGTTGGTGATCGCCGTCGGCGTGGTCGTGGACGACGCCATCATCGACGTCGAGAACATCGTCCGCAGGCTGCGCGAGCACCGGGCACGAGGAGGGACGAGGTCGACGGCATCGATCGTGCTGGAGGCCTCGCTCGAGGTGCGCAGCCCGATCGTCTACGCGACGTTCATCATCCTCGCCGCCGCGATACCCGTCTTCTTCCTCACCGGCCTCATGGGCTCGTTCTTCCGGCCGCTCGCCCTGTCGTACACGCTGGCGGTCACGGCCTCGATGCTGGTCGCCATCACCGTGACGCCGGCGATGGCGCTGATCCTCCTGCGCAAGGCCACGCTCACCGCGCAGGCGCCACCGTTGGTGCGCTGGTCCCAGGCCGCCTACACCCGCCTGCTGCGTCCCACCGTGCGCCGGCCGGTGGCGGCCTACCTGGTCGTCGTCGCCCTGGTGGCCGGTGCGGTGGCCGTCGTACCGCGACTGGGGCAGGACCTGCTGCCGACGTTCCGCGAGCGGGACTTCCTCATGCACTGGGTGCTGGAGCCGAGCGCCTCCTACGACGAGACGATGGAAGTGACCAGGGCGGCCAGCGAGGAGCTCCGGGCGGTGCCGGGCGTGCGCAACTTCGGCGCCCACGCCGGGCAGGCGGTCGCCGGTGACGAGGTGTACGGCATCTACTTCGTCGAGAACTGGATCAGCATCGATCCCGACCAGGACTACGACGAGACGCTGGCGAACGTCCAGGAGGTCGTCGACGGCTACCCGGGGCTGCGCCGGGACGTGCAGACGTACCTCAAGGAGCGCATCCGCGAGGTGCTGACCGGCGCCGGGGAGGCGGTCGTGGTCCGGGTGTACGGCGACGACCTCGACGTCATCGAGGAGAAGGCGCACGAGATCGAGGAGGCGATCGCGCAGGTCCCCGGGGTCAAGGACCCGCACACCGACCTGCAGACCCGCATCCCGCACCTCGTCGTGCAGGTCGACCTCGACGAGGCCCAGGCGGTGGGGCTCAAGCCCGGGGACGTACGTCGGCAAGCGGCGGTGATGCTGTCGGCGCAGGAGCTCTCCGACGTCTTCCGGAGCGGGAAGGCCTACGACGTGATGGTGTGGAGCGTCCCGGAGTCGAGGCGCAACCCCGACGACGTGCGCGACATGCTGATCGACACGCCCGCGGGCGGGACGGTGCGCCTGGCCGACATCGCCACCGTCGAGATGCAGTCCACGCCGAGCATGATCCGGCGCATCGACGGCTCGCGCCGCCTCGACGTCGGCGCGAACGTCGAGGGCCGGCCGCTCGCCGACGTGGCAGCGGAGGTCGAGGCGGCCGCCGCCACCGTCGAGCTGCCGCTGGGTTACCGGATCGAGGTGAGCGGCGAGGACACCGAGCGCGCCGCCGCCTCCGAGCGCCTCAACCTCCTCGCCGTCGTGGCGTGCCTGGTGATCCTCGGTCTGCTCTACGGCTCGTTCCGGCGCTGGCGGCTGGCGTTCCTCAGCATGCTGACGCTGCCGATCGCGCTCGTCGGCGGTGTCCTCGCCGCCTGGCTCAGCAGCGGCACGATGACCATCGGGTCGTTCGTGGGCTTGTTCACGGTCCTGGGGATCGCCGCCCGCAACGGCATCCTGCTGATCAGCCACTGCCAGCACCTGGAGACGGTGGAGGGCGTGCCGTTCGGCCCGGACCTGGTCGTGCGCGCTGCACGCGAGCGGCTCGCCCCCATCCTGATGACGACGCTGGCCACCGCGCTCGCGCTGGTGCCCCTGGTCGTCATGGGAGACGTGCCGGGGCACGAGATCGAGTACCCCATGGCCATCGTCATCCTGGGCGGGCTGCTCACCTCGACCCTGCTCAACCTGTTCGTCGTCCCGTCCCTGTACCTGCGGTTCGGGCGGTCCCCGGAGCCACGGCAGGTGGTGGTGCCGGGCGACCCCGTGGCGGTGCCACCGGCACCGCAGCCCGTGCTGTCCTGAAGCAGGAGAAGGTGCGCCGTCAGGACTCGAACCCCGGGCACGGTGATGAGGAGTCAGCTCGACGTCGGACGACGAGACCCCCGGCGGAGGTCTCCGGACGGGAGTCGTCAGTGGGTGGTGCGCCATCAGGGACTCGAACCCCGAACCCGCTGATTAAGAGTCAGCTGCTCTGCCAATTGAGCTAATGGCGCGTGCCGCGAGCGGCAGGTGGAACGGTAGCAGCGGGGGCGTGCGCGCACGAAATCGGTTCGTCGCGCGTCGACCCCCGACCGGTCAGGAACCGGCGGGGTCGTCCTCGGTCGCGTCGTCGCCGGGTTGCTCGTCGGCCGCCGTGAGGTCGACGCCCTCCTGGACCCACCAGGCGTCGTCGGGCGAGCCCTCCGCCTTGAGGATCTCGTCGGAGTCGGGCCCCTTCGGGTCGGCCAGGTCGACGAGCAGGCTGAGAGGGACGTGCTCGGACAGCAGGCCCATCACCCGCTTGTCGCCGTCGTCGGTCACGTCGGCCTCGCCGCCGGACTGCACGTTCTCGTCCATGTCTCCTCCTGGCCCCCGAGTCCTTCTCCCCCTCGGGCGTCGTCCGCACAGTATGCACCGGCGACGGGCGAGTCGGGCGGAAGCGCGCGAACAGCGGTGCGTTCGTGGCGCCGGACGACGACGGAAACCCCCGGCCGCAGCGGCCGGGGGTCCCTTCGTGGGGTGAGTGACGGGACTCGAACCCGCGACATCCGCCACCACAAGGCGGCGCTCTACCGGCTGAGCTACACCCACCGCGACCGCAGGTGATGCTGCGGCACGCCGGAAAGTGTAGCCGCCCGGGGCGGATGCTCCGAACCCGTTCGGGACGGTTCGTCAGCCCAGCGTGTGCCGCGCGCTGATCTGCTTGGCGGTCGGGGTGTCGGGCCCGGGCTCGGGCACGAAGACGGCCTCGCGGTAGTAGCGCAGCTCGGCGATGCTCTCCCGGATGTCGGCGAGGGCGCGGTGGCCGCCGGCCTTCTTGGGGGAGTGGAAGTACGCGCGCGGGAACCAGCGGCGGGCCAGCTCCTTGATGCTCGAGACGTCGATGATCCGGTAGTGCAGGTGGGCGTCGAGGCCGGGCAGGTCGCGGGCGAGGAACCCGCGGTCGGTGCCGACGCTGTTGCCCGCCAGCGGGGCCTTGTTCGCGGTCGGTGCCCACTCGCGCACGTACGCGAGCACCTGCTCCTCCGCGTCGGCGAGCGTCGTCCCGGCGGCCAGCTCGTCGAGCAGCCCCGACGTGGTGTGCATCGTGCGCACGACCTCGTTCATCTGGGCCAGCGCCTCGTCCGGCGGGCGGATCACGAGGTCGACGCCCTCGCCGAGGATCTGCAGCTGCGAGTCGGTGACCAGCGCGGCGACCTCGACGAGCGCGTCGTGCACCAGGTCGAGCCCGGTCATCTCGCAGTCGATCCAGACGATGCGGTCGGCGGAGGGGTCGGCCGTGCGCGCCGCGGGCGCGGCGGTGGGTGCCGTCCCGATGGCGGTCGAGGCGTCCTCGGGCGGTGTCGTGGCGTCGGGCACGGGCGTCAGGGTACGCGGGGAGGGTCCGGCGGGCCGGGCGGCGGGCGGCGATCGCGCGTGGCGCCCCCGAACCCGGCCACCGCCGCCACCGACCCCAGCGCCAGCAGGACGACGACCCCGACGCCGACCGCGACGTCCCGTGCCACCCCGACCCACACGAGCACCCCGACGACGAGCACGGTGCAGAAGGCGGCCCACCCGAGCAGCTCGGCAGGTGACGTCGCCGGGCCGGCCGGCGGCTTGGCCCCCGCGTGTCGTCCCACGTACACCCCTGTCGCCCAACGCATCCCACGGGTACCGCCGAGCCGTGCCCCCGTGCCGCGCGTCCTCGGAGCCTAGGCGCGCCGGGCGTGGACGACGCCACGGACACGCGGGTGCCCCGCACTACGCTGCCGCCCATGTCGTTCCCCGGCGCCGCCCACCCCGCGCACCACCCCGGCCACCAGCCGCCCGCGCCGGCGCACGTCGTGCACCCGCGCCGGCCGGGCGCCGAGGGCGCCGCGCTCTGGGTGACGGTCGCCTTCGTCCTGGGCCTGTGCGCGCTGGTGACCATCGGGTTCGTCGGCATCAGCACCGGCCCGGTGGGCGCCGGGGTGGGGCTGCTGCTCGCGCTGCTGCCCGTCTACCCGGTCGCCGCGTCGCTGCTGTGGCTCGACCGGCTCGAGGCCGAGCCGTGGTCGCTGCTGCTGTTCGCCGCGGTGTGGGGAGGGACCGCCGCGGTGGTGATGTCGCTCTTCTTCAGCCTCGGCGCCGTGCTGGTCACCGGCGCGTCCGACGCGGAGAGCGCCGTGCTGGTCGCGCCGGTGGTCGAGGAGATCGCCAAGGGCCTCGCGGTGGTCGGGGTGCTCCTCATCCGCCGCCGCGAGTTCGACGGCGTCATCGACGGCATCGTCTACGCCGGCATGGCGGGGCTCGGCTTCGCGTTCGTCGAGAACGTCCTCTATCTCGGCGGCGCGTTCCTCGACGGCGGCGTGCCGGGTGCGGTCGCCACGTTCATCGGCCGCGGCGTGATGGGCCCGTTCGCCCACCCGATGTTCACCGCCGCGTTCGGCGTGGGCGTCGGCCTCGCGGTGCGCGCGCGCAACCCGGTCGCCAGGGTCGGCTGGCCGCTGCTCGGCCTGCTCGTCGGCATCGGCCTGCACGCCCTGTGGAACTACCTCTCCCTGACCAATTTCCTGGTCGGCTACGTGCTGGTGCAGGTGCCGATCTTCGCGGCGTTCGTGACGTTCGCGGTGCTGGCCAGGCGGCGGGAGGCGCGGCTGATCTCGAACCACCTGCGCACCTACGTCGACAGCGGATGGCTGACGCCGGCCGAGCACACGATGCTGTCGACGTCCGGCACGCGCAGGCAGGCCCGCGAGTGGGCCCGCCGTACCGCCGGTGCGTCGGGACGCGTCGCCATGCGCGACTTCCAGGCCGTGGCCAGCGAGCTCGCGTTCCTGCGCGAGCGGATGGAGCACCGCGCCGCCCCCGAGGACGCCCAGCAGTCGGAGCTGGACATGCTGCAGACCATGTGGCAGCTGCGCTCGGGGTTCCTGCCCGCGGTGGCGCGCTGACGTGGGCGGGTCGTCGTGAGCTTCGAGGTCGCAGCCGCCGCGTACGACCGCTTCATGGGCCGGTTCTCGCGGCAGCTGTCGGCCCCGCTCTGCGACCTCGTCGAGGTCGCGACGGGTCAGCGGGCGCTCGACGTCGGCGCCGGCCCGGGCGCGCTGACCGGCGAGCTCGTCGCCCGCCTCGGTGCCGAGCGGGTCGAGGCCGCCGAGCCGTCCGAGCCCTTCACGCTGGCGCTCGCCGAGCGGTACCCCGGCGTCCGGGTGCACCGCACCGGCGCCGAGCAGCTCCCGTCGGACGACGACCGGTTCGACGTCACGCTCGCGCAGCTCGTCGTCGCGTTCCTGACCGACCCCGCCCGTGGCGTCGCCGAGATGACGCGGGTCACCCGCTCCCGGTGGACGGGTCGCGCTGTGCAGCTGGGACTACGCGGGCGGACGCGCCCCGGTGAGCCCGTACTGGCGGGGCGCGCGGGTGCTGGGCGACGTCCCGGACGAGAGCGACTTCACCGGCGGACGGGTCGAGCACCTGGTCGAGCTGCTCACCGGCGCGGGGCTGAACGGGGTGCGCACCGCCGAGCTCGCGAGCGAGGTCGTCACCGACGACTTCGCCTCGTGGTGGGAGCCGTTCACCCTCGGCGTCGGCCCGGCCGGTGCGCACTGCGCCTCGCTGACCCCGGCCGAGCGCGAACGGGTCCGGGAGTCGTGCCGGGCCGAGCTCGGGGACGGGCCAGTCACCCTGCGCGCCGTCGCGTGGGCGGCCGTCGCCGAGGTGCTCGGACACCGACCGGGCGGTCAGCGGGGTGCGGACCACCTCGACCTCGACCAGGTCGGGGGTGGGCACGCCCAGAACGGGATAGGCCAGCGCGGCCAGCGCCGCCACGGCCTCGGGCTGCTCGAGCGGGACGTACCGGACCAGCCGGTCGGTGTCGGTGACGTGCTCCGGCTGCGGAGCCCAGCCCGCGCCGCGCAGGCGCTCGCGGGCGGCGTCGAGCCAGTCGGGCTCGTGCCGTGACGGCACGCAGGTGTCGACGACCAGGTGGTCGTCGAGTCGCAGCACGTACACGCCGGGGGCCCAGGGACGCGGCCCCTGCAGGCGCCCGACGAGACCGCGGCCCTCGACCTCGACCTCGGGGCCCATCGTGTTGAGGAACCCGCCGTCGTCGAGGGTGCGCAGGTGCGCCGCCAGCGCGCTCTGCCACTCGTCCCAGGACTCCACGTGCCCCCGGCAGGACTCGAACCTGGAACCTACGGATGAGAAGTCCGGTGCCCGGTTCTCGTTCACGTGCCCCCGGCAGGACTCGAACCTGCAACCTACGGATGAGAAGTCCGGTGCCCGGTTCTCGTTCACGTGCCCCCGGCAGGACTCGAACCTGCAACCTACGGATGAGAAGTCCGGTGCTCGGTTCTCGTTCACGTGCCCCCGGCAGGACTCGAACCTGCAACCTACGGATTAGAAGGCCGTTGCTCTATCCATTGAGCTACGGGGGCGGCGTGTGAACGGTAGCGAACACGGCGACCCCGAGACCGGTCGATACGCTGCGACGGTGGAGGAGAGGACGAGGTTCCCGCGCGCCGTGTACGGCAGCGGCGAGGACCCCGACCCCCGGTTCTCGATGGCGAACGAGCGCACGCTGCTGGCCTGGCTGCGCACCTCGCTGGCGTTCGTGGCGGCCGGCATCGCGGCGGCGACGCTCGCCGACGTGGTCGGTGTGCGGCCCGGGCTGCTCGTGGCGGTCGCGGTGTCGACCAGCGCGGTCGGCGCCGTGAGCGCCGTGACCGCCTACGTGCGCTGGGCCCGGGTCGAGCGGGCGCTGCGGCTGCGCCGCCCCCTGCCGTCGCCCGTCCTCGGTCCGCTGCTCGTGCTCGCCGTCGTGCTGGTCGCCGCAGCCGGGGTGCTGCTCGGGCTGGTCGGGTGAGCGACGCGGGCCTGGCGCCGGAACGCACGGCGCTGGCGTGGCAGCGGACGGGGCTGGCCGTCGTGCTCGCCGGGGTGGCCGTGCTGCGCCTGGCCGTCGTGCGCGGCTCGACCGTCGGCGTGGTCACCGGCACCCTCGCCGTGGTGGTCGCGGTCGTCGTGCTGGTGCGCGTCCGGCTGGGCGAGGGCGTCGCCCGCACCGACGGCCCGACGGTCCCGCTCGGCCCGGCGGGGGCCACGGCGGTCAGCATCGCGCTGCTCGGGTGCGCCGCCGCCGCCGTCGAGCTGCAGTGAGCCCGACGCCTGTCCACCCGGTCGCCGCGCTCCTGCTCGGCGCCGCGGCAGGCCGCCACCTGCCGGCCGACGGAGCCTGGACGCGGGTGCCGCCGTGGCGTGCCGGGACCGAGGCGGTGCTGGCGTTCACCGGCCACGCCGTGCTGGCCGTCGGTGACGACGTCGACGACGCGGCCCTCGAGCAGCTCGAGCCGGACGGCTTCGGCGGCGCGCACCACCCGCGGGTGCTGCTGGCGCTCGCCGGCGACGGCGGCTGGGTCGACAGCCTCGACCTCGTGCTGCACGCCCGCGGCACCGGTGACGATCCCGGCCTGGTGCCCCGTCCCGACCTGGACGCGCACCCCCGGGTGCTGCACGCCCGCGAGGTGCGCGACGACGTGCGCGTCCTGGGCCGGCCGCGCGGAAGCAGCCTGGTGACCGTCTCGCGCGGCCTCGGAGGGCTGGCCGAGGCGAGCGTCGAGCTCGACCCGCGCGAGCGGGGCAGGGGAGCCGGTGCGGCGCTGTTCGCCTCCGCGCGGGCCGCCGCGGGCGACGGCACCGACCTGCTGGCGTCGGTCGCGCCGGGCAACGTCGCCAGCCTGCGGGCCGCGCTGCGCGCGGGCTTCGTGCCGGTCGCGTCGGTGCAGCTGGTCAGGCCGTCCAGCCGCCGAACCGCTCGCCGAGCGTGATCGTCAGCCACCACACCGCCGCGCCGACCGCCGGGACGACCGGTACCCACCAGCTGTGCCGTCTCACCAGCACCACCGCGGTCGCGACCAGGGCCAGGAAGACGACCCACAGCAGCACGAGCCACGGCAGGGGCACGACCAGCCCGCTCGCCAGGTAGAACAGGCCGACCGGCAGCACCAGCGCCAGCCCCAGCACGGCCACCAGCACCCTGCCGGGCGACCAGGGCGGGATCACCGCCTCCCGGCGCGGCTCGGCGGTCACGCCCTCGGCCTCTCGTCGACGATGCGTCGCATCTTGCCCACCGACCTCTCGATCGAACCGGGATCGCGCACGTCGACCCGCACGCTGACCCCGACCAGCTCCTTGACCAGCCCCGCGAGCTCGCGTCCGGCTGCGGTGCCGTCGTCGGCCGACGCGTCGACGCGGCGCTCGACCGCGACCGTGAGGTCGTCAAGGCGACCCTCCCGCGTCAGCACGCACTGGAAGTGCGGCGACAGCGCCGGCAGGCGCAGCAGCACCTCCTCGATCTGGGTCGGGAAGACGTTGACGCCGCGGACGATCATCATGTCGTCGCTGCGACCGGTGATCTTCTCGATGCGCCGCATGCTCCGGGCCGTGCCGGGGAGCAGCCGGGTCAGATCCCGCGTGCGGTAGCGGATCACGGGCATCGCCTGCTTGGTGAGGGTGGTGAGGACCAGCTCGCCCTCCTCGCCGTCGGGCAGCACCTCGTCGGTGATCGGGTCGACCACCTCCGGGTAGAAGTGGTCCTCCCAGACGTGCAGGCCGTCCTTGGTCTCGACGCACTCGCTCGCGACGCCCGGCCCCATCACCTCGGACAGGCCGTAGATGTCGACGGCGTGCAGGTCGAGCCGCTGCTCGATCTCGCGCCGCATCGAGTCGGTCCACGGCTCCGCGCCGAAGACGCCCACCTTCAGCCGGGTCGAGCGCGGGTCGACGCCCTGACGGTCCATCTCGTCGGCGATCGCCAGCATGTACGACGGCGTCACCATGATCGCGTCGGCGCCGAAGTCCCGGATCAGGGTGACCTGGCGCTCGGTCATGCCGCCCGAGACGGGGACGACGGTGCACCCCAGCGCCTCCGCGCCGTAGTGGGCGCCGAGGCCGCCGGTGAACAGGCCGTAGCCGTAGGCCACGTGCACGACGTCGCCGGCCCGCACGCCGGCCGCCCGCAGCGACCGGGCGACGACCGACGCCCAGGTGCGCACGTCCTCGGCCGTGTAGCCCACGACCGTCGCCCTGCCCGTCGTCCCGGACGAGGCGTGCAGCCGCGAGACCTGCTCGCGCGGCACGGCGAACATGCCGAACGGGTAGCCGTCGCGCAGGTCCTGCTTGGTGGTGAACGGGAACCGGGCCAGGTCCGACAGCTCGCGCACGTCGTCGGGGTGCACGTCGGCGGCGTCGAACGAGCTCCGGTAGTGCGCGACGTTCTCGTACGCGTGCCGGACCGACCAGCGCAGCCGCTCGAGCTGGAGCGCGGCGATCTCGTCGCGCGAGGCCGTCTCGATCGGCTCCAGGTCGCCCGGACGGGGGGACAGGTCCAGCACGGTCGCCTCCTGCTCCGTCGGCCCGCCGTCGGCCCGACGGTCACATCCTGCCGCGCGGGGGGCGGCACCGACATACTGCGCGGGTGCTGAGCGACCACGGCCCCGCGTTCGCCGCCACCGCGCTGCAGGTGCTGCGCACGCCCTACCCGTACGCGGCGCAGCACGTGTCGACCGGGCCGTCCGACGTGGGGGCGCCGCCGCACGTCCTGCACCCGGCGTTCCACGGCAGCTTCGACTGGCACTCGTCGGTGCACGTGCAGTGGTCGGCGGTGCGGCTGCTGGAGGCCGGCGTCGCCGGTGACGTCGCCGACGACCTGGCGGCCGAGCTCGGCGAGCGGCTGGCGCCCGACCCGTGCGCGGTCGAGGCGGCCTACCTGCGTGCTCACCCGTCGTTCGAGCGTCCGTACGGCTGGGCGTGGACGGTGCTGCTGGCGGCGGCGTGCGCGTCGTCGACCCACGTCGCCGCGGGCACCTGGGCCCGCGCCACCGAGCCGCTCGCCGGCACCGTCGCCGACCTCGTGCTCGACTGGCTGCCCCGCCTGAGCCGGCCGGTGCGCCACGGCGTGCACTCGAGCACGGCGTTCGCGCTGACCCTGCTCGACCAGGGCTTCACGGTGCTCGGCCGCGACGACGTGGTCGGCGCCGTCCGCAGCCGCGCCCTCGACTGGTTCGGGACCGACACCGGGCACGACGCCCGGTTCGAGCCCAGCGGCGAGGACTTCCTGTCACCGACGCTGACCGAGGCCGACCTGATGCGTCGCATCCTGCCGCGTGCCGAGGTCGCCTCGTGGCTCGACGCTTTCGCCCCCGATCTCGGTGTCGAGGGTGACGCGTTGCTCGACCCGCCGGTCGTGCTCGACCCCACCGACGGTCGGATGGGCCACCTCGTCGGGCTCGCGCTCTCGCGGGCGTGGCAGCTTCGCGGGCTGGCGCCGCACCTGGGCGACCGGGCCGACCGGGTGCTCGACGCCGCCGACGCGCAGGTCGCCTGGGCGCTGCCGGCAGTCACCGGGGACGACTTCATGGCGACGCACTGGCTGGTGTCGTTCGCCCTGCTGGGCGAGCTCGGGGTCTAGGGCCGGACCGAGCACGTCGGCGAGCGCGTCGCAGCACCGCAGTGACGGCGGCGTCGGGCTCGCCCTCGGCGCTCGCGACCACCACGGCGCCGGGACGCGCGGCGCGCACCTCGTCGAGGCCCGAGAGGTGCTCGCGCAGCCGGTCGTCGTCGAGGTCGGCGCGCGCGGGGTGCGCGTCGGCGCCGGCCACCCGCCGGTACCGGCCCGCGGGGTCGGAGGCCTCGTCGACGAGCAGCACGTGCACGAACCCCGCACCGGCGCCGCGGGCGACGATCTCGAAGCCCTCGAGCTGGCCGACCCGTGCCACCAGCTGCGGCACCAGGACCGTGCGACCGCCGGCGAGAAGAGCGGCGATCGACGAGAACGCTTGCGCCCGAGCGCTTGCCGCGTCGGCTCCGGCGGCTCGCAGCTCGTCGGGGTCGATCACCACCACCGTGGCGCGGCGAGCCAGCAGACCCGCCAGGGTCGACTTGCCGACGCCCGGCGCGCCGTTCAGCAGGACGAGCGAGGCGGCCACCTCAGCCCAGCAGACCCTGGGACCGCGCCCGGTTCAGCCAGTCGGGGTACTCGGTCATCATCCGCTCGAACAACGCGTCGTCCGGGATGGGGCGCGAGCCCATCAGCTCGTCCGGCGTCACCGAGAAGAAGTCGGCGTTGTCGGTGAACCGGCCCCCCAGGTCGTCGAGGTTCTGCAGGAAGGAGAACTGGGACGCGGTGCCGATGCCCATGAACTGGAAGAACAGCGGCTCGAACGAGGCCGCGGTCACCTGCTGCTCGGAGGCCTGGCGGTCGCCGGGCGCGCCGTCGGTGACGAACATGGCGTAGACCGGCACCTGATCGCGGTGCGGCGTCGACCGCGGGCCCGCCGTGCCGAAGTAGTGCTGCCGCAGGGTCGCGATGGCTGCGCCGTACTGCGTCCCGTACTCGAGGGGGAACTCGCGCAGCACGCGGTCGACGAACTGCTGGTAGCCCTCGAGCCCCAGGCCCTGGGGCAGGTGGTGCGCCTGCGCGCCGAACAGGAAGACGTCGACCTCGCCGTCGTCGTCGAAGCGCAGGCCGAGCGAGAGCACCCGCTCGGCGAGCCGCTGCACCGCGCCCTTGTCGTACAGCCGCCGCATCGACGCCGAGATGTCGAGCACCAGCGCCACCCGCGCGGTGTGCTCGCCGAGGCCCTTCTTGGTCAGGCTCACGCCGGCGGTCTTGACCAGGTTCAGCAGGGCGGGGTCGCGCTCGAGGTCCTTCTCCAGCCTGACCAGGCGCTGCTTCTCGAGGCTCATCGGCGCGGCGGCCGGAGCCGCCGGGGGAGCAGCAGCCGGGGGAGCGGCAGCCGGCGCGGGCTCGTCGACGTCGACGCCGACGTCGCGGGCCATGCCCGCCAGGCCGCTGTCGTAGCCCTGGCCGACGGCGCGCAGCTTCCACTCGTCGCCGCGGCGGTAGACCTCGGCGAACACCATCGCGGTCTCGACCGTCGCCGACATCGGGCACCGGACGGCGGCCGCGGCGCCGGGGGCGCCCACCTCGACCGCGAGGCCGGTGAGCGCCGAGAAGGTGCCGGCGCCGTCGAGGGAGGCGCCGATCACCACCTTGTCGACGTCGGCGGGCAGCGCGGCGACGTCGACCTGGACGCGGTCGACGGTGCGTGCGCCGTCCTGGGCCTTGCCGAGGTGGCGCACCGCGCCCGACGCGCCGGTCGGCTGGTTGTAGAACACGAAGTCGGCGTCGGAGCGCACCCGGCCGGTCCCGGCGACGAGGAACGCCGACAGGTCGGCGTCGACCCCGGGGGCGGGCGCCCACGTCAGGGTCACCACGACGGGACCCTGTGCGAGGCCCGCCTGCGCCAGGCCGATGTTCCCGCCCCTGCTGAGCTCGTGCACCACGTCGGCAACCCCCTGCGGTCGAGTCCGTCCTCGTGCGGTCCCGGCCCATCCTGTCGGCATACTGCGGGCATGGACCAGCCGCCCCCGCCCGGACCCAGCCGGTACGGCGCCATGTTCGGGCCCGACATCACCTTCCTCGGCGTCCCGCGCTGCACGCTGGGCGACCCGTCGACCTACGAGGGCGCCGACGTCGTGGTCGTCGGGGCGCCGTTCGACGGCGGCACCTCGCACCGTCCGGGTACGCGGTTCGGGCCGCAGGCGATCCGCTCCACCGACTACCTCGGGCACGACGGGTCGCGGCCCAGCCTGGCCCTGCGGGTCGACGCGCTGCGCGACCTCGACGTGCGCGACGCCGGCGACGTCGAGATGCCCCCGGGGCACATCGAGCGCAGCCTCCAGGCGCTCGAGGACGCCGTGACCGAGGTCGCGGTCTCCGGCGCCGTGCCGGTGGTGCTGGGCGGCGACCACTCGATCGCCTACGCCGACGCCCGCGGCGTCGCCAACCACCACGGCCAGGGGCGCGTGTCGATGATCCACTTCGACGCGCACGCCGACACCGGTGACACCGAGTTCGGCTCGCTGTGGGGGCACGGGCAGCCGATGCGGCGCCTGATCGAGTCGGGCGCGCTGCGCGGTGACCGGTTCCTGCAGGTCGGGCTGCGCGGGTACTGGCCCGGGCCCGAGACGCTCGACTGGATGGCGGCGCAGGGCATGCGCTCGTTCGAGATGACCGAGATCGTGCAGCGCGGCCTCGACGCCGTGCTCGACGAGGCGTGCGAGATCGCGCTCGACGACTGCGACGCCGTGTTCGTCTCGGTCGACATCGACGTCTGCGACCCCGGCCACGCCCCCGGCACCGGGACGCCCGAGCCCGGCGGCCTCAGCGCCCGACAGCTGCTCGACGCCGTCCGGCGGCTCTGCATGCGGATGCCCGTCGCGGGCGTCGACGTGGTCGAGGTGTCGCCGCCGTACGACCACGCCGACATCACCGCGGCGCTGGCCAACCGGGTCGTCCTGGAGGCGCTCAGCGGCCTGGCCTGGCAGCGGGCCCACGGTCGCGACGGCGCGTTCGACCCCGCGCGCCCCCTGCTCGAGGGGCGCCCCCGCGCAGGCACCTGACGGCGAGCCCAGTGGGCACCACCGCGCCGGGCGCGACAGGATGTGTGCCGTGGACGCGCGGACGGAGCAGCCCGAGGCCTCGACGGCACCTCTGCTCGCTGCGCTCGAGACCCTGCGCGAGCGACTCGCGGGCGTCCGGCTGCCGCTCGAGACCGCGACGTCCGGCGCGGCTCGCGCCGAGCGGGCGGGCGTGCTCGACCAGCTCGACGACTACCTGCTGCCGCGGCTGCAGCGGCTCGACGCGCCCCTGCTCGCGGTGGTCGGCGGCTCGACCGGTGCCGGCAAGTCCACGCTGGTGAACTCGCTGCTCGGCGCGCGGGTGACCCGCTCCGGCGTGCTGCGGCCGACCACCCGCTCGCCGGTGCTGGTGCACCACCCCGACGACGCCGCCGCGTTCGAGGCCGGTCGGGTGCTGCCGCACCTGGCCCGGCTGACGGGCGACGACCCCGAGCCGTCGCGCGAGGACACCGACCGCAAGATCACCGCCGTCCGCCTCGCCGCGACCGACGCGCTCCCGCCGGGCCTGGCGCTGCTCGACGCCCCCGACATCGACTCGGTCGTCGACACCAACCGCGAGCTGGCCACCCAGCTGCTCGCGGCAGGCGACCTGTGGGTGTTCGTGACCACCGCGTCGCGGTACGCCGACGCCGTGCCGTGGGACCTGCTGCGCACCGCGGTCGACCGCGGCACCTCGGTGGCCGTCGTGCTCGACCGGGTGCCGCCCGAGGCGATGGGCGAGGTGCGCACCCACCTCGCGCAGATGCTCAGCGACAACGGCCTCGCCGGCGCCCCGCTCTTCACCGTCGCCGAGGCGACCGCGCTCACCGACGACGGGCTGCTGCCGGAGGAGCAGGTCCGGCCGCTGCGCACCTGGCTGCACGGCCTGGCCACCAGCAGCCGCGCCCGCCAGGTCGTGGTGCGCCGCACCCTCGCCGGCGCGCTCGAGTCGCTCGACCGGCGCCTCCCGGTCGTCGCCGACGGCGCCGACGAGCAGGCCCGCACCGCGTCCGAGCTGACCGAGGCGGCCGACACCGCCTACGCCGAGGCCGACCGCCGGCTCGAGAAGGGCCTCACCGACGGCTCGCTGCTGCGCGGCGAGGTGCTCGCCCGCTGGCAGGAGTTCGTCGGCACCGGCGAGTTCCTCCGCGGGCTCGAGTCGGCGGTCGGACGGCTGCGCGACCGCGTCGTCTCGGCGGTGACCGGACGCCCGGCGCCGGCCGAGCCGCTGGGCGAGGCGCTGCACTCCGGCGTCGCCGCGCTGGTGCGGGCGCAGGCCGAGGACGCAGCGGCCCGGGCCGTGCGCTCGTGGCGGGCCACCCCGGCCGGGCGCGCGCTGCTCGAGGAGTCCGACGACGACCTCGGCCGGGTCGCAGCCGACTTCGACCCGCGCCTGGAGCGACTCGTGCGCGACTGGCAGGGCTTCGTGCTCGACCTCGTGCGCCAGGAGGGCGCCTCGAAGAAGAGCCAGGCCCGGATCATCTCGTTCGGCGTCAACGCGCTCGGCGTCGTGCTCATGGTGCTCGTCTTCGCCAGCACCGCGTTCATCCCCACGGGCGCCGAGGTCGGTGTCGGCGCGGGCACGGCCGTGGTCGGCCAGAAGCTGCTCGAGGCGGTGTTCGGCGACCAGGCGGTGCGGACGCTGGCGGCGCGGGCCCGCGAGGACCTGCTCACCCGCGTCGACGGCCTGCTGGCGAGCGAGCGGCGGCGCGTGCTGGCGCTGCTCGACGCCGCCGAGGTCGACCCGGCCGGCGGCGCACCCGTGCGCGAGGTGGCCGCGCAGGTGAGGGCGGCACGGTGAGCAACCCGCTGTCCCGCGTGCGCCGTCGCAAGGTCGACCTGCCGGGCCGCACCGCCGCCCTGCGCGAGGCGCTCGAGCGCGGTGGTGACCGCCTCGATCCCGCCGCCGTGGCGCGTGCCCGCACCGTGCTGCAGCGCACCGACCAGCGGCTCGCGCTCGGGCTCGACTCGACCGTGGTCGCGCTCGCCGGCGCCACCGGCAGCGGCAAGTCCTCGCTGTTCAACGCGCTCGCGGGCATCGAGGTCGCCCAGGTCGGGGCGCGTCGGCCCACCACGTCCAAGCCGTCCGCCGTGGTGTGGGGGGAGGACGGCGACGCGCTGCTCGACTGGCTCGACGTGCCCCGCCGGCACCGCACCGCCCGCGAGTCCGAGCTCGACGGGCGCGACGAGTCCGACCTGCACGGGCTCGTGCTCCTCGACCTGCCCGACCACGACTCGACCCAGGTCTCGCACCGCATCGAGGTCGACCGCCTGGTGGGGATGGTCGACCTGCTGGTGTGGGTCGTCGACCCGCAGAAGTACGCCGACGACGCCCTGCACACGCAGTACCTGCAGCGGCTGACCGAGCACCAGGACGTCACCCTGCTCGTGCTCAACCAGGTCGACCGGCTGCCGCTCGCGCAGGTGCAGGAGTGCGTGACCGACCTGCAGCGGCTCCTGCGGGCCGACGGGCTGCCCCAGGTGCCCGTGCTGGCGATGTCGGCCCGCACCGGCGAGGGCGTGCAGGACCTGCGCCAGGCCCTGGTCGAGGCCGTGCGCCACCACGAGTCCGTCGCGCAGCGCGTCGTCGGCGACCTCGACACGGTGGTCGAGGAGCTGTCGGCCGGGGTCGGGGCGTCCGAGCGCGAGCCCGAGGACCTGCCCGGGCGCGACGCGCTCGTCGAGGCCCTGGTGCGGGCAGCAGGCGTCCCGGCGGTGCTCGACGCCGTGCAGGCCGACTACCGCCGCCGCGCCCACCGCAGCGGCGGCTGGCCGTTCTCGCGCTGGGTCTCGCGGTTCAAGCCCGACCCGCTCAAGCGGCTGCGGGTGGGCCCCGACGCCGGGGCCTCGACCTCTCCCGGGCTGGACCTGAAGGAGCTGCGTCGCTCGTCGGTGCCGGCACCGACCCAGGCCCAGCGCGCCCAGGTCGAGCTGGCGACCCGGCAGGTCGGCACGCGGTGCGGCGAGGGGCTGCCGCGCCGCTGGGCCGACGCCGTCTCCGACGCCGCCGCCCCGCCCGGCCCCGACCTGGCCGACTCCCTCGACCAGGCCGTCACCTCCGTCGACCTCGGCTACCGGCACCCGCTGTGGTGGCGGGCGGTCGGGTTCGTGCAGGTGCTGCTGGCCGTCGCGGCCGTGGTGGGCCTGGTGTGGCTCGCCGCGCTGGGAGTCGTCGGGTGGCTGCAGCTGCCCGAGATCGAGACCCCGATGGTGGGCCCGGTGCCGCTGCCGACGCTGCTGCTGCTCGGGGGAGTGGGGCTGGGGCTGCTGCTGGCGGCGCTGGTCGTCCCGGTCGCGCGGGTGGGGGCCCGTCGCCGGCGAGGGCGGGTCGAACGCGCTCTGCGCGAGGCGATCTCGCGTGTGGCGGCGAGCCAGGTGCTGCAGCCGGTCGCGCGGGCGCTGGCCGACCACCGCGCGGTGCGCGAGCTGCTCGCGCGCCGCTGACGCGCCCCGTCGTCCACAGGGGTCGTCCGGACGGCGTTGTCCACAGCGGAGCCCGCCGGGCGGGCGTGGTGACGGGCCGGGACGGCAGGTTCGGCACCGGGCCCGCAGGGTGCGGGTGCCCGAGCCTGGAGGTGCTCCCCCGTGAACGAGACCCACGTCACCGTCGTCGGCAACCTGGTGGCCGACCCCGTCCTGCGCGTCACGCCCGGCCAGCGCGAGGTCGCCGGCTTCCGGCTGGCCAGCACCGTGCGCCGCTTCGACCCCGAGCAGGGCCGCGCCGTCGACGTCCGCACGTCGTTCTTCTCCGTCAGCTGCTGGGGGTACCTGGCCCGCAACGTCAGCGAGTCGGTGCGCAAGGGCGAGCGGGTCGTCGTCAGCGGCCGGCTCGAGCTGCGCGAGTACACCGGCACCGACGGCCAGCCGCGGCTGAGCGCCGACGTGGTGGCCGACGCCGTCGGGCCCGACCTCACCTACGGCACCAGCCGGTTCACCCGGGTCCGCCGTGGCAGCGCCGACCCCGAGTCCGCGTCCGGCGCGCCGCCACCGACGAGGGGCCGGCCGGTCCGGTCGACGAGGCCGACGAGGAGGTCGCGCGCGAGCTGGCCGAGCCGTTCGGGCCGACGGAGTCCGAGGAGTTCATGCCCGTCGACGGCATGGAGCTCGACCGCGACGGCCGGCTGCGGGTGACGCCGTCGCCGGTGTGAGCGCGGGACGGGTGCCCGGTCGCCTCCCGATTCGGGGAGCGCCGGGTACCCGCCCTAGGGTGAGGTCATGGCGGAGTTCATCTACACGATGTACAAGGCGCGCAAGGCGCACGGCGACAAGCTCATCCTCGACGACGTCACGATGAGCTTCTACCCGGGCGCCAAGATCGGCGTCGTCGGACCGAACGGTGCGGGCAAGTCGACGATCCTCAAGATCATGGCCGGGCTCGACCAGCCCTCCAACGGCGAGGCCCGCCTCTCGCCGGGCTACTCGGTCGGCATCCTGATGCAGGAGCCCGAGCTGAACGAGAGCAAGAACGTCCTGGAGAACGTCCAGGAGGGCATGGGCGAGATCATGCAGAAGAAGCAGCGCTTCGACGAGATCGGCCAGCTCATGGGCGAGCCCGACGCCGACTTCGACGCGCTGCTCGCCGAGATGGGCGAGCTGCAGGAGGCCCTCGACCACGCCGACGCGTGGGACCTGGACTCCCAGCTCGACCAGGCGATGGACGCGCTGCGCTGCCCGCCGCCCGACGCCGACGTGTCCGTGCTCTCCGGTGGTGAGCGCCGCCGGGTCGCGCTGTGCAAGCTGCTGCTGAGCAAGCCCGACCTGCTGCTGCTCGACGAGCCCACCAACCACCTCGACGCCGAGTCGGTGCTGTGGCTCGAGCAGCACCTGGCCTCGTACGCCGGTGCCGTCCTGGCCGTGACCCACGACCGGTACTTCCTCGACCACGTCGCCCAGTGGATCGCCGAGATCGACCGCGGCCGCCTGTACCCCTACGAGGGCAACTACTCCACGTACCTGGAGAAGAAGCGCGAGCGGCTGCAGGTGCAGGGCAAGAAGGACGCCAAGATGGCCAAGCGCCTGGCGGACGAGCTCGAGTGGGTGCGCTCCAACGCCAAGGCCCGCCAGACCAAGTCGAAGTCGCGCCTGGCGCGCTACGAGGAGATGGCGGCCGAGGCCGACCGCACCCGCAAGCTCGACTTCGAGGAGATCCAGATCCCGCCGGGCCCGCGACTGGGCAGCCAGGTGATCGAGGTGAAGAACCTGAAGAAGGGCTTCGGCGACCGCGTCCTCATCGACGGGCTCTCGTTCACGCTGCCGCGCAACGGCATCGTCGGCGTCATCGGCCCGAACGGCGTCGGCAAGACCACGCTGTTCAAGACCATCGTGGGCCTCGAGGAGCCGGACGCCGGCGAGGTCAAGGTCGGCGAGACGGTCAAGATCTCCTACGTCGACCAGAGCCGTGGCGGCATCGACCCGAAGAAGTCGCTGTGGGAGGTCGTGTCCGACGGCCTCGACTACATCAAGGTCGGCAGCACCGAGGTGCCCTCGCGCGCCTACGTCTCCGCCTTCGGCTTCAAGGGCCCCGACCAGCAGAAGGCGGCCGGGGTGCTCTCCGGTGGTGAGCGCAACCGCCTGAACCTGGCCCTGACGCTCAAGGAGGGCGGCAACCTGCTGCTCCTCGACGAGCCCACCAACGACCTCGACGTCGAGACGCTGTCCTCGCTCGAGAACGCGCTGCTGGAGTTCCCCGGCTGCGCCGTCGTCATCTCCCACGACCGGTGGTTCCTCGACCGGGTCGTGACGCACATCCTCGCCTACGAGGGCACCGACGAGAACCCGTCGACGTGGTACTGGTTCGAGGGCAACTTCGAGTCGTACGAGGAGAACAAGGTGTCGCGGCTGGGCGTCGAGGCGGCCCGTCCGCACCGGGTCACGCACCGCAAGCTCACCCGCGACTGAGGTGCCTGTCGCGTCGACCGCCGGCTGACGAGGACGAACCGCGACCCCCTCCAGGGGGTCGGAGCTCGCATCCTTCCAGCGGTTGCGGCTACGAGCGCGACCGCGGCGGGCGGACCATGCCCTCCTGGGCGACGGTGGCGACGAGGCGGCCGTCCTGGGTGAACATCCGGCCGGCGCCGAGACCCCGTCCGCCCTGGGCCGACGGGCTGGCCTGGGTGTAGAGGATCCACTCGTCGGCGCGGGCGGGGCGGTGCCACCACATGGCGTGGTCGAGGCTGGCGGTGGGGCCGACGGTCGCCCACGACCGGCCGTGCCGGCGCAGCACCGACTCCAGCAGCGTGTAGTCGCTGGCGTAGCCGAGCACGGCCCGGTGCAGCACCGGGTCGTCGGGCATCGGCGCGACGGTGCGCATCCAGACCGCCTGCGACGCGCGGCGCTCGGAGTCGGGCTGGACGTAGATCGGCGACTGCACGTGCCGCACGTCGATCGGACGGGCGTACGACCAGTACTGCGCGGCCGGGTGGTCGATGTGGCCGAGCAGCTCGGCGGTGGTCGGCAGCTCGTCGGGGCCGGGGACGTCGGGCATCTCGTCGTGGTGGTCGTAGCCCTCGTCGTCGTCCTGGAACGAGGCGATCATCGACAGGATCGGCCGGTCCTCCTGGAGCGCGTGCACCCGGCGCGCGGTGAACGAGCGGCCGTCGCGCAGCCGCTCGACCGCGAACCGGATCGGCTGCGACGCGTCGCCCGGGCGCAGGAAGTAGCCGTGCATCGAGTGCACCGGCCGGTCGTCCTGCACCGTCAGCGAGGCCGCCATCAGCGTCTGACCCAGCACCTGGCCGCCGTAGACCCGCCCGTGCGGCTGCCACTGGCTGTCGCCCTCGAACCGGTCCTGGCCGTCGTCGTCCTGGCCGAGGGAGCGCAGGTCCATCACGCCCAGCAGACCGGCGAGGATCTCGGACGGCTCGCGCCGCTCGAGGTCGGTGGGGGAGCCGGTGGCGTCCATCGGACCGGCCGGGGTCCTGCGGGGAGTCTCGCTCATGTGCTCATCCTCTCGCGGGCGGCTCGGCGCCGAGCATCCGCAGCGCCAGGTCGGCGTACACGCGACCGACGTCGGCGGCGCTGTCGCGTCCGCGGGGGTCGAACCAGCGGGCGACGTCGACGGCCAGCGACAGCACCGCCCGGGTCGAGGCCCGGGGCACGTCGGCGCGCATCGCCCCCTCGGCGACGCCCTCGGCGATCACGGCCTCCACGACGTCCTCGAGCCGACGGCGCACCGCGGTGACCTCGGCCAGGGCCGGGGCGTCGAGGGAGCGCAGCTCGTACTGCACCACCCGGGCCACCAGGTGGTTCTCGGCGTGCCAGGTGACGAACTCGCGCACCATCCGGTGCACGCGGTCGGTGGGCGACCCGGGGCCCGACAGCGCCCGGCCCACCAGCTCGAGCGCGGCCCGGTGGCCGGTGAGCGACAGGTGCGCCAGCAGGGCCTGCTTGGACGGGTAGTGCACGTACAGGCCCGCGGGGGACAGGCCGGCCCGGGTCGCGATGTCGCGCGTGGTGGTGGCGTGGAACCCGCGCTCGGCGAACGCCTCGGCGCCGGCCTGCAGCAGCCGGTCGGGCGTGGGGCCGTCCTTGACAGGGGCACCGGGGGCGGCGACGCTGTCACTAAGCAAGCGCTTAGTCATGACGGGACCGTACACCCCGTCCCAGCCGTGGAGGAACAGTGCGCCGATCGATCTTCGAGCCCGAGCACGAGGCGCTGCGCGCCAGCGCGAAGGAGTTCCTCGACCGCCACGTGCGGCCGCGCATGGACGAGTTCATCGAGGCCAAGGCGCTGCCCCGCGACGTGTGGATCGAGGCCGGCAAGCAGGGGCTGCTCGGCCTGCACGTGCCCGAGCAGTACGGCGGCGGCGAGGCCGGCGACTACCGCTTCATCGCGGTGGTGGCCGAGGAGCAGTCGAAGGTGTCGGCCGCGGTCTCGTCGTGCCTCGGCATCCACGCCGACATCGTCGCGCCGTACCTGATCGAGCTCACCACCGACGAGCAGAAGCAGCGCTGGCTGCCCGGGTTCTGCTCCGGCGAGATCGTCACCGCGATCGCGATGACCGAGCCGTCGGGCGGGTCCGACCTCGCGAACCTCAAGACCGTGGCGGTCAGGGACGGCGACGACTACGTCCTCAACGGCTCGAAGACGTTCATCACCAACGGGTACAGCGCCGACCTCGTCGTCGTCGCCGCCCGCACCAGCCCCGAGAAGGGCGCCAAGGGCATCACGCTGTTCGGCGTCGAGGCCGGCATGGAGGGCTTCACCCGCGGCCGCAAGCTCGACAAGGTCGGCCAGACCGAGTCCGACACCGCCGAGCTGTTCTTCCAGGACGTGCGGGTGCCGGCGGCCAACGTGATCGGCGAGGTCGACCGCGGCTTCATCCACATGATGGAGCGGCTCGTGCAGGAGCGCGTCGGTGCGGCGATCAGCAACATCGCCCACGCCGCGCAGATCCTCGAGGAGACGATCCAGTACACGAAGGAGCGCAAGGCCTTCGGCCAGGCGGTCGGCTCGTTCCAGCACAACAAGTTCAAGATGGCCGAGCTCGTCACCGCGGTCGAGGTGACCCAGGCGTTCGTCGACAACTGCGTGCTCGAGCACACCGAGGGCAAGCTCACCGCCGTCGACGCCGCCAAGGCGAAGTGGTGGTCGGCGCAGGTGCAGAACGACGTGCTCGACGAGTGCGTCCAGCTGCACGGCGGCTACGGCTTCATGAACGAGTACCGGGTGGCCCGCGCCTGGCGCGACGCCCGCGTCACCAAGATCTGGGCCGGCTCGAACGAGATCATGAAGGAGCTCATCGGTCGGGACCTCGGCCTGTGAGCGACCTCTGCCGCAACGTCTTCCGGTCAGAGGCGGCTCGAGGGCAAGGTCGCCGTCGTCACCGGCGCCAGCCGCGGCATCGGCCTCGCGGTCGCGCAGCGGCTCGTCGACGAGGGCGCCCGCGTCGTCGTCACGGCGCGCAAGCAGGAGGCGCTGGACGAGGCGGTCGCCTCGCTCGGGGGTGCCGAGCACGCCGCCGCCGTCGCCGGGAACGCGGCCGACACCCGACCACCAGGACGCCGCGCTCGCCACCGCCCTCGGGCGGTTCGGGCCGGTCGACCTGCTGGTCAACAACACCGGCATCAACCCGGCGTACGGCCCGCTCGTCGACCTCGACCTCGACGCCGCCCGCAAGATGGTCGACACCAACGTGGTGGCGGCGCTGTCGTGGGTCCAGAAGGCCTGGCGCGCAGGCATGTCCGAGCGCGGCGGGGCCGTCGTCAACGTCGCCTCCATCGCCGGCCAGAAGCCCGCGCCCGGCATCGCGTTCTACGGCGTGAGCAAGGCCGCGCTGATCCACCTCACCGCCTCGCTGGCCGTCGAGCTGGCGCCGAGGGTGCGGGTCAACGCGGTGGCGCCGGCGATCGTGAAGACGAAGTTCGCCACGGCGCTGTACGAGGGACGGGAGGCGCAGGTCAGCGCCGCGTACCCGATGCGGCGTCTCGGCGAGCCGCACGACGTCGCCGCGGCCGTGGCCTACCTGCTCAGCGACGACGCCGCCTGGACCACCGGGCAGACCCTGACCGTCGACGGCGGCATCAGCCAGTCCGGCGGGCTGGGGTGAGCGTCCCCGACCGCATGCGGGCCTGGCAGGTGCACGTGCACGGCACGCCGGCCGAGGCGCTGCGGCTCGACGAGGTCGACGTGCCCCGCCCGGACGCGGGCCAGGTGCTGCTGCGGGTCGCGGCCACCGCCCTCAACTTCCCCGACGTGCTGCTGGCCGCCGGGCAGTACCAGGTGCGCCCGCCGCTGCCGTTCACTCCCGGTGTCGAGGCGTGCGGCGAGGTCGTGGCCGCGGGCGACGACGCCGACGCCGCGCTGGTCGGCACCCGGGTGCTGGGCATGCTCGCGCTGCCGCACGGCGGGCTCGCGGGCTACGCACTGGCCGACGCCGGATCCGTCCACGCCGCGCCCGCGGTGCTCGACGACGCGCAGGCGGCGAGCCTGCACATCGGCTACCAGACCGCCTGGTTCGCGCTGCACCGGCGGGCGCGGCTGCAGCCCGGCGAGACCGTGCTCGTGCACGCGGCCGCCGGTGGGGTCGGGTCGGCCACGGTGCAGCTGGCCAGGGCCGCGGGGGCCCGAGTGGTGGGCGTCGTCGGGGGCGACGAGAAGGTGCGCGTCGCGCGCGACCTCGGCTGCGACGAGGTCGTCGACCGCACCGCGCACGACGACCTGGTGCCGGTGCTGCGCGAGGTGCTCGGACGCCGTGGCGCCGACGTCGTCGTCGACCCGGTGGGCGGCGACGCGTACGACGCCTCGACCAAGGTGGTCGCGTTCGAGGGCCGCCTCGTGGTGGTCGGTTTCACCTCCGGACGCATCGCGCAGGCAGCGACCAACCACGTCCTGGTGAAGAACTACACGGTGCTCGGCCTGCACTGGGGCGAGTACCACAGGCACGACCCGCAGGCCGTCCGCGACTGCCACGCCGACCTCGTGCGGCTGGCCGACGAGGGCGTCGTGCGTCCGCTGGTGAGCGAGCGGGTGCCGATGACCGACGTGCCCGACGCCCTGACCCGGCTCGGGACCGGGCGCACCACCGGACGCGTGGTCGTGGAGGTGGGCGCGTGAGAGAGACAGCTCCTGCGAGCGGCCTCGAGCTCGATGGGGCCCGCGTCGTGGTCACCGGCGCGGCGTCCGGCATCGGCCTCGGCCTCGCCCGCCGGTTCGTGGACGCCGGCGCGCGCGTCGTCGCGAGCGACCGCGACGGCGATCGGCTGCACGACGTCGCGCCGGACGGCGCCGCGCGGGTCGTCGCCGACGTCGGGCACCGTGACGGCACCCACGGCCTCGTCGCCAGCGCCGTCGAGCTGCTCGGCGACGTCGACCTGTTCTGCGCCAACGCCGGCATCCCCACCCAGGGCGGCGTCGAGGCGCCCGCCCTCGCCGACGACGCCGCATGGGCCAGCACCTGGGACGTCAACGTGATGTCGCACGTGTGGGCCGCGCAGGCGCTGGTGCCGCGCTGGGTCGAGCGGGGGACCGGCCGGTTCCTCGCCACCGCCTCGGCGGCCGGGCTGCTCACCATGCTCGGTAGTGCGCCGTACGCGGTGACCAAGCACGCAGCCGTCGCGTTCGCCGAGTGGCTGCGCGCCACCTACGCGCACCGCGGCGTCGTGGTGCAGGCGCTGTGCCCGCAGGGCGTGCGCACGCCGCTGCTCGACGGGGCGGGCGCGGTCGGGCAGGCGCTGCTCGCGCCCTCGGCGATCGACGTCGACGACGTGGTCGAGGCCGTCGTCGCGGCGCTGGCCGACGAGCGCTTCCTCGTGCTCCCGCACCCCGAGGTGGCGGGGTACGTGCAGCACAAGGCCACCGACCCGGACGCCTGGCTGGCCGCGATGAACCGGCTGCAGCAGCGGCTGGAGAGCGGCCCGCGACCGACCTGACGAGGGCCTCAGCGGCGCCGGCCGCGCTTGACGACCAGCCGCCCCGTGCCGAGGAACGCCCAGGTCAGGGCGACGACCACGACCAGGGCGATCTGCCACCACTGGTGGTAGACCTCGGGGCGCTCCCACCGCAGGTCGTTGCCGGCCGCGATCCCGTACGACACCAGGGCGAGCCCGAGGCCGCCCATCAGCACGACGACCCGGACGAGGCCGATCGCGTGCGCCGCCACGAGCGACCCGCCGGCGCCGAGCGTACGGATCTGGTGCCGTCGGGCCACCGACAGCGCGATCGCGCTCACGACGACGGCGGCCAGGACGGCCCCGGCGGCCCACCACGGGTCACCGGTCTCCGCAGCGGTGCGTGCCACCACCTCGCGCGGCAGCAGCGTCTCCAGGGCGGAGCGGACCGCAGCACCCAGCGGCACCCACCACGAGGTGACGACCACCACGACGACGAACGGGGCGGCGAGCACCGCCAGGACCAGCACGGTCACGAGCGCGCACCCGAAGGACGGGTCGGGCACCCACCGGCCCGAACCGGCGCACTGGTCGCACGGGATCCGCATGCCGGTCTGGGTGATCTGGTCCGAGCCGGTGCCGCCGCAGCGCGGGCACGGCTGCGCGTGTGAAGCCATGGTCGTTCTCCTGACCCTGCTCCCGAGCGACGTCGTCGCGCACGATACGGAGGCGACGCCCGACCGGGCCACGACGTCCTGAGGTCGTCACGAGATCGCAACGGGTCCGTCGTGCAGGCTTCCCCGGCCCCTGGCGCGCCACGCAGGCCGCGGTGCGCGGCGGAGGCTTCAGAGTGCGCGCGGGGGTGCCGATCACCCGGCATGGCCCCCCACCACGCCGCGGCGTCGCCGCGCCGCGTGCGGCGTCGCCTCGCGGTCGCCGTCGTCGCCGCGCTCGTGCTCCTCGGGCTGCTCGTGCGCTGCGCGGGCGGGGACGACGTGGCGTCGGCCGCTGAGGGCGGCGCCCGGCAGGCCGTGGTGGCCGCCGACGCGGCCGAGCGGGCGTCCGGGCCCGGTGCGCAGGCTGAGGCCCGCACCCCCGTGGCGACCACCGACGGACCGCAGGCCCCGGGCGTGCAGGCGTCCGCCGAGCAGCAGGCGGCCGCAGAGGTCGCCGCCGCCGAGGCCGCGGCCGCCGAGGCCGCGCGCCGCGCTGCCGAGCAGGCCGCGGACGCCGAGGCCCAGCGGGTCGCCGCCGAGCAGGCCGCCGCCGCGGAGGCCGCCCGCCTCGCGACCGAGCAGGCCGCCGCCGCCGAGGCCGCCCGCCTGGCCGAGCAGGCCGCCTCCACCGACCCCCGCTTCGGCTCCTGCCGCGAGGCGCTCGCCAGCGGCTTCGGGATGTACGTCGCGGGCGTCGACCCCGAGTACGACTGGTACGACGACGGCGACTCCGACGGCGTGGTCTGCGAGCCGCCCCGCTGACCCGCCCCGGGCACCCCGGGATCTCGGTCGAGCGCCGCCGCCGCGCGCACCTAGACTCGTGAGGTCATGAGCGCGAGCCCGGAGAGCGACCTCGCCGCGATCCGGTACCCGCCCGAGCTGCCGGTCTCGCAGCGCAAGGACGACATCGCCGCCGCGATCCGCGACCACCAGGTCGTCGTCGTGGCCGGCGAGACCGGGTCGGGCAAGACCACCCAGCTGCCCAAGATCTGCCTCGAGCTCGGACGCGGCCGGGCGGGCCTGATCGGCCACACCCAGCCGCGGCGCATCGCGGCCCGCTCGGTGGCCGAGCGGATCGCCTCGGAGCTGGGCACCGAGCTCGGCCAGCGGGTCGGGTACACCGTCCGGTTCACCGACCAGGTGAGCGCCGGCACGCAGGTGCGGCTGATGACCGACGGCATCCTGCTCGCCGAGATCCAGCGCGACCCGATGCTGCGCCGCTACGACACGATCATCGTCGACGAGGCGCACGAGCGGTCGCTCAACATCGACTTCATCCTCGGCTACCTGCACCAGCTGCTGCCGCGGCGTCCCGACCTCAAGCTCGTCATCACCTCCGCGACGATCGACTCCGCCCGGTTCGCCGAGCACTTCGGCGACGCCCCGGTCATCGAGGTGACGGGGCGCACCTACCCGGTCGAGGTGCGCTACCGGCCGGTGACCGACCCCGACGCAGCGCCGGGCGACCCGGCGGCCGACCCCGACCGCGACCAGGTCTCCGCCCTCGTCGACGCCGTCGCCGAGCTGCAGCGCGAGGGCGACGGCGACGTGCTGGCGTTCTTCTCGGGCGAGCGCGAGATCCGCGACGCCGCCGACGGCCTGCGCGACGCGATGACGCGGGGCCGCATCCGCGAGGTGGAGGTGGTGCCGCTGTACGCGCGGCTGTCGGCGGCGGAGCAGCACCGGGTCTTCGCCTCCCACCCGGGGCAGCGGGTGGTGCTGTCGACCAACGTCGCCGAGACCTCGCTCACCGTCCCGGGCATCCGGTACGTGGTCGACACCGGCACCGCACGCATCTCGCGGTACTCGTTGCGCACCAAGGTGCAGCGTCTGCCGATCGAGCCGGTGTCGCAGGCGTCCGCCCGCCAGCGCGCGGGCCGGTGCGGCCGCGTCGCCGACGGCATCTGCATCCGGCTCTACTCCGAGGACGACTTCGAGGGCCGTCCCGAGTTCACCGACCCCGAGATCCTGCGCACCAACCTGGCGTCGGTCATCCTGCAGATGACGGCCATCGGGCTCGGTGACGTCGCCGGCTTCCCGTTCGTCGACCCGCCCGACGTACGGGCCGTGCGCGACGGCATCGCGCTGCTCGAGGAGCTGCACGCGATCGAGCCCGGCACCAGCCCGGCCGACCGTCGGCTCACCCGCATCGGCCGCCGCCTGGTGCGGCTGCCCGTCGACCCGCGGATGGCGCGGATGGTGCTCGAGGCCGACCGGCTCGGCTGCGTCCACGAGGTGCTCGTCATCGCGGCCGCGATGTCGATCCAGGACCCGCGCGAGCGCCCCGTCGACGCGCAGCAGGCCGCCGACGAGCAGCACCGGCGCTTCGTCGACGAGCGCTCCGACTTCCTGTCCTACACCAACCTGTGGGAGTACCTGCGCGAGCAGCAGGACGCGTTGTCGTCCAGCGCCTTCCGCCGCCTGTGCAAGCGCGAGTACCTGCACTTCCTGCGCATCCGCGAGTGGCAGGACCTCTACTCCCAGCTGCGGCGGGTCTGCAAGGACCTCAAGATCACGGTCTCGCGGACGGCACCTGCCGACGCCGAGCGCGACGCCGTCGACGCCGACCGGGTGCACCAGGCGCTGCTGCCCGGGCTGCTGTCGCAGGTGGGGCTCAAGGACGAGCGCAGGGCGGCCAAGGCCGCGGCGGGCAAGCCGCAGCGAGGTCGCCGCCCGCTCACCGAGTTCCAGGGAGCGCGCGGCGTGTCGTTCGCGATCTTCCCCGGGTCGGTGCTGGCGAAGCGGCCGCCCGACCTCGTCGTGGCCGCCGAGCTGGTCGAGACCTCGCGGCTGTGGGCGCGCACCGTCGCGAAGGTCGAGGCCGGCTGGGTCGAGAAGGCCGCCGCGCACGTGGTGAAGCGCTCCTACGCCGAGCCGCACTGGTCGGCCCGGCGGGGGAGCGTGGTGGCGCAGGAGCGGGTCACGCTCTACGGCATGCCCCTGGTGGTCGACCGGGCCGTGCAGTACGGACGGGTCGACCCCGGGCTCAGCCGCGAGCTGTTCATCCGGCACGCGCTGGTCGAGGGCGACTGGCGCACGCGGCACGAGTTCTTCCACGCCAACCGGCGGCTGCTCGACGACGTCGGCGAGCTCGAGCACCGTTCGCGTCGTCGCGACATCGTGGTCGACGACGAGGTGCTGTTCACGTTCTACGACAGGCGGATCCCGGCCGACGTCGTCTCCGGATCGCACTTCGACAGCTGGTGGAAGAAGGCCCGCCGCGACGACCCCGACCTGCTGACCTTCACCGAGGCCGACGTCGTCGACGACGTCGCGGCCGAGCGCGTCACCCAGGACGACTTCCCCGACCGCTGGCACGTGGCCGGTCTCGACCTCGCGGTCTCGTACCGCTTCGAGCCCGGGTCGGCGGACGACGGCGTGACGGTCACCGTCCCCGCGGCGGTGCTCAACCAGCTGCCGGCCGACGCCTTCGAGTGGCAGGTGCCCGGGTTGCGGCTCGAGCTGGTGACCGCGCTGGTGCGCTCGCTGCCGAAGCCGGTGCGCCGTCACCTCGCCCCGGCGCCCGACAACGCCCGGCTCGCGCTGGAGCAGGTCTCACCCGGCGAGGAGCCGCTGCTTCCCGCGCTCAGCCGCGAGCTCGGCCGGCGCGCGGGCGTCCCGGTGCCCGAGGACGCCTTCGACTGGGACAAGGTGCCGGCGCACCTGCGGGTGCGGGTCAAGGTCACGGGTCAGCGCGGTCGCGAGGTCGCCGCCGGCAAGGACGTCGAGCAGGTGAACCGCGAGGCCGCACCGACGGTGCAGGAGGCGATCTCGGCGTCCGCCCGCCGCGCGGGGGTGGAGGTCGACGACCTGCAGGGCTGGACCATCGGCGACCTGCCGCGCGAGTTCTCGACGGCCGGCCCGGGCGGGCCGGTCACCGGCTACCCCGCGCTCGTCGACGTGAAGGGGAGGGTCGACGTGCGCGTGCTGGCGACGCCGGCCGAGCAGGAGCGCGAGATGCCGAGGGGCACGCGCCGGCTGCTGCTGCGGTCGGCGCCCGTGCCGTCGGTGTCGTCGCTCACCGACGGCTGGGACAGCGCCGACCGGCTGGCGCTGACGCGGGCGCCGCACGGCTCACTGCCTGCACTGGTGCACGACGTCGCGGGTGCGGCGGTGGACGACATCGTCCGGCGCCATGGTGGACCCGTCTGGGACGCAGCGGGCTTCGCCCGGCTGGAGCACGCCGTCCGTGGTGAGCTGACGGCGGCGGTCGTCGAGCAGCTGCGGCTGGTCGCGCGCATCCTGTCGTCGGCACGCCAGGTCGAGCAGGCGGTCTCGTCGGTGTCGTCGCTGCAGGTGCTGAGCTCGCTGGCCGACGTCAAGGCGCACCTCGCCCGGCTGGTGCGACCCGGGTTCGTCACCGACGCCGGCGTGGCGCGGCTGCCCGATCTGCAGCGGTACCTGCGGGCGCTGCTGCGCCGGGTCGAGGTGCTCGCGCGCGAGCCGCAGCGCGATGCCCAGCACCTGTGGCAGGTGCAGGAGCTGCAGGCCGAGTACGAGCAGGCGGTCGCGGCGGCCTCGCCGTCCACGACCGCGCCCGACCGGCTGCGCGAGGTGCGCTGGATGCTCGAGGAGCTGCGCGTCTCGCTGTTCGCCCAGGGCATCGGGACGCCGAAGCCGGTGTCGCCGCAGCGGGTCCGCAAGGTCCTGGCCGCGGCCTCGTCGTGACCCGTCAGGCGTAGCGGGCCAGCTCGCGCCGGGCGAGCGACATGCGGTGCACCTCGTCGGGACCGTCGGCCAGGCGGAGCGTCCGCGCCGCGACCCACAGCTGCGGCAGGATCGTGTCCTGGCAGACGCCCATCCCGCCGTGCACCTGGATCGCGTCGTCGACGATGCGCTGCACCGGCGAGCGGGACGGCGATCTTGATCGACTGGATCTCGGTGTGGGCGCCCTTGTTGCCCACGGTGTCCATCAGCCAGGCCGTCTTCAGCACGAGCAGCCGCGCCTGTTCGAGAGCGACACGGGCGGAGGCGATCTGCTCGCGCACGACCCCCTGCTTGGCCAGCGGCTGACCGAAGGCCACCCGGTCGAGGGCACGCCGGCACATCAGCTCGAGCGCCCGCTCGCCCATGCCGATGAGCCGCATGCAGTGGTGGATGCGGCCGGGGCCGAGCCGGGCCTGCGCGATGGCGAAGCCCTTGCCCTCGCCGAGCAGGATGTTCTCGACCGGCACCCGGACGTCGTCGAAGCGCACCTCGGCGTGGCCGCCGTGCGCGGCGTCGTCGTAGCCGAACGTGCGCAGCGGCCGCACGACCTGGACGCCCGGGGTGTCGCGCGGCACCAGCACCATCGACTGCCGTTCGTGCCGCGGCACGTCCTCGCCCGCCGACCGGCCCATGACGACCAGGATCTCGGCGCGCGGGTCCATCGCCCCGGTCGACCACCACTTCGTGCCGGACACCACGTAGGAGTCGCCCTCGCGGCGGATGCTGGTGGCGATGTTCGTCGCGTCCGAGGACGCGACCTCGGGCTCGGTCATGCAGAAGGCCGAGCGGATGGTGCCGTCGAGCAGGGGGCGCAGCCAGCGGTCCTGCTGCTCGGACGTGCCGAACTCGGCGAGCACCTCCATGTTGCCGGTGTCGGGGGCCGAGCAGTTGACCGCCTCGGGGGCGAGGAACGGTGAGCGCCCGGTGATCTCGGCCAGCGGGGCGTACTGGGCGTTGCTGAGGCCGGCCCCGTGCTCGCCGGGCAGGAACAGGTTCCAGAGCCCGCGCGAGCGCGCCTCGGCCTTGAGCTCCTCGACCACCGGCGGCCGGTGCCACGGGTCGCCCGCCGCGCGCGCCGCCTCGACCTGCTCCTCGAGCACCGGCTCGGCGGGCAGCACCCGCTCGGCCAGGAAGGCCTCGAGCCGCTCGGCGAGCTCGCTCGTGCGGGCGTCGGGGGCGAAGTCCATCAGTCCTCCAGGGAGCGGGGGTCGTCGAGCAGGTGGAGGCCGCGGGCGGCCAGGGGCGTGACGAGGGCGCCGATGCGGTCGAAGCCCTCGCCGACGGTCTTGCCCTGCGTGAACCGGTAGTGGATGCCCTCGCAGATCACGGCGAGCTTGAGGTGCGCGAACGCCGTGCACCAGGTCAGGGCGTCGAGGTCGTCGTCGTCCAGGCCCACCCGGTCGGTGTACGCCCGCACGATCCCCGCCCCGGTCGGCCAGCCGAGATCGGGCGACATGGCCTCGCTGATCGGGTTGGGCCCGCCTCCGAGAGCGCCCGAGTAGGTGAGCAGCAGGCCCACGTCGGCGAGCGGGTCGCCGAGGGTGGCCATCTCCCAGTCGAGGACGGCGCGCACGCCGTGCCCGGTCGGGTCGAGCACGGCGTTGTCGAGCCGGAAGTCGCCGTGGACGACGCCGCGCCGGTGCGCAGCCGTCGACTCGGGCGGCACCGAGGCCGCGAGGCGGTCGCGGAGCCGGTCGACCTCGGGCAGGTCGCGGCTGCGGCTCGCGTCGAGCTGGCCCGACCATCGGCGCACCTGTCGCTCGAGGAAACCGTCCGGACGACCGAACGCGCTGAGCCCCACCGCGTCCGGGTCGACGTGGTGCAGGTCTGCGAGCGTCGCGACGAGCGCGTCGCCCGCGGCGGCGAGGCCGCCGGCACCGAGGGCGTCGACCTGCGCGCGGGTGCGGACGACGACGCCGTCGACGTGCTCCATCAGGTAGAACGGCGCACCCAGGACGTCGGGGTCCTCGCACAGGGCCAGCATCCGGGGGACCGGCACGACGCCCTCGAGCGCGGCCTGCACGGTGTGCTCACGGGTCATGTCGTGCGCGGTCGCGAGCACGTGCCCGAGCGGCGGACGGCGCAGGACGGCGCGCGTCCCGTCGAGGTCGAGGGTGTAGGTGAGGTTCGAGCGGCCGCCGGCCACGACCTCGGCGTGGTCGACCTGCTCGCCGAGACCGGTGGCGCGCACCCACGCGCGCAGGGCGTCGAGCCGCAGGCCCGGGAGGTCGACCACGGGACGAACCTACCCGTCGGTCACGCGGGCGGGTGCGGGATGCCCGGGCACCGAGGACGTGGAGGGATCACCGGCCCTGAGATCGGTTCTGCGCTCGGAACGGCGATCACGAGAGGACTGATCCGCGCCACCGACGGAAGGCCTGACCACTCTCGGTGCCTGGTCACTGGGGGGCGAAGGTGGCGGTGAGGGTACGAGCGGTACCACCGGTCTTGAGGATCCTCGTGCAGGTGCCCCCGTCGGACCACCGGGTGCAGGTGTGCGGTCGTCCGCCGAGCACCTGGTCGGGGACCGAGACGTTGAGCAGCCACCCCGCCCACGAGGTGATGGTGGTCGGGGTGGTGAAGTCCTGGCCGGCCACGACGATGCGTGCGCCGGTCGGCCTGCTGGCGAAGTTGAGGGAGACCTTGAGCGGCAGGAGGTCGACGCTGGTGCTGGTCGTCGCGCCGTCGGAGTCGGTGATACGTGCCTGAACCTCCAGATAGCTGTCGTGGACCGCCCCGAGGTCCTCCGGGCTCGGGTAGCGCGGCCGGATCTCGTCCTTGGTCACGACCGCTCTCGGGTGGGTGTGCGCGCCGTGGTGCAGCAGGACGGTCCACGTCACGTCCGACGGGGACAAGGGCCCGTCCTCGGGATCGCTGACGCTGGTCGTCAGGGTGGGGCGATCTCCCGCCCAGTAGCGGTGAGCGGGGTCCGCCCCGAGGATGGTCACGGCCGGCGGCTGGTTACCGACGGTGACGGTCCGTGTGGTCGGCGCCGACACCGCGCCTCGGGTGTCCACGACGCGCAACGTCACCGTGGCGGGGCCGGACGTGGCGTACTGGTGCTGGACGACGGGCCTGCTCGTCGTCGCGAAGGTCCCGTCCCCGAAGCTCCACCGGTACCGGACGACGCGATCGCCGCCGTCGGGGTCGTAGGAGGTCGACCCGTCCATCCGCAGCGTCCGGGCGGCGGTGCCGGCGGGCCCGGCGGTGAACGCGGCGACGGGAGCGGAGTTCACGGTCGTCCTGACGACGCGGTGGATCGCGCCGCCGCCCGCGTACGACGTGTAGTACAGGGCCTGGCCTCCGGCGTACGGACCGAAGGTCATGCTGACGGCGCTGCTCGTGCCCAGGTCGGTCAGGAACGGGCGCACGGTCCCGTCGGCCGTCCGCTCGAAGATCTTCCCGCACGTGTAGTCCGCGAAGAGGTACGACCCGGTCATCGCCGTGCCCCACACCGATCCCGGGACGAAGGCACCACCGGTGATGGCCGTGCACCCGGTGCTGTGCGCGTACTCGACCAACGGGGCGGTGGCCTGCGCCAGGGGGCACGGCTCACTCGTACCCGTGCGGTGCGCCCCCTCGCAGGTGTTCCAGCCGTAGTCGGCGCCGCGCCGCAGGACGTTGACCTCCTCCCACAGGCCCTGGCCCACGTCGTTCACCCAGAACTCGCTGGTGCCGGGACGGAGCGCGAACCGGAAGGGGTTCCGCAGTCCGGTCGCGAAGATCTCCTTGCACGGCCCCGTACCGGTAGGCACCCCACCCGTGGCGCGTGTGCAGTGCCGCGACCCAGCAGCCGAGGCGTAGGGGTTGGTGGCCGGGATGCCACCGGTCCGGGTCAGCCGCAGCACCTTGCCCAGCGGGAGGTGGAGCCTCCTGGCGTTCAGGTTCAGCGACGCGCACCGGGTCGGGTCGCCGACCTGGCAGCCGCCGTCCCCGACGGTGACGTAGAGGAGCCCGTCGGCGGCGACGCGGAGGTCGCCTGCGCTGTGCGCACCGTGGAGCGACGGGATGTTGTCCGCCAGGACGACTTCCGAGGTGGGGGAGATCGTGTTGTCGCGCCGCAGGGTGAACCGCGACACGCGGTTCTGAGGTATGCCTGCAGCGTTGCTCGGGCACGCCGGGTCGACCTTGCGCGTCCAGTACACGAAGATGAAGCCGTTGGTCGCGAAACCCGGATCCACCGCCACCCCGAGCAGTCCCGCTCGATGTCGGCACAGACGCGTGCGGTCAGGTCGAGCGCGGGGGCCGGGACCAGCACCCCGTCGGCGCCGAGCACCCAGATCGTGCCGTACTGGCTCGTCACGACACCTCGCCCGTCCGGGGTGAAGGCCAGGGCGGTCGGGGCCGGCACCGACGCGACGACACCGCCCGAGAACCCCACCGGCAGGGTGGCGGCCGCCGCGGGAGCCGCTGGCGACCCGGTCTGGACGAGGATCTGAGCCGCGACCGCGACGACCAGCGCTGCGCACGCGCGGGGCCGCCCTCGACGGATCCTGCGCCGCCGGAGCCCGTACCGGGTGCAGGCCGCGGGCGACCGACCTGCTTGCTGATCGCGTGAAGGCGAGCTGCTCATGGTCGCACCACCCAACGGACCGCCAGACCGGACCACCGCCGGCAGACGCGGTCGGGAGCTGGAGCGAGATGGACGCTACGCCTGACAGGCGGGTCGTGTCAGCCCGTTCGCGAAGGCAGTGGCCCGCTGCCCCGCCAGCATCCGGGTGCGGTGATCGACCCCTTCCCGACCGCGTGGCATGCTCTGCCCGGGCGCGTCGCCGACCTCTGCCGACGTACCCGTACGCGTCATCGCGACGGTCCCGACGCCGAGCCAGGAGGCGCGGCGCCCTGTGACCGACGCGTGGATGATCCAGTGTTGCTTGCGCAGCAACGGTTGTCGGCGACCGACGAGACGGAGAGGGTCCGAGTCATGACGAGAAGGCGCATCCTGACGCCCCTGCGCTGGTCCGACATGGACGCCTACGGCCACGTCAACAACGTGCAGTTCCTGCGCCTGCTCGAGGACGCCCGGGTGCTGGCGTTCCACGGCCACAGCAGCGACGACGGCGGCGACATGGTGGCCACCGGCCTGCTCGTCGCCCGGCACGAGATCGACTACGTGACGCCGCTGCACTACCGTCCGGCGCCGGTCGCGATCGACCTGTGGGTCAGCTCGCTCAGCGGGGCCACGTTCGAGATGGGCTACGAGGTCGTCGACGACCAGGGGGAGCACGCCGAGAAGCCCGTGGTCTACGCGCGCGCAGAGTCGACGATGGTCGCCTACGACCTCGACGCGGGACGTCCGCGCCGGTTCACCGACCTCGAGCGCCAGCGGCTCGGCGAGCTGCACGACGAGCCGGTGGCGCTGCGGCGACGCGTGCGTGAGCAGCGCGCCGCCCGCCGGTGACGGGACACGCTGTGCCGCAGGGGTCCTCGGTGCTGCGCACGCTCGACTCTGCGAGCGCCGCAGACCTGTCGACCTACGTGCTGCGGGCGTCGCGGCTCGACCCCGGCGGCGCGGCCCGCGTGCTGGCGGTCGGCGACGTGCTGGCGGTCTACGTCTGCCCGCTCACCGGCGGCGGCGGCCCGACCGTCCTCGGCCTGCGCACGACCCGGCTGCGCGAGCCCGCCGGCGTCGACGTCGTCGTGCCGCTCGCCGCGCTCGCCGACCGGCTCGCACGCCCGGAGAACGGCACCGACGTGCCCGTGCCGCCGACCGAGCAGGCTGCCGCGTGGGCCGGCATCTCGCCGCCCCGCGGTGGCTGGGAGGCCGTCGCCGCGGTCCCCGCCCCCGTCCTGGTGCAGACCGCCGAGGCCGGCATCGCCGAGGTCGCGGCCGGCACGCCGTCGACCAGCGGGGCCCCCGCCGTGGCGGCGCTCCGCGGGCGGGTGTGGGGACGTCCCGTGCCCGGGCACGACGTCCCGTCCGGCGCCGCCTTCGCGGCCCACGGGCTGGCGTTCGTCCGCGAGCTCGACCCGCCCGTCGAGGTCCGTCGCAGCGGCCCCTGGACCCGGCTCACCACGCCGCGCGGCCACGTCCTGGCCCGCGCCGCCCTGCTCTGACCCCCCGAGCCCCCCTGCTCGTTTCGCTAGTTCAGTGCCAGTCGTGTCACCGGAGTGGCGTCCTGCGGGCAGTTCGGTGCCAGGACGAGCACTGAACTGACGAAACGAGCAGGGGGACGGGGGTCAGGTCAGGCGCGCACCCAGACCGTGGTGTCGGTGGGCACCGCGCGGGAGTCGTCGCCGGCGTCGCCGGTCACGAGCTCGCCGCTGGTGAGCAGCACCTCCGCGCCGGCGGGCAGCGACACCGGCTCGTCGCCGAAGTTCGTCACCACCAGCACGGTGCCGTTGCGCAGCGCCACGACGTCGTCGCCGAACGAGTCGTCGAGCACGACCGAGCCGAGCCCCAGCGTGTTCTCGCGGCGCAGCCGCAGCGCGGCCCGGTACATCTCCAGGGTCGAGCCCGGCACGCCCACCTGCTGGTCGGCGGCCAGCGCCCGGTACGACGCGGGCTGGGGCAGCCAGGTCTCGGCGGTGGGGCCGAAGCCGAGGGACGGGCCGTCGGCCGTCCACGGGATCGGGATGCGGCAGCCGTCGCGGCCGAGCACCTCGTGGTCGGTGCGGAACCAGGTGGGGTCCTGGCGCACCTCACCGGGCAGCTCGGTGTGCTCGGGCAGGCCGAGCTCCTCGCCCTGGTACAGGTAGGCCGAGCCGGGCAGCGACAGCATCAGCAGCGTCGCCGCGCGGGCGCGGCGCAGGCCGAGCTCGGCGTCGGGCTGCTCGTCGTCGGGGCCGATGCCGTTGGGGCGCCGCTCGCCGACGGGCAGCGCCAGCCGGGTCGCGTGCCGGATGACGTCGTGGTTGCTCAGCACCCAGGTGGTGGTGGCGCCGACGACGGCGTCGGCGGCGAGGGAGTCCTCGATCACCTTGCGCTGGTCGACCGCGCGCCACGCGGCCTCGAGGTAGCCGAAGTTGAACGCCTGCTGGAACTCGTCCGGCCGGACGTAGAGCGCGCGGCGCTCGGCGGGCTCGACCCACGCCTCGGCGACCATCATCCGGTCGCCGTCGTAGGAGTCGAGGATCGCGCGCCACTCCTGGTAGACGTCGTGGACGCCGTCCTGGTCCCACATGGGGGCCTTGCGGCCCTCGCCGGCGTGGTGGTCGAGCAGGCCGTGCTCGGTCGACCAGTCGGGAAGGCCCTCCTCCTTGACCAGACCGTGCGCTACGTCGACCCGGAAGCCGTCGACGCCGCGGTCGAGCCAGAACCGCAGGATGTCGTGGAAGGCGGTGTGCACCTTCGGGTTCGACCAGTTCAGGTCGGGCTGCTTGGCGTCGAACAGGTGCAGGTACCACTGGCCGGGGGTGCCGTCGGGCTCGGTGACGCGGGTCCACGCGGGGCCGCCGAAGACCGACTTCCAGTCGGTGGGCGGCTCGTCGCCGTCCACGCCCTTGCCGTCGCGGAACATGTACAGCTCGCGCTCGGGGCTGCCGGGGGCGGCCGCCAGCGCCGCCTGGAACCACACGTGCTCGTCGCTGGAGTGGTTCGGCACCAGGTCGACCACGACCTTGATGCCGGCGCCGTGGGCCGCCGCGATGAACGCGTCGGCGTCGGCCAGCGTCCCGAAGATGGGGTCGATGTCGAGGTAGTCGGCGACGTCGTAGCCCGCGTCGGCCTGGGGCGAGACGTAGAACGGCGACACCCAGATCGCGTCGACGCCGAGGTCCGCGAGGTACGGCACCTTGCTGGTGATGCCGGGCAGGTCGCCGATGCCGTCGCCGTCGGCGTCGGCGTACGAGCGGGGGTACACCTGGTAGATGACGGCGTCACGCCACCAGGGGCTCGTCGACGGGTCCGGGTCGGCGGCCTCGGCCGCGGTGGGGGCGGGAGAGGTCAGTGGCTGCGAGGTGGTCACGGACGACGATGCTAGGACGGTTCGCGCGGGCCTGTCGAATCGATTCGCAGACGGACCGGGTCAGGCCTGCGCCGGCCCGTCCATCGTGTTGACGAGCGAGTACGCGGCCCGCTCCAGGTAGTCCCAGAGCACCCCGGCGTGCAGCGGCGGGAGGTCGAGCCCGTCGACCGCCTCGCGCATGTGCACCAGCCAGCGGTCGCGCATGTGCGGGGTGACGGCGAACGGGTGGTGGCGCATCCGCAGCCGGGGGTGACCGCGCTGCTCGCCGTACGTCGTGGGCCCGCCCCAGTACTGCTCGAGGAACATCCGCAGCCGCACCTCGGCCGGGCCGAGGTCCTCCTCCGGGTACAGCGCCCGCAGGTCGGGGTCGTCCTTGACCCCCTCGTAGAAGCGGTGCACGAGGCGCTCGAAGGTCTCGTGCCCGCCCACCTGCTCGTAGAAGCTCGGCTGGCTGCCCGGTGTCGACTCGCTCACCACCCCATCCTCGCAAACGCGGTCCTCGCGGACGGCGCGCGGTCGGACCCGTGGGGCACGTCGGTACGGCACCGGGGCCGGATCGGTGGTGGGATACCGCCGTGGACGACCCGTTCGACGCCGCCCTCCCCGAGCTCGCCGGCCTGCCCGGCCACCGGGTCGACCTCTTCGCGCTGCGGGTGCGGCGCTGGTGGCCCGACCTCCTCGACGGGCTCCGCGGGGTGCACGACGACCCCGAGGCGGTCGCCCGGCGCCTGCTGGTGCTGGCCGCCCGCGCCTACGCCGCGCGCCCGGACGACCTGCACCTGCTCGACCTGCAGCGCTCGCTGGAGCCCGACTGGTTCCAGCGTCCGGACGTGGTGGGGTACGCGGCGTACACCGAGCGGTTCTCGCCGGACGGCACGCTGGCCGGCCTGCGCGAGCGCATCGGGCACCTGCGCAGCCTGCAGGTGCGCTACCTGCACCTGATGCCGCTGCTCGAGCCGCGCCCGGCCCCGAACGACGGCGGGTACGCCGTCGCCGACTACCGACGCGTGCGCGCCGACCTGGGCACCACCGACGACCTGCGCGAGCTGACGTCGGCGCTGCGGGAGTCGGGCATCTCGCTGTGCCTCGACCTCGTGCTCAACCACGTCGCCCGCGAGCACGAGTGGGCGCAACGGGCGCGGGCGGGGGAGCAGCGCTACCGCGACTACTTCCACGTGTTCCCCGACCGCGAGCAGCCGGACGCCTACGAGCGGACGCTGCCGGAGGTGTTCCCCGACTTCGCCCCCGGCAGCTTCAGCCACGACGACGAGCTCGACGCCTGGGTGTGGACCACCTTCAACTCCTGGCAGTGGGACCTGAACTGGTCGAACCCCGACGTGCTGGCCGAGATGGCCGACGTGGTGCTGCACCTGGCGAACCTGGGTGTCGAGGTGCTGCGGCTCGACGCGATCGCGTTCATCTGGAAGCGGCTGGGCACCACCTGCCAGAACGAGCCGGAGGTGCACGGGCTCACCCAGGCGCTCAAGGCGGTGACCCGCATCGCCTGCCCGGCCCTGCTGCTGAAGGCCGAGGCGATCGTCGGCCCGGCCGACCTGGTCGCCTACCTCGGCCGAGGACGGCATGCCGGACGGGTGAGCGACCTGGCGTACCACAACGGGCTCATGGTGCAGGTGTGGTCGGTGCTCGCCTCGCGCGACACCGCGCTGACGGTCGAGGCCCTCGGCGCGGTGCCGCCGGTGCCGAGCACGACGGCGTGGATCACCTACGTGCGCTGCCACGACGACATCGGCTGGGCCGTCGACGACGCCGACGCCGCCGCGGTGGGCGTCTCCGGCGCCGCCCACCGCGTCTTCCTGTCCGACTTCTACTCCGGTGAGCACCCTCGGCTCGTTCGCCGAGGGCCTGGTGTTCCAGGCCAACCCGGCGACCGGCGACCGCCGGATCAGCGGGTCGGCCGCGAGCCTCACCGGCGTCGCGCGGGCCGCTCGCGACGGTGACGAGGCGGCGACCGCCGACGCCGTCGCCCGGTTCCTGCTCGCCCACGCCGTCGTGCTGGGCTGGGGCGGCGTGCCGGTGCTCTGGTCGGGCGACGAGATCGCCACCCCGAACGACGCCCGCTGGGCCGAGGAGCCGGGCCACGGCGACGACAACCGGTGGGTGCACCGGCCGCGGCTCGACGACACGGCGCTCGCCGCGGCGGAGGCCGACCCCTCCTCGCCCGGCGGACGCACGCTGGCCGGGCTGCGCCACCTCGCCCGGGTGCGTGCGGGCCTGCCGCACCTGCACGCCTCGGTCGCGTCCGAGGCCGTCGGGACGCCCGACCGGGCCGTGCTCGGCGTGCTGCGCCGCCACCCGCTGGGCCTGATGCTCGGGCTCTACAACACCGCCGAGACCTGGAGCGGCGTGCCCGACTGGTGGCTCGACGAGCTCGGCCTCGACCTCGACCACCTGCACGACCACCTGCTCGGCGGGCCGCCGGAGCGCGACGAGCACGCCGTGATCCTGCCCCCGTACCGGGCGGTCTGGCTGACGGCCACCGACGAGTCCTGACCGACCTGTCAGACCGTCGGGCCACCGGGCTGCCCTGACGGTCTGACAGCGCGCGCGGCAGCCGGACCTGTCAGAACCTCGGGTCGGCCGACTGCCCTGGCGGTCTGACAGCCGGCTGGGGCTACTGCAGGGCGGACGTCAGCCGCATCACGTTGTCGACGTAGCGCGACCACAGCGGCCGTCCGCGCCACTGCTCGGTCGTGAGCTCGACGCTGGCGGCGCGGTAGGCGTCCTCGACCTCGCGCAGCCGCTGCACGACGTCGCCGCCGGTGCAGAGCAGCGACACCTCGAAGTTGAGCGTGAACGAGCGGACGTCGAGGTTCGACGAGCCGATGACGGCGACGGCGTCGTCGACCGACAGGTGCTTGGAGTGCAGCACAGCAGGTGCCGGGAACCGGAAGATGCGCACGCCGGCCGCGAGCAGCGTGTCGTAGTAGGAGTTCTGGGCGCGCTGGACGATGAACTGGTCGCTGCGCTCGCTGACGAACAGCTCGACGGCGACACCTCGCTGCGCGGCCGTGGTGATCGCGTAGAGCAGCGACTCGTCGGGGACGAAGTAGGGGCTGGCGATCGAGAGCCGTTCGCGCGCGCCGTAGATCAGCGTGTTGAACATCCGCAGGTTGTTCTCCTGCGGGAACCCCGGCCCGCTCGGCACCACCTGGCAGATCAGCTCGCCCGGCGCGTCGGCGTCCGGCTGCGCCTCCTCGCGGGGCGCGAACTGGTGGTCGAGGCGCTCGTGGGTCTCGACGTACCAGTCCGTGGCGAACACCGAGTTCAGCGAGAGGACCACCGGGCCCTCGACCCGGACGACCAGCTCCTTCCACCGCCGTCCGTCGCGCCGTCCGTACCCGGCGTCGATCAGGTTCTGCGAACCGGTGAAGGCCACCTCGTCGTCGACCACGACGATCTTGCGGTGGTTGCGCAGGTCCGGGCGGCGCCAGCGTCCGCGCAGCGGGTGGATCGGCAGCATCTCGTGCCACTCGGCGCCGGTGGCGTCGAGCCGACGGGTCAGCGCGCGGTACCCGCCGGTGCGCCAGGTGCCGATGTGGTCGAACAGCACCCGCACCGGCACGCCGCGCGCGGTGGCCCGGGTGACGGCGTCCCAGAACGGCTGCGTCGCCCCGTCGTGGGCGAGGATGTAGAACTGCACGTTCACGAACTCGCGTGCGGCGTCGACCGCCTCGGACATCTGCGCGATGGCGTCGTCGTACCCCGGCACCATGTCGACGCGGTTGCCGGCCACCGCGGGCAGCGACCCGAGCCGCCGGTTCAGCACCAGCGCCGAGCGCAGCCACCGCCGCACCTCGCCGCTCGGGAAGGCGTCCGGCAGGTCGCGCGAGCGCTCGCGGATCACCTGCTCGACCTCGGCCTGCTCGCGCCGGCGCCGGCCGTCGACGAACGGGCTGCCGATGAGCAGGAAGACGAGCACGCCGACGAACGGCAGGAAGAAGATCAGCAGCAGCCAGCCCCAGGCCGACGACGGGCGCCGGTCCTGCGGCACCAGGCCCAGCGCGACGACCTTGACGACGAAGTCGACGACCGCGGCCAGGCCGGCGAACGCCCCGACCAGGACGGTCGTGTCGCCGGTCGTGGTCGCGGTGAGCACGTGCGGCTCAGTCGTCCGCGGGCTCGCGCGAGGCACGATCGCGCTCGTCGCGCATCCACACCGTGCGCTGCGGGAACGGGATCTCGATGCCCTCGGCGTCGAACGCGGCCTTGATCCGGCGGCGCAGCTCGCGCGCCACGGCCCACTGCTCGAGCGGGATCGTCTTCACCACGATGCGGACGACCACCGAGTCGGCCGACAGGGCCTCGACGCCCCAGACCTCGGGCTCCTCCATGATCAGGGGGGCGTAGTCGGGGTCGGCGTGCAGGGCCTGGCCGACCTGCGTGAGCAGCGCCTGCACCCGCGGGATGTCCTCGCCGTAGGCGACGCCGATGTCGAGGACGGCGCGCGCCCAGCCCTGGGACTGGTTGCCGACCCGCTGGATCTGCCCGTTCGGCACGTACCAGACCGTGCCGTCGACCGACCGCAGCCGCGTGACCCGCAGGCCGACGGCCTCGATCGTGCCGGTGGCCTCGCCGAGGTCGACGACGTCGCCCACGCCGTACTGGTCCTCGACGATCATGAACAGGCCCGACAGGAAGTCCTTGACCAGCGACTGCGCGCCGAAACCCAGTGCGACACCGAGGATCCCGGCGCTGGCAAGGAGCGGGCCGATGTTCAGCCCCAGCTCGCCCAGGATCATCAGGACGACGATCGCGGCGATGACGCCGGTCGTGATGCTGCGCAGCACCGTGCCCATCGTCCGGGCCCGCTGCACCCGGCGCTCGGACGCGAGCGGGCTGTGGGTGAGGAACACCTCGTACCGGCTGCGCGGGCGGTCGATGTCGGTGGTCGACGAGGGCCGGTCGGCCGCGATGCGGTCCTCGACCTTGCGGATCAGCTTCTGCAGCACCAGCCGCGCCACGAACCCGATGACCAGGATCAGCAGGATCCGCATCGGCGTGCCCACCAGCAGCTCGGCCCACTCGCCGGCCACCCGGCTGCCGGTGGCGTCGGAGACCCACCGGCAGATGGTGGCGCCGTCGGCGCACGCGGCCGACGCGCCCGAGAGCAGGTCGTCGGGCAGGACGGATCCGCTCGGGGACGGTGACGGGCTGCTGGAGGAGGTCGGGAAGGCGAGAGGGATCACGCGGGCGGCTCCGGGGTCGCGACGGTCAGGGAGGTCTGGTGGGCCATGAACGCCAGCGTGTCGGCCGACAGCTCGACCGAGCGGCTCAGGGCCCGTGCGCCGTGCCCGACGTCGGACTCGCGGCGCAGCAGCACCGGACGCGAGGACGCGTCCGAGGTCGTGGCGGCCTGCAGGGCCGCGCACATCTTGCGGGCGTGCAGCGGGTCGACGCGCGAGTCGCGGTCGAACACCGTGAAGAGCGTGGCGGGGTACGCGGTGCCGTCGACGACCCGGTGGTACGGGGAGTACCGCAGCAGCCACGCGAGCTGCTCGGGGTCGTTCGCGTCACCGTACTCGCCGGTCCACGACACCCCCAGGCCGTGCAGCTGGTAGCGCACCATGTCGAGCAGGGGGGCGCTGCACACGACCGCGGCGTACAGCTCGGGACGCTGGGTCATCGCCGCGCCGACGAGCAGCCCGCCGTTCGAGCCGCCCGAGATCGCCAGCCGGTCGGGCGTCGTCCAGCCGTCGGCGACGAGACGCTCTGCGGCGGCGTGGAAGTCGTCGAACACGTTCTGCTTGCTGGCGAGCATGCCGGCGCGGTGCCAGTCCTCGCCCTCCTCGCCGCCGCCGCGCAGCCCGGCCACCGCGTAGACGCCGCCGGCCTCGACCCAGGCGAGCAGCCCGGCCGAGTAGCCCGGCGTCATCGAGATGCCGAAGCCGCCGTAGCCGTAGAGCACGGTGGACGCGGGCAGCCGCGGGCGTCCGTCGTCGTCGAGCGCGTCGGTGCGCGCGGTGACGAACATGCGGACGGTGGTGCCGTCGGCGCCCGCGTAGGCGACCTGGCGCGTCGTCACGTCGGGGACGGCGACCACCCCGGGGGGCGAGGCGAACAGCGTCACCTCGCCGGTCGTGGCGTCGTACCGGTACACGTGCGGCACCTGGCTGTGGTCGGTGTAGGTGAACCACGCCTCGTGCCCGCCCTCGGGACGGCCGAGCAGGCCGCCCACCGAGCCCAGGCCCGGCAGCGGGAGGGCGTCGCGCTCGGCGCCGGACGCCAGGTCGTGCTCGGTGACCGCCGAGACCGCGTGCCGCGTCCACGACACGAGCAGCCGCGGCTCGCCGGGCACCTCGGCGCCGTCGAGCACCAGGTAGTCCTCGAGCACGGCGTCCTCGTGCTGCGGCACCAGGTCGGTCCAGTGCTCGGGACCCGGCGTCGCGGGGTCGGTGACGGCGAGCCGCCCGCGGGGGGCGTCGAGGTCGGTGCCGACGTACAGCCGTCCGTCGCGGCCGACGTGGGCGCTCGTGCGCGCGTCGTGGCCGACGACGACGTCGACCAGCGCCGGGGCAGCCGGGTCGCCCAGCGACAGGTCGGCCAGGTAGGCGTCGTTGCGCGGGTCGGTGCCCTCGGCGGCGCTGACGACGAGCCAGCGGCCGTCCCACGACACCGAGACGCCGTAGTACGACGTGAGCGCGCGGCCCTCGCCGAACACCTCGACGTCGGTGGCGGGGTCGGCGCCGACGCGGTGGAACCAGACCCGCCGGTGGTACTGCTGCTCGCCGTCGGGCACGAGCTCGGGCGCCAGCCGGCGCACGTAGAAGTAGGCCTCACCGCCGACGAGCCAGGCGACGGGGGAGTAGCGGGCGCGGTCGATGGGCCCGTCGACGACCTCGCCGGTGGCGACGTCGAGCACGCGCAGCACCGACTCCTCGCTGCCGCCCTCGCTCACCTGGTAGGCGAGCAGGTGCCCCTCCTTGCTGGGCTGCCAGGTGTCGAGGGTGGTGGTGCCGCGCGGGTCGAGCGCCATCGGGTCGACCAGGACCCGCTCGACCTCGGCGCCGTCGGGCCCGGTCTCGCGGACGTGCAGCACCGCGTGCTCCTGCTCGGCCGTGCGCCGGGTGAAGAACACCCGCTCGCCGCGCCAGACCGGCGGGCCCACGACGCCCGCGCCGAGCAGCTCCAGGACGCGGCCGGCGAAGTGCGCGCGCGCGGTCCAGCCGGTGCGGTGCGCGGCCACCAGGTCGTCCTGCGCCGCGGCCCACGCCAGGGTGCGTTCGTCGTCGGCCTGCTCGAGCCACCGGTAGGGGTCGGCGACGGGCACGCCCGGGGGTGCGGGCAGCTCCTCGACGAGGTCGAGGCGCTCGGCCGGCGGGTAGGCCGCCGGAGGGTGCTGGGGGGTGTCGCTCACGGTCGTCCACCCTACGGTCCCGTCCTGCTGCCCGAGACGCCGCGCGACGCGCGGCTCGTCGAGAAGTCGGGCGGGCCCCGGTCTGGCAGGATCGGACGCCGTGGACCCCGACGACGCACGACGCACCCCGCGGCTCGACGAGCTCGCGGCGCGGTACGGCGTCGCGACCGAGTACTGGGACTGGCAGGGCGCGCACGTCGTCGTCCCCGAGTCGACCGTGGTGGCCGTCCTGGCCGCGCTCGGCGTCGACGCGACGTCGCCGGAGCTGGTCGAGCGCTCGCTGGCCGAGGCCGACGAGGCGCCGTGGCGCCGCACCCTCCCGCCCGTGGTCGTGGTGCGCTCCGGCGAGACGGCCACCGTCGCCGTGCACGTCACCGACGGCGACCCGGCCGACCTCGAGATCGTGCTCGAGGACGGCACCCACCGCGAGACCGGGCAGGTCGACACCTGGGTGCCGCCGCGCACGGTCGACGGCGTGGCGCTCGGCGAGGCGACCTTCAAGGTGCCGGCCGACCTGCCGCTCGGGTGGCACCAGCTCGTGGCGACCACCGCGTCCGGGCGCACGGCCTGCCCGCTGGTGGTGACACCGCGGCGGATGGAGCTGCCGGAGCAGGTGTGGGACCGGCAGCGGTGGGGCTTCATGACCCAGCTGTACTCGGTGCGCTCGCGCCGCTCGTGGGGCGTCGGCGACCTCGCCGACCTGTCCGAGCTCGCCACCTGGAGCGGCACCGAGCTGGGCGCCGACTTCCTGCTGGTCAACCCGCTGCACGCCGCCGAGCCCGTCGGGCGGATGGAGCCGTCGCCCTACCTGCCGACCACCCGCCGGTTCGTCAACCCGCTCTACATCCGGGTCGAGGACGTCCGCGAGACCGCGTACCTGGCCAGCACCGACCGCGCCCTGATCGAGTGGCAGGCCGAGGAGCTGCGGGCGCGCGTCCGCGTCCGGCGCCCGCATCGACCGCGACGCCGCGTGGGCCGCCAAGCGCGAGGCGCTCGCCACCGTCTACGCCGCACCGCGCTCGCCGGCCCGCGAGGCCGCGTTCCGCCGCTTCTGCGAGCTGGAGGGCGAGGGCCTGACGGGCTTCGCCACCTGGTCGGCGCTCGCCGAGCACCTCGGACTGCCGGCGTCGGCGTGGCCCGAGGAGGTGCGCGACCCCGCGTCCGAGGACGTCGCCCGGCTGAGCCGGCGGCTCGCCGACCGGATCGAGTTCCACCGCTGGCTGCAGTGGGTGGCCGACGAGCAGCTGGCCGCCGCCCAGCGCACCGCGCTCGAGGCGGGCATGGCGTTCGGCGTGGTCGTCGACCTCGCCGTCGGCGTGCACCCCGACGGCGCCGACACCTGGGCGCTCGGCCCCGCGCTGGCCCGCGGCGTCAGCGTCGGCGCACCGCCCGACGCGTTCAACCAGCAGGGCCAGGACTGGAGCCAGCCGCCGTGGCGGCCCGACACCCTGGCGTCCAGCGGCTACGCGGCGTACCGCGACATGCTGCGCACCGTGCTGCGGCACGCGGGCGGCGTGCGCGTCGACCACGTGATGGGCCTGTTCCGGCTGTGGTGGATCCCCGAGGGCGCCCCGCCCGACCAGGGCACCTACGTGCGCTTCGACCACGAGGCGCTGCTCGGCATCCTGTGCCTCGAGGCGCACCGCGCCGGCGCGTTCGTCGTCGGCGAGGACCTCGGCGTGGTCGAGCCCTGGGTGCGCGAGGTGCTCGCGCGACCGCGGCGTGCTCGGCACCTCGATCCTGTGGTTCGAGAAGGACGAGGACGGTGAGCCGCTCGAGCCCGAGCAGTGGCGCGAGCTGTGCCTGGCCACCGTCACCACCCACGACCTGCCGCCGACCGCCGGCTACCTCGCCGGCGAGCACGTCGACCTGCGGGCGCGCCTCGGCCTGCTGACCCGCGACGTCGAGGAGGAGCGCAGCATCGACGACGGCCGAGCGGGCCCAGGTGCTCGACCTGCTGCGCCGGCGCTCGCTGCTGCCCGACGACCCCACCGAGCGGCAGGTCGTCGAGGCCCTGCACAAGCTGCTCACGTGGGCGCCGTCGCGGCTGCTCGGCGTCGCAGCTGGCCGACGCGGTCGGCGACCGCCGTCCGCAGAACCAGCCGGGCACCAACACCGAGTACCCGAACTGGCAGATGCCGCTCGCCGACGGCTCGGGCCTCCCCGTGCTGCTCGAGGACCTGCTCACCCGTCCCCGGGCGCTCTCGCTCGCGGAGGCGGTCAGCCGCCGGTCCTGACCTTCGTCCGCCACGTTCAGTTGGTGAGCGCCTACTTCACTGGGCTCGCGAGCCCACTTCGGTAGGTGGCCACCAACTGAACGTGGTGAACGAACAGGGTCAGGCGCGGTCGCGCTCCTGCGCCGCGAGCGCGCGGCGCACGCCGTCGCGGTTCTCCACCGTGAGGCGCTTGAGCGCGGGCAGCTCGACGCCGGACGACCCCAGCCAGGCGTCGGTCTTGTCGAGCAGGCCGGTACCGGCCAGCGCGATCGGGTAGAGCCCGACGACGATCTGCTGCGCCATCTCGTTCGTGCGGCCGGTCCAGACCGGCTGCAGCGCCTCGAAGTAGCGGTCGACGAACGGCTCGATCAGCTCGGTGTCGTGCACCCGGGCGAACCCGGCGATCACCGAGGCCTGCACGGCGTTGGGCAGGTCGTCGGACTCGACGACCTGGTTCCAGACCCGCTCCTTGGCCTCCGGCGTCGGGACGGCGGCCCGGGCCGAGGCGGCGGCGCGCTGGCCGGTGGCGGTGTCGTCGCGCTCGAGCTCGCGGTCGATCTCGTCGTCGTCGGCGTCGCCCGCCGCGACCAGCGCGGTGAGCAGCTCCCAACGCAGGTCGGTGTCGACGGTGAGGCCCTGCAGCGGCGCGGTGCCGTCGAGCAGGCCGCGCACGCGGTCGACGTGCTCGGGCGTGCGGGCGTAGGTGACGCCGAACTTCACCAGCTGCAGCTGCAGGTCGCTGCCGGGCTCGACCGTCTCGGCGAGCGCGAGCAGGCGCGTGCCGACCTCGTCGGAGACGTCGAGGCGGTGCGAGGGGTGGACGTAGAACTTCACCGTCGTCGCCAGCTGGCGCAGCACGGTGAGCACCACCGAGGAGTCGGTCTCGACCGCGATGTTCTCGCAGACCAGCTCGACGAAGTCGCGGGGCGCCATCTCGGCGTCGCGGGTCATGTCCCACGCGGCGCCCCAGACCAGGGCCCGGGGGAGCGAGTCGTCGAAGGCACCGAGGTGCTTGACCGCCGTGCCCATCGACGCGTCGTCGAGGCGGATCTTGGCGTAGGCGAGGTCGTCGTCGTTGACCAGCAGCAGGTCGGGGACGGGCTTGCCGGCCGCGCCGGGCACCTCGGTGCGCTCGCCGTCGACGTCGAGCTCGATCCGCCAGCTGCGCTCCATCCGTCCCGTCGCGCCGACGTCGTAGCCGGCCACCGCGAGGCGGTGCGGACGCTGCACGGGGTGCTCGTCCGGCACCTCCTGCTGCACCACGAGCGAGGTGATGGTGCCCTGCGCCGACTCGACCACCGGGCGCAGCGTGGTGATGCCGGCCTGCTGCAGCCACACCCGGGCCCACGACGACAGGTCGCGGCCCGAGGTCTCCTCGAGCTCGGCGAGCAGGTCCTTCAGCTCGGTGTTGCCCCAGGCGTGCTTGCGGAAGTACCGGCGCACGCCCTCGTCGAACTCCTCGCGCCCGACCCAGGCGACCAGCTGCTTGAGCACGCTCGCGCCCTTGGCGTAGGTGATGCCGTCGAAGTTGACCTCGACGTCCTCGAGGTCGCGGATGTCGGCGACGATCGGGTGCGTCGACGGCAGCTGGTCCTGCCGGTACGCCCACGACTTCTCCATCGACGAGAACGTCGTCCAGGCGCGGTCCCAGCGGGTCGACTCCGACATGCACAGCGTGGACGTGTACTCGGCGAACGACTCGTTCAGCCACAGGTCGTCCCACCAGCGCATGGTGACCAGGTCGCCGAACCACATGTGGGCGAGCTCGTGCAGCACGGTCAGGCCGCGCCGCTCGACCATCGCCTCGGGCACCTTCGACCGGAACACGTAGCCCTCGAGGAAGGTGACGGCGCCGGCGTTCTCCATCGCCCCCGCGTTGAACTCGGGGACGAAGACCTGGTCGTACTTCTCGAACGGGTAGGCGCGGTCGAAGAGCCGCTCGTAGTGCTCGAACCCCTGGCGGGTGATGTGCATGAGCTCGTCGGCGTCGAGGTGCTGGGCCAGCGAGGCGCGGCAGAACACCCCGAGCGGGATGGTGCGGCCGTCGGCGCTGGTGAGCTCGCCGGTGCTGCCCTCGTACGGGCCGGCGATGATCGCCGTCACGTAGGTCGACAGGCGCGGCGTGGGCGCGAACCGCCACACCGCCGAGCCGGTGCCCGGCAGCTCCTCCGGCGTCGGGGTGGGGGAGTTGGAGACCACCCGCCAGTGCTGCGGCCCGGTGACGGTGAAGGTGTAGGTGGCCTTGAGGTCGGGCTGGTCGAAGCAGGTGAAGACGCGGCGGGCGTCGGAGACCTCGAACTGGGAGTAGAGGTACACCTCCTTGTCGACCGGGTCGACGAAGCGGTGCAGGCCCTCGCCGGTGTTCATGTACGCGGCGTCGGCCACCACGACGAGCTCGTTCTCGGCGGCGAGGTCGTCGAGGGTGATGCGCGCGCCGTCGGCCACCGCGGCCGGGTCGAGGTCGCGGCCGTTGAGCCGCACCGAGCGCACGTGCGGGGCGATCAGGTCGATGAACGTCGACGCACCCGGGTCCGAGCAGCTGAACCGCACCGTCGTGGTGCTCGCGAAGGTCTCCTCGCCCGTCGTCAGGTCGAGGTCGACGTCGTAGGACGCCACCTCGACCAGGTCGGCGCGCTCGCGCGCCTCGGTGCGGGTCAGGTTGGTGCCGGGCACGGCTGTCCTTCCAGCGCCGGGTCGGCGCGCGGTTCGCGGTGTCGGGCCCCGCGTGGTGGCGGGGTCGGGCCGGTGGGCCGGATTCCCCCCGCCCGCCGTCGTCACGTCGAGGGGAATAGTCGCACGGGTCGCCCCATTGACCCCAGCAGGTCACCACCCCGACGAGAGGACCTGCAGTGAGCGAGCGGACGACGGTCGACTTCTGGTTCGACCCGGTGTGCCCCTGGGCGTGGGTGACGTCGCGCTGGGTGCTGGAGGTCGAGAAGGTCCGCGACGTGCAGGTGCGGTGGAACGTGATGAGCCTGTCGGTCCTCAACGAGGACGCCGACCTGCCGGAGGACTACCGCGCGCTGATGGACAGGGCGTGGCTGCCGGTCCGGGTCGTCACCGCCGCCCGGCTGGCGCACGGCGAGGACGTCGTCGGGCCGCTGTACACCGCGATCGGCACCCGGGTGCACCCCGGCGGCGAGAAGGACTACCGCGCCGCCGTGGTCGCCGCGCTCGAGGAGGTCGGCCTCCCCGCCGAGCTGATCGAGGCCGGCGACGGCGACGCCCACGACGAGGCGCTGCGGGCCTCGCACCAGGACGGCATCGACCGGGTCGGCCAGGACGTCGGCACCCCGGTGATCGCGGTCGGGGGCACCGCGTTCTTCGGGCCGGTCGTCACCCCCGCCCCCAAGGGCGAGGCCGCCGCGAGGCTCTGGGACGGCGTGCTCGCCGTCGCGCAGACCCCCGGGTTCTACGAGCTCAAGCGCACCCGCGACGAGGGCCCGATCTTCGACTGACGCCCTCGCCTCGCCGCGGCCGGCACCCCGGACCACCGGGGGGCCGGCCGCTGGCACACTGGCGCCCATGCGCGTCCACCTCGGCTACGACCACGCCGGCTTCGACTTCGTCCAGACCCTCAAGTCGCACCTGACCGACGCCGGGCACGAGGTCGTCGACCACGGCCCGCAGGAGCTCGATCCCGAGGACGACTACCCGCAGCCCTGCTACGAGGCCGCGCAGGCGGTCGTCGCCGACCCGGGCAGCCTCGGCGTCGTCGTCGGCGGGTCCGGCAACGGCGAGCAGATCGCCGCGAACAAGGCGCGCGGCGCCCGAGCGGCGCTGGCCTGGAACCTCGACACGGCGCGGCTCGCCCGCCAGCACAACGACGCCAACCTGGTCGGCATCGGCGCCCGCCAGCACAGCACCGACGAGGCGCTCGCGATCGTCGACGCCTTCCTCGCCGAGCCGTTCTCGGGCCAGGAGCGCCACCAGCGCCGCATCGACCTGGTCGACGCGCTGGGCTCCTAGCGGGTCACCGGCTCAGAACGACGACCCGTTGGTCGCGGCCGCGTACCAGGAGAAGGCGCGGGCCGTCGGCTCGAGCGCGGCGGCGTCGAGCACCTCGACGGCCCCGGCGCCCACCAGCTGCAGCAGCCCCTGCCCGCCGAGGTAGAGCGCGCCGAGGTCGCGCACGTCGAGCCGCAGCGCCGGCTCGTCGTCGGTGCGCTCGCAGGTGGCGCCCGTGCCGTCGGCCCCCACCCGCAGCCGCCAGCGCCCCGCGTTGACGGGCAGCAGCTCGTCGGTCACCTCGAGCACCACGTCGACGGCGGACGAGTAGGTGCGCGCGACCAGCGCCGCCGGCAGGTCGACCAGCCGCAGCCACAGCGAGTCGGTGAGCAGCACCTTGGCGGCGCGCAGGTCGGTGAGCAGGTGCAGCAGCGGGTCGTCGACCGGGCGCAGGTCGGTGACGACCTTGCTCATCAGGTCGAGGTCGGCGAGCGTCCCCCACATGACCCGGGTGGCGGCGGCGTCGAGCGCCGAGGCCTGGATGACGGCGACCGAACCGTCCGGCCCGGTGTCGCCCCAGCCCTCCTTGCGCCGGAACAGCGCCGCGGCGCGCACCCGGCCCGCGCCGTCCTCGACGAGCAGCACCTTCTTGCGCTCGCGGCCCTGCCGCCACTCCTTCGGGTCGGCGAGCAGCTGCCGGACCCGGTCGGGCGTGCCGCGCGACACGGCGCCGGGGTGCGCGGCGCGGTACGCCTCGTAGACCTCGCCGACCACGGCCGCGTGCTTCTCGACGTCGGCGTTCTCCATGCGCACCCGCAGGTCGTCGGTGCCCGCGACGTCGCGCATCCGCGCGCCGCGGGGGATGGTGAACCGCAGGACGTTCGCCGCCAGGCCGTAGCCGAACCGCGGGTAGATCTCGGGCTCGGCCGCCCACAGCACCGACACCGGCTCGGTGCCGCGCTCGGCGATCTCGGCGAAGTGGTCGGCGATCATCGCCCGCAGCACGCCCTTGCGGCGGTGCTGGGGGTGCACGCCCACCCAGGTCAGCCCGGACGCGGGGAGCTGCCCGCCGGGCACGCTCATCTGCAGCGAGTACGACGCGTAGATGCCGGCGTCGGCGTCGCCGACCCGCGCGACCCGGGTGCGGTCCCACTCGTGCCCGACGTAGTCGTCGTCGACGAAGTCGTCGGTGCTGGCCCACACCCACTGCATCAGGTCCTCGACGTCGGCCCGGCGGTCCGGACCGACGCCCACGACCTGCACGCGGGGCGCGTCGTCGCGCGTCGTCTCGCTCATGGCCGACAGGCTCGCACCCCGCCGCGCCTGCCGGCACCCGACTTTTGCCGTCTGGCACACACTGGGCCCGTGGCCGGACGTCACGTCGTGGTGCCGGCACCGCAGCCGCGGCGTGCGTCCCTGACGCTGAAGGCGACCCCGACGTCGGCCTCGGCTAGATTCGGCGTCGTGGAGCAGCCGCTCGTGGGACGGGTGCGTCCCCGCGCACGTGCGCGGCGGCGCACTCCCGTCGGCCTGCGCATGGTGCGCAAGCAGGTGGCCACGTCGCAGCCGCTCCAGCTGGTGCTGCTGACCGGCCTGACCGTGGTCGCGTGCTTGGTCAACCTGGTCAACAGCAGGGTGGTGCCGCTGTCGATCCTGACGGTGGTGCTGATGCTGGGCGGGTTCTTCCTGCGGGTGCGGGCCCTGCTGCTGCTCTACCTGGTGGTGGGGTCCGCGATCGCCTTCGTGACCTCGCTGCGGCCCGCCGACGAGCCGGTCAGCCCCGGGACCCTCGGCGTCATCCTCGCGACGGCGATCCTCGTCTTCATGTTCGCCCGCAGCCGCGAGCGGCTCGGCGTGCAGGGCACCGCGGGCGAGGCGATGCTCGTCGACCTGCGCGACCGGCTGCGCTCGCAGGGACGGGTGGCAGGGCTGCCCCCGCAGTGGGCGGTCGAGGCGACGCTGCGCTCGGCGTACGGCGACTCCTTCTCCGGCGACTTCCTGGTGTCGTCGCGCTCGGCCGACGACACCCAGCTCGAGATGGCGATGGTCGACGTCTCCGGCAAGGGCCAGGCCGCGGGGACGCGGGCGCTCCTGCTGTCGGGAGCCTTCGGCGGCCTGCTCGGTGCGATGCCGCCCGCCGAGTTCCTGCCGGCGGCCAATGCCTACCTGCTGCGCCAGCGCTGGACGGAGGGCTTCGCCACCGCGATGCACCTGTGCCTCGACCTGAGCACCGGGTACTACCGCATCGCCAGCGCCGGGCACCCCCCGGCGGCGCACTACCACGCGGGGTCGGGCATCTGGGAGCTGCTGCGCGACGTGCACGGCCCCGTGCTCGGCGTCATGGACGGCGTGCAGTTCCCCGCGCACCAGGGGCGCCTCGACACCGGCGACGCGCTGCTCTTCTACACCGACGGCCTGGTCGAGACCCCCGGCCGCGACCTCGATCTCGGGATCGACCGGCTGATGGGCGAGGCCGAGCGGCTGGTGCGCCGCGGCGGCTTCAGCGGCGGCGCCGACCGCATCGTCGACGCCCTGCGCTCGGACGAGAGCGACGACCGCGCCCTCGTCCTCGTCTGGCGCGGGTAGCGCCCCACGGCCCTCTCAGGCCCCGGGCGCCCTGACCCGGTCGGTGCCCTCCAGCTCGCGCACCTGCTGCTCGAACGGGACGTGCATCCCGCCGGCGATGCGCACCGACGCGAGCGTCCCCTCGGCGTCGCGCTCCCACCGGACGAGCTCGCCGGGGGAGCCGTAGCCGTTGCCGTCGGCGACGCGGGCGGTGCCGTCGGGGAGCAGCTCGAGCGCGGCGGCGCCGGCGGTGGGGTCGGCCTGGTTCGGCGCGAGCCGGTGCAGCCGCCCGCCGAGGTCGACCAGGTCGGCCACGCCCCACAGCGTCGAGAACCGGCCCGTGAGGCCGGTGACGTCGGCGGCCTCGCCCTCGCGCCCGCGGTGCGCGGCCAGGGCGTGGTCGAGCAGCTTGACCACGCCGATCGCGAGCTCCTCGGCGGGACCGTCGATCGCGTTGGTGAGCACGACGACGGTGAGGCCGTCGCGCGGGTCGAGCAGGGTGCGGGTGATGTGGCCGGGGAACCCGCCGCCGTGGCCGACCAGCGTGCGCTCCCCGACCGTGGTGACGCCGAAGCCGAGGCCGTAGCGCTCGCTGCCGCCGGGCACGTCCCACTGCACCCGGTGCAGGCGGCGTCGCGCGTCGTCGTCGAGCGGACCGTCCTCGCCGAGCACGTGCGAGGCGGCGTAGCGGGTGAGGTCGCGCGAGGTCGACCAGAAGCCGGTGGCCGACGCCAGCGCGCCGGTGTCGACGGTGTCGATCGGCACCCGCCGCTCGGTGTGCACCCGCGAGGAGTAGCCAGTCGCGTACTCGGCGAGGCGGCTGCGGTCCAGCTCGGGCCCGGTGTCGTGCAGGCCGAGCGGCTCGAGCACGTGCTCGGTGACGAACTGGCGGTAGGACCGTCCGCTCACCGCCTCGACCACCAGGCCGAGCAGCCCGTAGCCGATGTTGGAGTACTTGAACTGCACGTTGGCCGGCAGCACGTCGGCGGCGTCGTGCGCCGCCGCCACCAGGGCGTCGCGGTCGGGGAACGGGCGGTCGAGCACCCAGAAGCCGCTGTCGTGGGTGTCGCGCACCACGCCGCCGCCGTGCGCGAGCAGCTCGGCCAGCGTCCGGTCGCCGACCGTGCTGCCCGCCAGGTCCGGGACGTGCTCGGCGACGGTGTCGTCGAGCCGCAGCGCCCCGCGCCGGGCCAGCACCATCAGCGCGGTGGCCGTGAACGTCTTCGAGTGCGAGGCGATGCGGAACAGGTGGTCGGTGCGCAGCGGCTCGCCCGCGTCGTCGGCCCCGTCGGTGCCGGGCAGGCGGCCCCACCCGGACGCGTGCTCGAGCAGCACCTCGCCGCGCACCGCGACGGCCACCTGCACGCCCGGCACCTGCAGGGTGCGGCGCCGCAGGTCGACCCAGGTGCCGGCGTACGCGGCGGCGGTGCGGAGCACCTGCACCTCGTCGGCGCCGAGGTGCACCGGCTGCCCGATCGTCGGGGTGGGCGGGGGCGCGGGGGACGGGGCGGTTCCGGGCATGGCGGGACCCTAGCCGCGGCGGCCGACGGCTCGGGTCGCGAGGGCGTCAGGGACAGCGCCGCGGCGTTCGTTACGCTGATCAGGTGACCCCACCGTCGACCAGGCATCGCCCGACCGGCCGAGCAGTCCTCGCCGCCGTCCTGGGCGCGGCGCTGCTGGCCGGTGGCGCGGGCCTCGCGACGCAGGTCGATCCGTCCGACCAGGGCGCGGCGGTGGCGCCGGCACCGCGCGACGAGGCCCCCGCCCCCACGCACGAGCCGTCGCCCGCCGAACCGGTCAGCGTCCCGGCCGACCCGGCGGCCGCCGTGGCGGGTCCCGTGCGCGACGTCGTCACCCCGCCCCCTCCGCCGGCCCCGGAGCCAGCGCCGGTCGCCGAGCGCGTGTCGAGGTCGGGCGAGCGCGGCGCCTCCTCGGGCGGCTCGGGCGGCTCGGACGCCGGTCCCAGCGGCGGCTCCGGCGGCGGCGAGGCTCCTGCTCCGCCGGTCCCGGCGGGCGGCAGCTCCGAGGTGGTGGCGCTGGTGAACGCCGAGCGCGCGGCCGCCGGCTGCGGCCCGGTCACCTCGGACGGCGCCCTGGACGCCGCGGCCCGGGGCCACAGCGCCGACATGGCCGCCAACGACTACTTCTCGCACACCGGCCTCGACGGCCGGTCCTTCGGCGACCGCATCCGCGCCGCGGGCTACCCCGGTGGCTCGATCGCCGAGAACATCGCGGCGGGCCAGGGGTCGGCGTCGTCGGCGATGGCGTCGTGGATGGAGAGCTCGGGCCACCGCGCGAACATCCTGAACTGCTCGTTCCGGCACATCGGCGTCGGCGTCGCCCGCGGCGGGTCGTACGGCACCTACTGGACCCAGACCTTCGGCGGCTGAGCGCTTGTCGATCTGCGCCGCCGACCTGCCGGGCCCATAATCGGCGGACCCCTACCGAGGAGGACGACATGGGCATCATGAGCAAGCTGGCCAAGCTCGGGATCGCCAAGAAGGCCGTCGACGAGGCGCGCAAGCCGGAGAACCAGCGCAAGGCCAAGGAGATGCTGGCCAAGGCGCGCAACCGGGGCTCGGGGACGCGTCCGCGCCCCTGACCGACGCAGCTGTACGACCGGCTCGGCGCGCCGAGTGCGTGCCGAGCCGTCGCGACGACGTGGGACTCTCTCCGCCCCCACCGCGTGGCGACCGGAGCAGCGGGCAGCGGCACCGGGCGAGACGTGCGAAGTAGTCGTCGAGAGTGACGCCCACGCCCGCGCGCCCGTGGCGCTCGCTCCGCCGAGGTCGTCGGCTCTGTCGCGAGGTGGTCGACCACCCACCCGACGGGCGGGCTGGTCGGGCCGGACACAGACGCACCTCGGGCTCACGGTGCCGGACCGGTCGCGATGAGAAACGCGGTCGGCGATTGGTCGACCGTCCTCCGGCGCCCGGGGTGGTGATCGCCTCGGCCTCGACCCCAGCAGCGACTGAGGCGATCTCAACCGGCTCGGCGCTCGACGGCGCGTCGGTCAGGTTCCCCCGCGTGCCGGCACAGCCCGCTCCGGTCGAGGACGGACCGACGTCGGCGCCGGCAGCCCGGCGAGCGCGAACCGGCGCAGGTTGGCAGCCTCGGGCGGGCCGGCCATGGTGGTGACCAGGTCGGCAGGAGCCGTGCGTTGCGCGCGTGAGGTACCGCGGCGTGCTGCCGCGGGACCCACCGTCGCTACCGGTGGTGGCGAGGCGCGGACCGGCCACCGACCCGTTCGTCCTTCGTGCGGTTCGCACCCTGCGCCCCCTCCTGTGGCCGGACCACGGCACGGTCGAGACCGACGCGTCCGGAAGGCCACGGACACCCCTGGCCGTGCAGCCATCCGACCCGGAAGTTTCTCAGAGGTCCGACCTCTGTCCGTAATTCTGCGATCAAGCGGCGGCAGAATCGAAAAGTGCCGAACAAGGGGTTACGAGAGGTCCGACCACCATGTACGTTTACAGCGCCGCAAGGGTCTGACCACAGGAGAGCGATGCAGAATCCGAGTCCGCAGTACCAGGGGTACCGCAGCTTCGACTACCTCGAGCCGCACACCGACTACCGGGTCTTCGACGTCGCTCCGCAGGTGGGGCGGGTCCCGGCCTACGACCAGGGCCTCGACCCCGACCAGACGCGCCGGGTCAGCGAGATCCTCCAGCGCGAGCACGTGATCTCGCTGCACGAGCACCCCAAGGTCCTCACCACCGACCCGTTCGAGCTGCGCGAGTACAACCACACCGGCCGCAACGTGCTGGGCTACGAGGGCCTGGCGCGATCCGGGATGTCGGCGCTGTTCGACAACTTCATGAACGGCACCAACTGCGTGACCTCCGAGAACGGCTGGAAGTGGAACGACGTCGTGTTCGACCTCGGCCTGCGATTCGCGGACATCGCTCAGCAGGACTACGTGGTCCTGGCGCGCACCGTCGCTGACCTCGAGACCGCCAAGGCAGCGGGGCAGATGGCCCTGGTGGCCGGGCTCGAGGCAGCCACCATGATCGAGAACGAGCTCGACCGGCTGGACGTGCTCTACGGACTGGGTGTCCGGCAGATGGGCATCGCCTACTCGATGGCCAACCAGCTGGGGTCCGGTCTGGCCGAGCCGCAGGACGGCGGGCTGACGTCCTTCGGCGGGCGTGCGGTCGAGCGGATGAACAAGCTCGGCATCGCGATCGACATCTCGCACTCCTCGGACCGAACCTGCCTGGAGGTCATCGACCGCTCCGCCGTCCCGGTGTTCATCACCCACGCGGGGGCACGTTCGGTCTGGCCCACCAACCGCATGAAGTCCGACGACGTGATCATCGCGTGTGCCGAGAGGGGCGGGGTCATCGGCATCGAGGCGGCTCCGCACACGACCCTCTCGGTCGAGCACCCGCACCACTCGCTCGACTCGGTGATGGACCACTTCACCTACTGCGTGGATCTGGTCGGCATCGACGCCGTGGCCTTCGGTCCGGACACGAACTTCGGCGACCACGTCGGTCTGCACGACTCGTTCGCCGGCCACCTCCAGACGGGGAACGCCCACGGACACGTCGAGTACCCCCGGGTCCCCTACGTCGACGGCGTCGAGAACCCGGCGGAGAACTTCACGAACATCGTCGGCTGGCTGGTTCGCCACGGCTGGTCCGACGAGGACATCAGCAAGGTCATCGGCACGAACATCCTGCGTACGTTGAAGGAGATCTGGTGAGCATGCGACAAGGACGACTGCGTACGTTCGCGGCTGCAGCACTCGCGACGGCGATGCTGGCCGTCAGCAGCTGTTCGCTGAACGAGGGCAACGAGGAGCAGGGCGCGGGTGGGGGTGCCGACGGCGGCTCCACCACCCTGCGGATCGGCACCACGGCCGACGTGGAGAACTTCAACCCGCTCCAGTCCCTGTCCAAGACGGACAGCTGGATCCTCAACGCGATGTACCCGCACCTGCTGCGGATCGACGAGAACGCCGAGAAGGTCCCCGAGCTCGCCACCGGCTACACCTACGAGGACGAGGGGCGCACGGTCGTCTTCACCCTCGACGAGGCGTTCGAGTGGAGCGACGGCACCCCGGTCACGGCCGAGGACGTCAAGTTCAGTGCCGAGGCGATCATGGAGTACCAGCTGGGCAACGTCGCGGCCAAGCTCACGTGGGTCGAGTCGGTCGAGGCCACCGACGACCAGACCGTGAAGTTCCACCTCACGCAGCCGTACGCACCCTTCGCCGAGGGCGTGGGCTTCTGGATGGCCGTCGTGCCGGCGCACATCTTCTCCGACGCCGGAGACCTGTCCGAGTTCGCCAACGACAGCGACTGGGTCGGGGCCGGTGCCTACGTCCTGGAGTCGATGACCCGCGGCCAGCGGTACACGATGACCGCGAACGAGAACTACCCGCACGCTCCCGAGGGCGGCGCCGCGGTCGACACCGTCGAGTACGTCGTCTACCCCGACGTCAACACGATGCTGCTGGCGCTGCGCAACGGTGACATCGACCTCATGGGCACCCCGGTGCCGGCGTCGACCATCGCCTCGCTCGAGAGCGAGGAGAACATCACCCTGCAGAGCGTGGACTCGTTGGGCTTCGCGCACCTGACGTACAACACCCAGAACCCGACCCTGGCCGACCAGTCCGTCCGGCAGGCCCTGTCGATGGTGGTCGACACCAGGTCGATCATCGAGACGATCCTGCAGGGCGGCGGGCAGCCGATGGTGGGCCCGATCTCCCCGATCTTCGCCGAGTTCGACAACCCCGACCTCGAGGCCTACCCGTTCGACCCGGCCGCCGCCCGCACGATGCTCGAGGAAGCCGGCTACGCCGACGCCGACGGTGACGGTGTGCTCGACGGCCTGGCCTTCGAGATGGTCTGCGACCAGTCCAACGCGAACCTCACCCGGGTCGCCGAAGTGGTCCGCGAGGACGCCGCCGACGCCGGCATCCAGATCGACCTCGCGTGCGTCGAGCGCAACACCTTCCTGGCCCGTACACGGGGCGGGGAGTACGACATCGACCTGTCGCAGTGGGGCGTGTTCGACAACCCGATGGACCAGCTGCGCAGCACGTACCTGTCCTCCAACCCGGGCGGGATCAACTACAACCTGGTCGAGGACCCCCGGCTCGACGCCCTGATCGAGGACGCAGCACTGACCGTGGACGAGGACGCCTTCGTCGACAAGATCCAGGGCATCGACGACTACGTCCACGATCAGGCGCTGTTGACCCCCCTGTACGTCGAGGACCTCCAGTTCGCCTACCGCTCAGACCGGTTCACCGGTTTCGCACCCTCGCCGAGCGACCTGCTCGGCATGGTGACCGGGTACTCGTTGTCTCAGGTCACGCCGGTCGGCTGACCGGTTCGCCCACGCCACTCACCAGGAGGGAGGGATAGCAGTGCTGCGTTATGCCGCCAAGAGCGTGCTGCGAGCGATCCTGACGATCGTGATCGCGGTGACGATCACGTTCTTCCTGCTCCGGCTGCTGCCGGCCGACCCGACCCTCCTGGTGGTGGAGGGGGACATGACCGAGGAGATGCGTGCCGCGCTGCGTGAGCAGTACGGGCTCGACAAGCCCCTCGGTACCCAGTACCTGCTGTACATGTCCGAGCTGCTGCGCGGGAACCTCGGGGTCTCGTTCCGCCAGCTCGCCCCGGTGGAGGAGCTGTTGCTCGACCGGCTTCCCTGGACCTTGCTCCTGGCGGGTAGCGCGTTCGTCCTGACCATCCTCATCGGGATCCCGCTCGGCGTGTACGCGGCAGTGGGCCGCGGGAAGGTCGTCGACAAGCTGGTCCAGGTGTTCGGCATCACGTCCAACGCGCTCTTCATCCCGAGCGTCGCGATCCTGCTGCTGGTGGTGTTCGGCTCCAACCTGGGATGGTTCCCGATCGGCCAGGCGATCGACCCGGACACCCGCGGCCTGGCCGCCTACGCCAGCCTGCTGCACCATCTGGCCCTGCCCCTGTTCTCCCTCGTCCTGGTACAGCTCGGCCCGTACGCGCTGACCCTCCGCACCAACATGCTGGAGGTTCTCGGCGAGGACTACATCAAGAGCGCCCGGTCGCGAGGGCTGTCCCAGCGGCGCACCGTGTGGCGGCACGCGCTGCGCAACGCGATCCTCCCGGCGTTGGCCCTGATGGGGCTGCAGCTCGGCACCCTGATCGGCGGGGCCGTGCTCACCGAGACCGTCTTCGCCTACCCCGGCGTGGGGCGGCTCATCTACGACTCGGTGCGCCAGCTCGACTACCCGATGCTGCAGGGGGCCTTCGTGCTCCTCGCGGTCACGGTGGTCGTGGCCAACCTCCTGACCGACATGATCTCCATGGTTCTGAACCCGAGGATCCGCTCATGAGCGTCACCACCGGTCCACCCGCCTCGAACGTGCCGACCGGGGCAGCAGAGAGCCCGCGCCGGCGCCGTCCGACGGGTTCTTCGCGCGCCCCGCGGGTTGGCTGTCGGTGGGCGTGCTCGTCCTGTTCGCCCTGACGGGTCTGCTCGGCCCGCTGCTGATCGAGCGCCCGGGCGGGCTGGGCACCGACATCCTGCAGTCCCCGTCCGCGGCGCACTGGTTCGGCACCGACGACCTCGGCCAGGACGTCTTCGCGCAGGTGGTCTGGGGCACCCGGATCAGCCTCCTGGTGGGCGTCGTCGCCTCGACCATCGCGATCGTCATCGGCACCGCGCTGGGCCTGACCGCGGCCTACGTCCGGGTCCTCGACCCGCTGGTCATGACCCTCACCGACGTGATGCTGTCGTTGCCGCTGCTGCCCCTGATGATCCTGGTCACCGCGCTCGCCGGCCCGGACGTGACCACGCTCATCGTGGTCATCGGGCTGCTCTCCTGGCCGGAGGTCACCCGGTTGATCCGGTCCAACGGCCTGGTCGTCGCCGGGATGCCGTACATCGACAGCGCCCGGGTCCTCGGCGCGAGGGCCGTCCGGATCGTCACCCGCGAGATCCTGCCGGCCGTCGTGCCGCTGATCGTGGTGGCGGTGCTGCTGACCGCCGCTCGCGCGGTGATCTCCGAGGCCGGGTTGTCCTTCCTCGGGCTCGGCGACCCCTCCTCGTGGTCCTGGGGGCGGATCCTGCTGAACGCCCAGCGTTCGGGGACCATCGCGACCGCCTGGTGGCAGACGCTCTTCCCCTCGCTCGCCATCCTGCTGCTCGTCCTCTCCTCGACCATCGCCGGCGTCCGCTACAACGACTCACGCGATCCGCGCACCCAGGGGGTGTGACCCGTGGACCTTCCCGACTGCTTCTACGACGGCGTCTCCCATCGGCTCCGACGACGACTGGTGGACGAGGGGCTCGACGGCGTCCTGATCACTCAGCCCGCCGACGTCGCCTACCTGGTCGGGTTCTTCTACGCCGTGACCGAACGCCCCGTCCTGCTGTGGTTCGGGGCTGATGGCGACCGGTTCTGCCTGGTGCCGGCGCTGGACGGGGAGTACGCGGCGCTGCAGGGGTGCGCACCGAGGTCCTGACCTATCCCGAGTTCCGGGGTCGTCAGTCCCGAGCAGCACCTGGCCGACGAGCTGACCCGCCGGGGCCACGCGCGGGCCCGGATCGGGGTGACCGCCGGATTGTCGATCGGCACCCGCGAGCGGCTCGGCAACGTCCTGGCCGGGGCCACCTGGGCCACCACGGACGCGGTCGCGGCCCTGCGCATGGTCAAGCAGCCGGACGAGATCGTCCTGCACCGGCAGGCCGCGGGGATCTGCGACGAGATGCTCGCCGCTGGTCGGTCGCTGATCGAGGAGGCGCTGGCGGAGGGCGGGCAGCTGCCGACCGAGGGCGACCTCGCCAGGCACGTCATCGGGTTCGGGACGGACGCGATGTACGCCCGCTACGAGCGGGTGCTCTACACGACGAAGCTGGCGGGTGGGCTGGTCTACGCCGGGCCGAACGCCGCCAACCCGCACGGCCTACCGAGCCGGCGACGGCTCGAGCGCGGGGACACCGTGATCCTGTCCCTCGGCGCGGCCGTGCTCAGCCGGTTCGTCGAGAGCGAGCGGACCTTCGTGGTCGGCGAGCCGACCGCCGAGCAGGAGCAGTACTTCGACGTCGCGCTGCGAGCCCAGGAGGTCGGGACCGGGCGATGACCGTGGGTCGTCGCTGCGCCTCGGTCAACGCCGAGTGCCTCGACGTCATCCGCGACGCCGGCATGAGCCGGTACCTGCGGCACCGCCAGGGGCACGGCATCGGCGTCGCGCAGCACGAGCCGCCATGGGTCGAGGACGGGGACCCCACACCCCTCGCGGCCGGGATGATCCTGTCCAGCGAGCCCGGCGTGTACGTCCCGGGCCACGGCGGGTACCGCATCTCCGACACCGTCCTCGTCACCGAGACCGGACCCCAGCGCCTGACCGCCTACCCGCGCAGCCTCGAGGAGAACGTGATCGCCGCATGAGCCCCCACGTGACCGACAGCCACGTCTTCACCGAGACGATCAACGGTGCCCGGCTGGTGATCGAGACCCTCGGCCCCGAGGACGCCCCCGCCGTGATCGTCTGCCACGGCGCGCCCGGCCTCGGCTCGCGCGCCGAGCCGGTGCGGTCGTTCGGCCCCTTCGCGGACACCTACCGGATCGTCACCTTCGACGCGCGAGGATCCGGCGCCTCGTCCGACGACGGTCCGTTCACCCACGAGCAGTGGGTCTCCGACATCGACGCGATCCGCGAGCTCTTCGGCCTCGACCGGGTCGTCATGGCGGGGGGTTCCTACGGCGGCTTCCTCGCGATGGAGTACACCCTCGCCCACCCCGACCGGGTGCGGGCCCTGGTGCTGCGGGACACGGCGGCGAACACCGAGCACGACCACCTCGCCGTCGAGCGCGCCCGCACCACCGACCGGGTGACCATCGACCCGTGGGCGATCGAGCGCATCGGCACCGGCGGCTTCGCGGACAACACGGAGTTCGAGCGCTACTGGAGAGCGATCCTGCCGCTCTACGACCACGACTACGATCCGGCCGCGGTCGAGCGCAAGGCTGCCGCGACCACGTACCACTACGCGACGCACAACCACGCCTTCGGGGTGAACATGGCGGCGTACGACCTCACCGGGCGGCTCGGCGAGATCACCTGCCCGGTACTGGTCACCGTCGGTCGGCACGACTGGCGCACCCCCGTGCCGGCTTCCGAGCGGATCGCCGACGGCGTCCGGCACGGCGAGCTGGTGGTCTTCGAGCACTCGGGCCACTCGCCCCAGCTCGAGGAGCCCGAGCGGTTCCAGGCGGTGGTGCGAGACTTCCTCGCCCGCAACGGTGTGCCCGCCGACGGATCCAGGGGCCGTCATGACGGTGGCTGACGACGCGACGCCGACGAGCCGTCGGGTGACGACCCGAGCCCGTCCTGCGGGTCGAGGACCTGAGCGTCGAGTTCGACACCCGAGCCGGGTCGCTGCCCGCCGTCCAGGGGGTGAGCCTGGACGTGCACGCCGGACGCACCCTGGCGGATGCTGGGCGAGTCCGGTTCAGGCAAGTCGGTGACGGCCCAGACCGTCATGGGACTGCTCGACACCCCGCCCGGGCGGATCACCAGCGGCCGCATCATGTTCCGCGGGTCCGACCTGCTCAGCGCCACGCCGCAGCGCCGCCGCGAGGTGAGCGGCGAGGAGATCGCCATCGTCTTCCAGGACTCCCTCTCGGCGCTCAACCCGGTGTTCCCGGTCGGCGACCAGATCGCCGAGCTGCTCAGGGTCCGGCGCCGGATGCGGCGCAAGCACGCCGCGGCACGCGCCGTCGAGCTGCTCGACCGGGTCGGCATCCCGGCGCCCGCCGCCCGGGCCCGGGACTACCCGCACCAGTTCTCAGGCGGCATGCGGCAGCGCGCGATGATCGCGCTGGCTCTTGCGCTGGAGCCCGCCGTCCTGATCGCCGACGAGCCGACGACCGCCCTCGACGTCACCGTCCAGGCCCAGATCATGGACCTGCTCCTCGAGCTCCAGCGCGAGCTCGACATGGGGCTGGTGCTGATCACCCACGACCTGGGTGTGGTCGCCGAGGTCGCAGACACGGTGGCGGTCATGTACGCGGGCCGGATCGTCGAGCAGGGCACCGTCCAGGAGGTCTTCGGCGCACCGGCCCATCCCTACACCCGCGGTCTGCTGCGCTCGATCCCGCGGGTCGACCAACAGCACGGTCAGCTCTGGGCGATCCCGGGCACCCCGCCCGACGTCCGTACCGTCGGGCCCGGCTGCGCGTTCGCCCCGCGCTGCGACGCGGTCATCGATCGGTGCACCGCCGAACGACCCCTGCTGCTCTCCCTCGCCGCCGGCGCCGCCGTGAGCACCGTCCCCGTGCGCCACAGCGCGTGCCACCGCAGCGAGGAGGTCCTCCATGACATCGCCTGACCCGATCCTCGAGGTCCAGGACCTCACCCGGCACTTCGCCGGACGCGGGGCGTTCCTGGGGCGACGGCACGGCGCGGTGCGCGCTCTGGACGGTGTCGAGCTTCTCCCTCGGGCCCGGCGAGACCCTCGGGGTCGTCGGCGAGTCCGGCTGTGGCAAGTCGACGCTCGCACGCACCATCGTGGGCCTCGAGCGCCCGACCTCGGGTCGGGTGCTGTTGGGTGGGCAGGACGTCCACGCGGCCCGCGGCTCGGAGCTGAGCGCCCTGCGGCGACGGGTGCAGATCGTGCTGCAGGACCCGTACACCTCGCTCAACCCGCGGCGCACCGTCCGGGACCTGATGCAGCAACCCTTCGAGATCCACCGTGACCTGCTGCCCCGCAACCGCCGCGACGCCCGGATCCGCGAGCTGATCGACCTGGTCGGGCTGAACCCCGACCACCTGGACCGGTACCCGTTCCAGTTCTCCGGCGGGCAGCGTCAGCGCATCGGCATCGCCCGGGCCCTGACGCTCGAGCCCCAGGTGATCGTGTGCGACGAGCCGGTCTCCGCCTTGGACGTGTCGATCCAGGCGCAGGTGGTGAACCTGTTCCAGCGCCTCCAGCGCGAGCTCGGCCTGTCCTACGTGTTCATCGCGCACGACCTCTCGGTGGTCCGCCACATCTCCCACCGCATCGGTGTGATGTACCTGGGAAAGCTGGCCGAGCTCGGTGACCGCGCCGACGTCTACGACCGGCCGCGGCACCCCTACACCGCGGCACTGCTGTCGGCCGTGCCCGTGCCGGACCCCCGCCTGCGCGGAGCCCGGACCCGGATCCTGCTCGCGGGTGACCCCCCGAGCCCGGTGGACCCGCCGTCGGGCTGCCGCTTCCGCACCCGGTGCTGGAAGGCGCAGGACGTGTGCGCCACCACCGAACCGCCACTGCGTGCGCCCGACCTCGACGAGCAGGCCTTCGCCTGCCACTTCCCCATGACCCCGAGCCCGTCCCCGGTCTCCTGAGCGACAAGGACCTCCCATGACTGCACCCGCCCCCGCCTACCAGGGCTACACCGCGTACGGGTACCTGGAGCCGGCACCGACTACGAGCACTTCGACCTCGCGGCGCAGGTCGGCCGCGTACCCGGGGTCGACCTGGGCCTGACGCCCGAGCAGCAGGAGCGGGTCGAGCGGCTGCTGCGCGAGGAGATCGTGTTCTCCCTCCACGAGCACGCCGTCGTGCTGCCGGAGGACGAGGCCCGGATCCGGCGCTACAACCGCACCGGGCGCCAGCGCACCGGGTACGAGGGTCTCGCGCACTCGGGGCTGACTGCGGTGATCGACAACTTCATGGCCGGGGCCTCCTGCGTCACCAGCCAGCACGGCTGGAAGTGGGACGACATGATCTACGCCCTCGGCTTCCGGCTGGCCGACCTCGCCAAGCAGGACCACGTCGTCCACGCCACGACCACCGCAGCACGTGCGTGAGGCCAAGGCGCCAGGGGCGTCTGGCGCTGGTCGCCGGGTTCGAGTGCTCGACGATGATCGAGAACGAGCTCGACCGCCTCGACATGCTCTACGGGTTCGGGGTGCGGCAGATCGGGTATCGCGTACTCGCAGTCGAACATGCTCGGCTCGGGGCTCGCCGAGCGCGGGGACGGCGGACTGACCGCCTTCGGTCACCGAGCGGTGGACCGGATGAACCGGCTCGGCATGCTCATCGACATCTCCCACTCCGGCGACCGCACGAGCCTGGACGTGATCGAGGCCTCCCAGGTGCCGGTGATGATCACCCATGCCGGCGCCAGGGCGGTGTGGAACATCGCCCGGCTCAAGCCCGACGAGGTGATCCGTGCGTGCGCCGAGCGCGGCGGGGTGATCGGCATCGAGGCTGCCCCGCACACGACGCTGTCGGCCGCGCACCCGGAGCACTCGCTCGACTCGGTGATGGACCACTTCACCTACCTGGTGGACCTGGTCGGCATCGACCACGTGAGCTTCGGACCGGACACGATGTTCGGTGACCACGTCGCGGTGCACCGGGCGTACGCGGGCAACTACGCGAAGGACGCCGAGAACCGTCCCGACCACCCCCAGGTCGAGTACGTGGCCGGGCTCGAGAACCCCGCCGAGTGCTTCCCCAACATCGCCGGGTGGCTCGTGCAGCACGGCTACACGGACGAGGACATCACCAAGGTGATCGGGGGCAATACGATGCGGGTGCTCGACGAGGTCTGGTGAGGGACGGCTGCTGGCCGGTCATCGAGGGGTGAGGGGCAGATGGCGACGCGCGACACGGTGGTGAACAGCGCCCTGCTGCGGTTGCGCTACCTCATCACCACCCGGTTCGAGGTCGGCGACCAGCTGCCGACCGAGACGTCCTTCGCCGAGCAGCTCGACGTCTCCCGCGGAACCGTCCGCGAGGCGCTCGGCATCCTCGCGACCGAGGGTGCGATCACCCGACGTTGGGGGGTCGGCACCTTCGTCAGCCCACCTGCCCCGACCGCCTCGTTGACGATGTCGTCGATCCGGTCCTTCCGGGACCGGGTCGAGGCGGGCGGGCACGTGGTCGCCCTGCTCGACGCCTCCTGCGTCCTGGTGGACCGCCCGCCCCCCGAGCTGGTGCCCGTGCTCGGGCTCGAGGACGACGCGAGGGCGTGGCGGGTCGAGCGCCTGTTCGCCGTGGACGGCACACCTGCGGCACTCATGTACGAGTACATCCCCGAGCGACTGTTCGGTCGGGTCATCGACCCGAGCCCGATGACGACCCTGGGCACGGACCTGTTCGACATGCTGGACCGGCACGAGCCGGGGTCGGTCGCGCACACGACGACCGACCTCGAGGCCGTGGCGGTCGACGTCGACCAGGCCCGGGCACTGGACCTCGACGTCGGGTCCCCGGTCATCTTCGCGGTCCAGATGACCTACGGCCCGCGCGGCGAGCCTCTCGCCCACGGGCGGTCCCACCAGCGCACCGATCTGGTGCGGATGCGCATCACGCGCTGACGTCCTGCGACCGGCACGACCACCGGGATCGCGCTGGGTCGCGAGGCGGCCGCCGCACCTGTGCTCGAGCGGGTGACGAGAATCGAACTCGCATGACCAGCTTGGAAGGCTGGGGCTCTACCATTGAGCTACACCCGCGTGCACCGCTGCGGGCGGTGCAGCCACCAGGGTAGTGGTGCGCCGCCGCCGGTCGCGACGAGGTTCGGCCGAGGGGTCGGCGAGTGCCGTCGGGCCGGTCGCGCCGGTCATCGCGGGCGCCCGGGACCCGCGCCCCGCACTACGCTGGGGCGCACGGGGTGTGGCGCAGCTTGGTAGCGCGTCCGCTTTGGGAGCGGAAGGCCCCCGGTTCGAATCCGGGTACCCCGACGACGACGGGACCGGGGAACGTCCGGCACCGTCACGGTGCCGGAGTCTCCCCGGTCACCTCCGGACCCGGCCCGCGGCCTCCCGGGCCTGCTTCGCCTCGACCAGCAGGCGGCTGCTGACCCGGTCGAGCGCCTGCACCGCGTCGAGCGACTCCCGTCCCCCCGGCGGACGGGCCGCGTACGCCGCCCGCTCGACCAGCGCCAGCTCGCCCGCCACCTCGGGCAGCCGCGCGGCGACCGAGGCGACCGTCTCGCCCGGCGGGCTCGGACGTCCCGAGCGCTCCAGCGCCACCAGCAGGCGCTCGGCCGCGGCCAGCAGCGGTGCCGGAGCGGACCGGGTGCCCACCACCTGCGCCCGCCGGGAGCGGCGCGCGCCCAGGACGGCCGCGACCGCCGCGGCGACGACGAACGCCAGCACCAGCAGGGCCGCGAGCAGGCGCCGCACGTCGGCGTCCTCGAGGGCGGCGGACACCTGCTCCGCCGCGCCCGGTCCGTCGTCGGCGGGGGTGGGATCCGACGGGGCCCAGCCGGTGCCGGGCTGCCACACCTCGACCCAGGCGTGCGCCCGGTCGCCGCGCACCAGCCGGGTCGCGCCCTCGTCCTCGCCGCCGGAGAAGCCGGTGGCCATCCGCGCCGGGATGCCGGCCGCCCGCAGCAGCACGACCTCGGCCGCGGCGAAGTGCTCGCAGAACCCGGCGCGGGCGTCGAAGAGGAAGTGGTCGACCGCGTCCTGGCCGGCCGGCGGCACGGGGGAGTCGAGGTCGTAGTCGTAGGTGCCGCGCAGGTGCGCCTCGACGGCCGCGACGGCCTCGGCGCGCGACCCGGCGTCGCGGGTGAGCTCCTCGGCCAGCGCGAGCGTGCGGTCGGTGACCGACGGCGGCAGCCCGGTCCACAGCCCGTCCCCGGGATCGTCGGCCAGCGTCCCGACCCCGCCCGCCGGGCCGGACGCGGTGGCGGGCGGCACGGCGACCGACTCCACCTCGTACGCCCGCGTCGGGCCGAGCAGGGCCTGCCCGGCGACCGCGGTGCCGGCGCCGTCGTCGGTCGCACGGACGTCGACCGCGTGGCCGGGCAGCAGGAGCACGCCCCCGAGGTCGGCCAGCAGCTCGACGTCGTCGGTGCGCCGCGGCCCGTCGGGCGCGCCGTCCGCGCGGTCGCCGAGGCCGAGCCGGTCGTCGGCGGCGACGTCGACCGGGACGGTGGGCACCGGGTACCAGACGGCGCCGTCGTACCCGCCGAGCACCTGCGCCCGCCAGAGCCGGTCGCTCGCCGCGGGCACGCGGGCCACGGGCGTGCGCGGCAGGTCGCCGCGGGTGCGCATGTCGACGTACCCGAGGGCGTAGGTCGACGGCGACCGCGACGCCGTACCGCCGCCCAGGGCCCCCGGGCGCCGCGGACCCGGGCCCGCTCGCGCCGCCGTCCGCGGAGGGTTCCGGGGTCGAGGGCGGCTGCACGCCCAGCAGGCCGAGCACGAGCACGGTCACGACCGACGCGAGCAGCGGCCAGACCAGGCGGCGCAGCGGCTGCTGCCAGGCGGGTGGGCGCGTGCCGACGGGGCCGCGGCGCTCGCTGGCGCGCAGCGCGAGCGCGGCGACGCCCGCCGCCCAGGCGCCGGCGACGGCCGGCCACGCCGCCCACGACCCGTCCTGGCTGAGCACCAGCACCGTGGTGCCCCCCGTCGCCAGCACCGAGACGACGACGTCGCGGTGGGTGCGCACCCCGAGGTGGTGGCCGACGACGGTGGCGCACGCGAGGACGGCCAGCGCACCCGGGGAGCCGAGCCCGTCGGAGAGCAGCTGCGCGGCGACGACGACCGAGGCGATGAGCAGCACGGGCGCGGCGCGCCGCACGACGGGCGCCACCCGCGACGCCACGGCGGGCACGGCGGCGACGGCGAGCAGCACCAGCAGCACGGCGCACACGGGCCACGGCGGCACCCCGGAGAGCAGCGCTGCCAGGACGGCCAGGGCCGCGGCGCCGCCGGTCGCCGTCCGCAGCGGCGCCGACGCCGGAGGCGACGCGACGCCGCTCACGAGGGCGCTCACGGGACCCGCACCACCGTCGTGCGGGCGGCGTGCGCCGCCGCGCGACAGCTGCTCCCACCACGCCGCGGGCAGGACGGGCGAGCCGACGACCAGCACGGTGGGTGCGCCGGCGGCCGCGGCGACCACGTCGGCGGGACGCGGGCCGGAGCGCCCCGGGGCCCGCGAGGTCGACCGCGGCCCACCAGTCCAGGAGCGACGACGGACGACCGGCCGGTGCGACGAGCGACCGGCCGGGTGCGATGAGCACGGTGACGGGCGCGGCGGGGTCGAGCCGCCGGGCGGCGGCGCTCGTGGCCGCGCCGAGGGCGAGGCGCGCCTCGTCGACGTCCACCATCCCGGAGCGGCCGGCGAGCACGACGGCGCACCCGCGGCCCACCTCCTCCTCGCGCACGACGACGACGGGACGCCCGGTGCGCGCGGTCGCCCGCCGGTGCACGTCGCCGGCCCGGTCGCCGCGTCGCCACGCGCGCACGCCGGCCAGGTCGCCGCCGCGGGACGGCCGCGCGAGGCCGGAGTCGGCGGTCGTCCCGGTGGCCGGGGGGACCGGTGCGGGCGGCACCCGGCGCGGCCGCACCAGCAGCGGAACCTGGCCGACCCGGGTGCTGCGCCAGCGGACCAGGTGCAGCACGTCGGTGACGGTCACGGTGGCGGTGGTGGCGGACGCGTCGCCACGCGCCAGGACGTGCCGCGACGCCGTCGCGTCCACCGTCCGGGCGACGCCGTCGGTCTGCAGCGCGAGCGTCCACGGCGACAGCCCCGGCTGCTCCAGGGTGACCACCACCTCGGTGGCCGCGCCGGCGCCGAGCGTCAGCCGCACGCCGTGCTCGACGACGTCGCCGACCTCGGCGCGCGAGGGTCCCTCGACGAGCAGACCGGTCCGGTCGACGTGCCGCACGCCCGCGAGGGCGCAGACCACGGACGCCGCGGCGAGCACCAGCGGCGCCGCGGCGACCGACGCCAGCAGGGTGCTGCGGGTGCTCGCGGCCAGCAGCACCAGCACCGCCGACAGCCCGAACGGCACCGCGGCGGCCCAGGTCAGCCGGCCGGACAGGAACGACGTCACGGCCGCAGGGTCACCGGGACCCGCGCGACGGCGTCGGAGACGACCGCGGCCGCCTCGCCGGCCGAGGGGCCGGCGTGCAGGGCGAGACGGTGCGCCAGGACGGGCACCGCGAGCTCCTGGGTGTCGTCCGGGGCGACGAAGTCGCGGCCGCGCAGCACCGCCAGCGCCTGCGCCGTGCGCACCAGGGCGAGCGTCGCGCGCGGGCTCGCGCCGAGCGCCACCCGCGGGTCGGTGCGGGTGGCGTGCGCGAGCGCGACGGCGTGCTGGAGCACGGCGTCCGAGACGTGCACGGCGCGGCAGGCGTCGCGCGCCGCGCGCAGGTCCTGCGGCGAGGCCACCGGGGCGAGGTCGTCGACCGTGGCGCTCACGAGCTGCTCGCGGACGACGCGCAGCTCGGTCTGCGGGTCGAGCGGGCCGAGGCGGGTCGTGACCGCGAACCGGTCGAGCTGGCCCTCGGGCAGCGGGAACGTGCCGTGCTGGTCGAACGGGTTCTGGGTGGCCAGCACGAAGAACGGGTCGGGCAGCGGGTGCCGCACACCGTCGACGGTGACCGCGCCCTCCTCCATCGCCTCCATGAACGCCGACTGGGTGCGCGGCGAGGTGCGGTTGAGCTCGTCGACCAGCAGCACGTGCGCGAACACCGGGCCGGGCACGAACCGGAAGCCGGACGTGGTCGCGTCCCACACCCCCGAGCCGGTCACGTCGGTCGGCAGCAGGTCGGCGGTCGCCTGGACGCGGGCCACGTCGGTGCCGACCGAGCGCGCGAACGCCTTCGCCAGCGTGGTCTTGCCGGTGCCCGGGACGTCCTCGAGCAGGACGTGCCCGCCGCTCAGCAGCGCGCTCGCCACCAGCTCGACGGCCCGGTCGTGCCCGCGCACCACCGAGCGCACGTTCTCGACGCACCCGGCGGGCGAGGTCGCCCGCGTGCTGCGGCGGCGGGACGTCGCCGGCGTCGTGGGGTCGTGCGGGGGCCTGGGTCACTGCAGCTCCTCGGGCGGGTCGTGTCCACGGCGGTCCTGGGCGCGCCCGGACGCGCCCCGACGGAGGGCATCGGCAGCACCGGAGCCCGCCTTGACCACGGCCGCCCGGACCGCCCCGGCGCCGGCGATTCGGGTGCAGGAGCGCCCGCAGGTAGGGTGGGGGGCTGGTCGCGACGACCGGGCGCCACGTGCTGCCCGCACCCGTCCGCCACACCTCACCCGAACGCATCCCTGGGAGCACCTGCGTGAAGAGCGACGTCGAGAACCTCAACCCGACCCGGGTCAAGCTGACCGTCGAGGTCCCGTTCGAGGAGCTCAAGGCCAACGTGGACGCCGCCTACAAGACGATCGGCGCGCAGATCACCGTCCCGGGCTTCCGCAAGGGCAAGGTCCCCGCGCGCGTCATCGACCAGCGGGTCGGTCGCGGCGCGGTGCTGCAGGAGGCCATCAACGACGCCCTCCCCGGCCTGTTCAGCAAGGCCGCCGACGAGCAGAAGATCCGTCCGCTCGGGCAGCCCCAGGTCGACATCACCGACGTGCCCGACCCGGCCGCGGGCGGCGACCTGAAGTTCACCGTCGAGGTCGACGTCCGGCCCGAGATCACGCTGCCCGAGTACTCCTCGCTCGCGGTGCAGATCGACGACCACGAGGTCACCGACGCCGACGTCGACGAGCGCCTCGACGCGCTGCGCGAGCGGTTCGGCACCCTGGTGGGCGTCGACCGCCCGGCCGCCGACGGCGACTTCGTCTCCCTCGACCTGGTCGCGAAGATCGGCGACGAGGAGATCGACTCGGCCAAGGGCATCAGCTACCAGGTCGGCGCCGCGCAACATGATCGACGGCCTCGACGAGGCCCTCACCGGCCTGTCGGCCGGCGAGGAGACCACCTTCGAGGCGCCGCTGGCCGGCGGCGAGCACGCCGGCGAGACCGCGCAGATCACCGTCACCGCCGTGTCGGTGAAGGAGCGCGAGCTGCCCGAGGCCGACGACGAGTTCGCCGAGCTCGCGTCCGAGTTCGAGACCGTCGAGGAGCTGCGGGCCGACCTGCGCACCCAGGTCGAGCAGCAGAAGAAGTTCCAGGCCGGCCTCGGCGCCCGCGACAAGGTGCTCGACGCCCTCCTGGAGAGCGTGGAGGTGCCCGTGCCCGAGACCCTGGTCGAGGCCGAGGTGCACTCCCACCTCGAGGGCGAGAACCGGCTCGAGGACGACGAGCACCGCGCCGAGGTGACCGAGGAGGTCCGCAAGGCGCTGCGCACCCAGTTCGTGCTCGACACGATCGTCGACGCCGAGGAGGTGTCGGTGACCCAGGGCGAGCTGATCGAGTACCTGGTCGCGCAGGCGCCGCGCTACGGCATGGACGCCAACGCCTTCGCCAAGGCCGTCGACGAGGCCGGGCAGGTGCCGGCCATGGTGGCCGAGGTCGCCCGCCGCAAGGGCCTGGCCGTCGTCCTGGAGGCCGCGACCATCACCGACGCGAACGGCGAGCCCGTCGACCTCGACGACCTGGTGCCGCCGCGCCCGGGCGCCGAGGCCGCCGACGAGCACGAGGGCCACGACCACGAGCACGACCACGAGGGCCACGGCCACGGCCACGGTCACGACGACGAGCAGGTCGACGAGCAGCCCGGCGGTGACGCCGCGTCCAGCATCCCCGGCGGCCCCGTGGTGCTCGACGAGCGCTGAGACCCGTACGACCTCGACAGGGCGCCCCGGCCACCGGCGGGGCGCCCTGTTGTCTGCTCGCTGGCGCGCGCGGAGCGCGGCGCCCTGGAGGATCGCCCCTCCCACGTCGACGCGGTGGCCGCGCTCCGTCGCTCGGCGCGCCGGACGCGATCGGACGACCGGGTCGAGTCGCGAGCGCCCGCGTCGACGGACCGTCCTGCCGCTCGCCCGCGAGCCGGTAGTGGCCGACAGCGAACAGCGGCGAGGTCGGGGAGTGGGGGGCGGTGGGTGCGCGTTAGGGTCGATGACAGCCGACGGCGGCGGCCCCGCAGCAGCGGTGGCCGCGCCGTCCACCACGAACCCCAGGATGGAGCGATCAGCGTGGGCGACATGCACCCCGGCACCGTCGGGCAGCTCGGCACCGAGCTCCCGGCACTGCGCGAGAGCGGGCAGCCCGGCGGCCTCGACGACCACATCTTCCAGCGCCTGCTGCGCGAGCGGATCATCTGGCTCGGCTCGGAGGTCCGCGACTCCAACGCGAACGCCATCTGCGCGCAGATGCTGCTGCTGGCGGCGGAGGACCCCGACAAGGACATCTGGCTCTACATCAACAGCCCGGGCGGCTCGGTGACGGCCGGCATGGCGATCTACGACACCATGCAGTACGTCAAGCCCGACGTCGCGACCGTGGCGATGGGCCTGGCCGCCTCGATGGGGCAGTTCCTGCTCTCGTCCGGCGCCAAGGGCAAGCGGTACGCCACGCCGCACGCGCGGATCATGATGCACCAGCCGTCCGGCGGCTTCGGCGGCACCGTCACCGACATCCGCATCCAGGCCGAGCTGATCAACCACATGAAGGCGACGCTCACCGAGCTGACGGCCGAGCAGACCGGCCAGACGGTCGAGCAGATCTCCAAGGACAACGACCGCGACCGCTGGTTCACCGCGGCCGAGGCGCTGGACTACGGCTTCATCGACCACGTCGAGGCGCGGGCGCAGGACGTCGCCGGCGGCGGCGGCACCAACGCCTGACGACCCCCGCCGACCCGACCCCACGCGCCGCCCAGACCCCCGAGGAGACCTCGTGATCGACCCACGTCAGTACGGCGACGCCGGACGCGGCGCGCAGCCCGCGCCCCCGTCGAGCCGCTACATCCTGCCCCAGTTCGAGGAGCGCACCGCCTACGGCATCAAGCGCCAGGACCCCTACACGAAGCTGTTCGAGGACCGCATCATCTTCCTCGGCGTGCAGGTCGACGACGCCTCGGCCGACGACATCATGGCCCAGCTGCTCGTGCTGGAGTCGCTCGACCCCGACCGCGACATCATCATGTACATCAACAGCCCCGGCGGCTCGTTCACGGCGCTGACGGCGATCTACGACACGATGATGTACGTCAAGCCCGACATCCAGACCGCGGTGCTGGGCCAGGCCGCCTCGGCCGCCGCGGTGCTGCTGGCCGCCGGTGCCCCGGGCAAGCGCCTGGCGCTGCCGAACGCGCGCATCCTGATCCACCAGCCGGCGCTGTCCAGCGGCGACTACGCCCAGGCCTCCGACATCCAGATCCACGCCGACGAGGCGCTGCGGATGCGGTCCTGGCTCGAGGACACCATCGCGTTCCACTCCAACCGCGACGTCGAGCAGGTGCGCTCGGACATCGAGCGCGACAAGATCCTGACCGCCTCCCAGGCGCTGGAGTACGGCCTGGTCGACCAGGTGCTCGAGTACCGCAAGGGCCGCACCGCCGGCTGACCTCGCGGACCCGTTCCGCAGCGCGTCCGCGCGGGTCCCTCGGGGCCCGCGCGGGCACCCCCCGGGGACACGCGGGGGATAGGCGCTGACAGGGTGGGTGCCGGTGGTGTCCAATGGCAGTGGTGGCCGGTCGTCCTCGACCGGCCCTGGAGGAAGGAACTGGTCCGTGGCACGCATGGGAGACGGCTCGGACCTGCTCAAGTGCTCGTTCTGCGGGAAGAGCCAGAAGCAGGTCAAGAAGCTGATCGCCGGTCCCGGCGTCTACATCTGCGACGAGTGCATCGACCTGTGCAACGAGATCATCGAGGAGGAGCTCGCGGAGGCCAGCGAGCTCGGCCTGGTCGAGCTGCCGAAGCCGCGCGAGATCTTCGACTTCCTGCAGGAGTACATCATCGGCCAGGACCCCGCGAAGCGGGCGCTCTCGGTGGCCGTCTACAACCACTACAAGCGCATCCAGGCCGGTGAGACCGCCAAGAAGGGCGACGACCACGTCGAGATCGCGAAGTCGAACATCCTGCTGATCGGCCCCACGGGCTGCGGCAAGACCTATCTCGCGCAGACGCTGGCCAAGATGCTGAACGTCCCGTTCGCGATCGCCGACGCCACGGCCCTCACCGAGGCCGGCTACGTCGGCGAGGACGTCGAGAACATCCTGCTCAAGCTGATCCAGGCCGCCGACTACGACGTCAAGAAGGCCGAGACCGGGATCATCTACATCGACGAGGTCGACAAGATCGCCCGCAAGGCCGAGAACCCGTCGATCACGCGCGACGTCTCCGGCGAGGGCGTGCAGCAGGCGCTGCTGAAGATCCTCGAGGGCTCCACCGCGAGCGTGCCGCCCCAGGGAGGGCGCAAGCACCCGCACCAGGAGTTCATCCAGATCGACACCACCAACGTCCTGTTCATCGTGGGCGGCGCGTTCGCCGGCCTCGACGACGTCATCCAGAACCGCAAGGGCAAGAACGGCATCGGCTTCGGCGCCCAGCTGCACAGCCCGATCGAGGCGTCCGACGTCTTCGGCGAGGTCATGCCGGAGGACCTGATGAAGTTCGGGCTGATCCCCGAGTTCATCGGACGGCTGCCCGTCATCACGACCGTCTCGCCGCTCGACAACGACGCGCTGGTGCGCATCCTCACCGAGCCGAAGAACGCGCTGATCAAGCAGTACCAGAAGATGTTCGAGATCGACGGCGTCGAGCTCGAGTTCACCGACGACGCGATCGAGGCCGTCGCCCAGCAGGCCATCCTGCGGGGCACGGGAGCGCGCGGGCTGCGGGCGATCATGGAAGAGGTCCTGATGCCCGTCATGTTCGACGTGCCCTCCCGCGAGGACGTCGCCCGCGTCGTCGTCACCCGCGAGGTCGTGCTCGAGAACGTGCTGCCGACCCTGGTCCCGAAGGTCGAGCCCCGCAAGCGCGAGCGCCGCGAGAAGTCCGCCTGACGGGACCGGCCGTGCCCCCCGCCGTCACCCAGGTGCTCGGCGGGCTCGCCCGCCGGGTCTGGGGGTCGCGCCCGGGCCGTGCCGCTGCGCCGCCCGCACCGCCGCGCACCGTCGCCGCGGGGCTGGCCCGCCGCCTCGACGAGGTGCTCCGCGACCGCGGCACCGCCTTCCGGCAGGCGTCCGGCACCACCTGCGGCAGCAGCAGCCTGGCGATGTTCCGGGTCCTGACCGACCGCGACTTCGCCGAGACGCTCCTGCAGGGGACGCCCGACGACGTCGGCGGGCGGTGGGCGCGCCTGGAGAAGGCGGTGCTGGCGTCGACCAACGCCGCGTCGTCGGGGTCGGGCCTGCGCCTGCCCTGGCCGAGGGCCCTCGGTACCCCGCCGTGGGGCCTGCGCGACGCCCTCGACGACCTGGGCCGCCCCCGCGGCGTCCGCTTCGAGGTCGTGCGGGTCGACGGCACCCGCGCCGGCGAGGTCGACGCGGCGTTGCAGCGGGTCGACGCGGCGCTCGCGCGGGGCGTCCCGGTGCCGCTCTACGTCGGCGACGGCCTGACCCCGCGCCACGTGGTGCTGGCGGTCGGCACGGGCCGGGAGTGGCTCGACCTGTACGACCCCGGTCACGGTGGACGCAGCAGGGTGCGGCGCGAGGCGCTGCGTACCGGCCGGGCCCGGGTCAGCGGCTGGGACCTGCTCTGGGCGGTCGTCCCACCTCGCTGAAGCCCGGGTCGCCCGGCTGCCCCCGACGCACAGTGTGAACCTGGCGCGCGACACGCTCGGTGTGTCGCACCGCAGGTTCACACTCCGCGGGGTGGGTCCCCGGTGCGAGGGCGGTCAGTCGTCGTCGCGGACGACCACCGGTCGCAGCCGCGCCCACAGCACGAAAGCCGCTGCGAACACGAGCATGCCGATGCCCGCCCACAGGTTCACCGCGAGGCCGCCGGCCTTGTCGAGGTCGGCCTCGCTGGTGGCGAACAGCCCCATCGCGGTGAGCACGAGCCCGTAGGCCCCGATCAGCGCCGCGATGAAGTTGCGGATGTCGAACGCGCCGGCCTGGTGCGTGCCGCCCTGCGCGGAGTCGCCAGGGGCCTTGGTGTCCTTCGTCATGGTCTGCTCCTACCAGAACGCGATGTTGAGGGCGATCACGATGACCAGTCCGATGCCGGCCAGGAGGGTGGGCCGCTGGTACCACGACAGCGTCCCCTCGGACTCGTCGTGGAAGTCCTCCTTCGGGGTGAGCGACCACACCAGGCCGCGCAGCTCGGAGGGGTCCTTGGGCTTGGTGACCATCGTGACGAGCACGCTCACCACGATGTCGACGGCGAACGCGGCACCGGCCGCGACGAAGCTGGCACCCTGGCCCGAGAGCGGGATCACCCCGAGCGACAGCCCCCCGAGGGCGTCCTCGCTCAGGACGCCGACCAGGACCGCCGCGAGCGTGCCGCTGACCAGACCCGTCCACCCCGCCGTCGGGGTCATCCGCTTCCAGAACATGCCGAGGATGAAGGTCGCGAACAGCGGCGCGTTGAAGAACCCGAACAGGGTCTGCAGGTAGTTCATGATGTTCTCGTAGCTGGCCGCGAAGAACGCCGTCCCGATCGCGATGACGGTGGCCGCCACGGTGGCCAGCCGGCCGACCCGCGTGTAGTAGTCGTCCTCGTTGTCCTTGCGGATGTAGGTCTGCCACAGGTCGTACGAGAACACCGTGTTGAAGGCCGAGATGTTCGCCGCCATGCCCGCCATGAACGAGGCGAGCAGGCCGGCGATGGCGACGCCCAGCATGCCGTTCGGCAGCAGGTCGCGGATCAGGTACAGCAGCGCGTCGTTGTACGCCGCCTCCTCGCCCGCGGCCTTGGGCTCGGCGATCTCGTTGACCAGCACCGCCGCGACCATGCCCGGCAGGATCACGATGAACGGGATGAACATCTTCGGGAAGGCGCCGATGATCGGGGAGCGCTGCGCCGCCGAGATCGAGCTGGACGCCATCGCGCGCTGCACCTCGACGAAGTTCGTCGTCCAGTAGCCGAACGAGAGCACGAAGCCCAGCCCCAGGACGAGCCCGATGACCGACAGGACGGGCGAGTCGATGCCGGTGAGGTTGGTGCCGGGCCACGACGACAGCTGCGCGGCACCGTCGCCGGCCGCGGTGATCTTCTCCTTCAGGCCCGAGTACCCGCCGACCTTGTGCAGGCCGACGAACGTCAGCGGCAGCAGGGCCGCGACGATGACGAAGAACTGCAGCACCTCGTTGTAGATCGCCGCCGACAGGCCGCCCAGCGCGGTGTAGGTGAGGACGATCGCGGCGGCCAGGACCAGCGAGACCCACAGCGGCCAGCCGAGGATCACCTCGACCACGCTCGCCAGCAGGAACAGGTTGATGCCGGCGATGAGCAGCTGGGCGACGGCGAAGCTGATCGCGTTGACCAGGTGCGCGGGCGGGCCGAACCGGCGCCGCATGAACTCGGGCACCGAGCGCACGTTGGAGGCGTAGTAGAACGGCATCATCACGATGCCGAGGAACAGCATCGCCGGCACGGCGCCGATCCAGAAGTAGTGCACGGTCGGGATGCCGTACTGGGCGCCGTTGGCCGACATGCCGATGATCTCGACGGCACCGAGGTTCGCCGAGATGAACGCCAGGCCCGTGACCCACGCCGGCAGCGAGCGTCCGGACAGGAAGAAGTCGATGCTGCTCGACAGCGACCGACGCGCGAGCAGGCCGATGCCGAGGACGAACGCGAAGTACAGCGCGACGATCAGGTAGTCGACCACTCCGGCGTCGAGCCGCAGGTCGCTGCCGGTGGCGGCGGTGGCGAGCACCATCGGGACCCCCGTGGGTGAGCGTCCCGACCCCTGCGGTCAGGACCGCAGGACACCCTGGCGCAGACCGGGCGATCGCGCTCGTCGAGACCGGCCGCGGCCCGCGGGACGGTCAGAGGCCGCGTCGACGAGCGCGCTGATCCGAGTCCGGGTCGGCGACGGCCGCCTCGAACCGCGCGCGGCCGCGGGTGGTCAACCAGCCGCGGAAGTAGTCGAAGCCGTCGTCGGAGCACCCGCCCTGCAGCAGGTACGCGGCGCCCCACAGGTCGCCACGAGTACCCCTGCGCGCTCACCCGGCGGAACGCCCCGTCGAAGGCCACGGTGTCGGCGGTGCCGCGGGCCACCAGCGCCGCGGTGATCGCCTCGGCCACCGACTCGGGCGCGTCGTCACCGGCGTCGCGGCGCGCCTGGTCGACCACCGCCCAGAACGCGTCGTCGTCCACGCTCAGGCCTGCGGGGCCAGCTCGACGTCGGACACGAGCACCTCGTCGCCGCCGGCGCGCAGCTCGAGCGCCGCGACCCGTCCGGCGCCGCGCAGGTCGGCCTCGCCGGCCCGCACCCGCTCGAGGTCGGTCTCGGGCGCGGAGACGACGGCGCTGACGACGTCGGTGCGCTGGCTCACCTTGGCCGAGGACTTGGCGCCGCGGAGGCCGGCCAGCGCCGACGCCACGACGCCGAGCAGGGCGGGGTCGCCGCCGTCGCCGCACTCCTGCGGCGTCGGCCACCCGGCGACGTGCACCGAGCCGTCCTGCCACCACGACCAGGCCTCCTCGGTCGCGTACGGCATGATCGGGGCCAGCAGCCGCAGCTGCACCGAGAGCGCCACCGCCAGAGCGGCTCTCGCCGACTCGGCGGCGGGACCCTCGCCGTAGGCCCGCTCCTTGACCAGCTCGACGTAGTCGTCGCAGAAGGTCCAGAAGAAGCGCTCGGTGGTCTCGAGCGCGCGGCTGTAGTCGAAGGCGTCGAAGGCCGTGGTGGCCTCGCCGACCACCCGGCGCAGCTCCGCGAGCATCGAGAGGTCGACCGGCTCGCCCACCCGGTCGATCTCGGCGCGGGTGGCACCGAACCCGAGCACGAACTTCGAGGCGTTCAGCACCTTGATCGCGAGGCGCCGGCCGACCTTCATCTGGGTCTCGTCGAACGGCGAGTCCATGCCCGGACGCGCCATCGCCGCGCGCCAGCGCACGGCGTCGGCCCCGTACCTCTCGAGGATCTCGGTGGGCACCACCACGTTGCCCTTGGACTTGCTCATCTTCTTGCGGTCGGGGTCGACCACGAAGCCCGAGATCGACGCCCGCGTCCACGGCACCGTGCCGTGCTCGTAGTGGGCGCGGACCACGGTCGAGAACAGCCAGGTGCGGATGATGTCGTGCGCCTGCGGCCGCATGTCCATGGGGAAGGTGCGCGCGAACAGGTCGTCGTCGCGGCTCCACCCCGTGACCACCTGCGGCGACAGTGACGACGTCGCCCAGGTGTCCATCACGTCGGGGTCGCCGGTGAACCCGCCGGGCACGTCGCGCTGGTCCTCGGCGAAACCCGGTGCGGGGTCGGACGAGGGGTCGACCGGCAGGGCGTCCTCGGCCGCGAGCAGCGGCTCGTCGTGCAGCGGCAGGCCCTCGTCGTCGAGGCGGTACCAGACCGGGAACGGCACGCCGAAGAACCGCTGCCGGCTGATCAGCCAGTCGCCGTTCAGGCCCTCGACCCAGTTCTCGTACCGGTGCCGCATGTGCTCGGGCGTCCAGGTGATCTCGCGCCCGCGCGCCACCATGGCCGCACGCACGTCGGCGTCGCGCCCGCCGTTGCGGATGTACCACTGGCGCGAGGTGACGATCTCGAGCGGCTTGTCGCCCTTCTCGTAGAAGTTCGCCATCCGCTGGGTGGCCGTCGGCTCGCCGTCGAGGTCGCCCGAGGCGCGCAGCGCCTCGACCACCTTGGTGCGGGCGGTGAACGTGGTGGTGCCGGCCAGCTCGGCGTACAGCGCCTCGCCCGGCCCGCCGGCCAGCCACTCGGGGGTGTCGCGCAGCACCCGGCCGTCGCGCCCCACCACGGCGCGGGTGGGCAGCTGCAGCTCGCGCCACCACTGCACGTCGGTGAGGTCGCCGAAGGTGCAGCACATCGCGATGCCGGCGCCCTTGTCGGGCTCGGCCGCCGGGTGCGCCAGCACGGGCACCTCGACGCCGAAGAGCGGCGAGGTCACGGTGGTGCCGAACAGGTCGCGGTAGCGCTCGTCGTCGGGGTGCGCGATCAGGGCCACCACGGCCGGGATCAGCTCGGGGCGCGTGGTCTCGATGTGCAGGGCCGAGCCGTCGGGACGGTGGAACGCGACCCGGTGGTAGTGGCCGGGGTACTCGCGGGCCTCGAGCTCGGCCTGGGCCACCGCGGTCTGGAAGGTCACGTCCCACAGCGACGGCGCGTCGGAGGAGTACGCCTCGCCGCGGGAGAGGTTGCGCAGGAAGGCGCGCTGCGCGACGGCGCGGGAGTCCTCCGAGATGGTCGTGTAGAGCGTCGACCAGTCGACCGAGAGCCCCAGGGTGCGCCAGAGCTGCTCGAACACCTGCTCGTCGACCTGGGTGAGCTCTTCGCACAGCGCCACGAAGTTGCGCCGCGAGATGGGCAGCTGCTTCTTCGGGTCCGGCTTCGCGGGCGGGGTGAAGTCGGGGTCGTAGGCCACCGACGGGTCGCACCGCACGCCGTAGTAGTTCTGCACCCGGCGCTCGGTCGGCAGGCCGTTGTCGTCCCAGCCCATCGGGTAGAACACGGCCTTGCCGCGCATCCGCTGGTAGCGGGCCACGCAGTCGGTGTGGGTGTACGAGAACACGTGGCCCACGTGCAGCGAGCCGCTCACCGTGGGCGGCGGGGTGTCGATCGAGAACACCTGGTCGCGGGTGGCGGTGCGGTCGAAGGCGTAGACCTGCTCGTCGTCCCACACCCGGCCCCACTTCGCCTCGAGGCCGTCGAGGGACGGCTTGTCGGGGACGGTGGCAGCACGCAGGGCGGGGGCGTCGGTCATGCGGCGGATTCTCCCAGAGACCACGGCCGTCGCCGAAACGGGTTGGCCGTCCCAGCCCTAGGGTGTGCCGATGGGATACCGGTCGCGGGTGCTCGCGGTGGTGCAGGCCGGGGGGCAGGGGTCGCGGATGGACGTGCTGACCCGCGAGCGCGCCAAGCCGGCGCTGCCCTTCGCCGGCGCCTACCGCCTGGTCGACTTCGTGATGTCGTCGCTGTCGCACAGCGGGATCGGGGACGTCTGGCTGTCGGTGCAGTACCAGGCGTCCTCGCTCGACCCGCACCTGTCGGGCGGGCGCCCGTGGGACCTCGACCGCACCCGCGGCGGCTTCCGCCGGGTCGTGCCCGAAGAGGGCGCGGGCGGCGGCGTCGAGGAGGGCTTCACCCACGGCAACGCCGACGACCTGCTGCACCTGCGCGACGACATCGAGCGCTTCGGCGGCGAGGTGGTGCTCGTGCTGAGCGCCGACCACGTGTTCGCGCTCGACCTCACCGCGGTGGTCGAGGCGCACCTGGGCGTCGGGCGCCGACTGCACCGTGGTGACCGCCGAGGTGAACCGCACCGAGGCCCGGCACAACGTCGTGGTCCTGGTCGGGCCGCGACGGCCGCGTCACCGGCGTCGAGGTCAAGCCGTCGTCGCCCTCGGCCACCACCGTGGCGGTGGAGATCTTCGCCTACCGGTCGCGGCCCTCGTCGACGCGCTCGACGAGCTGCGCCGCACCCTGTCGGACACCGGCGAGCTCGAGGACGGCGGGCTCGGCGACTTCGGCGAGCACCTGCTGCCGCACCTGGTGCGCACCGGGCACGTGCGCACCTTCGCGATCGGGCGGTACTGGCGCGACGTCGGCCGTCCCGAGGCGTACCTGGCGGCCCACCGCGACCTGATCGCCGGACGCGTCGACGCGCTCACCGACCGCGACAACCCGGTGATGTCGACGTCGGTGGAGCGCTCGCCCGGTGTGGTGCACGCCGGGGCGCAGGTCGAGGACAGCGTGGTGGGGCTCGGCGCCGACGTCCGCGGACGGGTCGTGCGCTCGGTGCTCGGCCCGGGCGCGGTGGTGCAGGCCGGTGCGCTGGTGCAGGACAGCGTGCTCTTCGACGACGTCGTGGTCGAGGCCGGGGCGCAGGTGCGCACGTGCATCGTCGACGAGCGCGTCGTGGTCGGACGGCAGGCGGTCGTGGGCGCCGACGCCCCGTCGAGGAACCCGCGCGACAAGGACATCACGCTGGTCGGGCGCGACAGCCGCATCGCCCGGCGGTCGCGGGTCGCGGCGGGCGCGCGCCTGGAGCCGGGCACCCGCACCTGACGCGGTCCGGTCGTCGGGCTGGGTCAGGAACCAGCGGTGCCCGAACGGGTCGACGAAGACGGCGACCCGACCGGCCGGCGGGCTGTGCTCGGGGCCCCGCACCATCGGGGTGCCCGCGGCCTCGACCTGGCGCCACGGCGTCCTCGTCCGACAGATGAGGACCGCCGGGACCGCCACGGCCGGCACCACCGGTAGCGTCGTACCGTGCTCACGCCCGGACGGCTGGTGCCGCGGCTGCTGGGCAGCGCGGTCGTGTCGGCGCTCGCCGCCTGCGCAGCCGTCCTCGCCCACCTCGTCGCGGCCGGTCACCGGCCCACCGCCGGTCTGGTCGTCGCGGTGGCGCTGGTGCTCGGGCTCGCCGACGCCACCGTCGCCACGGTGCTGCGGGGAACCTGGGGCACCGCGGTCCGCGCGGTCGCGCTCCAGGTGGTCGCGCACGGCGCCCTCACCACGGCCGCCGCGGTCCAGGGCGCGGCGCACGCCGCCCCCGGCGGTGGCCACCACGCGGTCTTCCTCGCGGCGCCGACCGCCACGGCCGACCTGCTGCCGTCGGCCCCGATGCTGCTCGCGCACGTCGTGGTCGCGGTCGTCGTGGCGGCGCTGCTCGCGCGCACCGGCGCGGGTGCCCGCGCCGCTCGTCGCCGCACCGGGGCTGGTGCGCGCGGTCGCCCACGTCGTCCGGCTGCTCCTGCCGGACGCGGTGCGGCTGGTGCGCGTCCGTGCGCCTCGTGCGCCCCGGTGGCTGCTGCTGCTCGTGCCGGTGCCGACCAGCGTGTGGACGGGTGCCTCGCCCGTCCGGCGCGGGCCGCCGGCCACGGCCTGACCCGACCTCCTCACCGCGCGGCAGCGTCCTCGCTGCGTCGCGCCACCGCGCCGTCGCCGGCGCACCCACCACGTACCCGACGACCCGCGACGGGACCGGTCGCGCGCACCCTGCGCGCACCGCTGCCCCGGGTCGTCCGCACGAGAACGAGGCATCCCGTGAGCACCTCCGTCGTCCCCGCGTCCCCGGGCGCACCCGACCACCCTGCCACCCGACCTCCCGGTCGCACCCCGGCGCCGCGCGCGCAGGGCCTGTTCCGCACCTTCTGGCGCTGGCACTTCTACGGCGCCGTCGTCGTCCTGCCGGTGCTGCTCGTGCTCGCCGTCACCGGGCTGATCTACCTGTTCCGCTTCGAGCTCGAGCCCGCGCTGCACGCCGACCTGATGCGGGTCGAGCCGGGCGCCACCGCGCAGCCGTACGAGGCCCAGCGGCTCGCCGTCGAGCAGTCCGAGCCCACCGCGACGATCGTCTCGATGACCGAGCCGGCGGCGGCCGACCACAGCACCCGCTTCACCCTGACGACCGCCGACGAGCGCACGCTGGACGTGTTCGTCGACCCGTACACCGGCACGGTGCTGGGCTCGCTCGACCCCGACGGCACGCTCAGCGGCACCGCCGTGCGGCTGCACGCCGACCTGATGTCCGGACGCGCGGGCGACCTGGTGATGGAGCTCGGCGCCAGCTGGGCCGTCGTCATGGCGGTCACGGGCTACTACCTGTTCGTGCGCGGCTGGAGGGCGCGGCGGCGGCAGCGGCGCGCCGGCGCGCGCTCGGCGCGGCTGCGCTCGGGCCACGCGCTGTCCGGCGCGGTGGTGGGGGCGTTCCTGCTGCTGCTCGTGGTGTCGGGCCTGCCCTGGACGGGTGTCTTCGGCGCCGCCGCGCAGCGCCTGGCGACCGAGGGCGGCACCTCGCTGTGGTCGCAGGACCACGGTGCGCTCTCCGACCCCACGTCGACGCTCGACGAGTCGCTGCCGCACAGCCACCACACCGTGCCGTGGGCGCAGCAGGACGCCCCGGTCCCGTCGAGTCCCGCTGCGGGAGAGGGTGTCTCGGTCGCCGACGTCGACACGGCGGTCGCCGTCGCCGACCGCGAGGGGCTGCGGCACCCGATGACCGTCGCGCTGCCCGCCGACGACGCCGGCGTGTTCTCGGTCATCGGGTACGCCTTCGACGACCCGGCCGACGAGCGCACGGTGCACGTCGACCAGTTCGGCGGGCAGGTCGTGCAGACCTACGGGTACGAGCAGTACAGCGGGCTCGCGAAAGTGGTCTCGCAGGGCATCGCGCTGCACGAGGGACGCCGGTTCGGCGGGCTCAACCTGGTGCTGACCACCCTCGGCTGCCTGCTCGTGATCGTGTCGTGCGTGACCGGACCGCTGATGTGGTGGCGCCGTCGTCCGCGCGGTCGTGAGCAGCTGGGCGCGCCGCGGGCCCGGACGGGGTCGGTCGCGTCCACGCCCCTGCTGGGCGTGCTGATCGTGGTGCTGGCCGTCGTGCTGCCGGTGTTCGGGGTCTCGCTGCTGCTGGTGGTGCTGCTCGACCGGTTCGTGCTGCGCCGGGTGCCGCGCGCTGCGGCAGTTCTTCGGGTCGGCCGCACCGGCGACCAGGTCCACCTAGGCGGGCGGCGCGGCCCGCCCGTGGTCGTGGTCGTCGAAGCGCACCGGTGCGTCGAAGGCCGCCCGGCGGGCCGCGCGGCGCAGCGTCGCGAGCACCGCGTGGCCCGTCAGGCAGATCAGGACGACGTTCGTGACGGCGCGTCCGAGGTCCCAGCCGAGCGAGGTCGCCAGCGTGAACAGCACGAAGCGGTGCAGGTTCTCGAGCAGCGGGTCGCCCGCGACGAACGACAGCCCGGTGCCGTCGCCGGCCGCGAACGGCCAGAACGACAGGTTCATCACGAACCCGTAGGCCAGGCCGGCGACGGCACCGTACGCGGCGAGCAGCGCGATCTCCCAGCGGCCGCGGGCGCGGGGGAGCAGCCCCGCGCCGAGACCGACCCACGCCGCGCCGAGCATCTGGAACGGCAGCCACGGACCGACGCCGCCGGTGATCAGCGCCGACGCGAACAGCGTGGTCGCGCCGAGGACGAAGCCGAACCCGGCGCCGAACACGCGTCCGCCGAGCACGAGCAGGAAGAACACGGTCTCGAGCCCGGCCGTGCCGGCACCCAGCGGGCGCAGCGCGGCGCCGACGGCCGAGAGCACGCCGAGCATCGCCAGCGCCTTGACGTCGAGCCCGCCCTCGCCGATCTCGAACAGCACGACGGCGAGCAGCAGCGGCAGCAGCAGGCCCAGCACGAGCGGTGCGTCGGTGCCGTGGGCGAGGCCGGCGCCGGGGTCGACGAGCAGGGGCCAGCAGAAGGCCATCAGGCCGGCGACCGACACCAGCAGCACGGCGACGGTCGACCGCGGGCGCAGCGCGACGGCGCGGACCGATGAAGGCAGCGTGGCGACGTCAGCACTCACGGGACACCCTCCGGCAGCGCGGCGCGCACCTGGTCGACCGTCAGCCACGGCTGCGGCGCGGTCACCTTGGCGACCTGCGGCGCGAACGCGGGGGAGGAGACCACGACGTCGGCGGTGGGGCCGTCGGCCACCACCTCGCCGGCCGCCATCACCACCACCCGGTCGGCGACCTGGGCGACGAACTCGACGTCGTGGGTCGACAGCAGCACGCTGCGGCCCTGCGCCGCGAGCCCGCGCACGGCGTCGCGCAGCGCCATCTTCGCGGTGTAGTCGAGCCCACGGGTCGGCTCGTCGAGCAGCAGCACGGGCGGGTCGGCCGTGAGCTGGACGGCGAGCACGAGCGCCAGGCGCTGGCCCTCGCTGAGGTCGCGCGGGTGCAGGGCCGGGTCGATGCCCGGGGCGATGCGCGCGAGAAGGCTTGCGCACGAACCACTCTCGGCGCGACTCTCGCGGTCGGCCTGCTCGCACTCGGCGCCGACGGTGTCGAGGTACAGCAGGTCGGACGCCGTCTGCGGCACCAGGCCCACCCGGGCACGACGGGCCCGGGCGTCGAGCGCCGCGGGGTCGGCGTCCAGGCCCGGGCCGACGCGCACCCGTCCGCCCGCACGGCGTCCGCTGCCCTGCAGCGCCCACAGCAGCGAGGACTTGCCGGCGCCGTTGCGCCCCATCAGCGCGGTGACCTCGCCGGCGCGCAGGTCGAGGTCGACCTCGGCGACGGCGACGACAGCGCCGTGCCGCACGACCACGCCGCGAGCCTGCGCCGCCACCGCGCCGCCGGCGGCGGGTGCCGGAGGAGTCGCGGCGCGGTCGGCGAGGGCCGTCCGCAGCCCGGCGCCCGCCCGGCGGGCGTCGCGCACCGACAGCGGCAGCGGCGACCAGCCCGCCCACCGTCCGAGCTCGACGACGGGAGGGGCGACGTCGGACGTCGACATCACCTCGGCGGGGAGGCCGTCGCGCACCGTGCCGTCGGTGCCGACGTGGACGACGCGGTCGGCGTACTGCAGCACCCGCTCGACCCTGTGCTCGGCCACGAGCACGGTGACCGCGAGGTCGTGCACGAGCCGGGTCAGGGTGGCGAGCACCTCCTCGGCGCCGGTGGGGTCGAGCGCGGAGGTGGGCTCGTCGAGGACCAGGACCCGGGGGTGGGCGGTGAGCACCGACCCGATCGCGACCCGCTGCTGCTGCCCGCCCGACAGCTCGCGCAGCGGCGCGTCGCGCAGCTCGGCGATGCCCAGCACGTCGAGGGTCTCCTCGACCCGCTTGCGCATCGTGGCGGTGGGCAGCGCGAGCTGCTCCATCGCGTAGGCGAGCTCCTCCTCGACGGTGTCGGTGACGAAGCCGGCGAGCGGGTCCTGGCCGACCACGCCCACGAGATCGGCGAGGTCGCGAGGCCGGTGGGTGCGGGTGTCGCGCCCGTGCACCAGCACCCGGCCGCCGAGCCGACCGCCGCTGAAGTGCGGCACGGTGCCGTTGACGACACCGAGCAGGGTGCTCTTGCCCGAGCCGGTGCGGCCGACGACGAGCGCGAGCTCGGCCTCCTCGACGACCAGGTCGACGCCGCGCAGCACGTCGCGCGCCGCCCCCGGGTAGGTGACCGACACGCCCTCGAGCACCACCGCGCTCACGAGGCCTTCTCCGGCGTCGCGGCCCGCGAGGTCGGTCGCCGGGTCGAGGCCCGCGGCGGCTCGGGTGTCAGGACGGCGGGCAGCGCCGCGAGCAGGACGCCCGCGACCGCGAGCAGCGGCAGCGCGGGCCAGGCCAGCGGCGCCACCGGCATCGACAGGGTCGACGGGTCGAGGCGCACCTGCACGAGCAGGCAGGCGGCGGCGACCAGCCCGGTCGCGGTGGTGAGCCACTCCGGCCACGCCCACGGGTCGGGCCGGTAGGTGCTGCGGCGCACCGCGCGTCCGCCCGCCCACAGGCCGACGACCGACAGCACCAGGCCCAGGAGCAGGACGGGCACGCCGAGCCAGACCGGCGAGGTGGTGTCGAGCAGGCCGTACAGGCCGAGGCACGACCCGAGGAGACCGCCGAGGGTGAGCGCGGCGGTGACCCCGCGCGCCCCGGACGACTGCTCCACCCGGTGACCGTAGCCGCGGGAGTCCATCGCCGAGGCGAGCAGCAGCGAGCGGTCGAGGGTGTCCTGCAGCACCGGCAGCGCCACCTGCCGCACCGACCGCAGGCCCTTCGCCGTGTCGCCGCGCAGCCGCCGCGCGCGCACCACCCGCTGGACGCTCTCGGCCAGCTGCGGCGCAGCCGTTACCGAGATGACCACGGCGGTGCCGATCTCGGCCAGCGCGGCCGGGAACGCCTTCAGCAGCCGCTTCGGGTTGGCCAGCGCGTTCGCCGCGCCGATGCACGCGACCAGCACGGCGAGCCGCAGCGCCACCGACACCGCGGCCACGAGCGACTCCAGGTGCAGCGGCCCGAACAGCTGGATGCCCGCCGCCCACGACGGCATCGGGACGGCGGGCAGGTCGAGCAGCAGGATCTCGCCGTACTTCAGCCCGACCAGCACGTGCAGCACGACGCGCAGCACGACGATCGCCAGCCCGAGGTACAGGTACAGCCGGAACGCCCGCGCCCACGGCGACGTGCCCCGGCGCGCGGCCACCACCAGGCACGCGACCGCGAGCACCACGCCCAGCACCAGCGGGTTCGTGGTCTGGCTCGCGGCCACGGCGAGGCCGAGCGCCCAGGCCCACCAGGCGCCCGGGTGCACCGACCTCGGGAGTGCCAGGGTCAGCCCCCGTAGGCGCCGGGCCCGGCGTCGGCGGCGCGACGTCGCCACGCCACCACGCCGGCGGCCGCACCGAGCGCGACGACGAGCAGCCCGCCCGCCGATCGCGGTCCACGGCGGTCCGCCGGCGTCGCGGGTGCCCGAGGCGAGCGCGATGGCCTCGCGCGTGCCGCTCGGCGACGGCTCGGCCGACGTGGTGGACGTCGTGGCTGATGCGGCCGGCCCGGAGGTGGCCGCCGCGGCGGCCGACGGTGCGGTGGTCGCCGGTGCGCCGCTCGCCGTGCCGGTCGGCGCGGCCGCGTCCGTCGTGGCACCGGGTGCGGTCGTGGCCCCGGACGCGCCGGAGGTGCCGCCGGACGTCCCGCCGGACGTGGCCGACGTGCCGGGAGCCGGCGCGACGGTGCCCGAGCCGCCGCCGGCCGGCGGTGCCGGCTGGGCGGGCGGTGCGGTGGACGCGGGCGGCGGGTCCGGCTGCGCGGGCGGGGCCGGCGCGGGGGCAGGCGCGGGGGCCGACGGCGGGGCGATCCCCGGCCGGCCGCCCGAGCCGAACGACCAGCCCTCGACGCTGCCCGGGGCCGGGTCGTACGACATCGCGCCGAGGTTGGAGTACTGCCAGCTGCCGCCCGGCTGCGCGTGCCAGTACGACCAGTACGCCGTCGCCGGGGGCGTCCGCACGCACGGGTCGGACGCCGGGGCGCCGTTGATGCGGCAGACGAACCCGGGCTGGGTCTGCACCTGCACGACGCTCGCGACGGCCTGCAGGGCGGCCATGCCCGAGGCGGGGTCACCCGGCGCGCAGTACGACGTCGAGTTGATGACGACCGTCACGCCGGACGTGCCCGAGCACGCCGCGGCGGACGCCGGGGCAGCCGGCGCGGCGACCAGGCCGCCGAGCGCCAGCGCCAGGGCCGACAGCAGGAGGGTCAGCGGCCTCACTGGTGGCGCCCCCGCGGGAGGCGGCGGGACAGCAGCAGCACGCCGCCGGCGGCGACGAGGCCGCCCGCGCCGAGGACGAGCGGCAGCACGTCCGAGCCGGTGTCGGCCAGCGCGCCCGAGCGGGTCGACCGCACCGGGGCGCCCTGGTAGCCACCGCCGCTGCCACCCGCGCCGAGCACGCTGCCGCCGGTGGTGGTCGTCGTGGTGCCGGGCCCGGCCGAGGTGGTGGTCGACGTCGTGGTGGTCGAGGTCGTGGTGCTGGTGGTCGGGCGGTGCCGTGGTCGTCGGGGGCGCCGTCGTGGTGGGCGGCGCCGTCGTGGTCGGCGGGGCCGTGGTGGTGGGCGGCGCGCAGTCCGGGGCCGGCGCGACGGCGTCGGCGCCGCGCAGGGTCACGACGAACAGCGGCGTGCCGGCCAGCGCGAGCGCGGCCTGGGCGGTCGACCGGTTGTCCTGGTCGATCGGACGGGCGTCAGCGCCCTCGGCGAGGCGCGCGTCGTAGGCGGCCTGGTCGTAGGCCACGCCGCCGCGCAGCGCCTCGGGGAACTCGCAGCCGTACTGCAGCGACAGCACGTACGACTGCGCCAGCCGGGCCTGCGCGGAGCGTCCGCCGGCGAGGAACGCCTGGCCGGCCAGGCCGGTGCTGTTGGCGTTGGGCGCGGCCGTGGGGCCGGACCCGCCGACGGCGCCGGTGGTGTCGTCCTGCTGGACGGCGAGGTAGTCCAGGCCCTCGACCACGTCGGCGTCCTCGGCGCCGGCGACGCGGATCAGCGCCTGCACGGCGAGCGCGGTCGCGTCGGGGTCGCTCTCGCAGGTGGCGCCGCCGACGAAGACGCGGAACCCGCCGTCGTCGCACTGCTGGTCGCGCAGGAACTGCACGGCGGACGGGGCCGTCGGCCGGCCCGCGCGGGCGAGGCCGCCGATGGCCAGGGACTGGCCGAAGACGTTGGAGTTGTCGCCGTACTGCGTCTGGTCGGTGTACCGGCCGGACGGCTGCAGCCGCGCCTCGAGCGTGGTCACCAGGTCCATGCCGCCGAAGTCGGTGGGGTCCTCACCGACGGTGATCGCGACGTTCAGGAGCTTCGCCACCGCCCCGGAGTACACCTCGGCCTCGTCGAAGTAGCTCGTGTACTCGAACCGGTTCGCCTCGAGCTCGGCGGTCGCCAGCTCGGCCTCGGTGCGGGCGGTGCCCGCAGCGGCGAGCGCGAGGACGGCGTCGGCCGTGACACCCCAGTCGGCGTACAGGACGCCACCGAACTCCTGGGACAGGTGGTGGTCCCCGGCGGCGAGGCGACCCTGCAGGTAGCCCGCGGCGTGCTCGGCGGCGGAGGGGGTCGGCGGCGGTGGCGGGGGCGAGCAGCGCGCCGCCGGCCAGGGCCGGGGCGAGGAGGAGGACGCCGGCGAGGGCGCCGCGGACCCGCGCGGGACGGGTCGTGGTGGTGCTGGTCATGAGGGTGGTGCCTTCCGGATGAGCGGTCACGTGACCTCGCCCGGTCCGGTGCCGGCGCGCGGAGCAGCCGGCTGGCCGGGCTCCGTCCCGCATACCTCGACGGTGGATGGAGCCGCTCGCGAGGACAGGCATTCCGGCTCGTGCCAGGCCGAGACGGGGCCGGGCACCTACGGTTGCGGGTCAGCGCCGGACTTCGACCGGCTTCCCCTGCTCGTCGCGTGGTGGTGCGCCGACACCCTATCCCCGCGCGAAGGGACGCGACGACCACGCGTCGTCGTGAGTACGATCACCGCTACAGGCGTCGACCCGGCCATCACCGGCGAGCCTCCGGAAGAACGGCCCCGTCCGCGGGGCTCAGTAGAACCGGACGGAACCGGCCCGTCACCGCACCGGCGAACGAGCGGCCGCCGCGTCCCCACCCGGGGGTGCGACGGCAAGCGAGGTGGTACCGCGGCCCGTCCCGAGGGGACGGGATCGTCCTCGCACCCCGGCGCCCCCGGCCCGACCGGCCGGGGCACGTGAGGAGCGAGCGCGACGTGACGTACCCGCAGGTGGGCGCATCCCCCCGTTTCCCCGAGATCGAGGCGCGCGTGCGCCGGTACTGGGACGAGGACGGCACCTTCGTCGCCAGCGTCGAGAACCGGCCCGCCGGCGACGACGGCGCGAACGAGTTCGTGTTCTACGACGGCCCGCCGTTCGCCAACGGCCTGCCGCACTACGGCCACCTGCTCACCGGCTACGTCAAGGACGTCGTCCCGCGCTACCAGACGATGCGCGGACGCCGGGTCGAGCGCCGCTTCGGCTGGGACACCCACGGCCTGCCCGCCGAGCTCGAGGCCGAGCGCGAGCTCGGCATCAAGGGCCGCGGAGACGTGCTCGAGATGGGCATCGAGGTCTTCAACGACGCCTGCCGCGCGTCGGTGCTGCGGTACACGAAGGAGTGGGAGGAGTACGTCACCCGCCAGGCCCGCTGGGTCGACTTCGACAACGCCTACCGCACGCTCGACCTGCCGTACATGGAGAGCGTCATCTGGGCGTTCAAGACCCTGCACGACAAGGGCCTGGTGTACGAGGGTTTCCGCGTGCTGCCGTACTGCTGGGTGGACGAGACCCCGCTGTCGAACCACGAGCTGCGCATGGACGAGGACGTCTACCAGGCGCGCCAGGACCCGTCCCTGACGGTGTGGTTCCGGCTCGAGACCGGCGAGCGGATCATGGCGTGGACGACGACGCCGTGGACGCTGCCGTCCAACCTCGGCGTCGCCGTGGGCCCCGACGTCGACTACGTGGTGGTCGAGCACGAGGGTGAGCGCTACGTGCTCGCCGAGGCCCGGCTGCACTCGTACATGCGCGAGCTCGGCAAGGACGCCGAGGAGCGGGTCGTGGCCCGGCTCAAGGGGTCCGAGCTGGTGGGACGGCGGTACGAGCCGCTGTTCGACTTCCTCACCGACACCGAGCGGTTCGGCACCGAGCAGGCGTGGCGGGTCCTCGACGGCGGCGACGAGGTCACCACCACCGACGGCACCGGCGTCGTGCACATGGCGCCGGCGTACGGCGAGGTCGACCAGAAGATCTGCGAGGGCAACGGGATCCCCACCGTGCTCACGATCGACGAGCGTGCCCGGTTCACCTCGGTCGTGCCGCCGTACCAGGGCACGCAGGTGTTCGAGGCCAACCGGCAGATCACGGCCGACCTGCGCGAGGCCGGGCACGTGGTGCGCTCGGAGACCTACGACCACAGCTACCCGCACTGCTGGCGGTGCCGCAACCCCCTTGTGTACAAGGCGGTCTCGTCGTGGTTCGTCGAGGTGACCGCGTTCCGCGACCGCATGGTCGAGCTGAACGAGCAGATCACCTGGGTGCCCGAGCACGTCAAGCACGGCCAGTTCGGCAAGTGGCTGTCGAACGCGCGCGACTGGTCGATCAGCCGGAACCGGTTCTGGGGCAGCCCGATCCCGGTCTGGCAGTCCGACGACCCCGAGTACCCCCGCACCGACGTGTACGGCTCGCTCGAGGAGCTGGAGCGCGACTTCGGCGTCGAGGTCACCGACCTGCACCGTCCGTTCGTCGACCGGCTGACCCGGCCGAACCCCGACGACCCGACGGGCCGCTCGACCATGCGCCGCGTCACCGACGTGCTCGACTGTCTGGTTCGACTCGGGGTCGATGTCGTTCGCCCAGGTGCACTACCCGTTCGAGAACGCCGACTGGTTCGAGCACCACTTCCCGGGCGACTTCATCGTCGAGTACATCGGCCAGACCCGCGGCTGGTTCTACACGCTGCACGTGCTGGCCACGGCGCTGTTCGACCGTCCGGCCTTCCGGTCGTGCGTGTCCCACGGCATCGTGCTGGGCAACGACGGCCAGAAGATGTCGAAGTCGCTGCGCAACTACCCCGACGTCACCGAGGTGTTCGACCGCGACGGCGCCGACGCGATGCGCTGGTTCCTGATGTCGAGCCCGATCCTGCGCGGCGGCAACCTGGTCGTCACCGAGCAGGGCATCCGCGACGGCGTGCGCCAGGTGCTGCTGCCGCTGTGGAACACGTGGTCGTTCTTCGCGCTGTACGCCAACGCCGCTCGTGGCGGCGCGGGCTACGACGCGCGGTGGTCGACGGCGTCCGAGAACGTGCTCGACCGGTACCTGCTGGCGACGACCCGCGCCCTGGTCGAGCAGGTGCAGGTGGCCCTCGACGCGCTCGACATCGCCGGGGCGTGCGACCTGGTGCGCGCCCACGTCGACACGGTGACGAACTGGTACGTGAGGCGGTCGCGCCAGCGGTTCTGGGACGAGGACGAGGGCGCGTTCGACACCCTCTACACGGCTCTCGAGGTGCTGTGCCGGGTGACGGCGCCGCTGCTGCCGATGGTGACCGAGGAGATCTGGCAGGGCCTGACGCAGGGACGGTCGGTGCACCTCACCGACTGGCCCGAGGCCGACGACCTGCCGGCCGACGACGACCTCGTCGCCGCGATGGGCACCGCGCGCCAGGTCTGCTCGGCCGCGCTCGCGCTGCGCAAGTCCGAGGGGCTGCGGGTGCGGCTGCCGCTGACGTCGCTGACCGTGGTGGTCGACGGCGCCTCCGGCCTCGCGCCGTACGCCGACCTGGTCACCTCGGAGGTGAACGTCGGCGAGCTGCGGCTGCTCGACCTCGCCGACGCGGGTGAGCAGGAGTTCGGGGTCGAGCGGCGGCTGACCGTGAACGCGCGCGCCGCCGGTCCTCGCCTGGGCAAGGACGTGCAGCAGGCGATCCGCGGCGCCAAGTCGGGCGACTGGGCGGTCGCCGACGACGGCACCGTCACCGCGGGCGGCCTCGCGCTGGTCGAGGGCGAGTACGTGCTCGAGACCGTGGTCAGCCAGGACGGCGGCGGCTCGCGGGCCGTGGGTGTGCTGCCCGGCGGCGGGTTCGTCGTCCTCGACACCGAGGTGACCCCCGCGCTGGCCGCCACCGGCCTGGCCAACGACGTCGTGCGCGTCGTGCAGCAGGCCCGGCGCGACGCCGGGCTGCAGGTGGCCGACCGGATCCGGCTCACCGTCACCGGCACCACCGCGGTGTGGGAGGCCGTCGTGGCGCACCAGCACCTGCTGATGACCGAGACGCTCGCCCAGGCGGTCGGCGCCAGCGGCACGCTCGACGACCTCGCGCCGGGTGACGGCGTGGTCGAGGCGACGGTCGGCGACGGCGAGCCCGTGCGGGTGCGGGTCGAGAGGGCCTGACGCAGGCTGGAGCGGTGGGTGACGGCGGTGGTGCGCGGTTCGTGCTGCACGACCACCGCCGTCCCCGGCCGCACTTCGACCTGCGGCTCGAGCAGGACGGCGTGCTGCGGTCGTGGGCCGTGCCCAAGGGGCTGCCCGACGACCCCGCGCACGACCGCCTCGCGGTGGCCGTCCCCGACCACGACCTCGACCACGTCGGCTACACCGACGAGCACAAGTCGATCGCCGACGAGGGCACCTGGGTCGAGGAGGACCGCACCGACCGCCGGTTCGTGTTCCGCCTGCACGGCCGCGAGGGCGTGCGTCGGTACGCCTTGATCCGCACGGGTGGCGAGCAGTGGCTGCTGCACCTCACGAAGGACCAGCCGGTCTGAGCGGGCACAACGGCGTACACCGATGCCCTTCGGGGCCCTCTTCCGCGTTCTCGAGCCCATCCCTGCTAGCCGTTGTGCTCGGCGGGCTGTCGACGCGAGCGCCTACGCTCGGGTCCATGGCTGATACGCAGGTCCTCGGGGTCCACTCCGGTGCCCGTCACGACGACGCCGACCCGGTCGCGGAGGCGCAGGCATCGGGCGCCGGCGCCGTGCAGGTGTTCGTCGCCGACCCGCAGGACTGGAAGGCGCCCAAGGCGTACGCGCAGGCCGAGGCGCTGCGGGCCAGCGGGCTCGACGTCTACGTGCACGCGCCGTACACGATCAACGTCGCCACCACGAACAACCGCATCCGCATCCCGAGCCGCAAGCTGCTGCTCGCGCACGCCGAGCTGCGCCGCCGAGGTCGGCGCCAAGGGCCTGGTCGTGCACGGCGGCCACGTCACGGCCAAGGACGACCCGGCCGCGGGGTACGACAACTGGCGCAAGACCTTCGCCCGGCAGGCCGACGAGGGCGGCTTCCCGCTCCCGGTGCTGATCGAGAACACCGCGGGCGGCGACAAGGCGATGGCCCGCAGGCTCGACGCGCTCAAGGCGCTGTGGGACGCGGTCGGCGAGCTCGGGGCCGGCTTCGTGCTCGACACCTGCCACGCCCACGCCGGCGGGCTCGACCTGTCGACCGTGGTCGACGACGTGAAGGCGATCACCGGCCGCATCGACCTGGTGCACTGCAACAACTCTCGCGACGAGTTCGACTCCGGCCGCGACCGGCACGCCCCGCTCGCGTCCGGCGAGATCGAGACCGCGGCGCTGGTCGAGGTCGTCCGCGCAGCCGGTGCGCCGGTGATCCTCGAGACCCCTGGCGGCCCCGAGGAGCGCGCCGCCGAGATCGCGCTGCTGCGCGAGGCGCTCGGCTGAGGCCGGCTCGTCGAGACCGCAGAACCCGGGCGAGTGCGCTCGCCGCCACGCCCGACCTGCCCGGTCTCGCTGACCGTCCGCGCCACCGATCGTCAGCGATCGGTCCGTCAGAGCCGCCGGCACGCGCCGATCGTGACGACCGGCGCACGGGGCGGCCCGGCCCGAGCGCGTCGGGGCGGCACCGCGGGTGGTCGTTACGCTCACGGGGTGAGCACAGGAGACGGCTGGGACGCCGAGGACGCCGACACGGCCGAGCGGTCTGCGCTGCTCCGCGACCGGGCGCGCCGCCGTGACGACGACGACGAGAAGAAGGCCCGCCGGGCCGTCCGGGCGCAGGCGCAGGCGGCGCGCGTCCGCGAGGTGCACGCCGAGCTGATGGCCCGCGCGCCCGAGAGCCGGATGCAGCCGCGGCTCGAGCCCGTCCGCGCGGTCTGCGAGCTGCTCGGCGACCCGCAGCGCGCCTACCCCGTCATCCACCTCACCGGCACCAACGGCAAGACCTCGACGGCCCGGATGGTCGAGCGGCTGCTGCGCGAGCACAACCTGCGCACCGGGCGGTACACGAGCCCGCACCTGCACTCGGTGACCGAGCGGATCAGCGTCGACGGCCGGCCGGTGAGCGACAAGGTCTTCGCCGACACCTGGGACGAGATCGCCCCGATCGTCGCGATCGTCGACGGCAGGCTGGCGCAGGAGGGCGAGCCGGCGCTCACCTACTTCGAGCTGGTGACGGTGATGGCGTTCGCCGCGTTCGCCGACGCACCGGTCGACGTCGCCGTCGTCGAGGTGGGGCTCGGCGGCACCTGGGACGCCACCAACGTCGTCGACGCCACCGTCGCCGTCGTGCTGCCGATCTCGCTCGACCACACCCGGATGCTGGGCGACTCGGTGGGGGAGATCGCCGAGGAGAAGGCCGGCATCTTCACCGAGGGCGGGTACGTGGTGATGGCCGAGCAGCCCGCCGAGGCCGCCGAGGTGCTGCTGCGCCGGGCGGTCGAGAGCGGCTCCACGGTCTCGCGCGAAGGTCCCGAGTTCGGCGTGACCAGCCGGACCGTCGCGCTCGGCGGCCAGCAGGTCACCGTGCAGGGCGTGGCGGGGGAGTACGCCGACCTGTTCCTGCCGCTGCACGGCGAGCACCAGGCGCACAACCTCTCGGTGGCGATCGCGGCCGTCGAGGCGTTCCTGGGCAACGGGAACCAGCGCCTCGACCCGGTCGTGGTGCTCACCGCGGTCGCTGACAGCTCCTCTCCCGGACGCCTCGAGCTGGTCCGCCCGAGCCCCGCCGTGGTCGTCGACGCCGCCCACAACGTCGGGGGCATGCAGGCGCTGGTCGCCGCGCTCGACGAGGCCTTCTCGTTCCGCCACCTCGTGGGCGTCGTCGGCGTGCTCGACGACAAGGACGCCGAGACGATGCTCGACCAGCTCGAGCCCGTGCTCGACGAGGTCGTCATCACCCGCTCGAGCTCGCCGCGGGCCATCCCGGTCGACGACCTCGCCGAGATCGCGGTCGAGGTCTTCGGCGAGGACAGGGTGCAGAAGGTCGAGCGGCTCGACGAGGCGCTGGTCGCGGCGATGAGCACGGCCGAGGCCGCCGTCGCCGGCGAGGAGGGCCACGGCGCGGGCGTCCTGGTCACCGGGTCGCTCACGGTCGCCGCCGAGGCGCGGCTGCTGCTGCGCGCCCCCGCCGTCGACGCCGACCAGGGTCTCGAGCACGAGCAGGAGGACGTGGAGTGAGCACCCCGTGAGGGCCCGCCTGCTCGCCACCTGCCTGGTGCTCGAGGCGTTCGTGGTGTTCTTCGCGACGCTCGTCGCCACGACGCTGTCGTCGGTGCCGGACGCCACGGTGTGGACGGTCGGACTGGTCCTCGTCGTGGTCTGCGTCCTCGCTGCGGGGCTGGCCCGGCGTCCCGGCGGCGTCGTCGTCGGCTGGGTGGTGCAGGCGCTGGTGCTGGCGACGGCGGTCGTCGTCCCGGCCATGGCCGTGCTCGGGGTGGCCTTCGCCGCGCTGTACGCGTGGTTCGTCGTGCTCGGCGGGCGCATCGACCGCGACCGCGCCGCGTACGCCGACGGCGAGGGCGATCAGCCGCCGGGACGCACCAGCCCGGTCTCGTAGCGCGTGCACGTGGTGCGGACGCTCTGGCTACGGTGACCGCGTGGACGGAGCGGGCCCGGTGGTCGTCGTCGCGCTCGGTGCGCTCGCGCTCCTGGTGCGCGCCGTGCTGGTGGGCGGGGAGCCGTGGTGGTCGCGCTGGCCCGCCGTCGTCGGCGCGGTGCTGGTGGTGCTGACGCTGCTGGCGGGTGCGCCGCGGCTCGCCACGGTCGCCGGGGTCGTCGTCCTGCTCGTCGGGCTGGTGCTGCAGCTGGCGTGGAGCTACCGCCGCGGCCGCTACCTCGAGGACGACGTGGCGGGCCTGTGGCGGCGGCTGCGCGGCCGTCCCGAGCCCACCCGGCGCCGGCACCGGGCCCGGGACGAGGACTGAGCCACCACTAGGGTCGTCGTCGACGCCCCGCGCCCGGTAGGGCGCACGACCTCGAGGAGCCGAGCAGCGTGAGCGAGAACCGGACCGAGCGCAGCCTGGTGCTGGTCAAGCCCGACGGGGTCTCCCGCGGCCTGTCCGGGGAGGTGCTGCGACGCATCGAGGCCAAGGGCTACCGGCTCGTGGCCGTCGAGCTGCGGGCCGCCACCACCGACCTGCTCGCCCAGCACTACGCCGAGCACGAGGGCAAGCCGTTCTACGAGCCGCTGCTCGAGTTCATGCTGTCGGGCCCGGTGCTCGCCGTGGTCATCGAGGGCGAGCGCTGCATCGAGGGCTTCCGCTCGCTGGCCGGTACCACCGACCCCACCTCGGCCGCCCCCGGCACGATCCGGGGCGACCTCGGCCGCGACTGGGGCCTGAAGGTCGCGCAGAACCTCGTGCACGGGTCCGACTCGCCCGAGTCGGCCGCTCGCGAGATCGGGCTCTGGTTCCCCGCGCTCTGACCGCGGCGCCCGACCCGAGCACCAGGGCACGCGCGCCACGCGCGTACCCTTGTCCGGTACGCGTCCCCGGCCCGGAAGGCTTCCCCATGCACGGCCAGTCGATCTTCGACCGGCTCGAACCGCTCCTCGCCCAGGTCTCCAAGCCGGTGCAGTACGTCGGCGGCGAGCTGAACGCGACGGTCAAGGAGTGGGACTGCGGCGGTGAGCACACCGTCCGCTGGGCGCTGATGTACCCCGACGCCTACGAGGTCGGCGTGCCGAACCAGGGCACGATGATCCTGTACGAGGTGCTGAACGAGCGCGACGACGCCCTCGCCGAGCGCTCGTACGCGGTGTGGCCCGACATGGAAGCGCTGATGCGCGAGCACGCCGTGCCGCAGTTCACGGTCGACTCCCACCGCGCGCTCGGCGACTTCGACGTGTTCGGCCTGTCGTTCTCGACCGAGCTCGGCTACACGAACATGCTCACCGCGCTCGACCTCGCGGGCATCCCGCTGCACGCCGCCGACCGCACGGTCGACCACCCGGTGGTGCTGGCCGGCGGGCACGCGGCGTTCAACCCCGAGCCGATCGCCGACTTCGTCGACGCCGCCGTCATCGGCGACGGCGAGGAGGCGGTGCTGCTCATCACCGACGCGGTGAAGGGCTGGAAGGCCGAGGGCCGCCCGGGCGGGCGCGACGAGCTGCTGCTGCGCCTGGCCCGCACCGGTGGGGTCTACGTGCCCCGCTTCTACGACGTCGACTTCCTGCCGGACGGGCGTATCCGCAAGGTCGCGCCCAACCGTCCGGGTGTCCCGTGGCGGGTCAGCAAGCACACCGTGATGGACCTCGACGAGTGGCCGTACCCGAAGCAGCCGCTGGTGCCGCTGGCCGAGTCGGTGCACGAGCGCATGAGCGTCGAGATCTTCCGCGGCTGCACCCGCGGCTGCCGGTTCTGCCAGGCCGGCATGATCACGCGCCCGGTGCGCGAGCGGTCGCTCGAGGGCATCGGCAAGATGGTCGAGAAGGGTCTGGCCGCAACTGGTTTCGAGGAGGTCGGGCTGCTCAGCCTGTCGAGCGCCGACCACTCCGAGATCGGTGAGGTCACCAAGCAGCTGGCCGACCGCTACGAGGGCACCCAGACCGGCCTGTCGCTGCCGTCCACCCGCGTCGACGCGTTCAACATCGACCTGGCGAACGAGCTGTCGCGCAACGGACGTCGCTCCGGCCTGACCTTCGCACCCGAGGGCGGCAGCGAGCGGATGCGCAAGGTGATCAACAAGATGGTCACCGAGGACGACCTGATCCGCACCGTCGCCACGGCGTACTCGAACGGGTGGCGGCAGGTGAAGCTCTACTTCATGTGCGGCCTCCCCACCGAGACCGACGAGGACGTCCTGCAGATCGCCGACCTGGCCAAGCGCGTCATCGCCACCGGCCGGCAGGTGTCGGGCCACAGCGACATCCGCTGCACCGTCAGCATCGGCGGCTTCGTGCCCAAGCCGCACACGCCGTTCCAGTGGGCGTCGCAGCTCGGGCACGAGGAGACCGACGCGCGGCTGCAGAAGCTGCGCGACGCGATCCGCTCCGACCGCAAGTACTCCCGCGCCATCGGCTTCCGGTACCACGACGGCAAGCCCGGCATCGTCGAGGGACTCCTCTCGCGCGGCGACCGCCGCGTCGGACGCGTCATCGAGGCGGTCTGGCGCGACGGCGGCCGCTTCGACGGGTGGAGCGAGCACTTCTCGTTCGACCGCTGGATGGCGCTGCGCGGCAACGGCTCTGGAGCCACTCGGCGTCGACGTCGACTGGTACACCACGCGCGAGCGCGAGTTCGGCGAGGTGCTGCCCTGGGACCACCTCGACTCCGGTCTCGACAAGGACTGGCTGTGGGAGGACTGGCAGGACAGCGTCAACGAGGTCGAGGTCGAGGACTGCCGCTGGACCCCGTGCTTCGACTGCGGCGTCTGCCCGCAGATGGACACCGAGATCCAGATCGGCCCGACCGGACGCAACCTGCTGCCGCTCAGCGTGTCCGGCCAGCCGGGCAAGCAGCAGCTGCTCGAGAAGGCGTGACCGCGCGGCTCCGAGGAGCTCGACCTCGACAAGGCGTCCGACGTCAGGATGCTGGCCGACTGCGCGCCGCCACCCACGACGCGGTGGCCGACGACGCGTTCGTCGCCGACGTGCGCGACTGGCTGACGGCCGAGCGCGGCCACCGCACCACCTGGCTCGCCGAGGTGGACAGCGAGCCGGTCGGGTACGTCAGCGCCCTGCGCTACCGCCGGATGCCGTCGGCGACGCGGGACGCCGGCGGCTGGGCCTACCTGGGCAACCTGTTCGTGCTGCCCGAGCACCGCGGCCGCGGGGTCGGCGAGGCTCTGGTGCGCGGCGTCGAGGCGTGGGCGCGCGGGCTGGGGCTCGCCCGGGTCGTGCTGAGCCCCAGCCCGGCGTCCGTGCCGCTGTACCGCCGGCTCGGCTACCTCGACGCCGACGAGCTGCTGGTGCTCCCGCTCGGCGCCCGCCGCGTCACGGCCCGATGAGCACGGACGGCCAGTCCGCGACGGGTCCCTCCAGCTGCGTGCCCGGCTCCTCGCCCGGCCAGCGGACGTAGTGCCGCCGGTCGGCGCGGTCGTCCCTCTCGCCGAGCGCGGCCGCGGTGTAGGCGAGGGCACCGGTGTCGTCGCCGGACAGCAGCAGCTGCCCGCACGCCCGGGCCAGGTCGGGGTCCCCGGACGCCTGCGCCAGCAGCGGCAGCAGCAGGTCCAGCGCCTCGCAGGTGCGGCCGACGTCGTCGAGCAGCTTCGCCCGTATCAGCGCCCGCTGCAGGTCAGGGTCCGCCCGCGCACGCCAGCCGCGCCCGCTCCGCCGGGGGGCGGTCCCGTCCACAGCGGCTGCGGCCGGGTGCGGCAGGATGGTCGACCGTGGCACGCCGACCCGAGGGGCCCCCTCCTCCACCCGCGGTGCAGAAGCTGCGGATCCGGTACGCCAAGCGCTCGCGGCTGCGGTTCACCAGCGCCCGCGACTTCCAGCGCGCGCTGGAGCGCGCGCTGCGCCGCGCCGAGGTGCCCATGGCCTACTCCGCCGGGTTCACCCCCCACCCGAAGATCTCCTACGCGAACGCCGCTCCCACGGGTGCGGCCAGCGAGGCCGAGTACCTCGAGATCTCGGTGGTCGAGCGGGTCGACCCGGACGCGATCCGCATCGCGCTCGACGAGGCGCTGCCCCCGGGCCTGGACGTCGTCGACGTCGTCGAGGCCGGCCCGGGCGGGCTGGCCGAGCGGCTGCAGGCGGGGGAGTGGGAGCTGGTGCTGCCCGGCACGCCCCGCGAGCAGGCGGTCGCGGCCGTGGAGGCGTTCCTGGCCCGCGACAGCGTGATGGTCGAGCGGGTCACGAAGTCGGGGCGGCGCGAGGCCGACGCCCGCGCGGCCGTCGTGCTGCTGGAGGTGCTCGAGCCGGGCGCCGCGGCCGGTGCCCTCGGGCGAGCCGCGGACGCGGGTACCGGGCCCTGTGCGATACTCCACCTGGTCGTACGGCACGCCACACCGGCCGTCCGACCCGACGACGTCCTGACCGCGCTCCACGCGGTGGCCGACCTCGCGCCCGTGTCACCACCCCAGGTGACGCGGCTGGCGCAGGGGCCGCTCGACGAGGGGACGAGGACCGTGGCCGACCCACTGGCCCCGGACCGGGACGCCGCCGCCGGAGGGCACCGCGAGCCGCGAGGCGACGCGAGCCCACCGGACTGACCACGACTTCCGCCGTGGCCCCGCCCCGCGGGTCATGGCGACAGACCACCTCGGGCCCGTGGTGCGGCCGGGCCGGGGACGAACGGGAGCAACCCGTGGACGACCAGACCCGCGACGCCGGAACCACCCCCGAGGCCTCGGCCGGGCCGGAGCAGAGCACCGAGCCACCCGCGAGGACGCCGCGCAAGCGGGCCTCGCGGAAGAAGGCGGTGGCCCCCCAGCAGGCGCCGCCCGCCGCCACCGAGCCGGAGGCCGAGGCCCAGCCCGTCGCGGACGAGCCCGCTCCGGACGAGGCCGCTCCCACGGCGAGGACGCCGCGCAAGCGGGCCTCGCGGAAGAAGGCGGTGGCCCCCCAGCAGGCGCCGCCCGCCGCCACCGAGGTCGCCGCCGACACCCCGCCCGAGCAGGCCCCGTCGGTCGACGTGGCGCCGGAGCCCGTCGTCGAGGTCACCGCCGAGGTCAGCGACGAGCCGGCCCCGAGGACCCGTCGCAAGCGCGGTCGCGCCACCCGTCCGGCGGCTGCGCCGGCCGCCGCCGAGGGCGTCGAGGACGAGCGGACCGCGGCCGCACCGGCAGCGCAGATCCAGCCCGTCCCCGCCGACGCGCCGGTCGCCGACGAGCCGATCGCCGACGAGCCGGCCGCCGACGAGCCGCCGCCGACGAGCCGGCCGCCGACGAGCCGGCCGCGAGGACCCGTCGCAAGCGCGGTCGCGCCACCCGTCCGGCGGCTGCGCCGGCCGCCGCCGAGGACGACGGCGAGCAGATCGAGCCCGTCCCGGCCACCGCGCCGGGAGAGCCCGTCGTCGACGAGCCGGTCGCCGATGAGCCCGTGGCCGACCAGCCCGAGGACGAGACCGAGGACGAGGACGAGACCGCCGAGGAGCAGGTGACCGGCCTGCTGGCACCGCTGTTCCAGGCGCCGCAGCCCCGACGCCGCCGCGCCGCGACCCGTCCCGCCGGCGCACCGGCCCCGGCCGCGCAGGGGGAGTCCGCCCCGGACCAGCCCGCCCCGGACCAGTCCGCCCAGGACCAGCAGCCGCAGGCGTCCGCCCCGGCACGCGACGACGACGACCAGCCCGCACCGGCCGCGGGGCGTCGCCGCCGGTCCCGCTCGCGCGGCGCCGCCGCGCAGGAGGCGCCGCCCACCGAGGACGCCGCCGCCCCGGCCGAGCCGGCCGACGACACCTCCGACGACGACGCCGACGCGCAGTCCGACGACGGCCAGGGCGACGACGGCCAGGGCGACGAGCAGGACGGCGGCCGGCGCAAGCGGCGCCGTGGCGGTCGCGGCCGCCGCCGTCGCAGCGGCGACGACGACGGCGGCACCGCCGACCCGTCCGCCGAGGACGACGCGCCCGAGGCCGACGCGTCCGCCGAGCAGGACGACGAGCAGACCGACGACGGCGAGCAGGCCGAGGAGGGCGGCGGCACCAGCCGCCGTCGCCGTCGCCGCCGCCGCCGCTCCGGCGGGGGCGACGACGTCGCCGAGGACGACCCGCCGAACACCGTCACCCGGGTCCGGGCGTCGCGCTCGGCGCGCGACGAGGTCGTGGGCGTCAAGGGGTCGACGCGCCTGGAGGCCAAGCGCCAGCGCCGCCGCGAGGGCCGCGAGTCCGGCCGACGCAAGCAGGTCATCACCGAGGCCGAGTTCCTGGCCCGCCGCGAGGCGGTCGAGCGCACCATGATCGTGCGCTCGACCGAGGGCCGCACCCAGATCGTCGTGCTCGAGGACGGCGTCCTGGTGGAGCACTACGTGGCCCGCAAGGCGGCCGCGTCGATGATCGGCAACGTCTACACCGGCAAGGTGCAGAACGTGCTGCCGAGCATGGAGGCGGCGTTCGTCGACATCGGCAAGGGCCGCAACGCGGTGCTGTACGCCGGCGAGGTCAACTGGGACGCCGCCGGCCTCGACGGCCAGCCGCGCCGCATCGAGCTCGCGCTGAAGTCGGGCGACCCCGTGCTCGTGCAGGTCAGCAAGGACCCCGTCGGCCACAAGGGCGCCCGGCTCACCAGCCAGGTGTCGCTGCCGGGCCGCTACCTGGTCTACGTGCCGAACTCCTCGATGACCGGCATCAGCCGCAAGCTGCCCGACACCGAGCGCGCGCGGCTGAAGAAGATCCTCAAGGCCGTCGTCCCCGACCACGCGGGCGTCATCGTCCGCACCGCCGCCGAGGGCGCCAGCGAGGTCGAGCTCGAGCGCGACGTGCAGCGCCTGCAGGCCCAGTGGGAGCGGATCGAGAAGAAGGCCAAGGCGGTCAACCCGCCGACCATGCTGCACGCCGAGCCCGACCTGACCACCAAGGTCGTCCGCGACGTGTTCAACGAGGACTTCGCCTCGCTCGTGGTCTCCGGCGAGGACGCCTGGGACACCGTCAAGGGCTACGTCGACGAGGTGGCGCCCGACCTGTCCGAGCGCGTCAGCCGCTGGGACGGCGACGGCGACGTGTTCGCCGCGCACCGGGTCGACGAGCAGATCTCCAAGGCGCTGGACCGCAAGGTGTTCCTGCCGTCCGGCGGCTCGCTCGTCATCGACCGCACCGAGGCGATGACGGTGGTCGACGTCAACACCGGCAAGTTCGTCGGCTCGGGCGGCAACCTCGAGGAGACCGTCACCCGCAACAACCTGGAGGCGGCCGAGGAGATCGTCCGCCAGCTCCGGCTGCGCGACGTCGGCGGCATCATCGTCATCGACTTCATCGACATGGTGCTCGAGTCGAACCGCGACCTGGTGCTGCGGCGCCTCACCGAGTGCCTCGGGCGCGACCGCACCAAGCACCAGGTCGCCGAGGTCACCTCGCTGGGCCTGGTGCAGATGACGCGCAAGCGCGTCGGCCAGGGCCTGCTCGAGGCGTTCAGCGAGCCGTGCGAGCACTGCCAGGGCAGCGGCGTGACGCTCTTCGACGAGCCGATCGAGCGCAAGGGCACCGGCGGCGGCAACGGCGGCGGGGGCAGCGGCGGCGCGAACGGCTCCGACAAGGACCCCGCGAAGGCCGAGCAGGCCCGGCGCGCGTCGGCCGAGGCGCACAAGGTGCACGAGGCCGCCCGCAAGGCGATGGAGCGCGCCCGCGACGGCCGTGCCGACGGCGAGGCCGCCACCGAGGACGCGCAGGAGGTCGCCGACCGGATCGTGGCGGAGGTCGTCGCCGAGGTCACCGGCCCGGACGCGGCCGCCGACGCCCCGGCCGAGCAGGCGTCCGACGAGGCGTCCGACGCCCCGACCGACGAGGCGACTCGACGGCACGACCGACGACGGGGACGCGCGGACCTGACCCGCGCACGACCCGATCGCACGACCCGATCGACCGCTCGACGCGGGTCGTGCCGGGAGCCGGTTTGACCCGCGCCCGGCACGATCCGTACCCTTGACGGGGCCCGCCCTTGCACGATGCACCGGTAGGCCTCTGCTGCGCGCCCCACGGTGCGGCGCCAGCACCCGACGACAGAAGGTGGGCTCAACGTGTACGCGATCGTCCGCGCCGGCGGCCGGCAGGAGAAGGTGTCCGTCGGCGACGTGCTGACCGTCGATCGGCTCGCGGGTGAGGCCGGCAGCACGGTCGAGCTGCGGCCGATCCTGCTCGTCGACGGCGAGACCGTCACCTCCGACGCCTCCACCCTGGCCAAGGTCACGGTGACCGCCGAGATCCTGGCCGCCACCAAGGGTCCGAAGATCACCATCCTGCGTTACAAGAACAAGACCGGGTACCGGCGTCGGCAGGGCTTCCGGGCCCAGCAGACGCAGGTCAAGGTCACCGGCATCGACGCCTGAGCCCTCCGGCTCACCCTCAGCACGCAACCGCAGGAGGCGGAACAGATGGCACACAAGAAGGGCGCGAGCTCCACGCGCAACGGTCGCGACTCGAACTCCCAGCGCCTGGGCGTCAAGCGCTTCGGGGGGCAGCAGGTGAACGCCGGCGAGATCATCGTCCGCCAGCGCGGCACCCACTTCCACCCCGGTGACAACGTGGGCCGCGGCGGCGACGACACCCTGTTCGCCCTCGCTCCCGGTGCCGTCACCTTCGGCACCCGCCGTGGTCGCAAGACGGTGAGCATCACCACCGCCGAGTGACCCGCAGCCCCGCCGTCGTGCGGGGCGACACCACGCCGACGAAGGGGTGAGCCGCCAGGCTCGCCCCTTCTCGCGTCCCACCCGCTCACGCGGGGACACCACCACCTGCAGGAGAGAACGGACATGGCCAGCTTCGTCGACCGCGTCGTGCTGCACGTCGCGGGCGGTGACGGCGGCCACGGCTGCGCGTCGGTGCACCGCGAGAAGTTCAAGCCCCTCGGCGGGCCCGACGGCGGGAACGGTGGCCGCGGCGGCGACGTCGTGCTGGTCGTCGACCCGTCCACGACCACGCTGCTCGAGTACCACCACGGTCCGCACCGGGCGGCCCAGCGCGGCGGCCAGGGCGCCGGTGACATGCGGCACGGCAAGAACGGCGAGGACCTCGTCCTGCGCGTGCCGAGCGGCACGATCGTCAAGTCCTCCGACGGCGACGTGCTCGCCGACCTGGTGGGCGCGGGCACCCGGTTCGTGGTCGCCGCGGGCGGTCGTGGCGGCCTCGGCAACGCCGCGCTCGCCTCGGCCCGGCGCAAGGCGCCCGGGTTCGCGCTGCTCGGCGAGCCCGGCGACACCGACGAGGTGGTGCTCGAGCTCAAGTCCGTCGCCGACGTCGCGCTGGTCGGGTACCCGAGCGCCGGCAAGTCCAGCCTGATCGCGGTGCTGTCGGCCGCCCGTCCGAAGATCGCGGACTACCCGTTCACCACCCTGGTGCCCAACCTCGGCGTCGTCGAGGCCGGCGACGTGCGCTTCACCGTGGCCGACGTCCCCGGTCTGATCCCCGGCGCGAGCGAGGGCAAGGGGCTGGGGCTGGAGTTCCTGCGCCACGTCGAGCGCTGCGCCGCGCTGGTGCACGTGCTCGACTGCGCGACCCTGGAGCCCGACCGCGACCCGCTGAGCGACCTCGACGTGATCGAGGCCGAGCTCGCCGCGTACGCCGTCGACCCCGACCTGGGCGGCGGGTCGGTGCCGCTCAACGACCGCCCGCGGCTGGTGGCGCTGAACAAGATCGACGTCCCGGAGGCGCGCGAGCTCGCCGACCTGGTGCGTCCCGAGCTCGAGGAGCGCGGCTACCGCGTCTTCGAGGTCTCGGCGGCCTCCCGCGAGGGCCTGCGCGAGCTGTCGTTCGCGATGGCCGGTCTGGTCGCCGAGGCCCGCACGGCCGCCCCGGCCGCCGAGCCGGCCCGCGTGGTGCTGCGGCCCGCGGCCGTCGACGACGCCGGCTTCACGGTGAAGGCCGAGCGCAACCCCTCCGACCCGGACGAGACGCTCTACCGGGTCCGCGGCCCCAAGCCCGAGCGCTGGGTGCGTCAGACCGACTTCTCCAACGACGAGGCGGTCGGCTACCTGGCCGACCGGCTGGCACGGCTCGGCGTCGAGGAGGCCCTGTTCGAGGCCGGCGCCGTCGCCGGCTCGACCGTGCTGATCGGCTCGCCCCGCGACGCGGTCGTGTTCGACTGGGAGCCCACCCTGGTCGGCGGCGCCGAGCTGCTCGCCGGCCCGCGCGGCACCGACCTGCGCCTGGACGACTCGCAGCGGCCCACCCGTGGCGACAAGCGGCAGCAGCACGCCGAGCGCCGTGCCGCCATGGACGAGGCCCGTGCCGAGCTCGCCGCCGAGCGCCGGGCAGGACGCTGGACCGACCCGGACGCGCAGTGAGCGAGGCGCCGGCCCGACGCCTCGGCGGTGCCGGCGCGGTCCGCAGCCGGGCCGACCTGGCGCGCGCCGAGCGCATCGTGGTCAAGGTGGGCTCGTCCTCGCTCACCACGGCCGCCGGGGGGCTCGACCCGCGCCGGCTCGGTGCGCTCGTCGACGCCCTGGCGGCGTGGCGCTCGCGCGACGGGCTCGTGCCCGGCCAGCTGGTGCTGGTGTCGTCCGGGGCGATCGCGGCCGGGCTGGCCCCGCTGGGGCTGACCCGGCGACCGGGCGACCTCGCCACCCAGCAGGCGGCCGCGAGCGTCGGCCAGGGCCAGCTGGTGGCCCGTTACGCGGCGGCGTTCGCCGGGCACGGGCTGCAGGTGGGCCAGGTGCTGCTGACCGCCGACGACGTCGTGCGGCGCCTGCACTACCGCAACGCCCAGCGCACCCTCGACCGGCTGCTCCAGCTCGGCGTGGTGCCGGTGGTGAACGAGAACGACACCGTGGCGACGCACGAGATCCGCCTCGGCGACAACGACCGGCTCGCCGCGCTCGTGGCGCACCTGGTGCACGCCGACGCGCTGGTGCTGCTGTCCGACGTCGACGCGCTCTACGACGGACCGCCCCAGCGTCCGGGTGCCCGCCGGATCGACCGGGTCGCCGGACCCGACGACCTGGCCGACGTCAGGGTCGGCACGGTCGGGACCGCCGGTGTCGGCACCGGCGGCATGGTCACCAAGCTCGAGGCCGCGGCCACCGCGACCGACTCCGGCATCCCGACCCTGCTCACCGGAGCCGCGCACGTCGGCGACGCCCTCACCGGGGGCGACGTCGGCACCTGGTTCGAGACCACCGGTCGCCGCGTCCCGACCCGGTTGCTGTGGCTCGCGCACGCCGCCGAGCCCGTCGGCCGCCTGGTGCTCGACCCCGGCGCGGTGCGAGCCGTCACCGGACGCGGGGCGTCGCTGCTCGCGGCGGGCGTGCGGGGCGTCGAGGGCGACTTCGACGCCGGCGACCCCGTCGACCTGTGCGACGAAAACCGGGACGCGGTGGCCCGCGGGCTGGTCAACTATTCCTCGAAGCAGCTGCCCGAGCTGCTCGGTCGCACGACCACCGACCTGGTGGCCGAGTACGGCCCGGGATTCGACCGCGAGGTCGTGCACCGTGACGCGATGGTGCTGCTGCACCGGTGAGCAGCACCGGTGCCGTCACCAGGAGAGGGGGGTCCGTGGAGGGTGGCGCAGCCGACCAGCCCGTGGCGACCCAGCCCGACCTCGGCGTCGTCCGGCACGCCGACGAGCACGCCCCGCTGCCGCTGTGGCACGTGCGCGTGACCATGGGCGGCGACCCCACCGACCCCGAGCAGCTGCGGATGGCGCTCGAGCGGCTGTGCCTGGCCAGCCCGTTCCTCGCCGGCGTCCGCTACGACGCCACCCGCGCCGAGATCACCTACTGGGACGAGGCCGAGGACGCCGACGACGCCGCCGCGCTGGCGCTGCGGGTGTGGAACGACCACCGCCGCGGCGTGGGGCTGCCGCACTGGCACGTGGTCGGGCTCGAGGTCGTCGACCGCGACACCCGCCGCGCCCGGGTCGACCGCCCCGGCACCGCCGACGCGCGCGACGTCGTCACCGGCGGCGTCCGCCCGTTCTGAGCGCTACCGACCCGCGCGCAGCGCGGTGCCCAGGGCGCCGCTCGTCGGTCGCGATCGTGCCACGCCCCACCGTCCGGACCCCGGTCACCCGGATCGTCGCGCCCCGGACGGGTCGTAGCCTGGACGCGTGACCACGACCGCACCACCCGCAGCCCCGGACGCGGCGTCCGCGAGCGTCGACGACCTCGTCCTCGGCACCTGCCGGGCGGCCCGCGAGGCGTCCCGGGCGCTCGCGAACGCCCCCCGCGGGGTCAAGGACGCCGCGCTGCACGCCGTCGCCGACGCGCTCGAGGCGTCCGCCGGGCGCGTCGTGGCCGCGAACGCCGTCGACACCGCGCGCGAGGAGGCGGGCGGCATGGCGGCCGGCCTGCTCGACCGGCTGCGCCTCGACGCGGGGCGCCTCGCCGCGATCGCCGCCGACGTGCGCGCCGTGGCGGCGCTGCCCGACCCGTGCGGCGAGGTCGTCCGCGGGCAGCGGCTGCCGAACGGGCTGCGGATGCAGCAGGTGCGGGTGCCGATGGGCGTGGTCGCGATGATCTACGAGGCGCGTCCCAACGTGACCGTCGACGCCGCCGCGCTCGCCCTCAAGAGCGGCAACGCGGTCGTGCTGCGGGGCGGCTCGGCCGCCCTCGAGTCGAACGTCGTGCTCGTCGAGGTGATCCGCGAGGCGCTGGTCTCGCAGGGCCTGCCCGCCGACCTGGTGGCGACCGTCGACCCGTGGGGACGCGAGGGCGCAGCGGTGCTGATGCGGGCGCGCGGCCTGGTCGACGTGCTGATCCCGCGCGGGGGAGCGGGTCTGATCCAGGCCGTCGTCGAGGGCTCGACCGTGCCCGTCATCGAGACGGGCGTCGGCAACTGCCACGTGTACCTCGACGCCTCGGCCGACCCGGAGGCCGCGCGCCGGATCGTGCTCAACTCCAAGACCCACCGCGTCGGGGTCTGCAACGCGGCCGAGACGGTGCTGGTGCACGCGAGCGCGTCCGACGGGCTGCTCGGCGACGTGCTCGACGACCTGCACCGCGCCGGGGTGCGGCTGCACGTCGACGAGCGCGCTGCGGCCGCCGCCGCCGAGCGCGGCGTGCCGGTCGAGCCGGCCACCGACGACGACTGGGCCACCGAGTACCTCGCGCTCGAGGTCGCGGTGGGCGTGGTCGACACCCTCGACGACGCGCTCGCCCACGTCCGGCGCTGGTCGAGCGGCCACACCGAGGCCATCGTGACGTCCGACCTCGTTGCCGCGCAGCGGTTCTCGACCGAGGTCGACTCCGCCGCGATCATGGTCAACGCCTCGACCCGGTTCACCGACGGCGGGCAGCTGGGCCTGGGCGCCGAGATCGGCATCTCGACCCAGAAGCTGCACGCGCGCGGGCCGATGGGGCTGGCCGAGCTGACGACCACGCGCTGGATCGTGCACGGCGACGGGCACGTGCGTGCCTGAGGTCGTCGTCCGCGACGCGCGTCCGGACGACCTCGACGCGTTCCTGCCCGTCTTCCACGAGGTCGTCGACGACGGCGAGACCTATTCCTACCCCGAGGGTCTCGACGCCGAGCAGGTGCGTGACCTGTGGTTCACCCAGCCCCGCCGCACCAGCGTGGCCGTCGACGCCGACGGCACCCTGCTGGGCAGCGCCACGATGGGACCCAACCGGCCCGGGCGCGGCAGCCACGTCGGCACCGCCAGCTTCATGGTGTCGTCGGCCGCCCGCGGACGGGGCGTCGGGCGCCTGCTCGGCGAGGACATGGTGCGGTGGAGCCGCACGCAGGGCTTCGCCGCGATCCAGTTCAACGCCGTCGTCGAGACGAACACGGCCGCCGTGCGGTTGTGGGAGGACCTGGGGTTCCGGGTGCTCGCCACCGTCCCCGAGGCGTTCGAGTCCCGTCGGCACGGACGCGTCGGGCTGCACGTCATGCACCTGGTGCTCTGAGCGGCTCTCAGACGCCCATCGCCTCCTCGAGCCGCGACACCACCGGCTCGGCCAGCGCCACCGCCCGGTCGCGTCCCTCGGCCAGCAGTGCGTCGAGTGTGCTTGCGTCGCAGGAGATCTCGCGGTACGCCTCCTGCAGGGGTGCGAGCACCGCGACGACGGTCTCGGTGACCGCCGCCTTGAGCTCGCCGTAGGTGTCGAAGCCGCGCGCGGCGTACGCGGGGTCGACGCCGGTGCAGGCGGCCAGCACGTCGAGCAGGTTCGACACCCCCGGCTTGGCCACCGGGTCGTACCGCACGGCGTCCGGGCCGGACTCGCCGTCGGTGACGGCCCGCGACACCTTGCGCGCCAGCACGTCCGGCGGGTCGAGGACGAACAGCACGCCCGCGGGGGAGGGGTTGGTCTTCTCCATCTTGACCGTGGGGTCCTGCAGGTCGCGCAGGCGCGGCCCCGACGCCGGCTGCACCGGCCGCGGCACGACCAGGTCGGCGTCGTAGAGGTGGTTCGCCCGCTGCGCCAGCGCCCGGGCGAGCTCGAGGTGCTGCAGCTGGTCCTCGCCGACCGGCACCTCGTCGATGCCGTACAGCAGGATGTCGGCGGCCATCAGCACCGGGTAGGTGAGCAGCGCCAGCCGCACGCCGTCGGCGGTGCCGCGACGCGACTTCTCCCGGAACTGGGTCATCCGGGTGCTCTCGCCGACGCGGGCCACCGCCTCGAGCAGGTAGTGCAGGCGCCGGTGCGCGGGCACCTGGGACTGCACGAACACGGTGGCGCCCGAGGGGTCCGTGCCGGCCGCCAGCGTCACCGCGGCGACCTCGCGGGTGAGGCGGCGCAGCCGTGCGGGGTCGTGCGGCACGGTCAGCGCGTGCAGGTCGGCGACCATCACCAGCACCTGCTCGGGCGCGGTGGCGGCGCGGCTGGCGCGGGCGAGCGGGCGCACGGCCGACAGCAGGTTGCCCAGCTGCAGCCGGCCGGTCGGCTTCAGGCCCGACAGGGTGCGTGCCGGCGCGGCGCTGGTCGCGGCCGGGGTGGTGGTGAGGGTGGTGGCGGTCATGTCGTCCTCCTGGTGGTGGGGGAGGCGACCGGCCGCCGCGACCGCACGGGCCGGGGACGACGGAGGCCGCCTCGTGGGGCGGCCTCGGTGGGGTGTGCGAAGAGGGCCGCCTAGGCGGCCCACCAGCGAAGGTTCGTCGTACGCACGGGCACACGATAGCGCCCCGGTCGCCGCGCGTGGCCGCGTCGGGCCCGCGGGGTTCTGCCACACTGGGGCCATGCACGCCGCCCACAGCGCCCTGGTCCTGCTCACCGGCGCGGCCGAGGAGGCCGCCGAGCACCACAACGAGCTGCCGATGCCGGCCGAGGCCTTCGGTCTGCTGACGCTCGGCGGGTTCGCGTTCCTGCTGCTGGTCACCTGGGCGTTCAAGAGCGTCGGCACCCGGCACTGAGGTGGCGCACCGGCTCGGCGTGATGGGCGGGACGTTCGACCCCGTCCACCACGGCCACCTGGTGGCCGCCAGCGAGGTGCAGTGCGCGCTTCGACCTCGACGAGGTCGTCTTCGTCCCCACCGGGCTGCCGTGGCAGAAGGCCGACGAGGAGGTCAGCCCGCCCGAGCACCGCTACCTGATGACGGTGATCGCGACCGCCTCGAACCCGCGCTTCACCGTGAGCCGCGTCGACGTCGACCGTCCCGGGCCCGACGTACACGATCGACACCCTGCGCGACCTGTCGGCGCAGCGCCCCGGCTCCGAGCTGTTCTTCATCACCGGCGCCGACGCGCTCTCGCAGATCCTGTGCTGGAAGGACGTCGAGGAGATGTGGGGGCTGGCGCACTTCGTCGGCGTCACCCGTCCCGGGCACGACCTGTCCGACGACCGGCCTGCCGCGCGACCGGGTCTCGCTGCTCGAGGTGCCGGCGCTGGCGATCTCGTCGACCGACTGCCGCGACCGCGTCGTCGCGGGCGAGCCGGTCTGGTACCTCGTGCCGGACGGCGTGGTGCAGTACATCGGCAAGCACGGCCTGTACCGCGGCGACGGGGGAGCGGACGGGCGTCACGGCCACCGCCCGCGTGAGAGGCTGGACGACGTGACCGCCACCGACCGCGCCGTCGAGCTCACCGTCGCCGCCGCCGAGGCGGCCGCCGACAAGCTCGCCGAGGAGATCGTCGCCCTCGACGTCAGCGACCAGCTCGTCATCACCGACTGCTTCGTGCTCGCCGCCGCCGACAACGACCGCCAGGTGCGGGCCATCGTGGTCGAGGCCATCGAGGAGCGCCTGTCGTCGATGGGTGCCAAGCCGATCCGGCGCGAGGGGCTGCGCGAGGGCCGCTGGGTGCTGCTCGACTACGGCGAGATCGTGGTCCACGTGCAGCACGCCGAGGACCGCGCAGTACTACGCCCTCGAGCGGCTCTGGAAGGACTGCCCGGTCGTCGAGCTGCCCGGAGTCCGTCCGGCACGCCCCGGTGAGCGACGAGACCACCGCGGCGCGCGAGCGCGGCGTCGTACCTGCTGCGCCACGGTCGTACCGCGTGCAACGCCACCGGCACCTGGCAGGGCCAGGTCGACATCCCGCTCGACGACGTGGGTGTGCAGGAGGCCGAGCGCACCGCCGCGGTGCTCGCCACCCACGCGCCCGCGCCCGCGCGGATCGTCTCCTCCGACCTGTCCCGCGCCCGCGCGACCGCGGAGGCGCTCGGCCGCGCCACCGGCCTCGACGTCGGCACCGACGACGCGGCTGCGCGAGGTGCACGCCGGCACCTGGGAGGGGCTGACCCGCGCCGAGATCGTCGAGCGCTTCCCCGACGAGCTCGAGGCCTGGAAGGCGGGCGAGGACCTGCGGATCGGCGGCGGCGAACGCATCAGCGAGGCCGGCGCGCGGTTCGCGGTCGCCCTGCGCGAGCACGCCGCGACCACCGAGGGCGACCCTGGTGCTGGTCAGCCACGGCGGCGCTCTGCGCGTCGGCCGTCGAGCAGCTCACGGGCACACCGAAGCCGCGTGCTCGGACGCATCCGCAACGCGCACTGGGCGGTGCTCGTCCCGTCGCCCTCCGACGACGACGGCTGGCTGCTCGACGCCTGGAACGCCGGCCCCGACCCGCTCTGACACGGCGGACCCGGTCGCGGGCCATCCGATTTCGGCGGCACCCGGTGGGTGCACTATGCTCGTCCACGCCCTCCGGGGCACCCGGTCCGACAGGGCCGCGGGGCTGTGGCGCAGCTGGTAGCGCACCTCCATGGCATGGAGGGGGTCAGGGGTTCGAGTCCCCTCAGCTCCACCGACGACGGGGCCCGGCTGACGCCGGGCCCCGTCCGCGTCCCGGGGTCCTCGCCCGTTCCCCGACCCCGTGCCCGTTTCCCCAGTTCGGTGCTAGTCGTGGCACCGATGCGGCGTTCTTCCGGTCGTCCGGTGCCTGCTCGGATCGTCCAGTGGCTTCGTCCCGTGGCCTCGACGCCACCTCCGCCGGTCTCGCACCGGACGGCGGTTCTCGCGTGGCAGACTCTCGCGACGACGTGCCGCGCGCTCAGGACGCGGCTGGGTGGGGGAGAACCGTGAGCCAGGACGACGACCCGGACGCGACGCAGGGCTCCGACGCCCCCCGCCCGGGCGAGGACTCCACCCAGCACGTCCCGACGACCGACGGCGCCGACGCGACCCGGCCGCTGCCGACGTCCGACGGGTCCTCCGACGACGACTACCGGACGATCCCCCCGCTGAGCCAGTACGGCCAGCAGCCGTCCGCCGGCCAGCAGCGCCCGTCGTACGGCCAGCCGTCGTACGGGCAGCAGGACCAGCCGACGCAGGCGTTCAGCCAGCAGCCGCCGTCGTACGGCCAGCAGGACGAGCCGACCCAGGCGTTCGGGCAGCAGCCGCCCACGCCGTCGTACGGCCAGCCGACCTACGGCCAGCAGGACCAGCCGACCCAGGCGTACGGGCAGCAGCCGCCCACCCCGCCGTACGGGCAGCAGGCCGCTGCCGGCTCCTACGGCCAGCAGCCCGGCCAGTACGGCGCCCCGCAAGGCGTGAGCGACGCCGCGCAGGGCGGCTACGGCGCCCCGTCGGCCGGTGGGTACGGCGCGGCCGGCTACGGGACGCCGGGCTACGGCAGCGGCGGCTACGGCGCACCGGGACAGCCGGGCGGGCCCGGGCAGCCCGGGGGCCCCGGCCAGCCCGGCGGGCCCCGCGGCGGCACGAACGGGCTCGCGCTGGGGGCGCTGATCAGCTCGGTGCTGGGGTTCCTGTGCGTCACCGCGATCGCGGGCATCGTCCTCGGCGTCGTCGCGCTCGGGCAGATCAGGCGCACCGGCCAGAAGGGCAGGGGCCTGGCCGTGGCCGCCATCGTGATCGGGGCGCTGTGGATCCTCGGCAGCGTGGTCGCGGTCCCCGTGTACATCGCGAGCCAGGCCGAGACCACGACCACGACCGCCGCACCCCTCCCGACGACCTCGAGCGAGACCTCCGAGCCGTCCGAGGACCCGACCAGCTCGGCGCCGACGGACACCGAGACCGAGACCGGGACCGAGACGACGACGGTCGACGTCTCGCTCGAGGTCGGCGAGTGCACGAACGACACCGAGATCCTCGCCAGCGGCGAGATCACCGAGGAGTCGATCGTCGACTGCGCCGAGCCGCACGTGGCCGAGGCCTACGCCGAGTTCGATCTCGCGCAGGGCGCCTTCCCGGGCGAGGAGGAGGTCTCGCGCCAGGCCGACGAGGGCTGTACCGCCGAGTTCACCGAGTTCGTCGGTCTCGACTACCAGGAGTCGGCACTCGAGGTCCTCTACTACTACCCGAGCGCGATCTCGTGGGTCTTCGACCGCACGGTCGTCTGCGTGATCACCGACCCGGCCGGCGAGGTCACCGGCACCCTGCGCGACGCCGGCCGCTGACCGGGCTCAGTCCGGCAGCCGCAGCACGCGTCCGGGCAGCCCGGCGAGCATCGCCGCGATGTCCTCGTGGTCGACCGGACGCGACCACAGGTAGCCCTGGCCGAGGGTGCACCCGGCCTCGCGCAGCCACGTCGCCTGGTCGGCGCTCTCGACGCCCTCGCCGACGGTGGTGAGCCCGAGCGAGTTGCTCATGTCGAGCACCGCCTGGGCCACCGAGGCGCCCTGCGCGTCGCTGAGCACGCGGTCGACGAACGACTTGTCGATCTTCAGCACGTCGAGCGGCAGCCGCGACAGGTAGGCCAGCGAGCTGTAGCCGGTGCCGAAGTCGTCGACCGCGACCCGCACGCCGAGGGTGCGCAGCGCCGCCAGCCGCGGGATCACCCGCTCGACGTCGCGCAGCACGCTCGTCTCGGTGATCTCGAGCAGCAGCCGGTCCGGCGACAGGCCCGACTGGTCGAGCGCGGCGAGCAGCTCGACCACGAACTCCGGCGTGCTGAGCTGGGTCGACGACACGTTCACGGCGATGGTGGGGCGAAGTCGTCGCGCTGCAGCGCCGCCCCCACCCGGCAGGCCTCGACCAGCACCCACGCGTCGAGGGCGTGCACCATGCCGGTCTCCTCGGCCATGGGTACGAACTCCGAGGGCGGGATGACGCCGCGCAGCGGGTGGTCCCAGCGGCAGAGGGCCTCGAAGCCGCGCACGTCGCCCGAGCGCAGGTCGATCGTCGGCTGGAAGACAAGGCGCAGCTCGTCGGCGCGGATCGCCCGCTGCAGGTCCGAGCGCAGCATCAGCCGGTCGATCGCCTGCTCGTGCACCGCGGGGTCGTAGACGGCGTAGGTGGAGCGCCCGCGGTCCTTGGCCCAGTACATCGCCACGTCGGCGTTGCGCATCAGGTCGTCGGCGCTCGTGCGGCCGGGGGTGCCCTCGGCCAGGCCGATGCTCGCGCGCCGGCTCGACCACGGTGCCGTCGACCCGCACGGGCCGGGCGAGGGAGTCGACGACGCGCTGAGCGACGTCGGCCGCCTGCTCGGCCGTGCGGTCCTCGAGCAGGACGGCGAACTCGTCGCCGCCGGTGCGGGCGGCGGTGTCGCCGGGCCCGAGCTCGGCCAGCAGCAGCTGGGCGACGTGGGCGAGCAGCTGGTCGCCCGCTGCGTGCCCCAGCCGGTCGTTGACCGCCTTGAAGTCGTCCAGGTCGCAGACCAGCACGACCAGGGTGCCGCCCTCCGCGGCACGGGAGGACAGCCCGTCGGCGAGCCGCTCGGCGAACGCGCGGCGGTTGGCGAGCCCGGTGACCGGGTCGCGCAGCGCCAGCTCGGCCTGGGTCAGCTCGGTCGTGACGTCGCGGACGGTGACCACGAACGCCCGGACGGCAGGATCGTCGGTGTCGTTGCTGACCGTCGTGCGGGTGCGCACCTGCGAGCCGTCGGGGAGGTCGACCGACAGGTCGAGCACCCGCTCCTGGCCCGGCGCCAGCTCGCGCACGGCGTCCAGGAGGCGCCGGTCCCGCTCGGGACCTGCCAGCACGGTCAGCAGCCGGCCGCGCAGCGTGCCCGCACCGCGTCCGAGCACCCGGGTGCTCGACTCGCTGGCGAAGGTGATGCGGGCCGACGGATCGACCAGCAGCACCACGTCGGCCGCGTGCCGGGTGACGCGCTGCGCGTGCTGGGCGGCCAGCTCGCGGGCGGCGTCGTCCCCCTCGCGCCGCAGCACGTCGAGGTGTGCGCGGTCGCGGTGCAGCCGGCGGCGGGTGCGCACGAGCAGGACGGCGAGAACGAGAGCGACGGCGACCGCGGTCGCCGCGACCGAGGTGAGCACGTCCGTCCACCTCCCCGTCCGGCCGCCGCGTCCCCCGGGCGGGCGGCAGGCGCTCATCGTGGCAGGTGGGCGGGTGCCCGGCGCCAGAACCGCTCTCCTGGCGTGTCCTGCTCACGCAGAGTGGCGCCGACGTCGCCCGACCTGACGAGGGCGGCTGCGTACCCTGCGCGGGTGCGCATGCTCGTCCTCGGCGACTCGCTGGCGTTCCACGGCCCGGTCGAGGCCGTCGGCGCTCGCGACCCGCGCACCTGGCCGTGGGTGGCCGTGTCGGCGCTCGCGGACGACGGCCGCGTCGACCTGCTGGCGCGCCCGGGGTGGACCGCCCGCGACGCCTGGTGGGCGCTGACCCGCGACCCGGTGGCGTGGTCGGTGCTCGTGCCCCGCGCCGACGTCCTGGTGCTGGCGGTCGGCGGGATGGACGCGCTGCCCTTGTCGCTGCCCACCTGGTGGCGCGAGGGCATCTCGGCGCTGCGTCCGGCGCCGCTGCGTCGCGCCGCGCGACGCACGTTCCGCCGCCTGCACCCGTCCGTCGTCCGCGCGAGCGGCGGACGCTGGCGGGCGCTGCCGCAGGCGGCGACCGACCACTACCTGCGCCGGGTCGTCGAGGGGGTCCGCTTCTACCGGCCCGGCCTGCCGTGCGTGGTGCTCACGCCGTCGCCCTGGCGCTCGGCGCTGTACCCCTCCGACGCGACCCACGCGCCGTCGGTGCGGGCGTGCCGTGCGTGGGCGGCGCGGCACGGGGTCGCGGTGGCCGACGTCGAGCAGGTGGTGCAGGCGATGCACGCGCGCGGCGGCGGCAACCCCGACGGCCTGCACTGGGACTGGCTGACGCACGCCGCGGTGGGCGAGGTCGTCGCCTCCGCGGTGCGCGAGGCGACGGCCCGTGCCGGCGCCGCGGGGACTGGGCTAGGCTGACGGGGTGCGACGCCGACTCCTGCTTGCCGGGCCGCGCTGATCCACCGGGCCACGGGCCCCGACCAGCGCGGCTGACCCCTCCTGCGTGAGGGGTCTTTCCATGCCGGGACCGCTCGACGCCGGCGCGTCCACACCGAGGAGCAGTGGAGAGAGATGACCGAGGTCCAGCAGGAGACCACCCAGGACCGGTACGACCCGCACGCGATCGAGGCGCGCTGGCTGCCCGTCTGGGACGAGATGGCGCCGTTCCGCAGCGGGCGCCCCGACGACGAGCGCCCCAAGAAGTACGTGCTCGACATGTTCCCGTACCCGTCGGGAGACCTGCACATGGGTCACGCCGAGGCGTACGCGCTGGGCGACGTGCTGGCCCGGTACTGGGTGCAGCGCGGCTACAACGTCATGCACCCGATCGGCTGGGACGCCTTCGGCCTGAACGCCGAGAACGCCGCCATCCAGCGCGGGCTCGACCCGCGGCAGTGGACCTACGACAACATCGCGCAGCAGAAGGCCTCGATGCGCCGCTACGCGTGCGCGTTCGACTGGGACCGCATGCTGATCACCTGCGACCCCGAGTACTACCGCTGGAACCAGTGGCTGTTCCTGCAGCTGTACTCGCGGGGTCTGGCGTACCGCAAGCCCTCCCAGGTGAACTGGTGCCCCAAGGACCTGACCGTCCTGGCGAACGAGCAGGTCGTCGGCGGCCTGTGCGAGCGCTGCGACACCCCGGTCACCAAGAAGAAGCTGACCCAGTGGTACTTCAAGGTCACCGAGTACGCCGACCAGCTGCTCGACGACCTCGACACGCTGGAGGGCACCTGGCCCTCCAAGGTCGTCACGATGCAGCGCAACTGGATCGGGCGCTCGCGCGGCGCCGACGTCCGGTTCCGGATCGAGGGTCGCGACGAGCCGGTCACGATCTACACCACGCGCCCCGACACCCTGCACGGCGCGACGTTCTTCGTGGTCGCGCCCGACGCCGACCTGGCCGCCGAGCTGGTCGAGGGTGCGTCGGCGCAGGTGCGTGAGCAGTTCGAGGCCTACGTCGAGCAGGTGCGCGGCGAGAGCGAGATCGAGCGGCTGTCGACCGACCGGCCGAAGACCGGCGTGTTCCTGGAGCGGTACGCGGTCAACCCGGTCAACGGCGAGCGGCTGCCGATCTGGGTCAGCGACTACGTGCTGGCCGACTACGGCCACGGCGCGATCATGGCGGTGCCGGCGCACGACCAGCGCGACCTCGACTTCGCCCGCGCGTTCGACCTGCCGGTGCGCACGGTGGTCGACGTCCGGGGTGACGACGGCGAGCCGCTGCCCGACCCGGCCGAGTCCGGCGTCGCCACCTCGGGCGACGGCGCGATCGTGAACAGCGGTGCGCTGGACGGGAAGTCGAAGGCCGACGCGATCGCGACGATCACCGCCGAGCTGGAGGGCGACGGCCTGGGCGCCACCGCCACCAACTTCCGGCTGCGCGACTGGCTGATCTCGCGCCAGCGCTACTGGGGCACGCCGATCCCGATCGTCCACTGCGACGCGTGCGGCGAGGTGCCGGTGCCGCTCGACCAGCTGCCGGTCGAGCTGCCCCCGGCCGAGGGGCTCGACCTGCTGCCGAAGGGCACGTCGCCGCTGGGCGGGGCCGAGGACTGGGTCGACGTCGACTGCCCGTCGTGCGGCGGCGCCGCGCGCCGCGACACCGACACGATGGACACCTTCGTGGACTCGTCCTGGTACTTGTGGCGCTACTGCTCGCCGGGCCGCGACGACGTGCCGTTCGACCCCGCCGACGTCGCCGAGTGGGCGCCGGTCGAGCAGTACGTCGGCGGCGTCACGCACGCGATCCTGCACCTGCTGTACGCGCGGTTCGTCACCAAGGTGCTGCACGACCTGGGGCACCTGTCGTTCGACGAGCCGTTCACCCGCCTGCTGGGCCAGGGCAAGGTCGGCATGAACGGCAAGAAGATGAGCAAGTCGCGCGGCAACCTGGTCAAGCTGACCGAGCAGCTCGACGAGCACGGCGTCGACGCGATCCGCCTGACGATGGCGTTCGCCGGTCCGCCCGAGGACGACATCGACTGGGCCGACGTGTCGCCGGCCGGCTCGGCGCGGTTCCTGGCGCGGGCCTGGCGGCTGGGCGCCGACGTCACCTCGCCCGCGGGCACCGACCCGTCCGGAGGCGACCCGGCGCTGCGGGCGGTCACGCACCGCACGCTGCACGACTGCGGCGAGCTGGTCGAGCAGCTGAAGTTCAACGTGGTCGTGGCGCGGCTGATGGAGCTGGTCAACGTCACCCGCAAGGCGATCGACGGCGGCGTCGGCGGCGCCGACCCGGCGGTGCGCGAGGCGAGCGAGGTCGTCGCGCTCGTGCTGAGCCTGTTCGCGCCGTACACGGCGGAGGACCTGTGGGCGCGGCTCGGGCACGAGCCGGCGGTGGCCCTGGCCCAGTGGCCGCCCGTCGACGAGGCGCTGCTGGTGCAGCAGACCGTCACCTGCGTGGTGCAGGTCGCCGGCAAGGTGAAGGGCCGCCTGGAGGTCGCACCCGACATCGGCGAGGACGACCTGCGCGCCCAGGCGCTGGCGCTCCCCGCCGTCGTGAGCGCGCTGGGCGACGTGCCCCCGCGCACGGTCATCGTCCGGGCTCCCAAGATCGTCAACGTGGTCCCCGGCTGATCGTGGCGGACGGCGGCACCGGCGAGGACGCCGGACGGGCGGGAGCGGCACGGGGCCGCTCCGGCCCGCCGACGCTCGAGGAGGTCGCCGCGCTCGCCGGTCTGTCGCGGGCCACGGTGTCGCGTGCGGTCAACGGTGGCGCGAAGGTCAGCGCCGTGGCCCAGCAGGCGGTCGAGGAGGCCGTCCGCGAGCTGGGGTACACGCCGAACCTCGCCGCCCGCAGCCTGGTCACCCGGCGTACCGACTCGATCGCCGTCGTGGTGCCCGAGTCGGACTCGATGGTCTTCTCCGACCCGTTCTTCGCGGGCACGCTGCACGGCGTGGCCCGGGCGCTGGCGCCGACCGCGCTGCAGATGGTGCTGCTGATCCGCCAGCGCGACGAGGGTGTCGAGCGGATGGTGCGGTACCTGCGCGGCGGGCACACCGACGGTGCGGTCGTGGTGTCGCACCACGAGGGCGACGGCCTGGTCGAGGCGATGGGACGCATGGACGTCCCGCACGTCTTCATCGGTCGCCCCTGGAACTCCTCCGCCGCAACGCCTTTCGTCGACGTCGACAACGTCGAGGGCGGACGCGTCGCCGTCGCGCGGCTCGTCGCCCGCGGGTGCCGGCGGATCGCGACGGTGGCCGGCCCGCAGGACATGAGCGCGGGCGCCGACCGGCTCGCCGGCTGGCGCGAGGCCGTCGCCGCCGCGGGCCTGACCGACGACGCGGTGGGGGAGGGCGACTTCACCCGCGCCGGCGGGCGAGCCGCCACGGCCGCGCTGCTCGAGTCGCACCCCGACCTCGACGGCCTGTTCGTCGCGTCCGACGTGATGGCACTGGGTGCGCTCGACGCCCTCGCCGCGGCCGGCCGCTCCGTGCCGGACGACGTCGCGGTGGTCGGGTTCGACGACTTCGCGGTCGCGCGGGACTCGACACCGCCGCTGACGACGGTGGTCAACCCGGTCGCCGCGATGGCCCACGGCGCCGTCGAGCTGCTGCTGGAGCAGCTGGCGGGCCGCCGCGAGGGCACCGCCCGCGCCCGCTCGCACGTCTTCGCGGCCGAGCTGGTCGAGCGCGGCTCCGCCTGATCTCCCCGTCCCCCTTCTCGTTCACCTCGTTCAGTAGGTGGTCGCCTACCGAACGTGCTGGGCGGGCCTCGTGGAGTAGTCGCTCGCCTCGCGAAGTCGGTGGTGGAGGCGCCTGACCTCTTGACCGATGCGTCCGACCTGTCTAGTTTCGTCCGTGCTGAGAGCGCTCTCACACGCGACGACGTCGACGATCGGGGTAGACGATGGGACGCAGGGGCAGGGCAGGGGCAGCGACGGTGCGCGTCAGGGGCAGCAGGCTGCTCGCGGCGCTCGGGGTGGCCGCGCTGGCCGGTTCCGGGCTGGTCGCGGTGGCCGGCGGTGCCGCCCAGGCCGCGGGTCCGGTGCAGGTGGGCGCCGGCAGCTACACCACCGACCGCGGTCGGGCCGCTGCCCGGCGGCTGCGGCGACCTCGCCACCAACCCGCGGCAGTGCGCTCACCGCCAACGCCCCGGCCGGGCCGGTGCCCACCAACGACTGGTGGTCGCTCGCTGCTGTGCAAGAAGGCCGAGCTGCTCCTTCAGCGAGCCGCTGCACGCGCACCCGGCGTCCTACGACAGCCGATCGCCGGCGGGCTCGGCTTCTCGTACACGACCACGCCCGCCGATCACCGGCACCGCCGACCGGGGTCGGGGAGTACCACTTCCCGTACGCGCGAGGACCTCGTCGTCGGGCGTCGCCGGGCTCAACGCCCCCGACGGTCGCAGGTCGACGACTGGACCGACTGGACCGTCACCCCGTACTGGAGCGACGGCACCCGGACCCTGCGCGCCACCATCGGCCACGGCCTGCCGTTCGTCGTACTACCAGGTCACCGGCGGCGACGCGCAGATCGACCACCGCCGGCGCCCACCGTCTGGTGCGCAACAGCGGCGCCCGGATCGGCTTCACGCGTCGCGCGGCCACGACTACGTCGCGTACGCCCCGACCGGCGCGACCTGGACGGTCAGCGGCAGCACCGATCACCTCCACCCTGGCCGGCAAGGGCTACTTCTCCGTCGCCGTGCTGCCGACCACCGTCCGGAACGCCACGCGGCCGCAGCGCGCCTGGCCGGCCACGCTACGGCCGGTACGCCCACGCGCACGTCACCGGCACCCGGTGTCGCTACGACTACGACCCGGCGCCGGCGACGGTGAACACCACCTACGCGTTCACCACCACCGCCCGCGAGGGCACCGCGAGCCGGCACCGTCGTCGCGCTCTACCCGCACCAGTGGCAGGTCGCTGACCGGCGCCACCCCGATCGCGCAGACCTACGTCGTCGCCGCGCGGCCCGATGAAGGTGCTGGTCGGCGCGTCGTCGCTTCACGCACGTCCGATGACGTTCACACGGCGTGCTGCCGGAGGTGCCCGCGGTCGCGCACGGCTCGCGGCGCCGACCGCGACCGACGCTCGACCAGCTACCTCGACCGCGGTCGCGGGCCGACCCGATGGAGAGCGACGGCAAGCCGACACCTACTGGACCGGCAAGGGCCTCGGCCGCGCCGCCCGGATCGCCGAGATCGCCGACCAGGTCGGCGACACCGCAGTCCGCGACACGCGCGCTCGACGCGATCCGCAGCACGCTCACCGACTGGTTCACCGCCCCGCCGGGCAAGACCGAGCGGGTGTTCTACTACGACCAGCAACTGGGGCACGCTGATCGGCTACCCGGCGTCGTACGGCTCCGACCAGGAGCTCAACGACCACCACTTCCACTACGGCTACTTCATCGCCGCCGCGGCGACCCTGGCCAAGTTCGACCCGACCTGGGCCGCCGACCGAGCCAGTACGGCGGCATGGTCGACCTGCTGATCCGCGACGCCAACAACTACGACCGCGCCGACACGCGCTTCCCGTACCTGCGCGACTTCGACATCTACGCCGGCCACGACTGGGCCTCCGGGCACGGCGCGTTCGCCGCCGGCAACAACCAGGAGTCCTCGTCGGAGGGGATGAACTTCGCCAACGCCCTGATCCAGTGGGGCCAGGCCACCGGCAACACCGCCGTCCGCGACGCCGGGCATCTACATCTACACCACCCAGGCCGCGGCGATCCAGGAGTACTGGTTCGACGTCGACAACGACGAACTTCCCGGCGGGCTTCGGCCACGCGACGGTCGGCATGGTCTGGGGCGACGGCGGCGCGTACGCCACCTGGTTCAGCGCCGAGCCCGGAGATGATCCAGGGCATCAACATGCTGCCGGTCACCGGCGGCCACCTCTACCTCGGCTACCGACCCGGCGTACGTCAAGACGCAACTACGACCGAGATGGTCCGCAACAACGGCGGGCCACCCGAGCGTCTGGCAGGACATCCTCTGGGAGTTCCTGGCGCTCGGCGACGCCGGACGCGCGCGCTGGCGCAAGTTCCGGGCCAACCCGCGGCTACACCGCCGAGGAGGGCGAGAGCCAGGCGCACACCTTCCACTGGATCCGCAACCTCGCCGCGCTCGGCACCGTCGACACCGACGGTCACCGCCGAACCACCCGCTGGCCTCGGTGTTCACCAAGAACGGCGCAGCGCACCTACGTCGCGTCGAACATCGCCGGCATCGCCGCTGACGGTGACGTTCTCCGACGGCACCAGCGCTGGCGGTGCCGCCCGGCAAGACGGCCACCTCGGGGCGTACACCTGGAGCGGGGGAGCGGGAACCGGCGGGCACCGGCCCCACCGACCCGCCCACCGACCCGCCCACCGGACCCGCCGACCGACCCGCCCACCGACCCGCCGACCGAGGCCGTGCTGCACCTGCAGGCCGACGGCACGCTCCGCGCGGGTGGCACCGACGGCAGGGTCCAGCTCGCCGTCGGCCGAGGGCGTGAACCACGACGGGACCCCGCACCACCCGGCGGTCTTCACCGCCACCGGGGTCACCGGCGACCACGACGGCGGGACCACCCGCTTCTCCGTCCCGGTCGACGCCGGCACCGAGGTCGGCCTCGCGACGCAGGTGCGCGTCTCGTACGACCTGACCGGTGACGGCTCGTGGGAACGGGTCGAGACCTACCGCTACTTCGCCACCGATCCGGTCCCCGGGGACGAGACGTACGCGCAGTCGGCCGGGCTCGCGTCCTCCTCCGGGTCGCTCGGCGACCTGCGGTCCGGGACCGTGCGGGTGGAGGTGTGGAGCGCGCTCGGGGCCGGTACCCCGAGCATCCGCACCGGCCCGTCCGCCGAGGTGCGACTCCCGCTCGGGTGAGCCGCACTAGGCTCGGGGCGTGCCGTCCGACCCCGCCCCCGCCCCGCGCGGGGAGGGCGACGGCACGCCCCGGGTCGGCGTCGTCACCGACTCCACCGCCTACCTCCCTGGCGACCTCGTCCGGGCGGCCGGCGTCGCCGTGGTGCCGCTCGAGGTGGTCCTCGGCGGGGTGCCCCACCCGGAGCCCGACGTGTCGGGCGTCGAGCTCGTCGAGGCGCTGCGGCGACGCACCCCGGTGACCACCTCCCGCCCCGCCCCGACCGCGCTGCTCGCCGCGTACCGACGGCTGGCCGAGGCGGGCGCGCAGGAGGTCGTGTCGGTGCACCTGTCCGGGCAGATGTCCGGCACCTGCGCCGGCGCCCGCCTCGCGGCCCGCAACGCCCCGGTGCCCGTGCACGTGGTCGACTCGCGCTCGCTCGCGATGGGGCTGGGCCTCACTGTGCTGGCCGCGGTGCGTGCCGCGGCGACCGGTCTGGACGGCGAGGCCGTCGCCGGCGTCGCCCGGGAGCACGCCGACCGCGTCCGGATGTGGTTCTACGTCGAGACCCTGGAGCACCTGCGCCGCGGCGGACGCATCGGGGCCGCGCAGGCCCTGCTCGGGTCGGCGCTGTCGGTGAAGCCCCTGCTGCAGCTCGTCGACGGCTCGGTCGAGCCGCTCGAGCGGGTGCGCACCGCCGGACGAGCGCTCGCGCGGCTCGCGGAGCTGGCCGCGCAGTCCGCGGGTGGCGCACCCGTCGACGTCGTCGTGCACCACCTCGCGAACCCCGAGCGCGCGGCCGAGCTGGCGGCCCTGGTGGGCTCGCGGCTCGACGTGGCGGGCGAGGTGCGGGTCAGCGAGGTCGGTGCGGTCGTCGGCGCCCACGTCGGCCCCGGCACCGTCGGCCTGGTCGTCGCACCGGCCGCCTGACCAGCGGCACCCTCGCGTCGTCCACAGGCCCCGTCCGGCGGCCGTCGTCCACAGGTGACGGCCGGGACGGACCCGGACGTCGGCGGGGCGCCGGAGGGTGGCCCCGTGCCCGCCATCGCGAACCCGTCCTCACGCCCACGCGCCGGCTGGGTGCCGGCCGCCCCCGACGAGGGCGGCCGGGCCCGGGTCCTGGTGCTCCCGCTCGCGCACGCGGGTGACGACTCCCCAGCGCAGCCGTCCGACGACCACCTCGACGATCCCGCGCCCGCCGGTGCGCGCGCCCGGCACCGCGCGGGCGGCCCGGGCTCCCCGCTGGTCCCGCGCACGGTGCGCGGCGGACGCTGGCGCCCGACGCCTGCCGCGGCGGCCGGCGCCGTCGCCGTGCTCGTGGTGCTCGCGGTCGCGCTGGCCCTGCGCGCGGGCGCGCTCGACCTCGTCGCAGGGGCGCCGGTGCCCGACCGCGCGGCGCTCGCACCCGCGGTGCCGGTGCCGTCGAGCCCGTCGTCGACGGCGTCGGCCGAGATGGCCTCGGGCGGTGTCGAACCGGCTGCCGGGGCCACGGGCGAGGTGGTCGTGCACGTGGTCGGCGAGGTCGCCCGGCCCGGGCTCGTCCGGGTGCCGGCCGGTGCCCGCGTCGCCGACGCGGTGCAGGAGGCGGGCGGTGCGGGTCCCCTGGCCGACCTCGGGCTGGTGAACCTCGCCCGGCCCGTCGTCGACGGCGAGCAGGTGGTGCTGCCGCGCGAGGGCGAGGCGCTCGCCCTGCCCGCGCCACCGGCCCCCGGGTCCGGGGCGGCCCCGACCGCCGCCGGACCGGTCGACCTGAACGCCGCGACGCTCGAGCAGCTCGACGCCCTCGATGGCATCGGTCCCGTTCTCGCACAACGGATCCTGGACTGGCGCACGGCGAACGGCCGCTTCTCGGGCGTCGACGAGCTGGGGGAGGTGGAGGGCATCGGCGACAAGCTGCTCGAGCGGCTGCGCGACCAGGTGCGGGTGTGAGCGGCCCCGCTGCGGCCCTGCCGCCGCCCGACCTGCGCCTGGTGCCGTCGGCCGCGACCGCCTGGGCCGGTGCGGCCACCGCCGTCGCCCTCGACCCCGTCCACACCGGCGTGGGCGCCGCGGTGGCCGTGGTGGCGGCGCTCGGCCTGGTCCGGGCGGCCCGAGCGCGTCGCCGTGAGGTGCGGGCGGCCGCGGCGCGCGGTACCGCGGCGGCACTGGCGCTGGCCGTGCTGGCCGTGGTGCTGACGTCGACGGCCGTGCGCGCCGCGGTGACGACGCACGGCCCGATCGCGTCCCTGGTCGGCGACGAGGCGACGGTCGAGGCGCTGGTCGTGGTGCGCACCGACCCCGCCCGCGTGCGCGCCGACCCGGGCCGGCCCTGGCAGGACGAGGAGCGCTGGGTCGTGCGCGTGCTGGCGCGCGAGGTCGAGGGGCGTGGCAGCCGGTCACCGGCGCGGGCGCCGCTCGTGGTGCTCGGCGGAACCGGTTGGGACGTCGTCGCACCGGACGAGACCCTCCGGGTGCGCGGCCGGCTGGTGGCCACCGAGCCCGGCGACGCCGCGGTCGGGCTGCTGCTGGCCACGGCGCCGCCCGAGCAGGTGGCGCCCGCAGGCGCCGTCTGGGCGGCGGCGACCCGGCTGCGCGAGGGGCTGCGGGCCGCCTGCGCCGGCCTGCCGCCCGATGCCCGCGGTCTGCTGCCGTCGCTCGTGGTCGGCGACACCTCGGGCCTGCCTCCCGATCTCGAGGACGACATGCGCACCACGGGCCTGACCCACCTCGCAGCGGTCAGCGGTGCCAACTTCACCCTCCTGTGCGGCACGGCCGTGCTGGTGCTCACCGCGGCCGGGGCTCGGCGCCGCACCCGGGTGGTCGTCGCCGTCGCGGTCGCGCTCGGGTTCGTCGTGCTGGCGCGGCCCGAGCCGAGCGTGCTGCGGGCCGCCTGCATGGGGCTGGTCGGCCTGGCGGGCCTCGCCGGGTCGCGGCGCGCGGCCGGGGTGCCGGCGCTGTCGGTCGCGGTGGTGGTGCTGTGCGTGGTCGACCCGTGGCTGTCGCGGTCGGCGGGCTTCGCCCTGTCGGTGCTGGCCACGGGCGGGCTCCTGGTGCTGGCGGGGCCGTGGACGTCGACGATGGGCACCCGCGTGCCGCGCTGGTTCGCGGCCGCGCTCGCCGTCCCCCTCGCCGCGCAGGCGGTGTGCGCGCCGGTGACGGTGCTGCTGGCACCGCAGGTCTCGCTGGTGGCGGTGCCGGCCAACGTCCTGGTGGCCCCCGCCGTGGCCCCGGCGACCGTCCTGGGCGTGCTCGCGGCGGTGCTCGCACCGGTGTGGCCGCAGTCGGCCGAGGCGCTGGCGTGGGTGGCGGGCTGGCCCGTGCGCTGGGTGGCGGCGGTCGCGCGCGCCGGAGCCGACGTGCCGCACGCCGCCGTCCCCTGGCCCGAGGGCGTCCCCGGGGCGGCGCTGCTGGCGGCGCTGACGGTGCTCGGGGTGCTGCTGGCCGCGGTGCTGCTGCGCCGCCCACCGCGCACGGCACGAGCCGGCCACCCGCGGTCCCGCTCCCGCCGGCTGCTAGCGCCCGGCGCCGGCGCCGTCGTCGTGGTCGTCCTGGTGCAGCTCGGCGCCGCCGACACCGTCCTCGACCGCTGGACGCCGTCGCGCCAGTGGCAGGTGGCGGCGTGCGACGTCGGCCAGGGCCAGGCGGTGGCGGTGCGCACGGGCCCGAGGTCGGCCCTGCTGGTCGACGCCGGTCCCGACGCCGACCTGCTCGACGCGTGCCTGCGCCGCCTCGAGGTCGAGACGCTCGACCTGGTGGTGCTCAGCCACTTCCACGCCGACCACGTCGACGGCCTGGCCGGCGCCCTGCGCGAGCGCCCCGTCGGCGAGGTGGCGGTCAGCCCGCTGGCACTGCCCGAGCGGGGGGTCGAGGCCGCCGACGCCGCGGTCGCCGGGGCGGGCGTGGGCACCCGGCCCGTCGTGGCGGGCACGCGGTGGGCGCTCGGCGGCGGCGTGCAGGTCGAGGTGCTGTGGCCGACGGCCGCCGCGGGTCGCAGCTCCGACGCCGACGAGGAGTCGGTCAACGACGCCAGCGTGGTGCTGCACGTGCGCACCGGGGGCCTGACCCTGCTCGCCACCGGCGACCTCGAGCCGCCGGGGCAGCGGGCGCTGACGGCCACCCTCGACACCCGTCCCGACCTGCTGCCGGTCGACGTCGTCACCGTCGCCCACCACGGGTCTGCGCACCAGCACCCGCCGCTGTACGACGTCGTGGCGGCCCGGGTAGCCCTGGTCAGCGCGGGCCGCGACAACGACTACGGGCACCCCGCAGCGTCGACCCTGCAGGACCTGGAGGCCTCGGGCGCCCTGGTGCTGCGCACCGACACCGACGGCGACCTGGTGGTCGGGGGAGGGGCGCACGCCACCTGGGCGCGGGGCGCGCGCCGCGGGCCGCCTCACCGACCGCGCCACCCTGCGGCACGCGCGCAGACGGGCCCGCGGCGCGCGTCCGGCCCGTCGGACCGCCGTGGCAGGCTGTGCCCGTGCCTCCCGCCCGCCGCAGCGTCGCGTCCGCCGCGAGGTCGTGGCGCGAGGCCACGCCCGCCCCCGTCGTCGTGGTCACCGGCGCCGAGCAGCTGCTGGCCTCCCGCGCGGTCGACCGGGTCGTGCACGCCGTCCGTGCGGCCGCGGCCGCCGGCGACGCGGGCCCCGCCGTCGAGGTCACCGAGCTGTCGGCCGAGGCGTACCAGCCCGGCTCGCTCGCCGTGCTCGCCAGCCCCTCGCTGTTCGAGGAGCCCCGCGTGATCCTGGTGCGCGGCCTCGCCGACGCCGACGACGCCCTGCAGCTCGACGTGCTGGGCTATCTCGCCGACGTGCAGCACGACGTCGTGCTGGTGCTGCACCACGGCGGGGGGCCGAGGGCCAAGAAGGTGCTCGACACCGCCAAGGGCGCCACCGGTGCGGTCTGGGTCGACTGCCCGGCGATCAAGAACGACAACGACCGGCTGTCGTTCGTCGCCGCCGAGTTCGCCGACCGTCGCCGCACCATCTCGACCCGGGCCGCGCAGCTGCTCGTCGAGGCGTACGGGTCCGACCTGGCCGAGCTGGCGTCGGCCTGCGCCGGCCTGCTCGACGACGTGCAGGGCGCGGTCGACGTCGACCACGTCCGCTCCGTCACCCAGGGCCGCGCCGAGGCCGACGGGTTCGAGGTGGCCGACGCCGTCGTCGCCCGCGACGCAGGCAAGGCGCTGCTGCTGGTGCGGCGGGCCCTCGACACCGGCGTCGACCCCATCCCGCTGGTCGCGGTGATCGCCATGAAGGTGCGGGCGATGGCGAAGGTCGCGGCGGCGGGCCGCGGTCCCGGCGCCGCGCGCGACCTCGGCATGGCCTCGTGGATGGTCGACCGCGCCCGCCGCGACCTCGCGGCGTGGTCGGCGCCCGACCTGGCCGACGCCGTGGTGGCGCTGGCGGAGGCCGACACCGCCCTCAAGGGCGGCGTCATGGTCGGACGGGTCAGCCGGGGCCGCACCGAGGACCGCGACTACACCATCGAGCGGCTCGTGCTGCGGCTCACCGGCGCCTCACCCGCCGGTTCCTGACCCGTCGGTTCCTGAACCGCCAGCTCCTGACCCACCGGCTCCGGACGCGGACGACCCCCGCCACGCGGTGCGTGACGGGGGTCGGCCGGAGGTGCTGCGGGACGCCTGCTCAGAGCTGGCCGACGGCCTTGGCCATCGCCGACTTGCGGTTGGCGGCCTGGTTCTTGTGGATGACGCCCTTGCTGGCGGCCTTGTCGAGACGCCGCGAGGCCTTCGCGAGCGCGGTGGCCGCGGCGTCCTTGTCGCCGGCCTTGGCGGCGTCGCGGAACGCGCGGATCGCCGTCTTCAGCTCGGACTTGACCGCCTTGTTGCGCAGGCGCGCCTTCTCGTTGGTCTTGATCCGCTTGATCTGGGACTTGATGTTCGCCACGGGTGGTCTCTCCACTGGTCTGGCTGCCGGACGCACCGGCACGGTCGGGTAGGTCGGTGAGGGCTGCGACGCCGGACGCGGGACCGTGGGGAGGGTCCGCGGCGTCTGTGTCGCGGTGGAACTGGCGCCCGCACGACCAGCGGACACGCGTGGTCGAGGGTACCAGCCGGGGCGTGCCGGACGGGAATCGGCGCGGGCGGGCTGCTCAGGTCCAGCCGTACCGCTCGCGCAGGGCGCCCGCCACGCGGTCGAAGGTGGCGCGGTCGAGCCGGCCGCCCTCGCGGCGGATGCCGTCGGGGTCCAGGCGCAGCACGCGGTCCAGGCGCACCTCGCTCGGTCGGCCGCGCGCGTCCCAGGCGCCGGCGCCGACGTCGACCCAGTCGCGGCCGTACCGGCGCTGCCGCTCGGCGTCGAGGTCGTGGTCCTTGCTGGTCAGCATCAGCGCCAGCACCCACCGGCCGTCGCGGCCCACGACCAGCGCCGGCCGGTCCTTGCCCCGGGAGTGGTCCTCCTCGAACGGCACCCAGCCCCACACCACCTCGCCGGGGTCGGCGTCGCCGTCCTGGCGCGGGTCGTAGGCGACGCTCGCCGTCCCGGTGAAGTCGCCGGGGTACGCGGACGCCGGGGGAGCGGCCGTCGGCTGCGCGCCCGCCGGTCGGCGCCTCGTCCGGGACGGCGCGCGGTCCGACGAGTTGCCGGTCGTGCGGGTGCGGACGGCGCCGCGGGCCGCGGCCACCAGGCCGTCGCCCACGGCACGGGCGAGGGTGCGCACCCAGGGCCTGGTCACGCCCGCACCCTAGCCACGACCTGCGCTCACCCGTCCCCCCTGCACGCCGAGTGTGAGCCCCAGGCGCGACACGCCCGGCGTGCCGCGCCCAGGACTCACACTCCGCGGGTGGCGGGGAGGGTCAGGACCAGCCGCGGCGGGCGCCGAGCCAGTCCAGCACCAGGCGTCGTCGGCCGCGCCCGCGGGCAGGTGCCGCGACCCGACCAGCGCGGGCGCCGGTGCCGCCGCGGGCAGCGCGGCCAGCACCCCGGCCTCGGTGGCGTACGCCTCCAGCAGGTGCGGGTTCGTCCCGGACCCGGCCTTGGCGAACACCGAGCGCCCGTCCGCGAGGCCCACGACCGCCGCGAACCCACCGGTGAACCCGCTCCCGACGGGCGTCCCGCCGTCGACGACGGGCGAGCCGGCCACCTCGCCCACCGCGGCACGCACGGCCTCGGGCAGGTCCTGCCAGGGCGGGCGCACGCAGGTGCGCAGGTAGTCGACCTGGGGCACGGGGTCCTCGGCGTGGTCGGTCACGTCACCAGGGTCGCGGGCGGGGCACCGGCCCGGCGACCGCGTTCCGCGTGGGACGATGGCGGCTGCTCCCGCCCGCCGCGCCGCCGTGCGGCGATCCCGAGAACCGAACGAGGTCGCGTCCCCCGATGTCCCCGCAGGCCCGCACCGGACTGGTGCCCGCCGCCACGCCGCCGGCGCAGATCCGCAACTTCTGCATCATCGCCCACATCGACCACGGCAAGTCGACGCTGGCCGACCGGATGCTGCAGATCACCGGCGTGGTCGAGGCGCGCGCGATGCGCGCCCAGTACCTCGACCGGATGGACATCGAGCGCGAGCGCGGCATCACGATCAAGTCGCAGGCCGTCCGCATGCCGTGGGAGGTCGACGGCACCACGGTCGCGCTGAACATGATCGACACCCCCGGGCACGTCGACTTCACCTACGAGGTCTCGCGCTCGCTGGCCGCCTGCGAGGGCGCGGTGCTGCTGGTCGACGCCGCGCAGGGCATCGAGGCCCAGACCCTCGCCAACCTGTACCTGGCGATGGAGAACGACCTCGCGATCGTGCCGGTCCTGAACAAGATCGACCTGCCGGCCGCGCAGCCGGAGAAGTACGCCGACGAGCTGGCCGGCCTGATCGGCTGCGACCCCTCCGACGTGCTGCACATCTCCGGCAAGACCGGCGCCGGCGTCTCCGAGCTGCTCGACCGCATCGTCGCCGAGGTGCCCGGCGCCCGTCGGCGACCCCGACGCCCCGGCCCGGGCGATGATCTTCGACTCGGTCTACGACACCTACCGCGGCGTCGTCACCTACGTCCGCGTCGTCGACGGCATGCTGCACCCGCGCGAGAAGATCGTGATGATGTCGACCCGCGCGCACCACGAGCTGCTCGAGATCGGCGTGAGCTCGCCCGAGCCGGAACCCACCAAGGGCCTCGGCGTCGGCGAGGTCGGCTACCTCATCACCGGCGTCAAGGACGTGCGCCAGTCGCGCGTGGGCGACACGGTCACCAACGCGGCCAAGCCGGCCGGGGAGGACCTCGGCGGCTACCGCGACCCCAAGCCGATGGTGTTCTCCGGGCTGTTCCCGATCGACGGCTCCGACTACCCGCTGCTGCGCGACGCCCTCGACCGGCTCAAGCTCAACGACGCCGCCCTCGTCTACGAGCCCGAGACCTCGCTCGCGCTCGGGTTCGGCTTCCGCTGCGGCTACCTCGGCCTGCTGCACCTCGAGATCGTCCGCGAGCGGCTCGAGCGCGAGTTCGGCCTCGACCTGATCTCGACGGCTCCCTCGGTCGTCTACGAGGTCACCCTCGACGACGGCAGCGAGGTCGTCGTCACCAACCCGTCCGAGTACCCGGACGGCAAGATCAGCGAGGTGCGCGAGCCCGTCGTGCGGGCCACCGTGCTGGCGCCGTCGGAGTTCATCGGCACGATCATGGAGCTGTGCCAGTCCAAGCGGGGCTCGCTGCGCGGCATGGACTACCTGTCCACGGAGCGCGTCGAGATGCGGTACACGCTGCCGCTGGCCGAGATCGTCTTCGACTTCTTCGACATGCTGAAGTCGCGCACCCGCGGCTACGCCTCGCTCGACTACGAGATGGACGGCGACCAGGTGGCCGACCTGGTGAAGGTCGACATCCTGCTGCAGGGCGAGCAGGTCGACGCGTTCAGCGCGATCGTGCACAAGGACAAGGCCTACGCGTACGGGACGATGATGGCCGGCAAGCTGCGCGAGCTGATCCCGCGCCAGCAGTTCGAGGTGCCGATCCAGGCCGCCATCGGCGCGCGCGTCATCGCCCGCGAGAACATCCGCGCCATCCGCAAGGACGTGCTCGCCAAGTGCTACGGCGGTGACATCACCCGCAAGCGCAAGCTGCTCGAGAAGCAGAAGGAGGGCAAGAAGCGGATGAAGATGGTCGGCCGGGTCGAGGTGCCCCAGGAGGCCTTCATCGCCGCGCTGTCGTCCGACGACGCGCCAGACAAGAAGAAGTAGGCGCCCCACTAGACTCGGGGCTCGACCTCCTCCGACCGAGAGGCCGGCCCCCGTGCTCCTGCTCGTCCTCGCCCACGTCGCGGCTGCCCTCGTGGCGCCGGTGCTCGTGCGGCGGCTCGGACGGTGGGCGTTCCTCCCGCTCTCGCTCGCGCCCCTGGCCGCGACGGCCTGGGCCCTCGCGCAGACCGGCCGGGTGCTCGACGGCGCGACCATCACCGAGGTGGTGCCGTGGGTGCCCGGGCTCGGACTCGACCTCGCCCTGCGGCTGGGGACGCTGCAGTGGGTGATGGTGCTCGTCGTCGCCGGCATCGGCGTCCTGGTGATGGCCTACTGCCCCTGGTACTTCACCGGCGACGAGCCGCTCACCGGCTTCGCCACGAGCTTCACGGCGTTCGTCGGCGCGATGCTCGGGCTGGTGCTCGCCGACGACCTGCTGGTGCTCTTCGTGTTCTGGGAGCTCACGACCATCTTCTCGTTCCTGCTCATCGGGTTCGAGCCCACCAAGCGCGCCGGACGGCTGGCCGCCCTGCAGGCGCTGATGGTGACGACCGTCGGCGGCCTGGCGATGTTCGTCGGCATGCTCCTGCTCGGCCGCGAGGCCGGCACGTTCCGCGTCAGCGAGCTGCTCGCCGACCCGCCCACCGGCACCGCCACGACGGTGGCCGTGCTGCTGGTGCTGCTCGGTGCGCTGAGCAAGTCGGCGCAGTTCCCGCTGCACTTCTGGCTGCCGGGCGCGATGGCGGCCCCGACGCCGGTGAGCGCCTACCTGCACGCGGCCTCGATGGTGAAGGCCGGCATCTACCTGGTGGCGCTGCTCGCACCGGCGTTCTCCGTCGTCCCGGGCTGGCACCTGGTGCTGCTGACGCTGGGCGCCACCACGATGCTCGTCGGTGGCTGGCGGTCGCTGCGGCAGAACGACATCAAGCTGCTGCTCGCCTACGGCACCGTGAGCCAGCTCGGCTTCCTGATGACCGTCCTGTCGATCGGCAGCCGCACCGCCGCGCTCGCGGGCGCCGCCGTGCTGCTCGCGCACGCGCTGTTCAAGGCGACCCTGTTCCTCGTCGTCGGCGTCGTCGACTCCGCCACCGGCACGCGCGACCTGCACGAGCTGTCCGGGCTGGGGCGGCGGCTGCCGGTGCTCGCCGTCGCCGCGGTCGCGGCCGGCGCCTCGATGGCGGGCGTGCCGCCGCTGCTCGGCTTCGTCGGCAAGGAGACCGTCTGGTACGGGCTGCTCGAGCTGTCCCGGGGCGAGACCGAGGGCGTCCCGGCGTGGGCCGGCACGGCCGTGCTGGTCGCGCTGGTCGCCGGGTCGTGCCTGACCGCCGCGTACACCGCCCGGTTCCTGTGGGGGACGTTCGCCGCCAAGCCCGGCGTCGAGCCCACGGTGCTGCGCGCGCGACCCCCGGCGGGGTTCGTGCTGGCGCCCGTCGTGCTGGCGGTGCTCGGCCTGGGGCTGGGCTTCGCCGGTCCGCCGCTGACCACGCTGCTGACGCCGTACGCCGGGTCGCTGCCGTCCGGCGGGCACGAGGAGCACCTCGCCCTGTGGCACGGCCTCGGCGTCCCGCTGCTGCTGTCGGTCGTCAGCGTCGTCGCGGGCGTGCTGCTGTTCGTCGTCCGCGAGCCGCTGTGCCGGTTCCAGGCCCGGTTGGCCGTCCCGGTCAGCGCCGAGCAGGCCTACCGGCTCGTGGTGCGCGGCGTCGACCGCGCGGCCGTCGAGGTCACCGGCGCCTTCCAGCGCGGGTCGGTGTCGGTCTACCTCGCCGTCATCCTGTCGGTGGTGCTGCTCGCGCCCGGCGGCGCGCTCGTCGCGCAGCTGCTCGACGACACCACCCCGCTGCGCGTCGTCGCCTGGGACCGCGCGGGCCAGCCGCTGGTCGTGCTCGTCGTGGCGGCGGCGGCGATCATGACGGTGCGGTCGCGGCGGCGGCTGCGGGCGGTGGTGCTCGCCGGCGTCACCGGGTACGGCTGCGCGCTGCTGTTCCTGCTGCACGGCGCCCCCGACATCGCCCTGACCCAGGTGCTCGTCGAGACGGTCAGCCTGGTGGTCTTCGTGCTGGTGCTGCGCCGGCTGCCCGCGTACTTCACCGACCGTCCGCTGCGGGTCACCCGCTTCTGGCGGATGGGGCTGGCCGCCGGCGTCGGTGTCGCGGTCGCGGGCTTCGTGCTCGTGGCGGGCAGCGCGCGCACGGCGACGCCGATCTCGGCGGCGTTCCCGGAGGCGGCGTACGAGTTCGGCTACGGCCGCAACGTCGTGAACGTGACGCTGGTCGACATCCGCGCCTGGGACACCTTCGGCGAGATCTCGGTGCTGGTCGCCGCGGCGACCGGCGTGGCCAGCCTGATCTTCCTCGACACCCGCGGGTCGCGGCATCCGCCGCGTGCACGAGATCCCCTACCCGGAGGGCGTGCAGAAGCAGCCGACGAGCCGCGGACGCCGGGTGTGGCTGCCCGGTCCGCGCACCCTGCGTCCCGACCGCCGGTCGATCGTGTTCGAGGTCGTCACCCGGCTGACCTTCCACACCGTGGTGGTCTTCTCGATCTACCTGCTGCTCGCCGGGCACAACCTGCCGGGCGGCGGCTTCGCGGCCGGCATGGTGATGGGTCTGGCCCTGATGATCAGGTACCTGGCCGGCGGCAGGTACGAGCTCGACGAGGCCGCGCCCGTCGACGCCGGGGTGCTGATCGGCACCGGCCTGTTCGTGGCCGCGCTCGCCGGCCTCGGGCCCGTCGCCTTCGGCGGCGAGGTGCTGCAGACGGCCGACGTGTACGTCGACCTCCCGCTGCTCGGCGAGCTGCACCTGGTGTCGTCCGTCGGCTTCGACATCGGGGTGTACCTGGTCGTCGTCGGCCTGGTGCTCGACCTGCTGCGCACCTTCGGCGCACGCCTGGACCGCCAGATCCTGCGCGCCCAGCGCGAGGCCGAGCAGGCAGCGGGGGAGGAGGCCTGATGGACGTCAACCTCACCCTCGTCGTCGGCACCGCCGTCCTGGTCGGGTGCGGGGTGTACCTGCTGCTCGAGCGCAGCCTGACCCGGGTCCTGGTCGGGCTGGTCCTGCTCGGCAACGGCGTGAACCTGGCCTTCCTGGCGGCCGGCGGCGCGGCCGGCGAGTCGGCGTTCTGGGGCTCGGCCGACCCCGCGGACATGTCCGACCCGCTGCCGCAGGCGCTGGTGCTGACCGCGATCGTCATCACCCTCGGCACGCTGGCCTTCCTGCTCGCGATGGCGCACCGCAGCTGGCAGCTCAACCAGCACGACGACGTGCAGGACGACGTCGAGGACGCCCGCATCCGCCGGCTCGCGCTCGACGACGCCACCTCCGACAGCTACGACCTCGCCAACGACGGCGACGACGACGACGCGCCGGGGGAGGAGGGTCGGTGACCAGCCTCGTCCCGCTCCCGGTGCTGCTGCCGCTGCTCGGTACCGGCGCCACCCTGATGCTGTTCCGCCACCCGCGGGCGCAGCGGGCGGTCAGCGTCGCCGTGCTCGCGGCGGTCGTGGTGGTCGCCGTCCTGCTGCTGGTCGCGGCCGACCGCGAGGGGCCGCAGGTGGTCTGGCTCGGCGGCTGGCAGGAGCTCGGCATCTCGCTCGTCGCCGACCGGCTCGCCGCGCTGATGCTGCTGGTGTCGTCCGTCGTCACCCTCGCCGTGCTGCTGTACTCCGTCGGCCAGGGCGTCGCCGACGAGCAGGACGAGGCGCCGGTGTCGATCTACCACCCGACGTTCCTCACGCTGGTGGCCGGCGTCTCCAACGCCTTCCTCGCCGGCGACCTGTTCAACCTGTTCGTCAGCTTCGAGATGCTGCTGTTCGCCAGCTACGTGCTGCTGACGCTCGGCGGCACGGCCGCGCGCGTGCGCGCCGGGACGATCTACGTGGTCGTCAACGTGGTGTCGTCGATGCTGTTCCTGATCGCGCTCGCCACCGTCTACGCGGCGGTGGGCACGCTGAACACGGCGCAGGTCGCCGAACGGGTGGCCGACCTGCCGCCGTCGACCTCGCTGGTGCTGCAGCTGCTGCTGCTCGTGGTGTTCGCGATCAAGGCCGCGGTGTTCCCGCTGTCGCTGTGGCTGCCCGACAGCTACCCGACCGCGCCGGCCCCCGTGACGGCGGTGTTCGCGGGCCTGCTCACCAAGGTCGGCGTGTACGCGATCATCCGCCTGCAGACCCTGGTCTTCCCCGACAGCCCGCTCAGCGGTCTGCTGCTGTGGGCGGCGCTGCTGACGATGCTGATCGGCATCCTCGGCGCCATCGCGCAGTCCGACATCAAGCGCATGCTCTCGTTCACGCTGGTGAGCCACATCGGCTACATGGTGCTCGGCATCGGGCTGGCCACCGAGGCCGGCGTCTCCGGCGCGGTGTTCTACGTGGCGCACCACATCACGATCCAGACGGCGCTGTTCCTCGTCGTGGGGCTGATCGAGCGCCGGGGCGGCAGCACGTCGTTGCTGCGCCTCGGCGGCCTGGCTCGGCTCGCACCGCTGCTCGGCGTGCTGTTCTTCGTCCCGGCGATGAACCTGGCCGGCATCCCGCCGATGTCGGGGTTCCTCGGCAAGGTGGCGCTGCTGCAGGCGGGCCTGGACGACGGGTCGGCGCTCGCCCTGCTCGTCGTGGCCGGCGGCACGCTCACCAGCCTGCTCACCCTCTACGCCGTCGCGAAGACCTGGGCGCTGGCGTTCTGGCGCTCGCCCGAGCAGGCGCACGCGATGGCCGAGCTGGTGTCCGAGGAGGAGGCTCACGCCCACGACGCGCCGCCCGCCGCCAGCACCCACCACCACGGCCACGTGCACGTGCAGGTCGGTGCGCTGTCGTTCGGCACCAGCGAGGTCGAGGACGCCCGGAAGGTCGCCGACTCCGACGGGTCCGACCGCGACCTGCACCAGCTGCTCGAGGACGACGCGCTGCCCACCCGGCTGCCGGCGCTGATGGTCGCGCCCGCCGCCGCCCTGGTGCTGGTGGGCCTCGCCCTCACCGTGGTGGCGGGCCCGCTGGTCGGGTACACCGAGCGGGCGGGGCGCGACCTGCTCGAGCGCACGCCCTACCTCGAGGCCGTCGACGCGAGGTGGTCGCCGTGAGCCCGTACACGCGGGTGACGCGCAGCGGCCAGGTCAGGCCGCGCCGCTACCAGGCGGTGCAGCTGCCGACGGTGGCCTGGCTCACCGCGGTGAGCTGGGTGCTGTGGGGCTCGTACACCGCGCTGTCGCTCGTCGGCGGCCTGCTGGTGGCCGTGCTCGTGTGCGTCGTGCTGCCGCTGCCGCCGCTGCGGCTCGGCGTTCGGGTGCGGCCGGTGGGGTTCGTCGTGCTGGTCGCCCGGTTCCTGGTCGACGTGCTCGTCGCCAGCGTGCAGGTCGCCCGCATCACGCTCGTGCCGCCGCGTCCCCTGCGCAACGCGCTGGTCGGCGTGCGGCTGGTCAGCGAGTCCGACATCGTCCTCACCGCGGTGGCCGAGATGGTCACGCTCGTGCCGGGCACCGTCGTCGTCGAGGCGCACCGCGCCAGCCACACCCTGTACCTGCACGCCATCGACGTCCAGGACGAGCGGGCGATCGAGGCCGTCCGCGCCCGCGTGCTCGAGCAGGAGCGGCGGGTGCTGCGCGCCGTCCGCACCCGCGAGCACCCGCGCGACGCCGCCGCCGACGCGGCGTCAGCCGCCGAGGCCGCCGACGGGAGGGCCTCGTGATCGTGCTCGTCGGGACCGCAGCCGGGGTGCTCACGGTCGCCGCCGTCCTCGTGCTCGTCCGGATGACGCTGGGACCCACGATGCTCGACCGCGCCCTGTCGTTCGACGTGCTCGTCGCCGTGGCGATCTGCGCCGTGGCGGTCGACGCCGCGTTGCGCCGCACCACCGAGAACCTGCCGCTGCTGCTCGTGGCGACGCTGCTCGGGTTCGTCGGGTCGATCGCGATCGCCCGCTTCACCCCGGGCAGCGACGACGTCGAGGACGAGGAGGGCGAGGCCCTGTGAGCGGGGTCGTGGACGTCGTCGGCGGGGTGCTCATCCTGATCGGGGCGCTGCTGTCGCTCGTGGCGGCGGTGGGGCTGCTGCGCTTCCCCGACCTGCTGACCCGGATGCACTCGGCGGCCAAGCCGCAGGTGCTGGGGCTGCTGCTGGTCGCGCTCGGGCTGGCGTGCGTGCTGCGCGACCTGTCGGCGAGCCTGCTCCTGCTGCTGACCGTCCTGGCCCAGCTGGTGACCTCGCCGGTGTCGGGCCACATGCTCGGCCGGGCGTCCTACCGCGCGGGGCAGGTGCGCACCGACCTGCTGGTCGCCGACGACCTGTCGCGCCACCTCGCCCGCGACGACGACCACCGCGGCGCCCCGTAGCCGGTCGGACGAAACCTCCCCGCCGGAGGCACCCACCCCCCTAGGCTTGTCCGGACCTCGGCGGACGGCCGGGGCCGACGAGGAGGTCGCAGATGACCACGGCCGAGAGCCCCGCCCCCGCTGCACCCGTGGGTGACCCGCGCTGCACGGCGCCCGCCGACGAGACCGAGGCGCTGCGCCAGGCGCTGGCCGCCGCCCCGGCGTCGCTCGCCGCGATGTTCCTCGAGCGGGTCGAGCGCAGCGGGTCGGCCGAGGCGTTCCGCCGGCGCAACGCCAAGCGCGAGTGGGAGTCCTTCACCTGGACCCAGACCTCCTCGGCCGTCACCGAGATCGCCGCGGGTCTGATCTCGCTCGGCGTCCAGCCCGAGGACCGCGTCGCGATCGCGTCGAACACCCGGCTCGACTGGATCCTGGCCGACCTCGGCGTGCTCTGCGCCGGTGCCGCGACCACGACCGTGTACCCCACGACGAGCACCGAGGACGTCCACCACATCCTCGGCGACTCCCAGTCGAAGGTGGTCATCGCCGAGGACACCTCGCAGCTGGCGAAGATCAACGCCTGCTGGGACGACCTGCCCGACCTCACCCACGTGATCCTGATCCAGGCCGGCAGCCTGATCGCCGCGGGCACCGACGAGCGCGTCATCACCCTCGACACGCTGCGCCGCCAGGGCCGTCAGGCGATGGCCGGCGCGCCGACGATGGTCACCGACCGGGTCGCGGGCATCACCGGCGACCACCTCGCCACCCTGATGTACACCTCGGGCACCACCGGCCGTCCGAAGGGCGTGCGGCTCACGCACGCCAACTGGGTCTACGAGGGCCTGGCGATCGAGGCCACCGACGTGCTGCGCGAGGACGACCTGCAGTACCTGTGGCTGCCGCTGTCGCACTCGTTCGGCAAGGTGCTGCTCACCGTCCAGCTGCGCATCGGGTTCGCCAGCGCCGTCGACGGCGACGTCACCGCGCTGGTCGAGAACCTGGCCGTCATCAGGCCCACCTTCATGGCCGGCGCCCCGCGCATCTTCGAGAAGGTGTTCGCCAAGGTCACGGCGGGCGCGCACGCCGAGGGCGGCGCCAAGAAGGCGATCTTCAACCGCGCCATGGCCACCGGCCGCAAGGTGTCGCGGCTGCGGCTGCAGGGCAAGGAGCCCAGCGGCCTGCTCGCCACCGAGTACAAGTTCGCCGACAAGCTGGTCTACAGCAAGCTGCGCGAGCGCTTCGGCGGACGCATCCGCTACTTCATCTCGGGCTCGGCGGCGCTGTCCAAGGACATCGGCGAGTGGTTCCACGCCGCGGGCATCACCGTGCTCGAGGGCTACGGGCTCACCGAGACCTCGGCCGGCACCTTCATCAACCGTCCGAGCACGCTGCAGTTCGGCACGGTCGGACCGCCGTTCGCGGGCACCGCGGTCAAGCTCGACACCGACGGCGAGGTGCTGCTCAAGGGTCCCGGCGTCATGGACGGGTACCACAACCTGCCCGAGGACACCGCGGAGTGCTTCACCTCCGACGGGTGGTTCCGCACCGGCGACATCGGCGAGTTCACCGACGACGGCCTGCTGCGCATCACCGACCGCAAGAAGGACCTGATCAAGACCTCCGGCGGCAAGTTCGTCGCGCCGCAGACGATCGAGTCGATGTTCAAGGCGACCTGCCCGTACGTCAGCAACATCGTCGTGCACGGCGAGGGCCGCAAGTTCGTCTCCGCCCTCATCACCCTCGACCCCGAGGCCGCGCAGGCCTGGGCCGAGCAGGTGCCCGAGCTCGGCGAGGGCAAGAGCTACGAGCAGATCGTCTCCTCGACGGCCGCGCACGAGATGGTGCAGGAGTACGTCGACCAGGTGAACGGTCGCCTCGGCCGCTGGGAGACGATCAAGAAGTTCGAGATCCTCAAGGCCGACCTGACCGTCGAGTCCGGCGACCTGACGCCGTCGATGAAGGTCAAGCGCCGCGTCGTCGAGGACAAGAACCGCGCCCTGCTCGACTCGTTCTACAAGGAGTGACGGCCCGGCTCCTGGCGGTCTGCCGGGTGCACCGGCTGCACCTCGACCCCGGCGTCGTCGGGGTGACCGCGATCGACAAGCGTCCCCTCGACGAACCGGTCGCCGTGCGCCGGCTCGGGCTGTACGGCGACGTCATCGCCGACCGCGAGCACCACGGCGGCCCCGACAAGGCCGTCTACGCGTACGCGCAGGAGTCGGCCGACCGCTGGGCCGAGGAGCTCGGCGGCCCGGTGGCGCCCGGCCAGTTCGGCGAGAACCTGCGCACCGCCGGTCTCGACGTCGACGGCGCCGAGGTGGGCGAGCGCTGGCAGGTCGGCGAGGAGGGCACCGGCCCGCTGCTCGAGGTGACGATGCCGCGCATCCCCTGCCAGACGTTCGGGCGCTACCTCGGGCAGGAGCGGTGGGTGCGCCGGTTCACCGCGGCCGGGATGCCCGGTGCGTACCTGCGGGTGCTGCGCACCGGACGGCTGGCGGCCGACGACGCCGTCGCCGTCGTGCACCGTCCCGGCCACGGGGTGAGCGTGGCGCGCTGGTTCGGCGACGGCTCGCCGGACGACGCGCGCCTGCTGGTCGAGGCCGACGAGGCCGGCGCCGTCGAGCTGGCCCCGGCGCTGCGGGCCTACGTCGACCGGGCCCTGACCCGCGCCTGACCCGTCCGCCTCTCGTTCGCCACGTTCAGTTGGTGAGCGCCTAGTTCACTGGGCTCGCACGCCACCTTCAGTAGGCGGCCACCAACTGAACGTGGCGAACGAAGGGTCCCGTCAGAGGTAGCGCAGCGGGTCGAACTCGTCGATCGGGATGATGCGCACGCGCGGCAGCGGGGTGTTGAAGGCCGCGACGTCGCGCTCGAGGTCGAACACGTCCAGGCCCTCGGCCGTCAGGCCCGCGAACCCCGCGTTCATGAACTCGCGGAACGCGAGCACGCCCACCCGGCGCTCGGTGCCGAGCAGCGCCTGCACCTGCGGCAGGAAGTCGCCGTCGTGCGAGGCGAGCAGGATGTCGCCGTCGCGGTCGGCCAGCGCCTCCAGCGTGCGCTGGATGCCGATGTCGACGACCTTCTGCCCGGGAGCGCCGGACAGCGGGATCGGCGTGTAGCTCATGGCCAGCAGCGCCTGCACGAACGACATCGGCAGCGTCTCGGAGTGCGCCGCCAGGAAGAACAGGCCCTTCACCGGCTGCCCGTACCGGGTCTCGGCGAACTGGGCGACCCGCTCCCAGCGGGGGCGCTCGTCCGGGTTCGGGCGCCGCTGCAGGACGCTCGCGCCCAGCGTCGCGTCGATGTTCTCGCCGTCGATCAGCAGGTAGGTGTGCCGGCCGGCGGGCTGCTCGCTCATGCGCGCCACCCTAGTGCCGGGTGCGCCACCGGTTGGGGGACGATGGGACGTGCCCTCCGCCCTGCCCGACGGCGACCCCGTCCCCGACGACGGGGCGCTGCCGCCCGGCGTCGTCGACGGAGCCGGCGACCGGGCGCTCGGGCTGTACCTGCACGTGCCGTTCTGCGCGACGCGGTGCGGCTACTGCGACTTCAACACCTACACGGCGCTCGAGCTGGGGCCGCCCGAGCTGCCGGGGGCGTCCGCCGCGGGCTTCGCCGCCACCGCGGTCGACGAGATCGGGCTCGCCGCACGCGTCCTGGCCGGCGCGGGGCTGCCGCCGCGTCCGGTCTCGACCGTCTTCGTCGGGGGCGGGACGCCGACCCTGCTGCCGTCGTCGGACCTGGTGCGATGCTCGACGCCGCCCGCGCGACGCTGGGTCTGGCCGACGACGCCGAGGTGACCACGGAGGCCAACCCCGACTCGGTGACGCCCGCCTCGCTCGCGGAGCTGGCGGCCGGCGGGTTCACCCGGGTCTCGTTCGGGGTGCAGTCGGTGGTGCCGTCGGTGCTGCGCACCCTCGACCGCACCCACGACCCCGAGCGGGTCCCGCAGGTCGTGGCCTGGGCGCGCGAGGCGGGGCTGCAGGTCAGCGTCGACCTCATCTACGGCACGCCCGGCGAGAGCGACGACGACTGGGCCCGCAGCCTCGCCGCCGCGGTCGCGCTGGCGCCCGACCACGTCTCGGCCTACGCCCTGGTGGTCGAGGACGGCACGGCGCTGGCCGCCTCGGTCCGGCGCGGACGCGTCCCCGCCCCCGACCCCGACGTGCTCGCGACGCGGTACGAGATGGCCGACGACGCCCTGACGGCGTCCGGGCTGGGGTGGTACGAGGTGAGCAACTGGGCCCGCGACGACGCGCGCCGCTGCCGGCACAACCTCGGGTACTGGCGCGGCGACGACTGGTGGGGCGTCGGCCCGGGGGCGCACAGCCACGTCGGCGGCGTGCGCTGGTGGAACGTCAAGCACCCGGCGGCCTACGCCGGCCGGCTGGCCGCGGGCCGGTCACCGGCCGCGGCGCGCGAGGTGCTGGACGCGCGGTCGCGCGAGGTGGAGACGGTCATGCTCGGCGTGCGGCTGCGCGAGGGGCTCGACCCCGCGCTGGTGCCGGCCGACGGCGCGGACGAGGTCGACGCGCTGCGCTCGGAGGGGCTGCTCGAGCCCGCGACCTGGACCGCGAACGGCTCGGCCGCACCGGGTCGGCTGGTGCTGACCCGGCGCGGCCGGTTGCTCGCGGACCTGGTGGTCCGTCGCCTGCTGGGCTGGTGAGGAGGTGGGGGAGCCTCAGCTCACCATGCGGATGTTGAACGGGTAGCGGTAGTTCTCACCCTTGTTCGCCGCCAGGCCGGCGATGATCGAGAAGATGGCGCCGCCGATCCAGACGACGGCGAGGATGAGGAACCCGATGAGCAGCCACGAGGTCGCCCAGCCGATGATGGTGCCGATGAGCAGGGTGATCTGGAAGTTGAGCGCCTCGCCCGACTGCTGCCGGACGTACTGGCCCTTGTCCTTGTTGATGACGTAGAGGATGACCGTGGCGATGATGGCCCAGCCGCCGAGGATGTTGATCAGGCCCGACAGGTGGGCGAACATCGCCCACTGCCGCTGCTCGTTCGCCGGCATCTCGACGCCGGACCCGGCGTTGCCGTAGCCCTGCGGGGCGCCGTAGCCGGGCTGCTGGCCGTAGCCCTGCTGGGGCTGCTGGCCGTACTGCTGCTGCGGCTGGCCGTAGGGCTGCTGGGGCGGCTGCTGGCCGTAGCCCTGCTGCGGGGGCTGCTGGCCGTACGCCGGGGGAGGAGCGCCCTGCGGGCCGCCCGCGGGCGGGTCGGCGGGCTGCTGCGGCTTGTCGAACTGGGGCTGCTGCGGCTGGTCGGTCATGGGTCCTCCGGTGGGTGCTGCTGGCTGTCGGTGCGGGGTCGACGTGCACCTGGCGACCCGGATCCCCCCGGGGGCCTCGCGCACAGGCTACTGCTCGGTCGAGGGGGCCGTGACGAAGTCGATCAGCTCCTCCACCCGTGACAGGAGCGCCGGATCGAGGTCTGCGTACGTCCGGACGGTGCCGAGGATCCGCTTCCACCCGCGCGCGACGTCGGCCTGGTCGGCGTGGGGCCAGCCGAGGGCGTCCAGAGTGCCCTTCTTCCAGTCGGTCCCGCGCGGGACGTGGGGCCAGGCCGCCAGGCCGAGGCGCTCGGGCCGCACCGCCTGCCAGACGTCGACGAACGGGTGCCCCACCACCAGGACGTGCGCCCGTCCGGGCGTGTCGGCCAGCGCCCGCTGCACGATCCGCGACTCCTTGGTGCCCGCGACGAGGTGGTCGACGAGCACGCCGACCCGGCGTCCGGGGGAGGGCGCGAAGTCGCGCAGCACCGCGCCGAGGTCGTCGACGCCGTCGAGCGGCTCGACCACGACCCCCTCGACCCGCAGGTCGTCGCCCCACACCTGCTCGACCAGCTCGGCGTCGTGGCGTCCCTCGACCCAGATGCGCGAGCCCCGGGCCACCCGGGCGCGCTGCCCGTGCACGGCCACCGAGCCGCTGGCGGTGCGGGTGGGACGCGCGGGTGCCGGCGGGCCGGTCGGCGGGGTCAGCACGACCGGGCGGCCCTCGACCAGGAACCCGGCACCGAGGGGGAACGTGCGCCGCCGCCCGTGCCGGTCCTCCAGCGCCACGACGTGCATGCCGCCGCTGCGCTCGACCTGCACGACGGCGCCGCACCACCCGGTCTCGGCGTCCTCGACCACCAGGCCGGGGGCCGCCTCGTGCTGGGGCGCGGCCCGGCGCCGGAACGGCTGGGCGAGGACGTCGGCCCCGTAGCGGTCGTGGCGGTCGCTCACCTCCCGCACGCTACCGCCGGAGGTCGTAGACTTGGCACTCCGACACCCCGAGTGCCAGGGAGCCCTCGAGCGCCAGAGCCAGGACGGAGGCCCACGTTGAGCGAGGAACGCAAGCTGTCCGTGCTGCGGGCGATCGTCGAGGACTACGTCGAGACCAAGGAGCCGGTCGGCTCCAAGGCCCTGGTCGAGCGGCACGCCCTGGGGGTCTCGTCCGCGACGATCCGCAACGACATGGCCGCGCTCGAGGAGGAGGGGCTGATCGCCCAGCCCCACACCAGCGCCGGGCGGGTGCCCACCGACGCCGGGTACCGGCTGTTCGTCGACCGGCTCTCCCAGGTCAAGCCGCTGTCGCCGGCCGAGAAGCGCGCGATCAGCACGCTGCTCACCGACGCCGTCGACCTCGACGACGTGCTCGACCGCACCGTGCGCGCGCTGTCGACCCTGACCCGCCAGGTCGCCGTGGTGCAGTACCCCTCGCTCAGCCGCGCGACCGTGCGCCACGTCGAGCTCGTGCCCCTGGCGCCCGGACGCCTGCTCGTCGTCCTCATCACCGGGTCGGGACGGGTCGAGCAGCGCACCGTCGAGGTCGACCCGCAGGTCACCGACGACCTGGTGGGCGAGCTGCGGGCCCGGCTCAACTCGGGGCTGGTCGGCAAGGCGCTCACCGAGGTCGCCGTGCTGCTGCGCACGACCGCCGAGGCGTTCCGTCCCGAGGACCGCGACCTGGTCTCCTCGGTGGTCACCGCGCTCGAGGACGCCCTGTCGTCCCAGCGCGAGGACCGCGTCGTGCTGGCCGGCACGGCGCACCTGGCCCGCTCGCCGCTCGACTTCAGCCAGTCGATCGGGCCGGTGCTGGAGGCGATCGAGGAGCAGGTCGTGCTGCTGCGCCTGCTCGGCGAGATGGCCGACGACCCCGCCAACGGGGTGTCGGTGCGCATCGGCCACGAGATCCACCACCAGGGCCTGATCGAGACGTCCCTGGTGTCCAGCGGCTACGGCAGCGGAACACAGGTGGCACGCCTGGGCGTTCTCGGTCCGACCCGCATGGACTACCCGACCACGATGGCCGCCGTGCGCGCCGTCGCCCGCTACGTGTCCCGCATCATCGGAGGCTGACTCTTTTCGTGAGCGACCACTACGAGGTCCTCGGCGTGTCCCGCGACGCCACCCAGGAGGAGATCAAGAAGGCGTACCGCCGGATGGCGCGCCAGCTGCACCCGGACGTCAACCCGGGTCCGGAGGCGGCCGAGCGGTTCAAGGACGTCTCGCGCGCCTACGACGTGCTGTCGAGCCCCGAGAAGCGCCAGATGTACGACATCGGCGGCGACCCCAACGGGTCCGGCGGCGGCATGGGCCCCGGCTTCGGCTTCAGCGACATCTTCGAGACCTTCTTCAACCAGGGGCAGTCGCGCGGCCCGGTGCCGCGCAGCCGCCCCGGTCAGCCCGCCCAGATCCGGCTCGACATCGACCTGCGCGAGGCGGTCTTCGGCTCCGAGCGCGAGCTCAGCGTCGACACCGCCGTGGTCTGCGGCGTCTGCCAGGGCTCGTGCTGCCAGCCGGGCACGCACCCGTCCGCCTGCACCACCTGCGGCGGGCGCGGGCAGGTGCAGCGGGTCGCCCGCTCGTTCCTCGGCCAGGTCATGACGACCACGCCGTGCCCCACCTGCGGCGGCTACGGCACCGTCATCCCCTCGCCGTGCCTGGAGTGCTCCGGCGACGGCCGGGTGCGCACCCGGCGCTCGCTGACGATCAAGGTCCCGCCGGGCGTGGCCACCGGCACCCGCATCCAGCTCGCCGGCCAGGGCGAGGTCGGCCCCGGCGGCGGCCCCGCGGGCGACCTGTACGTCGAGATCCGCGAGAAGCGGCACGAGCTGTTCCACCGCGAGGGCGACGACCTGCACTGCACGGTCAGCGTCCCCATGACCGCGGCGGCGCTCGGCACCACGCTCGAGATCGAGACCCTCGACGGCCCCGAGCAGGTCGACCTCTCGCCCGGCACGCAGTCGGGCACGGTGCACCGGCTGCCGAGCTTCGGCGTCACCGGGCTGCGCAGCGGCGCCCGCGGCGACCTGCACGTGCACGTCGACGTCGCGACGCCGACCAAGCTCGACGAGCGCCAGGAGGAGCTGCTGCGCGAGCTGGCGACGCTGCGCGGCGAGACCCGTCCCTCGGGCCGGCTCGCCAGCACCCACGGCGGTGGCGTCTTCGGCAAGCTCAAGGACCGCTTCGCCGGACGCTGACGGGCCGGGACGCCGACGGGCGGGCCCGTCGGCGTCCCGGCTCCGCCGTCGGCGGCTCAGCCGACCGTGAAGGTGCGGGTCTGCTCGTGCATGCGCGGGCCCTCGGGCGACTCCCCGCCCGAGACGTCCTCGGCGAACACCGACACCGTGTAGGTGCCCGGCGGCAGGTCGACGGTGAACTCGTACCCGGCGAACTCGCCGTTGGCGCCGGCCATCACGAAGCCGTCGGCGACCGTCGTGCCGGCGTCGTCGACGACGTCCCAGTTCAGGTTCGCCTCGAACGCGGTGCCGACGCCCGCGACCGTCACGGTGCCCGACAGGTCGTCGCCGTCGTTCGGCGAGTCGATCCAGATCTGCGCCTGCAGGTCGCCGTCGCGGGTCATCGGCTCGCCGAGGCGGACCGCACCCCACGCGTCGGCCGGCTCCCCGTCGACCAGGATCGTCACCGGGCCCGGCGACTGGGCCGCCGCCGTGGCCGTCCAGACGACCTGCTGCACGGCCAGGAGCGCCCCCTCGGAGCCCACCTGGGTGTTCGCCAGCGCGTCGGCCGAGACGTCGACGGTGATCGCGTCGCCGTCCTGGGTCACCTCGAGCCGGGACGGCGACTCCCACGCCGAGCGGTAGTCGGGGTCGAGCGGTGCGCCCGACATGACCGCCTGGACGGCGCTGGTCAGCGGGTCGCCGCGGTCGGGCACGGTCTGGAACTCGCGGTACAGCCAGCTCCGCGTGGGGGTGTCGCCCACCCAGTAGACGGCCACGCCCTCGAGGTCCCCGGCCGGCGGTGCGCTCGTGGTGGGCTCCGACGTCGTCGTCGACGGGCTGGGCGTGGACGGCTCGGGCGCCGGGGACGTCGTGGTCGTCGCCGTGCTCACCGGCTGCGCCTCGTCGTCCGGACCGAGCACCAGCACGCCCACGACCACCGCCACCACGGCGGCCGCCGCGAGTCCCGCCACCCACGGCAGCCAGGGCCGTGCGCCCCCGGGTCGCTCCTGCCGCCCGACCCGCTCGCTGATGCGGTCGTAGCCGTCCTCGCTCGGACTCACCATGTCGGCCTCCCTGGTCAGGGTCGCGCGCAGCAGCGCGGCGACCTGGTCGTCGTCGTGGTCGTGCTCGTGGGGGGTCACGCCAGCACCTCCGTCAGTGCCGTCCGCAGGGCCGCGAGGCCCCGGTGGGCGTGGGTCTTCACCGCTCCGCGGCTGATGCCGCACAGCTCGGCGATCTCGGCCTCGCTGGCGTCGGCGTGGTACCGCAGCACGAGCACCTCCTGCTGGCGCCGCGGCAGCCGCCGCAGCGCCGACATCACCAGGGCGTCGGCGTCGACCTGCGCGGCCACGTCGTCCGGGCCGAGCGGGGGCGTCGGCGCCGGCTCGCGGTGGCGCTCCTCGACCTGCCGGTGCCGGTGCCACGACCGGGTGCCGTTCACCACGCTGGTGCGCAGGTAGCCGCCGGCCCGCTGCGGGTCGCGCAGCCCGGGCAGGTGCCGGTAGGTGCTGACGAACGCGTCCTGCACCACCTCCTCGGCCGCCGAGGTCGACCCGAGCAGCAGCGACGCCAGCCGCACCATCGGCCCCCAGTGGGTGGCGTAGAGCACGCGCAGCGCGGCATCGGGGTCGGCGGGGAGCGCGTCGGCGCGCGGCCCCGCGTCCCTGTCCCTCGCCAGCGTCCTCACCCCTCTCCCACGCGCGGCGGCGCCGACCGGTTGACACCGCGGCCCCAGGTTCGCGCACCGGCACCCGGCCGGGGGGCAGGCGCGCGGCTAGGGTCCTCGCATGAGCGAGGTCGACGCGGGCTCCCGGCCCGCCGAGCAGGAGTGCCTGTTCTGCCGCATCGTCGCGGGGGAGGTCCCGGCCGACGTCGTGCGGCGCACCGACCGGGTGCTGGCCTTCCGTGACGTGAACCCGCAGGCCCCCACGCACGTGCTGGTGATCCCGCTCGCGCACCACCGCGACGTCGGCGCCCTCGCCCGCGACGACGGTGCGCTGCTGGCCGACCTGGGACGGGTCGCCGCCGAGGTGGGCGAGGCCGAGTCGCCGGACGGGTGGCGGCTGGTGTTCAACACCGGCTCCGGCGCCGGGCAGACCGTGTTCCACGTGCACGGCCACGTGCTGGGCGGGCGCGGACTGGGCTGGCCGCCGGGCTGACCCCGCTCGGTAGACTGGGGGCAGGCCCGACACCCGTCGCGGCCGCGGGCAGCCACCGCAGCGTCGGTGGCCGAGCACGAGGAGCGAGCGGCGCCAGCCGACCCATGAGCGACGACACCACCTCTGCACCGCGCTCCGGCGCGGCGGACGACGTCACCGGCGCGGCCGCGCCCGCCCGGACGCTCCCGCCACACCGTGGCGGTGCCCGCCAGCGTGCCGATGGTCTCCCTCCTGGGCAGCCGCGACGAGCTGATCCGGGTCGTCGAGCGCGCCTTCCCGCGGGTCGACGTCCTGGTCCGCGGCAACGAGATCACCCTCGACGGCCCCGTCGGCGACGTCGCGCTGGTCGAGCGGCTGGTCGACGAGCTCGTCGCCGTGCTCGGCAGCGGCCAGCACCTGAGCCCCGACGCCGTCGAGAGGTCGATCGGCATGCTGCGGGCCTCGTCCGCGGAGCGTCCGGCCGACGTGCTCACCCTCAACGTGCTCTCGCACCGCGGCCGCACGATCCGGCCGAAGACGTTGAACCAGAAGCGCTACGTCGACGCCATCGACACCCACACCATCGTCTTCGGCATCGGCCCGGCGGGTACCGGCAAGACCTACCTGGCGATGGCGAAGGCCGTGCAGGCGCTGCAGGCCAAGCAGGTCAACCGCATCATCCTGACCCGGCCGGCGGTCGAGGCCGGCGAGCGGCTGGGCTTCCTGCCCGGCACGCTCACCGAGAAGATCGACCCGTACCTGCGGCCGCTGTACGACGCGCTGCACGACATGGTCGACCCCGACTCGATCCCGCGGCTGATGGCGTCCGGCACGATCGAGGTCGCACCGCTCGCGTACATGCGCGGTCGCTCGCTCAACGACGCGTTCATCATCCTCGACGAGGCGCAGAACACCTCGCCCGAGCAGATGAAGATGTTCCTCACCCGGCTCGGCTTCGGCTCGCGCATGGTCGTGACCGGCGACGTCACCCAGGTCGACCTGCCCGGCGGTACCCAGTCGGGGCTGCGCGTCGTCCGCGAGATCCTCGACGACGTCGACGACGTCTACTTCGCCAACCTCACCAGCACCGACGTCGTCCGCCACCGCCTGGTGAGCGACATCGTCGAGGCCTACGGCCGCTGGGACGCCGAGCGCGCGCGCGACGACGCGCCGGCCCGGCCGGTGCGCGGCCGGCCGCAGAGCCGATGAGCGTCGAGGTCGACAACGAGTCCGGTGTCGAGGTCGACGAGCGCGAGGTCTCCGCGCTGGCCCGGCACGTGCTCGACGCGCTGCACGTGCACCCGCAGGCCGAGCTGTTCGTGCGGCTGGTCGACATCGCCGCGATGACCGACCTGCACGTGCGGTGGATGGACGAGCAGGGGCCCACCGACGTGCTGTCGTTCCCGATGGACGAGCTGCGTCCGGGGCGCGAGGGAGCGCCCAGCGACCCCGGCCTGCTCGGCGACGTCGTGGTCTGCCCGCAGGTGGCGGCCACGCAGGCGAAGGCCGCCGGTCACGCCACCGAGGAGGAGGTCCTGCTCCTCACCACCCACGGCATCCTGCACCTGCTCGGCTACGACCACGCCGAGCCCGAGGAGGAGAAGGAGATGTTCGCCCTGCAGCGGCGCCTCCTGCTCACCTTCCTCGGCACCCGAACCGGCTGAGGGACGACGCCGTGCCCGCAGGCCCGTTCATCCTCCTGGCCGTCGCCCTGGTCGTGCTCGCCGGCGTGTTCGCCGCGGCCGAGACCGCGCTGGCGCGGGTCGGCCGCTCCGACGCCGCCCGGCTGGTCGCCGAGGGCCGCCGCGGCGCCGCGCCCCTGGCCGCCCTGGTCGAGGGCGGTGCGTCCTCGCTCAACGTCGCGATCTTCCTGCGCGTCACCTGCGAGGCCGCCGCCGCCGTGTGCGTCGCGCTCGCCGTCGACGTGTTCGTGCAGCGGTGGTGGGCGGTGCTGCTGATCGCCACCGCCGTGATGTCCGCCGCGTCCTACGTGGCCGTCGGCGTCTCGCCGCGCACCATCGCCCGGCTGCACCCCGAGCAGGTCGGGCTGGCTGGTGGCGCCCGCGCTGCGCGCCGGCACGCGGCTGCTCGGGCCGGTGGCGCGGCTCCTCGTCGTCGTCGGCAACGTGCTGACCCCGGGCCGCGGGTTCCGGCACGGCCCGTTCGCCACCGAGGACGAGCTGCGCGACCTGGTCGACCTCGCCAGCGAGTCCGACGTGATCGAGGCCGACGAGCGGCGGATGATCCACTCCGTCTTCGAGCTCGGCGACACCATCGTCCGCGAGGTGATGGTGCCGCGCACCGACATGGTCACCGGTCGAGCAGGGCACCGGCGCTCGAGGACGCCATGCACCTGTTCCTGCGGTCGGGCTTCTCCCGCATCCCCGTGATCGGCGAGAGCACCGACGACCCGCTCGGGGTGCTCTACCTCAAGGACGTCGCCCGCCGGCTGCACTCCGGCCACCCCGGGAACGACGAGATGGCGGTCGAGCGCGCGATGCGGCCCGCGGTGTTCGTCCCCGAGAGCAAGACCGTCGACGCCCTGCTGCGCGAGATGCAGGGCGAGGCCGCGCACGTGGCCCTGGTCGTCGACGAGTACGGCGGCATCGCCGGCCTGGTGACGATCGAGGACCTCGTCGAGGAGATCGTCGGCGAGATCGCCGACGAGTACGACCGCGACCCGCCGCAGGTCGAGGAGCTCGAGGAGGGCACCTACCGGCTCAGCGCGCGGCTGCCGATCGACGACCTCGCCGAGCTGTTCGACGTCGAGATCGAGGAGGACGAGGTCGACTCGGTCGGCGGGCTGCTGGCGAAGGCGCTGGGCCGCGTCCCCATCCCCGGCGCCAGCACCGCCGTGCACGGCATCGTCCTGACGGCCGAGCTGACCGAGGGCCGCCGCAACCGCATCACGTCCGTGCTCGCCCACCGCGAGGAGCACGACACCCAGCACGCCGACCCGCCGGGAGGCGACTGACCGTGTCCGACACCAGGTTCCGCAGCGGCTTCGCCGCCCTCGTCGGACGGCCGAACGCCGGCAAGTCCACGCTCACCAACGCCCTGGTGGGCGACAAGGTGGCGATCACCTCGAGCCGGCCGCAGACCACGCGGCACACCATCCGCGGCATCGTGCACCGTCCCGACGCCCAGCTCGTGCTCGTCGACACGCCGGGGCTGCACCGCCCGCGCACGCTGCTGGGGGAGCGGCTCAACGCGCTCGTCGCCGAGACCCTCGCCGAGGTCGACCTGGTGGCGTTCTGCGTCCCCGCCGACCAGAAGGTCGGGCCGGGCGACCGGTTCATCGCCCAGCAGCTCGGCCACCTCCGGATCGGCCCCGACGGCCGGCGCCGCCGCGGCCCCAAGGTCGTCGCCGTCGTCACCAAGGCCGACCTCGCCGACCGCGAGACGCTGGCTCGGCACCTGCTCGCCGTGCAGGAGCTCGGCACCGTGGTGGGGGAGTGGGACGACATCGTCCCGGTCTCGGCCACGTCGGGCTACCAGGTCGAGACCGTGCAGGACGTGCTGCTGGCCCTGCTCCCCGAGGGCCCGCCGCTGTACCCCGACGGCGAGCTGACCGACGAGCCCGAGCTCGTGATGGCCGCCGAGCTCGTGCGCGAGGCCGCCCTCGAGGGCCTCGGCGACGAGCTGCCGCACTCCCTGGCCGTCGTGGTCGAGGAGATGGTCCCCCGCGAGGGCCGCTCCGACGGCATGGTCGACGTGCGCGTGAACCTCTTCGTGGAGCGCGACTCCCAGAAGGGCATCGTCATCGGCAAGGGCGGGCGCCCGGCTGCGCGAGGTGGGAACCACTGCGCGCGAGGGCATCTCGCGCCTGCTCGGCGTCCCGGTGTTCCTCGACCTGCACGTCAAGGTCGCCAAGGAGTGGCAGCGCGACCCCAAGCAGCTGCGCCGCCTGGGGTTCTGACGTCCCTCGCCCGGTCCGTTTCGCTAGTTCAGTGCCAGCGGTGGCACCGAACTGATGTTCCGACACCCGTTCAGTGCCAGAGCGACTCGTTCAGTGTCGAGCCAGGCGGTCTGCTACGCCACCCACCCGCGACGCCGCCGGACCGCTGCCTCGCACTGGACGAGGCACCCTGGCACTGAACGGGTGTCGCGTCGTCAGTTCAGTGCCAGCTCTGGCACTGAACTAGCGAAACGGACGGGGGGTGGCGGGTCACCCGCGGACGGCGGAGGTGCCCTCGTCGACGAGGTGGGGGCCGTCGCGGTGCAGTGCGAGGACCGTCGGGGACGGGCGGGCGGCGGCGAGGTCGGCCGACGAGAGCGAGAAGACGACGCGGACGACGCCGGCGCGCTCCATCGCCCAGGTGCACATGGGACACGGCTCGCAGCTGGTGTACATCGTGACGCCGGCGACCTGCTCCGGGGTGAGGTGCCGTGCGGCCCAGCGGGCCAGCTTCAGCTCGGGGTGGGCGCTGACGTCCTGGTCGGTCTCCGTCGTGTTCGTGTCCTCGGCGAGGACGGTGCCCGTGCCGTCGACGAGCAGCGACCCGAACGGCGGGTTGCCGCTCTCGCGCGCCTGCACGGCCAGGCCGATCGCGCGGCGCAGGAGGGTGGCGGACGCGTCGTCGAGGGTCATGGGGACAGCATCCCCGATGAGTTCGCGCCCCTGCGGGCGTCCACCCTCACGGCAGCGCATCCCCGGACCAGGAGGCACGACGATGGCGGTCGAGCAGGGCACGCAGGCGGGTGCCGCGGACGAGGCGCGTCGGGTGGTGGCGGCGAACCGCTACCTGACGCTGGCCACCGTCGGCGGCGACGGGCAGCCGTGGGCCACCCCGGTGTGGTTCGCGTCCCGCGACGGCCACGAGCTGTTCTGGCTGTCGCGGCCGGGAGCCCGGCACTCCCGCAACCTGGCGGCCCACCCCGCGGTCGGGCTCGTCGTCTTCGACTCGAGGGCGGCGTTCGGCGAGGCCGCCGCGGTCTACGCCGAGGCGGTGGCGGACGAGGTCGGTACCGACGGACGCGCCGACGCGCTGGCGGTCGTGAACCAGCAGGCCGGCGAGCACGGTCTGGACGCCTGGGACGAGGAGAAGGTGACGCGGCAGGCGCAGTTCCGCCTCTACCGGGCGCGGGTGACGCGCACCTGGGTGCTCGACGACCGCGACGGACGCGTCGAGGTCGCCTGACCGCGCCGGCGCCCTGTCCGCAGCGTGGACGTCACCGACCACCTGCTGGGACGGACGTACGATGGGCACCATGCGCGTCGGAGTGTTCGGAGCCACCGGTCAGGTCGGGACGGTCATGCGCCGTCTGCTCGAGGAGCGCGACTTCCCGGTCGACGAGATCAGGTTCTTCGCCAGCGCCCGCTCGGCGGGCACCACGCTGGCGTGGAAGGGCGCCGACGTCGTGGTGGAGGACTCGGCCACCGCCGACTTCGCCGGACTCGAGCTCGCGCTGTTCAGCAACGGCAAGAAGGCCTCTCTCGAGCTGGCCCCGAAGGTGGCGGCGGCGGGTGCCGTGGTCGTCGACAACTCCAGCGCCTGGCGGATGGACCCCGACGTCCCGCTCGTGGTGTCGGAGGTGAACCCCGGCGACCTCGACGACCTGCCGAAGGGCATCGTCGCCAACCCGAACTGCACCACGATGGCCGCGATGCCGGTGCTCAAGCCGCTGCACGACCGCGCGGTGCTCACCCGCCTCACCGTCGCCACCTACCAGGCGGTCTCGGGCACCGGTGGCGCCGGCGTCGACGAGCTCGACCGGCAGGTCAAGGCCGGCGCGGCCGACGCACCCGCCCTCGTGCACGACGGCGCGGCCGTCGACCTCGGCGCCCCGCAGGTGTACGTCGAGCCGATCGCGTTCAACGTGCTGCCGCTCGCGGGCTCGCTGGTCGACGACGGCAGCGGCGAGACCGACGAGGAGCAGAAGCTGCGCAACGAGTCGCGCAAGATCCTGCACGCGCCCGACCTGCTCGTCGCCGGCACGTGCGTGCGCGTCCCGGTCTTCACCGGGCACAGCCTGGCGATCCACGCCGAGTTCGCCGAGCCGCTGTCGCCCGAGGACGCCACCAAGCTGCTGCAGGACGCCCCGGGCGTCGAGCTCGACGACGTGCCCACCCCGCTCAAGGCGGCCGGCGCCGACCCGTCGTTCGTGGGCCGCGTCCGCACCGACCGCTCGGTTCCCGACGGTCGCGGACTGGTGCTGTTCGTCTCGAACGACAACCTGCGCAAGGGCGCGGCGCTGAACGCGGTGCAGGTGGCCGAGGAGATCGTCCGCCGCCGAGGCTGACGCACCGCCTGTCGTACCCCGCACCCAGCGTCCGGGCGCGGCACTCGAGCGCGACGACGCCCAGGCCCTGCTCGCCCAGCCCCTCGTGGCGGTGATCGCCGTCGAGGAGGCCGGGAGGTCGCCCCTGGCCGTCCCCATCTGGTACTCCTACGAGCCCGGCGGCGACGCCTGGGTGATCACCGAGCGCGAGTCGGTCGAGGCCCGCGCGCTGCGCGTCACCGCCAGCTGCGCGCTCGTGGTCGACGAGGTGCAGCCGCGCACCCGGTACGTGTCGGTGGCGTGCGAGGGGTCGACGAGCGCGACGCCACCGCCGTCGACGGCCGCGCGATGGCCGAGCGGTACCTGCCGCCCGAGGCGGTCGAGGACCACCTGGCGTTCGCCGGCCAGGACATCGACGCCGAGGTGGTGCTCACCCTGCGTCCCGCCCGGTGGCGGTCGGCCGATCTCACGGTCTGAGCAGGTCCGCGAAACGCGTTGGTTGCGCTCTCTTGTCCGGTTTGTTCCTGACCGGCGCCGGTGAGGACGAGGACGCCCAGGTGCTGCGCCAGCAGCGCGCGGGCTGACACCAGCGAGCACGCGGACGGCGCGTCGTGGGGGAGACCCTGCGGCGCGCCGCTCGCGTCTGCGCCCGCAACCCGGTCGCGCCGCGACGGCACCGGCACCTAGCGTCGGGCCGTGCCCGACGCCACCTTCGACGACCCGCGGCTCGCCGCCGTCTACGACCCGCTCGACCCCGACCGCAGCGACCTCGACGCCTACCTCGCCCTCGCCGACGAGCTCGGCGCCCGCGCGGTGCTCGACATCGGCTGCGGCACCGGTGTCTTCGCGCTCCTGCTCGCCGACCGCGGGGTCGAGGTCACGGCCGTCGACCCCGCCGGCGCCTCGGTCGACGTCGCCCGCGCCAAGCCCGGCGCCGACGGCGTCAGCTGGGTGGTGGGGGAGGCGTCGGCGGCGCTGCCGCTGCAGGTCGACCTGGCGACGATGACGGCGAACGTCGCCCAGGTCTTCACCACGGAGGAGGCGTGGCGCGAGGTGCTCGCCACCGCGTACGCGGCGCTCCGTCCGGGCGGGCACCTGGTCCTCGAGACCCGCGTCGTCGGGCGGCGCGCGTGGGAGGGCTGGACCCGCGAGCTCAGCGACTCGGTCACCGACGTCGACGGGGTCGGACCCGTGCGCAGCTGGCACGAGGTCGTGCGCACCGAGAAGACGCCTGACGGCCTGCTCGTCACCTTCGACGCGATGAACCTGCTGCCGGACGGCTCCGCGCTGCCCTCGTCCTCGACCCCCGCTTCCCGACCCGTCGGCAGGTCGAGACCTCCCTGACGGCAACGGGATTCGAGCTCGTCGACGTGCGCGACGCCCCGGACCGGCCGGGGCTGGAGTGGGTGTTCGTCGCCCGTCGTCCCGCGGGGTGACCGGCCCGTCCGGCATCCGGGACGGCGGGGCCACCCGTGGACCGCGTCGGCAGGCGGGGTTAGGCTGACCGCGTGCGCGGACGCCTCCTCCTCGGCTGCCGCGGCGAGGGTCGCTGACCGACCGGTCCCCTCGTCGCGGAGTGCTCACCTGCCCGGTCCCCCCTGACGAGCCAGGAAGGCCCCCACCGTGAGCACCACCCCCGTCACTCCCGCCACGTCCACCGCGCAGGCGGTCGCCCGCACCTCCGGCGAGCCCGCACCGGCGCCGATCGAGGCGCAGCGCGCCAGCACCTACTGGACCGGCGCCCCCCAGCGTCCGTCGTCGATGCCCACCCACCGCTACCTGCCGTTCCACGAGCAGATCGCGGTCGACCTGCCCGACCGCACCTGGCCGGGCCGGCGCATCGAGCAGGCGCCCCGCTGGTGCGCGGTCGACCTGCGCGACGGCAACCAGGCGCTGATCGACCCGATGAACGCCGCCCGCAAGCTCGCGTTCTTCCAGCTGCTCGTCGAGATGGGCTACAAGGAGATCGAGGTCGGGTTCCCGGCCGCGAGCCAGACCGACTTCGACTTCGTCCGGCAGCTGATCGAGGGCGACCTCATCCCCGACGACGTGCGCATCCAGGTGCTGACCCAGTGCCGCGAGCACCTGATCGACCGCACCTTCGAGTCCCTGGTCGGTGCCAAGCAGGCGATCCTGCACTTCTACAACTCGACCTCGGTGCTGCAGCGCCGGGTCGTGTTCGGCACGGACCGCGACGGCATCGCCGACATCGCCACGTCGGGGGCGCGGTTCGCGATGAAGTACGCCGAGATCCACACGCCGCAGACCGAGATCCACTGGCAGTACTCGCCGGAGAGCTACACGGGCACCGAGCTGGAGTTCGCGGCCGAGGTGTGCGGCAAGGTCGCCGACGTCATCGACCCCTCGCCCGACCGCCCGCTGATCGTCAACCTGCCGGCGACGGTCGAGATGGCGACGCCGAACGTGTACGCCGACTCGATCGAGTGGATGCACCGCAACCTGCCGCGCCGCGACTCGATGGTGCTGAGCCTGCACCCGCACAACGACCGCGGTACCGGCGTCGCTGCCGCCGGAGCTCGGCTACCTGGCCGGCGCCGACCGCATCGAGGGCTGCCTGTTCGGCAACGGCGAGCGCACCGGCAACGTCTGCCTGGTGACGCTGGGCCTGAACCTGCTGAGCCAGGGCATCGACCCGCAGATCGACTTCTCCGACATCGACGAGGTGCGGCGCACGGTCGAGTACTGCAACCAGCTGCCGGTGCCCGAGCGGCACCCCTACGGCGGCGACCTGGTCTTCACCGCGTTCTCCGGCTCGCACCAGGACGCCATCAACAAGGGCTTCGTGCACCTGGAGGCCGACGCCGCCGAGGCCGGCGTCGCCGTCGACGACTTCACCTGGCAGGTGCCGTACCTGCCGATCGACCCCAAGGACGTCGGCCGCAGCTACGAGGCGGTCATCCGGGTCAACAGCCAGTCCGGCAAGGGCGGCGTCGCGTACCTGATGAAGACCGAGCACCACCTCGACCTGCCGCGGCGGCTGCAGATCGAGTTCAGCGGCGTCGTGCAGGCCCGCTCCGACGACCAGGGCGGCGAGGTGTCGTCCGAGGCGCTGTGGAAGGTCTTCGCCGACGAGTACCTGCCCTCCACCGACCCGCAGGACGGCTGGGGGCGGCTGTCGCTGCGGGGCACGCGCTCGTCCAGCCAGGTCGACGGCGCCGACCGGCTCGAGGTCGACCTGGTCGACCGTGGCGTCGAGCGCACCCTGCAGGGCATCGGCAACGGCCCGATCGCGGCGTTCGTCGACGTCCTGCACTCGATCGGGGTCGACGTGCGCGTCCTCGACTACGCCGAGCACGCCCTCGGTGCAGGCGGCGACGCCCGGGCCGCGTCGTTCGTGGAGTGCGAGATCGGCGACCGCGTGCTGTGGGGTGTCGGCATCGACCACAACATCGTGACCGCATCGCTCAAGGCGGTCGTCTCGGCGGTGAACCGCAGCAGCCGGTGACCGGGTGAGTCCACCGGGACGCCCCTTCCACCGTGCGCGGTGGGGGGTCGGTGCCCGGTCACCCGCTCGGCTGCATCCGGCCGGACGGTCGTCGTCGTCGCCACGTCGGTGACGGCCCCCGTGCGACACTTCGGGTGCACATCGGCAGCCAGGGGTCCCGGAGGAGGGAGCATGACGGCGACGTCGACGGCGCTCGCCCGCGTCGCCGAGTTCGGGCCGTTCGACCTGCTCACCGACTGGGCGCACGGGCTCTACCTCGAGGGGCGGCACGAGGAGGCGGTGCGGGCCGCGCGCGAGGCGCTGGCGATGGTCGCGCTGACCGACGACCCGATCTCGCCGCTCTACCTGCACTACATCATCGGCACCTCGCTGCACGAGCTCGGCCAGAGCGTCGAGGCGACGCTGAACGCGCAGCTGCTCCTCGCCCGCATCGATCCCGAGCGGCAGCCCTACTGGCGTGCCAAGGGCCTGTCGCTCCTGGCCGAGGCGTACATCCGCGAGGGCGAGATGGACCGGGCGATGGACGCCCTGGCGGAGGCCAGCGCGCTGCTGCACCGCTACCCGTCGTCGGCGTACAACCACATGTCGGCCAGCATGGCGGTGGCCCTGGCGATGCGGGCGATGTACGTCTACCGCGAGGCCGACGCCCTGCTGGTCGCCAGCATCGGCACCACCGGGCCTGCCACCGACCTGCTGGTGCTCGACGAGGCGTGCCAGTCGCTCCTGTACTGGGCCGCGAGCTGCGAGCTGGTGGGCCGCCACGACGAGGCCCGGGGCTTGTACGTCAGGGCGTGGTCGCGCGCCCTCGCGGCGCTGCGGCTGGCGCGGTCGCTCGACGAGCCGTTCTTCGTCCTGCGCGGGCAGATCGTCGAGGCGTTCGTCCTCGAACGGCTCGGGCACGGCGAGGTGGCCGCGGAGGTCCTGACGCGGCTGTTCGCCGAGCACGACGTCCGCGACGAGCTCATCGACGGGCACCTGGCACGCATCGCGCTCGCCCGCGTGCTCGCCACGCGCGGACGCACCCAGGAGGCGCAGACCCACCTGAAGGCGGCCATCCGGTTCTCCGAGCGCGCGGCCCGCGACGTGTGGGCCGCCACCGCGGTGCTGGTGCAGGTCGACGTCGACCGCATCGAGCATGGTGAGCACCCCGGTCTGGCGCGGTCGGCGCGGGTGGCGCAGGAGTCGATCCTGCGGCTGTGGCGCGACCGGGAGAGCCGGTTCGCCGACATCCAGGCGCGCAGCCGGGTCGCCGAGCTGCTGCAGCAGACCGAGCGGATGGGTCAGGAGGTGCTCGAGGACCCGCTCACCGGCCTCGGCAACCGCCGCCGCCTGGTCGACGCGATCGGCGGCCGCACCGACGTCATCTCGGCGATCTTCGTCGACATCGACCGGTTCAAGCACACCAACGACACCTACGGGCACGCCGTCGGCGACCGGGTGCTGCTGAAGGTGGCCGAGCTGCTGCGCTCGAGCACGCGCGCCCAGGACGTCGTGGTGCGCTACGGCGGCGACGAGTTCATCGTCCTGGTCGACTCCGACCCGGTGGCCGCCCACGCCGTCGCCGAGCGGGTGCACAAGGCCGTGCAGCAGCACGACTGGGACAAGCACCACCCCGGCCTGCAGGTCACCGTGTCGGTGGGGGTCGCCACCTCGCAGCGCGCGGACGCCGTGCTCGCCGCCGCCGACAAGGCGCTGTACTCGGCGAAGAGCCAGGGACGCGACCAGGTCGTCATGCTCTGAACCGCTCGCGCGTCCCGCGGGCGGGGGTCACGTGCGGACGGCGTCGGCGATCCGCGCGGCGGTCCGGTCGGGGGACAGGCGCGTGGTGTCGACGACCTCCGCGGCGACGTGCAGCCAGGTGCGGGCGGCCTCGACGTAGGGCTCGAGGTGCTGGCGCCGGGACGCCGTGGTGGGCGAGGCCAGCGCTGATCTCGCGCCAGTACTCCTCGACCAGGACCGTCATCGGCATCACCGGGGTGCCGCCAGCGTGATCGAGCACACGACGGGCCGTCTCCACCACGAGGAGCGCCGCCGTGGTCGTCGTGCCGGCCCCGTGGGTGCCGTCGAGCCAGATGATCACGGTCGCGCACGTCATCGACACCACCCGGCGGCCTGTCCGGCCCGGTGTGGACGCGCCGCTGGGGGATGATGGCCCGGTGAGCACCTTCCGCGACGAGGCGGTCGTCCTGCGCACCCACAAGCTGGGTGAGGCCGACCGCATCATCACGCTGCTCACCCGCCACCACGGACGCGTCCGCGCCGTGGCCAAGGGCGTGCGGCGCACATCCAGCCGGTTCGGCTCGCGGCTCGAGCCGTTCATGCTCGTCGACGTGCTGCTGTGGCAGGGCCGCAACCTCGACATCGTCAACCAGGTCGACACCCTCGGCCCGTACGGGGCCCCGATCGCGGCCGAGTACCCGCTCTACACGGCGGCCACCGCGATGGTCGAGACCGCCGAGCGGATGACCGAGAACGAGCGCGAGCCGGCCACCCAGCAGTTCCTGCTGCTCGTCGGCGGCCTGCGCACGCTCGCGGCCTCGACGCACGACCCCGCGATGGTGCTCGACGCCTTCCTGCTGCGCTCGCTGTCGGTCGCCGGGTGGGCGCCGTCGTTCCGCGACTGCGCCCGCTGCGGCCTGCCCGGGCCGCACCGGGCGTTCAGCGTCGCGACCGGCGGCGTCGTGTGCTCGGGCTGCCGTCCGCCCGGCTCGGCCGCGCCCGCGCCCGAGACGCTCGAGCTGCTCGGCGCCCTGCTCACCGGCGACTGGGAGCTGGCCGACGCCAGCGACCCGCGGCACCGCCGCGAGGGCAGCGGCCTGGTGGCCGCCTACCTGCAGTGGCACCTCGAGCGCGGCGTCCGCTCGCTGCAGCACGTGGAGCGGGTGTGAGCCCCCGCCGCCGCCGCGCGGTCACCACCGAGCCGCGCCGCGAGCCGGTCGCGCCGCCGCCGCACCCGACGGGCATCCGCCCGCCCGAGATCGCGACCGAGCAGCTGCCCGGCCACGTCGCGGTGGTGATGGACGGCAACGGCCGTTGGGCCAACAGCCGGGGTCTGCCGCGCACCGCGGGGCACGCGGCCGGCGAGGCCGCGCTGTTCGACCTGGTGGCCGGGGCGATCGAGGTGGGCGTGCCGTACCTGTCGGTGTACGCCTTCTCGACCGAGAACTGGAAGCGCTCGCCCGAGGAGGTGCGCTTCCTGATGGGCTACAACCGCGACGTGCTGCGCCGTCGTCGCGACCAGCTGCACGAGTGGGGCGTGCGGGTGCGCTGGGCCGGGCGTCGTCCGCGGCTGTGGTCGTCGGTGGTGAGCGAGCTCGCGATCGCCGAGGAGCAGACCCGCGACAACTCGGTGATGACCCTGACGCTGTGCGTCAACTACGGCGGGCGGGCCGAGATCGCCGACGCCGCAAGGGAGATCGCGCGTCAGGCCGCCGCTGGCCGCATCGACCCCGAGCGCGTCGACGAGCGCACCGTCGCCCGCTTCCTCGACGAGCCGGACATGCCCGACGTCGACCTGTTCCTGCGATCGTCGGGTGAGCAGCGCATCTCGAACTTCCTGCTGTGGCAGTCGGCCTACGCCGAGCTCGCCTTCGTCGACACCCTGTGGCCGGACGTCGACCGCCGCCACCTGTGGGACGCGCTGCTCGCGTACGCGGGCCGCGAGCGCCGGTACGGCGGCGCCGTCGACGCGCCCACGACGGCAGGCTGACACCTCTCTTGCAGGTCGCGTGCGGTCCTGCGACGACCTCGTGACGGGTTCGTGACACCCGTTGAGACGCAGTCGCTCCTGTGGTGACGTGGTGGGCGACCCAGTCACGAGCAGGGGAGTGGAACGTCATGACCGCCACCGTCGGGAACAGCAGCACCCGAACCGCTGCGCACGCCGCCGTCGACCAGGAGACGCCGTCCGTCGCTCGCGCGGCGTCGTGGGCGCTGGGGTCCTGTCTCGCCCTCACCCTGGCCCTGTTCGCCGCAGCCTCGTTCGCCGGTACGCCGCTCGACGTCGTGCGCGCCGACGGCCGCGAGACGACGGTCTCCGCGTCGACCGTCGTCGTCAGCGTCCTGATCGCCGTCGGTATCGGCACGCTGCTGCTGGCCTCGGTGGGGAAGCGCAGCCGGCGCGCCTGGCTCGGCGTGGCCGCGGCCGGACCGGTCGTCGCACTGGCGTCGCTGGCCGCGCCGCTGACGAGCGAGGCCGCGTCGGTGACCACCGTGCTGCTGGTCGCCATGCACCTGGTGTGCGGGTTGGCCTGGGCCACCGTGCTGGTGGCGCTGCTGCGTCGCAGAGGCGGGTCGTGACGATCCGCCGGCCGGATGTCCGGTCGGACCGATCGTCGCGATCGGCGGCGTCGAGACCGCAGCAACAGGGCGACGCGGTGCTGCGGACGCCCGACGAGTGCGGACCGGTGGGCGCGCCCGCCGTCTAGGTCGCGCCCCGCGCCCGGCAGTCGGCGCACAGGCCGAAGACCTCGACCTGGTGCTCGACGTCGGTGAAGCCGTTCTGCTCCGCCACCTGCGCCGCCCACCGCTCGACCGGACGGTCCTCGACCTCCACCGTCAGACCGCAGCCGCGGCAGACCAGGTGGTGGTGGTGCCGCGGCGTGCGGCAGCGGCGGTAGACGGCCTCGCCGTCCTCGGTGCGCAGCACGTCGACGTCGCCGTCGGACGCCATCGCCCTGCAGGGTGCGGTACACGGTGGCCAGGCCGATGCCGGTGCCGCTCTCGCGCAGCGTGGCGTGGATGTCCTGGGCGCTGCGGAAGGTGTCCTGCTCGTCGAGCAGGTCGAGCACGGCGGCACGCTGCTTGGTGGGCCGGCGGACCGGCCGTTCCGCCGTCATGTGCGTTCTCTCGCCTGCGCCGGGGACTTCTCGCTGGTCACGCCACCATCATGCCCGTGCTGGTGCTGGTGCTCGTGGTAGTGCCCGACGTGCGCGGCGTGGCGGTGGCCGTCGTGCAGGTAGTCGACGTGGTCGTCGTGCGGCACCGCCGGGTGGCCGCACTCGTCGCCGTGCTCGTGCGGGTGGTAGCCGATGCGTGGGGCGAGCCGGCGGGCCAGGCGCGAGCGCACCTGCACCACGACGACGGCGACCAGGAACACCGCGATCGCGAGCAGCACGATCGTGCCTCCGGACGGGGTGTCGGCGTAGTACGACAGGGTCGCGCCGCCGACGCCCGACAGCACGCCGACCGCGACGGCGAGCAGCAGCGTGCCGCGGAAGGTGCGCGAGACCTGTTGCGCCACGGCGTTCGGCACGATCATCAGGGCGCTCACCAGCAGCAGCCCGACCACCCGCATCGCCACGACGACCGTGACGGCGGTGAGCACGGCGAGCAGCAGGTTCATCGCCAGCACCGGCAACCCGGCGGCCCGCGCGTACTCCTCGTCGTTGCTCACGGCGAACAGCCGCTGTCCGAGCACGGCGACGCAACCGAGCACCACGACGGCGAGCACCGCGAAGGCGACCAGGTCGGCCGACGAGGTCGTGGTCAGCGAGCCGAACAGGAACGCCGTGAGGTTCGTGGCCGACCCGGTCGCGGAGCCGGCTGATGAGCACGACGCCGCCGGCGATGCCGCCGTAGAACAGCACGGCGAGCGCGACGTCGCCGCTGGTGCGGCCGGTGCGGCGCAGCAGCTCGACGAGCACCGCGCCCGCGACCGTGGCCACCAGCGCGGTCCACACGGGGCTCGTGCCGGTGAGCAGGCCGACGGCCACGCCGGTGAGCGCCACGTGGCCCATGCCGTCGCCCACCAGGGCGAGGCGGCGCTGCACCAGGAACGTGCCGACAGCAGGCGCGGTCAGGCCGACGAGCAGCGCGGCCAGCAGCGCGCGCTGCATGAACTCGTACGAGAGCAGCTCCACGTCAGCGCGTCCTCGGCTCGGCGACCCAGCCGGGGGAGTCGGTCGTGGTGCTCGTCGAGGTGGTGCGCGTGGTCGTGCACGTGCAGCAGGTGCTCGGCGAGCGGGCCGTCGTGGGTGACGCGACCCTCGTCGAGCACGACGCAGCGGTCGAGAACCGGTGCGAGCGGCCCGATCTCGTGCGTCACCACCAGCAGCGTCACCCGTCGCGACCGCAGCGAGCCGAGGGCTCGCGCGAGCGCGACCTGCTGCGAGGCGTCGACGCCGGCCGTGGGCTCGTCCATCACGAGCACCTCGGGCTCGGCCGCGAGCGCGCGCGCGACCAGGACCCGTCGCTGCTGCCCGCCCGACAGCTCGGCGACGTTGAACCCGGCGCGCTCGCTCAGCCCCACCACCTCCAGGGCGTCGGCGACGGCCGCGCGGTCGGCGGCGCCCGACGGTCGCCACCAGGGCCGGCGCGCCAGCCGTCCGGACGTGACGACCTCGTGCACCGACGACGGCACCGGGCCACCCACGGTGTGCCGCTGCGGCACGTAGCCCACGCGCCAGCGCTCGGAGAACCGCGCCAGCGGGACGCCGAACAGCTCGATCGAGCCGCCCTGCACGTCGGCGAGCCCGAGCAGCCCCTTCACCAGCGTCGTCTTGCCGGAGCCGTTCGCGCCGAGCAGGGCGACCGCCTCGCCGGCGTGCACGTCGAGGTCGAGGTCGCGCACGACCCGCGCGCCGCCGTAGCCGATCGCGGCGTGGCGCGCGCGCAGGACGGGTGGTGCGGGGTCGGAGGTGGCGTCCACACCCCCATCATCGCGCCTCACGCGCAGTCCAGGCCCGTCCGCAGGCTCTCCAGGTTGGCGTCCATCACCTCGAGGTAGTCGCTGCCCGCGCTGTCGTCCGACAGCCCCTCGATCGGGTCGAGCACGCCGGTGGTGGCGCCGGTCTCGGCGGCGACCACCTCGGCGACCTCGGGGCTGACCAGCGTCTCGGTGAAGATCGTGGTGACGCCGTGCTCCCGGACGAACTCGGTGACCGACGTCAGCTGGCCCGGGCTCGGCTCCTGCTCGGGGGAGATGCCGGTGACGCCGACCTGGTGCAGGTCGTAGCGGTCGGCCAGGTAGGCGAACGCCGTGTGCGCGGTGACCAGCTCGCGCGAGCCGCACTGCGCGAGCCCGTCGGCGTAGCGCCCGTCGAGGTCCTCGAGGTCGGCGCGCAGCGCCTCGGCGCGCTCGGCGAAGCCGTCGGCCTGGTCCGGCGCCTGCTCGGCCAGCGTGGCGGCCACGGCGTCGGCGGCGTCGGCCAGGCGGGTCGGGTCGAGCCAGAAGTGCGGGTCCTCGGAGCCGTGGTCGTGGCCCTCGTGCGACTCCTCGCCCTCGCCCTCCTCGTGCTCCTCCCCCTCCTCGTGCGCGTGCTCGGCGTCGTCGGCGGCCAGCAGGTCGAGGTCCGCCGTCACGTCGAGCACGCCGGCGGGGTCGCGCTCGGCGGCGGCGTCGTCGAGCGCGGGCTGCAGGCCGGGGACGAGCAGCACCAGGTCGGCGTCGACGACCTGGCCGACGTCGCGCGGGGCCAGCTCGAGGTCGTGCGGCTCCGCGCCCGGCGGGGTCAGGTTGACGACGTCGACCGCGTCGCCGCCGACGCGCTCGGCGACGAACTGCAGCGGGTAGGCACCCACGACGACCTGCGGACCGTCGCCCGCGCCGCCCGCCGAGGCGCTGCCGCACGCGGCGAGGGTGGTGCCGCCCAGCGCGAGGAGCAGGGCGGCGGCGAGCGGACGGGACCGGAGGGACGAGGTGCGAGTCACCCGTCCAGCATCAGTTGAGAACGATTGTCATGTCAAGTCGAACCGTGCGGCGGCGGTGGCGGCCAGCAGGCCGAGGACGATCAGCCGCAGCGCGCGGCCGGGCACGGTGAGCCGGCGCCAGGTGGCGAGGGTGAGCGCGGCGAGGGCGAGCACCACCAGCCCGAGCAGCAGCGCCGACACCCACCCCTGGAGCAGCAGGCCCCCGAGCGTCGCCGCGCCGACGGCGGCCACGACCAGCACCATCTGCAGCCGCGACGGGCGGCGCGGGGGGTGGGAGCCGGGGGCGGACGACGAGGGGTCGGAGGGGGGCATGGCAGCATCCTGCCGTGCCCGCTCCCGACCGCTTCGTCGTGGTGAACCGCTACCGCGTCGAGCCCGCCGACCGGTCCGAGTTCCTCGAGCTCGCCGACCCGGCGCTGCGCGCGCTGGCGGCGCGTCCCGGCTTCGTCTCGGGCGAGGTCGCCGCGAACGTCGACGACCCCGACCTGCTGGCGATGCTGACCCGCTGGCGCGACGTCGGCTCCTACCGGCGGGCGCTGTCGCACCCCGAGGTGAAGATGACCGCCGTCCCCCTGATGTACCGCTGCGTCGACGAGCCGGGCGCCTACGAGGTCGTGCTCGACGTCCGCGACGGCGAGGTGGTCGCGCACGCGGGCGACAGGGCGGACGAGGGCACGCCGCCGGCACCACTAGCCTGAGACCTCGCCCGCCGACACCCAGCCGGATGGAGATCCACCGTGGCCGCATCGTCCCGTCTCGACACCGTCGTCAGCCTCTGCAAGCGCCGGGGGTTCGTGTTCCAGAGCGGTGAGATCTACGGCGGGACGCGGTCGGCGTGGGACTACGGCCCGCTCGGTGTCGAGCTGAAGGAGAACATCAAGCGGCAGTGGTGGCGCTCGGTCGTCACCGGCCGCGACGACGTCGTCGGGCTCGACTCCTCGATCATCCTGCCCCGCCAGGTCTGGGTGGCGTCCGGCCACGTCGGCGCCTTCTCCGACCCGCTGACCGAGTGCCAGTCGTGCCACAAGCGGTTCCGCGCCGACCACCTGCAGGAGGCCGTGGCCGAGAAGAAGGGCGTCGACGACCCCGACACCGTCGAGCTGTCGACCATCGCGTGCCCCAACTGCGGCACCCGCGGCGCGTGGACCGAGCCGCGCGACTTCGAGATGATGCTGAAGACCTACCTCGGCCCGGTCGAGGACGAGTCCGGCCTGCACTACCTGCGGCCCGAGACCGCGCAGGGCATCTTCGTCAACTACAAGAACGTCGAGGCCAGCGCGCGCAAGAAGCCCCCGTTCGGCATCGGCCAGATCGGCAAGTCGTTCCGCAACGAGATCACGCCGGGCAACTTCGTCTTCCGCACCCGCGAGTTCGAGCAGATGGAGATGGAGTTCTTCGTCGAGCCGGGCACCGACGAGACCTGGCACGAGTACTGGATCGGCGAGCGCACCGGCTGGTACACCGACCTCGGCATCGCGCCCGAGAACCTGCGGCACTTCGAGCACCCGCAGGAGAAGCTGTCGCACTACTCCAAGCGCACCGTCGACATCGAGTACCGGTTCGGCTTCCAGGGTTCGGAGTGGGGCGAGCTCGAGGGCATCGCGAACCGCACCGACTTCGACCTCAGCACGCACTCGCAGCACTCCGGCATCGACCTCAGCTACTTCGACCAGGCCAAGAACGAGCGGTGGACGCCGTACGTCATCGAGCCGGCGGGCGGCGTGACCCGTTCTCTGATGGCCTTCCTCGTCGAGGCCTACAGCGAGGACGAGGCGCCGAACGCCAAGGGCGTGATGGAGAAGCGCATCGTGCTCAAGCTCGACCACCGGCTCGCCCCGGTGAAGGCCGCTGTGCTGCCGCTGTCGCGGCACGCCGACCTGTCTCCCGAAGGCGCGCGACCTGGCAGCCACGCTGCGCCGCAGCTGGAACGTCGACTTCGACGACGCCGGCGCCATCGGCCGGCGCTACCGGCGCCAGGACGAGATCGGCACGCCGTTCTGCATCACGGTCGACTTCGACACCCTCGACGACCAGGCCGTCACCGTGCGCGAGCGCGACTCGATGACGCAGGAGCGGGTGGCGCTGGACCAGGTCGAGGGGTACCTGGCCCAGCGCCTGCTCGGCTGCTGACCGGGGTGGCCGCCGGCGGCCACCGGCGGATTCGGGCCCGGACCCGTCGGGCTGCGAGGATGGGGTCGTGACCCAGCCGCTGCGGATCGGACCGCACACCGCCGCGATGCCGGTGGTGCTCGCGCCGATGGCGGGCATCACGAACCAGGCGTTCCGGGCGCTGTGCCGCCAGTTCGGGCCCGGCGGGATCTACGTCAGCGAGATGGTGACCTCCCGCGCCCTGGTCGAGCGCACGCCGGAGTCGATGCGGCTGATCCAGCACGACCCGGACGAGCAGCCGCGCTCGGTGCAGCTCTACGGCGTCGACCCGGCGACCGTCGGCGCGGCGGTGCGGATGCTGGTCGAGGAGGACCGCGCCGACCACGTCGACCTCAACTTCGGGTGCCCGGTCGCGAAGGTGACCCGCAAGGGCGGCGGCGCGGCGCTGCCGTGGAAGACCGAGCTGTTCCGCGGCGTCGTGCGCGAGGCCGTGCGGGCGGCCTCGCCCGCGGGGGTGCCGGTGACGGTGAAGATGCGCAAGGGCATCGACGCCGACCACCTCACCTACCTCGAGGCCGGACGCATCGCCCAGGACGAGGGTGCGTCGGCCGTGGCCCTGCACGCGCGCACGGCCGAGGAGTACTACGGCGGCGAGGCCGACTGGTCGGCGGTCGCCCGGCTCAAGGAGGTCGTCACCGACGTGCCGGTGCTCGGCAACGGCGACATCTGGTCGGCCGACGACGCCGTGCGGATGGTGCGCGAGACCGGGTGCGACGGCGTGGTCGTCGGGCGCGGGTGCCTCGGGCGTCCGTGGCTGTTCGCCGACCTGGCCGCGGCCTTCGCCGGTGACGCCACGCGGTTCCGTCCCACGCTGGGGCAGGTGTCGGCGGTGCTGGTGCGGCACGCCCGGCTGCTCGTCGACCACTACGGCGACGAGCTGCGCGCCCTACGCGACCTGCGCAAGCACATGACCTGGTACCTCAAGGGCTACCCCGTCGGGTCCGAGCTGCGCGCCCGGCTCGGCATGGTCGAGTCGCTCGCCGAGCTCGACGACCTGGTCGGACGCCTCGACCTCGACGTCCCGTACCCGGGCGAGGCCGCCGAGGGCCCGCGCGGGCGCACCGTCGGCGCCAAGCGCGTCGCGCTGCCCGACGGGTGGCTCGAGGGGCGTGCGCTCACCGGTGCGTCGGCCGCGATCGTCCGCGAGGCCGAGCTGTCCGTGAGCGGTGGCTGAGTGCGGGTCCTGGCGCGCCTGCTCGGACGCCTGGTGTGGCTGCTCGTCGCCGCGCTGGTCGTCGTCGTGGCGGTGACCGCGGCACGCGTCGTGCTCGAGGGCCGCGACGACGGCGCCCGGGCGAGCGACGTGCTGGTGGTGCTCGGGGCGGCGCAGCTCGACGGCGAGCCCGGTCCGGTGCTCACCGACCGGCTCGAGCACGCCCTCGACCTGTACGAGCAGGGCGTGGCGCCGGTGGTGGTGACCACCGGCGGCAACCAGCCGGGTGACCGGTTCACCGAGGCCGGGAGCGGCCGCGAGTGGCTGGCCGCGCGGGGCGTGCCCGCAGGACGCGCTGGTCGCGGTCGAGGTCGGCGGCGACACCGTCGGCAGCCTGGAGGCCACCGCGGAGGTGCTCGAGGAGCGCGGCTGGCGCTCTGCCGTCGTGGTCACCGACGGACCCCACGTGCTGCGCTCGCGGACGATGCTCGCCGACCTGGGGGTCGACACCGTGGCCTCACCCGCGCCGGGGGAGCGCGACGGGTGGCACGAGACGCGGTACGTGGCGCGCGAGACGGCCGCCTACCTGTCGTACCAGGCCGCCCGGGTGCTGCCGTGAGCCGGTCGACGGGGTACGGCGCCCCCGACCGCGAGCGGTGGGTGCCCGAGCCGCCCAAGCGCACCGCCCGCGGCGACTTCGCCCGCGACCGCGCGCGCCTCCTGCACTCCTCGGCGCTGCGCCGTCTCGGTGGCAAGACCCAGGTCGTCGGCCCGGGCAGCGACGACTTCGCCCGCACCCGGCTGACCCACTCCCTGGAGGTGGCGCAGGTCGGGCGCGAGCTGGCGTCCGAGCTCGGGTGCGACCCCGATGTCGTCGACACCGCCTGCCTCGCTCACGACCTGGGACACCCGCCGTTCGGCCACAACGGCGAGGCGGCGCTCGACGCGGTGATGGCCGACCACGGTGGCTTCGAGGGCAACGCGCAGACGCTGCGCCTGCTCACCCGGCTCGAGCCGAAGGTGCACCACCCGTCGGGCAGCCGCAGCGCAGGGCTGAACCTCACCCGGGCCAGCCTCGACGCCGCGACGAAGTACCCGTGGCGGCGCGGTGAGAACCCCTCGGGTTCGGCCAAGTTCGGCGTGTACGACGACGACCTCGAGGTGTTCGCGTGGTTGCGCGCGGGTGCCGAGGACGGCCGCCGGTGCGTCGAGGCGCAGGTGATGGACCTCGCCGACGACGTCGCCTACAGCGTCCACGACGTCGAGGACGCGGTCGTCGGCGGCTGGCTCGACCCGTCGCTGCTCGACGACCCCGGGGTGGTGCGCGAGGTCGCCGACGTGGTGGCCGGCTGGTACCTGCCCGGCGCGGGGCCGGACGACGTGGCGGACGCTCTCGCGAGGCTGCGGTCGGGCACCCCGTGGGTGGGCGGGTTCGACGGCAGCCGCCGCTCGCTCGCGGCGTGGAAGGACCTCACCAGCCAGCTGATCGGGCGGTTCAGCCGTGCCGTCGAGGCGGCCACGCGCGAGCGCTTCGGCGGCGGTGCCCTGACCCGGTACGCGGCGGAGGTGGTGGTGCCCGAGGGCACCGAGGTCGAGATCGCGACGCTCAAGGGCGTCGCCGCGCACTTCGTGATGACCCGCGACCTGCGCGGCCCGGAGTACGACCTGCAGCGCGCGGTGCTGGCGGGGCTGGTGGGTGCGCTCGCCGAGGCCGGCGACGACGCGCTCGAGCCCGCGTTCGCCGACGACCTTCGGGTGGCCCGCTCGCACGGTGACGACAGCCTGGCGCTGCGCGCCGTGGTCGACCAGGTGGCGAGCCTCACCGACGCGCGGGCGGTGGGCTGGGCCCGCTCGCTCGGGGTCGCAGCGGCGTCCGAGCTGGAGGCGTCGCGGTCGGGCGACGGCGCCGCCCCCGGTGTCGGGCGCACGACGTAGGCTCGGCTCGTGCCGGGGCGGATCCGCAAGGAGGACATCGACGCGGTGCGCGAGCGCGTGCGCATCGACGAGGTCGTCGGCGAGCACGTCACCCTGAAGTCGGCCGGGCTCGGGTCGCTCAAGGGCCTGTGCCCCTTCCACGACGAGCGCACGCCGTCGTTCCAGGTGCGGCCGCAGGTCGGTTTCTACCACTGCTTCGGGTGCGGCGAGGGCGGCGACGTCATCAAGTTCCTGATGACGCTCGAGCACCTGTCGTTCGTCGAGACCGTCGAGCGGCTGGCGTCCCGGATCGGCTTCCAGCTGACCTACGAGGAGGGCGGCGGCCCCGATCGCGCCGAGACCGGACGCCGCCAGCGCCTGCTCGACGCCAACGCCGCGGCCGAGGTCTTCTTCCGCGAGCAGCTGACCTCGCCCGAGGCGGTCACCGGACGCAGCTTCCTGCACGAGCGCGGCTTCGACCAGGCCGCCGCCCAGCAGTTCGGCGTCGGGTACGCCCCCAAGGGCTGGAGCGCGCTGCAGACGCACCTGCGCGGTCGCGGCTTCCGCGACGACGAGCTGACGACGGCGGGGCTGCTGTCGACCGGCAACCGCGGGGCGTACGACCGCTTCCGTGGGCGGCTGGTCTGGCCGATCCGCGACATCACCGGCGCCACAGTCGGTTTCGGCGCGCGCAAGCTGTACGACGACGACCAGGGCCCGAAGTACCTGAACACGCCGCAGACGCCGGTCTACAACAAGAGCGCGGTGCTCTACGGCATCGACCTGGCCAAGCGCGAGATCGCCAAGGCCAAGCAGGTCGTGGTGGTCGAGGGCTACACCGACGTGATGGCGATGCACCTGTCGGGCGTGCCGACCGCGGTGGCCACCTGCGGCACCGCGTTCGGCGCCGACCACATCAAGGTCGTGCGGCGCCTGCTGGTCGACGACGACGCGTTCACCGGCGAGGTGGTGTTCACCTTCGACGGCGACGCCGCCGGCCAGAAGGCCGCGCTGCGCGCCTTCCAGGAGGACCAGCGGTTCGTGGCGCAGACCTTCGTGGCGGTCGAGCCGTCGGGCATGGACCCGTGCGACCTGCGGCTCGCGAAGGGTGCCGACGCGGTCAAGGCGCTGGTGCACGGACGCGAGCCGCTGTTCGAGTTCGCGATCCGCTCGAGCCTGGCGCAGTTCGACCTCGACCACGCCGAGGGACGCGTGCAGGGGCTGCGTGCGGCCGCGCCGGTCGTGGCGCAGATCCGCGACCACTCGCTGCGTCCGGAGTACGCGCGACGGCTCGCCGGCTGGCTCGGCATGGACGTCGACGAGGTGCGCCGGCAGGTGGCCGCGGCCGTGAGCCGGGCGGGACAGGGCGGTGGCCAGGGGGGCGGGCGAGACCGACCGGCGTGACGACCGGCAGGCGCCGCCGGCACCGGCGGGACCGCCGCCGCTGCCCGCACCGGACCTGCGCGACCCGTCGGTGGTGGCCGAGCGCCAGCTCCTGCAGGTGCTGCTGCAGTACCCGTCCGACGTCGACGCCGAGCAGGTCGCCGCGATCGAGGGTCTGGCGTTCACCGCGCCGGCGCACCGCGTGGTGTTCGACGCCGTGCGCGCCTGCGGCGGACCGCAGGCCGCGGGGTCGGACTGGGCGTCGGTGGTGTCAGAGGCGGTGCCCGACTCGGTGCGGCCCCTCGTGGGCCAGCTGCTCGTGGCCCCGCTGCCGGTCTCGAAGCCCGAGCAGGTGCGGGTGGTCGCGTCCGGGCTGGTGAAGGACGCCCGCAAGCGAGAGCTGCTGCGCGCCAAGGCCGACCTGTACTCCCGTCTCCAGCGGGCCGAGGCGGGTGGCGACACGGCGACGATGGACGAGGTCAACGCCGAGCTGATGGCGATGCAGCGGGTCGAGCACGAGCTGCGGACGTCCTGATGGGTCTGTTCTCGCGCCGGCCGACGACCTCGCTTCCCCTGCACAAGGGCGAGCGCGTGCTGGCCGTCGCCGACGTGGGGGAGTCGACCCAGGTGGTGGCCACCAGCGCCCGGTTGGCCGTGGTGTCCGAGGACGCCACCTGGCAGCGCCGTTGGGTCGAGGTCGACACCGCGTCGTGGAGCGACGAGGAGCGCGAGCTCGAGGTGCGCGACGTCGCCGGCGGCGGCACCACCGTGCACCTGCCGGACGACGAGCACCTCGCGCTGGCGCGGGTGGTGCGCGAGCGGGTGCAGTCGACCCTGGTGACGTGGCGCTCGGTGCCCGTCCCCGGCGGCCAGGTGCGCGTGGCCGTGCGCAAGGACGGCGACGAGCTCGTCCTGCAGGAGGTGCCCGACGCCGGTGCCGACACCACCGGCGAGCAGGCGCAGCACGACGTGCGCCTGGCACGGCGTGAGCTCGCCGTGTCGGTGGGGCTGCACGACGCAGGGTGACGCGCCGGGCCGAACCTGGTCCCGACCACGCCCTGCGCTTTGCTACGCTTTCCGGGCCCGCGAGGGCGCCTTCCCGCGTAGCTCAATTGGCAGAGCATCCGACTGTTAATCGGACGGTTATTGGTTCGAGTCCAATCGCGGGAGCACCTCTGACCTGCATGTATGCCTGTACGGCGTAGTTTTCGAAGCTTGATTATGTCGTGTGCGCTCACCGTGCGCTCACGCCAGCTGCCGACAGTCTCACCAGGATCGTGCCACGACGTGTCACCTGGTGACGGCGCGTGCGCCATGTTGGGGCCCATCCAGCGTCTGAGTCGGTGCGTGGTGTGCCACGTCGTGATGGACGGTGCCGATCCGAGCCGAAACGCCACATCGCGTGCGGTCTAGGAGCATCCGATTTCGCGTCGGATGCTGCGATCGCGGGGTCGCTGAACCGCCCCGGGATGTCCGGAGACTCCGCTCCTTGGGCGGATTGACGTTCGAATCTGCGCGACGCCGTCGTCAGCGGCGACGAGGGGCGCGTCGAATCACCGACGCGCCGAACGGGAGGGGCACGCGGCTACCGGGACACGACCACACGAGCGGCATCTGCGACCCTCCCGCGAGCCCGTCAGCCCGTGAGCGCGTCAGGCAGGGCCGGTCGCCCTGCGTGCCGGCGCGCCAGAGGCGTGGTGGTGCTCACCTCGGCGCAGGTGGAGCGGCACGCGGGACCACGTGAGCGATGGCGTGCCCCGTCGCTCCTTCGGGCCCGTCGAGCATCCTGACGTGGACCGTGACGGGGACGGCCCGGCCGGCGTGGTCGAGGTAGCGCTTGTCGACGGTCTGCACCTGGTCGCGCGAGAGGCACGCGAGGTTGACCTGGTCCGTGGGGACGTCGTCGGGGTGGGTGAAGGAGGCGATGGTGCGACCGACGAGCTCGTCGGCGTCGTAACCGAGCAGGTCGGCCAGGGCGGTGTTGATGCGCACGATGCACCCGCCGGGGTCGTTGATGGCCATGCCGATGGGCGCGGCGTCGAACGCGTGCCGGAACCGGACCTCGCTCAGTGCCAGCGCCTCGGCGGCGGTGACGGTGTCGGTGACGTCGTGACTGGTCGAGATGACCTCTCGGACGCTGCCGGTCTCGTCCAGGATCGCCCGGGAGGTCGTGTCGAACCACCGCACCGCGCCGTCCTCGCGGATCGCGCGGTGGCGGGCGGACCCGTTCTCGTGCAACGTCCCGACGCTCTCACCGGCGGCGACGCGTTCGGCGACGTGTGGGCTGAGGTGGTCCAGGACGTTGGTGCCGACCATCTCGGCGGGGGTCCAACCCAGCAGCGGTAGGCAGGTCGACGACGCGTAGGTGATGGTGCGGTCGGCGGTGGTGACCAGGACCAGCTCGTCGGTGCCGCTGAGGGGGACTGGTGGCTGCTCCCGCAGGTCCACCGGTTCGCCGGGTCGACGCAGGTGGCGGGTGAGCCGGTCGCAGGCGGGTTCTGGCCTCCCGAAGTGCCACCCCTGCGCGGCGTCGCACCCCAGGGCGGCGAGCTGCCGCGCCTGGTCGCGGTCCTCGATGCCCTCGGCGCACACCCGCAGGCCGAGGGCGTGGGCGGTGTCGATCACCATGCGGACGAGCATGGCGTCCTGCGCGGTGGCGGCGACCCCGGCGACGAACGACCGGTCGATCTTCACCACGTCCAAGGGCAGGGTCCGTAGCAGGGTCAGCGAGGAGTGGCCGGTGCCGAAGTCGTCCAGCGCGACCCGCACACCGTCGCGCCGCAACGCTGTCAGGGTCGCGACGGTCTGGTCGAGGTCCTCCACAGCCGCGGTCTCGGTCAGTTCCAGGCACAGCAGCCGCGGCGGCAGACCGGCCTCGCGCAGCGTGTCCCGGACCATCTGCAGGAAGTCGCTGCGGCCGAGCTCGACCGGTGACACGTTGACCGAGACCACGAGGTCGTCGTCGCCGTCGCGGGCCCAGGCGGCCGCCTGTGCGCACGCGGTCCGCAGCACGTGCCGTCCCAGCTCGACGATCAGTCCGGTGCGTTCCGCCACCGGGACGAATCGGTCCGGCGGGACCTGGCCGAGCTCGTCGTCGGTCCACCGGGCCAGCGCCTCGACACCGGTCACCCGCCCGGCGGGCAGCTCGACGACGGGTTGGTAGTGCAGAGCGATCTGGCGGGTGTCGATCGCCGCGCGCAGCCGACGCTCGAGCCGGTGGTCCTCGCGGGCCCGCTCGCCCGAGAGGGCCGCGGCCGCCCTCAGCTCGCCGTCGTACTCCGCCACCTGGCCGCGGCCGCTGTCCTTGGCCCGGTACATCGCCAGATCAGCACGACGCATCAGCGCCTCGAGCGAGGTCGTCGGTCGCTCCGCGCCGTCCGCTCCGCCGACGCCGACCGGGGCGTCTCGGCGCGCGATGCCCACGCTCGCTCCGATGGTGACCTGGGTCGTTCGGACGTGGTCCTCGTCGTGCACCACCACTGTGAAGGGCTCGGCGGCTGCCGCGACGATCCGCAGCGCCAGGTCCGTCGCCTCGGGAGGGGGGAGGTCGCCGTGCACCAGGACAGCGAACTCGTCCCCGCCCAGGCGCACGACGGCGTCGTCGGAGCGGCAGGTCCGGCGCAGGCGGTCGGCGAACTGGGTCAGGACCTGGTCACCGGCGGCGTGACCATGGGCGTCGTTGACGTCCTTGAAGCGGTCGAGGTCGACGAAGAAGAAGACCGCGGGGGGTGTCGTGCCGGTGCCCTGACGCAGGTGGCCCGTCAGGTGTGCGCGGTTGGGCAGTCCGGTGAGCGTGTCGTGCACCGACTGGTGGGCGAGGTCACGGGCCAGCCGCTCGAAGACGTCGGCGGCGTGTGCCACCGACCACGTGCCGTCAGGGTGCGTCACGACCAGGCTCGGTGCGACGGCGCCGGGTCCGCGCTCGCCGATGAGCGTCGTGGCGACGGTCAGGAGCGGGCAGTCCTCGGACAGGACGAGGGTGGGCTCGCGGACCAGCCGCGCGACCGGTGTGTGGGCGTGCAGCAGCCGTCCGTACCCGAGTCCGCCGGTCAGCTCGGCCTCGAACCAGCTGCGGTCGACGAGGACCGGTTCGTCGCCGGCTACGAGCAGGCACCGCAGGGTCCGGTCGGCCCGGAACAGCTCGTCGACCTCACCCGCCGTGCTGGACGCCGGGATGTGCTGCACCCTGCGGGCGACGCCGCCCAGGGTCTCGCCGGCAGCGGCGGCATCCTCAGCTGGGCGAGCCGTCATGCCGGTGCTGCTCGGGCCGAGCGCCGCGACGGAGCCGTCCTCCGGGCAAGGGTCCGACAGCACCCGCAGGGGCGCCCGGCGCGCGCGCCGGATCCGCTGCGGAGGAACGCTCACGGGGAGAGTATCGGCCATCCAGGACCCCGTCTTGACCACTCGCGTGCGGCTGCGTGCCCGGCGGCGCTCTCGCGCGGGCCCGTGGTGCCGCTGCGCCGACCACGCGATCTGGTCCGTGAGCGGATGCGGAGGGACGCACGCGTGCGGATATCGGTGCAGCGGTGTCGTCGCGGCCGACCTCGTCGGCACCGCGGTCCCGGCCGCGACAGGGCTCGGTCGATCCGTCGGACCAGGAAGGTCCCCAGCACGGTCACGTGGTGTGCGGGCCGCGTCCGCTCGACCGCCGAGCGGCGCAGGTTCAGTGCCGGATCATGCCGCTGGTGTCGACCCTTGCCCTTGATCAGGCCCGCGCCGCCGTCCGGACCGGCACGCTGTGCCACGTCGTGCGCGGCCGGGCCGCTTCTCGCCGGAACCTGGCTGTGCATGCGGCCGAGGACCATCCGATTCGCATCGGGTGCGATGCGTGTGTGTCCCAGCACGGGTGGCTCGGCCCAGTCAGGGTGCGTGGTCGACAGGTGGGCTCGGCCTGGACGAGGCGGCGTTTCCGAGGCCGAGGAATGTCATTGGTCCGCGGCTGGCGCTGCGGTGACGCCACGCCGCGCCGGCTTGCGTCGAGGTCGGCTCGACGACGCGCCGACAACGTACCCATTCGGTGACCACGACATGAGCAGGGCGTACCGGTCTGCACGAACCGTGGTGAGGCGGTATTCGATGGGCCGCCCGTTGACGCAGCCGGTGCGCTCCAGCCGGATGCAGGCCTGCCCGCGCGGCAGGCGGAGCAGGCTGCGCATCCGTGGGGTGGGCACGATCGCGGTGATGCGCTCGGTGCCGCCGGTGGGTCGTCGACCGGTCCTCGCCCGCAGTTCGTCATAGAGGGCGGCGTGGCTGAAGTCGGCATCCAGCAATGGTCGCCCCAAGCGCTCCGGCAGCCAGACGATGTCGTGAGCCAACGGCTCACCATCGGCGAGCCGGATCCGTTCGAGCTGGAAGAGCGCCACGTCCGGTTCGAGATCCAGGTGGACCGCCGCCGCCGGGTCGCGCACGATTGCGATGTCCAGGACGGTGCTGATCTGCTCGATGCCCTGCGCCTCCACCTCGCGGAACAGTGAGTAGAGGCCGCCGAGGGGCTGTTCGATGGCGACGGGCTTGACCTTCGTCGGACGGCCTCGCCCGAAGTCGACCAGGCCTGCGTCCCGGATCCGTCGCAACGCCTCGCGCACGGTGTGTCGCGACACCTCGTAGGTCTCCTGAAGCTCGATCTCGCCGGGGAAGGCGTCCTCGAAGGCGCCCACCTCGAGCCGACGCAGCAGGTCGGCGTGCAGCTGCGCCCACAGCGGGGTGGGGCTCTGACGATCCAGGGGGCGGGGTCGTAGCGCCTGGCGAGGTCTCGACATCGACGTCCTTCACGGTGGTGGCGTCAGCCCGCCCACCTTAGTGCGAGACGGTTGCCCGTGCGTCGTGCCTTGTCCCTCACCACCGTGCGCTATAAGGTACGGACATTGTCTCCCCGAGGATGATCCGCTGGGATCCGTTCGGCCGACGGCGACCGTTCCGCTCGGGAGACCTGAGCTGGAGGTGCGCGCATGTCAGCACGGACCGTCAACCACAAGGTCGTCCTCGTCGGCGGCGGCAGTGCAGGCATCAGCGTCGCCTCACGGCTGCGCCGCGCCGGGGTGGACGACCTGGCCGTCATCGAGCCGTCGAGCACGCACGACTACCAGCCGCTGTGGACGCTGGTGGGAGGCGGCAGGGCGCCGCTGAAGGAGAGCAGGCGCCAGGAGTCGTCGGTCATGCCCAAGGGCGCGGCGTGGATCAAGGACGCAGCGGCGACGGTCGACCCGGACGAGCGCGTGGTCGTGACCGAGGGCGGCACCCGGGTGCACTACGACCACCTGGTCATGGCGCCGGGCATCCAGCTCGACTGGGGCAAGGTGCCGGGCATGGGCGAGGCGCTGCAGACCCCGTCGGTGTCCACGAACTACCTCTATGACATGGCACCCAAGACCTGGGACCTGATCAGGACGATGCGTTCGGGCACAGCGGTGTTCACGATGCCCGCCGGCCCGATCAAGTGCGCAGGGGCGCCGCAGAAGATCGCCTACCTGGCAGCCGACTACTGGCGCCAGCAGGGGGTGCTCGACAAGATCCGGGTCGTCCTGGTGCTGCCGACCCCGGGGATGTTCGGTGTGCCGGTGTTCGCCGAGGAGCTCGAGCGGGTGGTGGCGCGGTACGGCATCGAGGTGCACAAGAACAGCGAGGCCGTCGAGATCGACCCGGACTCGCGCCAGGTGGTCATCAGGAACAACGCCGAGGACACCAAGGAGTCGGTGCGCTACGACCTGCTGCACGTCGTGCCGCCCCAGTCGGCACCTGACTGGGTGAAGGCGACCTCGTTGGCCGACCCCGACAACCCCGCGGGCTACGTGCAGGTCGACAAGCACACGATGCAGCACGTGCGCCACCCGGAGGTGTTCGCGCTGGGCGACGCGGGCTCGACCCCGAACTCGAAGACCGGTGCGGCGATCCGCAAGCAGGCGCCGGTGGTCGCGGCGAACCTCCTCGCCGTGATGAAGGGTGGTTCGCCCACCGCGCGGTACATGGGGTACGCGTCCTGCCCGCTCACGACGGCCCGGAACAAGATGCTGCTGGCTGAGTTCGACTACACCATGGAGCCGGCGCCCAGCTTCAAGGTCATCGACACCACCCGTGAGCGCACGGACATGTGGTATCTCAAGCGGTACGGCCTGCCGGCGCTGTACTGGAACCTGATGCTGCGCGGACTCGCCTGACGAGCGGCGTCCGGCGCTCGGGTGACACCACGCCCACCCGGCTGGTCACGGAGCGAGGGCCAGCAACTGCCGCCCCTCGTGATTGAGCACAGCGCTGCCGTCGTCGGCGACGAGGGTCGGGATCGCGACGGAGGGTGGATCGGTCGCCCCGGTGAGGGGCCTGCCGGACGCCACCGCTACCACCTGCACGTTTCCCGAGGCGATCAGGTACGCGCGACCCTCACCGGCCGACTCCAGGCGGGCTCCTGGCTCGAGCGGCGTCGACCACAGCGGTCGACGGTCGGCGCCGATGCCGGTGCCGAGACCGAGGCGGTGCAGGCCTTCCTCGTCGCGCAGGAGCAGGGTGCGTGTGCTCGCGTCCACCGCAGCCTCCAACGGGGTTCCTGCAGGAGCGTCCCCGAGCACGGCGCCGTCGCGCAGATCGAGCAGCACCGTCCCCGCGGACGCGACGTCGAGCAGGGCGAGATCGGGGCCCGGAACAAGTTCGACCGAGGCGTCGACCGACGGCCAGGCCCGGGCGGCGAGCGAGACGCTCCACCGTTCATCGCCACCGCCGGCCTCGACCCCGACGAGAGCGCCGTCGACCACCTCGACGAGCACGCCGCCGTACTCGCCCACCACCTGCGGTGCGCCGGCGTCGTTCTCTGCGGCGAGCACCTCACCCGTGGTGGGGTCCAGGGCGGTTCGGGCGCCGGAGGCACCCATGTACCCCTCAGGTGGTGCCGCGAACACCAGCCCTGGGCCCTGGTGGGGGCCGGGGACCTCCACCGGTCCCCACACCGCGGCGCCCGTGGTCAGGTCGTAGGCGGTGGCCGTGGTGGCTGCCAGGGAGTCGCGGGTGGAACGGCTGTCGGTGAGGACGGCGAGGGCTCGTCCGGTGCGGTCCGTGGTGACGACGAACCCCGTGCACCCGATCGGTCGCTCGGCCGTCCAGAGCGCGTCGCCCTCGCTGCTGACCGCCGAGAACCGCAGAGCCGCCTCCTGCACGGTCGCGGACAGGTAGACCCCGTCCGCCTGCTGCGCCGGCAGGTCCCATCCGGGGTCGACCAGGGGGCGGTCGTCGAACGGCTCGGGTGCGGGGGTCGCGCCCCTCTCGACCTGCGCGAGCCTGGACGCGACCGGGACGGGATCGCGTGCGAGCCCGGTTCCGCCCGGCACGCAGCCGGTGAGCACGAGCACGCAGCAGGCGGTGAGGACGGTGCGGTGCGGCGCGTGCCGCATCAGGCTCGGTCGCCGTGATCGAGGTCGGCCCGGCGGGTCGCTCGTCGCCCGCGCCAGGCCCACAGGAGCAGCACGACGGCGGCCGCCGTCACGATCGCCGCGATGTCCACACCCGGTCCGGCCAGGACGGCGGCGCGCTCCTGGAGCCAGGCCTGGGTCTCGACGGGAACCAGCTCAGGGGCTGACGCGAGGCCGTTGGTGGCGTAGAACACGACCCCGACCGCGATCAGCAGGCCACCGGTGACGACCGAGGTGGAGTGCAGAGTGCGTCCCAGGACCACGAGGGGGCGGCCGCGCAGCACGCTTCGACCACGAGCGCCGAGGCGGCGCCACAGCGCGGCGACGGCGAGCAGCGGCAGGACCATGCCGGCCCCGTAGATCGCCAGGAGCAGGGCGGCGCCCCAGGTGTCGCCGCGTGCGGCAGCCAGGGTGAGCACCGCCCCCAGGATGGGGCCGGCGCAGAAGCCGGCGACCCCGCTCGCCGATCCGAGCACCAGGGTCTTCGCCAGACCGGTCCGCGCGGCGGCGCGCGCACGCAGGTCGGCCCGGGCCGGCAGCAGGCGGGCGGGGTCGAACCCCCATCCCAGGGCCTGGGCGGCTCCGAGCGCCACCAGCACGACCGAGGCCACGATCACGACGGCCTGGCGGTGGGTCGCCAGTACCGTCCCGAGCGCACCTGCTCCGATCCCGAGCGGGACGAGGACCAGCAGGAGGCCGGCGTAGAAGACGGCCCCGTGCAGCAGCAGCTGTCGCCCTGTGCCGACCGTCGAGGCGAAGAAGGCGGGGAGCAGGAGAGCCGAGCACGGGCTCAGCAGCGCCAGCGCGCCGCCCAGTGCGGCGGTGACCAGTCCGACGTCCATCGCTCAGCGGGCCGAGTCCAGCGCCGCCTGGAACGCCTGCTCGAACACCTCGGTGGGTTGCGCACCGACGAACGGCTGACCACCGAGGACGAAGACCGGTGTCGACGTCGCCCCGAGATCGAGGCCGAACTGCTGGTAGGCGGAGATCACCGAGGCGGTCTCCGGCGAGTCGAGGTCGGCGGCGAACGTGGTGGTGTCGAGACCGAGGCTGCCGGCCAGCTCCACGAGGGCCTCGTCGGTGAGCTCGGCCTCGGTGCGCCGCTCACCGTCCTGGAACAACGCGTTGTGGTAGGTCAGGAACTGGTCCTGCTGCGCGGCCGCGTACGAGGCGCGGGCGGCCCGTTCCGACGCCGGTCCGAAGACGTTGACGTCGCGCCACTCGATCCTGAGGTCGCCGGCCTCGACGTGCTCCATCATCGCCGGCAGGGTCTGCTCGTTCCAGCGAGCGCAGAACGGGCACTGGTAGTCGGAGAACACGACCAGGACGACCGGTGCGTCGACCGGGCCGACCGCCAGCTTGTCGGAGGTGTCCCGGCTCTCCGCCTCGAAGAAGGCCGGATCGTCGGCCGCCCCGGCTCCCACGGGCGCCACCTGCGGTGCCCCGTCGTCGGGCGGGGGGCGGTTCGTCACCACGACGACGGCGACGAGGGCGGCGGCGACGGCCAGGACGGTCGCCGGTACCAGCCAGGACCGGGACGGGTTGCGGGCGGTCGTGGGCATCGGGGCTCCGTGACTGTGGGGTACGTGATCGGGGTCGACTATGTCAGATAGTCGACTATGCGCGATAGTCGAGGTGTGTCAGGATGGGGCGCGTGACCTCAGCCGCCCTGCTCACCAGGACGTCGACCGACCGTCTCCGTCTGTCCGTGCTCGCGCTCCGGTCCTGGGATCGACGCCAGGTCTCGGTCGCCGCTGCGGCGGCGGTGCTCGTCGCGGGCGTGGTCGGCACGGCCACGGTGCTGATCCCCAACCCGGTCTTCACCCGGGAGATCCCGCCCGTGTGGTGGAACTACCCGGTCTGGCTGCTGACCTCGGCGCTGAGCGGTGCGTTGATCGCCACCTATGTCAGCGTCGCCGGGCGCCCCGATCGCGCCCCCGCTGACGACAGCGGGGTGGGAGGTCGGTGGGGCGCCGCCGGAGGTGTGATGGCCTGGTTCGCCGTCGGGTGTCCGGTCTGCAACAAGATCGCTCTCCTCGCCCTCGGTTACTCCGGGGCCATCTCGTGGTTCGCCCCGTTGCAGCCGGTCCTGGCGCTGGCCGCCCTGGTGCTCACCGGGGTCGCTCTCGTCGCCCGGCTCAGTGGCCAGGTCCAGTGCCCGGTGCAGGTCCGCGCGGCGGGCGTCGGGGCGCAGGGCCGGTGACCGGCCGTGACCCGCGCCGTCCTGGCGCGCCGCGGTTGGGGGCGCTGGAGGCGCAGGTGATGGATGTGTTGTGGGACCACGGCCCCTTGTCCGTCCGTGAGGTGATCGAGCACCTGCCGACCGAACCCGCCTACACCACGATCGCGACGGTCCTGACCAACCTCGACCGCAAGCAGCTGCTCACGATCACACGGCACGACCGGTCCACCCGGTACGCGGCGCGTGTCGGGCGGCACGAGCACGATGCGTCGCTGATGACGGAGGTGCTGTCGGCCAGCCGCGACCGGGCGGCGTCGATCCTGCACTTCGTCGACACCATGCCCGAGTCCGACGTCGACCTGCTGCGCGAGTACCTGCAGCGCAGGGACGGTGGGGCGTGATGGCCACGCCCGTCCTGCTGACGCTGGTCGCCGCAGCCGCGCTGGTCGCGTCGGCGATCGGGGGACCCTGGCTGCTGCGGCGCGCGGCTCCCGCCCTGGTCCGGTGTCCGCGCGCCGCCGTCGTGCTGCTCGTCGGCAGCATCGCGCTGTGGGTCGGGGCGCTGCTGTCCCTCGGGCTGCTGCTGGCGTGGGCAGGCTCGGGCCCGGCCCTGCTGCCCGGCGACGCCGCCGCCGTCTGCCGGCGGTGCATGGAAGCAGCGAACCCGTTCCCGCAGGTCGGGTCGGGCGGGGCCGCGCCCGCCGTCGTGCTGGTCGGCCTTCCGCTGGCGGTGACGCTGACTCTGGTCGCGGGCATGGCCGAGCAGCTGCGGCGGCGCCGGCGCCGGTCGGGCGAGATCGCGCGCGAGCTCATCGGTGCCGAGCGTGCGAGCCTGCTCCACGGTCGACTGGTCACCGTCGTGGAGGCAACCGAGCGGCTCGCCCTGACCTTCCCCGCGCGCCACGGCGGCGTGGTCGTGTCCACCGGTGCCCTGGCCGCGCTCGAGGACGACGAGCTGGCAGCCGTCCTCGCGCACGAGCACGCGCACCTGCACCAGCGCCACCACCTGATCTCCGGCCTGGTGGCCAGCGTCACCGTCTTCCTGCGCTGGGTCCCGCTCGTCCGCGCCGCGGCCGACTCGCTGCCGCACTACCTCGAGATCGCTGCCGACGACCGAGCCCGTCATCAGGTCGGCACCCCGGCACTGGTCAGCGCGCTGCTGAAGCTCGGCGACCGCACGGGACCGGACGCGCGACCGATGTTGCACGATCACGCCCTCCACGCCGCAGGTCCGGAGCGCGTTCGACGCCTCGTCGGTCCTGTCACCGGGCTGGCCGGCGCCGTCCCGGCCGTGGCGGTGACGGTCCACCTCGTCGTGCTGGGGCTCCTGAGTGTCGCGGTGTACGTGCCCTACGCGGCGGCCGCACTGGGAGGTTGCTGACCATGGAGGGGCTCGCGCGCGAGGCGGCGCTGCACGTCTGCGACGACCCTGCCGACGTCCAGAGGACGGTCCGTGCGGCCGGGGCCCTGCGGGGTGCCGGGGGCGTCGGCACGGTCCGGGTCGTGGTCGACGGTCCTGCCCTGGCAGGCGTCACCGGCGCGGACGACGTCCGCGTGGCAGACCGCGTCGAGGTGCTCGCGTGCCTGGCAGGCATGAGACAACGCGATATCGCCGTCACCGACCTCCGCCCCGGGGTGCAGACGGTGCCGTCGGCCGTCGTCACCCTCGTCGACGCGTTAGCTCGTCGGCGCTGCCCACGTGCGGGTATGAGCGGACGCTGCGATAGGCCCGGGACGACCCGGCACCGCCCCTCCGAGGTCGCCGTCACCGCCAGATCGGACTCAGGTGGTGCCTCCCAGGTCGGCGTCGCCGAGCGCCTCGCGCAGCCCGCCCTCGTCGTCGCCGACGGCCGCCACGAGGTCCTCGGCCGCGACCTCGGGGGGTGGTGCAGGTCGAAGGCCGGGCGCTCGGAGCGGACGCGCGGGATGGTGGTGAAGTCGCGCCGCGGGGGCGGACAGCTGGTGGCCCACTCCAGCGAGCCGCCGTAGCCCCAGGGTCGTCGACGAGGACCTCTGCCGCGCTGCGCCCGGTCCTCCAGATGTTCCAGAAGAAGGGCAGCATCGAGGCGCCGAGCAGGAGCAAGGCGGCCGTCGAGATCTGGATTGTCAGCTGGAAGCCGTCGGAGACCAGGTAGTCGGCCCACCCGGAGAAACCCCGGGTACCGGCGCGGCATGCCCAGCACGCCGAGCCGGTAGTGGATCAGGAAGGTGCCGCGGAAGCCGAGGAACAGCATCCAGGAGTGCATCTCGCCGAGGCGCTCGTCGAGCATCGTCCCGGGTGGACTTGGGCCACCAGAAGTAGAGCTTGGCGAACATCGCGAACACCACGGTCCCGAGCACCGTGCAGTGGAAGTACGCCACCACGAAGTAGCTGTCCGAGACGTGGAAGTCCAGCGGTGGCGCAGCCAGGATCACGCCGGTCAGGCCGCCGAACAGGAACGTGGCCAGGAAGCCCATGGCCCGCACCATCGGGGTCGCGAAGGTGATGGACCCCTTCGACAGCGTGCCGATCCAGTTCGAGAGCTCCAACCTCGGTGGGCAACGCGATCAGCATCGACAACCGACGGTCACCGAGCAGATCCACCGCGAGCTCAGCCAGGACATCATGACGTCCGCATGGCTCTGGGTCGGCATCGACGGCAGGCGCCCCCCGCCGACCGGTCAGCGTCCGAACAGGCGCGAGAACAGGCTCTTCCGCTGGGCCCCAGCTGCTCCGGTGTGGCCGGGGCACCACTGCCCATGGGGTACGGAGCGCTTGATCTGATCGACGTGCTTGCCGCACCCGGCCCAGGTGGTCCTGCCGCAGGTCCTGCACGTCACTGCTCGGCACATGTCGCTGTCGTCCTTCCTCGGCGGTCGTGGTGCCGGCCGCAGCGGGTGAATGCTGCTGCCGGCACCGAGCGACCGGTCAGGCCATCGCGGGCGGTCGGGGTCAGTCTCGTCCGGCGTGCGCGCCGGCGGTCTCGGCCATCGGCACGCCGCTGTCCGCCGCGTCGCCGAACGTGGCGTCGACGTGCACCACGTCTCGGCCCGCGCGCTGGAGCAGGCTCGCGGCCACCCCGGCGCGGTAGCCGGAGCCGCAGTGGACGAACAGGCGCTCGTGGGGCACCTGGTCCAGGTGGGTGAGCAGCTCGTGCAGGGGGACGTTGACGGCCCCCTCGACGTGGGAGTCGGCGTACTCGTCGCGGCGGCGGACGTCGAGGACGACGTCGGCGTCGGTGCGCTGGGTGAGCAGGCCGTCCCAGCCGGTGCGCGGGTACGCGGCGACTGGTGCGTCGGGGGCGTGGTCGTGGGGGCCGTCACCGAGCGAGACGTCGGGGGAGTCGATTCCGATGCGGGACAGGTCCCGCACCGCGGCCTCGACGTCGTCCTGGGTGCCCACGAGCGTCAGCTGGTCACCCCAGGGCAGGACCCAGCCGAGAAAGGTGCTGAAGCTGGACCCGTCGCCGTACTCGAAGCTGACCGATCCCGACAGGTGGTTGTCGGCGAACGCGACACGGTTGCGCAGGTCGACCACCCACTCGCCGTCCGCGAGCCGGCGACGCAGCTCGTCGGGTCCAGGGGGCTGGGCAGGTCGAGCTGCGCCGGACCGGGGCCGTCGGCGTTGGCGGGGCCCATGTGGGCGTAGTAGCTGGGGTACGCGGTGAGGTTGGCGATCAGCGTGCGGACGAAGTGCTCCTCGTCCTCGTCGGTGAGCGCGTGGTTGGCCTCGGTCTGCTCGCCGACGGTGGAGTGGTCGGCCCCGGTGGCCGGTCCGCTGGAGCAGAACGAGCCGAAGCCGTGGGTGGGGTAGAGCCCGGCGTCTCCCTCGGCCCGGTCGACCAGACGTCGCACGGAGGCGTACTGGGCGTGCGTGAGCTCCTCGGTCAGCTCGGGGTCGGCCAGGTCGGTACGACCCACCGAGCCGAACAGCAGGCTGCCGCCGGAGAACACGGCCTGCTGCCCGTCGTGGGTGACGATGTAGGACACGTGGTGGCTGGTGTGGCCCGGGGTGGCGACGACCTCGACCTGCAGGTCACCGACCCGCAGCGTCTCGCCGTCGCGAATCTCGGTCCGGGCGAAGCCCACCGTCTCGGCGGCGTTGACCAGGTAGCTGGCGTCGTGCCGGGTGGCCAGGTCGAGACCACCGGTGACGTAGTCGTTGTGCAGGTGCGTCTCGGCGACGTGGGTGATGCGCACCCCTTCGTCGCGGGCGGCCTGCTCGACCCGGTCGACGTCGCGCTGCGGGTCGATCACCAGCGCGACGTGGCCGTCGTGCACCAGGTACGAGCGGTCGCCGAGCTGCGGGGTGTCGATGACGGTGATCTGCATGGTGCTCCTCTGATCGGTGGGGACGTGGGGAGAGGTCGTGGTCCCGCTCAGGGGGACCGCGCGGTCAGGCGAGGGACAGGAAGAGCCGCTCCAGGTGGTTCAGGTCGGCGCGTCGATCGGGCCCGTCGACGTCGCCCAGGCACTCCTGCAGGCTGGTGGCGATGAGGGCGAACCCAGCGCGATCCAGAGCCTTCGACACCGCGGCCAGCTGGATCACCACGTCGCGGCAGTCCTCGCCACCCTCGAGCATCCGCAGCACGGCAGCGAGCTGTCCGTGGGCGCGCTTCAACCTGTTGATGGCCGGAGCCAGAGCCTGGGGATCGACGTCCACGATGGTCTCCTAATGTCCGGACAGGCGTACGTTTCTGCTACCGTAACGCATACCCATGGGGGTACGCATTCCCCCGACGAGAAGGAGACGACCTGATGACCACCGCAGAGCACGCGACCGGCACCATCGACGCCGCCTGGCTGGCCGAGCAGACGGTGAGCGGCCGCCACGTCCGCATCCTGGATGTCAGGACGCCCGCCGAGTTCGAGTCCGCGCACATCCTCGGGTCGTACAACGTTCCCCTCGGCGTGCTCGAGGAGCACCGCGACGAGCTGGCGGACGCCCTGGACGACGAGGTCGTCCTGGTCTGTCGCTCCGGCCAGCGCGCCGAGCAGGCAGGCACGGCGCTCGCCGGGGCCGGCCTGCCCAACGTCAAGGTCCTGTCGGGCGGGATCTCCGCCTGGGAGGGTGTGGGTGCCGACCTCGTGCGTGGGCAGGAGCGGTGGGAGCTGGAGCGCCAGGTGCGCCTGGTGGCCGGCGGCATCGTCCTGGCCTCGGTGCTGGGCAGCGCTCTGGTGCCTCAGCTGAAGTGGGTGGCCGCCGCGATCGGTGGTGGTCTGACGTTCGCCGCCGTGAGCAACTCGTGCGCCATGGGCGCGTTGCTGTCGAGGCTGCCCTACAACCGCCGCGGAGCCGACGACCCGCGTGCGGTGGTCGAGCAGCTCATCGCCTCGCGCTGATGACCCTGGCGCTGACCCTCCTGCTGGCCGTCGTGGTCGGTGTCGTCCTCGGCCTGCTCGGTGGTGGTGGGTCGATCCTGATGGTGCCGTTGCTGGTGTACGTCACGGGTCTGGACACCAAGGAGGCGATCGCGACGTCCCTCCTTGTCGTCGGCGTGACGAGCGCGACCGGGGCACTGTCGCACGCCCGGGAAGGTCGCGTCCGGTGGCGGACCGGAGCGGTGTTCGGCGGCGCCGGGATGGTCGGGGCCTATGTCGGCGGCCGCGTCTCGGAGTACCTGCCGGGCACGGTCCTGCTGGCCGCGTTCGCGGTGATGATGGCCGTCACGGCCCTGGCCATGCTGCGAGGGCGCCGTGACATCGACCCGGACAAGGTGCACCAGCAGCTTCCGGTGCTGAGAGTCGTCCTGGACGGCGCCGTCGTCGGCCTCGTCACCGGCCTGGTCGGAGCCGGTGGAGGATTCCTCGTGGTGCCGGCACTGGCACTGCTCGGCGGCCTCCCCATGCCCGTCGCGGTCGGCACCTCGCTGATCGTGATCGCGATGAAGTCCAGCGCCGGTCTGGCCGGCTACCTGTCCTCGGTCAGCATCGACTGGCCGCTGGCGGCCGCCGTCACCGCGGCCGCGGTGACGGGCAGCCTGCTCGGCGGTCCGCTGGCCGGCCGCATCGAACCGGACCGGCTCCGACAGGTCTTCGGGTGGTTCGTGCTGGTGATGGCAGCCTTCGTCGGGTTGCAGGAGGCACCCGACGGCGTCAGCAGCAACCCGCTCACCTACGTCGTCCTGGCGGCCGCCCTGGCCGGGGTGGTGTTCTACGTACGTCGTCGAGCCGCGCCGGGATCCGCAGCCGCCGGCACGCACGCCCAGTCCCAGTCCCACCCACCCTCAGTAGCGGAGGTCACGATGAGCACCGTCCCCCAGATCGACGTCCAGCGAGCCCAGCGGAGCCTGGAGGCGGGCCACGCGGTCCTGGTCGACGTGCGTGAACCCGACGAGTACGCGGCGGGTCACGCGCCGGGCGCGGTGTCCGTGCCGCTCGGGACGCTGACCGCGGACAAGGTGCCGGCAGGCATCGACCTGCTGCTGATCTGCCGCTCCGGTCGACGGTCGGCCAAGGCCGTCCAGCAGCTGTCCGCAGCCGGACGCCACGCACTGAACGTCGATGGCGGCATGGAGGCGTGGCAGGCCGGCGGTCTCGCCATGGAGGCCGAGGGCGGCCGGCCGGCGACCGTGGCCTGACCGAGGTGGACTGGGCCACGGTCCCTCTCGGCCTGCTCGTCGGGCTGGCGCTCGGCGCCCTCGGCGGCGGCGGTTCGGTGCTCGCCGTTCCCAGCCTGGTGTACGTCCTGGGTGAGACCCCTCACCAGGCCACCACCGCCTCACTGATCATCGTGCTCCTGTCGTCGCTGACGGGGTTGGTCGCGCACGCACGCCGCGGCAAGGTGCGGGTCCGGGCGGGTCTGTGGTTCGCGGCGTCCGCGATCGTGACCTCGTCAGCGGCCGGGTACCTCGGTCGCGGCCTGCCGGACCCCGTGGTGCTGGGCGGGTTCGCCGTCGTGATGCTGGTGGCGGCGATCAGCATGTGGCGCTCGAGCACCCCCGACGCGCGCTCGGACGCCGCAGGGTCGCACGCCGGTCGCCGGCAGGCCGTCGCCGCCGGGGCGGGCACCGGCGTCCTGATCGGGATCTTCGGCGTCGGGGGCGGGTTCCTCGTCGTCCCGGCCCTGGTCGCGACCGCCGGCTTCACCATGACCGAGGCTGTCGGCACGTCCCTGCTGGTGATCTGCGCGACGTCGCTGGCGTCGCTGTCGACCAGGGTCGTCGGGGCCGACATCGAGTGGCACGTCGTCGCCCCGTTCGCCCTGAGCGCCGCGGCCGCGACCGTGGCGGGCCGCCGGGTGTCCGACCGCTTCTCCGGCGCCCAGCTGCAACGTGCGTTCGCCGTCGTGCTCGTCCTCCTCGGTGGGTTCGTGCTCGTCGACCAGGTGATCCAGTGACCCCACCACGCTCGCCCGCCCACCTCGTCCGGTCGGGTCGAAAGTCCCCGCCCGGTCCTCGCTGCACGAACTTGACGAGCCACAGGAGTCAGACCGTGACCGCACCGACCCGCAGGATCACGACAGCTTCCCCTGCCGGTCGCGGTGGCCGACGCGTCGGGGCCGTCCTGGCCGTCGCCGCCCTCAGCGCCGGCGTTCTCCTGAGCGGCTGCGGTTCAGGAGCCGAGGAGCCCCAGGACGCACAGCAGGGGAGCGGAGCACCGGTCGTCGAGGTCGTGGACGGCGCGGCCGCGCTGGCGCTGGTGCGGGACGGCGCCACCGTCGTCGACGTGCGCACGCCCGAGGAGTTCCAGGCAGGCCACGTCGACGGCGCCGTCAACGTCGACCTGCAGTCCGACACCTTCCTCGAGCAGGTCGGCGAGCTGCCCGCCGACCGGACCTACGTCGTCTACTGCGCCTCCGGCAACCGATCAGCCCAGGCGACGGCGCTGATGAGCGACGCGGGCTTCACCGACCTGTACGACGCCGGAGGGTTCGACGCCCTCGTCGAGGCCGGAGCACCCACGGCTGAAGGCGCCGGCGACTGACGTGCTGGTCACTCACGACCCGACCCCCACCTGGCACGTCTGGCGGCTGGCGCAGTGACCGTCCTGAGCCCACAGCTCTGGACCGAGCCCGTCCCGTTGCCCTGGCCGCTCACCCGGCCCCACCGCAGCCACCTCCGGGTACGACGGTGACGTCGGCCGGGCTGATGCGCACGCTCGTGGCCTGGTCGACCTCGGCCCCAGGGTCGGTGGATACCGCTGGGCAGCAGGCGCATCCGGTGTCGGAGCAGGCACCGGCCGCGATATCGGTAGCGCCGGCCGGGGTCGCGGCTGCCGGCGCGCAGCAGCCCTCCCCCCGCCACGCCTGCCGGCCCTCCTTGACCGCGACCGCGGCGATGACGAGCCCGGCGAGCGGGTCGGCCCACGACCAGCCGAGCGTGGCGTTCAGCACCAGGCCGACCAGCAGCACCGCGGACAGGTACGTGCACAGCAGCGTCTGGGTGGAGTCGGCGACCACCGCGTTGGACCCGAGCGCGCCTGCCGGTGCGGCGCTGGGCCCAGGACAGGAACGGCATCACCACCAGCGACGCGGCGGCGAGGCCGATCCCTACGGGCGAGGCGTCCGGCTCGTGCCCGGAGACCAGCGCCCGGACCGACTCGAACGCCGACGTAGCGCCGCGAGGGCGAAGAACGAGACCGCGATCATCCGCAGCGCGTGCCGTTCGCGGGTCTGCGGCATCCGGTGGCGGAACTGCCACAGGATGATCGAGGCCGCTGGAGACCTCGACGACGAGTCGAGCCCGAACCCGATGAGCGCCACCGACCCGGCGACGACGCCCGCCGCGATCGCGATGACGGCCTCGATGACGTTGTAGGTGACCGACGCGCCCGCGAGCAGCTGGGCGCGCCGGCCCAGGCGCCGCCGATCGGCCTCGTCGACGGCGATGCGGTGCGCGTGGCTGTGCGTGGTCACCGTCCCATCCCCACGGCGTCGTCGGTGCGGGTGTTTCCGGTGCCGGCCCCGTACGTCGAGCAGAGGGTGACCGCGTATCCCGTCTGCGCCAGCAGCACCTCCGCAGCAGCCAGCAGCGCCAGCGTGGCCTCCGGATGCGCCAGCGAGTACACCGAGGCCCGACCCTGCGGGCGGGCGGTCACGATGCCGCAGTCGGCCAGGCAGGCCAGGTGCTTGCTCACCGTTGACTGGGCCAGCCCCACGTGCTGGGTCAGGTCGACCACCCTGTGCTCACCGAGGAGCAGGTGCTGCACGATCGCCAGACGGGAGCGGTCGCTGAACCCGTGGAACAAGCACGCCGCGGCTGTCAGAGATCCCGCTTCCGTCACGACGTCCTCATCGCTCAAGGTGCTTGTCATCGCCATATGGCGATGATGTCACGCGGCCCCTTCTCGTCCGTACGAGCGCGAGCGACAACGGCACCCTGATGACACTCGAGTACGTCGAGCAGACCATCCGCGGCCTCGCACCTGATCGAGAACCTGCGCACCGACTCGAGGTCCGGCTCACGCACCCCTCGGAGACGCTTCTGTACGAACCTCAGTGAGCGGCTCCGTGCGCGTTCGCGGCCGGCCGCTGGAACCCTGCACGAGCTGGCCGGGGAGCAGCAGGCGCGCTCGCGGTGGGCTCACGGAGGTCCCGGCATGACCCGGTACGAGGCGGAGGAGGCGACGCACCGCGGACGGTGTTCCCGCAGGTCACGGCCGTGCGCGGCTCTTGGCGGCAACCAGCCGGACGGTTGGCGTGCTGGCTGTTGATCGGACGGTTGTCGGCTCGAGTCCAATCGCGGGAGCCCGCCTGAGGTGCAGGTATGCCTCATCGGCATGGGGGGCGGCTGACAGCTGGTCCACACGTGACGTCGAGTTGCTCTTGTCGTCCACCAGGATTCACCCGGGGCAGGGGCAGTGATCGGTACCCGGCTCACCGCGGTCGCTGCGTAGGCGCTCCGGACGACGTCGCCGATACGGGGACCTGGCCAGCTGACGTCATGGTGCCGACGAACCAGACCGCCAGCAGCAGCAGCGGAACGGTCACCTGCACGCCGAGGGCGACCACGGCAGCACCGCGGCGCTGGTCGGTCAGCGGTTCGACCCAGGAGAACCGCAGCTCGCCGAACCAGTCCGGCGCGTACAGGGTCTGGCGCGTGGCCAGGACGATCGCGAACCCGGCGAGGAACAGGGCGAGTGCCGCGACGACGGCGACGCGGCGCCCCCTGCTGAGCCCGGCGTCGGGGGACAGGAGAGCGGACACGAGCACGAGCCCCGCCACGACCGCCGCGGTGCTCGCCAGCAGGTGCGCCGGCACCGACTGCAACGAGCTCTGGAGGGCGGGAGTGGCGTAGAGCCCGTACGTCACGACGACGAACACGGCGAAGCCGTAGACGGGGTTGGCCAGCGCCTGGCCCACGGCCGAGCGGGCCGCCGCGGCGCGCAGGGAACCGGGGGCGACGGGCCGTACCCGTGCCGCGAGCGCGTGCGGCGCGCCGAGCACCACCAGCAGGGGGACGACCAGCGACAGGGTGAGGAAGCGGGCGACGTGCACGCTGAACAGCGCGGGGGCGTACACCGCCGGGCCGCCGCAGGTGGCGAGTACGAGCACCGCGATCCCGGTGACGAACGCCGCAGTGCGCAGCGCCGGCCAGGGAGCCGAGCGGCGGGCGAGCACCAGCACCGCCCGCAGGTACAGCCCCAGCGCGACGGCCGCGACGGACAGGGCGATCGCGTCCGGCTGCCACTGCGTCACCAGCCGGGCCGCGGTGAGCGGTTCGATCGTCAGCGCGAGCGTCGCGTGGCCCGCGCCGTGCGCCGGCACCACCACGCCCTGCACCGCCGGTGCCGGCGTGGGAGTGCGCGCCAGCGCGACCGCCAGCCCGACCGTGGCGGCCATCAGCAGGACCTCGCCGGCCGCCAGGCGGACGAAGGCCCGCGGCGCCCCTGCCGCGAGGGCGCGCACCGACCGGCGCCGGTGCAGCCACCCCACGGCGCCGAGCGCGGCGAAGGCCGCGACCTTGGCCACGACGAGCAGCCCGTAGCCGGAGGTCCACGCCTCGAGCGACCCGCCCAGCCGGGTCCAGGCCGACACCAGCCCGGAGGCGCCGACGAGGACGAAGCAGACCAGGGCCATCGCACTGAACACGGGGACGGCACGCACCAGCGCCGCGTCGTCGCGCCGCAGGTGCAGCAGCAGACCGAGGAGGCCGCCGACCCAGACGGTCGCGGCGAGCACGTGCACGACCAGGCTGGTGGTCGCGAGACCGTGGTCGGCCGCCTGCGCGGAGTGGCCGGTGAACAGCACCGGCGTCAGCCCGAGCAGCGCCGCCGTCACGAGCACCCGGCCTCCGGCGGGCGTCCGCACCGCTCGCGCGCAGACGGCGACCACCACGGCTGCGGCCGCCGTCGTCAGCAGCGCCCTCGGCTGCGCGAGTGCGACCAGCTGACCCCACGCCGACGAGCCGCCGGTCGCCAGCTCGGGGACGGGCTGCCCGAGGATCTCGGACAGGGTCAGCACCGAGGCGAGCGCGGCCGACACCGCCCAGACGGCGGCCCAGGCCGTGGCCGCACGCAGCGCCCGCAGGCCGGAGCCGCGCAGCGACCCGTCCGGTGACGGCGCCAGCACCGAGCCGGTCAGCAGGCAGCCGACCGCGCCCACCGCGGCCAGCTCGAACAGCAGCGTCGCGGCCTGCAGGCCCCATCCGGTCAGGAGGCCCGCGTCCGGCAGCCCGGGCAGCCCGGGCTCGGGCGCGCCCCCGGCCCCGACCAGCGACACGACCAGGACCGTGGTCGCCAGTGCCGCCGCGCCCGCGAGGGCACCGACCTGGACGCGCGCCGGCGACCCGGCCGTCTCGACCGGCGCCGGTGCCGTGGCGCTCGACGGGCTCGGCCGGTCGCGGACCCCCGCCGTGCTGCCGGATCGCTCAGTCATCGACGCCGGGCCCGCGCTGGTCGGTGCGGCGGCGCCGGGCCATCAGGGCCCCGCCTCCCACCGCCGTCAGCAGCAGCAAGGCCGCGCCGAGGCCGAGGGGGAGCGCCGAGGCGCCGTCCGGGTCGCCCGGATCGCTCGTGAGGGCGACCGGTGCGGTTTCGGCGCTCGGTGCGGTGCTCGCAGATCCGGTTCCCGAGGGGTTCGCGCTCGCGGCGGTGGAGGGCTCGCGAGCGGGTGCTGCGGTCGCCGGCGGGGGCGCCGCCGCCACCGAGAAACGCGACTCACCGTCGACGGGGTGGCCGTCGGCCGAGACGACGCGGTAACGGATCGCGTACTCGCCCGCGGAGAGCCCGCGCACGACCTGGTTGACGGCCGCGCCGTCGACGCGCGGCGCGTCGGCGGCGACGACCCGCTCGGCGGAGTCGACCACCACGACGGCCGCGAGAGCCGGGTCGACCGCCTCGCTGAAGGTGAGGGTGACGGTGAGCTGCGCACCCCCCGCCACCACGGCACCGGGGCCCGGCACGACCCCGAGGAGCTCGGTGTGCGCCGAGGCGGGCAGGGCGCCGAGGACGAGGACGGCCAGGGCGGCCGCGGCGGCCAGCGCGCCCCGGGCGGCCGCTGCGGCGCTCACGGGGCGCCGGACCCGTCGTGCGAGGGCGCGTGGTCGGCGGGGGCCGGGGCGTCGCCCGCACGCTCGAGCAGCACGCGGCCGGGCTCGTCGGCGTACCCGAGCTGCAGGGGGGTCGTCCCGACAGGAACCACGAAGGTGAGGTTCCCGGCCATCGCGGCCCCCTCGGCCAGCGGCACCTGCGCGAGGGTCGACGCCGTCGGCGCGAGCAGGTCGACGCGGCGCCCGTCGCTCCACAGGACGAACCGTGCCGGGTCGAGCACCTCCGCCCCGTCGCCGTCGTTGGCCACGACCACGGCGACGTCCACGCGCTCCTGCCCGTGCTCCAGCATCCCGGCCATGCCCGGCATGGCGGCCATGCCCGAGCCCGACGCCGCCGGGTCGGCCGCACCGGTGCCGGTCCTGTCGGTGCCGGTCGTGTCGGCACCGGTGGTGCCCAGCTGCCCCGAGCCCATCGGCATCGCCGGACCGGTCATCGGCTGCTGGGCGGTGTTCACGCCCATCGTGGCGTCGGCGCGACGCCCGACGTCCGCCACGGTCAGCACCAGGCCGTCGACGGGCACCGGGCTGCCCACGCCCACCGTGAACGGTCGGGGGTCGAGCAGGTGCTGCTGCACGACGAGCCCGGCGCCGCCGATCAGCGCGGCAGCACCGAGCGCCACCGCGACCAGCACGGCCCCGGCCCGTCGGCCCCCGGCCGGCCCGGTCGCAGGTGGTGCACCGCGGCGCACCGTCCCGCGGGGAGCGGCGGTCCGTCCCGGGCGGCTCAGCGTCGTGGTCATGGCAGCGAGTCTGCGTCCGGCCCGCAAAACGATCGCAAAACCGCGCGCGACCCGCCCGTCCGGTGCGCCCGGGCGAGTGGGTCGCGGCGGCGCGAGCCGGCCTGGGCGCTACACCCGCTTCTCCACGCCGAGGACGGTCTCCCCGGGGGAGGCCCCGACGACGGTGTCGGTGCCCGTGCCGCCGTCCAGCCGGTCGACCCCGGTCCCTCCGGTGAGGCGGTCGTTGCCCGCCAGACCGGTGAGCTTGTCGTTGCCGGCGCCGCCGACCAGCGCGTTGTCGGCGGCGCTGCCCGTCAACGAGTCGGCGCCGGATCCGCCGGTGACGTTCTCGACGTCGGTGCGGACGAGGTCGCCCTCACCGGCCGCGCCGTCGTCCGTCGCCGTGTCGACGGTCACCACGACGGCGCTGGTACGAGCGGCGTAGGACACCACGTCGACCCCGGCGCCACCGAGGAGCAGGTCGCCGCCGTTGCTGGCGGGGCCCTGGACGAGCGTGTCGTTGCCGGCGCCACCGTCCTCGAGGTCGGCCTCGGTGCCGCCGTCGAGGCTGTCGTTGCCGTCACCCCCCTGCAGCGTGTCGCTGCCGGCGAGACCCGTCAGGACGTCGTTGCCGGCCCCGCCGACCAGCGCGTTCGCGCTGGCGTTGCCCGTCAGCCGGTCCGCCGCCCTGCCTCCCGTCAGGTTCTCCACGTCGGCGCCGATCGTGTCGAGCTCACCGGTCGCGCCGTCGTTGCGGACGCCGTCGGCCGAGGCCGTGACTGCCGTCGTGCGGGACGCGTAGCTGACGTGGTCCGAACCGCTGCCGCCGGTCAGCCGGTCCGAGCCGTTCGCCGCCGCACCCGTCAGGAAGGTGTCGCTGCCGTCGCCGCCGTCCTCCACGTCGTTCCCGGCGCCGCCGTCGAGGGTGTCGTTGCCGCCCCCGCCGATCAGGGTGTTGGCGGCCGACGACCCCGTGAGCCGGTCCGCACCGGCCCCGCCGACGACCCCCTCGGTCGTCGTGGGGACCAGGTCGGCCTCACCGGCTGCGCCGTCCCCGGCGACGGTGTCGATGGTCACGGTGACGGACGCGGTGCGCGCGCCGTAGTCCACGGTGTCGGTCCCCGCCTCGCCGACCAGCCGGTCGGCACCGTCGGCGGCCGTCCCCTGGTCGAAGACGTCGTTCCCGGAGCCGCCGAGCTCGGTGTCGTTCCCCGTACCGCCGACCAGCACGTCGTCGGCGCCCAGGCCCCGCAGCGTGTCGGCGCCCGGCCCGCCGCGCAGCGTCTGCGGGCCGTCGCCGCCGGTCAGCGTGTCGCCGCCCGACCCGCCGACGAGCGTCTCGACGTCGGCCCCCACGTCGTCGCGCTCACCCGTCGCGCCGTCGTTGGCGAAGGTGTCGATGGTGACCGCGACGGGAGCGGTGCGCCGGTCGTAGCTGACGGTGTCGTCCCCGTCGCCGCCACGGACCGTGTCGGCGCCGTCCTGCTCGGCGGACGACCCGACCGTGTCGTCGCCGGCCTCCCCGTCCAGGACGTCGTCCCCGTCGCCGCCGTCGAGCACGTCGGCGTCGTCACCCCCGAGGAGCCGGTCGGGACCCGCGCCGCCGGTGAGCCGGTCGTCGCCGGGGCCACCGAGCAGGTGGGTGCCCGCGTCGCCGGCGGTCAGCACGTCGGCGCCCGCGCCGCCCTCGACGGTGGTGATGTCGGTGCCGACGTCGTCCCCCTCGCCGGGCGCTCCGTCGTCGGCCGTGCCGTCGACCGTGACGTGCACCGGCGCACCGCGGTCGGCGTAGCTGACCCGGTCGTCCGCGTCGTCCCAGCCCCCGGTGAGCAGGTCGGCGCCGTCGGGCGCCGCGCCCTGCAGGAAGGTGTCCGCGCCGTCCTCGCCCTGCTCCACGTCGTCGCCGCCGCGGCCCTCGATGATGTCGTCGCCGCCGAGGCCGGACAGGTGGTTCGGGCCGTCGTCGCCGACGAGCACGTCGTCACCCTCGCCACCGAAGACGTTCTCGACGCCGGTGAGGCTCGCGCCCTCGCCGTCCAGACCCAGGGCGAGGTCGACCAGCACGCCGGTCCGGCGGTCCTGGTAGCTGACGGTGTCGGTGCCCGCACCACCGACGAACTCGTCCGGTGCGGTGGAGCCGTCCTCGCCGGCCACCGCGTCCGCGCTGCCGCCCCCCACCATCAGGTCGTCCCCGGCGCCGCCGACGAGCTCCTGCGACGCGCTGCTGCCCACGAGCTCGTCGTCCCCGGCCCCGCCGAGGACGTGCTCGAAGTCGCCGGCGACGTCGTCGGAGGATCCGGAGTCCGCGGGTCCGCCGTCGTTGCGCACGCCGTCGAGGCTGACGAGCACGCCGTCGGTGCGCGAGGCGTAGCTGATCGTGTCGCTCCCGGGCCCGCCCACGAGGGTGTCGGCGCCTGCGTCGCCGTCGATCTCGTCGTCCCCGTCGCCGCCGGCCACGGCGTCGTCGTCCGCGCCGCCCACGAGGCGGTCGTCGCCGGAGTCACCGCGCACGTCGTCGCTCCCGCCCCGGCCGTCGAGGAAGTCGGGCCCGGCGCCGCCCGCGAGCAGGTTGCGGGCGCCGTCGCCCACGAGGTTGTCCGCTCCTGCGCCGCCCAGCACGTTCTCCAGGGCGCCGAGGCGGTCGCCGTCGGCGCCGCTGCCGGTGCTGAGGTTGACGGCGACGGGGGCGGTGCGCGCCGAGTAGTCCACCGCGTCGACGCCCGTGCCGCCGTCCAGGACGTCGGCCCCCGAACCGCCGTCGAGCACGTCGGCGCCGTCGCCGCCACGCAGGGTGTCGGTCCCGCCACCGCCGACGAGGCGGTTCGCGGCGCCGCTGCCCACCAGCAGGTCGGCTCCTGCGCCGCCGGTGACGTCCTCGACGTCGCTCCGCACGTTGTCGAGCTCGCCGGCCGCGCCGTCGTCGGCCGCGTTGTCGATCGTCACCGAGACCTCCGACCAGGCCGCGGAGTAGTCCACGAGGTCGCGCAGGCCGGAGCCACCGGCCAGGACGTCGTCGCCCTCGCCGCCGACCAGGCGGTCGTTGCCGTCGCCCCCGGAGAGGTTGTCGTCGCCCTCGCCGCCGTCCAGCACGTCGTCGCCGCTGCCGCCGACGAGCCGGTCGTGGCCGGGACCACCCAGCAGGTCGTCCGGGCCGTCGCACGACGCCGAGCAGGCCGTCTCACCGCCGTAGAGGGTGTCATCACCCGCGCCGCCCTCGAGCCGGTCGCGGCCCGCCGTGGACGCCACGAGGTTGCCGCCACCGGAGAGCGTGTCGTCCCCTGCGCCCCCGTAGAGGAGGTCCGCCCCGCCGTCGTCGAAGCTGATGCCGTCGTCGCCCTGCCCGCCGTGCAGGTCGTCCGCGCCGCCACCCCCGCGCAGCACGTCGCTGCCGGTCCCACCCAGGGCCTTCACCGGCAGGTCGCTGCGGTTCTCCAGCGAGTCGTCGCGGTCGCCGAGGTCGACGACGAGCCGCTCCACGCCCGGGCCGCACACCAGGGAGCCGTCGGGCGAGGGGAGGCAACCGCCCACGTCGCCGGACAGGTCGGCGCCGGGGTCGGTCAGGGTGACGACGCCGAGGTCGTCGACCGTGACGACCAGCTGGTTGGCCTCACCGGGGCCGGCGGTGTACCGCAGGGTGCCGTCGTCCACGCCGACCACGGCGGCGGAGGCCGTCGGCAGCCCGAGCCCCACGCCGGCGACCGCGAGGACCCCGGCTGCCGCCATCCGGACGCCGAGTCGGCACCACCCGGCGGACAGGACCTGGTTCTCGTTGCTCAGCACGGGGTCTCCTCGGCGGTCGGTCGGCGTCGGTGTACGCCGGACCCACCGTCCCGACCGGGCGTGAACAGGCCGTCAACTGCGCCCGGACGGCGGGCCCCCGGCGCGGCGGCAGCCGCCTCCCGCCGTGGGCCTACGGAGTGCGCAGACCCACGGCGATCTTCCTGGTGGCGTTGTTGCCGGCGGTCACGACCGTGGCGGGGGCCTTGGTCAGCCTGAACCCGGTAGGTGGCGTGACCGTCACGCCGTAGGAGCCGGCAGGGACCGACACGTGGGCCTGCCCGTCCGGACCGGACGACCCGCGGGCGAGCACCGTCCCGGCCGTCGTCAGCGACACGGTGGCGCCCGCCACGGCCACCTCACCGGCGTCGTGCACGCCGTCGGCGTCCAGGTCGCGGAAGACGTCGGCCTGCACGGTGTCGAGCTCGAGCGGGAGGAGGGGGTGACCGCCCGCACGAGGGTCGTCGACCCCGGTGAGGGGCGTCGGCAGCAGCGCGGTGCCGGCTGCGGGTCGGGGGTAGACCCGGAGCATGCCCCAGAGCCCGGCGGAGCGGTTCCACCCGGCGACCTGGTCGGCGTACAGGTAGTCGCCGGGCACCCCGGTCACGCCCATCTGGGCGTTGATCGCGGTGCCGACGGAGATGCCGGACGCCGTGCCGACCGTCCGCCCGCCCGGGTCGTCGGGCTGCAGCCTGAAGCCGTGGCCGTCGAGGGAGAAGGCGTGCTGGCGCGGCTTGTCGGACCCCTGCAGGATGCGCACGCGCAGCTCGTCGCCGGCGTAGGCGCGCATCATCGTGGTGGCCGGGTCGCCGTGGCGGTGCGAGTCGTACACGTCGGCCATGGCGCGTCCGTCCGGGGCCACGTTCCTGACGGGCTCGTACCCGAGCCGGTGCCGGAACGGCTCGTTGCGGTAGCCGAACGCCTTCTCCCCGCGGTCCTCGACGTCGAGCGCGTCCCCCGGCTCGAGGTCGGCACCGGGGTCGGCGATGATCGCGCCCGTCCTGGTGCGCAGGTTCAGGCCGTCGGAGTACTGGACCACGCTCTCGCGGAAGTCCGGCCGGCCCGGCACGCGGATGTCGGCGTTCGCACCGGACAGCAGCGGCCGTCCTGTGGCCGGGTCGTGCCAGGTGGACCCCTTCGGCTCGACGACGAGGCCGGCGAACAGGCCGTGGTGCCGGTGGCCGCGCACGTCACCGAAGTCGGTGATGTTCACGCCACCGATCTCCCCGGGGGTCACGTCGTCGGCGAACCACCGGTAGGTGTACGACCTGCCCGGTGCCACGGTGGAGTCCTTGTTGTAGCCGATCGCCGCGCCGTCCGAGCCCCGGACGTCGTAGCTCAGCAGGCCCGGGTGCATCGACACCCTCAGCCCCATGGTGCGGGCGGCCGTCGACTCGTTGGGAGCGGGCGCGTCGCCGTCGGCCGGGCCGCGGTGCTGCAGGAGCGCCGTGGTGAGCCTGTTCGTCAGGGTGACCTCGATGCAGTCGCCCTCGTTGGCCCGCAGGACGAGGGGGTCGGGGTTCCTCCCGGCCCGGATGGCGGCCTCGTCGGAGGCCAGGGCGTAGACCAGCCCGTACGGGTCGTGGTCACCGGCCCCGTTGTAGGTGATGCGCGCCTGCATCGCGACGACCGAGTACCTGCGCACGGGCGCGCCCGCGGCGCACGGGGTGCCGGGAGTGGTCGCCGCGGGTGCGGCCACGGCGGTCGCGCTCTTGGCCGGGACGCTCCCTGCGCGGGTGGGGACGTTGTCGGGCAGGGCCTTGAGCCCGGGCACGGTGCCGCCGTTGACCCGCAGGATGCCCCACGCCCCCGTGGACACGTCGTCCAGTCCGGCACCGCTGTAGAGGAAGTCGCCACGGCAGTCCTGGCCCACGGCGCAGTTCATCCGCGGGACCTCGAAGTTGAACGCCTCCGAGACACCCACCGGGACGGCGTCGACCATCGGCGACTGCGGGTCGTCGGGCTCCTCGCGCCACTTCTGCCCGTGGATCAGCATCTGGTGCTGCTCCTCGTGCGAGCCCTGGATGAGACGGATGCGGACGTTGTCGCCCGCGTACGTCTGCAGCACGGGGGTGCGCGGGTCGCCGAAGACCGTGGACGAGAAGCTGTAGGCCGGGTCGACGGTGGTGCCGTTCTTGGTCCTCCGCAGCTCCAGCGGGGCGTTGCGGTAGTTGATCGCCATCACGCCCGGGTCCTCCGACGGGAGCTCCTCGGGGGCCGCCGGCGGGTTGATCGTGCCGGCGCGGGTCCGCGGGTCGCCGCCCTTGCGGGTGAGGGAGACGAAGTCGGCGATGGCCAGGCCGAAGTCGCGGAAGTCGTCGTCGGCCCCGGGGCCGATGACGTCGAGCACGGCACCGACGGCCTTGCCCTCGCAGGCCGTCCCGCACCGGGGGATGCCGCGGCCGGCCGCGGTGGCGGGGGACAGGAAGGCGCCGGTCCGAGGGTCGCGGAAGTCCGTGCCCGCGGGCTCGACGACGACCGCCCCGTACAGGCCGCGGTTCTGGTCGACGGCCGCGAAGTGGTGGTCGTGCGTGAACACCGTGCGCAGCTCGTAGTCGGCGTACCAGCGTTCGACGATGGTCTGGCCGGGTGCGAGGCCCTTCGAGGTGGTCGTGGGGCTGTAGGAGGTGGGCAGCTCCAGGCGGCAGTCCGCCACGGTGCAGCCCTCTGCGCCGGCAGCGGTGGCCGCGTTGAAGTCGGCCTGCACGCGGGAGAAGGCCGCCTGCTGGTAGTTCCAGCCGTTGGACGCGCCGTCCGAGGCGAGCACGTCGAACTTCACCAGGTGGATGTGCTGGCCGAACATGTTCGTCTGGGTGAGCTGCTGGAAGGCGTCGGCGCCGAACCAGTTGGGCAGCCGGTTGGTCAGCTCCCAGGTCACGCAGTCGCCGGCGTTGACCCGGGCGAACAGCGGCTCGGGCGCCTTGGTGCCCGCCAGGACGGCGTCGACGTCGCTGTCCAGGACGAGGATGCGCCCCTGGGTGTCGTGGTCGCCGCGCTCGTTGTAGACGATGTCGGTCTGGATGGCGGACACCTTGTAGGTGACCTCACGGGACCCGGTGGGGCAGGGGTCCCTGAACGGCGCGCCCGGCTTGGACGCCCCGCCGGAGAGCCGGTTGCGGACCGCCGTCTCCACGGCGACCGCGGCCGACTGCTCGTCGAGCCTCGCGCCCGCGACGAAGCGGGGAGCGAGGGCGCCCGCGTCCTTCACGCCCAGCGGTGGCTGCGGTGCGCGCCACCCGACCTCGCCCGGGATGAAGCGCGGGTACCCGGGGTTGTCAGCAGTCGGTGCCGGCGGGGCCGCGGGCTCACCGGCCTGGCCGGTGACCGCGGCCAGCGCCAGCAGGGTAGGCACCCTGATCCCGTCCGGTGTCGTACCGGTGCCGTCCTCGAGGACGTCGTGGACGCGGAACATCGCCCAGAACCCGTCCGCGAAGTGGGGGTACAGGTGGCAGTGGAAGATGGAGTCGCCGATCGTGCCGGGCCGGCTCCCGGCGCCGAACAGCAGGTCTGCCGTGAACATCTCGTTCGGGCCGAAGGTCTGTGAGTCGATCGTCTGCGACTCGGCCTGGGCGGTCGCCGACGGCGTCGAGGGAGTGGGGCCTGCCGCGCCGGTGTCCTTGTCGTCGGCCAGCCAGGTGTGGGCGTGCATGTGGAACACGTGCGTCTCGCGGCCGCCGGCCATGCCGTACCGGAACTTGATCGGGTCCGCGGAGTACGCGTGCACGACGTTGGAGGTGAAGCACGAGTCGGCGTCGAAGCCGGGTCGGTCGAGGCCGCAGCTCTCCGCGGCGGCCGCTGTGCCGGGCTCCCAGGGGCCGAGTCCGCTGGCCAGCTTGACCAGGGCCGGGTCGCCGTAGGCCCACGACGACAGCGACGTCTCCTCACCCACGCAGTCCCCGCACCGCTCGTCGTTGCGCAGGCCGATCGGCTCGCTGCCGTAGTTGAAGCCGAATCCCGAGGTGACGGGCATCTCGTCCTGGGCGAGCTGCACCGTCTCGCGGAACGTCCTGCCGGTCGGGGGGTCGATCACGGCGTCGAGGTACAGGTCGCCCGACTGCGTGCCGGTCCCGGTGTACAGCGGCCGCCCGGTGCGGGGGTCGCTCCAGGTCGAACCCGCGGGCTCGACCACCAGGGCGCCGAAGAGGCCGTGCGCGGCGCTGCCGCCGTCGCCCTCGGAGCCGGCAGGCATCGCCGTGTCCTGGAAGAAGTAGGTGCCCTCCTGCGGAGCGCGCCAGTACGAGGTGATCGTCTGGCCCCGCCCGACGGTGGTGTCCTCGTTGTAGCCCACGTGCGAACCGCCCGAGGTCTGCACGTCGTAGGGGAGGCCCTTGATGGAGATGGACGCCCGTGGGTTGACGGGCAGCCCCGGGCCGGGACGCTCGCCGAGCTCGTTGCTGAAGTTCACGCGGACGCACTCGCCCTCGTTGGCGCGCACCACGAGCGGGCGGGGGCGCAGCCGGCGGTCGCTGGAGGTCGTCCCGAGCGGGCGGCTCCAGTCGCGGATGGCGACCTTGTCGGCCTGCAGCGCGTAGACCATGCCGTGCGGGTTGCGCTGTCCCCACCGGTTGTAGGGGATGTCGACGTTGATCGCGGCGATGTCGTACGTGCGGTCGGCGCCGGCGGCGTCGCAGGCGGCGACGGCGGCCTGGGTCGCCGGCGTCGCGGGCACCTGGGCGTCCGTGGCGCCCTGGGCCGGCGTCATGCCCAGCACGAGCGCACCGCCGGTCAGCGACACCAGGGCGACGCGGCGGGCACGACGGACGCCGACGTGGCCGCTGCTGCGCAGGCCCGCGGCGCCGTCGACCAGCAGCTGCGCCGCCACCAGGACGACCAGCCCGGTCAGCAGCGCCAGTCCGGCGTCCAGGGCGACGGTCCGGGTGCCGGTGCCGGTGCCGGTGCCGGACGGGGCGAGCAGCGCCCGCACCTGGCCGGCGGGGACGACCGCGAGGGCGTAGGTGGTTGCGGTGAGCAGCACGCGGATGAGCGCCGCGGCGGCGGAGTCGTCGGCGCGCCCGGCGGCGCGCGCCACCACGCCGGCCGCGACGGGCGCCGCCAGGACGACGAGGGCGGCGAGCGGCAGGGCGAGCGTGCCGTCGCGCAGCCACCCGAGCACCGCGGACCCGCCGTCGCCCACGTGGCCGACGTGGCCGACGTGCGCGGCGTGGACGCGCTGCAGGACGGCGGCGACGCCGTAGGCGAGCGTCACGGCCGGCACGGCGGCGGTCGCGACCACAGGTCCGAGCCGGTGCCGGGGCGTCGTCGGTGTGCTCATCGGGGTACCTCTCCTCGTGCGGGTGGCGCTCGAGCGGGCGCGTGCCGACGCGGTGCTGGGTGCTCGGGTGCTCGGGTGCTCGGGTGCTCGGGTGCTCGGGTGCTCAGGTGCTCAGGTGCTCAGGGTGAACGGTGCCGGGCGACCGTGAACAGAACGCGAACCGGCCCGCAGGAGCGGCCCGGCCGCCGGTGCCGGCGCGACGACGAGCGCCCCACCCGTGGCCGGGTGGGGCGCTCGTCCTGCTGTCGTGCTGTGGTGCTGTCTGCCGTCCTGCAGTGGCGCAGTGGGTCAGACGATGGTGCGGAACGACCAGGTCGTCGTGGCGAGCCCTGCACCCTGGGTGTCGCGGATGGCGGTGGCACCGCCGGTCAGGGTGACCGTGTAGACGGTGTTGCGCGCCAGGTTGGCGTTCGGGTTGAGCGTGGCGACCCGGGTGGTGGCGTTGTAGCTCACCACGGCGGCCACGGTGGTCCCGGCGGGCGAGCGCAGCGTCACGGTCGTCGCGCTGACGCCCGTCACCGCCTCGCTGAAGGTCGCCGTGACGTTGACGCCCACACCGACCCCCGCCGCGTTGACGGCAGGGGTGCGGGCCGTCACCCTCGGCGCCGCGTTGGCCGCCGCCGCCGTGGTGAACGACCACGTGTGGGTGGCGAGGGGAGTCCCCTGGGTGTCCGCGATGCCGCCGGTGAGCGTCGCCGTGTAGCTCGTGCCCGCCGCCAGGTTGGCGTTGGGGTTGAGCGTGGCGACCCGGCTGGTGGCGTTGTAGCCCACCACGGCCGCCACGGTGGCGCCGGCGGACGAGCGCAGCGTCACGGTCGCCGCGCTGACGCCCGTCACCGCCTCGCTGAAGGTCGCCGTGACGTTGGCACCGACGGCGACGCCGGTGGCGCCGGCGGCCGGGGAGGTCGCCGTCACGGTCGGAGCCGGGTTGACCGGAGCCGGTGCCGTCGGGGTGACGGCGTTGGTGGCGCCCGACAGCGCGCCCAGCCCGGCCGAGGTCACGGCGCGGATCCGGAAGTTGTACGCCGTGCCGTTGGTCAGCTGGAAGACCTCGGCCTCGGTGTCGAACACCTCGATGGTGCGCCGCACGGTGGTGCCGGTGCGCACCTGCACCTGGTAGGCGCTGATCTCGGCCCCGCCGTCGTTCGCAGGGGCGTTCCAGGTGACCACGGCCGAGCCGGTGCCGGCGGTCGCCGCCTGCCCCGAGGGTGCCGACGCCAGGGTCGCGGGGACCACGGTGTTGGAACGCTCCGAGGGCTCACCGGTGCCGAGGGCGTTGACGGCTCGCACCTCGAAGTCGTACGGCGTGCCGTTGACGAGGCCGGCGACCAGCAGGCTCGTGGCGGTGGCGGGAGCCGTGCGGACCGCACCGGTCTGCAGACCGGTGGCGCTGTTGTACGCGGTCACCCGGTAGCCCGTCACGGGCGAGCCGCCGTCCGAGCTGGGCGGCGTCCAGGTGAGGTTGGCCGAGGCGTTCAGGCCGGTGGCCGTGCCGACCTCGGGTGCGAAGGGGGCGCGGGCCGGTGCCTTCGGGAGGACCTGCCCCGACCGCTCCGACTGCACGCTCTCGCCGATGCCGTTCACCGCGGCGACCGTGAAGGTGTACGAGGTCTCGTTGACGAGGTCGCCGATGGTGGCGCTGGTGACGTTCGGGACCGACCGCTCGAGGGCCGGGACGGCCGAGCTGTCGGTGTAGCCGCGCACGACGTAGCCGGTGACGGCCGAGCCGTTGGCGGAGCTCGGTGCGGTCCAGCTCAGACGGGTCTGCGCGTCGAGGCCGCTCACCCCGGTCACGGCCGAAGGCGCGGTCGGGACGCCTGCGGCGCTGATGGTGTAGCCGGCGACCAGGACCGGGCTGGGGTTGCCCGCCCGGTCGAAGGACACCGCCTTGATGGTCTGCGAGCTGCTGACCACGAGCTGGCCGGACACGGCCGGGCTGGCCGAGGTCGGGGCGGGGACGGTGGCGGTGCCGATGCGGTAGCGCACCGTCTCCTCCGCCTGGTCGTCCGCCGACAGGTCGACGCTCTGGGTGCCGAAGTAGGTGCCCGGCTCGGGGCTGGCCGACGGGGCGGGCGGGGCGACGAGGTCCTTGAGCAGGACGTGGTCGGCGCCGCCGATGGCCCTGGTCTCGCGGATCACGACCTCGACCGGCACCGGCTCGGTGAGCGGGTCGCCGTCGGTGTCCTGCAGCTGGGTCTCGGTGCGCTCGGTCATCCGGTGGAACCGGCCGCTGATGGTCAGCTCGCCGGGGTCGATGCCGGCCGCAGCCAGCTGCGCCATCGGCAGGGTCGCGCGCCACGTCTGGGCCCGCCGGACGAGCGGGACCGCGGGGTCGGAGGACGGCTGGTTGTTCGGGATCGCGGTGACCTGCAGCACGTCGGACGGGTCCGCGTCGTGGTCGTCGAGGGTCAGGTCGACGGTGGCCGCGCCGTGGGACGTGCCGTTGATGACGAGGTTGCCGCCCGCCGCCACGGCGGCCCGGTTGACGTTGGCGGGCACGGTGCCGGTGACGGCGTCGCTGGCCAGCGCGGGGCAGCCGCCGAAGCCGGGGCCGCCGATCTCGTCCGCCTCGAAGATGGTCATGCCGATGCGGTTGTCGAGCACGTCGGTGCGCTCCCACGCCAGCACCCGGGTCTGCCCCGCCACGGCGATGTCGACGACGTCGGCGCCGATGTCGGTGTAGGTGGCCGTCCAGCTGGTGTTCAGCGGGTCGTCCGGGTCGTCCCACTCGATGTCGCCGGTGCTCGGCACGCCGTCGGCGATGCCGCCGGTGAACAGCGCGCGGATGTCGCGGCGGTCGATGGCGGGGATCTCCTTGAGGTCCGGCGCCACGATCCGCTGCTCCATCAGCGTCGGGTCCATCTTGGTGCCGTCGGCCGCGGTGGCCGTCCCGTGGACGACGATGTCGTCCTTGACGCCGTCGCCGTCCAGGTCGGAGGCGACGGCGGCCTCGGCGGCGACGTCGAGCAGGTTGGAGAAGGCACCGACCGGCTGACCGTCCTCGCCCATGTCGTCCGAGACGACCTCGACGCGGTCGCCGGGCAGCAGGTCGGGCGTGACGCCCGACCAGCAGACACCGCCGGGGTGGTTGACCTCGAGCAGCGTGCCGGTCTCGGCGTTCGGCAGCGGCGTGCCGTGCGCGGTGCCGACCTTGACGTCCCCGCGGTAGACGTTGATGGTCACCGGCGCGTCGCCGGAGAACCCCTCGACGCCGAGGAAGTCGCGCTCGGGGAACAGCGTGATGCCCAGCGGGAGCGCGACGGGCTCGATGGCGGCCGTCGCGGACACCGCGCCGAGCGGGAGCAGGACGGTGGTGGCGAGCAGTGCGAAGCCCGTGCGGCGCAGGCAGGGCCGGCGACGAGAGCCCGGTGACGTGGTCGACACCGCAGCTCCCTCGGGTGATGGGTACATGGTGATCGTTTCCCTCCGTGCCGACAGGGCGTCGGCTCCTGTGACCACGGCGGTCCCGCCCTGGTGCGCAGAAGGCTGTCGATCGGCTGTGAAGAGGACGTGAAACGCCTGATCCGCCCCCCTCGCCGGGAACCGGCCGCCGGCAGCCGCGGGCGACCGGAGCGGTCCACGGCGCCACCCGTCCGCGGTGAGCCGGCAACGAGCGCTTCACGTTGTGTTGATGGTCCGTGACCAGGGTCGTGGAGCAGGAGCAGGAGCAGGAGCCGCACGACGCGGCAAGGGGACGACACGACAGGGAGCACCACATGAACGTGAGTCGTCGGGAGGCGTTGGCGCTGGGGGCTTTCGGTGTGCTGGGAGCGGCGGGGCTCGCGGCGCCCCTGGGAGGTTCCGTCCAAGCCGCCACCGTCAGCCAGCTGGCTCCGGCCAACATGCCCCGGCCGTACGTGGCGCGGTTCACCCGCCCGCCCGTGCTCCCCTCCACGCTGCGCCAGGACGCCGACGGGCTGTTCAGGCTGTTCACGGTCACGCAGCGGCTCGGTTCGGCGAGCATCGTCCCGGGTCTGCAGACCCCGGTCTTCGGCTACGACGGGACGGTCCCCGGCCCGATCATCAAGGTCGAGCAGGGGATGCGCGTGAAGCTGCGCGTGCGCAACCAGCTGCCGGCGCTGCACCCGGCGTTCGGGCACCCCTTCAACACCTCGACCCACCTGCACGGGTCGGCGTCGCTCCCGCAGTTCGACGGCTACGCCGACGACGTCAGCCACCCGGGCGACTACAAGGACTACCTGTACCCGAACTGGCAGCCGGCGCGGACGCTGTGGTACCACGACCACAACGTCCACACCACGGCGGAGAACGCGTACTCCGGTCTGGCCGCGCAGTACCACCTGAGCGACGAGGCCGAGCGCGCACTGCTGCCGCAGGGCGACTACGACGTCCCCGTGACCATCTCGGACGCGATGTTCGCGGCGGACGGCTCGCTCGCCTACGACGACCGCAACCACTCCGGCCTGATGGGCGACGTCATCCTGGTCAACGGCAAGCCCTGGCCGCTGATGCAGGTGAAGCGGAAGATCTACCGCTTCCGGGTCCTCAACGCCTCCATCGCGCGGTCGCTGCGGCTGCGGCTGAGCAACCGCGCGCCGCTGCACATGGTCGCGACCGACGGCGGGTTGATGCCGAGGACGCAGTCGGTGGGGGAGTACCGGCACGCCGGAGCCGAGCGGTACGAGTTCCTGGTCGACTTCTCCAAGTTCCCTGCCGGCACCAACGTCGACCTGCTCAACGGCAGCAACAAGAACAACGTCGACTACGACAACACCAACAGGGTCATGCGGTTCCGCGTGGTCGGCGACGGCGTCCTCCCGCCCGACAGCGAGGGCAGCTGGACCCCGACGACGGTGCCCGACACCCTGGTCTCGAGCGAGGCGATGAGCCTGCGCGAGGACGAGGTCACCGGCGGCGTGCTGCGGCTGCGCCTCGAGCGCGACGACGTGACCAACCTGTTCCAGATCAGCGGGCGGTCCTGGCACGACGTCACCGAGAGCGGGTACCGGGAGGTGCTGCGGACCGTTCAGCCCGACGAGGTGCAGGAGTGGGAGATCGAGAACCGCACCAACGGCGGCTGGTTCCACCCGTTGCACATCCACCTGGTGGACTTCCAGATCGTCGACCGCAACGGCCGGCCGCCGTTCGACTACGAGCGGGGACCGAAGGACGTCGTCTACGTCGGCGAGGACGAGACCGTCAGGCTGCGGATGAAGTTCACGCTCCAGGAGGGCGGCGGCAACTCGGTCAACGCAGGTGGCCGGTACATGATCCACTGCCACAACCTGCCGCACGAGGACCACGACATGATGCACCAGTTCGCCGTCGGTGACCCCTACGTCAACGACCCGATCACCTCGGCCCCGTGCAAGCCCGACGACGGTTACTACGACGACGGCGACGAGCCCACCGGGCCCCCGGTCGTGGCGCCCGGCGCCCCGTTGATCGGCGGGGTCACGCCCGGCGACGGCTCGGTGACCGTGACGTGGAACCCGCCGGCGAGCGACGGCGGCTCGCCGATCACCGGCTACCAGGTGAGGGTGGTCGACGCCGCCGGCGCCACCTCCGGCCCCCTGCGGCCGGCGGCGGCCGACGCCAGCAGCCTGGTCGTCACCGGGCTGGCCAACGGCCAGAGCTACCGGTTCGACGTCGCGGCGGACAACGTCGCAGGGACGAGCTCGGCGTCCGGTCTGTCGGCGGCCGTCACGCCGCGCGGGATCGCCGGAGCACCGACCGCCGTCACGGCGGTCGCCGGGAACGCCTCGGCCACCGTCACCTGGGTGGGCCCGGCCTCCGACGGCGGGTCCGCCCTGACCGGCTACGAGGTGCAGGTGTGGCGGGGAACGACCCTCACCACCACCATCCGTGGCGTCCCGGCGACGTCGACCAGCACCCTCGTGACGGGTCTGACCAACGGCGTCGCCCACACCTTCGCGGTACGGGCGACCACCGCCGCCGGCCCCGGCGCGCTGTCGGCGTCCTCGGCCCCGGTGACGCCGGCGGTGACCAGTGCGCCACTGACGGTCACCCAGCGCACGCCGGCGAGCTTCGCGACCGGGGTGCCGGTGGGTGCCAACGTCACGGTGACGTTCAGCAAGCCGGCGACGGGCGTGAGCACGGCCACCTTCCAGCTCCGCGGTCCGGCCGGGACGGCTCTCGCGGCGAGCGTGACCAAGGCAGCGGGCACCAACCGCTGGACGCTCAACCCGAACGTGAACCTGGCGCCGCGGACGAGGTACACCGTGACGCTGACCGGTGGGGCGCAGGCGATCCGCGACGCGGCGGGTGCACCGCTCGCCTCGATGACGTGGAGCTTCACGACCGCCTGAGCGGCCGGCAGGAGCCGGGCCGGTGCGGACCGGTCCGGGAGGGAAGCGAGGTGAGGAGACGAGGTGCACGCGAGCCGCCGCCGACTGCTGACCTGCGCGGTGCTGATCGCGCTCGTGGTGACCCTGCTGCGGACCTTCGTGGTGGAGCCGCGGACCGTGTCGTCACCCAGCATGGAGCCGACGTTCGGCGTCGGGACGGTGCTGCTGGTCGACAAGCTGTCCCCGCGCGTGGCGACGGTCCGGATCGGAGACGTCGTGGTGCTCGAACCGCCCACCGGCGGCGACGACGCGCTCAAGCGGGTCGTCGCCCTCGGCGGTCAGCAGGTGGCGCTGCGCGACGCCGTGCTCCACGTCGACGGCGTCGCCGTCGACGAGCCACAGGTCGACCTCAGCCGCATCGACGGGACGTGGTTCGGCCCGGTGACGGTGCCGGAGGGCTCGGTGTTCGTCCTCGGCGACAACCGTTCGACCTCGATCGACTCACGCGCCTACGGCGCCGTCCGCCTCGAGGCCATCGAGGCCAGGGTGCTGGGCGCCCTGCCCTGGCCCTGGTCGGCGCCCGGGTCCAGCTCCCGGCGTGCGCTCGAGCGTCCCACCAGCGACAGCGAACGCGCACCGTGGACGTAGTGGGCGCGCGCGCGTCGGCCGCGCGCCGCCAGCACGTGCAGCCCGTGCCGGGACGCCACGGCCGTCGCCTCGGTGCAGGCGCGCAGCGCCCTCTCGACGTCGCCTGTCGCGTACCGCAGCTCGGCCCGCGCGAGGCGACGCCAGAACTCCTCGCGGGGTCCACCGTGGCCGACGCCGACCACGTCGTCGAAGTGGTCGAAGGACGCCCGCGCGGCGTCCAGGTCGTGCTCGGCCTCCACCAGCACCAGCTTCGCGGCCGCCTCGGGCACCAGGAGCGTGCAGCCGAGGTTCGCTCCCTCCTCGAGGACGGACCTCAGCAGCGACCCCGCGGTGCGCCGCTCCCCGAGCAGGCAGGCGAGGTCGGCTTGGGCGATGCGCGCGACGTGGTCGGCCAGGGGGTGCGGGTCACCGCCGGCCAACGAGAGGTGGTTCGTCATGTCGAGCGCCAGGTCGACCTCGTCCCGCTCGACGAGCACCCGCAGGGCGATGCCGGCGAGCTCGGGCACCAGGGCGTCGACCGCGCCGGTGCGCACCCGGTCGGTCAACCGGTCGAACAGCTCGTCGAAGGTGGGCAGTCCGAGGTCGTGCGCGACCAGGACGCGCAGGCCCAGCAGGTGCCAGGCGGTGCGCTCGGCCCCGAGGTGGTCGGCCACGGTCGCCGCGGCCTCGAGGCGCTCGCGGCGGTCCGCTGCCTCGCCGAGCAGGACGCCCGCCAGGTTCACCAGCACCTCGGCCCGCAGCCGCAGCTGCGGTGAGGGTCCCATCGCCACCGCGCGCTCGACGAGCTCGTGCACGGTGCTGAAGTCGCGACGGGGCAGGTGCACCCCGCCCGCGAGCAGCAGCCGCGCCTCGATGCCGGACCGGACGTCACCGGCGGCGTCGGCGCTCCTGATCGCCTCGGTCAGAGCCTCCTGCATCTCCGCCGGTGTGGTCGTCGTCCGCACCGCGAAGGCGGACAGCGTGGAGGACCACTCCAGGGTGCGCACCTCGGGGGTGATCTCCAGGGCCCGGGGGTCGGTGGCCGAGGCGGCCTTGCGCCGCAGCCGTGCGGTCTGGGGCAGGACGTGCCCGACCGCGAGGTCCAGGGCGTGACCGTAGGCCGTGGCGGCCTCGCCCGTCAGGCTCAGTCGCAGGCAGGCGTCGCCGAGCAGCTCGAGCAGCTCGGCCTGGTCGCCGGAGGTGGTGTCCGGCAGCGCGCCGAGCTCGAACACCTCGAGCAGGTGCTGCCGGGCGCCGCCGTGGTCGCCGCGCGAGCAGCTCTCGTCGACGGCCTGCAGGGCCGACATGCACGCCAGCTCCCGCTCGCCGGCCTCGATCCAGTGCTTGGTGCGAGAACCGCTGGGGATGGCCGCGGTCCGCGCCACGCGAGCGTGCAGGCGGCGTCGCATCGTGGGGCGCATCCAGGCCCGGACGGCGTCCTGCAGCCGCGGGTCTCGCCAGACGGCTCCGCCGGAAGATGTGCGCAGCAGCCCGGTGTCGACCAGCTGCTCGAGTGCCGCATCCACCCGACTCTTGGCGCGGTCCTGCGGACGGTCCAGCAGCGGTGCGAGCACCGACGGCGTCACGGGCTCGTCGAGGACCGCTGCCAGCAGCAGGACGTCGAGCGCGTCGCCGTCGAGCCGCGGCACGGCGTTCTCCAGCGCCCGCCGGCCCCACTGGTCGTCGGCGTCGACGTCGATGGCGGGAGCCAGCGCCATCCCCGCACCGGTCACGACCAGCCGCCCGGACTCGGCCCACCGCCGCACGGTGGCGGCGACGCGGCCGGGAAGGCCGCCGGACTCGGCGATGAGGGCGTCGACCAGGGCGGGCGTGATCGCGGCCGTGAGCAGGGACGACGCCAGGGCGGCGACGTCGTGGGGGAGCAACGGGGGCAGCTGGATGCTCGGCACCTGGTGGTCCGTGAGCGCGACGTCCCAGTGGACGTGCTCGCCGTGGGCCGGCCCGAGGACGACCACCGTGCGCGCGTCGGTGAGAGAGGCGGCGTCCTCGAACAGCTTCGTGACCATCGGCATGTCGGCCGACACGTCCGGCCTCCAGACCACGACGTCCTGGCCGCTGCGGGAACCGCTCGCCAGCTCGGACGCCGTGTGCACCCGGCTGACCGTGCGCCCCGCCTCCCGGCACGCGGCGAGAACCGCTCGCAGCCGACCGCTTCCGTCCTCGCCCGTGACCACGACGACGACCGGGCGGTCGGTGCCGTCGGCGTGGCCCAGCATGTCGTGCAACCACCGCATCTCGGCGTGCCGACCGACGAGCTCCGGTGTCGGCATGCGGCGCGGTGGCGGCTGCAGCACGAGCTGGTACGCGGCGCGGGTCTGCGGTGACGGATCCAGGCCGAGCTCGTCGGCGAGCATCCGGCGGCAGCGCTCGAACTCGCCCACGGCGTGGTGCAGCTCACCGATGCCCGCGAAGCCCAGCATCACGGCCCGGGTGGCCTGCTCCGAGCTGGGGTCGACGGCTTGCAGGCGTCGCCCGAAGTCGATCGCGTCCCGCGACCAGGACAGCTCCACCGCGAGGTCGGCCGCGTCGCCGAGCAGCCGGCGACGCAGGTGCGCCAGCGTCGTCGAGTGCTGCACGAGGATCTCCGGTGATCCGTCGCCCGCGGGCACGTCGGTGAGGTAGAGCGCGTCGCCCTCGCGCGCCGCCACGAGCGCGTCGACGGGGCGGCCCTCTCGGCGCAGCCGACCGACGTCCTCAGCGAGCCGCGTGAAGCCGGCGGCGTCGACCCAGGCGCGGCTCAGGACGACGTCGTTGGCGACCCGCTCGATCACCTCGGGTCCGAGGAGCCGACGCAGGTGCGACACGGCCGTGCGCAGGCTGGCGCGGGCCTTGGCCTCGTCCACGCCCGGCCACAGCGCCTCGGCCAGGCGCTCGGCGGGGACGGGCGTGCCGGCCTCGAGAGCGAGCCACCGGAGCAGGTCGGCGTTCTTGCCGGTGCGCCACTCGCGGTCGGAGATCCGTCGCCCGTCCGAGGTCCGCACCCGCAGCGGCCCCAGCACGCGGATCTCGACCCACGTCCGGACCTCGTCCGGTCGCGCGGTGTCCGGCACCTCATCAGGAACGTCGTTCATCGGACCTCCTGACTCCTTGTCTGCGAGTCGTCACTCATCGTAAGGAGTCCGGTGGCTGCTGCGCGGTTGATCAATGAGATACCCCCGAACGAGTGGCTTGCCCCCAAGCACCACAACGCTGTGTCACCGTTGTGGTCGGAGGATGACCGGGGGACGTTCGCGAGAAAAGGCCCAGGTGGGGGTCGTCGGCACCCGCCCCCTCAGATGGGGGGTGTGGTCCGAGAGGCTGCGGCGACAGGCACCTCGAGACCGCGCCCAGGTCGTTGACTAGTCAATCAGGATGAGATCACTGCCGTCGGCCCCGGAGCACGTGCCGCGACACGCACACTGACGGTGCCGTGGTCACACGCCACGGCGAGGAGGAGAACTGATGCAGCAGGACGCCGCGCTCTCCATCGTCGTGGTGGACGACCACCGGACCTTCGCCGACCTCCTGATGATGGCTCTGAACGCCCAGCCCGACCTGACCTGCGTGGGCAGCGCGGCCTCAGCCGCCGAGGCGGTCGAGCTGGTGCACAGGACGCGGCCCGACGTCGTCGTGATGGATCTGCAGCTGGGTGGCGACGACGGCATCGACGCGACCCGCCAGCTGCTGGAGATCGCCCCGCTCACCCGGGTTGTGGTCCTGACCGCCCACACCCGGCCCCAGCACCTCGTGCGTGCCGCCGCCGCCGGCGCCTGCGCCTTCCTGTCCAAGACCGGTGCTCTGGACGAGATGCTCGAGACGCTGCGGAACGTACGGGCCGGTCGCATGGTGGTCGACCCCGGCCTGGTCACCCTGCTGCCACGCGACGGGGACGCCGCCGGCGCGGACCGGCGCGGCGAGCGCGGCGTCCCGCGGCCGCGTTCCGAGCGCCCTGCGGTCCCGCAGACCGAGCTGACGGCTCGCGAGCTCGAGGTGCTGCGACTGCTGGGCGAGGGTCGCGATCTGCGCTCCATCGCCGAGCTGCTGGGCGTGTCCCTGCACACCTGTCGAGGCCACGTGAAGAACGTGCTGGTCAAGCTGGGTGCTCACTCCCAGCTGGAGGCGGTGGTGATCGCCACGCGGTCGGGACTGCTCAGGCTGGGATGACCGTGCCGCCCCTCCCGCCCTCAGCCGACCGGGGCGGGCCGCACCGGATCGCCCGTCGCGCACTGATCCAGTACCTGGTGCTCGGCCTCGTCGGCTCCGCCCTCGTGGCGGGTCTCACCGCGGTGCTCGCCCAGCGCGTGGCCCGGGACGAGGGGTTGCAGCGCGCGCAGCAGGACGCCCGCACCCTCGCCACGGAGGTCGTCGCGCCGCTCACCACACCGGAGCTGCTCGCGGGGGACGAGGCCGCGCTGGCGCGGCTCGACGCCTCGGTCCGGGCGCTGACCCAGGACCGCCGGATGACGCGGGTCAAGATCTGGTCCGAGGACGAGCGCGTGCTCTACAGCGACGAGCCCGAGCTCATCGGTCGTCGGTACGCGCTCCACCAGGACGACCTCGACCTGTTCGGCACGACGGCGGCCACCGCGGAGCTGTCCACCCTGGACAGGGAGGAGAACGAGTACGAGCAGTTCCACGACGAGGCGGTCGAGGTCTATGCGGGCTTCTTCGCCCAGGACGGCACCCCGCTGGTGTTCGAGGCGTACCTGCCCGCCGAGCCCGTGCACGTCGCCGAGCGCGAGCTGCAGCTGCGGCTGCTGCCGGTCACGGCCGGCTCCACGGCCCTGCTGACGCTGCTGCTGCTGCCGCTCGGGCTGGGACTGGCCCGCCGGGTCGAGCGCGAGCAGCGGCGCAGCAGCCGGATGCTGCGCACCTCGATCGCGGCGTCCGACGCAGAACGCCGTCGCATCGCCCAACGCCTGCACGACGACGTGATCCAGGACCTCGCCGGTCTCGGCTACGCCTTGTCGGCCCTGTCTGACGCGCTCCCCGACGACCCGCGGGTCGAGGTCGCGCGGTCGTCCACCCGGCGGGCGGCGGAGGTGGTCCGCCGCGACGTGGACGCGCTCCGGGCGGTCATGACCGACATCTACCCGCACCAGCTCGACGCCGAGCACCTGGTGCCGGCGCTGCGTGCGCTGCTCGACGAAGCCGCGACGCCGCAGCTGCGCACCCGCCTGGAGGTGCCGTCCCGGGCTCCGGCTGCCCGAGCTCACCGCCGTGCTGCTGCACCGGGTCGTCCGCGAGGCGGTGCGGAACGTCGTCGCGCACGCCCGCGCGGAACACCTGACCGTCGAGGTGGTCCACCGCGGAACGTACGTCGACGTGAGCGTCACCGACGACGGCGATCGGGATGCAGACGGAGGCGGAGGTCGGCCACTTCGGGTTGCGGCTGCTGGCCGACACGGTGCGCGAGACCGGGGGCACGTTCGACGTGGCGCCGGGGCCTCACGGCGGCGTCCGGCTCACTGCCACCATCCCGCTGCTGGAGCAGTGACCGGCGCTCCGGCAGGTGCGGATCCGCCGGCACCGAAGCCGCGAGCCATTGCGGCGGCTGGCCAGCGAGACGTCGGCGAACCGGCTCAGTGGCGGTGCTGACCCGTGCCGAGCTGGGTGCGGATCTCGCCGCCGGGGTACAGGGTGCTGTGCACGTTGACGTAGGCCGCACCCGCGCGCACGGCCGCCACGAGCTCCCTGAGCTCACCCGCGGCGATCCCCTGACCGGCCGGACCGATGACGTCGGCAGCGCGGATCGTCCCCGAGACCTTCCCGGATGCGGGGCACGCCTGCGTACCGGCAGGTCCGTTCCCCAGGTTGCTGCACAGGAACACGCTGATGCCACCGCTCTGCGAGGGGCCGCCGATGTGGATGTGCGCCTGCTGCACCGTCCCCTCGAGACCGCGGTAGGACAGCGACCACTCGATGGCGCCCCTGTTCATCCTCGGCCGTGAAGTCGCCGGTTCCGGACGTGGAGAGCGCGGCAGGATCCTCCGCGAACCCGCTGAGCGGAGCGGATCGGATCCTCCTGTCGTCCCCGCCGGCGGTAGCCGCGGCCGTGCCGCCGGTGACGAGGCCGAGTGCCAGTGCGGTGGCCAGGATCCTGTTTCGTCGAGTGAGCATCGTGGTCCTCCTGCGTCGTGCCGGATCCCCGCACCGGACGACGATCCTCCGGTGCCCCGACCGCGTCAAGGGCGTCCGCCGCGGTCACGGACCGCGAGCACGCTGTCGGTCCCCGGGCCGGTCTGCGTCCCACCGCGTCAGGTCGCGAGCTGCGCGATCGCACGATGCTCTGCCGCGGTGGTGGTGCGCAGTAGGAACGCGCGGGCCCGTGCTGAAGATGACGGGGCCGTGGGACGGCGGAGGGGACCCCGCCCCGCGCGCCCCCGTCGTCGGTGATCCTGCACCGGCGGGCACTGCCGCCGATGCCGTCGGCCCTCGTCCACAAGGACGTGAGCTCGCCGTGGGTCGCGAACGGCGTTGCCGGGAGCTGACGATCGAGCTACGGTTGCTGCGGGCTGGCTGGCGGTGGTGCCGTGCGGGTCAGCCGGTGGCGACCTGGTGCAGCTGTCCCGATTCACGATGCAACGTCGCCGGACCGGTAGCGGGTGGCTACCGCGGTTCGGCGACCACCACCTGGTCACGACCGTTCTGCTTGGCCTCGTACAAGGCGCGGTCCGCGTCGCGCAGCGCCTGCTCGAGGTCGGTGCGGCCGTCCCACACCTGCACACCGAAGGAGGCAGTCTGCCCAGCCGGCATGCCGGCCCGGATCAGCGAGAGCACGTCGGCCACCTCGTCGGGCTCGCGTCCCGGCATCGCGAAGACGAACTCCTCGCCGCCCCACCGACCGATCACGTCGGCCTCGGACAGCTGGGCCCGGCAGCCGGCCGCGAACGCCTGCAGCAGCGCGTCCCCGCGCTGGTGACCGTACTGGTCGTTGTAGGCCTTGAAGCGGTCCAGGTCGGCGATCACCAGCGTCACCGCATCGCCGCGCCGGTAGGCGTCCGCGGCGGCTGCCGCGACGGCCCGCAGCCAGCCCCGTCGGTTCAGCAGGCCAGTGAGCGGGTCGGTGCGGGCCTGCTCCTCCAGCTGCCCGCGCATGCGCTCGGCGTTCAGGGCCGCGCCCGCCTCGGCGGCGAGGGCCGCGACGGTACGGGACTCCGCGTCCCCCCGTCCGTCCAGCGGCCGGTCCCAGCACACCACCAGGACGGCGACCACGTCCCCCCCGGTGCGCACCGGTTCGCAGAGCACGGCGCGGATCCCGGCGAGCGTGGCCGGCGAGGGGTTCGCCCGCGGGTCGGCAGCCAGGTCCGGGACGAGGACCCGCCCACCTCGGTCGTAGGCGAGCGCCGTGAAGGGGGTCGAGCCGAGCACCTCCTGCGCTGTCGTCGCGTCCGCGCCGGCGCAGGCGGTGCCGACCAGGTTCCTGCCCACGCGCTCCGCCAGTGCGACGGTCCTGGCACCGGTCAGGCGCAGAGCCTGGGCCACCACCACCGGCCGCGGGTCGCTGCCGCTCTGCCCGCACTGGGCCACCGCGGCGATCGCCTCGAGCTCGTCGCGCGAGGCCTCCAGCTCGCTCGCCACGCGGCGCCGCTCGGTGACGTCGAGGTAGTGCGCCAGGGTCCAGCGCTGCCCTTCCGGCCCGGGCACGTGGCTCATCGTGAGCAGCGCCCACACCGTCGAACCGTCGCGACGCACGTACCGCTTCTCCACCCGCGCGACCCCGTGCGCCGCACCGTCGATGAGCGCACCGGCCCGCCCGTGCCCGTCGGCGTCGTCGGGGTGGGTGAGCCACGCCGAGCTGCGCCCCAGCAGCTCGTCCGCGCGGCGGTCCAGCAACCGGCACAGCGCGGCGTTGACCTCGACGAAGTGCCCGTGCTCGTCCGCCAGACCGATGGCCACCGGGCTGGCCTCGAAGACGCCGCGGAACCGCCGGTCCGAACCCGCTGCGACCTCCCACGCCGCCGTGAGCTGCTCCACCCGCTCGTCCAGCTCGTGCGCCATCCGCTCGTAGCGGCGCCGCGTGCGGCGCCGGGTGTCGAAGGCGACGTAGGCGAGCGCGCACGCCAGCCCGAGCCCGAGCAGGTGGTCGGTGACGGCGTCCGCGGGACCGAGCCGACGGGTCAGCACCACCACGACCCAGAGCGCGACCACGACCGCCACCGATCCGGCTGCCAGCCGCCCGCGAGACACCACGGCCCCGACGGCGACGACCGACAGCGCGAGGACCACGGTCGGGGCCAGCTGGCGTGTGATCGCGGCCTCGAGCAGCGCGTTCGAGCCGGGGAGCACCGAGAGAACGGCCAGCACCCCCTCCAGCGTGGTCGCTGACACCTCGCGCCGCCGCACGACCCACCAGGTCGTCGCGGCGGCGGCGCACGACGCGGCCCCCCAGAGCGCGGTCACGAGTCGCTCCCAGCCGGCCAGGACGCCGGTGTGGCCCGTGAGCTGCAACACCGAGACGGTCAGCACGACGGCCGCCGCGAACAGCACAGTGGCGCGCAACGAGTCGCCGGCGCGCCGAGGGCGCCTCGGGCGACCGGTCACGCCCGGTGTGATCGGCACCGGTGCACGCCGGCTTGAGCGGACGGCGCCCGCAGGCCCGGCGGCCGAGGACGGGCGCTCGGTCGCGCGATCGGATCCGGCGTGCGACGGAGCCGGCTCGACGTGCGCTTCACAGGGGCCAGTCTGGACCCTCCTCGTCGCAGACGGGGTCGTCGGCGACCTCGTCGGTTCCGCACGCCCCGGCTGAACGGTGACCCGGCCATCCCCGGCGAGCCCGATCAGCATCCCGCCGGGTCGGGTGCAGCAGGGTGATCCAGGACGTGTCAGGTGATGTCGGCGCGGGCCCACGGTGGAGTCGCAGTCGCAGTCGCAGTCGCAGTCGCAGTCGCAGTCACAGTCACGTCCGGGGCGGGGCCGCGCGTGCCGGCGCGTGCCCGTCGTGCGGGGTCGCGCGACATCATGCACGTCGTGCGTGCGACCACCATCCGATCTCGCGTCGGATGCCCAACCCGCTCAGGCGGCAACCGGCTGCCCTCGCACCGCGTTGCCGTCTCACCCCCTCCACTGGCGGTGCGCCACGACGTGACTGTCGGCAGGGGACGCAGCACGGTCGTCATCGGCAGCACCTGCCGACCCGCAGGCGTCCGCGGAGGCACCGGGGCCACCGTCCGAGCAGACGGGCGTACCGGCCGGCGGGGGCACTGCCAGTGCGCCCACCCCCGGTCCGGCTCGTTTGCGCCTGCGGGCACGAGTTCGCACCACGCCCCGCCTCGCGTGGGGGCGTTGGCACCGCGCCAGGGCTGGGCCAACACGTCCAACCAGATCCGACGGCTGCTCGACGTCGCCCGCGTGACGCCACCGACGTCGGCGGTGATCAACCCACGGACGAACGGGACAAGCACGGAGACAGCGACATTCACCGTATCCGGGACCGATCGGTGGGTGACGTGACGGCGCCAGCGGAGTAGTGTCCAGCACGCCGTGAGGAGAGTGCCATGCGCTCAAGTGCCCGACAGCAAGTCATCATCTTCGGGGCCGTCGTCGGCCTGGCGATGACGGTCGTCCCCGCGAGCGCGACGCCGGCCCGCCATCATCCACCGGTCCCGACCTTGGCGTGGGCAGCGTGCGGCGAGGACCTTCCCGGTCTCGAGTGCGCCACGGCCGAGGTGCCGCTGGACTACGACCACCCGCGCGGTCAGACGACCCAGATCGCCCTGGCGAGGAAGCCGGCCACCGACACGGCCCGCCGTCTCGGCGCGGTGTTCGTCAACCCCGGCGGCCCCGGCGGTTCCGGCGTGGACATGGTGCTCTTCGGGTTCGGCGACTACCTGAGTGAGAACCTGGATGGACGTTTCGACGTGGTCGGCTTCGACCCGCGCGGGGTCGGCAGGTCGGACCCGCTGCGGTGCTTCGACAGCGAGGAAGACCTCGGTGGCTTCTTCACCGACCTCCCGGTCTTCCCCTATCAGCGCGCCCAGAGACGCCCGTACTACCAGCGCCTCGCCTCGTTGGGAGACGCCTGCCTGAACCGCGGCGAGGTCATCGCGGAGCACATGAGCACCGCGGACGTCGCCCGGGACCTGGACCTGCTGCGCCGAGCGGTCGGCGACCGCCGGCTGACGTACCTGGGTTTCTCCTACGGGTCGTACCTGGGCAACACCTACGCCAACCTCTTCCCGGACAGGGTGCGCGCCCTCGTCATCGACGGCGTGCTCGACCCCGAAGCTCTGGGCCAGCGGGCGGCAGATCGAGTCCGACCGCGTGGCCACGCAGGAGGAGTTCGACGAGTTCCTGCGACTGTGCGACGAGGCGGCGGACGACTGCGCCTTCTCGGCACCGGAGGGCTCGGCCGCCCGGTGGGAGGCGTTGGCCGAAGCCCTGGAGGGCAAGCCGCTGGTCTTCGAGGACGGGTTCGTCTACACCTACGACTTCCTCATCGCCGATGCGACCGGGGCGATGTACGCGCCCGAGGTCTGGGGTGGTCCTGACGGCGCGGGGGCACTGTTCGACCTGCTCGCGGACGCCGTGCTCGGCGACCAGGAGGTCGCCGGCCAGGTCCTCGCAGCCCGCACCGCCCTCCTCGACCGGCTGGCCCCACCGTCGCGGGAAGCCGACTACGCGAACGGTTTCGACGCCTACTACGGCAACCAGTGCGCCGACACCAGGTACCCGAACGCGTTCCGTCAGTATCGGCAGACGGCTCGCTACGCCGAGGCTGGCTCGAGGTTCGGGCCCTATTGGTGGTGGCAGAACGCCGGGTGCGCCGACTGGCCGGTCGCAGAGGACCGGTACGCGGGCCCGTGGAAGGTGCGGACCTCGTCCCCGGTGCTGGTCGTGGGCAACTACTTCGACGGCGTCACCGATTACGCCGGGGCGAAGGCCAGCGCGGCCAACCTCTCAGGTAGTCGCCTGCTCTCCTACGCCGGCTGGGGCCACACTGCTTACGGGCGCAGCGAGTGCACCACCGCCCACGTCAACGCCTACCTGCTCGATCGAGCTCTGCCGCCGGTCGGAACGGTGTGCCCGGCCAACCCCAACCCGTTCGTGCCATCTGCGCAGCGACTCGCCGAACCAGCCGCCCCACTAGTCGGGCTCCCCTCGCTGTACCCCGCCCGCTGACAGCCGGATGCCCGGGAACGGTCACTGGTTGGAGTCCCACGCGGGAGCCCGTCCGGCCTGCAAGGTATGCCTCGTCGGCATACCCCGACAGCGTGACCGTGTCGGGTGCCCTCACGTGCGCTCACGCCAGCCTCCAGCTGCCCCTCCGCGTTCGTGCCGGATCGGCTGGCCGACCACCACACCGAGCGACGGCGTCCTGCTGCAGGGGTGACCGACGAGCCCGGCAGCGTCGGGTTCTCGTCAGGCCATCGGGGCGATCGCCGCAGGCACGAGCGACGGCGGGCCACACCGCCACGACGCCGACAGCAGGCGGCCGAGTGCCCAGCGCACCCAGGACGAGACAGGTCTCGGTCGCGTCGAGGAACCGAGCCCGTTCGAGGAGGCAACGGCCGCTCGACCTGGCCGCTTCACGGCGGCACGGCGGCACGGGACAGCAAGCGGCTGACCGCCCCGTCCAGCGCACCGGGTCCCTCCCTCCATGGTCCCGTTGTCGGACGGTGTGGTGCCGAGTGACGCTGTGTGCGAACGTACCTCGGACCCAGAGGTTGAACAGCGATCAGATCGGTCGACCGTACGGGTCCGCCACGCGATGGGTCGGAGCGTGACTGCACGAGGAGGACGCCGTGAGCGAGCAGGAGCAGGCATCCGGGGTGCCGTGCCACCGCAGCCAGCCGGCCCCACCCGCGGTTGCAGGACCTGGCCGTGCCGGCGGGCACGTGGCACCTAAGGGGCGCGGAGTACATCGGTCACCCGCACCGACTGACGGGTGGTGCCGCGTGGGGGCGGCACCCGGGCGGCTGCTGACCAGCGGCGGCGCCGTCTACCTGCTCCGGCGCGGACCGGACACTGTCCTGAGGCGCATCGGCGTGCCCCGCTCTCGACGTCGCGGTTTGGCCGGGTGGTCCTGGTGGGCGAGAGGTTGCGGGCACCTGGCGCTGAGACCGCGGCCGGGTCCGAGCCGTGCGGGGGTCGCACAGGAGTGACGAGTCCTCGGTGGTGACGACGGGTGCTGCCTCCAACCGGAGGCCCTGCGAGCCGTGAGCAGATTGCAGGGGTCGTCGGCGCTGAGGACCGTGCCCCGGGCGTACGAGTTGCAGGCAGGGTCGCGACGCCGCGTACGACTGCGGGACACCGGCGACCGCACGCGCCGTCGCGGGCGGGGTGGCATGCCACTTGACGGTGGGGACAGCCTCAGGCGGTCACGGTGATGGGGATCGATTGGCGCCCCATCACTCGACGGGTGACCCAGTGGATCCAGTCCACCTCCAGCTTGTACTTGCCAGCAGACCTGGGGACCAGCAGGACGTCGTACTTCTCGGCGGCCCCCATCGCCAGCACCGAGGTGATGATGGGTCGGCCCACGTCGCGCATCGGACGGCTGGGACCGGCCGGCTGAGAGGTGTCCCGGAACTGCCGCCCGTCGTGCGCGAGGACTTCGCAGATCATCGCCGGGTTGCCGGCGGCGTCGGTGAACCGGAGCACCGTCGGGTGGTAGCTGGCTTGCACGAGGCGCAGCAGGGTCGCCAGCGGCGCACCGGCGCGGCCGTCGGTGACCCGGGCCTTCACCCCGGTCGCTATCGAGACTGCCCTGTCGCGCCCGCGGGCAGCGAGCTGCCCGCCGAGCAGGTAGAAGTGCTCGGGTTCGAAGCGGTTCAGCCCGACGTCCTCCCCGGACAGGCCCGCCGCGTGGTCGAGCTGGTGCCAGCGCGGGTCCACGGCGTAGGTGGCGATGAGCGTCTCGGTCGCGACGTCGTACTCCGGCCCGTCGACGAACACCCGGCGCGCACCGGGCCGGGTCGGCAGGGCCGCGTTGGGCGGGGGGTCGATGATCAGCGGTCCGAACATGCCCATCTGCACGTGCAGGGGGGTGTTGACGTGGCAGTGGTAGAAGTAGGTGCCCGCCGATCCGACGTTCGGGTCACCGACGATGCCCCGTTGCGGGGTCCACTGGTAGGTGTAGCGGCCGCTCACCTCGAACGACGTGTGCCCCACGCCGTCGTTGCGGGGGTCCGGCTCGATGCCGTGCCAGTGGATGGTGTGGTGGGCCTTGATGGGCTTGATGGTCGCGTGGACGATGTCGCCCTCGGTCGCGCGGACCAGCGGTCCTGGGAAGCGCTTGTCGACGGTGTCGTCGTCGAAGCTCCAGATCTCGTGCTCAGCGCCGTCCGGGAAGCGGAATCGGTCGTTGAACATGTCCAGCATGAAGGATCGTGTCGGACGCTGCCGGAACAGCGTGTCGGGGCTCCCTTCTTGCGGCTGCCCGTCAGCGAACGCGACCTGGCTCGGGTAGGTGTGGTGGTGCTCGGCCATCAGAGCTCTCCTGCCGGTGGGGTGCCGCCGGCGAGCACCCAGTCGGCGACGAGGCCACCTGGGTAGACGCCGCCGCCGGCGGTCTGCGACATCTCGGCGTGGCAGTGCATGGGGTACGTCCAGTCGTCCGTCCGGGCGGCCCACACCGCGGGCACGACATCCGGCGGGGGCTTGACCGGCAGCACGAGGTCGGCTCGCGCCATGGGGTCCAGCTCGAGCACGTCCTCCCACTGCTGCAGGCGCACGTGCCCGTTGACGAAGGTCGCCCGGTCCCGAGACATCGTCTGGTTGTCCCGGCGGTAGGTCCAGAAGTGGTTGCCGTGGAAGTGCAGCTGGTGGACCGCGATCCCGGTGTTCACGGTGCGGACGACCTGTCCGGCGCGGCCGGGCGCCTCCGGATCACGGACGTCGGTGCGGCGCGGCCACCCGGACGGCAACGTGTCCTCCTCGGCGGCTTCGTTCCGCTCCTCGTCCTCGCTCAACGCCAGGGACTCGTACCCGCTCCGGTCGTTGAGGGTGAAGTAGCGCGGGACGCTCGGGCGGGCGACGGGGTCGACGAGCTTGCCCTCGGACGCCTGCTGGGCCCACACCGCGTCGATGTCGTGGCAGATCCACAGCCACTGCCTCTCGAACGGCGTGCTGTCCGCCGAGGCCCGCCAGGGGTCCCCGGCGGGCGTCACGAGCAGGACGCCGTGCAGCCCGAGCACCCGCTCGACCGGGGCGCGCAGCGGGTCGGAGTAGATGTACGTGCCGGGTACGTCGACCCGGAAGCTCAGGTCGGTGACGGCTCCGGGCGCCACCGTGACGGCAGCGCCGGCGATCCCGGAGACGGCGAAGCCGTGCACCTGCTGCAGGTGGTTGTGGATGCGCAGCCGGACGGTCGTTCCTTCCTCGGCGATGATCGTGCGTCGCGGGTAGATGCTGGCCCAGTGCCGGTTCCGGATCAGGTAGGTGCCCGCCTGCGCTGGGTCCGGGCCGGCCGGGCCGGGGCGGCCGTGCGGCGGGACCGGCGCGCCGACCGGGTGCGTCCGGCCGTCCACCAGGCGGCCGCCGGCCAGGAACGCCCGCGGCGCGCAGGTGAGGCTCGGTGCCGGGTCCGACCGCTGGGTGGCGCGGTCCCCGAAGCCGCGCATGTACACCAGGCTGCCGTCGACCATCGGGACGTAGCCGTCGTTGATGTGCAGCTCCAGCACCCCGGAGGGCACTTGGCCGGCTGCGGGTGCCCCGGCTGCCGCCATCGCCGCGCTGGCGACGGCGGTCGCCGTGGCGGCTTCACCCGCCCGCAGCACGTCGCGTCGTGACAGCCCTGCCCCGGTCATGCGGGCACCGCCGAGACGGCGAGGGCGACGCCGACCGGCTCGCGTCGGCCGGCGGGGCTGAACTCCAGACCGAGCAGCGCGTCGCCAGCGGGTGCGCGGTAGTCGATCCAGCCGGTCCGCGCGGCACCGTCGGCGAGGGGGGCGGGCCCGTGCTGCCACGCCGTCGGCATCACCGACAACCCGGCCGTCGTGCGGAGCCGGAACTGGCCGGGCGACACGAGCAGCGGGAGCGTGGCGACGTTCTGGACCCGCATCTGCACCCGGACGACGTCCGGCCAGGACATCGTCTGCATCGGGGTCACCGGACCGGCGGGATGTGCGGTGTGCCCCGCCAGGAGGTGGCGGCTCGTCCCGAGCACCTCGAACCGCAAGCCGTCCAGCTCGCCGCCGACCTGCCCGGCGTTCACGATCATGAGCCCGAGCGCGGCCGGTGCCACCGAACCGGCACCCAGCAGCAACAGCACGGAGCGACGACTGGGGTGGTCTGTCCCGTCCGGGAGCGCATCCTCGTGCGGCATGGTGTCCTCCTGGTTGCCTGGCCGTCTGCCGGAACAATGCGGCCGCGCCGTCAACCGAGCATGAAAGCCCACGTCAGACGCTGCGGCGCTGCGTGGTCGCAACGCGGCGGACCAGGTCGCGGCCGCGCACGTGTGCGCAGGCCCGGGCGTCAGCGAGGCGTGGGTCTGCGGCCGACCTGCACGAGCGTGCGACCTCCGTGTACACGCGGGCGCAGCACCCGGGGTAGGCACAACTCGAGATCCCGGCGGCCAGTTGAGTCCCCGATGGTGGCTGTGGCGCAGTTGCCCAGCTCGCGTACGGCGTGTGTTCCCGGACGTGGGTGCGGCAGGGTGCTGGCCCTCTCGAACCCGCTGCGAGATCCGCAGGCCGACGCCGCGTACCTAGGCGACTTCCTCGGCACGATCGAGGGACGGGCAGCCTCGGTCGGGCACTCCTGCAGCGGCGCGGTCATCACGAACGCCGCGACCGGTGACCCGGACGTCGAGGCCCTGGTCTACGTCGCGGCCCACGCGCCGGCGGAGGGCGAGAGCGTCGCGGCGGCAGGTGCGCTCGGCGGCGGCCACAGCGAGGTGACCGACCACCTGGTGCTGCGTCCCCTCCCCGGCGCCCAGGGCGGCGATGCGGACGCCTGCATCAATCCCGCGCACTTCCGCCGCCTGTTCGCCCAGTACCTGCCGCGCAGGATGACGACCGTCGTGGGCTCGGGGACTGGGCGACGGCCGGACGGTGGTCCACGTCGTCGGGGACCTCGACGTCTACACCGCGAGCGTGCTCCGTGACCGCTTCGTCGATCTGGTCGCCGCCGGGCAGTACGACCTGGTGGTGGACCTGCGAGAGGTCACGTTCCTGGACTCGACCGGGATCGGTGTGCTCGTCGGTGGGTACAAGGCCGTCGGGGTGCACCACGGATCGCTGCAGCTGGTGTGCACCGCGAAGAAGCTGCTGCGGGTGTTCGCGGTCACCGGCCTGGACGAGGTGTTCCCCATCCACGTGGACGTGCCGGACGACTGACAGCCAGGAGGACTCGGATGGGGGTCGTCGAACAGCGTGACCTGACTGTGGCCGTTCAGCGGTGGCACCGGCGGGCCCGCTGGGCGGATGCTGGACGCGGCGGGGGCGCGGGTCGCCTGAGGGGACGCCCCGCGCCCCCGGTCCTGGCCAGACCGCTCGAAGAGCGTGCCGGGGGGCACGATCCTGGCTAGGGTCGTGCCACGACCGTCAGCCGTCCAGAACACCGCGGACGACGGGATCCCCGGGGAGTCCGCATGGATACCGGTCGTGGAGCGGCGAACGACGTGGCGGCAGCCGGCCGGCCGTCGTCGCACGAGCTCCCCTGGTTGGCCTACGAGCTGGTCGCGGCGGCTCTCCGGCAGAACCCGCACGAGGTGTCACCCGCCCTCGATCACCTGCACGGCCCGGTGCGCGACGAGCACGGTCTGCTGCAGGTGATGACTGCGTCGGTCACCGTGCTCGTCGCCGCGTTCGACGTCGTGTCGGCCGCGTGCCTGACCGTCGGGTCCGTCCGAGGAGGCGGCTGGCAGCCCGTCGCGTCGTCCTCGGTCGCCGCGCGGTTGAACGAGGTGCAGCAGCGGATCGACGACGGGCCAGGACTTCGTGCCGTGCGGACCGGCCGGCCGGTGTCGCTGACGCACACGGACGTCTCACGCGTGTGGCCCGACCTCGCCGCCTCGATGAAGGAGCTCGCCGTCGCGGCGACCTGGTCCAGGCCCGTCCTGGGGCGTGACACCGGCTCTGCGGTGGCTGTCATCGACCTGCACCTGTCGTCTGCCGCTGTCGCGGTGCCGGACAGGGCGGGGCTGGAGGCACTGGTGCGTCTGGTCGGCGGGATCGTCGAGCGCGCGCTGAGCGACGTCGACGCGCAGCGCGCCGCTCGTCTCGAGGTCGGTGCGCTCCAGGAGGCGATGGCCAACCGGGGCGTGATCGAGCAGGCGAAGGGGATCCTCATGGCCGACCACGGGGTCGACGCCGACGAGGCGTTCAGCGCGCTCGTGCGGATGGCCCGTCCCGCCAACCGCAAGGTCAGGGAGGTCGCCGAGGCGCTCGTGCAGTCGACAGCACGACGCGGTGGACCGGCAGACCGGGCGGTCGAGGACGTCAGGGAACAGATCGCGGACAGGCGGGGGACCGCGTTCGACCACAGCATGATCGGAACGGCGATCACCGACGTCGCCGGCACCATCGAGGCGTGCAACCAGGCCCTGACGGAGCTCTTCGGTGCGCGCTCTGCAGACCTCGTCGGGCGATCCCTGTTCTCGCTCACGCACACCGAGGACCTGCCGGTCGCCCACGACGCCTGCGAGCAGCTGCAGCGTTCCGAGGCGCGCCGGTCGCAGTGCCTCGTACGGTTCGTCCGCCTCGACGGGGTCGTGGTGCCGACGCGGGTCCTGGCCGCGAAGGTGAGCGACGAGCAGGGCCGCCCGACCCACCTGGTGATGCAGCTGCACCGGCACGCCCACGACGTCAGCGCGCGGGGACGGCGACGGCCGTGAGCCGGGCGCGGCGGGAGGACGAGCATGGACGCTGACGACGGCGGACCGTCGTCGGGGTGGTCGAAGCAGGTCGCTCACGCCGTGGGTCGCGCGCGCGGTCGGCTCGTGAGCGACGACACGGCCGGCGCCGTCCTCGCGCTGCTCACCTCGACCGCGAGCCACGTGCTGACCGAGGCCGCCGGGGTCGGGGTCACCCTGACCGGCCCCGACGGCGGGCGTCGCACCGCGGCCGCCAGCGACCCCGTGGTCCAGCACGCCGACCGGCTCCAGTACGCGCTCGGTGAGGGACCGTGCCTGACCGCCTGGTCGCAGGAGACCCCGGTACGCGTCGACGACCTGCTCGACGAGCCCCGGTGGCCCCGGTGGGCCGCCGAGGCTGCACCGCTGGGACTGCGGTCGTGCCTCAGCGCGCCGATGCTCGTGACGGAGGGGGCGGTGGGCGCGATCAAGGTCTACGCCCTGGCGCCGAGGGCGTTCGGTGACGACGACGTGGTCACGCTGACGATGTTCGCCGCCCAGGCTGCGGCGCTCGTGTCGGCGTCGGAGGTGTTCCGCCGGGCCGGCAGCCTCGGCGAGGACGTCCAGCAGGTCCTGCGCGAGCGGGCCGAGGTCGCACGCGCGTCGGGAGTGCTGATGCACAAGCACGGCGTGGACGACGGCACCGCGTTCGCGCACCTGGTGCGGATGGCCCACGAGTCCGGCGTGACCGTGCGGGAGGCGGCCGCCGCCGTCCTGGCCGGCGTCCGGACGCCGCGGTGAGGTCGTGACCACGTCCGACGCCGAACGCCAGCGGGCCTCGATCCGGCTGAGCACGGCGACCACCGGCCTGACCAGCGACGACCTGTGGCTGCGCTACTTCGCGCTCGGGGGAGATGCCGGGTCGGTGGAGGTGGACGCCTTCCTGCACGGGGCGTTCGAGCTCGACGCGCACCAGCGCGACCTGCTCGCGCTGGCCTCCAACGAGGAGCTGCAGCGGCTCCTGCGCGAGACGCACGTGCCGTTCACCGGGTCGTTGCAGGTCGTCGACCGGCGGACCGACGCCGCCGGTGCGCTCGTCGAGCTGCTCAACGGGACCCACCTGTCGGTGGCCGAGGAGCTGCCGCGTGTGCTCGACGCGGCCGCGGCCCATCTGGGCGTCACGGTCGTGCTGTACGTCGCCGACCACGCGCGCGAGGTGCTCGTGCCCATGCTCGCGCGCCCGGACGTGCACCGCGAGCCCCTGCAGATCGACTCCACCCTGGCCGGTCACGCGTTCAGGGTTCTTCGCAGCGCGCCGTGCCGCACCTCGGACGGTCAACGGCGCGTCTGGGTGCCGGTCGTCGACGGCGTGGAGCGGATCGGTGTGCTGGATGTCATGGTGGACAACGACTTCGACCTGACCGACCCCACGCTCCGCCGGGAGTGCTGGTGGCTCAGCCACTACGTGGGCCACCTGCTGTCGGCGCTGGACGAGTACGGCGACGGACTGGACGCCGTGCGCCGGCGTTCGCCGAGAGGCGTTCAGGCGGAGCTGATCTGGAGCCTGCTGCCGCCTCTGACGGCGGGCACCGATCGGGTCGCGGTGAGCGGGCGCCTCGATCCGGCCGACACCGTCGGGGGCGACGTCTTCGACTACGCGCTGTCCTCGACGTCGGCGGACTTCGCCATCCTGGACGCGACCGGGCACGACCTGCGCGCGGGGCTGACGGCGGCGTCGGCGCTGGCCGCCTACCGCAACGCGCGGCGTGAGGGTCTCGGACTGATCGAGCAGGCCCGGCGGGTGAACGAGGTGATCACGGGAGGGCTCGAGGACCAACGGTTCGCCACGGGCGTCCTCGCCCACCTGGACACCGGATCCGGGCTGCTCCGCTACGTGGCCGCCGGCCACCCGCCTCCGCTCCTGGTGCGGTCAGGACGCGTGGTCAAGCAGCTGGCGGCCGGCAGGCGCATCCTGCTGGGGGTGACGTCCTCGGACGCCGCTGTCGGGGAGGAGCAGCTCGAGCCGGACGACGCGGTCGTCCTGTACACGGACGGGATCACCGAAGCCCGGGACGCGCAGGGGCGCGAGTACGGGGTCGACCGTCTGAGCGACGTCCTGCACATGCACCTGGCGGAGTCGCTGCCGCTGCCGGAGATCGTACGGCGCGTCATGAAGGCGGTGCTGCGTCACCAGGGTGGGGTCCTGCAGGACGACGCCACGCTCCTGGTCGTGCAGTGGACCTCCCGGGTGCAGGCCGCGCTCGACGTGGATCACGTCGACGGACGATGACGGGCCCGTCGGGTCGACGCGGCGACCGTTCAGGACGTCGCTGCGACCGATTCGCGCGGTTCTCAGGAGGGCCCGACGAGCGCCTCGACGGCGGCGTCGACGGGATCGTCACCCGAGACCAGCCCGACGACGTGACCGGCCGTCCGCGGCTCGGCCAGGAGGGCGGCGACGACGGCAGCGACGTCGGCGCGCGGCACCGAGCCGTCCTCCGCGCCGGACTCGAGCCGGACCCGCCCGGTCGGCGGGTCGTCGGTCAGGTGGCCGGGCCGCACCACCGTCCACTCCAGCTCGGTGGCGCGCACCGCGTCCTCGGCAGCGAGCTTGGCGCGCAGGTAGGTCGTCAGGATCTCTTCGTCGTCCTCGTGCGTCTTGCCGCGCACCGACTCGACGCCCGCCGAGGAGATCAGCACGTACCGCGGTGCGTGGGCGCGCCTGGCCGCCTCGGCCAGGAGCACCGCGGCGTTGTGGTCGACGGTGCTCTTGCGGTCGGCACCGCTGCCCGGCCCGGCACCCGCGGCGAACACCACGGCCTCGCAGCCGTCGATGACCGCCATGACGTCGTCGGTGTGCGTGGTCTCCAGGTCGCACACGACGCCTCCGGCGCCGGACGCCTCGACGTCGGCGAGGTGGTCGGGGTTGCGGACCAGACCGACCACCTCGTGGCCGGCGTCGGCAAGGACCCGGTTGAGCAGCAGGGCGATCTGGCCATGGGCTCCGGCGACGGCGATGCGCATCACCCGATCCTGCACCTGGCACGCCGACCTCGCGACCCCGCGGGCGTGTTCCTCGGCTCGTACAGTGTTCTCGGCGTCGCCACCGTGGGGGAGGCCGGATCGGGGGATCACAGGTGGCGCGTGTCATCCGGAGACGATCCGACGAGGCCGACCTCGGGCGGCTGCGGCTGACCGCGGTGATCGTCAGCGACCGGTTCGCGGGGACGGAACGGTACGTCGTCGACACCGCCGTCGAGCTCGCCCGTCGCGGCCACGACGTGCACGTCGTCGGTGGGTCCCCGGGAGTGGTGCCCGCTCTGCTCGGTGACCCGGTCCGCTGGTCCGAGGGGGGCTCGCCGCGGCGGGCGCTGGGCGCGCTGGTGCGCGGGGGACGTCGTGACGTGGTGCACGGGCACCTGACGCACGGCGAGTTCGTCGCCTTCGCCGCGGCACCGATCACCGGAGGTCGCCGCATCGCGACCCGTCACATCTTGTCTCCGCGCGGCTTCGGACGTCCCGCACGCGCGGTCGGCCGGCTCGTCAGGCGCGAGCTGTGGGCCGAGGTCGCCGTCAGCGACTTCGTGGCCCGCGGGGTGCGGCCGCGCTCCGAGGTCGTCCTGGTCAACGGGACTGCCGGTGTCGACGGCGATCTCGTCGCTCGCGTCGACTCGCCGGGGCCGGGCGTCGTCCTGGTCGCGCAACGCCTGGAGGGCGAGAAGGACACCGACGTGGCCGTCCGCGCGTTCGCGGTCAGCGGTCTGGCCGCGTCCGGATGGCGTCTGGCCGTGGCAGGCCGCGGGCCCGCCGCAGATGCGTTGCAGGAGCTGGCGACCCAGCTCGGCGTCGGTGCCGCGGTCGACTTCCTCGGGTGGGTCTCGGACGTGCCCGAGCTGCTGCGCACCAGCACGATCTTCGTGGCCACGGCACCGCGGGAGCCGTGTGGCCTCAGCGTGCTGGAGGCGATGGCGCACGGGCTGCCGGTCGTGGCCTCGGATGCCGGCGGGCACCGTGAGACGGTCGGCCTCGCCTCGGCTCCGCACGTGTTCGACGTCGGCGACGTCGACGGCTGCGCGAGGCACCTGCGTGCCCTCGCGAGCTCGGTCACCCGCCGCGTGGAGTACGGGAACGAGCTGCGGGCACTGCAGCGGGAACGGTTCTCGCTGACGGCCCACGTCGACGGTCTCGAGGAGCTGTACGGGCGCGCCGTCCGCGGCCTGCCACCGCGGCAGCAGATCACCGCCCCCGGCTAGGGCTCGACCGCGGGGACGGTGCGATAGGCCAGCACCGTGACGGGGGTTCCGGCCGGCGTGCCCGTCGGCCCGGTGGGTGGCCGCACCCGTAGCAGCTGGACGAGCTCGACCGCCAGCACCCGGACGGCGGCCGACGCCGCACCGGGTCCGCCGGAGCGTGCCGACGCCACGACGACCCTGGCGCAGTGCACGACCCGGCGGTGCTGCAGCGCCCGCCAGGCGCGAGCGGCGGTCAGCTGCTGCCGCGCGGTGTTGTCGGGGTCGCCCCAGGCCCTGCACCGCACGACGTGCGCGAGCCGGGCGCTCTGCCCGAGGTCGTTGGTGAGGTTGGCGTCGTGCCGCCTGTACCAGGCGACCTGACGGTCCAGGAAGACGAAGTCACCGGACCGGCTCGCCCGGATGTAGAGGTCCCAGTCCTCGCACTGCGCGAGATCGGTGGCGAAACCACCGACGGACCGCACCACGTGCAGACGCAGCATCGCCACCGACGACGGCCAGATCGGGCCGGACACGGCCAGCATCGCGAAGGTGGTCCGGTCGTGGCCCGGCGGGACGGCGGCCAGGTCGGGGCCTCGGGCGCGGCGCCGGTCCCGCTGGCGCGAGGGGTGCAGTCCCGGGGCGAAGGGAGCGCCGTCCCCGTCGACGTACTCGGCGGTGCCGTAGGCCCCGACCGTGCCCGGTGACGCGTCCAGCGCAGCAGCGAGGCGCTCGAGCGCGTCGGGCAGCAGCAGGTCGTCGGCGTCCAGGAACGCCACCAGCTCGCAGCCCGCACCTGCGGGATGCGTCAGGGCCGCGTTCCGCGCGGCTGCCACGCCAGCGTTCTCCTGCTGCACCAGAACGACTCTCGGGTCGGGGCAGGAGGTCACCACCGCGGCGGTGCCGTCGGTCGAGCCGTCGTCCACGACGACGCAGACCCAGTCCTGAAGCGTCTGCGCCAGCAACGACCCCAGCGCAGCGGGCAGGTGCACGGCCGCGTTCCACGCAGGCACCACGACGAGCACGCGCGCGCCGTCCGTGGCGGCTCCGGGCCCGATCCGCGCCGAGCTGACCGGATCTGGCGTGGCGGTCACGGCGGTCCTCAGGCCGCCTGGGCCCGTCCGCCCTCCGGGCCGGCGAGGTGGCGCCCGAGCCGGACCGCGAGCGCGACGATGGTCAGCGTCGGGTTGGCGTAGCCCGCGACCGGGAAGACGCTCGACCCCACCACGTGCAACCCGGGCACGCCGTGCACCTGCAGGTCGGGGTCGACGACGCCGGTCTCGGGCTGCGCCGACATCCGCGTGGTGCCGGCCGGGTGCGCGGCGTCGCTCGTCGCGGCGCGGAAGGCGTCGTCGTCGGTCATGACGTCGTGCTCGCGCAGGTACCCGATGCCGAGCCGCACGAGGTCGGTGCCCACCCAGCGGGTCAGGCGGCGGACGGTGTCGATCTCCTGGTCGCTGACGCCCCAGCGCACCGACGCCCGGGGCAGCCCGAAGGGGTCGCGGTCGTGCTCGGCGAGCACGACCCGGCGGTCGGGGTCGGCGTCCTGCTCGACCCAGACCTGCAGGTGCACCGCGTCCGGGCGGCTGCGGCCGACCCGTCCGAGCGCGAGCCTGCGGTAGGCGTCGCCCAGCAGCGGTCCGATCCCGCGGGCCGCGGCGAGGGCGTCGGCGGCGGTCGCGTCCGGTCGGCGCCGCTCCCGCGCGGCGATCAGCAGCCGGCGGGCCGCCGCAGCCGCCTGGCCGGGCTCGTGGACGAGGACGGCGACCGCGTCGAGCAGCCCGTGCTCGCGCTGGGCGGCCTCGGTCAACCGCACCTTGGGGAAGATCCGGCGACCGTCCTCGCGCTGCACCAGGTAGCGGTCCTGCAGCACCCGGTGGTCGTGCGCCAGCACCTGCGCGGTCCGGACGATCGGGTGGTCCTGCAGGTGGCGCCCGGTGTGCTCGCGCCCCCGGCCGAGCCCGACGCCGGCCGGGTCGCTCAGCTGCAGCAGACGGGCGTTCTCGATGGCGCCGGCGGCCAGCACCACCGTGCCCGCGGCGAGCTCGACGCGGCGGCCGCCCTCGGCGCGCAGCTCCACCCCGCTCGCGCGGCCGTCCTCGACGCGCACAGCCGACGCCGTCGCGTGCAGCAGCACCGTCGCCGAGGGGTGACGCACCAGTTCCTCACGGGTCTGCAGCATCGCCGGGTCCAGCGCGTACTCGGTGAAGTCGTGCTCGAGGTGGCACCGGTCCCAGGGGACGCGGGACAGGTGCGGGTGCGCGTCCCACCGGTCCGGTCCGTACCCGCGGCCCGAGACGTCGAGCAGACGCTCGGCCTCGGCGTACGGCTCCTCGAGGTCGGCCGGCGCGAGAGGCCAGCCGCTGCCCGCCACCCAGGGCCGGGACGCCAGGTCGTGGTCGTGCAGGCGCATGCACTGCCCGTGCCAGAGCGCCGACGTCCCCCCGAAGGAGCGGGCGCGGCCCTCGACGAGCCCGACGTAGGGCTGCCCCTCGACCACGCCGACGTTCAGGTCGGGCACGTCCCCGTCGTGCCCACCGGACTCCACGAGCACGACGCGGCGCCCTCCACGGACGAGCTCGACGGCCACGGCGAGCCCGGCCGGGCCGCTGCCCACCACGACGACCTGGTCGGGCGAGCGGGGCAGGTCGCGGACCTGTCGCAGGTCGAGCGGCACGAGGTGGCCTCCTTGGGGGCGAGGGCGTGCGGGGGCCGGGGAGCCGCCGTCAGGGTGGGTTCGGCGCCGTCGCCGTCCGAGATGGTCCGCACGAGCCGGTGCGCGCGCTCTGCCGACCTCGCCCCATCCTCGCCCGGCCGGGACTCCCGTGCGCGCCGGGCCGGGGAGCGGCGGTCTCAGACCCGGCCGCGCAGGATGCGGCGCCAGTAGACCTGCGGCAGGACGTACCGGTCGACCCACCAGGTGAGGCGTCGCGGCCGCACCAGGTCGGGCCACGGCACGCTCGGCTGCGGCCGGCCCTCGCGGTCGACCTCGGCCAGCAGCAGCCGGTGGCGCGCGGTGGTGATCGGCACGACCGTGTACCCGTCGTAGTGCTGCAGCTCGCCACCCTCCCTGGCGGCGAGGACGTTGTGGGCGAGCACGTGGACCTGCTTGCGCAGCGCGCCCCCGCTGGGGCGGGTGCGGACGTCCGCGACGTCGCCGAGCGACCAGACCGCCGGGAACCGCCGGTGGCGCAGGGTGCCCGGGTCGATGTCGACGAGCCCGGCGGCGTGCTCGCCGGCGAGGCCGCCGTCGACCACCCAGCGCGGGGCGCGGTAGTGCGGCACGACGTGCGCGAACGCGAGGTCGTCGAGCACCACCTCCCCGGACGGCGTGCCCAGCGTCACCGACCGCTCGCCGACCGCCACCACCTGGGACCCGCGGTGCACCGTCACGCCGTACGAGGCCAGGACGTCCTCGAGCACCCGGTCGGGGCGGTCGAGGCCGAGCGGCGTCGGGCCGGGCAGCACGAGGTGGACCTCGACCTCGTCGAGCACGCCACGGCGGCGCCACAGGTCGGCGGCCATGAAGAGCGGCTTGAGCGCGGTGCCGCCGCAGGGCGCGGGCTCCGGCGGGACGGTGAACAGGACCCGTCCGGAGGTGAGCCGGCGCAGCGCCGGCCACACGGCGGCGGCCGTCGCGTCGTCGAACGTCGAACCCGCCCACCCGGCGGAGTACGCCTGCCGCAGACCGGGTACGGCGTCCCAGTCCTCGTCGAGGCCCGGGCACACCACGAGCGTCGTGCAGGTGAGACGGTCGCCGCCACGGGTGCGCACAGCCGGTCCGTCGGGCTCGACGGCGACCACCTCGTCGGGCACCGCGGTGCTGCGGCGGGGGAGCACCCGGTGGGCCGGACGCTCGAGGTCGGCCATGGTCGCCTCGCCGGCACCGACGTAGTTGAGCAGGGGGCGGTAGCGGTGCACCGGCCGCGGCTCGACGACGGCGACGTCGTCGACACCGAGGCGCAGCAACCTGGCCGCGAGCGAGATGCCGGCGTTGCCGCCGCCGACGACGAGGACGTCGTGGTGGGCCATGCGCCGAGACTAGGCCGCACGGGCGGAACGGGCACCCGCGCGGCGACGACGTGCACGCCGACCTGTGCCTGCCTAGCCTCGACGGACGAAGCGGTGCGACGGCAGGAGGGCAGGACGATGCCGAAGACGACGAAGTCGGGAGGGGCGCGGCAGGGCGAGCTGCCCAGCACGCTGCAGCGTTCGGACGACAAGGCGCAGCGCACGTTCGCGAAGGCGCACGACGCGGCCGCCGACCAGTACGACGACGCCGAACGGGCGCACCGGGTGGCGTACTCGGCGCTCAAGCACGGCTACGAGAAGGTCGGCGACCACTGGGAGGCCAAGGAGGAGCGTGGCCCGTCGGACGCGCAGGCCGAGGGCGGCGTGGACACCGACCGCGAGACCGCCGGCGGTGTCGACGCCAACGCCTCCGAGCAGCACCTGATGGACCTCGCGCGCCGGCTCGACGTCCGTGGCCGGTCGAGGATGACCAAGGCCGAGCTGGTCGAGGCGCTGCAGAAGGCCAACGACCGCGCCAGCGCCCGGTCACGGGACTCCTGACCTGTTCGAGGCGGACCTGGCTGGCGAGCTCTTTCGTCAAGCCTCCGGGTCAGCCTGCAACCGCCCACCGGCGGCGGCTCGGGGCCTGTGGGTCACCGCAGAATCGCCCGACGGCGGGCGATCAGGGGATCTTGGCGAGCCAGGACGGGAGCGCGTCGGCGATCGCGCGCTGTCGTGCGCCCGCGGGTGCGCGGTCGGCCGCCCGGGCGAGGACGTCCACGCACTCCCAGGCCTTGGCGACCGTGAGCCCGAAGACGAAGTCCTCCGGCGACCAGTGCACGTGGTCGCGCTGCTGCACGTCGAGGTAGGCGGTGCCGGCCAGGCCGAGCTGGTCGCGGCTGGGCAGCCCGCGGACCGTGAGGGCGACGTCCAGGGCGGGCGTGGCCAGTCCGACGCGTTCCCAGTCGAACAGCACCAGAGCACCGTCTCGCCGGACTCCCCAGTTGCCCGGATCGGGGTCGGCCGAGACGAGGACGTCACCGGTCAACCACCGTCCTGCCTCGCCGCGCAGGCGGTCCAGCACCGACTTCACGGCGGCGCGTCGATCGAGCTCGATGCGCGCGAGCGCCGCAGCGGTCAGCTCGGCCGTCCAGGTGGGTCGGAACGGGGCGACGAGCCTCGACCGTGCCGAGGACGACCGGTGCAGGGCGGCCAGGGCCCGCATCACCGACGTGTCGGCCAACCACCTCTCGCGCGGCAGCGGTTCGTCGACGTGCTCCAGGACCAGCCAGTCGTCGTCCGCCCAGTAGCACTCGGGCGCGACGATGCCGGGTGCGAGCTCCGGGACGAGGTCGCGGTAGAACCGCACCTCTCGTCGGTGCGGCGCCGCCTTGAGGACGACCTGGCCGCGGGGGCCCGTGACCAGGTCGACGTCGCGGCCGCGCGCACTCGGCAGGGGCGTGCACGACCACGCGTCGCCCACGCGTGCGGACAGCGCAGCCTGCAGCCGCTCGGGCCAGCCGGCCCCCGGCGCCGAGGTGACCATGCCCTCATCCTCCAGCAGCGCGCGGACGTCGTCGACCTCGAGGCGCGCCGCCGTGGCCTCGTCATCGACACGCAGGTGAGATGCCTACCGCGACAACGCACTGCGGGTGGAGCCGGGCCTCGGGCTGAACGCGGCGTGGCGACCACCTCGCGGCGGGCCGGTCACCACGCGTCAGCGGGTGCCGACGTGCACGTGGTCGAAGTGGTTGGCGGTCGCGGAGCCGCGGTCCTCCATCGACTTCCACCGGCTCGCGGGATCGCCGGCGAACCAGATCCGCTGCTTCCAGATGACGTTGTCGACGCCCGAGCCGGGCGGCGTTCTGCTGCAGGTAGGCGGCCACCTGGTCGCCGGTGGCCCCGCGGACCATGATGTCGAGTGCCCGGCCGGTACCGTGCTCGCCGGGGTCCCCGGGGCGCACGCCGCCGTAGGTGAGACCCGGGAAGGCCGCGCACACGGCACGGTACGTCGCGACCGTGGCGCTCGTCAGTCCGCTCTCGATGCTGCTGCCCGCGGGGCAGGGGCTGCCGGAGACCTGCGCGGGGACGTCGTCGGCGGGCACGTCGCCAGGCGCCTCGGCCTGCGCCGGCGGCGGGACGACCTCCTCCGGCGGCGGGGGAGGGGTGTCGTCGACGTCGTCGGCCGCCACCCAGGCGAGGGCGCCGTCGCGCACGATCTCGGCGAAGCCGCGGTCGGTGCGGCCCGTGAGGGCGACCTCGGCGCCGCGGTCGAGGGCGACCAGCACCCGCGCGCCGGAGGCCGGGTCCGCGACCACCGGGGTGTCGTCCTGGGTGAAGCCGGGGGCCGAGGACGGGATCGCCTGCGGGGCGCCGACCAGGGGGGCGGGGGCGTCGTCGGCCGCGCTCACCACCGCTCGCCGGTCCTGGTCGCGGGACACCCGGGTGGGGGCCTCGCGACGGACGGCGGCGGCGTCGAGCGCACCGGCGGTGCTGGCGGTGAGGTCGAGCCCCACCAGGTCCGCGGGCCGAGGGCCGGCGCCCGCCACCGGCCCTGCGACGGCACCGAGCCCGGCGACGGCGGCGAGCACCACGACGGCGCTGAGCCTGCGCGGGTCGCGGCGGGGTGCGGTCGGCGCAGCGCCCTTGTGCCGCGCACTCGCCATACCAGGACCACCCGCTGCTCGGAGGGCCCGCCGATCGGGCCACGCGCGTCCGAGTGAATCACGTCCGCCCGGACACGCCCAACCTCGCCGGCCGCGGGGACGTCGGCCGTCCGTGAGCGGGCCGGTGGCCGGGTGCCTCTAGTCTGGCGCCCGCCGCCCTGGCCGGGCGGGTCCTGGGTCAGGAGGGCGGCCGTCGATGGTCGGGTCAGGTGAGCGCGTCCCGGCGACGCTCGAGTCGGTCGCCGCGGCGGCGGGCGTGTCCCGGGCCACCGCCAGCAGGGCCATGCGGGGATCGGCGAGGGTCAGCGACGAGACCCGCGACCGGGTCAGGGCGATCGCGCAGTCGCTGGCCTACGTGCCCAACGCGGCGGCCCGGAGCCTGGTCACCCGGCGCAGCGACACCGTCGCGTTCGTCGTGTGCGAGCCCGAGGAGAAGTTCTTCTCCGACCCGTTCTTCGCCGCCGTGCTCAAGGGGGCGCACCGGGTCGTGGCGGCGCACCGGCTCCAGCTCGTGTTCGTGGTCGTCTCGACCGACGAGGACCGCGACCAGCTCGAGCGCTTCGCCTCCGGCGGCCACCTCGACGCGGCCATGTTCGCCTCGTTGCACGGCAGCGAGGACATGCCCGCGCGGCTCGCCGCCCTCGGCCTACCGGTGGTGCTGGCCGGTCGCTCGCTCGACCCCGGTGCCGCGGGCCTCCCGGTCGTCGACGTCGACAACGCCCAGGGCGCCGGCGTCGCGACGCAGCGGCTGGTGGAACGGGGCTGCGCCCGGATCGCCACCATCACCGGACCCACCGACATGGCCGGCGCGATGGACCGCCTCGAGGGGTGGCGGTCGGCGATGACCGCGGCGGGCCTGACGCCGGCCGACGACGACGTCGTCACCGGCGACTACACGCTCGAGGGCGGGTACCGCGCGATGCTCGCCCTGCTCGACCGCGAGCCCCGCGTCGACGGCGTGTTCGCCGCCAGCGACCTGATGGCTGCAGGGGCGTTGCGGGCCATCGCCGAACGCGGCCTCTCGGTGCCCGGCGACGTCGCCGTCGTGGGGTTCGACGACATCCCGCTGGCAGAGGTCACGAGCCCGCCCCTCACGACCGTGCACCAGTCGACCGAGGAGCTCGGCCGCCGGATGGCCCAGGCGGTCGTCGCGTCCCTGGACGGCGGTCAGCCGCCGCCGCCGCACGTGCGGCTGCCGACCGAGCTCGTGGTCCGTTCCTCCGCCTGAGCACGATCTCGAGGGCTGTGCGGGAGCGCTCTCGCATTCGTCCGCCGAAACTGTTGACACCGCCGGACGCGCCGGGGGACTCTTGCGGCCGAGGCGCGAGAGCGCTCTCGCACCGCCGTCACGATCGTGATGCCGGACCCCGACGGTTGCCTCGACGACGAGGCGAAAGGACCATCGCATGAGGACGAGTCGAGCACGGATGGCCACCGCTGCAGTCACCGCCGGAGCCTTGCTGGCTCTCGCCGCCTGCGGGAGCGACGAGGGGTCGGGGGAGACCGAGGACGGGTCCGTCGAGCTGAGCGTGAGCCTGTTCGGCACGTTCGGGTACGACGAGGCCGGCCTGTTCGACCAGTACGAGGAGGAGAACCCCGGCGTCACGATCAGCTACGAGTCGACCCAGGGCGAGGACACGTACTGGCCGGCGCTGCTGACCAGGCTCAACGCCGGCAGCGGTGCCGCCGACATCCAGGGCATCGAGGTCGCCCGCATCCGCGACGTCGCGACGACCGAGCTCGCCGACCGGTGGGTCGACCTCACCGAGACCGCGGCGGCCGACCAGCTGGCCGAGTACGCGCAGTGGAAGCAGGACGCCGCCACGACCGACGACGGCGCGGTGATCGGGCTCGGCACCGACATCGGGCCCACCGGCATCTGCTACCGCACCGACCTGCTCGAGCAGGCCGGCCTGCCCACCGACCCGGACGAGCTCGCCGACGCAGATGGGGTCGTGGGAGGACTACCTCGCGCTCGGCGAGCAGTACAAGGCCTCGGCCCCGGAGGGCAGCGCCTGGACCGACTCGGCGGGCGGCCTCTACAACGCCATCATCTCGACCGAGGAGGAGATCTACTACGACGAGGCGGGCGAGCTCGTCGTACGCCACCAACCCGGCGGTACGCGACGCGTTCGACCTCGCCGCGACCGCGGCGGCCGGTGACCTGACCGCCAAGTTCGCCCAGTTCGAGGACCCCGAGTGGAACCCCGGCTTCGGCTACGGCGCGTTCGCGACGATCGCCTGCCCGTCGTGGATGATCGGCTACATCAAGGGCCAGGCCGGCGAGGACGGCAGCGGCAAGTGGAACGTGACCTCGCTGCCGGGCGGCGCGGCCGGCAACTGGGGCGGCGCGTACCTCGGGCATCCCCGCCAGCTCAGCGAGCACCAGGAGGAGGCGGTCGAGCTCGCCATGTGGCTGACCGCTCCCGAGCAGCAGGCGAAGGTGTTCGCCGTCGGCGGCAACTTCCCGTCGAACACCGACCGCGATCGACGCGGTCGGCCGACGACGACCGACGAGTACTTCAGCGGGGCCCCGATCGGGCAGATCTTCGGCGACATCGCCAAGTCCGCGCCGACCCAGATCCTCGGCCCGGACGACGGCGTGCTGAAGAACGAGATCACCAACGCGCTGCTGACCATCGAGGTCAACGACGTGAGCCCCGACGAGGCGTGGACCTCGGCCGAGAGGGCCGTGGAGAACCAGCTCGGCTGATCCGGCGGTGGACGGGCGCGGTACCGGCCGCGCCCGTCCGCCTGCCCGACCAGCGGTTCCTGCCGGCGGTGACTGCCCGACCGGCGCAGCACACCTCCGACCGAGAGGCCGTCATGGCTGTCCAGACCCCGCCCAGGGCGGGTGACGTCGGCGTCCGAGTCGTCCAGGCGCCACCACCCCCACCGCCCACCGGGCTGCGCGCCCGGCTGTTCCGGTTCGAGCTCGAGGGCGGCTCCGTACCTGTACGTCTCGCCGTTCTTCCTGGTGTTCGTCGCCTTCGGGCTCTTCCCGCTGGTCTGGACGGCCTGGATCAGCCTGAACGACTTCCGGCTCGGCAGCGCCGATGGTCTACGTCGGGCCTGGAGAACTACCGGTGGCTCTTCGACAGCCCGCGAGTTCTACAACTCGCTGTGGCAGCACGCTCACGATCGGCGTCCTGTCGACGGTCCCGCAGCTGATGCTCGCGCTGGGGCTGGCGCACCTGCTGAACTACCGGATGCGTGGTCCGGAACTTCTTCCGCATCTCCATGCTGATGCCGTACGCGACCTCGGTCGCGGCGGCGACGCTGGTCTTCGCGCAGCTGTTCGGTCGCGACGCCGGGTTCTTCAACTGGGTGCTGTCGTGGATCGGCATCGACGCGATCGACTGGCGCAACGGCGACCTGGTCGGCGCAGATCGCGATCGCGATCATCGTCACCTGGCGGTGGACCGGCTACAACGCGCTCATCTACCTCGCCGGGATGCAGTCGATCTCGCAGGACCTCTACGAGTGCCGCCGCGCTCGACGGCGCCAACAAGTGGCAGCAGTTCCGGCACATCACCCTGCCGGGGCTGCGCCCGACGATCCTGTTCACCGTCGTGGTCTCGACGATCGGCGCCACCCAGCTGTTCGGCGAGCCGCTGCTGTTCGGCAACGGCCAGGCCGAACGGCGGCGCGCTCGGCCAGTACCAGACGCTCGGCCTGTTCATGTACCAGCAGGGCTGGGAGTACTTCCAGCTCGGCCGCGGCAGCGACCATCGCCTGGGTGACCTTCGTCCTGGTGATCGCGCTCGTCCTGCTCAACGCCGGGATCGCGCAGTGGCGCACCCGCGACCGCAAGGGGACCCGATGACCGCCATGCCCGTCCGCGACGTCGCCGCGGTCCACCCGCCCGCGCCGAGGCCCCCGCGCCCACGACGGCGGCGGGGTGGCGACCAGGCCGGCCCGGTCGCGTACACCCTGCTCGTCGGCACGGCGTTCCTCTTCCTCGCGCCCTTCTACTACATGATCGTCGCGGCGAGCCGGCCGATGTCGGAGATGAACCAGTTCCCGCCGCCGCTCACGCCCGGGAACGGCCTGTGGCGCAACATCGCCAGCGCGCTGGGAGGCCCAGCCGACTCGGCCTGGCGATCTGGAACTCGTTCGCGGTCTCGAGCATCATCACGGTGACGCACGGTGCTGCTGTGCACGCTGTCGGGGTTCGCCTTCGCCAAGCAGCGGTTCGCCGGCACGAAGACTGCTGTTCGCCATCACCGTGGGCACGATGATGATCCCGCCCACCCTCGGCATCGTGCCGCTCTACCAGGTGATGGCGACCCTCGACCTCGACCGGCAAGCTGTCCGCGGTCGTCCTGCCCTCTCTCGTCACGGCTTTCGGAGTCTTCTTCATGCGCCAGTACCTCATCCAGACGCTGCCGGACGAGCTGCTCGAAGCCGCCCGCGTCGACGGCGCCACGTCGCTGCGGACGGTCTGGAGCATCGTGCTGCCCGATCGCCCGGCCCGGGATGGCGGTGCTCGCCATGCTGACGTTCATGGCCGCGTGGAACGACTTCTTCTGGCCGGTGATCGCGCTCGACGTCGTCGAACCCCACGGTGCAGGTGGCGCTGAACAACCTCGGCAGCGGCTACGTGCCCGACCAGGCGATCATCATGGCCGGCACCCTCGTCGGCACCCTGCCCGTGATCGTCGTCTTCGTCCTGCTCGGTCGCCAGATCGTCGGCGGCATCATGGCCGGGGCGGTGAAGGGATGACCGCCGTCGACGCTCGCCGCGACCGGGCCGCAGCCGGCCACGGACCGCCGCCGACGCTGCGCTTCCCGCCGGGTTTCGTCTGGGGCGCGGCGACCGCCGCCTACCAGATCGAGGGCGCGCACGACCGAGGACGGCCGCACGCCGTCGATCTGGGACACGTTCTCCCACACGCCGGGCAAGGTCGCGGACGGCGACACCGGCGACGTCGCCGACGACCACTACCACCGCTACCGCGAGGACGTGGCGCTGATGCGCCGAGCTCGGCCTCGGCGTCGTACCGGTTCTCGGTCGCCTGGCCGCGCATCACCCCGGACGTGACCGCCGAGGTCGCTCGGCCCGGTGAACGACGCGGGCTGGCGCTTCTACGACCGGCTCGTCGACGAGCTGCTCGGCGGCGGGCATCACCCCCGCGGCGACGCTCTACCACTGGGACCTGCCGCAGGCGCTCGAGGACGCGCGGCGGCTGGACCGAACCGCGCGCACCGCCGAGCGGTTCGGCGAGTACGCCGCCGTCGTGGCGCGGCCACCTCGGCGACCGGCTGAGCACCGTCATCACGCTGAACGAGCCGTGGTGCTCGGCCTACCTCGGCTACGCCAGCGGCGTGCACGCCCCCGGCCGCACCGAGCCGGCCGCCGCGCTGGCCGCGGTGCACCACCTCAACCTGGCCCACGGCCTGGCCGGCGGCGGCCGTCCGGGCGCACTCGCCGGGCACCCCGGTGGCGATCACCCTCAACCTGGCCTGGGTGCGGCCCGAGGACCCGGACGACCCCGCCGACGTCGACGCCGCCCGCCGCGTCGACGGACTGCAGAACCGGGTGTTCCTCGACCCGGTGCTCCACGGCCGCGTACCCGGCCGACGTGCTGGCCGACACGGCCGGCGTCACCGACTGGTCGTTCGTGCACGACGGGCGACCTCGAGCTCGTGCACCAGCCCGATCGACGCCCTCGGCCTGAACTACTACTCGCCCACCGTCGTCCGGCCTGGGACGGGACGGGGCCGAGGGTCGAGGCCGACGGCCACGGCAGCAGCGCGCACAGCCCCTGGGTCGGCAGCGACGACCTCGAGTTCCCCGAGCCCGAGGGTCCCCTGACGGCGATGGGCTGGCCGATCGACGCCGACGGCCTGCACCAGCTGCTCGTGCGGCTGCACCAGGAGGCGCCCGGCGTGCCGTTGCACGTCACCGAGAACGGCGCGGCCTACCCCGACGTCGTCACGCCCGACGGCGCGGTGCACGACAGCGACCGGATCGACTACGTCGACGAGCACCTGCGCGCCGTGCACCGACGCGATCGACGACGGCGCCGACGTGCGCGGCTACTACCTGTGGTCGCTGCTCGACAACTTCGAGTGGGCGCTACGGGTACTCGAAGCGGTTCGGCATCGTGCACGTCGACTACGACACCCAGGAGCGCACGCTCAAGGACAGCGCGCTCTGGTACGCCGACGTGATCCGTCGCAACGGGCTGCCCGGCAGGTGATCCCGCCGGTGCGGTGGGGGGTGGTGGGCACGGGGCCCATCGCCGCGACGGTGACCGCCGACCTGGCGGTCACCCCGGGCGCCGTGGTCCACGGCGTGTGCTCCCGCACCGCCTCCGGCGCAGCGGCCTTCGCCGCGACGCACGGTGTGGAGCGGACCTACACCGACGTCGCGGCCCTGGCGACCGAGGTCGACGTGGTCTACGTCGCGACACCGCACGCCGTGCACCTCGACGCGGCGACCGCGGCGATCGGCGTGGGCACGGCGGTGCTGGTCGAGAAGCCGCTCACCGCGACCCTCGCGGGAGCCCGGGTGCTCGTCGGCACGGCGCGTGAGCGCGGGGTCTTCTGCATGGAGGCGATGTGGACGCGCTTCTCGCCCGTGACGGCCGCCCTGCTCGAGGTCGCGGGCAGCGGCGAGGTCGGCCGGCTCAGGGCGCTGCACGCGGCCGTCGGGTCGCCCGTCCCGCCCGTGTCGGGCGGGAGGCTGCACGACCCGGGTCTCGGCGGGGGCGCGCTGCTCGACGTCGGCGTCTACCCGGTCTGGCTGGCGCTGCTGCTGCTCGGCCCGGTCACCTCGGTCACGCGCGTCGGGCGAGGTGTCGGACGCGGGAGTCGACGTCCTGACCGGCCTGCTCCTGACCCACCGCGACGGCGCCGTCTCGCTGCTGTCGGCGACCCTGAGCAGCGACGCCTCCGACACCGCGGTGGTCGAGGGCTCTCGCGGGAGCGTGAGGCTCGAGGCGCCGCTGTGGAACCCGTCGGCGATGACCGTGCGGTCGCAGGCGGAGGGCGTCGCGCGGGGGAGCGACCGCGTCCTTCGTCCCGCCGTCCGCGGCGCCGGCTACGTCCCCATGCTCGAGCACGTGCAGGACTGCCTGCGAGGAGGACTCACCGAGAGCCCGCTGCACCCGCTGGGCACCACGCTCGCCGTGACCGAGGTGCTCGGCCAGGCCCTCGCGCAGCTGGGCGTGGCCCGCCCGGACGAGAAGGCGCCGGCGAGCCGGGCGCGGTCCTGAGCCGGGCCGGACCCGTCCCGCGCGGACCTCGGGGTCACGACGGTCCTCGACGGGCCAGTGCTCGGGCTGCCTCGGCGCGGGACCGCTCGACCACCGACCTCGCCCACCGCTCGGCGGCGTCGGGGTCGTGCGCGGCGATGGCGCGGACGATGTCGCGGTGCTCGGTCAGCACCGACGCCTCGACGTGCTCGGGGAGGGTGTCGAGGTCCTCGCGGACGTGCAGGAACGCGGCGAACGGCGCGGCGAGCCCGGCGAAGACCGCGTTGCCGGACGCCTCCAGCAGCAGCGAGTGGAACACGACGTCGGCGGCGGTGAAGGCGCCGTGGTCGACGTCGTCGGCGGCCCGCTCCATCCGGTCGCAGGCCTCGTGCATCGCTGCGACCTGGTCGTCGGTCGCGGTCGCGGCGCAGCGCCGGGCGGCGAGCACCTCGACGGCGGACCGCAGGTCGCTGAGCTCCTCGAGCTGCCGGGGGCCGTGCGGGCCGGCCGCGCGCCAGCGGATGACGTCCTGGTCGAGCAGGTTCCACCGCTGCGGCGGCAGCACCCGGGTGCCGGTGCGCGGCCGCGGCTGCAGCATGCCCTTCGCCTCCAGCGCCCGCAGCGCCTCGCGCACCACCGGTCGCGACATCCCGTACCGGTCGCCGAGGTCCTCGGGCACCACCTGGGTGCCGGGAGCCAGTGCGCCCGAGGCGATCTCGGCGCCGAGCTGCTCGACCAGGTGGCCGTGCAGCCCGCGGCCGCGGTGGCCGGTCACGACCCGCGCCGGGCCCGGTCGACCGCCTCCCGCAGCCCGCGCACCACGGGCTCCGGGTCGTCGACGGCGGTGAGCGCCGACCCGACCCCCACCGCCACCGCGCCCGCGGCGATCCACGCGCCCACGTCGTCCGGCCCGATGCCGCCGGTGGGGACGCACGGCAGGTCCGGCAGGGCCTGGAGCATCCCGGCGAGCGCCGCCGGGCTCCACAGGTGCGCCGGGAAGATCTTCACGCCGGTGGCGCCGAGGGCGAGGGCGGCGAGCATCTCGCTCGGTGTCAGGCAGCCGGGGAACACCGCGACGCCGCGGCGCACGGCCGCCGCGACCACCTCGGGCTGGAACGACGGGCTCACCACGACCCGGCCGCCGAGATCCGCCACCCTGTCGACGGTCTCGGCGTCGAGCACGGTGCCCGCGCCGACGACGGCGTCGGGGTGCTCGGCCACCAGCGCCGAGATGGTCGCCAGCGCACCGGGTGTGGTGAGCGAGACCTCGACGACGGGGAGCCCGGCTGCCAGCACGCGGCGCGCCTGCTGCAGACCGGTCGCCTCGTCGCGGGCCCGGACGATGCCGATCACCCCGCTCGCGCGGACCAGGTCGGACGTCTCCTGCGCCGTCATCGTGCGGCTCCTCGTGTCGTGCGGTTCATCGGTCGACGTCCCCGCCCTCGGCCAGCACGCGGCGCAGGGTGGCGGTGTCCGGCAGACCGGTCAGGTCGCCCCGCGCGCCGACGCACAGCGACGCGACCGTCGCGGCCTCGAGCAGCCTCTCGGCCGGCTCGAGGCCGCGCAGCCACCCGCCGATCCAGCCGGCGGCGAACGCGTCACCGGCCCCGACCGGGTCGACCGCGGTGGTCGACCGCACCGGCTGGTGGACGGTGGTGGTGCCGTCGGTCTCCCGGGCGCCGCGGGCGCCGTCCTTGACCACGACCGTCGACGCGCCGTGGTCGAGGAACCACCGCGCCGGGTCGCCGTCGGTGACGACGGCGGCGTCGTCGGTGCCGGTGAGCACGACGTCGGCCAGCGGCGCCAGCTCGGTCAGCACCTCGCGCCACACCCCGGGCGCGGCCAGCCGGTGCCGGACGTTCGGGTCGAGGCTGACCGGGACGCCGGCCGCGCGCGCGAGGCCGACCGCGTGCAGCACGGCGGCCCGGGCGGACGGCGACAGCACGGCGGTGATGCCGGTGACGTGCAGCAGCGCCGCGCCGCGCACCACGTCGGCGTCGAGGTCGTCGGCCCGCAGCGTGCTGGCGGCGCTGCCCGACCGCAGGTACTGCACGGTCAGCGGCCGGTCGGCCGGGGCGTCGCGGACCAGCACCCCGGTGGGGCCGTCGGGCACCAGCCGCAGTCCGTCGACGTCGACCCCCTGGCCGCGCAGGGTGGCCCTGACCTGGGCGCCGAGCGGGTCGTCGCCGAGCCGTCCGAGGTAGGTGGCGCGGTGCCCGAGCCGGGCCAGCCCGACCGCGACCGTGGCCTCCGCGCCCGCGCACTGCAGCTCGAACGCCGTCGCGGTGCCGAGGCCAGGGCCGGGCTCGGCGAGGAACAGGGCCATCACCTCTCCGAGGGTGACCACCGGGGCGCTCACGGCGAGGGGCTCCTTGACGTCGACGGCCGGAATCCTCGTACAGTATGACTATTCACGACGGGGTGACAAGCGCCCCGGTGACCGGCGCCCCAGGAGGAACCGCGTGCAGATCGTCCGGGTCGAGACCTTCCAGGTGGCGCCGCGCTGGCTGTTCTGCCGGATCGAGACCGACACCGGCCTCGTCGGCTGGGGCGAGCCGGTGGTCGAGGGCCGCGCCGCCACGGTCCGGGCCGCCGTGCACGAGCTGGAGCACCTGCTCGTCGGCCGCGACCCCCTGCGGATCGAGGACCTCTGGCAGACGATGACCAGGGGCACCTTCTACCGCGGCGGCCCGGTGCTCTCCAGCGCCGTCGCCGGCGTCGACCAGGCGCTGTGGGACATCGCCGGCAAGCACCACGGCGTCCCCGTGCACCACCTGCTCGGCGGGCCCGTGCGCGACCGCCTGCGCATGTACGGCTGGGTCGGCGGCGACTCGCCGGCCGAGCTCACCGACGTGGTGCAGGCGCAGGTCGACGCCGGGCTCACCGCGATCAAGATGAACGTCGCCGGACGGCTCGACCCGCTCGTCGGCGCCGACGAGGTGCGCGCCGTCGTCGCTCGGGCCGAGGCCGCCCGTGCCGTCCTCGGTGACGGGCGCGACCTCGCGATCGACTTCCACGGGCGGGTGACCCGGGGCAGCGCGCGCCGGCTGCTGGAGGCGCTCGCGCCCGTGGCACCGCTGTTCGTCGAGGAGCCGCTCGTCCCGGAGCACACGCGGTACCTGGGCGAGCTGGTCTCGGCGTCGTCGATCCCGATCGCGACGGGGGAGCGGCTGTACTCCCGCACCGACGTGCTGCCAGCGCTGGAGGCGGGCGTCGCCGTGCTGCAGCCCGACGTCTCGCACGCCGGCGGCATCAGCGAGACCCGGCGGATCGCGGCGCTGGCCGAGACGTTCGGCGTGCTGCTCGCCCCGCACTGCCCGCTCGGACCGATCGCGCTGGCCGCCTGCCTGCAGGTCGACGCCGTGTCGGCGAACTTCCTGATCCAGGAGCAGAGCCTCGGCATCCACTACCACGACGGCAGCAGCGACCTGCTCGACTACCTCGTCGACCCGTCGGTCTTCGCGTTCGCCGACGGCCACCTCGCCGTGCCGCAGCTGCCCGGCCTCGGCGTCACCGTCGACGAGGCCGCCGTGCGCCGCGCCGACGAGATGGGCCACGACTGGCAGTCGCCGGTGTGGCGGCACGCCGACGGCTCGTTCGCCGAGTGGTGACCCGATGCCTGGGAAGGTGAGGAGCATGCGCGCGGAACGGATCACGGACGTCGTCACCCACCACGGCGAGGGTGCCGGGTGGCACCCCGGCGAGGGGGCGGTCACGGTCGTCGACATGCTCGCCGGCGACCTGGTGACGCTGGACGGTGCGGGCGGCGTGCGTCGTCGCCACGTCGGCGACGTCGCCGCGGCGTGGCGGCCCCGCGAGGGCGGCGGCACCGTCGTCGCCACCCGGCGCGGGTTCACCGCCTACGCCGCCGACGGCGGGACCGACTGGGGCGTCGAGGCGTTCACCGGTGACGCCGACCGGATGAACGAGGGCACCTGCGACCCGCAGGGCCGGTTCTGGTGCGGCTCGATGGCCTGTGCCGGGACCGCCGGCGCCGGGGTGATGTGGCGCCTCGACCCCGACCGCACCGTGCACCGCGTCGAGACCGGGCTGAGCATCCCGAACGGCATGGTCTTCGCCCCCGACGGCAGCAGCGCCTTCCACATCGACACCCCGAGCGGGGGCATCGACACCGTCACGGTCGACCCGGCCACCGGCACGCTCACCGACCGGCGCCGGGTGGTCGAGGTCACCGGCGGCGGACCGGACGGCATGACCGTCGACGCCGACGGCGGCCTGTGGGTGGCGCTGTGGGGCGGTGGCGCCGTGCACCGCTACGAACCGACCGGTGACCTCACCGACGTGGTCGAGGTCGACGCGGCGCAGGTCACCTCGTGCGCGTTCACCGGTCCCGACCTGGACACCCTGGTGATCACGACCTCGCGTCAGGGGCTCGGGCCCGACGAGGACCGCTGGGCCGGAGCGGTGTTCGCCGCCCAGGTCGGCAGGCGCGGGGTGCCGCCGCTCCCGTTCCGGGGGTGAGCGGCTCGGTGGGTGCGTGAGCGCTGACTCAAGTCCGGCGCGTCGGTGCCGATCCACCACGGTGTGAGCAGCGCCAGGACCCTCGACGCCCCGGCGACCGGCGTGAGGCGCCGGCCCGGCGCGCACCTGCGCGGTGCCGCCGCCTCGGGCCTGGCGTGGCTGCCGAGCGGCCGCACGCTGCCGGACTTCGACTGGGCACGACGGCACCGGTGGGTGGTGCTGCTGCTGCTCGCTCACGCGCTCGTCCTCCCGGTGCTGGCGGCGTCCCGCGGGTTCGACGTGCGCTACGTGGTCGTCGAGGGTCTCGGGGTCGCCTGTCTCGCCGGTGTGGCGGCCTGGGACCGCCTTCCCCGCGGCATCCGCTCGGCGACGGCTGCTCTCGGACTGGTCATCTGCTCGAGCATCCTGGTCCACGTCTACGGGGGTGCGATCGAGGCGCACTTCCACTTCTTCGTGATGGTGCCGATCGTGGCGATGTACGAGGACTGGGTCCCCTTCGGGCTCGCGGTGGCGTACGTCCTGTTCGAGCACGGCGTCGTCGGGACCATCGTGCCGCGCGCGGTGTACTCGCACGGGTCGGCTCACGACGACCCGTGGGTCTGGGCGGCTGTGCACGCGGGGTTCTTCGCAGCGGCGTGCATCGGCGCGCTGGTGAACTGGCGCTTCGCCGAGGACGGGCGCCGCGAGCTGACGTCCGTGGCCACGGCGTTCGACCACCAGGCGCGCCACGACCAGCTGACCGGCCTCGCGAACCGCGTGCACCTCACGGCCGCCGGTCGCACCGTCGTGGACGCGGCACGCCGCGCCGGGCGGCCGCTCTCGCTCCTGATGATCGACCTCGACCGCTTCAAGGAGGTCAACGACACCCTCGGCCACTCCTGGGGCGACGAGCTCCTCGTCCAGGTCGCGTCACGGCTCGCCGCGGCGACGCGGCCCACCGACGTGCTGGTCCGCCTCGGTGGCGACGAGTTCGCCCTCCTGCTCCCCGCCACCGACGAGCAGACCGCAGCCGTCGCGGCCGCGCGGTTGCAAGGCACCCTGAGGTCGCCGTTCGACGTCGCCGGCGTCGCGCTCGACGTCGAGGCGAGCGTCGGCGTCGCGACGTGGTCGGTCGACGACCAGCCGCAGCCTGACGACGTGCTGGCCGACCTGCTGCGTCGCGCCGACATCGCCATGTACGCCGCCAAGTCCTCGAACGCCGGTGTCATGTCGTACACGCCGTCCAGCGACGTCGGGACGCTCGATCGTCTGACCCTGCTGACGGAGCTGCGCCGCGGGATCGCCCGCGGCGAGCTCGAGATGCACTACCAGCCGAAGGTCGACCTGGGCACCGGTCGCGTGGTGGGGGCCGAGGCCCTGGTGCGGTGGCGCCACCCGGAGCGCGGCCTGCTCCCTCCTGCGGCCTTCATCGACGTGGCAGAGCCGACCTCGTTGATGCGTCTGATCACCGACACGGTGCTCGACCTGGCGGTGGCCGACGCCGTCGCGTGGAGGGAGGCGGGCGCGCCGATCCAGGTGGCCGTCAACGTGTCGGCGAGCTCGATGCACGGGGAGCAGTTCGTCCCGTCCGTGCTCGCGTGCCTGGACAGGCACGGGCTACCACCGGAGCTGTTGCGGCTGGAGCTGACCGAGACGGTGATCATGGCCGACGCGGAGGCGGCGGGGGCGATGCTCACCGAGCTGGCCGACCGGGGTGTGGGCGTGTCGATCGACGACTTCGGGACGGGCTACTCCTCGATGAGCTACCTGCGCGCGCTGCCGGTCGACGAGCTCAAGGTCGACCGCTCGTTCGTCCTGGGCCTGGCGCGGCCGCACGACACGTCGACCGGCGACGACCTGGCGATCGTGACGTCGGCCATCCAGCTCGCGCACAGCCTCGGCATGACCGTCGTGGCCGAGGGCATCGAGACCGCAGAGGTCCAGGATCTTCTCGGACGGCTGGGGTGCGACACCGCCCAGGGCTACCACCTGGCGCGGCCGATGCCGGCGGAGCAGCTGTCGGCCTGGCTCGGCGCTGTGGTCGCGCCGTCGCTGAGCGCCGGCAGGGTCTGACGGCGCGTGCCCTCGCCTACCCCCGGTGCCCTCGCCGACGCGGTGCGGCGGTCGCCGAGCGCGCTGCCCCGGCCGGCGGTCCCGGACGCGGAGCCCGGCGCGCGCCGTCCCCTCGGCAGGGTCGCGACCACGGCGATGGTCGTGCTGGTCGCGGCGGTCGCCGTCGCCCTGCTGCACCCGTCCGAGGCTCGCACGACCGACGCGGTCGTCCGGTCGGCGTCGCCGTCGGCGGTCTGCCTGGACGCCGCGCAGGGCGCGCTGTGCCTCGACCCGGAGCACATCGAGCACCTGCGCCTGGACGGCGTCGAGCGGGGCGACTGCCTCCGGGTCGAGTACGTCGCCGGCTGGAGCCCGCGGTCGCTGGTGGCGGTGTCGTACGCCCCCTGCCGGATCTGACCCGCGCCCGACCGGGCCCGGCGCGGTGCCGGCGGGACCCCGGCACCGCGCCGGGGGTCGGGGTCGCAGCTGCGGCCGAGAAGGGGGGCGGGGTTCTGCGACGGCCGCCATCGACCGGGCGCCGCTCCCGCTGCACGTCCCGCGCCGGGTGCGCGGACCGGCACCGACGTCCGGTGGGGCACGGCCGAGCTCCTAGGGTGAGGCGCGTGCCCGGTTCCCCCGCTGGTCGACCACCCGAGGACGCTCCGTCCGTGACCCCGGGCGGCGAGGACCACCTGCGCGCGCAGCGCGCCGACCTGCTGCGGTTCGCGGCCGGCTCGCGCCACGACCTGGGCTTCGGGTACCTCGACGAGCGCGGCCGGGTCGCGGCCGAGCGTCCGGTCGAGCTGTGGATCACCTGCCGGATGACGCACGTCCTCGCCCTCGGCCTGCTCGCCGACGAGGCACCTGCCGACGGCGGACCCGACCGCGGGCTGCTCGCTGACCTCGTCCGGCACGGGGTCGGGTCGCTGCGGGGCGTCCTGCACGACGACCGGCACGGCGGGTGGTTCGCGGCGGTCGACCGGGCCGGACCGGTCGACGCCGACAAGCAGGCGTACGGGCACGCGTTCGTGGTGCTCGCGGCGTCGTCCGCGCTCGCGGCCGGCGCCCCCGGCGCCGACGCCCTGCTGGCCGAGGCGCTCGAGGTGCAGCTGGGCCGGTTCTGGCAGGACGGGCCCGGACTGGTCGTCGACCGCTGGGACCGCGCCTGGGAGCGGCTCGACGGGTACCGCGGCGTCAACGCCAACATGCACGCGGTCGAGGCCCACCTCGCGGCGGGCGACGTCACCGGCGACGCGGCCTGGCACGAGCGCGCCGGGCGGATCGCCGCCACCGTCTCGGGATGGGCCGCCGACAACGGCTGGAGGATCCCCGAGCACTTCGACGACACCTGGCGCCCGCTGCTCGAGCACCACCGCGACCGCCCCGCCGACCCCTTCCAGCCCTACGGCGCCACGGTCGGGCACGGCCTGGAGTGGGCTCGGCTGCTGCTGGCCGTCGACGAGGCGCTGGCGTCGCCGCCCGCCGGACTGGTCGAGGCTGCGGTCGCGCTGTACGACCGCGCGGTGGACGACGGCTGGGACGCAGACGGCGCAACGGGTTTCGTCTACACGACCGGCTGGGACGGCCGTCCCGTGGTGCGCGCGAGGATGCACTGGGTGGTCGCCGAGGCCGTCAACGCGGCGCAGGTGCTGCACGACCTGACCGGTGAGCCCAGGTTCGCCGCCGACCGCGACCGGTGGTGGGCCTACGCCGAGGAGCATCTCGTCGACCACGAGCACGGGTCGTGGCACCACGAGCTCGACCACCGCAACGCGCCGGCGGCCACGACCTGGCCGGGCAAGCCGGACGTCTACCACGCCTACCAGGCGGCCCTGCTGCCGCTGCTGCCGACGCGGACCTCGTTCGCGGCGGGGCTCCTCGCCCGCGGTCGGTGACCTGCAGGCCGCCGCTCCTTACGGGCCGGTGACGTCGTGGGCGAGGTCACCCAGGGGCCCCGGCGGGGTGCCTAGTCTTGGCCGGTGGCGCGGCTCCTGCTCGTCGAGGACGACGCGACGGTGCGGGGCGCCGTCGCGTCCTACCTCGTCCGGGCCGGTCACGAGGTCGAGGCCGTCGCAGACGGCGTCGTCGCCGTCGAGCGGTTCGCGGCCGCCCCCGCCGACCTCGTCGTGCTCGACCTGATGCTGCCGGGGCTGGACGGGTACCAGGTGCTGCGCCGGCTGCGGTCCCTGCGCCGCGACCTGGCCGTCGTCGTCGTGACCGCGCGCGGCGAGGAGCACGACCGCCTCCAGGGGCTGCGACTGGGGGCCGACGACTACGTCACCAAGCCCTTCAGCCTCCCCGAGCTCGAGCTGCGCATCCGGTCGGTGCTGCGCCGGGCGTCGGGCGGTCCCCCCGGGGAGGTGGTCCGCACGCTGCGCGACGGGGACCTCGTGGTCGACCTGGGGGCGCACGTGGTGACCCGCGGCGGGACCGAGATCGGCCTGACCGCGAGGGAGCTCGACCTCCTGGCCTGGTTCGTGCAGCACCCCGGCCGGGTGTGGTCGCGCGAGCAGCTGATGCAGCAGGTGTGGCACTGGCAGGTGGGCGACCCCGCCACGGTGACGGTGCACGTGCGGCGGCTGCGCGAGAAGGTCGAGCACGACCCTGGATCCCCGTGCCGCCTGGTGACCGTCTTCGGGCGGGGCTACCGCTGGGACACCGCGGAGCCGGCATGACACCCGGTGCGAGCGCCGTCGTCCTGTCGGCCTGCGTCACCGCGGCCGCCGGAGGCGCAGGCGCGGTCGCGCTCGCGGTGGTCGCCCGGCGACGTCCGGCCCTGGCGGCGCTGTGGGCCCCGATCGTGCTGGTCGGCTCGCTCGGGCTGGGTGTGGCGGTGGCGACCCGGCAGATGCTCATCGCCCAGGACGACTACCGCACGGTGCTGTTCGTGCTGCTCGCCGGAGCACCGGTGGCGGTCCTCATCGGGGTGGTCACGGCGCGCCGGATGTCCCGCCTCGAGCGCGACGCGGCGCGTCGGGAGGCGGAGGTGAGGCGAGCGCAGCAGGTGGAGCGGTCGCGTCGCGAGACCATCAGGTGGCTGTCGCACGACCTGCGCACGCCGTTGGCCGGCATCCGGGCGCTCGCCGAGTCGCTCGAGCAGGGTGCGGTGGCCGACCCCCGTGCCGCGCACGCCGCCGTCGTCCGCGAGGTCGACCGCATCGACGCCATGGTCGATGACATCGCCGCGCTGTCGCGGCTCACTGGCGAGACCGCGCACCGGATGGACCGGGTCGACCTCGACGACCTGGTCTCCGACGCGGTGGCGACCGTCTCGCCCCTCGCCGCCGCGGCCGGTGTCGAGATCCGGTCGGGCGGGCTCTCGGGTTCGGTCGTCACCGGAGACGCGGCCGACCTCGTCCGTGCCATCACCAACGTGCTGCGGAACGCGGTGCAGCACACGCCGTCCGGTGCTGCCGTCGACGTCAGCGCCTGGCAGGCGGACGGTCGCGCTGCGGTCGCGGTGGCCGACGGCTGCGCCGGCATCGCCGAGGGCGACCTGGCGAGCGTGTTCGAGCCCGGGTTCCGGGGAGACCTCGCCCGGGCCGGCAGCGGCGCGGGTCTGGGTCTGGCCATCACGCGGGAGGTCGTCCGCGCGCACGGCGGCGACGCCGAGGTGGCCAACCGCGGCGGCAGGGCCGGGTGCGTCGTCACCCTCGACCTGCCGCTGGATCCCTGACGACCTCTTACGGACTCCTGACGGGTCGACGCAGCCGCTCGCCCCGCAGGCCGCCACCGCCTTGACTCGGTGTCGTCGGAACCACCCGCTCCCGGAGGACCTCATGCGCACCACCCGCACCGGCTTCGTCGTCGCGCTCCTCACCACCGTCGTCGCGCTGTCGTCGTGCGCGTCGGCGACCCCCGCGGACGAAGCAGCACCTCGGCCGTCCACGTCGTCCACGTCCACCGGCCCGAGCTCCAGCGGCCCGAGCGCGACCGGCTCGGCCGCCGGGAGCGACGCCCCCGCCACCACCAGCGCACCCGGCGCCTACCTGACCAGGGCGGAGTACCAGGACGAGATGGCCGACCGCAGCGGCACCGCGGTCGTGCTGTTCTTCCACGCGTCGTGGTGCCCGGACTGCCGGGCGACCGAGGCGGCGATCGACGCGAGCGGCGTCCCCGACGGGCTCACGGTGGTGAAGGTCGACTTCGACAGCGAGACCGAGCTGCGCCGGCAGTACGGGGTCACCCAGCAGCACACGTTCGTCCAGATCGGCTCCGACGGCGGCGAGATCCGGAAGTGGACGGGCAGCGCCGACGGCGAGGCCATCCTCGCCGAGACCGCGTGAGGTGCTGGTCGCCCTGGTCGGCGCGGTCCTCGCCGGCGCCCTCACCACGCTGGCGCCGTGCGCGCTGTCCCTCCTCCCGGTCGTCGTCGGCGGGTCGGTGGCGGGGGCCTCGGACGCGGCCGGACGCACCCGCGCCCTGGTCGTCACCGGGTCGCTGATGGCGTCCGTCGTCGTCTTCACGCTCGCGCTCAAGGCCTCGACGGCGCTGATCGAGGTGCCGCCGTCGACGTGGCGCTGGCTGAGCGGCGGGCTGCTCGTCGTGCTCGGGGTCGTCCAGGTGGCGCCCGGCCTGTGGGACCGGTTCTCGGTGGCCAGCGGCCTCGCCGGACGCAGCGCGATCGGGCTGTCGGCGGCGCACCGGCGGGGAGGGCTGGTCGGCGCGGTCCTGACCGGCGCCGCGCTCGGTCCGGTGTTCACCTCCTGCAGCCCGCTGTTCGGCTACGTCGTGGTGACGGTCCTGCCGGCCGAGCCGGGCCGCGGCCTGGCGCTGCTCGGGGCCTACGTCGCCGGGCTGGGTGCGGTGCTGCTCGGCGTCGCCCTCGCCGGTCAGCGGCTCGTCCGGCGGCTCGGCTGGGCGGCCGACCCGCACGGACGCCTCCGACGCGGGCTGGGCGTGGTGTTCGTGGTGCTCGGCGTGCTCGTCGTGACCGGCGCCCTGCAGGACCTCGAGACGTGGGTCCTCGACCACTCGCCGGTCGCCCCGTGGGAGATCGGGTCCGACATCGGCCGCCCGTCCACGTGAGTCGTGCCCCGTCGGCCCCGGGTGGCGCAGGTCACCCGCACTCCGGGCGCAGCGGGTGCCCCGAGCTGCATCTGCGACCGGTCGTGCGTGCGAATCGGTGTCGACGGGACGCGATCGAGGGAGGCACGGTCATGGTCGAGGGGCGACGCCGGGACGAGGAGCTGGATCTCGACGCGGTCGACATCCGGCGCGGCGACGGCACGCGGGTGAGCAACGGCGACGTGTCGCGGATGATGGCCGAGGCGCGCGAGTCGGTGCGGGACATGACCGACGCGGGCGAGCGCGCCGGATCGACGCGCTCGCCGGGTCGACCTCGAGCCGGCTGAGCGAGACCGCCGGCCCGTCAGCGGTTCCGGGCGCCTGCACCCTCCGTCGCGGTCATCTCGGGTGCCGGTCGGCGTGAGGTGCGCAGGTCGCTCCACTCGACCTCGGTGACCCGGTCGGCGTCGACGCGCACCTCGCCCGCGACCTCGCCGGGTGGCCACCACAGGCGGTAGCGGCCGGCGGTGAGGCCGTCGTAGACGGCCGCGTGCACCGGCCGGTGGCCGGGGACGGGCCGTGTGTGGACCGCCACGTGCCGGCGGTCGCCGTCGTCCCCGGTGGGCGTGATGTCGATCTCGGCGCCGACGAGGTCCGCAGCGGTGAGCAGCACCAGCACACCCGTGCCCGCGCCGACGTCGACCACGACCGGCCCCTGGCCGGCGTCGTGCCGGTGGGCGTGAGCGACGTGGCCGTGGTCGTGGGCGTCGTCGTGGGCGGGCGTCCGGCTCACACGCCCACCGGGCCGGGGGCGGACGAGTAGCCGCTGTAGGGGTGCCCGAGGTAGGGGAACGACGACAGGTACTCGACCGGCGGCACGCCCTGCTCGACCAGCGACGCGGCCCCGTCGGGCGTGAACGCAGGATCGACCAGCGGGATCGTCGCGCCCGCGATCGCCTTGAGCTCGATCGAGGTGACGTCGTCGGCCGGACGTCGGCCGTTGGGGAACCCGGCCAGGTCACCGCCCAGGATGCCGAGGTTGCTCGGGTACCCGGACGGTGGCACGGCCACGTTGAGCCGGAGCATGTCCGCGTAGGTGGGTCCGGTGTGGTTCTGGAACCCCGGCACCACCCCGGTGGGGATGCCGGTCAGCAGGATGGCGACGAGGTCCGCGCGGTCCTCGTCGTACGCGGCGAGGTTCGGGAACACACCCGGGTACAGGACGGGGAGCAGGCCGGCGACCTCGGGGCGCTGCACGTCCGCCAGGTAGGCGGCGTCCTCGGCGGGGTGGTCGGCGTTCCACTCGTCCTTGCGTCCCATCGGGACGACGACCTCGTTGAAGAGCGGGTTGCCGAGGCGCGAGACCTGCACCCACTTGCCGGCCCCGCGGTAGGCGCCCTCGTCCTCGTCGTAGATCCGCGCCCGCTGGCGCTGGGCCGAGGTCCACACGCCGATGACCGCCTCGGGGTCGTCGACGGCGCGCGGGCGCCGGCCGTGGCGGGTGAGGTCGGTGATCGGCACCTGCAGCGCGATGCTGTGGACGTTGACGTCACCGAAGGCGTTGACGCCCTGCGACGCCGCCCGCGAGATCAGGTGCAGGTTCTCGAACGGTCGCAGGGCGAGCAGGTCGAAGATGGCGCCCGTGTCGACGTAGAACGGATCGGCGCGCTGGCCCGCGAAGACACGTCGGCCGTCCCCGATGCGGTGGACCGCCTGCTGGGCCAGGGCCGGGTAGTCGGGGGTCGAGCGGACGCCGATGTTGCACGGCGGGCTCGGCAGGTCCGTCGCGAGCACCCGGCTGCGGTTGCCGACCGTCCGGGTGACCGAGTAGAGCTGGCGCCGGTTGAACGTCTGGTCGCGGATCCCGGTGATGGGGCCGGTGTTGTACAGGAACGTCTTCGGGTTCCGGACCCGCGTCTCGAACCGGAACGTGTAGGTGATGTCGGCCGTCGCCGAGCCCGAGTTGGAGATGTGCAGGTGGTACGCGACGTCGTCGCCGAACTCGTAGAAGTTCGGCCCGGCCGCGGGGTCCTCGAGGGGGATGTAGTTGGCGATGATGGTGACGGTGCCCGGCTTGTCCGGCGAGACGAAGGCGTACACGTCGGTGGAGTCGGCGACGGGGTCCTTGGAGATCTCGGGTGCTTCACGGTGCGAGGACACGGCCCGTCACCCGGCCAGGCGGGCCAGGGCCCGCGCCAGGTCGTGGTCGACCACGACGACCTCGGTGTCGCCGCGCATGACGGCGATCTCGCCGGCGGCGAGGTCTCGCACGTAGGCCACGAGGGCTCCTGACGTCGCGGCAGCCACGTCGGTCGCAGCGGCCGCGGCCAGCGGCGTCGAGACGGCGAGAGGCGCTGCACCCGAGAGGGTCTGCGCTGCCACCAGGACTCCGGCACCCGCAGCGGCACCTGCGGCGCCGGTCAGGAAGGTGCGTCGCGAACCTCCACCCGCGTCGAGGTGGTCGGGGACGAGCTCGGTCATGGTGGCCGCCACTTCCCGCCGGCACGCCGGCGTGGTCGCCTGGCTGCGTCGTGGACGAGCGTCCACGTCGCGCCCGGGGCGGCAGGCTCCGGGTGGCGCCACCGTCCGCCCGCCCCGGAGGTGTCGCAAGCCACCCTGGACTTCGGGTCCCGCGATTGCTCCGTCCGGGTGAAGACCCGTGCCGGTGCCCGGCGTCGCGCGGCGGGCCAGGACCGCACCAAACCGGTACGGCGAGCGCACCGAAGACCCCTCAGCCGCGGACGTCGATGCCTGCGAGGGCTCGATCGGCCGTGCCGGCCTCGACAGCGACGTCCAGTGCGTCGTGCGGGCCAGACCCAAGGAGTCCCGTTGAGGAACACCCACCGCACCGTCCTCGCCGCCACCACGCTCGGCCTCTGCGCCGCGTTCGCCACGGCCGCACCGGCCTTCGCCGCGGACGGTTCCGTCCAGGGCGACCTGACCCCCGTCCCGATCAACGGCGTCGACGGCGGTGGTGAGGCGATGATCGAGATCAGCGGCACCACGCTGAGCTTCACGCTCGCCGCGCAGGGCCTCCTCGACGGCGTGCCGCACGCCGCCCACATCCACTACGGCGACGACTCGCGCAACATGTGCCCGACCGCGGACGACAACACCGCCGCCGCGGTGGAGGGCGAGACCGGTCCGGAGAACCACCTCACCACCTCGGAGACGGCGCCGGCCTACGGCCCGATCGTGGTGTCGCTCACCACCTCCGGCGACACCTCGCCCGACTCGGGCCTGGCGGTCGACCGCTTCTCCGCCGACGGCGACTTCGAGTACATGCGCGGCGACGTGCAGGTGACCGAGGAGCTGGCGCAGGACATCCTGTCCGGCGAGTCGGCCGTGGTCGTCCACGGCGTCGACCACGACGGTGACGGCACGTACAGCATGGGCGAGCGCGGGGTGTCCGACCTCGACGCGACGCTGCCCGGCGAGGCGACCGACCCGGCGATCTGCGGCGTCCTCGCGGTGTCGCAGATGGACGACATGCCCGCGGGCGGCGTCGACACCGGTGCCGGGTCCACGAGCGGCACCGAGAACCTCGGCCTGATCGGCGGCGGCGCCGCCGCCGTCCTGGGTGGCGCCTTCCTGGCCGCGCGCAGCCGCCGCCAGACGGTGCAGGACCGGGCCTGATGACCACGGACGCCGACCACCCGGGTCGCCCGGGCGGTCGGCGTCCTGGCCGGTGGAGCACGCGCTGGACCGCCGCCGCGGTCGGTGCGCTCCTGGTGGGCGGGACCGCCGCGGTCGCGGTGGGCGTCCTCGGTCAGGACGGCGACCCGCCCGCCCCGCCCGAGCCCGCCGCCACGGCCACGGCCGCGCCGGACCCGTCGGTGGCGCCCACGGCCACCGCGGTACCGCCGCCGCCGCCGGCGACACCGTCCGCGACGGACGCGCCGCAGCCGGTGCCCGTCGCCGTCTCCATCCCGTCGATCGAGGTCAGCTCCGAGCTGATCACGGTCGGCCTGCGCCCAGACGGCACGCTGGAGGTCCCCGAGGGACCGGACTACGACAAGGCGGCGTGGTTCGAGGGATCGCCGCGTCCGGGAGCGACGGGCCCGTCGGTGATCGAGGGCCACGTCGACAGCGCCGAGAACGGCCCGTCGGTCTTCTACCGGCTGGGCGACGTGCGCCCCGGTGCAGAGGTCCTCGTCCAGCGCGAGGACGGCACGACCGCCACCTTCCGCGTCGACGACGTGCAGAGCTACCCGAAGGACGACTTCCCCCAGCTCGAGGTGTACGGCAACACCGAGGGGCCCGAGCTGCGCCTCATCACCTGCGGCGGCGACTTCGACGGCGGCAGTGGGCACTACGTCGACAACACCGTCGTCTTCGCCAGCCTGGTCGCGTCGACGTGACCGCCACCGACCGGGCGCCCGACCAGGAGCTCGTGCGCGCCCGGCGAGAGGCGCCGGCCGGTCGCGTGCCGCACGGCGGGGTGTCGGTGCGGGCGCAGGTGCTCGCCGGCGCCGCGACGGTCGTGGGGCTGTCGGCACTCGTCGCCGGGGTCGGGTCGCTGCTGGCGGCGCCGGACGTGCCGGGCCTCCCGCAGGCGGGCGTCGTCACCGACGTCGGCCTCGCCGTGACCCGGGTCGCGGCCCGGGTGCTGGCGGTCGTGGTCGTGGGTGCGCTGCTGCTGGCTGCGGTGCTGGTGCCGGCACCGCGCGCCCGCGCCGACCGCGGGGGCCTCGTGCGCGGTCGAGAAGCCCTGCGCCGCAGGGCGACCGCGGTCGGTGCCGCGGCGGCCGCCGGGTGGGCGGGGACGGCCGTGGTCGGTGCCGCCTTCGACGTCGCGCGGCTGACCTCCACCCCGGTGCAGGTCCTTCCCGTCGAGGTGCTCGCGGCCTTCCTCGTCGAGGTGCCGTCGGGGCAGGCCGCCGCCGGTGTGGCGGCGCTGTCGACGCTCGCGGCGGTGGCGGCGGTGACCCTGCGCGGTCGTCGCGCCCCCGCTGCCGCGCTGCTGGTGGCCGTCGCGGCCCTCGTCCTCCCGCAGGTGCTCTCGGGCCACTCGGCCACCGCGCCGGACCACGCGCTCGCCGTGGTGCTGCTGTCGGTGCACGTCGTCGTGGCCACCGCCTGGGTGGGCGGTCTCGGGGCCCTGGTGGTGCTCGCACGACGCAGCGAGGCCCTGCCGGTGATGGCGGCGAGGTTCAGCACCCTCGCGCTCGTCTGCTTCGTCGCGACCGGGGCGACCGGTGCGGCCGCGGCCTGGGTGGTGCTGGGCGGTGGCGCGGCCCTGCCGGGCCTGCTCGCGACCGGCTACGGCATGCTGCTGGGTGCCAAGACCGTCGCCTTCGTCGCCCTCGGCGCGGCCGGCTGGTGGCACCGCCGGCGCACGCTGCCGGCGCTGCGCCGACGCGCACCGCGGGCGTTCCTGCGCTTCGCCGCGGCCGAGACGGCGGTCCTGCTGCTCACCACCGCCCTCGCCGTGACGCTGGCCGGAACGGCGCCGGGGGAGGCGCCGGTGACCACCCCGCGGCGGCAGCAGGTGCGGCGCCGACCGCGCCCGAGCCCGCCGACGGTCTGGGGACGACGCCTCCCGACCCGGCGCCCGACGCGTCGTCCGACCCGTCGTCCGCTGCAGCCGAGGACATGTCGGGTCACGACCACGGCGACCTGACGGTGAGCGTCCTGATCGACCCCGAGCGCTACCACGTCGCCGGGCCGGTGCCGGCCGGTCAGCGGGTCACCGTCTTCAACGGCAGCGAGGGCACCGTGACCCTCACCGCGCAGGACGGCAGCTTCGACGTCGAGGTCGCGAGCCGCAGCCTGACCACCTTCGTCGCGCCGTCGCAGGCCGGCAGCTACGCGTTCACCAGCCGCACGGGCGACGGGTACGCCGACGTGCTGGTCGTCGAGGCGCCCTGACGCCGTCGGCACCGCCGTCCGGCCGGTGAGCCTCGTCCCTGCTGCGGTGCGAGGATGCGTCGGCCGGTCAGGACGACGTGGAGAGGGGTGGACGACGGGGTGGGCGACGACCAGGGCACCGAGCTGCCCGACTCCTCGCTCGGACCGCTACGCGCGGATGGTGCGTCGTGCGCTCGGCGTCCCCGTCGGGCTCGTCTCGCTCGTGGAATCGGACCGTCAGCGCTTCCCCGGTGCCGTCGGGCTCCCGGACGCGTCCGCGCTCCCGGGACGACCCCGCTGTCGCACTCGTTCTGCCAGCACGTGGTCGCCGACCGCGAACCGCTCGTCATCACCGACGCCCGCCAGGACGACCGCCTGCACGACAACCTCGCCATCCCCGACCTCGGCGTCGTCGCCTACGCGGGGTTCCCGGTCACCGACGCCGACGGGACCGTCGTCGGGTCGCTGTGCGCGATCGACAGGGCACCGCGGGAGTGGTCGGCGACCGAGCTGGACACGATGGCCGACCTCGCCGCGGCGTGCTCCGCCGAGCTGTCGCAGCGCCAGCTCCGCGTGCTGGCCGTGGACCAGGCCGGGGCGGCGCGTCGCGCCCGGGGGCACGCGGAGCTGCTGCTCACCCTCAGCGACGCGCTGACCCGCACCCGGACGCTGGCCGACGTCGTGCGCGCCACCGTGGAGGCTGCCCGGCACGGGCTCGGGTGCCTGCGTGCGGGGATCTGGTTGCTGCCGGTGCAGGACGTCCTCGACGCACCGGTCGACGACGGCCGCGTCGTCGGCCACCGGCTGGTCCTGGCCGACCACCCGACCCTGGACTGGGAGTGGGCGTCCCGGCGGGCCACCCTCGCCGTCGGCCCCGACGAGCCCGCTCGGTCGCGCCGTGCTGGGCTCCGAGCCGCTGTTCGTCGACGACGCCCCGGCGGACGACGCGCCGCACCCCGACCGGCCCACGTCGACGGCGAGCGGTGCGGCGTGGGCCTTCGTGCCGCTGCAGGTCGCGGGTTCGACCTCGGGGGTGCTGGCGCTGCTGTGGGACCGGCCCCGCGGGTTCGACGACGACGTGCGCGCGGTGGTCTCGGGGTTGGCGGCGTACTGCGCGCTCGCGGTGCAGCGGGCCCTGCTCCTGGAGGAACGGGTCGAGGTCGCGGTGGCGCTGCAGCGGGCGATGCTCCCCGAGCTGCCCGAGGTGGGGGGTGCGCGCCTCGCTGCGCTCTACCGGCCGGCGGCGCGCCGCAACGAGGTGGGTGGCGACTGGGTCGACGCGATCGTGCACCCGGACGGGTCGCTCGACGTCGTCGTCGGGGACGTCGTCGGGCACGACATCGCCGCAGCCGCCGCCATGGGGCGCATCCGTCACCTGACGGGTGCCCTGACCTGGGACCGACCTCAGTCCTCCCCGGCCGAGATCGTGCGGCGCCTGGACAGGGCCTGCCGGGACCTCGGCGTCGCGCGGATGGCGAGCCTGGTGCACGGTCGGCTCGCGCCGCCGTCGGGGCGCCCCGGCCGTGCGTGGGTGTGGACCAACGCCGGTCACCCACCGCCTGTGGTCGTACCGCCGGACGGCCCGGCGCGCTTCCTGGCGGGCGAGCACCCCGAGCTGCTCGTCGGCGTGGTGCCGGACGCCGACCGGTCCGACTGGTCGGTCGACCTCGCACCGGGGTCGGTGCTCGTGCTGTACAGCGACGGCCTGGTGGAGAGCCGCGAACGGCGCCTCTCGGCTGGGCTCGCCGAGCTGCTGGAGGCCGTCGAGCGGCACCGGGGCGTCCAGGACCCGGACGAGCTCGCCGAGGCGCTCGCCGCGGACCTGCTGGGTGGTGGCGCGAGCGACGACGACGTGGCGATCCTCGTCGTGGCTCTCGACCCGGCCGCGGAGTAGGTCGACCCTGTCGCGGTGCGGACGTGGGCGGTGCGCCGCCGCGGGTCACCGATCGCGCACGCGCGCCCGCTCGTCCTCGGTCATCCCGCCCCAGACCCCGTGCGGTTCCGGCGTGTCCAGGGCGTGACGGCGACACCGCTCGAGGACCGGGCAGGCGAGGCACACGGCGACGGCCCGGCGTTCGCGGCGCCGCCGTTGGGAGGTGAGCTCGCGGTCGGGGCCGACGAAGAGGTTCTCGTCGCGCTCGCGGCAGAGGGCGTCCTCCTGCCACTCCCACGACCCGGGCTTGGTGCGGACCACGTCGACGTGCCTTCCCGTCCGGACGTCAGTGCGATGTCATCAGCGGTTCGGTGCCGACGACCGGATGGTTTGCCGCCGCGGGGACGAGCCGATGTTGCGACGTCATCGCACGTCACGGTGGCGATCCTCACCCGTTCGGCCCAACCTGCGGACCAGTTCTCCCAGCCGGATTGCAGGGGCCGTTCCCGGGTGGTCCCCTTCGGTCATCCGACCTGAGGACGAGGCTCTGCCGCGCCCCTGGACCAGTGACCGGCGGACGGTGTCGTCCGCGCGAAGGGAATGCCCGTGATCAGGTTGTCGAGCAGGCGGACGCGACGAGGTCTCGGCGCTGCCGGGGCCATCGCGGTGGCGGCCGCCGGGGTGGCCGCGCTGGCCCCGACCGCGGGGACGGCGTCGAGCCACCGCGAGGCGCCGCTGGTGGCCGGTGACCCGTTGGTGGACAACACCGACACGTACGCGTTCGTCAGCCCCGACGACCCCGACACCGTGACGCTGATCGCGAACTGGATCCCGTTCCAGGAGCCGTCGGGCGGCCCGAACTTCTACCCGTGGGCGACGCCGACGAGGCGCGCTACAACATCAAGCTCGACACCGACGGCGACGCCGTGCCGGACCTCACCTACCGGTGGGAGTTCACCACCATCGACAACCGCGGCGCCGTCGACTACCCGCTGGCAGGCCAGCCGCAGGGCGACCCCGACGCGGACGGCTCGTTCATCTACAACATCGGGCCGGTCGACTCCTTCGACGACCCCGACCTGCTGTTCAAGCAGACCTACACCCTCACCGCGATCGACGGCGACGGCAACGAGAACGTGCTGGTCGACGGCGCCCCGGTGGCTCCCTCGCACGTGGGCGACGCCTCGATGCCGGACTACCAGGCGCTGCGTGACGAGGCGGTCGTCGACGCCGGCGACGGCATCACCTCGTTCGTGGGCCAGGCGGAGGACTCGTTCTTCCTCGACCTGCGCATCTTCGACCTGCTCTACGGCGCCGACCTGAGCGAGGTCGGCAACGACACCCTGGCGCGCTACAACGTGAACTCGGTGGCGCTGCAGGTGCCGATCGCCAGCCTCGGCCTGACCGACGACATCGTCGGCGTCTGGTCGACGACCGACCGGGCCAGCATCACCACCCGCGCGGCAGAGGGCACCTCGACCCCGAGCGGCGGTTTCGTCCAGGTGTCGCGCCTCGGCCAGCCGCTGGTCAACGAGGTCGTCATCCCGGCCGGCCTGAAGGACGCGTTCAACGCCCTGGCGCCCGAGAACGACGCCTCGGTCACTCCTGCGGTGAACAAGGTGCTGAACCCCGAGGTGCCGTACCTGCTGAACGCGCTCTACGGGCTCGACATCCCCGAGACCCCGCGGCAGGACCTGTTCAGCATCTTCCTCACCGGGCTCAACGGGCTGAACCAGCCGGCCGACGTCACGCCCTCGGAGATGCTGCGGCTGAACACCGCCATCGCGCCGACCGCCGAGCCCAACCGGCTCGGGGTGCTGGCGGGTGACAACGCCGGCTTCCCGAACGGCCGACGCCTCACCGACGACGTCGTCGACATCGCCCTGCAGGCGGTGGCCGGCGCCGTCACGGTCGACGACAGCGGGGCTCCCACCGACGTGACGATCGTCGAGCCCCTCGCGGCCGGCGACGGCGTCGACGAGAACCAGGTCGCCTTCGGCGACGCCTTCCCGTACCTCGCGCTGCCGAACTCCGGTTCGTCGGTCGGCGCCGTGGCGCCGGGCGAGACCGTCACCGAGACGGTGACCGCGACCGCGACGACCACGGTGACCGCGACCGGCGGTTCCGGCGGTGGCTCGGGTGGCGGCTCGGGTGGCGGGTCCGGGGTGATGCCGACCGGTGGCATCGACACCGGTGACGCCCGTCCGGCCTCCGGCCGCAGCGCGGTCGTCGCCTCCGGGGCGATCCTGCTCCTGGCCCTCGGTGGCGTCGCGACCTACGCCCTGCGCAGGAAGCGGCCCGTGGGTCTGCACCAGTGACGAGCACCGGTGGGCCGGTGGGCGACGACGCCCGCCGGCCCTCCGGCGCGTCCGGACCGACTCACGGCGACCTGGACGGTCTGCTCGAGGTCGGTGCCCGCGACCAGGCGGCGGCGGACGCCGCGGCAGCAGGGGGCGTCGGCGAGCGGGTGCGGCGGGTCGTCCACGACGTGCGGGTGCAGGTCGCTGCCGGCGTCGTCGCGGCCCTCGTCCTCGGGCTGGTGATCGGTGGCCTGGTGTTCGGCGGCGGCGAGACCGCGCCCGTCGCCGCCGCGCCACCGCCGGCGCCGGCGTCGTCGGCACCCACGCCGGTCCCCACGGGCCCGGCCACGACCGAGGCCGACGCCCCGGCACCGGTCGCGATCGCCATCCCCGACCTGTCGATCGACCAGGCGATGATCCCGCTCGGGGTCACCGCCGAGCGCAAGCTCGAGGTGCCGCAGGAGTGGATGGACATCGGCTGGTGGGAGACCGGGCCGGCCCCGGGCGAGGCAGGGGGCGCGGTGATCGCCGGCCACGTGAACGGCGACGGCAAGCCGGCCGTGTTCGCGGACCTGCCCGCCCTCGAGGTCGGGGCCGAGGTCGACGTCCGGCGCGAGGACGGGTCGGTCGCGACGTTCGTCGTCCGGAGCAAGGAGCAGTTCGCCAAGGACGACTTCCCGAACGAGCGCATGTACACCTTCGAGGGACCGAGCTTCCTGCACCTGGTGACCTGCGGCGGTACCTTCGACACCAGCTCCGGGCACTACGACGACAACGTCGTGGTGTTCGCCGAGCTGGTCGGCGTCACGCCGGCGTGAGCCTCCCGCCCGACCGGCCCGCGAGGGGACGTCCGATGAACCGCACGGTGTCGGTCGTCGTCGCGGTCCTGCTCGCTCCGGTGCTGCTCCTCGGTGCCGGCGTGCTGCTGGCCCGCACGGGCGACGTCAGCACCTCGACAGCGGCGGGGGCACCGACCGTGCCGGGCCAGGAGGCGCTCGACTCCGGAGCCGACCCGAGCTCGGCGGTCGACGCGCTGCAGGGCCGGCTGGCACGCCTCCCTGAGGACCACACTGCGTGGGCCGCACTGGGTTTCGCCTACGTCGCCCAGGCGCGACACACGGCCGACCCGGTCTGGTACGGCAAGGCCGAGGAGGCCCTGGCGCGGTCGCTCGAGATCGAGCCCGACGCCAACGCCGACGCGCTCGCCGGGCAGGCGGCGCTCGCGAACGCGCGGCACGACTTCGCGACGGGGCGCGACCTCGCGCTCGCGGCGGTGGAGGTGGACGCCTACGACTCGACGGCGCGCGGTGTGCTCGCCGACGCCCAGATCGAGCTGGGTGACCTCGACGGCGCGCTGGACACCCTCGACGGGACGATGCTCGACCTGCGTCCCGGGCGTGCCGTCGTTCACGCGGGTCTCCTACACCTACGAGCTGCAGGGGCGAGGTCGAGAACGCCCGCTACTCGCTCGAGCGGGCGCTCGAGATCTCGCTCGAGCGACCCGGTGACGTCGCCTTCTGCCTGCTACCACCTCGGCGACCTCGCCGTGGTGCAGGGCGACCACGCGGGCGCCGACGCGCACTACGACGACGGGCTGCGGCGCGTCCCGGACCAGGTGGCGCTGCTCGCCTCGCAGGCCAGCGTCGGCCGCGTGCGCAGCGGCCGCACCGACGAGGCGCTCGACGGCGTACGCCGACGTGGTCGAGCGGCTGCCGCAACCGAGCTACCTGGTCGAGTACGGCGAGCTGCTCGACAGCGCGGCCGCACCGACGAGGCCGCTGCCCAGTACGCCGTCGCCGATGCCGCGGCGTACGCTGTTCGAGGCGTCCGGCTCGGTGCAGGACGTCGAGATGGCGCTCTACCAGGCCGACCACGGCGTCCCGGCGACGCGCTCGCCGTGGCCCAGGTGCAGTACGCAGCACCGGCGCAGCGTGCACGTGCTCGACGCGACTGGCCTGGGCGCTGCACGTGAACGGCCGCGACGCCGAGGCCCTCGTCCTACGCCGACGCGGGCGGTCCGTCGTGGGCGACGGAACGCCACCTGGGCGTACCACCGCGGGATGATCCAGCTCGCGCTCGGGACACGGCCCTCGGCCCGCACGTCGCTGGAGACCGCGCTGGCGACCAATCCCGGCTTCTCCGTCCTGCACGCGCCAGCGGGCACGGGCGCCCTCGACGAGCTGGCCGCCGGTGAGGCGTCGCACCTGGCCCGCGCGGGCCGCCGCGGCCGCCACGGCCGCGGCTGCTCGTCCTGCCGTCGGCGCGCCGCCTCGGCGCCACCCGCTCGGCAACTTCACCGTCAGCCACTACGACGGCGCTGCTCCTGCTCCCGACCGCGTCGACGTCACCTCGCGTCGTCGACACCGCCGAGATCCCGTCCGCGCAGCAGCGCGCCGGACATCGACGTCGACGGCGACGACGACGCTGTCGGCAGCAGGAGCTCCAGCGACGCGGCGCGCGCCAGTGCGCCGACGGGTCTCGACAGCGACGGCTGCCGTCGACGGCGCCCCGGTCGCTCTCACCGCCGGCGGCGCCGCGAGGTCGTGTCCCCGGCGAGGCCGGCCTGGCCACCCTCCGCATGACCTGCGAGCTGCACCGCCGACGCCGACCTCGTCGGGACCGGCGACCGTCGAGTTCGAGGACGGCTTCCGGGCCGACCGGATCGGCTGGCGCGAGGTCATCGCCGCCGGTGACGGGCTGCGGATCGTCGCCTCCGACGGTCCCGGACGAGCGCGGTCAGCGACGAGCTGCGCGCCTACCCCGACGACCTGCTGTCCTCGCCCGCTCGACGTCCGCAGCGCCGCAGGTGTCGGTGGAGCCGGGCGCCGGCACGTCGGCCGACGACGTGAGGCCGCGCTGCCCTTCCGGTGTCGACCCGCTGAACCGGGCTGCTCGCCGCAGGGGACCGTGCGCTCGGCGACCTCGTCGGCAGCGAGCCGACCGTCTGGGTCGGGCTGCTCGCCGTGCTCGTCGCCGTCCTGCTCGGTGCAGGTCACGCGGTGCTGCCCGGGCACGGCAAGACCGTGATGGCCGCGTACCTCGCCGGCCGCCGCGGTCGACCGCGTGACGCGCTGGTCGTCGGCGCGACGGTCACGGCCACCCACACCGCCGGCGTCCTGGTGCTCGGTCTGGCTCTGACGCTGTGCCAGCACGCTGGCCGGGGAGCGGCGTGCTGCGCTGGCTCGGGGTGGTGAGCGGGCTCCTGGTCGCCGGCGTGGCGTCTCGGCCTGCTGCGCGGCGCCGTGCGCGACCGGGCCCGCGCGCACGAGCACCCCCACGCCGCACCGGTTCCCGTCGACGCCCTCGTCGGCGCGGGCGGCGTCGCCGCTCCTGCGCCATCGGCGACCGGCCACGGGCACGGGCACGGGCACGGTCACGGGCACGGTCACGGGCACGGCCACGGGCACGGGAACGACGGGGCCGGGGGCCGGGCGGGCCTCGTCGGCCTCGGGATCGCGGGCGGTCTGGTCCCCAGCCCGTCCGCCCTGGTCGTCCTGCTCGGCGCGATCGCGCTGGGACGCACCGTCTTCGGGGTGCTGCTGGTGCTCGCCTACGGCCTCGGCATGGCCGGCGACGCTGACGGCGGTCGGGCTCCTGCTCGTTCGGGCGCGTGGGCGCCTCGACCGCTACCTCGACGCCCGGCCGGGAGCGCACACGGGGCCGCGCGGGCGCTCGGCTGGTTGCCGGTGGCGACGGCCGTCCTGGTCGTGCGTCGTCGGTCTCGGGCTCGTCGTGCGCGGGCTGGTGGGTCCGTGAGGCCGCGCGGGGCGGTGGGCGCGGGCTGGGTCGTGCTCGTCCTCGGCCTCGCCGGGTGCACCGGCGGCGCACCGACGGCCGACGCGACGCTCGTGGTCCCCACCGGCGACGGCCCGGTGACGTGCCAGGAGCACCAGACCGGACCGCCCGGCACCGACTACGCGGGCGGCGCCGACGCCGACACGGCGAAGGTGCTCACCCTGCTGAGGTACTGGAAGGACAACGGGGACAAGCCGTTCTGCGACGGTGGTGAGGCCACCGAGGACGACCTCGCGTGGGCCGACCTGGTCGACCGCCTGCTCGACGACGAGCCGGCACCGGGTCCCACGTCGGATCCGGCGCCCACCACCACCTGAGCACCGCCCCGTCGCGGCGGCCACGTCCCCGCGTCGTCGGGCCGCGCGCCCGGGTGGCGAGGCAGTAGTGGGACCCGCACACCGAGCGGTGCCGGTCGGTCGACGGACCGGCGTCCGCGCCGGTCGTGGGATCGCGGTACGAGAACGTGCCGAAGCTGCTGGGCCGCCCCACCGAGCTCGTCTACACCGTCGCCGATCTCGTCCCGGGACGACGCATCGAGCTGCACGACAGGTCGAAGCGTGTCGACGCGGCCGACACGACGACCTTCGAGCCGGAGGCCGACGGGACGCGGGCGGCGCTCCAGCGGCTCTGGGACCGGCCGTCCCCACGGCGCACGCGACGGCGCCCCGGACGCGGGTGGTCGTCCGGGGCGCCGCGTCCTCGGGGTCAGCCGGTGAAGTCCGGCTGGCCGGGGACGGGCTGCGCGGGCGGCGCGACGGGCATGCCGCCGCCTCCACCCGGCCCGCCGGGCGTACCCGGCCCGCCGGGCGCACCCGGCTCGCCGGGCGCGACGGTGCCCTCGACCTCGACCGCGCCGGCGTCGGCCACGGACCGGCCGTCACCGTCACCGTCGGTCGGCCGCACGGCGCCGCGCTGGTCGGTCGCCACCGCCGGAGCCGCGGTGGCCGCGTCGACGACCGGGCTCGACGCGGCGGGCAGCCGGGTCGCGGTGTCGCCGCCGTTGTCGGCGAGCGCCCCCAGACCCGGGTCGTCCACACCGGTCACGTCGTCGGCGCCGCCGCCGGAGCAGGCGTCCCCGAGGACGTTGCCGCCGCCCGAGGTGATCGCGGTGCCCACGCAGTCGTCGCCGTCGTTGCCGGCCACGACCGAGTTGCGCAGGTCGACCGCGCCGTCGACGCCGGTGCTGTTGCCCGTGACCGTCGCGTGCACCAGCGAGATGGTGCCCTCCGGGTCGCCGAACGCACCTCCGCCGAGGCCGGCGTCGTTGCCGTCGACCGTGACGTTGGTGGCCGTGACGGTGCCCCCGTCGTCGTAGAGGCCACCGCCCTCGGTCGCGGCGGTGTTGGAGTCGATCGTGCTGGCCGTCACCGTCGTCGTCGCGGCCGAGGAGCTCCACAGCCCGCCGCCCTGCACGGCCGTGTTGCCCGTGACCGTGCTGGTGCCCACGTCGACGGTGCCGGCGCCGGTGACGTGCAGGCCGCCGCCGTTGCCGGGCGCGGTGCCCGCGTCGTTGCCGGCCAGGATGCTGCCGCTGACCGTGGTGGCGCTGGTCGCGCCGTCGACGCCCGTGAGGGGCGCCGCCTCGATGCCGCCGCCGGCACGCTCGGCGGTGTTGTCCGCCACCAGCGAGCTGCTCACGTGCAGCGTGCCCGAGGCTGAGCACGCCGCCGCCCGAGCCCGCTGCGCCGTCCGCGACGTTGTCGGAGACCACGCTGCCGACGACGACCAGGGTGCCGCCGTCGTTGAACAGGCCGCCGCCGCCGTTGTCGGCGGCCGCACCGCTCGCGGTGTTGCCCGAGACCAGGCTCCCGGTGACGGTCATGGTGCCGGCCGCCGAGTTCCACAGCCCGCCGCCCTCGAGGGTCGCGGTGTTGCCGGTGACGTCGCTGTCGTCGACCTCGACGGTGCCGGCACCGGTGAGGTGCAGGCCGCCACCGTTGCCCGGCGCGGCGCCGGTCCCGTTGTCGCTCAGGTCGAGCTGCGTCAGGCGGACGATGGCCGTCGGGGGTGCCGAGCGCCTCGACGCCGCCACCGGCGCGCACGGCCGTGTTGCCGGTGACGGTCGTGCCGGACGACCTCGAGGGTGCCGCCGGGGAGAACAGGCCGCCGCCGGAGCCCGCGGCGCCGTCGGCCGACGTTGTCGGTGACCGTGCCGCCGTCGACGGACCAGCGGTGCCGCCGCTGTTGAACAGGCCGCCGCCGCCGTCGTCGGCGAGGGCGCCGCTGGCGGTGTTGCCCGAGACCGTGCTCGCGGTGACGGTCATGGTCCCGACGCCGTTCCACAGGCCGCCGCCCTCGGCCGCGGCCGTGTTGGCGGTGACGTCGAGGTCGGTGATCCGACGGAGCCGTCGCCGGTCAGGTGCAGGCCGCCGCCGTTGCCCGGGGTGGGGCCGGTCGCGTTGCCGGTGAGGTCGACGCCGTCGAGCATGGTCGTGCTGCCCGGCGCTGGCCTCGATCGCGCCACCCGCGCGCTCGGCCTCGTTGCCGGCGGAGCGCCCCGCCGGTGAGGTCGAGGGTGCCGGCGATCGAGGAACGCGCCGCCGCTGCCGCCACCGGTGGCGCTCGGCGCACCGCCGGCGGTGAACCCTGCGACGTCGAGGTCGGTGGCGGTCAGCGACCCGCCCGCGAGCACGTGGAACGCGCGGTCGTCGAGATCCGGGGCCGGACGTCACCGACCCGCCCGTGAGGGTCAGTGCCACGCCCGCGGCGACGTCGAGGTCGCCGCTCGCGGCGGCGTCCTCGCCGGCGACCGGGATCGTCAGGGCGACGGCGCCCGCGGGGAGCTGCACCGTGTGGGCGCCACCCTGGGCGTTGGCCTCCTGCACGGCCGCACGCAGCGTGCAGGCGCCGCCCGGGAGGGCGGTGGTGCAGTCGCCGTCGCCGGGGGTGGTGTCGACCGCGTCGCCGGTCGAGGTGACGGTGAACGTCACCGCCTGCGCCGGGCTCGCGGCCACCAGGGCCCCGCCCACGAGCAGGCCGACGGCGGCGGCGTGCGCTGCCGTCCGCCGTCGTGGACGCGCCCTTCCGGCGACGGCTTCCGGGGTGTACCGCGGTCTGGGCATGCTGCTCCCTCGTCCGGTCGGACCGCGACGTCGCGGACCCGTGTGCTGGTGCATGACGCCAGGACCCCGGGTGTCACAGGGGGATTCCTCACGCCTTCCGCCACGCCGCGCCGTCGGGTGCGCCGCGTAGGGTCGCGGCCATGGCGGGGTGGCACGTGGTGGTCGCGGCGCTGCTCGGCGCCGCGCTCGTCGCCGGCTGCTCGGGCGACCCGGAGCCGACCCCCGCACCCTCGGCGTCCACGTCGTCCCCGTCGCCGCCGGCCGCGGCGACCGACGAGCCCGACGGGCCCGACGAGCCGACGACCGTCGTGGCGACGGCGGTGGTCGACGTCGTCGAGGTGCGCGCCCGTCCCGAGGCCGGTGCCCCTGCCGAGCGCACCCTCGACCGCCGCGACGAGACGTCGGGCCAGCTCGTCTTCGTCGTCGACGCCCAGCAGGGGGAGTGGCTGCAGGTGCTCCTGCCGGTGCGCCCCAACGGTTCGACCGGGTGGATCCGGTCGGGGGACGTGTCGCTGGCCAGCAACCCGTTCGCGGTGACGGTCAGCCTGTCCGACCACGAGCTCACGGTGACCGAGGGGGCGCAGGAGGTGCTGCGCACCCCGGTCGGGGTCGGGACGACGGACACCCCGACGCCCGGGGGGCGCTACTACCTCAAGGAGCTGCTGCAGCCGCCCACGCCCGACGGCCCCTACGGTCCCTACGCGTACGGGCTGTCGGGGTTCTCCAACGTGCTCACCAGCTTCGCCGGGGGAGAAGGCGTCATCGGCATCCACGGCACCGACGCCCCCGACCTGGTCGGCACCGACGTGAGCAACGGGTGCCTGCGGCTCGCCAACGACGTGGTCGTCCGGCTGGTCGAGGAGATCGGGCTCCCGCTCGGCACCCCCGTGGTGATCCGGGCGTGACGCCGGACGGCGTCGTGCCATGCACCGGGGGGACGGCCGTGAGGAGACGATGAGCGAGCACGACGAGCAGCTGCGCGCCCTCGTCGACCGGGCCCGGCAGTCCGACCCGGACGCGTGGGAGACGTTGTACCGACGCGTCTACCCTCGGTTGTTCGCCTACGCGCGCAGGCGGTTGAGCACCGACGAGCAGGCGGAGGACGCGGTGAGCGAGGCGATGACCCGGGCCATGCACCGCATCGACGCGTTCACCTGGACCGGTGTCGGGCTCGACGGCTGGCTGTTCGGCATCGCGCGCAACGTCGTCTACGAGATCTACCGCGACGGCGCCCGCGCGCACGCGGCCGATCCGGAGACGGTGGCGCGTGCGCAGCCGCCGGCCGACGACGACCCCCAGGACCGCGTGGTGCGCGAGGAGGAGAGCCGGTTGCTGCGCCTGGCGTTCGGGCGGCTCACCGACGACGACCAGGAGGTGCTCGAGCTCCGCGTCGTCGCCGGGCTCGACGCCCAGGCGGTCGGCGAGGTCACCGGTCGCCGGGCCGGGGCCGTGCGGATGGCGCAGTCGCGGGCGCTCGCGCGCCTGCGGGTGGAGTACGAGGGGCTGGTGCGATGAGCCCGGCAGAACGCGGGGACCAGCACGGGGACCAGCACGGGGACGAGGACGAGGAGCTGCGTCGCGTGGGTGAGGCACTGGGCTACGACCCCGACCGGCAGCCACCGACGGACCGCGTCGACGCGGTGCGGCGGCAGGCCGACCGGCTGCGCGCCGACCGCGGGGCCCGGACCGCGGAACCGCCGTCGTTCGACGACCGGCGCCGGGGCCGGCGCAGCCTGCTCGTCGGCGGTCTCGCCGCGTCGGTGGGTGTCGTGGTCGGCGCCGGCCTGGGCGCGCTCGGTCGCGACGCCCTCGACGACGACGACGCGGTGGCCGTGCCCACCGAGCCGCTGGAGCTGACCGGCGTCCCCACCGGGGTGCAGGCGCAGGCGTCCCTGATCAACCACACCTGGGGCACCGAGGTGCTCCTGGACGTCAGCGGGCTCCCGCCGGGGGAGGTGTTCGGCGTCGCGCTGGAGGGTCGTGACGGCGGCCGCACCGGGGCCGGGTCGTTCCTGTCGGTGCCGGACGTGCTGATGGTGTGCCGGTTCAACGCGGCGCCGCTGCGCGCCGACGTCGCCGCGGTGCTCGTGGTCGGGCCGGACGGCGCCGAGGTGATGCGCGCCGACCTGGTCGCCGGCTGAGGAGCGGCGTGCGAGGAGCCTGACGCGTCGTCGTCCGTTCGCCGGGTCGTCGTCCGCTGGTTACCGTTCCCGGATGACGACCGGAGAGCGGCACGGGCCGACTCCGCCCGTCGACCACACCCTGCCCGACGACGACGGCGGGGTGCGCCCGATCGACGCCACGCCGGTCGTCGCGGTGCTCCTGCTCGGCACCGTGGCCGTGCTGCTGGCCGACGTGCTGCTCCTGCTGCTCGCCCCCGACCGGGGGAGCTGGGCGGCGCTGCGCGACGCCTTCGACGTCAACCGCGAGGCCAACGTGCCGACGGCGTGGAACGCCCTGCTGCTCGCGGTGGTCGCGAGCGTCGCCGCGGGTGCGGCCCTGCTGGTCCGCGAGCGCCGCAGGGGCTGGACCGTCGGTGCCGTGGTCGCTGCCGTGCTCGCCCTCGACGAGGTGGCCGGCGCCACGAGCGGGTGCGGCCGCTGGCTCGGCAGGTGCTCGAGCGGCGGGCGCCCGACCAGCTGGTGCCGGCGGTGCTCGTGGTGGTCGGCGTCGTCGGGCTGGCGCTGGTGTGGCGCTGGAGCGGGTCGGTCCCGTGGCCGGGTCGCCCGCTCCTGCGCGCCGGTCTCGTGGTCTGGACCGTCGGGGCCGTGGTGCTCGACGAGGTGCTCCCGCAGCTGCCCGTGCGGCCCGAGCCCGGGAGCACGTCGTACGTGCTGGCCCGGGCGCTGGAGGAGGGCCTGGAGATGGTCGGGTGCGTGCTGGTCGTCGCCGCGGTGCTGAGCACGCTGCGGGATCGTCACGGCCGCCGGGCACCGCGCCGTGCTTGTCGTCGCCGCTCCTGACGGCCGCTGCGGACGTCGTCGCAGGAGACGTCGACGATCCGCACCCATCCGCACGGACGGCCGCGCCGAACACCGGTGGAGTGATCACAGGGTGACCCGCTCACCCGGGCGGGCCCACGACGAGGTGGGCCGATCGGGTGGAGATCACCCGATGTGACCGACCTGGCTCGCGCTGCGCGCGCTCGGATGTTGCGCTGGACCCCGACGGCGTCGGGTGGACGCGTCGCGACAGTCGCAGCGTTGCGGCAGTGCCCAGAACCCGCCAGGGAGTCCTCGGACGCCCCGCGGACACGGACGACAACGATGCCGGAGGACCCGTCATGCCCATTACGAGATTCCTGCCCCGCCGTGCCCGGGCGGCGGTGCTCACCGCGCTGCTGGCCCTGCTGGCGCCCCTCGCGCTCGCGGTCCCCGCCCAGGCGTCCACGGCCTCCGCCGGTGCGTGGGTGCGCGGCGCGCACCTCGTGCCCGGGCTGGGCACCATGACCCTCGCGCTGTCGCCGGTCTCGGGCAGCGCGATGCCCGACCTGGGCGAGGCCATCGTGCTGGCCCCCACCGCCTCGTACGGCGACGTCGCCGGGTACCAGCGCGTCCCGGCCGGTCGGTACGCCGTCGGCGTGTGGCCCGCGAACAGCCCCCGCGACGCCGAGCCGGTCCTGACCGGCACGGTCGACGTGGCCGACGGGCAGGCCTACACCGTCGCCGGCCTCGGCACCAAGGACGACCCGACCGTCGTCACCATCTCCGACGACCTCACGCCGCCTCAGGCCGGGACCGCCCGTGTGCGGGTGCTGCCCGCGGCCAGCTCGGCGCCCACCGTCGACATCTCCGCCGAGGGCGGGCCGGCCGTGGCGAGCGGTGCCGCGTTCGGCCGCCCGACCGGGTACTCGACGGTCCCCGCGGGTGACTGGACCCTGTCGACCACGGCTGAGGGTGCCGACGCCACGACCACCCAGGTGTCGCTGACCGGCGGCGGCGTCTACACGCTGCTGGTGCTGGAGGCGAACCAGGGTCTCGTCGTCTCCGCCGTCGTCGACGCCGAGGGCAGCGGCAGCACGCCGGTCGGTGGCGCAGCCACCGGTGGTGGCGGGATCGCTGACGCCGCAACGGGTCTCGCGCCCGTGGGCACCGCTGCCGCCGGCCTCGCCCTGCTGCTCCTCGTGGCGGGCCCCGCTCGCCGCCGGCTGCGGCCGGTGGTCGCGCCGCGCCCGTGAGCGGGCCCGCGCCCCGTCGGCGCGCTGCGCTGCTCGCCGTCGGCGCGGCGGTGCTGGCCGGGCTCGTCGTGGTCGGCGTGCTGGCCGTCACCGGTGACGCCGGTGCGAGCCGTACCGCCCCGACGCCGACCGCCCCGACCCCGACCGCACCGACGCCGACCGCGTCGTCGTCCGGACCCCTCGCCGACGGCCCCGCGCCCGGCAGCGCGCTCGAGGCCTTCGGCGAGGCGCCGCTGCTCGACTCCGCGCCCGAGCAGGAGGCAGCTGCGCCGGTGGCCGAGCCGACCGCGGTCCGCGTCCCGTCGCTGGGCATCTCCTCGGAGCTGACCGACCTCGGCGTCGCCGCCGACGGCACCGTCGAGGTGCCCGCGGACTACGACCTGGCCGGATGGTTCACCGGCGGGCCGCGGCCGGGTCAGCGCGGACCCGCCGTGATCCTCGGTCACGTCGACTCCCGTTCGGGCCCAGCCGTGTTCGCCGAGGTCGACCAGCTCGTGGCCGGTGACCTGATCGAGGTCGACCGCGCCGACGGCAGCACCGCCGTGTTCCGGGTCGACCGCCTCGAGCAGGTACCCAAGGACCAGTTCCCCAGTGACGCCGTGTACGGCCCCGTGCCCGAGCCCGCACTGCGGCTGATCACGTGCGGCGGCGAGTTCGACTCCGCCTCCGGTCACTACCGCGACAACGTCGTGGTCTTCGCGAGTCCCGTCGCCTGACCGCGACGCACGGCGCAGGACGCACATCCGGCACGACCCGGTGCAATCCGGGTGCTGCGGCGCCCCGAACACCACAGAGCGCCACGACGGAGTGGTCACGACCTCCGTCCGCCGTCCAGACACGTGCGGCCGCCACATCGCCACCGGAAGGACCGACGTGCCCCAGAGCTCCACGCACGCCACCGCCGCCCCCAGCGCCCGCACCGCCACCGGGACCGGCGACGCCCGCGTCATCGACCTGCGCGGGCACGACCCCGCCTCACGCCGTCCGACCTCCGACGCCGCTCTCACCGTCGTGCACCCGGGAGGCGTCGGCCGCCCCGCGGCGAGAGCGCGGGAGGCTCGCCGGCATCACCACCGCGCCCAGCGCCCTCCTGCTGGCCGACCTCGTCGCCTGGGGCCTGGCGGTGCTGCTCCTGCCGGCCGGCACGCTCGGTGCGCTGTCGCTGCTCGTCCCGCTCGTCGCGACGACGGCCGCCGTCCACGGGTACCGGGCCCGGCTGACGCTGTCGGCCCTCGACCAGGTGCCGGTCGCGGCCCTGGGTGCCGGCGGCGCCGGCCTCGTCCACGCCGTGCTGGTGCTCGCCGCCACCGACTCCACGATCGTCCCCGTCCTGTGGCGCACGCTCGCGCTCGCCGTCGCGATGGTGGTGCTGCGGTCGGTCGCGATCGCCGTGATCCGGCTGGCCCGCCGCCACCGCGTCGTCGTCCACCGGACGCTGGTCGTGGGCGCGGGCGTGGTCGGCACCGACCTCGTCACCCGGTTCCGGGAGCGCCCCGAGCTGGGCCTGGAGCCCGTCGGGGTGCTCGACACCGACGAGCCGCACGACGCGGGCGACCTGGGCGTCCCGTGGCTGGGCGGCGTCGACGACCTGGCCGGCACCGTGCTCGACCAGGACGTCGACGTCGTGGTGGTCGCGTTCAGCCGCCAGCCCGAGTCCGAGCTGGTCGACGTGCTGCGCACCTGCGACCGGCTCGAGTGCGAGTTCTTCTTCGTGCCACGGCTGTTCGAGGTGCAGAGCGTGCACGCCGACATGGACGAGGCCTGGGGCGTCCCGCTGATGCGGGTGCGCCGCGCCGCCTTCCGCACCACCTCGTGGCGGGTCAAGCGCCTGCTCGACGTGGTCGTCGCCGGCATCGCGCTCGTGCTGATCTCGCCGCTGCTGCTCACCGTCGCGGCGGCCGTGCGGTTCGACGGCGGTCCCGGTGTGCTGTTCCGCCAGAAGCGGGTGGGCCTCGACGGACGCGCGTTCACCATGCTGAAGTTCCGCTCGCTGCGGCCCGTCGACGAGTCGGAGTCGGCCACGCTGTGGAACGTGTCGCAGGACGACCGGATGAGCGGGATCGGGCGCCTGATCCGCGCCACGTCGCTGGACGAGCTGCCGCAGCTGGTGAACGTGCTGCGCGGCGACATGAGCCTGGTCGGTCCGCGGCCCGAGCGCCCGCACTTCGTCCAGGAGTTCTCCAGCAGCGTCCCCCGCTACACCGGACGGCACCGCGTCCCCGCCGGCCTGACCGGCCTGGCCGCGGTGCACGGCCTGCGCGGCGACACCTCGATCACCGAGCGCGCGCGCATCGACAACTACTACATCGAGAACTGGTCGCTGTGGCTCGACGCCAAGGTCGTGCTGCGCACCGTCGCCGCCGTCGTCCGGCAGACCGGCTCGTGAGCGGCGACGCCGGGCGCGAGGTCCGCACCGTCGTGGTGCACGAGCGGTTCACCGAGTTCGCGGGATCGGAGGCGGTCGTCGAGCAGCTGGCCCGTCGCTGGCCGCAGGCGCCGCTGCTGGCGCCCGTGTCGCGTCCTGGCGTGATGCCGGCCGACCTCGAGCACAGGGTCACCAGCACCCGGTTGAGCGGGCTGCTGCGGGGCAGCGGCTACGCGCACCTGCTGCCGGCGCTGCCCGTGGCGATGCGGCGCCTGCCGGTGCCCGACGCCGACGTCGTCATCGCCAGCCACCACGCCTTCGCCTCCCAGGTGGTGCACGCGACCGCGGCACCCGTGGTGGCGTACGTGCACTCGCCGGCGCGCTGGGTCTGGGACCCGCAGATGCGCCGCGGCGAGGTGGGCGGACGCGCGGGCGAGCTCGGGCTCGCCGCCTTCGCCGCGGGGTTCCGCCGGCACGACCGGGCGGCCGCCGCCCGCCTGCGCACCGTCGTGGCCAACTCCACGGCCGTCGCCGACCGCGTGCGCCGCTGGTGGGGCCGTGACGCCGAGGTCGTGCACCCGCCGGTCGACACCGACTTCTACACGCCGGACGCCACCGTGCCCCGCGAGGACTTCTTCCTGCTCGCCGGCCGGATGGTGCCGTACAAGAGGCCCGACCTCGCGGTGCGGGCCGCTGCGCGCGCGGGCGTGCCGCTCGTCGTGGCCGGCGACGGACGCTCCCGCGCCGAGGTCGAGGCGCTCGCCGGGCCCGGCACGACCTTCGTCGGCCGGGTCGACGACGAGGAGCTGCGCTCGCTGTACCGCCGGTGCCGTGCGCTGCTGATGCCCGGCGTCGAGGACTTCGGCATCGTCCCGGTCGAGGCCCAGGCCTGCGGCGCGCCCGTGGTGGCCGTCGACGCCGGCGGCGCCCGGGACTCCGTACGGGACGGCGAGACGGGCCTGCTCGTCCCCACCGCGCGCCGCGGTCACGCCGAGGTCGCGCTGTGGGCCGACGCGCTCACCGGCGCCGCGTCGACCGGCTTCGACCCGGCCGTCGCACGCCGGAACGCGGAGTCGTTCTCCCGCAGCCTGTTCCGTGACCGGATGGCCGACGTGGTCACCCGCTCCCTGGCAGCCTGATCAGGCGCCTCGCGGCCTGATCAGGCGCCTCGCGACCCGAGCACCGCCCGCACCGTCTCGTCGGCGACGTCGTCCCAGGTGCGTCGCACGGCAGGGGCGACCCGGTCGGCGCGCGGGGCGTCGAGGTGGCGGTGCACGGCGCGCGCCCAGCCGTCGACGTCGTCGGCCGGCACGTGCTGCGCCCGACCGCCCGAGACCTCGACGAGCGCCGGGTCGAGCGAGGTCACCAGCGGCGTGCCGAGGTCGATCGCCTCCGCCGCCGGCAGGCCGAAACCCTCTGCCAGAGAGGGCGACAGGGCCACCGCGCTGTTCTCGTAGCACCACCGCAGCGTGCTGTCGCCGACCCCGGTGAGCTGCAGCAGGTTCCCCGAGGCGGTCAGCGCCTCGTGGTGGGGCCCGTAGCTCGCCTCACCCCACGCGGGCGGCCCGACGAGCACCAGGACCGCGTCGGGGCGCGAGCGGACCACCTCGGCGAACGCCGCCAGGGCGACGGGGAGGTTCTTGCGCGGCGACGGGTCGCCGACCACGACGGCGAACGGGCGTCCGTCGAGCTCGGGCACGGGGGAGGGCGTCACGCCCAGCAGCCACGGGCTCGTCGCGAGCGGCACGACGTGCGCGTCCGGCGCGACGGACGGGAGGTGGTGCCGCACCCGCTCGCGGGTGGCCGCCGAGACGCACAGCAGCGCGTCGGCCCCCCGCAGCGAGGCCAGGTAGGGGCCGCGCAGCAGCAGCCGCTTGGCGCGGCCGAAGTCGTCGGGACGGTCGAGCGGCAGCATGTCGTGCACGGTCAGGGCCGTCCGCGCCCGCACCGCGCGGGGGACGAGGTGCTTGACGCCCTGCACGACGTCGTAGCCGTTCCCGAGCCACGGCCCGAGCGCGCTGCGCTCGAACGCGGCCATGGCGGCGTCCGGGCACCGGCGGCAGGGCGCGCGAGGTACCGCCCCCGACCACGTCGGGGAGGGTGGCGGCCGCCCGGGGCGAGGTGAGCAGCTCCAGGTCGACGTCACCGCGGCGCACCAGCGCCCGTGCGAGCTCGACGGTGTAGCGGACGATGCCGCCGCCGACGCCGTCGGGCGCCACGTGGCCGGCCATCAGGAGCCAGCGGGTGCGGGTCACGTCGGTGCCCCGGTGCGTCGGGGCGCGGACGCGCGCCGCGGTGCGGACGACGCGGACCCCGGCCGGCGCTCGTGCAGCAGCAGCACGGCGACCACGGCCAGGCACAGCACGGCGGGCACGACCCGGCCCTGCGCCCAGTACAGGTAGCGCGGCAGCTCGAGCAGACCGGTGAGCGCCACCGGGTACAGCAGGGCACCCACGACGGCGCCGTCGCGGAACCCCCTGTACAGCAGGCCGATCAGGGCGCCGAGCGCGGCCAGGTACAGCAGCCCGCCGGCCACGCCGAGGTCGACCATCGGCGCGGTGATGCCGCCCAGGTTGTTGAACTCCGGGTTGGCGTAGCGGTCCAGCACGTCCTGGCTGGCTGCGGGCGGTGCCACGCCGAGGAGGTCGTAGAGGCCGAGCTGGGCGACGAACGGCGCCTCCCAGACGAACAGGAAGGACTCGCGGGGGAGGCGTCCGGGGTAGGTGGCGTGCTCCAGCTGCAGGTAGCCGTTGTTGTACGAGGTGGCGTAGTAGCCCGCGAGCCGCACGGCGGCGAACAGCGGGAACGGCTGGTCGGTGCGGGTGGAGAAGAAGGTCCAGCTGCGCGAGTACTCGAACAGCGCGAACACCGCGAGCAGCAGGGGCGCGAGCACCACGGGAGCGGCGCGCGCGGCGATCCTGCGCGCCGGCGACGCGCTGTGCCGCGCGGCCATGGCGACGACGGCGACCAGCGGCACGGCGACCTCGATCAGGGCCAGCCGCTCGCTGTTCACGAACGAGCGCACGAGGCTCAGCAGCAGCACGACGGCGACCTGCAGCACGAGCCGGCGGTCTCGCACCCGCAGCAGCACGTAGGTGGCGACGACGACGAACGCGATGCCGCACTGCGTCAGCGTCGTGATGCCCGCGACCCCGGCGAACTCGTCCTTGAGGTTGCCCTCGTAGGCGTTCTGGGTCACCAGCAGCTCGAGCACCTGCACGGGCGTCACCCCGCGGGACGCGCCGGTCGCGGCGAAGGCGACGTACCCGACGACGGTCAGCCAGAACAGCACCTCGGCGGCGCGCCGCAGGGTGCGCGGCACCTCGGTGCCGCCGGGGAGGAGCGCGACGGCGGGCCGCAGCCGCGGCAGGTGTGCCACGAAGGTCGCGACGGCCGCCAGCAGCGCGACGGCGGCGGCCAGCAGCAGCAGGTGCTCGGTGGTGACGGACTTGGTGCTGCGGTAGAAGAGCCGGAAGTCGGCGTCGTCGAGGTAGTACGTCAGCAGCAGGGTCCCTGGCACGAGGAGCGCGAGCGCTCCGCCGGGTGAGACCCACCACAGGCTGCGCGCCCGCGGCGCGTGCGGGTCCCGTGCCGGGCCGGAGGACGACCTCGGCGGGCGGGGGCGCGGGTCGGTGGTCGTCGCCATCAGCCGCGTCCCGGGGCGAGCTCGCGCGGCGGACGACCGGTCCAGCCGGCCCAGGTGCCACGCAGGTAGGCGAGGTCGGCGCGCGCGAGGTGCCGCTGGCCGCGGGCGGTGCGGACGGCGCTGCCGACGACCTTGCGGCCGCTGTAGCAGAGCAGCTGCGGCGCGGCTGAGCCGGTGCCGGCGCCACAGGTGGCCGTTGCCGCAGCCGTACCGCAGCATCTTGCGCTCGAACGCGGCGTCGTCCTCGTCGCGCGGCTCGTCCTGCAGCACCACCAGCGTCGGGTCGTACTCGACCCGGCCACCGGCGTCGAGCACGCGCAGCAGCAGGTCCGACTCCTCGCCGGCGCCGTACCAGCCCTCGGAGCCGACGCCGAGCCCCTCGTCGAACGGCGTCCGCGCCGTCGGCGACGACCTCGTCCAGCACCGCCCGGCGGAACAACATCGTGCTCATGATCGAGGTGCGCATGAAGTTGGTGCGCGTGACGGGCTGCGCGCGGTGGGAGCCAGCGCAGCATCGAGCGGCCGGCCGTCCACGGTCTGCTGCTGCCCGCTGACACCCGCCAGCGCGGGGTCGGCCTCGAAGGCGGCCAGCGCCTGCTCGAGCGTGCGCGGCGGGAACCAGCAGTTGTCGTCCGGGAACGCGACGACCGGTGCGGTGGCGAGCCGCAGACCGGCGTTGCGCCCGCGAGAGGCCCCGCGCCCGGATGTCGTCGCTCGACCCAGTCGACGGCGGTGCCGCTGCGGCGCAGCACGCTGCTCGCAGGACCGGTCCTCGCTCTGGTCGCAGACGACGAGCTGCGACGCGGTCGGCCACCGTCGACCGCTCGACCGAGCGCAGCAGCCGCGCCAGGTCGTCGGGGCGGCCGATGGTGCTGACGACCAGCGAGAGGTCCGGCGTCCGCTCAGCCACGGTCGGCCTCGCGGCGGGACCGCTTGCGGGGGAGGTGGTTCACCAGCACCGCGGACGGTGCGGCACCGGCCGCACGCAGGACCTCGAGGGTGGTGCCGACCTCGTCGACCGGTGTGCGTCCGCCGGCGACGACGAGGACCGAGCGGTCGCACGCGCGGGCCGCACGCACACCGGTGTCGGTCGCGTCGAGCGGCGGGGTGTCGACGACCACGCGCCAGCCGAGCCGCCCGGCGGAACCGAGCACGGCGGCCAGCACGCCGTCGGCGACGGGGCGGCCGTCGTCGTCCGCACCCGGTACCAGCACCCACAGGTCGGCCACCGTCGTCTCCTGCACGATCTCGGCGAGCCGGTCGTCGTCGAAGCGGCCCTCGCCGTCGACGGCCAGCGCGGCGGCACCGGCGCCGTCGGCACGGGCGCCGAGCGTCACGGCGTCCGGACCGACGCCCGCGGCGCACACCAGCAGGGTCGTGCCGTGGCGCGCGGCGTGCACGGCGTGCTGCGTGGCGACGAAGGTCGCGCCGACGCCGGCCCCGCCGGCCAGCACGGCGAGGCTCCCGCCGTCGACCGGTCCGGACGGCAGCTGCAGCGCCTGCAGCTGGACCGCGCGACGCAGCTCGTCCTCGCTCCCGCCACGTCGGCCACCGGCCGCCGGGACGGCGGGCACCAGCACCGGCACGTCGAGGTCGTCGAGGTCGTGCTCGTCGCGCAGCCGCCGGTCGGCCGTGCGCAGCAGGAGCGGTGCGGCGGCGCCCACGAGCGCACCGAGGACCGCACCCAGCAGACCGCCCCACACGAACGGCGGCAGGCCGGGGGAGCCGCGCAGCACCGCCGGCTGGACCACGCTCGCGACGCGGTCGACGTCGGCCTGCGCCCGCTGCAGCACGTCGCGCACGGCCAGCTGGTCGGCGTAGCGGGTGCGCAGCGTCTGCGACTGCTGCTGCTGCGCCGTGGTCTGCACGATGTTGGCGTCCAGCTGGGTCAGCTCGTCGGTGGTCTGGGTGATCTGGGTGTCGAGCGCGGTCAGCTGGGTGGTGATGCGGTCGGCGAGCCGCTGGCGGCGTCCCTCGACGTACAGGTCGGTCGCCGTCTGCGCCTGCTCGCGGGCGGTGGCGGCGCTCGCGGCGGTGGCCGTGATCTCGACCACGTTCGAGTCGCCCACGCGCGCCGCGGTCAGGCTCGGCGAGCCGCCTCCGAGGGCCGCGGCGGTCTGCTGCGCCAGGTCGGCGCCGGACAGGTACACCAGCTCGGTCTCGAGGTACGTCGCGTTGCGGGCGCTCTCGTCACCGACGGAGTTCGGGTCGACCGGGTTCTCGACCGCGGCCGGGTCGGGCGAGCTGAGGACGAGCGAGGAGGCACCGACCTCGCGGTCGAGGGTGGCCGCCAGCGCGCCGGCGAGCACGCCGAGCAGGACGGCCCCGACGGCCGCGGCCAGCAGCGAACGGCGCCAGCGCGCCCGGGAGCCCCGCGCGGCGCGGCCGCCGTCGTGGCGGGTGGTGGCGTCGGGTCGTGCGGGCTGGTCGTCGGTCCAGGTCATCGCGTGCGCGTCCTCCGTGCTGGGTGGCGGGTCGCGTCCCCGTGCGGGGACGCGGTCGTGCTGCGGGTGGGCGCGGGTCGCGCCGTGCGGGCCGGGCTGCTCCGGTGGTGGGGGGACGGGCGTCCGCGCCGCGTCCCTGACTTGCTCCTGGCGGGCGCCGTCCCCATCGTAGGAAGCAGGCGGGTCCCCCGCCTCCTGCGGCCGACCGCGCGCCTGAGGCTCCTCGACGACGGGACGACCACACCATGAGCACCCCCACGACCTCCGGCACGGGCACGTCCGCGGCCGGCCCCGCCGACGGCACGGACCTGCATCCTGCTGGTCGCAGCCGGCGTCCCGTGCTCGTCGCGGCCGTGGCGCTGGTCGTGGTCGCCGTCGTCGCGGCGGTCGTCGTGGTGCTGGTGCGCCTCACCGGCGACGGGGAAGGGTCGCAGGCGACGCCGCCGCCCGTCGAGCGCAGCGTCGACCTGCGCGACCTCGGCGCGGTCGGCGACGGGCGCACCGACGACACCGAGGCGCTGCAGCGCGCCTTCGACGAGGCCGAGCCCGGCACCGCGCTGCTGCTCCCGGAGGGCGTCGTGTTCGCCCACGACGACCTGCTGACGCTGACCTCCCCCGGCGTCACCCTGACCGGAGGCGGCACCCTGCACGCCACCGACGAGGAGCGGTCGTCGCTGACCCTGGCGGCCGACGACGTCGCGCTCGACGGCGTCGTGCTGACGATCGAGGAGACCAGCCGCCGGTTCGAGGCCTACGAGCAGCAGCGGCTGCGCATCGACGGCCACACCGGGGTCGTCCTGCGCGACGTCGTGGTCGAGGGGTCCGCCGCGGCGGGCGTGTACGTGGGCGGCGGCACGTCCGACTTCGTCCTGGAGGACGTCGAGGTGAGCGGTACGGAGGCCGACGGCATCCACCTGACCCAGGGCGCCCACGACGGCCGCGTGCTGTCGCCGGTCGTGCGCGACGTGGGCGACGACGGCGTCGCCGTGGTGTCGTACGCCCCGGACGGCGAGCCCTGCGCCCGGATCGAGATCGTCTCGCCCGTCGTCGACGGCAGCACCGGGGGGCGCGGGATCTCCGTCGTGGGCGGCACCGACATCACCTACCGCGACGTCGACGTGCGCGACACCTACGCGGCCGGCGTGTACGTCGCCGCCGAGGGGAGCTTCGACACCGCCGGTGTCGACGGCGTCGTCGTCGACGGCGGCACGGTGACCGGCGCGAACCAGGGCGAGGACATCGACCACGGGTCGGTGCTCGTCTTCAACGGCACCGACGACGAGCAGGTGCGCGACGTGCGCATCGAGGGCCTCACGATCGGGGGGACCCGCGAGAACGCCTCGCGCGAGGTCGGTCTCGTGAGCGAGCGCGAGGACGGCATCGCCGACGTGGTGCTCGCCGGGCTCGTCCTCGACGGCGACGGGCCCGACGTGCCGCTGGTGAGCGACAACGAGGGCACCACGTACCGCGCCGAGGGGTGGACGGTGGGCGGCGACGACGTCCCCGACGTGAGCGACGAGGTCGTGGGCACCGACGGCTGAGCCGCGGGCGCCCGGACGCGCCGGGTGCCTGCTCACAGGTCGCTGAAGTTGCGTCGGGAGAGCGTGCGCAGGCGGTCGCTGCGGCCGCGCACGGTCGCGGCGAGGGTCTCGCGGCCGGCGAGGGCGGCGTCGGTGACGTCGATCAGGGTCTGCTCGAGGTGCTCGTCGGGCTGCACCGCCAGCTGCGGCGTGCCGACCAGGTCCATCAGGCCCTCGACCTTGCCCTGCGAGGCCAGGCAGACGGCGGGCACGCGCCGCGACAGCGCCAGCACCGCGAGGTGCATGCGGCCCGTCACCACCAGCTCGGCGCCCGCGACCAGCGCGCGCACCTCGGACGGGGTCCAGATCCGGTCGACCAGGCGCACCGACGGGTCGTCGGCGAACCGCGCGGCGACCTCGCGGCACACGGCCACGTCGTCGCCGCCCGGCCGGCGCACGTGCGGGAGCACCACGACCGCCAGACCCTGCTCGCGCAGCCGCGCGACCAGGCGCGTGAACGGCTCGACCAGGTCACGACGCCCGTGGATCAACCCGCTGACGTTCACCACGACGTACCGGTCGAGGCCGGTCGTGCTGCGGTCCGGTGCGCCGTGGTCGAGCGGGGTCGCGCTGAAGACGGTGTCGGCGACGCGGGTGACACCGGTGAGGCCGTCGGCCTCGGCGCGGTCGGCGGAGCGGGGCTCGCGCACCATCAGCCGCACCCCGGCGCGCGAGGCGCGGCGCAGGGCCCGCCGGGCTCGCGGGTGGGGCCGGGCGCTCCAGCTGAAGCCGAGGACCCGCGAGGGGACGCCGGCCCGGCTCGCCAGCTCGGCGGTGCGCGAGAGGGTGCGGGCGCCGCGGTCGCCGTAGCCACCGTCCATCAGGTCGGCGCCGACGACGTTCAGCGAGCGCGCGCCGTCGAGCAGGCGGCGCAGGCGCAGCACGTCGCGCACGTGCGGGGTGCCGCCGCCGTAGACCAGGGCGGGCAGGGTGCGCACCCGGGTGCGGGCGCGGTGCACCTCGGGCACGGCGACGGTGTCGACGTCGTGCTCGACCACCACGACGTCGCCGTCGGTGTTCTCCAGGAACGCCTCGACCATCGCCTGGTCGCCGATGTTGCCGCCGCCGGGCGGCGCGAGCAGCAGGTGGTGGCCCTCCCGCGAGCCGATCCCGCGCCGCCGCAGCAGCAGGCGGTCGATCGGCGCCAGGAGGGCGGGGCTGACCCAGACGGCCCAGGCGGCGTGCCGGAGCCTGCTGAGGGGGTGCGTGCGGTCGTCGTCGATGGGGGTCTCCCGTGGTGGTCGCGATGCGGTCTCACCAACTCGGGACGTCGTCGTGCCGGTCGGTGCCGCGCAGCCCCGGGGGAGCGCGGCGGTCTCAGGGGGTTCGGGGCCCGCCGGGGTCCGGTTGGGTCCGATCCGTCCCGAGCAGGTCGTCGACCAGCGCGCGGACGGCGTCGACCGCCGCGCCGGGGGTGAACGCCCGCCGGTACAGGCTGCCGCCGCCGGCGGCCAGCCGCTCGGCGAGCACGGGGTCGGCCAGCACCTCGCGCACGCCCGCGGCGAGGGCCTCGCCGCCGTCGCGGACCAGCAGGTGGTGCCCGTCGACGGCGCCGGTGCCCTCGCAGCCCAGCGAGGTGCTCACGACCGGGACGCCGTGCGCCCACGCCTCGAGCACCTTCAGCCGGGTGCCGCCGCCGAAGCGCATCGGGACCAGCACGGCGTCGGCCGCGGCCAGCTCGGGGGTGACGTCGTCGACCGGCGCCGACCAGGTCGACGCCGGGCGCGGTGCGGACCTGCTCCGGCAGCGCCTGCGCGCCGCGTCCCACCAGGCGCAGCCGCGCGTCGGGCACCTGCCGGCGCAGCGCGGGCAGCACGTCGAGCACACCGTGGCGGGCCGCGTCGACGTTCTGCCCGGTGCCCCAGCTCGCCACCATCAGCACGCGCGGCGGCTCGTCGGCGGACCTGCGGGCGCGGCGGACGGCGCCCGGTTGGTCGTCCGGTGCAGCGTCCGGTGCGGCGCCGGCTCGGGGTAGGTGTTGGGGACGACCTGCGTGCGGGTGCCGCCGAACCGCCCGACGTCGAGGTCGGAGCAGACGACGACCGCGTCGGCCCACCCGGCGACCGAGGACTGGATGCGCCCCCACAGGGGCAGCTCGACGCGACGCTGCAGCCGCTCGACCCGGTCGCCGGACCCCGCCTCCAGGTAGGCGCGCCACTTGTCGGTCTCGACGTCGTCGCAGTCGACGACGACGCGGCGGGCCGGGACCAGGCCGCGCAGGGCCCGGGCGTGGTCGAGCCCGCCGAACCAGACCAGGTCGTACGGCTCGTCGACCCACCCGCGCAGGCGGCGCCGCACGACGTCCCAGCGCTGCGCCCCGACGTGCACGGGGAGCCCGCGCGCCAGCGAGGTGGCCGCGCCGGTCAGGCGTGGACGAGGGCCGGGGGACAGCCGGATCCACCGCCGCACGGCGGCGTGCGGCGGGACGGGTGGGGTGCCGGGCGGGGCCGTCGAGTGCAGCACCGCGAGGTCGACGTCGCCGACGTCGAGCAGGCCGCGCAGCACCCCGTGGCAGCGCAGCCGCTTGCCGCCGTCGAGCGGCCAGGCGACGTCCGGCAGCGTCAGCAGGATGCGCGGTCGGGCCGCGCTCACCGCGCCGCCACCGGCTGCCTCGGCGGGCGGGTGACGGCGCGCACGAGCCGCTCGACCTTCGCCGGGAGGGTGGTGGCCAGCCACTCGACGTCCTCGGGGTCCACCACGCCGACGAACCGCGATCCCAGCACGGCGACCAGCGCGAAGGCCGGCACCGACAGCAGGGTGCCGAGCCAGCCGCCGAGCAGGACGACGCAGGCGGTCGCCGCGGCACCCGCGGCCACGGCGACCACGGCGGCGCGCAGCAGGCGGCCGGGGCGCAGCTGGAGGCGCAGTCCGCGGCGGAAGGTGTAGCCGATGACGATGGCGGCGACCGTGGTCTGGGCCGCGATGGTGGCCACGGCGGCGCCCTCCGCCGCGAACCGCGGGATCAGCGCCACGGCGAGCACGAGGTCGACGACGGCACCGGTGCCGCCGGCGACGAGGACGGGCCGCAGCTGCCCGGTGCCGGTCCACAGCGCGGTGCACAGGTGCCCCAGGGGCGCGAGCAGCAGGGTGAGCCCGAGATAGCGCACCAGGCCCGCGGCCTCGGCGAAGTCGGGGCCGTAGACGGCGACGACCAGGCCGGGGCCGACCGTCACGGTGCGCCGCGCAGAGCACGAGGTTCGCGGCCACCAGCACCCGGGCCGCCCGGCTCAGCGTCGTGACGACGACCTGGGGGTCCTCCGCGTGCCGGCGGGCGATGGCGGGCATGGCGGCGCCGATGAGGGACGCCGACAGCAGCAGCGGCAGGCCGACCACGTTGAACGCGACCGAGAACATCGCGACCGTCTCGGGGTCGTGCAGCTGGTCGAGGAAGACCAGCTCGAGCCGCCGCTCGACCACCTGGATGATGATCGTCGACAGGGCGAACAGCGACCACAGCCGCAGCACCGGCCGCCAGGGCGGCGCGGGCAGGTCGGACGGCGCGGGGGCCTCGGCGGTGCGGCCGAGCCGGCGCAGCACCAGGGTGAGGCCGAGGGCGACGACCAGCTGGGCGACGAACACGCCCTCCACGCCGAGGCCGGCGTAGACGGCGACGATGCCGAGGGCCGGGCCGAGCGCCTGGGCGGGCAGGCGGCGCGAGGCGGTGCGGCGCCACCCGTTCTGCGCGATGTCACGGCTGGCGTAGGCCCAGCCGACCGAGTCGACCAGCGCCGTGACGGCGGCGAGGAACCACAGCGCCTGGTACTCCGAGCGGGCCAGCCCGGTGACGAGCAGCAGGGTCGCGGCCAGGCCGCCGCCGATCAGGTGCACGGCGAACGACCAGCGCGACCAGGTGCGCCAGCCGGGCCTCGTCACGCGCACCCCGCGCCGACGACAGCAGCTGGACGCTGGCCGAGGTGAAGGAGTAGATCGCGACCGAGAACATCAGCGACGCGACGTAGGCCACCAGGCTCTGCTGGCCGAGCACCTCGGCCCCCAGCTCGCGGCTGATGACCACCGACAGGGCGAGCGCCAGGGCCATCGGGGCGACCGTGGAGCCGGCGCTCCAGACGCCGCCGGAGAAGGCCGACCGACGTGAGCCGTGCTCGTCGCGCGCCGGCGCGGCGGTACGGGCGCTCTCGTCGGGCAACTGCTTCCCCTTGTCCGTGCCGTCGGCCTGGTCCTCGGGGCGAGCCTACGTGCTGCCCCGGGTGCTGTTCGGGGCCGGACGGAGGTCCGGATCGGTCGGAACCGGCTCAGGGCTGGACGGGAACCCCGTCGCGGGTCCAGCCGGTCGCCTCCCAGGTGCCGGCCGGGGCGTCGACCGTCAGCAGGTGCCGCGGCCCACCCAGCACCCTCAGGTCGGTGAACCGCACGCCCGTCGCCTGCGACGACCCGCGCAGGAAGCCGACCTGGCGGCTCGCCGTGCTGCGCGTGCCGGTGATCGTGAGGTCGCTCACGCTGACCTCGCGCAGGGCGCCGGCGTCGGTGCGTCCGTCGTAGACGAGCACCGCCCCGTGGTCGACCGTCGTGCTCGTGTTCGACCAGGCGAGCGTGCCGCCGCGCACGGTCACCCGCACCGGGGCGAACGTGTTCCAGGGTGCGCCCTCGCGGGCGACGTACACGGCCGCGGCGTTGGACCGCTCGACCCGCAGGTTCGTGATCGTGACGTCCTCGCCGCCGACGACGCTGACCCCGCGTCCCCACGTGGTGGTCAGGACGGTGGGGGACTCGATGCTCACGCGTCGCACCGGCTGGCCGTCGGCGAGGTAGGAGACGACGGCCACGCCGTCGTCGCCGGACGAGCGCACCACCGGCCGCTGGATCAGGCCGTCGCTGCTGGGGCCGGTCACGTGGACGCCGTCCGCCTTGCTGTTGCGGACGTCGAGGTCGCGCAGGACGAAGTCGGTGGCGCCCCAGAGGTACACGCCGGCGGCGGCCGACCCGCGCACCTTGACCCGCTCGGCGACGAACCCGTCGGCGCGGATCACGGTGAGCTTCATGTGGTCGAACGTGCCGAGCCGGCTCGTGGCCGTCCCGAGCCGCAGGGTGACGTCGCGGACGGTCACGTCGTCGGCCTGCACGATCAGCGCCGAGCGCTGCGGGTCGGTGGCGAGCAGGGTGCCGGTGCCGGCGATCGTCGTCCCGGGGACGGTCAGGCGCAGCGTGTCGGTGTGGCGGTAGGTCCTGCCCGCGGGCAGGAACAGCTCCTGGCCGGGCTGCAGCGCCGCCAGCGCGCGGCGCAGCGCCGCGGTGTCGTCGGCCCGGCCGTCGCCGACGGCGCCGAAGAAGGCGGGCGTGAAACCCTGCTGCGCCGAGCCGATCTGCGCGGTGGCGGGCTCGCCCGCGCCGGCCAGCGCGCTCGGGACGGCGACCAGGCCCAGCGCCGTCAGGACGGCCGCGACGGCCGCGACGCGCGGCAGCCGGCGACGTCCAGCGGGGGCGGTGGTGGTGGCGGGGCGGGACGACCCCGGGCGGGCGCGTGCGAACCAGGTCATGGTGGATCAGTCGGGCACCCGGGACGTCGTCTCGAGCCGCGGCCGTCGGCATCACCCGCTCGCGCGTCCCGTCGGCGTTCGGTGACCGTCGGTCAGCGGCGGTCGAGGTCGGGCGGTCGAGGTCGGGCGGTCGAGGTCGGGCGGTCGCGCTCAGGCGGCGACGGGCTCCGCCGCGTCGACCAGCGCGTCGAGCGCGTCGGCGACCGGGTCGGGCAGGGCCACGGCGCCGGACGCGAGCGCGTGGGCGCGCGCCAGGCGGTCCGGCCGGCTCGACGCCACCACGACGTCGGTGAGGTCGAGCCGCTGCGCGCGGGCGAGCAGGGCCTCCGCGAGCCCGTCGTCGCCGGCGAACGGCGTGCCGAGAACCGCTGCCTCCCACTGGTCGCGAGCGGCGACGTCGAGACGCAGCGTCTGCCGCAACCGGGTCAGGTCGGCTCCGCCGGCACCGAGCAGGCCGTGGCCGACCCGGGTGGTGACGTGGGCGGGCAGAGGGACCGGCGGCGCGAACGGCCCGGCGGCGAGGTGCACGACGGTGGCGACCTCGCCCAGCCGGTGCAGCACGTCGGCGGTCAGGTGGTTCTGCGTCGCCACGCCGACGGCGCCGACCACGCCGGAGCCCACCAGGTGCTCCAGCTCGGCGACGAGGGCCTCGTCGACCTCGTCGGGCTGCACCTCGTGCAGGAGGAAGCGGTCGACCCGCCCCAGCCGCCGCACCGAGCGCTCGGCGCCCGACCGCACCCGGTCGGGCGCGAACCGGCCGGGCTCGTGACGCGCACCGGAACCCCGCAGCCTGCGCGCCACCGCGGCCGGCAGGACGCGCCGCGCGACGGCCTTCACCGCCCGGCGGACGACCGGGTCGGCAGGGGAGGGCGACAGGCCCACCTTGGTCGTCACCTGCTCGACGCCGGCGCGGCCGGCGAGGAAGGTGCCCAGCGCCGGCTCGGACAGGCCGTGGCCGTAGCAGGGTGCGGTGTCGAAGCGGCGGACCCCCTCGTCCCACGCGCGGGCGAGCAGCTCACCGGAGCGGCCGGCGTCGACGAGGGCGAACAGGTGCGCGGTCCCGAGGGCGACGTGGGGCACGTCCCGACCCTAGGGGTGTCTCGCACGTCCTGCGCGGCGTCCGCGCCGCGCGTGTGCCAGGGTCCCCGGATGGTGACCGGGACGGGAGCAGCGCCACGGGGCGTCGCGGGCGTCCCGTGGCGCCGGCTGGTGCTGCCGCGGAACCGGTCGGTGTGGGTCAAGTGGGGCTACCTGCCCCTGGGTGCCGTCGCCGCCCTCGCCGTCGGCGGCCGCGCGCCGTCGGCCCGCACGCTGCTGGAGGTGCTGGCGGTCTGGGTGGTGGCCGAGCACCTCGGCTACCAGGCCCGGTACCTGGCCAACGACCTGCGCGACCGGGCCGCCGACGAGGCGCACCCGGCCCGGGCGCAGCGGCGGCGGCTGCCGGGCGGTCTCACCCGGCGCCACGTCGGGGTGCTGTGGGGGTCGGTCGCCGCGCGGCTGCTGCTCGCCCTGGCGATCGCCCTCCTGCTCGACGGCGCGGCCCGCGAGGCGGCCCTCGGGTTCCTGGCCGGTCTGCTGCTCATCACGGTGGCCTACGAGGGCGGTCGCGACCGGGTGCGGCGCGCCCGGGTGGCGCCCGGCGGACCCGGTGCGCTGGGACTGGCGCTGCCGGTGCTGGTCGCGGTGCCCCTCGGGTACGGCCTGCGGGTGGGCGCCGGCTACCACGCCGCTGCCGCCGACGGCCTCGACGCCGTCGGTGTGCTGCTCGTCGGCACCGTGCTGCTGCTGCAGACCGCGTGCGTGCTGCTCGCCTGGACGCTGGAGGGCACGGCGTTCCTGGGGTCCTTCCCGCGCGCCGACCGGTACGACGCCTCGCTCCAGCGGCTGGCGCACATCGGGGTGCTGCTGGTGCACGCCGGCGGGCTCGCTCGCGGCGCCGTCCCCGTGGCGGCGCACGAGCTGGCGCCGCAGGGCTCGCCGACGCGGACGGTGGTCGCGCGCGACCGTCCCGCTCGGGACGGCTCCCGCGTCCGGGCCTGGGACCTCGCGGCGGCGGCCGCGCTCGGCGCCGCGGTGCTGACCGTGGTCGCGGCCGTCGAGCGGCCGCTGCTGCGGGTGCTGCTCCTCGCCGTCGGCCTGGTGCTGGTGTCCGCGCCGTGGGTGGGACGCGCCCGGGCCGCGCGGCTGCGCGGCGCGCACGGCACCTGGCTGGGCGGGGGTGCGCTCGCGACCACGGTCCGGGTCGAGGCCGCGGCCGTCGCCGGCCTCGCGCTCGCGGTGACGGTGCTCGAGCCGACGTCGACGTGGCTCGTCCTCGTGCCTGCGGTGACGGCGCTGCAGTGGGCGAGCGTGCGGGCCAGCAGCTGGTCGGTGGGCGTCGGCCCGGGCACCGCCCTGCGGGCGCTGGCGGGGGCGCGCCCGCGACGCCGGGCGTAGGGCGGCCGTCTCAGCGCAGCAGGAAGCCGCGCAGCAGCATCTCGGTGCCCTCGAGGTGCTCGGCCATCACCGCCCGCGCCCGCGCCGGGTCACCGGCGAGGATCGGCGTCGACCAGCTGCCGGTGCTGGCGGTCGGAGTGGTCGATGTTCGGGCGCAGCAGCGGGATGGCGTCGAGCAGGTCGTTGGTGCGCAGACGCACCTCCGCGACAGCCGCTGTGAGAGAGGGTGATCCGGTCACCTCGGCGATGGCCAGGTGCAGCCGCGAGTCGAGCCGCCGGTAGTCGGCGGGGGACGCGTCGCGGGTGCCGGCGAGCAGCCCGCGCAGGTGCGCGTGCTCGGCCGGGCCGAGCGCGCACGAGGCCGCGGCCTCGGCCGCACCGGTCTCGACGGCGTGCCGGAAGGTCAGGGTGTCGACCAGCTCCGCGGGGTCGAGCGGCGTGGGGGGGTGCGCGGGGGTCTGCGGCCCCGGCTCGGCGCTGCGGACGAAGGTGCCGCCGTAGCGGCCGCGACGCAACTCCAGGTACCCGGCCTCGACCAGCGCCGCCAGCGCCCTCGCGGACGCGCTCGCGACCGACCCCCAGCCGGGACGCGAGGTCGCGCTCGGACGGGAGCCGCTCGCCGGGGGCCACGACGCCGAGCCGGATCGCCTGGAGCAGCCGCTCGACGGTCTCCTCGAAGGCGTTGGCGGCGCGGACCGGACGGAACAGCGCCTCGCGGCGTGCGAGCGCCAGCGCTCGACCCCGTCCACGGCCGCGCCGGCTCAGACCGGTGTGACGTAGGCGCCGGAGATGCCGCCGTCGACCAGGAACGTCGACGCGGTCATGAAGCAGGAGTCGTCGCTGGCCAGGAAGGCGACGGCGGCCGCGATCTCCTCCGGCTCGGCGAACCGGCCCATCGGGCACGTGCACCAGGCGCCGCTGCGCGCGCTCGGGGTCGCTCGGCGAACAGCTCCTGCAGCAGCGGGGTGTTCACCGGCCCGGGGCACAGCGCGTTGATCCGGATGCCCTCGCGGGCGAACTGCACGCCCAGCTCGCGGGTCATCGCCAGCACGCCGCCCTTGGACGCGGAGTAGGAGATCTGCGACGTCGCCGCGCCCATCACGGCCACGAACGACGCGGTGTTGATGATCGCTGCCGCGGCCCTGCCGCTGCATGTACGGGCAGCGCCGCCTTGCAGCACAGGTAGACCGAGGTGAGGTTGACCTCCTGCACCCGGCGCCACGCGTCGAGCCCGGTCGTCGAGGATGGAGTCGTCGTCGGGCGGCGAGATGCCGGCGTTGTTGAAGGCGATGTCGACCGAGCCGTAGCGCTCGAGCGCGGCGGCGAACAGCGCCTCGACGTCGTCGGCGTCGGTGACGTCGGTGCGCACGAACAGCCCGCCGACCTCCTGCGCCACGCGGTCCCCGCGGCCTCGTCGACGTCGGCGACCACCACCGTGGCGCCCTCGGCGGCGAGCCGGCGGCACGACGCCGCGCCGATGCCGCTGCCGCCGCCGGTGATGACGGCGACCCGGCCCTCCAGTCGCTGCACATGCTCACTCCTCCGTCGAGATGAAGACGTTCTTGGTCTCGGTGAAGGCGTCGAGCGCGTCGGGGCCCAGCTCCCGGCCGAGGCCGGACTGCTTGAAGCCGCCGAACGGCGTCGAGTAGCGCACCGAGGAGTGCGAGTTGACCGACAGGTTGCCGGCCTCGACGCCGCGCGAGACCCGCAGCGCCCGCCCGACGTCGCGCGTCCAGATCGAGCCGGACAGCCCGTACTCGGTGTCGTTGGCGATGCGGACGGCGTCGGCCTCGTCGTCGAACGGCACGACGGCCACGACCGGGCCGAACACCTCCTCGGTGAAGGCGGGGTCGGTCGGTCGCCACCGGGGCGAGCACCGTCGGCGGGAACCAGAAGCCGGGCCCGTCGGGCGCGCTGCCCCGGAACGCGACCGGCGCGTCGTCCGGCACGTAGGACGCGACCTTGCGCGCGGTGCGCCGGCGGAGATCAGCGGACCCATCTCGGTCTGCTCGTCGCCGGGGTCGCCGACCCGGACGCCGCGCACCGCCGGCTCGAGCAGCTCCATGAACCGGTCGAACACGCTGCGCTCCACCAGGATCCGCGAGCGGGCGCAGCAGTCCTGACCGGCGTTGTCGAACACCGCGCCGGGGGCGGCCGCGGCGGCCCGCTCGAGGTCGGCGTCGGCGAACACGATGTTGGCGTTCTTGCCGCCGAGCTCGAGCGTCACCCGCTTCACCTGCGCGGCGCAGCCGGCCATGATCTGCCGGCCGACCTCGGTCGAGCCGGTGAAGACGATCTTGCGCACGGTCGGGTGGTCGACGAACCGCTGCCCGACCACGGAGCCCTTGCCCGGCAGCACCTGGAACACGTCCTCGGGGATGCCGGCCTCGCGGGCCAGCTCGCCGAGCCGCAGCGCGGTGAGCGGGGTCAGCTCGGCCGGCTTGAGCACCACGGTGTTGCCGGCGGCCAGCGCCGGGGCGAAGCCCCCAGCCGGCGATCGGCATCGGGAAGTTCCACGGCACGATCACGCCGACGACGCCGAGCGGCTCGCGGAAGGTGATGTCGACGCCGCCGGCCACCGGGATCTGCTGGCCGAACAGCCGCTCGGGCGCGGCCGCGTAGTACTGCAGCACGTCGCGGACGTTGCCGGCCTCCCACCGGGCGTTGCCGATGGTGTGCCCGGAGTTGGCGACCTCGAGCCGCGGCCAGGTGCTCGACGTCGGCGTCGACGGCCTCGGCGAACCGGCGCAGCAGCCGGGCCCGGTCGGCCGGCGCGACCGCGCGCCAGGCGGGCAGCGCCGCGGCCGGCCCGGGCGATGGCCGCGTCGGTCTCCTCGGCCGAGGTCGGCGGGACCTCGTCACCACCTCCTCGGTGGCCGGGTTGACGAGCTCGGTGGTCGGTCTCACGTGTGCTCCTGGAGGACGGGTCGGGTGCGCTGCCGCGGCGGCCTGCACCAGCGCGGCGAACAGCCGGCGTCGTCGCCGTCCTCCTCGGGGTGCCACTGCACGCCGAGGGCGAAGGCCGTCGCCCGGCCAGCTCGACCGCCTCGACCGTGCCGTCGCCCGCCCGCGCCAGACGCGCAGCCCGTCGCCGAGCCGGTCGATCGCCTGGTGGTGGTGGCAGGGCACGTCGACCTCGGCGCCGACGATCGCGGCCAGGCCGCTGCCGGGCTCGACCCGCACCTGCACGCCGGCCGAAGGTGCCGGGCGCCGGGCGGTGCCCGTCGGACCCGACCACGTCGGGCAGGTGCTGGTGCAGCGTGCCGCCGCAGGCGACGTTGAGCACCTGCACGCCGCGGCAGACGCCGAGCACCGGCACGTCGGCGCGAGCGCGCTCGTCGACGCAGCGGCGACCTCCCACGCGTCGCGGTCGCGGCGCGGCTCGGTCGCTGCCCGCGCGCGGGACGGCGCCGTAGCGCCGCGGGTCGACGTCGGCACCGCCCGCGAGCACGCAGCCCGTCGCACGCCCGGCGACGCGGCCTCGGCCGTCGACCGTCGGGCAGCGGCGGCAGCAGCACCGGCACGCCGCCGGCGCGGGCACCGACGTCGACGTAGGCGTGCGGCAGCAGCACGGCCGGGCTGGTCCCAGCACCCCGACCGGGCCGGCTCCAGGTAGGTGGTGATCCCGATGCGCGGGCGCGTACCGTGCGTCGGGGTGCGCCTCAGAGGCGCTCGAAGCCACGGACCCGCTCCCAGTCGGTGACGGCGGCGTCGAACGGCGGCGAGCTCGACCCGGGCGGCGTTGACGTAGTGGTCGACGACCTCGTCGCCGAACGCGCGCCCGCGCCACCGCGCTGCCCTCGCAGCAGCGTCGACGGCGTCGCGCAGCGTGCTCGGGCACGCGCGGCTTGTCCGAGCGCGTAGGCGTTGCCCGCGAACTCCGGCTCGAGCGGCAGCTCGTTCTCGACGCCGTGCAGGCCGGCCGCGATCAGCGCGGCCGACCGCGAGGTAGGGGTTGACGTCGCCGCCGGGCACCCGGTTCTCGACCCGCAGCGACTCGCCGTGCCCGACCACGCGCAGCGAGCAGGTGCGGTTGTCGCGGCCCCAGGCCACCGCGGTCGGGGCGAAGCTGCCGTCGACGAAGCGCTTGTAGGAGTTGACGTTCGGCGCGAAGAAGTAGCGTGAGCTCCTCCAGGCAGGCCAGCTGGCCGGCGAGGAAGTGCTCCATCAGCGGCGAGAAGCCCGTCGCGGGCCGTCACCGGCCATGCGCCGGCTCGTCGTCGCGCGCGCAGGCTGAGGTGGATGTGGCACGAGTTGCCCTCGCGCTCGTCGTACTTGGCCATGAACGTGAGGCTCATGCCCTGCTGGGCGGCGATCTCCTTGGCGCCGGTCTTGTAGACGACGTGCTTGTCGCAGGTGGTGAGCGCCTCGTCGTACCGGAACGCGATCTCGTGCTGGCCGAGGTTGCACTCGCCCTTGGCCGACTCGACGTACGAGGCCGGCGCCGGTCATGTCGTTGCGGATGCGCGCGCAGCAGCGGCTCGATCCGGGCGGTGCCGAGCAGCGAGTAGTCGACGTTGTACTGGTTGGCCGGGCTGCAGGTCGCGGTAGCCCCTTGGCCCACGCCTCGCTCGTAGGTGTCGCGGAACACGATGAACTCGAGCTCGGTGCCGACGTAGGCGGCCAGCCCGCGCTCGGCCAGCCGGTCGAGCTGGCGGCGCAGCATCTGGCGGGGCGAGGCGACCACCGGGGAGCCGTCGCTCCCACTCGAGGTCGCACGAGCACCAGCGCGGTGCCCGGGTGCCAGGGCAGCAGCCGCAGCGTGGCCAGGTCGGGCCGCAGCACGAAGTCGCCGTAGCCGGTCTCCCACGACGACATGGCGTAGCCGTCGACGGTGTTCATCTCGACGTCGACGGCGAGCAGGTAGTTGCAGGCCTCGGTCGCGTGCGGCAGCACCTCGTCGAGGAAGTACTGGGCGTCGCAGCGCTTGCCCTGCAGCCGGCCCTGCATGTCGGTGATCGCCGACGACGACGGTGTCGATCGTGCCGTCGTCGACCAGCTCGCGCAGCTGGTCGAGGGTGAGCAGGCCGGGACGCGGTGCGGCGTCGGTCATCGCAGGTCCTTCTCGGCGTCGGCCACGGCGGCGAACTCCTCCTCGGGGGCGTTGGAGACCAGGTGGTGGCGGCTGTAGAACCAGAAGTACGCGAGCGCCGCGACGAAGATGGCGGCGGTGATGCCGGCGGCGCGCACGTCGACGAAGAACGTGGCGACGACCGCGCACAGGGCCAGCACGAGGGCGACGCCGGTGGTGACGGTGCCGCCCGGCGTGCGGTAGGGCCGCTCGAGGTCGGGCTCGCGCCGGCGCAGCACGATGTGCGACACCATCATCAGCACGTACGAGACGGTGGCGCCGAACACCGCGATGTTGATGAGCAGGGCGCCGTCCTTGGTGACGCCGGCGAGCACCAGACCGATCAGGCCGGGCACGATCAGCGCCAGGTAGGGCGTCTTGCGGCTGCTCGTCACCGACAGCGCGCGCGGGAGGTAGCCGGCGCGCGAGAGGGCGAACAGCTGGCGCGAGTAGGCGAACACGATGGAGAAGAAGCTCGCGACGAGACCCGCGAGACCCGCGTAGTTGACGAAGGTCGACAGGGCCGTCTCGCCCCCGTTGGCGGCGACGAGCGCCTCGGGCAGGGGGTTGTCGGACTCCTGGATCACCGACGAGCCCGCTCCGCCGGGCGCGGCGAGCAGCATCATCGCGGCGAAGACCAGCAGCACGAGCATCGCGGCGATCAGGCCCTTGGGCATGTCCTTCTTCGGGTCGCGCGCCTCCTCGGCGGCCAGCGGCACGCCCTCGACCGCGAGGAAGAACCAGATGCCGTAGACGAACGAGGCCAGCACGCCGGCGACGCCGAACGGGATGAAGGCGTTGGCGCCGGCCGCGTCGGTGGCGGGGATGTCGAGCAGGTTGCCCGGGTCGAAGTGGGGGATCATCCCGATCACGAACGCCAGCAGCGCCACGACGGCGACGGCGGTGATCGCGAACATCACCTTGAGCGCCTCGCCGACGCCGTAGAGGTGGATGCCGATGAAGATGACGTAGCAGGCCAGGTAGACCGGCCAGCCGCTGGTGAGACCGAACAGCCCGAGCGACTCGACGTACCCGCCGATGAACACGGCGATCGCGCCGGGGGCGATGGCGTACTCGATCAGGATCGCCGTGCCCGTGGCGAACCCGCCGAGCGGGCCGAGGGCTCGCCGGGCGAAGCCGTACCCCGCCCCGGCGACCGGCAACGCCGACGCCATCTCGGCGAGCCCGAAGACCATGCAGGAGTACATGATCGCCATCAGGACGGTGGCGATCAGCAACCCGCCCCACCCACCGGTCGACAGCCCGAAGTTCCACCCGGCGAAGTCGCCGGAGATCACGTAGGCGACACCGAGCCCGGCCAGCAGGAGCCAGCCGGCGGCGCCCTTCTGCAGCTGGCGCTTGTGGAGGTAGTCGTCCCCCATCCGCTCGTACTCGACGCCGGCCTGCCTGCGCTGCTGCTCCACGAGCGACTCCGTTCCGCGGGCCCCGTGCCAATGGTCTGGGACCAGACCATGAGGTGACGTGGGGAAACGTACTCGGGCTCGGGGCGCTGTCAAGGCCCGGCGGCGAACTGCTCCGGCGTGCTGTGCTACTACTTGCGTGTGCATGCAGGTAATGAGACGAAGGGCGGGGTGGACGACGAGCTCGTCGCCGACGCCGTCGAGATGTTCCGGCTGCTCGCCGACGAGACGCGCCTGCGCCTGGTGCGGGCGCTGCTCGACGCCGAGCTGTCGGTGGGCGAGCTGGCACGCGTGGTCGGCAAGCCCGGCCCCTCGGTGTCGCAGCACCTGGCCAAGCTGCGGCTCGCGCGCCTGGTGAGCACCCGCCGCGACGGCACGTTCGTCCACTACCGGATCGACAACGACCACGTCGCCCAGCTCGTGCTCGACGCCCTGCGCCACGCCGAGCACGGACGCACGCCCACCCCGCGGCACCACCTCGCCGCGCGATGACCGACGACCACCGCGGCCACGGCCACGGGCACGGGCACGGGCACGACGACCACGACGACCGCCGGTCCGGGCTGTGGGCCCGGGTGCGCCACACCGTCGTCCCGCACGCGCACGACGCGAACGAGGCGATCCAGAGCGCCGAGGAGTCCTCCCGCGACGGCATCCGCACGGCGTGGATCGGGCTGGGCGCCATGATGGCGACGGCGCTCGCGCAGGTCGTCGTCGTCGCGGTCTCGGGCTCGATCGCGCTGCTGGCCGACACCATCCACAACCTCGGCCACGCGGCGACGACGATCCCGCTGATCATCGCGTTCCGACTGGGCCGCAGGGCCCCGACCGCGAGGTACCCCTACGGCTACCGGCGCGCCGAGGACCTGGTGGGCCTGCTCATCTCGCTGGTGATCGTCGCGTCGATCGTGCTGATCGTCTGGGAGTCGGTCGAGGCCCTCGTCGACCCCAGGCCGCTGACCGACCTGGGCTGGGTCCTCGCCGCCGGCGTCGTCGGCTTCGTCGGGAACGAGACCGTCGCCGTGTACCGCATCCGCACCGGCGCCAGGATCGGGTCGGCCGCGCTCATCGCCGAGGGTCAGCACGCCCGCGCCGACGGGTGGACCTCCGTCGCGGTCGTCCTGGGCGTCGTCGGGGTGTGGCTCGGGTTCGAGCGAGCCGACGCGGTCGCCGGACTGCTGATCGCCGTGGCCATCACGGGCATCCTGGTGAGCTCGCTGGTGGTCCTCGTCCGCCGGCTGATGGACGGGATCGAGCCGGGTGTCCTCGACCGGATGCGTGCCGCCGCGGCCGCGGTGCCCGAGGTGCAGCTGGTCGAGGAGGTCCGGGCCCGCTGGTCGGGCCACCGGATGGAGGGCGACGCCCAGATCGCGGTCGACGCCGGGCTGAGCCTGTTCGAGGCCCACGAGGTGGCCGAGCGGGTGCAGCACGAGCTGCTGCACGCGGTCGGCAACCTCGACCGCGTGACGGTCCACGTCCACCCGGCCGTCGACGCGGCCGTGCCCGAGGACCTGCACGAGCTGTCGGCGCACCACGCCTCGGCGGCGGCCCGGCGCCGGTACCTCGCCCGACACGGCCACAGCCACGGCCACGACCGCGGCGGCACGTCGCGCCACTGACGTGCTGCGGCTCTGGGCCTCGCGGTCGCCGACCCGTTCCCGGCCGTGCGATTCTCACCGCACGTCCGAGGGCACCAGGAGGCGACATGGTGAGGCGTCAGCTGCCGCGACCGAGCGAGCTGCGGGAGGTGGTGCGATTCCGCGGGCCGCGCCTCGGGCGCGAAGCGGCGCCTGGCCGACGCGCTGACGATCGAGGACCTGCGCCGGATCGCGAAGCGCAGGACGCCGCGGGCGGCGTTCGACTACACCGACGGGGCCGCCGAGGGTGAGATCTCGATCGCGCGCGCCCGTCAGGCCTTCGAGGACGTCGAGCTGCACCCCGACGTCCTGCGACCCGCGCGAGCGGGTGGACACCTCGACCGAGGTCCTCGGCGGGCCGTCGGCGCTGCCGTTCGCGATCGCACCGACGGGCTTCACCCGGCTGATGCAGACCGAGGGCGAGAGCGCCGGGGCCTCCGCGGCCGGCGCCGCCGGCATCCCGTTCACGCTCTCGACGCTGGGCACGACGTCGATCGAGGACGTGCGGGCCGCGAACCCGCGACGGCCGCAACTGGTTCCAGCTCTACGTCATGCGCGACCGGTCGATCTCGTCCGGCCTGGTCGAGCGGGCCGCCCGGGCGGGGTTCGACACGCTGATGTTCACCGTCGACACGCCGATCGCCGGGGTCGCGCTTGCGGGACAAGCGGAACGGCTTCTCGATCCCGCCCGAGCTGACGCTCCGCACCGTCGCCGACGCGCTCCCGCGTCCGTGGTGGTGGTACGACTTCCTCACCACGCCCAAGCTGGAGTTCGCCTCGCTGAGCACCACCGGCGGCACGGTCGGCGAGCTGCTCAACTCCGCCATGGACCCCACGATCAGCTACGCCGATCTCGACGAGATCCGCGTCGTCTGGCCGGGCAAGCTGGTCGTGAAGGGCGTCCAGTCGGTGCAGGACGCGGTGCGCCTGGTCGAGGCGGGGGTCGACGGCATCGTGCTGTCCAACCACGGCGGCCGCCAGCTCGACCGGGCCCCGGTGCCGTTCCACCTGCTCCCGCGCGTGGTGAAGGAGGTCGGGGACGACACCACGATCATGGTCGACACCGGGATCATGAACGGGGCCGACGTCGTGGCGAGCATCGCGCTCGGCGCTGACCTCACCCTGATCGGCCGGGCCTACCTCTACGGCCTCATGGCCGGCGGGCGCGCCGGCGTCGACCGGGCGATCGCCATCCTGCGCGAGGAGGTCGTCCGGACGATGACGCTGCTGGGGGTCTCGACCCTGGCCGAGCTGGAGCCCCGGCACGTCACCCAGCTCGTGCGGCTGGTGCCCCTGAGCGACTGACCCGCGGCGCGGCGGGCAAGGAAGACACGCTGTCGTCCCGTCCACGACAGCGGGGCCGCCGGCGTCCTAGCGTGGTGCCACCCACCCGCCCGAGCACGAGGAGACACCGACGATGCGTGACCTGGTCTGGACCGGCTTCATGTCCCTGGACGGCGTGGTCGACTCGCCCGGCGGGACCGAGGAGGGGCACCGCAGCGGCGGGTGGGTGTTCCAGGACCTCGAGTTCGTCCCCGAGGCGTGGTCGCTCAAGGGCGAGGAGCTGGCCGACACCACCGCCCTGATGTTCGGACGCCGCAGCTACGAGGCGTTCTCGGCGGTCTGGCCGGGGTCGCAGGACCACGCCGACTACAGAGGACCTGCCCAAGTACGTGGTGTCGTCGACGCTGACCGACGACGCGCTCGTCGACGGGTGGGGTCCCACCACGATCCTGCGCTCGACCGACGACGTCGCCGCGCTGAAGCAGACCGAGGGCGGGGCGATCTTCGTCCACGGCAGCGGCGAGCTCGCCCGGCGGCTCGCCGACGCCGACCTGGTCGACCGGTACAACCTGCTCGTCTTCCCCGTGCTGCTCGGGGCCGGCAAGTCACTGTTCGGACGGGCCGACCGCGACAAGCAGATGCTGTCGCTGCGCGAGCAGGAGAGCTACTCGAACGGGATCCTGAAGCTGGTCTACGACGTCAGGCGCTGACCGGGCGTCGCAGCGGCGTAGGGTCCGCGGACACACGGTCGGCCACGACGTCGGAGGCACGATGCGGTACGCACGGCTCGGTTCCAGCGGTCTGCGCGTCAGCCGCGTCGCCCTCGGCTGCATGAGCTACGGCGACCCGACCCGTGGCCTGCACGACTGGACCCTGGACGAGGAGGCGTCCCAGCCCTTCTTCCGGCAGGCGGTCGAGCTGGGGGTGACGTTCTGGGACACCGCGAACGCCTACCAGCAGGGCACGTCCGAGGAGTTCGTCGGCCGGGCGGTGCGCCGGTACACCCGCCGCGAGGAGGTGGTGCTGGCGACCAAGGTCTTCGGGACGATGCACGCCGGTCCGGGCGGCTCCGGGCTGTCGCGCGGCGCGGTGCTGGAGCAGGTCGACGCGTCGCTGCGCCGGCTCGGCACCGACCACATCGACCTCTACCTGATCCACCGCTTCGACCCCGACGTGCCGGTGGAGGAGACGATGGAGGTGCTGCACGACGTGGTGCGCGCCGGGAAGGTCCGCTACCTCGGTGCGTCGTCGATGTGGGCGTGGCAGCTCGCCAAGCTGCAGCACGCTGCCGCCCTGCACGGCTGGACGCCGTTCGTCGCGATGCAGGACCAGTACAACCTGGTCAAGCGCGAGGAGGAGCGGGAGATGCTGCCGATGTGCCTCGACACCGGCGTCGGCGTCGTGCCGTACTCGCCGCTGGCCAAGGGCCGGCTCACCCGGCCCTGGGGCCGCCAGACGGAGCGCTCCGAGCGCGACTCCGTCGCGAGGAGCTTCGACCGCGACGAGGACGGGCGCGGTCGTGGACGCGGTCGAGGTGGTCGCGCGCGAGCGCGGCGTGCCGATGGCGCAGGTCGCCCTGGCCTGGGTGCTGGGCAAGCCGGTCGTGACCGCCCCGGTCGTCGGCGCGACGAAGCCGGCGCACCTGTCCGACGCGGTCGCGGCGCTCGAGCTGAGCCTGACCGACGAGGAGGTGGCGGCGCTCGAGGCGCCGTACGTGCCGCAGGAGCCCTACTGGTGGTGAGGGTGCTCAGCCGTCGCGGCGGCTGGCCCCGATCAGCCGGGTGAGGCCGTCGCGCAGCGACTCGAGCTCGGCGAGGTCCATGCCGAGCCGGTCGACCACCGCGGGCGGGATCCGCTCGGCACGGGCGCGCAGCCGCTTGCCGCGCGTCGTGAGCGACACCGCGAGGGCCCGTTCGTCCTGAGGGTCCCGACCGCGCGTCACCAGCCCGGAGGCCTCGAGCCGTTTGAGCAGCGGCGAGATCGTCGCCGGTTCGAGGCTGAGGCGGTCGGCGAGCTCGGAGACCCGCAGGGGCGCGCGCTCCCACAGGGCGAGCATCACCAGGTACTGCGGGTGGGTCAGGCCGAGCGGCTCGAGCAGCGGCCGGTACAGGGCGTTCACGTTCCGCGACGCGACGGCGAGGGCGAAGCAGACCTGCCGGTCCAGGGCCAGGAGGTCGGTGCTGGTCGAGGTCACGGTCCGACCCTACCCGGCGACGGGATATGCTGTGGCCACGAACCGTGAGGGCACTAACGACCTGCGGACATCATGACCGAGGAGCAGCCGGTGAGCCGGAAGTCCGACCGCGAGGGACTGTCGATCTGGTACCGCATCGGCTACCGCGTCCAGTGGGTCGTGTGGCACGTCATGGGTCCCGCCCAGCTCGGCGGCGAGGAGGACCCGCACGAGCGGCTCCGGCGCCGGCGCGAGGCCAGGGTGGCGGCCGCCCGCACGGCCCGGCTGGCCCGCGAGGGGCACGGGCGCTGAGCGGCCGGCGAGAACGCGCCGACCACCTCGCCGGCATCGGCGTGGGGGAGGAGGTGGAGGTGCGGACCTCGGGCGGGGACCTGCTGACCTACTGCGTGGTCGGCGCCGAACCGCTCACCGGCACTTCGGCAGGACAGACGCCGTGACGGCGTCTACGGTCGCCACCGTGGTGGCAGAGGAGGTGGCTGCCGTCCCCCCTGCACCCGTGGCCGACGAGAGCGACCTCGTCCGCCGTTTCGTGCTCGGCGACGGTGACGCGCTGCGCGAGGTGTACGAGCGCTGGTCGGGACTGGTGCACGGCGTCGCCGTGCGCCGCGTCGGCCCCGACGACGCCCCCGACGTGACCCAGCAGGTGTTCGTCGCGGCGTGGCGCTCGCGGGAGAGGCTGCGGCCCGACGGGTCCCTGCCCGCGTGGCTGATGGGCATCACCCGGCACAAGGTGGCCGACGCGCTCGCGGCGCGCGCGAGGCGCCGGATGGTGCTGGTCGACGGCGACCTCGACGTCGTGGTGACCGCCGCCGGACCCGCGCCGCACGCCGGCCTCGAGGACCAGGTCGCCGACCGGGTCGTGGCGCAGGGCTACCTGGCCGGCCTGCGCGACCCGCAGCTGACGGTGGTCCGGCTCGCCTTCTTCGAGGACCTCACCCACCAGCAGATCTCCGACCGGCTCGGGATGCCGCTCGGGACCGTGAAGAGCCACCTGCGCCGGACCCTGACCCAGCTGCGGACGACCGTCGAGAGCGAGAGGAGCGGACGTGGTGACGCACCCTGACCCCGACGCGCTCCTGGACGCCGCGCTGGCCGCCGACCTCGAGGTCGAGGACCACGCCCGGGGGTGCACGACCTGCCGCCACGAGCTCGACGAGCTGAGGTCGCTGGTCCTGGTGGCGCGCGACCCCGCGGAGCCGCCCGTCCGGACGCCGCCCGCGCACGTGTGGGACGCCGTCGCCGCCGAGCTGCGCGACGACCTGCGCGACCTGGGTGGCGCGGCGCCCCCCGCGGTCGACGACGACGCGCCGGCGCCCGTGGTGGCGCACCCCACCCGCCGCCGGCGCGAGCGGCGTGCGGGCACCGGGCGGCGCCAGGTCTGGCCGCTCGCGGCCGCCGTGGCCGCGGTGCTCGTCGTCGGGGCCGGTGCCGTCGGATTCGTCGTGGGCTCGCGCGACGCCACCGGGGCCGAGCTCGGCTCGGCCACCTTGCTGGCGCTCGACTCCGGCGCCGAGCACGGCGTCGCCCGGGTCAGCGAGGTCGGCGACCGCCGCGTGCTGCAGGTGACCACCGACGGGCTGGCGCAGCCGAGCGAGGGCTTCCTCGAGGTCTGGCTCCTCGACGAGTCCGCCTCGCGGCTGGTGCCGCTCGGCGTCCTGGACGCCAGCACCGGGTCGTTCGCCGTCCCCGCCGGGGTCGACCTGGCCGAGTTCCCGGTGGTCGACATCTCGGACGAGCCGCTGGACGGCGACCCCGCCCACTCCGGCGACAGCCTGGTGCGCGGGACGATCCAGGGCTGACCTCAGAGCTCCCGGACGGCACCGCCCTCGACCTGCCAGCGCCGGGTCAGCTCGACCGACTCGAGCAGCCGGCGGTCGTGCGAGACCAGCAGCAGGGTGCCGCGGTAGGCGGCCAGCGCCTGCTCCAGCTGCTCGATCGCCGGGAGGTCGAGGTGGTTGGTCGGCTCGTCCAGCACCAGCACGTTCACGCCACGCCCCTGCAGCAGCGCCAGCGCCGCGCGGGTGCGCTCGCCGGGCGACAACGACCCGACCGGACGCGTCACGTGGTCGCCGCGCAGCCCGAACTTCGCCAGCAGCGTGCGCACCTCGGCGGTGGGGACGTCGGGCACCTGCGCCTCGAACGCGTCGGCGAGCGTGCGCGCGGGGTCGTCAGCCAGCACGGTGCGCGCCTGGTCGACCTCGCCGAGCGCGGTGGACGACCCCTGTGACGCCGCACCGGCGTCCAGCGGCTCCCGGCCGAGCAGGGTGCGCAGCAGCGTGGTCTTGCCGCCGCCGTTCGGGCCGGTCACGCCGATGCGGTCGCCGGCATCGACCTGCAGGCTGACCGGTCCGAGCACGAAGTCGCCGCGCCGCACCACCGCCTCGCGCAGCGTCGCCACCACCGAGCTCGACCGCGGCGCCTCGCCGATGGTCAGCTGCAGCCGCCACTCCTTGCGCGGCTCCTCGACCTCGGTGAGCCGCGCGATGCGCGACTCCATCTGGCGCACCTTGCGCGCCTGCTTCTCGCTCGACTCGGTCTGCGCCGCCCGCCGGGTCTTGTCGTTGTCCGGGCTCTTGCGCATCGCGTTGCGCACGCCCTGCGACGACCACTCCCGTTGGCGCCGAGCGCGTCCGACCAGGTCGGCCTTGGTGGCGGCGAACTCGTCGTAGTCCTCGCGCGCGTGCCGGCGCCGCACCTCGCGCTCGTCGAGGTAGGCCTCGTAGCCGCCGTCGACCACGACCACGGCGTCCTGGGCCAGGTCGAGCTCGACCACGGTGGTGACGCAGCGGGAGAGGAACTCGCGGTCGTGCGAGACCAGCACCACGCCGCCGCGCAGGCCCTGCACGAACGCCTCCAGCCGGGCCAGGCCGTCGAGGTCGAGGTCGTTGGTGGGCTCGTCGAGCAGCACGACGTCGAACCGGCTGAGCAGCAGCGCGGCCAGCGCCACCCGGGCGGCCTGCCCGCCGGACAGGCCCGTCATCTGCGCCCCGACGTCGAGCGGCAGGCCGAGGTCGGCCAGCACCTGCGGCAGCCGGTCGTCGAGGTCGGCCGCGCCCGAGGCCATCCAGTGGTCGAAGGCGGCGGCGTACCGGTCGTCGGCGCCCGGCTCGCCCGACCCGAGCTCCTCGGCGGCCGCCTCCATCTGCGCCGTGGCCGACGCGCGTGCCCGTCCGGCGCGCGACGTACGCGGCGACGCTCTCGCCGGGCACGCGCTCGTGCTCCTGCGGCAGCCAGCCGACGAAGGCGTCCGGGGGAGTGGTGCTGACCGTCCCGGCCGGCGGGTCCTCGACCCCGGCCAGCAGCCGCAGCAGCGTCGACTTGCCCGCGCCGTTGGCACCGACGACGCCGACCACGTCGCCGGGCGCCACGGTCAGCGACAGGTCGTGGAACAGGGTGCGGTGCGCGTGCCCGCCCGCGAGGTCCTTGGCCACCAGCGTCGCCGTCACGGCGACGATCCTCCCGCACGGCGCGGGTCGCCCCGACATCGACCGTCCGCGACCCCGGAAGTGCTCGACCGGCGTCACCCCGTGCCTACGACGGCGGGTCCGGGTCCTCCCGCTCGACCTCGGCCAGCAGCTCGGACCCCGTGACGACCGTCGAGGCGAAGTGCCGGTGCATCCAGTCGAGGTGGTCGTGCCGGCTGCGCATGATCCGCAGGGTGTCCCAGTTCGGGAACGTCTGCTGCAGCACGTGCTCCTGCATGAGTCGGGGGTCGACCTCGTAGACGTGCTCGAAGGTGGTCTGGGCGACCTCGCTCACCCGCTCGGCCTCGGGTGCCGCGTACTGGTCCGCGTAGCGGAAGGCCGCCGTCGCGTGCGGGCCCGCGGGCTGGTCACCGGTTCTCACTGGTCGTGTCCGATCCGTAGGCGCGGTCGAGCAGGTACTTGCCCGGGTTCATGATGTTGTTCGGGTCGAGGGCGCGCTTGACGTCGAGCATCACCTCGAAGCCGCGGCCGAGCTCGTCGGGCACCAGGTCGACCTCGCCCTCGCGGCACGAGCCGTGGCAGGCGCTCATCGACCCGCCGTGCGCCAGTGCCACGGCGGCGATCTCGCGCTTGGCCCGCACCCACGCCTCCCAGGCGGCGTCGTCGAGACGCTGCTCCCAGATGCCCACGTCGATCTCGGTCAGGTAGTCGACGCCGGTGTCGGCGGAGGTGTAGGCGAACATGCCCCAGTCGTCGAAGACGTCGGTCCTCCGCCGCAGGTCGGCGACGATCTCGTGCCACGCCCTCGAGACGGCGGGGACGGCGGAGAAGTTCACCGCCGCGTCCTCGCAGTGCCACGACATCGGGATGACCTGGCCGTCCTTGGTGCGACCGTGCAGAGGGGTGGCGTAGCGGTCGTGCCGGGCGGCCCAGTCTCCCTCGGAGATCTCGTCGCCGAGGTAGCGGGCGCCGTGCTCCCTGGCGATGCGGAACAGCCGCTTGCCACCGGCTCTCACCTCGTCCTCGTAGCCGTACATCACGGCGCACACCAGAGCCCGCACGTCGGCCGGCTGCGGGATGTAGGCCTCGTCGTCGCGGCGCAGGTAGGCGACCTTGTGCTCGTCGAACAGCACCGCGCCGGCGAACGTGGCGACCCCGGCCCGCGCCAGCGCGCCGGTGCAGGCGTGGGCGGCGTCGTAGTCGTCGAACGCCCAGAACGGGGACAGCTCGGCCTCCGGCTTGGGGTAGAGCTTGAGCGTGGCGCGGGTCGCGATGCCGAGGGTGCCCTGGTGGCCCATGAACAGGTGCTTGAGCTGGTACCCGCTGGAGGACTTGCTGATCTTGCGCCCGATGCCGTCGCCGACGTGCAGCACCTCGCCGGTCGGCAGCACGTGGTCGAAGCTCAGCACCAGGTCGCGCGAGTGCCCGTACCTGGCGCCGATCAGCGACCAGCCGCTGGTGCCGATGCGGCCACCGACCAGCGAGCACGGGTACGACGCGGGGTCGTCGGGGTAGAACAGGCCGTGCTGGGCGAGCCGCTCGTTCAGCTTCAGCATGTTGATGCCGGTGCCGACGGTCACCGTCCTGTTCACCAGGTCGAGCTCGTGGATCTGGTTCATCTTCTTGACGTCGACGACGATGCCCCGACGGTGCGGGACCGCGCCGTCGGTGAGGCCGGTGCCCCCGTCGCGGGGCACCACGGGGATGCGCAGCTCGTTGGCGATGCGCACCACGGCCGCGACCTGCTCGGTCGAGGTCGGCATCACGACCAGGTCGGGCACCCGCTCCGACCAGCGGTGGACGGGGAACGGCGCGGGCACCCGCGCCCGGTTCCAGCGGTCGGTCTTGCTGGTGAGGATCTGGTCCTCGCCCAGCACGGGCCGCAGCGCGGCCAGGAGCGTGGCGAGGCGCTCGTCGCTGAGCGGTGCGGTCGTGAACGGCGCGGTGCCGAGGGGCCCGGCCGGTTCGGTGATCGTCATGTCAGTGACCTCCGCATCCGCAGCCGCCGGACCCGCCGCCGCAGCCGCCACCACCGCACCCGCCACCACCGCACCCGCCGCCGCTGCCCCGGGTCCTGCGGGCGCGACCCGCGACGCCGGTGCGCTCCTGCGCCAGCCGCCGGTCGCCGACGTCGCCGCGCGAGCCGCCGACGTCGATCCCGAGCGACTGCGCGAACAGCTCGTGCAGGTCGACCACGTCGATGTCCTCGGCGTCTCCGGCCTCCGACAGCGGACGCTCCGACCACGGGCAGGCGCTGACCAGCGTGTCGACGTCGAGCTCGGCCGCGCGCTCCAGCCGCATCGCGCTGATCTTCGCGGTCAGCTCGGGCTTCTCGACCGGCAGCCCGCCGCCTCCGCCCGAGCAGTACGACCACTGCGTCACCCGGTCGACGTCCTCGAAGCGCAGCCCGGGGATCGCGCGGAGCAGCTCGCGCGGCTCCTCCCAGATGCCCTTGCGCTTGTTGAGCCGGCAGGGGTCGTGGTACGTGATCGCCCGGTCCACAGGCACGTTCGGCGTCAGGCGTCCCTCACGCAGCAGCTGCGCCAGCACCTCGACCACCAGGACGACCTCGAGGTCGAACTCCTCACCGAAGTAACGGGGGTAGTCCTCGGTGAAGCTGATGTAGTCGTGCGGGTCGAGGACGAGCAGCCGCTTGGTGCCGGTGGCGCGCCAGTCGTCGAGGTTGTGGCGGGCGAAGCGCTGCGCCTGCTCGGCGTAGCCCATCTCGGCCGCCGGCCCGCCGCAGCACCACTGCTCGCGCATCAGGCCGAACTCGTAGCCGGCCAGCTGCAGCATCTGCGCGACGGCCCGCGGCACCGAGGTGCGGTAGAAGGCGGCCTCGCAGTCGACGAACAGGACGGTCTCGCCGCCGACCGGGAGGTCGAGCCCGTCGGCCCAGTCGCGCACCGTCTCCTGGCTGACCGGCTGCTCGCCGAGCACCGGCTCGTGCGTGCGCAGGTCGGTGCGCTCGTTCCAGCTCCTCCAGCCCGGCTGGTGCACGCCGCTCTCGACGGCGAGCGTCCGCACCGCCTTGACGACGTCGACCGTGCGCGTGCGGAACCGGTAGAAGTCACCGGTGAACAAGGTGTTCGGGCAGCGCAGCTCGCACGCCCCGCACTGGGTGCAGTTCACGTAGTCGGCTGCGACGTCGGCGATCTCGAGCTCGCCGCGCTCCATCGCCACGACGTTGGCGTGGAACGCCGTCGGCGTCCACGACTCGTTGCGCTCGACCTGGGTGACGGGACAGACCTCGCGGCAGAACTTGTGGCCCGAGGAGAAGCAGTTGTACGACGCGTTGCGCCACTTCTCGACGAACTCGGCCGTCCTCGCGTCCTGCACCGGCGGCGGGACGGCCCCCGCCAGCGTCTCGGGGAACGACGCGACCTCCGGCGGGTTCGAGGGCGCGCCGGGGGTGAACGGCTCGGAGAGGGCGTCGACCCGGGGGCTCGACCCCGGCGCCGGTGCGGGATCGACCTGGGTCACGGCTGCTCCTCGAGGGCGGAGGGGGCGGGGTGCGGTCACGCTAACCACAAAAACCTCTGAACTCAATGGTTAAGTCGCGACGGGGTCGGGTGCGACACTGGGCGCCCGGATCCCGGGCCGTCCCGCTCGGGGGAGGGCCCGGTCGGGCGGTCCAGGAGGAGACGAGGGTGCAGCTGCTCAGCGGCGACGCGCGGCGCGCGGTGTTCTCGCCGCTCGACGACGGCGCGCTGCGCAGCGAGGCCGTCGTGCGGCGGGTGGGCAGCGCGATCGGCCTCGGGCTGCTGGGCGACGGCGAGCAGCTCCCGGCCGAGGCCGAGCTGGCCACCATGCTCAACGTCTCGACGATGACGCTGCGCGAGGCGCTGGCCGAGCTGAGGGGCCTCGGCCTGGTCGAGACCCGCCGGGGCCGCGGCGGCGGCAGCTTCGTGCGGGCGCGCGACGACGTCCTCGCCGGGCTGGCCGAGGCGAGGCTCTCCGAGCTCGGCACCACCGACCTGCGCGAGCTCGGCGACACCCACGCCGCCGCCGCCGCGGCCGCCGCGCGGCTGGCCGCGAGCCGGGCCTCGCGCACCGAGATCGCCCGGCTGCGCGACATCGTCGACCGGCTGGAGGCGGCGGGGTCGGTGACGGCCCAGCGCCGCGCCGAGGGCCGCTACTACATCGAGCTCGCGGCCTGCGCGCAGTCGGTGCGGCTCACGATGCAGGAGATGGACCTGCACCTCGAGCTCGCCCAGCTGCCGTGGCCGCCGGCGCACGAGCCGGCGCTCCTCGACGTGATCGTGGCCGACCACCGCGCGGCTGTCGACGCCATCGAGGCGCGCGACGCCGGGCGGGCCCGCACCCTCACCGAGGAGCACATCGACCGCCGCACCCGCTGGTCGGTCGAGCTGCGACTGGCGGCTGCCCGTCGCCGCCACGACGGCACGCCGGGAGGTCTCGTGAGCCCCGCGGGCGAGGCGGAGCAGGTGGCCGCCGCCGTCTCCGCGGTGGCCGAACGCGTCTTCGCCACGGTCGCCGCGGTGCACGAGGCCGCCCTCGGCCCGGCCGCGCGGGCCAGGTACGCCGTGGGGGAGCAGGTGCTCGACGACGACGTGCGCGACCTGCTGCTCGACCCCGAGCAGCTCGCGGTCGGCCTCGGCCTGGTCGTGGCACCCCGGGCCGGGCGGCCGCTGCGCCTGGAGTGGTGGCAGCTCGACCCCGACGGCGGCCACCTGCGCTCCCTCGAGCCGGACCTGCGGCCGACGAGCACGGGCTACTACGACTACACGGCCACCGAGTGGTTCGACGTGCCCCGCCGCACCGGACGCCGGCACGTCGTGGGTCCGTACGTCGACGTCCACGGCACCGGTCGCTACCTGCTCACGCTCACCGAGCCGGTCGTGGTCGACGGCGAGTTCGCCGGTGTCGTCGGGGCCGACGTCCCCGTCCGGCGGTTCGAGACACACCTGCTGCGCGTGCTCGGGTCGGCGCCCGGCTCGTTCGTGCTGGTCAACGACGAGGACCGGGTGGTGCTCTCGACCGCACCGAGCCGGCTCGTCGGCGAGCTGGCGCCGGCCACGACGCTGCCGTCCGGGCCCGGGACGCCCGTCGCCGGCACGCCGTGGCGGCTGCGGCTCGTCGCACCGAGCAGCGTGCTGAGCGCCTGAGCCCTGGTCCGCCCGCACCCTGGTCCGCCTGAGCCCTGGTCCGCGGGTCACCCCGACGGCCCTTGTCGTCTGACCTCTGCATCTATAGGTTTTGCCGCACCCTGTGGCCCGGGTCACGTCGGCACCCCGCCGGACGCCTCGGCCACCACGTGGAGGAGGCGCCTGGTGACGACCGCCGGACCGCACGCGGGTCGCACGGACGACGAGGCGCAGCTCGCCGCTCTCGGGTACTCCGGCGAGCTGCACCGCCGGATGGGCCTGTGGGCCAACATGGCGCTCGGGTTCACCTACCTCTCGCCCCTGGTCGGCGTCTACTCGCTGTTCGCCTACAGCCTGAGCATCGGTGGGCCGCCGTCGATCTGGTGGATCGTCATCGTCGGCGCGGGCCAGCTGGCCGTCGCGCTGGTGTTCGGCGAGGTCGTGTCCCAGTACCCGCTCGCGGGTGGCATCTACCCGTGGACGCGCCGGCTGTGGAACCGGCGCTACGCCTGGGTCGTCTCGTGGATCTACATCTGGGCCGTCATCGTCACGATCACCGCCGTCGCCGAGTTCGGGGCCGGGTTCGTCGCGGCGCTGCTCGGGATCGAGGCGACGCCCGTGGTCGTCCTGGTCACCACGACCTGCCTGCTCGTCGTCGCCTTCGCCGCGAACTACAGCGGCACGCGCACGCTGGCGCGGATCGCCCAGATCGGACTGGCCGCCGAGCTCGTCGGCGTCATCGCGCTCGGTCTGTTCCTGCTGCTGTTCCGTCGCGAGCAGCCGTACTCGATCTTCTTCGACACGCTGGGTGCCGGCGGCGGCGAGGGGTACGTCGGCGTGTTCCTGGCGGCATCGCTGTCCGGACTGTTCCTCTTCTACGGCTTCGAGGCGTGCGGCGACGTCGCCGAGGAGGTGGCCGACCCGGCCCGGCAGATACCGCGGGCGATGGTCCTGACCGTCCTGGTCGGAGGCGTCTCCGGCTTCCTGTCGTACGCCGGGTACGTGCTCGCCGCCCCGGACCTGCCCGCGATCGTCGCCGGCGAGGACGCCGACCCGATCCCGAGCATCCTCGAGAGCGCCTTGGGCACAGCAGGTTCCAAGGTCTTCCTGGTCGTCACCGTCGTCGCCTTCCTCTCCTGCGTGCTGTCGCTGCAGGCGGCGGGCAGTCGCCTGCTGTACGCCTTCGCCCGCGACCGGATGCTCCCGGCCAGCGGTTGGATGGCACACGTGTCGCAGAAGCACGCCGTGCCCACCAACGCCCTGCTCGTGGTCTGCGTCGTGCCGGTGCTCATCGCGGTGTTCGTGTTCTTCCAGGAGGGGATCCTGGCCCGGGTCACGGCGTTCGCCGTGCTCGGCATCTACGTGTCCTTCCAGGCCGTCGTGCTGGCCGCACTGCGGCAGCGGCTGCGCGGGTGGCGTCCGGCCGGCGTGTGGAACCTCGGGACCGCCGGCCTGGCCGTGAACGTCCTGGCCCTGGCCTACGGCCTGTTCGCGATCGTCCTGCTCATCAGGCCCGCGCCCGGCACCGAGACCTTCCTGGACCGCTGGATCGTCGCCATCGGCCTGGCCGTCGTCGCCGGCAGCGGGCTGCTCTACCTGCTGGTCGCCCGGCCCGACCGGAGCTCCTCGCACGTGCCCGAGGGCGACGCCCTCGAGGTCGCCCAGCAGCTGAACGAGCTCCGCCGAGACGCCGTCCACGAGAAGGAGATCCGATGAGGTTCAGCTATGCGATGCTGCCCGACTACTCGCTCGAGGAGTGCCTGGCGGCGATCCGCCTCGCCGACGAGCTGGGCTACTACGCGGTCTACGCCGCCGACGAGACCTGGCACAAGGACCTGTGGTTGCTGTTCGCCGCTGCGGCCGCGCAGACCACGCAGGTCCGGATGGGTCCCAGCGTCTCCGCCGTGACGCTGCGCGAGCCCACGCTCATCGCCCAGGCCGCCGCGACGCTCGACGAGCTCACCGGTGGCCGCGCCGAGGTGGTGCTCTCGAGCGGCAACTTCGGCCTGCTGTCGCAGTACAAGATCGACTGGACGACGACCAGACCGCTGTCCCGGGTGATCGAGGGCGTCAAGGTGATCCGGACGTTCCTGGACGACGGCGCCATCACCTTCGACGGCGAGTTCTTCCAGTACGAGGGGCTGTTCACCTTCGCGCGGCCCGTCCAGGAGCGGGTGCCGGTGAAGATGGGCGCCATGCGCGGCCCGAAGTCGTTCGTGGCCTCGGCCGAGCACTCCGACGGCTGCCACCACGCCCTGAGCTACACCCGGGAGGCCTACGACTACGCGGCCGAGCACCTCAAGGTCGGTGCCGAGAGGGCCGGGAAGGACTGGACCACGCTCGACTTCGGCGCCTGGGTCGTGCTGTCGGTCGGACGCGACTCCGCCGCGGCCAAGGACGCCGCCCGCAGCATGGTCGGCATCTACGCGTCGTCGATGCCCCCGGAGCAGCTGCAGCGCAACGGCGTCGACCCCGAGGAGCTGAAGCCGGTCATCGAGGCGATCGGCGCCGGTGACCTCGCCAAGGGCATCGAGCTCACCACACCCGAGGTCGCGGAGAAGCTGTCGTTCGCCGGCACGCCCGACGAGGTCGTCGCCAAGATCAAGGAGATCGAGCCCGCCGGCGTCAACCACCTGATCGCAGCCATCACCGACCGGTCGATCGTCAAGACGTTCACCGGGCGCGAGATCCCGGGCGTCGGGTCGGTGGCGGAGCAGCTCCAGCTGATCCACGACGAGGTGATGCCCGCCTTCGCGTGAGGGTCGGCCGGCGTCCGGCCGGCGTGACGCCGGCGGGGTGCTCCGGCGGGTGTCAGAGGGCGGTGCCCGTCCCGGCGACGAGCGGCAGCACCCGACCGGTGATCCGGTCGACCTCGATCCGCACCAGGTGCGGCTTCGGGCCCGGGTGGTGCGGCTCGAGGGGGAGGGTCATCGCGTCGAGCTCGTCGTGCAGGCCCCGCACCCGGTGCGCCGTGCCGTGCACGACGACGCTCCAGGCCGTGCCGCGCTCGCGGTCGACCGCGTCGGCCTCGAGGGCGACCGGCTGGTCGAGGGCGGCGTCGAGCTTCGTGCCGCCGGCCGACCGGAACACCACCGAGCCGTGGTCGACGGCGTAGGTGATCGGGAAGATCTCCGGGTGGCCGCCCACGACGACAGCAAGCCGGCCGACGTCGCTCTCGCGCAGCAGCGCCCAGCAGCGACCCGGGGGCAGGACCTCCACGTCGTGGGCCCAGGTGCCGCCCGGGCTGCCGTGACCCGTGTCGTGCTGTCGCGTCGTCATCGTCCTCAGCTCCCGGTCCGTCCCTGCTCCTGCGGACCACGCTCGCAGCAGGCGGCGCGTCAGGGCAGGGTCGAAGGTCCCGCCAGTCCGAGCCCGGCGGCCTCCTCGCGCAGCTCCTCGCGCACCCGGGGGTGGGCGGCGTGCTCGACCAGCCGGCGGGCCTGCTCCTGCTCGGGGACGCCGAACAGCTCGGCCACGCCGTGCTCGGTCACCACGACGCTGGGCTGGAACGAGGTGACCGGTTCGTCGACCAGGGCGACGACGGTCGACACGTCGGCCTTGGGGTGCCACGACCGCAGCGCCATCACGGCCTGGCCGCCGCGGCTCTGGACGGCGCCGCTGACGAAGTCGCTCTGCCCGCCGAAGCCGGAGTGGATGCGCGCGCCGATGCGGGAGGCGTTCACCTGCCCGAACAGGTCGACCTGCAGCCCGGTGTTGATCGACGTCATCGCCGGCTGCGCGGCGATGCGGCCCGGCGCGTTGACGGTCTCGGTGCGGTGCATCACCACGCGCGGGTTGCCGTCCACCCAGTCGTACAGCTCCTGGGAGCCGAACAGGAACGTGGCGTGCACGGGGTGGTCGAGGTCGAGCGCCCCGGAGCGCTCGAGCGCCATCACCCCGTCGCTGAACATCTCGGTCCAGACCCGCAGGCCGCGGTGGCTCCGTAGACCGGCGAGGGCGGCATCGGGCACGGCGCCGATGCCGGCCTGCACGGTGGCGCCGGTCGGGACCAGGCCGGCCACCCGCTCGCCGATGGCCAGGGCGGTGTCGTCGGGCAGCACCGGGTCGTGCGTACCGAGCGGCTCGTCGACCTCGACCGCCAGGTCGACCAGGTCGGTGTCGCAGCACGGCGTCGCCACCGGTCCACGGCATCCTCGGGTTGAGCTGCGCGACCACCAGCCCGCCGCGCGCGCGGACCGCCTCGACGGCGGCCGGGAGGATGTTCACCTCGGTGCCGAGCGACACCTGCCCGTCGCGCGGGAGGGTCGTGTGCAGCAGCACCACGTCCGGGCGCATCGTGGTGTGGAAGAGCCTGGGCGCCAACGACAACCGGGCCGGCACGTAGTGCAGCCGCGGGTGCCGGCGCATGCCGGGCCCGACGAAGCAGGTCTCGGGGGTCACCCCGTCGCGCAGCGGGAGGCCGGCGCGCGCGTTGAGCGCGAACAGCCGGTAGGTGGGCAGCGCGGCGTCGACCAGCGCCAGCGTCGACATCGGCGTCGCGTGGTTGCCGGTGACGACGACGCGCGGATCGCCCTCGCGCAGGCTCGACGGCAGCGCGGACGCGAGCGCGTCGGCGTCCAGGATCCTCACGGACGTCCTCCAGGTGCGGCGGGTACGGGGGCGGGTACGGGCGCGGTCCAGCGCAGGCGGGTCCCGCCGTCGGGGCGGGGGGCGAGCTGGCAGGAGCCGCCGCGGCGCTCGGCACGGGTGAGCAGGTTCTCGAGGCCGCCGCGGTGCCCGTCGGCCCGCGGGGTCGGGCCGGTTCCGTCGTCGGTGACGACCACCTCGACGGCGCTGGCGGCGAGGGAGATCTCGACGGTGACCGAGCGGGCGGCGGCGTGGCGCGCCGCGTTCGACAGCGCCTCGCGCACCACGGCGACGACGTCGGCGGCCAGCTCGGCCGGCACGGCACCCAGCGGGCCGCGGGTGTGCAGGTGGGGGGTGAAGCCGAGGGTGCCGGACGCGGCGGTGATCTCGTCGTCGAGGTCGTCGCGCAGCGTCGCGGGCCCGCGTCGCTCGCGCAGCCGGAAGATCGCGCTGCGCAGGTCCTTGATCGACGCGTCGAGGTCGTCGACGACCGAGTCGAGCCGCTCGCCCACCGCGTCCGGCAGGTCGTGCCGGGCGACCGCCTGCACCGACAGCCCGACCGCGAAGAGGCGTTGGATGACCAGGTCGTGCAGGTCGCGGGCGATGCGGTCACGGTCCTCGAGCACCGCCAGGCGCTCGCGGTCGAGCTGGGCCGCGGCGACGTCCGCGGCGAGCGAGACCTGGTCGACGAAGGCGCTGACCACCGCGAGGTCGGGCGGCTCGCCGGCGCTCGTCCAGGCGAGCAGGAGCACCCCGTGCGAGCGACCCGTCGCCTGCAGCGGCAGCGCCAGCGCGCGCGACCACGTCCCGCCGCCGCCCGACCGGGGGGCGCGGGCCTCGCCCGCCCGGGTCGCCAGGTCGGCGAGCTCGGGCGGGGCGCCCGAGCCGTCGGGGTGGACGAGCACGACCAGGTCGGCGCCGGACGCCCGGGACGTCGCCTCGAGCACCAGCCCCCACGGGTCCGCGACGGTTCCTGCGGTCAGGACGGGCACGCAAGCGCGCGGCCGCGCTCAGCCACTCCTCGCGCGCACGTCCGCGGGCGTACAGGCGCGCGTTCTCGATCGCGATGCCGGCGGCGGACGCGAGGGCGACCACGACGTCCTCGTCGTCCTGGCTGAACTCGTGCGGCCCGGAGCCGTCGCCGAGCTTGCCGGCGAGGTAGAGGTTGCCGAACACCGCGTCGCGGGTGCGGATCGGGACGCCGAGGAAGCCGTGCATCGGCGGGTGGTTCGGCGGAAAGCCGACCGCCCGGGGGTGGTCGGTGATCTCGCTCAGGCGCAGCGGGCGGGGGTCCTCGATCAGCAGACCCAGCACGCCGCGTCCCGTCGGCAGGTCGCCGATCGCCGCGCGGGTCGTGTCGTCGACGCCCTGGGTGCGGAACTCGACCAGGCGCGAGTCGCCGCCGACGACGCCGAGGGCTCCGTACCGCGCCCCGACCAGCAGCCGGGCGGTCGAGACGATGCGGTCGAGCACCGAGGCCAGGTCGAGGTCGGACGCGACCACGACCACGGCGTCGAGCAGCGCGGCGAGGCGCTCGTGCGAGGCACGCGCGGCGTTCGCCCGCTCGCGCAGCTCGAGCAGGAGGTCGTCGAGGTCGACCGCGCCCAGGGTCGGCAGCACCCGCACCGGACCGGGTGCCGCCGGCTCGTCCTGGCGGTGCGAGGTGTCCATCGTCGGAATGCTAACGAGGCGCGCGGGCCCCGACCGGCTCCGCGGTCAGAGCAGCGCCGCCGGCAGCTGCTCGCGCACGGCCTGCGACGGCACCGGCTCCGACCTCTGCGCGACCGGGTGCACCACCAGCACGGGGCAGGCCGCGCGCTGGGAGACCTCGCGGCTCACCGATCCGAGCAGCATCCGCCGCAGCGCGCCGTGGCCGCGGCTGCCGACGACCACCAGGCACGCGGTCTGGGAGGCCCCCAGCAGAGCGTCGACGGGGTGCGACACGACGACCGCGGCGCTGACGTCGACGTCCGGGTGGTCCTCGGCGAGGCCCGCGACGGCCTCGGTCACCAGGGCGCGCGCCTCCTGCAGCTGCTCGCCGTCCGGCACGTCGACCAGGCCCGCCGCGTCGACGACCGGCGGCAGCGCCAGCACCGCCCGCAGGCCGACCCCGCGCGCGTCCGCCTCGTCGGCGGCCAGCGCGACCGCGGCGGCCGAGGACGGCGAGCCGTCGACGCCGACCACCACCGGCGCGTCCGGCGCCGCGGTGCTGCGGCGCGCCACCAGCACCGGGGCGTGCGAGTGCGTCACCAGCGCCGAGCTGGTCGAGCCGAGGAAGACGCGTGCGACCGGACGGTGGCCGTGCGTGCCGGTGACGAGCAGGTCGTGCGGTCCGACCTGGCGCAGCACCGCGGCCGACGGCGACCCGAGGGGTGCGGCGGTGGTCGTGCCGATACCGCGCGCCTCGGCCAGCGCGCGGGCCGAGGCCAGCGCCGCGTGCGCGGTCGCGGTGAACGCCTCGGCCGAGACGGCGTCGTCGGCGTCGACGGCGCAGACCAGGTGCAGCGGGAGCCCGCGCGCGGCCGCCAGGTCGCAGGCCAGGTCGAGCGCGGTCCGCGCCGGCGTCGAGCCGTCGTACGCCACGACCACGCGGCGGGGGGCAGGGGACGTGCTCATCGTGGGACCTCCTCGTCGGCACGGCGGTCGCGTGCCCGACCTCGTCAGCGTGCGCCGCCCGACCCGGGTCGCTCCACGGCCGCACGGCCCACGAGCGCGGGACCTTGGTCCCGTCCCGGCGGGCGTTGCAGGTGCGATGCTGCGGGGATGACCCGGGTGTTCCTGCTGGACGACCACGAGCTGGTGCGCAGCGGGCTGCGCCAGCTCATCGACGCCGAGGACGACCTCGAGGTGGTGGGGGAGGCGGCGACGGCCGCCGAGGCGCGCCGGCGCATCCCCGCCCTGCGCCCCGACGTCGCCGTGCTCGACGCCCGGCTGCCCGACGGCAGCGGCATCGAGGTGTGCCGCGACGTGCGGGCGATCGACCCGTCGATCAGGGCGCTGGTGCTGACCTCCTACGACGACGACGAGGCGCTGTTCGCCGCGATCGTCGCGGGCGCCGCGGGCTACGTGCTCAAGGACATCCGCAGCAGCGACCTGGTGCGGGGCATCCGCACCGTCGCCGCCGGCGGCTCGCTGCTCGACCCGACGACCACGGCGCACGTGCTGGAGCGGTTGCGCAACGGCCCGCAGGAGGACAGCCGGCTCGCCGGTCTCACCGGGCAGGAGCGACGCATCCTCGAGCTCATCGCCGACGGGATGTCGAACCGCGAGATCGGCGAGCGGCTGCACCTGGCCGAGAAGACGGTGAAGAACTACGTGTCGAACCTGCTGGCCAAGCTCGGCATGCAGAGGCGCACCCAGGCAGCGGTCTTCGCGGCCACCCTCGACCAGCACCCCGAGGGCCGCCCGCGCTGAGCGGGCCGGCGGGTCGGGACCAAGGTCCCCCCAGGTCGGGACGTGCGACCGCGGCGCCCCTCCTCCCGCCGTCCCTAGCGTGGGAGCCACGAAGGACCAGGACCTCGCCCACCGACCCGGTGGCGGTCCGTCCCGGAGGAGGAGATCACGATGCGCACCACCGTCCACCGCCGACCCGGCTCGCCCGACGCCGCACCGGTCGTCAACGCCGAGCAGGTGCACCCCGAGCTCGTCGACCTCGGCGAGCCGTCCGTCGCCGACCGGGTGTGGGCCGTCACCCGGATCGCCCTCGGGTCGGTCTTCGCGTGGGCCTTCGTCGACAAGCTGTTCGGCCTCGGCTTCGCCACCCCCACCGAGCGGGCCTGGATCAACGGCGGCTCGCCCACCTCGGGCTTCCTCGGAGGCGTCGAGGGCCCGTTCTCCGGTGTCTACACGGCCATCTCGGGCCAGGCCTGGGCCGACTGGCTGTTCATGGCCGGCCTGCTCGGCATCGGCGTCGCGCTGGTCGCCGGCTTCGCGATGCGCGTCGCCGCCGCTGCAGGTGCCCTGCTGCTGGTGCTGATGTGGACCGCGGTCCTGCCGGTGGTCAACCACCCCTTCCTCGACGACCACCTGGTCTACGCGCTGGTGCTCGTCGGTCTGGCTGCTGCCGGCGCGGACCGCGTATGGGGCGTGGGCGGCTGGTGGAGCCGCCTCGCCGTGGTGCGCAGGTTCCCCGTCCTGCGCTGAGCACGTGCCCCGCGCCGGTCGCGGAAGGCGGTGGGCCCCGGACGACATCGTCCGGGGCCCGCCGTCGTGCGTGCCTGCTCACCAGTCGGTGACGGCGTCCCAGGCCTCGCTCGCGGCGTCCGAGACGCTGTCGTAGGCGTCGGACGCCGTCTCCGAGACCGCGTCGTAGGCGTCACCGGCGTACTCGGACACCGTGTCGTAGGTGTCGCCGGCGTACTCGGAGACCGTGTCGTAGGTGTCGCCGGCGTACTCCGAGACGGTGTCGTACGCGCCGGAGGCCATGTGCCCCAACCCGTCCAGGATCTCGCCGTCGTCGAAGGCCTGCGCCGCCGCGTACGACTCCTCCTCGCCGACCAGGTCGAGCAGCCCGTCGCTGAGCGCGTCGCTGATCGCGCCGTCGGTGGCGTACTCGATGCCGGTCCCGATCAGGGCGCCGGCGCCCGCCGCGGCGATGACCGCGGCCCCGGCGGCACCGGCCGCGGCCCCTGCCACGCCCTCGGCCATGGGCGCGAGCAGCGCCCCCGCGCCACCGACGTACGTCCCGACGTCGTAGATCGTCTGCTCGTCCTCACCCAGCTCGCTCATGGGTCCTCCTCCCTCGGGGCCGTGCCACGACGGCACGACGCACCAGATCGAGCCGCCGGCGACCGCCGGCGATACCGGACGGCTCCGCCGCTGCGCCAACGGGCAGCGCGTATCAGGGGCACCCTCCGGGCGCTCAGCGCCGGTGACGTGGCACCCGGCCACGCGGACGAGGGAGCCGCCGTGTTCCACGAGGTCGACGCCGCGCTGGCGAGGCTCATCACCGACGAGGCGCTCGGCGACGCCGGCATCGCCGTCGCGTTCGACGTGCCCAACCGCCCCTGGTTCGCCGCGGTGCAGGCGCCGACGGTCAACGCCTTCCTGTACGACGTGCGGGAGAACGCCGCTCGTCGCGACGTGATGCACGAGCCGGTGCTCGACGAGACCGGCCGCATCGTCGGACGCCGCCCGCCGCCGCCCCGCTACGACTTGTACTACCTGCTGTCGGTGTGGGGCGTGCCCGACCCCGCGCTGGAGCACCACGTGCTGGCCTCGGTGCTCGCCGCCCTCGCCCGCTTCGACGTGTTCCCGTCCGACCGGGTCCCCGAGCCGCTGCGCGAGCTGGGCCTGTGGCACCTCAACGTCGCCGCCGGGCCCAAGCGGATGATGCCCGGCAACTTCGGCGGCGAGATGAAGCTGCAGGCCGAGGTGGCCGTGACCGTCCCGCTCCCGACCCGTGTCACGGCGCCGTCGGCGCCCGCCGTGCACCGCCCGATGGACGTGCGGATGACCGGCGCCGGTGGTCAGCGCGAGACGGTGGCGCAGCGTCCGACGGGTCCGGCTGGGCCCCCGGCAGGCGGGGTGCCGCGACAGCCGGGCCCGGGCGGGCCGGTCGACCCCGCGCGCCAGCGCGAGCAGCTGGCCCGCGCGGTGGCGCAGGGGCAGCAGCCGGGACGGCCCCCGCAGGCGCAGCGTCCGGGGCAGCCGGCGGGTCGACCGCCCGGTCAGGCGCCCGGTCAGGCACCCGGGCAGCGTCCGGGTGCGTCGGGGCAGCCCGGTCGACCGGTCGACCCGGTGACGGTGCTGCGGATGGCGCTCGCGCAGGCGGCTCAGGCGCAGGCCGCCCTCGCCCAGGCGCAGTCGGTGGTGGCGCAGGCCCTGGCCGGTGCACGCCCGGCTGCCGCACGCCCGGCTGCCGCACGCCCGCCTGCCGCAGCGGCACCACCGGCTGCGGCACCCCCGGAGGCAGCACCACCGGCGGCAGCACCGGCCGACCCGCCGCCGCCGACGCCCGCGTCCTGATCGGCCGGACGTCTGCCCCTCGGGGCACGACCGACGGCGCGGGTATCTGCCGCCGCGGCGGCCGCTCTTCCCAGTCACATCCGGTCGACCGACCGGGCCACCACGAGAGGGGACGCCATGTCCGACGAGGACTTCGGCTCGATCGGCGAGGAGGCCATCGACGCCCTGTACGACACGGGGTTCGCGACCGGTGCGCTGCTCAGCGGGGACGTCGACACCGCCGCCGACCGCTACCTCGACGCCAGCAGCTCGGCGCTCGACGCGATCACCGACGGCGGCTTCAGCCACCTGGTCGACCGGTTCGAGGGCGACACCGGCATCGACACCCGCGAGCTGCTCGAGGACGGGCTCCGGTACGTCGGTGAGTCGCTCGGGGACGCGGCCTACGACGCCGTCGAGTACGCGGGCGAGGTCTACGACGACGCCGCGGGCTTCGTCGGCGGGGTCGGCGACGTCGTCTCCGACACCGCGGGCGGCGTGTACGACGCCGTCAGCGAGGCCGGCGACCAGGTCCACGACGCCCTCGGCGAGGGCTACGACGCGCTCGCGGAGATGTTCTGATGGGGGCCGACGCGACGCCCGTGACCGGCCAGGAGCCCGACGGCGCCCTCGAGCGGGCCGCCGACGAGGTGGCCGAGCGGGCCACCCGCACGGTGTCCTTCGTCGGTCGCCTCGGGTCCGCCTTCGGCGACGGGCTGCGCGACGCCCGGGCCGAGCAGGACCCGCCGCGTCTCTGACCCACCCACCCCGCCGAGTGTGAACCCGCGGCGCGACACGCCGGGCGTGTCGCGCCCGGGGGTCACACTCCGCGGAGCCGCAGCACCACCACCCAGCCGCACAGCCCCAGCCGCACAGACCCAGAGAGGCGACCATGCCCCAGTACCTGTCTCCCGGCGTGTACGTCGAGGAGCTCGAGCCGAGCAGCCGTCCGCTGAGCGGGGTCGGCACCGCCGTCGCCGCCTTCGTGGGCCTGGCCGCCGAGGGTCCGCTCCACACGCCGACGCTCGTCACGAACTGGACCCAGTTCACCAACGCCTTCGGCGGTTTCACGCCGGGGTGCTACCTGGCGCACGCCGTGTACGCCTACTTCAACAACGGCGGCGGCGTCGCGTACGTCGTGCGCGTCGGCCGGGACGCGGTGGACGCCGCGCCCGCACCGGCCCGCGCCGCGCTGGGCAGCGGCGGCGAGACGCCGCTCGAGGCGTACACCGTCGAGTCGCTGCTGCCGGGAGACACCGGTGCCGGCACCACCGTCGAGGTGCACCACCCGGACGACGGCGCCGCCGACACCTTCCGCCTCGAGGTGCGCCAGGGCGAGCGCCACGAGACCTTCGACGGGCTCACCACGAGCCGCCGCCAGCGCCACAACGTGGTGACGGTGGTCAACGAGCAGTCGCAGCTGGTGCGCCTGGTCGAGCGCGAGGAGCGTCGGGGCGCCGCGATCGAGCGTCCGGCGGCCGGCCAGGTGGTCCTCACCGCGAGCGCTGCGGCGCAACCGGTCTCGGTGGCGCCGGCGCAGTACGTGGGCGACTCGCGCGACCGGACGGGCTTCGCCGGCCTGGAGGCCGTCGACACCGTCACGATGGTGTGCGTCCCCGACCTGATGTCGGAGTACGAGCGCGGCAACCTCGACCGCGAGCAGGTCAAGGGCATCCAGACGGCGTTGATCAGCCACTGCGAGCTGATGGGCGACCGGATGGCGATCCTCGACACCCTGCCCGGCCTGGACGCCCAGGCCGTGCGCGACTGGCGGGTCGACGAGGCCGGCTACGACTCGAAGTTCGCGGCCCTCTACTGGCCGTGGGCGAAGGTGCTCGACCCGGCGACGGGCTCCACGACGATGGTCCCGCCGTCCGGCCACATGGCCGGGGTGTGGGCGCGCAACGACGCCGAGCGCGGTGTGCACAAGGCGCCCGCCAACGAGATCGTGCGCGGGGCCATCGACCTCGAGACCAACATCACCCGGTTCGAGCACGACCTGCTGAACCCGGTGGGCGTCAACTGCATCCGCGCCTTCCCGGGGCGGGGCATCCGGGTCTGGGGCGCCCGCACGCTGTCGAGCGACCCGGCGTGGCGCTACGTCAACGTCCGCCGCCTGTTCAACTTCGTCGAGGGCTCGATCCTCGCCGGCACCAGCTGGGTGGTGTTCGAGCCGAACGACCAGGACCTGTGGGGACGGGTGAAGCGCACCATCAGCGCGTTCCTCTACCTGTGCTGGCAGCAGGGCGCCCTGTTCGGCGCCACGCCGGAGCAGGCGTACTACGTCAAGTGCGACGACGAGACCAACCCCAGCGAGGTGATCGAGTCGGGCCAGGTGGTCTGCGAGATCGGGATCGCCCCCGTGAAGCCGGCGGAGTTCGTCGTCTTCCGCCTCGCCCAGCTGCCCAGCGGCACGTCCGCAGTGAGTGAGTAGGAGGAGCCATGCCCATCGGCATCGACCCGATCGCCACGTACGCGTTCCACGTGGAGATCAAGGGGATCACCATCGCCCAGTTCAAGGAGGTCGACGGTCTCAGCATCGCCGTCGGCGTCATCGAGCACCGGTCCAACAACATGGGCGCGCAGCCGATCATGAAGAAGCTGCCCGGCACCGTGAAGTTCGAGGACATCGTGCTCTCGCGCGGCAAGGTGGCCGACGCCGCCTTCTGGGACTGGATCAAGAAGGTGCAGGAGGGCAAGATCGACGACGCCCGCAAGGACGGCTCGATCGTGCTGTTCGACTACGCCCACGGCGAGGTCAGCCGGTTCAACTTCTTCGCGGGCTGGCCCTGCCGGGTCGAGATCGGCAAGCTCCAGGCCGGCGACCGACACGGTGCTCCTCGAGACGGTCACGATCACCCACGAGAAGCTCGAGGTCGGCTGATGGGGCCGGCCACGGCCGACGCGGCGCTCGACGGGCTCGTCACCGAGTTCCCGTTCACCCTCCCGCGCGGGTACGTCGACGGATCCGGCCAGGTGCACCGGGAGGGGACGATGCGCCTGGCCACGGCCCGTGACGAGATCGCCCCGCTGCGCGACCCGCGGGTCCGCGACAACGAGGCGTACCTCACGGTGATCCTGCTCAGCCGGGTGATCACCTCACTGGGCGGGCTCTCCGACGTCAACGTCGGCACGGTGGAGGGGATGTTCGCCACCGACCTCGCGTTCCTGCAGGACCACTACCGGCGGATCAACTCCGAGGGCGGCACCCGCGCCGCCGTGCGCTGCCCGTCGTGCGAGCACGACTTCGAGGTCGACCTGTCGGGGAGCCGCCCGGGGGGATCGTGACGTACGCGAGCGACCGCCTGCACGAGGAGATCGCGTACGTCGCCTACCACTTCCACTGGCCGCTGGGCGAGATCCTCGACCTCGAGCACCCCACCCGGCAGCGGTTCGTCAGCGAGATCGGTGCGATCGTGCAGCGCGCCGAGGAGGAGTGAGCCGTGCGCTGGCCCTGGCGACGTCGCGCGGCCGAGCAGGCGGACGGCACCGACGACGGCGGCACCGACGCCCCGACGCGTCGGCCGACCCAGCCGCGACGACCGTCCGGCGCGTGGCGCGACCTGCCTGCGCTGCAGGCGGTCTCGACGGCCGACACGTCGACCGCGGCCGAGCCGCTGCACTTCGTGCAGACGCTCGCGACCAGGTGGCAGGTGCCGCCGGCGCTCGAGCCGCTCGGCCACGAGCAGGCGACGGCTGCGCCGGCCGGTGCCGTGCTCGTCACGCCCAGCGCACCCGAGGAGGGCTACGCCGACGCGCCGGTGCCGCGCTGGCCCGTGGTGACCGCAGCGGCGGACGAGCCGGCCCCGACCCCGGTCGCCGTGATCGCCCACGCGACCCGGGCGAGCGTCGACCCCCTGCCCGGTGCGCCGGTCGCGGACCGTGCGTCGGTCGGGCTGGTCGGGTCACGGGGCGTCTGGTCCCACGACGCCGGCGGCGGCGACGACGTGCCGGCAGCCCCCGCCACGACGCCCCTCACAGCTCCCAGCCCGACGGCGCACCCCACGGCGGTGCCGTCGGACGACGTGCCCGCGCCCCCTCCGGTGGTGTCGCGCACCCGCCAGGACGACGACGGGTCACCGGACGTCGGCCCGCGTCGCCACGAGGCCGCCGCGCCACCGGACGCTGCCGTGCGCCCGCGTCCCGAGCCCATCGGCGCGGCGGTCGACACCCCGGACGAGGTGCGTCACGACGAGCCGTCACCGGACGTGCCGACGCCGTCCCGCGTACGCCCCCTGGTGGGGGCGTCGTCGGTGCGCACGCTGGACGCCGCCGTCCGGCGCGGCACCGACCCCGCCGCCGACGAGCCCCCGACCATCGCGCTGCCGACCCCGGCGTCCTCCGGTCCTGCGCCCTCCGCCCCCGCCCCGCGCACGGCCTCGTCTGCGGACCACCCCGTCCTGCCCGACCTGCCTCGCAGCGCCCCGACGGCGTCCGGCGTGCCCGACTGGTTCACCTCGGGGGAGATCCGGCCCGACCTGGCCGACCCCGACCCCGCCCGGGCGGCACAGCCGACGGCCGCGACGCCGGCGCCCGTGCCCCGGCCACAGCTGCGACGTCCCGAGCCGGCCGCGGCGCCCGACGGCGCCGGCGACCGGACGGACCACGAGCCACCCGCCCACCCGGCCCGGGTGCGACCGCGGCGCGTGCCCTGGCCGCACCAGGCACCCGCCGAGGCCGCGGTGCCGGAGCCCGCACCCGCGGCCGAGCCGGGCGCCGCCGACCGCCCCTCGGCGCGCGCCGAGGACGACCACGCCGCACCGGGCCCGGACGGTCGTCGCGCGGTCGCGGAGCCCGCGGCGCACGAGCCCGACCGGTCGGCACCCGCTGCAGCGGTGGCCCAGGTCGGGCCGGCACCGCCCGCCGCGGGTCGCCCTGCGTGGGAGCAGACCTCGAGCCACGTGCCCACGTCGCTGACGCCACGGCGCAGGGAGCCGACCGCCCCAGACGACGAGCCGACGGTCGGACGCGCGGACGTCACGCCCGGCGCCGTCGCGCGACGACGACGTCGAGGCCCTCCCGGCCCCCACGACCGGCCCGGTGCGTCGCGTGCTGAGGATGGGGGCGCCCCTGCCTCCACCCGACCGGCCGGTGCCCCGGCCCGAGCCCGTGCAGGGCCTGGCCGCGTTCGTCGCCGCGGCCGCTGCCGCACCGGAGCCGGAGCCGGTCCCGCGTCTGCCGCCGACGTGGCGGACCCGGGTGTGCGGCCGGCGGGGGAGCCCCGCCCAGCACGCGGCCACGGGCCGCCGACGTCCTCGACCTGCTGCGGCCGCGCTCGCCCGCGACCGACGTCCACGACGACCTGCCGCAGCCCCGACGCGAGGTGGACGACGCGGTGCCGGACGCCGCACCCGCCGTCGCCCACCCCGCCGCCCACCCCGGAGTCCACCCCGCCGACGAGCTCGACGACGAGCCGGACGACGACGTCCTGGACGACGAGAGCGTCTGCGCCGCAGCGGTGTACGAGCGGGTGCGCGAGCGGCTGCGGTACGAGCTGCTGGTCGAACGCGAGCGAGCGGCGCTGCTGGCGGACTGAGACCGGCGCTCGACGGGTGTATCTGTGCAGCGGCGCCGGTCTCTTACCTGCATGGCCACCCCGCACGAGCCCGCGCTGGCGCTGCGCTTCTCCGCCACCATCGGCGGGCTGACGCTGCACCACGTGACCGGCTGCCAGGGGCTCGACGCGCACTACGAGGTGTACGAGTTCAAGGAGGGTGGCAACAGCGAGCACGTGCACCGGCTCCCCGCCGGCGTCACCTACGCGAACGTGCGCATCACCCGGCCGGTCGACTCCGACAGCGTCCGGCTCGCGAGCTGGTTCAGCGAGGTGCGCCGCACCCTGAAGCGCACCACCGCCTCGGTCGTCGCCCAGGACGGGCACGGCCGCGTGGTGGCGCGCTGGAACCTCGAGGGCGTCTGGCCCGTGCGGTACTCCGGGCCGAAGCTGTCCTCGGCGGGCAGCAGCGCCGCCGAGGAGACGATCGAGCTGGCGCACAACGGCTTCGTGATGAGCGGCTCGTGAGCGCCGGGGCGCTGGTCCGGGCCAGGCTCGTCCCGCAGGGCGGTGAGGGCGGCGCGCCGCTGACCCTGCACTACAACCCGGCGACGCTGACGCTGCGCACCGGGGCGACGTGGCAGCGCCGCCGCACCCGCGGCGCGGTGCAGTCGCCGGAGCCGGAGTTCACCGGCGCCAAGCCGGTCACCTACATCATGGACATCGTCCTGGACTCGGTCGACGACCCGGGCCGCAGCGTGCCGGACGCGCTCGTGCAGCTCGTCACCTGGACCCGTTCGACCCCGACCTCGCGTGAGGCCGACGTGCCGTCACCGCCTCTGCTGCTGCTGGAGTGGGGCGGCCGCAAGTGGGGTCCGCTGCACATCGACCGGCTCAAGATCGACCACACGATGTTCGCGCCCGACGGCACCCCGGTGCGCGCCAAGGTGAACCTGCGGATGACCGAGCACACCACCGAGCCCGGGCGCACCAACCCGACCTCGGGCGGGCCCGTCGGCCGCCGCCGCGCCGTCCTCGCCGGCGCCGACGACCTGGCCGCGGTGGCCCAGCGCGAGTACGGCGACCCGGGCCTGTGGCGCGCGGTGGCCGCCGCGAACGGCATCGACGACCCGGTGCGCGTCCCGCGCGGCACGGCGCTGCTGCTGCCGCCGCTGGCCGACGCGCGCGAGCACGTGAGGTCCGGCCGTGGCTGAGATCCGCTCGTTCGGGACGCGTCCGGTGGTCACCCTCGACGGCACCCCGCTGCGCGAGGAGCTCGCCGCCAAGGTGCTCGAGGTCGTGGTCGACACCCGCCTGCACCAGCCCGACATGGTGCAGGTGACGTTCGTCGACCCCGGCCACGACCTGCTGCGCACCCTGGGGGTGCGGATCGGCAGCACCTGCGAGGTCGGGTCGACGCGGCTGGGTGACGGCGTGCAGACCTGCCTGGTGAAGGCCGAGATCACCTCGCTCGAGCGCGATCTCGGCGAGGACGGCTCGACCGCCACCCTTCGCGGCTACGACGTGTCGCACCGGCTCGCTCGTGGCCGGCGCACCGCCACCTACAACGACGTGACCGACGCCGACCTGGTGCGCCGGGTGGCCGACCGCGCGGGGGTGCCGCTCGGTCGCGTCGACGACGGCGGACCGACGCACGACCACGTCTCGCAGGTGAACAGCACCGACTGGGAGCTCCTCACCGGCCGGGCGCGCGAGACCGGTCACGAGCTGACGGTCGAGGACGGACGCCTGCAGTGGAGACGCCCCACCGGCGCGGACGAGGCCCCCGACCCGTCGGCGGCGCTCGACGAGCACGCGGCCCCGCTGCAGCTCAAGGTCGGCACCACCCTGCTGTCGTTCCGCCCGCGGGTGACCGCGGGGGCGCAGGTCGACGACGTCGTGGTGCGCGGCTGGGACCCGCGCTCGAAGAAGGCCGTCGTGGGCCGCTCCCGCGCGACGACCGTCGCCGCCAGCGTGGGCATCTCGCCCTCCGAGCTGTCCGGCGCCTTCGGCGGCGCCGGCCACGTCAGCGTGACGCGGCCGATCGCCGACCAGGGCGAGGCCGACGCCGTGGCCGGGGCCCTCGCGGAGAGCCTGGCCAGCGTGCACGCCGAGGCCGAGGGCGTCGCGGTCGGCGACCCGCGCCTGCGCGCCGGGGTCGCCGTCTCGGTGGGGCACGCGGGCTGGCCGTTCGACGGGCGGTACACGCTGACGTCGGCCCGGCACGTCCACGACTCCCGCGGGTACCGCACGTACCTGGGCATCAGCGGACGCCACGACCGCTCGCTGCTGCGGCTCACCGGCGGGGCGCCGGCGCAGCCGCAGGTCCCGGGCGTCGTCCCCGCCGTGGTCACCGACGTCGACGACCCCGACGGGGCCGGCCGGGTGAAGGTGACCTTCCCGTGGCTGGCTGACGACTACGAGTCGTGGTGGGCGCGCCTGGCCCAGCTCGGCGCGGGCGACCGGCGCGGGGCGGTGTGGCTGCCGGAGGTGGGCGACGAGGTGCTGGTCGCCTTCGAGCACGGCGACACCCGGCGTCCCTACGTGGTCGGCGGCCTCTACAACGGGGTCGACCTGCCCCGGCTCGGTGACGACCTGGTCGACCGCTCGACGGGGGCCGTGCGCCGCCGCGGCTTCGTGTCGCGGCTGGGGCACCGCCTGGTGTTCCTGGACGACGACGCCAAGAGCGGGGCCGCGCTGGTCAGCGGCGACGACTCGCTGCGCATCGCCCTGAAGCAGTCCGACACCACGATCACGATCAGCTCGTCGGGCGCGGTGAGCATCACCGGCTCCAGCGAGGTCTCCGTCACCAGTGACGGGTCCATCACGCTCGACGCCGGCAGCACCCTGACCCTCAAGGGCGGCGCCGGGGTGAGCATCGACGGCGGTCCGCAGGTCGAGGTCTCCGGTGGCCTCGTCAAGCTCAACTGACGTGAGGAGAGGAACGGACATGGGTTCTCCCGCAGCGGTGCTCGGTGACAAGGTCACTGCCACCTGCGCGACCCACCTGGTGCCGAACCCGGCGTCCGGCGCGCCGCAGCCCGGCCCGCCGATGCCGTTCTCGGCGCCGGTGACCGCCGGTACCTGCGCCACCGTGCAGGTGGGCGGGAAACCGGTCGTGGTGGTGGGCGCCCAGGGCACGTGCACGCCGCCGCACGTCGGGCTGCACCCGAGCGACCCGTTCGTCGTGCCCCTCACCCAGACCGGTGTGGTGGTGCAGGGCAGCGCGACCGTCCTCGCCGGCGGCACGCCGCTGGCACGCTCCGGCGACGCCTGCACCGCGTGCGCGGTGCCGGGGGCCTCGCTCGTGGGCACCGGCACCACCGTCCTGGTGGGGGGCTGACGTGGCGACGGTCGACTTCGTCGGAACCGGCTTCGCGTTCCCCATGGGGGTCGGCCCCGCCGGCGGGACGTCGATGGTGAGCGGCAGCGCGAACGTCGAGCAGGCCATGCTCCTCGTGCTCGGGACAGCACGGGGCGAGCGTCCGATGCGCCCCGACTTCGGCTGCGGCATCCACGACCTCGTCTTCGAGTCGGTCGACGAGACCCTCTGCGGCACGGTCGCCTTCGAGGTCGAGACGAGCCTGACCCGCTGGGTCCCGCGGATCGAGGTCACCGACGTCGAGGTGCGCCCCGACCCGGCCGCACCCTCGACGCTCCTGGTCGACGTCGCGTACGTCGTCCGCTCCACGAACGACCAGCGCAACCTCGTCTTCCCGTTCTACTCCATCCCCGAGCACGAGTGAGAGGGGCGAGACCCGTGACCCTGCCCGTCCCCAACCTCGACGACCGGCGCTTCCAGGACTTCGTGGACGACGCGAAGCGGATGGTGCAGCGCCGCTGCCCCGAGTGGACCGACCACAACGTCTCGGACCCGGGTGTCACCCTGATCGAGGCGTTCGCCGCGATGGCCGACCAGGTCGTCTACCGCTTGAACCGGGTGCCCGACCTGCACTACGTGAAGTTCCTGGACCTGATCGGCGTGAAGCTGTTCCCCGCCAGCGCTGCCCGCGTCCCGGTGACGTTCTGGCTCTCGGCGCCGCAGCGCGAGCCGGTGCGGGTGCCGACCGGCACCGAGGTCGCGACACGGCGCGCCCCCGAGAGCGAGCCCGTGGTGTTCGGCACCACCGAGGACCTGTCGATCCTGCCCGTGTCGCTCGTCGGGCTGCGCACCGTCGACGCCCGCGGCCGCGGCGCCGACCACAGCCAGGAGCTCGGCGGCGGACCGTGGGTGCGGTGCTTCTCGGAGGTGCCCGAGCCAGAGGAGTGCCTGCTCCTCGGTCTCAGCGACGCGGCGCCGTCCTGCGCCGTCGCCCTGCGGATCGACTGCCACGTCGACGGTTTCGGCATCGACCCCGACCGCCCACCGCTCGTGTGGGAGGCCTGGACGGCGGACGGGTGGGTCGCCTGCGACGTGGAGCGGGACGGCACCCGCGCGCTGAACCGCACCGGCGACGTGCTGCTGCACCTGCCGGCGGCGCACGCCGCGTCGGTGGTCGCGGGCCTGCGCGCCGGCTGGGTGCGGGCCAGGGTCGTCGAGCAGCCCGCCGGCGCGCCGCGCTACACCGCGTCACCGCGACTGCGCGACGCGTCCGCCTTCACGGTCGGCGGCACCGTCGCCGCGGTGAACGCCCGGCTCGTGCGGCACGAGGTGCTCGGGACGGCCGAGGGGCTGCCCGGTGGGCGGTTCGCCGTCGCGAGCACGCCGGTGCTCCCGACCGACGAGCCCCTCGTCGTCGAGGTGTCCGACGAGGACGAGGGCTGGCAGGAGTGGAGCCGCGTCCACTCGTTCGCGGACAGCGGTCCGGACGACCGGCACGTCGTGCTCGACCCGGTCGCCGGCACGGTGGCGTTCGGGCCGTGCGTGCGGCTGGAGGACGGTCGGCTGCGCCAGTTCGGCGCCGTCCCGGCCCGCGGGGCGACCGTGCGCGTCCGCGAGTACCGCTGCGGGGGAGGGGCGTCCGGCAACGTCAGCGCGCACTCCCTCGAGGTGCTGCGCTCGTCGATCCCCTACGTGTCGCGGGTCGGCAACCGGGTGGCCGCTCGCGGCGGTCGTGACTGCGAGGACCTGGAGAACGCCAAGGTCCGGGGACCGCTCGAGCTGCGCGGCACGCACCGGGCCGTGACCCCGGAGGACTACGAGCAGATCTCGATGGCGGCGGCACCGGAGGTCGCGCGGGTGAGGTGCGTGCCGGACGAGGACGGGACGGTCCGCGTGCTGCTGGTGCCGGCCACCGGTGACGGCGGCAGCCGGCGTCCGTTCCAGGACCTGCAGCCCGACACCGAGACGCTGGACCGGGTCGCCGACGCCCTGGAGCGGCGCCGGGTGATCGGCGCGCGCGTGGTCGTCGAGCCACCGACCTACCGAGGGCTGACCGTGGTGGCGCACCTGCGGTCGCTGCCGGGCCACCCGGCCGCAGGTCGTGCGCGCAGCGGCGCTGGAGGCGCTCTACCGCCACCACGACCCGGTGCACGGCGGGGCCGACGGCCGCGGCTGGCCGTTCGGGCGGCCCGTGCAGTACGGCGAGGTCTACGCGGTGCTGCAGCGCGTGCGCGGCGTCGACGTCGTCGACGACGTCCGGCTGTTCCCGGCCGACCCGGTGACCGGGCGCCGGGACGAGCCCACCCGCGCCCTCGTGGTCGAGCCCACGGCGCTCGTCTTCGGCTACGACCACCAGGTGAAGGTGACACCGTGCGAGGACTAGCCGTCCAGCCCACGCCCGTGCCGATCGCCGCCGGCCTGCCCGCCGTCGTGGCCTCGGACGACTACGCGCGGCGCCTCACCGACGCCCTCGACGACGTGCTGTCGGCGGCCGTCGTCGCCTACGACAACCTGCCCGCCTACCTCGACCCGGCGACCGCCCCGGCCGACTTCCTCGACTGGCTCGGGCACTGGGTGGGCGCGCCCGCGGACGACCGCGACGGTCCGGCAGCGCGAGGCCGCGCTGCGCTCCCTGCTCCCGGTCTCGGCCCACCTCGGCGCGCGCCGCGGCACGGTCGCGGCTCTCGCCGAGGAGGTCTCGCGGCTGTGCGGGGCCGACGTCGAGGTGCACGACGGCGGCTGGGTCGTCACGTCGTCGACGCCGGGCGGCGCCGGACCCGGGACGGGGGCGCCCGGCCGGGTCGAGGTCGTCGTGCACGGCCGGTGCGACCGGGCCCTGGTCCGCCGCCTGGTGCGCCGGGCGACCCCCGCGCACCTGCGCGTCGAGATCACCTTCGAGGCCGACCACGACGACGAGCACCGGACCGACCACCGGGGAGGAGACCCGACATGACCATCACGTGCACCTCGTGCGGGAGCGCGAACGACACCGGCGACACGTTCTGCGGATCGTGCAGCGCGTTCCTGGAGTGGGAGGGCGCACCGGCGCCGGGCACGACCGCCGTGCCGGTCGGGGCCCGCGCCGGAAACAGCGCGACCACGGCGACGGCGCCCGCCGCCACGACGCCCGCCGCCACGGCGCCCGCCGCCACGTCCGCCGGGCCGCCGGTCCCGCCACCGCGCACCCCGCAGGCCGAGACCGTGCGTCCCGGGCCGCGGCGCGCGGTCCAGGACGGCCCGTCCGACCACTACTGCGGGGCCTGCGGCGCTGGGAACGCGCTGGGGCGCTGGTACTGCCGCGCCTGCGGCGTGGCGCTGGCCGATGCCCGGCCACCGGCCCGGCGCGGCTTCCTGGACCGGTGGGTGCGGCCGTGGTGGCCGTCCGGCCGTCGGCGGCGGGCACGGGAGGCGGGGGAGCGGCCGTCGTCGTGGTCGCGGCACGCGATGCACCAGCAGCAGCGGCGCCGCCGCGGCCTGCGGCTGCCCACGCGGGTCAGCCTCGGGAAGATCGCGATCCCGCTGATGGTGCTGTCGCTGCTCGGGTTCGGGATCTCGCCGCTGCGGGCGACCGCGACGACCTGGGCGTTCGAGACCTACGACAGCCTGCGGCTGCGGTTCTCGCCCGACCTGGTCGCCGTGACGCCGGCCTCCGCGACGGCCGACTCCCAGACCGAGGGGCACCCGGCGCTGTCGGCGGTCGACGCCAACAGCTCGTCCTACTGGTCCGAGGGACGGGAGGGGCCGGGCGTCGGCGCGACGCTCACCGTCGCGTTCGCCTCACCGACCGACCTCGCCGCGATCGGCGTGCACAACGGCGCCACCGACACCGAGTTCGCCCGCCAGCCCCGGGTGCGCACCGTCCAGGTCGACACCGTCGACGTGTCCGGTGCGCCCACCTCGTCCCGGTTGGAGCTGGAGGACACCGCGGACTTCCGCAGCCACGAGCTCACCGCATCCGCGGTGACCCTGTTGACCATGACGATCGTCGACGTGTACCCAGGGCAGGAAGGCCAGGACGCCAGCCTGACCGAGGTCTCGTTCCACGTGAGGAAGTGACGCGATGACCACCAGCACGACCCCGCTCGCCCCGCTCGTCCCCGGGCTGTCCGTGATCCCGGTGTCCCCCGTCTGGTCCGAGCGAGAGCTGGCCGTCCTGCGCCTGCTCGCGCAGGGCCTGTCCACCCGCGAGGTGGCCAAGGCGCTCTGCTACAGCGAGCGCACCATCAAGAACGTCCTCTACGAGCTCACCACCCGGCACGGCCTGCGCAACCGCACGCACGCGGTCGCGGTCGCGGTGCGCGCCGGAGTGGTCTGAGGGACGGGCGACCGTTCGACCCGGACGACCACCGGGCGACCGGTCAGCCCGCCCCGAAGGCCGAGAAGGCGCACCACGCGACGAGCACGTGCGGGTCGTCGAGGTCGAGGCGCGCCCGCGCCGCGTGCAGCGCGTCGGCGGCCGCGTGCCCGGCGGCGAGGCCGCGGTGCAGGTCGACCATCAGCGGCACGGCGGCCGCGTCGGGGACGAGCACCGAGCTCGCGACCACGCCGCGGCTGCCGTGCGCCAGCAGGCTGCTGACGAACCCCAGCGGCTCGTCACCGGGGGCGGCGGCCTCGACGCCCGACTCGCACGAGGCCAGCACGACCACGGACGGGACCCCCTCGCCGGACGCCGCGCTCGCCAGCAGCTCGTGCAGGGTCAGCGGCCCGTCGTCCATGACCAGCGAGGAGAACAGCGGGCTGTCGCTGCGGATCCGCGCGTGGCACGACAGGTGGGCCAGCCCCGCCGTCGCGAACCCCTCCAGGACGGCGGGCACCGTGGCCGGGTCGCGCAGCACCGTGGCGCCGGGGTGCAGCGCCGCGAGGCGTCCGACCTCGTCGTGGCTGCCGGGCAGCCCGGGCCCCGCGACGAGCAGCGTGCCGCCGGCGCGAGCGCCGGGACGCGCGGTGCGGGCCCACAGCGACGCGGACGGTGTCACCGACACGGGTCCGTCGTGCAGGGCCGACCACGGAACCCGTTGCAGCACACCGACGGGTGCGACGACGAGGGGCGCCTCGGGATCGACGCCGAGCGGCGCCACGAGCAGCGCGCGCAGGCGGTCGAGCCCCTGCCGCACGGTGGCGGCCACCGCGGGCGCGGACGCGGGTGCACCACCACCGGAGGCGAGCCGGCGCAGCGCGAACTGCACCGCGTGCACCAGCCGCTGGACGTCGGCGGCGGCCCCCAGCCGCACGAGCCGGGCGCCGGACGGTGCGACCACGACCGCCAGCAGGTCGCCGTCGAGCTCGGCCAGCTCGACCAGGGTGCGGTTGCCGAGCGCACGCCGCAGCAGCGCGGGCGGCACCCGCGCGGCGGGGTCGACCGCACCGGGCGCGGCCCAGGCGTCGCGGCGCAACCGCTCCTCCTCGCCGTCGACGCGGGTTCGCAGCCGCTCGACCCGCTCGGGCGCGGCGCCGTCGGCCCGGGCGGCGTCGAGGTCGGCGTGCAGCGCCCGCAGCCGGTCGAACCCGCCCGCGTCGGGCGCCACGCTCACCACCCGGCTCAGGGCCGCCGCGCGCACCAGCTCGAGCCAGCCGAGCACGCGGACGGGTGAGGCGTCGGGCAGCAGCGCGCGCAGCCCGACCAGGGCCAGCTCCACGCCGTGGCCGGACGCCAGCGCCCTCAGCTCGGTCGACGCGAGGGTGGTCCGGTGGGCGTCGAGGTCGTCGAGGCCGGCACGGCAGGCGCGCAGCACCGAGGTGGCGGGCGCCCCGCGCAGACGCGCCGCCTCGGCGAGGGCGAGCCTGCCGGTCAGCCGCACCAGGGTCGACCCGCCGCGGGCCCGGCGTGCCGCCCGGCCGAGGCTGTCCACCGCCCGCCCGTCGTCGCCCCGCCGGGCCGCGGCGCGCCCGGCGGCCAGGTGCGCCTCGACGGCGTCGGGCACCAGACCGGCGTCGTCGAGCACGGCGGCCGCGCGGCGAAGGGCCGACGGGTCGGCCCGCTCGCCGAGGGCCAGCTGCCCGACCAGCCGGGCCCGCGCCCGCCAGGGGGCTCGTCCCTGCCGGGCGAACAGCGCGTCGGCGCGCGCCGCCGTCGCGTGCGCGGCAGCGGCGTCACCCGCCGCGAGCTCGAGGCGGCCGACGCGCAGCAGCGCCTCGGCCGCCATCAGCGGTGCGCCACCGCGCTCGGCGAGCAGCGCACCCTCGCGCGCCGCGTCGAGCGCCTCGGGCAGCAGCCGCAGGTCCTGCAACGCGTCCGCGTACTCGACGAGGTGCTCGCCGAGATCGAGACCCGCTGTCTCGTAGGCGTTCCGGGCATCGGCGAAGGCGGCCAACCCTTGTCGGGCGAGACCCGCGCGGACCAGCACCCGCGCCCGCGTCTGGGTGCAGTACGCGACCAGCACCGGGCCCAGCGCCGGCGCCAGCTCGACGGCGAGGTCGGCCCACGGCACCGCGACCGACGGCCGTCCGCGGGCGACCTCGACCTCCGCCAGGTTGTTGGCCGCCTTGGCGCGCACGTCGTCGGGGGTGCTCGTGGTGCCGAGCAGGCGCCGGTACCGCTCGCCGGCCGGTCGCAGGCGACCGAGCGTGTGGTCGAGCACGGCGCGCTGGAACTCCAGGGCCGCGCTGCGCGCCCCCGGTGCGAGCCGCGCCGCCTGCGCGAGGTCGCGGTGGGCGGCGGCGGTGCGGCCGAGCTCCTGGTGCACCGCCGCCCGGCTCGCCAGCAGCTCGGGACGGCGCTGCGGGACACCGGTCTCGGTCGCCACCCGCAGCGCGGCGTCGAGCAGCTCGCGCGCCCGCGCGTTGCGCAGCAGCTCGTGCTCGGCCCACGCGTGGGCGTGCAGGGCGACCACGAGCGCCTCGCCGTCGGCGGCGGCGCGGGCGCGGTCGACCAGCGCGGCGGCCACGGGCCCGAAGCGGCCAGGGTTGCCCTGGACTCCCTTGTAGGCGGCCTCGGCCTCCGCGAGCATGGAGCCGTCGGTGCCGTCCACCTCGGCATGCCTCCACTCGGACGCGGGACGCCCGACGCTACCCCGGAGGGACCTCGTGATCGAGGACTGCGAGCAGGACCAGGTCTTCCTCGTGGCCGACCCGCGCACCGACGACCGGCGCCGTCGTGACGCCCGCGCCGCAGCGGCCCAGGAGCGTGCGCTGTCGCGCCGGCGCGGCAAGGACGGTTTCGACCGCCGGGTCGTCGCGTCCGTCGTCGAGCGGCGCAAGGAGCGCGACACGGACGCGCCCGTCGTGGCGTGCGTGCCCTACGAGCCGGGCGGCCGCGAGGGGGTGGTGCTGCTGGTCGCGGGCGAGCTCGTCGTGCGCACCGACATGGCCGAGGCAGGGCACCTCGCGGTGCGCGAGCGGCTCCCCGACGCCTCCCGTGACGACCTCGTCGACGTCCCCGGCGTCACCCTCTACCGCGACCCCGGCACCGAGATCGCGCGTCTGGTGCAGGTGGCGGCCGAGGTCCGCGATCTCGGGTACCCGGCCTCGGTGGCGCACGTGACGCCGTTGCGGGTGGTGATCAAGGGGCTCGGCGGGCCGGAGCCCACGCAGGTGGACCTGCGCCGCGACGCCGTCACCGACGACGACGGTCCGCACGTGGCGGTGATCGACTCGGGCGTGCACGCCCGCCGTGACGACGGCTGGCTCGACGGCACCGACGACCTCGAGGGGGCCGACGCGACCGATCCCCTCGACGCCTTCCCCTGGCCCGGCGGCAACGACCGGCTCGACTTCGGCGCGGGCCACGGCACGTTCGTCGCCGGGGTGGTTCGGCAGGTGCTGCCGACCGCGAGGGTGTCGGTGCTGCGGGCGATCGACAGCGACGGCGTCGGCAGCGAGGTCGACGTCGCCCGGGCGATGGTGCGTGCCGTCCGCGCCGGCGCGCACCTGCTGAACCTGTCGCTCGGGGTGCAGACGGTCGACGACCAGCCGCTGCTGGCGATCCAGGTCGCGCTCGAGGTCGTGCGGCGCGAGGCCCCCGACGTCGTCACGGTCGCGGCCGCCGGCAACTACGGCGACGACCGGCCGTGCTTCCCCGCCGCCGCCAAGGACGTCGTGGCCGTCGCGGCGCTCACCCACGAGCTCCGGCCGGCGCGCTGGACCAGCCGCGGCCACTGGGTCGACTGCTCCGCCGTGGGCGAGGGGGTCGTCTCGACGTTCGTCCCGGGCGAGGAGGAGTCCGAGCAGGACCCCGACCCGGACCGCTGGTGCGACGACGGGCACCCGTGGGCGGTCTGGAGCGGCTCGTCGTTCGCGGCGCCGCAGGTGGTGGCGCTGCTGGCCCGCACGATGGTCGAGAAGCAGGTCGGCGCGCGCGAGGCGCTGCAGCACGTGCTCGCCCAGGGGCGCGCCGTCCCGGACGTCGGGCGCGCGCTCGCGGTGATGCCCGGCACGGCGCGCGCGTGAGCGCCCGGCCCGGGCGTCCGGGTCGGGTGGGGGCGCCGGGGCCGGCGTCCGGCGCGTCAGGGGGCGATCCACCCGGTCGTGAGCGGGGCGCCCCCGACCGGCTGCAGGTGCAGGCGCAGCAGCGCGAGGGCGAGCCCCTCGACCACGAAGTCGCCGAGGTCGCCCACCAGGGCGTCCGCGCGCGAGCCGTCGGGCTGCTCGACCGTGACGGTGCCCCCGGCCTCGGGCCACGGGAGCACCTGCCCGGTGAGCTGGACGCCGTGGCCGACGCGCTCGACCTGGAGGTCGAGCACGAGCCCCCCGCCGTCGAAGCCGAGCACCCGCGGCTGGTCGACGACCGACCGCACCCCCACCGGCACGCCGGTCGTCTCGGCGACCAGGCGCAGCAGCTCGGCGTCGAGGGCGCGGGTCTCCCAGGCCGCACGGGCGAGGTCGAGGACGAGGTCGGGCACGGGGTCGGCCTGCGCCGCCACCTCGCCGAGCCGGACGAGCAGGTCCTGGTCGTGCGCGCTGATGGTCATCACCGGCTCCCTTCGAACGAGGTGGAGAAGTCGTACCCGGCGGCCGAGGTGATCTCGCGCAGCCGGTCGAGGCACCGCATGCGGGTGGGCCCGATCGAGCCGATCGGCATCCCCATCGCCTGCGAGACCTGCGCGTACGCAGGCGGTTCGGTGGCCATCAGGACGCGCAGCAGGCGCTGGCAGCGCTCCGAGAGCCGGGCGAAGCAGTCCCACAGGGCGGCGTCGCGCTCGTCCTCCAGCAGGGCGTGGTCGAGCGCGGGCGCCAGCTCGTCGACCACGTCGAACGCCGCGTCGTCGGCCAGGCCCACCAGCTCGCGCCCGCCGGCCCGCAGCACCCGCAGGCACTCCCGCCGGGCGGTGGTCGCCAGCCAGCCCGGCAGCCGCTCGGGGTCCTGCACCTTGCCGAGGTTCTCGACCAGGCGCAGCCAGGTGGTCTGCACGACGTCGCCGGCGTCGGAGCCGCTCAGCCGGTAGGAGCGGGCCACCGACCACACCAGGTTGGTGTAGCGCTCGACGAGGGCGTCCCACGCCGCCTGGTCACCGGCGGCGGCGCGCTGCACCAGCGGGGTCACCGGGTCCCTCTCCTGACGCTGTCGTCCGACCGGGGTCACCGGTCGCCGGACGGGGGTGGCGGTCATGGTCGCTCCCGAGCTCGTTCCTGCACTGGGGTCTGACAGGGAGCAGGAGCGGGGCGCGGGTCACGGTGATACCTCCTCGCGCGCAGAGGTTCCCGTCCCGCCGACGACCGGCAGGAGGAAGTCGGTCGAACCGGGCGGAACCGGCTCGGTCGGCGGGTCGGTCGGCTCGGGGTCGGGGTCGGGCGGCGCCGGCGTGGGGCTCGGCGTCGGCGTCGGGCTCGGTGTCGGCTCCGGCGTGGGCGTAGGCGTGGGCGTGGGCGTCGGCGCGGGGACCGGCACCGGCAGGTCGGTCGGGGCGGGGGGCGCGGGGGGTGTCCCGGTCGCCGGGACGATCCGGACCGCGCCGGCGTACCCCGAGACCGGCACCCGGCCCACCTTGACGACGTCGCCGGTGCGCGGGGCGTGCACCCACATCCCGTCGCCGAGGTACATCCCGACGTGGTGCACCGTGCGCAGGTCGCCGGGATCGCGCGCCAGCACCACCAGGTCGCCGGGCAGCAGGTCGGCACGGGCCACCCGCTGCCCGACCAGCGCCTGCTGGCGCGACGTGCGGGGGATCGCGACCCCCGCGGAACGGTAGGCCGCCTGCACCAGCGAGGAGCAGTCCCACGTGTGGGGACCGGTCGACCCCCAGCGGTAGGGGTCGCCGAGCTGGGCGAGGGCGAACGAGACGGCCTGCAGCGCCCGCGGGTCCGCCGACCCGCCCGACGCGGCGAGCAGACCGGTGTACGCACCCGGGCCGGTCGTGGTGCCGGCCGCTCGTGCGGCCACCGCGGCGGAGAGCACGGCCCGGTCGAGCTCGACCAGCACCTCCAGGGTGCGCACCGCCGCCGCGGCAGCGTGCCACCCGCGCTCGGCGCGGGCGACGTCGGCCTGCGTGCCGCTGCCCAGGAGCAGCGCGCCGCGCGCCTGCTCGGTCAGCGACAGCGCGGTGCCCGCCCCGGCGCGGGCCGCCCGCAGGGCGACCTCGCGACCGGCCAGGGAGCGCGCCGCGTCGTCCTCGGCCGTGACGGGCGCCGGTGCGTCCACCGGGGTGGGCTTCGCGGGGACGGGTGCCGCGTGGGCGGGCGACCCCACGGCGGCGACCCACCCGGCCGTGACGAGGACCGCCAGCGGCGCCACGCCGCGGGGGTTGCTGCGCCGCCTCATCGCCGGTTCACCAGCCCGTGCCGTCCCGGCTGGGTGGTGCCGGAGACCACCAGGGCCTGGTCGCTCGCCGCGGCTGGGCCGGCGCCCGCCACGAGCTGGCGCGCACCGGTGCCGGAGTTGACGAGCACCAGCACGGTCGTGGTGAACGAGCCCGACGGGTCCGCGGTGGCGGTGCCGGCCGGCAGGGTCCGGCCACCGGGCAGGACCCACGACAGCTCGACGCCGGCGCCGGGGGCGAAGCGCTCCCCGCTCACCCGGGTGGTGGTGCCCGCGGGCACCACGACCGGGTTCACCTGCACCACGGCCGGCACCGGGGGCTCGGGCTGCGGGCGGTCGGGGCAGTCGACGTCGACGCGGTCGAGCGCCTCGACCACCAGGTCGGCCGGGACCTCGCGCTGCTTGCGCTCGGCCGGGGTCAGGACGTCCGCGGCGCGGGCGGTGACGGCCCGGCAGGCCAGCTCGGGCGGCGCAGCGGTGAACCGCGCCGCGCCCTCGGAGTCGGTCGCCACCACGCGCACCGGGAGGTCGCCGAGCCGCAGCGCCACCACGGAGTCGGGCACGAAACCGGCGACCTCCCAGACCAGCGGCAGGCCGGGCGGCGAGGTGGGCAGCCGGTCGGGCGTGACCTGCAGACGCGGGCAGAGCACGTGCACCCGTCCCTCGTAGTCCTTCTCGGTCACGTCCTTCCCGTAGCTCCAGCTCACGGTCGCCTCGAGCAGCACCGGGCCGCACGGCGCCTCCGCAGGCACCGAGACGGCGCCGGTGAAGCCGCCGTCGACCGCGTCGACCGTGTGCTCGAGCTCGAGGTCCTCGAGATTGACCTCGACGGTGTGGGTGAAGCCCTCGTCGAGGAACAGCGGGAGGTGCACCTCGACGGGGTCGCCACCGCGCACCACCCACGGGGACGGCACCGACATCTGCTCGACCGGATCGGGTCCGGCCACGCCGGTGGCCGCGCCGACCGGCCCGAACGCCAGGGCGGCGGCCACCGCGGTCGCGGCCCACGTCCGCCGCGTCACGGCGTGGGGGCCGGCGCGGGCGCCGGGGCCGGGGTGCGGGCGTACCCGCTGACGGTGACGCCGGAGGAGCAGGCGCCGAGCTCGGGCGGGTTCTCGCACGCCACCTCGATGCCGAACCGCTCGCCGGGTGCGTACTCGAACGGCGCCACCAGGTGCAGGTCGAGGTCGCGGAAGTTCTCCAGCCGCGCGGTGTACAGCGTGCTGCCGTCGCGGGTGACGCGGATCTGGCCCGTGTCGCCGGCCGGGTTCTGCAGCAGCACGTCGGTGACGCTGACGACCTGCTCGGTCGACAGCCGCACGTCCGGGCTCTGGTCGGTGGCGGTCACCGCCAGCCGCTGCGACAGCGGGTCCCCGAGCGGGTCGATCGGCACGCCGCCCACGCCGGGGGTCGGCGTCGGGACGGTCGCGGGGGGCGGGACCTGGCCCGCGGCCACCTGCTCGGCCAGCGCGTCGACGGCGGCCTGCTGGGCGGCGGCCGCGGCCTGCTGCGCGGCGGCCGACTCCTCGGCCACCTCCAGGGCCTTGGCGCCCTCCTGCGACGCCGCCTCGCGCGCGCTGCTCTCGACGGCGGGGCGCAGCACGGCGACCCACAGTCCGCTCAGCAGCATCGCCAGCAGGAGCAGGCCGATCACGCCCTTGATCAGCCAGCCCGGGACCACCGGGCGCTGCAGCAGGTTGCCGGGCAGCGAGAACAGCTCCGCCTCGGGCGGTGTGACGACCAGTCGGAACGGCAGCATCCGGTTGCTGCCGCGCCAGAACCGGGTCCGTGCGGTCACGGTGACGGCGACCAGCTCGCTGCGACCCGGCCCGACCTCGAGCACCGAGGGCTCGACGGTGCCGTGCAGCTGCTCGTCCGGGTCGAGCAGGTCGAGCGTGACGACGGCGGCGGTGTTGCCGCGGTTGTCGACCGCCACCTGGTGACGCCCCCGGCCGCGGCCGCGCGCGGTCGAGGTGCGGGGGACGAGCTCGGCGCTCACGTCGGTGAAGGCCGGGACGTCGACCACGCCCTCCTCGACCTGGCGGCGCCCGGGGTCCTCGCGCGACACCACGCGCAGCGCCACCGGGTAGCTGCCGGCGAGCACCGTCGGGTCGCGGGGGGTGGCGTACCGCACGCGGACGGTGGCCTCCTCGCCGGGCAGCAGGCCCAGCTCGGCCGGCTCGACCACGGCCCACTCGGCCAGGTTGCCGACGGGCTCGAGGCTCAGCGCGTCGACGACGTAGCCGTCGTTGCGCACGGTGAGGGTCCAGGTGGGAGCGTCCTCCCGGGCGGGGGACGGCGACGGCAGGGGCGTGGTGGTGGTCATGCCCTACCGAGGAGGTGCCCGGTCCGCGCGTACGGTCCTTCCGGGCAGAGCCGGCCGCCTCAGGCCGGACGCGCGCCGAGCCCGTCGAACACCAGCCGGGTCACCGCACGGGCCAGGTCGTCGACGTCGGTGGGGCCGTCGGGGCGGTACCACTCGACCAGCGAGTTCACGGTGCCGAAGACCAGGCGGCTGATCAGCTGCGGCTCGATGTCGTCGCGCAGGCTGCCCTCCTCGACGGCCTCGCGGACCAGGGCCGCCAGCCGGTCGTCGAGCACGCGCCGGCGGGCCAGCGCGGCCTGCTCGACCGGGCTGTTGCCGCGCACCCGCAGCAGCAGCGTCACCGCCGGGAGGTGCTCGGCCAGGATGCGCACGGACTCCTCGACCACGCCCTCCAGCCGCTCGCGGGCCGTCGTCGCCCGGACGGCCGTCGCCTGCTCGGTGACCTCGCCGAGCCGGTCGAGGGCCTCGTCGAGGGCGGCCGACAGCAGCTCCTCCTTGCCCGAGACGTGGTGGTAGATGGCGGACTTCGTCAGGCCGAGCTCGGCGGCGAGGTCGCCCATGCTGGTGGCGTCGTACCCCTGCCGGTTGAACAGCTCGACGGCGCGCCGCAGCACCGTGCCCTGGTCGTACCCGGGCCGGCCGCGGCGGGCCGGCCCGGCCCGGTCGACCACCTCAGACCCGCTCGACCAGCAGCGCCGATCCCTGGCCGACGCCGACGCACATCGTCGCCAGCCCGCGCCGTCCGCCGGCGCGCTCGAGCCGGCCGAGCAGGGTGGTGACGAGGCGGGCGCCGCTGGAGCCCAGGGGGTGCCCGAGCGCGATCGCACCGCCGTCGGCGTTGACCACGTCGAGGTCCAGGCCGAGGTCGCGCACGCAGGCCAGGCTCTGCGAGGCGAACGCCTCGTTCAGCTCGACCGCGTCGAGGTCGCCGACCGACCAGCCGGCGCGCTCGAGCACCTTGCGGGTGGCCGGCACCGGGCCGATGCCCATGACCGCAGGAGCCACCCCGGCGTTCGCCGCCGCGACCAGCCGGGCGCGCGGCACCAGGTCGTGCTGCTCGACGAAGCGCTCGCTCGCCACGACGACCGCGGCGGCGCCGTCGTTGAGGCTGCTGGAGTTGCCCGCGGTCACGAGGCCGTCCGGGCCGTGGATCGGGCGGAGCCCGGCCAGGGTGGCGAGGTCGGTGTCGGCGCGGGGGCCCTCGTCGCGGGCGACCTCCCCGCCCTTCACCGGGACGGCGACCACCTCGGCGTCGAACGTCCCGGCGTCGCGGGCGGCGACGGCGAGCCGGTGCGAGCGCAGCGCGAACCCGTCGAGCTCGTCGCGGGTGAGCCCCCACTGCTGCGCGACGCGCTCCGCGGTCTGCGGCATCGTCAACGTGGTCTCGGCGTCGAAGCGGGGGTTGGTGAAGCGCCAGCCGATCGAGGTGTCGAACGCGGCACCGGGCTTGGCCCAGGCGCGAGAGGGCTTCTCCTGCACCCACGGTGCGCGGGTCATCGACTCGACACCGCCGGCGACGACCAGGTCGGCGTCGCCCGCCGCCACCATCTGGCGGGCTGTCGCGATCGCGGTGAGGCCGGAGGCGCAGAGCCGGTTGACGGTGAAACCCGGCACGGAGTCGGGGAACCCGGCGAGCAGCCACGCCATCCGGGCGACGTTGCGGTTGTCCTCGCCGGCCTGGTTGGCGGCGCCGAGCACCACCTCGTCGACCTGGGACGGGTCGACGCCCGCCCGGCGCACCACCTCGCCCACGACGAGAGCGGCGAGGTCGTCGGCGCGCACCCCGGACAGCCCGCCGCCGTAGCGGCCGATGGGGGTGCGGACGGCGTCGACGAGGAAGGCCTCGGGCACGGCGGTTCTCCTGCGGGTCGGTGGGGGGAGCGTCGGTCAGGCGTCGAAGTCGACGACGACCTCGTCGCCGACGGGGAAGGTCTGGCAGGTCAGGACGAAGCCGCGCGCGACCTCGTCGTCGTCGAGGGCGTAGTTGCGGCGCATGTCGACCTCGCCGGAGGTCACCTGCGCGCGGCAGGTGCCGCACACGCCGCCCTTGCAGGCGAACGGCACGTCGCCGCGCACGGCGGCGGCCGAGTCGAGCAGCGACCGGCCGCGGGGGACGGGACCGGTGGTCGACCGGCCGTCGAGGACGAGCGTGACCGCGCTGGTCTCGCCCTCGACCGCGGGGTCGGCGCGGTGCAGCTCGGGCGGCGGGGCGTCGACGTAGAAGAGCTCGAAGTGCACCCGGTCGGCCGGGAAGTCGAGCTCGTCGAGCACCGACCGCGCGTCGTCGACCAGGCCGAACGGGCCGCACAGCCAGACGTGGTCGACGGCGGCGAGCGGCACGACCGCGGTCAGCAGCCGGCGCAACCGGTCGGCGTCGAGGCGGCCCGAGAACAGGTCGACGTCGCGCGGCTCGCGCGAGAGCACGTGCACGAGCTCGAACCGCGCCGGGTACCGGTTCTTCAGGTCGGCGAGCTCCTCGGCGAACATCACCGACGCCGTGGTGCGGTTGCCGTACAGCATGCTCACGCGGGCGTCGGGGTTGTCGAGCAGCGAGGCGGCGACGGCCAGCATCGGCGTGATGCCCGAGCCGGCGGCCACGCACAGGTGCCGCCCGCCGGCGGCCGGGTCGGCGCGGAACGACCCGCCCGGCGTCTGCACCTCGACCTCGTCACCCGGCCGCACGTCGCGGACCAACCAGGACGAGAACACCCCGTCCGGGATCTCGCGCACGCCGATGCGCAGCGCGGCGCCGACGGGCGAGCAGATCGAGTAGGTGCGGCGCTCCTCGCGGCCGTCGACGGTGCGCCGCAGCGTGACCGACTCGCCGGCGTGGTGCGCGAACTCCTCGCGCAGGTGGTCGGGCACGTCGAAGGTGATCGCGGCGGCGTCGTCGCAGAGCCGGTCGACGGACGCGACCGTCAGCACGTGGAACGGTCCGCGCGAGGTGCGGGCCCGCGTGGGGGAGTCGACCACCGTCATCGGCTCAGATCTCCTTGACGTGCTCGAAGGGCTCGAGGCACGCGGCGCAGCGGTACAGCGCCTTGCACGCCGTCGAGCCGAAGTCGGACGTCAGCCGCGTGTCGCCGGAGCCGCAGCGCGGGCAGGTGAGCGCGCGCCGGACGGGTCCCAGGCGCAGCGGGATCGAGCCGGCCACGTGGTGGGGCGCGGCGCCGGGCGCGGAGATCCCGTGCGCGCGCAGCGCGTCGCGGCCGCGCTCGGTGATCCAGTCGGACGACCACGCCGGCTGCAGCGAGACCCGCACCTGCACGCGCGCGAAGCCGGCGGCGGTGAGGGTGCGCACCAGGTCGTCGCGCATCGCGGCCATCGCCGGGCAGCCCGAGTAGGTGGGGGTGATGGTCGCGACCACCACGTCGTCCTCGACCGACACCTCGCGCAGCACACCGAGGTCGAGGAGGGTCAGCATCGGCATCTCGGGGTCGGTGACCGACTCGGCCAGGCGCCGGGCGCGCACCAGCTCGGACGGCGAGACCGACTGCGTGGCAGCCGCCTTCACCTCGATCACGGTCACCACCGCCCCTCGGGGTGGGCGCGGGCGACGACCTGCATCTCGGCGAGCATGCGGCTCAGCGCCTCGGTGTGCCGGCCCTCGCGTCCGGCGCCGTCGCCGAGGGCACCGACCGCGGGCAGGTCGGGGCGCTCGACGCCGCCGACCGACAGCACGTGGTCGAGCAGCACGTCGACCTCGTCGGCCACCTCGCGCGGGTCGACGCCGACGCCCTCGGCGGCGGCGCGCTCCTCGACCGGGTGGCAACGGTCGAGCTCGGCGCGCAGCGGCCACACCACGCGCAGCGCCGCCAGCAGGCGCCGGCGCGACTCGTCGGTGCCCTGCGCCAGCGTGACGACCCACCGTCCGGCGTGGTCGCGGTGGTAGGTGACCTCCTTGACGCCCTTGGCGGCGACGGCGGCGAGCACCTGGTCGCGGCTGGTGGTCAGCCGCTCGAGCAGCGCCAGGCGCCAGGTCGAGAACACCAGCAGCCGCACCACGGCCTCGGCGAAGTCGGCGTCGGCCGGCTCGACCAGGCGGACGTTGCGGAACGCGCGGTCGTCGCGGAAGAACGCCAGCGCGTCCTCGGGCGGCACGGGCGAGCCGTCGGGGAGCGCCGGGACGAGCGAGGGGTCGGCCGCCGCCGCGCGCGCCAGCAGCAGCCGCGCCTGCCCGAGCAGGTCGAGCGCGACGTTGGCGAGCGCGATGTCCTCCTCGAGGTCGGGCGCGTTGCTGCACCACTGCGAGAGGCGGTTGGAGTAGACCAGCGCGTCGTCGGCGAGCATCAGGCAGTAGGTGCCGAGCGTCGCGGCGTCGACGCCCTCGGGGACGGTGGTGTCGACGCCGGCCAGCGGGTCCTCGAAGTCGGTGCCGAACGCCCAGTGCGAGGGGTCGCCGCCGACGAGCCCGTCGTAGACCGACCCGTGGTCGTCGTCGTGGTCGCTCACGTGGTGGTCGCCCATCACATGTGCGGGACGTCGTCGGGGATGGAGTAGAACGTCGGGTGCCGGTAGACCTTGTCGCCGGCGGGGGCGAACAGCGGGTCCTTCTCGTCCGGGCTGGAGGCCGCGATGGCGTCCGAGCGCACCACCCAGATGCTGACGCCCTCGTTGCGGCGGGTGTAGACGTCGCGCGCGTTGCGCAGCGCCATCGCGTCGTCGGCCGCGTGCAGCGAGCCGACGTGCACGTGGTTGAGCCCGCGCTTGCCGCGCACGAACACCTCGTACAGCGGCCACTCGCGAGGAGCCTGCTCGCCCAGCCCCGTCGGAACGCCCTGCAGCGGGACGGCCCCGTGGCCGCCGTCGGCGGAGAACTCAGACACCGGCCTGCTCCTTCGCCGCGAACGCCAGGGCGGCATCGCGCACCCAGGCGCCGTCCTCGTGCGCCGCGCGGCGGTGGGCGATCCGCTGCGCGTTGCACGGGCCCTCGCCGCGGACGACGCGGGCGAACTCGTCCCAGTCGGGCTGGGAGAAGTCGTGGTGGCCGCGCTCGGCGTTCCACACCAGGCCGGGGTCGGGGAGGGTGACGCCGAGCGCCGCGGCCTGCGGCACGCTCATGTCGACGAACTTCTGCCGCAGCTCGTCGTTGGTGTCGCGCTTGATGCCCCACGCCATCGACTGCGCGGTGTTGGGGGAGTCGGCGTCGGGCGGGCCGAACATCATCAGCGCCGGCCACCAGAACCGGTCGACCGACTCCTGCACCATCGCCCGCTGCTCGTCGGTGCCCTGCATCATCGTCATCAGCAGCTCGTAGCCCTGCCGCTGGTGGAACGACTCCTCCTTGCAGACCCGGATCATCGCGCGGCCGTACGGGCCGTACGACGTGCGGCACAGCGGCACCTGGTTGCAGATGGCGGCGCCGTCGACGAGCCAGCCGATGGTGCCGACGTCGGCGTAGGACAGCGTGGGGTAGTTGAAGATCGAGGAGTACTTCTGCTTGCCCTCGATCAGCTTCTCGGTGAGCTCGCCGCGGGAGGTGCCGAGGGTCTCGCAGGCCGAGTAGAGGTAGAGGCCGTGCCCCGCCTCGTCCTGCACCTTGGCCAGCAGGATCGCCTTGCGCCGCAGCGACGGCGCCCGGGTGATCCAGTTGCCCTCCGGCTGCATGCCGATGATCTCCGAGTGCGCGTGCTGGGCGATCTGGCGCACCAGCGTCGCGCGGTACCGCTCGGGCATCCAGTCGCGCGGCTCGATCCGGTCGTGGCGTCCCACCGTGCGCTCGAAGTCGGCCAGCAGCGCGGCCTCGTCGGGCGTGGTCACCTCGGTCACGCGGCACCTCCGTGGGGACGGCATTTACAGACCGCTCGGTCGGTAACTACTGTGGCACGAGCCCGACCGACGTGCAACGAAGGAGCAGCCCCCGTGACCGCAGTGCTCGAGAGCTACGCCGCAGGGTCGTGGGTGCGGGGCGAGGGTGAGGGCGTGCCCCTGCTCGACGCCGCCACCGGCGAGGAGGTCGCCCGCCTCGCCGACCGCGGGCCCGATCCCGCCTCGCTGGTCGCGCACGGTCGCGACGTGGGCGGGCCGGCGCTGCGGGCGATGACCTTCCACGAGCGGGCCACCGCGCTCAAGGCCGTGGCCAAGCACCTGCTGGCGCACAAGGACGAGCTGTACGAGCTCTCCTTCCGCACGGGCGCGACCCGCAAGGACTCCTGGGTCGACGTCGACGGCGGCATCGGCACCGTCTTCTCGTTCGCGTCCAAGGGGTACAAGGAGCTCCCCGACGACACCGTGTACGTCGACGGGGACGTCGAGCAGCTCGGCCGCGAGGGTCGCTTCCTCGGCGTGCACGTGATGACCTCGCGGCCCGGCGTGGCCGTCCAGGTGAACGCCTTCAACTTCCCGGTCTGGGGCTTCCTGGAGAAGCTCGCGCCGGCGTTCCTCGCCGGCCTGCCCTCGATCGTCAAGCCGGCGCCGCAGACCGCGTACCTCACCGAGCTCGCCGTGCGGCGGATGCTCGAGTCGGGCCTGCTGCCCGAGGGCAGCCTGCAGCTGCTGTGCGCCCCGCCCGACGGCCTGCTCGAGGCGCTCGGCCCGCAGGACCACGTCGCGTTCACCGGGTCGGCGGCCACCGGCCGGACGCTGCGCGAGCACCCGGCCGTCGTGCACGGCGGCGTGCGGCTCGGCGTCGAGGCCGACTCGCTGAACTGCTCGGTGCTCGGGCCCGACGTCACGGCCGACGACCCCGAGCTCGACCTCTTCGTCAAGGCCGTCGTGGCCGAGATGACGTCCAAGGCGGGCCAGAAGTGCACCGCCATCCGCCGGGTCCTGGTGCCCGACGCGATGGTCGACACCGTGGAGCAGGCGATCTCGGCCCGGCTCGAGAAGGTCACCGTCGGGCACCCGGCGCGCGACGACGTCCGGATGGGGCCGCTGGTCAGCCGCGAGCAGCGCGACGCGCTGCAGGCGGCGCTCGACCGGCTGCTGGCCGAGGGCCGCGCGGTGCACGGCTCGCCGCGCTCGGTCGACGTCGTCGGCGCCGACGCCCGCACCGGGGCGTTCGTCGCGCCGGTGCTGGTGCACGCCGACGCCGGTGCCGTGGCGCCGCACGAGGTCGAGCCGTTCGGGCCGGTCAGCACCGTGCTCGCCTACCGCGACCTCGACCACGCGGTCGAGCTGGCCGTGCGCGGCTCGGGCAGCCTGGTCGGGTCGCTCGTCACCCACGACCCTCGCGTGGCGCGCGACTTCGTGGTCGGCACCGCTCCCTGGCACGGCCGCATCCTCGTCCTCGACCGCGAGGCGGCGCCGGAGTCGACCGGCCACGGCTCGCCGCTCCCGATGCTGGTGCACGGCGGTCCCGGCCGCGCCGGCGGTGGCGAGGAGCTCGGCGGCGTGCGCGCGGTGCTGCACCACCTGCAGCGCACCGCGGTCCAGGGGTCGCCCGACATGCTCACGGCGGTCACCGGTCGCTGGACCACGGGGTCCGAGCGGCACGTCGACGAGGTGCACCCGTTCCGCAAGAGCCTGGCCGAGCTGCGGGTGGGCGACACCGTGCGCACCGGGACGCGCACCGTCACCCTCGACGACGTCGACCACTTCGCCGAGTTCAGCGGCGACACCTTCTACGCGCACACCGACCCCGAGGCCGCGGCGCAGAACCCGCTGTTCGGCGGGATCGTCGCGCACGGCTACCTGGTCGTCTCGCTGGCCGCCGGCCTGTTCGTCGACCCGGCGCCCGGGCCGGTGCTCGCCAACGTCGGCGTCGACCGCCTGCGCTTCCTCACGCCGGTGAAGCCCGGCGACGAGCTGTCGGTGCTGCTGACGGTCAAGCAGATCACCCCGCGGTCGAACGCCGACCACGGCGAGGTGCGGTGGGACGCGTTGGTGTCCAACGGGTCCGGCGAGGCCGTGGCGACCTACGACGTCCTGACCATGGTGGCGAAGCAGTGGCCGCCGGCCTGACCGGCCCGCCGTCCGAGACCGCGGCGATGCGGCGGGCGCTCGAGCTCGCCGCGACGCCGGGGGTGCCGCTCGGACCGAACCCGCGGGTCGGCTGCGTGCTGCTGGCCGACGACGGCACCGTCGTGGGGGAGGGCCACCACCGCGGCGCCGGCACCGACCACGCGGAGGTCGACGCGCTCGCGGCGGCGGGCGACGCAGCCCGCGGCACGACCGCCGTCGTCACCCTCGAGCCCTGCGACCACACCGGCCGCACCGGTCCGTGCACCCGCGCGCTGCTGCGCGCCGGCGTGCGCCGGGTCGTGCACGCGGTGCCCGACCCGAACCCGGTCGCGGCGGGCGGCGCCGCCACCCTGCGGGCGCAGGGCGTCGAGGTCGAGGCCGGTCTGCTCGCCGACGAGGCCACCGAGCTGAACAGGGCCTGGGCGCACGGGGTCGCGCACGGCCGTCCGTTCGTCACGTGGAAGCTCGCCACCAGCCTCGACGGCCGCAGCGCGGCCGCCGACGGCACCAGCCGCTGGGTGTCGGGACGGGCCGCACGGCTCGACGCGCACCGGCTGCGGGCCCGGGTCGACGTGATGATGGTCGGCACCGGCACCATCGCGGTCGACGACCCCTCGCTCACCGCGCGCGACGGCGACGGCCGCGACCTGGCGCACCAGCCGCTGCGGGTGGTGGTGGGGGAGCGCGATCTCGCCCCCGGGCGCCGGGTGCTCGACGACGCCGCCGAGACCCTGCACGTGCGCACCCGCGACCCGCACGTCGCGCTGGCCGAGCTGTTCGCCCGGGGGCGCCGGCACGTGCTGCTCGAGGGCGGGCCGACGCTCGCGGCGGCCTTCGTGCGGGCGGGCCTGGTCGACGAGGTGGTCTGCTACCTGGCACCGGTGCTGCTCGGTGCGGGCCTGCCGGCCGTGGGCGAGCTCGGCATCGCCACCGTCGCCGACGCGCTGCGGCTGCGGGTCGACGACGTCACGGTGCTGCCCGGCGTCGGCGGCGAGCAGCCCGACGTGCGGCTGACGGGGGCTCCGCTGCCTCGCTGAGCGGAACATCCTCCGGCCTCATCCGGTTCACAAGGATGCGGGACCACGTGCGGCGGACCTCGCCGACACCGCGACCGAGGAGGAACCTCCGTGAGCACCACCACCCTGACCGCAGCGGACTTCGAGTCCACCGTCACCGGTGAGGGCATCGTCCTGGTCGACTTCTGGGCCGCCTGGTGCGGCCCGTGCCGCGCCTTCGCCCCGGTCTTCGAGGCGGCCTCGGAGCAGCACGACGACATCACCTTCGGCAAGGTCGACACCGAGGCCGAGCAGGGCCTGGCGTCGGCCGCCGGCATCACCTCGATCCCCACGCTGATGGCGTTCCGCGACGGCATCCTGGTCTTCAGCCAGCCGGGCGCGCTGCCCGCGCCCGCGCTGGAGCAGGTCATCGCGGCCGTCAAGGACCTCGACATGGACGAGGTGCGCGAGAAGGTCGCCGCGCAGAGCAGCCCCAGCGCCTGATGGGGCCGCCGGTCTCCTGACCGGTGACCGAGCGTCACGGCCGAGCGCCACCGGCTCCGCCCCGCACGGGTCGAGGGCCACCCGGGTGGGCCATCCTGCACCGGCTGTCGCGTACCGATGCACCAGGGGTGGAACCGGTGGCGACGGACGGCGGGAGGCGGCTGCTCGACGCCCTGCTGCGCCCCCTGGCGGCGGATGCTGCCCGGGCGCGGTTCTGGCGCCGCCACCTTCAGGTGGGGGTGACGCTGAGCGTGGTCGCGGCCGCGTGGTTCGCGGTCAACATCGCCCTCGAGCCTCCGCGCACGGGTCGTTCCGTGGCGCTCGCGCTCGCCGTGGCGTCGTGCGTCCTCACCCCCGTGCTGCTGCTCGTGCCGGTCGAGCGGTGGAGCCGCGACCGGCGCGGCGCGGCCTTCTTCTACGCGTGGTCGGTCGCCCTGGTCGTCGTGATCACGATGGCCTCGGTCGTCCAGGGCAGCATGCTCATCATGGTGCTGCTGCTGGCGCTGGCTCTCACCTACGCCGCGTTGGCCTACCCCCCTCTCGGCGTGCTCGCGGTCGGCCTGGTGATGGCGGTGGCGCAGGCTGTGGCGTCGACCTGGGTCACCACCACCGACCGCGACCGGCCGCTGATGGTCGGCGGCGTCTTCCTGATCTTCACCGTGATGACGGCCTGGAGCTCGCGCAACCAGTGGCAGGCCCGAGCCGAGCAGGAAACGCTCGCCGCCACCCTGGAGCGGCTCGCGGCCACGGACCCGCTGACCGGGTGCCTCAACCGCCGCGCCTTCGTCGACCTCGTCCGCGACGGCCTCGCGGACGAGGACCCCGTCGAGGTCGTGATCCTCGACCTCGACGGGTTCAAGCAGGTGAACGACCGTTGGGGTCACGCCGCCGGCGACGAGCTCCTGCGCGAGGTCGCCGCGGCCGTCTCGGGTGCGGCGGGCCCGTCCGGGCGCACCGCCAGGCTCGGTGGTGACGAGTTCGCCGTCCTCGCCGCCGCCACGGCGACCCGGCCTGCGGGGTCCGACCAGCTCGGGCCGCTGCTCGAGCAGGCCGTGCGGGCCGCGGTCGGCGCCCAGGGTGTCGGCGCCAGCGTGGGGTCGTCGTGGTCGGAGCCGGACGACGACACCGGCCGGTTGCTCGCCCGCGCCGACACGGCGATGTACCGGGCCAAGCGCGGCGCGCCGACGGCGCACCGGCGGTAGTCGTCCCGGGCAGTCAGAGGCCGTACGTCTCCAGCAGTCGCAGCCAGACCTCGCTGGTGGTCGGGTAGCTCGGCACGGCGTGCCAGAGCCGGTCGACGGGGACCTCCCCGACGACGGCGACGGTCGCCGAGTGCAGCAGCTCGGCGACGTCCGGCCCGACGAAGGTGGCGCCGACCACCACGCGGCGGTCCTCGTCGACGAGCAGCTGCGCCCAACCGCGGTAGGAGTCGTCGGTCACCGACGCGCCCGCCACCTGCGCCATGTCGTACTCGACGACCCGCAGCCGCTCGTGCGCGCGCTCGGCGCGCTCGCGGGTCGGACCGACCCAGGCCACCTGCGGGTCGGTGAAGACCACCTGGGGGACCGCTGCGTGGTCGGCGGTGGCGGCCTGCGCCGACCACGGCTGCGGGGCCTGGTGCGCGCCGAGGTCACCGCGGTGGCGGGCGAGGATCGCGCTGCCGACGGCGCGGGCGGCGTACTTGCCCTGGTGGGTGAGCGGGGCGCGTCCGGTGACGTCGCCCGCGCCGTAGAGCCAGTCGGTGCCGCGCGCCAGGCCGGAGTCGTCGACCTCGAGGGCGCGCCCCTCGGTGACGCCGAACGCGTCCAGCCCGATGCCGCCGGTGCGCGGACGGCGCCCGGTGGCGACGAGCAGCCGGTCGGCCCGCACCTGCGTGTCGTCGGACAGGACCACCACGACGGCGCCGTCGGCGCCGTCGGGCTCGACCCGGGCGACCTCGCTGCCCAGCCGCAGGTCGACCCCGTCCTCGCGCAGGGCCTCGGTGACCAGCTCGCTCGCCCGCGGCTCCGCACCGGCGAGCACCCGGTCGCGGGCGAGGAGGGTGACCCGGCTCCCGAGCCGCGCGTACGCCTGCGCCAGCTCGGTGCCGACGACGCCGGCGCCCAGCACGACGAGCGAGGCGGGCACGGCCCGCGCTGACGTCGCCTCGCGGCTGTGCCAGACCTCGACCCGGTCCAGGCCGGGCAGGGGCGGCGTCACCGGCTCGGAGCCGGTGCAGACCACGACCGCGGTGCGCGCCCGCAGCACCTGCTCGCCGCCGTCGGGCGAGGTCACCGTGACCTCGCGCTCGCCGCTCACCCGGGCCGAGCCGCGCACCAGGTCGATGCCCGCGCCGTCGACCCACTCGACCTGGCTCGAGTCGTCCCAGCCGTGGGCGAAGGAGGTGCGGCGGTCGAGCACGGCCTGCACGTCGACCTCGCCGGTGACGGCGGCCGAGGCGCCCTGCACCCGGCGCGCCGCGGCGACGGCCGCGGTGGGGTGCAGCAGGGCCTTGCTCGGCATGCAGGCCCAGTACGAGCACTCGCCGCCCACCAGCTCGGACTCGACCAGCGCGCAGGTCAGCCCTCCCGCCGCGACCCGCCCGGCGACGTTCTCGCCGACCGCCCCGGCTCCCAGCACGATCACGTCGAAGGTCTGCTCGTCTGCGCTCACAGGGGGAGTCTGCCGTCCGGAACAACCGGGCGACAGCGGAGGTTCGGGTCCTTGAGGCCTCAATCATCGATCTCCGAGGAGTGAGTGGTCACCGTGCAGCTCGGCGTCTTCTCCGTCAGCGACATCACCACCGACCCGACGACCGGTCGCACCCCCACCGCGGCGGAGCGGATCAAGGCCGTCGTGACGATCGCGAAGAAGGTCGAGGAGGTCGGGCTCGACGTGTTCGCGCTCGGCGAGCACCACAACCCGCCGTTCTTCTCGTCCTCGCCCACCACGACGCTCGCCGCGATCGCCGCGCAGACCGAGCGCATCGTGCTGTCGACCGCGACCACGCTGATCACCACCAACGACCCGGTGAAGATCGCGGAGGACTACGCGATGCTGCAGCACCTCGCCGACGGCCGCGTGGACCTGATGACGGGCCGCGGCAACACCGGGCCGGTCTACCCGTGGTTCGGCCAGGACATCCGCGAGGGGATCAACCTCGCCGTCGAGAACTACGCGCTGCTGCGCCGGCTCTGGGACGAGGAGGTCGTGGACTGGAAGGGCCGGTTCCGCACGCCGCTGCAGGGCTTCACGTCCACGCCCCGCCCGCTCGACGGCGTGCCGCCGTTCGTGTGGCACGGCTCGATCCGCAGCCCCGAGATCGCCGAGCAGGCGGCGTTCTACGGCGACGGCTTCTTCCACAACCACATCTTCTGGCCGCCGTCGCACACCCGGCAGATGGTCGAGCTGTACCGGCGCCGCTTCGAGCACTACGGCCACGGCTCGGCCGACCAGGCGATCGTCGGCCTCGGCGGTCAGGTGTTCGTCCGGCCGAGCAGCCAGGACGCCGTGCGCGAGTTCCGGCCGTACTTCGACAACGCCCCCGTGTACGGTCACGGGCCGTCGCTGGAGGAGTTCAGCCGCCAGACCCCGCTGACCGTGGGCAGCCCGCAGCAGGTCATCGAGCGCACGCTCGGCTTCCGTGAGTACGTCGGCGACTACCAGCGCCAGCTGTTCCTGATCGACCACGCCGGCCTGCCGCTGAAGACGGTGCTCGAGCAGCTCGACATCCTGGGCGAGCAGGTCGTGCCGGTGCTGCGCCGCGAGATGGACGCGCTGCGTCCCGCGCACGTGCCCGACGCGCCGACCCACGTCGCGCGCGTGGCGGCCCGCCGGGCGGCCACGGCCGTGGCGGAGGTGCCGGCGTGACCGCCCGCACCCTCGCCGTCGTGACGGCCGGCCTGTCCGTCCCGTCGTCGACCCGGCTGCTGGCCGACCGGCTCACCGCGGCCGTCGTCGAGGCGCTGCGCACCGACGGGGTCGACGCGGTGGTCGAGGTCGTCGAGCTGCGCGAGCTCGCCCGCGACCTCGCCGACCACCTGGTGTCCGGCTTCCCGTCCGAGCGGCTGGGCGAGGCGATCCGCACCATCGAGGGCGCCGACGGCGTGATCGCGGTGACGCCGGTCTTCTCGGCCTCGTACAGCGGCCTGTTCAAGACCTTCGTCGACGTCCTCGACAAGGACGCCCTCTCCGGCGCCCCGGTGCTGGTCGGCGCGACGGCCGGCACCGAGCGGCACTCGCTGGTGCTCGAGCACGCGATGCGGCCGCTGTTCTCCTACCTGCGCGCGGTCGTCGTCCCGACCGCCGTGTTCGCGGCGTCGAGCGACTGGGCCGGCGGTGACGACGCGGAAGCCGCTCTGGGAGAGCGCGTCCGGCGGGCCGGTACCGAGCTGGCCGCACTGGTGGCCTCGCGCGCCCCCCGAGAGGCACGCGACCCGTTCGCGGCGCCACCGTCGTTCGAGGACCTGCTGCGCGGTACCTGACCCGGCTGCCGGGCGGCTCTTGAAATTGAATCCTGGATACAGGATAGTGCGGTCATGACGGCCGCTGAGCAGGACCACCGTGCCCGGATCGACGCCCTCGCGACCTCGCGCTGGTCGCTGCTGGTCGACGGCGCGCTCGTGGGGGCGGCCTCGGGCGCGACGTACCCCGTGACCGCTCCCTGGTCGGGATCGACGCTGGCGCACGTGCCCGACGCGTCGGCCGACGACGTCGGGCTGGCCGTGGCGGCCGCCGAGCGCGCCGCGCCCGCGTGGGCCCGCACCGACGTCCGCGAGCGGGCCGCCCGGGTGCGGGCGCTCGCCGACGTTCTCGACGCCCACGCCGACGAGCTGGCGCTGCTCGACGCAGCCGACACCGGCGTCCCGCTCTGGATGATGCTCAAGGACCTCGGCACCGCCGGCGACCGGATGCGGATGTTCGCGGACTGGGCGCTGCACCTGCGCGGCGAGACGATCCCCTCCACCCCGCGGCACCTGCATTACACCGAGCGCGTGCCGTTCGGCGTCGTGGCGCGCATCATCGCGTTCAACCACCCCGGCATGTTCGCCGCGTCCAAGGTGGCGGCGCCGCTGGTGGCGGGCAACGTGGTGGTGCTCAAGCCGTCCGACCAGACCCCGCTGTCCGCGCTGCGGCTGGGCGAGCTGTGGGCCGACGTGCTGCCTCCCGGTGTGCTGCAGGTGGTCTCGGGCAGCGGGGTCGAGACCGGCGACGCGCTGGTTCGGCACCCGTCGGTGCGCCGCATCGCGTTCACCGGCAGCCCCACGACCGGCCGCGCGATCCAGCGCTCGGCCGCCGAGGTGGGCGTCAAGGACGTCTCGCTCGAGCTCGGCGGCAAGAACGCGATGGTCGTGCTGCCGGACGCCGACCTCGACGCGGCCGTCGCAGGTGCCGCGAAGGGCATGAACTTCGCCTTCACCGGCCAGTCCTGCGGCTCCACCTCGCGGCTGCTGGTGCACCGCGACGTCGCCGACGAGGTGACGGGCCGGGTGGCCGAGCGCATCCGCTCGCTCGTGACGGGTGGCCCCCTCGACGACGGCGTGCAGATGGGCCCCCTGATCTCGGCGGCGCAGCGCGACCGCGTCGACGGCTTCGTTCAGCAGGCGCTGCGCGACGGTGCGCACGTCGTGGCGCAGGGCGAAGTGCCGGACGGGCCGGGGTGGTGGTTCCCACCCACCCTGCTCGGCGGCGTCGACCCCGGGTCGCGGGTGGCCCAGCAGGAGGTGTTCGGCCCCGTGCTGTCGGTGCTGCCGTTCGACGACTCCGACGACGTCGTCGCCCTCGCGAACGGCGTCGAGTACGGCCTGACGGCCAGCGTCTGGACGCGCGACCTCGAGCGGGCGCACACCCTCTCGCGGGCGATGGACGCCGGCTACGTGTGGGTCAACGACACCTCGACGCACTTCATCGGCATGCCCTTCGGCGGCGTGAAGGAGTCGGGCGTCGGGCGAGAGGAGTCGCTCGAGGAGCTCCTCGGGTACACGCAGGTGCGCACCGTGAACGTGGTGCTCCCCGTGGCCGAGGGGAGCGGGGCGTGAGCGGCGAGGTGGTGGCGCGGTACGGCTCCGACGTCGTCGTCGACGTGCTCTGCGACCTCGGCATCCGCTTCGTGGCGTGCAACCCGGGCGCGACCTTCCGCGGCGTGCACGACTCGCTGGTCAACCACCGGCCCGACGCCCCGGTGATCATCGAGTGCACGCACGAGGAGATCTCGGTCGCGATCGCCCACGGCTACGTCAAGGCGGCCGGCGAGCCGATGGTGGCCGCGGTGCACGACGTCGTCGGCCTGCAGCACGCCGCGATGGCGATCTACAACGCGTGGTGCGACCGCGCACCCGTGCTCGTGCTCGGCGGGACCGGGCCGGTCGACGCCGCCCGCCGCCGGCCGTGGATCGACTGGATCCACACGGCCAGCACCCAGGCCGAGCAGGTGCGCGACTACACCCGCTGGGACGACCAACCCGCCTCGGTCGAGGCGCTGACCGAGTCGCTCGTGCGCGCCCACCAGATGGCGACCGGGGCGCCGCAGGGCCCGGTGTACGTCTGCCTCGACTCCGACGTGCAGGAGCAGGAGCTGCCCGAGGGCTTCGAGCGGCCGGAGGTCTCGGTGTTCGCGGCCCCCGGCCCGCTCGCTCCTGCGGTCGACGAGGTGCGGCGCGTCGTGGGGTGGCTCGCCGAGGCCGAGAACCCGGTGCTGGTGGTCGAGAGCGTCGACCGCTCTCAGCCCGCGCTGGAGGCGCTGGTCGGGCTGGCCGAGCTGCTCGGCGTGCCCGTGCTCGAGCCGTCGCGCGACTACAACCGGCCCTCGTTCGCCTTCCCCTGGGCGCACCCGCTCGCCGTCACCGGCGTACCCGACGTGCTGCCGGAGGCTGACGTCGTGGTGGCGGTCGAGGTGCGCGACCTGGCTTCCGTGCGCGGCCTGCGGGTCGCCGAGGACGCCCGGGTCGCGCTCGTGTCGACCGCGCACCTCGGCGCCAAGGCCTGGGCGGCCGACCTGCAGCGGCTGCAGCGGGCCGACGTGCACCTGTCGGCGTCGGCGGCGCCCACCGTGCACGCGCTGCTGGCCGCGGCCCGCGAGCTGGTCGCCGCCGACCCCGCCGTCGCCGAGCGGGCGCGCGTCCGCACCGCCGCCATCGCGCAGGTGACGACCGACCAGCGCGCGAGGTGGCAGGCCGAGGCGCGCGCGGCCGCCGACCAGGACGGGCCGGTACACCCGGCGTACCTGTCGGTGGTGCTGGAGGGCTGTGCCGGCCGCACGACCCGGTCCTCGCCAACGGCAACCTCTACGGCTGGGTGCACCGCACCTGGGACCTGCGCACCGTCGACTCCTCGCTGGGGTCGGCGGGCGGCGCCGGTCTCGGCTACGGCATCGGCGCCGCGATCGGCGCCGCCCTCGCCCACCTCGACGACGACCGCCTCGTGGTCGACATCCAGTCCGACGGCGACTTCCTGATGACGCCAGGCGCGCTGTGGACCGCTGCGCACCACCGGGTCCCGCTGCTGGTGGTGATGGACAACAACCGGGCGTACAACAACTCGGTCGCGCACGCCGGACGGATCGCGACCGAGCGCGGGCGGGACACCGCGAACGCCGGCGTCGGCACCGCGATCGACGACCCGGCCGTCGACTTCGCCCAGATGGCGCGGTCGATGGGGGTGCTGGGCCTCGGTCCGGTGACCTCGGCCGCCGACCTGCCGGCCGTCCTCGAGGAGGCGGTGCGCACGGTCGTGCAGGAGCGCCGTCCGTCGTCGTCGACGTCGTCACCCGCGTGCCCTGACGGCTGCCTCCGTCGCCAGGTGCGGGTGAAGCGCGAGGTCCTCGGCGAACGCGGTGACGACCGGCGCGGTCGCGTCCTGACGCCACGCGACCTCGAGGTCGAAGCGCAGCAGGTTGCCGTCGCCGTCGCACAGCGGCCGGGTCGGCAGGTCGAACCCGCGCCGGTCGACGTTGTCGCTGACGACGGCGATGCCGAGGCCGACCTCGGCCAGCGCGGCCAGCGTCTGCCCACCGTGCACTCGTAGACGACGTCCGGCTCGACCGCCTGCAGCCGGCACGCCGACAGCGGCAGCTCGCTGGACAGGTACGACCGGCCCGACAGCAGCAGTGGCTCCCCGTGCAGGTGCGCGACGTCGAGGGGTCCCTCCTCGCGGGCCAGCGGGTGCTGGGCGGGCAGCACCGCCTGCACCACCACGGTGGTGATGGGCAGCGACGCGAACCGCTCGGGCCCGGGGGCGGCGACGATCGCGGCGTCGCACTCGTCGTCCTCGAGCCGGCGGCGCATCCGCGAGGCGCCGTCCTCGATCATCGTGACCCGCGTCGTGGGGTGGTGCGGGATCCAGTCGGACAGGAACCGGGCGAGGTAGCTTCCGGCCGCGGTCGCGCTGCACCCCAGTCGGATGGTGCTGCCCGTGGCGCCCACCGTCGCGGCCCTGGCCTCGTCGACGGCGCGCAGCACGCGCTGCCCGGACGTCACCAGGGTGCGGCCGTGCCCGGTGAGGCGCAGCCCCCAGGGCCCGCGCTCGAGCAGGGTCACGCCGAGCGACTGCTCGAGCCGCTCGACCCGCCGGGTGACCACCGGCTGGGAGACGAAGGTCGCCTGGGCCGCACGACGGAAACCGTTGTGCTCCACCACGTCCAAGAACGTCCTCAGGTCGGTCACGTCCATCGGGCACCGTCCTCCTCGCGCCGTCGTGCACCATCGCCCGGGTCGTCCCAGGTGGGCGAGGTGATGCGGCAGGGCTATCACCTCGGTGCGAACGATATCGCTCGTAACACCGATGTCACGTGCTGCGGGGCGAGACTGTGACCACGGCGAGACCGCGCCACCCGGCGGCGGCAGCCCCCGCAGCGCGGACGACGAGCGAGAGACCAGGAGGTCACGATGGCGGTGGACGTGGTGGTCACGGGCGGAACGGTCGTCCACGACTGGGGCCAGGAGCAGGTGTCCGTGGGCATCGACGCCGGCGTCGTGGTCGGGCTGTACGCGCCCGGCGCGGAGCCGGCCGCCGCCGAGTCGGTGGACGCGTCGGGGCACCTCGTGCTGCCCGGCGTGATCGACATGCACAGCCACCACCGCGAGGGCGCCGAGAAGCGGCTACGAGTACAAGGAGACCATCCTCACCGCGACGCGGCAGTGCGCCGCCGGCGGCATCACCACCACGGTCGGCATGCCCAACGTGGAGCCGCCGCCGAACACGCGCCGAGCGCCTCGAGGCGCAGTTCGACGCGGTACGCGAGAAGAGCGCGTCGTCGACTGGAACTTCAACCCGGCGGGCACCGATCGATCGAGCAGATCCCGGCGCTGGCGAAGCAGCGGCATCGCCGCGCTTCAAGATCTTCATGGTGGTCGACACCGGCCGCGCCTACCCGCACATGCCCGGCATCGGCGTGCACGACCACGGCAAGATCATGGCGATCATGGAGGCGTGCGCCGCCGCCGACGTGCCGCTGATGGTGCACCCGCACGACCAGGCGCTGATGGACCACATCGAGAAGGCGTTCTGGGCGCGCGGCGAGCGCGACGCCCTCGCCTACGCCAGGGCCTACGCCGCCAACGACGGCGTCATCTGGGAGACCGCGATCGCGACCCTGCTGCGGCTGCAGCGCGCCACCGGCGTGCACCTGCACCTGCTGCACGTGCAGACCGCGGGCAGCGTCGACCTGATCCGCGAGCGCCAAGGCCGCGGCCAGAAGGTGACCGGCCGAGGTCAACCCCTGGGCGCTGTTCCTCGGCTGCGACTGGGCGACCATCGAGCGCCTGCGGCTCGTACGCCCTCTCCTACTACGTGCCGGAGAAGAACCTGCCGAGCCGCTGTGGGAGGGGCTGCACGACGGCACCATCGACATCGTCGCCACCGACCACGCGCCGCACACCCGCGAGGAGAAGGAGATCGGCTGGACCGACGGCTGGAAGGCGCACACCGGCACGCCCTCCACCCAGTTCTACCTGCCGCATGCTCCTGACCGCCGCGCAGGAGGGCATCATCAGCCTCGAGCGGGTCGTCGGCGCCACCAGCACCCGGCCCGCCGAGCTGTTCCGGCTCGGTGGCAAGGGAAGGGTCGCGGTGGGCCGCGACGCCGACCTCGTGCTGGTCGACCCCACCGCGCAGCACGAGATCACCGACGACGAGGTGCTCAGCAAGATCGGCTGGACCCCCTACAAGGGGCACCGGCTCTCGACCGTGGTGCGGCGCACCCTGGTGCGCGGCGCCACCGTCTTCGCGGACGGGCAGGTCACCGGCGCACCGGGTCACGGCCGCCAGGCCGTGGCGGGCATCGGCGAGCCGGTGCTGCAGGACCGGTGAGCCGCCGCCCCTGAGCGGTGCGGCACGATCACGCAGGACAGGACGGGGGACGCGCAGCCGGCCCAGGCCGGCGGGAGGAGGAGCGGTGCCACGCAGCGAGTTCGCCCGTCGGATCGAGGTCGCGACCGACCCCGCGACGGCCTGGTCGGTCCTCACCGACGTCCAGCGCCTGGTCGGGTGGGTGAGCGTCCTGGAGGACGCCACCGAGGTCGAGCACCTCTCCCGGTACGGCGCGGTGCTGATGGACCGCGTCGGCCCGTTCCGGCTGCGGGCCGACCTCGACATCGTCCTCACCGACGTCCGCGAGGGCGAGCACGTGAGCGTGCGGGCCGAGGGCGAGGACCGCCAGGTCGGGTCGCGGCTCGTCGTCGACGCGACCCTCGACCTCGAGCGCCTGCCCGTCGGCGGCGTGGTCGCCATCGCCGGCAGCTACGAGGTCACGGGCAAGGTGGCGTCGATGGGCGCCGGCACCATCCGGAAGAAGGCCGATCGCATCCTGGACGACTTCTTCGCCAGCCTCACCACCCACCTCGGGACGCCGTGATGCTGCCTCCCTTCGCGTTCGCCCGCCCGACCACCGTCGAGGAGGTCGTCGACCTGCTGGACGAGGACCGCGTCGTGTACTGCGGCGGCACCGAGCTGCTGCTGGCGATGCGGGCCGGGCTGAGCCGGCCGTCGGTGCTGGTCGACGTCAAGCGCGTACCGGGGCTGCGCGGCGCCCGCGAGGAGGACGGCCGGCTGGTGCTGGGGGCGACGAGCACCCACGACGAGGTGGCCCTCGACCCGCTGGTGCAGCGGCTGGTGCCCGGGCTCGCGCTGCTGGAGCGACGGGTGGGCAACGCGCGGGTGCGGGCGACGGGCTCGATCGGCGGCAACCTGTGCTTCGCCGAGCCGCGCTCGGACCTCGCCGCCGCGCTGGTGGCGCTCCGGGCGACGGTGCTGATGCGGGGTCGCGGCGGCGAGCGCGAGCTGACGGTGCAGGACCTCGTCGCCGGTGCCTACTGGGCCGACAAGGAGCCCGACGAGCTCATGGTCGAGGTGCGCGTGCCGGTGTCGGCGACCGCGCGGCTGGCCTACCGCAAGCTGCAGGTGACCGAGCGCCCGTCCGCCGGCGTGGCGGTCCTGCACGACCCCGCGACGGCGACCTGCCGCGTGGTGGTGGGCGCCGTGGGCGAGGTGCCGCACGTGCACGAGGCGCCCTCGCCCGACGAGGTCGACCTCGACGACGTGGTGCGCGACCTGGACCCGGTGCCCGACCTGACCGGCTCGGCCGCCTACAAGCGGCACGTGGCCCGGGTGCTGACCGGACGCGTGCTCGACGACGTGCGCGTGCTCGACGAGCGGGAGGGGCGGTCGTGACCGAGGTGAGCAGCACCACGCGGGTGACCGCGCGGGTGAACGGGGTCGAGGTGACCAGGACGGTGCCTGCCCGCACCACCCTGGCCGAGCTCCTGCGTGACGAGCTCGGGCTGACCGGCACCAAGCTCAGCTGCGGCATGCAGGTCTGCGGCGTCTGCACCGTGCTGGTCGACGACCGGCCCACCAGCGCGTGCAGCGCGCTCGCGGCCGACGCCGACGGCGCCGGGGTGCGCACCGTCGAGGGCCTCGCCCGCGAGGACGGCGCCCTCGGCGTCCTGCAGGAGGCCTTTGTCGAGTGCATGGCGCTGCAGTGCGGCTTCTGCACCCCGGGCTTCCTGATGATGGCGACCTCGCTGCTCGAGCGCGTGGCCCGTCCCACGCGCGAGCAGGTGGTCGAGCACCTCGACGGCAGCATCTGCCGCTGCACCGGGTACGAGCCGATCGTGCGCGCCGTGCTGCTCGCCGCCGAGCGCCTCGCCGCCGAGGGTCCTGCTGGAGGTCCGCGTGGCTGACGACATGAAGGTGGCGGGCCGATCGGTGCGCCGCCGCGACCTGGCCGAGAAGGTCACCGGCGCAGCGGTGTACGCCACCGACGCGACCGTCCCCGGCATGGCGCACGCCGTGGTCGTGCGGTCCGAGCGCGCGCACGCGATGCTGACGGGCGTCGACGTGGAGGAGGCGCTCGCCGCCCCGGGCGTGCTCGCCGTGGTGACCGGACGCGATCTCGAACCGCTGTTCCCGCGGTTCGGCCACATCGTCGCCGACCACTGCGTGCTCGCTCTCGACCGGGTGCGGTACCTGGGGGAGCCACTGGCCCTGGTCGTCGCCGAGACGCGTCCGCTGGCCGTCGACGGCGCGGCTCTGGTGCGGGCGTCGTACCGGGACCTGCCCGCCGTCATGGACGTCGACGCCGCGCTGGCACCCGACGCGCCGCTGGTGCACGAGCGCACCTACCCGGCCACCGGGGACGACTCCTTCACGGTGCTGACCGGAGGGAAGGCGGGGGAGAAGGACGACTCCTCGCGCCCGCGCACCGACAACGTGATGCACGAGGTGAACATCGGCTGGGGCGACGTCGACGAGGCGCTGGCCTCCGCCGCGCAGGTGGTGGAGGGCACGACCCACTACCCGATGCTCTACGGCTACGCGATGGAGCCGTACAACGCGCTGGCCACCTGGTCCGACGAGGGGCTGCACGTCGTGGCCTCCCAGCAGCACCCGTACATGGCGCGCGAGGACCTCGCCCGCATCTTCTCGCTGCCGCTCAGCCGGGTGCGGGTCGAGGTGCCCTACATCGGGGGCGGGTACGGGACGAAGTCGTACACGAAGGTCGAGCCCATGGCCGCCGTCGCGAGCTGGGCGACGCGCCGGCCGGTCAAGCTGGTGCTCGACGTCGAGGAGTCGATCCTCACCACCCGGGTCGACTCGGCGACGGTCACCGTGCGCAGCGGCTTCGACGCCGACGGCCGCCTGCTGGCCCGTGACGTCGACGTCCTGATGGACAGCGGCGCCTACGCCGACAACAGCCCGCTGGTGATCGCCAAGGCGGTCAACCGCTCGTTCGGGCCGTACCGCATCCCGAACCTGCGGGTGCGGGGCCGGGCGGTCTACACCAACACCGCCCCCGCGTCGTCGTACCGTGGGTTCGGTGCCCCCCAGGGCAACCTGGCCTGCGAGACGAACATGGACCGCGCGGCCGACCTGATCGGGTTGTCACGGCACGAGATCCGCCGACGCAACCTGGTCGAGCCCGGGGAGCGGATCATGCCCGGCAAGCGCGGGCTCGACGCCGACCTGCGGGCCGACCTGGAGATGGTGGTCGGTTCGCTCGAGCGCGACGCCCGCGACGAGGACGGCTACGGCGTCGGCTTCGGCGTCTCGGCCTCCGACGCCGGCGCCTACCCGGTGTCGACCGCGCAGGTGCGGGTGCAGGTCGACGGCTCGGTCACTGTGCTGAGCGGCTCCACCGAGATGGGTCAGGGCAGCCGGTCGGTGCTGGCCCAAATCGCCGCCGAGGAGCTGGGCCTGCCGCTGGAGCGGGTGCACGTGGTGCAGTCCGACACGGCCACGACCCCGTACGAGCGCACCACCGGCGCGAGCCGCACCACCACGCTCGTCGGTCTCGCCGTGCAGCTGGCCTGCCAGGACCTGCGGCGCCGGTTGCGGGAGATGGCCGCCGAGGTGCTCGGCTGCACCCCGGAGCAGGTGGGCGACGGCGACGGCGCGGTCCTGGCCCCCGACGGCCGGGTGCTCGGCTTCGGCGAGGTGGTGACGTCCTGGTTCGGCGCGGCCGCCGGCGAGGTCACGGGCATCGGCCTGCTGCGGCGCAGCGGGCCGACCCAGGAGATGCCGCCGTTCTGGGAGGTGGGCGTCGTCGGCGTCGCTCTGGAGGTCGACCGCGAGACCGGGGCGATCACCCTCGACCAGCTCGTCACCGTCGGCGACGTCGGGTTCGCCATCAACCCTGCGGCGGTCGAGGCGCAGGACCTCGGCGCCGCGACCCAGGGGCTCGGCGCGGCGCTGCACGAGGAGCTCGTCTACGACGGGCAGCAGCTCGCGAACGGCAACGTCGTCGACTACCGGGTGCCGCGCGCGGGCGACATGCCGCGCAAGATCGACCTGATGATCGCCGAGCGCGGCGACGGCGTCGGCCCCTGGGGGGCCAAGGGCGCCGGCGAGGGGTCGCTCAACCCGATCGGGGGCGCGGTGGCCTCGGCGTTCGCCGCCGCCACCGGCATCTGGCCTGACCGCCTGCCGCTGACGCCCGAACGGGTGTGGCGGCTCCTCGGTGGTGGGGAGGAAGGCGCGTCATGACCCCAATCGGGCCCGAGATCGCCTGTGCGACAACGGATCGTGCCGTTTCTCGCGGCAGGTCACAGGCCGGTGGCGATTCGCGGTGGGCCGTTGACGCGGTCGCCGGGCTGCTTCTAGTGTCGAAATGTATCCAGAATCCAGTGAGGCGGATCCAGTGAGGCGGAGATGAGCATGCTGGAGATCGCGAACGTCTCGAAGACGTTCACGACCAAGCGCGGGCGGATGCGTCGTGAGACCCACGCCCTCGACGACGTCTCGCTCACCGTGCAGGAGGGTGAGTTCCTCGTCATCGTGGGCGCCAGCGGGTGCGGGAAGTCGACCCTGCTGCGGATGATCGACGGGTTGACCGCGCCGACGGCTGGGACCATCAGCCTGCGCGGTACGACCATCACGGCCCCCGGTCCCGACCGCGGGGTGGTCTTCCAGCACGCGCACCTGCTGCCCTGGCGCACCGTGCGGCGCAACGTGGACTTCGGACTCGAGTGCCAGCACCTGCCGGCCGACGAGCGCCGCTCGCGGACGGCCAAGTACCTGGCGATGGTCGGTCTCGAGTCGTTCGCCGACCACTACCCGGGGCAGCTCTCCGGCGGCATGCAGCAGCGGGTGGGGCTCGCCCGGGCCTTCGCCGTCGAGCCCGAGATCCTCCTGCTCGACGAGCCGTTCGGCGCGCTCGACGCACAGACGCGGCTGGTGATGCAGACCGAGCTGGAGCGGATCTGGTCGCTGGAGCGGCGCACGGCCGTCCTGATCACCCACGACATCGAGGAGGCGCTCTTCCTCGCCGACCGCATCGTCGTCATGTCGCCGCGGCCGGGGCGGGTCGCGCAGGTCGTCGACGTCCCGTTCGGGCGGCCGCGCACCGACGAGCTGCGCAGCGACCCCGAGTTCGCGCGGATGAAGCTCGAGCTGTGGGAGGCCCTCAAGGCCGGGGTGGAGCGCACGTGACGGCCGACCGCACCACCACGCTCACCAAGGCCGCGGGCGGTGGCGGCGCGGGCGACCCGGTCGCCGTCAGGGCCGGCCGCCGGCGAGGCGGCGACCGGCTGCCCGTGCGCAGCCGCGCGTGGTTCCAGCGCGTGGTCACCTACGGCGTGCTGCTGATCGCCTGGGAGTGGTTCGCCCGCAGCGTCGGCCCGTTCTTCTTCCCGAGCCTCGGCGCCGTGGCGCAGGGTGCGGTCGAGGTGCTGCGCGACGGCACGCTGCTGCTCGTGGTCGACAGCTTCACCCAGATGCTGCTCGGCTTCGGCGTCGCGATCGTCATCGGCGTGCCGCTCGGGCTCCTGATGGGCACGTTCCGTCCGGTCGAGTTCCTGCTCGGGCCGTACGTGAACGCGCTGTTCGTCACCTCGCTCGCGGCGCTGCTCCCGTTCATCATCCTGGTGTTCGGCACCGGATTCGAGTTCCGCATCGCGGTGGTCGCCCTGTTCTCGATCTTCTACGTGACCATCAACCCGGCGAACGGCGTGCGCTCGATCGACACGAACCTGCTCGAGATGGCGCGCTCCTTCGGCGTGGGCCGGGTGCGGCAGTTCGTCAGCATCACCCTGCCCGGGACGATGCCGTTCATCATCGCGGGCCTGCGGCTGGGTCTCGGCCAGGCGGTGCAGGGCATGATCATCGCCGAGCTCTGGATCACCATCGGCACCGGTCGCAAGCTGACCACCCTCGGACTCGAGCGCAACCTGGGCGAGTTCTTCGCCCTGGCAGCCGTGATCGTCGTCGTCGGCACGCTGCTCACCCAGGGGCTGATGCTCGCCGAGCGGCGCTTCACCCCGTGGTCCGACGACGTCGCCGCCAGCGTGAAGGGGGCCAACTGATGGCCGTCCAGACCGCTGCCGGGCCGGCCACCGGCGCCCGTCGGGCGCTGTCGCTCTCGCGCGGCGACACCGTGATGTGGGGGCTCCGGATCGCCTCCGTCGTCGCGTTCCTCGGCGTCTGGGAGTGGTACGGGCGCCGGCCCGACTCCTTCACCATCGCACCGGTGTCGGCGGTGGCCGAGGCGATGTACGAGGGCTTCGCCAGCGGGGAGTTCCTCGTCGCGCTCGGCGGCACGGTCTTCACGATGGTCGTCGGCTACGTGATCGCCGCCGTCATCGGCGTGGGCGTCGGTCTGTGGATCGGCGTCTCGCGCTACGCACAGAACACGATCGAGCCTCTCGTCCACGCGGGCTACGCCACCCCCATCTCCCTCCTCATCCCCATCATCGGGATCTACACCGGGCTCGAGCTGCGAGGACGCATCACCCTCGTCGTCCTCTGGTGCGTGTTCGAGATCCTGGTGAACACCTCGACCGGCATCAAGGAGGTCCCGAGCTCTCTCATCGACGTCGGGAAGTCGTTCAACGCCAGCCGCTGGGACCTGTACCGCAAGGTCATCCTCCCGGCAGCCACGCCGTTCATCATGCTCGGGCTGAAGATCGGTGTGGGGCGGGCCATCCGAGGTGCCGTCACCGCCGAGCTCCTGCTGTCGGCGGCCAACCTCGGACGGATCGTTCTCGGGGCCGGTTCGACCTTCAACATCCCCAAGCTGCTCGCGGGCATCGTCCTGACGATGCTCCTCGGCCTGGTGCTCATGCGCCTGGCCTCCGTCGTCGAGCAGCGACTCACCTCGTACCGGTCCGCGTAGCGGTCCGGACGCACGCCCCTCCCCACCCGGCCCCACCACACCCTCTGGGAGATCTCCATGGAACGACGCACGAACCGGCACGTCCTGGGAGCCTCGCTCGCGGCCTGCGCGCTGCTCGTCGCCGCCTGCGGCGGGGAGGCCGAACCCCCGGCCTCCGGCACCGACGGCGAGGGCGGCGACGTCGCGACGTCGCTGCAGGTCGCCAACACCTCGCCGACCCAGCCGGGCTTCGTCCCCGCGAAGTACGGCGTGATCGAGCAAGGCGGTGAGTTCGGCCTCGAGATGACCCTCGACAACTTCACCACCTTCGACTCGCACGCGGTGGCCACGCAGACGGCGCTGTCCGGCCAGGCAGACGTCGTCGCCGGCTCGCTGGTCTCGCACATGCTGCTGCAGGAGCAGGGCCAGGACTTCAAGATGTTCTGCCCGTACATCGCGCAGGACGACTTCGTCATCGCCGGCGCCAACGGCGTCACCGAGATCGAGCAGCTGTTCGACGCCGACACCCGGGTCGCGCTCGACAGCCCGGGCGGCGCCGGCGACATCATCCTCAACGCGATGCTCCAGGCAGCCGGCGAGACCCGCACGGCGGCCGAGATCCCCGGCATCCAGATCCTTGAGTCGTCCGGGCTGCGCACCACCGCGTACGCCTCCGGCGAGGTCGACGCCACCGTGATCCACGACTACCAGTACTTCGAAGCCGAGACCCAGGTCGCCGATGCTGTGATCATCGCCAGCCTGTTCGACGAGGTCCCCGACTTCGTCAAGGAGGCGCACGCCGCGCCGGCGTCGTGGCTCGACGAGAACCAGGAGCTGGCGGCGAACTACTGCGCCTCGGTGCTGGTCGGCATGCGCGAGCTGAACGGCGACTACGACCTGTTCGTCGAGGCCGTGGAGCAGTTCGCCGACATCGACGAGATGCCGGACGACGAGACGCTACGCAGCCTGTGGGAGTCGGCGACCGAGTACGGCTTCTGGCCCGGTGAGACCGGTGGCCTCGACGAGGAGAACATCGCGTTCATGGCCGACGTCGCCGTGAAGTCCGGCCTGATGGAGGAGGCACCGGCCTACGAGGACGTCGTGGACCGCGAGATCCTCGACCGCGCCATCGAGCTGGCGAACGAGCACACCTCCTGACCGGAGCCGTCGGACGGGTGCGGGGCGGGTGAGCGTGCCCGCCCCGCACCCGTCTGCGGGCGGGGTCGTGGCCGTGGCGTGCGTCGCCGCAGCGGTGGTCACCACCGGGTTCCAGGGCATCGCCCCGGCCCTTCCGGCGACGCAGCTGGCGCTGGGCCTGGACGACGCCCAGGTCGCGGCGGTCACCACCGCCTACCTCGTCCCGAGCGTGCTGGTCGGCATCCCGTCGGGGCTGCTCGCCGACCGCTACGGGCGCCGGTGGACGATGGTCGTCGCGCTCGTCGTCTACGGGCTGGGCGGTCTGGCGGTGCTGGTCTGGCACGGCTTCGCCGAGCTGCTGACCATCCGCGCCCTCCAGGGCGCGGCCTTCGGCACGGTGCTGGGCCTGACCATCACCGTGATCGGCGACGTCGTGACCGGACCGGGCCAGGTACGGGCGCAGGGCCGGCGGATCGTGGCCATCACCGTGGGCGAGGCGGGGTTCCCCACGCTCGCCGGGGTGCTGGTGGCGCTCGGCTGGTTCGTGCCCTACGCGCTGTCGGCGCTGGCCCTGCCCGTCGCGGTCTGGGCCGCGGTCGTCCTGCCCCGGGGCGCCGGCCGCTCCGGATCGCGGGCGCCGCTGCGCGGTGCGGTCGCCGTCCTGCGCGACCCGGGGGTGCTGGGGCTGCAGGCGTTCGCGTTCCTGCGCTTCTTCCTCAAGTTCACCCTGATCACGTACTTCCCCATCGTGGCGACCCGCGAGGCGGGCCTGTCCGCGGCGGCCGTGGGGGTGCTGCTGGGTGCCTCGAGCGTCCTGGGCGCGCTGTGCGCGGTGGCGGTCGGGCGCTGGGCCGCCCGGATCGTGCTCTGGCTGGTGATGGCCGTGGCGCTGGGGGCGGAGGTGGTCGCGATGGTGCTGGTGGGGGCGTGGCCCGTCGCCGCGGTGCTCGTCGTCGCGATGCCGGTGTTCGGTTCGGCCGACGGGGCGCTCGCCGTCGCCCACAACGCGCTCGTCACCCAGGCCGTCGGCACCGGCAGCCGCGCAGGGTTCGTCGCGCTGACCGGCACGGTGCGCAACCTGGGCAAGCTCGCGGCACCCGTCATCAGCGGCGCGCTCGCCGTGGTCGTGCCGGTCGGTGCCGTGCTCGCCGTCGTCGCGGTCACCGGTGCTGTGCTCGGTACCAGCGTTGTCGGCGTGCGGGGTCTGGAGGAGCGGCTGCGATCGGCGGACGGCGGGCCGGACGGTGGGTGAGGTCCTCGCGGTGGCCGCGCTGCTGCTGTTCGCCGCCAACGCCTTCCTCGTGCGCCCCGCCGGGCGACGCGTCCCCCAGGATCTCGGCTTCGTCGTGGTCCTCGTGGCCAACGTGCTGTTCGGTGCGGTGCTGCTCCTGGTGCAGGCCCTGCTCGGACGATGGCCCGACCGCTTCGACCTGCCCGCGTTCGCGGCGTTCGCCGTCGCCGGCGTCTTCGCCGGCTACCTCGGCCGGCTCGGCTACTTCCGCGCCGTCGAGATGGTCGGTCCCTCGCGCGCCAGCGCCGTGCAGAACAGCAGCCCGCTGTTCGCGCTCGTCCTGGCCTGGATCGTGCTCGGGCAGTCGCTCGACTGGGCCCAGGTGGCGTGCATGGTGCTCGTCGTCGTCGGCCTGGTCGCCATCGGGTCGCGCGGCAGCGCAGCGGGGGTGGGGGAGGGAGCGGCCGGACGCACGCTGCTGGCGCGGGCGCTGGTGGTGGGGCTCGGCTCGGCCGCGGCGTACGGGGTGGGAAACGTGATGAGGGGCTTCGCGATCGAGCGGTGGGACGAGGCCGTGGTCGGCGCGGTGGCCGGGGCCGTCGTCGCGACCACGGCGTACCTGCTCGTGCACCGGGCGGCGCGTGCCGGGCTGCGGACGGCGCGCTCGGCCGACCGGCGCGGGCTGGCGCTGTGGGGCGTGTCGGGGTCGCTGATGATCTGCGGGCAGGCGAGCGTGATCGCCGCGACGGCGCACCTGCCGGTCGCCGTGGTGGTCGCGGTCTCGGCGGCCACCCCGGTCGTGGTGGTGCCGGTGAGTGCGGTCCTCGGGCGCGGGCTGGAGGGCCTGACACCGGTCGTGGCCGCCGGTGCCCTCACGATCACGACCGGGGTCGCGCTGCTGCTCGTGCTGTGAGCCGCGCAGGGGTTGTGCCGTGTCACCCCCTGTCTATACTGGATACAGTATTCATTCTGACGGAGGTGTCACATGGTGCGACTCGGGTACAAGGCATCGGCGGAGCAGTTCGGCCCGCGCGAACTGCTGGAGCTCGGCGTGCTCGCCGAGGCGCCGGGTTCGACTCGGTGTTCGTCAGCGACCACCTGCAGCCGTGGCGCCACCACGGCGGCCACGCCCCGGCCGCGCTGCCGTGGCTCGGGGCGCTCGCTGCCCGCACCGAGCGCGTCACGCTCGGCACGAGCGTGCTGACGCCGACGTTCCGCTACCACCCGGGCGTGGTCGCGCAGGCGTTCGCGACGCTCGGCTGCCTCGCGCCGGGTCGGATCGTCCTCGGCGTCGGCTCCGGCGAGTCGCTGAACGAGGTGCCGCTCGGCATCGCCGTGGCCCGACGGCAAGGAGCGGTTCGCCCGGCTCAAGGAGGCGGTCACCGCTGATCCGCGGCTGTGGAGCGGGCGAGCGGGTGACCTTCGAGGGCACGTACTACCGGACCGAGAACGCGACCATCTACGACCGGCCCGAGCAGCCGGTGCCGCTCTACGTCGGCCGCGTCCGGGCCGTCCGCGACGCGGCTGGCCGGCCGCGTCGCCGACGGGTTCATCACCACGAGCGGCAAGGGCCGCGAGCTGTACACCGACACGCTGCTCCCGGCGCTGGCCGAGGGCGCGGAGAAGGCCGGCCGCACCGTCGACGACCTCGACCTGATGATCGAGGTGAAGGTCTCCTTCGACCCCGACCTCGAGCGCGCGCTGGCGCGACACCACCTACTGGGGTGCGCTGGCGCTCTCGCAGCGAGGAGAAGACCGGCGTCGAGGACCCGCTCGAGATGGAGCGGCTGGCCGACGCGCTGCCGGTCGAGCGCGCCGCGCTCGCGGTGGATCGTCTCGACCGACCCGGACGAGCACGTCGAGCACATCTGGGAGTACCTCGACATGGGCTTCACGGCACCTGGTCTTCCACGCCCCGGGCCCCGACCAGGACCGCTTCCTGCGCCTGTACGGCGAGCACGTCCTGCCCCGGCTGCGCGCCCGGGCCGGGGTCCAGGCCGACGTCTAGCTCGCGGGCTCGGACTCCAGGCGCTCGAGCAGGCCCTCGCAGACGTTCTGCAGGTGCGCACGCACCCACCGGCGCGCACCGGCGGTGTCGCCCGCCACCACCAGGTCGACGATCTCGCGGTGGTGGTGAGCGTGGTCGCGCACCCGCAGGCCGAGCAGGTCGACGCCGACGCTGCTGCGCAGCTGGTCGATCATCCCGACCAGCACCGGGTTCGACTCCTTGTCGTACAGCAGGTGGTAGAAGGTCACCCGGTCGTCGAGGAAGTCGCGGGTGCGCCGCGGGTCGTCGAGCTTGGTGGCCAGGCGCTCCAGGGTCCGAGCGCGCCCGGGGGTCATGGCGCGCACGGCGAGCTTGATCGCCTCGACCTCCAGCAGCGAGCGCACCGCGTAGGTCTCGCGGACCCGCCCGGCGGTGAGCGGCCGCACGACGGCGCCCTTGTGCGGCTGGAGGACGACCAGACCCTCGCTCTCGAGCTGCATCAGGGCGCTGCGCACGGGGATGCGTGACACGCCGATCGCCTCGGCGACGGCCTCCTGGCGCAGCTTCTGCCCGGGACGAAGGGCGCCGGTCACGATCCCCTCGCGCAGGATCGAGTACGCGAGCTCGCCGACGGTGGTGTAGCCGGTCGACATGCGGCCGGCGAGGTCGGACAACGAGGGGATCGCCTCGTCCGGTGGGCGTCTGCGGGGCACGGCCGAAGGGTATCCCCGCCACGACGTGAGCGGGACTGAACGACGCGGCGGGTCGCGAGCCTTGACCCCCTCGCGGATCCTCAATAATGTATCCAGTATTCAGTTTGGCGACGAAGGGCGGTTTGTTCGTGCGCACCGAGGACGTGGGCTTCTTCAGCGAGGGTGAACGGGTCTCGGCGCTGTGGCGCACCCCGGACGAGGGCAGCGGCCCGTGGCGGGCGGTCGTCCAGGGCCCGGGGTGGTTGGGGCTCAAGGACGCCAAGCTCTACGAGCGCTATCACCAGGCGCTCACCGACGCCGGCCTTGCCGTCCTCGTCATCGACTACCGCGGGTTCGGCGACTCAGGCGGCGACCGCGGCACGCTGTCGCCGCGCGTGCAGCTCGAGGACCTGGTCAACGCCGTCACCTACCTGACCACCCGCGACGACGTCGACGCCGACGCGATCGGCGTCTTCGGCACGGGTGGCACGGGTGGCGGCAACGCCGTCCTGCTCGCCCGCACCGACCCGCGGGTCAAGGCGGCGGTGAGCCAGGTGCCCGTCGCCGACGGCGGCGACTGGCTGCACCGGATGCGGGCCGAGCACGAGTGGCTCTCGTACCTCGCGGCCATCGAGGACGACCGGCGCGAGCGGGTCCGTACCGGCGAGGGGCGCCTCGTGCACCCGCGCGAGGAGATCATGGTGCCCACGCCGGAGCGCCGCGCGACGACGGTGAAGGCCGACGTCGACGACCGGATCCCCTCTGCCGTACCGCTGTCCAGCGCGGCCGAGATCATCGCCTACCGCCCGGTCGACGCCGCGCGCGGCCTCACGACCCCGCTGATGGTGATCGGGGTCGAGGGCGACGCGACCACCCCGACCGACCACGCCCAGCTGCTCTACGACGTGGCCGCCGGCCCGAAGGTGCTGCTGATGCAGCGCCACACCACCCACTACGCGGCCTACGACGCGTACTGGGAGCAGACCACGCCGCGCATCGTCGAGTGGTTCGAGCGGCACGTGCGCCCCGTCGCCATCGCCGAGACGTCCGACCCCGGCGCCTGACCGCGCCGCCCCAGACCCCAGCACACACAGGAGGAACGCGATGAAGTTCGGACTGCTGCTCCCGCACTTCGGTGAGCACGCCAGCAAGGAGAAGCTCCTCGAGGGCTCGAAGCTGGCGGAGGACAAGGGCTTCGACTCGGTGTGGGTGCGCGACCACCTGGTGTTCGAGCCGCACGGCGAGATGGAGAAGCCGAACCGCACGTTCTACGACGCGCTGACGACGCTCACCGCGATCGGCGCGGTCACGGACCGGATCGAGCTCGGCACCGGCTCGCTCATCCCGTTCCGCCACCCCCTGGTGACGGCGCTGATGGCGGGCACCATCACCCAGCTCGTCGGGCCCCGGCTCATCCTCGGGTTCGGCGCCGGCACCTTCGACCACGAGTTCGACGCCATCGGGTGGGGTGACCTCGACCGGGTCGAGATGGTGCGCTCCAACGCGAAGATCCTCGAGAAGGTGTTCACCGAGAACGACGTCACCTACTCCGACGACATCTTCTCGTTCCAGGACGTCACGATCGAGCCGAAGCCCGTCGGCGGACGCGTCCCGTTCTGGTACTGCGGCGCGACCCCGCGGTCTGCCCGCCTCGCCGTCGAGTTCTGCGACGGGTGGATGCCCGGACGCATCTCGATGGGGACGCTGGCGAAGCGGATCGACACCATGCGGCAGCTGTCCGACGAGGCCGGCAAGCCGCTCCCGACGGTCGCCGTGATCCCGCCGACGAGCATCGAGTCGACCCGCGAGGAGGCGCTCGAGCACGTGAACGTCCCGGGTCTGCTGGCGTGGGCCAACAAGGCGAAGTTCGCGGTCAAGCCGCCGTCGGGCACCTTCGAGACGGTCGACGACCTCGAGGGCCAGCTCATCGTCGGCGACCCCGACGACGCCGTGCGCGAGGTGCAGAAGTTCCGTGACCTCGGTGTCGAGCACCTCGTCTTCGACTTCAGGTTCAAGTTCGACCGGTACCTGGAGCAGATCGAGCTGCTGGGCGACGAGGTCCTCCCGCGGCTGCGGTGACCACCGTGTCGCGCTGGAGCGTCGTCGTCCCGGTCAAGGCCTGGCGCACGGCCAAGTCCCGCCTGGTGGAGGTGCCGGTACGGGAGCGTCGCGAGCTGGCGCTCGCGCTGGCGCGCGACACGGTCGCCACGGTCCTCGCGACGCCCGGCGTGCTCGAGTGCGTCGTGGTCGGCGAGCCCGGCACCTGCGCCGACCTGGCCGGCTCGGGTGCGCGATGCGTCAGCACCCCGGACGACGCAGGGCTCGACGCAGCCCTGGCCGCGGGTGCCGCGCACCGCGAGCGCAGCGCGCGGGGCACCTGCTTCCTGGTGGCCGACCTCCCGCTGGTGACGCCGGAGGCACTCGGCGGCGCTCTGGCGCTGGTGCCGCAGGACGGCACGGGCGTGGTGCGCGACGCCCACGGCACCGGCACGGTGCTGCTGGCGCGTCGGCCGGGCGCGCCGCAGCCGCACTTCGGACCGGGCTCGGGCCGGCGCCACCTGCGCTGCGGCGCCACTGACCTCAGCGACGTCGTCGACCAGCGGCTGCGTCGCGACCTCGACGTCTGGGACGACCTGGTGTCGTCGCCACCCCGCCCGGGGTCGCACCTGCAGGCCTGGCACCGTGGCATCCCCTGTATCCGTCGCGAGGGCCATGACGACCTGGTGGCCGCGGCCCTGCCGCGGTGAACGGATCGCACCACCGAGGAGGACACGTGGAGACGACGACGCGCGCGCACCGGGCGGGGCTGGTGGCTCTGGCCGCCTCGCTCTGGGGCACGTCCGCCCTGCTGCGGGAGCCGCTGCTGGGCATGGGCCTGCCGGCGAGCACGATCGTCCTGGCCGAGCACGTGGTGCTCACGCTGTGCCTGGCCCCGTGGATGGCGCCCGCCGTGCGGCGTCTGCTCGCGGCATCGTGGCGCACCAGGGCCTCGGTCGTCGTGATCGGCGCCGGGTCGTCGGCGATCGCCACCACGGCCTTCACCGCGGCGTTCGCGCTGGGCGACCCGGTGACCCCGCAGGTCCTGCAGAAGCTGCAGCCGGTGTTCGCGATCCTGCTGGCGACGCTGCTGCTGGCCGAGCGCGTGCGTCCGCGGTTCTGGTGGTTCGCGGCGCCGGCGCTGGCCGGTGCGTGGTTGCTGGCCTTCCCCGACCCCACCTCGGTCGCCGTCCGCACCGCGGCCGCCGCCGGGCTGGCCACGGTCGCGGCCGCCCTGTGGGCGCTCGGCACGGTTCTGGGCCGAGGGGTCAGCGGTGAGCTGCGGCCCGTCGACGTCACCGCGCTGCGGTTCGGCATCGGCATGCTGACGATGCTGGCCGTGGTCGGGCTGCAGGGGAACTGGGTGGTGCCCCCGGCCGAGGCGGTGCCGTTGCTGCTGGGCCTCGCGCTGGTGCCGGGGCTGCTGGCCCTGCTGCTGTACTACCGCGGCCTCGCGGGCACCCGCGCCAGCCTGGCCACCCTCGCCGAGCTGGCCTTCCCGGTGACGGCCGCGCTGGTGGGGGTGGTGGTGCTCGACGGCTCGCTCACCACGAGCCAGTGGGTCGGGTTCGCCGTCGTGCTGACGGCCGTGACCGCTCTCGTCCTGCAGGACCGACCCGGCCCGTCGGCGCCCGTCCTCGTCGAGCCGGAGCGGGTCCGCCTGCCGGTGGTCCAGTAGAGCTGACGCCCGGTCAGGCCGACGAGGGGCGGCAGGTCACCGGAACCGGTGCCCAGCTCGCTCGGCGCGAGCCCGCGGTCGCGGTCGGGGAGCACCCCGGCGTCGCCGCGGGGCAGGCCGGCCTGCACGAGGACGTCGGCGTACGCCTCGGTGGTGAGGTCCTGGTAGACGACCGGTCGGCCGGAGACCCCGGCGGCGTCGGTCGCGAGCTCGGCCACGGTGGATGCCTCGCCGCCGCCGAGCTCGTGGGTGCGCGTGGCCACGCTGATCCGGCCCGTCGAGCTCTCGAAGTACCAGGAGTTGCGCAGCAGGACGACCGGCGGCCCGGACGCGGTCGACGCCCTGGAGCGCGACGGCCTGCTGGCGTGCGACGCACCCGGTCGTCCCGCCGCACGTCGAGTACTCGCTCACGCCGCTCGGCTCCGAGCTCGCCGACCGGATGGTGTCGTTGATCGCGTGGATCGGCGTCGACGCTGATCGATCGGAGGACGCGCCAGGACGGTACGAGGGCACTCTCAGCGCTCGGTTTCCAGCTCCTCGCGTGCGGCCTGGCGATACAGCTCTACGGCCAGCAGCAGCTGCCGACGATCCTCGTCGAGACTCGTCGCGGTCTCCGACGTCCTCGCCGTCGCATCCTCCTCGGACTCGCCCGTCCGCGGGGAACGGTCCACCAGGGCGACCCAGACGTTGAAGACGTGTGCAGACGCCTGGAGCACTGCTTCGTCCAGCGCGGCGCACGCCTTCTCTGAGCCGACGAGATCGACGACGGCACGTGCCTCGACGACGGGCCCGGTGAGCTCCGAGCTGGGACCGCCCTCCCACGGCGCTCTGCTCCACAGCTCGGACCGCTCACGGTCGACATGGGCGAGTAGGGCGTCGAGCGCCGCGAGCACCGCAGCGTGCGCTGCCTTGCGTTCGTCCCGCCACCTGTCCCGCAGTTGGCGACCGTGCTGCAGCTCGGCGCTGTCGAGATCGTGCCTGTGAGCCAGCTCGGCCAGCTCACGGCTGTGCCGCCTCTCTTCGGAGCGTTCGGCGACCTCGACGCGATGACGCTCGACGTCGCGCCGGCGCTCCCCGGCGTTGGCCCAGAGCACCGAGATCGCTGTGACCGCGGCGGGAACCGCGGCGACCATCAGGGTCTGCCACCACTCCATGGCGCGCAGTGTCCACCCTGGTGGTCGCTCACCGCTACCGCTTGCTCACGGTGGGTCGGGTTCGGGCGTGCGCCAGCGTCGCCCGGCGGCGCGGGCCTGGCAGGCAGTGTCGTGGAAGGTGTTGCGCAGCAGCGTTCCTGGCGGGTGGCCGTGGTGCGCGGGTGGTCGGAACACCGGTCGCCCGTCGCGCATCAGCATCTGCCACCCCCGCTCGTCGTCGGGTTGGGCGTGGACCTTCGTGTGGTGGCGGGAGCACAGCAGCGCGAGGTTGTCGATGGTGGTGGGGCCACCACGGGACCACCAGAGGACGTGGTGCGCCTCGCACAGCGCCGGTGGTGCGGTGCAGCCGGGCCAGGTGCAGCCCTTGTCCCGGGCTGCCAGGGCGGCGCGCTGGCCGGGGGTGGCCAGGCGCCCCAGGGAGGTCATGGACACGACCCGCCCGCAGGACAGGGTGACGCGTTCGAGGACGGCGTCGCAGACCATCCGGGCCAGGGTGCCGGGGCTGACCTTCTGCCCGGTGCTGGTCGTGGCGCTCTGCTGGTCGGCGTCGACGTGCACCACGACCCGTGGCACACCCGAACGGAGCCCGTCCGTGCGCGTCCCGTCCGTGCTGGCCGGCAGCCGCAGGTGCTCGGACGCGAGCTCGGCCATGCGGACCAGGGCGTCGGCGCGGCGCTGACCGCGGGTCCGCAGGTCGGGGTCGCCGTCCTCGCGCAGGGCGTGCCGGTCCTGTTCGGCGAGGTGGTCCAGGGTCGCGACGAACGTCGACCCGCCGACCGGGTCGAGCTGACCGTCGACCAGCACCATCCCGGTGGAGTCGACCACCACGCCGACGTGGCGTCGCTCGTGGGCGTGCTCGTCGAACCGGTCCGACGCATCCGGCACCAGCGCGTCCAGCAGGTAGGTCGCCAGGCCGTCGGCGGTCTGGGGGTCCCAGTCGCGTGCGTGCGTGGTGAGCAGCTCGTCGACCTGCTCGCGGTGCTGGCGGACGACCTTGCGGGGGATGCGGTCCAGGCAGGCCCGGGCGACGGTGACGTGCTCGCCGCTGACCTCGCCCGCAGCCCACGCCATGCCGAGTGCACGCAGGTCACCTGTGGCCGGGCAGGTCACGGCGGCGTTGGCGAGGTCGGCGGTCGCCCGGCCTGGCTTGAGGCGGCACCGGTCGGTCAGCACGGCCCGGGTCCTGGCGCCGCGGCGTCCGCGCGCGTCGGGGGTCTCGCGGGAGACCGCCTCGCGGAGCAGGGCGGCCTGGGCGGCCTCGGCCCGGGCGATCTGAGCGCGCGAGTCGACGATCGCGTCGTTCAGGTCGTCGTCGGACAGCGACCACAGGGGTGCCTCGAGTACGTCGTCGAGGCCGTGCTGGACGAGCACCAGCCCGACCTGCACCACACCCGTGACGGCCCCCATCGACATGCCTCAACAGTAGAGGCGACCACTGACAATGGCTCTGGCAGAGACGGACTCGCAGACGACAGAATGACGGCAGACGCACATCGACGTGCCCCTGGGCGGCTGGCGTGAGAGTCTCTGTCGCGTCCGGCGCTGCTGCACACGGGACGGACTCGCCAGCAACGACGTCGGACTCGGGTAGGAGGTACGGACACCACGGGAACTGGGAGACCCAGACCGACGAGTGGTCGTCCCAGCTGCGCGAGCCCCCGGTCCAGCCGCGCGATCTACCTGCTCGTCGTCCACCCGTCGGTGCCACGCGGGGGCCGAGGGCGTCGCCTGCTCGAGGCGCTGCTGGACGCGGCTGGGACGACAGCAGCCCGGCTCCAGACGACGAGACGAGGAGACACCGGCACGCAGGCCGTACCGGTCGGCCGGTTGGACCGAGATCGGACCCGGACCGGATGCACCGGCCGGCCCGGCGTCGTCCTGGGGCTCGACCTCGCGCCCTCGTGAGTGGTGGTCTTCTCAGGAGGTGCGCGCCCGCCGGCCGAGACGCTTGCGCGCGGCCTTGGCGACGCCCGTGACCGCGCTGCGCACGGCCCACACCGGCGCCTCGCGCGGGGTGACGTCGTTCGGGAGCGAGAGCACCACGACCTGCTTCCAGGCCGAGAACACCTGCTGCGCGAGCGTTCCCGTGACGTAGGTGAGCTCGTACCGGTCGAAGAGCTCCTGGATGCGCGGGGCGATCTGGCCGTACCGGTTGCTCGGCATGTCGGGGAACAGGTGGTGCTCGACCTGGTGCGACAGGTTGCCGGTCATCAGGTGCATCGCCTTGCTGCCGCGGATGTTGGCCGACCCGAGCATCTGGCGCAGGTACCACTCGCCGCGGGTCTCGCCCTCGATCGAGGCCTTGGCGAAGGTCTCGACGCCCTCGGGGAAGTGGCCGCACATGATCACCGAGTGCGTCCACACGTTGCGGACGAGGTTCGCGACCACGTTGGCGCCCAGGGTGTGGAAGAACGACGGACCCGAGAGCACCGGGTGCACCAGGTAGTCCTTGGTCGTCTGCCGCGCGATCTTGTGCAGCACCTTCTTGGCGTTGGCGCGCATGGTCGGGTCGTCCATCGTCTTCTGCGCCATGTGCTTGCCGAGCTCGAGGTCGTAGGCGGCGATGCCGTACTCGAACACGCACATGTTGATGAAGTTCCACAGCGGCTGCAGGACGTACGCCGGGTACCAGCGCTGGTCCTCGTCGACGCGCATGATGCCGTAGCCGAGGTCGTTGTCGCGGCCGATCACGTTGGTGAACGTGTGGTGCAGCTCGTTGTGGCTGTGCTTCCACAGCTCGGCGGGGGACGCGTTGTCCCACTCCCAGGCCTGGGAGTGGATCTTGGGGTCGCGCATCCAGTCCCACTGGCCGTGCATGACGTTGTGGCCGATCTCCATGTTCTCGAGGATCTTCGCCACCGACAGGCCGACGGTGCCGACGACCCAGGCGGGCGGGAACAGCGAGAACAGCAGGACCGCGCGCGAGCCCAGCTCGAGCCCGCGCTGCCAGCGGATCACGGCGCGGATGTAGTCGGCGTCGTCCTGGCAGCGGGAGCCCATGACCTCCTGGCGCAGCGCGTCGAGCTCGCGGCCGAGCTCCTCGACCTGCGCGGCCGACAGGTGCGCGGTGGGGTCGGGCTTGCCCGACCGCTTCGGGACGTGCCGGCGCTCGGTGGTCGTGGTGGCCAGGCGGGAGTTCACGGTGCTCGTCGTCACGGGGTCGCTCTCCTCAGAGGTCGATGTCGCAGGGGCCGGCGGCGGCCGACACGCAGGTCTGGATGCGGATGCCGTCCTCGGGCACCGCGGTGGTGAGGTCGCCGGTGCGCAGGTCGCGCACGGCGCCCTGGCGCAGCGGGACGACGCAGCCGAAGCAGATGCCCATCCGGCAGCCGGACGGCATCAGCACGCCCGCCTCCTCGCCGGCGTCGAGCAGGGTCGTGGCGCCGTCGGCCTCGACGACCGTGCCGCTGCGGGTGAAGGTCACCGCACCGCCCTCGGCCTCGCTGACGACGACCGGCCGGAACCGCTCGGTGTGCAGCTGCCCGGCGAGACCGGCCGCGGCGTAGTGCTCCTCGAAGGCGTCCAGCAGACCGGTGGGGCCGCAGGCCCAGGCCTGCCGCTCGCGCCAGTCGGGCACGACGCCGTCCAGCGCGTCCGGTCCGAGCAGGCCGTCGACGTCGGTGTGCCGCTCGACCAGGCGCACCCGGCCGTCGGCGGCCAGCGCCCTCAGCTCGGCCCCGTGCACGACGTCGTCGGCGGTCGGGGCCGAGTGCACCAGCACGACGTCGTCGAGCTCGTGCAGGTGGCTGCGCAGCATCCCGATCACGGGGGTGATGCCCGACCCGGCGGTGACGAACAGCGTGGGTCCGCGGTGGCGGCCCAGGACGAAGTCGCCCGTCGCCTGGTCGAGGTGCACCAGGGTGCCCGGACGCAGGGCGCGCACGATGTGGGTGCTCACCCGCCCGTCCGGGATCGCCTTGACGGTGATGCTCAGCAGCCCGTCGGGCGCGGACGGCACCGAGGTGAGCGAGTACGCGCGCCAGTGGCGCACGCCGTCGACGTCGACGCCCACCCGCACGTACTGGCCGGGCACGTGGCCGCGCCACGCCCGCCCGGGGCGGAGGACGACGGTCGCGGCGTCAGCGGTCTCGGCGCGCACGGCGACGACGCGCCCGCGCAGGTCGGCCGTGGCGCGCAGCGGCGCCACCAGGTCGAGGTAGTCGGCGGGCACCAGGGGGGTCGCCACCGCCTCGGCCACGCGGGCGAGCAGCCCGGCGGCGGGGGCGAGGGCGCGTCCGGTGCGGGACGACCGGGAGATCAGCAACGTCACTACGCAACCGTAACCTACGAGATCGTAAGTTACGAGCGCGTAGGCCGTGAGTGGCGCGCCTCACAGCCGGTCACGCCGGGGGTCGCCCGATCGCGTGTCCGTGCGGGGCCCGACCGGTTCGCCCACCTATGCTCGACGGCGTGACGGCGAGCCAGGCGCGGACGATCCCGGACCCGCTCACCGTGCGCGAGACCCGTGCCGGCGACGTGCCCGCCGTGGTGGCGCTGCATCTCACCCACCTGCCGCACGGGTTGTTCCCCCGCCTGGGCCGCGGCTTCATGGCCCGCTGGCACCGCACCTTCCTCGCGACCACGCACGGCGTGTCGCTGGTGGTGGTCGACGGCGGCGACCGCGTCGTCGGGTTCCTCGCCGGCGCCACCGCCCAGCGCACCCACGTGCGCACGGTGATCGCCGAGCACCGCCTGCCGCTCGCGGTGGCCGGCCTGGCCGCCCTCGCCGTGCGGCCCGGCGTCGCCGTCCACTTCCTGCGCACCCGGGCCGGCTCCTACCTGCGCCGCCTGCTGCGTCGACCGGTGCGCACGGGCGCCGCGCCGCAGGCGTCCGTCGACGGGCCCGGCGCCGACGTGGCGGTCGTGACGGCCCTCGTGGTCGACCCGGCCGCCCGCGGCCACGGCGCGGGTGCCCGGCTGGTGGACCGCTTCGTCGAGCTCGCCGCCGCCGGTCCCGCGCAGCGGGCCGAGCTGATCACCCTGGACGGCGCCGACGGCGCGCAGCAGTTCTACGAGGGCCTCGGCTGGACCCTGGCGGGGACCCGGTCGAACCGCGACGGGCAGCGGTGCCTCAGGATGGAGCGTGCCCTCCCGGTCCCGACGACGGTGGGGGGGCAGCCGGCCGCGCGGCCGGCACACGCGACGCGTGAGGGGTGAGGCAGGCGTGGTGAGGCGACGTGCGGTGCTCGGTGCCGCCGCGGCCCTCGTGCTCGCCGGGTGCTCCACGAAGCCGTCCGGCCCGGCCGACGACGGCGCGTCGGCCCCCCGGCCCACCCCCGGGCCCACCCCGGACGCGTCCGGCGGCCCGTCCGCCACCTCGACGCCGACCGCCACCTCGACGCTCGCGGCCGTCGCGGCCTGGGCACCCGGTGGCGAGGAGCCGTTCCCGCAGATCAAGCAGGCCGCCACCTCGTTCCTGCAGACGGCGGGCACCTGGTCCGCGTCCGGGCAGGGTGCGCCCGAGGCGGTCGCCCAGCGCCTCGTGAGCGCGGGCCTGCCCGCCGACGTCGCCGCCACCGCCGCCGTGCTGGCCGCCCCCGACGCAGAGGGCTCGACGCTCGAGATCGTCTACCCGCAGAGCGGTGGTCAGACGCCCACCGACGCCAGCGTGATGACCTCGGTGGTCCAGACCCTGCAGCGCGGTGGCGTCGTGGAGCAGCGAGCCCTCACCCTCGACGTGCGGGTGCGGCTCGTGGGCACCGTGTGGACCGCCATCGGCATCGCCCCGCTCCCGCCGCTCGCCGGACCGGGGACGCTCGGGGCCAACGCCGCCGCCGTGCTCGCGAACCCGCGCATCCGCCTGCCCGGCGCGGCCCAGGCCGACCTGCGCAGCGGGTCGCTCGACGAGACCATGCTCGGCATCCTGAACGGCATCGCCGCGCACCACGAGCTCGACGTCGCCGTCTTCTACGACGGCCACCCCCCGCAGGTGTTCGCCACCGACCGCCTCTCGAACCACCACGTCGGCCGCGCGGTCGACATCTGGGCGGTCGACGGCCGGTCGGTGGCCTCGCTGCGCGGTGACACCGCGCTGCTCGACCCGATCCTGGTGCTCGCCGCCCGGCTCGGCGCCACCGAGGTCGGCAGCCCCTACGACCGCAACGGTCCGGAGGGCGGCTACTTCACCGACGCGGCCCACCAGGACCACCTGCACATCGGCGTCAGCGCCGGCCGTCCGGCGGTGGTCCCGTGACCCACCCCGTGACCGACCCCGTGACCCGTCCCGTGACCGACCCCGTGCGCCGCTGGCGGCTGGCGACCGGCGTGCTGGGCGCCCTCCTGGTCGCGGCGCTCGTGGCGCTCGCGGTGGTGGCCCTGCCGGGCCCGCGGCCGGGGGAGCGCTCGCCGGAGGTCGGCTTCTCGCGCGACATGATCGTGCACCACGAGCAGGCGATCACGATGGCCTTCCTGGTGAGGGAGGCCAGCGAGGACCCGAGCATCGACACCCTCGCGGTCGACATGATCAAGGGCCAGGCCGAGCAGCAGGGCATGTTCCTCGCCTGGCTGCAGGCCAACGAGGTCCCGAGCACCTCCGACGTCGCGATGATGTCGTGGATGCACGACGTCGACGGCGACCACCACACGCAGATGCAGGCGCCGCCCACCACCGGAACGCTCGCCGAGCAGAACGAGGCCGCCATGGCCGCGATGGGGATGGCGAGCCAGGACGAGCTGGTCGAGCTCGGCACCCTCGAGGGGCGCGACGCCGAGGTGATGTTCCTGCAGCTGATGGTGCGCCACCACCGCGGCGGGGTCGTGATGGCCGAGGACTTCGTCGAGCTCTCCGACGACCCCGCGCTGCGCCCGGTCGCCGACGCGGTCATCACCGGGCAGAACCGCGAGCTGACGATCATGACCAACCTGCTCGCCGAGCGCGGCGCGCAGGTCGACCCCTGACGCGGCGCGCGACGGTCGTCGCGCCCGCGCGCGCCGCTCGTGCCAGGCTCGCCGCATGAGACGCCGACGCGCCCGCGCCGCGACGACCGACGAGGCGCCGCCCGAGCAGCCCACCACGGCCCCGGCCGCCGCGCTGCCCCCGGACCGACGGCACGACGGCGGCGAGCACGGCGCAGACGATCGGCGCGGCCGCGACCTGTGGCGCGACGCCTGGGGCCGCGCGGCGACCCGCAGCGCCCAGACGCTGCTGGTGCTGGCGCTCGTCGTGGTGGTGGTGTGGGCCGGCGTGCAGCTGCGGCTGCTGGTGGTGCCCCTGCTGCTGTCGATCCTGATCGCGGCCGCGGCGAGCCCGCTGGTGGCGCTGCTGGCGCGGCAGGTCCCGCGCGCCCTCGCGGTCTGGATCACCCTGCTCACGGCGTTCGCCGTGCTCGGCGGGCTGGGCTACCTGGTCGGCTCCGCCGTCCGCTCGCAGTGGTCGGAGCTGGTGACGGGCGCCACCGAGGGTCTCGACGAGCTGCAGCGCTTCCTCACCGAGGGGCCGCTCGGGCTCGACCAGGAGCAGATCGACTCCGCCCGCAGCCAGCTCGGCGAGCTGGCCTCCGGGGCCCAGGTGCAGGCCGGCGCCATCACGGGGGCCACCCTCGTGGTCGAGGTGCTGGCGGGCCTGTTCCTCGGTCTCGTGCTGCTGTTCTTCCTGCTCAAGGACGGCGCGAGCATCTGGCGGTTCGCGCGCTCGTTCCTGCCCGACCGCCACGGCGACCGGTACGACGTCGTGGCCGACCGCGCCGTCGAGGTGCTCGGCGGCTACGTGCGCGGGACGGCGATCATCGCCTTCGTCGACGCCGTGGTGATCGGCGTCGCGCTGCTGGTGCTGGGCGTGCCGCTGGCCCTGCCGCTGGCCGTCATCGTGTTCGTCGGCGCCTTCGTGCCGCTCGTCGGCGCCACGGTGGCCGGAGCGCTCGCCGCGCTGATCGCGCTCGTCGGCAACGGCCCGCTGACCGCGCTCATCGTCGTCGGCGTCGTCATCGCCGTGAACCAGCTCGAGGGCGACCTGCTGGCGCCGGTGGTGCTGGGCCGCAGCCTGAACCTGCACCCGCTGGCGGTGCTGCTGGCCCTGACCGCGGGGACGATCGTGGCCGGCATCGTCGGGGCGATCCTGGCCGTCCCGTTCGCGGCGGTGGCATGGGCGGTGGTCGACACCTGGCGCTCGCCGGACAAGGCCGACGACGGCGGTCGGACGCCGCGTGGGCTGCGCAAGGGCCGCGGCGCGGCCGCCCGGGAGTAGCCGCTCAGCCCATCAGGCGGCCGACGAAGAACAGCGCGAGCACGGCCACCACGACGACGAGGGCGCCGACCACCAGGGCCGGGCCGGCGAAGGTGCGTCGTCCCGGACCGGGGGAGGCACCGCCGGTCTCGCCGGTACCGGAGTCGGGAGGCGTCTCGCCGGGCGGCACCCCGCCGCCGGGCTCGAGCCCGGTGGAGTCGGACGGGTCCGGGTCGGGGGCGCTGGTCGTCATGTCCCCACCCTGCGCCCGCCGGCGCGCTCGTGCACCTCAGGACCCGCGCACGACCGCGGGGCGCGAGCGCGCCGCCGGACCCACCTGGCACCTGCGCCTCCCTGCCCCGTCGGGTGCGCTCCTCCCCGCTGCTGTCGCCGGCAAGCGGGCCCGGGACCTGCGCCGAACCGTCGTCAGCCGGCAGGACGCGGGCCGCCGTCGGCGACCTGCGGGTCGTCCGGCAGGAGACGGGTGGCCACCAGCGTGCCTGCGACGTCGCGCAGCTTGGTGTTGCCGGAGCGGCTGTACCGCACCAGCACCTCGAACGCGCGGTCGGCGTCGAGGCCGTGCCGCTCCATCAGCATGCCCTTGGCCTGGCCGATCAGGTCGCGGCTGCGCACGGCGACCGCGAGCTGGTCCACCTGCGCCTGCGCCGTCACGGTCGCCGACAGGTGGGCGGCGACGAGCACGGCCACCTCCAGCGAGACGTCGGTGAGCACGTCGACCTCGGTGGCGACGACGTCGACCCTGCCGACCGGGACGCGCCCCGCGCGCACGGGCACCGCCACGACGCCACGCGCACCCAGCGCCAGCGCGCGCGGCACGAACCGCGGCCAGCGCCCGTCCTCGCGCGCCAGGTCGCCGATCAGCACGGGCGTGCCGAGCCCCGTCGTCTGCAGGCCCGGTCCTTCGCCCAGCTCGGTCTGCAGCTCGTCCAGGGCCTCGACGAGGCCGTCGCCGTGCCGGACCACCTCGCCCTCGCGCTCGATCAGCACGCCGGCGTGCGCGGCGCCGGGCACGGTGAGCATCAGCAGCGTCAGGGCAGCGGCCCCGACCTCGTCGTGAGCAGCGGGAACCGTCCCTGCGGACCCGTCCGGGCGCGTCGCACCGTCCTCGTCGCGCGTGTCGGTGACGCCGTCGACCACGAGACCCTCCAGCACACATCGTCACCCGGGGGCAGGCACCGGGAGCGGGTGCTCGACCCGCGAGACGACCGCCGGACTTCTCGAGCGGACGCAGCGACGGCACCGGACGCGAGGTCCGGTACCGCTGCGCCAGAACCTACCTGACCCGCTGTGCGCGCGCCGCCACCGGCGGCCGGCCCGGCCGGGGACGGCGTGTCGCACCACCGCGGCGCCGGTGGTCACCGGCTTGCCCTCGGCGAGCCGGCCGGCCGTGGTCGTCGACGGGTCGCGCGGAGGCGCTGCACACGCTGTCGCGGTCGCTCACCATCGCGGCGAGGCGGTCGTCGTCGCCGCACACCGGGAGCGCGCCGACGCCCAGCTCGCGCATCATCTGCGCGGCCTCGGTGAGGGTCTGGTCGGTGCGCACGCAGTGCACGTCCTCGGTCATGATCTCGCGTGCCGTCGTCACGTCCACCTCCGCAGGTCGTGGGTCCGGTGGTCGGACCCGCTCCTGGTGCTGCGCACCGGCGTCCTACGCGCGGGCGGGACGGGCCGCCGCCGTCAGCGCGAGCGCTGCGCCGGCTCGGGCAGCGCGCCGGTGCGGGTGACCTCGTCGGCGATGTCGCGGAGCTTGCGGTTCAGGGTGCGGCTGGCCTGCACCAGCGCCGCGAACGCGTCGTCGTAGCCCAGGCGGTCGTTGGCCATCAGGACGCCCACGGCGGAACCGATCTGGCGCGAGCTCTCCAGCGCGACCTGGAGGTGCGCGGCCTCCTCGGCGTTCACCCGGGCCTCGACGGCCATGCCGACGAAGGGGGCGAACATGGCGGCGACCGCGACGTCGGTCGCGCCGAACGCGTCCGGTCGCTCGGCGTAGAAGTTCAGCGCGGCGCGCCGCTCGCCGTCGGCGAGGCCGGTGTGCACGGCCAGGATGCTGCGTACGCCCGACTCCTGGACGCAGCGCGGTCCGAACCGGGGGTACCTGTCGTCGCCGGCGACGTCGGCGACGACCACGACCGCGCTGCGCGCCGCCGCGTCGATGCAGGGCCCCTCGCGCAGCTCGTGCTGCAGGGCGTCGACCTCGGCGCCGACCTCGCCGACGGCCACCACGCTGGTGGGCCGCCGTCCCTCGCGCAGCAGGGTGATGCCGCTCCACCCCGCTGCCGGCACCGCCCGCGTCGCGAACCCGAGCACCCGCTCGGCGTCGAGCCGGTCGCCCACCGGCTCGTCGAGGAGGACGGCGACCAGCCGGCGCGCCGCCTCGTGCACCTCGCCGTCGTGCCCGTCGTGCCCGTCGTGCCCGTCGTGCCCGTCGTGCCCGTCGTGCCCGTCGCGCTGCCTGCCGTGGTCGCCGTCCGGCGCCTGCCGACCGTCGTGGGCGTCCGACGACGTCCAGGCGCGCAGGTGCCGCAGGGGGGCACGTCCGTCCCGGGTGCTCTCTTCCACCACGCCATCCTCCTGGTGCTCCGGCGGCGTCGGGCCCGGTCAGCCCGCGACGCCCAGACCGCTCACCCGAAATGTACTGCGCGGCAGCCCCAGCACCCGTCGCGGACTCACCCCCAGGTCCTGGTCGGGCACGTCGTACCGCAGGTCCTGCGCCAGCGCCCGCACCGACCCGCGCAGCAGCGGGGTGGTCGCCCACTCGCCGGGGCAGCGGTGCCCGCTGGCGTGCTCGCCGCCGCCCTGGGGCACGAGCTCGTAGGTGTCGACGGCCCGGTCGCGGAACCGGTCGTCGCGGCGGTGGTCGGTGCGGGCGAGGTCCTGCTCGCGCGGTGACGAGGTCATGACGTCCGCCTACCCGTGGGTGCCACCGCGAAACGCGCTGCGGGAGCGCGCGGTCGGCAGCCGCATGGTGCCGGCCCCTCGGGGTAGCGATCGTGGACCCGGTCGCACGGCGCGACCGGACGGCACGGGGAGGTCGGGACGATGGAGCAGCTGAGCGGGGCGCGCTCGCCGCGCGAGGACGACCAGCGGGCGCACGAGACCGCCGGGCTGGTGCAGGGCGGCCACGCGTCGCACGTCGAGGACCACCGCGACCCGGAACCGCCGGGCGAGGACCAGCCGGTGGCCGGCGCCACGACGGGGCACTCCGACCGGCAGGGCGCCCCCGCGGGCATGACGCCGGACGACGTGCAGCGGCGCTCCGACGTGGCCCGCTACCTCGGCGCCTCGGCCTTCCCGGCAGACGGCGACGCGCGCTGCAGGTGGGCCAGGCGAGACGAGGTGGTGACGCCCTGCGAGGGCTGCCGGACGGCGACTTCGAGAACCTGCAGGCGGTCGCGCGGGCCGCGGGCATCGGCACCGAGCAGGAACGGTCGTGAGGGTCGACTGGCTGGCGCACCTGACCGCGCACGAGGGACCCTTCGCCACCGTCGTGACCGACGTGTCGCGCGACGACGAGGACGCGGCGGAGGCGGTCGGCCTGCGCTGGCGCGCCCACGAGGAGCGGCTCGCCCGTCTCGGCGTGCCCGAGCACGTCGTGCAGGAGGTGCACCAGGTGGTCGTGTCACCCACCCGGCGCGGCGGTCGCGTGGGTCGGGTGGTGGTCGCCTCGCTGGACGGCGGCGTGCTGCTCGACCAGCTGCTGCCCGAGGCGCCCCCGCAGGAGTCGTGCACGGTCGGCCCGGTGCCCGACCTGGTGCCCGTGGTGCGCGCCTTCGCCGAGAGCGCGTCGTACGTGCTGGCGGTCGTCGACGCCGCCGGCGCCGACGTCCAGGTCGTCAGCGCGCGCGGCGACGAGCTGGAGGCGGGCACCGTGGTGGGGGACCACGACGTGCTGCACAAGGTGCCCGGTGGCGGGTGGTCGCACCGCCGCTACCAGCTCCGGGTCGAGGACTCCGTCGACCAGAACGCGGGGCGGGTCGCCGACGCGCTCGACGGCGAGGTGCGTCGGCACCGGCCCGAGCTGGTGCTCGTGGCCGGCGAGGCGCGACCCGTGTCGGCGGTGGCCGACCAGGTCGGCGAGGACGTGCGCAGCCGGCTCGTGCGGCTGCGCTCCGGGAGCAGGGCCGACGGGTCGGACGGTGCGGGCCTCGTCGAGGAGGTCGAGAGCGCCCTGCGCGAACGCGTCGAGGCGCGCCGCTCCGAGCTCGTGCGGGAGTGGGCCCGGGCGGCCGGGCAGCAGCGCGACGCCGCCCAGGGCCTGGACGACACCGCGACGGTGCTGGCGCGCGGGCAGGTGCAGGAGCTGCTGATCGACGAGGCCGCCCTCGGCGACCGGTCGCTGTGGGCCTGCGGCACCCCCACCCACCTCGCCACCCACCACGAGGACCTGCCCGACGGCGCCGGTGAACACGGCGCCCGCGTGGCCGCGGGTCCGGCGCTGGTGTGGGCCGCGGTCGGGACCGGCGCGGGCGTGACCCTGGTGGACGGGGGCCGGGGCGGGCCGGAGCTCGCCGACGGGTGCGGCGCGCTGCTGCGCTGGGTCGACGACGCGACGCCGCGCGACCCCACGCCGGCGATGCCGGGCCACGGCGAGTAGCCGGCCGCCGGAGGTCGACGACCGATCAGCCGGAGAACGGGGTCACCCGGGCCGCGTCCAGGGCGTACGGCTCGTCGACGCGCTGCCACGCCGCAGGCTCGTCGTCACGCAGGTCGAGTCCGGCGTCGTCGGTCACGTCGACCGCGACCAGCCCGACGAGCGCCTCCCCGTCGTGCTCGACGGGGAACGCGTGCACGCGCCAGCGCTCCTCCTGCAGCTCGACCCCGTGCAGCCCCGGGACGCCGGCGGGGGGCACGACGACCGTCAGCCGCACCTCGGTGCCGGTGCCCGCGACCCGGCCGAGGTGGTCGAGGTGACCGGGGTCGATCCGCAGGAGGGAGCCCAGGGGCCGGCCGCGCGCACCCGAGGCGGTCGTGCCCGCGAGGTCCGCGAACCGGGGGTTGGCCCAGCAGCAGACCAGGTCGTGGTCGAGCACGGCCGACGCGACCGGAGCCCAGCCGGCCCACACGCGGAGCAGGTCGACGGGGTCGTGCGCCGACGGGGCGGGGAGGGGGAGTTCGCTCACGACGGCTCCTCGGTTCGGTCGTGCGACCGGCCGCCAGGAGACTCGAGCGGAGGACGCCAGCCTACGACGCCCCGAGCGCGTCGTCCACGACCGTCGTGCGGGGGCGCCGGCGGCGCCCGCGCCCGTCCCGGGTTGCCGTCGCCCGCGGTGCCGAGCATGCTGGCGACGGTCCCCTCGGACCTGCGCTCCAGCACCGTGGCGCGACCCTCACCGGTTGTGGAGCCCCTCATGCGGATCGCCGTGCTCGGCACCCACCCCTCCGCCCTGCGCCACCTCGCCGTCGTCGGCGCACCCGGCGGGCTCGCGCCCGCCCTCGCCGGAGCGGTCGGCTGCGGTCGGTGCGCACACCGTCACCACCGACGTCCTGACCGGCCAGGTGCTGCCCGACTCGTGGTCGAGCGGTATCGGTCGCCTCGCGGCGACGGTCGTGGACCGCCACGGCGACGCCGACGTGGTGCACGCCCTGGACGTGGTCGCCGCCGCGGCCGCCCTGGCCGCCCGTCGCGAGACCGGCGTACCCGTGGTGGTGCGGGCGCAGCCCGTGGCGCCTCGCCCCGGGCCTGCCGGTGTGCTGTGGCCGCTGGTGCTGCGTGCCGCCGACGCCGTGCTGACCCCGACCGCCGACGACGCCGACGCGGCGACGCACCTCGGGGCGCGCCGGGACCGGCTCGTCCAGTGCCTCGACGGGGCGTTGGTGGCGGACCTGGCGTGCGCGGGTGCACCACCCATGCGTGACGAGATCGCCTCCGACGACTACGTCCTCGCGCTCTCGGGCGTGCCGGCCGACTCCCGTGTGCTGCTCGACCTGGTGCGCTCGGCCCGCCGCGCCGGGCTGCGCCTGGTCGTGGCCAGCCCGCACGACCGCGATCTCGGACGGCGTTCCCGGCTGGTCGAGGCCGTGGCCCGAGCGGGCGACGCCGGCCGGGTCGAGTGCGTCGGGCGGCTGCACGGAGCCGACCTGGTCGCCGCCGTCGACCGCAGCGTCGCGGTCGTCGCGACCCGCAGCGACCCGTCCTCGGCGCTGTCGGCCCTGGTGGCGATGCACCGTGCCCGTGCTGTGCTCGCCGTCGACGGTGCCGCTGCGCGGACCGCGGTGGTGGACGGGCTGACCGGACGCGTGGTCGACCCGACCGCGGGCGGCCTGGGGAGCGCGGTGGAGGAGGTCGGCCGCAGCCGGTTCCGACGGCTCGCCTGGGGCGTGGCGGGTCGCGACCGGGTCGAGAGCTGCTACGCGGCGGGGCTGGTGGGGAAGCAGGTGGAGCGGGCCTGGGAGCTGGCCGTCGCCTGACGGCCCGGACCGCACCGCAGTCCCGAGCCGTCGTCGCCCGCGCCGGCCGCCTCCAGCTGGGAGCGCAGCCGCGACAGGCACTGGCTGATGACCCGGCTGACCTGCATCTGGGTCACGCCGATGCGCTCGCCGATGGCCTGCTGGGTCCACCCGCCGTAGTAGCGCAGGGCGAGGACGAGCATCTCGCGCTCCGGCAGCTGCTCGAGCAGCGGCACCACGGCCTGCGACCGGAGCAGCTCCTCCACCTCCTGGTCGGAGGACCCGTCGAGCTGTCGTCGGTCGTGGTCGGCGGCCGCAGAGTCGGTGCCCGGCGGGCGGTCGAGCGAGTCGGTGTCGTAACCCTCGGAGGCAGAACGCATCTCGCTCAGCTCCGCAGGCGTCACGCCGAGCGCCTCGGCGAGCTCGCCCTCGGAGGGGGCCCGACCCAGCTCCTGCTCCAGCCTGCCGGACGTCGACCGCGCCCGGGCACGGAGCTCCTGCAGCCGACGCGGTGGCCTGACGTCCCACCCGTGGTCACGGAAGTGGCGCCGCAGCTCGCCGGTGATGGTGGGCACGGCGTAGGCGGTGAAGGCCGGGCCGCGACCCGGGACGTAGCCGTCGACGGCCTTGACGAGCCCGAGGTACGCGACCTGCACGAGGTCGTCGACGGGCTCGCCCCGCCCGCGGTACCTCAGCGCGAGCGATCGGGCGAGGGGCATGTGCTCACGGACGAGGTCGTGGTCCATCGCTGCTCCAGGTGCTGCTGCGTGCGGGAGGCGGCGTCCGTCTTGACCGGCCACCACCACCTCACCACCGTTCGGCTGCGGCGACAACCGGACGCATGCGACGGGTCGGCGTGGGTAGCACCCTCGAGACGGACGAACGACACCCGAGCACCGGAGGACCGACAGTGAGCGACCGACCGCAGGGCCCGCGCGACCACGACCAGGACGTCGACCGGCCCGGCGCGGTGGCCCGTGCCGTGCAGGCGGCCGGTCAGGCCGCAGAACGCGTGCGCGGAGCGGTCGCCGGTGCCGCGGCCGAGGTCCCCGGTGCTCCCGGCGTCGAGTCGCCCTCGTTCGAGGAGCCGACAGAGCCGCGTGACCCGTTGCCTGCCAAGCCCGACCAGCGCGGCCCCGCGCAGGTGTCACCCACCGGCACCCCGACCGGCGCACCGGACGACTCGCGGGCGCAGTCCGGTTCCCGGCTGACCACCGCGCACGGCATCCCGCTGCGCGACACCGACCACTCGCTCAAGGCGGGGGCCCGCGGCCCGGTGCTGCTGCAGGACCACCACCTGCGGGAGAAGATCTCGCACTTCGACCACGAGCGGATCCCGGAGCGGGTGGTGCACGCCCGCGGGGCCGCCGCTCACGGCGTCTTCACGTCGTACGGGACCGCCGCCTCCCTCACCCGTGCGAGCTTCCTGCAGCCGGACGTGGAGACGCCGGTGTTCGTGCGGTTCTCGACCGTGCTCGGGTCGCGCGGCTCGGCCGACACCGTCCGCGACACCCGCGGCTTCGCGGTGCGCTGGTACACCGACGAAGGCAATTTCGATCTCATCGGCAACAACATCCCGGTGTTCTTCATCCAGGACGCGATCAAGTTCCCCGACGTCATCCACGCCGGGAAGCCCCACCCCGACCGCGAGATCCCCCAGGCCCAGAGCGCTCACGACACCTTCTGGGACTTCGTCTCCCTGCACACCGAGGCCCAGCACCACACGATGTGGAACATGTCCGACCGGGGCATCCCGCGCTCGTACCGCACGATGGAGGGCTTCGGGGTCCACACCTTCCGCCTGGTCGATTCCGACGGAGGCACCACGCTGGTCAAGTTCCACTGGAAGCCGCGCGCCGGCGTGCACTCGCTCACCTGGGAGGAAGCGCAGCTGCTGGCGGGCAAGGACCCGGACTTCCACCGCCGCGACCTCGCCGACGCGATCGAGAGCGGCGCCTGCCCGGAGTACGAGCTCGGCGTGCAGACCTTCCCCGACACCCCGGACCAGGTCTTCGAGGGCATCGACCTGCTCGACAGCACCAAGATCGTGCCCGAGGAGCTCGCACCGGTGCAGCCGGTCGGCCTGATGCGGCTGGACGCGAACCCGCGCAACTACTTCGCCGAGACCGAGCAGGTGGCCTACAGCATCGGCAACCTCGTGCCGGGCATCGACGTCACCGACGACCCGCTGCTGCAGGGCCGCCTGTTCTCCTACCTCGACACCCAGATCACCCGCCTCGGCGGCCCGAACTGGAACCAGATCCCGATCAACAGGGCGCACGCGCCGGTCAACGACATGCTGCGCGACGGGTTCCACCAGGACGCCGACCACCAGGGGGTCGCGCCGTACCGCCCCAACTCCCTCGACGGCGGGTGCCCGTTCCTGGCGGGCGAGGCGGCCTTCGTCGAGGTCCCGCAGCCGCTGCCGGAGGGAGCGGTCAAGGAGCGGAAGGCGCCGGCGTCGTACGACGACCACTACAGCCAGGCGCGGATGTTCTACCGCAGCCTGTCGACGGTCGAGCAGGAGCACGTGGTGCAGGCGTACACCTTCGAGCTCGGGAAGGTGTACGAGCAGACCGTCAAGGAGCGGCAGCTGCAGCGCCTGGCCGAGATCGACGCCGACCTGTGCGCGGCGGTCGCGGACGGCCTGGGACTGCCGGCTCCCGCGGCCACCCTGGACGTGCCCGACGTGCCCGCGAGCCCGGCACTGAGCCAGGTCGGCGAGGAGTGGCCCCTGACGGGTCGCGTCGTCGGCGTGGTCGTGCGGCCGGACACCCCGGCCCAGGAGGTGGCGGCGGTGCGCGACGCCCTGCTGGCCGAGGGGGTGCGGACGCTGGTGATCGCCCCGCGCGGCGGTGTGCTCGAAGGCGGTGCCGTGCCGGTACCGGTGCAGCGGACCTTCCTCACCGCCACGTCCGTGGAGCTGGACGCCGTGCTGCTCGCGGGCTCGCCCGCCGCCGACGCCGACGTGGTGCCCGACCGGGACGCGAAGGCCGGCGCCGCCACCGCGCTGGGGGTCGACCCCCGGGTGGCCCTCCTGCTCGGCGAGGCGTTCCGGCACGCCAAGGCGATCGGCGCGTGGGGCGAGGCGTCCGCGGCCTTCCAGGCCGCCGGGCTGCCGGCGGCAGCGGCCGGGGTCGTCGTGACCGACGACGCCGTCGAGGCGGCGACGGCGGTGACCACCCTGATGCGGCGGCACCGGGTGTGGGAGCGGTTCGAGGGCGTTCCCGCGGGCTCGGGCGGGTGAGCCCGTGCCCGACGACGCCGGCCAGGTGGTCGCCGCAGACGTCGGTGACGTCCGGCTGACCTTCGTGGGGACGGCGACGTGCCTGCTGCACCTCGGCCCGTTCACGGTCCTCACCGACCCGAACTTCCTGCACCGGGGGCAGTACGCCTACCTCGGGAAGGGGCTGGTGTCGCGACGGCTGACCGAGCCGGCGATGCAGGTGGGCGAGGTGCCCGACCTCGACGCGGTCGTGCTGTCGCACCTGCACGGTGACCACTTCGACCGCGTGGCCCGGCGGGGGCTGGCGCGCACGGCGCCGGTCGTCACGACGCCGCACGCCGCACGACGACTGGCCCGCAGCGGGTTCCAGGTCGACGGCCTCGCGACGTGGGACGCGCACCGGATCGAGCGTGGCACGCAGCACCTCACCATCACCTCGGTGCCGGCGGTGCACGCGCGTGGGGTGCTCGGCAGGCTGCTGCCGCCGGTGATGGGCTCGGTGCTCACCCTCGAGGACGGCGGCGGGCCACCCTTCCGGGTCTACCTGACCGGCGACACCCTCACCGGGAACCACCTCGACGAGGTCGCGGACCGCTTCCCGGAGCTGGACGCCGCGGTCGTGCACCTGGGAGGGACCCGCGTGCTCGGCCGGCTGGTGACCCTCGACGACGTCGGCGGCGTCGAGCTGCTGCGCCGCGTGGCACCCGCAGCCGCGGTTCCGGTCCACTACGACGACTACGGCGTGTTCCGTTCTCCGCTCGAGGACTTCGTCCGCCGCTGGACGCTGGAGGGGGACGGCTCCGCGACCGACGTCCGGGTCGTGACCCGCGGCAGCACGGTGCCGCTCGGTGCCGGACGCCGTCCCCAGCACCCCCGCTGACCCGGCACCCCCGCAGGACCAGCACCCCAGCCGAGGAGACGACGTGGCCCGCCACGACGACGAGCACGCCCCGAGCCCGGACCGCCGGACCAAGCCCGACAGCCCCAGGGACCTGTGGTCGTCGACCTGGCGCTACTCGCTGAAGCGCGTCGTGCGCGAGTTCAGCGCCGACGGCTGCCTCGACCTGGCCGCGGCACTCACCTACTTCGGGGTCCTCGCGATGTTCCCCGCCCTGCTCGCGATCGTCTCGCTCCTGGGTCTGGTGGGGCAGGACGCCTCCTCGATCGACACCGTGCTCGCCCTCGTGCGCGACGTCGCCCCGTCCGACGTCGCCTCCGCCGTCGAACCGGTGCTGACCGGCCTGACCGAGCAGAGCGGCGCCGGCCTCGCGCTCGTCCTCGGCCTCGCCGGAGCGCTCTGGTCGGCGTCCGGCTACGTCGGCGCCTTCGGCCGGGCGCTCAACCGGGTCTACGAGGTGGAGGAGGGTCGCCCGTTCTGGAAGCTGCGGCTGACGATGCTCGTCGTGACGCTGATGATGGTGGTGCTCGTGGTGGTGCTGCTCGTCCTGCTCGTCGCCGCAGGGCCCGTGGCGGAGGCCGTCGGTTCGGCCATCGGGCTGGGCGAGACGGCGGTGACCGTCTGGTCGATCGTGCGCTGGCCCCTGATCGCGCTCGTGGTGGTGGTGCTGGTGGCCCTGCTCTACCACCTGACGCCCAACGTGAAGCAGCCGAAGCTGCGGTGGATCAGCCCCGGGGCCGCGCTGGCGATCATCGCCTGGCTCGTGGCCTCGGCCCTGTTCGCGCTGTACGTCTCCCGGTTCTCGTCCTACGACCGCACCTACGGCTCGCTCGCGGGCGTGGTCGTGTTCCTGCTCTGGTTGTGGATCACCAACCTCGCTCTGCTGCTGGGGGCAGAGCTCGACGCCGAGCTGGAGCGCGGTCGCGAGCTCCAGGCGGGGCTGCCGGCCGAGGAGGTCATGCAGCTGCCGGCCCGCGACACCTCGGCCGCCGACAAGAGGGCGGCCAAGGAGGCCGAGGTGGTCGCCCGCGGGCGGGCGCTGCGGGAGCGTCGCGCGCAGGAGCTGCAGCACGAGAAGGCATGAGCCCCAGGGCGCTGGGTAGTCCGACATCGTACGCGGCAACCGCGGGGGCGGCTGCGCGCGCCACACCCCTATGGAGGAGGACGACGTGAGCCAGACGGCAGAAGCCGGCCGACAGGTCGGGAGCACGGCCAAGGAGCAGGCCACCGAGGTGGTCGACCAGACCAAGCGCGAGGCTCGTGACCTGCTGGGGCAGAGCCGGTCAGCCCTCTACGACCAGACCGCGCAGCAGCAGAAGCAGGTCGCCGGCAAGCTGCGGACGCTCGCCGACGACCTCGGGTCGATGGCGGGGCAGACCGACTCCGGCCAGGCCGGCGACCTCGTCCACGAGCTGTCCTCGCGCACCGGTCAGGTCGCGGAGTGGCTCGAGCGCGAGCCGTCGCAGCTGCTGGACGACGTGTCGTCGTTCGCGCGCCGGCGACCCGGTGCGTTCCTCGCGGTGGCCCTCGGGGCGGGTCTCCTCGTCGGGCGTCTGGGGCGAGGGGCCAAGGACGCCCACGACGGGGACGGTGGGGACGCGGCGTCGGACGGGCGGCACGCCGCCGAGCCGACCGGCGTCGCGCCCCTGCCGGGTGCGGCCGGGGGGCCCGTCGTCGGGGCGGGTGGCGTGCCGGGCACGGTGGCCGGCGCGCAGGGCGACCCGCTGTACCCCGAGTCCGGTTCGGCGGGCCTGTCCGGCCCGGGTGCCGGGGCCGCCGCGGAGCCGCGTGACGGCCTCTCCGGTCCTTACGACGACCCGCTGCGATGAGCGAGCAGGGTGCCGCGGGGCAGCAGCCGCCCAGCATCGGCCAGCTGCTCGCGGAGGTGACGTCCGACCTGTCGACCCTGGTGCGCCAGGAGATCGCCCTGGCCAAGGCCGAGGCGACGGAGCAGGCGAAGACGGCCGGCGGGGTCGCCGGGTCGTTCACCGGTGCGGCCGTCGCCGGGCACCTGGCCCTGGTGTTCGTCTCGGTCGCGCTGTGGTGGGGCCTCGGCAACGCCATCGGTCGCGGCTGGTCGGGCGTCGTGGTGGCGCTGCTCTGGGCGGTCGTGGCGGGTGTGCTCGCCATGGTGGGGCGCAAGCGCGCACGCGACCTCAAGGGCCTGCCACGCACGAAGGACAGCCTGCAGCACCTCCCGGACGCGGCCCGCGGCCACGAGCCCGGGCACGACCGCGAGCCCTCCGACGCCGAGGTCGACCGACGACCCGCGTCCCGATGAGCACACCCCGCGAACGGAAGGAAGCGCCATGACCACGAGCAGCAGCGACCCGGAGCAGATCCGGCGCGAGATCGAGCGGACCCGAGCCGATCTCAGCGAGGACGTCAACGCACTGACCCACGAGGTGCGACCGTCGACGGTGGTGCGCCGCCGCACCGCCGGCCTGCGGGGCGCAGCGGGTCGCGCGAAGGACGCCGTGATGGGCACGGCCCACGACGCCGCGGGCGGCGCCAGGGGCTCCGCGCACGGTGTGGCGGCGACGGCGTCCGACGCCGCCGGCGGCGTGCAGCACGCGGTGGCCCAGGCGCCGCAGGCCGTCCGGAGCCAGACCCGGGGCAACCCCCTCGCCGCGGGCCTGGTCGCGTTCGGGCTCGGCGCCGTGATCGGCGGGCTGGCGCCCAGCACCGAGAAGGAGCGCCGGCTCGCCGACACCGCGAAGGACGCGGCACAGCCGCTGGCCGCCGCCGCGAAGGAGGCCGGGCAGCAGGTGGTCGAGGACCTCAAGGAGCCGGCGCAGGAGGCGGTGCAGTCGGTCAAGGAGACCGCCAGGGACGGTGCGTCCCAGGTCGGGGACGAGGCGAAGGGCCAGGCGCAGGAGGTCCGCTCGTCCGGCTCGTCCACCACGACGACGGGGACGCAGATGGGCAGCGACCGGTACTGACCCACGCGTACGACGACCTCCCACCCCGAGCCAACTGGGTGGGAGGTCGTCCTGCGTCTGCCCGCGAGGCGAGCGCGTCCGCGGCTCAGTCGGTCTCGGGCCGGTTGTGGCGCTCCGGGTCGATCATGTCCGGGTCGGCGTCGGGGTCCTCGTCCGGGTCGTACCCGCCGGCCTCGCCGCTCTCGTCCGCACCCTCGTCGCCCGCGTCCTGCCTGCTCGGGTCGGTGCCGTCCTGCGGTCGCATCGTCCGCCTCCTCCTCGCTCCGGCGCCAGCGCGCGCCTCGTCCGCAGCCCCTACCCGAGGCCGCCCGCTCCACACCCTCGCGACCCGCGCAGCGGCTCGGCGCGCGCGGTGCCGCGGGCCCGCCTACGGTCGGAGCATGACGACGAGCGACGACGGCAGCACTGCCGCAGGCGGAGTGGGCGACGCCCGCAAGGACCCCGAGGACTGGACGACCGGCGACGAGCCCGCGACCGGGCCGCAGCTCAGCTACCTCCAGACGCTCGCGCGCGAGGCCGGCGAGGACGTGCCCGAGGAGCTCACCAAGGCGCAGGCGTCCGAGCTGATCGACCGGCTCCAGTCGAGCACCGGGCGCGGCGGCCAGGACGGGTGAGGTGAGCGGCGCGTCCGGTCCCGGCGGGACGCGCCTGCGTCACGTCGCGGCCCCGCGACGTCCGCGCGGCGTGGTGGTCCTCCTGCACGGTGGTGCGGGTGGCAGCGAGCCGCTGGGTGTCAGCAGCCGCCAGCCCTCGGTCCTGAGGATGGTGCCGCTGGCCTGGCGGGTCGCGGCGAGCACGCGCGGTCTGGCCGTCGTCAGGGTGCTCAACTCCTTCCGCGGGTGGCACGCCTCCCGCACCCCGGTCGACGACGCCGTCCGGGCGCTCGACGACCTGAGCGAGCCGCTACGGCAGGTGCCCGCGTGCCTGGTCGGTCACTCGCTCGGAGGCCGGGCGGCGGTGCTCGCGGCCGCCGAGCGCGACCACGTGCGCGCGGTGGTGGCGCTCGCGCCCTGGGTGCATCGCCGACGACGGCGACGCCCTCGACGGGCGGCGGGTGCTCCTCGTGCACGGCGGCCGTGACGCGGTGGCGCCCGAGGCGCGTGCGCTCGCGATGGCGCACCGGATGTCGGCGCGCAACGACGTCGGTGTCGTCCGGGTCGCCGAGGCGGGTCACTCCCTGGTGCGCGAGCACCGGCTCGTCGACGGTCTGGCCGCGGACTTCGCCCGCGTGGTGCTGCTGCACGAGCACCCGCGTTCGCCCGTGCTGCGGCGGATCGTGGCGGGCGAGGCCCTCGTGCAGGTCTGACCGGGAGCGGCGGGGCTACCGGCGCCCGCGGGTCGCGCCCGACCGGGCCGGGCGGGCGCCGCCCGCGGTGGCGGTCGAGGCGACGACGTCGGTCGCCACCTGCCCCAGGCTGCGTCCCGTCGCACGCGCGAGGCGACCCAGTGCCTGCCAGGCCTGCTGCTCGGTGCACCCGCTGCGACCCATCACCACGCCGCAGGCGCGGTGCAGGACGGCCTCGTCCGGTCCGTCGCCGCACGGGCGGGTCTCGCCGGACGGGGTGGCGCGCCGGGCGCGCTTGTGCGCCATCATCGTCGCGTCCGCGCCGGCGAGGAGCTCGGCCGGGCCGACGCTCGACGACACCGCCGACCAGCCGACGCTCACCCCCACCTGGACGACGAGGTCGGCGTCCACGCGCACCGGTCGCGAGACGGCCCGCTCCACCCGGCGGACGACCTGCGGGGCGTCCGCGGGCCCGGACCGCCGCGCCAGCAGCGCGAACTCGTCGCCCCCGAGACGGGCGACGAGGTCGTCGTGACGGCTCAGGGCGCGCAGCCGGCGTCCGACCTCGCGCAGCACGACGTCGCCGGCGCGGTGACCGTGCAGGTCGTTGACGGCCTTGAACCGGTCGAGGTCCATCAGCAGCACCAGGCCCGACGGGTCGGTCGCGTCACGGCCCGCGGCGCTCTCGTGCAGACGCCGCAGCAGCCCGCGCCGGTTGAGAACGCCTGTCAGGTCGTCGGTCTCGGCGAGCACGCGCAGCACCTCGACGTCGTCGAGGTGCTGGGGTCCGGTGAGGACGAGGCGCGGCGAGTCGGTCGCGACGAGGAGGGGGCTGGTCTCCACGGGCTCTCCCGGGTGGGCTGGCGCAGGCGCCGATGTCCACCGGGGGCTCGAGTGGTGCGGTGACTGTACCCGGCCGCGGGCGGGTCGTGAGCGCCGTCCCACGAAGTGGCCGGTCCGCGCGTGGGGCGCGCGCCGGTGGGTAGGGGCGTCGTGCGCCCTCCGGACGGTCCGGGGGCCGCGGAGGAGGTGCACGATGACGGATCGGACCGGTACGGCCGCGCGGACCCGTGGCACGAGGTCACCGGTGCAGCTGGCGGCGCTGGTGTCCGGGGTGGTGTTCCTGCTCGTCGGGGTGCTCGGGTTCGTGCCGGGCGTCACCAGCGACTACGGCTCGATGGAGGTGGCGGGCCACGAGTCGCACGCCATGCTGCTCGGGATCTTCCAGGTGTCGGTGCTGCACAACGTGGTGCACCTGCTGTTCGGCGTCGCCGGGCTCGCCATGGCCCGCACCGCGGCGTCCGCGCGGGCGTTCCTGGTGGGCGGCGGCATCGTGTACCTGCTGCTGTGGCTCTACGGGCTCGTGATCGACCGCGACTCGGCGGCGAACTTCGTACCGCTCAACGAGGCCGACCAGTGGCTGCACCTGGTGCTCGCGGTCGCGCTGACCGGCGCCGGCCTGCTGCTCGGACGCCGTCGGGGTGACGTCCGCACCTGACGCCGCGGACCCGCCAGCGGGTCGCCTCGCCGGCGCGGGCGCGGTGGTGCAGGATCTGCCGAGCCGTCGGGGGACGCGCAGACCCGGGAGGTCCAGTTGACCGAGCACACCGCGCCCGCCGACCACGGGGGCGACGGCCGCGACGAGTCCCCGGACGAACGGGCCGACCGCAACTGGAACGAGCTGCTCCAAGAGCTGCGCGTCACCCAGACCGGCGTGCAGCTGCTCACGGCCTTCCTGGTGACGCTGCCGTTCCAGTCGCGGTTCAGCGACCTCGACGACTTCCAGGTCGGCGTCTTCGTCGTGACGCTGCTCCTCGCAGCGCTCGCCACCAGCCTGCTCGTGGCGCCGGTGAGCCTGCACCGGGCGCTGTTCGGCCGACGCCAGAAGGGTCGGCTCGTGCGCACCGCGCACCTGCTCGCGCAGGCCGGGCTGCTGGCGCTCGGCCTGTGCGTGACCGGGGCTCTGCTGCTGGTGTTCAGCGTCGTGCTCGGCCGCGAGACCGCGTTCGAGCTGGCCGGTGCGGCGCTGGCCGTGCTCGTCGGGCTCTGGGTCGTGCTCCCGGTGGTGCTGCGCCGTCGCGAGCCCGACGTGGACCGCGGGAGGGTTCGGCTAGGGCAGACGGCGCAGCCCGACCGGTCCACGGGTCACGAGCGCGCGCAGGTCGTCGACCGCCGACCGGGCGCGCAGCGGCTCGCTGGACCCGGCGTCGCCCCGCGCCATCGCCGCGACCACCTCGTCGAGGACGGCGCGGGCCGAGCGGGTCGGGGACCAGCCGAGCACGTCGCGGGCGCGGGCGCTGTCCAGCAGCGGCACGCGCTCGGCCAGCCGGATCCAGCCGGTGTCCAGGGGCTGCAGGTGCGCGCGCCAGGAGGCCTCGACGGCGGCTCGCACCACCGGGAACGGGACGTGGAACGTCGCAGCGCCCAGGGCCTCGGCGACGTCGCCCGCGTCGATCTCACCGGCGCCGACGTTGAAGGCGCCGGCCGGGCGCCGCTCGAGCGCGGCCACCAGCGCCGCGGCGACGTCGTCCGCGTGCACGACCGGGACCAGCAGGTCGCGGGGGAGCGGCACCAGCGGCACGTGCCGCAGCAGCGCGGACCTCACGGCGAGGGGGGCGCCGTAGCGCAGCAGGCCCGACGCCGCCTCGGCCTGACCCACCAGGGCCGGACGCAGGCGGGTCACCACCGGTGCCCCGGGCGCCTGCTCGAGCGCGTCCAGGAGGTCCTCGGCGGCCACCTTGTGGGCGCTGTACGGGGACCCGGGCACACCGCGGCGCGGCCAGGTCTCGTCGACCCGGCCGCGGTGGGTGCGGGGCGAGTAGGCACCCACCGAGGACACGTGCACGAGGTGGGGCACGCCCTGGTCGCGGACGGCGTCGGCCACCAGGGCGGTGCCGCCCACGCCGAGACGTTCGAGGTGGTCGATGCGGTGCGACGGCTGGAACCCCCAGGCCAGGTGCACCACGGCGTCCGCACCCGCCACCGCGTCCTGGAGCACGGGCAGGCTCGCTGGGTGCGCGAGGTCGATCGCGCGCCACCGCACGCCGGCGTACGGACCGGTCTCCGCCGGGGGTCGGCGCACCAGCCCGGTGACCTGGTGCCCGTCCCCGGCCAGCCGTCGCAGGAGCGCCGTGCCGACGTTGCCGGTCGCACCGGTGATGACGAGTCGCATGGCTCCTGTCTACCCGCACCCGTACCGCGCATGCCGCGCGGCCCGGCGGGTAGGGCGAGCGCGACCGCGAGCCGCGACCGGAAGGTGACCGACGTGAACCAGCCCGCCCAGCAGCAGGACCCGCCCGGCGACCAGCGCGCCATGGACCCGGTGCCCGACTGCGGGGAGGAGTCCTACGTCGGCCACGGCCGGCTCGACGGGCGGGTCGCGGTGGTGACGGGCGCCGACAGCGGCATCGGCCGCGCCGTCGCGATCGCCTACGCCCGCGAGGGCGCCGACGTGGTCGTGTCGTACCTGTCGGAGGACCAGGACGCCGAGGAGACGGCGCGCTGGGTGCGTGAGGCCGGGCGACGGTGCGTGCTGGTGCCCGGCGACGTGTCGTCGGCCCAGCACTGCCGGTCGATCGTGCAGCGGGCGGTCGACGAGCTCGGGCGGCTCGACGTGCTCGTGTGCAACGCGGCCTACCAGATGAGCCACGAGACCCTGGAGGAGATCAGCGACGAGGAGTTCGAGCACACGTTCGCCACCAACGTCTCGTCGATGTTCTACCTGGTGAAGGCCGCGCTGCCGCACCTGGGCGCGGGCGCGTCGATCATCGGCAGCACGTCGGTGCAGTCCGACAGCCCGAGCCCGCAGCTCGCGCCGTACGCCGCCACCAAGGCGGCGGTCGCGAGCCTGTGCGCCAGCCTCGCCCAGATGCTGGGCCCACGCGGCATCCGCGTGAACAGCGTGGCGCCCGGCCCGATCTGGACGCCGCTGATCCCGTCGACGATGCCGCCGGAGAAGGTGGCCGAGTTCGGGACCGACACGCCGCTGGGGAGGCCGGGCCAGCCCGCGGAGCTCGCTCCCGCGTACGTCCTGCTGGCGTGCGACGAGGGCAGCTACATGTCCGGCGCCCGCATCGAGGTCACAGGCGGCAAGCCCATCCTGTGAAAGCGGAAGCGTCCTCGCCCCGTCTGGCGGTGCCGCCGTCTTGCGTGCAGACTGAACACATCCCGGGTGAGGTCCAACGACGTGCCATCCTCCCGGAGAACGAGGGCTGGAGGCTCTTGTGAGCAGCATGCTGGACGCCGGGGGACCCGGCGGAACCGTGACACCCCGCTCCGCGGAGACGGTGGCGCCCTGCCCGGAGGCGGTCGACCGCGTCCTGGCGACCGCCGCCGACCTGGCCGTCACCGGGCGCCGCGTCGACGTGCGTCACCTCGCCCTGCTGACCTGGCTCGAGCCCGAGACCATCGAGGGCTGCCTCGACCACCTCTGCCGCTCCGGCCGCCTCGTGCGGGTCGGCCCGCGGGGTCAGCAGTACGTCTTCCCCAAGGACCGCTGGCCCCCGCCGGAGGCCGCGCGCGGCGGCACCTCGCGCTGAACGGGCCGCCCGTCGGGGTGCGCGGGCCTGAGGCAGGGGGTGGAGCGGTGCCCGAGGGCGGGGCGAGGTCGACGCTGGCCGACGTCCGCGGTGCCGAGAGCTCGCACCGCGCCATGCTCGGTCGCCGCGTCGTGCTGGTCGGGCTCGGGACGGTGGTGGTCGCCGGTGCGACGGGCCTGCTCGGTCTGCGGACCGCCAGCCGCACCGTGCGGGGTGAGGGGTTCACGGTGACCCTGCGCTACCCGCGGCTGGCGCGCTCGGGCCTCGACGTCACCTGGCAGGTGCGGGTCGAGTCCGACGAGCCGTTCGCCGTGGGCACCTCGGTCGAGCTGGCGGTGACCGCGACGTACTTCGAGCTGTTCGAGACCCAGGGCTTCCACCCGGAACCGGCGTCGGAGTCGCGCGACGGCCGCTGGCGCTACCTCGAGTTCACCCCGCGCACCGGCAGCGCCGAGCTCGTCGTCGACTTCGACACGTACGTGCAGCCGGCGGCGCAGCTCGGCCGTGACGCCGCGCTGCGCGTGCTCGTCGACGCCGAGCAGGTGGCCGAGCTGTCGTTCACCACCACGCTGCTGCCCTGAACCCGCTGCGAGCCGACCGAGGAGACGCGCCATGGAGATCGTCGTCCGGGCCTGCGTGCTGTTCCTCGTGCTCTGGCTCGTCACCCGGGTCGTGGGCAGGTCGACGCTCGGTGAGCTGAGCACCTTCCAGCTCGTGCTGTTCGTGACGATGGGCGACCTGGTGCAGCAGGGCGTGACCCAGCAGGACTTCTCGGTCACCAGCGCGGTGCTCGCGGTGAGCACGTTCGCGCTGCTCACGGTGGGCATCTCGTGGGCGAACGCCCGCTGGCCGCGGGTGCGCTCGCTCACCCACGGGATACCGGTGGTCGTCGTCGACGACGGCGAGCCGGTGCTGCGGACCATGCGCAGCGAGCGGATCTCGCTCGACGACCTGTTCGCCGCAGCGCGCGAGCAGGGCATCGAGCGGATCGCCGACGTGCGCATCGCGGTGCTCGAGGCGGACGGGAAGATCAGCTTCTTCGAGCGAGCCGGCGCCGGCAGGGAGGGTGCCCCCGAGAAGCCGCCCGTCGGCTGAGCGGCGCCGTCCCCGCCCCGCGCCTACGGTGACGACGTGACCCACTACGACCTCGTCGTCATCGGCACCGGCTCGGGCAACACCGTCGTCGACGACCGCTTCGCGGGCTGGTCGGTCGCGGTGGTCGAGAGGCGCACCTTCGGCGGGACCTGCCTGAACCGCGGGTGCATCCCGTCGAAGATGCTCGCCGACACCGCCGAGGTGGCGCTCGTGGCCGGCGAGGCCGGGCGGCACGACGTCGACCTGGACGTGCGCGGCGTCGACTGGGTGGCGGTGCGCGACCGCGTCTTCTCCCGCCTCGACGAGGAGTCGGCCGACGGCGAGAGGTTCCGCCGCGAGCAGGACGGCGTCACGGTCCTCGGTGGGGAGGCGCGGTTCACCGGTGAGCGCGCCCTCGAGGTGCGCCTGCACGACGGCGAGGTCGTGCGGGTGACCGCGGACCACGTCGTGCTCGCGGCCGGCAGCAGGCCCCTCGTCCCCGAGATCGACGGCCTGGACGACCTCGACGGCCCGGAACCCGCACCCGCGCCGGGCGACCCCGACGCGTCGGGGCGGGCCGACTGGTACACCTCCGACGACCTGATGCGGCTGCCCGAGCTGCCCCGCCGGCTCGCGGTGCTCGGCGGCGGGTACGTCGGCACCGAGCTCGCGCACGTCTTCGACGCCCTCGCCTCGGACGTCACGCAGGTCGAGACCGAGCCGAGGCTGCTGGCCGACCACGACGTCGAGGTCGGCGAGGCGATCACCGCGTTCGCCCGCGGACGGTGGGACGTGCGGACCTCCACCGCGCTGCGCGGGTCTCGCGCGCCTCGTCCGGCGCCGTGTGCCTGCACCTGGCACCGGCCGGGGACGACCACGCCGAGGGGACGACCGTGGAGGTCGACGTCCTGCTGCTGGCCGTCGGTCGCGTGCCCAACAGCGACCGGCTCGACGTCCGCGCCGCGGGCATCGAGGTCGACGACGACGGCGTCGTGGTGGTCGACGAGCACCAACGCACGAGCGCCGAGGGCGTCTGGGCGCTCGGCGACGTCGCCAGCCGGCTGCCCTTCAAGACCACCGCCAACGACGACGCGCGCACCGTGCAGCACAACCTCCTGCACCCCGACGACCTGGTGACGCGCGAGCGACGCGTCGTCCCCGAGGCGGTGTTCACCTCGCCGCAGGTGGCGAAGGTGGGTCGCACCGAGCAGGAGGCGCGCGCCGACGGCGTCGACCTCGCGGTGGCGTCGGTCGACCTGGCCGACGTCGCCTACGGCTGGGCGATGGAGGACGACCGGCGTCCGGGCCGCGACGACGGGGCGAGGCACGTCGTCAAGCTGCTGGGGGACCGGTCGACCGGTCTGCTCGTCGGTGCGCACGTGGTCGCGCCCCAGGCGTGCGTGCTCGTGCAGCCGCTCGTCCTCGCGATGGGCCTCGGTCTGCCCGTGCGCGGGCTGGCGCGTGCGCAGTACTGGATCCACCCCGGGCCCGGCGAGGTCGTGGAGAGCGCGCTGCTCGCGCTGGAGGACGAGCTCGGACTCTGAGCCGCCGGGTCTCAGCGCGGCGGTCCTCAGCCCGGCGGTCGCAGGGCGGGGGGCAGCAGCGAGGGGTCCTGCGCCGGCCACGACCGCGGTGACGGACCGATCGCCACGAGCTCGGCCACCTGCAGCGCGCACCACGGCGACACCGCGACGGTGCCGTCGAGGACGCCGGTGCTGAACTCCTCCCAGGGCATCCACCGGGCCTCCTCGACCTCGTCCGCGGCGGGCGCGGTCCGCACGTCGTCGACCGGGCAGACCACGACCGGGCAGATCTCGTTCTCGACCACGCCGTCCATCACCGCGCGGTAGCGGAAGGCGGGAAGCACCAGGCGCACCTCGGCCAGACCGAGGCCGAGCTCGCGGCGCGCGCGGCGCCGGACGGCGTCGTCGAGCCCCTCGCCCGGCGCCGGGTGGCCGCAGACGCTGTTGGTGCGCAGCCCCGGGAAGGTCTTCTTGGACAGTGCTCGTCGCGTGACCAGCAGGCGGTCGTCGGTGTCGACGACGTACGCCGAGAAGGCGAGGTGCAGCGGCGTGTCCGCGGTGTGCACCCGCGCCTTGGGCGCGGTGCCCGTGGGCCGGCCGGTGTCGTCGAGCAGGACGACCTCCTCGACGCTCACCTGCCCGCCCGCCCGAGGGCGTCGGCCAGGATGTCGAGGGCCCGGTCGGTGGTGCGCTCGACCACCTCGCCGGGGTCCCCGTCGAGCAGCTCCTGCTCGGCGTGCCGGCCCTGCGGCCACACCACGGCGAACCAGACCGTGCCCGGCTCCATGCCGTCGACCGGGTCGGGTCCGCCGATGCCCGTCACCGCGACGCAGACGTCGGCCCCGAGCCTGCGCGCCGCCGAGGCGGCCATCGTGACCGCCGACGGGCGGCTGACCACGTGGACGCCGCCCGGCACCTGCAGCAGCGAGTGCTTGACCTCGCTCGCGTAGGCCACGACGCCGCCGCGGAACCAGTCGGACGACCGCGGCGCCCTGCCGAGCGCGGACGCGATCGCGCCGCTGGTCAGGGACTCGGCGCACCCGACGGTCCACCCGCAGCGGGCGGCCACCTCGCTGATGCGCTCGAGCACCACGCTGCGGTCGTGCTGGTCACCCACGGTTCTCCTCCTGACGACGTGCCCTGCCCGACCGTCCCACGGTAGATCGGGTCCCTACCCCTCGGGCGACGTCCCACACCGCACGCGGCGGCAGCAGCCCGTCGGCGAGGCCGATCTCGACGAGCGCGTCGAAGACCCGGCGCTCGCGGCGCGCCGCCACGAGGCCGGCGTCGACGACGGGCTGCCAGCGCGTCAGGGCGGCGACGGCGTCGGTGGTGCGCAGGTGCGTCCCGAGCGCGCGCCGCAGGTGCCGGCGCAGGGCGCGTCCCGGGTCGGGCTCGGTGACGGCGACCCAGCCGGCGAGCCCGCCGGAGCGCACCGCGTAGTAGATGCCCTCTCCCGTCATCGGGTTCACCAGCGAGGCGGCGTCGCCGACGAGCAGCACCCGGCCGTCCGGCTGGCGGGTGCGCCCGGTGCTCAGCGGCAGGTGGTGCGCGCGCCACGACGAGACGCCTTCGCCCGCACCGGGAAGCAGCTCCTCGAGCCGGGTGAGCAGCGCGTCGCGGGTCAGCGTCGCGTCGTCGCGCAGCACCTCGCCGTAGCCGACGTTGGCGCGTCCGTCGCCGAGCGGGAAGGACCACGCGTAGGCGGGCCACCGCGTCGGCGCGAACCGGATGACCTGGGCCGCGGCGTGCTGCGCCCGCACCGGTGCGTAGCCGCGGATGGCGAGCGCGGTGCGGCCTGGACGCGCCCGCCCGCCGACGAGGTGCCTGCGCACCACCGACGAGGCGCCGTCGGCCCCGACCACCACCCGCGCCCTCACGGCGCCGTCGAGGCGCACCTCGCCGGGACGCACGTCGATCTCGCGGACGCGGTGCCGCCGCAGCACGGCGCCGCGGTCGACGGCCGCCTGCGCGATGCGGTGGTCGAGCACCTCGCGCGGCACCACGTGGGCGGGACGGGCCATCTCGCCGACCACGCGCGGCCCGGCCGGCCGACCGAGGTCGAGCGTGGTCACCGGCGCGTAGCCGCGCACGAGGGCCGCGCCGTCGGCGCCGAGGGCGGCCAGCACGTCGACCACGTGCGGGGCGACGCCGTCACCGCAGGCCTTGTCGCGGGGGAGTTCGTCGCGGTCGAGCAGCAGGACCCGCGCGTCCGGGCGGGCGGCCAGCGCCCCGAGCGCCGCCGCCGACCCCGCCGGGCCGGCCCCGACGACGACGACGTCCCAGAGCGGGTCGGTGCCGCTCACGTCGTGCCGGTCACGTCGAGACGGTCGCGGGCGAGGCGGGGCGCGCCAGCTCGCGGACGGCGGCGCCGAACACGGCGGGCAGGGCGGCGGCGGCAGGCACCAGGACGCGACGCACCGGCCCGAGCCGGGTGGCGGCGACCAGCCCGCCGGTGAGCACGGCGTAGCGACGGTTCGCGCTGCGCCACAGGCGCTCGTACCGCTGCACGTCGCCGTCGCGCACCACCTCGACGGCGTGCCGCGCCTGCACCAGGCCGAGGGCGATCCCCTCGCCGGTGAGGGCGTCGACGTAGCCTGCCGCGTCGCCGACGAGCAGCACCCTGCCGGCGACGCGGCGGCGCGAGCGCTGCCGCAGCGGACCCGCGCCGCGGGTGCTGCCGACGACCTGCGCGGACGCCAGCCTCGCTGCGAGGGTGGGGAACTGGGGGAGCAGCTCGTCGAACCCGCGGCGCTCGCGGGTGAGCAGGGCCACGCCCACCAGGTCGTCGGCCACCGGCGTGACGTAGGCCTCGGCCGTGGGCCCCCAGTGCACCTGCACGTGGTCGTCCCAGGGGGCGAGGGCGACGTGCCGGCGCAGGCCGTGCCGCGGCGTCCCCGACGCGCGCACGGGCCGGTCGAGGCCGAGCAGCCGCCGCAGCGGCGAGTGCAGCCCGTCGGCCGCCACCACGTGCCGCGCCCGCAGCCGCGAGCCGTCCGCGAGCAGCAGGCGCACCTCGTCGTCGTCCTGCTCGAGGTCGCCCACCGTGCCGGCCCGGACGGGCACGCCCGCGCGGTCGGCGGCCTCGCGCAGGGCCGTCGAGAGCGTGGTGCGGCGCACGCCGCGGCCGGCGCCGTGCCCGAACGGGACCGCGACCTCGCGACGCCCGTCGGTGTACCGGATGCCGGTGAGGGGTCGCCCGTCCGGGTCGACGCCGAGGGCCGCGAGCTCGGCCAGCCCTCCGGGCATCAGGCCCTCGCCGCACGCCTTGTCGACCGGTCCCTGCCGGCGTTCGACGACGACGACGTCGAGCCCCGCCCGCGCGGCGTGCACGGCGCTCGCCAGCCCGACCGGCCCGCCGCCGACGACGACCAGGTCGTGGGCGCTCACGGCGTCCGCGCCCCTGCCGACGCGGGTGCCGCCGAGGTCAGGGCGCGGTCCTCGACCCGGATGCGGGTGCGCAGCAGCACGGCGTCCAGGACCGTGAACACCACCGCGGTGAGCCAGGCGCCGTGCACGAGCGGCAGCGCGAGGCCCTCGACCACGACGGCGACGTAGTTGGGGTGGCGCACCCACCGGTAGGGGCCGTGCGCCACCAGCGGCTCGTCGGGCAGCACCACCACGCGGGTCGACCAGCGCCGCCCCAGCGAGCCGATGCACCACCAGCGCAGCGCCTGCGAGGCGACCACGAGGGCGAGCGCGGTCCAGCCGAGCCAGGGGGTGAACACCCGGTGCAGCAGCCAGACCTCGGCGACCGCGCCCAGGAGCAGGGCGGTGTGCAGCACGACCATCGCGGGGTAGTGGCCACGCCCGTGCTCGACGCCACCCTGGCTCAGCGCCCAGGCGACGTTGCGCCTGGTGAGGACCAGCTCGGCGAGCCGCTCGAGGCCGACGGCCACGACGAGCAGCGTGAACAGCACCTCGGAGGTCATGCCGCCCGCCCTCCGCCGACGTCGCCGTCCGCGTGGCCGTCCGCGTGGCCGTCCGCCCGCAGCAGCACCGTCTCGAGGCAGAAGCCGGGTCCCATCGCCATCAGCACCCCGTGGCTGCCCGGCGCCGGCGGCCGGTCGCGCAGGGTGTCGGCCAGCACGTGCAGCACCGAGGCCGACGACAGGTTGCCGATGCGGTCGAGCGAGGCCCAGGTGACGCCGAGGGCCTCCGGCGGCACGTCGAGGGCGCCGGCGAGGGCGTCGAGCACCTTGGGGCCGCCCGGGTGCGCGACCCACCAGCCCACGTCGGCGCGGGTCAGCCCCTCGCCGTGCAGGAACCGGTCGACGTCGCCGCCGACGTGGGTGCGCACCAGCTCGGGCACCTCGGCGCCGAGCACCACCTTGAGGCCGCCGGCACCGACGTCCCAGCCCATGGCCCGGTCGGTGCCCGGGTAGAGGCGGCTGCGGCTGCCGAGCACCTCGGGCCCACGTTCGCCGCGGTCGCGGCCGGTGAGCACGACGGCCGCGGCGCCGTCGCCGAACAGGCCGGTGGCGACGAGGTTCGCGGCCGAGGTGTCGTCGCGCTGCAGGGTGAGGCTGCACAGCTCGACCGCGAGGAGCACGGCCACGTGGTCGGGGTGGCCGAGCAGGTGGTCGTGCACCCGCGCGACGCCGGCGGCGCCGGCCACGCACCCGAGGCCGAACAGCGGCACCCGGCGCACGTCCTCGCGCAGGCCGATCCGCGCCGCGATCCGCGCGTCGAGCGAGGGAGCCGCGAGACCGGTGACGGTCGTCGTCATCACCAGGTCGACGTCGGACGGGGCGAGGCCGGCCCCGGCCAGCGCCTCCTCGACGGCCCGGGCGCCGAGGTCGACCGCGACCCGCAGGAACTCGTCGTTGGACTCGCCGAAGTCGCGCAGGGCGGGGTAGCGCTCGAGCGGGAGGGCCAGGTGGCGCGTGGTCACGCCGGCGTTCGAGTGCAACCGCTCCAGCGCGGCCACCTGCGTCCCGGTGACACCGATCGTCGCGGCGAGGGTGCGGGTGATCTCGCCCTGCTCGTAGCGGTGGTCGGGGAGCACGCCCCGGACGGCCGCGATGCGGGTCACGCTTCTCGTTCCTCCGTCGGTCGTCCGAAACCGTTCCGACCCTAACCTCGCAGGGTGCACCCCACGACTCGTCCCCGCCCCGGGCCGGCCGCCCTCGCCCGGGCGCTGGCGCTGTCGTGCCACCCCGGCCCGACGGTCGCGGTCGTCGTGCTCACCTGCCTGCTCGCCGCGGCGGCCGGGCTGGACCCGCGACGGGCGGCCCTGGTCGTCGCCGCCGTGCTGGCCGGCCAGCTGTCGATCGGGTGGCTGAACGACCTGCTCGACGCCGACCGCGACCGGGCCGTCGGCCGTCGCGACAAGCCGCTGGCCGCGGGCGGGGCGCCGCGGCGGGTGGTCGCGACGGCGATCGCCGTGGCGGCCGCGGCCTGCGTGGCGCTCTCGCTGCTGGCCGGGGTGGTGGCGGGGCTCGTGCACCTGGCCGGGGTCGCGATGGGGTGGGCGCACGACCTCGGCGTCAAGCGCACCGTGCTGTCGCCGCGTGCCGTACGCGGTGGCGTTCGCCTGCCTGCCCGCGTTCGTCTGGCTGGCCCGCGGGGCGGGTGCCGGGGCGGCGCCGGCCTGGGTGCTGGCCTGCGGGGCGGTGCTGGGGGTCGGCGCGCACCTGCTCAACGCCCTGCCGGACCTCGCCGACGACGTCGCGACCGGTGTCGTCGGGCTCCCGCAGCGCATGGGCGAGAGGGCCGTGCGGCTGGTCGCGCCGGTGCTGCTGCTCGTCGGCCTCGTCCTGGCCGTGGTGCGGCCCGGCACCGACGGCCGGACCGCCGCCGGCTTGGGCCTGGGTGCTGCTGGGCGTCGGCGTCGCGCTGGCCGCGGTCGCGGCGTCACGGCGCGGCCGGGTGCCCTTCGTCGCGGCGGTCGGGGTCGCGCTGCTGTGCGTGCGCGCCCTCGTGGTGCGTGCCTGAGCCGCGCACGCGCTCGACGACGGCGGCCGCCACCTCCGCCGGCCGCGTCTCGGGCAGCCAGTGCCCGGCCCGCAGCGCCTCGAACCGGTACGCGGCGTGGACGTGCCGCCCGGTCAGCTCGGCGGCGCGCCGCCGCAGGGCCGGGTCCTGCTCGCCCCAGACGTAGGTGGTGGGCACCTCGACGTCGCCGACCTGCCTGCGGGACAACGGGATCGCTCGGTACCAGTCGAGCGCGGCACGGCGAGCGCCGACGGTGCCCAGCCGTCGGGCGTAGCGATCCGCGACCTCGTCGGGGAGGCCGGACGAGCGCAGCAGCCGGGGCAGGACGCGGGGCAGCACCGCCTCGGGCAGCACGGGCAGCTGGAACGCGGCCACGTACCAGGAGGCCAGTGCCTGCTCCCCGGCCATCGCGCGCACCATGGCCGCCGGGTGCGGCGTCGACAGCACGGTGAGGGACGCCACCCGGTCGGGGTGCCACGCAGCGAGCGCCCAGGCCACGGCCCCGCCCCAGTCGTGGCCGACGACGTGCGCGCGGGCGAGCCCGCGGTCGTCGAGCAGCGCCACGCACGTCGTCGACGAGCGCGGGCATCCGGTAGGCCGCGCGCCCGCCCGGGCGTGCCCCGGGGGAGTAGCCGCGCTGGTCGGGGACCAGGGTGCGCAGGCCGGCCGCGTGCAGACGACGGCACGACGGCGTCCCAGCAGCCGCCGTCCTGCGGGAAGCCGTGCAGCAGCACCACCGCGTCACCCGTCGGCCGGTCCTGCGTCGCGGACGTCGAAGGTGAGGCCGTCGCGGCGGTACGTGCTGCCGGTGTTCCTGGTCAGGAGTCGCGCAGCGCGTCGACGAGCTGCGACTTCCTCATCGACGACCGGCCCTCGACGCCGATCTCGGCCGCGCGCTTGCGCAGGTCGGCGACCGTCCAGTCGTCGTAGGCCGGCGACCTCCCGCCCTTGTTCCCGACCGAGCTGCGCGAGGTGCGCGCCGCCTGGTTCGCGATCCGCGCCGGACTTCTGCTTGCTGTTGCCGTCGTCACGCAGCTTCTCGTACAGCTCCGGGTCCTTGACGCTGGGGCCCGGGCCAGCCTTCTTCTTCGGGGGCATCCCCACCACCTCCTGCCTCGAGCGTGGAACGTGCACCGTCGCAGCGCAACCGGGAGCCGGGCGGGCGACGGCGGTCAGGTGCCGCAGAAGGTGCGGTACGGGACCGGACCCGGCCGGCGCCGGCGCGGCGTAGCGCTCGAGACCGGGCCGCTCGTCGTAGGGCGTCGGTCACGACGTCGACGAGCCGCTCGAGCGGGCGCCAGGTCGCCGCCGGTGGCGGCGTCGAGCGCCTCCTCGACCAGGTGGTTGCGCGGCACGTAGACCGGGTTCGCGCGGTCGATCGACGCGCGGCGTCCGGGCCCGTCCGCGCGCCAGCGGCGCGAGCCACGACGTCCGTGCAGCTGCGCCGCCGGGCAGCAGCGCCTGCACCGCCTCAGTCGCCCGCGGGCCGCCCGGCCGAGGGCGCGGAAGGCCGACGTGTGGTCGACCGGCGCCCGCCTGCAGCAGGGCCAGGAAGCCCTCGGCCAGGTCGCGGACGACGGCGTCGTCGACGTGCCGGGCAGGCCGAGCTTGTCGCGCGCGCCGGCCACCCAGGACGCCTCGTACGCCGGGCATGAACCGGTCGAGCGCCGCGATCGCCAGCGCGACCGCGCGGTCCTGGTCGTCGTCGATCAGGGGGAGCAGCGTCTCGGCCAGCCGGGCGAGGTCCCAGCCCGGCGACGACGCGGCTGGTTGCCGTACGCGTACCGGCCGCCGTGGTCGATCGAGCTGAAGACCGTCGCCGGGTCGTAGCGCGTCCAGGAAGGCGCAGGGTCCGTAGTCGATCGTCTCGCCGGAGATCGTCATGTTGTCGGTGTTCATGACGCCGTGCACGAAGCCCACGAGCATCCACCGCGCGACCAGCGAGGCCTGCGCGGCGACGACCGCGTCGAGCAGCGCCGAGGTACGGGCGCTCGCCGGCGGCCGCCGCCGGGGTGGTGCCGCTCGATCGCGTGGTCGGCGAGCCGGCGCAGCAGGTCGAGGTCGCCGGTGGCGCGGGCGTACTGGAAGCTGCCGACCCGCAGGTGGCTGCTCGCGACCCGCGCGAGCACCGCCCCGGGCAGCACCTGTCTCGCGCACGACACCGCGCGCCGGTCGCGCACCACGGCCAGGGCGCGCGTGGTCGGGACGCCGAGCGCGTGCATCGCCTCGCTGACGACGTACTCGCGCAGCATCGGACCGACCGCGGCGAGCCCGTCGCCGCCGCGGGCGAACGGCGTCCGCCCGGACCCCTTGAGGTGCAGGTCGCGCAGCGCGGCCGTCGACGTCCACGAGCTCGCCCAGCAGCAGGGCGCGTCCGTCCCCGAGCCGCGGCGAGTACCCGCCGAACTGGTGACCGGCGTAGGCCTGCGCCACCGGCGTCGGCGCCCTCGGGGACGAGACCGCCGACGAGCAGCCGCGACGCCCTCGGGGCTGCGGAGCCACGCGGGGTCGAGCCCGAGCTCCTCGGCGAGCCAGCGCGTCGTTGAGCACGAGCAGGCGCGGGTCCGGGGCGTCCTCGGCCTGCCAGGGGACCGCCATCTCCGGCAGGTCGCCGGCGAAGCGGTCGTGCAGGACCAGGGGTGGCGACGAGGTGACGCTCACCCGTCGAGCGCTACGTGGTGGACGCGACGACGGCCCGCCCGCACCGGTGGGGTGCGGACGGGCCGTCGGGCGAGCCGAGACCGGGGGGACGCCTACTTCACGTCGTAGCGGTCGAGCATCATGACCTTGTCCCAGGCGTCGACGAAGTCGTGGACGAACCTCTCCTTCGCGTCGTCGGCGGAGTAGACCTCGACGATGCCGCGCAGGATCGAGTTCGAGCCGAACACCAGGTCGGCCGCGGTCGCGGTGCGGACCACCTCGCCGTCGGCGTCGACGGCCCTCGTACACGCCCTCGTCGTCGGCGCGAGGTGCGCCACGAGATGCCGAGGTCGAGCAGGTTCCGGAAGAAGTCCTGCGACAGGACGCCCGGCCGGTCGGTGAACACGCCGTGCTGCACGCCACCGGTGTTCGCGCCGAGGACGCGCAGGCCGCCGACGAGCACGGTCATCTCCTTGGCGGTCGAGCTCGAGCATGTACGCCCGGTCGACCAGCAGGGTCTCCGGCGTCAGCTTCGCGTCGGGCTCGACCCAGTTGCGGAAGCCGTCGGCGCGCGGCTCGAGCCACCGGAAGGTGTCGACGTCGGTCTGCTCCTGCGAGGCGTCGGTGCGGCCCGGGGTGAACGGCACCGTGACCGTCACACCGGCGTCGGCGGCGGCCTTCTCGACGCCGGCGCAGCCGGCCAGCACGATCAGGTCGGCGAGCGAGATCGGCGTCGCGGAGCGCCGACCGGATCTCGTCGAGCTTCTCGACCACGTCGGCGGTGCCGGCGTTGACGGCCCAGTCCTTCTGCGGCGCGAGCCGCAGGCGGGCGCCGTTGGCGCCGCCGCGCTTGTCGGTGCCGCGGTACGACGCGGCCGACGCCCAGGCGGTGTGCACCAGCTGCGACACCGACAGGCCGGACGCCGAGGACCGCGCGCTTGAGCTCGGCGACGTCGGACTCCGCCGACCAGCTCGTGCTCGACGGGCGGGACGGGGTCCTGCCAGAGCTGGACCTCCTGCGGCACCCACGGGCCGACGTAGCGCGAGACCGGGCCCATGTCGCGGTGCAGCAGCTTGAACCAGGCCTTGGCGTAGGCCGCCGCGAACTCGTCCGGGTTGTCGCGGAAGCGCTCCGAGATCGCGCGGAACTCCGGGTCCTTGATCAGCGCGAGGTCGGTGGTGGCCATCATCGGGCGGTGGATGACGCCCTCGCGGTGCGCGTCCGGCACGGTCGCCGAGGCGGGGTCGGTGGGCTGCCACTGCTTGGCGCCGGCGGGGCTCTCGGTGAGCTCCCACTCCCAGGCGAACAGCGTGTCCCAGTAGCTGTTGTCCCACTGGGTCGGCGTCGGGCGTCCACGCGCCCTCGAGGCCCGAGGTGATGGTGTCCTCGGCCTTGCCCTTGCCGAACTCGTTCTTCCAGCCCAGGCCGTTGCCGTGCACGGGGCAGCCCTCGGGCTCGGGGCCGACCAGCGTCGGGGTCGCCGCCGCCGTGGGTCTTGCCGAAGGTGTGGCCGCCGGCGATGAGCGCGACGGTCTCCTCGCTGTTCATCGCCATCCGGCGCGAAGGTGATCTTGATGTCGTGCGCCGAGGCCACCGGGTCGGGCTGGCCCTTCGGGCCCTCGGGGTTGACGTAGATCAGGCCCATCGTGACGGCCGCCGAGCGCGCCCTCGTCGAGGTCGAGCGGGTCGTCGTCGGCTGTAGCGCTCGTCGCCGAGCCAGGTGTCCTCCGGACCCCAGAAGACCTCCTCGGGCTGCCAGACGTCCTCGCGGCCGAAGGCGAAGCCGAAGGTCTCGAAGCCCATGTCCTCGTGGGCGACGTTGCCGGCGAGCACGAGCAGGTCGGCCCACGACAGCGCGCGGCCGTACTTCTGCTTGACCGGCAGCAGCAGGCGGCGGGCCTTGTCGAGGTTGGCGTTGTCCGGCCAGCTGTTCAGCGGCGCGAAGCGCTGCTCGCCCGCGCCGGCGCCGCCGCGGCCGTCGGCCTGGCGGTAGGTGCCCGCGGCGTGCCACGACATCCGGATGAACAGCGGGCCGTAGTGGCCGTAGTCGGCCGGCCACCAGTCCTGCGAGGTGCGCATGACCGAGACGAGGTCGGCCTTGACCGCCTCGACGTCGAGCGTCTGCACGGCCGTCTTGTAGTCGAAGTCCTCACCGAGCGGGTCGGACCGGCGCGAGGTGCGGTTGAGGACGCCGCAGGTCGACCTGGTTCGGCCACCAGTCGCGGTTGCTGCGCGGCCGCTGGCTCGGTGTCGGCCGTCGGGGCCTCGATGACCGGGTTCTCGCTCTCGCTGGTGCTCGCGGTCGTGTCGGTGCCCTGCGGGCTCGCGCTGGTGTCCCGGGGCTTCGGGTCGGTGTCGGTCACGAGGTGCCTCTCCTGCGTGCGGGGTGCGAGGGTCGCGGGAGAGGGTGGGAGCGGTCAGGCGGACGCGGCGGCGCAGCCGGGGCAGCGGCCCCAGTAGACGACCTCGGCCTCGTCGACGGAGAAGCCGCGCGTGGTGCGGAGGGGGTCAGGCACGGGGCCTCGCCGACGGCGCAGTCGACGTCGGCGATGGCCCCGCAGCCGCGGCAGACGACGTGGTGGTGGTTGTCGCCGACCCGCGCCTCGTAGCGGGCGACCGACCCGGCGGGCTGGATGCGGCGCAGCAGCCCGGCCTCGGTGAGCGACGCGCAGCACGTCGTACACCGCCTGGTGCGACACCGCGCCGAGGTCGGCACGGGCTGCGGCCAGCAGCGCGTCGGTGTCGGAGTGCGGCCGCTCGTGCACCGCCCGCAGCACGGCCACGCGGGGGCGGGTCACGCGCAGCGACGCGGCGCGCAGCAGGCCCTCGCAGGTCGGCTGCGGTGGTCATGCCGCGACCCTGCCCTACTTCCTTGAACAGTTCAAGTCTTGCTCGGTCCCTGTCGCGGACCACGACCTCAGTCGGGCCGCACCTCGTCGGCGTGCTCGGCGACGAGCCGCTCGACCTCGACCCGGTCGGGGTCGGCGTGGATGCGCCGCGCGATCTCGTCGAGCAGCGCGTCGCTCGCGGTCACGTCGGCGTCGCTGGCGCCCTTGGCGAGCTCCTCGCGCACCGTCTCGCGCGTCGCACCGTCCTGCCACGACACCACCCGGTCGACCACGGCCTGGAGCGCCTCGACGGTGGCCTGCTGCCTGCTCTCGTTGCTCTCGGTCGTCATGGCACCCAGGCTCTCCCGAGCCCACGTCGACCGCATCCGGGGCGGGCGACTGGACTACCGTGGGTTCCGGCCGGACCGCCGGACGGCGAGGCTCGCACGACAGGTCGGCTCCACGCACCACCACTCGCCGCACCGGCGGCAGCTGACAGGTGCCCAGGAGGTCGCACGTGGACGAGCAGAGTGCAGCAGGGCGCGACGCACCCGCGCCGACCGTCGCGGTCACGGCCGACGTCGCGGACTCCCACGGCGTCGACGACCGGGGGACCCACGAGCTCGACCGGTTCGTCGACCTGGTCCGCACGCACCGCGAGCAGGTGCAGCGGCTGCGCGAGGAGGGCGACCTGGCGGCGACCGTCGCCGAGCTCGACGTCGCGCACGAGGAGCTGCGCACCGCCGAGGAGGAGATGCGGACGCAGCACGAGCAGATCGAGGACCTGCTCGCCCTGAACGCCGGCGAGCGGGCCTGGCGCGAGCGGGTGGCCGCCGCGCTGCCGGTGCCCGTGGTGGTCTCCGACCGGCACGGGACGATCACCGAGGCGAACGCCGCGGCCGGGTTCCTGATGGGCCTGGAGCCCAGCCACCTGGTCGGGAAGCCGGTGCAGGTCTACGTCGACGGCGCGGACCGCCCGCTGCTGCGGCGGGCGCTGTCGGAGCTGTCGTCCTCCGGCGTCGACCTGCGGACGACGGTGACGCTCATCCCGCGCCGGCGCCGCCCCGTCGTGGTCTCGGTCGTCGGGTTCGACGAGCCCGCTCCCGCCGGGGTCGGGTGCCAGGTGCGGTGGGTGCTGCTGCCCGGCCCCGTCCCGGGGCAGGACGACGGGGCGCACGCACGCGACCTGGCCACCGCGGCCGCCTTCGCCGAGCTGTGTCGGCTGCCGGTGCAGGAGGCCGGCGACATGCAGGCCGTTCTCGGCCGGGTGGCCACGATCGCCCGGCAGGCGGTGCCGGCCGCCGAGGCGATCAGCGTGAGCCTGGGCGACCCGGTCTCACCCGACATGCTGGGCACCGAGTCCCGGCTCGCCCAGGCCGTCGACGGCGCCCAGATCCGCGCGGGCGAGGGACCCTGCGCCGACGCCTGGGCCAACCGGCGCACCGTGCGCACCGAGGACGTCGGGACCGACGACCGGTGGCGCGCGCTGCACCCCCTGGTGGCCGACCTCGACGTCGGCGGGGTCCTGTCGGTGCCGGTGCACGTCGAGGACGGCGTCCTGGGCGTGCTGAACCTGTACGCCACCCGCGGGCGGACCTTCGACCGGGAGTCGACGGACATCGCCGAGCTGCTGGGTGCCGCCGTGGGCGCCGTCGTCGAGGACGGGCGCCACCGCGAGTCGCTGGTGCGCCTCAGCGAGCAGCTGCGCTCGGCGCTGGACTCCCGGGCCGTCATCGACCAGGCCAAGGGGATCCTGATGGCGCTGCACGGCCTCACGGCCGACGAGGCGTTCGCGCGCCTGGCGGCGGTCAGCCGCAACAGCAACGTCAAGCTGCGCGAGGTGGCCGCCCGGCTGGTCGAGGGACGGCGACCGGCGACCGGCGACCCCGCAGGGCACGCCTGAGCGGTCCGGCTACCCGCGCGCCCCGCGGTCGTCCAACACGACCAGGGCTCCCGCACGGTGGTGCTCACGCGCGAGCGGGCTCACCGTCACGTGCAGCCGCACCTCGCGGCCCCGGCGGTTGACGGCGGTGAGCTCGGTGCTGCGGTGGCCGTCGTCCGGACGGCCGCGCACGTCCTCGAGGAGGGGCGCCAGCTCGGCGGCCGGCAGACCCGAGTCGAGGTCGACGAGCAGACGACCCACCACCTCCTCGGCCCGCAGGCCCCACAGCTCGGTGCACGCCTGGTTCCACGTCGTCACCCTGGCGTCGAGATCGACCGTGAGGACCCCGAGCGGCGTGCTGCCCAGCACCGCCTCGAGCAGGTGCGTGGCGGCCGACGACCGCTCCTCACCCGTGCGGGCGTCGTCGGAGGTGACCTGGAGCTCGTCGTTCATCGACTGCAGCTCCTCGTTCATCGTCTCGAGCTCCTCGTTGGTCGACTGCAGCTCCTCGTTGGTGGTCTCGAGCTCCTCGACCGTGGACTGCAGCTCCTCGTTCGTCGTCTCGAGCTCCTCGTTGGTCGACTGCAGCTCCTCGTAGGCCGCCTCGAGCTGGCGGTTCGCGTACTCGAGCTCGAGCTGGAGCCGCCGGTGCCGCGTCACGTCGTGGAAGATGACCGTCGACCCCAGCGGCGCCGCGTCCCGGCTCACCAGCGGCACCACCTGGATGTCGAGCACCAGCGTCTCGATCGGGCTGCGGGCCCACTCGACCTGGCGCGCCCACACGGTGCGCCGCTCCTCGTGCGACTGCTCGAGCAGCGACCGCAGCTCGACCGGCCGGTACGACAGCTCGAGGTCGTGGAACGGCTGCCCCACGTGCCGCGTCGCCAGGCCGAACAGCTGCTCGGCACGCCGGTTCACCTGGAGGAGGCGGCCCGACCGGTCGATCGTCACCTGCGCCGTGGGCGAGGCCATCACGGCCTCGTGCACGACGACGGCGCTGTCGGTACCGGTCGCCTCACCGACCTGCATGCGGCGCACGAGCGAGCTGAACCGGTCGGCGCCGTCGGTGGGCACGCGGCGGAAGAAGCGGCGGTTCGCCTCCACCGGCGCGAACAGGTGCGCGTGGCTCAGCATCAGCTCGGCCTTGCCGAGGAAGAGGTAGCCCCCGGGGTCGAGCGCGAAGTGCAGCCGGCCGAGGATGCGGCCCTGGGTCTCGGCGGTGAAGTACATCAGCGTGTTGCGGGCGAGCAGCAGGTCGATGTGCGAGATGGGGGCGTCCTGCACCAGGTCGTTGCGCCCGAAGATCACCGCCCGGCGCAGCTCGGAGCGGAACACCCAGCGGTCGCCGACCTGCTCGAGGTGCTGCTCGACCTGCTCGGGGCGCAGACCCTCGAGCTCCTGCGCGGAGTAGCTCGCGGCGCGTGCCTGGGCCAGGGCCTCGTGGTCGACGTCGGTGGCGTAGATCTTGACCCGGCGGCGGAACTCCTCCAGACCCAGGGCCTCGGCGAAGCAGATCGCCAGCGAGTAGGCCTCCTGGCCGGACGCGCACCCCGCGCTCCACACCCGCAGCGGACCGTCCGGCTTGGCCCGCAGCAGGTCCGGCACGACCACCTCGCGCAGGTACGCCCAGGCGTCGGCGTCGCGGAAGAAGGCCGTCAGGTTGATCAGGATCGTGTTGAACAGCGCGGTGAACTCCTCGGCGTGCAGCTCGAGGTGGTCGCGGTAGGCCTCGACGTCGGTGATGCCGACCTGCTCCATCCGCCGCCGGATGCGCCGCTCGAGGCTGGTGCGCTTGTAACCGGTGAAGTCGAACCCGCGCGAGTCCTTGATGTACGCCAGGAGCGTCTCGACGTGCGGGTCGTGGTCGGGCTGGCTCGCCGCCACGGTGGGCCTCCAGGTGTCGGTGTCGGCGGTCAGTCGAGCGGGGAGCCGAGGGGGGCGTCGCCCGCCGGCGCGGTCACGTCGAGGTCGAGGCCGCCGGCGGCGACGCGCTCGAGCAGCTGGCGCACGAGCACCGCCGACTCCAGCGCGTCGGCAGCGTTCTCGACGTACGCGTCCCGGGAGCGAGGGTAGCCCTGGGCGGCGGCGCGTTCGGCCAGGTCGTGGGTCAGGACCGCCTTCTCCTCGAGCGAGCGCAGAGCGACCCACAGCGCGGTCTCGGTGGCCGAGTGCTGGCGCGCTGCCAGGCTCTGCGGCGACCAGGCGTGCCCGACGCGGCAGCGGTAGCGACGCAGCCCGTCGTCGTCGATGCCGAACAGCGTGCCGTTGCAGTCCGGGCACGACAGGCCGGCAGCCGGCCCGAGCGTGCGCGGTTCGTGCACGTCGACCGGTGCCTGCAGCGCGATCGCCGTCTCGACCGCCATCAGGTCCGGCACCGCCGCGCCCGGCCCGTCGGGCAGGTCGCGGGCGACCAGCTCGCCCAGCAGGGCCGGCATCGCCTCGAGCGGCAGCACGTGGGCCGGTCGAGCCCGCTGGACGGCCGAGCGGGGCATGCTCGGGTACAGCGCCTGCTCGGGGTCCTGCACCACCCCCACGCCGCCGCGGGCGTGCACGGCCGTCAGGCCGGCGGTGCCGTCGTCGAGAGCCCCGGTGAGCACCACCGCGACGACCCCGCGCCCGTGCGTGCGGGCGGCCGACCGGAACAGGACGTCGACAGCGGGGCGGTGCCCGTTCTCGCGCGGGCCCGTCGACAGCAGCACCCTGCCGTCCTCGGTGAGCAGGTGCCGTCCGGGTGGCGCCACGAGCACCAGGCCGTCCTCGAGCAGGGCACCGTCCTCGGCCTGCCGCACACGCAGCCGGGAGCCTCGGTCGAGGATGGTCGGCAGGAGGCTGCGTGCCGTCTCCGGCAGGTGGAGCACCACCAGCACCGGAGCGGCGAAGTCGGCGGGGAGGGCTCCCAGGAGGACGCGCAGCGCCTCGACGCCGCCCGCCGAGGCGCCGACGACCACGAGGTGCCCCGACGTGCTCGCGCCGTCCTTGCCTGCCGTGCCGGCCATGCGTGCTCCCGATCCGGATCGGTGGGGCCGCGGTGCTGGAGCCCTCCGGGACGAGCCTAGAGGTCCGGGAGGCTCAGACGTCGAGGCGGCGCACCCAGCGCTCGCCGGCGTCGCCACCCCAGGCGTCCCACGCCACGCGACCCGGGGACGGGAAACCCGGTGTGCCACGGGTGAACCCGTCCGCGTCCTTGTCGACCGAGTGGCGGGCGAAGTAGCCCTTCATCTTCCTCACCTCGGCGTCGGTGAGGCTGTTCCCGTCGGCGAGCTGGTGTGCGCGGTGCCGTCCGACGTCGGTGAAGCCCTTGCCGGCCCGGCCCTCCTCGATCCAGCGGACCGCCCGCCTCCCGACCTGCTGCACCCCCTTCGGGGGCACGTGCCCGTCGGCCACGGCGCTCACCCCTGCGCGGGGTACGGGCTGGCCTTGAGCAACCGCGCCAGGTGGGCGGTGTTCGCCGCCAGCGCGGCGTTCTGCGACGCGACCTTCTCGGGCGTCTCGTCGAGGTCCTGGTAGTCGACGGAGCCCATGGCCTCGCCGACCCAGTAGGTGCCCGCACCGGCGGCCAGGGTGAACCCGACGTCGTTCAGCCCCTGCGCCACCTCGGCCACGACGTGGTGGGCACCGTCCTCGTTGCCCACCACGGCGATCGCGGCGACCCGTCCGGACAGGATCGGCCGGCCCTGGTCGTCGGTCTCGGCGATGTCGGCGTCGAGCCGTTCCAGCACCTGCTGGGTCACGCTCGACGGGTGGCCCATCCAGATCGGCGCCGCCACCACCAGGATGTCCGCGTCGAGGACCCGCTGGCGCAGCGCGGGCCACTCGTCGCCGTCGCCCATGTCCGCCTGGACGCCTCTCTTGACGTCGTGGTCGACGACGCGCACGACGTCGCCGGTGACACCGTGCTCGCCGAGGGCCTGCAGCACCTGGCGGCCCAGCAGCTCGCTGGAGGAGTCGGCGGGGGACGGCGTCAGCGTGCAGACGAGGACGAGGGCGGTCAGGGGCGTGGTCTCGGTCGAGATCGTCATGCTCCGAGCCTGCGTCGTCCTGCGCCCGGGCGCATCCCGACGGCTCGGTGCCCCGGTCAGGGCAGCAGCACGATCTTGCCGCGGGCGCCGGCGGCGAGGTGCTCGTGCGCGGCGCGCACGTCGGCCAGGGCGAGGGTGCGGTCGACCTCGACGGTGTGCCGTCCTGCGGCGGCCGCCTCGAGCAGCTCGGACCTGGCGGCGTCGCGCACCCGGGTGCCCGGGTCGGCGCCGGGACCGCCCCCGAGCAGGCGGATGCCGAGGCCGGGGCCACGGTCGAAGGCCGCCACCGACGCGATCCGGTGCCGGTCGGCCACCAGCTCGACGCTGACGTCGACGGCCTCGTCGGTACCGACGGTGTCGAGCGCCACGTCGACGCCGTCCGGGGCGAGCCCGCGTACCCGGTCGGCGAGACCCGTTCCGTACGAGACGGGTTCGGCTCCGAGAGCGCGCAGCACGTCGTGCCGGCCGGCGCTGGCCGTCCCGACGACGCGGGCGCCGCGCGCGACGAGCAGCTGCACGGCCGCGCTGCCGACGGCGCCGGCCGCGCCGTGGACCAGGACGGTCTCGCCGCGCGCGACAGCCGTGGCGTGCAGCAGGTGCGCCGCGGTCGTGCCCACGAGCAGGAGCCCGGACGCCTGTGCGAACGACAGCGTCGCGGGCTTGGCGAACACGTCGCCGGCGGGTGCCACGACCCGGCCGGCGTAGCCGCCGGTGACGCGGAAGGCCACCACCTCGTCGCCGGGACGGACGTGGTCGACGCCGGCACCGACCTCGGCGACGACACCCGCGACCTCGAGGCCCAGCCGCACCGGCAGGTTCGCGGGGTCGCGCCCGAACACGCCGGAGTACGACTTCACGTCGGCCGGGTTGACACCGGCCGCGCGCACGTCGACGGCCACCTCGCCGGGGCCCGGCGGCACGTCGGGCACCTCGACCAGCTCGAGGACCTCGGACCCGCCGTACGCCGTCGCCACCACCGCCACCGTCATGCCCGAGCAACCGCCCCGGCGGCGTCCGGCATTCCGACCGCTACGCTGACGCCTGATCATCTGATCAGACACGAGGAGGTCGCCGTGGCGGTGGAGACGGTCGCGCACGTGCACGAGGTGCGCCCCGAGGTCGTGGCGCAGGTGCGCTCCCGCGCGCTGGCCCCGGACGCGCTGCTGCGGGTCACCCGCGTGCTCAAGCTGCTCGGCGACCCCACGCGGGCGCGGCTGCTCTACGCGCTGCTCGACGGCGGCGAGGTGTGCGTCTGCGACCTGGCCGCGGCGACGGGCACCGCCGAGGCGACGGTGTCGCAGGCGCTGCGGCTGCTGCGCGCCCACGACGTCGTGGTCGCCCGCCGTGACGGCCGGCTGGCGTACTACCGGCTGGCCGACGAGCACGTCCGGCTGCTGCTGGGCGTGGCCCGCGAGCACGTCGCCCACCCGGCCGGGGGTGCGAGGTGAGCACCGGCCACGGGCACGGCCACGGCGGGGCGTCGCTGAGCGCAGCGGGACGCCACCGCGGGCGCCTGGTGGCGGCCGCTGCCCTGATCGCGACGTTCTTCGTCGTCGAGCTGGTCGCCGGCCTGCTGACCCGCTCGCTCGCGCTGCTGTCGGACGCCGGCCACATGGCGGCCGACGTCGTCACGCTCGTGGCCGCGCTGGTCGCCACCCAGGTCGCGGCGCGCCCCGACGGCTCGGGGCGTCGCACGTACGGCTCGTACCGGGCCGAGGTGCTCGCGTCCGGCTTCGCCGTGCTCGTGATGGTGGGCGTCGCGGTCTACGTGGGGTACGAGGCGCTGGCGCGGCTGGGCGACCCCGTCGCCCCCGCGGCCGGCGGCATGGTCGTGGTCGGCGCGCTCGGCCTGGTGGTGAACCTGGTGGCGCTCGCCCTGCTGCGGCAGGGGTCGCGAGAGAGCCTGAACCTCAAGGGTGCCTACCTCGAGGTGGTCGCCGACACGGTCGGGTCGGTCGGCGTCCTGGTCGCCGGGGTGCTCGTCGCCGTCACCGGCAGCGGTGCCTGGGACACCGTGGTCGCGCTCGCCATCGCGGTCTTCGTGCTCGTGCGCGCGCTGCGGCTCGGGCGCGAGGTGCTGTCAGTGCTCGGCCAGCACGCGCCGGCGGGCGTGGAGCCGACCGAGGTGGCCGACGAGCTCGCGGCGATCGAGGGTGTCGCGGACGTGCACGACCTGCACGTCTGGCAGCTCACGTCCGGCATGGACGTCGCGACCGCGCACCTGGTGACCACGGCCGGCGCGACCACCCACGAGGTGCTCGACCGCGCCCGGCACACGCTGCAGACCCGGTTCGGCATCGCCCACGCCACGCTGCAGGTCGAGCCCGCCGACCACACCGGGTGCGACGAGGTCGCGTGGTGAGATCCGTCGGCGGGTCGACGCAGGGGGGTGGCGGCGCCGGGCAGGACCTGTTCTCGGAGGCCGTCGACTCACCTCGACCGTGCGGCTGGCGAAGCTCGTGCTGCGCGACGTGGTGGCCCGGGACGAGGGCCGCGTGCTGGTCACCTCGTCGATCGCCTCGACGGTGCCCGGCTCGTTCCAGGCCGTCGACAACGCCTCGACCGTCGGTGGCCGGTTCGCTGAAGACGAAGGTGCAGGGTGCGGCCGACAGCGTGCTGCCCGACTCGCTGGAGGCCGAGGCGCACCGCGCGATGGCCGAGCCGCAGGGCGACGACGCGTAGCCTCCCCGCATGCCTGAGGTCGTCGGCGCCGACCTGCTGCTGCGCGGCGCGCCCGTGCTCGCCGGCCACCGCTGGGACGGCGACTGCCTGGCCGTGCGCGACGGCCTGGTCGTGGCGCGCGGTTCCTTCGCCGACGTGCGGCACGTCGTCGGGCGCGGCACGAGGGTCGAGGACGTCGGCGGCGCGTGGCTGCTGCCCGGCTTCCACGACGCGCACGTGCACCCGGTGGCCGGCGGGCTGGAGCGGCTCGGCTGCGACCTGAGCGCGCTGTCGACGGCGCCCGCGTACGCCGACGCCGTCCGGGCGCACGCGGCATCGCTGCCGGCCGGTGCGTGGGTCACCGGTGGCGGCTGGTCGATGGACGCCTTCCCCGGGGGACTCCCTGCGGCAGCCCTGCTCGACGAGGTGTGCCCCGGCCGCCCCGTGTACCTGCCGAACCGCGACCGCCACTCGGCCTGGGTGAGCACCGCGGCGCTGCGTCTCGCCGGGGTCGACGCGTCGACGCCCGACCCGTCCGACGGCCGCATCGAGCGCGACCCGGACGGGCACCCGACCGGCGCCCTGCACGAGGGGGCCATGTCGCTGGTCGCCGACCACGTGCCGGCGCCGACCGGGGACGACCTGCTGGACGGGCTGCTCGAGGGGCAGCGGCACCTGCACGGGCTCGGGGTCGTGGGCTGGCAGGACGCCCTGGTCGGCGACGGGCTGGGCATGCACGACTCGCTCGCCACCTACGTGCAGGCGCAGGAGCAGGGGCTGCTCACCGCGAAGACCGTGCTGGCGCTGTGGTGGGACCGTGCTCGCGGGCTCGACCAGCTCGACGACCTGCGGGTCCGCCGGCGGCTCGCGGCCGCCGCGGGTCTGCGCGCCACGAGCGTGAAGATCATGCTCGACGGGGTGTGCGAGACGCGCACGGCGTCGGTCCTCGACCCCTACCGCGACGGCTCCGGGGGCGAGACCACCGACCACGGGCTCTCGTTCGTGCCCGCCGACGAGCTCGGCGCGGCCGTCACGGCGCTCGACGCCGACGGCTTCCAGGTGCACCTGCACGCCCTTGGCGACCGTGCCGTGCGCGACGGTCTGGACGCGATCGAGCGCGCCCGCGACGTGAACGGGCACTCCGGTCCGCGGCACCACCTCGCGCACCTGCAGATCGTGAGCGCCGAGGACGTCGACCGCTTCGCCCCGCTCGGCGCCGCGGCCAACGTCCAGGCGCTGTGGGCCTGCCGCGACGAGCAGATGGAGCGGCTCACCCTCCCGTACCTGGGCGAGCGGGCGCGCGACCGGCAGTACGTGTTCGGGTCGCTGCACCGCGCCGGCGCCCGGATCGCCTGCGGCAGCGACTGGCCGGTCTCGGACGCGTCGCCGTTGCGCGCCATGGAGGTGGCCGTGACGCGGCGCGAGCCGGGCGCACCGTCGTCGGTGCCGCCGCTGCAGCAGGAGGAGGCGTTGGACGCCCTCGACGTGCTGCGCGCCTACACCGAGGGGAGCTGCTGGGTGAACGGGCTCGAGGGTTCCAGCGGATCCCTCGAGGTCGGGCGCGCCGCCGACGTCGTGGCGGTCGACGTCGACCTGCTGGCCGCGCCGCCCTCGACGTGGGTCGAGAGCCGCGTGGTCGGCACCTGGGTCGACGGGCGTGAGGTGTACCGCGCGAGGTAGGTTGTGGCAGTGGCGAAGTCGATGACGTTCGGGCACCTGCAGATCACCTACGACGACCGGGTGCTCGAACCGCGCGCCTGGACGGCGATGCAGTCGCGTTGGGCGGCGTCGTTGCTCGATGAGGTGCCGGACGGGCCGGTGCTCGAGCTGTGCGCGGGTGCTGGCCAGATCGGGCTGCTCGCCGTCGCCGACAGCGACCGGCGCCTGGTGTGCGTCGACCTCAACCCCGCTGCCTGCGAGCTGACGCGCGAGAACGCCCGCACCGCAGGCGTCCTCGATCGCGTCGAGGTGCGGCACGGACGCATCGGCGAGGTGCTCGAGCCGCACGAGCGGTTCGCGCTCGTGGTGGCCGACCCGCCGTGGGTGCCCAGCGGCGGCGTCGCGCGGTTCCCCGACGACCCGCTGCTCGCCATCGACGGCGGCGACACCGGGCTCGACGTCGCGCGGGAGTGCGTCGACGCCGTGGTGGCTCACCTGCTGCCGGGTGGTGCGGCGCTGCTGCAGCTCGGGACGACCGAGCAGGCCGACGAGGTCGGTCGCTGGCTCGACGCCGTGCCCGACCTCGCGCTCGGCGACGTGCGCTCGCACGAGGACCGGGGGGTCGTGGCGCTGCTGCAGCGCCGGGCCGGCTGAGGACGCTCTTCGTCCACAGGCAGACGATGGCGGCGGTGGGCCTGTGGACACCAAACCCGTTGTCGTACCTGGCATCTAGAGTTGGTGCATGAGGTCGGACGACACCAGCAGCACCCTGGTGGCCGACCTGCGCGCGCACTCGCTGACCGACTTCGCCCGCGACGCGGCCCGGTTGCGCAAGATCGACACGATCACCCGGCACGTGCACGCCAGCGAGTCCTGGCAGCTCGGCCTGCCCGCCCTGGTCGGTGCCGCACGCGATGGCCGGATCGGGGCGCACGACCTGGACCTGATCGCCGCCGACGAGGTCGCCGCCTCCACCGGCCTGGCCCGCTGGCACGCCGAACGCGAGGTCCACGCCGCCCGCCGGCTGTGCCGGGTCCTGCCCCGCACCCTCGCGGCGTTGGAGCACGGCCGCCTCGACGGCGCCCGCGCCCGGGTCCTGGCCGCCGAGACCGACGGACTGCCCGACCACCTCACCCACCAGGTCGAGACCACCGTGCTCGACGCGCTACCCGCACTGCCGCTGACCGGGACCGGCCCGGTCGGGCCCTGGGACGGGGTCCAGCCGCCGGCGTTCACCGCCCGCGTCCGCAAGGCCGTCGCCGCCGTACGCACCGACAACGAGGACAAGGTCCGCCGCGAGGTCCGCGAGCGCACCGGCACCTGGGTCCAGGTCGACCCCACCAACCCCGCCGTCGCGACACTGACCGTGACCGGCCCCACCGCCCAGATCGTGGGGATCGCCGACGCCCTCGAGACCCGCGCCCGCGCCCTGAGTCGCCGGACGAGCTGGCGCGACCGCACCCTCGGCCAGGCCAAGGTCGACACCCTCGAGGCCGCCGTCCTCGGCGACGCAGGCGGTCGGCCCGCAGGTGGGCCCAGCAGTGGCCGGCGCGAGCTCGGCGTGGTGCTGCACGCCGACACCCTGCTCGACGACGGCGACGCCAAGGACGCCCCCGGTGAGGTCCGCGGCGTCGGCGCCCCCGTGCCCGCCTCAGCCGCGGTCGCCCGCGTCGCCGCGACCGACCTGCTCGACCGCGGCGCCACCACCTGCGTGCTGCTCACCGACGACACCGGCCACCTCACCCGCCTCGTCCGCGTCGGCCGGGCACCCGAGACCGGCTGGACCCGCGCGGCCCTGATCGCCGCCACCCGCCGCGCCCTGCGCACGCAACCCGACCCACGCCACACCACCGACGCCTACGCCCCGACCGTCGAGATCGACCAGACCGTCCGCGCCCGCGACCCGGTCTGCACCTTCCCCGGCTGCGCCGTCCCCGCCACCCGCTGCGACCTCGACCACCAGGTCCCCCACCCGCGAGGACCCACCACGGTCGCCAACCTGAGCCCGAGGTCGCGCCGCTGCCACCGCTGGAAGACCGCCGGCCTCTGGCGCGTACAACCACGCCTCGACCACAACGGCCGACGTCGTCGCCCACCACTGGACCAGCCCCCTCGGCACCCCCCAGGTGGTCGACGTCCCGACCCTGCCCGGCTGCTAGCGCCGGGGCAGCACCTGGTGCGTGCCGTCGCACCACGGGGCGCGTGAGGTCTTGCCGCACCGGCACACGGCGCTGACCGGACGGGTCGTGCGGTGCCGGGTGCCGTCGGGCGCCTCGACGACGTGGTCGCCGCGGATCAGCACCGGCCCGTCGGGACAGACGACGACGTCCGGGTGGGCGAAGTCGAGGTCGTCACGGGCCCCGCCGGCGCTCACGCCGCCACCGTCCACGACGCGAGCCGCTCCGAGGCGAAGCGGCTCTCGAGGTCGAGGCAGGTGAACGCGCCGAGGAACACGTCGTCGAGCAGGTCCGGCTCCTCGGCCACGAGCGAGCCGCAGATCTCCCGGACGGCGAGCTGGTCGTGCACCGCGTCGGCCTCGACGTGCTCGTCGTAGTAGGCGATCATCTCGGCCGGCAGCCCGACCCGGTCGAGCCCCTGCGCGATGCGGCGCGAGGGCACCGAGCTGGTGGCCTCGAACGCCGCGAAGTGGCCGAGCGCGGCGCCGCGCAGGCGGCGGTGCAGACCGAACAGGGTCATCGCGTTGTTCTGCTCCAGCACGCTCGCCGGTGCCTCGTCGACGTACGCGCCGTAGTGCGGGTCGAGCCCGCACGCGGCCAGCCCGCGCGCGAACAGGTGCGAGTGCAGCGCGTTCGGGTCGCCGCACCCGTACTCGTCGTACTGCACCGCCATCAGGCCGGCCTTCGGCTGCGCACCGAGCCGCGGCACCGCCCACGCGGTGGGGTCGGCCTCCTTCAGGTGGTACACCGACCGCACCCGCAGCAGCGCCAGCACCTGGTCGCGGGTCGCCGTGCGCTGGATCGCCCCGGACAGCGAGTCGCCCTCGTAGTCGTCGACGTAGGCGAAGAACGCCTGCGCGAACGCCGCCGCCGCCTCGGTGCCACCGGCGGACACGTCCGGCAGGTCCGCGGGCGGGCGGTACCGCTCGCGCAGCCGGGCCTCCAGGTCGCGCTCGAGCACCCGGCGCGCCGCCAGCAGCGGTGGGTGCCACTCCAGCTCGTCGGCAACGTCGTCGAACCCGCGGTAGGCCAGCTCGTACGCCGTCCACAGGGCGATCTGCGCGTCGTCCTGGTTCGTGGGCGTGAGGTGCTGCAGGTCGTCCCAGGCGGGGTCGTCCAGCGGGCCGCGCAGCAGCGCGACCATCTGCTCGCTGAGGCGTCCTCGCGGCGTGGGGGTCAGCATCGGGCTCCTCGTGGCGTGAGGCGGGGTTCGATCAGTCCTGCGGGGTGGCGCGGGGCTGGGCCACGGAGCGGGTCGGGCGCTCGGTCCCGTCGGGAACGACTCTTCCACCGCCGGCGCCGGTCCACCACCGGAGCGGTCCCGCATGACGGCCACCGGGAGGGGTAGCGTCCACCCGTGCCCGAGCTCTCCGATGCCGTGCGGACCGTCGCCCGCTCCACCACCGCCACCCCCGACGAGGTCTTCGCCGTCCTCGCCGACGGCTGGAGCTACGCGACCTGGGTGGTGGGGGCCTCGCGCGTGCGTGCCGTCGACCCCGCGTGGCCCGCGCAGGGAACCCGCATCCACCACTCGTTCGGCTCGTGGCCGCTGGTCATCGACGACGTCTCGACCGTGCTCGAGGTCGAGCAGGGCCGCCACCTGCGGCTGCAGGCGAAGGGCTGGCCGATGGGTGAGGCGACCGTCGACGTCAGCCTGCATCCCGAGGACACCGGCTGCCGCATCGAGATCCGGGAGGACGCGACCGCGGGTCCGGGGCGGTTCGTCCCGCTCCCCGCGCGCCAGCTCGGCATCGTCCCGCGCAACGTCGAGGCGCTGCGCCGCCTCTGCCTCGTGGCCGAGGGCCGCGCGAACAAGGGCTGACGCCGCTCAGTCCCGGGTGTCGAGCCCGAGCAGCCCGGCGCGGCTCCACGGGCCGTCGGTCGACTCGCCGGTCGTGGTCGGCTCGAGGACGTTGCCGCTGTGCGGGTCCATCGGCCGGCGGGTGAGGGCGAGCAGACCCATCAGCGGCCCCACGAGCACGTCGAACACCGGCGGCAGCAGCTCGTGCCCGAGCAGCATCACCGGGTTCGCCAGCCCGACCGAGGCCTCGCCGCGGCGACGCGTGTCGGCCGCGCGCACGACGGCGCGAGCGATCTTCTGCGGCGGGTCCACCGGGAGCGGCGGGCGGGCCGCGCGCCCCGTGACGTTGGCCGCCTGGGCGTAGACCGGCGTGTTCGTCGCGCCGGGGGACACACCGACCACGCGCACCCCGGAGCGGTCGCGCACCGACTGCGACAGCATCCGGGTCAGCCCCCGCACCGCCCACTTGCTCGTGCAGTACGTGATCAGCTGCGGGACCGAGATGCGGCCCAGCACCGAGCCGATGACGACCAGCACCCCGTCGTCGCGCTCACGCATCCCGGGCAGCACCGCCCGGGCCACGTTGGCCGTCCCCAGGACGTTGGTCGTGACCACCTGGTCGAACACCTCGGCCGGCACGTCCAGGAACTCGCCGAAGGCGATCACCGCCGCCGACTGCACGCAGACGTCCACCCGGCCGTGCTCGGCGACGACCCGTTCGACGGCCGCCGTGACGGCCGGGCCGTCGGCGATGTCGACGACCTCGACCGAGGCCGAGGCAGCGCCCCGGTCGAGGCACTCCTGCGCGGCTTCCTCGAGCGGCTTCCGGCTGCGGGACGCCAGTACGAGGTGCGCTCCACGGGAGGCGTACTCGTGCGCCGTGGCACGCCCGATCCCGCTGGACGCCCCGACGACCAGGACGACCTGGCCGCCCGTCGCCGCCGTCACGGCTTGAGCACGACCTTGATGCAGCCGTCCTCCTTCTTCTGGAAGGTGTCGTACGCCTGCGGAGCCTGCTCCAGCGGCACCTGGTGCGTCGTGAGGTCGAGCGTGCCCAGCGGGTCGGCGTCGTCGAGCACGAGCGGCATGATGTCGTCGATCCACCGCTTCACGTGCGCCTGCCCCATCCGCAGCTGCACCCCGCGGTCGAACATCTCCATCATCGGCATCGGGTCCATCTCGCCGCCGTAGACACCGCTGACCGAGACCGTGCCGCCGCGGCGGACGGCCTTGAGCGCCGTGTGCAGGGCGGCGAGGCGGTCGATCGCCATCTTGTCGGTCATCGGCTTCGCCACGGCGTCCGGCAGCATGCCGACGACCGCGTGCGCGACCTTCCCGAACGGCGATCCCCCGGCCTCCATGCCGACGGCGTCGATGACCGCGTCCGGTCCGCGCCCGCCGGTGGCCTCGATCAGGTCGGCCGCGACGTCGTCGTGGCCCGACAGGTCGAAGGTCTCGATACCGTGCGCCGCCGCGAGGGCGAGGCGCTCGGGCACGTCGTCGACGCCGATGACCCGGTCGGCGCCGAGGTGCCGGCCGATGCGCGCGGCCATCTGGCCGATCGGACCGAGCCCGAGGACGGCGAGCGTCCCGCCCTTCGGCACGTCGGCGTACACGACCGCCTGCCAGGCCGTGGGCAGCACGTCCGACAGGAAGAGGAAGCGCTCGTCCGGGTGGTCCGACGGCACCGGGATCGGCCCGAAGTGCGCCTGCGGCACGCGCAGGAACTCGGCCTGCCCACCCGGAACCTGCCCGTAGAGCTTGGTGTAACCGAGCAGCGAGGCACCCTTGCCCTGCTCGCGCACCTGCGTGGTCTCGCACTGCGCGAACAGCTTCCGCTCGCACATGTAGCACCGGCCGCAGGAGATGTTGAACGGCACCACCACGCGGTCGCCGGGCTTGATGTGGGTGACTTCCGCGCCGACCTCCTCGACCACGCCCATGGGCTCGTGGCCCAGCACGTCGCCCGGGTCGAGGAACGGCCCGAGCACCTCGTACAGGTGCAGGTCGGACCCGCAGATCGCGGTCGAGGTGATGCGCACGATCGCGTCGGTCGGCTCCTGCAGCACCGGGTCCGGCACGTCCTCGACCCGCACGTCCCTCTTGCCCTGCCACGTCAGTGCTCGCATCGCTCGGCCACCTCTCGTCGTCGTCTCGTCGTCGTGCGGGCGCCTCGCCCGCGCTGCCCTGCTACCCACACTGCGGTCCCGGATGCGCGGGCGCACGGCGAGATGCCCGGGTTGCGAGCGGGGCCGGTGCATGCTGGGGGAGTGCGTGCACGGGCGGTGACGGGGACGGTGGTCGTGGCGCTGCTGGCGGCCTGCGGTGGTGCCGACGCGGGCTCGCCGCCTCCGGCGACCACCGCGGCGACGTCCTCGGCGACGTCCCCACCCGCCGCGGCGTCCACGCCGGCCGAGCAGGTGCTGGACCTGTCGGACCTGGAGGCCGAGCTGGACGTGCGGATCGGCGTGCACGCCCTCGACACCGGGTCGGGCCAGGTGCTGGTGCACCGACCCGACGAGCGCTTCGCCTACGCCTCGACCTTCAAGGTGCTGGCCGCGGCGGCCGTGATGGCGGAGGCCGACGACGCCGAGCTCGACACGCTGGTGCCGTACGGGCCGCAGGACCTGCAGGCGCACGCCCCGGTGGCCGAGGCGAACCTCGGTCGCGGGCTGACGCTGCGCGAGCTGGCGGCGGCGGCGACGACCACGAGCGACAACACCGCCGGCAACCTGCTGCTCGAACGCCTCGGCGGCCCAGCGGGTTTCGCCGAGCGGCTGCGGGCGGTCGGCGACGACGTCACCTCGCCCGCCCGCACGGAGCCCGAGCTGAACACCGCGGCGCCCGGGGACGACCGCGACACCTCGACGCCCCGCCAGCTCGGCGCGACGCTGCGCACCTACCTGCTCGGTGACGTGCTCGACCCGCGCGACCGTGCCGAGGTCGAGGGTTGGATGCTCGCGAGCACCACGGGCGCGGGCCTGATCAGGGCGGGGGTTCCGGCGGACTGGGTGGTCGCCGGCAAGAGCGGCGCGGGGTCGTACGGCACCCGCAACGACGTCGCGGTGGTCCGACCGCCGGGCCGGGAGCCGCTGGTGGTCGCCGTGCTCACCTCCCGCGCAGGGGAGGACGACGAGCGGCTGGACGTCGCCGTCGCGCGGGCGACCGAGCAGGTGGTCGCCTCGCTGGGCGGCTGACCCCCACGAGCGGCCGCCGGTGTCCGACCCCGTGGCTAGGTTGAGCGCAGCCGTGACGACGCGACGCGAGAGGCAGCCGAGATGACCGACTTCACCCGCGAGGACCTCACGGGTTCGCGCTTCACCAGCAGCGACCTGAGCGGCGCGCGCTTCGTGTCGTGCGAGCTCTCCGACGTCGTCATGCGCGGCGTCGAGATCGGCCGCACCGAGATCGACTCGCCCTGGCTGGTCGAGTCCGGAGGGCCCCTGGTGGTGAACGGCGTCGACGTCGTGCCGTTCGTCGACGCCGAGCTCGACCGGCGCTTCCCGGGACGCTCGCAGCGGCGCGCCGTCGACCCCGAGGGCCTGCAGGCGGCGTGGGAGGTGCTGCAGCGCACCTGGGACGCCACCGTGCAGCGCGCCCAGGCGATGCCCGAGGGCACCGTCGATGCCACCGTCGACGACGAGTGGTCGTTCTCCCAGACGCTGCGGCACCTGGTGATGGCCACCGACACCTGGCTGGGCAAGGCGGTCCTGCGCCGCGAGCAGCCCTACCACCCGCTCGGCCACGCCAACGCGGGCGCCGAGCGCGACGGCCTCGACCTGTCGCTGTTCACGCCTGGGACACCGGCGTTCGCCGACGTCCTCGAGGCTCGCGCCGACCGGGTCGCGATGGTGCGCGACCACCTCGCCGCCGTCACCCCCGACGAGCTGGCCGACGAGCGCAGCAACCCGTGGGCGCCGCAGCACCCCGAGAGCGTGCTGTCGTGCCTGCACACGATCCTCGAGGAGGAGTGGGAGCACCACCGCTACGCCGTGCGCGACCTCGACGCGCTCGAGGCGCGGGCTCGCGAGGCGCGGGAGGAGTCGTAGCCGTGGCCGTCGCCGCCTACCAGGACCTCTGCGTCGACGTCGTCGGCACCGACGCCATGACGGCGTTCTGGGCCCCGACCCTCGGTCTGGTCGAGGGCCGACGCTGGCCCTCGGTCGTGCGCCTCGACGGCCCGACCCCGCAGCACACGGTCTGGCTGAACGCGGTTCCCGAGCGTCCGACCGTCAAGAACCGGGTGCACTGGGACGTCCGGCTCGGACGACTCCTGACCCGGTTCGCGCGTGAAGCCACCGCGACGGGGTAGCGGGTCCCGTCGTGAGCGCACCCACCACCACGCACCGGCAAACCACGTCCCCATTGAAGCGGGAGGTGACGACCGGGCTGCTGTTCCTGTTCATCCTGGGCGACGTCCTCGGCGCCGGCGTCTACGTGCTGGTGGGCGAGGTGGCCGGCGCCAGCGGCGGCGCGGTCTGGCTGCCGCTCGTCGTCGCGCTCGGCCTGGCCCTGCTCACCGCCGGGTCCTACGCGGAGCTCGCGACCCGGTTCCGGCGCGCCGGTGGCGCGTCGCACTACAGCACCCTCGCGTTCGGGCCGTTCGTCGGCTTCCTGGTCGGGTACTGCATGCTCGCCGCCGGGGTGGTGTCGGTGGCCGCTCTCTCGCTCGGGTTCGCCGGCGACTACCTCGGCGCGTTCGTCGAGCTGCCCGTCGCCGCTCGTCGCCGTCGTCTTCCTCGTCGTGCTCGCCGCGGTCAACGCCCGGGGCATCAAGGAGTCGCTGCGCGCCAACGTCGTCGCGACGCTCGTCGAGGTCGGCGGCCTCGTGCTCGTGGTCGTCCTCGGCGCCGTCGTGCTGGCGCCGTGGTGACGGCGACCTGTCGCGCCTGACCACCGTGGGGACGCCGGAGGCGGGGCCGGCCGCCGCCGTGCTCGCCGGCTCGGTGCTCGCCTTCTACTCGTTCGTGGGCTTCGAGACCTCGGTCAACCTCGCCGAGGAGGTGCGCGACGCGCGACGGTCGTACCCGCGGGCCCTGTTCGGTGCGCTGCTCGTGGCCGGAGTGGTCTACGTGGCGGTGGGGGTGGTGGCGTCCGCCGTGGTGCCCACCGACGACCTCGCCGCCTCGTCCGGACCCCTGCTCGAGGTGGTCGAGGCGGCCGGTGGCGTACCGCCGTGGGTGTTCGCGGTCGTGGCGCTCGTCGCCGTGGCGAACGGCGCGCTGCTGACCGGCATCATGTCGTCGCGGCTGACGTTCGGGATGGCGCGCGACGGGCTGCTGCCCGGCGTCCTGGCGCGCACCCTCCCGCGCCGACGCACGCCCTGGGTCGCCATCGTGACGACCACCGTCCTGTCGCTGCTGCTGGCGCTGACCGGCACCGTGGCCGGCCTCGCGGCCACGCTGGTGCTGCTGCTGCTCGTGGTCTTCGTCGCGGTGAACGCCGCGGTGCTCGTCCTGCGCCGGCGCCCCGGGCACGAGGAGGCCTTCCGGGTACCGGCCGTCGTGCCGGTGCTGGGGCTCGCGTCGTGCGTGCTGCTCATGACCCAGGTGGAGGCGCAGGTGTGGGCCCGCGGCTCGCTCCTGGTCGCGGCGGGTGCGGTCCTCGCGGCGGTGGCCGCCCTGCGCGCACGGGGTCGGCGCACGGCGGCCGCCGACGACGACGACTGACAGGGCTCAGATCCGGGCCGGCGCGAGCGCCTCGAGCACCTCGTCGGCACGGGCCAGCGCGGCCACCGGATCGGCGTCGGTGTCGCCGACGTCCGGGTGCAGGTTGAGGTCGAGCAGCACCTCGGTCGCGCCGGCCGCACGCAGCGCGGCGAGGTCGTCGAGCAGCTGGTCACGCGTCCCTCGGAACGGCGGCCGGGCACCCGTCGGCGGCCGGTCGAGCAGGTCGACGACGCGGCGCACCAGGATCTGCACGGCGTCGGGGTCGCGGCCCGCGTCGGCGGCCGCTGCCCGCACGGCACGTGCCCCGGCCGCGACGGCGTCCAGGTCGTGGGTGCTGGCCGCGACCCAGCCCTGCGCGAGCCGGCCCGCGCGGCGGTGCGCCGCCGGTGCGGTGCCGCCGACGAGCAGCGGCGGGTGGGGCCGCTGCACCGGGTGCGGCGCCGACGACGACGGCGGTACCTGCCAGTGGCGGCCGTCGAACGCGACGGGGTCCTGCGTCCACAGCGCCTCGAGGCAGCGCAGGAACTCGTCCATCCGCTCGCCCCGCCGCGCGAACGGGACCCCGGTGGCCTCGAACTCCTCGGGGAGCCAACCCGTCCCGAGCCCCACCGTGAGCCGTCCGCGGCTCAGCACGTCGAGCGTGGCGAGCGCCTTCGCCAGCAGCACGGGCGTCGTGAGCAACGCGCACACGGTCGCGGTGCCGAGCCGGATGCGGTCGGTGAGGGCCGCGACGAACGCGAGCGGTGCCAGCGGGTCCTGCACCGACCGGTGCGTCGGCGGCAGGTCGCCGCCCACCGGGTGCAGCACCCGCTGGAAGGTCCAGACCGAGGCGTACCCGAGGTCCTCGGCGCGGACGGCGACGTGCCGCAGCGCGTCGGGCGTGGCCCAGCCCCCCGACACCGGCAGGCCGAACCCCAGCAGGGGCAGGCCGGCCGGCGTCGAGGAGGGGGCCGGGGGGTCCACGCGCGCCCTGCGGCTCAGGCCGCCGCCTCGACCTTCGGCATGATGTCGTTCTTCAGCCGCTTCAGGTCGTCGAGGGTCTTGGACACCGGCACGTCGGCGAACGGCGGCCACAGCAGCGGCATGGTCAGGCCCGCCTCCTGGTAGCGCTTCAGCATGTCGGCGATCTGGTCGGCGCTGCCCGCCAGCAGGTTCGAGCCCTTGCCCGCCGGTGTCTGGTCGATCTTCTCGTCGGTGATGACGAACCAGATCATCGAGCACATCTCCAGGTCCTCGATCGAGCGCGGGGTGTCGAGCCCGTCGAGCTCCTCGCCGATCGCCGTGCGCCAGGAGGCGATCGCCTCGGGGCTGTCCTGGATGCCGATCCAGCCCTTGCACCCGTACTTCGCGACCCGCAACGCGGAGCGCCGGGCGTCCTTGAGGCCGCTGAAGTAGATGGGCGGGTGCGGCTGCTGCACCGGCTTGGCGCCGAACCCGCAGGGGTCGAAGTCGGCGAACTCGCCGTGGTACTCGAACACCTCGTTGGTCCAGATGCCCTGCATGATCTCGAGCGTCTCCCGCACGTGCGCGTGCCGGCGCGGGAACAGGTGGGTGGCGCTCGAGGCGGCGAACTCCTCGGGCATCCACCCGGACCCGACGCCGACGTTGAGCCGCCCGCCCGAGAGGTGGTCGATGGTCGCGCACTCGGCGGCCAGCACGCCCGGGGCGCGGTACGGGGTGTCGGTGATGCTCATGCCGATGCGCACCTTCGAGGTGCGCGCCGCCATCCACGGCAGCAGCGGCCAGCCCTGCAGCCACTCGCCCCGCGAGGACACCGGCAGCTGCTTCGGGAACTCCTCCATCATCCCGAACGAGTACTGCAGCTCGCCGCGGTCGGACGCCTCCGGCACGACGATGCGGTCGAGCGTCCACACCGAGTCGAAGTCGAGCTCCTCGGCGAGGTCGGTCAGGTCGGCGAGCTCCTGGACGGTCACCTTGTCGCGGAAGTTGGGCAGGTACAGGGCGAGCTTCATGCGGGACGACCTTCCTGGGGGGTGGAACCGGCTGCCGGCGAGCGGTTCTCGGGCAGACGACCGACGGCGAGGCGCTCGCGCAGCTCGCGCTTGAGCACCTTGCCGTAGCTGTTGGTGGGCAGTGCCTCGACCACCCGGTAGTCCTTCGGGCGCTTGTACCGGGCGATCCGCTCCAGGCACGTGCGGTCGAGCTCGTGCTCGGTGGGCGGCGCGGCCGGATCGTGCGGGACGACGAAGGCGACCACGGCCTCGCCCCACTCGGGGTCGGGCCGTCCGACGACCGCCACGGCCCGGACGCCCGGGTGGTGCAGCAGCGCCTCCTCGACCTCGCGCGGGTAGACGTTCAGGCCGCCGCTGATCACCAGGTCCGTGGAGCGGTCGCGCAGGGTGAGGTAGCCGTCGGCGTCCAGGCTCCCGATGTCGCCGGTGTGCAGCCAGCCGCCCCGCAGCGCCTCGGCCGTGGCGTCGGGCCGGCCCCAGTACCCGGCCATCACGACGTCGCCGCGCACGACCACCTCGCCGGGCTCGTCCGGCCCGACGGGTCGGTCGTCGGCGTCGACGACCCGCACCTCGACGTCGGTGCGGGGCGACCCGACGCCCTGCACGCGCTCGCGCCAGCGGGGGTGGTCCCGCGCGGCGTGGTCGGCCTTGGACAGCGCGGTGATGGTCATCGGCGTCTCGCCCTGGCCGTAGATCTGCGCGAGCCGCGGACCGAGCACGTCCAGCGCGTCCTCGAGGTCGCTCAGGTACATCGGCGCACCGCCGTAGACGAGCGTCCGCAGCGACGACAGGTCGGCGTCGCGCACCCGCACGTCGGCCACGAGCCTGCGCACCAGCGTCGGCGGGGCGAACAGCGCCACCCCCGTCCAGCGCTCGAGCAGCGTGACGAGCTCGGTGGCGTCGGCCCCGCCCGAGAGCGGGACGACGTTGACGGCACCGCGCGCGACGTGCGGGAGGCCGTACAGCCCCGACCCGTGCGACAGCGGCGTGAGGTGCACCATGCAGTCGCGCGGAGGAGACCGGGTCGATGTCGGCGAAGTAGCTGAGCGAGGCCAGCAGCAGGTTGCGGTGGGTGAGCGTCGCGCCCTTGGGACGTCCGGTCGTGCCGCTGGTGTAGAAGAGCCAGGCGGCGTCGGACCCCTGCCGGTCGGCGAGCGGCACGGGCGCCGACGAGGTCAGGCGGTGCCAGTCCGGCCCCGGTGCCACGACGGCCGCGCGCAGCCCCTCCACGGCGCCGACCAGCGGCTCCACGTCGTCCGCGTGCTCGTCGTCGGTGAGCACCACCGCCGACCCGCTGTCGTCGAGGACGAAGGCGATCTCCTCGCGGTGCAGCCGCGCGTTCACCGGCACGGCGACCAGCCCGGCGTGCCAGACGGCCCACAGCGCCTCGAGGTACTGCGGCCGGTTGCGCATGACGATCGCGACCCGGTCGCCGGGCGCCAGGCCGAACCGCTCGCGCAGGCCGCCGCCGGCCGCGGCGACGGTGCCGGCGAACCCCTCCCACGTCAGGTGGACGCGCTCGCCCTCGGCCACGGCCGGCTCGTCGTGCAGCCGGCGGCCGTGGCGCTCGACCCAGGTCGCGACGTTCACCCCACCAGCCTGCTGACGCACCGGCACCGGGGGGCCAACGAGGCCTCAACGCCCGCTCAACGCCCGACACGACACGTCCGGGGGATGACGCGGGCACCGTCGCGGCACCACGATGGAGGCTGGAGGTGACGCCGTGGTCGCAGCCGCGCAGCCCACCGTGCTCGTCGTCGACGACGACGAGGCGGTCCGCACCGTCGTGTCCTGGCAGCTCGAGGCCGCCGGCTACGCGGTCGTGCAGGCCTGCGACGGCGAGCAGGCGCTGGCCGGTCTCGAGCGCCACGCGCCCGACCTGGTCGTGCTCGACCTCACCCTGCCCGTGGTGGCGGGGCTCGACGTGCTGCGCACCGTCCGCGAGGGACGCACCCCGGCCGCCGCCGACCTGCCGGTGATCGTGCTGTCGGGCCGCAGCGGCGAGACCGACCGGATCGTCGGTCTCGACCAGGGCGCCGACGACTACCTCGTCAAGCCGTTCTCCCCGGGCGAGCTCGCCGCCCGGGTGCGCTCGGTGCTGCGGCGGTCGGGAGCCGACGTCGGCCGGGGCGGGCTGACCGCCGGGCGGCTGCGCATCGACCTCGTCAGCCGGGAGGTGCTCGTCGACGGCGAGCCGGTGGCACTGACCGCGAGGGAGTTCGACCTGCTCGCGTTCCTCGCGGCGCACCCCCGCCGGGTGTTCACCAGGGCCCAGCTGCTGCAACGGGTCTGGCAGTCCGGGTCGGGGTGGCAGGGCGAGGCCACGGTCACCGAGCACGTGCACCGGTTGCGGCACAAGCTCGAGGCCGACCCGTCGCGTCCCACCGTGCTGCGTACGGTGCGCGGCGTCGGCTACCAGCTGTCGCCGTCGTGAGCGGCGTCGTCGGGACGGCCCGCTCGTCGCAGCGCGACACCGACGAGCTGCTCGGCTGCCACACCCGGGTGCTCGAGCTGATGGGCGACGGCGCCGGGCTCCGCGAGCTGCTCGGGTGCATCACGTCCGACCTGGAGGGGCTGATCCCCGACAGCCGGTGCTCGGTGCTGCTGCTCGACGACGACGGCCGCACGCTGCGGCACGGATCGGCCCCGAGCCTGCCGGCGGCGTACCTCGCCGCCATCGACGGCCTGCAGGCCGGGCCGACGGCGGGGTCGTGCGGCACCGCAGCCTGGTCGGGCGAGCCGGTGGTCGCCGAGGACATCGAGTCCGACCCCCGGTGGGAGCCGTTCCGCGACCTCGCCCGCGACAGCGGCCTGCGCTCGTGCTGGTCGACCCCGATCCTCGGCCGCACCGCGCAGACGATCGGCACCTTCGCCGTCTACCACCCCTACCCCCACCGGCCGGACGAGCGGGAGGAGCGGCTGGTCGCGCGGCTGACCTACCTGGCCTCGGTGGCGGTCGAGCACTCGCGGCTGCAGCAGGAGCGTCGCGCCCGGCACGAGGCCGAGGTCGCACGCAGCACGGCCGAGCAGCACGCTCGGGCGACGTCGGACTTCTTCACCGGGGTCAGCCACGAGATGCGCACGCCGCTGCAGGCGATCACCGGCTTCACCGAGCTGCTCGGCACCCTCGAGCTCAGCGGACCGCGCCGCGACGAGGCGCTGCAGCACATCTCGGCCGCGGCCGCGCACCTGCTCACGCTGGTCGACGACGTGCTCGACCTGGCCCGGCTCGACGCCCGGATGCTGCCGCTGGTGACCGAGACGGTCGACGTCGGCGAGGCGGTCGACGAGGTGACCCACCTGCTCGCCCCGCTGGCCCGGCGCGCGGGGGTGCGGCTGGAGACGGTGCCGACCGACGACCAGGTCGTCGCCGACCGCCGGCGCGTGCTGCAGGTGCTGATCAACCTGGTGGCCAACGGCATCCGGCACGGACGCGACGGCGGCTCGCGTGCGCGTCACACCTTCCCGAGCGGGCGAGGTGGTGCGGGTCGAGGTGCACGACGACGGGCCGGGCATCGCGGCCGACCGCCTCGACCGGCTGTTCCGTCCGTTCGACCGCCTCGGGCTGGACGAGGCCCGCGACCCCGGCACCGGTCTGGGCCTGGTGGTGGCCCGCGGGCTCGCCGAGGCGATGGGTGGCGGGCTCGACCTCACCAGCGTCGCCGGCGAGGGCACCACGGCGCGGCTGACCCTCCCGGTCGCCGACGGCGCGGACCCGCGATGAGGCTCGCGCCGGACGAGGCGCTCGCCCGGCTCGCCGCGCACTCCCACGGTGTCTTCTGCACCCTGCACCCCGAGCGCGGCGTCGACGCGGTCCCGTGCATCTACGCCGCCGACGGGCAGGGACGTGTCGGCGTCCCGGTCGACACGGTCAAGCCCAAGGCGGCCGGTCTGCTGCAACGCGAGCGCAACCTCCTGGCCGACCCCCGCGCGACCCTGCTGGTCGAGCACTGGGACCGGGAGGACTGGTCGCGGCTGTGGTGGGTGCGGGCCGGGCTGCGGCACGACCCCGACCCGGACCCCGCGGTCGCCGACGCCCTCGGCGACCTGCTGGCGCGCACGGTGCCGCAGTACCGCGACCGGCCGTTCGCGCGGGTGATGGTGCTGCAGGTGGTGACCGTGACGGGGTGGGCGGCGGCGGCAGACGCCTGAGGGGTGCGCAGGGCGGGCCGGCAGCCCGGCGCGCGGCCACGGAGTCACCGGTCACGGGTGCTGCCGAGCACCCGCCCGCGCGTCGCACCACGGCTGCGGGTCGGTGACGAGGTGCTGCAGCCGCCCGAGGGCCGCGCCGACGGCCGGTGCCAGCGGGTGCCGCTCGGCCACCACCACCCGCGGCGGCGCCCACGACGCCGAGAGCACCCGCTGGGCCAGCGTGCGCTCGAGCGAGGGTCGCAGCTGCTCGCCGAGGTCGCGCAGGTGGCCGCCCAGCACGACGACGGGCACGTCGAGCACGTTGACCACCGTCGACAGGGCGATACCGAGCGCGCGGGCGGCGCCCTCCACCACGGCGACGGCGGTGGGGTCGCCCGCCGCGGCGCGGCGGGCGATCTCGGCGCTGGTCCCGGGCCCGTCGAGGCCGGACGCCGACGCGAGGGCCCGGGCGCCGACGTAGAGCTCGAGGCACCCGGTGCTCCCGCACGCGCACACCGGGCCGCCGGGGTCGACGGTGACGTGGCCGACCTCGCCGGCCCAGCCGTGCCGTCCGACGACGGGCGCGCCGTCCACGACGACGGCACCGCCGACGCCGGTGGAGCCAGAGAGGTAGACGAAGTCCCTGAGGTCGCCGGGCCGGCCGGGGGCCGCGTACGCGACGGTGAGCGCGGCCAGGTCGGCCTCGTTGCCGACCACCGGGGCCAGGTGCCCCTCGAGCGGTGCGCGCAACCGGCCGAGGTCGATCCCCGACCACCCGAGGTTCGGCGCGCGCAGCAGCGTGGGGCCGGCGCCGACGAGGCCCGGCAGCGCCAGACCCGCGCCGACCAGCTCGAGGTCCGCGACGTCGTCGACGGCCCGGCGGGCCAGCCGCGCCAGCCGCGCCAGCACCGGGGCCGGACGCGAGCGGCGGTGGTCGCCGGGCTGCACGTGCTCGACCCGCACGTCCCCGGCGAGGTCGACCACCACGGCGGCGAGCCGGTCGACGTCGATCTGCAGCCCCAGCGCGGCGACGTCGCGCCCGGCCACGAGGGGGGTGCCGGGACGACCGGGAGGGCGGCGGGCGTCGTCGTCGCGCACCTGCTCCTGCAGCAGGCCGCCGGCCACCAGGTCGTCGACCAGCCGCGACGTCGTGGCCCGTGTGGTCGAGGTCGACGCCGCGAGGTCGGCACGGGTCTGCGGGCGGTCGGCGGCCAGGGCCGCGCCGAGGGTGCGGGCGAGGTTGACGGCACGCACCGAGCGTGGTCGGTCCGGTGACGTCATCCCTTGACGCTACCGGGATCCCGAGTTAGTTTTGCAGCAAAACAAACCCAAGGAGGAACCATCGTGCCGTCGAGGACGCCGACACCCGAGGACCGCTTCTCGTTCGGGCTCTGGACCGTGGGCTGGACGGGTACCGACCCGTTCGGCGGTCCGAGCCGACCCGCGCTCGAGCCCTGGGAGTACGCCGAGCGGCTCGCCGAGCTCGGCGCCTGGGGCATCTCGTTCCACGACAACGACGTGTACCCGTTCGACGCCGACCAGGCGACCGTCAGCGACCGGATCGGACGCCTGCGCGCGGCCACCGACGCCGCGGGCCTCGTCATCGAGATGGTCACGACCAACACCTTCAGCCACCCCGTGTTCAAGGACGGCGGTCTCACCAGCAACGACCGGGGCGTCAGGCGGTTCGGGCTGCGCAAGGTGCTGCACGCCGTCGACGTCGCGGCCGAGCTGGGCGCCTCGACCTTCGTCATGTGGGGCGGCCGCGAGGGCAGCGAGTACGACGGCTCCAAGGACCTGCACTCGGCCTTCGAGCGGTACAAGGAGGGGCTCGACACCGTCGGCGCGTACATCAAGGCGAAGGGGTACGACCTGCGGATCGCGCTGGAGCCCAAGCCGAACGAGCCCCGCGGTGACATCTTCCTGCCGACCGTCGGCCACGCGCTCGCCATGATCGCCGAGCTCGAGCACGGCGACATCGTCGGCCTCAACCCCGAGACCGGGCACGAGCAGATGGCGAACCTGAACTTCACCCACCAGCTGGCGCAGGCGCTGTGGAGCGGCAAGCTCTTCCACCTCGACCTCAACGGCCAGCGCGGGCTGAAGTACGACCAGGACCTCGTCTTCGGCCACGGCGACCTGCTGTCGGCGTTCTTCACCGTCGACCTGCTCGAGAACGGCTTCGCGGGCAACCCCGACGCGCCGCGCTACACCGGTCCGCGCCACTTCGACTACAAGCCCTCGCGCACCGAGCACATGGACGGCGTGTGGGAGTCGGCGAAGGCCTGCATGAGCACGTACCTGCTGCTCGCCGACAAGGCCCGCGCGTTCCGCGCCGACCCGCGGGTGGGCGAGGCGATGGAGTACGCCGGCGTGACGAGCCTCGCCGAGCCGACGCTCGGCGCGGGCGAGACCGTCGAGGACCTGCTCGCCGGTGACGACGGGTTCGACCCCGAGGTCGCCGCCGAGCGCGACTTCGGGTTCGTCCGGCTCAACCAGCTCGCGGTGGAGCACCTCACCTCCTGACCGCGGCGCCGCGGCGCGGGTACGGCCCGCGCCGCGGCCCGGCCGCTAGGGTTGCGCCGTGGAACCGGCCGGTCGCGTGAAGATGGCTGACGTCGCGCGCGAGGCGGGCGTCTCGGTGGCGACCGTCTCCAAGGTCGTCAACGGCCGCTACGGCGTCTCCCGCGCCACCCTCGACAAGGTGCACGCGGTGATCGACGAGCTCGGGTACGAGGCGAGCCTCGGGGCCCGCAGCCTCCGGAGCCTGCGCACCAACGTGATCGGCGTGCTCGTCGCCGAGTTCGAGCCCTTCAGCACCGAGCTGCTCAAGGGCGTCTCCGACGCCATCGCCGACACGCGGTACGAGCTGATCGCCTACGCCGGACGCCATCACGGCGGCCACGTGGGCTGGGAGCGGCGCTCCCTCGTGCGCCTGGGCGGCTCGGTCATCGACGGCGCGATCGTCGTCACCCCCACCGTCGTCGACACCCGCAGCGGTGACGTGCCCGTCGTCGCGGTCGACCCGCACACCGGGCCCGCCGGGTTCCCGACGGTCGAGTCCGACAACCTCGCGGGCGCCACCACCGCCACCGAGTACCTGCTCTCGCTCGGCCACCGGCGCATCGGGTTCCTGGGCGGGCGACCCGACCTCGAGTCGGCCCGCTTGCGCGAGAACGGGTTCCGTGACGCCATGGCCGCAGGAGGGGTCGCGGTCGACGAGTCCCTGGTGGTGGTCGGCGGCTACCGCGCCGACACCGCCGAGGCGCCCGCGCGCGCGCTGCTCGACCGTGACGACCGGCCCACCGCCGTCTTCGCGGCCAACGACCTCACCGCGATCCGCACGATGGAGGTCGCCCGCTCGCTCGGGCTCGACGTGCCGGGCGACCTGTCGGTCATCGGCTTCGACAACGTGCCCGAGTCGGTGCTCGCGACGCCCCCGCTGACCACGATCTCGCAGCCGCTGCGCGAGATCGGCGCCACCGCCCTGCGGATGCTGGTCGCGGCGCTCGAGGGCGAGGACGTCGGGCCGACGCACGTGCGCCTGCCCACCACGATGGTCGAGCGCGGGTCCTGCCGGGCGATCTGACCCCGGCGCAGCAGGACCAGTGACCGCTAGACCGTCCTGACGTCCGTCCAGCGGGCGTGCTCGGTGGTGACGACGTGCACCTGCCCGTCGAGCGAGGTGGTCGCCGCCGCCGTCCGCTCGGCCGAGGTGCCGACCCACAGCTCGAGCTCGCCGGGCTCCACGACGCGCCTGCCGTCGCGGCCGGTGAAGGCCAGGCGCGCCGGGGGGACGGCGAACCGCAGCGTCGCGCACGCGCCCGGCTCGAGGTCGACCCGCTGGTAGCCGAGCAGCTGCGCCACCGGACGGGTGACGCTCGCGTGCACGTCGCGGCCGTAGAGCTGGACGACGTCGGTGCCGGCACGCTCGCCCACGTTGCGGACGTCGACGGTGACGACGACGCCGCGCGCGGTGCCGGCGTCGACCACCTCGAGCCCGTCGTGCTCGAAGGCGGTGTAGGACAGGCCGAACCCGAACGCGAGCGCGGGGGCGCTCGACAGGTTCGTCACCTCGCCGTCGCCGCCGAGGGGCGGGTGCAGGTAGGAGTACGGCTGCGCGCCGGCGGGCCGGGGGAGGCTGACGGGCAGGCGACCGGACGGGTTCACCCGCCCGGACAGCACGCCCGCGACAGCGGGGCCGCCCTCCTCGCCGGGGAAGAACGCCTGCACCACCGCCGCGCAGCGCCCCAGCGCCCAGCCCACCGCGTAGGGCCGGCCCGTGAGCAGCACGAGCACGACCGGGGTGCCCGTCCCGAGCACCTCCTCGACGAGGCGCCGCTGCACGCCGGGCAGCTCGAGGTCGTCGCGGTCGCAGCCCTCGCCGACGGTGCCGCGACCGAACAGGCCCGCCCGGTCGCCCACCACGACCACGGCGACGTCGGCGCCGAGCGCGGCGTCGCGAGCGGCGTCGATCCGGCCGGTGTCGTCGGTGTCGACGTCGCACCCCTCGGCGTGCACCAGGGTCGACCCGGGCAGCTCGGCCCGCAGCGCCGCGAGCACGGTGGGCACCTCGATGCCGGGCTCGGTGCCCGGGTGCTGCGGGATCACGTGGTTCACGAACGAGTAGCAGCCCAGCATCGCCTCGAGCCGGTCGGCGTTCGGTCCGAGCACCGCGACCGTCGCGGGTCGCGCCAGCGGCAGCGTCCCGTCGTTGGCCAGGAGCACCACCGACTCCTCGGCGAGTCGGCGTGCCAGCGCGCGGTGCTCGGGTCCGTCGAGGTCGGGCACCGACGGCGCGTCGCCCTCGAAGGTCTCGTCGAGCAGACCGAGCTCCTCCTTCTGCCGCAACGCACGCCGTACGGCACGGTCGACGAGCGCCTCGTCGACCGCGCCCGAGCGCACGGCCTCGGCGAGCGGCGCCAGGAACGCCTCGCCGGTCGGCAGCTCGACGTCGACGCCGGCGGCCAGGGCCTGCCCCGCCGCGTCGCCGAGGTCGGTCGCGACCCCGTGCAGCAGGTGCAGGAACGCGACGCCGAAGTAGTCGGCGACGACGGTGCCGTCGAAGCCCCACTCGCCGCGCAGCACGTCGGTGAGCAGGCCGGCGTCGGCGGCGACGGGGACGCCGTCGACCTCGGTGTAGGCGTGCATCACCGACCGCGCGCCGCCGTCGAGCAGGGCCATCTCGAACGGGGGCATGAAGACGTCGCGCAGCTCGCGCGGCCCGGCGTGCACGGGGCCGAAGTTGCGTCCCGCCTGCGACGCCGAGTACCCGACGAAGTGCTTGAGCGTGGCGTGCACGCCGGAGCGCTGCAGGCCCCGCACGTACGACGTGCCGATCGTGCCGACGAGGTACGGGTCCTCCCCGATGCACTCCTCGACCCGTCCCCACCGCGGGTCGCGGACGACGTCGAGCACCGGCGCGAGCCCGAGGTGGATGCCGAGACCGCGCATCGAGGCGCCGATCGCCTCGCCCACCCGGTCGACGAGGTCGGGGTCGAAGGCGGCACCCCAGGCGAGCGGCGTGGGGAAGGTGGCCGCGCGCCACGCGGCCAGACCGGTCAGGCACTCCTCGTGCACGAGCGCCGGGATGCCGAGGCGCGTGCCGGTGACGAACCGGCGCTGGCGCTCCCACAGCCACTGCGCGCGCTCCTGCGGGTCGACGGGTCGCGTCCCGTACACCCGGGTCAGGTGGCCGAGCCCGTCGCGGCTCGCGGCGTCGAGCCCCGGCGTGGCGGCGAACGAGCCCTGCATCGGGGCGACGGTGTCACCGTCGTCCTTGTCCCAGTAGCCCACGATCTGAGCGAGCTTCTCGGGCAGGGTCATCCGCGCCAGGAGGTCGTCGACGCGGTCGGTGCGGACGGCCGCTCCAGGTGCGTGGTGGAGCTGGGTCACGTGGTGTCCTTCCAGAAAGGAGGTCTGCGGGTCAGCCCTTGACGGCGCCCTGCAGCCCGCTGACGATGCGGCGCTGCAGGACGAGGAAGAACAGCAGGGCGGGGACCATGGCGAGGGTGGTGAAGGCGAACACGCCCGCGGTGTCGGACGAGTACTGCGAGGAGAAGTCGGCGACGCCGAGGGGCAGCGTGCGCCGGTCGCCCTGCAGCAGGAGCAGCGGGAGCAGGTAGGCGTTCCAGGACGCGACGAAGGCGAGCACGCCGACGGTCACCGCGCCCGGGCCCGACAGCGGCACCACGACGCGCCAGAAGAACTGGATCCGGCTGGCGCCGTCGATGACGGCGGCCTCCTCGATCTCGGTCGGGATCGCCATCAGGAACGGCCGCAGGATGATCACCGTGATGGGCAGCGCGAAGGCGGCCTGGGGGAGCGCGACGCCCCACCAGGTGTCACCGAGCTGCATCTGCCGCGTGATGATGATGAACAGCGGGATGATCGCGACCGTCGCCGGGAACAGCAGGCCGACGACGAACACCATGTACAGCGGCTCGCGCCAACGGAACTGGTACCGCGCGAGGGGGTACGCGGCCATCAGGCCGAGCACCACGGTGACGACGGTGGTGATGACGGCGATGGCGGCCGAGTTCAGCGCGTAGGTCCAGAAGCTGCCGCTGGTGAGCACCCGCACGTAGTTGTCGACCACCCACGGGTCGGGCAGGGCGGCGGGTGCCTCGGCGAGCTGGGCGTTGGTGCGGAACCCGCCGAGGACGGCGTAGAGCACCGGGCCGAGCGTGAGGGCGACGACCACCAGCGCGGCCAGGTAGACCAGCGGCGACGCGCCGCGCTGCACCCCGGCGCGACGGCGGGGAGCGGGGGAGCGGAGCGGCCGCTGCACGGCGGCGCTCACACCACACCTCGCCGGGCTCCGGCGTCGGCGGCGCTCACGTCACGACGGAGCACGAGGGCCTGGTAGGCGACGGCCGCGACGAGCGCGACGACGAACAGGATCACCGAGGCCGCCGTGGCGATCCCGTAGTTGTAGCGCTTGGTGCCCTCGGTGACCAGGAACGTCGCCATGGTCGTGGTCGCGTTCGCCGGTCCGCCACCGGTGAGGATCCACACCATGTCGAACAGCTGGATCGAGCCGATCATCGACAGGAACGCCCAGGTGCGGATGGTGGGCCCGAGCAGCGGCACCGTGATGCGCCGCTGCACCTGCCACCACGACGCGCCGTCGAGCTGCGCGGCCTCGACCAGCTCGTCGGGGACGCCCTGCAGGCCGGCGAGGAAGAGCAGCACCGCCAGACCCAGGTACTTCCACGTCAGCACGCCCAGCAGCGCGTAGAGGGCGAGATCCGGTGTGCCGAGCCACCCCTGCTCGGGGCCGGACAGCCCGACCGCGGCCAGCAGGGCGTCGACGACGCCGTACCGCGGCTGCAGCAGCTGCAGCCACACGACGCCCGCGATCACCTCGGACAGCACGTAGGGGACGAAGATGATGGTCCGCAGCGTCCCCTGCCCGCGCATCTTGCGGTTCAGCAGGAGCGCGATCGCCAGACCCAGCGGCAGCTGCACCGCGATCGACAGCCCGGCGATGACCGCGTTGTGCGCGAACGCGTCTCGGAACACCTCGTTGCCGAGCACCGACACGTAGTTCTGCAGGCCGACGAAGTCGACCAGGGGGCCGAAGCCCTTCCAGCGGTAGAAGGAGAACTGGACCGCGCGGGCGACGGGCCAGACGACGAAGACGAGGAAGAGCAGCAGTGCGGGTCCGACGAACAGAGCCACCTCCAGCCCGGTGCGCACCGAGGTGCGCCGCCCCCTGCCGGGGGCCGGCCGCGCGTGCGCGCGACCGGCCCCGTCGGCGGGGAGGGAGGTGGAGCCGTCGGACGGGACGCCGGTGGTCCTGCCGCGGGTCGGTGCGGTCACCCTTCGGCGTCCGCCGCCTGCTGGGTCTTCTCGACGATCGCCTCGGGCGTCGAGGAACCCGCGAACAGCAGGGCGATCTCGTCGTTCATGGCGCCGCCGACCGACTGGCCGAAAGCGGTGTCGAAGTAGAGCTGCACGTACGGGGCGTCGTCCCGCACCTCCAGCAGGCCGGCCAGCGCGGGGTCCTTGACCGATCCGGACGCCGCCGGGTTCGTCGGGAGCCCCATGTCGCGCTCGGCGAAGCCCTGCTGCACCTCGTCGGAGAGCAGGTACTTCACGAAGTCGACCGCGGCGTCGGGGGCGTCCTGCGAGACAGCCCAGGCGTCACCGCCACCGAGAGCGGCGGTCTGGTCGCCCTCGCCGCCGTCGACCGACGGGAACGGGAACCACCCGAGGTCGTCGCCCAGTCCGGCGCCGTCCTCGGTGAGGCCCTGCATGACGCCCGGCTCCCAGTGTCCCTGCATCTCCATCGCGACCTTGCCGGTCGCCAGCAGCCCGGAGGCGCTGGTCGGGCCGGTCTGGGCGGCGGTGGCGAGGAACCCCTGGTTGAACGGCTGGGCGTCGACGATGGTCTCGAGGTCCTGACCGGCGCGCAGGAAGCACTCGTCGGAGAAGTCGAGGGTCTGCACGGCGCCCTCGAGCACCTCCTGCGGGCACTGGCGCAGCGCGAGGTAGTACCAGTAGTGCGCCGCGGGCCACTTGTCGCCGGCCCCGACCGAGATCGGCTCGATGCCGGCCTGCTCGAGCGTGTCGGCGGTGGCGAGCAGCTCGTCGACGGTCGTGGGCGTCTCGGTGATGCCCGCCTGCTCGAACAGCGCGGTGTTGTACCAGAAGCCCACCACGCCGACCGAGAACGGCAGCGCGTAGGTGGCGCCGTCGACCTGCCACCCGGCGACCGAGCCACCGAGGGTCTCGATCTCGTCGGCCGCCAGGTCGGAGAGGTCCTTGGTGAGGCCCGCCTCGACGTGGTCGGCGAGCTCGCCGCCGCCGCGCTCCATGTAGACGTCCGGCACGTCGCCGCCCTGGAAGGCGGCGTCGAGCTTGGTCAGCATGTCCTCGTGCTGCATCGCGCTCACCTCGACCGTGACGCCCGGGTTGTCCTCCTCGAACTGCTGCGCGACCTCGTCGTAGTACGCCTTGCCCGGGTCGGTGTTCGAGTTGTGCCACCACGTGATCGTGGAGGCGTCCCCGGAGTCGGTGCCGTCGTCGGTGCTCGCGGTGCCCGTGCCGCACGCGGCCAGCACGGCCAGGGATGCTCCGAGGGCGAGTGCCCGCGCAACCCGGGTCCTTGTCATGGTGGCTCCTCGTCGTTGAGTGAGTCGGGAGTGGTGCAGCCACGCTCGCACCGTCCGACCGCCTGTGTCAATCGTTGTCGATAACGTTATCGAAACAGGGGACGGAAGGGGTGGGGCAGATGAGCGGCCTACGGACGCAACCGGTCACGCGGGCGCGCGGCAGCGGCAGGGTGGCGGCGCTCACGGTCGACGACGGACCCGCGCCGGAGACGGACGCGCTGCTCGGCGTGCTGGCCGCGCTGGGCGTGCGGGCGACGTTCTGCGTGGTGGGCGAGCAGGTGCGCGCGCGGCCGGAGGTGCTGCGACGGGTCGTGGCCGACGGGCACGCGCTGGCGAACCACGGGTGGGGGTACGCCGACCTCGGCGCGGCCGACGAGGCGCAGGTCGAGGACTCCCTGCGCCGCACCGGCGAGGCGGTGCGGGCGGCCGTGGGCCCGGTCCCGGTGCGCTGGTACCGGGCGGCGAACGGCAGCTGGGGCCGCACCGCCCAGGTCGCGGTGCGGCTGGGGATGCAGCCGCTCGCGGTGACGGGCGCGGTCGGCGACTGGCTCACCCAGGACGTGCCGACGCTGTCGGCCGGCTCCGCGCGGCGCTGGTGCCCGGCGGTCTGCTGCTCGTCCACGACGGCGGCGGCGACCGTCGGGGGACGGTCGCCGCCGTGCAGCAGGTGCTGGACGAGGCGCTCGAGGAGGGCTGGCGGTTCACCCTCCCCGAGCACCCGGACCTGCGCTAGCGGCTGGGACGCTGCGGGATCCGCCGCTGGGTGTCGGTCGACGCCAGGTCGCTCTGCAGCGAGCGGTAGGCCGGCTTCGGCTGGTAGTCCGCGGTGTAGATCGCGGCCATCGCCTCGCGACCGGGGCCGTCGCCGAAGTCCCAGGTGTTGGTCCAGCTGTGGCCGTCGTCGAAGCCCCACACCGTGTACGAGATGCAGTGCGGGCTGGCCAGGCACCCCTGCATCAGGGCGCTGTAGTTGTAGGCCTGCGCCTGCAGCAGCGGGTTGAGCGCGTCCGACGTCGGCTCCTCGGGCAGCAGGTTGCGCACGTCGACCTCGGTGAGCGCGGTGGCGACGCCGAGACCGGCGAAGCGGTCGAGCATGTCCTGCACCTGGAACGCGGTGTAGTTGCCGTACCGGGTCGACAGGTGCGCCTGGCTGCCGACGCCGTCGATCGGCACGCCCTTGCGCTTGAGGCCCTTGACCATGTCGTAGACGAACTGGGTCTTGTCGAGGGCCCCGCCGTCGCCGAAGGCGTCGATGTTGTAGTCGTTGTAGAACAGCAGGGCCTTGGGGTCGGCCTGGCGCGCCCACCGGAACGAGTCGGCGACGTAGTCGGGGCCGAGGTGCTCGGCCCAGAAGCCCTTGTAGGTGATCTCGCCGTCGGGGCTGTCCCACGGGTCGGTGGCGGCCTCGTTCACGACGTCCCACTGCCAGATGCGGCCCTTGAAGTGGGAGACCACGGTCTTGACGTGGTTGCGCAGGATGCCGCGCAGCTCGGTGTCGGAGATGGAGCCGTCGGCCACGCCCTCGGTGAGCCAGGCCGGCAGCTGGTTGTTCCACACCAGCACGTGGCCGCGCACCCGCTGCTCGTTCGTGGCCGCGAACGCCATGAACTCCTCCGCGGCGGCCCAGTCGTACTCTCCCCGAACGGGTTCCAGCGTCTCCCACTTCATGACGTTCTCGGCCGTCACGGTCGAGAACTCGGTCGACGCGATCCGCTCGTAGGTGGGGTCGGCGAGGGCCTCGTTCGAGATCGCCGTCCCCATCGCCAGCTTGTGCCGGTCGGCCAGCGACTGCAGGGTCTGCTCCTGCGGGGGGACGGGGCGGCGCCCCGCCGCGGCGGGGTCGGACGTGCCGACGACGGCGACGGCTGCGGCGGCGACGAGTCCGACGGCGCCGAGGATCCTGGCTGCTCTCATGGGCGTGTGCTCCTTTGCACGGGACCGGAATGTCCGTCGATAACGTTATCGACAACGTTACCGATCCACCAGGGGCTCATGCGGTGGTGTGCGGGACTGCCAGGAGAGGGGCGGATCGCCCGAAGGTGCTCCGTCAGTCCAGGTGGCGGCGCACCAGGTCGAGCACGGCGCGTCCGAACGGGGTCACGGACGTGCCGGACCCCCCGCAGCCGGGGCACGGACCGACGCGCGGCTCGTCGGGCGTGCGCCCGGCGAGGTCGGCCAGCTGCTCGCGGACGATGTCCTGCAGGATCGGCTCGCGCCAGGCGTCGACGGCCTGCACGCTCAGCCGCGCGTGCTCCTCGTCCCAGCCCTCCCACGCGGCGCTGTGGGCCTTGCCCGTGCCCGAGCAGTCCTCGCACCACTGCTCGAGGGCCGGCTGCCCGAGGTCGAGGGTCGTCCGTCGTTCCTGCACCTGCACCACGACCTCCACGTCGTCCCGCGCCGGACCCCCGCCCGGGCGCGCACATCGTCGCCGACCGTGACGGGTGCGTCAAAGGTCGCCGCGGACGGGTGAGCCGCCGGGCGGTCCGGTGGCCCGACCGGGGCACGGTGGGTCCGCGGTCGGGCGCACCGCCGGGCCGGCGACGGCGGTCAGCGGATGCCGCTGCGGGCGAAGCCCTGGACGAACCACCGCTGGAAGACGAGGAACAGCACCACCGTCGGGAGCACCGACACCAGCGCGAAGGCCATGGTCGCGCCGTAGTCGGCGCCGAACTGGCCCTGCAGGTAGAGCAGGCCGATGGGCAGGGTGAACAGCTCGTTCTGCTGGAGGGCGATGAGCGGCCAGGCGAAGTCGTTCCACGTCGACAGCACCGTCAGGACGGTGAGCACCGCGACGAGCGGCTTGCACAGCGGCAGCACGATCTGCACGAACACCCGCAGCGGGCCGGCGCCGTCGACGCGTGCGGCCTCGATCAGCTCGACGGGGATCCCCAGCACGAACTGGCGGGCGAGGAAGACGCCGAACGCCGAGGCGGCGGTGGGGAGGATGACGGCCCAGTACGTGCCGTACAGCTGCAGGCCGGTGACCAGCCGGAACTGGGTCACCATGATCACCTGCACGGGCAGCATCAGGGTCGCGACGAGCAGCAGGAAGACCACGTTCCCGCCCGGCACGCGCAGGTGGGCGAAGGCGTATCCGGCGAGCAGGTCGACGGCCACCGTGATGGCCGTGGTGACGACCACGACGGCCACCGAGTTGCCGAACCAGGTCGCCACCGGGAAGTCGGTGAGGACGCGCTCGAGGTTGACCAGGGTGAGCTCGCCCGGCCACAGCCGCAGCTGGGGCCCGAGCAGCTCGCTGCGCGGCGACAGCGCCACGACCACCATCCAGTACAGCGGGAACAGCAGCACGAGCGCGCTGACCGAGGCGAGGACGATCCGCAGCACGTACCCGCGGTCGCGCCGCGGCCGGGTGCGCGGCCGGGTCGCCGTCGTGGGCGCGCTCACGCGACCAGGTCCCGGGTCCGGCTGAGCCGCCACTGGACGGCGGTGAAGACGAGCGTCACGACCAGCAGGACGATGCCGATCGCGGCGGCGTACCCCTGGTCGCGGGTGCGGAAGCCCGTCTCGTACGCGTAGGTGACCAGCACGGACGTCGACCTCCCGGGCCCGCCCTCGGTGAGGACGAAGACGATGTCGAAGACGTGGAAGGAGTAGATGACGTTCATGACGAGGAGGAAGAAGGTCGACGGGCCGAGCAGCGGGAACGTCACGTACCGGAACCGTTGCCACGCACCGGCTCCGTCGAGCCGCGCGGCCTCGTGCAGCTCGGTCGGTACTCCCTGCAGACCGGCCAGGTAGATCAGCATGTTGAACCCGACCCGCCACCACAGCGTCACCAGGACGACCGAGGTGAACGCGGCGGGACCGCTCGACTGCCAGGGGACGCCGCCGAGCCCGACCGCCCCCAGCAGCTTGTTCGCGATGCCGACGTTCTGGTCGAACACCAGCACGCCGGTGAGGGCCGTCGCGACGCCCGAGATCACCATGGGCAGCACCACGACGGTGCGGAACAGGCCGCGGGCGGGCAGCACCGAGTTCATCAGCACCGCCATGGCCAGCCCCACCGCCATGCTGACCGGGACGACGATCACGGTGAACAGCACGGTGTTGCCGAGCGACTGCCAGAACGCCCCGTCGCCGAGCAGCCGCACGTAGTTGTCGAGGCCGACCCACCGGCCGGCACCGAAGCCGTCGGTGCGCTGCAGGCTGGTCAGCAGCGCCCACCCGAGCGGGACGAAGAGGAACAGCCCGAGCAGGGCGATCGCCGGTGCCAGGAACCCGTACCCGGTGAGCGCCGACGTCACCCGTCGCCGCCGACCGCCCGTGGCGACGCGCGGGCGGTCGGGCGGTCGGGCGGTGGGCGCGGCCGTGGCGAGGCGCTGCTCGGTGGCCACGTTCAGGCCCGCAGCGCCTGCTCGATGCCGGCGGTGATCTCCTCGACCGTCTGGTCGGTGCTCCGTCCGCCGACGAACGACCCCTCCATCGCGTCGCTGAGCACGGTGTTGATCGCGGCCATGCTGGGCGAGGCGACCTGCTCGGCGTCGGCGGGCCGCACCGTGGCCGCCTGACCGAGGAAGACCGTGGACAGCTCGGGACGCACGGCGAACTCGACGCCCTGGTCGACCAGGTCGGCGCGGGTGGGCAGCAGGCTCGCGGTGGCGCAGAACGAGTCCATCTGCTCGCGCTCGGTCACGAAGGCGAGGAACGCGGCAGCGAGCTCGCCCTTCTGCGTCCCGGCGGTGGCGACGAGCGCGTTGCCGCCGAGGTCGCTGCCGCCGCGCGCGTCGCGGGGCGAGTAGGTGGCGGTCCACTCGAAGGGCGCGAGCTCCTGGGCCTGCGGCAGCAGGAAGGCGCCACCGAACACCATGGCGACCGTCTCGGCGAAGAACAGGTCGCTGGCGTAGGTCGACGACTTGACCGAGCTGTTCGCCGGCACCAGGCCGTCGGTGAAGAAGCCGCTGGTGAACTCGATCGCCCGGCGCCCCGCGTCGGAGTCGATGGCAGGGGCCGACAGGTCTTCGGACAGGAACCGGCCGTCGGCCTGGAAGAGCCAGCTCAGCCAGCGGGTGATGCCCTGACCTTGCCAGTTCACGGCGAACGCCGAACGCCCCTGCGGTGCAGTGGCCTTGAGCGCCTGCGCGACCTCGACGAACCGCTCCCAGCTCCAGGCCTCGTCGGGCGAGGTGGGCACGTCGGTGATGCCCGCCGCGTCGAGCGCCGCCACGTTCAGCAGCAGCGCGGAGGTGTCGGTGTGGTGCGGCACGCCGAACGGGGTGTCGTCGAACTGCACCGCTTCCCACATCTGCTCGGTGAACGAGCCGCCCACCCCGGCGTCGAGCAGCGACGACAGGTCGAGCAGCTGGCCGCGGCCGGCGTAGGTGCCCAGGTTGTCGTAGTCGACGCGGAAGACGTCGGGGGCGGTGTCGGACTGCAGCTGCGCGTCGATGTTGGGGAAGAACTGCTCGTACGGGACGGCGTTCAGCTGCACCGTCACGCCGTCGTTCGCCTGCTCGAACGCGGCGATCGCGTCGCGGAAGCCCCGCAGCTCGGGGTCGCTGCCCCAGGTGGTGAAGGTGAGCGTGTCCGTGTCCTGGGCGGCGGCGTCGCCCGCCGTGTCGCGCGTGAACCCCGAGCACCCGGGGAGGACGGCGGCGGCGGACAGGGCGCCGAGGGCGGTGAGGGCCTGGCGGCGGGAGAGGTTCATGGGCGGTCCTTCTGGGCGAGGCGGGGGAGGGCAGCAGCGCGACGCGCGGGTGCGCGACGCGGTCGGGCGTACCTCGGAGCGCGGTGTCGTGGAGGAGGCCGCGCGGTGCGTTCGGTCACTGGCACCTCTCCGTGCGCTGGGGCGCCGACCGATGGAAGGCGGTCGAGGCAGGTGCGGCGGGGCCGACGCCGACGCTAGTGCGGGCGAGGACGCTGCGCGCGCCGACGTGGGCGACCACGCCGGCGCCGTGGGACCGCCGTCGTCCGGGCACCTCACGAGTTCTCCGGCGGCGCCGCCGCCGGATGCAGCCGCACCTGCCGCAGTCGTGGCGTCGGGGGCCGACGTGCCCGACCAGGGCGTGGTGTGCACGATGGGTGGATGACCGAGTTGCCAGAGTTCTGGTCACGTCCCGACGACATCGGCAGAGCGACCGTGATGGCCGAGCTGCGACGCGAGATCGGCGAGGACCACCCGCTCGCCGAGACCCACCGCAACGCCGTCGACGTCCACGTCCGGTGCGTCCGGTGCGCGCTGACCTGCGTCGCCCTGCGGGACGGCACCTTCGCGCTGGTCGCGCTCGACTGGTCGGGACGCAGCGACGGCCGCACCTTCCCGAGGATCGAGATCGCCCGGGCCGAGGGGCTGCAGCAGATGCTGGCCGCGCACAGCGACCGGCACCGCGACGCGGGAGCCAGGTCGCCGGGCGTGCGCGTCGCGCGCTGACGCGCCGGGTGCTGCTCAGCCGCGCGATCGCTCGACGACGACCCGGGCGCCGCGACGCACCGCGGCGCCGACACGCAGGCGCAGCACCCTGCCGTAGGCCAGCACCAGCCCCGTGTACCCCGGGGTCGGCCCGTGGTACCCGAGGAAGCCGCGGGGGCCCTCGACCATCGCGCCGGTGCGCACGTCGTAGCGCGCCTGGTGCCACGGGCACACCAGGCAGCCGTCCTCGTCGACGCTGCCCTGCGACAGGTCGCCGAGCTGGTGACGGCAGCGGCGGGAGACGGCGAACAGCTCGCCGTCGCGGTCTCCGACGGCCCAGCCGCCGGCTCGGCGCACCGTGCCCGGGGTCAGCTCGTCGGCGGGGACGCTCGGTTCGTCGGCCATCCCTCCAGCCTGCCCGTCGCGTGCCGGTCGCGCACGAGATGCCACGGCGGCGCCCAGCGCCGACACTGGGGAGGTGACCGACGAGAGCGCAGCGAAGGTGCACCACGGCGGCGTCCACGACCTGGGGGCGCTCGCCGACGAGCTCGTGGCCGATGCGGAGCGGTCCGGCGCCACGAGGTCGGGGCGGACGCTGGTCACGGTGGGTCCGTTGCGCATGACGGTGGTCGCGCTGGCCGCCGGGGCGCAGATGTCCGAGCACGAGAACCCCGGCGCGGCCACGGTGCACGTCCTCGCGGGAGCGTGCCGCCTGGTGGCCGGCGACCTCGTCGTCGACCTGGAGCCGGGTGCGCTCGTCCAGGTCCCCGACCGCCGGCACTCGCTGAGCACCGACGCCGGGTGCGTCGTGCTGCTCACCGTGGCGCTGGTCGACCGGACCGCGCCGCCGGCGTGACGATCGGATGACGTTCGGGGGCTCCTCGTGTGGTGCGCGCCGGGTCGGGTAGGGGTCGTCCACCCCATCGAGGAGGACGACGACATGGCAGGCACCATCCCCGTGCTCGTGCGGCTGCGTGACCGGGAGCTGCAACCGGCCGACCCCGACCAGGACGTGCGCGGCGCCGCGGAGGTCTGCGCGACGGTGACCCGGCGCTAGCGTGGTGGCTCGCCGACGGAGGGGATCGCCGTGTGGTTCGACGACTGGGACGACCTGACCCGCATCGTCGTGGTGGCTCCGGTCGCGTACGCGGCGCTGGTGCTGGCGCTTCGCGCCACGGGCAAGCGGACGCTGTCGAAGCTGAACGCCTTCGACCTCGTCATCACGGTCGCGATCGGGTCGACCTTCGCGACGGTCGTGCTCAGCGCCGACGTCAGCGTCTCCGAGGGGGTGCTGGCCCTGGTGCTGCTCACGCTGCTGCAGCTCGTGGTGTCCTGGGCGTCGGTGCGCTCCTCCGCCGTCCGCAGGCTGGTGAAGTCCGAGCCGACGTTGCTCTACCGCGACGGCTACCTGGAGCCCGCGATGCGCCGCGAGCGCGTGACGCGCGACGAGGTGCTCCAGGCCGCCCGCTCGCAGGGGCACGCGTCGCTGGACGGGGTCGCCGCCGTCGTCCTGGAGACCGACGGGTCCCTGAGCGTCCTGACGTCCGCACCGGCGGGGGAGCGCGGACCGTGACGGCGCCGGGTCGGTAGGGTCGCGCCGGTGGCGGTCCTCCTCGCGTTCTCGGTGGTGCTGTTCGTCGGGGTGCTCATCTCGGGCCTGGCGCACCGCACGGTGCTCTCGACGGCGGTGCTGTTCCTTCTCGCCGGCTTCGTCCTCGGCGAGGGCGTCACCGGCGTGGTCGACCTGCAGCCCGACGACGACGTGGTCGTGGGCCTCGCCGAGCTCGCGCTGTTCAGCGTGCTGTTCACCGACGGCATGCGGGTCGGGCTCGCCGACCTGCGCCGGGCCTGGCGTCTGCCCGGACGCGCGCTGGTGCTCGGGATGCCGCTCACCTTCGCGATCACGGCGGTGCTCGCGCACCTCGTCGCAGGGCTGTCGTGGACGGAGGCGATGCTCGTCGGGGCCGTGCTCGCCCCGACGGACCCGGTGTTCGCGTCGGCCATCGTGGGGCGCCCGGAGGTGCCTGCCCGCCTGCGGTCCCTGCTCAACGTCGAGAGCGGGCTGAACGACGGCCTCGCGCTGCCGGTGGTGCTCGTGCTGCTCTCCGTGCTCGGACGCGACGACGTGCCGGTGCTGCAGCTGCTGACCGAGCTCGCGCTCGGCGTCGTGGTGGGCGTCGTCGTCCCCGCCTGCGCGGTGGTGCTGCTGCGCAGCCGCTTCACCTCCTCGACGCCGCTGTACGCCTCGCTCGGCGGCCTGTCGATCGGGCTGATGGTGCTGGGCGTCGCGAGCGTGACGCACGCCAACCTGTTCCTCGCGGCCTTCACCGCGGGGATCACCGTCGCCTCGATGGCCGAGGACGTGGAGCACGCCTTCGCCGAGTTCGGCGAGCTCGTGACCGAGCTGCTCAAGCTCGCCGCGATCCTGGTCTTCGGCGCGCTCATCTCGCCGGCGTTCCTCGGTGAGATCCCGCTGTCCGGCTGGGTCTTCGCCGTGCTGGCGCTGCTCCTCGCGCGGCCGGCCGCCATCGCCCTGGCGCTGCTGGGCAGCTCGCTGCCACTGCCCCAGCGCGCCGTCGCCGCGTGGTTCGGGCCGAAGGGTTTCGCCTCGGTCGTGTACGGGCTGCTCATCCTCGAGGCCGACGTCCCGCGGGCGGACGAGATGTTCCACCTCATCGCCCTGGTGATCGTCGCGTCGATCCTCGCGCACTCCTCGACCGACGTGCCCATCGCCCACGCCTTCTCCCGCGCGGAGCGCCGTCGTGCCGCGGACGGACGTCCTGACGTGCCCGTTGCGGCGGCGCCCCCGGAGGGCAGGGGCTCCTCGGACGGCGACGACGGCGGTTGAGTCGGACGGCCTCGTGGCGAGCGGGCACCCACTCGGCGAGGACGTCGTCGCGGCGCCGCCAACACTTCGCAGGTGGCCGCGAGCATGCAGATCGGCGAGGTAGCGGAGGCCACCTCGAGCAGGCGGAGGTGCTCATGGAGCGGCACGCGGAGTACTCCGACGCCGTCCAGCGGCGACGGGTCCGCGTCCTGACCCGGGCGCCCGGACCCTCGCCCGACGCCCCAGTACGCTCGGCGGGTGCCGACCGATGCCTCCACCGACCGCGTCCGCACGTCGTCGACGGGGTCCAGCGCGTCCGGTGCGGACGGCGCGGTGGTGCGCCGGGAGGCGGCCCGGCGCAGGACCTTCGCGGTGATCAGCCACCCCGACGCGGGCAAGTCGACGCTGACCGAGGCGCTGGCGCTGCACGGTGGGGCGATCGTCGAGGCGGGGCACGTCAAGGGCAAGGCCGGTCGGCGGGGCGTGGTCTCGGACTGGCAGGACATGGAGAAGGCACGAGGGATCTCCATCTCCTCGTCGGCGCTGCAGCTGGTGCGCGGCGACGTCGTGATCAACCTCCTCGACACCCCCGGGCACGCGGACTTCTCGGAGGACACCTACCGGGTGCTCGCCGCCGTCGACTGCGCCGTCATGCTCCTCGACGCCGCCCGCGGCCTCGAGCGCCAGACGATGAAGCTCTTCGACGTCTGCCGGCTCCGCGGGCTGCCGGTCGTCACGGTGGTCAACAAGTGGGACCGGCCGGGCCTCGACGCGCTCGCGCTGATGGACGAGATCCAGGCGCGCACCGGCATGGCACCGACCCCGCTGACCTGGCCGGTGGGGATCGCCGGCGACTTCCGGGGCGTCCTCGACCGCCGCAGCGGTGACTACGTGGCGTTCACCCGCACGGCGGGCGGTGCCAAGGTCGCTCCCCAGGAACGGATGTCGCCGCAGGACGCCGACGAGCGCGAGGGCGAGGTCTGGCGCACCGCGGTCGAGGAGAGCGAGCTGCTCGAGGCCACCGGCGCGGTGCACGACCAGGAGTCGTTCCTGGCCGGGGCGACGAGCCCGGTGCTGTTCGCGTCCGCCGTGCTGAACTTCGGGGTCGACCAGCTGCTCGACGTGCTCGAGGAGCACGCGCCCGCCCCGGGCGGGCGCCCCGACGACGCGGGCAGCGCCCGCGAGGTCGACCAGCCGTTCAGCGGCCAGGTGTTCAAGGTGCAGTCGGGCATGGACCGCGCGCACCGCGACCGGGTCGCGTTCGTCCGGGTGGTGTCCGGGCGGTTCGAGCGCGGCGTCGACCTCGTCAACGCCTCCACCGGGCGCCCCGTCTCGACCAAGTACGCGCAGCAGGTGTTCGGCGCCTCCCGCGAGGTGCTCGACGAGGCCTGGCCCGGCGACGTCGTCGGGCTGGTCAACGCGTCCGCGCTGGCCGTGGGCGACACCCTGTACGACGGCCCGGCCGTGCGGTTCCCGCCGATCCCCACCTTCGCGCCCGAGCACTTCTCGGTGGCCCGCGCCCGCGACGTCAGCAGGTCCAAGCAGTTCCACCGCGGCATGCGCGAGCTCGACGCCGAGGGCGTGGTGCAGGTGCTGCGGTCGAACCTGCGGGGCGAGCAGGCGCCGGTGCTCGCCGCGGTGGGGCCCATGCAGTTCGACGTCGTCCACCACCGGATGGGCGAGGAGTTCCACTGCCCCGTCTCGCTGGAGCCGGTCGCGTACTCGGTGGCCCGCCGGTGCGAGGTCGCGGACGTGCCGCTGCTGGACGCCGCCGGTGGCGTCGAGGTGCTGTGGCGCTCCGAGGGCACCCCGCTGGCGGTGTTCTCCGACATCTGGCGGCTGCGGCGGTTCCGCCGCGAGAACCCCGAGGTGGCGCTGACCCGGCTGGCGGCCGACGACTCCGCGGACGACGGGCAGTAGCCTGGCGGTGTGAGCCACCCGCATCCCGAGCTCGGTCCCCCGCCCGCGCTGCCCGAGCACGGCCTGCGTGTCGTGGCCCTCGGCGGCCTCGGCGAGATCGGCCGCAACATGACCGTCTTCGAGCACCGGGGCAAGCTGCTGGTCGTCGACTGCGGCGTGCTGTTCCCCGAGGAGCACCAGCCCGGCGTCGACGTCATCCTCCCCGACTTCACCTCGATCCGGGACCGGCTCGACGACGTCGTCGGCATCGTGCTCACGCACGGCCACGAGGACCACATCGGCGGCGTGCCGTACCTGCTGCGCGAGCGCGCGGACATCCCGGTCGTCGGCTCCCGGCTGACGCTGGCCTTCGTCGAGGCCAAGCTGAAGGAGCACCGCATCACGCCGCAGAAGCGGCAGGTGGCCGAGGGCGACGTCGATCGAGCTCGGCCCGTTCGAGCTCGAGTTCGTCGCGGTCAACCACTCCATCCCGGACGGCCTCGCCGTCGCGATCCGCACCGCCGCCGGCCTGGTGCTGCACACCGGCGACTTCAAGATGGACCAGTTCCCGCTCGACGAGCGGATCACCGACCTGCGCGCGTTCGCGCGGCTCGGCGAGGAGGGCGTCGACCTGTTCCTCACCGACTCGACCAACGCCGAGGTGCCCGGCTTCACCACCGCCGAGCGCGACCTGATCCCCGCCATCGAGACCGTGTTCCGCACCGCTCCGCGGCGCGTGATCGTCTCCAGCTTCGCCAGCCACGTGCACCGCATCCAGCAGGTGCTCGACGCCGCGCACGCGCACAAGCGCAAGGTCGCGTTCGTCGGACGCTCGATGGTGCGCAACATGGCCATCGCCGCCGAGCTCGGCTACCTGAACATCCCGCAAGGGCCTGGTCGTCGACCTCAAGCAGCTCGAGAAGCTGCCGGACGACCGGATCTGCCTGGTGTGCACCGGTTCCCAGGGCGAGCCGATGGCCGCGCTGTCGCGGATGGCGAACCGCGACCACATGATCCGGATCGGCGAGGGCGACACGGTGCTGCTGGCCAGCTCGCTGATCCCGGGCAACGAGAACGCGATCTACCGCGTCATCAACGGCCTGACCCGCTGGGGCGCCAAGGTCGTGCACAAGGGCAACGCGAAGGTGCACGTCTCCGGCCACGCCAGCGCGGGCGAGCTCGTCTACTGCTACAACATCGTGCGCCCGTCCAACGTGATGCCGGTGCACGGCGAGTACCGCCACCTGGTGGCCAACGCCGAGCTCGCGATCCGCACCGGCGTCGAGCCCGAGAACGTCGTGATCGCCGAGGACGGCGTGGTGGTCGACCTCGTCGACGGCAAGGCCCGCATCACCGGCAAGGTCCCCGCCGGCTACGTCTACGTCGACGGCGCGAACGTCGGCGGCGCGACCGAGACGGTGCTCAAGGACCGCCGGACGCTGGCCGAGGAGGGCGTCATCACCGTCGTCGCCATCGTCGACGCCGACACCGGCGAGCTGGCCGAGGAGCCCGACTTCCTCGCCCGCGGCCTGATCCTGGAGGGCCTCGACACCGCCGAGGTCGTGACCCGCATCCGCGAGGCGCTGGCCAAGGCCGCCGCCGACGGCGTGGGCGACACCCACCAGCTCGAGCAGCTGATCACGCGCACGGTGGCCCGGTGGGCCGAGCGGCGCTACCGCCGGCGCCCGATGATCATCCCGGTCGTCATCGACGCCTGACGGTCGGGCGCCGCCGGCGGGTCAGTGGCCGGCGCCCAGGTGGCCGGCGAGACGCGAGTGGCGGTCGGCGCTGGTCGTGGTTCAGCCCGGTGATGGTGACGTTCTTGCCCTTGCGCTCGTACTTCGTCGTGATGGCGTCGAGCGTCGGCGACCGTCGAGGCGTCCCAGATGTGGGAGTTGGACAGGTCGATGATCACGTTCTGCGGGTCGCCGGCGTAGTCGAACTGGTACACGAGGTCGTTGCTGGAGGCGAAGAACAGCTCGCCGTTGACCCCGTAGACGCGGGTGTCCTCGTCCGGGTGGTCGAGCGTGACGACCTCGGTCAGGTGCGCGACGCGCCGGGCGAACATCACCATCGCGACGAGCACCCCGACGATGACGCCGATCGCGAGGTTGTGGGTGGCCACCACGACCGCGACGGTCGAGACCATCACGGTGGTCTCGCTCTTCGGCATCCGTCGCAGGGTGCTGGGCCGGATGCTGTGCCAGTCGAAGGTGGCGACCGAGACGAGGATCATCACGGCGACCAGCGCGGCCATCGGGATCAGGCGACCAGGTCGCCCAGACCGACGACGAGCACCAGCAGGAAGACCCCGGCGAGGAAGGTCGAGATGCGGGTCCGGGCGCGGGAGACCTTCACGTTGATCATCGTCTGGCCGATCATCGCGCAGCCGCCCATGCCGCCGAAGAAGCCGGTGACGACGTTGGCCACGCCCTGGCCCCAGGCCTCGCGGGTCTTGTTCGAGTGGGTGTCGGTGACGTCGTCGACGAGCTTGGCGGTCATCAGCGACTCCATCAGCCCGACCAGCGCCATCGCCAGGGCGTACGGCCCGATGATCTGCAGCGTCTCGAGGGTCGAGCGGCACGTCGGGGAGGAACAGGCTCGGCAGGCTCTCGGGCAGCTCGCCCTCGTCGCCCACCGTGGGCACCGCGACGGCGGCGACGACGGTGAACAGCGGTGAGCGCGACGATCGCCACCAGCGGCGCGGGCACGACGGTGGTCAGGCGGGGCAGCAGGACGATGATGGCGAGCCCGACCGCGACCAGCGGGTACACCAGCCACGGGACGCCGATCAGGTGCGGCAGCTGCGCCAGGAAGATCAGGATCGCCAGCGCGTTGACGAAGCCGACCATCACCGAGCGCGGGACGAACCGCATCAGCCGGGCGACGCCGAGGACGCCGAGCAGCACCTGGATCAGCCCGCCGAGGATCACCGTCGCGACGAGGTAGTCGAGCCCGTGCTCGCGCACGACGGGCGCGATCACCAGGGCGATGGCGCCGGTCGCGGCCGAGATCATGGCGGGACGGCCGCCGAGGAACGCGATCGAGACGGCCATCGTGAACGAGGCGAAGAGGCCGACGCGCGGGTCGACGCCGGCGATGATCGAGAACGAGATCGCCTCGGGGATCAGGGCCAGCGCGACGACGAGGCCGGCCAGCACCTCGGTGCGCAGCCGCTTCGGCGAGCGCAGCGCGGCCCGCACCGAGTGCTGCTCGTCGGCCTCGGGCACGTGCGGGGTCGCGGACGGGTCGGGCTTCGGTCTCGGAGGAGGGCGTGGCCAACCGGGTTCCCCTCAGGGTCGGGAGCAGGACACAGCCCTGCGGACGTGGAGGCGCGACGTCGCGCGCGGGTCTCGGCGGTTCCGCCCGGGGCGGTGCGGGAGCGCCTCGACGCTCCGACCGGAGCGAACTGTACCGTGACGGGCGGGGCTGCCAGTCGCCGGCGCCACGTGACGCCGGGTGCGTACGGAGCTACCGCGGCACGGTCGCCGAGCTGCGCCTGCGCGGTGCCGGAACGGACATGGCCCCACTCGCGCTCCGGTCCTCCAGCAGCCGCTCGGATCCCGTCGGCGGGCACCGGAGGCGAGAAGTGGTACCCCTGCCCGGTCGTGCAGCCCTGCCGTCGCAGCGGTCAGCAGCTCCTGCGGGTCCTCGACCCCCTCGGCGACGGTCTCCAGGTTCATGGTGCGCCCGAGCCGCAGGATGGTGCTGACCAGGCCCCCGTCACCACCGGTGGACAGTCGCTCCACGAAGCTGCGGTCGATCTTGAGGATGTCGACGGGGAAGCTGTGCAGGTAGCTGAGCGAGGAGTAGCCGGTCCCGAAGTCGTCGATCGCCAGCCGGATGCCGAGCGCCCGGAGCGCCTGCAGGGTGGCCAGGGTCTCGTCGCCCTTGTCCAGCAGCACGCTCTCGGTCATCTCCAGGGTGAGCAGGCAGCCGGGCATGCCGGTCTCCTCGCAGCACGCCGACGACCTGCTCGACCAGGTCGTCCTGCTGGAGCTGCCGCGCCGACACGTTGACGCTGAGCTTGAGCTCCCCGGTGGTCACGGCCCTCCGCCTCCCAGGCCACCGCCTGCCGGCAGGCCTCGCGCAGCACCCACAGACCCAGGGGACGGATGAGGCCGGTCGCCTCGGCCAGCGGGATGAAGTCGTTCGGCGGGATCAGCCCGCGTTCGGGGTGCTGCCAGCGCACGAGGGCCTCCACGCCGGTCATCTCGCCCGTGCGCATGGACATCATGGGCTGGTAGTGCACGACGAACTGCTCCTCGGCGAGGGCCTTGCGCAGGTCGGCCTCCAGCCGCATCCGGGCGACCAGGCCCTCGTGCATCTGCGGGGCGTAGACCGCGAAGCCCTCGGGACCCGCCTTGGCCTGGTACATGGCCAGGTCGGCGTTGCGCAGCATCTGCTCGGCGTCGACCGTCGGGTCGTCCCGGTAGGCGATGCCGATGCTCACCGAGACGTGCACCTCGTCGCCGCCGAGGAGGAAGGGGTGCGTCGAAGGCGTCGCAGACCCGCTCGGGCGAGCGCCGTGCCGTCGCCGTCGGGCACGCCCTCGACGAGGACCGCGAACTCGTCGCCCCCGAACCGGGCGACCGTGTCGCCGGGCCGCACGAGCGACCGGAGGCGGGCGGCCACCTCGATGAGCAGGTGGTCGCCGGCGCTGTGCCCGAGCGTGTCGTTGACCCCCTTGAACCCGTCGAGGTCGAGGAAGTAGACGCGCCAGCGCCGAGGAGGCGACGCTCGAGCGGGCGAAGGCGTGCTGCAGCCGGTCCTTGAACAGCGGCCGGTTGGGGAGGCCCGTCGAGCGAGTCGGTGAAGGCCTGGTGCGTCAGCTGCTTCTCCAGCCTCACGCGGTCGGTGACGTCGCGGGAGTTGAGCACCAGACCGGCGACCGCCGGGTTGCCAGCAGGTTGGTCACCGTCACCTCCATCTCGCACTCCCGGCCGCCGGCGTGACGCCACGTGCTGCGCGACCGTCTGCACCCGGTCGACGTCGCCCGCCACGCCCGCCAGCACGGCGGTCAGCTCGTCGGCGCCGGCCGCGCCGTGACGAAGTCGGTCAGCGGGCCGGTCGACCATCTCCAGCTCGTCGTACCCGAGCAGCCGACGGCTGGACTGGCTCTGGTAGAGCACGGTGCCGGACCGGTCGACCAGCGTGACCAGGTCGGAGCTGTGCTGCACCAGCGCGGCGAAGCGCTCGCCGCTGGCTCGCAGCTCGGCGGTCCGTGCCTCGACCCGACGCTCGAGGTCCCGGGTCAGCGCATGGTTCTCCAGCAGCGTGAGGACCTGGCGGGCCACGAGCAGCACCATCATCGAGGTCCGGATCCAGAAGTGCACCGCGCCGGTCGTCTGCCCCTGCAGCACCTCGACCGACGAGGTGAGCAGCGCCACCGCCACGGCGGCGTAGGGCAGCAGGTTGCCCGAGCGGACGAGCGGCCACCTCGTCCTCGTCGTCCGGCTCGACGTCGCGACGTCCTCGCCGGGCCAGAGCGCGGCCAGCAGCCAGCAGGCAGAAGCCGACCCCCCACCCCAGGTCGATCCAGGTGCCGGAGCTGTACGACCCCGGACGTCGTCAGGTAGACGAACCCCGAGTCGGACACGGCGAGGGCCAGCAGCCCCACGCCGATCAGCGGCAGGTGCACCGGCAGGGTCGTGTGCCGGCTGCGGGCGCGCATCCAGGTGTAGACGACGGTGGTGATGAGGACGATGTCGCTCACCGGGTAGGCGAGCGAGATCACCTGGCTGAGATGATGCTGCCGCCGGCCTGCACGATGGAGTCCAGGACGAGCATCCAGCTGACCAGCAGCAGCGAGCTGGCGACGATCAGGCCGTCCAGCACCGTGCGGGCCCGCCCGGCGGCCGTCGGGGCCGCGAGCGGCAGGCTCAGCAGCGCCCACCCGGCGAGCAGCGGGAGCGGCGAGGTAGCCGACGTCGGCGACCGACGGGGAACGGCACCTCGACCCCCAGCACCGACTCGTACCAGGTCCACGCCGCCATGCCGCCGGCCCAGGCGCCCGACGCCGCGCCCAGCCGCAGCCAGTACAGGCGGACGCGTCCGGTGTGCCGACGTCCGCGGACGACGGCGGCGACACCGGCGGCCAGCGAGAAGACGCAGCAGGCCGACGTTGGACAGGTGGAGCGGCGCGACGTGGGCGGGCAGGCTCGCGAGCCCGGCGCGCCCACAGCGAGCACGACGGCGACGACAGCGCCGACGAGCGAGGCGTCGGCGCGCGGGCTGGGTGGTGGTCACCGCCGTGGTATCGACCACCGGAGCAGCCAGGTGGACGTCAGCCGGCCCCCTTCACCCGTGCGGGCGACGCGGCTCAACGGTCGGCGCGCAGCGGCCGACAACTCCTGAGGGGCCGACCGTGCCCCGTACCGACAAGGAGACCTGATGACGACGTCCGTGCTCGGCCTGGGCCCGCACCTCGAGCACCCCGCCGCCTGGCCGGAGGGCCTCTCGCCGGACGTCCTGTCTGCGCTCGACCTGCCGACGCCGTTCCTGGCCGGTGACCTGCGGCATGCTCGCCGACCGCTTCCGGCGGTTCGCCCGCGCCCTGCCCAGCGTGCGCGCGCACTACGCGGTCAAGTGCAACTCCGCCCCGGAGGTGCTGCGCACCGCGGCCGGCCGAGGGCGCCGGGTTCGAGGTGGCGTCGCTCGGGGAGCTGCGGCTGCTGCAGTCGATCGGCGTCGACCCCGCCGACGTCCTGTACAGCAACACCGTCAAGCCGGCCTCGCACATCTTCGAGGCCGCCCGGGCGGGTCTGTGGCGCTTCGCCGCCGACTCCGAGGGCGAGCTGCACAAGATCGCCCGCGTCGCCCCCGGGCAGCGCCGTCTACATCCGGGTGCGCGTCGACGACAGCGGCAGCATCTTCCCGCTCTCGCGCAAGTTCGGGGCCGAGGCGCACCACGCGCGCGCCCTGCTCCAGGAGGCCGCCGCGGCTCGGCCTGCAGCCGTACGGGCTGACGTTCCACGTCGGCTCGCAGTGCGCCGCCACCTCGGCCTGGCGGCAGGCGATCGCCTCGGCCGGGCGCATCATGCGCAACCTGCAGCTCGGACGGCGTCCGGGTGGAGATGCTCGACATCGGCGGGGGCTTCCCGGCGCGCTACGGCGACCCGGTCCCGTCCATCGAGCAGATCGGCGACGTCGTCGAGCGGGCGCTGGACGAGCTGCTCCCCTACGAGCCGACGTTGATCGCCGCCGAGCCCGGGCCGTCACATGGTGGCCGAGACGGCCGTCATGGTGGCCAGCGTCCTCGGGCGCGAGGAGCGCGCGGGCGAGGAGTGGCTCTACCTCGACGTCGGCGCCTACAACGGCCTGATGGAGACCCAGCAGACCGTGGGCCAGTGGCGCTTCCCGCTGTGGAGCTCGCGCGGCGACCACGGGTCCGTCGAGCACATGCCCGTTCACGATCACCGGCCCGTCGCTGCGACAGCTCGGACACCATGTTCTACGGCGCCTCCCTGCCGGTGACCATGAACGAGGGCGACCGGCTCTACATCGCCTCCGCCGGTGCCTACACCCTGAGCTACGCCTCGTCCTTCAACGGCTTCCCGCCGCCCACGCACGCACTTCGTCGACGGGTGAGTCCGCGGCCGGCCCCGGCCGGGCAGCCGGGCCCCGCGGCGGCGACCGGCGGCGGCTGGCGGCGCTCATGGGTGCCGGCCTGCGTGGACTCGCTGTGCCTGTCCATGGCCTGGACCGTGCGTCGTCCTCTGGGTGGCGGAGGAGCACGGGCTGGCCGCCGTCGGCGTCTGCAGCGCGGCCATGCTCGTCGGCGTCGCGCTGTCCGCGCCGGTGGCGGGGCGGGTGGCCGCACGGCTGGACGGCCGGCGGCTGCTCGGGACGGTGACCGTCGTCGAGCTGGGCCTGCGCGTGACGCTCGCCGCTGCTCGTCCTGTCGCAGGCGCCCGCTGCTGCTGCTGGTCGCTGTGCGTCGGCGTCATGAACATCACCGCCTGGACCGGGTACGCCGCCATGCGCGCCGAGGTGGCCGCCGTCCGGCCCGGGCCCGCGGCGCTCACCTGGTACGGCACCGGCGTGGCGGCGGTCGAGGCGGGCGGGGTCGCCCTGGCCGCGTTCCTCACCGTGGACCCCGCAGCCCGGCACGGGGTGCTGGTCGGCTCCTCATGGTCACCAACGTGCTCGGGCTCGTGCCCACCCTGCTGGTCGCGCGCGGCTCGCGCGTCCGCCGGGCCGCTGCGGTGCCGGAGGGCGGCGCGAGGCGTCTGTCCGTCCTGCCCGCTGGCCGGCGGCCTGCTCATGCTCGTGGGGTCGGCGCCGACGCTGCTGTACGTGGCCCTGTCCGAGCAGGCGCACGGCAGGACCGCCGTGGCGGCCGCGGCCGTGTCGTTCGTCGTCGGCTCGCTCGTGGCGGGCACGCTCGCGTCCGCGCGTGCTGCGACGCCTGGGGTCGTCGTGCGACGCTGTACTGCCTCGTGGCGGCCGGCATGGTGGCGGGCTGGGTCGTCGCACCGGTGTCGGTCCCCCTGCTGTGCGTCGCCCAGCTGATGTCAGGGCTGTGCATGACGCTGCTGGAGGGACTGCTCGACAGCGCCGCCGCCAGCCGGGAGCCGGACCGGGTCACCGGTGCCCTCGCCTCGGTCACCGCCGGACGTGCGCTCGGTTCGGCGGCGGGGACGGCGGTGCTCCCGCTGCTGGTGGTGCAGACCGGGCTGCCGGTGGCCGCCGCCGTCGGCGACCGCCGTCCTCGTGGTGGCCGGACTCGCCGCGGCCACGCCGCGGCACCGCGACGCCCGCGTCATCCCAGCGGTACCCCGACCGCGGGCCGGTGAGCCCGCGGGTCCGCCCGCGGGTCGCGGGACGACAGCCCACGGGCCGGCGACGGACGCACCCGGTCCTGCCCTCGCGCGACGGGGGGCGTGAGCCCGCCCGATCCCGCTGGCGGGGTGCACACCGACGTCGGTACCGGGCTGTCCCACCCCCATCGAGCACGAGACCACTCGGCCAGCGGTCAGGGGACCTGAGGGAGCCGGACGGGGCCCCTCAGCGGCCGGTCGCGTCCGAGCAGCCGCACGAGGTCCGATGGTGGTAGGTGGTGGCGATCCGCTCGCGACGGGGAGGGTCGGCTCGCCCGTGGATGCGCTCGACGACGAGCTCGACGGCGCGAACGCCCATCGCGGGGACGTCCTGGGAGATCGCGGTGAGTCTGGGCTCGAACAGATCCGACCACTCGAAGTCGTCGTAGCAGACCAGAGGCATGTCCTGGGGTACTCGCAGCCCGAGCGTTCGCAGCGCGCGCAGTGTCCCGATGGTCATGGCGTTGTTGGCGACGACGAGCGCGTCGGGCTGCCGCTGTGCTCCCAGCAGGCCCAGCACGGCCCGCTCAGCCTCGTGCACCTGGCTGCCCCCCGCAGGACCAGGGACGGGTCGGGATCGAGCCCGCGGTCCGCGACCACCTTGAGATGGCCGGCGAGCCGCTCCTCGGTGGAGTGCAAGCCCTCGCGGCCAGCGACGATGGCGATCCGTCGGTGGCCCAGGTCGGCGAGATGTCCGGTGAGAAGGGCTGTGGGGGAGTCGTTGTCGGGCGCAACCTGATCCAGCTCCACGTCGGTGAAGCGGTCGAGCAGGACGACTGGCACCCCCGTCGAGGCGAGGAACGGCAGGGCCTGGTGGATCGCGTCCGGGCTCGGCACCAGGAGCAGTCCGTCCACCTGGCGGTCGACGAGCTGTTGCACGACGCGCTGTTCCTGCTCGCCGTCCTCCCACGTGTCGCCCACGACGAGGCTGTACCCGGCCGCACGGGCGCCGGCCTCCACCGATCGCACCAGGTCGGCGAAGTAGGGATTGGTCGCTGAGCTGCTCGCGAGCCCGAGCGTCGACGTCCTCGACGTCGCCAGGGAGTGGGCCAGGGCGTTGCGCCGGTACCCCGTGCTCGCGATGGCGCGCAGGACGGACTCACGGGTGTCGTCGCTGACCACCCTGGTGGAGTTGAGGACGTGGGAGACCGTGGACTGGCTCACGCCGGCCACCGCGGCCACCTCGGCCATCGTCACCATTGGGACCTCCCGGACCTCACCCCCGTGACGCTACACCGATTCAAGCGCGAAAGCCCTTGCGCAAGCGCTTGCGCACACCCTAGTGTTCAGTCAGGCGCGAAGACGCGGCCGGTTGGCTCATTCGACACGAGGAGCTGGGATGGGCGAGACCCCGATCGCAGCGACCCTCCCGGGCCTCCTCCGCCGTGCTCACGACCTGGTCGCCGGCGGGCGTCGCGGCCCGCTGGGCATCGTGGGCGCCCCCGGCGCCGGCGCGAGCAGGTCCTCCGATGCCCTGGCTGAGCGACTGCGCGACCACCCCCAGCCGGGACCGGACGCGGCCGGGTCGCCCAGGTCCCCATGGACGGCTACCACCTCGCCGACGCCGAGCTCGAGCGCCTCGGACGCCTGGGACGCAAGGGGGCGCCGGACGCGTTCGACGCCGCGGGGTACGCAGCCCTGCTCTCGCGCCTCGCCCACGACCTGTCCGAGGTCCGGTACCTCGAGCGCGGTGAGCAGGAGCGCCTGCGGCGACTCGTGGCGGCACCAGCGGTTCGGCGAGCCCGTGCGAGCAGCGAGCGAGTGGGCCCACGGAGTCGACCAGCGCGACACCGACGTCGTCGCCACCTCCGCGCGCGCTGAGCTGCGGGTGGACGGCGACGTCGTCGCCCGCACCGGCGTGCCGGACGGGACCCGTGATGCCGTGGCCCGGTGACCAGGACCGCACGAGCCCACGTCCGCGTCGCCCACCGACGCAGCGCCCCCGCACCGCCGCGATCACGAATCGCGGTCCTCACCAGCCCACCCTCGACAGCACGACCGTCTTGCTCAATGCTGCCAAGGCAGAATCCCTCGAGAGGAACTCCATGTCTGTTCACTCCAGCTCACGCCGCACCCGCACCCTCGCCGCGGCCGGCCTCGCGATCACGCTCGGTCTCACGGCCTGCGGCGGGGACGACGGCGGGACGACGGGAAGCGGTGACGGCGAGGTGATCGGTCTGATCACCAAGACCGACACGAACCCGTTCTTCGTGAAGATGAAGGAGGGCGCGCAGGCCGCTGCCGACGCCGAAGGCCTCGAGCTGCAGTCCTTCGCCGGAAAGCAGGACGGTGACAACGAGGCTCAGGTGCAGGCCATCGAGAGCCTCATCTCCTCCGGTGCGAAGGGCTTCCTGATCACGCCGTCGGACTCGGCCGCGATCGTCCCCTCGATCGACAAGGCCCGCCAGGCAGGGATGCTCGTCATCGCCCTGGACACCGAGACGGACCCTGCAGACGCGGTCGACGCCACCTTCGCCACGGACAACTACCAGGCCGGTCTGCTCATCGGGCAGTGGGCCAAGGCCAAGTTCGAGGCGGAGGGAACCGAGGCGAGGATCGCCCTGCTCGACCTGAACGCCAACCAGGTGTCGGTGGACGTGCAGCGCGACCAGGGCTTCCTCGAGGGCTTCGGCATCGACGTCGCCGACAAGACCAGGATCGGCGACGAGGACGACCCGCGGATCGTCGGCCACGACGTCACCGACGGAGGCGAGGAGGGCGGTCGGACGGCCATGGAGAACCTGCTCTCGCAGGACGACAGCATCAACCTCGTCTACACGATCAACGAGCCCGCCGCTGCCGGGGCCTACGAGGCGCTGAAGGCGGCCGGCAAGGAGGACGAGGTCACCATCGTGTCGGTCGACGGCGGCTGCCCCGGCGTGACCGACGTCGAGGCCGGCGCGATCGGCGCCACCTCCATGCAGTTCCCGCTGAAGATGGCCTCGCTCGGCGTGGAGGCGCTGGCGGCGTTCGCAGCCGACGGCACGAAGCCGGAGGCGAGCGTCGACACGGGCGTCGAGCTGATCACCGACGACCCGCAGGACGGCGTCGAGTCGCAGGACTCAGCCTACGGACTCGAGAACTGCTGGGGCTGAACGCGGACCGCAGACGGTCCGTCGCAGGAGCGGCGGCCCAGAGCGGCGTCCACGCCGACCTGGGCCGTCTCCCCGCACGCCAGCAGCAGTCTCGACAGACGAAGGAGTAGACGCATGACCGATCAGAACCCTCCGACTGCCTCCGGTGGGCCCGCCACCGCGACGCAACCGCCCGTGCCCTCCGGGTCCGGCTTCGACGATCACAGGTCCGACTCGCTGGTGCTGAGGATCCAGCACGTCCTGCACAGCCAGCCGACTCTCGGCCCGCTCGCGGTCCTCGTCCTCGCGATCGTCGCGTTCGCGGTCCTGAACGACAGGTTCGTCTCCGCGTCCAACCTGAGCCTGGTGCTCCAGCAGGTCACCGTCATCGCGGTGCTGGCCCTCGGACAGACGATCATCATCCTGACGGCCGGCATCGACCTGTCGGTCGGCGCCATCGCCGTCTTCTCCTCGATCCTGATGGCCAACCTGGCGACCGACGCGGGCATGCCCGGTCCGCTGGCCCTGGTCGTCGGGCTCGTCCTGGGCACCGCGATGGGGCTGGTCAACGGCCTGCTGGTCACCCGGTTGAGGCTGCCACCGTTCATCGTCACGCTCGGCACCCTCAGCATCTTCCTGTCCCTGAACGCCGTCGTCTCCAAGAGCGAGACCGTGCGCGGCTCGGACATGCCGTCGATCATGACGTGGACCGGCAGGGCGGACATCTCGTTCGGGGGTTTCAGCCTGACCTACGGCTCGATCATCATGCTGCTGCTCTTCGGGGCCTTCTACTACTCACTGGGGCGGACGGCCTGGGGGAAGCACGTCTACGCCACCGGTGACGACCTCGAGTCGGCACGCCTGGCGGGGATCCGTACCGATCGGGTGCTGCTGTCGGTCTACACGGTGGCCGGTGCCATCTACGCCATCGGCGCGTGGATCCTGATGGGACGCCTGGCCTCGGCGAGCCCGAACGTGGGCGTCGAGTACAACCTGGACTCGATCACGGCCGTCGTGCTCGGCGGCACGAGCCTGTTCGGCGGGCGCGGGGCCGTGATCGGGACCCTCGTCGGCGCGCTGATCGTCGGGGTGTTCCGCAACGGCCTCCAGCTCGCGGGCGTCGACGTCGTCTGGCAGGGCTTCGCCATCGGCCTCCTCGTCCTGGTGGCCGTCTCCATCGACCAGTGGATCCGGAAGGTGAAGGTATGACTGCCACGGAGATGTCGAAGTCGTCCGGGGGCGGCGGCGCCGCCCGGACCCCCGTCCTGGCCGCGAAGGGCCTGGTCAAGCGCTACGGCAGGGTGACGGCGATCGAGAACAGCGACCTGGAGCTCTACCCCGGTGAGATCCTGGCCGTCATCGGCGACAACGGAGCCGGCAAGTCGAGCCTGATCAAGGCCTTGTCCGGGGCCCTGGTCCCCGACGCGGGCCAGATCTACCTCGACGGCGAGCCGGTGCAGTTCAAGAACCCGATGGACGCGCGGGCCGCCGGCATCGAGACCGTCTACCAGACGCTGGCGGTGGCGCCGGGGCTCGACATCGCCGACAACCTGTTCCTCGGGCGCGAGGAGCGCAAGCCCGGCATCGCCGGTTCGATCTTCCGGATGCTGGACCGCAAGCACATGCGCGCGGAGGCCGAGCGGCACATGAGCGAGCTCGGGATCGCCACCCTCCAGAACATCGGCCAGGCGGTGGAGAGCCTGTCGGGTGGCCAGCGCCAGGGTGTCGCCGTGGCCAGGGCGGCCGCCTTCGGCAGCAAGGTCGTCATCCTGGACGAGCCGACGGCCGCCCTGGGGGTGAAGGAGGGCAATCGCGTCCTCCAGCTCATCCGGGACGTCCGCGACCGCGGGTTGCCGGTCATCCTGATCAGCCACAACATGCCGCACGTCTTCGAGATCGCCGACCGGATCCACATCCAACGCCTCGGCCGACGAGCCACGGTCATCACCCCGACGAGCCACTCCATGTCCGAGGCCGTCGCCATCATGACCGGCGCTGCGGAGCCTCCGCCGATCGTGGAGGGCTGAGCCGCCAGAGGTCGTCCTGGGGAGGTCAGCGCTCGGACAACCGACGCCTCTGCTCCAGCACCGCCGTGCGGAAGAGCTCCGCCGACGGCAGGAGGCGTCGGTCCTGCGACCACGTCAACCCCACGTCGCGGTGTGCGCCCGTGTCGGTGATGCGCAGGGCGCGATGGGCGACGCCGGCGGCGCTCCGGTCGGCGTCGGTCGCGGGGACGATCGCGACGCCGAGTCCGGCGGCGACGAATCCCCGGACGACAGAGAGGTCGGTCGCCTCGAACACCACGCGCGGGGTGAAGCCGGCTCCGGCGCAGAGCCGGTCCGACAGGGTTCGCAGCTCCCAGGAGGGGGTGAGGACCACGAAGGCCTCGTCGGCCACGTCGGCGAGGGCGACGGTCCGGCGCCCCGCGGTCCAGTGGTCTGCCGGCACGGCCAGCTCGAGGGGCTGAGCGAACAGGCGCTCGAAGTGAACGGCGGGGTTGCGCGGACGTCGAGCGGTGAACTCCAGGTCGACGCTGCCTCCCGCGACCAGCGACGATCCGAGCGCGTCGTCGGACTGCTGGAGACGGAAGTGCACCTGCGGGTACCGAAGGCGAAAACGTCCGATCAGGTCGGGGACCAACCACGTCCCCAGCGATGGCGGGAAGGCGATCGTGACGGTCCCGGTCTCCGGGTCGACCAGCTGGCTGACGGCAGCCAGGCCGTCGTCCAAGCCGTGCACGCACACGTCGACGTGACGCTTGAAGGCGGTCCCCGCGTGGGTGGGACGGAGCACGCGCCCGCTCCGACGCAGCAGCGGCGTGCCCACTTCGTCCTCGAGCCGGGCCAGGGCACGGGAAACACCGGGTTGGCTGACCCCGTACAGGTCGGCGACCTCGGTGAGCGTCACACCGTCGACCACCAGCTGGAACCACCTCAGGACGTCGGTCTCCACGTCCATGACGCTACGTCATGGGTGCTGGGGAGGTCGTTGACCTCGAGGCATGCCGGGGTCGGCTGCCCGAAGCCGTCAGGCGGCGGTGCGCTGCCGGGCGACGATGCGGTGGATGTCCGCGACCTCGGCGTACTCGTGGCGGGCGAGCATGGCGTCCAGCTCCAGCCGCTCGGCGGGCGAGGAGTAGCCGGCCAACTCCGCCTCCATCTGCTTGCGAGCGGTACGAGCTGCGTGCGCCGCGGTGAGGTGGTGCGTCGCGGCGGTCCACGGGCGGACGGGGAACAGGCGCTTCGTCGTCATGCAGTTCAGTGTCCACACCTGCCCCGTATGCGTCCAATACTTGGCACCGTCTCGTAACATGCTCAGGAGGCATGAGTGATGGCCCGGATCCGTTTTGGTCCCCGATGACGCCAGCGGCGACGAGTTCGAGTGCCTTCCCGCCGCGCGGGGGCGCACGACAGGGGGTGGTGGGGCACGGCCGCCAGCCGCGACAATATCGGTGAGCAGGCCTCTGACCTGCGCAAACGTGGGGCAGGTGGGGCTCGAACCCACGACCTGACGGATTATGAGTCCGCTGCTCTGACCGGCTGAGCTACTGCCCCGCGCCGACGAGCCTACCGGCCGCAGATGCGCAGGAGAGGGGCGTCCACCTGCGCCGGACGCCCCTCTTCTGCACATCCGCCTCACGCTCAGGCCGACACCGCGAGGGTCTGGCCCACCCGCTCGTCCGCACCGACGACGTCGGCGATGACGCCGGCGACCTGGGCCCGCGACACCTTCATCGACACCACCTCGCCGGTCGACGACACGAGGACCGGCGACGAGGGCGCGTCGTCGTGGAGGGAGACGGGCCGGACCAGCGTCCACCGCAGGCCGCTCGAGCGGACGAGGTCCTCCTGCCGCTCGGAGTCGCGCAGCTGGTCGGCGAGGACCACCCGGAACATCGCCTTCCACGACAGCGACAGGCTCGTGAACGACTCGCCCGCACCGATCGTCGTCTGCACCACCAGCCGCTCCACGTCGTGGCGGTGCATGGCCGCCACCACGGCGCGGGTCCCGGCCGAGCGCACGTCGAGCGCGGTTCCCGCGCGCCGCAGCAGCCGCACCTTCATCGCGTTGTCGGAGATGCCGAGCGTCACCACCACCGCGTCCTGACCGGCCACCGCGCGGTCGAGCGCCGACGCGTCGGCGACGTCGCCGCGCTCCACCCGCACGCCGTCCGGGAAGGACCCGGCGTGCGCGGTCCGTCCGAACGCCGTCACCTCGTGCCCGTCGGCCACCAGCCGCCGCACCACGGCCAGCCCGGTGCCCCTGCTCGCCCCGACCACCAGCACCTTCATCGTCGTCTCCTCGCGTCCGTGGGGACGTCCGTCGTCCCTCGTGGATCGATCGTCGACCGCACACGCTGGACGGACAATGCTCGGACGACCGCACCTCTTGCCCGATCGTCCAGGCCGGGGGAGGATGACCGACGTGCCACCGACGACCGTCCCCCAGGTGCTCGCGGCGCGTCCGCTCCCGCCGGACCCGCTGGTCGACATCGCGATGACCGGTGTCTTCCACTCGACCTCGCGCCTCACCGAGCCCTGGGGGATCGCGGTGCCCGCGCTGCCCCAGGTCGTGGTCTTCCACGTCATGACGTCCGGACGCGGTGTCGTCGAGGTCGACGGCCGCAGCACCGAGATCGCACCGGGCGACCTGCTCGTGGTGCCGCACGGCACCGGTCACACCATCCGGAGCGGGCCCGACGCCACGACGCTGCCGCTGCAGGCGGTGGAGCGCGAGGTGGTGGGCGAGCGGTACGAGCGGATGTCCTTCGGCGGTGGCGGCGCCTCAGCCGGACTCGTCTGCGGTGCAGTGCGTTTCACCGACCTGGCGGTCGGGCGCCTGATGCGGTCGCTGCCCCCGTCGCTGCTCGTCGACACCACCGGCGAGCCGTGGGTCGGTGGCGTCCTCGACCTGATCGCCCGCGAGAGCGAGAACCCCGGCACCGGCAGCGACGTCGTCACCGCGCGACTGGCCGAGGTGCTGCTCGTCCACGCCGTGCGGCAGTGGTGGGACGCCGCGGGCGAGCGCGAGGGGTGGGCGCGTGCCGTCCGCGACCCCGTGCTCGGCCCCGCCCTGCAGGCCTTCCACGACGACCCCTCCGCCGACTGGACGCTCGACCGGCTGGCCCGCCGCGCCGGCGTCTCGCGCTCGGGCTTCGCGGCGCGGTTCACCGCCCTCGCGGGTGAACCGGCGATGGCGTACGTCACCGGGTGGCGGATGGACCTGGCCGGACGGCTGCTGCGCGACCGCGGCGCCACCCTCGAGCAGGTGGCGCGCAGGGTCGGGTACGGCTCGGCACCGGCCTTCCACCGCGCCTTCCGCCGCCACCACGGCATCGCTCCCGGCGTCTGGCGCACCGCGTCCCCTGACCCGCTCGCCGACCTGCTGGCCTCCGGTGCGCCCGGCTGACCCCGGCGGCGAGCCCGTCGTCCTGCACATCGAGCGTCTCGGCGACCACGAGCCCGCCGGCGACGCCGACGTCGTCGGCTCCGAGCCCCGACGGCCCCGGCGCCGCTGGGTCGTGGTCGCGTCCGTGGCCGCCGTGCTGCTCCTCGGGGCGGTGGTGGTCGACCGCAGCCAGCGCGAGCGCGAGGTCGACGCTCTCGTGGCCGACGTCGAGACCGCCGCTGCCGCAGTGGCTCTGGCCGACACCCGGGCGATGATGGTGCAGGTGTACGTGCGGCCGGTCTCGGCGTCCGGGCAGCCGGGGAGCACGCTCTCGGCCGATGTCGACGCCATCGTCCGCGACGCGGAGGTGACCGGCGCCGACGAGCTCTCGGGCGAGGGTCGCCGGCTCGACGCCGCGACCGTGCTGCCCTGGCACGACGACCTGGCCGGCGCCCGCGAGGTGCTGCGCGACTTCGTCTCGGGCGAGGAGCGGCGGCTGCGCCGCGACGGCGACGACACCACGCCGACCATCCAGGACGTCGCCGACGCCGCCCGCGCCGTCGTCCCCGAGGGTGCGCAGGCCGACCGGCTCGAGGCGGTCCTGGACGGGATCCCGCGCGTCCGCGACTGACGGCGACCACTGGACGAGGCAATCGGGCACTGAACGCGTGTCGCATCGTCAGTCCAGTGCCACGTCGGGCACCGAACTAGCGAAACGGGCAGCGGCACCGGGGTGGTCGCGCCCGGACGCACCGTTGCCCCGGACCGGACGGTCCGGGGCAGCGGCTGGCCAGGGGTCCGGGGTCAGAACCTCAGCTGGCGCAGGTAGGAGTACCCCACCTCGGCCGTCTGGAGCGGGGTCACGTCCGGGGTGTCGTTCTCCACGATGTACTCGCGCACGGTGTGCGCGTCGAAGATCCGGGAGAAGTCGATCGTCCCGGTGCCGAGGTCGGCCATGTCGCCCGGCGTCTCGGACTCCTCCGAGTGCCGGTCCTTGACGTGGTACTGGAGCGTCTTGAGCGGCGCGTCCTGGATGACGTCGATCGCGTACTGCACGGGGTCGGCGGCACCGACCCCGACGCCGCCGGTGACGGCCCAGTAGAGGTCGACCTCGAGGTGCACGAGCTTGGGGTCGAGCCGCTCCATGAAGATCGACCAGGGGGTCGAGCCGTCGGCGAACACGGTCGTGAACTCGTGCGCGTGGTTGTGGTAGCCGTACCGGATGCCCATCCGACGCGCGGCAGCCGCCTCGGCGTTCATCTGGTCCGCCCACTGCTTCCAGTCGTCCGGGTCGTCGGAGTTCAGGTAGGGGACGTTGATGTAGTGGTTGCCGAGCGTCTTGGCGTCCTGCAGCTTGGCCTCCAGGCCCGCCACGTCGCCCGAGATGCCCACGTGCGACGAGGTCGACCAGATCCCCTGACGGCTCAGGTACCTCGCGACCGTCTTGGCGTCCTGCCCGTACAGGCCGGCCAGCTCGACCCGGCCGTAGCCGGTGTTCCCCAGCTTGCGCAGCACCCGGCGGGCGCTGTCCCAGTCGGTCATGGCGCTGCGCAGGGTGTACAGCTGGATGCTGATGTGGCCGCGCGGCACCCGGCGGGTGCCGGGCTCGCCGGGTGCGGCGAGGGCGGGCGCCGCACCGGCGCCGACGGCGGCGCCGCCGGCCCCGAGGGCGAGCACGCCGGTGAGGAAGGTGCGCCTGTCGGCGCCCGCGTGCGGCCAGCGACCGCTGGAGCGCGGGCGCCCCGTCGAATCCGAAGCACATGGTGGTGGTCCTCTCAGATCAGGTGGTGGTCAGGGGGTGACGGTCGGCGTGAGGACGACCTCGGCCGACCCGGTCAGCGGGACCCCCGCGTCGCCGCCGTCGTCGGTGTAGGTGGCCACGAACACGCCACGCAGCTGGTCCTCGCCGGGGTCGTGACCGCCCGGCAGGGTGGTGGTGATCGTGCCCGTGCACCCGAGCGCGGTCGTCTGCGGGTGCCCGTGGTCGTCGTGGCCGAGGATGTAGGTGACCGACACCCGGGAGCAGTCGATCTCCTGGTCGTCGGTGACGGTGACCTCGAACGCCACCTGCTGGCCGAACGAGAAGGTGTCGCCCGTCTGCGGCGTCACGAACGCCACCTGCGGGACCTCGTTGCCCACGACGATCCTGACGTCGGCCGAGGCCGCACGGCCGCGGTGCCTGCCCCCCTCGTCGGTGACGCGGAGGTTGGCGCGGTACTCACCCGGCTCGGTGTAGGTGTGCGACGGGTTCGCCGTCGGTCGAGTCGATGGTGCCGTCTGCCGTCGAAGTCCCAGGCGTAGGTGATCGGTCTCGTCCGGGTCCGCGTCGTGGAGCCCTCGCTGGAGAACTGCGACGGTCAGCGGCGCCTGGCCGGAGGTGGGGCTGGCCGTCAGCTCCGCCACCGGCGCGCGGGTGCCCTTGGCGTAGCGGATCACCGACAGCGCGGCGTCCGGGTTGCTCGGCGAAGAAGCCGTCGCCGTACTCCAGCAGGTAGAGGTTGCCGTCCGGGCCGAACTCCATGTCCATCGGGTTGTCGAAGACGATGCCCGGCAGGAACTGCTCCACGCCCGACCAGCTTGCCGCTGCCGTTGGTGCGCATCATGTAGATCTTGTCCCGGGTGAACTCCCCGAAGACCACCGCGTCGTCGTAGTACTCCGGGAACTTGGTCTCGGAGGCCAGCGCGGCGTCGTACGTTGTAGACCGGGCCGCCCATCGGGCCGACGCCACCGGTGCCGAGCACCGGCCACTGGAACTCACAGGTGCCGGGCGGGGTGCTCAGGTACGCCTCGGCGCAGGTGGTGGTGGCCGGAAGGTGTAGTTGAGCTGCGGGTCCTGCACCGGCGGGAGGACCCGACGGCCGGTGTTGCGCGGCGAGTCGTTCACCGGCGCGGCGCAGTTGAACGCCGCCCTCCGACTGCTTGGTCACGAAGTCGTAGTCGATGTACGGCAGGCTCGGCGAGTAGCAGTACGGCCAGCCGTAGTTGCCGGCCTTGTTGGTGGCGATCCACCGGCCGGTGCCCTCCGGCCCGCGGGCCGGGTTCGGCACCGGCGAGTCCGGCGAGTAGTCGCCGATGTAGACGCAGCCCGCGGCCGAGTCCACGTCGAAGCGGAACGGGTTGCGCAGGCCCATCAGGAAGATCTCCGGGCGGGTCTTGTCGTCCCGGTCCTCGGCCTCGCGGAAGAGGTTGCCGGCCGGGACGCTGTACGACCCGTCGGCCTTCGACCTTGATCCGCAGCACCTTGCCGCGCAGGTCGTTGGTGTTGCCGGCGGAACGCTGGGCGTCGTAGCGCCGGGCCTGGGTCGGCGACTCGTTGATCGGGGTGTAGCCGTCCGAGCCGACCGGCGTTGGTGTCGTCTCCGGTGACCAGGTACAGCAGGCCCTTGCCGTCGAACTTGACCTCACCGCCGACGTGGCAGCAGACGCCCCGGTCGACCGGCGACCTGCAGGATCTTCTGCTCGCTGGCCAGGTCCAGGTGCGGCGTCGGCTCCTCGAACTTGAACCGGGAGAGCTGGTTGTGCCCTTGAAGGCGGCGAACGCTCGGGCGTGCCGGTGCGGGTGCGTCGCCCTCGTTGACCTGCGGCGTCGTCGGGTCGTCGACCGGGGTGTCCAGCTTCGGCGCGTAGTAGAGGTAGACCCACTTGTTGGTGCGCGAAGTCCGGGTCGATCGTGATGCGACTGCAGGCCGTCCTCGTCGTGCTGGTACACCGGGATCGGTGGTGATGACCGGGCTCGCGCCGGTGTTCGGGTCGTACAGCCGGATGTCGCCGGCGCGGGTGTTGTGCAGCACCCGGCCGTCCGGCAGCACCGCGAGGGTCATCGGCTCGCCGGGCTCGTCGTTGAGCGTGACCTTCTGGAACAGCTCGCTCGACGGCGGGGGCGTGGGGTCCCCGGGATGGGGGTGCCCGGGGTGCGCCACCGCGGGGGACGCGGCCACCAGGCCGAGGACGAGGGCGCCTGCCCCGAGGGCGGCTCCTGCTGCTGTGCGTGGTCTGGTCATCGTTGCTCGACCTCCTGGCCGTGTCGTCGTCGACGTGCCCTCGGCAGAACGTACGAGCATCAGCCAAAAGGGGTCAAGGGTCATGGACGACTTTTGTCTGACAAGCGACAGAAGCCGTTCAGACTGAACGCAACGGGCACCACGGTGGGCGGGCGGGAACGACGAAACCCCCTCGAGCCCATACCTCGAGGGGGTTGCGACCTGTCTACGGCAGCGGCACGGCGCAGGCCGGGAGGCGCGCCGGAAGAGGCTGCGGGGGCAGGTCGGGGGGTGTGGGTGCGCCGGGCCGGGAGCGCCTCTCGGCGCGGGGCCGCTCGAAGCGGCTTCAGGTGGAGCCCGGGGCTACCGCAGCCCGGCGCACGTCCAGGATAACCGGGTCGGGCGGTCGGGTGTTCCCGGTTCGACCAGGTTCAGGGGGCCTGCAGGTGCCCGGCGCGCCACGCCCGGGCGGCTCCCTCGAGCTGCTCGGCCGTGCGCACCAGACGGGCCGCGCTGAGGGTGCCGTCGGGGCCGTCGAGGGGTGCGTGGTCGGCCCCGTGCGCCCGGCCGACGGCGACGATGCGCGCGAACGCGGCGGCGCGCTCGAGCGCCACGGCGAAGTCGCCGGTGTAGACGCCGCCCAGGACGGCGTCGACGAGCGCCTTCACCTGGTCGGGGCCCGGCGGGTCGGCCACGCCCGCGACGACCTCGAGGACGGGCGCGGCGCGCCGGCCGTCGTGGTACTCGCGGGAGGCGGCGGCAGGGTCGCGGTGCACCCAGTCGCGCAGCGCGTACAGCCGCCACAGCGCGCCGGGCAGCGACTCGGCGGGGGAGTCGGCCCACAGCTGGGCCAGCAGGTCGATGCCGTGCTCGTCGGTCAGCCGCACCAGGCGCTGCACCGTGGCGTCGTCACCGCTCTCGCGGGCCCCGAGCACGATCAGGCGCGCGGTGGCGTGCGCCGCCTCCTGCCGCTCGCGGGGGTCGGGCGCGGGGTCCTGCCGGGTGTCCATCGCCGCCGGACCCAGCAGGGTCGGGCGGTGGTGGGGCCGGCCGCCGGGCGACGTCACGCCTCCATCCTGGCACCGACCAAGGTCAGGGTGCGGACGGACGTCGCCCGACGGGGCTCCATGATCGCCCGGCGCGCCGGACGGGGTCCAGCGTGCCGCGCGGGTCCGGGGGGTCGCTCGACCCGGCCGGGACGGCGGGTCAGAACCGGACGACCGGCGGGGCGGGTCGCAGGTTCGCGCGCGGGCAGGACGCGAGGTCGAGCCCGCCGAGCGCCAGGGCCTCGTCGCACAGGCTCTCCACCGTCCAGCCGTGCTCGGCGCCCAGCTTGGTGATGGTGACGCGGTAGATGGTGATCTCGTAGCGCGAGGGGGTGCCGTACGCGACCTCGATCGAGCCGATCAGCTCGGCGCCGGTGGTGTTGCTCGAGCCGTTCCAGGTGCGGTCCCAGCGGCTCCACAGGTTGGGCTTGGACTGCCACAGGCCGCCGTTGCGCACGTCGCGCATCGCGAGCTCGACCAGGATCGCGCGGGCGGCGTCCTCGGGGACGATGGCGGCGGGGCGGATCACCTCGGTGACCGTGCCCTCGCTGTAGGCCTCGGACATCAGCAGGTCGGCGTCGTCGAGCACGGGTGCCTCACTTCGGTGGTCGGTGTGTGTGGTGCCTCCCCGACCCATCGGCCCCGTCCGCGCGCACCTTGAGCCGTGAGGGTGAACCGCGACCCGATCCGGCACGTCGTCCTCAGGTGGTGGCTAGGTACGTGACCTGTGGGGCATGATGGTCCGGCGCGACGCGTGCGACCGCCGAGGCGGGAGTGACGGCGGGCACCTGGTGGGACGAGGTCCGTGGGGAAGACGTACCTCGAGAACCAGGAGGCCGGTATGTCTGCTCCCCTCACCCGGGGCGTGCTGTTCGTGCACTCGGCGCCGCGCGCGCTGTGCCCGCACGTCGAGTGGGCCGCCGGCGGTGTCCTCGGCGTGCGCCTGTCGCTGGACTGGACCGAGCAGCCCGTCGCGCCCGGCATGTTCCGCGGCGAGCTGTCGTGGCAGGCACCCGCCGGCACCGGCGCCACCCTGGCCTCCGCCCTGCGCGGCTGGCACCACCTGCGCTACGAGGTCACCGAGGAACCCGCGCGCGGTGTCGACGGCGGCCGCTGGAGCCACACCCCCGAGCTCGGCATCTTCCACGCGGTCACCGACGTGCACGGCAACGTGATGGTGCCCGAGGACCGCATCCGCGCGGCCGTCGAGGCGGGAGCCGGTGACCCGGTCATCCTCCGGCACGAGCTCGACCTCGCGCTCGGCCAGGCCTGGGACGACGAGCTCGAGCCGTTCCGGTACGCCGGGGAGGGCGCGCCCGTCCGCTGGCTGCACCGCGTCGGCTGACGGCGCTCAGGCCGTCGCGGACGGGTGCAGCACGGGGCCGAACCCCGCGCGCAGCGCGAGCACGGACGTCGGGGGCGTGAGGACGTCGACCTCACCCGACGGTCGAGCCCGGGGGGAGTGCCACCCGTCGAAACCGAAGGCGAGGGAACGCTCCCCGACCAGGAGCCGCGCGACCCCACCGTCCAGGTGGACCGTGCCGTCGGGCAGCTCGTCCGCCGGTGCCGCCCAGGTGATGCGGTCGCGGGCGCGGTCGAGACCGCGACCGCGACGCAGCCGCTCGCGGGCCAGCCGGGCGTCGAGGTCGCCCGCGCCGAGCGGGTCCGCGGACCGCAGGGCGGTGGACACGCCCGTGCGGTAGCCGAGGTAGGCCTCTCGCCGGCACAGCGCGCACGGACGGTGCCCGGCCGCCAGCGCCACGGCGTCGTCGAGGAGGAACAGCGGTGTCCACCGGCGCGGAGCACCCAGCGGCTGCCGGCGGCCTCGGTACTCGAGCACGCAGCTGATCCACGGCCGCCCCTGGTGGTGCCGGACGACCTCGCCGTGCTCGTCGACGACGCAGCCGCGGTTGCCCGTCAGCAGCCCGCGGCCGGCCGCCGCGTGCAGGTCGCCCGCGGGGTCCACGCGGTTGCGCCGCGGCACGGCAGGTTCGAGCGGTCAGACGCTGCGGAACGCGACCGCGACGTTGTGCCCGCCGAAGCCGAACGAGTTGTTCAGCGCCACGCCGCGGCCGATCGCGCGGGGCCCGCCCGTGACGACGTCGAGGGTGATCGCCGGGTCGAGGTCGGTGAGGTTCGTGGTGGCGGGCGCCTGGCCGTGGTGCAGCGCGAGGATCGACAGGATGCCCTCGACCGCGCCGGCGGCACCGAGCAGGTGCCCGGTCATCGACTTGGTGGCCGACACCGCGACCGAGCCGGTGTGCTCGCCCAGCACGGCGCTGATCGCGGCCGACTCGGCGATGTCGCCCGCCGGGGTCGAGGTCGCGTGGGCGTTGACGTGCACGACGTCGGTGACGTCGACGCCGCCGTTCGCCAGCGCCGCGCGCATCGCGCGGGTGGCGCCGAGACCCTCGGGGTCGGGCGCGGCGATGTGGTGGGCGTCGGAGGTCAGCCCGGCGGAGAGCAGCTCGGCGTACACCCGGGCGCCGCGCGCCTCGGCGTGCTCGGCCGACTCCAGGACGACGCAGCCGGCGCCCTCGCCCAGCACGAAGCCGTCGCGGCTGGTGTCGTAGGGACGCGAGGCCGTCTCGGGGGAGTCGTTGCGCGTGGAGAGCGCGCGCATCGAGGCGAACCCGGCGATCGGGAGCGGGTGGATCGCGGCCTCGGTGCCACCGGCGACCACGACGTCGGCGCGGCCGGTGCGGATCATGTCGAGCGCGTAGGCCATCGCCTCGGCGCCGGAGGCGCACGCCGAGACCGGTGAGTGCGCGCCGGCCTTCGCGCCGAGCTCGATCGCCACGGCGCCCGCGGCGCCGTTCGGCATGAGCATCGGGACGGTCATCGGGAGCACCCGGCGCGGCCCGGACTCCTTGAGCACGTCGTAGGCGTCGAGCAGCGTCCACACGCCGCCGATGCCGGTGGCGACGACGGCGCCCAGGCGCTCGCCCTCGACCTCCGGCGCGCCCGCGTCGGCCCAGGCCTCGCGGGCGGCGATCATCGCGTACTGGCCCGAGGGGTCCAGCTTCTTCGCCTCGTGCCTCGGCAGCACCTCCGACGGCGGCACCGCCAGCCGGCACGCGAAGTGCACGGGCAGGTCGTAGCGCTCGAGCCACTCCTGCGGCAGCGCGCGCGCACCCGACTCGCCGGCCAGGGCCGCCTTCCAGGTGCTGTCGACGTCGCCGCCGAGGGGGGTCGTGGCGCCGAGGCCGGTGACGACGACGCGACGGCCGCCGGGGGTCGAGGTCATGGGGGTCGCACTCCCGCTTCAGGTGCTGGGGTGGGACGGCGGGCCGGCGGTGACCGGCCCGGCGGCCGGTGACGGACGATCGGCCCGTCACCGGCCTGCGGAGCCAGGGGCTGCGATCAGCCCTGGGCCTGCTGCACGTACGCGACGACGTCGCGGACGGTGCTGAGGTTCTTGATGTCCTCGTCGGGGATCTTCACGCCGAACTTGTCCTCGGCCTGGACGACGATGGAGGTCATCGACAGCGAGTCGATGTCGAGGTCCTCGGTGAAGGACTTGTCCATCTCGACCGACTCGACGGGCAGGCCGGTCTCCTCGTTGACCAGCTCGGCGATGCCCGCGAGGATCTCCTGCTCGCTCTGCGCCATGGGTGAGTTCTCCTCGTGCTCGTGGGTTCGTGCTTCTGACACCTGCGTCCAAGCGGACACTACGACCCGCCGCGGTGCGGCGGGGGACTGAGTTGCCCCCTACGGGAGCCGGACGACCTGGGCGGCGTACGCCAGGCCCGCGCCGAAGCCGATGAGCAGCGCGAGGCCGCCCGACGGCGCGTCGCCCTCGGCGAGCATGCGGTGCATCGCGAGCGGGACCGACGCGGCCGAGGTGTTGCCGGTGTCGACGATGTCGCGGGCCACGGGCACGTGCGAGGGCAGCCCGAGCTGCTTGACCATCGCGTCGATGATGCGCACGTTCGCCTGGTGCGGGATGAACGCGTCGAGGTCGTCGGGGGTGATGCCCGCGGCCTCGATCGCCTTGCGCGCCACCGGGGCCATCTGCCAGACGGCCCAGCGGAACACGCTCTGCCCGGCCATGCGCAGCGTCGGCCACTCGAGGTCGTCGTCCTCGCGGAGCCGGTCCCACGGCTCGTTCTGGGTGATGACGTCCCACTGCCCGCCGTCGCTGCCCCACACCGTGGGGCCGATGCCGGCCACGTCGGACGCGCTGACGACCACGGCACCGGCGCCGTCGCCGAAGATGAAGGCGCTGCCGCGGTCGCGCGGGTCGGTGATGTCGGAGAGCTTCTCGACGCCGATCACCAGCACGTGCCGCGCCGTGCCCGCGCGCACCATGTCGTTGGCGAGCGACACGCCGTGGCAGAAGCCGGCGCACGCGGCCGAGACGTCGAACGCGGCGGCGGGCGTGGCCTCGAGCCGGTGCGCGATCAACGGCGCCGCGGCAGGGGTCTGCAGCAGGTGGGTGACGGTGGCCACGAGCACGACGTCGACGTCGGCGCCGGTGAGCCCGGCCGCGGCCAGGGCCTCGCGGGCCGCGGCCTCGCCCATGTCGACCACGGTCTCGTCCTTCGCGGCGAAGCGCCGCGTGACGATGCCGGACCGCTCGCGGATCCACTGGTCCGAGGAGTCGATGTTCTCGCAGATCTCGTCGTTGGTGACGACGCGCTCGGGTCGGTAGGCACCGACCCCGCTCAGGCGCGCGTGCGCCGCCGGCGGCGACGCGATCAGGTCCACCATCACTGGCCTCCCTCGGGGTCGAGCTGCAGCAGCGGCTGCCCGGACGAGACGGTCTCGCCCTCCTCGACGAGCCACTCCACGACGGTGCCGCCCTCGCCCGCCGTCACCTCGTCGTCGTCGCCCCCGCCGGGGGTGTCGACGCGGGCCACGACCGTCTCGGGCGTGACCTCCTCGCCCGGGCCGGCGGCGCCGTCGATGTGCACGGTGCCCGGGGCCGACGCCACGACGACCCGCCACGTGGTGTCGGTCTCGGCCGGGGCGGTGGCGTGCTCGGCGACCATCGCCCGCGCCTTCTCGAGGTCGTCCGGCGTCTTCACGGCCAGCGTCTGGACCCCCGGCATGCCCCGCTTGGCCAGGTTGGTCAGGGTGCCGGCCGGGGGGATCTCGATCACCCCGGTGACGCCGAGCTCGACGAAGGTCTGCATGCACAGGTCCCAGCGCACCGGGTTGCTCACCTGGCTGACCAGCCGCGACAGCACCTCGGCGCCCTCGCTGACCACGGTGCCGTCGGCGTTCGACAGCAGCACGGTGCGCGGGTCGCGGGTGGTGATCGCGCGGGAGTGCCGCTCGAGCAGGTCGACCGCCGGCGCCATGTGCGCGGTGTGGAACGCCCCGGCCACCTGCAGCGGGATCACGCGGGTGCGGGCCGGCGGGTCGGCCGCCAGCGCCTCGAGCTGCGGCAGGGTGCCGGCCGCGACCACCTGGCCGGCGCCGTTGACGTTGGCCGGGGTCAGGCCGTGCCGCTCGATCGCGGCGAGCACCTCGTCGGGGTCCCCGCCGACGCACGCGCTCATGCCGGTGGGGGTGACGGCCGACGCCTCGGCCATCGCGCGGCCGCGCTCGCGCACCAGCACCATCGCCTGCTCGGCGCTCAGCACGCCGGTGGCGGCGGCCGCGGTGATCTCGCCGACGCTGTGGCCCGCCACGCCGCCGACCTGCGCGAACGCCTCGGACGGCTGCGGGAAGACCTCCAGCAGGCTCACCAGCCCGGCGGCCACGATCAGCGGCTGCGCCACCGCGGTGTCGCGGATGGTGTCGGCGTCGGAGGTGGTGCCGTGCGCGACCAGGTCGAGGCCGCTGACCGCGCTCAGCCACGACAGCCGGTCGGCGAAGCCGGGCAGCTCGAGCCACGGTGCGAGGAAACCAGGGGTCTGCGACCCCTGGCCGGGGCAGACGATGACCAGCACCCGTTCAGCCTCGCGCGTCCGGGCCGGGGACGCCGATCACGAACCGCACAACGTTGGGCGGCGGATGTGGAGGATTCCTACAAGCCTCAGGGTGCCGGGCGGGTCGCGAGCAGGCCCACCGCCTGCGCGGTCTGCAGCACGAAGGCGTCGCGGGGACGGGTGGCGTCCCAGCCGGTCAGCTCGGCCACCCGGCGCAGCCGGTACCGCACCGTGTTGGGGTGCACGAACAGGGTGCGCGCGGTGGCCTCGAGCGAGCGTCCCTGCTCGAGGTAGGTGGTGACGGTCTCGGCGAACGCCTCGCCGGCCGCGACCAGCGGCGCGTGGACGCGGTCGACCAGCGCCCGGCGCGCGGTCACGTCGCCGGACAGCACCCGCTCGGGCAGCAGGTCGTCGGCGTGCACCGGGCGCGGCGCCGCGGGCCAGGCCCGGGCGGCGACCAGCCCGGCCAGCGCGACCCGGGCGGAGCGTCCGGCGCCGTCGAGGTCGGTGGCGGTCGGGCCGACCACCACCGGGCCGGGGCCGAACCGGGGCGCGATGTTCTCGGCGGCGGCCGCGGGGTCGCCGGCGGTGCCCAGCAGCACCACGAGGCGGCCGCCCTGCACGCCCACGAGCGCGTCGTCGGCGGCCTTGCGCGCGGCCCGGCGCAGGTCGTCGACCAGGTCGGTGCCGCTGTCGCCGGCCGTGCCCGCCACCACGGTGACGGCCGCGTGCCGGTTCCAGCCGAGGGCGGCCACGCGCGAGTGCAGGGCGTCGTCGGTCTCCCCGCGCAGCAGGGCGTCGACCACGAGCGCCTCGAGCCGGGCGTCCCAGGCGCCGCGGGTCTCGGCCGCGCGGGCGTAGACCTCGGCGGCGGCGAAGGCGACCTCGCGGGAGTACCGCAGCACGGCCTCGCGGACGGCGGCCGCCTGCGCCGGGTCGTCGGGGTCGTCGGTGAGCTCCTCGACGTGGTCCTCGACCACCTGCACGACCGTGCGCACCAGCTCGAGCGTGCGGCTCAGGCTGATCGAGCGCGTCAGCTCGCGGGGGGCGGTGCCGAAGACGTCGGCCGTGATGCCCAGCGGCTCGCCCGGACGCTCGAACCAGGTCGTGAACGCGCTGATGCCGGCCTGCGCCACCAGACCCACCCAGGAGCGGTCCTGCGCGTCGAGGGCGCGGTACCAGGGCAGCGCCTCGTCGAGCCGCTGCAGCGCGGCCGTCGCCAGCCCCGCGGTGCCGCGTCGCTGCCGGGTCGCCACGGGCCGAGTCTAGGGCCGGACGTTGTGCCGTCCCCACAAAGAACGGCGATCCTCCCGCCGCGTCCTCGCGAGGCGACCACCTACTTCACGAGGCCCGCCCACCACGTTCAGTAGGTGCTCGCCTACTGAACGTGGTGAACGAGAGGACCTACGCGTCGCCGCCGGCGTTGCCGGAGGTGCCGGCGGTGACGTCGTCGAGGCGGTACAGCTCGTACGCCTTGGCCGGGGCGTCGGCGGGCACCTGGCCGCGCGCGGCCAGCATCCGCAGCGCCTGGTAGGCGACGGAGGGGCCGTCGATCTTGAAGTGCCGGCGGACGGCGGGACGGGTGTCGGACAGGCCGAACCCGTCGGCACCGAGCGAGACGTACTCGTTCGGGACGAACTGGCGCACCTGGTCGGGCACGGCGCGCATGTAGTCGCTCACCGCCACCACCGGGCCGTCGCGGCCCTGCAGCCGCTGGGCGAGGAACGGCACGGGTGCCTCCTCGCCCGGGTGGTCGAACGCCCACGCGTCGGCGGCCAGGCCGTCGCGGCGCAGCTCGTTCCACGACGTCACCGACCAGACGTCGGCGGCGACGCCGAAGTCCTTGGCCAGCAGGTCCTGGGCCTCCAGCGCCCACGGCACGGCGACACCGGACGCCATCAGCTGCGGACGTTGCGAGGCGTCCTGCCCCTGGGTGTCGGTGGCCTCCTTGAGCAGGTAGGCGCCCTTGAGCAGTCCCTCGACGTCGAGGTCGTCCGGCTCGGCCGGCTGCACCATCGGCTCGTTGTAGACCGTCAGGTAGTAGATGACGTCGCGCGAGCGGTCGTCGTCGGAGCCCGTTCCGTACATGCGCTCCAGGCCGTCGCGCAGCACGTGCCCGATCTCGTACCCGAACGCGGGGTCGTAGGTGACGACCGCCGGGTTGGTCGAGGCCAGCAGCGGCGAGTGGCCGTCGGCGTGCTGCAGGCCCTCACCGGTCAGCGTGGTGCGGCCCGCGGTGGCCCCGATCAGGAACCCGCGGGTCATCTGGTCGGCGGCCGCCCAGATCGAGTCGCCGGTGCGCTGGAACCCGAACATCGAGTAGAAGACGTAGATCGGCACCATGTGCTCGCCGTGCGTGGCGTAGGAGGTGCCGGCCGCCGTGAACGCGCCGATCGATCCGGCCTCGTTGATCCCGACGTGCAGGATCTGGCCCTCGACCGACTCCTTGTACGCGAGCATCAGCTCGCGGTCGACGGAGGTGTAGTTCTGCCCGTGGGGGTTGTAGATCTTGATCGTCGGGAAGAACGAGTCCATGCCGAAGGTGCGGGCCTCGTCCGGGATGATCGGCACGATCCGCCGCCCGAACTCCTTGTCGCGCATGAGGTCCTTGAGGATCCGCACGAACGCCATCGTGGTGGCGATCTGCTGCTTGCCGGACCCCTTCTTCGCCGCCTTCCACGAGTCGTCGCCCGGGACGACCAGCGGTGCGGCCTTGGTGCGCCGCTGCGGCACCGAGCCGCCGAGCGCGCGACGGCGCTCGAGCAGGTACTGGGTCTCCTCGCTGTCGGGACCCGGGTGGTAGTACGGCGGCAGGTACGGGTCGGACTCGAGCTGCTCGTCCGAGATCGGGATGCGCAGGCCGTCGCGGAAGGTCTTCAGGTCGTCGAGGGTGAGCTTCTTCATCTGGTGGGTCGCGTTGCGGCCCGCGAAGTTCGCGCCCAGCCCGTAGCCCTTGATCGTCTTGGCGAGGATCACGGTCGGCTGCCCGGTGTGCGAGGTCGCGGCGTCGTAGGCCGCGTACACCTTGCGGTAGTCGTGCCCGCCGCGCTTGAGCGACCAGATCTGGTCGTCGCTCATCTGCTCGACCATCCGGCGGGTGCGCGGGTCGCGCCCGAAGAAGTGCTCGCGGATGAACGCGCCGTTCTCGGCCCGGTAGGTCTGGTAGTCGCCGTCCGGGGTCGAGTTCATCAGGTGGACCAGGGCGGCGTCGTTGTCCTTGGCCAGCAGCGGGTCCCACTCGCGTCCCCACACGACCTTGATGACGTTCCAGCCGGCGCCGCGGAAGAACGCCTCGAGCTCCTGGATGATCTTGCCGTTGCCGCGCACCGGGCCGTCGAGTCGCTGCAGGTTGCAGTTGACGACGAAGGTGAGGTTGTCGAGCTCCTCGTTCGCCGCCACCTGCAGCAGGCCGCGGCTCTCGGGCTCGTCCATCTCGCCGTCGCCGAGGAAGGCCCACACCCGCTGCTGCGAGGTGTCCTTCAGACCGCGGTTGTGCAGGTACTTGTTGAACTGCGCCTGGTAGATCGCGTTCAGCGGGCCGAGACCCATCGACACCGTGGGGAACTGCCAGAAGTCCGGCATCAGCCGCGGGTGCGGGTAGGACGGCATGCCGCCGGCGGGGTGCGAGAGCTCCTGGCGGAAGCCGTCGAGCTGCTGCTCCGACATCCGGCCCTCGAGGTACGCCCGGGCGTAGACGCCGGGGGAGGCGTGACCCTGGAAGTAGATCTGGTCGCCGCCGCCCTCGTGGTCGGGGCCGCGGAAGAAGTGGTTGAAGCCCACCTCGTAGAGCGTGGACGACGAGGCGTACGAGGAGATGTGGCCGCCGACGGCGATGCCGGGACGCTGGGCGCGGTGCACGATCATCGCCGAGTTCCAGCGCAGGTACGCACGGAAGCGGCGCTCGACGTCCTCGTCGCCGGGGAACCACGGCTCGCGCTCGGGTGGGATCGTGTTGACGTAGTCGGTGGCCGTCAGCGACGGCACGCCCACGCCGAGCTGGCGCGAGCGCTGCAGCATCTGCAGCATCAGGTACCGCGCCCGCCGCCGGCCCGCGCTCTCGGCCACGGCGTCGAGCGACTCGAGCCACTCGGCGGTCTCGTCGGGGTCGATGTCCGGCAGGTTGGTCGGGAGCCCGTTGAGGATGGGACCTGCCTCGTCACGTCCAGCCACGGCTGAGCTTCTCCTCGTCTCGTCTGCTGCCGGGCGGTCGGCCCGGCACACCCCATCCTGGCCCGTCGGTCGACGGTCGTCACACCGGGCCGTGCTACCCGTCGGTAGCCTGCGGCGCCACCCGCTGAGGGTGGGTGTAGACGTTCAGGGTCGGGGGGCGGACGAACCCGGCCAGGGTGATGCCGGCGTCGTGCGCCGTCTGCACCGCCAGCGACGACGGCGCCGACACCGCGGCGATCACGGGAACCCCTGCTGCCCAGGCCTTCTGGACCAGCTCGAACGAGATGCGGCCGCTCAGCACCAGCACCGTGCCCGTCAGCGGGCCGACGCGCTCGCGGGCCGCCCAGCCGAGCACCTTGTCGGTGGCGTTGTGGCGCCCGACGTCCTCGCGCACCACCAGCGGCTCGCCGGCGGCGGTGAACAGCCCCGCCGCGTGCAGGCCGCCGGTGCGGTCGAACACCGCCTGCTCCTCGCGCAGCCGGTCGGGCAGCCCCGCCAGCACCGCGAGGTCGACCCGGGTCGCGTCACCGGTCAGGTCGCGCCCGACCCGGGCGCGGACGGCGTCGACCGTGGCGCTGCCGCAGACCCCGCACGAGGACGTGACGCCGAAGGTGCGACGCCCGGTGAGGTCGGGCGCGGGCACGCCCGGCCGCAGCGTGAGCTCGAGGACGTTGAAGGTGGGGGAGCCGGTCTCGTCGGTGTCGGTGCAGTGCACGGCCGCCGCGACGTCGTCCGCGCCGGCCAGCAGGCCCTCGGCGAGCAGCCACCCCAGCGCCAGGTCGACGTCGTGCCCGGGGGTGCGCATGGTGGTGACCAGGGGGGTGCCGCCGACCCGCAGCTCGAGCGGCTCCTCGACGGCCAGCGCGTCCGGGCGCCGTGCCGCCGTGCCGCGGTCCAGGTCGAACCGCGTCACCGGCACCCGCGTGCTCACCCGTCCCACACGGGCGATCGTAGGCACGGCCCCGGCGCCGCGCCCGCGGGGCGGGTCCCCCCGACCGCACCGGGGCCGGGTTCGGCGGGACGCGTGGTGCGCGCACCGTGCGTGGTCTACGGTCGTGCCTACCCGGCGCGGGGCCGGGAAACACGATCTGAAGGAGAGCGCGACGGTGAGCAGCACCGCGGACGCCGCGGGCGAGCAGGACCTCGCGGCCCGGTTGGGCTTCGAGCGTGAGCAGGTCGTCCAGGAGTACGGGTACGACGACGACGTCGACCACGACCTGCGGGAGTCGATCGAGGACCTCACCGGCAACGAGCTGGTCGACGAGGACGCCCAGGAGGTCGTCGACGGCGTCATCCTCTGGTGGCGCGAGGGCGACGGCGACCTGACCGACGCGCTCGTCGACGTGCCCGGGGCGCTCGCCGAGGGCGGGCCGATCTGGCTGCTGACGCCGAAGAGCGGTCGTGACGGCCACGTGCAGCCCTCCGACGTCGAGGAGGCCGCGCCCACGGCCGGCCTGCACGTCACCCGCTCGATGCCCGTCGGGCCGGACTGGACCGCCACCAGCCTGGTGTCGCCGAAGGGCACCAGACGGTCCTGAGGTGAGCCCGCAGATCGGCGCCCCGGCGCCCGACCTCACGCTGCCCGACCAGGACGGCCAGTCCTTCACCCTCTCCGACCTGCGCGGCGAGTCGGCCGCGCTGCTGGTCTTCTACCCGTTCGCCTTCTCCGGCATCTGCACCCGCGAGCTCGGCTCGCTGCGCGACGGTGTCGACCAGCTCCGCACCGCCGGCGTGCAGGTGGTCGGCGTCTCGTGCGACCCGCGGCACGCCCAGCGGGCGTGGGCCGAGCAGGAGGGTTTCGACTTCCCGCTGCTGTCGGACTTCTGGCCGCACGGCGAGGTGGCTCGCACCTACGGCGTCTTCGGCGAGGAGCTCGGGTTCGCGCAGCGCGGCAGCTTCCTGGTCGATCGCGACGGCGTCCTGCGCTGGTCGGTCGTCAACGGCCCCGGCGAGGCGCGTCCGTTCGAGGCGTACCGGGCGGCCGTCGCCTCGCTCTGAGGCGTCGGCGGCGCCCGGCCGGGCGCTCGCGGGTCACCCGAGCGGGTGACGCGGTCGCAGCGGGTTCCCGTCGGGCCTGTCGTTGCGGTTTCATGTATCTCAGCCGTGGCCGTCGATGACCCGAGACTTCGGCGGCCACGGCCCGCACCCGCCGCCCGCCGCCCACGCGCCGTCGTCGCGTGCCGTGAGATCCTTCGCGCCGGGGCCTGTAGCTCAGTTGGTAGAGCACCGCGTTTACACCGCGGGTGTCGTCGGTTCGAGCCCGGCCGGGCCCACGTAGGCTCCTCGTCGTGACCTCCGCACCTCCCACGCTGCGCGCGGTGGTCGACGTGCTCGAGGCGGCGTACCCCCCGCCCACGGCGCAGTCGTGGGACGCCGTCGGGCTGGTGTGCGGTGACCCCGACGCCTCCGTGCGGCGCGTGCTGCTCGCTGTCGACCCGGTGCCCGAGGTGGTCGAGGAGGCCGTCGAGGTCGGGGCCGACCTGCTCGTGGTGCACCACCCCCTGCTGCTGCGCGCGGTGCACTCTGTCGCGGCCGACACCCCCAAGGGTCGCGTGGTGCACCGGCTGCTGACGTCCGGCACCGCGCTGCACGTCGCCCACACCAACGCCGACGCGGCCGCCGGCGGGGTGAACGAGGCGCTCGCCGAGCTGCTCGGGCTGCGCGACCTGCGTCCGCTCGAGCCCGCGCCGTCCGCCGAGGAGCCGGCCACCGGCGAACCTGCCACCGGCATCGGCCGCGTGGGCACGCTCGCCGAGCCGATGACGCTGGAGGGGTTCGCGCGGCTGGTCGCCGAGCGGCTGCCGGAGACCGCGCAGGGCGTGCGGGTCAGCGGCGACCCCGGCGGCACGGTCGCGACCGTCGCGCTGTGCGGCGGCAGCGGCGACAGCCTGTTCGACGCCGTCCGCGCCAGCGACGCCGACGTGTACCTCACCGCCGACCTGCGCCACCACCCGGCGAGCGAGGCCCGCACCCACCGCGCGGACGGCCGCCCGTACCTCGTCGACGTCGCGCACTGGGCCAGCGAGTGGCCCTGGCTCGACCGCTGCGCGGACCTGCTCCGCGCGCAGGTGCCCGGCGTCGACGTCCGCGTGAGCACCCTGCGGACCGACCCGTGGACGTTCGTCGTCCCCGGCTCGACCGCGACCGGGTCGGGTGCGAGAGGATCGGCGACGTGACCACCGCCAACGCCCTCGACCAGGTGCGGCTGCTCGACGTGCAGGCGCTCGACACCCGGCTGCGGCAGCTGGCCCACAAGCGGCGCACGCTGCCCGAGACCGCCCGCCTCGCCGAGCTGGAGGCCGAGCGCTCCGCGCTGCGCGACCGGCTGGTGCAGGCTCGCACCGTGGTCGGCGACATCGAGCGCGAGGTGCGCAAGGCCGAGGCCGACGTCGAGCAGGTCAGCACCCGGGCCGCCCGCAACCAGGCGCGGCTGGAGGCCGGTACCGGCTCGGCCAAGGACCTGCAGGGGCTGCAGCACGAGCTGGAGTCGCTGGCGCGGCGCCAGTCCGAGCTCGAGGACGTCGAGCTCGAGGTGATGGAGCGGCTCGAGCAGGCGCAGGACGAGGTGGTCTCGCTCGAGCGCACCCTCGCGACCACCGAGCAGCAGTCGACCGAGGTCGCGGCCGCGCAGGAGTCGGCGCTCGGCGAGATCGCCTCCGAGGTCGACGAGGTCACCGCCCGGCGCGACGACGTGGCCGGCGGGCTCGACCCGGCGCTGGTGGCGCTGTACGACAAGATCCGCGAGCAGACCCAGGGGGTGGGCGCCGCGATGCTGCGGGGCCGCCGCTGCGAGGGGTGCCGGATGGAGCTGACGCCGGTCGACCTGGCCCGCATCGGCAAGCTGCCGCCCCACGAGGTGGTGCGCTGCGAGGAGTGCCGCTGCATCCTCGTCCGGACGACGGAGTCGGGACTGTGAGCGCCCGCGGGTACGCGGGTGACCTGTCCCCGCGCGAGGCCTGGGAGCTGCTCGAGCAGGACCCGAAGGCGGTCCTGGTCGACTGCCGCACGACGGCGGAGTGGGCCCACGTCGGTGTGCCGCAGACCGACGAGCTCGACCGCGACGTGCTGAAGGTCGAGTGGCAGCACGGCACCGGCCAGGTCAACGACCGGTTCGTCGACGAGGTCCGCGAGGTCCTGGGCGACGACGCCGACGCACCGCTGGTGTTCCTGTGCCGGTCCGGCGTGCGCTCGGTCGCGGCCGCGCGCGCGGCGACCGACGCCGGGCTCGGGCCGTCGTACAACGTGCTCGACGGCTTCGAGGGCGGGGTGGGGCCGGACGGGCGTCGCGGTGCCTCGGGCTGGCGCGCCGAGGGTCTGCCCTGGCGACAGGGCTGACCCCGTGACGCGGCGAGCCTCCCGACCCCTCGACCTGGCGGCCCGACACCGTCGCGGTGCGCGGCGGGCTCGAGCGCACCGGCCACGACGAGACCGCCGAGGCGCTGTTCCTCACCTCGGGCTACGTCTACCCCGACGCCCGCACCGCCGAGGCGTCGTTCACCGGCGACGTCGAGCACTACATGTACTCGCGCTACGGCAACCCGACGGTGTCGCAGCTCGAGCGCCGGCTCGCCCTGATGGAGGGCGCCGAGGACTGCTTCGGCACCGCCACGGGCATGGCTGCCGTGTTCACCTCCCTCGCAGCGCTTCTCGGGCAGGGCGACCACGTCGTGGCGGCGCGCAGCCTGTTCGGCTCGTGCTTCGCGATCCTCGACGACATCCTGCCGCGCTGGGGCGTGCGCACCACGTTCGTCGACGGCACCGACCTCGACCAGTGGCGCGACGCGCTCGCCGGGGGAGCGCAGGCGGTGTTCTTCGAGTCGCCGTCGAACCCCATGCAGGAGGTCGTCGACGTCCGGGCCGTGTGCGACCTCGCGCACGAGGCCGGAGCCGTCGTCGTGGTCGACAACGTCTTCGCCACCCCGCTGCTGCAGAAGCCGCTCGAGCTCGGCGCCGACGTCGTCGTCTACTCCACGACCAAGCACATCGACGGGCAGGGACGCACGCTCGGCGGCGCGGTGCTGGGCAGCCGCGAGTACGTGCGCGGCCCGGTGCAGGAGCTGATGCGCCACACCGGGCCCTCGATGAGCCCGTTCACCGCCTGGGTGGCGCTCAAGGGCCTCGACACGCTCTCGCTGCGCGTGCACCGGATGCAGGAGTCGGCGCTGCGGCTCGCGACCTGGCTGGAGCAGCGTCCCGAGGTGTCGTGGGTGCGCTACCCGTGGCTGCCCTCGCACCCCCAGCACGACCTGGCCCGCGCCCAGATGACCGGCGGCGGGACCGTCGTGACGTTCGAGCTCGCCGACGCAGGGCGGCCGGGGCGCGAGGCCGCGTTCGCCGTCCTCGACGGCATGAGCCTGATCGACATCTCCAACAACCTCGGCGACTCCAAGTCGCTCGTCACCCACCCGGCGACCACCACGCACCGCCGGATGGGACCGCAGGGCCGCGCCCGGGTCGGCATCACCGACTCGGTCGTGCGCATCTCGGTGGGTCTCGAGGACGCCGCCGACCTGGTCGACGACGTGCAGCGAGGACTGGACGCGCTGCGCTGAAAGGCGCGAGCGGTACTGGTACCACACCGGTACCATGTCGACATGGCCACCAACGCGATGACCCTGCGTCTCGACGACGACGACAAGCGCCGCGTGCGTGAGCTCAGCGTGGATCTCCAGCTGCCGCAGCAGGAGGTCGTGCGCCTGGCGGTACGCGCCCTGCACAGCAGCCGAGGCCGTCGAGAGCGCTTCCTCGAGGTCGCCGACGGCGTCGCAGCCGACTACGCCGAGCCCCTCCGTCGGCTCGGTGAGGTGTGAGCGTCCGTTACCTCACCCTGGACGAGCTGCTCGTGCTGTGCGAGCGGTTCGGTTACGGCCCGGTCGCCGACAGCGGCCTGCTCGCCTCTGCCGCCGCGCGGCCCGTCACCTCGGTCGCGGGTCAGGACGCCTACGAGACGCTGCAGGAGAAGGCAGCCGCGCTGCTCGAGTCGATCTGCAGGAACCACGCTCTCGTCGACGGCAACAAGCGGCTGGCTCTGCACGCCGCGGCCGTGTTCCTCCGTCTCAACGGCAGCGACATCGACCTCGACGACGACGCGCGCTTCCAGCTGACGTACGACGTCGCGGACGGGAGCCTGCGCGGCGTGATCGCCATCGCCGGCAGGATGCCGCTCCGCCCTCACGACTAGGGTCGCGCCATGGCGACGTCGAAGGGGTCACCCGCGGTCGAGCTCGAGGTGGCCGGGCGCACCGTCCGGCTGAGCAACCCCGACCGCGTCTACCTCGAGACCGGCCAGACCAAGCTCGACATCGCGGAGTACTACATCGCGGTCGGCGACGGGATCGTCAACGCGCTGCGCGAGCGGCCGTGCATGCTGCACCGGTTCCCGGACGGCCTCGGCAGCAAGAAGGTGCACCAGAAGCGGGTGCCGAACGGCGCCCCGCCGTGGCTCGAGACGGTGCGGCTGACCTTCCCGCGGTGGAACCGGACGGCCGACGAGCTGTGCGTCACCGACCTCGCCCACGTGGTCTGGGCCGTGCAGATGTCGACGCTGGAGTTCCACCCGTGGAACAGCCGGCGCGCCGACACCGAGAAGCCCGACGAGTGGCGCATCGACCTCGACCCGATGCCCGACTGCCCGTGGAGCCGGGTGCAGCAGGTGGCGCACGTCGCCCACGAGGTGCTCGACGAGCTGGGCGCCGTGGGCTTCCCGAAGACCTCGGGCGGACGGGGGATGCACGTGTACGTGCGGATCCGTCCCGACCACGGGTTCTCCGACGTCCGCCGGGCCGCGCTGGCGTTCGCCCGCGAGGTCGAGCGACGCTCGCCGGACGAGGTCACCACCACCTGGTGGCGCAAGGACCGCGACCCCGCGGCGCTGTTCGTCGACTACAACCAGAACGCGCGCGACCACACCATCGCCAGCGCGTACTCGGTCCGCGCCAACGCCGAGGGAACCGTCTCGGCCCCGATCCGCTGGGACGAGGTCGACGACGCGAACCCGTCCGACTTCACCGTCGTCACCATGCCCGGCCGGTACGCCGAGCTCGGCGACCTGCACGCCGGCATCGACGACGAGGTCTTCGACATCGCTCCGCTGCTGGAGTGGGCCGACCGCGACGAGCGCGAGGGCGCCGAGCCCGTCCCCGAGCCGGACGACGCCGGCTAGCCCAGCAGGCACCCGGGGCCGCCGCCAGGCGGTGAGGGCTCCCAGCGCCAGCACCGCCACCAGCGGGACGCGCGGCACGGTCAGCCGCGCACCACGACGTCGAGCACGCGGCTCCCGTCACGGGCCGGGACCGACAGCTCGACGTCGAACGCCTCGCCCACCGCCGACGCCAGCGCGTGCGGCGACCGCGGGTCGCGGCCGGGCCGGGAGACCAGGTGCCGGGCCACCAGGCCCCGCGTGTGCTTGGCCATGTGGGACACCACCGAGCGATGCCCGCCGACGTCGCGCAGCACCCGCACCGACACCCGCCGCTCGGCCACGTCGCCGACCGGGCGCCACATGCTCCGGTACGTGTCGGAGCGGCAGTCGACGACGACGCCGTCGGCGAGGGCGGGCAGCTCGCGGGCCAGGTGGTCGCGCCAGAACACCGCGAGCTCGACCGGTTCCCCGGCCGGGCCCAGCGCCAGGTGCGCGCACGCGTGCACCCGGTAGGGCGGCACCCGGTCGTCGGGGCGCAGGACGCCGTGCACGGCGGACGCGACGAGCAGCCGGGTGCGGGCGCGCCGCTTGGCCCCGGGGTCGAGCGAGGCGTGGTCGAGCGCGTCGTACAGGACCCCGGTGTAGAGCTGCGCGACCGGCAGCGCGGGCTCGGTGCGCCAGCGGGTGTTGCGCTCCACCTCGGCACGCAGGCTGGGCGGGACCTCGAGCACCTGCATCGCGTCCGGCCGTGCGCTGGCCGTCCCGACGGCCTCGAGGACGCGCTCGCGGTCGGGGGTCAGCGCCGGCAGGCTCAACGACCCCAGGTCGACCGGCCGCCCGCGTCCGCGGCTCGCCTTGGTCTCCGACGGGGGCAGCAGCACCAGCACGCGGGACAGCGTGGCACGCCGACCTGCCGCGCCCGCACGCCGCTACTACGTTGACGCGCATGGCGCACCCGACGACGACCGTCCCGGCCCGGCTCGAGGGCGCGCTCGACGCGCTGCTGACCGAGCTCGAGGTGCCGCAGGACTTCCCGGACGAGGTGCTCGCGGACGCCGAGCGCGCGGCCCGCGAGCCGGAGCCCCCGGCCGAGGACCTGACCGGGGTCCCGTTCGTCACCATCGACCCGCCGACCGCGATGGACCTCGACCAGGCGATGCACCTGGAGCGGCGGGGCGACGGCTGGCGGGTGCGGTACGCCATCGCCGACGTCCCCGCGTTCGTGCTGCCGGGCTCGCCCACCGACGTCGAGACCCGTCGGCGCGGCCAGACCCTGTACGCGCCGCACCGGCGCGTCCCGCTGCACCCACCGGTGCTCAGCGAGGACGCCGCCAGCCTGCTGCCGGACCAGGCCCGTCCTGCCTACGTCTGGGACCTCGACCTGGCCGCCGACGGCACCCTGGTGGGCACCGCGCTGCGGCGGGCGCTGGTGCGCTCGAGGGGCCGGTACGACTACGAGCAGGTGCAGGCCGCGCACGACGCGGGCGACATCCCGGAGCCGTTCGCGATCCTGCCCGAGCTGGGCGAGGCGCTGGTGGCGGCGGAGCGGGCGCGGGGCGGCATGAGCCTCGGCATCCCCGACCAGGAGGTCGAGGAGGTCGACGCGCAGGAGGGCGGCGGCTTCCGGCTGCGCTACCGCCCGCGCCTCGCGGTCGAGGACTGGAACGCCCAGATCTCGCTGCTGACGGGCATGGCGGCGGGCGCCGTCATGGTGCAGGGCCGGGTCGGGATCCTGCGCACGATGCCCGAGCCGGACGACCGCACCGTCGCGAGGTTCCGTCGCCAGGCGCGCGCCCTCGGGGTGCAGGCGCCGGCGGACCAGCCTCTGGGTGACCTGCTGCGGTCGCTGGACCCGCAGGACCCGCGGTCGCTGGCCCTGCTGCACGAGTCGACCGTGCTGTTCCGCGGCGCGGCCTACACCGCCTTCGACGGCGAGGTGCCGGACGGCCTGGTGCAGGCCGCCGTCGCCGCCTCGTACGCCCACGTGACCGCGCCGCTGCGCCGCCTGGTCGACCGGTTCGGGCTGGTCGCGTGCGAGCACCTGCTCCGGGGCGCCGAGGTGCCGGGCTGGGTGCGCGAGGCGCTGCCCGCGCTGCCCGAGGCGATGCAGGCGTCCGACCGGCGGGCCGGGTCGCTCGAGCGAGCCGTCATCGACCTGGTCGAGGCCGCGACGCTGCACGGCAGGGTCGGTGAGCAGTTCGACGCCGTGGTGGTCGACGACGGAGACGGCCGGGAGCGGGCGGAGCCCAGCCGGCTGGTGCAGCTCGAGGAGCCCGCCGTGCTCGGCCGGTGCGCCGGCACCCCCGAGCTCGGCACCGCGCTGCGGGTGCGACTGGTCGAGGCCGACGTCGAGCGCCGCGTGGTGCGCTTCGAGCCCGCCTGAGGGCCTACGCTGGTCGTGCGGACGAGTCGACCGGGCGGCCGCGTCGGGACGGGTGACCGTCCCGCCGAGGAACGTCCGGGCTCCGCAGGGCAGGGTGGTGGGTAACACCCACCCGGGGTGACCCGCGGGACAGTGCCACAGAGAACAGACCGCCGGTGCACCACCGCCCCTCGGGGCGGCAGGCGCCGGTAAGGGTGAAACGGTGGTGCAAGAGACCACCAGCACCCCCGGTGACGGGGGTGGCTCGGCAAACCCCACCCGGAGCAAGGTCGAGCAGGAGGCGTTCGAGGGCTGCCCGCCCGAGCCTCCGGGTAGACCGCTGGAGGCGTGCGGCGACGCACGTCGTAGAGGGATGGCCGCCACCCGGTCCGCAGCGATGCGGTCCGGGGACAGGACCCGGCGTACAGGTCGACTCGTCCGCACACCGCCGGTCGCCGCCACGCCGACGATTCGTCGGATCAGGTGAGCCTGACCTAACCTCAGTGCGTGCCCACCGTCACCGCCAAGAAGAAGTGCTGCAAGGACCGGCCGCGCTGCAGGAAGTGCCCACTGGTCCTCAAGCGCCTCGCCGACGCCGGCCTCGCCGAGCGCAAGGGCGAGCGGTCCGACGGCCGTGAGTTCAAGATCTCTGCCGAGGTGCCGAAGAAGGCGATGAAGCTCGCTCGCGCCCGCTGACGCTGAAACCGGGACGAACCAGTCGGCGGTTGATCCGTCCGGGTGAATGCCCTCCGGATTCCTCAAGGTGATGGACCCGGCTGCCGACACCTCACGCGTACGGAACCCGCGGACTCGCGGGGCACGAGCGGCCCGTCCTGCACCGGGTCGTCCAGGTTCGATCAGAGGGGTGGCTCTGATGGGTGTCGAAGGTGGTGCTCGCGCCGCGCAACAGCGCCGAGGCCGTCGCGCTCGGCGTCTCCGCGTGCTTCCTCGCGGTCGCCGGCTTCGTCGCCACGAGCGACGTCAGCGTCCCGGCGTCCACCGACACCGTCGTCGCCGCCTCCGCCTCCGCCCCTGCCTCGGCCTCTGCCACGTCCACGAGCAACCGCCCCCGCACCATCTCGCGCCCCCCGACGACGTCCCAGGTGTACGGCGCCCGCGTCGTCGAGACCGACCCGCCCCTGGTGATGCTCAAGCTGCGCGACCAGGCCAGGGCCAAGCTCGAGGCGGCCGGCACCGTGCGTGGCCACGGCGTCACCCTCGTCCCCGTGACCCGCGGCCAGGGCGTCCTCGCCCTCGGCGGCGGCCACGACACCGGTGCGGTCGCGATCACGCCCCCGGCCCCGGTGCTGATCCCGACCCCGCCCGTCGCGGCCCCCACCACTCCTGCGACGACGCCGCCGGTGACGGCGCCGCCGACCACGGCGCCGCCCGCCACGACGCCCCCGGTGACGACGCCGCCGGTGACGACGCCGCCCGTGACGCCCACCGACCGCCGCCCACCACCCCGACCGACCCGCCGACCACGACCGACCCGGGCAGCGGCTCCACCGGCGACGGCGGAGGGACCGGCACCGGTGACGCCGGGGGCAGCGGGTCCACCGGGTCCAGCGGCACCGACGCCGGGACCACCACCTCCGGCAGCGGCCTCGACGCCGGCACGGCCGACGCGTCGGCCCCCGACGCGGCCGCGGCCCCGCAGGACTGAGGCCTCCTCCCGTCGGGCGTCGCCCGTCGCGGGATGGCACGATGCCCGCACGTCGAGCGAGCCCGCACGTCGAGCGAGGAGGGGCGCCCATGGGCGACTACTGGTTCAACACCCGGACCCGTCAGGTCGAGGAGGGTCACCAGAGCGACTGGACCGACCTGCTCGGGCCGTACGAGACCCGCGAGCAGGCCGAGCGCGCGCTCCAGACCGCGCGCGAGCGCACCGAGAAGTGGGACGCGCAGGAGCGGGCCGACAAGAGCTGGGGCTACGAGGACGGCGAGGACTGATCCCCGCCCGGGTCCCTGGCGACCCGGCTCTCAGCGACCCAGCGCCGCCATCGCCGCGCTGCGGCCCGCGATCGCGCTGACCCCGCCGCCGCGGCGTGCGCCGGCCCCGGCCAGCAGCACCCGCGGGTGCTCGGTCTCGACGCCCCACCGGCCCACGTCGGCGTCGTCCTCGGCCCACGGCCACTGCAGCGGGCGCTGGAAGATGTTGCCGCCCGGCAGGCCGACGTCGGCCTGGACGTCGAGCGGGCTGCGCACCTCCAGGCACGGCGTGCCGTCGGGGGCCCGCAGCAGGCAGTCCTCGATCGGCTCGGCCAGCACGGAGTCGAGGCTGCGCAGCGTGGCCCGCGAGGGCCTTGTCGCGGGTCCCGTCGTTGTCGGCGACGAACAGCCGCGACGGCATGTGCAGCCCGAACAGCGTCAGCGTCTGCGCGCCGCGCGCGCGCAGGTCCGGCGCCGAGGATGCGTCGCGGTCGGACAGCGAGTGGCAGTAGATCTCGCACGGCGGCAGGTCGGGGACCTGCCCGGCGGCGGCCTGCGCGTAGGCGGTACGCAGCTGGCGTGGCGGTCTCGTTGACGTGGAAGGTGCCGCTGAACGCGGCGACGGGGTCGACGTCCTCGCGCAGCCGGGGGAGCCGCTGCAGCAGCATGTTCACCTTGAGCTGCGCGCCCTCGACGGGGCTCGCCGGTGCGGCGTCCCCGAGCAGCCGGTCCAGGGTGGCGGGCGCGCACGCCGGCGAGCACGTGCCCGGCGCCGCACCCGGTGCTCGCGGCCGTCGGCGTCGGTCCAGACCACCTCGGCCGGCGAGGAGGGTCGAGCCGGGGTCGACGCCGGTGACCGCGCCGAGGTGAGCAGGGTCGCGCCGGCGGCCGTCGCGGCGTCGGCGAGGGCGCCGCTGACCGACGCCCATGCCGCCCACGGGCACGTCCCAGTCGCCGGTGCCGCCGCCGACCACGTGGTAGAGGAAGCAGCGGTTCTGCGGCCAGGTCCGGGTCGTCGACGTCGGCGAACGTGCCGATCAGGGCGTCGGTGAGCACGCACCCCGCGACGGTGTCGTCGCCGAAGCGCTCGGCGACGGTCTCGCCGACGGGACTGCTCGACCAGGTCGCGCCAGGCGTCCGGCGCCGACCAGTGACGCGGACGTCGGACGCCGCGCGCAGCGGCTCGGTGACGGTCGGCCACAGCCGCTGCGCGACCTCGTGGGTGAGTGGCGTAGAAGCTCGCTGCCAGGCGGCGTGCGCGGCGTCACCGCCGGTGACCGCGCGGAACGAGGCGGCGTGCGCGCGTCGTCGCCGTTGTCGACCAGGAGGCCGAGGCCGTCGGGGTGGCCGGGCACCGGCGTGTACGAGGAGTAGCGCCTGCGCGTCAGCGAGATGCGCAGCCCGAGCTCGTCGACCACCGGTCTGCGGCAGCAGCGAGACCAGGTAGGAGTAGCGCGACAGCCGGGCGTCGACGCCGGCGAACACCTGCGCCGAGACCGCGGCGCCGCCCACGTGGTCGAGCGCCTCGAGCACCAGGACCGACCGGCCCGCCCGGGCCAGGTAGGCGGCCGCGGCGAGCCCGTTGTGGCCGCCGCCGACGACGACGGCGTCGTAGCGCGCCGGGGACGCGGCTCACCGGGTGACCTTGGGCAGCACGTCGCGGCCGAAGACCTCGAGCCACTCGGCCTGGTTGCGGCCGACGTTGTGCAGGTAGATGCGGTCGAAGCCGAGGTCGGCGAACTCCTGGATCTTGGCGCGGTGCAGGTCGGGGTCGGACGAGATGACCATCCGGCCCTCGAAGTCCTCGGGTCGCACCAGCTTGGCCATCTGCGCGAAGTCGTGCGGCGAGCGGATGTCGGCCTTGCCGAACTTCATCCCGCCGTTGGGCCACTCGGTCATCGCGTTCTCGAGCGCCTGCTCGTCGGTCTCGGCCCAGGACAGGTGCAGCTGCAGGGTCTTCGGCATCGTGTCCGGGTCCTTGCCGGCCTTGCGGGCGCCCTCGGCGAACTTGCCGAACAGCATCTCGATCTTCTCCAGCGGCGCGCCGACGGTGATCATGCCGTCGGCGTACTCACCGGTCTTGCGGGCGTTCACCGGGCCCGCGGTGGCGATCATGATCGGCGGCGCCTGCTCGGGCATCGTCCAGAGCCGGGTGGTCTCGTGGGAGAAGTACTCGCCCTTGAACTTGACGTCCTTGCCCGCGATCGAGGCCTCGAACAGGGCGCGGATCAGCCGGACGGCCTCCCACATCCGGTTCGAGCGCTCGCCGGCCTCGGGCCAGTAGCCGGGCACCACGTGCTCGTTCAGCGCCTCGCCGGTGCCGAGCCCGAGCCAGGACCGGCCGGGGTACATCGCCTCGAGCGTGGCGGCGGCCTGGGCGACGACGACGGGGTGGAACCGGAACGACGGGCAGGTCACGCCCGGGCCCATGTCGCCGGTGGTGCGCTCGCCCACAGCGGTGAGCACGTTCCACACGAACGAGGCCTGCCCCTGCTGCGGCACCCAGGGCTGGAAGTGGTCGGCCGCCATGCACCCGGAGAAGCCGTGCTCCTCCGCGAGGGCGGTCAGCTGCACCGCCTCGGTGGGGTGGAACTGCTCCAGCATGGCGGCGTACCCGAACGGCTGCTGTCCCATGCGGCGACCCTACTCGTCTGCCCGGAGCGGAAAACATGGCAGGGACAGGCGCTCTCGGGTGAGGCTGGGCACATGAGCCATCGCGTGCCGGACGACGAGCTGACTTTCGCAGTGAACCTGGGCCGCGTGGCGGGCCGCGCCGGACGTCGTGGCCGCGGCTGCCGCGCCGCCGAGGAGGCCGGGTTCGACGCGTCACGGTCGCCGACCACCTCGGGGCAGCGGCGCCGTTTCGCTCGCTCGCCGTCGCGGCGGCGGTCACCGAGCGGGTGCGGCTGCGCACCTACGTGCTCGACGCGTACTTCTGGAACGCCGCGCTGCTCGCTCGCGAGGTCGCCACCCTCGACCGGCTGTCGGGCGGACGGGTCGAGCTCGGCGTCGGGGCCGGCCACATGCGGCACGAGCACGACGACGCGGGCCTGCCGTTCCCCGGCATCGCCGAGCGGTGGGAGCACACCGAGCAGCTGGTCGCCGACGTGCGTCGCCATCTGGCCGACCCGGAGCACCGTCCGGAGCCGGTGCAGCGGCCGGTGCCGGTGATGGTGGCCTCGATGGGCGAGCGCGGTCTGCGGGCGGCCGCGCGCACCGCGGAGGTCGTGGGCCTGACAGGCCTGGTGCAGGTGACGGGGCAACCGGCGGGCACCTTCGCCTTCGTCGACCTCGACGTGGTCGACGAGCGCGTGGGGCAGGTGCGTGCGTGGGCCGCCGAGGCCGGTCGTCCGGCGCCGGTGCTCGACGTGCTCGTGCAGCGGGTCGTGCTCGGTCGCGACCCGCTCGGGTGGGCCGAGGAGATGGCCGCCGAGATGGCGGACGGCGGTGCGGCCGGCCCGAGCGCGCAGGCGCTGCTGGAGAGCCCGTTCCTGCTCGCCGCCGCGACGGCCGAGGAGGCCGCCGCGACGCTGCGGGAGCGGGCGGCGCGCTGGGGGATCGCGTCGTGGAGCACGCACGCGCCCTCCGGCGAGGCGTTCGCCGAGGTCGTGAGGGCGGTGCGCGCGACCTGAGGGTCAGCCGGACTTGCGGCGGAAGGTCTTCTGCGGCTTCGCCGGCGCGGTGTGCGGGTGCTGGGCGCCCGGTCCGCCGCCGGTGCTGCCGGCGTGGTGGGCGAACTTCTTGCGGTCGAGCGCCTCGCGGAACCGGCGGCGCTGGTCGTCCTCGGGGGTGACCGTGCGCCTCGGGCAGGTCGGCCGGGACGTCGACCTCGGGCTCGGTGCTGTCGTCCTTCGTCGCGTCGCTCATGGGCCCACCCTGCCCGCCGCGGCGCCGGGTGTCATCCCCATATGCCTCACGTCAGGCGGCGTCGAGGTGCGCGAGCAGCGCGGCGGCGTAGGCGTCCTCGGGGTCGGGGTGCTCGGTGCGCACCTCGTCGCCCCCGTCCGACGTGACGACGGCCCAGCCGACGTCGGTGCGCTCGAGCCGCACGAACGCCGTGCCGAGCGCCTCGCGCAGCTGGTCCTCGCGCGGGAGCCACAGCGCGGCGTCCTGGTCCATGCTGTCGAGCGCCCACTCGGTGGTGCCGTTGAACTTCAGCAGCCCCCCGGCGGCGAGGGTCTCGGGCTCGACCACCATCTCGCTCACGACGAACACGGTGTCGTCCATCTCGCGGTCGGCGATGACGAAGCGGTCGCCGCTGGTGGGGCGCCAGGCCAGGCCGGCCTCCTGCAGCCGGCGCGCCAGCGCGACGGCGATCACGAGGCCACCGCGAACCGGAGCGTGAGGACCTGGAAGGGTCGCAGCCGCACCCGCGCGCCCTCGGATGCGTCGAGGAGCGCGTCCGGGGCGAGAGGGCTTTCCAGCAGGTCGGTCTCGGTGACCGAGGCGACCGCGAACGACGGCGTCACGACGGCCGTGGCCCGCGCGCCCTGCGGCTCGTAGAGCCGGACGACCACGTCGCCCGACCCGTCCTCGGCGAGCTTGACGGCCTCCACGAGCACGGGGTCCCCCTCCAGCCGCACGAGCGGCTCCACGGGTCCGCCGCGGCGGGTCCGCAGCGGCAGGTTCAGGTCGTACCCGGCCGCGGCCGCGCCGAGCACGTCGGCGCCGGGCACCACCGCGCAGGCGATCACGTGCCGCCCCTGGTCGGTGTCGGGGTCGGGGTAGCGCGGGGCGCGCAGCACGGTGAGCCGCACGGTCGACGTCGTGCCGCCGCCGTCGCGCGGGTGCCTGCTCACGTCGTGACCGTAGGTCGAGTCGTTCGCGACCGCGACCCCGTACCCCGTCTCGGACACCTGGACCCAGCGGTGCGCGCACACCTCGAACCGCGCGGCGTCCCAGCTGGTGTTCTCGTGCGTCGGGCGCACGACGTGGCCGAACTGCGTCTCGTACCGCGCCTGGTCGGTGTGCACGTCGAGGTCGTGCGCGAGCTTCAGGACGGCCTCGCGCTCGTGCCAGTCGACCTGCAGACCCACGTGGAGCGCGCCGTCGCGCAGGGTCAGCCGCACGTCGGCGGTGGACGCGCCGAACGCGTACCGCACGAGCACTGCGTCGCCGTCGGTCTCGGGCCGTCCGGCCGGACGGGTCGAGGAGTGGCGGTAGAAGCCGTCGAGGTCCCAGGCGTCCCAGGCGTTCGGGGTGTCGGGGTGCAGCTCGAGCCGGGCGACGGCGCCGCCCGGTGCCACCACCTCCCGGTCGCGGGCCAGGTCGAGCAGCGAGACGACGTCGCCGTCCGGACCGACCCGGACGCGGACGACGCCGTCGTCGAGGACGAGGTCGTCGCCGTCGCGCACCGGCGCCACGCGGGGAGCGGCGACGGCCGCGGCCCCGCCCAGGCCCGGGACGCCCGCGCGCGACCAGCGGCCCGGCGTTGAGCACGACGTCGGCCGTGCCGCCCTGGTCGCCCGCCAGCGCGTCGAGCGCCGCGTCGACGAGCCGCTCGAGGTCGGCGTGCACCGCGGCGTAGGTGGCCGCCGCCTCGCGGTGCACCCACGCGATCGAGCTGCCGGGCAGGATGTCGTGGAACTGGTTCAGCAGCACCGTCTCCCACGCAGCGCGCAGCTCCTCGGTCGGGTAGGGGAGCAGGCCGCGCACCGCGGCGGTCGTCGACCAGAGCTCGGCCTCGCGCAGCAGGTGCTCGCTGCGCCGGTTGCCGCGCTTGCTCAGTGCCTGCGAGGTGTACGTACCGCGGTGCATCTCGAGGTACAGCTCGCCGACCCAGGTGGGGGCGGCGGCGTACTCGTGGTGCGCCCGTTCGAAGAACGCGCTCGGCGCCTCGATGACGACCTGCGGTGAGCCTTCGAGATCAGTTGTGCGCGAGGCGCGTTCGAGCATCTCGCGGGTGGGGCCACCGCCTCCGTCGCCGTGGCCGAACGGCACCAGCGAGCGCCGGGCCGCGCCCTTGTCGCGGAAGTTCGCCGCGGCGTGCGCGAGCTCGGCACCCGTCAGCTCGGCGGTGTAGGTGTCGACCGGCGGGAAGTGGGTGAACACGCGCGTGCCGTCGATGCCCTCCCACCAGAACGTGTGGTGCGGGAAGTGGTTCACCGTGTTCCACGAGATCTTCTGGGTCAGGAACCACCGGCAGCCCGCGAGCCGCACCAGCTGGGGGAGCGCGGCGGTGTAGCCGAACGAGTCGGGCAGCCACACCTCCTCGCACCGTACGCCGAGGTGCTGCTCGAACCAGCCCTGGCCCACCACCAGCTGCCGGGCCATGGCCTCGCCTCCGACCATGTTCGTGTCGGACTCGACCCACATGCCGCCCACGGGCACGAACCGGCCGGCGCGCACGTGGGCGCGCACCCGCTCGAACAGGGCGGGGTCGTGCACGCGCACCCACTCCCACTGCTGCGCCGAGCTCATCGCGTAGACGAGGTCGTCGCGGGTGTCGAGCAGGTGCACGCACGTTGGCGACCGTGCGCAGCACCTTGCGGACGGTCTCGCGAACCGGCCAGAGCCAGGCGCTGTCGATGTGGGCGTGCCCGACGGCGCTCACCCGGTGCGCGGAGGCGCGCGCCGGCGACGCCAGCACCTCGGTGAGCGCGGCGCGGGAGCGGGCCGCCGTGCCGACGACGTCCTGGTGGTCGAGCAGGTCGAGCGCGCGGTCGAGGGCGACCACGAGCTCCCAGCGCCGCGCGTCGTCGTCGGGCAGCGTGCGCATCAGGCCGTCGAGCACCTCGAGGTCGTGACCGAGGGCGACGACGTCGTCGTGCCGCTCGCAGACCTGCACCGCGTTCACGCGGTACAGCGGCGCGGGAGAGGCGGTGAGCCGGTCGCCCTCGTGGGTGGGGCGGAACCAGTCGGGGCCGAGCAGGCGCGGGTTCGCGGCCGCCTCGATCCACAGGTCGACGCTCTCGCCGGGGGAGCAGGGCAGCCAGGAGTTCTGCGGGTGCAGGCCCTTGACCACCGACCCGTCGCGGCGGCGCACCAGCGCCTCGGCCTGGAATCCGGGACGCTCGACGTCCCAGCCGAGGTCGATCCACAGCTCGGGCGTCACGGCGTCGGAGGGCACCGCGCCGGTGACGTGGAACCACGTGGTGCCCCAGGCCGGGCCCCAGGCATGGCCCACCCCGACCGGCTCGTACCGCTGCCCCAGCGCGACGTCGAGCCCGACCGGCTCGCCGACGGCGCCGTCGTCGGCGGTCGGGACGTCCCAGGCCTCGAGCGCGAGGTCGTGCAGGACGGTGCGCTCGCGCGGACGCACGCGCTGGGCGAGGGCGCGGGTCAGCCGGGCCTCGACCTCGCTCCGGCGGTCGTGCACGCCGTCAGCTGTCGAACGCGTGCTCGGGGGCGGGGAACACGCCGGAGCTGACGTCGGCGGCGTACTCGCGGGCGGCCCGCGCCAGCTCGCCGCGCAGGTCGGCGTACTTGCGCACGAACCGCGGCGCCTTCCCGCCGCGCAGGCCGGCCATGTCCTGCCAGACCAGCACCTGGGCGTCGCAGTCGCCGCCCGCACCGATGCCGACCGTCGGTATCGCCAGCGCCTTGGTGACCTCGGCCGCGAGCGGTGCGGGCACCATCTCCATCACGATCGCGAAGGCGCCGGCGTCCTGGAGGGCGACGGCGTCGGCGAGCAGCTCGTCAGCCGCCTTGCCGCGCCCCTGCACGCGGTAGCCGCCGAGCGCGTGCTCGCTCTGCGGGGTGAAGCCGACGTGCGCCATGACGGGGATGCCCGCGTCGACCAGGTGCCGCACCGTCTGGACCACCCGGTGGCCGCCCTCGAGCTTGACCGCGTGCGCGCGGCCCTCCTTCATGAACCGGGTGGCGGTGGTGATCGCCTGCTGCGGTCCCTCCTGGTAGGAGCCGAACGGGAGGTCGGCGACGACGAGCGCTCGGCGGACGCTGCGGGTGACGGCCCGCACCAGCACGAGCATCTCGTCGACCGTCACCGGCAGCGAGCTCTCGTAGCCGTAGACGTTGTTCGCCGCGGAGTCGCCGACCAGCAGCACCGGGATGCCGGCCTCGTCGAAGACCTCGGCCGCGTACTGCTCGTAGGCGGTGAGCATCGCCCACCGCTCGCCGCGCTCCTTCATCTGCTGCAGGTGGTGCACGCGCACCCGCGGGCCGGCCCCCGGGGCGGACGCGGCGGCAGGGCCCGTGCCGTAGGGCGCCGGCTGCTCCGCGGGGCTCGTCGACGAGCTGCTCATGCGATCGGTTCCTCGCTGTCGGGGGCCGTCGGGGGCGGAGCCCCTGACCGTCACGCTACTCGGCGGGGACGTGCGCCTCGATCTCGGCCAGCCAGGCTGCGGCCGAGGCGTCCGAGGGCATCCGCCAGTCGCCACGCGGCGACATCGTCCCGCCGGCGCTGACCTTCGGGCCGTTGGGCAGGGCCGAGCGCTTGAACTGGTTGGCGAAGAACCGGCGGACGAACACCTCGAGCCAGCGCCGGACGGTGGGCAGGTCGTACTCGACCCGCAGGTCGTCGGGGAAGCCCGGCGGCCACTCGCCGTGCGCCGCGTCGCGCCAGGCGTGCCAGGCGAGGAAGGCGATCTTGCTGGGACGGAACCCGTGCCGGACGACGTGGAACAGCGTGAAGTCCTGCAGCGCGTAGGGCCCGACGGAGTCCTCGGTGGCCTGGGGCTTGACGCCCTCCTGGTCGGGCACCAGCTCCGGCGTGATCTCCTGCGCGACGATCTCGCGCAGCACGGCGGCCGTCTCGTCGCTGACGTCGCCGTGGCCCGCGACCCAGCGGATCAGGTGCTGCACGAGGGTCTTGGGCACACCGGCGTTGACGTTGTAGTGCGACATCTGGTCGCCCACGCCGTAGGTGCACCAGCCGAGGGCGAGCTCGGAGAGGTCGCCGGTGCCGAGCACGATGCCGCCGCGGTGGTTGGCGAGCCGGAACAGGTAGTCGGTGCGCAGGCCGGCCTGGACGTTCTCGAAGGTGACGTCGTAGACGGGCTCGCCGTGGCTGAAGGGGTGGTCGAGGTCGTCGAGCATCTGCCGCGCCGCCGGGGTGATGTCGATCTCCTCGAACGTCACCCCCAGCGAGGTGGCCAGGCGGGTGGCGTAGGCCTTCGTCTGCTCGCCGGTGGCGAACCCGGGCAGCGTGAAGGCGTGGATGTCGCTGCGCGGCCGGCCGAGCCGGTCCATCGCGCGCGCGGCGACCACGAGGGCGTGGGTGGAGTCGAGCCCGCCGCTGACACCGACCACGACCTTGGGGTGCCCGATCGCGTGCAGCCGCTGCTCCAGCCCGGAGACCTGGATGTTGTAGGCCTCGTAGCAGTCGAGCGCGAGCCGCTCCGGGTCGTCCGGGACGAAGGGGTAGCGGTCGACCTTGCGCCGCAGCCCGGTGTCGCCGGCGGGGGCGCCCAGCTCGAACCCGACACGCCGGAACGCCTCGGTGCCGGCGACGTGCGCGCGCCGGTTCTCGTCGAAGGTGCCGACCTGACGGCGGGTCTGCCGGATGCGGCCGAGGTCGACGTCGGCCACGGAGGCCCGCGGGCCGTCGGGGAACCGCTCGGACTCGGCCAGCAGGTCGCCGACCTCGTAGACCATCGTCTGGCCGTCCCAGGACAGGTCGGTGGTCGACTCGCCCTGCCCGGCCGCGGCGTAGACGTACGCCGCGAGGCACCGGGCGCTCGCGCTGCGCACCAGCAGGCGCCGGTCCTCGGCCCGGGCGACCGTGATCGGGCTCCCGGAGAGGTTGAGCAGCACGGTCGCCCCGGCCAGGGCGGCCACCGCGCTCGGCGGCACGGGCACCCACATGTCCTCGCAGACCTCGACGTGCACGACCAGGTCGGGCACGTCGGCGGCCGCGAACAGCAGGTCGGGCCCGAACGGCGCCTCCTGGCCCGCGACCCGGATCGAGGACCCGGCCCGGTCGTCGCCGGGGGCGAACCAGCGGTGCTCGTAGAACTCGCGGTAGGTCGGCAGGTACGACTTGGGCGCCACGCCGAGCACGCGTCCGCGGTGGACGACGACCGCGCAGTTCAGCACCCGGTTGCCGTGGGCCAGGGGCGCACCGACGACCAGCACGGGCAGCAGGTCGATCGACTCGGCCACGATCCGGGCCAGCCCCTGCTCCACGGCCTCCAGCAGCGTCTCCTGCAGGAAGAGGTCGTCGACGGCGTAGCCCGACAGCGCCAGCTCGGGGAAGACCGCGACCGCGACGTGGTCGTCGTGCGCAGCCCGGGCCTGCGCCAGGACCGCGTCGGCGTTGGCCGCCGGGTCGGCGACCGTCACGGGCACGGTGCACGCCGCCACGCGGACGAAGCCGTGGGCCTGCGCCGAGAAGAAGTCCACCCCCGGAGTCTGGCAGAGGAGCCGGGTACCCGCCGGTGGGCCGCGTCCAGCAGACTGGCCCCATGGACCGTCAGCAGGAGTTCGTCCTCCGCTCCATCGAGGAGCGCGACATCCGGTTCGTGCGGCTGTGGTTCACCGACGTCCTGGGGTTCCTCAAGTCCGTCGCGATCGCCCCCGCCGAGCTCGAGCAGGCGTTCGAGGAGGGCATCGGGTTCGACGGCAGCGCCGTCGAGGGCCTGGCCCGCCGGTCCGAGGCCGACATGCTGCTCAAGCCCGACCCGTCGACGTTCCAGGTGCTGCCGTGGCGCACCGACCCCAAGGGCGCCAACCTCGAGCGCCCGCATGTTCGCCGACATCCTCAACCCCGACGGGGAGCCCGCGGCCGCCGACCCCCGGAACGTGCTGCGCCGCACCCTCTACCACGCCGCCGACCAGGGCTTCACCTTCTACACGCACCCGGAGATCGAGTTCTACCTGCTGCGACAAGGGGTGGACGCCGGGCCAGGAGGCCGTGCCGGTCGACGACGGCGGCTACTTCGACCACGTGCCGCGCGGCACGGCCCACGACTTCCGGCGCGCCGCCATCACGGTGCTCGAGAACATGGGCATCTCGGTCGAGTTCAGCCACCACGAGGGCGGCCCCGGCCAGAACGAGATCGACCTGCGGTACGCCGACGCGCTCGCCACGGCCGACAACATCATGACGTTCCGCGCGGTCATCAAGGAGGTCGCGCTCGAGCAGGACGTGTTCGCCTCGTTCATGCCGAAGCCGCTCGCCGCCCACCCCGGGTCGGCGATGCACACGCACATGTCGCTGTTCGAGGGCGACCGCAACGCCTTCCACGAGGCCGGCGCGCAGTACCAGCTGTCGAGGATCGCGCGGCAGTTCATCGCCGGCCTGCTCGTCCACTCGGGCGAGATCGCTGCGATCACGAACCAGTTCGTGAACTCCTACAAGCGGCTGTGGAGCGGCGGCGAGGCGCCGTCGTACGTCTGCTGGGGCCACAACAACCGGTCCGCGCTCGTGCGGGTGCCGATGTACAAGCCGGGCAAGGGCCAGTCGGTGCGCATCGAGCACCGCGGGCTCGACAGCGCCAGCAACCCGTACCTGGCGTACGCGGTGCTGCTGGCCGCCGGTCTGAAGGGGATCGAGGAGGGCTACGAGCTGCCCGAGGGCGCCGAGGACGACGTGTGGTCGCTCACCGACGCCGAGCGCCGCGCGATGGGCATCGACCCGCTGCCGAGCAGCCTCGAGGCCGCGATCCGCGAGATGGAGGGCTCGGAGCTCGTCGCCGAGACCCTCGGCGAGCAGGTCTTCGACTTCGTCCTGCGCAACAAGCGCGAGGAGTGGCAGGACTACCGCCTGCAGGTGACGCCGTTCGAGCTGCGGCGCTACCTGCCCGTGCTGGTGAGCGAGGCGGGACGCGCCCGCGTCCTCGTCGTCGAGCACGAGGCGGAGGCACCGCTGGGCCGGCTCGACGTTCGCCGGGGTGGAGCTCGAGGTCGTGCGCCCGTACGTCGGCGAGCCGATCCCGGACCGAGCTCGACCGGCGTCGCACGGCCTCGTCGTGCTCGGCGGCGAGATGGACGCGTGGGACGACGAGGGGTTCGCCGTGGCTGCCGGCGACGCGCGCGCTGCTGGCGGGCCGTCGCCGAGGAGGTGCCGGCGCTGGGGATCTGCCTCGGTGCGCAGCTGCTGGCCGTGGCCACCGGCGGACGCGTCGAGCGCGGGGAGCGACGGCCCCGAGCTCGGCGTGCGCGAGGTCGTGCCGCCGCCGCCGCCGCCGACGACCCGCTGCCGTCCGCTCGGGCCGACCTGGCGCGGCGCCCCAGGGCCACAGCGACGTCGTGCACGAGCTCGCCCCCGGGGTCGGTGCTGCTCGCCACGTCGAGACCTACCCGCACCAGCTGTTCCGCGTCGGGGAGCGCGCCTGGGGCGTGCAGTACCACCCGGAGGTCACCGCCGCCGACTTCGCGGCTGCTGGATGGGGCAGGGAGGACCTGCTCGGCGGGGGCCGAACCCCGAGGACGAGGTGGCGCCCGGATGCAGGCGGCCGCGACCGTGCTCGCCGCGTCGCCCGCGTGCACGCGACGCGTTCGCCGCCTCGTGCCGGCGCGTGGCGGTCAGGACCCTGCGGCGGGCCGACCGGGGGCCGGCGGCCCGCGCGGCCAGCCGCCGGCGCCCTCGCCCGCCTGGGCTTCACGGACTGCGGGCGCGCCGCAGCGGCTGCTCGCGGACCCGGCCCTGGCGGGCTCGTCGACCCGCTGGAGGACGTGTTCGCCGACGGCGTGGCGCGGGCGCTGGGCCAGACGCGCCGACCCCGACCTCGCGCTGCTCCACCTCGTGCGCGTGATGGAGTCCGTGCACGGACTGGAGCGCGACTCCGAGCGGCGACGCCCGGGACCGTACGGCCTGGCACCGCCGGGCCTCGCGCTGGTGCGCCATGCCGGCGCGCGTGACGCGACCGGCTGCTCGCGGTGCTCGGGGCGTCCTCGGCGCTCGGGGACCACCTGGTACGCCACCCCGAGCACTGGGTGGTGCGCTCGACGAGCCGACCCGGCGGCGGCGGGGACGACCTGGTCGAGCGACCTGCTGCCGCGGTCGGTCGCCCGGCGGCGCCGTCGGCCGAGGCGGGGTCGCTGAAGGCGGCCACCGACGACCACGGTCGCGACCCGGTCGGCGCGGTACGACGCGCTGCGCGTCGCGTACCGGCGCCACCTGCTCGCGCTGCCGGCGCGCGACCTCGCCGACCACGAGCCCTCGGCGAGGCTCGACCTGGTCAGCCGGGAGCTCGCCGATCTCGCCGCCGCGGCGTTGGAGGCCGCGCTCGCCCTCGCGCGGGCGGCGAGGCACCGACCAGGCTCGGGTGCGGCTCACGGTCGTCGGCATGGGCAAGTGCGGCGGTCGCGAGCTGAACTACGTCAGCGACGTCGACGTCCTGTACGTCTTCGAGCCGGCGCGGGACGGGGTCGACGAGGACGGGGGTGCTCGAGGTCGCCGTCCGGCTCGCGTCGGCGCTGGCGCGGGCGTGCTCGGGCAGACGACGGGCGAGGGCACCCTGTGGCCGGTCGACGCCAACCTCCGCCCCGAGGGCCGCAACGGTCCGCTGGTGCGCACGCTGGACTCCTACCTGTCGTACTACCGGCGCTGGGCGCAGACGTGGGAGTTCCAGGCGCTGCTCAAGGCGCGGCCCGTGGCGGGCGACGTCGACCTGGGGCGCGCTGGCTCGAGGCCGTGCAGCCGCTGGTGTGGAGCGCGGCCGAACGGAAGGACTTCGTGCCGGACGTGCAGGCGATGCGACGCCGGGTCGAGCAGCACCTGCCCGCCAAGGAGGCCGACCGCAACCTCAAGCTCGGGCCCGGCGGCCTGCGTGACATCGAGTTCAGCGTGCAGCTGCTGCAGATGGTGCACGGCCGCTCCGAGACCCAGCCCTGCGCACGCCGCAACACCTCTCGAGGCATCGAGCAGCTGTCGACCTACGGCTTCGTCGGTCGCGACGACGCGGCCGGGCTGGACCACGCCTACCGCCTGCTGCGGGTCGTCGAGCACCGGCCCAGCTCGTACCGGCTGCGGCGCACCCACCTGCTGCCGACCTCGCACGACGACCTCGCGCGGCTCGGCCGCGCCGCGCGGTGGACGACGACCTCGACGGGCGGGAGCGCCGGCGCGGGACACGCGCTCGCAGGTGCGCCGCTGCACGAGCGGCTCTTCTACCGCCCGCTGCTGGCGGCCGCGGCCCGGCTGTCGACCGACGAGGTGCGGCTCACCACCGAGGCCGCCCGCGACCGCCTGCACGCGCTCGGCTACGCCGACCCGTCCGGCGCGATGCGGCACCTCGAGTCCCTGACCGACGGGGTCAGCCGGCGCGCCGCGATCCAGCGCCAGCTGCTGCCGGTGCTGCTCGGCTAGTTCGCCGAGGGCGCCGACCCCGACGCGGGGCTGCTGGCGTTCCGCAGGGTCAGCGACGACCTCGGCAGTACGCACTGGTACCTCAAGATGCTGCGCGACTCGGGCGCCGCCGCGGAGCGGATGGCGCGCGTGCTCGCGGGCAGCCGGTACGCGGCCGAGCTGCTCGCGCGCTCGCCGGAGTCGACCCGCTGGCTCGGGGACGAGCCGAGCTCGCTGGCCCGCGCGCGAGCGCGTCACCCTCGAGTCGCTAGCGCGGTGGCGCGGCACGACGTCGACCGCCGGCCGTGCCGTCGGCGCGGGCCGTGCGCCCGCGCGAGGTGCTGCGCGCGGCGGTCGCCGACACTGTCGACCTGGCTGGCACGACGAGGTGGGTCGCCGGCTGTCCGACGCCACCGAGGCCGCCGTCGTCGGAGCGTTGCCGGCCGTGGAACGTGCGTGCGCGAGAAGTCGCTCGACGAGGCGCCTGCGAGGCTCGCGGTGATCGGCATGGGTCGCCTGGGTGGCCGCGAGCTCGGGTACGGGTCAGCGACGCCGACGTGCTGTTCGTCCACGACCCGGTGGGCGAGGGCACCGACGCCGAGAAGGTCGCGCAGGAGCACGCCCACGCGGTGTTCACGGCGCTGCGCGCCGCCCGGCGAGGCAGCGGGCGTCGCGGCGCTCGACCTCGACCTCGGCTCTGCGGCCCGAGGGACGCGACGGTCCGCTGGTGCGCTCGCTCGACTCGTACCGCCGCTACTACGAGCGCTGGTCGGCCGGGTGGGAGTCGCAGGCACTGCTGCGCGCCGTGCCCGTCGCCGGCGACGACGACCTCGGCCGGCGCTTCTGCGAGCTGGTCGACCCGCTGCGCTACCCGCAGGGCGGGCTCGACGACGCGGCGGTGCGCGAGCTGCGCCGGATCAAGGCCCGGGTCGAGTCCGAGCGCCTGCCGCGCGGCACGTCGCCCCGCCGCCACCTGAAGCTCGGGCCGGGCGGGCTCGCCGACGTCGAGTGGACCGCCCAGCTGCTGCAGCTGCGGCACGCGGCGAGCACCCCGCGCTGCGCACGACGGGGACGGTCGGCGCGCTCCGGGCGGCCGAGGAGGCGGGTCTGCTCGCCGCCGACGACCGGCGCGACCTGCAGGCGGCGTGGGAGCTCGCCTCCACCCTGCGGAACGCGTTGGTGCTGTGGCGAGGTCGATCCACCGACGTCGTCCCCACCGCCCGCGGCGACCTCGACGGCCTGGCGCAGATCGTCGACGGCGACGTCGGTACGGCCGGCGAGCTGGAGGACGAGGTGCTGCGCACCATGCGGCACTGCCGCACGGTGGTCGAGCGCGTCTTCTACGACTGACGCGCGCGGAGAGCCGGCGAGGTCAGCGGCGGGTGGCGGGCTCGGGCTGCTCGGCGCGCTCCTGCGGGGCGGCCTGCGGCTCGGGGTGGTCGGCCGGCTCGGGCTCGGCGCGTCCCTCGCGCTCGACCACGGTCTCGGCCTCCAGCGGGCGGGCGCGCTGCGTGGCGCTCGTCCTGCACCGTGGTGGCCCGCTTCTGCTCCCAGTCGCCGAGGATGACGTTGGTGTTGCGCGGCCAGCTGAGGTACCGGACGGTGAGGTTGGTGATCACCGCGAAGCGGTTGCGGTTGCTCAGCAGCACCATGACGTGCAGCGCCACCCACGACAGCCAGGCGATGGTGCCGCGCAGCGCGATGCCGAACGGGAGCTGCGCCACGGCGGCCCTGCGGCCGATCGTCGCCATCGTGCCCTTGTCGGTGTAGTGGAACGTCGTGGTGCCCATCCCGGCGAGCAGGCGGGAGATGTCCTCGGCGACGTGGATGCCCTGCTGGATCGCGGGCTGGGCGAGCTGCGGCATCAGGTTGTCGGGGTCGCCGGCGACGTCGCCGATCGCGAACACGTCCTGCGTGCCCTGCACCCGCATGTCCGGGCCGACGACGATGCGTCCGCCGCGGCCCTGCGGCAGGCCCCAGGTCGACACGACGGGGTGCGCCGTCACGCCGGTGGCCCAGATGACCGTGCGGCTCGGCAGCACGGTGCCGTCCTCGAGCCGGACCTCCGTGGGGGTGACCTCGGCGACCGCCGCGGACAGCCGCAGGTCGACCCCGCGCCGGCGCAGGGCGCGGGCGGAGTAGGAGCGCAGCGACTTCTTGAACGGGGCCAGCACCTCCTCGCCCATCTCGACCAGCGTGACCTTGATCTTGTCGGGGTCGAGCTCGGGGTAGGAGTGGGGGAGCGCGCCGCTGACCATCTCGGCGAGCGTGCCGGCCATCTCGACGCCCGTGGCGCCGCCGCCGACCACGACGACGTTCGCCGTCGCGTCCTTGCCCTCCTCGACGGCGAGCCGCTCGAGGCCGCGGAAGATGTGGTCGCGGGTCTCCAGCGCCTCGCGGCGCGTGTAGATGACCAGCGAGTTCTCCTTCGCGCCCGGGATGCCGAAGAAGTTCGCCGTGACGCCGGTGCCGATCACGAGGTAGTCGTAGGAGAGCTGCTCGCCGTCGTCGAGGACGACGTGCTTGGCCCCGGTGTCGATGCCGACCACGGTGCCCTGGCGGAAGCGCGCGTTGCGCTGCTTCGCGGTGAACGCGCGCAGCGCGTAGGTGACGTCGCCGGGGTTCAGCCCGCCCGTCGCCACCTGGTAGAGCAGCGGCTGGAACGTGTTGTAGGCGTTGCGGTCGAGGAGCAGGACGTCGACGTCGGCCCAGCGCAGAGACGACACCAGGGCCATCCCGCCGAACCCGGCGCCGACGACGACCACCCGCGGGCGGGTGCGGACACGTGGTGCGGTGCTCATGGAGGTCCTCTTCCCTCGGCGGTCCCACTCATGCCAACACTGCCGGGACGGGACGCATGCCGCCGCCCGGGGTGCCCTGTGGGTGAGGTCGGTCACGCGGCGTCGCGGCGCACCCATCCTCCCACGATGACGAGGCACGTCGCACGCCCGGCGTCGCTGCCGATCCCGTACGTCGACCACCACGTGGGTCCGTCGAGGCGCGGGTGCGGCGCGGAGCGGACCTGAGCGCCCCGTGGGAGCACGTCGACGCCGGTGACGGGGTGCTGCTGCGCCGCCCGGTGGCCGAGGACGCGGCCGGGGTGCTCGCGGTGCACGGCGACTCTCGGGTCTACGAGCACGACCCCCACCTCACCCAGTCGGACCTCGCGGCCATCCGGGCGTTCCTCGTCGAGACGTTGGAGCACTGGGACCGTGGGGGTTCGGCTCCTGGACGGTGCTCGTGCCGGCGACCTGGTGGCCGGACGGCGTACCCGGCCCGCTGCCGGCGGACGACGACCGGGTGCACGCCGGTCTCGGCGGCACCCGGCACCACGTGATGGCGGACGAGCCGGTCCTCGACGTCTACGACCGCCTCGCACCGCAGGTGCAGCGCCGCGGGCTGGCGGGGCGGCTGGTCGGGGCGGCCGTGCGGATGGCCCGCAGGTGGCGCCCGGCGTCGACCTGGTCGTACGTACCCGTCGGGCGAACGGGGCTGCCCGCCGCGTGGCCGAGCGCGGCGGGTTCGTCGACGAGGGGCCGGATCCGGGTGACGACGGGATGCGACTGCTGCGCCTCGCGGCACCGCCAGGTGACGGTCACGCCGACGCGGCTCAGGCGCGCGCGTAGGCCTCGCCGCGGGCGTAGCCGGGCAGCACGCTCACCTGGACGACCTGGTGGGTGCCGAGGGGTGAGGTCCACTCGTGGGCGGTGACGTGGCCGGAACCGTCCAGGCGCGTGCGGCAGCGCCACAGGGCGGCGGTCTTGAGGCGGTGGCACCGGCGGGACCGGGGGCTGAGGGCGTGCACGGCGGTGGGTCCGCGGGGGTGCGGGACGACGTGGTCGAGGTCGCACCGGCTGGCCGGGACGCCGCAGCCGGGGAACGTGCAGACCGGGTCGCGGGCGCGGACGGTGTCGGCGATCTCGGCGGTGGGCTCGTAGGCGTCGGTGCGGTGCGCCGGGTGGGGTTGGCGGTCGAGGGCGCGGCGGGTGGCGGCCACGAGCGCGGCCCGGGTCCAGCCGCCGTGCGGTGCGGGCCCGACCCGGACCAGCCGCTGGAGGTGGCCGTCGGCGTCGGCCAGCAGCACGCAGGTACCTGCGCCGCGTGCCTGGGCGTCCTCGGCCATCACCCGGGCGGTCGTGGCGGTGACCGGGCACCGGGTGCCCGGTGCCGCGGACCTCACCCGGGTCGTCCGCCGCGGGGCCGTCGTCGAACAGGGTGTCGGCGTGCAGCACCACACCGAGCTCGCGCCGCACCTGACCACCGACCCGCTCGAAGCGGCCACCGCACAGGGCGTCGTCGAGGAGGTCGACCTTGGCCATGCCGTGGGTGCGTCCGGCGAGCTCGTCGGCGCTCATCGACCGCACGGCCGCGGCGAGGGTCTCCTCGAGCTGCACGAGCTGCTCGGTGGGGCCGGTGATCGTCCAGGTCGCGACGGCGGTGTTGGTCGGGTCGACCTGCAGCCAGGTGCCGGTGCGTTCGCGCAGCTCGTCGCGGACCTGCTCGGCGTCGTCGTCGCGGACGCCGGCCACGACGCGGCGGACCATGGTGGTGAACGCCCTCGGCGCCAGGGCGTCCCACGGCCCGACCCGCGCCACGCCGTCCAGCGGTGGTGGTGGCAGCTCGGCCAGCACCGCCTTCTCGACCACCGCCAGCTGCGCCGTCTGTGAGGTCGTCGGTGGCCTCGGCGATCGTGCGGGCCCGGGCCAGGTCGATCCGGCCCGCGTCGAGGGCGGCCACCACGGCGGGCATCGACCCGCACAGCCGGTCGGCCACGGCCATCGACCTGGACGCCTCGAACAGCGAGATACCTGTCGCCGCGGCGATCTCGCGCGCTGCGGCGTCGTCGAGGTCGGCCTCGGTGAACGTGGTCGACCCCAGCACCGACCTCCACACGCCGGTGCCCAGCTGGTGCTGGTGGCGAGCGCGGATGCGCCGGGCGGCCACCCAGACCAGCCTCAGGTCGTTCGCGTCGGCCTTGCACCGCAGCAGGGTGCGGCTGCGCAGCCCGCCGAGGACGAACTGCACCTCCCGCTCCGCGTCCATGGTGAGAACACTAGACCCGAGCACTGACAACGGGTTTCAGCCGATCAGCACCCCGGTGACCACCGTGGCGCCGAGCTCGTCGTCGGTGCGCACGCCGGCGGCCAGCCCGGCGGCGCGACCGGCCCGCAGGGCGTCGTCGACCTGCGAGGTGCCCACCTCGACGACGACGAGACCACCCGGCGCCAGCCACCGCGGCGCCGCTGCCAGCACGCGTCGGACGACCACCAACCCGTCCTCGCCACCGTCCAGGGCCATCGCGTGCTCGTGGTCGCGCGCCTCCGGCGGCATCGTCGCGATCGCGTGCGTCGGCACGTAGGGAGCGTTGCAGCACAACGCGTCGACCCGGCGGAGCAGCTGCCGGGGGAGCTGCGTGTCGAGGTCGCCCTCGACGACCGTGCCGCCCACGGGCTCGACGTTGCGGCGTGCGCACGCCACCGCGGCCGGGTCGAGGTCCGACGACACCAGCTCGACGTCACCGACTCCCGCGCGGACCGCCAGCCCGACGGCCCCCGTGCCGCAGCACAGGTCGACGACGACCGGCCGGGCGGGCGAGCGACCGGCGAGGTGCTCGGCCACCACCTGCACCATCAGCGCCGTCCGGGCGCGCGGGACGAACACCCCCGCGTCGACCTGCACCCGCACGTCGCACAGGTCGGCGAAGCCGACGACCACCTCGAGCGGCTCGCCGGCCACGCGCCTCGCAATGAGCCGCTCCAGCTCGGCGGGGGACCCGGCCGCACCGCGCAGCACGTCGGCCTCGTCCTCCGCGAACACGCAGCCGGCGGCGCGCAGGCGCGCGACCAGGCCCTCGCTCACGTGGAGGGCCGCGCCAGGGCGGTGTCGTCGAGCCGGTCGCGCAGCTCGCCCAGCGAGTCGAACACGCGCACGGCGCCGGCGTCGGTGAGCTCCTCGCGCGAGAACCCGCCGGTGAGGACGGCGATCGTCGGGGTGTCCAGCCTCCCGGCGGCCTCGCAGTCGAACGGCGAGTCGCCGACCATGACGCCGGACGCGCCCTCGACCCGCTGCAACGCGGTCGCCACCAGGTCCGGCGCCGGCTTGCTGTTCTCGACGTCGTCCGAGGTGGTCCAGGCCTCCGCCACGGACCGGCCGTCGACCAGGTCGAGGAAGGTCTCGACGTGCTCCTTCTTGCCGGAGCTGGCCAGGACCACGCGGAAGCCGCGCCGGCGGACGTCGACGAGCAGCTCGCGGGCGTGCTCGAACGGCCGCACCTCGCCGATCAGGGCGTCGAACTCCTCGGTCCACGCCGCGCGCAGCTCGTCGCCGTGCTCCTGCTCGACCTCGTCACCGGCGACGTGCGCGACGAACAGGTCGCCGCCCATGCCGATGCCGCGGTGCAGCCGCCACACCGGGAGGGTGAGGTCGACCCGTCGGAAGGCGCGGTACCAGGCCAGCGCGTGGTGGTAGTTGGTGTCGACGAGCGTGCCGTCGACGTCGAAGACCGCGGTGTCGGGCACGGGCGTGGCTCCTCGGTGGTCGGGCGTCCCACCTTGCAGCACCGACCGGCAGGTCGGCGAGGTGTTCCACGAGCTGAGCCTCTCCTGCTCCTCGAGCCGTGCCGGGGTGGCCGCACCCGCCCGACGCGGGTTGGATGGGTGGATGCAGACCAGACGGCTCGCACGGATCGGCTTCGACTCCTCGGTGCTCGTGTACGGCGCCGCGATGCTGGGCGAGGTGGACCAGGACACGGCCGACCGCTCGCTGCAGGAGGCGTTCGACGCGGGTGTCAACCACGTCGACACCGCCGCGAGCTACGGCGGGTCGGAGGAGCGGCTCGGGCCCTGGTCGGAGCGGCTGTCCTCGCCCGAGGTGTTCCTCGCCACCAAGGTCGAGGAGCGCGGGTACGACCAGGCGTGGGCGTCGATCAACCGCTCGCTCGAGCGGCTGCGCGTCGACCAGGTCGACCTGCTGCAGATCCACGCCGTCGGCGAGCTCGACGTGCTCGACCAGGTGACCGGCCGGGCGGGGCCGGCGTCGGGCGCGCTCGCCGCCGCCGTCCGCGCTCGCGACGAGGGGCTGACCCGCTGGCTCGGCATCACCGGACACGGCCACGAGGCGCCGGCGGTGCACCGGGAGGCGTTGCGCCGCTTCGACTTCGACGCCGTGCTGTCGCCGTGGAACCACCTGCTCAGCACCCGCGAGGCCTACGCCTCGCAGTTCAGGGCGCTGCTGGCGGAGTGCGCCGAGCGCGACGTCGCGCTGCGGACGATCAAGACGGTCGCGCGGCAGAACTGGCTGCCGGGGGACGAGCACGGCTACGCCACCTGGTACGAGCCGTGGGACGACCAGGAGCACATCGACGCGTGCGTCGCGTTCGTGCTGGCCGAGCAGGGCGTGTGCGGCTTCCCGTCGGCGGGCGACGTGCGGCTGCTCGCGGCGACGGTGCGGGCGGTCGAACGGGCGTCCGGCCCGGACGCGATGACGCCGCAGGAGGTCGACCGGGTGCTGTCCGAGGCGCCCGGCTACTCCTCGCCGTTCGACCGCATGCCGGCCTGAGCCAGGCGCATCGACACCATCTGCGCCGTGCGCCGGGTGAGCCGGGCGGTGGTGTCGTCGGCCGGTCGGGTCCAGGTGACCGCGAACGTGCCGAGGACGCTGCCACCGACCACGAGGTCGGCGGTCTCGGCCTGGTCCGTCTCGCCGACCTCGACCACCAGGTGGGCCGCCCGCACCCGGACGCCGCGCGCCAGGCCGTCGGACAGGCACGTCGCGGCCGCAGCCCGCACCGCCGTGGCCGGGTCGGCGTGGCCGACCAGCCCGGTCGACCAGGCCTCGGTGACCGCGATCCCGAAGTCGGTGATCGACCGGTCCTGCCGCAGCCGGTGGCGGTCGGTGACGTCACTGAAGAAGATGGTCAGGCCGCGTGGCGAGGGGACGATCCGGTTCTCGTACCAGCGGTCCCAGGGCTCGTAGTACTCCTCGACCTGCAGCGACCGCTGCTCGGCCATCGCCCGGTGGTAGGCGTTGTAGAACGCGCGGCCGACGCCCTCGGGGAAGACGTCCCACATGCCGCGGCCGAGCAGCTCCCCGGCCGGTCGGCCGAAGTGCTGTGCGGCCGCGTCGTTGAGGTAGACGAAGCGCCACGCGGTGTCGAGCGCGATGAACGGGTCGGAGACGCCGTGCAGGATGGCGTCGACCGCCGAACGCATGTCGCGGCCGCCGCCGTGCCCGTCCCACGCGTCGAGGGCCCAGCCGGTCGTCGGGACGCGGGCCGTCACCGTCGTGCCCGCGCCCGGTGCGGTCCGCACCTCGAGCGTCCCCGCCGCCACGGCGACCCGGTTGCGCATCGAGCGCCGGCCCAGGCCCTCGGGCGCGCCGGCCTCGGCACCGACGCCGTCGTCGCGCACGGCGAGCTCCCACGCCCCGTCGCGCTCGGCGACCCGCACCACGACGCAGGTGGCGCGGGCGTGCCGCGCGACGTTGCGCACGGCCTCGACCGCGACCTCGTACAGCACCCGTGCGGTGGGGGCCGGCGGTCCTGGATCGGCCTCGACGACGACGTCGTGGCGGGCGGTGGGGACCAGGTTCACCAGCAGCGTCGTGAGCGCGCCCTCCAGCCCGTCGCGGCCGAGCGTCTCGGGCTCGGCGTCGGTGACGAGCAGGCGCAGCCGGCGGCCCGCCGCCGCCAGCTCCCGCGCCACGTCGGCGAGCTCGGCGTCGGTGCCGGCGGGAAGGCCCGGCGCGCGCCGCACCGACGTCACCCGCAGCCCGAGCGCCGCCAGCACCTGGATGGTGTCGTCGTGCAGGCCGGCGAAGATCCGGTCGCGCTCGGCGTCCTGCACGGCCAGCAGCTCGTGCAGCAGCGACGCCGGACCCGGTGCCGAGCCGCCGGTCTGCGCCTGTCCGGACGGGGCCGTCACCGCGGCCCACCGGGCAGCAGCCCCTCGCGCACCGCCACCGACAGCGCCTCGAGCTTGGAGTGCACCCCCAGCTTGGCCAGCACGCTCGCGACGTGGTTGCGCACGGTGTTCACGCTCAGGTGCAGGCGCTGCCCGATGGCCGCGTTGCCGAGACCCTCCGCCAGCAGCCCGAGCACCTCGCGCTCGCGGGGGGTGAGGTCGGCACCGATGGTCGGCGTGCCGCGGTGCATGCGCGAGATCAGGCGCGCCAGCAGCGCCGGGCTCACCAGCGCCTCGCCGGCCGCGGCCGAGCGCACCGCCAGCACGAGATCCTCGATCGTGCGGTCCTTCTCCAGGAACCCGGCGCACCCGTTCTCCATCGCACGCACCATCGTCGCCTCGTCGGCGGCCCCGGTGAGCACGACGACCCGTGCGCTCGGGGCCAGGGCCCTCAGGTCGGCGATCGCGTCGACGCCGCTGCCGTCCGGCAGCCGCTGGTCGAGCAGCACGACGTCGACCTGCTCGGACGCCAGCCGGCGCCGGGCCGAGGCCAGGTCGCCCGCCTGGCCGACCACCTCGATGTCGTCCTCGGCGTCGAGCACCCGGCTCACCCCGGCTGCGAACATGGCGTGGTCGTCGACGACCATCACCCGGATCGGCCCGGTCACGTGCGCCACCCCCCTCCCAGCTCACGCCGCGCCGCCAACGTACACAGCCCGGTAGTGCATCCGCACCAGATCCGGGGGTGCGGGTGCAGCCCGCAACGATCCCGTCGGGTTCGCGACAATCGGGGTGTGGACTCCGGGACGCAGCCGCTGCGCGCCGTCCTGGCCGACGACGACCGCCTGTTCCGCGAGGCGGCCGCCGCCGCGCTGGCCGCGCAGCCGGGAGCTCGAGCTGTGCGCGGTGCTGCACGACGGGACGCAGGTCGTCGAGCAGGTGCGGCGTCACCGCGCCGACGTGCTGGTGACCGACTGGTCGATGGCGGGCGCCGGTGCGTCGATGGTGGCCGAGGCGGTCCGGGCGGTACCGGGCCTGCGCGTCGTCGTGGTCACCGGCCACGACGACACAGCCACCGCCCTGGAGGCGGTGCTCGCCGGCGCGCGCGGCGTGGTCAGCAAGGTCGGACTCGACCTCGATCTGGGCCGCTGCGTGGTGCGGTGCGCCCTCGGCGACGTGGTCCTCGTCGGTCCCGGGCCGGCGGCCGCCCTGGAGGTGCTGCTGAACGCCTTCCCGCGGCGCCCCCTCGCCTGACCGCACCGGTGCGAAGGCACCATCCCGAACAGTGCATCCGGGTCTGGGCCGGTCGGCCGCGACGGTGTGGACTACGGGCACCGGGTTTCCCCTCGACCCGGTGCGACGGCCCGCGGTGCTGAGACCCCCTGCACCCGGAGGCCGCGGACGAGGGTCCTGGCCTCCCCCCTGGGCCAGGGCCCTCGTCGCCCGTCCCGCTCCACCACCAGGCGTATCACCGGGCCTGACCCGCGCTCCTGCGAGCACACCCACTCGCAGGAGGTCGACCGTGCCCACCCTCTCGCGCGTCCCACGCCAGCCCGTCGTCCGCGACGCGGTGGTGGCCGGTACGCCGTACCTCCTGCTGGACGTCGGGACGGCCGTGTCCCGCGCCCACGCGCTGCGCTGCCGGGCACCGCCGTCCGGTACGCCGTCAAGGCCAACCCCGACCCCCGCCTGCTCGCGGCGCTGGCGGCAGCGGGCGTGGGCTTCGACGTGGCGTCGCCCGCGGAGGTCGACCTCGCGCTGCGGGCCGGCGCGTCGGCCGCCGAGCTGGTCTACTCCAACCCGGTCAAGCGGCGCGCCGACGTCTGCGAGGCGCACGCCCGCGGTGTGCGGCTGTTCGTCGTCGACTCGCGCCCCGAGGTGCGCAAGGTCGCCGAGGCCGCACCCGGTTCGTCCGTGCTCTGCCGTCTGGTCACGTCCGGCTCCGGCTCGGACTGGCCGCTGTCGCGCAAGTACGGCTGCTCGACCGGCGAGGCGGTCGAGATCCTGCGTACCGCAGCCGCTCTCGGCCTCGACGTGGCGGGCACCGCCTTCCACGTCGGCTCGCAGCAACGGGACCCCGCTGCCTGGGCCGCACCCGTGGAGGCGTCCGCCCGCGTCTTCCGTGCGCTGCGCGACGACGGGCTGCGCCCCTGGTTGCTCGACCTCGGAGGCGGCTTCCCGGCCGACCACCACGGCGACCACCCAGGGCTGCCGGCGTACGGCGCCGCCATCCGCGCCGCGGTGCGGACCTCGTTCGGCGACGACGCCCCGCAGACCCTGGTCGAGCCCGGGCGCGGCCTCGTCGGCGACGCGGGCACGCTGGTCTCGTCCGTCATCGCCGTCGTGCACCGCGGCGGCACCCGCTGGGTCTACCTCGACGCCGGCGCCTACACCTCCAGCTACTCGACGGTGGGGTTCAACGGCTTCGCGCCGCTGCCGACCGTGCACGCGCGATGACCACGCCGGGCGTGCCGCGCCAGCGCGACCCGGTGCGCCGGGTCCGCACGTCGTGGCGGGCACCCGAGCGGGTCGTGCTCGCGCACGCGTTCGCCGCGGTGGGGATGTCGCTGCCCTGGCCGTTGCTGCTGCTCGAGGTGTCCGAGCGGTCGACGTCGGGCTGGGTGCTGGGCCTGGCCGCCGCCGCCAGGATGCTGCCGTACGTGGCGATCTCGTGGTGCGCCGGCCGCCTCGGCGACCGCGTGCGGCGCGACCGGCTGGTCCGCGCCACGCTCGCGGGCCGGGTCGTCCTGCTCCTCGCGGTCGGCGCCGCGCTGCTCGCCGACCGGCTGGTGCTGGCGGTGCTGGCGGCCACGCTCGCCGTCGCGGTGGCGACGCCGGCGTACCCGTCGCTGGCGGCCGCCATGCCCCGGCTGGCAGGTCGTCGCTCGGAGCGGATGACCGGCCTGCTGGTGACGGTGGAGGTGGCCTCGTTCGTCGTCGGGCCCGCGCTGGGCGGGCTGCTGCTGGTGCCGGTGCTGCAGCCCGCCGTCGTGCCGGTCGCGGTGGCCCTCGTGGTGCTCGCGTGGGTGCTGATGTCCGGCGTCCGCCTGCCTGCGGTGGTGACGGCACGGACGCAAGACGTCGTGCCGGAACCGTTGTGGCGCAACGTTCCTGCCGTACGCGCCGTCGTGGTGATCTGCGTCGTCAACCTGGTGCTGGCCGGGACGGGCGTCGCGCTCGTCGGCCTCGCGGCCGACGTCTGGCGGTCGGCCGAGGTCGGGTACGGCGTGGCCACGGCCGCGCTCGGCTTCGGCGCGCTCGCCGGCCCGCTCGTCGGACTGGTGGTCGCGGCGGTCGTCCGCGGCGGTCTGCGCGCCCCGGTCGGGATGGTGCTGCTGGGCGCACCGGTCGCCGCGGTGGCGCTCGCGACGGGGCACGGGTGGGCGCTCGCGCCGCTGGCCCTGGCCGGCGCCGCCGCGACCTTCGTCGAGGCGGAGGCGACCGGTCACATCCAGCGCGCGGTGCCCGACGACGCCCGGGCCGGGGTGCTCGGCGTCACCGACAGCGCGATGGTCGCCGCGGCGATGGTGGGCGCCCTCGGGGCGCCGCTGCTGGGCGGGCTGGTGGGCCACCGCTGGCTCGTCGTGCTCCTCGGGGTCGCAGCCCTCGGCGGCGTCCTGCTGGCCCGGCCGGGCGGTCGCGGTGGCGCGCCTGGTCAACGTCCCAGGGCGGCGATCTCGTCCTGGATCGCGGCGGCGAGACCTGCGGGGTCCAGGTCGAGCCGCTCGTCGGCGGCGACACCGACGGTGAGGGTGCCGGCGTAGCTGAAGAGGCTGATGCCCAGGCCGACCCGGCCGACCGTCGGGACCCAGAACACGACGTCGTCGACCACGCAGGACCCGATCGTCAGCCGCTCCCTCGGCCCCGGCACGTTGGTGACGACCGCGCTGGCGCTGTTCCCGAGCAGGCCGGCGGCGAGGCGGCGGACGGGCCGCGGCAGCACGCCGACCAGCTGCAGCACCACGTAGGTCGACCCCGCCTCGGCCGAGGCCGTCAGGCGGGCGGTGCGGGCGCTGACGGCGCGCAACCGCCGCAGCCGGTCCGGCTCGCCGACGGGCAGGCGCACGAACACGATCCCGAACCGGTTGCCCAGGTGGGCCGGGACGGGCACGTCCGCGCGCAGGTCGACGGGGACGACCACGCGCAGGTCGCTCGCGGGGCCGCCCCTGCGCAGCAGGTGCGTGCGCAGGCCGCCCGCCGTGGCGGCGAGCAGCACGTCGTTGATGCTCACCCCGTGGGCGTCCGCGACCCGCCGCACCTCCTCGAGGTCGTGCGGCTCGGTCAGGGCGAGCTCCTTGGCCGGCCCGAGCGGTCCGCGCAGCGCGGTGGCGGGCTCGCCGAGGGTCAGCAGCAGCCGGCCCACCGTCGGCACCACGGCTGCCACGGCGCGCAGCCCGTCGACCGGCCGACGACCGGTGCGGCGGCCCGCGACGGCCCGGGTGCGGGGTCCGTCCGCGGACCCGTCGGTCAGCCCCAGCAGCACGGTCGCGAGCGCCGCGCCGTCGGCCAGGCTGTGGTGGAAGCGTGCCACCAGGGCGCTGCCGCCGCCGGTCCGCCGCACCAGGTGCAGCTGCCACGGCGGTCGTCCCGCGTCGAGGGGCGTCGACACGAGCTCGCCGGCCAGACGCGACAGCGCGTCGTCGTCCAGCCGGTCGGCGGACGCGGCGACGACGTGCCGGCGGACGTCGAAGGTCGGGTCCGCGTGCCAGCGCGGCGGGAGCAGCGGGTGCCGGCGGCGCGCGACCTCGGTCAGGCGCGGGTGCGTCCGGACCATGCGGGTGCGGACCCGCTCGCGCAGGTCGTCGAGGTCGAGGTCGCCCGACAGCCGCAGCACCCCCGTCACGACCAGCCGGTTGTGCGGACGGTCCAGACCGACCCACGCGGCGTCGGCCGGCCTCATCCGCTGCGAGCGAGGGGGGTTCACGTCCCGTCCGGCGCCGCGAGGGCCCTGCGGGCCACGACCCGCTGCGCCCGCTGCCGGTTGTACCGCTGGATCGCGATGCAGGGCGCGTTGGCCGCGACCGAGTACAGCAGCAGGGCGCCGGCCAGCGCCGGTGGGTTCCACAGCGCGAACAGCGGACCGGACGCGAGGGCGCCCCAGTGGGCGAGCTCGGCGCGGCGGCTCTCGCGCACGAGCTCGTGCAGGCCGTCCGGGCCCGACCTCAGGACCCGCTTGCTCACGCCGCCGTCGAACAGCGCGCCCGCCTCGGGCAGGTGGTCCTTCCAGCGGTCGATCCGCACCCGCCGGTACGCGCGGCCGTCCCGCTCCCAGGCGCGGGGCCGCAGCGGCCCGGCGTCGTGCGCCAGGACGTGCGCCGGCAGGCGGTGGGCGAGGTACCCGGCGACGCCGTGGGCCACCGCGATCGCGGCGACGTCGACCAGCGCCGTCCGGTGCCAGGACCAGACCCGTCGCAGCACGCTCGCCAGCTCCTGTCGGTGCTCATCCGCGAGAGCCTGCGGACGGTCCGCGGAGAGTACCCCGCAGCCGGTGCCGGTCCGTCGGCGGACCGGAACGGAGAGGCCGTCTCCAGATCGCACTCCCGCCCGCGCCGTGAACCCGACGATCAGAGCGCGGGGGCGGCTGGGACGTCCAGATCGGTCTCGACGAAGTGGTTGAAGTAGTTCGTCAGCAGGTTGAGCGTGACGTGCGCCGACAGCTCGGTCACCTGCTCGTCGCTCCACCCCGCGTCGAGGGCTGCCTGCCAGGCCGCGTCCTCGACGGAACCGACGGTGGTGGTGTACTGGCGGGCGAGGGTGAGCAGCGCGTCGAGCTCCGGGTCGGTGCCTGCCTCGCCTCGTCGGATGGCGATCATCTCGTCGTCGGTGAGGCCCGCGACCCTGCCGCCTGCGGTGTGAGCCGCCTGGCAGTAGATGCACCCGTCCGCGTTCCCCACGGCCAGTGCGATCGCCTCTCGGGTGCGTGCGTCGAACGAGCCGTGGTCGGCGATCACCCGCTGGATGGCGACGTAGGTGTGGAGCACGACCGGTGAGTGGGCCATCCCGCCGTGGATGTTGAGGACCTTGCCGAACTTCGCCTCGAGCGCCCCCAGCTCGTCGCGGCTCTGCTCAGGTGCGCTGTCCGGGGTGTGGACGGGGATCCGGGCCATGGGTGGCTCTTCTCTGGTCGGTGACGCGGTGCTGACGTCGGTAGAAGCACCTGAGATGCTGGCGTCGTCCCGGAGTGTCATCTCGGTGACACTGTCGACCATCGCTGTCGAGGGATGTGCAGGGAGCATGCGCGAGCGCCAGGAGCGATCGACCGCCTTCCGCGATGCCCTGTGGGTCTCACGGTGCGTGGGGCGCGTGGAGACGACGCCGCTGCGACTCGAGGACGTCGACGGCCTGGCTCGGTTCCTCGAGGTCCGGACCCTGGTCGCCGGGGAGCCCCTGCAGCGCGCCGGCGAGGCGCCCACGGCGGTGTGCATCGTCCGCGACGGCTGCCTGGAGATCGCTGTGCACGGGTCTGGTGGGCGGATGGTGATCCAGACGCTGCGAGCAGGCGACATCGACGGTGACATCCAGATCCTGCTCGGCGTGCCGGTGCCCTACGAGACACGGGCGAACACCGAGACCACCTGTCTCATGCTGAGCCGCAACCACTTCGAGGAGCTTCTCGCCGCCTACCCCCAGGTCTCACGACGGTGGCTGACGAGCGTGTCCCAGCGGCTGGCTCGATCCCACTCCCGGCTGACGAGCCTGCTCGGGCAGCCGCTCGAGATCCAGGTGGCACAGCTGCTGCTGGAGGAACGGGTCGACGACGTGGTCTCGTTGCCACAGGCCACGGTGGCCGCGCTGCTCGGGGTGCGCCGTCCGTCGGTGAACCGGGTGCTCCGCGCGTTCGCTCGCCGCGGTCTGGTCGAGATCAGCTACGGCCGGGTGCAGATCGTCGACGCTGCGGCGCTCGCCGCCCTGTCCGCGGAGCGGTAGCCGTGTCCGTCCTGCTGCTGGTCGGGGCCGGCCACGCCCACCTGCACCTGATCCGTCACGCCGCGGAGCTGACGGCCGCCGGGTACCGGGTGCGGCTGCTGGCCCCACGGTTCTTCGACTACAGCGGGGTCGCCTCGGCCACCGCGGCGGGGGCTCTGGCCGCCGACGCCGGACGGATCGACGTCCGCGCGCTGGCGGTCCGCTGCGGCGTCGAGCTGATCGAGGGCAGGTTGGCGTCCCTCGAGCTCGGTGCGCGGGTCGCGCTCACCTCGGGCGGGACCCGGGTGCGGTACGACGTGCTCTCCCTGAACATCGGCAGCGTGGTCGCCCCGGCCGGCCTCCTCGTCGGCGACGGGGTCGCGACCGTGAAACCGCTCAGCGGACTGGCGGACCTGGACGCGCGGCTGCGGGCGCTGGGGCCGGCCGGGGCCTCGGTGACCGTGGTGGGGGCCGGCGCCTCCGGTCTGGAGCTGGCAGCGCACCTCTCGGTGCGACCCGACGTCACCCGGGTCCGGCTGCTGGAGGCGGCCGCCACGGTCGGCGCGGACCTGCCTGCCGGCGCCCGCCGACGGATCGTCCGGCTGCTGGCAGCCCGCGGCGTCAGCGTGCGCACCGGGTGCGCCGTGCGCGACCTCGGCGGGCGACGGGTGATCTGCGCCGACGGTTCCGAGCTGTCCCACGACGTCGCCGTGCTCGCGGTCGGGCTGGTCGCGCCGCCGCTGCTCACCGAGCTCGGCCTGGGTGACGCGTCGGGGGTGCCGGTGCGGGCGACCCTCCAGCACCTGCACCGGGACGAGGTCTACGCGGTGGGCGACTGCGCGCGCTTCCTGCCGGGTGCGCTGCCTCGGATCGGCGTGCACGGGGTCCGGCAGGGACCCGTGCTCCTGCAGAGCCTGCTCGCCCGCAGCCGGGGTCGCGCGCTCCCGACGTACGAGCCTCAGAGGCTGTCGCTGTCGATCCTCGATCTGGGTGCCGGGGTCGGGCTGGCCGTCCGGGGACGCTGGTGGTGGTACGGCGCCACCGCCCTGCGGCTCAAGCGCTTCATCGACCGACGCTGGCTGCGGACCTACCGGGTGTGAGGCTCCGGGATGGTCCGACGCGCGTCCAGCCGCCGGGCCCACCAGGACCCGCCGACCACCAGCACGATCAGGGCCGACCCGGCGGCCGCCAGACCCCAGGGGTTGGCGCCGTAGGCCCCCAGGGCCGCGTAGGCGAGGCTGCCAGGAACCATGCCGACCGCGCTGCCCAGGACGTAGTGCCGGAACCCGACCCCCGAGAGACCGGCTGCGTAGTTGATCGCGATGAACGGGACCAGGGGGACCAGGCGCACGATCAGCACCGCGGACAGACCGTTGTCGGCCAGCAGGGTGTCCACCCGCCCCAGCCGGCCGCGGATCAGGCGGTCGACGGCGTCGCGACCCAGCGCCCGGCCCAGACCGAAGGCGATGACCGCGCCGACCAGGGCTGCCATCAGGGACAGCCCGGCTCCGACGCCGAGGCCGAACAGCGCCCCGCCGACGGCGGTGAGCACGGACTTGGGGCAGGGGATGAGGGACAGCCCCACGTACAGGGCGAAGAAGAGGGCCGGCCCCCACGCACCGGCGGCGTCCACGCGCTCCCGCACGGCCGTGGTGTCGGGGGTCCCGAGCACGAGGGCGAGGCTCACGGCACCCACCAGGATCAGCACCAGCACGCCGGACTTGACGAGGGCAGATCGGCGCATCCGTGTTCCTGACTGCTGTCTGGGGTGGACTCTCACCCTCAGGAAGTCCCTGTGCGTGCCGTGGTGTTCCCGATCGCGGACGTCGATCCGGGTCGGCCACCCTCCGGGTCCGCGGTCGAGCACGGCCTGGCCACGTCCGGACGGCCCGGGAGGCGGCGTCATCTCCCGCGGTGACGTGGGACCAGATCGTCTCGCGGACGGCGCCCCGACCACCGTGGACGGTGGCCGGGGCGGTGGACGTGCGGGTCAGCAGCTCAGCAGGTCGTGCTGGACCGCGGAGGTCTAGCAGTCGTAGTACATCTCGAACTCGTGCGGGTGCGGGCGGAACCGCAGCGGGTCGATCTCCTTGGTGCGCTTGTACTCGACCCAGGTCTCGACCAGGTCGGGGGTGAACACGTCGCCCTCGGTGAGGTAGTCGTGGTCCTCCTCGAGCGCGTCGAGCACGGCGCCGAGCGAGCCCGGCACCTGCGGGATCGACGCGTGCTCCTCCGGCGGCAGCTCGTACAGGTCCTTGTCGACCGGGTCGGCCGGCTCGATCCGGTTCTTGATGCCGTCCAGGCCCGCCATCAGCATCGCCGAGAACGCGAGGTACGGGTTCGACGACGGGTCCGGCACGCGGAACTCGATCCGCTTGGCCTTGGGGTTCGACCCCGTGATCGGGATGCGTACGCAGGCCGAGCGGTTGCGGGCCGAGTACACCAGGTTGACCGGCGCCTCGTAGCCCGGCACGAGCCGGTGGAAGGAGTTGGCGGTCGGGTTGGTGAACGCCAGCAGCGACGGGGCGTGCTTGAGCAGGCCGCCGATGTACCAGCGGGCCATGTCGGACAGGCCGCCGTACCCGCGCTCGTCGTAGAACAGCGGCTCGCCGTCCTTCCAGAGCGACTGGTGAACGTGCATGCCGGAGCCGTTGTCGCCGAACAGGGGCTTCGGCATGAACGTCACGGTCTTGCCGAACTGGTGCGCGACGTTCTTCACGACGTACTTGAACAGCATCACCTTGTCGGCCGACTTGGCGAGCTCGTCGAAGCGGTAGTTGATCTCGGCCTGGCCGGCGGTGCCGACCTCGTGGTGCGAGCGCTCCACCTGCAGGCCCAGGGCGTCGAGCTCCGCGCAGATCGCGTCGCGCAGGTCGGCGTAGTGGTCGACCGGCGGCACCGGGAAGTAGCCGCCCTTGTAGGGGGTCTTGTGGCCGAGGTTGCCACCCTCCTCGACGCGGCCGCTGTTCCAGGCGCCCTCGATCGAGTCGATGTAGTAGTACCCGGCGTTCTGCTTGGTCTCGAACCGCACGTCGTCGAAGATGTAGAACTCGGCCTCGGGGGCGAAGAACGCGGTGTCGGCGATGCCGGTCGAGCGCAGGTACGCCTCGGCCTTGGCGGCGACCTGGCGCGGGTCGCGGCTGTAGGGCTCGTCGGTCAGCGGGTCGACGATCGCGAAGTTCACGTTCAGCGTCTTCAGCGTGCGGAACGGGTCGACGTAGGCGGTGCTCACGTCGGGGATCAGCTTCATGTCCGACTCGTGGATCGCCTGGAACCCGCGGATCGACGAGCCGTCGAACATCTGGCCCTCGGTGAAGAACGCCTCGTCGACCGACGCGGCCGGGACGTTGAAGTGCTGCATCTGGCCGGGCAGGTCGCAGAACCGGACGTCGACGAACTTCACGTCCTCGTCCTTGAGGTACTTCAGCACCTCGGCGGCGTCCTTGAACATCCAGTCCTCCTCGTCGGCGCGCGCTCTGGCGCACCCAGCGGGTGTCGGGGTCGTGGGCGACGCTAGGTGCGCGCTGTTGCTCGAGGGTGTCCCGAGTGTTTCCTCCGCGTTACGTCGCCCGGCCACCGGTCGGCGCTCCCTCGCGCGTCCCGGACCGGCCGACGTCCACCCTCCCAGATAGCCTTGGCGCCATGGTCGACCGGCGCGACGTCTTCTCCTGGATGGAGGGTCCGCCGAGCGCCCGCGACCGGGGCGCCGCGGGGTACCCGGGGGAGCGGCTCGGCCTCCCGGAGCAGGGCAGCCGCAGCGTCGCCCGCTTCCCGCGCAGGTTCGCCGGGGTCCTGGTCGACTGGCTCGGGTGCCTCCTGCTGTCGAACGCCTTCCTGGGCGGCGACCCGTGGGGCACCCTCGGGCTGTTCGCCGCCCTGCACGTGGTCACCCTCGGCACCGTCGGCGCCAGCCCGGGTCACGCCCTGGTCGGGCTGCGCCTGGTGCGCCTCGACGGCGGCTGGGCCGGTCCGGTGCCGGCCCTGGTGCGCACCGTCCTGCTGTGCCTGGTCGTCCCGCCGCTGGTCTACGACCGCGACCAGCGCGGCCTGCACGACCGCCTCGCGCGCACCGTGCTGGTGCGGCGGTAGCGTCGCACGGGCACCGGGCGCGAGCTGGTCAGGGAACCCGTTCCGCGAGGGCCTGCAGCGCCTGCGTGAAGCACTCCGCCGGGGGCGTCACGAGACCGGCGCCGACCTGACCCGTCCCGGCCACGCGTCCGGCCATGCCGGTGTTGATCTGCGGCAGGATCCCCGTCCGGACGACCGAGGTGACGTCGACGCCGACGGGTACCCCGCGGAAGGCCATCGCCGCGATCTGGAACGCCGGGTGCTCGCCGAGGGTGATCTCGTACATGCGCCGGGTCGTGCGCACCGCGGTGCCGGGCCCGCCGCCGACGAACGCGACGATCGCCGGGGCGGCCGCCATCGCGAAGCCGCCGATGCCGGCGGTCTCGGTGATGGCCGAGTCGCCGATGTCGGGGTTGGCGTCGTCGGGGCCGTAGGAGCCGAGGAACAGGCCCTCGGGGACGAGGGCGGGCGCGGTGAACCAGCGGTCGCCGGTGCCCGACACCTGGATGCCGAAGTCGGTGCCGTTGCGGGCCATGGCCACCACGAGCGTCGAGCCGGGCACGTCGCGACCCGCGTCGAGGGCGAGCTTGCAGGCCGGCATCACCAGGTTCAGGAAGAAGTGGTCGTTGCCGTTGCAGAACCGCACGACCTGGGCGACCTGCTGCGGGTCGGCGCCGAGCTCGAGCAGCTCGGGCACCAGCTCGCGCACCAGCATCATCGTCCCGGCGCGGTTGCGGTTGTGGCCCTCGTCGCCCATCTGCAGCATCTGCGCCACGATCGAGCGGACGTCGACCGGGCCCGCGTCGGACGCCGAGCGTCGCCGGACCGCCTGCTGCAGAAGGGGTCCCAGCACCGACGACATCCAGCGCAGCCGCTCGACGACCTCGGCCCCGAACGCGCCGTAGCGCAGCACCTTGCCCAGGCCCTCGTTGAGCGAGCAGAACGCCGACCGGCCCGACGCCGGGTCGCGCACCTCGAACACCCACATCGACGGCGACACCACGCCCGCCATGGGCCCGACGGCCGCGTGGTGGTGGCAGGGGTCGAGGGTGATCGCCGACCCGTCGCGCAACCGTCCCGCGGCCAGCAGCCGCTCGGCCTCGTCGGCGCCGTCGGCCAGACCCTCCAGCAGCATCGCCCCGACCAGGGCGCCGCGCAGGGGTCCGGACGCGCGCTCCCAGTCGATCGGAGGTCCGGCGTGCAGGAACGTGCCCGGGCGCAGGTCGAGCGCCTCGGACGCCGGGCGCACGTCGACGAGCACGGCGCCGGTGGCGAGGACGCGTCCGAGCGCGGTGCGGTTCGCCTCCTCGCGCCGATGGTCGCCGAGGACGCGAGCGAGGTCGGCGGCGGCGCCGGACGACGGAGGTCGCCAGTCGACCTCCTGCACCTCGACGGCCTGCGCGCGCAGGGCGTCGGCGAACAGCCCGACGCCGACGGTGACGACCGTCGAGGGTCCCTGCAGCAACGGGTTCACGAGACCCCCAGCAGGTCGAGGGCGGCGCGGGTGGCCGCCGCGTTGGAGGCGTGCACGATCGCTCCGGCCGCCGCGAGGGCGTCGGCCTGGCGCTCGAGGCCCTGCGGGTCGTCGCGGGTGCCGACGAGCGCGACGACGACGTCGAGCGGGCGCCCGGCCGACCGGGCCGCGTCGAGGGCGTCGCGCACGACCGGGGCGTGCGCGGCGGCGGGGTCGGGGTGCGCCGCGTGCCCGAGGACGACGTCGAGCAGGACCACCCGCACGCGCTCGTCGTGCACCCGCAGCGGTGATGGCCTCGAGGCGCAGCGACGGGTCGATCATCGGGTGGGCGCGTCCGACGGTCAGCGAGTCGTCGCCGAGGTCGACGACGGCGTGGCCCGCTCGACGCGAACGAGGCGGCCAGCGCGCCCGGGCCGGACGCGTCCAGCCGCGGCCAGGCGTCGTCGAGCGGCACGTTCGACGCGATCGCGCCGAGCCGGGGTGCCGCGACGGCCATCGCCTCGTCGCACAGGGTGCCGCCGGCGAACAGCCCGCGCAGCAGCCCGGACGACGCGGGCGCCCCCGCGCCGCCCCACGCCGGCCAGGTCGGTGCCGTCACGGCCAGGCGCTCGAGCACCTGCTCGGCCACCTGGGTCAGGTCGGGACGCCCGGGCCCGAGCGTCGCGTGCACCAGGTCGACGCCCAGCTCGGTCGCACGAGCCGTCACGCGCGAGACCACGTCGGCATCAGCCGGTTTCGAGACCAGGACGACGAGCTCGGTCGCGTCGTCGTCGGCCAGCATCGCGAGGGCGGACAGCGCGCCCAGCCCGCCGACGGCGGCCGACAGGTCGCGTCCGCCGACCCCGAGGCAGTGCCGCACCCCGACGCCCGCGTGGTCGAGCAGCGCCATCAGGTGCTGCGCCCCGGTGCCCGAGGCCGCCACGAGCGACACCGGGCCGGGACGCACCGCGTTGGCGAAGCCGAGCCCGACCCCGCCCACGACGGCCGTGCCGCAGTCGGGCCCCATCACCAGCAGGCCGCGGTCGGCCGCGGCGCGCTTCAGGGCGACCTCGTCGTCGACGGACACGTTGTCGGAGAACAGCATCACGCCGGCGCCGGCGTCGAGGGCGTCCCACGCCTCGGCGGCGGCGTGCTCGCCCGGCACCGACACCAGCACCAGCGGGGCACCCGCCCGGCGCACCGCCGAGCGGGTGGTGCGCGGCGCCGCCTCGGCCTCGTCGCCCGACGGCCGCTCCCTGGCCGACAGCGCGTCCTCGAGCGCCGCCAGCACGGCCGCGACCACCGCGTCGGGTTCGTCGGCCGCGGCGTCGACGCGCACCGCCACGACGAGGTCGTCGGGCACGGTCGCGGGCAGGTCGAAGTCCGCCGTCGCCAGCACGTCGAGGTTGAGCGGCGTCGCCATCGCGACCTGTGCGACCGACACCCCGGGCAGCGCGGCGAGCCGGCTGCTGACCTGCAGCAACGTCACCGAGTCGTGGTACTCGCCGTGCCGGACCTCGACGTGGTGGACGGCACCCGCTGCCTCGCTCACGAGACCCGCGCCCTCGCGGACGCCTCGAGGGCGCCGATCGCGCCGCTCAGCAGGTCGCCGCCGGAGGTGTGCCCGACACGCAGCAGGTCGGCGACGGCGGTGCCGGACCCCGCCGGGCGCGGGGTGAGCAGCCCGGCGAGCCCACGGGCCACGACGTCGGGGCACCAGCCCGCCGCGGCGTCGGCGAGCATGCCGCGCGAGACCACGGTGGTGGCCAGCCGCGCGCCGGCGAGGACGGTGCGGGCGACCCGCTCCGACCGCTCGGGCTCGAGCACCGACCGCGAAGCGAGCAGCACGCCGGCCACGACGTCGTCGCCGGTCGGCGTGAGCCCCGGGCCGCGGCCCAGCAGGCCGACCAGCAGCTCGGCCGCGCGGTCGTCGTCCCCCCGCACCAGCTCGTCGGCGGCGCGGGCGCCGTCGCGCCGGGCGAGCGCCACCTCGGCGCTCACCTGCTGCAGCGCCAGGGCGCCCCGGGCCCGCTCCAGCGCGTCGGGGTCGGGGCTGCCGCGCCGAGGCGCCGCGGCCGGGAGGAACCAGCGTCCGACCACGAGCCGGTGCGCGGGCGCCTGCAGCGCGCCGTCGCCCAGCCGCACCCGCGCGCCCACCGGCAGCAGGTCGACGGGGGAGCGGTGGTCGGGCAGCACCAGCCCGCTGGCCGGGCAGGTGGCCCGGCGCGACACGACGGCGACGACGCGGTCGCCGCCGCGCGCGGCGTGGGTGAGGTAGGCGGCGGCGCGGCCGCTGGCGACCACGAGGGCGTCGACCGGGGAGCCGTCGAGCACCTCGGCCAGCAGACCGGACGCCGCGACGGGCACCTGGGAGGGCATGTCCGGACGCTAGGCGCGCCGCTACGGTGCACCCCATGGGGAAAGTTGCCAACCGTGACGGCGAGGACGCACAGAAGGTGCCGACCGCGACCGCCGTCGCCGGGGTCCCGCTCACCCGGGTGCTGGCGACGCCGTCGCTGTCGGGGTCGGGCGTGCTCGCCGGGTCGGCCGGTCTGCACCGGCTGGTGACCCGGGTCAACGTGATGGAGGTCCCCGACGTGCAGGCGTGGGTGCGACCCGGCGAGCTGCTGCTCACCACCGGGTACAGCGTCCGCGACGACCCCGACCAGCTGGTCGAGGTGGTCGAGGCCCTGGCCGAGCGCGAGGTCGCCGCGCTGGCCGTCAAGCTCGGGCGCTACCTCGACGCCGTCCCCGGGCCGGTGCTCGCGGCGGCCGAGCGGCTGGGGCTGCCGGTCCTCGGGCTCGGGCCGCAGGTCTCCTTCGACGACGTGCTCACCGAGGTGATGACCGAGGTGCTCTCGGAGCAGGTCACCCGCCGCACCGGCGGCGCGGCCCGCACCGAGCACGTGCACCGCGTCCTGGTCGACGTGGTGCTCTCCGGCGGCGGCCTCGACGCCGTCGCCGTCGCGCTCGCCCACCAGCTCGACGTCGCGGTCGTCGTCACCACCCCCGACGGCCGCGCGGTCGCCGAGGCGGGCGACGACGCCGACCTCGAGGCGGTGCGCTCCGGCCCGTGGGCCGACCGCACGGGTCGGCTGCGCACCGAGGACGCGTCGTTCGCGCTGGGGCTGCACGGGTCGCACGCCGTGGCCGAGATCGGGGCGCGCGGTCTCGACCACGGCCGGCTCGCGGTGTTCGCGGCGAGGCGTCGCCTCGACGACGACGACCTGGTCGCGGTGCAGCGCAGCGCCACCGTCTGCGCGCTCGTCGTCACCCGCGACCTCGCGGTCGCGGCCGTCGAGGACCGCTACCGCGCCGACCACCTGCGCGACCTGCTGGTGGGCCGCCAGGCCGACGACCCGGACGTCGTCGCCCACGCGCGGGGGTTCGGCTGGGACCTCGACCGCGACCTGCTGGTCCTGGTGCTGGAGCCTGACCCCGAGGACGACGCACCGCCCGCGCCCGGTCGCTCCCGGCGCCCGGTCGTCGAGCGCCAGGCGGCGGCGCTGGGCGGGGCCCTGCGCCAGCGTGACGCCGGCGCCGCGGTGGCGGCGCTGCGCACCGAGACGGTCGCGGTGGTGGGCCCGCCCGGGGCGTCCACCGACCTGCGGCGGTGGGTGCGCGACGTCGTCGGCGAGGTGCGCGGCGAGGGCGGCGGCGGCCGACGGCCGTTCGGGGTCGGTGTCAGCCGGGTCGCCGCCGGGGTCACCGGGCTGCCCGCCGCCTACGAGCAGGCCCGCACCGCGGTGCGGGTCGGCCGCCAGGTGCACGGGCCGGGCGCGTGCACGCACTTCGACGACCTCGGCGTCTACCGGTTGCTCAGCCTGGTGCCCGACGACGGCGAGCTGGTCACCTTCGCCACCGAGACCCTCGGCGAGCTCGCCGGGACGGGGGAGCAGGCCGCCGACCTGCGGCGCACCCTCGAGGTGCTGCTCGAGACGAACGTCAACGTGGCCGAGACCTCGCGGCGCCTGCACTTCCACTACAACACCCTGCGCTACCGCATCGGCAAGCTCGAGCGCGTGGTCGGCCCGTTCACGTCCGAGCCGACGCTGCGCCTCGACCTGGCGCTGGCGCTCAAGGTGGTGGCGATGCGCGGACTGCGTCCCGGTCTGCGCCCTGGCACCGGGGGCGACCTCGGCACCGGCTGACAGCCGCGCGCCGGCCCGGCTGGCAAGGATCGCCGGTGGTGCCTCCCACGGACCTGGCTAGCGTTCGGCCATCCTGCCGCCAGCGACCCGCGTCCCGCGGGTCCGTTCGAAGGACGTGCGATGGCACTCGGTCTGAGCTGGAAGAAGGTCCCCGGGACGCTCGGCCCCGGCGAGGTGGTGGCGCCGCACGAGCGCCTCGGTTGGGGCCGCACGGTCGGCCTCGGCGCGCAGCACGTGGTGGCGATGTTCGGCGCCACCTTCGTGTTCCCGCTGATCATGGGGCTCAACCCCCAGCTGGCGATCCTGATGAGCGGCGTCGCGACGATCTGCTTCCTGCTGATCGTCCAGGGACGGGTGCCGAGCTACCTCGGGACGTCGGCGTCGTTCGTGGGCGGTGTCGCCGCGATCTACGCCCAGGGCGGCACGCCGCAGGAGGTCACCGGCGCGATCCTCGTCGCCGGCGTCATCCTGGCCCTGGTCGGCGTGTTCATCCACGTCGCCGGCGCGCACCTGATCTACAAGGTGCTGCCCCCTGTCGTGACCGGCGCCGTCGTCATGCTGATCGGGTTCAACCTCGCGCCCGTGGTCGCGAACATCTACTGGCCCCAGGACCAGTGGATCGCCCTCATCGTGATGGTGTCGGTCATCCTGATGAGCGTCGGGCTGCGCGGCTTCCTCGGCCGCATCTCGATCTTCCTCGGCCTGCTCATCGGCTACGTGCTGTCGTGGGTGTTCGACCGCGTCTTCGGCCAGATCACCGCCTACAACGCGGGCACCGGAGAGATCGACACGCACTTCCGGGTGAACTGGGACGCCGTGCGCGAGGCCCCCCTGTTCGGCTTCCCGCCCGCCACCGACACCGCCGCGGGCGTGGTCGGCTGGCACCTGCCCTCGTTCGACCTGGCCTTCGTGCTGCTGGTGATCCCCGCCGTGGTGGCGCTGATCGCCGAGAACGCCGGCCACGTCAAGGCCGTCGCCGAGATGACCGGCGACGACCTCGACCCGGTGATGGGCAAGGCGATCGCGGCCGACGGCATCGGCACCGTGCTGGCCAGCGCGGTCGGCGGCTCGCCGACCACCACCTACGCCGAGAACATCGGCGTCATGGCCGCCACCCGGGTGTACTCCACCGCTGCCTACTACGTGGCCGCGCTGGTCGCGATCCTGTTCGGGTTCTCGCCGCTGTTCGGGGCGATCATCTCCGCGACGCCGGGCGGCGTCCTGGGCGGCATCACGGTCGTCCTCTACGGGATGATCGGCCTGCTCGGCGCGAAGATCTGGAAGGAGAACGGGGTCGACTTCTCCAACCCCGTCAACCTGGTGCCGGTCGCCGCGGGCATCATCATCGCGATCGGCGACACCTCGCTGGCCTTCACCGAGGAGTTCTCGCTGGCCGGCATCGCGCTCGGCACGATCGTGACGATCGTGATGTACCACGTGGCCAAGGCCGTCGCCCCGAAGCACCTGCGCGACGCCGCCGACTCGCCCAACCTGGTGCTCGGCGAGCCCGGCATGTACGAGCAGTCGCCCACCGACGGACTGCGGGCGCCCAAGGACGGCGTGCGCGAGCCGCTGCGCAAGGACGAGCCGTAGGCGCGCGGCGCGGGGAGCCCCGCCGGGGCAGGATGGGCCCATGAAGCCCTCGCCGCTGCGGTACCACCGGCCGCGCAGCGTGCCCGAGGCGGTGCAGCTCCTCGCCGGGCTCGACGGCGCCAAGGTGCTGGCGGGCGGGCAGAGCCTGGTGCCGCTGCTGTCGATGCGGCTGGCGGCGCCGGCCCACGTCGTCGACGTGAACGCGCTGCCCGGGCTCGACGGCGTCGAGGTCGCCGGCGGCCGCGTCACGGTCGGGGCCCTGGTGCGGCACGCCGACCTGCTCGTCCACGTCGGCGCCCGACGCGCCCAGCCGCTGCTGGCGCAGGCACTGGCCCACGTCGCGCACCCGACCATCCGCAACCGCGGCACCACCGTCGGCTCGGTGGTGCACGCCGACCCGTCGGCCGAGATGCCGGCGGTGCTGGCGCTGCTCGGCGGGTCGGTGCGGGCCGTCTCGGTGCGGGGCGAGCGCGACGTGCCGGCGGGGGCGTTGTTCGTCGGGCCGCTCGAGACCTCGCTGGCCCACGACGAGCTGGTGGTGTCGATGACGGTGCCGGTGCGGGCCGCCGACGAGGGCACGTCCGTCGTCGAGCTGGCCCGCCGGCACGGCGACTACGCGGTCGCCGGCGTCGTCGCCGCGGTGAGGGTCGACGGGGGCGGGGTGGTCGCGGCGCGCGCCGCGTTCGTGTCGGCCGGCGAGCTCGGCGCCGTGGTCGACCTCTCGGGCCCGGTCGCGGGAACCGCTGCGGCCGAGGCCGACTGGGACGCGTGTGGCGACCTGGCCGCCGACGTCGTCGAGGTCGAGGCCGACATCCACGCCACCGCGGCGTACCGCAGCCAGCTGGTGCGGGTGCTGACGGCCCGCGCCCTCGGCGAGGCGGCCGCCCGGGCGCGCACCGAGGTGGCGGCGTGAACGACGACCACGACGTGACCGTGGCCCTGCGCGTCAACGGGGTCGCCCGTGAGGTCGCGCTGCCCGCGCGCACCCTCCTCTCGGACGCGATCCGCCACCACCTGCGGCTCACCGGCACCCACGTCGGGTGCGAGCACGGGGTCTGCGGAGCCTGCACGGTGCTGCTCGACGGCCGACCGGTGCGCTCGTGCCTGATGCTGGCGGCGTCGGCCGAGGGCCACGAGGTCACCACGATCGAGGGGCTGTCGCCCGCCGACGGCGGGCTGCACCCGGTGCAGCAGGCGTTCGTCGACTGCCACGGGCTCCAGTGCGGTTTCTGCACACCGGGTTTCGTGACCACGATCGCCGCGTTCCTCGAGGAGAACCCCGACCCCACCGAGGACGAGGCGACCGAGGCGATCAGCGGGAACCTGTGCCGGTGCACCGGGTACCAGAACATCCGGGCCGCGGTGCTGCGGGCCGCCGAGCTGCGCCGCGAGGAGGGCGCCTCGTGACGACCAGGATGGTGGGTGCGCCGATCGCGCGCCGGGAGGACCCCCGGCTGCTGCGCGGCGAGGGCCGCTACCTCGACGACCTCGGTCACGACGCGCTCGTCGCCGCGTTCGTGCGCAGCCCGCACGCGCACGCCCGGGTGCTCGACGTCGACGCCACCGGCGTCCTCGACGTCGACGGCGTCGTGGCGGTCTACACCTACGACGACCTGCTCGACGGAGCCGACCCCGACGGCGAGGTGCCCGCCGTCGCCCAGCCGCTGCCGCTGCTCATCCCGCACCCGGCGCTGACCGCGCCGCGCACCGGGTACCCGCTCGCCCGCGACGAGGTCAACCACGTCGGCGAGCCGGTGGTCATGGTGGTGGCGCGCGACCGCTACCTGGCCGAGGACGCCTGCCAGCGGATCGTGGTCGAGTACGAGCCTGCTGCCACCCGTGGTCGGTCTCGACGCCGCGCGGGCGGCGGAGCGCACCGTCCACCCCGACGTGCCCGACAACGTCGCGGCCCACCTGGTGCAGGAGGTCGGTGACGTCGAGGCGGCGCTGGCCGCCTCGCCGCACGTCCTCACCCTCGAGCTCGACGTCGAGCGGTCGGCGTGCATGCCGATGGAGGGCAAGGGCGTGCTCGCGGTCTGGGACACCGACGAGGACTCGATCCGGGTGCACTCCTCGACCCAGGCGGCCACCTCGGTGCGGATGGCGGTGGCGGCCAAGCTCGAGATGGCCGCCAACAAGGTCGAGTGCATCGCGCCGGACGTCGGCGGCGGCTTCGGCGTGAAGATCGTGCACCCGTGGCCCGAGGAGGTGCTCGTCCCGTGGGCGGCCCGGCGGCTGGCCCGGGCGGGGGTGGCGACGGCCGTGAAGTGGACCGAGGACCGGCGCGAGCACTTCGTCTCCAGCGCCCACGAGCGCGCCCAGCAGCAGCGCGTCACAGCGGGTTTCGACGACGAGGGCCGCCTGCTGGCCTTCGACTTCTCGTTCTGGCACGACAACGGCGCCTACACGCCCTACGGGATCATCGTCCCCATCATCACCTCGACGCAGGTGCTCGGCCCGTACAAGCCCGGTGCGTACCGCTGCCACGCGTACTCGCTGTACACGAACACCGTCATCGTCACCCCGTACCGCGGCGCCGGACGGCCGCAGGGCGTGTTCGCGATGGAGCGCACGATGGACGCGATCGCCGCCCGCCTCGGCCGCGACCGTGCCGACGTGCGCGCGGTCAACCTGATCGCGCCTGACGAGATGCCGTACGACCACCAGCTGCTGTTCCAGGACGGCAAGCCCCTCGTCTACGACTCCGGCGACTACCCGACGATGCTGGAGAAGATCCGCGCCCTGGTGGGCTGGGACGAGTTCGAGGACGTCCGCGCCGAGGCCCGCGCGCAGGGCCGCCGCGTGGGCATCGGGCTGGCGCTGTACGTCGAGGGCACGGGCCCCGGTCCGTACGAGGGCGCCCACGTCGTGGTCGAGACCTCGGGCAAGGTCAAGGTGGCCACCGGGCTGACCACCCAGGGCCAGGGCCACCAGACCTCCTTCGCCCAGATCGTCGCCGACCAGCTCGGCGTGCCCGTGGAGGACGTCGAGGTCGTCACCGGCGACACCCGCCGGTTCCGCTACGCGGTCGGCACCTTCGCCTCGCGGGCGGCGGTGATGAGCGGCTCGGCGATGCACGTCGCCGCCGGCAAGGTGCGCGACAAGGCGCTGCGCATCGCGGCCGACGCGCTCGAGGTCGACCCCGCCGACCTCGAGCTGGTCGACGGCGTCGCCCGGGTGCGGGGCACGGCGCCGGGCGGGCAGGGCACCGAGCTGTCGCTCGCCACGATCGCCGTGCTCTCCAACCCGCTGCGCTACGCGTTCGACCAGGCGTCGCAGGCGGCGACCCAGTTCTCGGTGGGCGACCACACGAAGCCGCCCGTGCCGGAGGGGGAGGAGCCGGGCCTGGAGGCCACCGGCTACTACTCGCCGAACCAGAGCACGTTCGCCTCCGGCGCCCACGCCGTGGTGGTCGAGACCGACCCGCTGACGGCAGAGATCCGCATCCTGCGGTACTGCGTCGTGCACGACTGCGGCACGCTGGTGAACCCGCGCATCGTCGAGGGCCAGGTGCACGGCGGCGTCGCGCAGGGCGTGGGCGGGGCGCTGTACGAGCGCATCGTCTACGACGAGCACGGCCAGGTGCTGAACGCCTCGTACATGGACTTCCTGATGCCCTACGCCACCGAGGTGCCGGCTCGCATCGAGATCGACCACCAGGAGACGCCCTCGCCGCTGAACCCGCTGGGCATCAAGGGTGCCGGCGAGGCGGGCGTCATCCCGTCGGCCGCGGTCTTCGCGGCGGCGATCGAGGACGCGGAGGGGTTCGCGATCACGCGGATGCCCATCTCGCCCAGCGACCTGTTCGAGCTGCGCCGGCAGCACGCCGGCACCGCACCGGAGGAGACGCCATGAGGATCAACGGCACAGCCGAGCTCGCCGCCGCCCCCGACCGGGTGTTCGAGGCGCTCAACGACCCCGCGGTGCTCGCCGCCACGATCCCCGGTTGCGAGGCGCTCCAGCGGGTCTCGGACGACACCTACGCCTTGACGGTGACCGCGGGCGTCGCGTCGATCAAGGGCACCTACGAGGGTCGCGTCGTCCTGTCCGACCAGCAGCCACCGCACTCGTTCACGTTGCGCGCCAGCGGGTCCGGCGCACCGGGCAGCGTCGACGCCACCGTCGGCGTCCGGCTCGCCCCGCAGGGCGAGGGCACCCGGGTGGAGTACGACGCCGACGCGGTCGTCGGGGGGATGGTCGGCGGGGTCGGGCAGCGGATGCTGAGCGGCGTCTCGAAGCGGATGGCCGCCCAGTTCTTCGGGTCGGTCGACCGCGTGATCGCCGAGGGCGTGCCGGTGCAGGAACAGGTGCAGGAACAGGTGCCGGCAGGGCCGGCCGCGACGGCGTCGGCGGCGACGGCGTCGTCCGCCACCGACACCGTGCCGGCCTGGCTGGTACCGGCCGCGATCGGGGCGACAGCGGCGTGGGTGCTGGGTGCCGTCGCCCTCGGCTGGGCGCTCGGACGCAGGTCCCGCTGATGCGCGCCTTCACCGCCGCCGCGCTCCAGCTGGCACCGTCACCGCGACCGCTGTCGCCGGAGTCGATCTCGGGCAACTGCCGACGCGCGGCCGAGTGGGTCCGGCGGTGCGTCGACGCCACGGGCGCCGAGCTGGTGGTCCTGCCCGAGTCGGCGTCGACCGGCTTCTCTCCTGCCTGCGGTCCCGACGAGCTGTGGGACCTCGTCGACGCCGTGCCCGGTGCCCTCACCGAGCCGCTGCAGGAGGCGGCGAGGTCGACCGGGGCGCACCTGGTGTGGGGCACGTACGAGCGCGGGCCGACCCGCGGTGTGCGTCTGGAACAGCGCGGTGCTCATCACCCCGGACGGCGAGGTCGCCGGCGTCTACCGCAAGACGCACCCGTTCTGCACCGAGATCGTCACGCGGGGCGGCTGGGTCACGCCCGGCGACGAGGTCTGCGTCGTCGACACCGACCTGGGTCGGATCGGCATGGCGATCTGCTTCGACGGCGACTTCCCCGAGCTGTGGCGCATCCAGGCCGTGCTCGGGGCCGAGGTGATCGTGCGTCCGTCCGCGCTGCTGCGGTCCGCCGACATCGGCGGAGATGACCTCGCGGGCGAGGGCGTACGACAACCACGTCTACGTCGTCGCGGCGAACGCCACGGGCACCGACCCCGCCGGCACGTACTACTTCGGCAACTCGCACGTCGTGACCCCGACCTCGCACACCCTCGCCCGCGCCGCCAGCCACGAGTGCTGGATCAGCGCGCGGCTCGACCCCGACGAGGCGCTGGCGAGCCTGACGCCGGGGTCCTCGGTGGCGCAGGGCTTCGACCACCTCGCCGACCGCAACCTCGACCTGCTGCGTCGGTACGCCGACGAGCTCATCGCCCCGGCTGCCACGTCGTTCCCCTACTCCCGACCGGCGCGCGACGACGGCTGACGGCGTCCGGTTCCGGTCGAGTCGTACCGATTGACCCGGACGCGCCTGTGCTGAACCGCCCTGTGGGGCAATGTCTTCGAGCACGAGGCCAAGACGCTGGACACCCGGGTGGCGCGGGTGCAGAGTGTGCGGCGCCTGGGCGCCCGAGCAGTCCGCGCCCCCTTCGCGACCGGTCCCCCGGCACGCCACCGGCCCACGCGGCCGCCCCACCGCGCTCCCCAAGGCAGGAGATCCCGTGAAGAACCGTTCCGTCGTCGTCGTCCTCGCGTCCGCCGCCCTCGTCGCCGCCACCGCCGTCCCGAGCCAGGCCGCCCGCCCGCCGCGGGTCGAGGTGGTCAGCTCCGACGTCCTCGCCCCGTTCGGGCTGGCCCTGCAGGGCCGCCAGCTGCTCGTCGCCGACGGGTTCACCGCCACCGTGTCGCGCCTGACCGACGGCGGGCTCGAGCCCGTCGCCTCGCCGGCGGGCGTCGACGACGTCGCGGGCATCGCGGTGTCGACCGACAAGAAGACGATCGCCTACACCTCGACCAGCTTCGGGACGCAGACGACGCTGCTGAACACCCTCGACCGCAGGGGCGCGACCGGTACCGCCGACCTCGGCGGCGTCGAGTTCGGCACGAACCCCGACGCCGACGTCTCCTACGGCGTCCCGTACGCACCGCAGTGCGTGGTCGATGGCCTGGCGGGACTGGGCGCCCCGGCCTCCTACACGGGCATCGAGGACTCGCACCCCTACGCGGTCGAGGCCAAGCCCGACGGCGGCTGGTGGGTGGCCGACGCGGGGGGCAACGACATCCTGTCGGTGAACCGTCGCGGCAAGGCCTCGGTGCTGGCCGTGCTGCCGCCGCAGCCGTACACCTTCACCGCCGACAGCGCGGCCGCCCTCGGGCTCGACCCCGAGTGCTTCGCCGGGGTGACGTACGCCTTCGAGGCGGTGCCCACCGACGTCGAGCGCGGCCCGCACGGCTGGCTGTACGTCTCGACCCTGCCGGGTGGACCCGAGTCGCCCGCGCTGGGTGCTCGCGGTGCGGTCTGGAAGCTGAACCCGCGCACCGGTGAGCTGGTGATGCTGGCCGACGGCTTCCTCGGCGCGACCAACCTCGCGGTGGGCGACGACGGGACGGTCTACGTCGCCGAGCTGTTCGGCGGTCGCATCGCGGCCGTCGACCGGAAGGGCAACGTCACCACCGCGGTCGAGATCGACAGCCCGCTGTCGGTCGAGACCGCACCGCGCGGGCTGTGGGTCGGCACCCTCGCGCCGCTGGGGGAGCAGGGGCCCGAGGGCCCCGGGACGATCGTCCGCGTCACCTGGTGAGGGGCCGGGGCGCGACGTGAGCGGCCGGCACCCCCGGGGAGGACGGGCCCCGGGGGTGCTGGACCGCCCGGACCGGACGTACGGTCGGCAGATGAGCACCGTCCCGACCGCCCCGGTCTCCCTCCCCACCACGCTGGGCGCGCTGCGCGCGTCCGGCCACGAGCACCGCACCGTCAAGCAGGAGCTGCGCGACAACCTGCTCGCGCCGGATGCGCGCCGGCCACCCCGGGCGCTTCCCCGGCATCGTCGGCTACGACGACACCGTGCTGCCCGAGGTCGAGCGGGCCCTGCTCGCCGGGCACGACATGGTGCTGCTCGGCGAGCGCGGCCAGGGCAAGACCCGGCTGATCCGCACCCTGCGTGCGACCTGCTCGACGAGTGGACCCCGGTGATCGCCGGCTCCGAGCTGCGACGAGCACCCCTACGCACCCGTCACTGCCGGCGTCGCGCCGGCTGCGCCGACGAGCTCGGCGACGACCTGCTGCCGGTCGCGCTGGCTGCACCGCTCGGAGCGGTACGGCGAGAAGCTCGCCACCCCGGACACGAGCGTCGGCGACCTGATCGGCGACGTCGACCCGATCAAGGTGGCCGCAGGGCCGCACCCTCGGCGACCCCGAGACCATCCACTTCGGCCTGGTGCCGCGCACCAACCGGGGCATCTTCGCCGTCAACGAGCTGCCCGACCTCGCCGAGCGGATCCAGGTCGGCGCTGCTCAACGTGCTGCGAGGAGCGCGACATCCAGGTCCGCGGCTACCAGCTGCGGCTGCCGCTGGACCTGCTGCTGGTGGCGAGCGCCAACCCCGAGGACTACACCAACCGCGGCCGGATCATCACCCCGCTCAAGGACCGGTTCGGCGCCGAGATCCGTACCCACTACCCGCTCGACCTCGACCTGGAGATCGAGCTGGTCCGGCAGGAGGCCGACCTCGTGCGCCGAGGTGCCCGAGCCACGTGCTCGAGGTGCTCGCCCGCTTCACCCGCGGGGTGCGCGAGTCGCCCGCGGTCGACGCCCGCTCCGGCGTCTCGGCGCGGTTCGCGATCGCCGGCCGCCGAGACGGTCGCCGCGGCGGCGCTGCGCCGCGCCGCGCTGCGCGGCGAGGACGCGACCCGGTCGCCCGGATCGGCGACACCGAGTCGGTCGTCGGCACGCTGCGCGGCAAGGTCGAGTTCGAGTCCGGCGAGGAGGGCCGGGAGATCGAGGTCCTCGCCCACCTGCTGCGGATGGCCACCGCCGAGACGTTCCGGGCCCGGCTCGCCGGGCTCGACCTGTCGCGGGTTCACGGCCTGGTCGCCGAGGGCGGCACGTCGAGACCGGCGAGCTGGTCACCTCGGCCGAGGTGCTCGCCCAGGTCGGGCACGGTGCCGGGCCTCGCCAAGGTGCTCGACCGGCTCGGCCTGGGACGCGCCCCGCCCGGGCAGGCCGCCGCCGGCGTCGAGTTCGTCCTGGAGGGCCTGCACCTGACCCGCCGGCTGTCCAAGGCGCCCGACCGACGACGGCCGGACGGTCTACGGCGGCTGAGCAGCCACCGAGCGCTACCGGTACGGCGCCTGGCGGGCGGGCCCGACCCGCTCGCGCCGCCGTACGACGTGCGGGCCGCCGTCGACGAGGTCGGCGAGGAGGTGCTGGCCGGGGGCAGCCTGCGCGAGGCGCTGCGCGACCTGCTGCGCCGCGGGCCCAGGACGGCGCCGCGGCCTCGACGACCTGCGAGGCGCGGGCCCGCCGGATGCGCCGCGAGGCGCTGCGCCGCGGCCAGCTCGACGGCGCGGTGACCCGGGCCCGCGCGCTGCTCGACCAGGCGCTGGCGGCCGAGCGGGACGCGCTGGCGGGCGCGACGACGACGACGCCGCGGTTCGACCGAGGCGCGTGCTGGACAACCTGCCCCGCTCGACCGCCGCGGCGGTGCAGGAGCTGGCCGACTACGACTGGACCAGCGACGAGGCCCGCGCCGACTACCAGCAGATCCTCGACGGGCTGCGCGGCGAGGTGCTCGAGCAGCGGTTCGCGGGCATGCGCAGGCGCTGCAGGGCGCCGACCCCGCGCGCGACCGAGGCCGCCGCCGGGTCCGCGAGATGCTCGGCGACCTGAACGACCTGCTCGGCCGCGCACGCCCGCGGCGAGGACACCACCGACGCGTTCGCCGAGTTCATGCGGCGGCACGGCGACTTCTTCCCGGACGACCCGCAGAGCACCGACGAGCTGGTCGACGCGCTGGCCCGCCAGGCCGCCGCGGCCGAGCGCCTGATGCGGTCGCTGTCGCCCGCAGCAGCGCGAGGAGCTGGCCGGGCTGATGGCGCAGGCCCTGGCCGACGGCGGGCTCGCCGGGCAGATGGCCGCGCTGTCGGACAACCTGCGCGCGCTGCGCCCCGAGCTGTCGTGGGACCGGCCCGAGCAGGTCGGCGGGCGAGGAGCCGCTCGGCTACGGCGACGCCACCGGCGCCCTCGCCGAGCTCGCCGACCTCGACGACCTGCTCGACCAGCTCGGCCAGGAGCACCCCGGCGCGACCCTCGACGACGTCGACGTCGAGGCGGTCGAGCGCAAGCTCGGCCGGGCCGCCGCCGACGACGTGCGGCGGCTGCGCGAGCTCGAGCGCGAGCTGCGCCGCCAGGGCTGGGTGACGTCCGGTGCGCGACGGGATGACGCTGAGCCCCAAGGCCCTGCGGCGGCTCGGCGAGCACCGCGCTGCGGCCGTCTTCGCCGACCTGGAGAGCGGCCGCCGCGGGCAGCACGACCTGCGCGACGGCGGGTGCGTCCGGCGAGCCGACCGGTGCGTGCCGGGCCTGGGAGTTCGGCGACGAGCAGCCGCTCGACGTGGTGCGCACGGTGCAGAACGCGTTGCGCCGCAGCACGTCCGCGGGTCGGTTCGCGGCGCCGGTGACGCTCGAGGTCGAGGACTTCGAGGTGGTCGAGACCGAGCGTCGCGCCTCGGCGCGTCGGTGGCGCTCTGCGTCGACCTGTCGTACTCGATGGTCGCCGAGGGCCGGTGGGGCCCGATGAAGCAGACCGCGCTGGCGCTGTCGCACCTGGTGGCCACCCGCTTCCCGCAGGACTCGCTGCAGATCATCGGGTTCGGCCGGTACGCGATGCCGCTGACGCAGGGCGAGCTGGCCGCGGTCGAGCCCGACTACGAGCAGGGCACCAACCTCGCACCACGCGCTGACGCTGGCCGGCCGGCACCTGCGCCGGCACCCGCGGCGCCGAGCCGGTGGTGCTGGTCGTCACCGACGGCGAGCCGACCGCGCACCTCGAGGCCGACGGCGAGGCCGACCTTCAGCTGGCCGCCGCTGCCGGAGACGGTCGAGGCGACGGTCCGCGAGGTGGACGCCGCTGACCCGGTACGGCGCGACGCTCAACCTGTTCATGCTCGGCGAGGACCGGGGCCTGCGCCGGTTCGTCGACGCCGTCGCCCGACGCAGCGGCGGCCGGGTGCTTCACGCCGCGACCGCCGACCTCGGGCGGTACGTGGTGAGCGACTACCTGCGCGCCCGCCGCGGCCGGCGCGGCTGACGTCGGCGTCCCGCACCCCGATCCCACGTCCGCACGGAGGCGTCCCAGCCCGCGAGACTCTGACAACGATTGCAGCCAGCCTCTTGACAACGTTTGCAGTGCGGGTCCACGGTAGGTGGACGCAGCACCGGACGACGACGTCGGGAGGTCGGCACCATGGCACGCAGCACCAGCTCGCGCGTCACGCTCGTCGACGTGGCCCGCGCCTCCGGCGTCAGCGCCTCCACCGTCTCGCGCGTGCTGCACGGCGGCGCCGGCGTCCGCGACGAGGTCGCCGACCGGGTCCGCGCCACGGCGTCCGAGCTGGGGTACTCGGTCAACCGGCAGGCCCGCTCGCTGCGTCGCGGTCGCGACGAGGCCATCGGCCTGGCCCTGGAGGACTTCACCATCCCGTTCTTCGGCCGCATCGTGGCCGTGGTCGAGCAGGCCGCCCACGAGCGCGGCTACGGCGTCATCATCAGCTGCGCCGGCTCCGGCCGCAGCGAGGCGGAGGCGGTCGCCCCGCTGCTGTCGCGCTCGGTCGCCGGCCTGGTGGTCGCGACCGGCACCGCGGGTGCGCCCCTCGGCTTCCTCGAGGAGGTCGCGCACGACCTGCCCGTCGTGCAGGTCGACGCCGCGGGCCCGAGCGCGGTCAGCGACGCCGTCGGCATCGACAACGTCCACGCGGGGCGGCTCCTCACCGAGCACGTGCTGGCGAGCGGGCACCGCGAGGTGCTGTTCGTGGGGTCCGGCCCCGCGGCCTCGACCGTCCAGCTGCGGGCCGAGGGCTACCGCCAGGCGGTGCTCGCCGCCGGAGGGCGGCCCCGGGAGGCGTGGCTCGGCTACGTGCCGTCCGAGACCACCGACCGCGCCGCCGAGGCGCTGCGGGCCAACCCCGACGTGACCGCCGTGGTGTCGGCCGTCGCCCGCACGACCATGGGCACGCTGTCGGCGCTGCGCACCCTCGGGCTGGGCCACCTGGCCTTCGCCGCGATCGACGACCTGGCCGGGCTCGACGCCTTCGAGCCGGGCGTCACCGTGCTCGAGCAGGACGTCGAGGCCATCGGCGCCCGCGGCGCCGAGCTGCTGTTCGACCGCATCGGCGGCTACCAGGGCCCTCCTCGGCACGTCGAGGTCGACCTGCAGCTGCTCGAGCGGGGGTCCGCAGAGCGGGCACCCGCGACCCACCTACGCACCTGAGGCCCCCCTCTCCCGGCGACGGCGCCGGGAGGACGAGAGAAGAGGAACCCCGCAATGGCAGCACCCCGACGCACGATCAGGCGCTCCGCCGTCCTGACCGCAGCAGCCGGCCTGTCCGTCGTCCTGGCCGGCTGCGCCGGTGCCGGTGGCGGCGGCGGCGGCGGTGGAGGCGGTGAGGGCGAGGGTGGTGGCGACAGCATCGACGTCATCATGGTCAACAACCCGCAGATGGAGGACCTGGAGACCCTCGTCGGCCAGTTCGAGGAGGAGTCGGGCATCCAGGTGAACCTCACCGTGCTCCCCGAGAACGACGTCCGCGACAGCATCCAGACCGACTTCGCGGCCCAGTCGGGCCAGTTCGACGTGGCCACCATCTCGAACTACGAGGTGCCGTTCTTCTCGACCAACGGCTGGATCGCCAACCTGGACGAGTACGTCGAGAACGACGAGGACTTCGACCAGGACGACATCCTCGCCCCGATCGCCGACGGCCTGCGCGGCGAGGACGGCTCGCTCTACGCGCAGCCGTTCTACGGCGAGAGCTCGTTCCTCATGTACCGCATGGACGTCTTCGAGGCCCAGGGCCTGACGATGCCCGAGAACCCGACGTGGGACGAGGTGGCCGCGCTGGCGGCGCAGCTCGACGGGGCGGAGCCGGACATGAAGGGCATCTGCCTGCGCGGGCTGACGGGTTGGGGCCAGGTCTTCGCCCCGCTGACCACCGTGGTGAACACCTTCGGCGGCACCTGGTTCGACGAGAACTTCGACGCCCAGGTGAACTCGCCCGAGTTCGTCGAGGCGACCCAGTTCTACGTCGACCTGGTGACCCAGCACGGCGAGCCGGGTGCGGCCAACGCCGGCTTCACCGAGTGCCTGAACTCGTTCCAGCAGGGCGGGACGGCGATGTGGTACGACGCGACGTCGGCGGCCGGTTCGCTCGAGGCCGAGGGCTCGCCCGTGGCCGGCAAGGTCGGCTACGCGCCGGCCCCGGTCAAGGAGACCGACTCCTCGGGCTGGCTGTACAGCTGGGCGTGGGGCATCCAGGAGGCCTCGGACAACAAGGACGCCGCGTGGGAGTTCGTCTCCTGGGCCTCGTCCAAGGAGTACGAGGAGCTCGTGGGCGCCGAGATCGGGTGGGCCAACGTCCCGGCCGGCAAGCGCGCGTCGACCTACGAGAACCCTGACTACCAGGAGTCCGCGGCGGCGTTCTACGAGCAGACGCTGGCCTCGATCGAGGCGGCCGACCCGAACGACCCGGGTGTGCAGCCCCGACCCGCGCCGGGCATCCAGTTCGTCGCGATCCCCGAGTTCGCCGGCATGGCGACCCAGGTGTCCGAGGGCGTGAGTGCCGCCATCGCCGGTCAGTCGACCGTCCAGGAGGCTCTCGACCGAGGACAGGAGCTGGCGCAGGCGGCCGGCGACGCGAACAAGTAGCACGGCGGTCCCGTCCCCGCCGTCCCCTCCGGCGGGGACGGGACCCACCCTCCGGGAAGCAACGACGCCCCCTCCGGGAAGAAGGAACCCATGAGCACGGCCTCCGCCCCACCTGCCCCGGCCGAGACGGACGAAGCCCGCCGTCCGACCACCGACCTCCCGCCCGAACAGCTGGCCCAGAGCAAGAGCGAGGCCCGCCGCCGGCGGCTGCCCCTGCTGCCCGCGCTGCTGTTCGTCATCGTGATGACGCAGCTGCCCTTCGTCGCCACGATCGTGGTCTCGTTCATGGACTGGCGCGCCCTGCGTCCTGACCAGCGCGGGTTCACCGGCTTCGACAACTACGTGCAGGTCTTCACCAACCCGAGCATCCGCAGCGCGGTGTTCACCACGGTGCTGCTCACGGCCACGGTCGTCATCGTCAGCCTCGTGCTGGGGCTGCTGATCGCGCTGCTGCTGGACCGGAAGTTCTTCGGCCGCGGTGCCGTGCGGACGATGATGATCGCGCCGTTCCTCATCGTCCCGGTCGCCGCCGCCCTGCTGTGGAAGCACGGCATCCTCAACCCCTCCTACGGGTTGTTCAACGGCGTGCTCACCTGGATCTGGGGCCTGTTCGGCTCCGACTCCCCGCCGCAGCTGGCGTGGCTGCAGGACTTCCCGCTGCTGTCGATCGAGCTCTCGCTGATCTGGCAGTGGACGCCGTTCATGATGCTGATCCTGCTCGCCGGCCTGCAGTCCAAGCCGGGCGACGTGGTCGAGGCGGCGCGGATGGACGGCGCCGGGGCGTTCCAGATCTTCCGCTACATCACGTTCCCGCACCTGCGCCGGTACCTCGAGCTCGGTGGCCTGCTCGGCGCCATCTACGTGGTGCAGGCGTTCGACGCGGTGTTCATCATGACCGCCGGGTCGCTCGGCACGGCGAACCTGCCGTACACGATCTACCAGACCTTCTTCCAGCAGCAGAACTACGGACTCGCCTCGGCACAGGGCGTGGTCGTGGTGATCGGGACCATCATCGTCGCGACCTTCGCGCTGCGCACGGTGTCCAGCCTGTTCGACGAGGAGAACTCCCGATGAGCACCGTCTCGACGTCCACCAACCCCGTCGTCGCCTCGACGTCCTTCAAGTCCCGGCGCAGGCCCACGCCGCGCCCCGAGGGCAGGAGCCACCCGCTCTGGGGCCTGCTGGCCTGGGCGGTCGGCATCGTCTTCGTGACCCCCGTGCTGTTCATGGTGCTCACCTCGCTGCACTCGGAGACGGCGGCGGCCTCGAACCCGCCGTCGGTCTTCGCGCCGCTGACCCTCGACGGCTACCGGTCGTTCCTGGGGCTGGACGGTGGGCGCAGCCCGCTGCCGCCGCTGCTCAACTCGCTGACGGCGTCGGTGGCCTCGACCCTGATCGTGCTGCTGCTCGCCGTCCCCGCCGCCTACGCGCTGTCGATCAAGCCGATCACCAAGTGGACCGACGTGCTGTTCTTCTTCCTGTCGACCAAGTTCCTGCCGATCGTGGCCGGCCTGCTGCCGCTGTACCTGTTCGCCAGCAACGCCGGGCTCCTCGACAACATCAACCTGCTCACCCTGCTGTACACCTCGATGAACCTGCCGATCGCGGTGTGGATGATGCGCAGCTTCCTGGCGGAGGTCCCCGTCGAGATGCTGGAGGCCGCGCAGATCGACGGCGCGAACCTCCCGACGATCCTGCTGCGGGTGATCGCCCCGGTCGCGATGCCGGGCATCGCCGCCACGGCGCTGATCTGCTTCATCTTCAGCTGGAACGAGCTGCTGCTGGCCCGCACCCTGACCTCCACGGTCGCGGGCACCGCCCCGGTGTTCCTCACCGGCTTCGCCACCAGCCAGGGGTTGTTCCTCGCCCAGGTCTGCGCCGCGGCCACGGCGATCTCGATCCCCGTGCTCGCAGCGGGTTTCGCCGCGCAGGACAAGCTGGTGCAGGGTCTGTCGATGGGGGCCGTCAAGTGAGCGGCGCGACGGACGTGCCGCGCACGATGCGGGCCAGCGTCCTCACGACGGCCCGCTCCATCGAGATGCAGGAGCGTCCGGTGCCGCAGCCCGGTCCCGACGACGTGCTCGTGCAGGTGCGCTCGGTCGGCGTGTGCGGCTCCGACGTGCACTACTACAAGGAGGGCCGCATCGGCTCCTTCGTGGTCGACGCACCCCTCGTCCTCGGCCACGAGGTGTCCGGCGTCGTCGTCGGCGTCGGCCGCGACGTTCCGGAGTCGCGGGTGGGGGAGCGCGTGGCGATCGAGCCGCAGCGCCCGTGCCGGCGGTGCCGCGCGTGCCGGGCCGGCCGGTACAACATGTGCTCGGACCTCGAGTTCTACGCGACGCCACCGGTCGACGGCGCCTTCTGCGACTACGTGGTCGCACCGGCCGACTTCGTCTACCCGGTGCCCGACGACGTGTCCGACCACGCCGCCGCGCTGCTCGAGCCGTTCTCGGTCGGTCTGTGGGCCTGCGACAAGGCGAAGGTCGGTCCGGGCTCGCGGGTGCTGGTCACCGGGGCGGGGCCGATCGGCGCCCTCGCCTCCCTCGCGGCCCGCTCGCGCGGCGCCGCGGAGGTCGTCGTCACCGACCTGGTGCCGTCGCGCAGGGAGCGGATCACGGCCTTCGGCGCCACGTCCGCGCTCGACCCGGCCGACCCGTCGGTCGACCTGTCGACGCTGGGCGTCGACGCGTTCATCGAGTGCTCGGGCGCGACCCCCGCGCTGATCTCGGGCCTGCACGCCCTGCGCGAGAGCGGCACCGCCGTGCTGGTCGGGCTCGGTGCCGACGAGATCACGATCCCGGTGCAGCTGATCGCCTTCCGCGAGCTGGTGCTGACGGGGGTGTTCCGGTACGTCGACACCTGGCCCGCGGCCATCGCGGCGGCGCGCCAGCCGGGCACCGACCTCGACGGTCTGGTCACCGCCGAGTTCGACCTCGAGGACACCGAGGCTGCGCTCAACGCCGACGACGACCCGTCCAGCATGAAGTCCGTCGTGGTGGTGTCGCGATGAGCGTCCTCGACACGTTCTCGCTCGCCGGCCGTCGGGCGCTGGTCACCGGCGGGTACAAGGGCCTGGGCCTGGCCTTCGCGCGCGGTCTCGCCGAGGCCGGCGCCGACGTGGTCGATCTCGGCGCGCGACGAGGGCGCCTGCGTCGAGGCGGCCGGCGCCCTGGCATCGAGCACCGGCCGCACGGTGGTCGGCGTCGGGCTCGACGTCGCCGACCCGGCCTCGGTGCGGGCGGCCGTCGCCACCACGGTGGAGCGCCTGGGCGGCCTCGACGTCCTCGTGAACAACGCCGGCATCTGCCACCACCGGCCCGCGCTGGAGGTGCCCGACGAGGAGTGGCGGGACGTGTTCGAGGTCAACGTCCACGGGCTGTGGCAGGCCAGCACCGCCGCCGCCCGGCACATGGCCGACCACGGCGGCGGGACGATCGTCAACATCGGGTCGATCTCGGCGCAGATCGTCAACCGGCCGCAGTGGCAGCCCGCCTACAACGCGTCCAAGGCCGCCGTGCACCAGCTGACGAGGTCGCTGGCGGCCGAGTGGGCGCCGCTCGGCATCCGGGTCAACGCGGTCGCGCCGGGCTACGTGAAGACCGAGATGGCCCCGGTCGACGAGCCGCGGTACCGGGCGCGTTGGATCGAGGACGTGCCGATGCAGCGCTACGCGCTGCCGGAGGAGATCGCCCCGACCGTGGTGTTCCTGGCCTCGGACGCGTCGAGCTTCCTCACCGGCTCGGTCGTGGTCGCCGACGGCGGCTACACGCTGCACTGAGCTCGCCGGGTACGGTGAGCACCGACCGGGTGCGCTTCGACGTGCCCGCACCGACAACGATGATGGGAGCCGTTGTGGCGCAACGTCTGTCGCAGGCCACGCTGGCGTCGCTCGGACCGGAGGTCGCCGTGCCGGCGTACGACCGGTCGGCCACGTCCGTGGGGATCGTCCACCTGGGGGTGGGTGGCTTCCACCGCGCGCACCAGGCCATGTACCTCGACGCGCTGATGAACGACGGCGAGGCGCTCGACTGGGCGATCTGCGGGGTCGGCGTCCTCCCGCACGACCGGCGGGTGATCGAGACCCTGGCGGCCCAGGACGGCCTGTACACGCTGGTGGTCAAGCACCCCGACGGCCGCCGCGAGGCACGCGTGATCGGCTCCGTCGCCGAGGTGCTGCTGGCCCCCGACGACCCGCAGGCGGTGCTCGACCGGCTGGCCGACCCGCAGGTGCGCGTCGTCAGCCTGACCATCACCGAGGGCGGCTACCTGGTGAACCAGGTGACGGGCGAGTTCGACGCCGACGACCCCTCGATCGCGGGCGACCTGCAGCCTGACGCCGTGCCGGCGACCGCGTTCGGCTACCTGGTGGCCGCGATCGCCCGGCGTCGTGCCGAGGGCACCGCGCCGTTCACGGTGCTGTCGTGCGACAACATCCCGCACAACGGCGACGTGACCAAGAAGATGCTGACGTCGTTCGCCCGGTTGAAGGACGCCGACCTGGCCGCCTGGATGCAGGCCGAGGTGTCCTTCCCCAACTGCATGGTCGACCGCATCACCCCGGTGACGGCGCCCGAGGACGTCGAGCGGCTGGCCGCCGACCTCGGTGTCGACGACGGCTGGCCGGTGGTGTGCGAGCCGTTCACCCAGTGGGTCGTCGAGGACGACTTCGGCGACGGCCGTCCGCCGCTGGAGGACGCGGGCGTGCAGGTCGTCGACGACGTCACGCCGTACGAGCTGATGAAGCTGAGGCTGCTGAACGCCTCGCACCAGGCGATCGCCTACCTCGGTCACCTGGCGGGCTACACCTACGCCCACGAGGTGTGCGCCGACCCCGACTTCGTCGCGTTCGTCCTGGGCTACATGGAGCACGAGGGCTCGCCCACCCTGCCCGAGGTGCCCGGCGTCGACCTCGACGCCTACCGGCACCAGCTGGTCGAGCGGTTCGCGAACCCCGAGGTGCGCGACACGCTCGCGCGCCTGGCCGCCGAGAGCTCGGACCGCATCCCGAAGTGGCTCGTGCCGGTGATCGCCGAGAACCTGCGCGCCGGTGGGGAGATCCGCCGGTCGGCGCTGGTCGTCGCGTCGTGGGCGCGGTACGCCGAGGGCACCGACGAGCAGGGCCGTCCGATCGAGGTCGTCGACCGCATCCGCGACCGGGTGATGGCGGCCGCCGCCCGGCGCGAGGAGGACCCGCTGGCCTTCCTGCGCGACCGCGACCTGTTCGCCGACCTGGTCGACGACGAGCGCTTCACCACCGCCTACCTGGAGGCCCTGACCTCGTTGCACGAGCGAGGGGCCCGCGAGACCGTGAAGGAGGCCGCGCGTGGCTGACGCGCCGCTCGTCGCCGGGGTCGACTCCTCGACCCAGTCCACCAAGGTCGTCGTCGTCCGCGCCGACACCGGCGAGGTCGTGCGCACGGGACGCGCGCCGCACCCCGACGGCACCAGCGTCGACCCCGCCGCGTGGTGGGAGGCCTGGGAGACGGCGACCGCCGACGGGCTGCTCGACGGCGTCGAGGCGCTGGCGGTCGGCGGCCAGCAGCACGGCATGGTCGCCCTCGACGACGACGACGCGGTGGTGCGTGACGCGCTGCTGTGGAACGACACCCGCTCGGCCGGTGCCGCGGCCGAGCTGGTCGACGAGCTCGGCGGGCGCCAGGCCTGGGCCGACGCGGTCGACCTCGTCCCGGTGGCCAGCTTCACCGTGACCAAGCTGCGCTGGCTGGCCCGGCACGAGCCGGAGAACGCGGCGCGGGTGGCCAGGGTCGTGCTGCCGCACGACTGGCTGACCGGGCGGATCCTGGCCGACCGCGGCGGGTTCGAGGGCTGGACGACCGACCGCGGCGACGCCTCCGGCACCGGCTACTGGTCGGCGGCGACCGGCGAGTACCGCCGCGACGTGCTCGAGCTCGCGTTCGGTCGCGACCTCGAGCTGCCCCGCGTGCTCGGCCCGTCCGAGCCGGCGGGCCGCACGTCCGACGGCGTGCTGGTGGCCGCGGGGACGGGCGACAACATGGCGGCCGCGCTCGGGCTGGGCCTCGAACCGGGCGACGTCGCCGTCTCGCTCGGCACCAGCGGCGCCGTCTTCGCCCGTCACGACAGCGCGGTCGGCGACCCCACCGGGATCGTCGCCGGCTTCGCCGACGCCGCCGGCGGCCACCTGCCGCTCGCCTGCACCCTGAACGCGGCGCGCGTGCTCACCGCTGCGGCGTCGATGCTGTCGACCGACCTCGCCGGGCTCGACCGGCTGGCGCTGGAGGCCGAGCCGGGCGCGGGCGGCCTGACGCTGCTGCCCTACCTCGACGGCGAGCGGACGCCCGACCTGCCCGACGCCACCGGCACGCTCACCGGGCTCACCCGGGCGAACGCGACGCCGCAGAACCTGGCCCGCGCCGCCGTCGAGGGCATGCTGCTGCAACCTGGTGGCCGGCGTCGACGCGCTGCGCGAGCTCGGGGTGGACGTCGAGCGGGTGCTGCTGATCGGCGGCGCCTCGGCCTCGGCCGCGGTGCGCGCGCTGTCGGCCGACCTGTTCGGCGTGCCCGTGGTCGTCCCGTCCGCGGGGGAGTACGTCGCCCTCGGCGCGGCGCGCCAGGCGGCCTGGGCCCTCACCGGCGAGCTGCCCCGCTGGGAGGTCGGCGCCGACGACCGCAGCGAGCCGTCCGGCGACGAGCGTGCCGTGCGGGCGCGCGAGCGGTACCTCGCCCTGCGCGCGGCCGACCTCTGACGCACCGCGCGTCCGGCTGCGACCGTCCGGCCACCTCAGGCGTCAGGGTGGTGTGAGGGCCCGACCGGCGCCCGCCGACGGGGGAGGCGTGGTGCGCGAAGCAGACTTCGACGCGTTCTACACCTCGTGCGCGCACAGGCTGACCGGGCAGCTGTACCTGCTGACCGGCAGCCGCGGCGAGGCCGAGGACTGCGGCAGGACGCCTCGGCCGAGTGGGAGGCACTGCGCCCGCAGCTGGAGGGCCTCGGCGGCTGACGACACGCGTTGCCGACCTGCGGGGGCCGACGTCGGCAGACACTGACACGTCGGCCCCCGCGGGCGGCTGGCAGGCTCAGCGCGTGGGCGAGCGCAGGATCAGGATCGGCATCGACACCGGGGGCACGTTCACCGACGTCGTCGCCGTCGACGAGGACTCCGGCGCGGTGGTCACCACCAAGACGCCCTCGACCCCGGGCGATCCCGCGGAGGGGTTCCTCGCCGGCATCGAGAAGGTGCTCGCGCTGCTGTCGTCCGGTGGGGAGCCGGTCGGCGGCGAGGCGGTGAGTGCCGTCAGCCACGGCACCACGGTCGCGACCAACAAGCTGCTCGAGGGCAAGGTCGAGGACCTCGGGTTCGTCACCACCGAGGGCTACCGGCACGTGCTCGAGATCGCCCGCCAGTCGGTGCCGGACGGCTACGGCAACAGCTACTTCTGGGTGAAGCCGCCGCGGATCGTCCCGGCCGACCTCGTCCGCACCGTGGGTGGGCGGCTGGCCGTCGACGGCAGCGAGGTGCGCCCGTTCGACCGCGACCAGGCGGTCGCGGCGGCGCGCTTCTTCCGTGAGAAGGGGATCGGGACGATCGGCGTGTGCTTCCTGCACTCCTACGCCGACCCCTCGCACGAGGAGCGGATGCGCGAGGTGCTCGCGCAGGAGCACCCGGACGCGACGGTGAGCATCTCCTCGGAGGTGCTGCGCGAGTACCGCGAGTACGAGCGGTCGGTGACCACGCTCGTCGACGCCGCGGTGAAGCCGAGCATCCGCCGGTACGTGCGCAACATCGCCGACCGCCTCTCCGAGTACGCCACCACCGGCGGCGAGCCCCGCGACGTGCCGTTCTACGTGATGAAGTCCAACGGCGGCGTCCTGTCGGCGGCCGAGGTGGTGAAGCAGCCGATCACCACGGTGCTCTCGGGGCCGGCGGCGGGGGCGCTGGGTGCCGCGCTGGTGGCGCAGGCCGCAGGGGTCGACAAGGTGCTCACCTGCGACGGGGGCGGCACCTCCACCGACGTCACGGTCGTGGTCGACGGCCGCCCCGCGCTCACCACCGAGGGAACGGTCGGCGCGTACCCGTCCAAGATCCCGATGATCGACGTCGTGACGGTGGGTGCCGGCGGCGGGTCGATCGCGTGGGTGACCCCCGAGGGGACGCTGCGCGTGGGCCCGCAGTCGGCCGGCGCCGACCCCGGACCGCTCTGCTACCGCAAGGGCGGCACCGAGCCCACCATCACCGACGCGCACGTGCTGCTCGGCCGCATCCCCCCGCACCTGCTCGGCGGCGAGATCCCGCTCGACGTCGAGGCCGCCGACGAGGGCGTGACCGCGCTGGCCGAGCGCCTCGGCATGGGCGTCGAGGAGTGCGCGTCCGGGATCCTGGAGATCTCGGCGTGGAACCAGGCGAACGCGCTGCGGCAGATCAGCGTCAAGCGCGGGCTCGACGTCCGCGACTTCACCCTGGTCACCTTCGGCGGCTCGGGCTCGCTGCTCGCGTGCCGGCTGGTCGACGTGCTGGGTCTGGCAGGCGTGCTGGTGCCGCCCGACCCGGGCAACCTGTCGGCGTTCGGGCTGCTCACCGTCGACGTGCGCAACGACTACGTGCGCACGCACGTGCGCCGGCACGACCGGCTCGACCACGGCGAGGTGCAGACGGTGCTCGACGAGCTCACGGCCGACGGCGAGAAAGCGCTGGCCGCAGAGGGTTTCGCTGACGACGAGCGCAGGTTCGAGCGCACGGCCGACCTGCGGTACTTCGGTCAGGCGTTCGAGGTGCGGGTCGACCTGTCGGACGGCCGCGTCGACGCCGCGCTCGTCGAGACGACGGCCGCGCGCTTCCACGAGGAGCACCGCGCGCTCTACGGCTACGACTTCGCGGCAGACCCGACCCAGCAGGTCGAGTGGGTGAACCTGCGCGTGACCGGCGTCGGTCCGATCCGCCGGCCCGACCTGCGCACGGTGGCTCCGGGGTCGGGTGCCGCAGCCGCCCGCACCGGTACCCGCGAGGTCTACGTCGACGGCTGGACCAGGGCCGCGCTCTACGACCGTGCGCTGCTCGGCGCCGGCGACGTCGTCGAGGGCCCGGCGGTGATCGAGGAGTTCGGCTCGACCATCCCGGTGCACCCCGGGTTCCGCGCCGAGGTCGACGGCTTCGGCAACGTGCTGCTGACCCGGACGGGGGTGGCGTCGTGAGCGACCCGCAGGTGACCACGCGGACGGGGAAGCCGTACCGCCTGACGCCGGTCGACGGCCCGGCGCCCGACCCGGTGCTGGTCGAGATCGTCTCGGGGTACCTGGCCAGCGTCGAGATGGAGGTCGAGACCGCGATCGCCCGGACGTCGCGCTCGCCGATGATCCGCGACGCGCACGACTTCCGCGCCGGCATCCACGACCGGAACCTGCGCAAGCTCACCGGCCGCTCGTACTCGGCGCTGGTGCACCCCGTCGCGCGCGACTTCCCGCTGGAGACGATGCGCCCGGGCGACGTGTTCTTCCACAACGACGTGTACCGCAGCGAGGGCGGCATCGGGCACCTGCCCGACCTGTGCGTGACGGTGCCGGTGTTCACGACCCGCGAGGGCGCAGACGCGCCCGAGGTGGTCGCGTTCGTGCAGGCGTTCGGCCACCACGACGACATCGGGGGAGCGGTGCCCGGCTCGATGCCGTCGACCGCGACCTCGGTGTTCGAGGAGGGCCTGATGGTGCCGCCGATCCGGCTGTGGGACCAGGGCGTCCCGAATCAGGCGGCACTGACGATCATGACGCGCAACTCGCGGATGCCCGACTCGCTCGCGGCCGACCTCGACGCCGAGTGCTCGGCCTGCCTGATGGGGGCGCGCCGGCTCGGCGAGCTGTTCGACCGGTACGGCGTCGACACGGTCGAGGCCTGCTTCGACGCGGCCATGGACGCGACGACCGAGACCTACCGCCGCGAGATCCTCGCGAAGATCCCGGTGGGGGAGTGGGTCTGGGAGGACTACGCCGAGCACGACGGCGTCGACGAGCCCCGCCTGCACACCCAGCGGATCACCCTGACCCGCACCGCCGCCAGACGACCCCGGTGGCGAGCGGCTGGTCATCGACTTCACCGGCACCGGCCCGCAGGCGAAGGGCCCCATCAACCACTGCGGCGACTACGCCGACGGCAACTTCCTGGCCAAGTGGCTCGCACCGGTGCTGCGCAACCTCGCCGACACCCCCGAGCGGATGGCCGAGCTCGACGTCAACGAGGGCGTGGTGCCGCTGCTCGAGCTGCGCTTCCCCGAGAAGGGGACGCTGCTCACCCCGGTCTTCCCGGCACCCACCAACGCCCGGACGTTCGTGATCCTGCGGCTGCTCGGCGTCCTCGCCGGGGTGGTGGCCAAGGCCGTCGACGGCCGGATGCCCGCCGACCAGGAGACGATCCGGTACACGGGCGTCTACGGCGAGGACCACGACGGCCAGCCGTACCTGATGCGCGAGGTGCTCGGCGGCGGGTCGGGCGGGCGGTACTACGCCGACGGCGAGGACACCATCCACGTCGTGCCCGACTCGCGGAACCTGCCGACCGAGTTCACCGAGAGCCGGTTCCCGTTCCGGGTCGAGGCGCTCGGCCTGGCCCGCGACTCCGGCGGACCCGGCCGGTACCGCGGCGGCCTCGGGCTACCAGAAGGACGTCCGGATGCTGCGCGACGGGCACTTCATGTCCATCGCCGACCGCTCGATCCTGGCCTGCTGGGGGGTGCGCGGGGGCCTGGCCGGACAGCCGTTCTCGGTGACGATCGACCCCGGCGGGCCGCACGAGCGCGAGGTCGACGCCCTCGCCGACGCCGAGCCGGTGCGCGCGGGCGAGGTCGTCCGCATCCGCACCACGGGCGGCGGCGGGTGGGGAGACCCGTTGGAGCGCCCCGTCGACGAGGTCGTGCGCGACGTCCGCTGGGGCAAGGTCTCGGTCGAGGGCGCGCTGCGCGACTACGGCGTGGTGGTGCTCGGCGCGGAGGACGACCCGACGGTCGACGAGCCGGCGACGACGGCCGAGCGCGAGCGCCGCCACGCGGCGCGAGCGGACGACGCGCCGTTCTTCGACCGCGGCCCGGGTTACGCCCGCTTGGCCGGCGGCGCCACCTCGGCCGAGGTCGACCGCCTCAGCACCACGTAGCCGAGGCCGGCGAGCAGCACCGACGCCAGGCCCGCCGCGGTCTGCACGCGGAACGCCTCGCGGGCGCCCCACACGTCGACGGCGTAGCCGCCCACCGAGGCGCCGATCGTCACGCCGAGGGTGAGCGCGGCCGTCGTCCAGGCCAGGCCCTCGGTGAGCGAGGCGCGCGGCACGCGCGACTCGACCAGCGACATGCCCGACACCAGCACCGGCGCGATCGTCAGCCCGGCCAGGAACGCCAGCAGCGCCAGCAGCAGGAGCGAGTCGACGAGCAGGAAGGCGAGCCCGGCCAGCCCGAACAGGGTGCAGGTGACCAGGAACCGGGTGGGCAGCGTGCCGGGCCAGCGCACGGCGCCGTAGACCAGCCCCGCCACCAGGCTCCCGCCGGCGTAGACCGCCAGGATCACGCCGGCGAGCTGCTGGGCGCCCTCGGCCTCGGAGTAGCCGACGACCACGACGTCCATCGCGCCGAAGACCGTGCCGATGGCCACGTAGGTGAGGGCGACGACGACGAGGCCGGGGTCGCGGAGCACGCGGGTGGCCGACCCGTGCTCGGGCGTGCCGCCCGGCACCGGCTCGGTGCCGCGCAGCGCGGCCAGCAGCACCCCGCCGACCACACCGATGACCAGCGCCGTGGCGAGGCCCACCTGCGGCGCGATGCTCGTGGCGAGCAGGGTCACCAGCGGTGGACCGGTCACGAACACGACCTCGTCGACCACGGACTCGAACGCGAAGGCGGTCTGGCGGCGCTCGGGGTCCTCGAGCACCGTCGCCCAGCGCGCGCGCACCATCGAGCCGACGTTGGGCCCGCTGGCGCCGAACAGGGCGGCGAGCACGAGCCAGGTCCAGGTGGGCCAGCCGGCCTGCACGGCCAGCACGAACGCCGACCCCGACACGGCCCACACCACCAGCGCGGGACGCAGCACCCGGGCCTGCCCGAGCTGGTCGACCAGGCGCGCGACCAGCGGGGAGACCAGGGTGAAGCTCATCGCCAGCACCCCGGCGGTGACGCCCGCCAGCCCGTACCGCCCGGTCTCGGCCGACACGAGCAGCACGACGCCCAGCCCGGTCATCGAGATCGGCATGCGCGCCAGCAGGCCGGCGCCGGAGAACGCGGCGCCCCCGGGGGTGCGCAGCAGCGGGCCGTAGGGGCCGAGGAGCCTCACCGCAGCACCACCACGAGCTGCACCAGCAGGGGGGCGACGACGAGCGCGGGCAGCAGGTCGCCGACCGGGACCTCGCGCAGCCGCAGCAGGCGGAACGCGACGCCGACGAGCAGCAGCCCGCCGGTGGCGGTGAGCGCGGCGACGTGCGCGTCGGGCAGCAGGGTGCCGAGCAGCGCGCCCACGGCCGTCAGCGAGCCCTGGACGACGAGCACCGACAGGGCCGACACCAGCACGCCCAGGCCGAACGTCGACGCGAACGCGATGGCCGCGAACCCGTCGAGCGTCGACTTCAGCACCAGCTGGTCGATGCCGCGCCCCAGCCCGTCGGACAGCGACCCGAGGATCGTCAGCGGCCCCACGCAGAACAGCAGCGACGCCGTCAGCCAGCCCTCGACGAACCGCTCGCGGGCCGCGTGGTCGGTTCCTCCCTCGGCGCCGCCCTCGGTGCGCGAGCGCCGCGACACCCAGGTCTGGATGCGACCGGCGAGGCCCTCGAGCCGCTGCTCGATGCGCAGCAGCGACCCCGTGATGCCCCCAACGAGCAGCGACCCGAGCACGACGAGCACGGGCACCCCCGGCCCGACGGCGGCCTCGAGCGAGACGTCGGCGACCGACCACGCCGACAGCCCGGCGACCAGCAGCGTGACCAGCCCGAGGGCGTCGGTGACCACCGCGCGGACGCGCTCGGGCAGCCGGTGGCCCACGGCCATGCCGAGCAGGGCGCCGGCGACGACGGCGGCGACGTTGACGACGGTGCCGAGCCCGATGAAGCCGCCGGTCACGTGCGCACCACCACGTCGGCTGCGGCCGCGGGGTCCTCGGCGGCCAGGTAGGTCTCCTCCTGGGCGGCCCAGCGGTCCCACTCGCGGGCGAAGGCCTCGCCGTCGCGCGCGATCGCCCGGGCGTACCGCTGCGCGTCGGGGGTCTCGAGCCAGAGCAGGTCGTCGAGGTACGGCCGGCAGGCAGCCGCCCCGGCACCGACCCCCTCGACGACGACGGTCGCGGCCGGGCCGCGCTCGGCCCACGCGCCGGGGGCGTCGGCGGCCCAGTCCCACAGCCGCCAGCGGGCGGGACGGGCGGCCCGCAGCGGCGCGAGCACGTCGCGGACGAGCACGGGCACGGCGGCGGCCAGGCCGTCCCAGCCGGGGTAGACCTCGTCGAGGTGGACGACGGCGACGTCGGACGCGGCGGACCGCAGCCGCGCGGCGAGCTGCCCGGCGAGGGTGGTCTTCCCCGTGCCCGCCCGGCCGTCGACGCCGATGAGGTACGGGGTCACGCGGTGACGCTAGCGCCCGCCCACGACGACCCGGGCGCAGGCCTCCTCGACGTCGTCGACGCGGCCCCGGCGCACCGCGCGGGCCAGCGCCGCGACGTCGTCCGGGTCGGGCGGCGTCGGCCCCAGCGCACCGGCACGAGCCGCCAGGGCGGCGTCGACGCGCGCCAGCAGCGACCCCTCGCCGCCGAGCCGGAGCACGCAGGACCAGACGTCGTCGAGGGTGCGCGTGCGGCCGTCGTCACCGAGCAGCGCCGCGCGCAGCGCCGAGTCGGGGTGGGCGGCGGCGTCGCGGGCGAGGGCGACCATGGTGGCGAGCCGGGCGTGCTGCACCTGGGCGAGCGGCTCGTCGTCGAGCACGGGCAGCGCGGTGGCCAGGGCGGGGTCGCGCACGACCGCGCCGTCGCCGTGGCGGACCACGACGCGGCCCCGCACCTCGAGGGCGACCAGGGCCCGGCTCAGGGTGGCGCGGCTGACCCCGAGGTCCTTGGCCAGCCGGCGCTCCGGCGGCAACCGGTCCCCGGGGGACAGGCCCTGCGCGTCGATGAAGTCGGCGATGTGGTCGGCCAGCTGCTCGTACAGGCGGGGACGCTGCAGCGGCGCCGGCGTGCCGGCGCGCTCGCTCACCCGACCTCCCCGTCCACGCACCCAGGGTATTGACAGGTGGGCCGGTGGCCAAGAGGCTAGGCCACTGATCCGAGCAAAGGAGCTCCCCGTGCAGGACGTGATCGCTCTCGCCGTGCTGGCCCTGGTCTTCCTGGTGGCCACCGTGCGGTCCATCAACATGGGCGCCCTGGCGCTCGCGGCCGCGGCCGTCGTCGGCGTCACCGTCTTCGGGGTGGCGCCCGACGACGTGGTCGACGGGTTCCCCGCCTCGCTCTTCGTCATCCTGGTGGGCGTCACGTACCTGTTCGCGCTGGCGAAGAACAACGGCACCGTCGACTGGCTCGTGCAGGCGAGCGTCCGGGCCGTGCGCGGCCGGGTGGCGCTCGTGCCGTGGGCGATGTTCGTCATCTGCGCGGTGATCGCCGGCATCGGCGCCGCCACCCCGGCCACCGTCGCGATCGTCGCGCCGGTCGCGATGGGCTTCGCCGCCCGGTACCGCATCCACCCCGTGCTCATGGGCATGGCCGTCACCCTCGGCGCCACCGGCGGCTCCTTCTCGCCCGTCGGCATCTTCGGCGCGATCACCAACGGCGTGGTCGACGACAACGACCTGCCCGGCAACCCCGCTCTGCTGGTGGGTCTGTCGCTGCTCGCCTGCTTCGTCATCACGGCGGTCGCGTTCATCGCGTTCGGTGGGCGCGACCTGGTGGCCCGCGGCCGCGACGAGGAGGCCCTGGCCGAGGTGGGTGCCGCGGCCGGCGCCGCGAGCCGCGCGGCGACGCGCGCGCGGGTGACCGGTACCCCCGAGTCGGCCCTGGAGAAGGGACGCCGCGGCGGCGCCGCCGACCCCGACGACGCCGGGGACGACGACTCGCGGCTCAACCCCGAGCGGGTGCTCACGCTCGTCGGTCTGGTGTTCCTCGCCACCTCGGCCCTGGTCCTCGGGTTCGACGTGGGCTTCACCGCGATCACCGTGGCCGTCGTCCTCACCCTGGTCTTCCCGGCGTCGGCGAAGGGCGCGGTCGACAAGATCGCCTGGGGCACGGTCCTCCTCGTCGGCGGCATCGTCACCTACGTGACGCTGCTGCAGAACCAGGGCACGGTGGAGTGGCTCGGTGACGAGGTGGCCGGCGTCGGCGCCCCGCTCGTCGCGGCGCTGCTGATCTGCCTGATCGGTGCGGTCGTCTCGGCGTTCGCGTCGACGACCGGCATCCTCGGCGCGCTGATCCCGCTGGCGGTGCCGTTCCTGCTGACCGGGCAGGTGGGCGCCGTCGGCATGGTGATCGCGCTCGCGATCTCCTCGTCGGTCGTCGACATCAGCCCGTTCTCGACCAACGGCGCACTGTGCGTGGCGAACGCCGACGAGCGCCAGCGCGACACCGTGTTCCGCCAGCTGATGATCTGGGGCATGTCGCTCGTGGTGGTGGCGCCGCTCGTCACCTGGCTCCTGCTCGTCGTGCCCGGCTGGCTGTGAGCGACGGGCAGGATGCAGCCATGACCGCCCGCACCGGACCGCTCTCCGGCACCCTCGTCGTCGACCTCACCCGCGCCCTCGCCGGACCGCACGCCGGCATGATGCTCGGCGACCTCGGCGCCCGCGTCATCAAGGTCGAGACGCCCGGCACCGGGGACGACACCCGCGGTTGGGGGCCGCCGTTCGTCGGTGACGAGGGCGAGGTGTCGACGTACTTCCTCTCGTGCAACCGCAACAAGGAGTCGGTGGCGCTCGACCTGAAGAGCGCCGACGGCGTCGAGGTGCTCGAGCAGCTGGTGCGGCGTGCCGACGTCCTGCTCGAGAACTTCCGCACCGGCGTGCTCGACCGGCTCGGGTTCGGCGTCGACCGGCTGATGGAGCTCAACCCCCGCCTGGTGCTGCTCAGCATCACCGGGTTCGGCCACGACGGGCCCGAGGGCGGTCGGCCCGGGTACGACCAGATCGCCCAGGGCGAGGCGGGTCTCATGTCGCTCACCGGCGGCGGGCCGGACGACCCGCAGCGGGTCGGCGTCCCGATCGGCGACCTGCTCGCCGGCATGTGGGGCGCGTACGGCGTGCTGGCGGCGCTGCTCGAGCGCGAGCGCACCGGCCAGGGGCAGGTCGTCCGCACCTCGCTGCTCGCCGGCATCGTCGGCGTGCACGCCTTCCAGGGCACGCGCTGGACCGTGGCGGGCGAGGTCGGCCGCGCCCAGGGCAACCACCACCCCTCGATCGCGCCGTACGGGCTGTTCCGCTGCCGCGACGGCGCGGTGCAGATCTCGGTGGGCAGCGAGGCGCTCTGGGCGCGGTTCTGCGCGGGGTTCGACCTCGACCCGGCGGCCGACGGCCTCGCGCGCAACACCGAGCGGGTGCAGCGCCGCGAGGAGACCGTCGCCGTGGTCGAGCAGGCGTTCGCCGGCTGGGACGCCGAGCCGCTGCTCGCCCGCCTCGCCGAGCTCGGTGTGCCGGCCGGCAAGGTGCGGGCCCTCGACGAGGTCTACGAGTGGGAGCAGACCGCCTCGCAGGGGCTGCTCGTCGACGTCGACCACGCCACGCTCGGGCGCATCACGCTGCCCGGCCCGCCGCTGCGGTTCTTCGCCGCCGACGGCACCGAGACCACGCCGCGCGACCACACCCCGCCGCCGCTGCTCGACCAGCACGGCACCGACGTGCGGGCCTGGCTGGACGGCGCGTGAGCACCTCGACCGGCACCCGCCGGCTGCCCGCGCTCGACCTGCTCGACCTCGTCCTCGACACGGGGTCGGTGCGACGCTGGGACGAGCCACCCGTCCCCGTCGAGACCTCCGACGCCTACGCGGCCGAGCTGGTGGCGGCGGCGGAGCGCTCGGGGGTCGACGAGTCGGTCGTCACCGGTGAGGGACGGCTGCGCGGGCGGCGGGTCGCGTTCGTGGCGTGCGAGTTCGGCTTCCTCGCCGGGTCGATCGGACGCGCGGCGGCCGAGCGCCTCGTGCTGGCGGTCGAGCGTGCGACCCGCGAGGGGCTGCCGCTGCTGGCGGCGCCGGTGTCGGGCGGCACCCGCATGCAGGAGGGCACCGTCGCGTTCCTGCAGATGGTGAAGATCTCGGCCGCGATCGCCGCGCACAAGGCGGCCGGGCTGCCGTACCTGGTGTACCTGCGGAACCCCACGACCGGCGGGGTGCTCGCGTCGTGGGGCTCGCTCGGGCACGTGACGGTCGCCGAGCCCGGCGCGCTGATCGGCTTCCTGGGTCCACGGGTGTACGAGGCGCTGCACGGGCAGCCGTTCCCGACCGGCGTCCAGGTGTCGGAGAACCTGTTCGACCACGGCCTGGTCGACGCCGTGCTGCCGCCGGAGCGGGTCGCCGACGTGCTCGACCGCGCGCTCACCGTGCTGATGGCGCCCCGCCGCGGGCTGACCCCGGTCGAGGACCTGCCGGACGAGGAGGTGCCCGACGTCCCGGCGTGGACCTCGGTCACGGCCTCGCGCCGCAAGGAGCGGCCCGGCATCCGCCGGCTGCTGCGGTACGCGGCGCGCGACGTGATCACCCTGAACGGCACCGGGGCGGGGGAGCAGGACCCCGGCCTGCTGCTCGCGCTGGCCCGGTTCGGCGAGGTGCCCTGCGTCGTGCTGGGCCAGGACCGCCGCGGCCAGACGGCCACCGCGCCGATGGGGCCGGCCGCGCTGCGCGAGGCGCGCCGGGGCATGCACCTGGCGCGCGAGCTGCGGCTGCCGCTGGTCACCGTCATCGACACCCCGGGCGCCGCGCTGTCGAAGGAGGCCGAGGAGGGCGGCATGGCCGGTGAGATCGCGCGCTGCCTGGCCGATCTCGTCACGCTCGACGCGCCGACGCTGTCGCTGCTGCTGGGCCAGGGGACGGGCGGCGGGGCCTTGGCGATGGTGCCTGCCGACCGCGTCGTCGCCGCCCAGCACAGCTGGCTGTCGCCGCTGCCTCCCGAGGGGGCGTCAGCGATCGTGCACCGCGACACCGAGCACGCGCCCCAGATGGCCGACGAGCAGGGGGTGCGCTCGCTCGACCTGCTGCGGGCGGGCGTCGTCGACCGGGTCGTGGTCGAGCGTCCCGATGCCGCCGACGAGCCGGAACCGTTCTGCCGCAGGGTGGGTCAGGTCGTCCAGGCCGAGCTGGTGCGGCTGCTCGAGCGCGAGCCGGGCGAGCGGCTCGAAGCCCGGCTGGGACGCTACCGGCGGCTGGGGCTCTAGCCCTGCGGCTGGACGACGGCCTTGGCGGCCGCGACGGCGAGGACGTCGACCCTGTCGTTCATCTCGTCGCCGGAGTGGCCCTTGACCCACCGGAACGTGACGTCACCGCGGTCGCGGACCAGCTCGACGAACGGCTCCCACAGGTCGCGGTTGGCGACCGGCTTCTTGGCGCTGTTCACCCAGCCCCGCGCGAGCCAGCCCTTCCACCAGCCGTCGCGGAAGCAGTTCACGACGTACGTCGAGTCGCTGACGACGACGAGCGGGCTGTCGGCCAGGGACTTCACGGCCTCGTAGGCGGCCTGGATCTCCATCCGCTGGTTCGTGGTGCGCGCCGCGCCGCCGCTGCCCTGCCGCCCGTCCCTCGTGGCCCAGGCCCAGCCGCCCGGGCCGGGGTTGCCCGAGCACGCGCCGTCGGTCCACACCCGGGTCGTGGTGTCGTCCTCGGGCACCGGGAGGGCCGCCTGCCCGGCCGAGCCGAGGTCGAGCGAGCCCTGCGGGCAGGTGACGTGCTGCCAGCGCTTCTTCCCCTGCCCGCCGGCGTCGGTGATCTGCTCTCCTGGCGTGACGGCGGACCCGCAGCGTGCGCAGGTGCTCGGGAACTTGGCGGTGAGCGGCACCCGGTCAGCCTAGGGAGGGCACGAGCCCTGCCGAACCCGGGGAGCGGGTGCGGGCAGAACTCGACAGCCCCGCGCCGCGGCGCCGCCGGATAGGTTCGCGGCGTGCGCGTCCTGGTGGCCCTCGGTGGCAACGCGATGACGGGGCCGGACGGCTCCGCGGCGCCGGGCGCCCAGATCGAGGCCGTCACCCGGGCCGCCGGCGAGATCGCCGAGCTGGTCGCGGCCGGGCACGAGGTCGTCGTCACGCACGGCAACGGGCCGCAGGTGGGCAACCTGCTCGTGAAGAACGAGCTCGCGGCGGCGGTGGTGCCGCCCGTCCCGCTGGACTGGTGCGGCGCGCAGACCCAGGGGACGCTCGGGTTCGTCCTGCTCGACACCCTCGAGCACGTGCTCGCCGCGGTCGGGTCGTCCGTGCGTCCGGCCGCGCTCGTCAGCCGGACGCTGGTCGCGGCCGACGACCCCGGCTTCACCCACCCCACCAAGCCGATCGGACGGCACCTGCCCGCCGACGAGGCCAAGGTGCTCGTCGACCACGGCGAGACCTGGCAGGACCGCGGCGAGAAGGGCTGGCGGCGCGTGGTCGCCAGCCCCGAGCCGCTCGAGGTGCTGGAGGGCCCGGCGATCCGGGCCCTGCTCGGGGCCGGGATGCTCGTCGTGGCCGGCGGCGGCGGGGGCATCCCGGTCGTCCGTGAGGCCGACGGCTCGCTGCGCGGCGTCGAGGCCGTGATCGACAAGGACCTCGCGTCGGTGCTGCTGGCGCGCGAGGTGGGTGCGCACGCGCTGGTCGTCGCGACCGACGTCGAGCACGTCCTCGTCGGGTTCGGGACGCCGGACGAGCGTCCGCTGACGTCCACGACCCCGCGCGAGCTGCGCCGGCTCGCCGCCGAGGGCCACTTCGCCGCCGGTTCGATGGGGCCCAAGGTCGAGGCCGCCTGCCGCTTCGTCGAGGGCGGGGGAGACCTCGCCGTCATCACGTCCCTGCCCCGTACCTCCGACGCCCTCGACGGGTCCGCGCCCGACGCGGGCACCGTCGTCCGTCCCGACTGACCTCACCACCACCAGAAGGAGATCCGCCGTGCCCGACGCCATCGAGGTCCGCAAGGTCCCCATCCTCAGCGTGTCCGACGCCTCCGGCCTGACGGCGCTGATCGACGACGGGGTGATCGAGGCCGACCGCGTCGTCGCCGTCATCGGCAAGACCGAGGGCAACGGCGGGGTCAACGACTACACCCGCATCATCGCCGACCGGGCGTTCCGGGAGGTGCTGGTGGAGAAGGGATCCCGCTCGGTCGAGGAGGTGAAGCAGATCCCGATCGTGTGGTCGGGCGGCACCGACGGCATCATCAGCCCGCACGCCACCGTGTTCGCGACCGTCGCGCCGGAGAAGGTGGAGCCGTCGGACGAGCCCCGCGTGACCGTCGGCTTCGCGATGAGCGAGCAGCTGCTGCCCGAGGAGATCGGTCGGGTGGCGATGGTCTCGAAGGTCGCCGACGCCGTGAAGGTCGCGATGGAGCGGGCGGGCATCACCGACGTCGCCGACGTGCACTACGTGCAGACCAAGACGCCGCTGCTGACGATCCACACCATCCGCGACGCCAAGTCGCGCGGCGAGACGGTGTGGACCGAGCACACCCACGAGTCGATGGACCTGTCGAACGGCTGCACCGCACTGGGCATCGCCGTCGCGCTGGGCGAGATCGAGATGCCCACCGACGCGGACGTGATGCACGACCGCTCGCTGTTCTCGTCGGTGGCGTCGTGCTCGTCGGGCGTCGAGCTCGACCAGGCGCAGGTGGTCGTCGTCGGCAACGCGCGCGGGGTCGGCGGGCGCTACCGCATCGGCCACTCGGTGATGAAGGACGCTCTCGACACCGACGGGCTGTGGGAGGCGATCGCCGACGCCGGCCTCGAGCTCCCCGAGCGCCCGCACCGCGACGACCTGCAGGGCCGGCTGGTCAACCTGTTCCTCAAGTGCGAGGTGTCGCAGGACGGCCAGGTGCGCGGACGCCGCAACGCGATGCTCGACGACTCGGACGTGCACTGGCACCGCCAGATCAAGTCGGCCGTCGGCGGCGTCACGGCGTCGGTCACCGGCGACCCTGCCGTGTTCGTCTCGGTCTCGGCCGCGCACCAGGGCCCGGACGGCGGCGGTCCGGTCGCGGCGATCGTCGACCTGGGTCAGGGCGAGCCGACGGGGTACCGCCCGCCCGCGGTCTGAGTGCCTCCGTCGGGCCGTCAGGCATCGGGGTTACGGTGCCTGTGTGACCCCGCTGCTGATGGCCGTCGACGGCAACAGCCTGCTGCACCGCGCGCACCACGCGCACGCGCACAGCGGGCAGCGCGACCTCGCCGGCCGCCCCACCTGGGGGCTGCGGGGCATGGTGGCGCAGATCGGGTCGGCGGCCGCACGGCTGACCCCCGACGCTGTGCTGGTGGCGTTCGACCACGGCGACCCGCTGCGTCGGGACGACTACCCCGGCTACAAGGCGGGGCGTGCCGAGAAGACGCCCGAGCTGGCCGAGCAGATCGCGGCCGCGCCCGACCTGCTCGAGGCCGCCGGGTTCGCCGTCGTCCGGCACGAGGGGTGGGAGGCCGACGACTGCCTGGCCTCGGCGGTGCGCGGGGCGCGCGAGAACGGGTGGCGGTGCACCGTCGTCACCAGCGACCGCGACGCGTTCGCGCTCATCGACGAGAGCACCTCGGTGCTGCGCGTCATCACCGGCGGCATCGAGTCCTCGCCGGTGCTCACGCCGGCGCGCATGCCGCAGCTGTACGGCATCCGCGCCTCGCAGTACCGCTGCTTCGCGGCGCTGCGCGGCGATTCGTCCGACAACCTGCCCGGCGCGGTCGGCATCGGCGCCAAGACGGCGGCGAAGCTGCTGGCCGCGTTCGAGTCGGTGGCCGACGTGTACGCCGCGCTCGACGCCGACCGCGACGACGAGGTGGTGGCGGCGGTCGGGCCCGCGGCGACCCGGCGGCTGGCCGAACCCAGCTCGCGGGCCAACGTCGAGCGCAACCTGGTGATCATGGCGATGCGCGACGACCTCGACCTGCCCTCGCACGAGCGGATGCGCGTGCCGATGGACCTGCTGCAGATCCAGCGCACCCTGCGCGAGCGCGACATCCACCTCGGCCCGTCGCTGTGGGCGCTCGTCGGCGGGGCCGCGCCCGGCAGCGACCCGTGGGCCGCGATGGCCGAGCAGGAGGACGTCGGCGGCGTCGAGGTGCCGCCCGCGCTGCGGGCGCTGGTGCCGGCGGCGGCTGCCGGCCCGGTGGTCGTGGAGGACCCCGAGGAGCAGCTCAGCCTGTTCTGACGCCTGCCGGTCGCGTTGTGCCTGTGGATGATCCGCGCTCGGTTGTCGTACAGGTGTTCTACACTGGGAGCATGTCCGGTGACGACGCGATGGCCGAGGCTGGGCGGCGCCTGACCCGCGGCCTGCGGCTGCGGGCCAGGGCCCGTGCGCGCGACGACGCCGACATGCTCCTCCAGGTGCAGCTGCTGGCCCACGTGAGCAGGGAGCGCAACCGCCACCGGCTCGGCGAGGTGGTCGTGTCGCGGCGCACGGTCACCGGCAACCTGCAGCTCACCGAGGCCGATCTCGACGACACGGCGGTCCGCGAGGTGGCGGGCGTGCTGGCGATCACCCACCACCAGGCCGGCGAGCTGGTCCGTGCGGCCGACCTGCTGCGCCGCACCCTCACGCGCACCGCGTCAGCGCTGCGCGACGGGCTGCTCGACCTGCGCCGCGTGCAGGTGCTGGTGCGTGCCGTCGACGGGCTGCCGGAGGACGCCGCGCTGGTCGTCGAGAAGCGGGTGCTCGACCTGCTCGCGGCCCACGGGTCGGCCGAGGGGCCGTGGGACGACGTGACGGCGCGCGGCTTCGCCGAGCGGGTCAAGCGGGTGGTGGCCGGCGTCGTCGAGCAGGACCGGGTCGACCTCGAGCGCGACCTGCGCGAGCAGACCGGCACCTGGCTGCGGGTGCACGAGGACAACCCCGGCCTGGCCACGTTCACCGTCACCGGGCCCGCCGAGCAGCTCGTCGCCCTGGGCGACGCCCTGGCCGCCTCCGCACGCGCGACCACCACGGCGGAGCGCGACGGTCGCACCCTCGGGCAGGTCGAGGTCGACCTGCTGGCCGGCGCGGTGCTCGACGGAGCCGCGGTCGACGGCGGCGGCGTCCGGCGCGAGCTGGGCGTGGTGCTGCACGCCGACACGCTGCTCGGCGACGGCCCCGCGGCGGAGTCGGCCGGGCAGGTCCGCAGCACGGGTACGTCGGGGGTGCTCCACGTCGGTGCGGCCGCCGCCCGGCTGGCCGCCGACGGTCTGCGGGCGGCGGGCGCCGCCACCTGCGTGCTGGTCGCCTCGCCCGACGGCCACCTCGAGCGCGTCCTGCGCGTCGGTCCGGCACCGGAGGGCGGGTGGACGCGCGAGACGCTGGTGGCCGCCGCTCGCGCGGCGGCCACCCGCAGCGCACCCTGCGAGACGTCCTCCGGCTACGTCCCGCCCGCCGAGGTCGCCCGGTTCGTCGGCGCCCGCGACCCGGTCTGCACGTTCCCGGGGTGCGGGGTGCCGGCGTCGCGCTGCGACCTCGATCACGACGAGCCCTGGCCCCGGGGCCCGACCGACCGCCGCAACCTCACGCCCCGCTCCCGCAGGTGCCACCGGTACAAGACAGCCGGCCTGTGGCGCTCGCGCACGCGCATCGACGCCCACGGCCACGTCACCGCCCACGAGTGGACCAGTCCGCTCGGCACCAGCCAGGTGGTCGAGGTCCCGGCACTGCCCGGGTGGGGAGTGGGGGAGGCCTATGGCTCGATGCCGAGGACGCCGCGCCGATCGCACGCGTCCACCTGATCGCCCGGCGTCGAGACGGTCGCGGCCCTACGCTCGGGAGGTGCGACGACACCCCCTGGGTCTGCTGCTGGCGGCCGGCCTGCTCACCGCGCTGACCGCCTGCGCGCCGGCGGGTGCCTCGCCCGAGGGCGCGCACGGCGAGGCGTCCGTCCACGCGGCCACGCCGAGCGCCTCGGCCCACGGCCACGACGGCGGCGGCGCCGACGTGGTGCCTGCGTCGGCCCCGCTGCGCACGGGGGAGCGCTACCTCGATCTCGCCCTGCCGGAGCCGTACGCGCCCGAGGCGAAGGCGCCGGGCACCGACGACTACCGCTGCTTCGTGCTCGACCCGGGGTTGACGTCCGACGCGTTCGTCACCGGCGTCGACGTGCTGCCCGAACGGCCCGAGCTGGTGCACCACGTGATCCTGTTCCGGCTCCCGCCCGAGCAGGTCGCCGCGGCCGAACGGCTCGACGCGGACGAGGACGGCCAGGGCTGGACCTGCTTCGGTGGCCCCGGCCTGCCGCTCAACGGGCTGGACGACGCCGCCTGGCTCGGCGCGTGGGCGCCCGGTGGTGGCGAGAAGGTCACGCAGGACGGACTCGGTGTCCCCGTCGGTGCCGGCAGCCGGGTGGTCGTGCAGATGCACTACAGCCTGCTGCAGGTGCCGCAGGGCGAGCAGGCACCCACCGACCGCAGCGCCGCGCGGCTGCGGATCACCGACGGCACCGCCGACCTCACCCCGCTCGAGACGATGCTGCTGGTCGCGCCCGTCGAGCTGGCGTGCCGTCCCGAGCACTCCGACAGCGAGCTGTGCGACCGCGAGACCGCCCTCGACGACGTCGCCGACCGCTTCGGCGAGGACTCGCGCACCGTGGCGAACGGCCTGCAGCTGATCTGCGGCGCCAGCGCGAACCGCGGCTCGCCGGTGCAGTCGTGCGACCGCGAGGTCGACGAGGCGACGACGCTGCACGCGGCGGCGGCGCACATGCACCTGCTCGGCGAGACGATGCGGATCGAGGTCAACCCCGGCCGTCCGGACGCCCGCACCGTGCTCGACGTGACCGAGTGGGACTTCGACGACCAGGGCGCCACGCCGCTCACCGAGCCCGTCGCACTCGCCGCCGGCGACACCCTGCGCGTCACCTGCCGCCACGACCAGGCCAACCGCGACCTGCTGCCGGCCTTCGAGGGCGTCCCGGAGCGCTACGTGCTGTGGGGCGAGGGCACCACCGACGAGATGTGCCTCGGCATCGCGATGGTCACCCGGCATGACTAGACGCGTGCGCCGCTTCCACGAGGCCTGCGTGCGCGCCGTCGACGAGTCGCGACGTCTGGGGTACACGCCGACTGCCGGGATCGCCATGATGAACGGTCCTGGTGGGCGGTGGCGCGCCGCCGGCTCCTCGTGAGCGGGGACGTCCGAGCGGGTTCGAGCGTCTGATCAATGGGACGAAGGACCTCACCGTCGAGCACGCCGTCCTCCAGGAGGAGTGGGCTGGCCTTCGAGAGCATCGCGACGCCGCGCGCTGGCGGATCGCCCAGGTGACAGGTGATCCGCGACCCTGACGCTCACGCGGTCGCGGGCACCTCGGTCATGGTGCTGAGCAGCAGGTACTCCGACTCCTCGTAGCGCCAGGCGAGCCGGCGCGCGGCCTCGTCCTGGAGCGCGCAGGCGGCGTTGGTGGTGGCGGAGCGGGCGAGGAGGGCGTCCAGCACCGCGAAGGCGGTCGGACGGGTGCTGGGGGACGAGGTCGGTCACGGTCGCCTCCTGGTCGTCGTCGTGGGGGAGAGTCCACACCGCCACGGTGACGTCCGCGTGCCCGGGTGTGACATCGGTGTGAACTCCTGACGGACGCGCGGGGTGCCCGCTCACGCCGAGCGCGCCGACCGGACCGTGCGGGTCGTCGTGAACGTGCCGTCGTCGCCGACCACCCTGGTCGGGCCGACCATCCGCCGCAGCGCCCCCGCGTGGGCGAGCCGGGAGTTGAACACCGTCCACAGCTCGCCGCCGTCGCGCAGCACCCGAGCCGCCCCGCGCAGCATCCGCAGGCCGGCGTCGGGCGCGAGCGTGGCGCCGACGTGGAAGGGCGGGTTGCAGACGACCAGGTCGGCGCTGGCGTCCGGGCGCTCGTCGAGGCCGTCCTCGCGCACCACGGTGACGCGATCGTCCAGCCCGTTCGCCGACACGGTGGCCACGGTCGACCGCACCGCGGCGGACGAGGCGTCGACGGCCGTGACCACCAGGCCGGGCCGCCTCGAGGCGAGCACCGCCGCCAGCACCCCCGTGCCGCAACCGAGGTCGATCGCGTCGCGCGCCGACGGGGCCATCTGCTCGAGGTGGCGCAGCAGCGACCGCGAGCCGACGTCGACGTGCGCGCCGGCGAACGCGGCGCCGTGCGCCACGACCTCCAGGCCGAGCTCGTCGTCGACCCCGCGCCGGGGGTAGGTGACGCCGGTCGTCGACCGCGTCGGCTCGGTCGCGACGAGGGCGCGCGACTTCTGGCGTCCCAGCGTCGCGGTGACGGAGCCGAAGGAGCGGGCGAGCACGTCGTTCATGCCGCGCGACATGTGCTTGACGCGTCCGCCCGCGATCACGCGGACGTCGTCGTGGGCGTGCGCGGCGACGAGCTGCGCGATCTCCTCGAGCGCGTCGAGGCCGCGCGGCAGCTGCAGCAGCACGACGCGGGCGCCGTCGACCAGCGCCGGCTCGAGATCGTGGTGGCGGTAGGTGCCGGTCAGGCCGGCGCCGGCGGCGTTGCGGTCGAGGGCGCGCTCACCGGTCAGCAGGTCCTGGTGCACGCGGACGTCCTGCGCGCCGTGCAGCGCGACGGCGCCGAGCGTCAGCGCGCCGTAGTGGTCGCCGATGACGACGACCGTGCCCGGTGCGGCGGACGCGAGCGCCCCGGCCGCCTCGTCGAGGACGAGCCGGTCGCTGGCGTCGACCGCGACCAGGTTCGGCGCCTCGACGTCGGGGTACCGGCTCAGCCGGTCGAGCTCGAAGCCCTGCACGCTCATCGGACCGCTCTCAGAAGTGGGTGAGCACGCGCGCGGGCTCCGGCCAGGAGAACAGCGCGTGGACGCGGCCGACGGCCGCGGGGTGGAGCGGGCGGGCGCGGCCGGCGGCGACCAGCGCGGCGACGGACGGCGACCCGCCGCCCAGCCACAGCGACGCGAGGCCGGCGGCGTCGAGCTGCAGGTCGGCCTCGACGTCGTCGTCGACGCGCTCGCACGTCGCCGTCCCGTCGTCCGCCGCCACCAGCCGGTAGCGCCCGGTGACCTGGCCCTGCGCGTCGCGGACGTCGAGCACGACGCTTCCGGCGACGGGGTAGCGGCGGGCCGTGAGCGCGGCCGGCACGTCGTGCAGCCGCACGTAGAAGCCGTCGCGGACCGGCCCGGACGTGGCGGCGCGGGCGTCGGTGAGGAACCACGGCACCGACCACTGCGGCGGCAGGTCGTGCAGCTCGACCGCGGTGATGAAGTCGACCTCGCACAGGAACCGGATCAGCGCCGCCTCGACGGCGTCGTCGGTGGCGAGCAGGTCGTGCACCCGCAGGGTCGCGCCGTCGTCCCAGCTCGCGCCGTCGGCGACCTTGAACACGGCCGCGCCGTCGACGACGCCGTCGGGTGAGCGGTGCAGCAGGAAGCGACGTCCCTTGTCGTGGTCGGTCAGGTCGGGCACGAGCCCGCCCAGCCACCGGTGGTGGGAGTCGGCGCGGCCGATCGAGCCCGGCGACCGCAGCGAGGCCGGTCGTAGAGGTCGGCCGGCGACCTCGGCCCACGCGGCGCCGTCGACCACCCGGAACGAGCCCGGGGCCACCGGGGCGTCGGGCCGGGACCGCGCCCGGCGGGCGTCGACGGTCCAGGGGCACCAGGCGGCGGCGGGCCCGTAGCCGTACCGCCCGTAGATCGGGGCCTCCGAGGCCACCAGCACGCTCGCCATCAGCCCGGCCTCGCCGGCGCGGGCGATCTCGGCGTCCATCCAGCGCGAGAGCAGGCCGCGGCGGCGGTGGGTGGCGAGCACGGTGACGCCGCTGACCGCGTCGACGTCGACCCGCCGGCCGCCGGGGACGACGAGCGTGGTGTCGAACGAGCGGAACGTCGCGACGACCTGGCCGTCGTCGACACCGACGGTGATGCGGTGGTCGAGGGTGCGCTCGCGCCGCCACGCGATGTCGGCGTCGCTCGGCACCGGGCCCAGGTAGGTCAGCGCCGTGGTCACGGCCCACGACCGGACGAGCGCCTCGTCGTCGCGGTCGAGCGGGACGAGGGGGACGTCAGCGACCACGCATCGACTTCCGGTCGGGGCGCACCCGCAGCGGGTCGACGCCCTTCGGGATGGGGGCGCGGACGCCGCCGATGGAGCGCACCCGCTTCAGCACGACCGACACCTCGTCCTTGGTGAGGACGGGCTTGAGCTTCATCACGTGCCGGCCGACCTTCGACAGCGGCACCTGGCCGTCGCCGTCACCGGCCTGCACCAGGTGGATCGGGACGCTCGAGAGCACCCGGCGGTGCCGCTTCTCCTCGGTGGCGAGGAGCTTGCCCACGCGGTGCGGCGGGCCGTCGCCGACGAGCACCACGCCCGGACGGCCGATCGCGCGGAACACGGTGTCGCGGGTGCGGGGGTCGACGGCGACCGGCTCCTCCTCGACGGTCCAGCCGCGGCGCAGGATGCGCAGGGCCAGGGAAGCGGCACCCGGCTGCCCCTGGGCCTGCTTGAACGCCGCCGCCTCGGCCCGCCGTGCGAGCACGAACATCGCACCGAGCACGGCGAAGGGGATCGCGAGCACCGTGGCGTAGATCGGGTGCCCGGTGAGCACGCCGATCGCCAGACCGACCACCAGCACCCCGGCGACCACCAGCAGCATCCACCACAGCAGCGCGGGGTCGACCCGGCGCGTGGCGTGGAACAGCTGGACGACCTGCTTGACGCGCCCCGGCGGCTTGTTCGGGTTCCGCCGGAAGCGGGCGAGCGGGCCGCGCTTCGGCGCCGCGGAGGAGTCGGTGGACATGGGGTCCAGGATAGGCGCCCCGGCGGGTCAGTCCGTCGCGGGCGCGGGCACGCACAGCACCGGGCGGGTGGAGATGCCCAGCAGCCGGTGCGGGGTCGACCCGAGGATCGCGCCGCGCAGCGGGCTCTCGCCCCACAGCCCCACCACGATGACGGACGCGTCGTACCGGTCGGCCACCTCGACCAGCGCCTGCGCGGGCTTGGCGCGGACGAGCTCGACGACGGTCTCCACACCGGCGGCCTGCGCCTGCTCGACGGCGTGGCCGGTGGCGGTCGCGCCGATCTCCTCCAGGGCCCGGGAGTGGCTGCGGAACTCCTCGCCCAGGCCGCCGGGCGGGGCGACCCCGTAGACGAGCACGAGCCGCTGGCCGAACCGCTGCGCCAGGTCGATCGCCGTGGTGAGCGCCGCCCTGGCACCCGCCGACTCGTCGTACCCCAGGACGATGCTCACGACCGCGACCTCCCGTCGACCAGCGCGGGGTCGACGACACCCGCGCGCTCCTCCCAGAACCGCGCGTCCCGGGCACGCCAGACCAGCATCACGACGACGCCGGTCACGGCGATCCCGATGCCGATCACCAGGGGTGGGCCGACGCCGAACCAGGCCTGCCCGCTGTAGGAGTTCTCGGGGTCGGACATGTCGACGACCGACTGGACGAGCAGCCACAGCAGCAGCAGCGCACCGACCACCGGGCCCACACCGACGAGCAGGAGGTTCTTCGCGCTGCGGGTGAGGTGGTGGCGGTAGTAGACCGCGCACGCGATGCCGGTGAGCGCGTAGTAGAAGGCGATCAGCAGCGACAGCGCCGTCAGCGAGTCGAACAGGGCGTTCTCGCTCAGGGTGGACACCACGAGGTACCAGACGATCGCGATGCCGGCGACGGTCCAGGTCGAGACGTCCGGCGTCCGGAACCGCGGGTGGATGTGACCCAGCCGCCGGGGCAGCGCAGCACGTCGGGCCATGCTCAGCCCCGTCCGCGAGGCCGGGATGATCGTGGTCTGGGTCGAGGCGATCGCCGAGGTGGCGACCGCCACGTAGACCACCCAGTCGAGGCCGCCCATCACCTCGGTGGCGAGCAGCGCGAAGACGTACTCCTCCTCCTCGCTGTTGTCGGACAGGAACGCCGTGCCGGCGTAGGCCACGACGGCGTAGGCCACGGCGAGGTAGGTGACCAGCAGGATCACGGTCGAGACGATGCCGGCGCGTCCGGGGGTCGACGCGGAGTCGCTCGTCTCCTCGGTGAGGTTGACCGCCGACTCCCAGCCCCAGTAGGCGAACACCCCGAGCAGCAGGCCGCCGGTGAGCGACGCGACACCTCCTGCGAACGGGTTCAGCCACGACAGCGACGGCGTGACGGCCTCCAGCGAGCTGTCGCCGGACGCGGCCCGCCACAGGGCCACCCCGGCGAAGACGAGCAGCGCGAGCACCTGGGCGAGGATGAGCACGTTCTGCAGCCGCGCCGACAGCTCGGTGCCGAGCACGCACAGCCAGGTCATCGCCACGATGAGCAGCACCGACAGGACGCGCACGAGCACGGTGTTCTCGGCGGCGCCGTCCAGTCCCACGGCGTAGAGCGAGAACAGGACGCCGACCTCGGCGAGCGAGCCGATGACCAGGACCCCGGTCATCGCGATCGCCCAGCCGCCGAGCCAGCCGAACCAGGGACCCATCGCCCGCGTCACCCACGAGAAGGTCGTCCCGCAGTCCTGGTCGACCCGGTTCAGGAAGTAGAACGCCGAGGCGATCAGCAGCATCGGCACGAAGCTGGCGAGCAGGACGCCCGGTGCGGCGACCCCCACGAGCACCACGATCGGGCCGATCACGGCAGCCAGCGAGTAGGCGGGCGAGGTGGCCGCCAGGCCGATGACCAGCGCGTCGACGAACCCGATGGCGCCCTCGCGCAGGGTCGCCTGCTCCTCGTGGGCAGGCGTGGTCGTCGCGTCGGTCATGGGGCATGCAACCGCCCCGCGGGCCCCGTTGTCGAGAGCCGTTCGGCCGGTGTCAGCGGCGCAGCAGGGCGCTGGCCTCCTGGCGCGCGGGTGCCTGCTCGGTGAGGTGCGACAGCGCCGCCGGGACCGGGCGTCCGGCCTTGCCCATCGCCTGCGCCCACAGCCGTCCGGCCCGGTACGACGAGCGGACGAGCGGCCCGGCCATGACGCCGGCGAAGCCGATGCGCTCGGCCTCCTCGCTCAGCTCGACGAACTCCTCCGGACGCACCCAGCGCTCGACCGGGTGGTGCCGCGGCGAGGGCCGCAGGTACTGGGTGATCGTGATCAGGTCGGTGCCGGCGTCGTGCAGGTCGTGCAGCGCCTGGACGACCTCCTCGATCGTCTCGCCCATGCCGAGGATGAGGTTCGACTTGGTGACCAGCCCGGCGTCGCGGCCCATCGTGATGACCTCGAGCGAACGGTCGTACCGGAACGCCGGCCGGATCCGCTTGAAGATGCGCGGCACGGTCTCGACGTTGTGGGCGAACACCTCGGGCCGCGCGTCGAGGACCTGGCCGACGAGGTCGGGGACGCCGTTGAAGTCGGGGACGAGGATCTCGACCCCGGTGCCGGGGTTGAGCTCGTGCACCTGGCGGATGGTCTCGGCGTACAGCCACGCACCGCCGTCCTCCAGGTCGTCGCGCGCGACGCCGGTGATGGTCGCGTACCGCAGCCCCATCGCCTGGACGCTCTCGGCGACCCGGCGCGGCTCGTCGCGGTCGAGGGGGGTGGGCTTGCCGGTGTCGATCTGGCAGAAGTCGCAGCGACGGGTGCACTGCTCGCCACCGATGAGGAAGGTGGCCTCGCGGTCCTCCCAGCACTCGAAGATGTTGGGGCAGCCCGCCTCCTCGCACACCGTGTGCAGGCCCTCGCGCTTCACCAGCGACTTGAGCTCGGTGTACTCCGGGCCCATCCGCGCCCGGGTCTTGATCCACTCCGGCTTGCGCTCGATCGGCGTCTCGGCGTTGCGCGCCTCGAGCCGCAGCAGGCGCCTTCCCTCGCGTTGGACCGTCACATCCACAGACTAAGCCGCGCGGGCGCCGACGCATTCCCGGGGCATAGCCTCCTCCCGTGCCCGCCTCCCGCGCCGACCTGCGCATCTTTACCGAGCCCCAGCAGGGGGCTTCCTACGACGACGTCCTGGCGGTCGCCAGACGCACCGAGGAGTGCGGCTTCTCGGCCTTCTTCCGCTCCGACCACTTCCTGTCGATGGGGCCGGGGGACGGCCTTCCCGGACCCACCGACTCGTACGTGACCCTGGCCGGCCTGGCCCGGGAGACCTCGACCGTGCGGCTCGGCACGCTCGTGACGTCCGCGACCTTCCGCGCGCCCGGCCTGCTGGCGATCCAGGTGGCGCAGGTCGACCAGATGTCCGGAGGGCGGGTGGAGCTCGGGCTCGGCGCCGGGTGGTTCGAGCGCGAGCACGCCGCGTACGGGTTCGAGTTCGTGCCCACGCGGGAGCGGTTCGACCGGTTCGAGGAGCAGCTGGCCGTGGTCACCGGGCTGCTCGCCACCCCCGTCGGCGAGACCTTCTCCTTCAGCGGGCGGCACTACGTGCTCGCCGACTCGCCGGCGCTGCCGAAGCCGGTGCAGGGCCGCGTGCCGCTGGTCGTCGGCGGCCACGGCAAGAGGCGCACGCCCGACCTGGCCGCGCGCTTCGCGACCGAGTTCAACGTCGGCTTCAGCGACGTGGCCACCGTCGATGCGCAGTTCGGACGGGTGCGGGCGGCCTGCGAGGCGGTCGGTCGCGACCCCGGCGACCTCGACTGGTCGGTCGCCCTGCCGGTCTGCGTCGGACGTGACGACGCCGAGGTGGCGCGTCGCGCGGCGGCGATCGGGCGCGACGTCGAGGAGATCGTCGGGTTCGGCTTCGCCGGGACGCCGGACCAGGTGGTCGAGAAGATCGGACGCTACGCCGAGGTGGGCACCGGGCGGTTCTACCTCCAGGTGCTCGACCTGGCCGACCTCGACCACCTCGACCTGATCGCGTCCGAGGTCGCGCCGCAGGTCTAGCCCCAGATCGCGTGGGCCCACTCCGGGTGGTCGATGAACGGGTTCCGGTTGCCCTGCCAGGTGTCGTGCATCTTCTCGTTGCGGGTGCGTTCGAACGCGCCGGGCGGGTCCTGCTCGTTCCACTGCAGGAGCACCGACAGCCTCCCGTGCCGCGGCGCGCTGCTCGCTCCCACGGCGTCGTCGGCCTCGAGGTCGGCGAAGCCGTCGCCGCCCTCGTAGCGCACCGACATGCACAGGATCATCCGCGCGACGTCGCCACTGTCGGCGTCGCTGCCCCCGGCCGGTGCGAACGCCGCCGCGCCCTTCAGGCCCGCGTGCGAGAGGTACGCGGTCAGCGCCCCCGGTGACGTCGACCCGGTCGCCGAGCAGGTCGGGGTTCGAGCGCAGCCCCCAGTCGGCGCGGAACTGCGACGGGACCTGCACGTCGAGCATCTGCACGGTCGAGTTCCTCGAGGGGGAGTCGGCCAGCGCCAGCGCGTAGTCGTCCGTCGGACGGGGTCCCCGAGGTGGCTCATGACGGCAGAGCCAACCACGGGATGTCCGGTGCGGGGGGTTTCGGTCGGAGGAGTTCTCAGGCGGAGGCGGGGACCGCTAGCAGCTCGGGCAGCCGGGCCTCGACCAGCGGGACGACCTCGCGCACCGTGACCGGGCGGTCGAGCTCGCGCGAGAGCGAGGTGACGCCGGCGTCGGGGATGCCGCACGGGACGATCGCGTCGGCCCACGACAGGTCGCAGTCGGCGTTCAGCGAGAACCCGTGCATGGTGACGCCCTGCGCGACCCGGATGCCGATGGCCGCGACCTTGCGCTCGGGCCCGCGCTGGTCGGCCGCGACCCACACCCCGCTGCGTCCCTCGACCTGCTGGGTGGGCAGCCCGAGGTCGGCGCACACGCCCATCAGCAGGGTCTCGAGGCGACGCACGTAGGCGACGACGTCGACCGGGTCGGGCAGGTGCAGCACCGGGTAGCCCACGAGCTGTCCGGGCCCGTGCCAGGTGATCTTGCCGCCGCGGTCGACGTCGACCACCGGGGTGGCGTCGACCGGGCGCTCGTGGGGCTCGGTGCGCTTGCCCGCGGTGTAGACGGCGGTGTGCTCGAGCAGCAGCACGGTGTCGTCGACCTCGCGCGCGACGACCGCCGCGTGCACCTCCCGCTGGCGCTGCCAGCCGTCGAGGTAGTCGACCGTGGACGGGGCGAAGCCGACGTGCTCGATCCGCATGCGACCAGCCTACGCCCGCCCCCCGACGACGCCGACTGTGGACAACCGGACGCAAACAGCTGCACCGATCGGGTTGGATGCAGGGGTGCAGCACCGCTCCGCAGCCCCCCGCGTCGAGGGGTACACCGTCGGGCGGCTGCTCGGCACGGGTGCCTCCAGCCAGGTCTGGACCGGCGTCGACACCCGCACCGGCCGCACCGTCGCGCTGAAGGTGCTCGCCGCCGACCTGCCCCGGCGCGAGGCCACCGTGCAGCGCCGCGTCGACCACCCGCACGTGCTGCGGGTGCTGCGCACCACGACCACCGACGACGACCGCCCGGTGCTCGTCACCGAGCACGCCGCCGGTGGCAGCCTGGCCGCCCTCGTCGCCGCCCGCGGCCCGCTCGACCCCGGCGAGGTCGTCACGGTGCTCACCCCGCTCGCAGGCGCCCTGGCCGACCTGCACGAGCGCGGTGTCGTGCACGGCGACGTCTCGGCCGCGAACGTGCTGTTCCTCGCCGACGGGCGCCCGGTGCTCGCCGACCTCGGCACCGCCGGCCTGCTGGGCGTCGACGCCGTCGCGCACGGCACGCCCGGCTTCGCCGACCCGGCCCTGGCCGCAGGTGCCGCGGTGACCCCGGCCGGCGACGTGCACGCGCTGGGTGCGCTCGGGTGGTTCGCGCTCGCCGGTCAGGTGCCCGAGCCCGCCGGGTCCCGGCCACCCCTCGTCCCGGTCGCCCCCGCGACGCCGCCCGCGCTGGCGTCGCTCGTCGAGCGCAGCCTCGACCCCGACGGCCGTCGCCGCCCGTCCGCGGCCGAGGTCGCCGTGCAGGTCTTCGGCACGGCCGAGGCCGAGCCCGTGCGGCTGGTCCCGCTCGACCCCGCCGCCGACGCCGCCGAGGTGGTCACGCACCGGCTCCGCCAGGCGGCGGCAGCGGCGGCGCCGGACCCCGAGCCCGCTCCGGCGCGCTCGCGGCGCCGGCTGCCGCTGCTGGTGGTCCTCGGCGCCGTCCTCGCCGCCGTGGTCGCCGCCGGCGCGTCCGGCCTGCTGCCCGGCGACGGCGCGGCGGGCACCGCGTCGGTGCCGGACGCCCGCGAACGCACGACGCCGGCCGCGAGGCCGCCCGCGACGACTCCCACGGCCACGGTGACGCCCACGGCCACGGTGACGCCCACCTCCACGCCCGCCGCCGCCGACCTCGCCGCCGTCGTCGTCGGGCTGAGCGACCTGCGTGCGCGAGGCTTCGCCGACGCCGACGGGGCTCCTCTGCGCGAGGCCAACGTCGAGGGGTCGGGGGCGCTGGCCGCCGACCTGGCCACGCTCGCCGACCTCGACGCCCAGCAGGTGCGTCTCGACGGCCTGGCCTTCGCGGTCTCCGACGTCGAGGTGCTGTCGCAAAAGGGCGCCGACGCGGTCGTGGCGCTGACGGTGGTGACGGGCGCGCACCGCGTCGTCGCCGACGACGGCACGGTGCTCGAGGAGGTCGCGGCGTCCGAACCGGCCCGGGTCGAGCTGGTGCTGGCCGAGGTCGACGGCGTCTGGCGCGTCAGCGAGGTGCGCTGACTAGTCCTTGCTGGTGACCCAGCCGACCGCGGACGCGAGGTCTGGGTGCTCGAACCGGAAGCCGGCGTCGAGCAGCACCTGGGGGGCCAGCCGGTGGCTCGCCATCACGTTGTCGGCGAACTCGCCGAGGACGAGCCGCAGGGCCGGGGGAGGTACGGGCGCGAGCGCCGGGCGGTGCAGGGCCTTGGCCAGCGCCGCGGTGAACTCCTTGTTGCGCACCGGGTCGGGCGCGGCGACGTTCACCGGGCCGTCGACCTCGGCGGTCAGCAGGAACTCGACCACCGACAGCAGGTCGGGCAGCGTGATCCAGCTCCACCACATCCGGCCGCGCCCCATCGGGCCGCCGAGCCCCAGCCGGTACAGCGGGAGGAGGCGCCCGAGCGAGCCGCCGTCGCGACCCAGCACCAGGGAGGTGCGCAGGTGCGCGACCCGGATGCCGGCGTCCTGCGCGGGGCGCGCCGCCGCCTCCCACTCCTCGCAGACGTCGGCGAGGAAGCCGTCACCGCGCGGGAACCGCTCGCTCACGACCTCGTCGCCGGTGTCGCCGTAGTAGTCCATCCCCGACGCCTGCAGCAGCACCGTGGGACGGGGGACAGGGACGCGAGGGCGGTGGCCAGCGTGCGGCTCGAGTCGACCCGCGAGTCGCGCAGGACGCGCTTGTAGTCGCTCGTCCACCGCTTGTCGCCCACGCCCGCGCCCGACAGGTTGATCGCCGCCTGCACGCCCTGCAGGGCGTCGGTGTCGATCGTCCCGGCGGCCGGGTCCCACTCCACCTCGTCGGCGGTGCGGGGCAGACGCCGTACGAGCTGCAGCACCTCGTGGCCGTGCGCGCGCAGGTGCTCCAGCAGCGGTCGGCCGATGAAGCCGGACGCGCCGCTCACGACGATGCGCACGAGGGCGCCTCCTCAGCGGGGTGGGATCAGAGGTTCAGGTCGGACTCGAAGGCGCCCTCTTCCAGCCGGTCCTTGATCGTGGTGAGGAACCGCGCGGCGTCGGCACCGTCGACGACCCGGTGGTCGTAGGACAGCGCCAGGTACATCATCGAGCGGATCGCGATGGTCTCGCCGCCGTCGGCGTCGGACACCACGACCGGGCGCTTGACGACCGCGCCCGTGCCGAGGATGCCCACCTGCGGCTGGTTGATGATCGGCGTGTCGAACAGGGCGCCGCGGCTGCCGGTGTTGGTCAGCGTGAAGGTGCCGCCGCCGAGCTCGTCCGGGGTGACCTTGTTGTCGCGGGTGCGGGCGGCGAGGTCGGCGATCTTGCGGGCGAGCCCGGCGATGTTGAGGTCGCCGGCGTCCTTGATCACCGGCACCAGCAGGCCGCGCTCGGTGTCGACGGCGATGCCGAGGTGCTCCTGCGCCGGGTAGACGATCGTGTCGTCCTCGACGCTCGAGTTCACGACCGGGTGCACCTTCAGCGCCTCGACCGTGGCCAGCGCGAGGAACGGCAGGAACGAGAGCTTGACGCCCTCGCGCTCCTCGAACGAGGCCTTGGCCCGCGCCCGCAGCCGCGCCACCTTCGTGACGTCGACCTCGACCACGGTGGTCAGCTGCGCCGACACCTGGAGCGACTCGACCATCCGCTAGGCGATCACCTTGCGCAGACGCGTCATCTTCTCGGTGGTGCCGCGCTTGGGCCCGGCCTCGGTCGGCTTCGCGGCCGCGCCACCGCCGGCCGAGGCGGCCGGTGCCTGCTGGGCCGCCTGCTCGGGCTCGGGCTCGGGCTCGGGGCGGGCTTGGCCGCCTCCGCGGCGGCCAGCACGTCCTGCTTGCGGATGCGGCCGCCGACACCGGTGCCGGTCAGGGTCGGACAGGTCGACACCGTGCTCGGACGCGAGCTTGCGCACCAGCGGGGTGACGTAGCCGCCGGCGTCGCCGGACGGCTTCTCCTTCGGGGCCTCGACCTGCGAGGTCGGGCTGCTCGGCCGAGGCCTCGCGGCGCTCCTCGCGCGGCTCGTCCTGCGGCGCCTCGGGCGCCGACTCCTGCGGCTCCGGCTCGGACGCCTTCTCCTCCTGCGGCCTCCTCGGCCTGCGGGGCCTGCTCCTGCTGCGAGGTCGGGCTGCGGCTCGTCGGGCACCTTCTCGTCCTGCGGCTGCGGCTCGGGGGTCGCCGTGGCCGGGGCCTCGTCCCGACCGCCGCCGCCGCTGCCGTCACCGACGACGGCCAGGGCCGCGCCGACCTCGACGGTCTCGTCCTCCTGCACCAGGATCTTCTGCACGGTGCCCGCGACCGGCGAGGGGATCTCGGTGTCGACCTTGTCGGTGGAGACCTCGAGCAGCGGCTCGTCGACCTCGACCGCGTCGCCCTCGGACTTCAGCCAGCGGGTCACGGTGCCCTCGGTGACGCTCTCGCCGAGCGCCGGCATCACCACCTCGGTGCCACCACCACCGCCGCCGCCGCCACCGGAGGACGACGACTCCTGCTGGGGCTCCTCGCTCTGCTCGGGCTGGTCGGTGCCCTCGGCCGGGCCGTCGGAGGCGGCGGCTGGTCGCCGGAGGGCTGCTCGGCCTCGACCGGCGCCGCGTGCTCGGCTCGACCGTCTCCGGCTGCTCGTCCTGCTGCTGGGGCTGCTCGTCCTGCTGCTGGGCGCTGCTCGTCCTGCTGGGGCTGCTCGTCGGACCCGGCGTCGTCGGAGCCGCCGTCGGAGCCGTCGCCGATCACGGCGAGCTCCGCGCCGACCTCGACCGTCTCGTCCTCCTGGACGAGGATCTCCTGCAGCACCCCGCCCACCGGGGACGGGATCTCGGTGTCGACCTTGTCGGTCGACGACCTCCAGCAGCGGCTCGTCGACCTCGACCGTGTCGCCGACCTGCTTGAGCCAGCGGGTGACGGTGCCCTCGGTGACGCTCTCACCCAGGGCGGGCATCTCGACGGAGCTCGACATCGGTTCTCCTGATCTGCGGGGAGGTTCGGGGCGCCGGGGTTGAGGGTCAGTTGTGGACGTGCAGCGGCTTGCCGGCCAGGGCCAGGTGCGCCTCGCCGAGCGCCTCGTTCTGGGTGGGGTGCGCGTGGACGAGCGAGGCGACGTCCTCCGGGTAGGCCTCCCAGTTGACGATCAGCTGGCGCCTCGCCGATCTGCTCGCCCATCCGGGCGCCGACCTGCGACGCCGACGACGGGGCCGTCCTTCTCGCGGACCAGCTTGACGAAGCCGGTGGTGCCGAGGATCTGGCTCTTGCCGTTGCCGCCCAGGTTGTACTCGTAGCACCTCGACCTCGTCGTCGCCGTACTGCTCCTTGGCCTGCGCCTCGGTGAGGCCGACGGAGGCGACCTCGGGGTCGCAGTACGTGACGCGGGGGATGGACGGGTCGAGCGACCGGCGGCGGGTTCAGGCCGGCGATCTCCTCGGCGACGAAGATGCCGTGCGCGAAGCCGCGGTGCGCGAGCTGCAGGCCGGGCACGATGTCGCCGACGGCGAAGACGCTCGGACGTTGGTGCGCAGCCGCTCGTCGGTGGGCACGAAGCCGCGGTCGACGGTGACGCCGGCCTCCTCGTAGCCGAGGCCCGCGGTGTTCGGCCCACGGCCGACGGCGACCAGCAGGAGGTCGGCCTCGATGGTCTCGCCGGACTCCAGGGAGACCTTGACGCCGGAGTCGTCCTGCTCGACGCCGGAGAACCGCACGCCGGTCTTGAAGGCGATCTTGCGCTTGCGGAAGGCGCGCTCGAGCACCTTGCTCGCGGCCTCGTCCTCGCCGGGGACCAGGCGCGGCAGCGCCTCGACGATGGTGACGTCGGCGCCGAAGGACTTCCAGACGCTGGCGAACTCGACGCCGATGACGCCGCCGCCGAGGACGACGACGCTGCTCGGCACGTGGTCGAGCGCCAGGGCCTGGTCGCTGGTGATGACCCGGCCGCCGATCTCCAGGCCGGGCAGCGAGCGGGCGTACGAGCCGGTGGCCAGCACGACGTTCTTGCCGGTCAGGGTGCGGTCGCCGACGGTGACGGTGGTGGGCGAGGACAGCTTCGCCCTCGCCCTCGACGTACGGTGATCTTGTGCGCCTTGACCAGGCCCTGCAGGCCCTTGTACAGGCGGGCGACGACGCCGTTCTTGTACTCGTTGACGCCGGCCATGTCGACGCCCTCGAGCGTGGCCCTGACGCCGTACTTGCCGGCCTCGCGCGCGCCGTCGGCGATCTCCGCCGCGTGCAGCAGCGCCTTGGTCGGGATGCAGCCGCAGTGCAGGCAGGTGCCGCCGAGCTTGTCCTTCTCGACGAGCGCGACGCTCAGGCCGAGCTCGGCCGCGCGGAACGCGCAGGCGTACCCGCCGCTGCCACCTCCGAGGATCACGAGGTCGTAGGTGTCGCCGGAGGCCTCGGCCATCTGGTCCGCTCCCTTGTGGGTTCGCTGCTGGGTGGGTTGGTCACCATCCTGGCACTACGCGGCGGTCCCGTCGCAACGGGGCACCACGGCCCGGAAGGGTCTCGGCTGCGGTCAGGCCATCCGCTCGGCGAGGGTCAGCAGCGTCCGCACCGCCACGCCGGTGCCGCCCTTGCCGGTGTAGCCGTGCGGCGCGCCGCCGTTGAACGCCGGCCCGGCGATGTCGAGGTGCGCCCACGGGATCGGCTCGCCGTCGGGACGGGTCGCGACGAACTCGCTGCAGGAACAGCCCGGCGACGAGCATGCCGCCGAACCGGTCGCCGATGTTGGCGATGTCGGCGACCGGGGAGTCCAGTCGAGGCGCGCAGCTCGGCCGGCAGCGGCATCGGCCAGAGCTGCTCGCCCGCGTCGTCGGCGGCGTCGACCACGCGGTCGCGCAGGTCGTCGTCGTTGGCCATGACCGCGCTCACCCGGTTGCCGAGCGCCACCATCTGGGCGCCGGTGAGGGTGGCGACGTCGACGAGGACGTCGGGCTGCTCCTCGCCCGCGGCGACCAGGCCGTCGGCGAGCACGAGGCGGCCCTCGGCGTCGGTGTTGAGCACCTCGACGGTGCGCCCGCCGTAGATCGATGATGACGTCGGACGGGCGCTGCGCCGAGCCCGACGGCATGTTCTCGGCCAGGCACAGCCAGCCGGTGACGGCCACCGGCAGCCCCAGCCGCGCGGCGGCGACCACCGTGTGCAGCACGGCGGCGGCGCCGGCCATGTCGAGCTTCATCGTCTCCATGCCCGCGGCGGGCTTGATCGACAGGCCGCCGGAGTCGAACGTGATGCCCTTGCCGACCAGCGCCAGGTGGGCCCGCTTGCGGCGACCCGACGGGGCGTAGGAGACCTTCACCAGCCGCGGCGCCGCGGGTGGAGCCCTGGCCGACGCCCACCAGGCCGCCGTACCCGCCCGTGCGCAGCGCGGCCTCGTCGAGCACCGACACCTTGACGCCGTGCTCCTTGCCGAGCGCCTGGGCGATCTCGGCGAAGCGGGCCGGGTACAGGTCGACGGGCGGGCAGTTGACCAGGTCCTTGGTGCCCGACACGGCCGCGGCGAGCACGTGCGCCCGCTCGACGACGGCCTTGGCGGCCTTGTCGCGGGTGCGGGCGGTGTGCACGGTGAGGCGCTCGACCGGCGTCTGGCTCGGTGACGCCGACCGCCGGCGGTACTCGGTGTAGGAGTAGGCGCCGAGCAGGGCGCCCTCGACGACGCCGGCGAGGTCGGGCCCGTCGGTCGGGAGCGCGAGCACGGCGTGGGCGGAGCCGGCGAGGGAGCGGGTCGCGGCGCCGGCGGCGCGCCGCAGGGCCTCGGTCGTCGTGCCCTCGCGGCCCGGGCGGCCCGTGCCGGAGAGCACGACGACGGCGGCGCGCACGCCGTCCGGCGACGGGACGCGGACGACCTCGTCGGCCGTGCCCTTCACCCCGAGGACGGGCAGCGCCGCCTCGAGCGCGCGGCGCGCGCCCGCGGGGAGCAGGTCGCCCCCGAGGAGCGTGGCGGGCCCGCCGGTCTCGGTGGCGGCGGCGGTGGCCAGGACGAGGGCGTCGGCGGCGACGCCGGAGGCGTCCTTGCCGGAGAGGGTCACGGTGGTCACGGCAGCGACTCTAACCGCGGGCCGTCGGCGGTAGGTTCTGCGGCCATGACGACCACCCTGCAGGGACCTCTGCACGACAGGCACCTGGCCGCCGGCGCCAAGATGGCCGACTTCGGCGGCTGGTCGATGCCGCTGGAGCACCCGGGAGGAGGCGTCGTCGCCGAGCACGCGGCCGTCCGCGAGGCCGTCGGGGTCTTCGACGTCAGCCACCTCGGCAAGGCCTCGGTCGCGGGACCGGGCGCGGCCGACTTCGTGAACGCGACGCTCGCGAACGACCTGCGCCGCATCGGCCCGGGCCAGGCGCAGTACACGCTGTGCTGCGACGACGACGGCGGCGTGGTCGACGACCTGATCGCCTACCTGCGCGCCGACGACGACGTGCTGCTGGTGCCGAACGCGGCCAACACCGCCGAGGTCGTGCGCCGGCTCGCGGCCGCCGCCCCTGACGGCGTCGAGGTCACCGACCTGCACCGCTCGTACGGCGTGCTGGCCGTGCAGGGCCCGCTGTCGGACGAGGTGCTCGGCGATCTCGGCCTGCCCACGCGGGCACGACTACATGTCGTTCGTGGAGACGGAGTGGCAGGGCTCGCCGCTCGTGGTGTGCCGCACCGGGTACACCGGCGAGCGCGGCTACGAGCTGCTGCCGCGCTGGGACGACGCCGGCCCCCTGTGGGACGCGCTGGTCGCCGCGGCCGCCGCGCGCGGCGGACGCGCCGCCGGGCTCGGGGCGCGCGACACGCTGCGCACCGAGATGGGCTACGCCCTGCACGGCCACGAGCTGTCGCCCGACATCACCCCCGTGCAGGCCCGCGTCGGCTGGGCGGTCGGGTGGAAGAAGGACTCCTTCTGGGGACGCGACGCGCTGCTGGCCGAGAAGGCCGCCGGACCGCGGCGGGTGCTGTGGGGGCTGCAGGCGCTCGACCGCGGCGTGCCGCGGGCCGACCTCGACGTCGTCGACGCCGACGGCGCCGTGGTGGGCCGCACGACGTCCGGCACGTTCTCGCCGACCCTCAAGCAGGGCATCGCGCTCGCGCTGCTCCCGCCCGGGACCGCGGTCGACGACGAGCTCGCGGTCGACGTGCGCGGACGCCGGCTGCGCTGCCGCGTGGTGAAGCCGCCGTTCGTGCAGGTGCAGACGCGCCAGGACTGATCTGCGGCCGTCTCGATCCCGGGGCGAGCGCCGACCGATGAGCTCCGGCGCCGGCGCCGGTCGACCTCTCGACAGCAACGCGTCTCCGGGAGGAGCAGGACCATGGGCAGGGTCGTCATGAACGCCGCGGTGTCGCTGGACGGGTTCGTCGCGACGGACGAGGACGTGCCGGGGCCGATCTTCGACTGGTACGGCAACGGTCCGGTCGCGGTGCACCTCGGCGACGAGGATCGCGTCTTCCACGTGTCCGAGCCGACGGCGGGCTTCCTCGCCGAGATGCGGGACTCCACGGCCGCGGGCGTGATCGGCCGGCGGCTGTTCGACCTCGTCGACGGCTGGGGCGGCCGCCCGCCCGCGGGCGAGCACGTCTTCGTCGTCACCCACCGCCCGGCCGACGACTGGGCCTGGAAGGCCACCGCGCCGTTCACCTTCGTCGGCAGCGTCGAGGAGGGGGTCGCGCGGGCGAAGCAGTACGCCGGTGACAGGGACGTGACGGTCACGGCCGGCGACGTGGGCGGCCAGGCGCTGCGGCTCGGCCTGGTCGACCGAGTCGTGATGAACCTGGCCCCGGCCGTCCTCGGCTCGGGCAGACCGTTCTTCGGCACCGGTTCGGTGGCCGGGGCGATCGAGCTGGAGGACCCGCGGATCGTCGTCGGCGAGCGCGTCACGCACCTGGTGTTCGACGTCCGGCGCGACCGTCCGGCCAACCCGCGCACAGGCCCCGGGTACGTGCAGGACTAGCCTCGGGCCGCGTGAGCGTCGCCGTCCGCGTGATCCCGTGCCTCGACGTCGACGCCGGGCGCGTCGTCAAGGGCGTCAACTTCGCCGAGCTGCGCGACGCGGGCGACCCCGTCGAGCTGGCCGCGCGCTACGACGCGCAGGGCGCCGACGAGCTGACCTTCCTCGACGTCACGGCGTCGTCGTCGGACCGCGAGACCACCTACGAGGTGGTGCGGCGCACCGCCGAGCAGGTCTTCATCCCGCTGACCGTCGGTGGCGGCGTGCGGGCCGTCAGCGACGTCGACCGGCTGCTGCGGGCCGGTGCCGACAAGGTCGGGGTCAACACCGCCGCGATCGCGCGTCCGGCGCTGGTGGGCGAGATCGCCGACCGGTTCGGCTCCCAGGTGCTCGTGCTGTCGCTGGACGTGCGCCGCGTCCGCGACGGCGCGCCGACCGCGTCCGGGTTCGAGGTGACCACGCACGGCGGGCGGCAGGGCACCGGGCTCGACGCCGTGGCGTGGGCGCCGGCAGGTGGCCGACCTCGGCGCCGGCGAGATCCTGCTGAACTCGATGGACGCCGACGGCACCCGGGACGGGTTCGACCTCGGGCTGCTGCGGCTGGTGCGCGCGGGCCGTCGGCATCCCGGTCGTGGCGAGCGGGGGAGCGGGCGCCGTCGAGCACTTCGCGCCCGCGGTCGAGGCCGGTGCCGACGCGGTGCTGGCCGCCAGCGTCTTCCACTTCGGCGACCTGACCGTCGGCGACGTCAAGGACTCGCTGCGGGCGGCGGGCCACCCGGTGCGCTAGCGCGCCAGCCACTCCCGGAAGGACCCGACCGCGTCGGTGGGGCCGCCGACGTGCACGTCGGCCTGGTCGCGGCGGCCCGTCACGTGCAGCAGCAGCTCGGACGCCCGCCCGGTGAGCACCACGGCTGGCACGCCACGGCGCACCTTCGACCGCGGGCCGTCGGGCACGACGAGGACGACGCCGACCGGGCAGCGCAGGTACGTGCGGCGGGACATGAACAGCGTCGGGCCCCAGAGCGCCTTCTCGTCGTCGAGGTCGAGGGCGCGCGCCGTCCACCCGGGCTGGGCGCGGCGCACGTCCTCGTGGTGGATGAAGTGCTCGGCGGTGTTGACCAGCACGTCGACGGCCTCGGGCACGATCGCGCCGAGGGCCGGTCCGGACCGGAAGCGCTCGACCAGGTCGGCGTACGGGCGCGAGGGGCCGTCGGTACCGGGGACCTTGCCCCGCAGCGCCGGGGCGTGCGCCACGGCGAGCCGCGCCACCGCCTGCGGGTCGCCCTCGCGCAGCACCAGGTGCCGGGCCAGGTCGCGGGTGGTCCAGCCCTCGCACAGCGTCGCCGCGTCGGGCCCGGTGGCCAGCAGCGAGTCGGCGAGGGCCTGGCGCTCACGGGCGGCCAGGCTGGGACGCGAGGTGGGTGCGGTCATGCCGCCATCCTCGTCCACGGCCGTCGGTGGGGCGTGAGAGGGTTCGGTCATCCCCCGCGCAGCATCAGGAAGGCAGGCCCGAACGTGCCCGAACCCGTCCGACCGACGGTGCAGCAGGGCACCATGCGACGCGGCTTCGGCGTGCTGGGGCGCGGTATCCGCCAGCAGCCCCGCCTGTTCTCGATCGCCGTGGCGGCCGCGGCCGTCTACGGCATCGGCACCGCCGGCAGCGGCTACGTGCTCGGCCGGGTCACCGACCGCGTGCTCGACCCCTCGTTCGAGGCCGGCCGCGTCGACCCCGGCTCGCTGTGGCTGGGAGCCGGGGCCCTCGCGGGCGTCTCGCTCGTCACCGCCGTCGCGGTCGCCGCCCGCCGCATCTTCGCCGGACTCACCTCGATCAACCTGATGGCGCACTACCGCCGCCGGGTGTCGTCGCAGTACCTGCGGCTGCCGCTGGCCTGGCACCACCGCCACCCGACCGGCCAGCTGCTGAGCAACGCCAGCAGCGACATCGAGGCCTCGTTCCAGGTCTTCAACCCGCTGCCGTTCTCGATCGGCGTGCTGTTCATGCTGGTGGTCGCCGGCATCGCGATGGTGCTCGCCGACCCCGTCCTGGCCGCCGTCGGGCTGACGGTGCTGCCGACCGTCGCGATCGCGAACGTCGTGTACCAGCGCGTCATCTCGCCCAAGGTGGTGCGCTCGCAGCAGCTGCGCGCCGAGGTCGCGGCCATCGCCCACGAGAGCTTCGACGGCGCGCTGGTCGTCAAGGCGCTCGGTCGCGAGGCCGACGAGACGGCCCGCTTCGCCGAGTCGGCCGACACCCTGCGCGAGGCGAACGTCGCGGTGGGCAGGCTGCGCGGGATCTTCGACCCGCTGGTCGAGCTGGTGCCCACCCTCGGCACCCTCGCCGTGCTGGGCCTCGGCACCTGGCGGGTCAGCACCGGCGCCGCCGAGGCGGGCGACGTCGTCCAGGTCGCGTACCTGCTCACCATCCTGGCCTTTCCGGTGCGGGCCATCGGCTGGGTGCTCGGCGACCTGCCGCGCGCGGCGGTCGGGTTCGGACGCGTCGAGTCGGTGCTGAACGCCACCGGCGAGATGACTTACGGCAGCGCAGCTCTCGGCCGCGTGGGCGCCGCGGCGCTGGCCGTCTCCGACGTGCGGTACGCCTACCACGGTGCGGGCGACTCCGACCTGTCCGACGACCCCGACGCCCCGGTCGAGGTCGACGAGCCGGTCGAGGTGCTGCACGGCGTCGACCTCGAGGTCGCGGCAGGCCGCACCGTCGCGGTCGTCGGGCCCACCGGTTCGGGCAAGTCGACCCTGGCCGGGCTGCTCGTGCGCCTGGTCGACCCGGCGTCGGGCCGGCTGCTGCTCGACGGCGTCGACGCGCGCGAGGTGCGCCAGGGCGGAGTCGCCGCCGCGGCCGCGCTGGTGCCCCAGTCGACCTTCGTCTTCGACGACACGGTGCGCGGCAACATCACCCTCGGAGCCACCGACGACGCCGGCGCCGAGCTCGACGACGACGCCGTGTGGGAGGCGCTGCGGCTGGCGCAGGGCGACCGGTTCGTCGCGTCGCTGCCGCTCGGGCTCGACACCCGGGTGGGGGAGCGGGGGGCCAGCCTGTCCGGCGGGCAGCGCCAGCGCATCGCCCTGGCGCGGGCCGTCGTCCGCTCGCCCCGCCTGCTCGTGCTCGACGACGCGACGTCGGCCGTCGACCCGCGGGTCGAGCAGGCCATCCTGACCGGGCTGCGCGAGAGCACCGCGGGGTTGACCGTCGTGGTGGTCGCCTACCGCAAGGCGACCATCTCGGTGGCCGACGAGGTCGTGTTCGTCGAGCGCGGCCGCGTCGTCGACCGCGGGGCGCACGCCGACCTGCTCGAGCGGCAGCCGCGCTACCGGCACCTGGTCAACGCCTACGAGGAGGCGGCGTCGCGATGACCGCCGAGGCCAAGGGCACCGGCTCGTCGATCGAGGCCGCGCGCCCAGACCACCGTGCTCGCCACGCTGAAGCGCGGGCTCGAGCTGTCCCCGCAGATCCGGCAGGGTCTGGGGTTCACCCTCGCGCTGGCCGTGGTCGCCACCGTCGGGCGGGTCATCGTCCCGGTGACCGTGCAGCAGACCGTCGACACCGGCATCAACGCCGGCGGCGGGCCCGACGTGCACGCCGTCACCCTGCTGGTCGGCGGCGCGGCCGTGGTCGTCCTGCTCACCGGGTTCTGCTCGTACGTGGTGAACCTGCGGCTGTTCACCGCCACCGAGGCCGGCCTGGCGCAGCTGCGCACCACCGCGTTCCGGCGCGTGCACGACCTGTCGGTGCTGACCCAGAACACCGAGCGCCGCGGCGCGCTGGTCAGCCGCGTCACCAGCGACGTCGACACGATCTCCCAGTTCATGCAGTACGGCGGGCTGATGCTGATCCTGTCGGTCGGGCAGCTGACCCTGGCGACGCTGCTGATGGCGCTGTACTCGTGGCCGCTGACGCTGCTGGTGCTGGCGTTCTTCGTGCCGCTCGTGCTGTTCGGCCGGTGGATGCAGAAGTACGTCTCGGCCGCCTACGGGCGGGTGCGCGAGCGGGTCGGCGACATGCTCGGCGCGCATCTCCGAGACCGTCGTGGGCGCCGACACGATCCGCGCCTACGCCGTCGAGGCGCGCACCGGGGCGCGCGTCGAGGAGAGCATCGAGCGGCACCGGCTGTCGGCGCGGCGCGCCCAGAACCTGGTGTCGCTGAGCTTCTCGTCCGGCGTGCTGGTGTCGGGCCTGGTCGTGGCGGCCGTGGTGCTGGTGGGCACCTGGACCGGGGTCGACGGCGACCTCAGTCTCGGCGAGCTGCTGGCGTTCCTGTTCCTGGTGCAGATCTTCACCGGCCCGGTCATGAACATCACCGAGATCCTGAACGAGCTGCAGAACGCCGTGGCCGGCTGGCGCCGCGTGCTCGCCGTCCTCGACACCCCGGCCGACGTGGCCGACCCCGGCCCCGAGGGCCACGTGCTGCCGCGCGGCCCGATCACGGTCGAGTTCGACGACGTCACCTTCTCCTACCCCGGCGGCGAGCCGGTGCTGCGCGAGGTCTCGCTCGATCATCGCCCCGCGCACCAAGGTGGCGATCGTCGGCGAGACCGGCTCGGGCAAGACCACGCTGGCGAAGCTGCTCACCCGGCTGCAGGACCCCCGCGACGGGCGCGTGCTGCTCGACGGCGTCGACCTGCGCGACGTGCGCTTCTCGAGCCTGCGCGAGCGCGTCGTGATGGTGCCGCAGGAGGGCTTCCTGTTCGACGACACGCTGCTGCACAACGTCCGCTACGGCCGGCCGTCGGCGTCCGACGCCGACGTCGAGCTGGCCATCACCGAGCTCGGCCTCGACGAGTGGGTGAGCGGGCTCCCACGCGGCATCCGCTCGCGCGTCGGCCAGCGCGGCGAGTCGCTGTCGGCGGGGGAGCGGCAGCTGGTGGCGCTGGCCCGCGCCTACCTGGCCGACCCCGACCTCCTCGTCCTCGACGAGGCCACCTCGGCGGTCGACCCCGCCACCGAGGTGCGCCTGCAGCGGGCGCTGTCGGGCGTCACCACCGGCCGCACCTCGGTCACGATCGCCCACCGCATGTCGACCGCCGAGGCCGCCGACAAGGTCGTCGTCGTCGACGCCGGCCGCGTGGTCGAGGTCGGCCGCCACGACGACCTCGTCGACGCCGGCGGCGTCTACCAGCGCATGTACGCCTCGTGGCAGGCCCAGCTGAAGTCGGTCTGATCAGGGTCGGTCTGATCAGGTCGGTCCGAGCGCGCCCCGACCGTCTGGGAGGATCGGCACCGTGTCCGAGACCCGTCCGTCCGACCTCGATCCCGCCGTGGCGGAGCGCCTGAAGCGCGACGCCGACGGCCTCGTCGCTGCGGTCGTGCAGCAGCACGACACCGGCGAGGTGCTGATGCTCGGCTGGATGGACGACGAGGCGCTGCACCGCACGCTGACGTCCGGGCGGGTGACGTTCTGGAGCCGGAGCCGGCAGGAGTACTGGCGCAAGGGCGACACCTCCGGGCACGAGCAGCACGTGCGGTCGGTGGCGCTCGACTGCGACGGCGACGCGCTGCTGGTGCGGGTCGACCAGGTGGGCGCCGCCTGCCACACCGGCGACCGCACCTGCTTCGACGCCGGTGACCTGCACGCGGCGGTGGGCGCGTGAGCGCCGGGCCCGGACGCGAGCTCGGGACGGTCTGGCCGAGCCTCGACGTCTTCCGCGAGCTGGCCCGCGACCGCCGCGTCATCCCCGTGGTGCGCCGCGTGCTGGCCGACGCGGAGACCCCGATCGGTCTGTACCGCAAGCTGTCCCACGACCGGCCTGGCACCTTCCTGCTCGAGTCGGCTGAGCACGGCGGGGTGTGGTCGCGCTACTCGTTCGTCGGCGCGTCGTCGGCGGCGACCCTCACCGAGGTCGACGGGCGGGCGCACTGGCTCGGCCAGGCGCCGGTCGGGGTGCCGACCGACGGCCCCGCGCTGGAGGCCCTGGCCGGCACGCTCGAGGCCCTGCACACCCCGCGGCTGGAGGGGCTGCCGCCGCTCACCGGCGGCATGGTCGGCGTCATCGGCTACGACGCCGTGCGGCACTGGGAGCGGCTGCCCGAGCACGCCGCCGACGAGCTCGGCGTGCCCCAGCTGATGATGTCGCTGGCGACCGACATGGCCGTGCTCGACCACAGCGACGGGACGCTGCTGCTGGTGGCGAACGCGGTGAACCACGACGACACCGACGAGCGGGTCGACGAGGCCTGGGCCGACGCCGTGTCGCGGCTCGACCGGATGACCGCCGAGCTCGACGCGCCCGCGCCGTCGACCGTGGCCGTCACCGACGTGCCCGGCGAGGTGGTGCCGCGCCAGCGCACGGCGCGCGCGGACTACCTCGCCGCGGTGCGTACCGGTCTGCAGGCGATCCGCGACGGCGAGGTCTTCCAGGTCGTGCTCTCGCAGCGCTTCGACCTCGACTGCCCGGCCGACGCGCTCGAGGTGTACCGGTGCTTGCGGGCCTCGAACCCCAGCCCGTACATGTACCTCTTCCGCTGCGAGACGCCCGACGGCACGGGGCTCGACGTCGTCGGGTCCAGCCCGGAGGCGCTGGTCAAGGTCGAGAGCGGACGCGTGCTCTCGCACCCCATCGCGGGTACCCGTCCGCGCGGCGCCAAGCCCGAGGACGACGTCCGGCTGGGCGAGGACCTGCTGGCCGACGCCAAGGAGCGCAGCGAGCACCTGATGCTCGTCGACCTCGCCCGCAACGACCTCGCCCGCGTCTGCGAGCCCGGCACCGTCGACGTCGTCGACTTCATGGGGCTCGAGCGCTACAGCCACGTCATGCACCTGGTGTCGACGGTCACCGGCGAGCAGCGGCTCGGCACCTCGGCGATCGAGGTGCTGCGGTCTGCCTTCCCGGCCGGGACGCTCTCCGGCGCCCCCAAGCCGCGGGCGATGGAGCTGATCGACGAGCTCGAGCCGGTGCGCCGCGGCGTGTACGGGGGAGCGGTGGGCTACCTCGACTTCGCCGGTGACCTCGACATGGCGATCGCGATCCGCACGGCCGTCCTGCGCGAAGGCGTCGCGCACGTGCAGGCCGGCGCCGGCATCGTCGCCGACTCGGTCCCCGAGAGCGAGGACGCCGAGTGCCGCGCCAAGGCCGCCGCCGTGCTGCGCGCCGTCGCCACGGCCGCCACCCTGCGTCCGGCCCGTGCGCCGTGAGCAGGCTCAGCAAGGGCCCGGTGGTGATCGGGCTGCTGGTGCTCGGGGTGGTGCTGCTCGCGGCGTCCTCGCGCACCTGGGTCGGCGCGCAGGCCGACCTGCTCACCGGCGGCGCCGTCGCGGGCCGGCAGGCGGTGGTGGCGGCCGGGTCGGCGGTCGCGCCGGCCGCCGGCGCCCTCGGGCTGGTGGTGCTGGCCGCCGCCGGCCTGCTGCTGCTCGCCCGTCCCGTCGTGCGGCTCGTGGCGGGGGTGCTCGTCGTGCTCGCGGGGCTCACCGCGGCCGGTGCCAGCCTCCGGGTGCTCCTCGACCCGACCTCGGCCGTGCTGCCCGCCGTCGCCGAGGCCTCCGGCCTGACGCCGGGCTCGGTCACCGCGGCCGACGTCACGACCGTGTCGTCGACCGCGTGGCCGTGGGTGGCCGTCGTCGCCGGGGTGCTCGCGGCGCTGCTCGGTGTCGCCGTCCTGGCCGCCGGCCGGGCCTGGGGCACCACCCGCCGGTTCGAGCGCGACACCGCCCCGGCACGGGGCGACGACTGGGACGCCCTCAGCCGCGGGGACGACCCGACGGCTGGCATGATGGACCCATGACCGACGACCCGAGCTCCCCCGCCGCCACCGCCCACGCGGTCGGTCACGGCAACAGCCCCGCCGCGTGGACCGCCGTCGGCGTCATCGTCCTCGGCTCGCTGATCTCCGCGATCGCCGTCCCGTTCTCGTTGATCTGGCTGTTCTGGGTCGGCATCGTCGTCATCGTGATCGGCGCGATCCTCGGCAAGGTGCTGTCCGCCATGGGCTTCGGCGAGCAGCCGCACGACTGACGGTGACGTCGCTGCGGACGCTGCGCGGGCCGTTGGCCGTCGGTGCGCTCGGTGCCGGCTCCGTCGTCGCCCTCGCCGTCCGCGACCCCCACGTCGCCGGCTCGTGGGGCAGCTGCGCGTTCCTGTCGTTCACCGGGCACTGGTGCCCCGGGTGCGGCGGCCTGCGTGCCGTCAACGACCTCGCGCACCTCGACGTCGCCGGTGCCCTGTCGTCCAACGCCTTCGCCGTGCTGCTGGCCGCCGGGCTCACGCTCTGGTGGGCGGTCTGGACGTGGTCGAGCGCGCGCGGGGTGCGGGTGCCCTGGCAGCGCTGGCTGAACGGCTGGACGATCGGCGCCGCGACGACGGCCTGGGTCGTGTTCGCGGTGGTGCGCAACCTGCCCGGCCTCGAGGCGCTCGGCCCGGCCCCGCTCTGACCGAACCGCTCTGACGTGCAGGAGGGCGCCACCCCGGCTGGGGTGGCGCCCTCCGACGTCGTGCGCGGCGATCAGCCGCCGACCTGCTCCTCGACGCAGGCCTGCTGCTCCTCGGCGGTCAGGCTCGGGTCGGTGCAGTCCTCGAACTGGTTCAGGATGCTGACGCCGACGAGGGTCAGCACCACGGTCAGGACCAGGCCGATGGCGCCGGTGATGATGCCGGCCATCGCCAGGCCGCCGCCGCCGGCCTCGCCGCGCTTGGCCTTGCCGCGGCCCAGGACGCCGAGCACGATCGCGGCGATACCGAGCGGTGCGGCGATGAACCACAGGCACGAGGCGAGGATCGCGAGCACGCCCGCGACGATCGCGATGATGGCCATGACGTTGCTGCGCGAGCCGCCCGCGGGGGTGCTGCCGTACGACGGCGCGCCGCCGTACCCGCCCCCGCCGTAGCCGCCGGGATCGTTCGGAGTGGTGGTCACGTCAGTGTTCTCCCCTGTTCACGTGGACCCGCCATGACGGCAGGTGGGTCCGCTGGTGCGGACCAACATAGAGGGTCCGCGAGGGGCCGGCCCCCCGCACACGCCGCTCAGGGGCTGGTGCTGAAGTCGGCGTTGCCGGTCGCGACGGCCGCCACCACGAGCACCACCGAGACCAGGATCGCCAGACCACCGGTGATCACGCCGGCGAGCGCGAGCCCACGGCCCCCGCCCGTGCCGGCCTTGACCTTGTTCAGCGCCACCACGCCGAGCACGACCGCGGCGATGCCGACGGGCACGCCGATGAAGGCGCACCAGAACATCAGCAGCGCGACCACACCGGCCGCGAGGGCGCCGATCGCCAGGCCGGACGACGGGCCGGACGTGCCGGTGGCGTAGCCGCCGTACCCCTGCGCGCCGTAGCCCTGCTGGCCGTAGGGGCTCGCCTGCTGGCCGTACGGGCCCGCCTGCGGCTGCTGGCCGTACGGGCCCGCCTGCGGCTGCTGGCCGTACGGGCTCTGCTGCTGGCCGTAGGGGTCGGCCTGCGGCTGCTGGCCGTACGGGCTCTGCTGCTGGCCGTACTGCTCCGGCGGGGTCGGCGCGTCCTGCTGGTGCGCGTCCTGCTGGTGCGGAGCCTGCTGGTCGGCCGGCTTGTCGAACGAGAACGGAGACGTCCCGCCCTGCTGCGATTCGTCGTCGGTGGGCTCGTTCGGGGTGGTCGTCACGGTCTCTCCCGGTGTGGTGAGGCCGCCTCGGTGGCGCGGCCCGCTCGCGGTCGTCGCGCCCACGGTAGTCGGGCCGGGGTCGGGCCACCCCTGCGGTCCGGGCTAGCATCGGGACCACGCGACCGTACGGTGCCGCCGCCCCGACGGCGCCCCGACAGATCCGGAGCCACCCCAGTGAGCGTGCTCGACGACATCCTCGTCGGCGTCCGGGAGGACCTCGCCGCCCGTGAGGCGGTCACGCCGCTGGAGCGCCTGCAGGAGCTCGCGGCGCAGCGTGCGTCGGCCCTCGACGCCGTCCCCGCCCTGACCGGCCCCGCGACCTCGCCCGGGCAGCCCGTCCGGGTGATCGCCGAGGTGAAGCGGTCCAGCCCGAGCAAGGGCGCCCTCGCCGCGATCGCCGACCCGGCCGCCCTCGCGGGCGACTACGAGGCCGGCGGTGCCAGCGTGGTGAGCGTGCTCACCGAGCGCCGCCGTTTCGCCGGCAGCCTCGACGACCTCGCCGCCGTCCGCGCCGCCGTCGACGTCCCGGTGCTGCGCAAGGACTTCGTCGTCACGCCCTACCAGGTGTGGGAGGCGCGGGCCTACGGCGCCGACCTCGTGCTGCTGATCGTGGCGGCGCTCGACCAGCCGACCCTCACCGGTCTCACCGAGCGCATCCACTCCCTCGGCATGACCGCCCTGGTCGAGGTGCACGGCGCCGAGGAGGTCGCGCGCGCCGCCGACGCCGGTGCCCGCGTCATCGGCGTCAACGCCCGCGACCTCACCACCCTCGAGGTCGACCGCGACCAGTTCGCCCGCGTCTCGCCGCTGATCCCGGCCGGCGTCGTGCGGGTCGCCGAGTCCGGCGTCCGCGGTCCGCACGACGTGCTCGAGTACGCCCGGGCGGGTGCCGACGCGGTGCTCGTCGGGGAGGCGCTGGTCACCGGCGGCGACCCGCGCACGGCGGTCGCCGACCTGGTCAGCGCCGGCGCGCACCCGGCCGTCCGGCTGGCGCAGCGGTGAGCGGCACCACGCTGCCCGGCACCGACGCCCCGGGCGAGCGGGGCCCCTGGTTCGGCGACTTCGGCGGGCGGTTCGTCCCCGAGGCGCTGGTCGCCGTCGTCGACGAGGTGGCCGACGCCTGGGCCAAGGCCCGGCTCGACCCCACCTTCGACCGCGAGCTGCAGTCGCTGCACCGCACGTACACCGGGCGTCCGAGCATCCTCACCGAGGTGCCGCGGTTCGCCGAGCACGCCGGCGGCGCCCGGGTGCTGCTCAAGCGCGAGGACCTCAACCACACCGGCTCCCACAAGATCAACAACGTGCTCGGCCAGGCCCTGCTGGCGAAGCGGATGGGCAAGACCCGCGTCATCGCCGAGACCGGCGCCGGCCAGCACGGGGTGGCCAGCGCCACCGCGGCCGCGCTGATGGGCATGACCTGCACCGTCTACATGGGCGAGGCCGACACCCAGCGGCAGGCGCTGAACGTCGCGCGCATGCGGCTGCTCGGCGCCGAGGTCGTGCCCGTCACGTCCGGGTCGCGCACCCTCAAGGACGCCATCAACGAGGCGTTCCGCGACTGGGTGGCCCACGTCGACGACACCTTCTACCTGTTCGGCACCGCCGCCGGGCCGCACCCGTTCCCGGTGATGGTCCGCGACCTGCAGCGCATCATCGGCGTCGAGGCGCGCGAGCAGGTGCTCGACCTCACCGGGCGCCTGCCCGACGTCGTGGCGGCCTGCGTCGGCGGCGGGTCGAACGCGATCGGCATCTTCCACGCCTTCTACGACGACGCCGACGTCGAGCTCGTCGGCCTCGAGGCCGCCGGCGACGGCGTCGCCACGGGCCGCACCGCGGCGTCGATCTCGGCCGGCGACCCCGGCGTGCTGCACGGCGCCCGCACCTTCGTCCTGCAGGACGAGGACGGGCAGACGGTCGAGTCGCACTCGATCTCGGCCGGGCTCGACTACCCGGGCGTCGGACCCGAGCACGCGTGGCTCCACGCCACCGGGCGCGCCCGCTACGAGGGCGTCACCGACACCGACGCGATGGACGCCATGGCCCTGCTGGCCCGCACCGAGGGCATCATCCCCGCCATCGAGAGCGCCCACGCCCTGGCCGGCGCGCTGCGCGAGGGACGCCGGCTCGGCCCCGACGGCATCGTGCTGGTGAACCTGTCCGGTCGCGGCGACAAGGACGTCGACACCGCTGCCGCGTGGTTCGGGCTCCTCGAGGACCAGCCCGGCGTCGACGCCTCCGCGGTCCAGGCCGTCGAGCAGGCGTCCCAGGAGCAGGGCGAGCCGGACGCGGGGCACGGCTGGTGAACGGAGGGACGCGCTCGGGCGAGGTGGTCGACCGCACGCTGGCCGAGGGACGCGCGGCGCTGGTGGGCTACCTGCCTGTCGGCTACCCCGACGTCGCCGGCAGCGTCGAGGCCGTCAAGGTGCTGCTCGACAGCGGGGTCGACCTGATCGAGCTCGGTCTGCCGTACTCCGACCCCTCGCTCGACGGCCCCACGATCCAGGCCGCGACGACGCAGGCGCTCGCGCAGGGCACCCGCACCCGCGACATCCTGACCGCCGTCGAGCAGGTGACGGCGCACGCGCCGGACGCGGCCGTCGTGGTGATGACGTACTGGAACCCCGTGCTGCGCTACGGGCCGCAGGCGTTCGCCCGCGACCTCGACGCCGCGGGCGGCGCCGGGCTGATCACCCCCGACCTGACACCGGACAGCGGCCCGCAGTGGGTCGAGGCGGCCGACGCCCACGACCTCGACAAGGTCTTCCTGGTGGCCCCGTCGTCGACCGGGCAGCGGCTGTCCGACACGGTCGCCGCCTCGCGCGGGTTCGTCTACGCCGCCTCGCTGATGGGCGTCACCGGCGAGCGCGCCACGATCGGCGACCAGGCGCAGGCGCTCGTGCGCCGTACGCGCCAGGCCGCCGACGACCTCGGGGTGCGCCGGCACGTCTGCGTCGGGGTCGGCGTCTCCACGCCCGACCACGCCGCCGAGGTGGCCCGGTACGCCGACGGCGTCATCGTCGGGTCGGCGCTGGTGCGGTGCCTGCTCGACGGGCACGACGCCGCCGACGGCCGCCGGCGGCTGGCCGCCCTCGCGGGAGCGCTGGCCGAGTCCGTCCGCGGCGTGACGCGCGAACCGGCGGGCGCGACGCGGTGACCTCGATCCTGCTCGAGATCCCCAGCCCCGCGCAGGGCGTGTGGCACCTGGGGCCGTTCCCGGTCCGCGCCTACGCGCTGTGCATCCTCGCCGGCATCGTCCTGGCGATCTGGCTGGGGGAGCGGCGGCTGGTCGCACGCGGCGGCCCCGCCGGCGCGGTGGCGGACGTCGCGATCTGGGCGGTGCCGTTCGGCATCGTGGGCGGCCGGCTCTACCACGTGATCTCCTCGCCGGACGCCTACTTCGGCGCCGACGGAGACCCGGCCAGGGCGCTGCGCATCTGGGAGGGCGGCCTCGGCATCTGGGGTGCCGTCGCCCTCGGGGCGGTCGGCGCCGCCATCGGGTGCCGCCGCTCCGGGCTGCGGCTGTCGACCTTCGCCGACGCCGTCGCGCCCGGGGTGCTGCTCGCCCAGGCGGTCGGACGCCTCGGCAACTGGTTCAACCAGGAGCTGTTCGGCGGTCCGACGACCCTGCCCTGGGCGCTGGCCATCGACGAGCGGTACCGGCCCGCGGGCCTGGAGGACGTCGCCACCTACCACCCGACGTTCCTCTACGAGCTGCTGTGGAACGTCGCCGCGGCCGCGCTGCTGCTGTGGCTCGACAAGAGGTACCGGCTCGGGCACGGCCGCGTGTTCTGGGCGTACGTCGCGCTCTACACGCTGGGCCGGGTCTGGATCGAGGCCGTCAGGATCGACGACGCCGAGCGGGTGCTCGGGCTGCGGCTGAACATCTGGACCTCGATCGTGCTCTTCACGGTCGCCGTCGTCGCGATCGTGCTCTCGCGGCGCCGCCACCCCGGGCGGGAGAGCTCGGCCTGGCTGCCGGACCACGAGCCGGAGCAGGGGCCGCAGCCGCAGGAAACCGCCTCAGAGGGCGTCGTACCCGAACAGGCCGGGAACCTGCAGCACGAGCAGGAAGCGAAGGAACCGGCCGGCGACGGCCGTCGCGGCGAAGACCCACCAGCGCATCCGTAGCGTCCCGGCCAGCACGCTGGTGGCCGCGATCGGCGGCAGCCCCACCGACGCGCTGACGGCCACGACGGCGAACGCGCGGGCCGGGTGCGTCTCGCACCACGCCGAGAGGCGCCGCATCCACTCGACCAGGCGGCCCTTGCTGACCGCCTTGCGCTGCAGCCACGGGTTCCGCACCGCCCCCAGCCCGAGCAGGTAGAACAGCATCTTGCCCGTCACCTGGCCGGTGGCCGCGGCCAGCGCGAGCCACGGGGTCGGGACGTCCATGGTCGTGGCGGCGACCAGCAGGTACGCCTCGGCGTTCATCACCCAGACCACGGCGCTGGCCAGGCAGTAGGCGAACGTCGCCAGCAGCTCCACACCCACCCCCTCGCGCCCCGTGCGGGACGCCCAGCCTAGGCCGTGGTGCCGCCACCCGGGGGCGTCGGTCAAGCGTCCACCTCGTAGGACATTCGGTCTCACGATGTGGACGCTCGTGCTCGGCGAGGGGGTTCTGGGGCGGTTTCCGTCGTGTATCGTCGGGCCATCCCGAGGGCCGACGACGCTCCCTCGACCGCCCGCCGGGTCCTCCCGCGCGGCCACACCCCACGCCCACTGCGTCGCGCAGCGGCCGAGACCCGAGGACGGTGCCCGTGCAGTCGCCCTTCACCCGCCACTCGGCCCGTCCGGCCCCGCAGGGCCTGTACACCGGGTCGCACGAGCACGACGCGTGCGGCGTCGCCTTCGTCGCGACCCTGCGCGGCACGCCCGGGCACGACATCGTCGACCACGCGCTCACCGCCCTGCGCAACCTCGACCACCGCGGCGCCGTCGGTGCCGAGGTCGACTCCGGCGACGGCGCGGGCATCCTCACCCAGGTACCCGACCTGTTCCTGCGCGAGGTCAGCGGCCTCGACCTGCCCGCCGCCGGCGCGTACGCCGTCGGCACCGTGTTCCTCCCGTCCGACGACGCCGGCGCCGAGGCCGCCGTCGCCGAGATCGAGCGCATCTGCGCCGAGGAGGGGCTGAACGTCCTCGGGTGGCGCGAGGTGCCCGTCACCGCCTCGCTCGTGGGGTCGATCGCGGCCTCGTGCATGCCGCGGTTCCGCCAGCTGTTCGTCGGCGCCTCGGCGCTGCCGCTGCGCGGGCTGGCGCTCGACCGGCTGGCCTTCTGCGCCCGCAAGCGGATCGAGCACGAGGCCGGGGTGTACCTGGCCTCGCTGTCGAGCCGCACGATCGTCTACAAGGGCATGCTCACGACCGGGCAGCTCGAGCCGTTCTTCCCCGACCTGTCCGACCGCCGGTACGAGACCACGCTCGCCGTCGTCCACTCGCGGTTCTCGACCAACACCTTCCCGTCGTGGCCGCTGGCGCACCCGTACCGGTACATCGCGCACAACGGCGAGATCAACACCGTGCGCGGCAACCGCAACTGGATGCACGCCCGCGAGAGCCAGCTCGAGAGCGACCTGATCCCGGGCGACCTCACCCGGCTGTCGCCGATCTGCGACCCGGCGGGCTCGGACTCGGCCTCGTTCGACGAGGTGCTCGAGCTGCTCCACCTCGGCGGCCGCTCGCTGCCCCACGCGGTGCTGATGATGATCCCCGAGGCGTGGGAGAACCACGACTCGATGGACCCCGCCCGGCGCGCCTTCTACGAGTACCACTCGATGTTCATGGAGCCGTGGGACGGCCCTGCCGACCTGGTCTTCACCGACGGCTCGCTGATCGGTGCCGTGCTCGACCGCAACGGGCTGCGCCCGTCGCGGTACTGGGTCACCGACGACGGCCTGGTGGTGCTCGCCAGCGAGGCGGGCGTGCTCGACCTCGACCCGGCCACGGTGCAGCGCAAGGGACGCCTGCAGCCCGGCCGGATGTTCCTGGTCGACACCGAGGCCGGACGCCTGGTCGACGACGACGAGATCAAGTCCGAGCTCGCCGCGCAGCACCCCTACGACGAGTGGCTGCACGCCGGCCTGATCCGGCTCGCCGACCTGCCCGAGCGCGAGCACGTCGTGCACACCCACTCCTCGGTCACCCGCCGCCAGCAGACGTTCGGGTACACCGAGGAGGAGCTGCGGGTGCTGGTGGCGCCGATGGCCCGCACCGGCACCGAGCCGATCGGCTCGATGGGCACCGACACCCCGGTCGCCGTGCTGTCGGCCCGTCCGCGGCTGCTGTTCGACTACTTCACCCAGCTGTTCGCGCAGGTGACCAACCCGCCGCTCGACGCGATCCGCGAGGAGCTCGTCACCTCGCTCGCCACCGCGATGGGTCCCGAGGGCAACGTGCTCACCGCCGGCCCCGCGCACGCGCGCCAGGTCGTGCTCGACTTCCCGGTGATCGACAACGACGAGCTCGCGAAGGTCGTCCACCTCAACCTCGACGGCGACCTGCCGGGGTACGGCACGGTCAAGATCAAGGGCCTGTACCGGGTCGACGGCGGGGGAGCCGCTCTGGCGGAGCGGCTCTGGGACATCTGCGAGGAGGTGTCGCAGGCCATCGACGGTGGCGCGCGGTTCGTCGTGCTGTCCGACCGCGACTCCGACGCCGACCACGCGCCGATCCCGTCGCTGCTGCTCACCAGCGCCGTGCACCACCACCTGATCCGCGAGAAGACCCGCACCCAGGTGGGTCTGGTGATCGAGGCGGGCGACGTGCGCGAGGTGCACCACGTCGCGCTGCTCATCGGCTACGGCGCGGCGGCGGTCAACCCGTACCTGGCGATGGAGTCGGTCGAGGACCTGTGCCGCAGCGGCCAGATCAGCGGCATCGAGCCCGAGGACGCCGTCCGCAAGCTCATCTACGCGCTCGGCAAGGGCGTGCTCAAGGTGATGAGCAAGATGGGCATCTCGACCGTCGCGTCGTACCGCGGCGCGCAGGTGTTCGAGGCGATCGGCCTCGACGCCGAGCTGGTCGACGCGTACTTCACCGGCACCACCAGCCAGCTCGGCGGCGTCGGGCTCGACGTCGTCGCCGCCGAGGTCGCGGCGCGGCACGCCACCGCCTACCCGCCCGGCGGCCTGCGCCCGGCGCACCGCCGGCTCACCGTCGGCGGCGAGTACCAGTGGCGCCGCGAGGGCGAGCCGCACCTGTTCGACCCGCACACCGTGTTCCGGCTGCAGCACTCCACCCGCACCGGCCGCTACGACGTGTTCAAGCAGTACACCCAGCGCGTCGACGAGCAGTCCCAGCGCCTGATGACGCTGCGCGGCCTGTTCGCGCTGCGCACCGGGGGACGCCCGTCCGTCCCGCTCGAGGAGGTCGAGCCGGTCGAGGCGATCGTGAAGCGGTTCTCCACCGGGGCGATGAGCTACGGCTCGATCTCGATGGAGGCGCACGAGACCCTCGCGATCGCGATGAACCAGCTCGGGGCCAAGTCGAACACCGGCGAGGGCGGCGAGGACGTCGAGCGGCTCCTCGACCCCGAGAGGCGTTCTGCCATCAAGCAGGTCGCGTCCGGACGCTTCGGTGTCACGAGCATGTACCTCACCCACGCCGACGACATCCAGATCAAGATGGCGCAGGGCGCCAAGCCCGGCGAGGGCGGTCAGCTGCCCGGGCCGAAGGTCTACCCGTGGGTGGCGCGCACCCGGCACTCGACGCCCGGCGTCGGCCTGATCTCGCCGCCGCCGCACCACGACATCTACTCGATCGAGGACCTCGCTCAGCTCATCCACGACCTGAAGAACGCCAACCCGGCCGCACGCATCCACGTCAAGCTCGTGTCCGAGATCGGGGTCGGGACGGTGGCGGCCGGCGTGAGCAAGGCGCACGCCGACGTCGTGCTCATCTCCGGGCACGACGGCGGCACCGGGGCGAGCCCGCTGACCTCGCTCAAGCACGCCGGTGCGCCGTGGGAGCTGGGGCTCGCCGAGACCCAGCAGACGCTGCTGCTCAACGGTCTGCGCGACCGCATCGTCGTGCAGGCCGACGGGCAGCTGAAGACCGGTCGGGACGTCGTGGTGGCCGCGCTGCTCGGTGCCGAGGAGTACGGCTTCGCGACCGCGCCGCTGGTGGTGTCGGGCTGCATCATGATGCGGGTCTGCCACCTCGACACCTGCCCGGTCGGCGTCGCGACCCAGAACCCCGACCTGCGAGCCCGGTTCAGCGGCAGGGCCGAGTACGTCGTGAACTTCTTCCGGTTCGTCGCCGAGGAGGTGCGTGAGCTGCTGGCCGAGCTGGGCTTCCGCAGCCTCGACGAGGCGATCGGGCACGCCGAGCTGCTCGACACCCGGCGCGCGGTCGAGCACTGGAAGGCCTCGGGCCTGGACCTGTCCCCGATCCTCTTCGTGCCCGAGCTGCCCGAGGGCGCGGCGCGTCGCCGCACCACCGAGCAGGACCACGGCCTGGCCAAGGCGCTCGACCACCAGCTGGTCACGATCGCCGCCGACGCCCTCGAGAACGGCGAGCAGGTGCGCGGCGAGGTCGCCGTCCGCAACGTGAACCGCACGGTCGGCACGATGCTCGGCCACGAGGTCACCAAGCGGTTCGGCGCCGACGGCCTCGCACCGGGGACGATCGACCTGACCCTCACCGGGTCGGGCGGGCAGTCGTTCGGCGCGTTCGTCCCGCGCGGGGTGACGCTGCGGCTCGTGGGCGACGCGAACGACTACGTCGGCAAGGGCCTGTGCGGGGGCACGCTCGTCGTGCGCCCCGACGCCGCGGCGACCTTCGTCCCGGAGCTGAACGTGATCGCCGGCAACGTGATCGGCTACGGCGCGACCTCCGGCGAGCTGTACCTGCGGGGCCTGGTGGGCGAGCGGTTCTGCGTCCGCAACTCCGGCGCGAGCGCCGTCGTCGAGGGCGTGGGCGACCACGGCTGCGAGTACATGACCGGCGGCACCGTGCTGGTCCTCGGACCGACCGGACGCAACTTCGGCGCCGGCATGTCGGGCGGCACGGCCTACGTGCTCGACCTCGACGAGGCGCGGCTCAACCCGCAGGCCGTCACGACCGGCGACCTCGCGCCGGCCGCGCTCGACGACGCCGACGTCGAGGTCGTCACCGACCTGCTGCGCCGGCACGTCGAGCACACCGGGTCCACCGTCGCGCAGCAGCTGCTCGACGACCCCGAGCAGGTGCGCACGCGCCTGACCCGGCTCGTGCCGCGCGAGTACGCTCGCGTGCTCGAGCTGCGCACCCTGGCCGTCGACGAGGGTCTCGACCCCGACGGCGACGTCGTCTGGTCCCGCATCATGGAGGGCACCCGTGGCTGACCCGAAGGGCTTCCTGTCCCAGCGCGAGCGCGAGCTGCCGCCGCGCCGTCCCGTGCCGATCCGGATCATGGACTGGCGCGAGGTCTACGAGTCGCAGGACCCCGCGCAGCTCACGCGGCAGGCGGGACGCTGCATGGACTGCGGCATCCCGTTCTGCCACGAGGGCTGCCCGCTGGGCAACCTCATCCCGGAGTGGAACGACCTGGTCTGGCGCGACGACTGGGACGAGGCGATCGAGCGTCTGCACGCGACGAACAACTTCCCGGAGTTCACCGGTCGGCTGTGCCCGGCACCGTGCGAGACCTCGTGCGTGCTCGGCATCAACCAGCCGCCGGTGACGATCAAGCAGGTCGAGGTGTCGATCGTCGACACCGCGTTCGGCCGCGGCACCGTGCGTCCGCAGCCGCCCGACCGGCTCTCGGGCCACACGGTGGCGGTCGTCGGCTCCGGTCCGGCCGGTCTGGCCGCCGCGCAGCAGCTGACCCGCGCCGGCCACACCGTCGCCGTCTTCGAGCGGGCCGACCGCATCGGGGGGCTGCTGCGCTACGGCATCCCCGAGTTCAAGATGGAGAAGTCGGTGCTCGACCGTCGGCTGGAGCAGATGACCGCCGAGGGCACCAGGTTCCGTCCCGGCACCGACGTGGGCGGCGAGGGCAAGGGCGCGCTGTCGGGCCAGCAGCTCGTCGACCGCTACGACGCGGTCGTGCTGGCGGTCGGCGCCACGGTGCCGCGCGACCTGCCCGTCCCCGGACGCGGGCTGCGCGGGGTGATGCAGGCGATGGAGTACCTGCCGCCCGCCAACCGCGTCGCCGTGGGGGAGGAGCCGCTGCCCGACCAGCCCCTCGTCAGCGCCGAGGGTCTCGACGTCGTCGTCATCGGCGGCGGCGACACCGGCGCCGACTGCCTCGGCACCGCCACCCGCCAGGGGGCTCGCTCGGTCACCCAGCTCGAGATCATGCCGCGACCGGCCGAGGAGCGCTCCGAGGCGCACCCGTGGCCGACGTACCCGATGACCTACCGGGTCTCGTCCGCGCACGAGGAGAACGGTGAGCGGGTCTACGCCGTCAGCACCAACGAGCTGGTCGACGACGGCACCGGCGCCGTCGCCGGGCTGCGGCTCGAGGAGGTCGAGATGGTCGACGGCCGGTTCCAGCCGGTCGAGGGCTCGCAGCGCGAGATCCCCGCGCAGCTCGTCCTGCTCGCGATGGGCTTCACCGGCCCGCAGCGGTCCGGCCTGGTCGAGCAGCTCGGTGTCGAGCTCGACGAACGCGGCAACGTGCGCCGCGACGACGCCTACATGTCCTCGCGCGCAGGCGTGTTCGTCGCGGGTGACGCCGGGCGCGGTCAGTCGCTGATCGTGTGGGCCATCGCGGAGGGCCGGGCGTGCGCCGCGGGCGTCGACCAGTTCCTCACCGGTTCGACCACGCTGCCGGCGCCGATCCCGCCCACCGCGCGCCCCCTCACGGTGTGACCCGCGTCACTCCCCTGACCCCCGTCACCACTAGGTTGGAGCCATGCGCCGAGCCAAGATCGTCTGCACGCTGGGACCCGCCGTCGGGAGGTACGAGGACGTCCTGGAGCTCGTCCGCTCCGGCATGGACGTGGCCCGGCTGAACCTGAGCCACGGCGACCACGCCGACCACCTCACCGCCTACCAGCACGTGCGTCGGGCGAGCGACGAGACCGGCCGCGCCGTCTGCGTGTTCGCCGACCTGCAGGGTCCGAAGATCCGCCTCGGCCGCTTCGCCGACGGTCCGGTGCAGCTCGACGTGGGCGACCGCTTCACCATCACCACCGACGACGTCGTCGGCACCGCCGAGCGGTGCTCGACCACCCACGTCGGCCTGCCCGGCGACGTCGCCGCCGGCGACACGATCCTGGTCGACGACGGCAAGGTCGCGCTGCGCGTGCTGGCGGTCGAGGGCAACGACGTGCACACCGAGTGCACCGTGCCCGGGCCGGTCAGCAACAACAAGGGCCTGAACCTGCCGGGCGTCGCGGTCAGCGTGCCCGCGCTGTCCGACAAGGATGCCGACGACCTGCGCTGGGCGCTGCGTGCCGGCGTCGACATGGTCGCGCTGTCGTTCGTCCGCAGCGCCGCCGACGTCGACGACGTCCGCACGATCATGGCCGAGGAGGGGCACACCGTCCCCGTGATCGCCAAGATCGAGAAGCCGCAGGCCGTCGACAACCTGGTCGAGGTCGTGCAGGCGTTCGACGCGATCATGGTCGCCCGCGGCGACCTCGGGGTCGAGCTCCCGCTCGAGCAGGTGCCGCTGGTGCAGAAGCGCGCCGTCGAGATCGCGCGCCGCAACGCCAAGCCGGTCATCGTGGCCACCCAGGTGCTGGAGTCGATGATCGGCTCGCCGCGCCCCACCCGCGCCGAGGCGTCCGACGCCGCCAACGCCGTCCTCGACGGCGCCGACGCGCTGATGCTCTCGGGCGAGACCAGCGTCGGGCAGTTCCCGTTCGAGGCCGTCCGCACCATGGCGCGCATCATCGAGAACACCGAGGAGCACGGCCTCGAGCGCATCCAGCCGCTGGGCACCCAGCCCAGCACCAAGGGCGGCGCGATCACCTGGGCGGCCTCGCAGGTCGGCAGCCTGCTCGACGTGAAGTACCTCGTGACCTTCAGCCAGTCCGGCGACTCCGCCCGGCGGATGTCGCGCCTGCGCTCGCGCATCCCCGTGCTCGCGTTCACGCCCGAGTCGCGGGTGCGGTCGCAGCTGGCGCTCTCGTGGGGGATCGAGACGTTCCTGGCCCCCTACGTCAAGCACACCGACGAGATGGTGCGCCAGGTCGACGAGCAGCTGCTCGACATCGGCCGGCTGCAGCGCGGCGACGAGGTGATGATCGTCGCCGGCTCGCCCCCCGGGATCCCCGGCTCGACCAACGCCATGCGGGTGCACACCATGGGAGACGCCGTCGACGGCAAGGCGCCGGCGTACCGCTCGCCGCAGGAGTAGCCGCCCGGGTCAGGACTTCGGCCCGACGTGCGCGTCGAGCACGGCCACCGCCTCACGCCGCGCCACCGAGACGTTGTCAGCCCGCGGCAGGGTCCAGCGCACCCCCAGGAGATCGAGCGCCCACGTGCACAGCGCGATCAGGTCGTCGGAACGGTTCGTGAAGAAGTAGCGCGGGTAGCCGTCGTACCGGGTCGTCACCCCGTCGACCGTGCGTGTGGCCCAGTTCTGCACGCGACAGCCGTCGGAGTGGAACAGGCCGCGAAGGAACTGCCCCGGGTGCTGCTCGACGATCTCGCGCTGCCACGGCTCGAGCACGATGCGGCGGTCGTGCTTGCGACCGGGACCGTGCTGGGGGAGCAGGCACGGCCAGTGCGTCCACGACGAGGCGATGACGACGCACCCGTGCCGCGTACGGGTGCTCGGCGAGGTCCCGGGCGCCACCTGGGTGATGACCTCGAGCAGACGCGACGTCAGACCGACGTACCGGGCGTCGTTGTAGACGGCGAGCTGCGGGGTGCGTCGACCTGACCAGCCGATGTGGCCATCGCCCAGGTACCAGCCGAGGAGCTCGGCGTACGGGCCGGGGTCGAGCGGGACGTCGTGACAGCGGGCGCATGCGGCGTGATGGAGCCCGCCCCTGCGTCCTCGTCCCTCCCCGTACCGCCTCCACCACGACCGAACGGTGCGGATGGGCACACCCAGAGCCTCGGCCGTAGCCCGCGCGGTCTCACCGGATGCCAGGCGCCCGAGGGCCTCGGTGACGACGTGGTCGGGATGACGGGGCACCGCCCGACCGTCCCATCCACCACCGACAAGCGTGCCGGGTGCGGGGCTCGAACCCGCACGTCCTCTCGGACAGAGGTGTTTGAGACCTCCGCGTATGCCTATTCCGCCAACCCGGCCAGGTCACGCGCGCGAAACACGCAGGTCATAGGCTAGCCCACGTGAGCACCGAGGACAGCCAGCTTCCCGAGTCGGCCGAGGCCGCCGAGCCCGCCCAGGCGCCCGTCGAGACGCCGTCCGGGCGGCGGCGCGTCGTCGTCGCCGAGGACGAGGCGATCATCCGCCTCGACGTCGTCGAGACGTTGCGCGAGAACGGTTTCGACGTCGTGGGGGAGGCCGGAGACGGCGAGGCCGCCGTCCGGCTCGCCGAGGAGACGCGTCCTGACGTGGTCGTGATGGACGTGAAGATGCCTGTCATGGACGGCATCTCGGCGGCCGAGCGGATCGGGAAGGAGCGGCTCGCCCCCGTCGTGCTGCTCACCGCGTTCTCGCAGACCGAGCTGGTCGAGCGGGCGCGCGACGCCGGTGCGATGGCGTACGTGGTGAAGCCGTTCAACGCCTCCCAGCTGCTGCCCGCGGTCGAGATCGCGATCAGCCGCCACCGCGAGATCCTCGCCCTGGAGGAGGAGGTCGCCGACGTCACCGAGCGGTTCGAGACCCGCAAGGCGGTCGAGCGCGCCAAGGGCCTGCTGATGCAGTCGATGGGCCTGTCCGAGCCCGAGGCGTTCCGGTGGATCCAGAAGACCTCGATGGACCGCCGCCTCAGCATGCGCGAGGTGGCCGACGTGGTCGTCTCGCAGGCGGCCAAGCCCGCCGCGGCCAAGCGCCGGGCCGGTCGGGCCTGAGACCCGCGTCCCGGGTTGCGGCCGAACGAGGTCACGAGTAGGCAACAACGCCGTCACCTTCTCCCGATGTGACTGACTGGCAGCACCCCCTGCGGGTACGGTCGCACCACCAGCGGTGCTGGGCCATCAGCCCAGCCGGAAGAAGGAGAACCATTCATGATCCGACCCGCGCGCGCCTGGCGCACGACGGCGGTTCTGGGTATCGCGGCGCTCGCGCTCGCGGCCTGCGGCGGTGGCGAGGAGGACGACCCCGGTACCACGTCGTCCGAGACGTCCTCCGAGGGCAGCGAGGCGACCGGTGACGGCGAGCTCGTCATCGGCACCCTGCTGCCGCAGACCGGCAGCCTCGCGTTCCTCGGCCCACCGGAGTTCGCCGGCGTCCAGCTCGCGATCGACGAGATCAACGCGGCGGGTGGCGTGAACGGCAAGGAGGTCCGCAAGGTCGACTCCGACTCGGGCGACACCTCGACCGACATCGCCTCGCAGTCCGTCGACCGGCTCCTGTCGGAGAGCGCCGACGCGATCGTCGGCGCCGCCTCGTCCGGTGTCTCGTTCACCGTCATCGACAAGATCACGGGCAACGGCGTCGTGCACTTCTCGCCGGCGAACACCTCGCCCGACTTCACCGACTACGACGACAACGGCCTGTACTTCCGTACCGCGCCGTCCGACGTCCTGCAGGGTCGTGTGATGGGTGACGTGCTGCTCAACGACGGGTACCTGAACGTGGGCATCCTGGCCCTCGACGACCCGTACGGCACCGGTCTGGCCGAGAACATCCAGCTCTCGCTCGAGGGTGGCGGCGGCGCCGTCACCGGCGACGGCGCGATCATCTACGACCCCAAGGCCGCCAGCTTCTCCTCGCAGGTGACCGAGCTCAAGGGCCAGAACCCCGAGGCGATCGTCCTGGTCGGCTTCGAGGAGACCAAGAAGATCGTCCCCGAGCTCCAGGCCCAGGGCATCGGCCCCGACACCGTCCCGCTGTACTTCGTCGACGGCAACCTCGCCGACTACAGCGCGGACTTCCAGCCGGGCACCCTCGAGGGCGTCAAGGGCACCCTCCCGGGCGCCGAGGCGACGCAGGACTTCAAGGACGCCCTGCTCGCGGTCGACCCGCAGCTGAAGGACTACAGCTACGCGCCGGAGTCCTACGACGCCACCATCCTGATCGCGCTCGCCGCGATCGCGGCCGGTGACGACTCGGGCGAGGCCATCGCGGCGAACCTGCAGGCGGTCAGCGCCGAGGGCGAGAAGTGCGAGGACTTCAAGACCTGCGCCGACCTGCTCGCCGACGGCACCGACATCGACTACGACGGCAAGTCCGGTCCGGTCGAGTTCAGCGACGCCGGTGACCCGACGCAGGCCACCATCGGCGTGTACGAGTACGGCGCCGACAACACCTACACCAACCTGGAGTACGTGCCCGGTCAGCTCTGACCGGTAGTGCTCGCCCCAGCGGCGTGACGAAGGGCCCGGCCTCACGGCCGGGCCCTTCGTGCGTCCGCGGGCAGTCGCAGAGCATCGCGATCAGCAGGACCGCCGCAGGGGGCACCACGCTCGCAGCACGCACGAGAGCCCCGCCCGGCGGACCGGACGGGGCTCTCGTGGTGTGGTGCGGGGGAGGTCAGGCCTTGGCCAGGGTCCCCAGGTAGAGCTCGATCACCTTCGGGTCGTTGGCGAGCGACTTGCCCGTGCCCGTGTAGGCGTTGCGCCCCTGGTCCAGGACGTAGCCGCGGTCGACGATCTGCAGGCAGCGCCGGGCGTTCTGCTCGACCATGATCACCGAGACGCCGGCGCGGTTGATCTGGCGGGTGCGGATGAACACCTCGTCCTGCAGCGCGGGCGACAGGCCGGCCGACGGCTCGTCGAGCAGCAGCACCGACGGCTCCATCATCAGGGCACGGCCCATCGCCACCATCTGGCGCTCGCCGCCCGACAGCGAGCCGGCGCGCTGGTTGCGGCGGTCGGACAGCGCGGGGAACAGCCCGGCGACGAACTCGAACCGCTTCCGGAACGTCGACGGGCGCTGGTAGACGCCCATCTGCAGGTTCTCCTCGATGGTGAGCGAGGGGAACACGTTGTTCGTCTGCGGGACGAAGCCGACGCCCTGGGCCACCAGCTTGTTGGCCTTGAGGCCGGTGATGTCCTGGCCGCGCAGGGTGACCGTGCCGCTGCGCACCTGCACCAGGCCGAACAGGGCCTTGAGCAGTGTCGACTTGCCGGCACCGTTGGGCCCGATGATCCCGACCAGCTCGCCCTCGTTCACGTACAGGTCGGACCCGTTGAGGATGTTGACACCCGGCAGGTAGCCGGCCACCAGCTCGTCGGCCCGCAGCAGCGCCTTCCGGGCGCCCAGCTCGTGCCCGCGCCGGTCGACCGGGGCGTCCTTGCTCGTCGAACCCGCCATCACAGCTCCTTCGCCTCGGCGCGCTCGGCCTGCAACGCCTTCTCCGCCTCCGCCAGCTGCTGCTGCTCGTCCTCCTCGGTGAGGGGGGCGTCGTGGTGCCCGCCGAGGTAGGCGTCGATGACCGCGGGATTGGCCATGACCGAGTCGGGCGGGCCCTCGGCCACGACCGCACCCTGCGCCATGACGATCACCCAGTCGGAGATGTCGCGCACCATGTCCATGTCGTGCTCGACGAACAGGACCGTCATGCCCTCCTCGCGCAGGTCCTTGACGTGCCCGAGCAGCGACTGCGTCAGCGCCGGGTTCACGCCGGCCATCGGCTCGTCGAGCATCACCATCTCGGGCTTGCTCATCAGCGCCCTGGCCATCTCCAGCAGCTTGCGCTGACCGCCCGACAGCGAGCCGGCGAAGTCGCCTGCCTTGGCGTCGAGCTTGAACCGCGCCAGCAGCTCCATCGCCTGCTCGGTGATCTCGCGCTCCTGCTTGCGCCACAGGGGTGAGACCAGCCCGCGGAACAGGTTCTCGCCGCCCTGGGACGTCGCGCCGATGCGCATGTTCTCGAGCACCGTCATGCGCGAGAGCGCCTTGGTGAGCTGGAAGGTGCGCACCATCCCGCCGCGCGCGACCTTGTGCGCCGGGACGCCGGCCAGCTTGCGGCCGTTGAAGGTCCAGTCGCCGCTCTGCGGCCGGTCGAACCCGGTGAGCAGGTTGAAGAACGTCGTCTTCCCGGCGCCGTTCGGGCCGATCAGGCCCGTGATGGCGCCGCGCTGGATCTCGACGTGCTCGACGTCGACGGCCTTGAGGCCGCCGAACGTGCGCTGCACCCGGTCGGCGACGAGGATCGCGTCCTTCTTCTTCGAGCCGGGCACCGGGTCCACGCCGGTGAGGGCCGCCGCGGCGGCGTCGCGCCCGGTGCTCCGGCCGCTCGGGCCGGACGTGCGGATGTCAGCGGGCATTGATCGCGATCTCCCTCTTGTCGCCGAAGATCCCCTGCGGTCGGTAGATCATGAGCAGCATCAGCGCCGCACCCACGATGATGAACCGGATCTGACCCACGTCGTTGCTGGTCAGGAAGGGGAGGTAGTCGGCGCTGATCGCCTGGCGCAGCAGCGTGTCGGACAGCGACAGCACCGCCCAGAAGACCATCGCCCCGACCACGGGCCCCATCACCCGCGCAGCACCGCCGAGCAGCAGAACGGCGTAGGCGTAGAAGGTGAACTCGGTGGAGTAGTTGTCGGGCTGCACCGCGCCCTTGCCGAGCGCGGAGATGAAACCGGCGAGCGTGCCGATCAGCCCGCCGATGACGAGCGCCTGCATCTTGAAGGCGTAGACGTTCTTGCCGAGGCTGCGCACGGCGTCCTCGTCCTCGCGGATGCCCTTGAGCACGCGCCCCCAGGGCGAGCGCATCAGCAGGAACACCAGCACGCAGGCCAGCGCGACGAGCAGCCAGCCCGCGGTGAGGATCCACATCGCCCGGGCGTCGTAGGACCACGGGCCGAAGCCGTAGTCGCCCGGCGGGTACGGGTTCGCCTCGTGGAAGCCGCCGTTGAAGCCGTTGCGGCCGTTGGAGCCGCCCGTGACCTCGCGCAGCGACGACGAGCGGAACAGCAGCCGCAGGATCTCGGCCGCTGCGATGGTCGCGATGGCGAGGTAGTCGGCCCGCAGCCGCAGCGTCGGGATACCCAGCAGCAGCGCCAGCACGACCGACGCCAGCAGGCCGGCGGCGACGCCGACCCACAGCGAGTAGCCGAACGTCTGCACCGCCATGCCCACGCCGTAGGCGCCGAGCGCCACGAAGGCGGCCTGGCCGAAGTTCAGCAGGCCGGTGTAGCCGAAGTGCACGTTCAGGCCGATCGCGAACAGCGCGTAGATGATCGCGTCCAACCCGACGAGCGCGTTGGCGGCGTTGACGAAGATGTTGCCCCAGTCCATGGGTGCCCTTTCAGCCGATGCGCTCGCGTCGACCCAGGATTCCCTGGGGCCGGACCAGCAGGACCACGATGAGGACGAACAACGCCCCCGCGTACTTGAGCTCGGAGGGCACCACGATCGTGCTCACCTCGACGAACACGCCGATGATGATGCTGCCGATCAGGGCACCGAAGGCGGTGCCGAGCCCGCCGAGGGTGACCGCCGCGAACACCAGCAGCAGGATCTGGAACCCGAGGAAGTAGTTCATCCCCTGGCCCATCGCGAGCAGGACGCCCGACAGCGCAGCGAGGGCGCCGCCGGCGACCCACACGACGCGGATCACCGAGTCGACGTCGATGCCGGACGCGGCGGCCAGGGCCGGGTTGTCGGCCACCGCGCGCGTCGCCTTGCCGATGCGGGTGCGCAGCAGCACGTACGCCACGGCCACCAGCACGACCACCGACAGCACCATCGCGAAGATGTCGATGGGCCGGAGCAGGAACGCGCCGAGGTCGACGCCGCTCTGCAGCTGGTACTTGTCGAAGAACACCGTGCGGGTGCCGAACACCGCGTTGAGCCCGAACACGTAGCGCAGCACGAGGCCGAAGCCGATCGAGACGATCATCATCGCGATCAGGCCGGTGCCTCGCCGGCGCAGCGGCTGCCAGACCAGGCGGTCGTTGAGGAACCCGAACGCCCCGCCGAGCACCACCGCGAGGACGGCGGCGATCTCGAACGGGATGCCGATGCCGACGTTGAGGATGTAGCCGGCGACGGCGCCGAAGGTGACCAGCTCGCCGTGGGCGAAGTTCGTCAGGCCGGTGGTGCCGAAGATGACCGACAGCCCGATCGCCGCGAGCGCGATGATCAGCCCGAAGCGCAGGCCGCTGGCGACCAGCTGGGGCACGTCGTCCAGGCCGAGGCCCGAGGACCCGGCGTCGGGACGCTCGGCCGGCGCCTCACCGGTGAACAGCGGGAACGCCACCGGCTTGGTCTGCGCGGGGTTCACCACGACGTCGCTCGGGTTGCGGTCCGGCGCGGTGAGCTGGACGCCCTCCTCGAGCGACTCGGTGTCGAGCTCGACCTGGTAGGTGCCGGGCCCCGGCACCGGCACGACCGCCTGGCCCTCGGCGTCGGTGGTGCCCGTGGCGACCTCGGTGTCGTCCTGGGTGACCGTGAAGTCGACGTCGGCCACGCCCTCGCGGTCGAGGATCACGCGCACCCGGATGTTCTCGGGGGACGCGGGCGCGCTCTCGGCGGGGGCGGACTCGGTGCCGGCCGGCGTCGTCGCCGTCGTGGCGGAGGCCTGCACGGCGGGCAGCAGCACGGTGAGCGCGGCCAGCAGCAGGCCGGCGAGCACGGCCGCCACCCGACGCGCGGGCCAGGCGGTTGCGCCTGTGGGCACGGGGGGCACCTCCGGGGTCGGACCCGTCGCGGGTGGCGGGGGTCGTGGTGCGAGAGAGCGTTCGAGGGGCGAGCGGGCGTGACTCTAGCCCAGGCAGTCTTGCGCACCGGGGACGTCCTGCGCGGGCCGCCCGGAGAGGTCGTGACCGGCCCGAGACCTCAGGCGCCCGGACGGCCCCGCTACGCCCGGTACGACCGGTGCTCCTGCGGGATGCCACCATTCACCCGAGTGGCCGAGCCTGTTCCCACGGAGCAGGCTGTTTGGGAGAGTCGGCGGGTCGTGACCCCAGTCGGCGCAGCGTCGACCGAGCCCAGGAGGACAGCGTGGGACGTGCGGCCGTGACCGTGCGGGGGGCGCAGCCGGGGGACCTGACGTCGTTGCTGGTGCTCGTCACCCGGGCGCGCGACGACGACCCGGACCACCACCAGCGTCGCGAGCACCAGCGCACCGGCGAGCCGCCGCGCTCGGGGTTCGTGGTCGACCGCTCCCGGCTCGAGGCGCTGCTGCGCCGCACCGACGTGCAGGTGCTGCTGGCCCACGACCGGCCCGGTGCCGAGCCCGTCGGGGTGCTGGTGCTGCGGCGCGGCGAGCTGCTGCCGCTCACGGGCCACGAGGCCGTCCACGTCGAGCAGCTGTGGGTGCATCCCGAGCACCGTCGCCGCGGCGTCGCCCGGGCGCTGCTGCGGCAGGCGGCCGCGACCGCCGAGCAGTCCGGGCTCGACGAGGTCGTCTGCACGCTGCCGCCGTCGTGGCGCGAGGCGCACCGGTTCCTGGCCCGTCTCGGCTTCGCGCCGCTCACCGCGCAGCGTGCCGTCAGCGTGCCGAACCTGCTGCGGCGGCTCGGGTCCGACGCGGGCACCCGCCGGCGCACCGGGCTCGAGCAGGTGCTCGCGCGCCGGCGGCGCGAGCTGCGGCACGGGCGCCGCAGCGACGCCCTGGTCTGAGCGAGGCTGTCGGTCGCGAGTCCTAGGGTGGGACGGTGACCGACGCACCCGCCTCCCGGCTCCTGCTCGTCGACGGCCACTCGCTGGCCTACCGGGCGTTCTTCGCGCTGCCGGTCGAGAACTTCGCCACCCGCACCGGCCAGCCGACCAACGCGGTCTTCGGCTTCACCTCGATGCTCATCAACGTGCTGCGCGACGAGGCGCCCACCCACGTCGCGGTCACCTTCGACGTCTCGCGGCAGACCTTCCGCAGCGAGCAGTACGCCGAGTACAAGGCCAACCGCGCCACCACCCGCGAGGAGTTCCGGGGTCAGGTCGACCTGGTCAAGGAGGTGCTCGCGGCGCTGCGCATCGTGGTGGTCGAGAAGGAGGGCTACGAGGCCGACGACGTCATCGCCACCCTGACCCGACAGGGTCGCGAGGCCGGCATGGAGGTCGTGATCTCCAGCGGCGACCGTGACGCCTTCCAGCTCGTCTCCGACACCACCACGTTGCTGTACCCGGTGCGCGGTGTCTCCGAGCTGATCCGGATGACGCCGGCCAAGGTCGAGGAGAAGTACGGGGTGCCGCCCGCGCCTGTACCCCGACCTGGCCGCCCTGGTGGGGGAGACCAGCGACAACCTGCCGGGGGTGCCCGGCGTCGGGCCCAAGACCGCCGCGAAGTGGATCACCACCTACGGCGACCTCGACGGCGTCGTCGCCGTGGTCGACCAGATCAAGGGCAAGGCGGGCGAGAACCTGCGCGAGCACCTCGACGGCGTGCTGCGCAACCGCCGGCTCAACGGGCTGGTCGACGACCTCGACCTGCCGGTGCAGGTCGACGACCTGAAGGCGCAGTCGTGGGACCGCGAGGAGGTGCACCGGGTCTTCGACGGCCTCGAGTTCCGGGTGCTGCGCGACCGCCTGTTCGAGTACCTGTCGGCGCCCGAGCCCGAGGCCGAGGGCGGGTTCGAGCTCGACGTCGACCGCCCGGTGGGCGCCGAGGTCGCGGCCTGGCTGCAGCAGCACGGCGCCGACGGTGGCGCCCTCGCCGTGTCGGGCCCGCTCGGCGTGGGGGGTGAGGCCACCGGCGTCGCCGTCCGCACCCCGGCCGGTGCGAGCGCGTGGTTCGACCTGCGCGACGGTGGCGGCCTCGACGCGGCGGCCCGCGACGCCCTGGGCGAGTGGCTCGCCGACCCCGAGCGCCCCAAGTACCTGCACGACGCCAAGCCCGCGACGCACGCGCTGCTGAACGCGCGGGCTGCCGCTCGCCGGGCTGGCGGGCGACACCGCGCTGGCCGCCTACCTCTCGCCGCCCCGACCAGCGCAGCCTACGACCTGGCCGACCTCGCCGTCCGGCACCTGCACCGCGAGCTGCGCCTCGACACCGGCGAGAGCGCCGCCGCCGGCACCGACGACGACCAGGCCCAGCTGACCCTCGACGCCGAGCTGCAGCCCGCGGGCGAGGGCGCCGCCCCCGACGACTCCGAGCCCGCGCTCGTGCGCGCGGCCGCGGTGATGGAGCTGAGCGAGGTGCTGGCCGGCGAGCTCGCGGGCCGAGGAGGCGACCGGCTGCTGCGCGAGATGGAGCTGCCGCTGGTCGAGGTGCTGCGCGAGATGGAGGCCACGGGCGTCGGGGTCGACCGCGACCTGCTCGACGAGCTGGCGTCCACGTTCGACGCGGGCGTCGCGAAGGAGGCGCAGGAGGCCTACGCCGCCATCGGCCGCGAGGTGAACCTCGGGTCGCCCAAGCAGCTGCAGGAGGTGCTCTTCGACCAGCTGCAGATGCCGAAGACCAAGCGGATCAAGTCGGGCTACACCACCGACGCCGACGTCGCTGAACGACCTGTACGTCAAGACCGAGCACCCGTTCCTGCGGCACCTGCTGGCCCACCGCGACGTCATCCGGCTGCGGCAGACGGTCGAGGGGCTGATCAGGTCGGTGGCGCCCGACGGTCGCATCCACACCACCTACAGCCAGATCGTCGCGGCCACCGGACGCCTGTCGAGCACCGAGCCCAACCTGCAGAACATCCCGATCCGCACCGACGCGGGCCGGCGCATCCGCGAGGTGTTCGTCGTCGGCGAGGGCTACGAGTCGCTGCTCACCGCCGACTACAGCCAGATCGAGATGCGGATCATGGCGCACCTGTCGAAGGACGACGGCCTGATCGAGGCGTTCCGCTCCGGCGAGGACCTGCACCGGTTCGTCGGCTCGCGGGTGTTCGGCGTGCCGCCCGAGGAGGTGACCCCCGCGATGCGCTCGAAGATCAAGGCGATGTCGTACGGGCTCGCCTACGGCCTCAGCGCGTTCGGCCTGTCGCGCCAGCTCACGATCAGCGCGGGGGAGGCGAAGGAGCTGATGGACGAGTACTTCGAGCGGTTCGGCGGCGTGCGCGACTACCTGCGCGGCGTCGTCGACCAGGCCCGGCGCGACGAGTACACCTAGACCATCTTCGGCCGGCGCCGCTACCTGCCCGACCTCACCAGCGACAACCGGCAGCGGCGCGAGATGGCCGAGCGGATGGCGCTGAACGCGCCGATCCAGGGCTCGGCGGCCGACGTGGTCAAGGTCGCGATGCTCGGCGTCGAGCGCGAGCTGCGCGAGAACCGGCTGCGCTCCCGGATGCTGCTGCAGGTGCACGACGAGCTCGTGCTCGAGGTCGCGCCCGGCGAGCGCGAGCAGCTCGAGCAGGTCGTGCGCGGCAGATGGCCGGTGCCGCCGACCTCGCCGTCGACCTCGAGGTGTCGGTCGGCGCGGGGCGCAGCTGGGACGACGCCGCGCACTGAGCGACCGCCTCCCTGCACGCGTCGGCTACCGGTCGGTAACGACCTGGCGTGTTCGGCGTCGGCGGTGCCCTGGCGCGTGCCAGACTCCGCCCATGCGCAGCGTTGCCATGCCCGTGCGGCTCCTCGCGGCCGGTGCCGCGTCCCTCGTCCTGCTCGCCGGGTGCGGGGGCGACGGCGACGACGGCGCGTCCCGCACCGAGCGCGAGCGCACGACCCGCACCGACGTGCCGTTCACGGCGTGCGAGGACCAGTGCTCCGGCGAGATCGACGGTGCCGCCTACGAGATCCTGATGCCCGACTCGTGGAACGGCACGCTGCTGCTGTACTCCCACGGCTACCGCCAGGCCGAGCCGGCCCCGCCGGACCTGGAGCCGGTCAACACCGACCCCGACCCGGCACCGGGCTACTCCACCGGCGACGAGCGGGCGGCCGACGCGCTGCTGGCCCAGGGCTACGCGCTGGCGGGCTCCGCCTACGCCAGCAACGGCTGGGCCGTCGCCGACGGCGTGGCCGCCGGCGAGGCGCTGCACGCCCACTTCGTCGAGTCGGTGGCCGACCCCGACCGCACCTACGTGTGGGGCGACAGCCTCGGCGGCCTGGTCACCCAGGTGCTCGCCGAGCGCAACCCCGACTGGGTCACCGCGGCGGCGCCCCTGTGCGGCGTGCTGGCCGGGCCGGTGGCCAACCTCGACCTCGCCCTGGACGTGTCGTACGCGACCAGGACGCTGCTGGCGCCCGGCATCGAGCTGACCGGGTACACCGACTTCGACGACGCCGTGGCGAGCTGGCAGCAGGGCTACGACGCCGTGCTGGCCGCGGGCGGCGACACCGCGAACGGCGTGCCGCGCATCCTGATGGTGGCGGCGCTCACCGACGCCCCGGTCCAGACGCGCACCTTCGACGGCAGCACCGTCGAGTCGCAGGTGCGGGCCCGCGCCGAGGCCGCGCTGACCGCCCTCGGGTACTCCACCTACGGCCGCTGGGAGATCGAGCAGCGGTTCAGCGGCAACCCCTCGACCAACGTCGGCGTCGACTACGCCGAGCGCGTCGACGACGCCGAGCGGGGCCTGATCGACACCGTCGGCGGCGCCGGCACCACCGACCGGCTGCTGGCCGAGCTGGCCGCGGGGGAGCGGCTCGAGGCCGACGCCGCCGCCCGCGAGTCCTTCGCCGCGAGCGGCACCCCGACCGGTGCCGTGGTCGACCCCACGATCACGCTGCACACCACCGCCGACCCGCTGGTGCTGGTGCAGAACGAGACCGTGTTCGGCGAGCGGGTCGCGGCCAACCCCGACCGCACCGCCGACGTCGTGCAGCTGTACTCCTCGGCGCCCGCCACGTACACCGAGGCGCCCTACGGCGCCGGGCACTGCAACTTCAGCGCCGACGAGCGGATCGGCGTCATCACGCTCCTCGACCGCTGGGCGCGCGAGGGGCTGTACCCCACCGGTGGTGCGATCACCGCGGCGATGGGCGAGGAGAACGGCATCCAGCCCGCCTACCGTCCGGGCCCGTGGCCCGCCGAGCTCGACGGCTGACCGGAGGTGCGTGTCCACGATGCTGCGACGGGGCAGCCCGACCTCGACGTCGTCGTCCCCGCCCTCGACGAGCAGGATCGGCTGCCCTCGACCCTGGAGGCGCTGACGTCGCACCTGGCGGGGCTGGGCCTCGCCTGCCTGGTCACCGTCGTCGACAACGGCTCGACCGACGGCACCGCCGACGTCGCCCGCGGTTTCGCGACGAGCGCGCCCGTCCCCGTGCGGCTGCTGTCGTGCCCGCAGCGGGGCAAGGGCGCCGCGGTGCGCACCGGCATGCTCGCCAGCAGGGCGCACTGGACCGGCTACATGGACGCCGACCTCGCCACCTCGCTCGAGGCGACGGCGCGGGTGCTCGACGCGCTGCGCGACGGCGCCGACGTCGTCGTCGGCTCGCGCCGGCTGGTCCGCCACGGCGTGGTGCTCACGCAGGAGCCGGTGCGCCAGCTCGGCGGCTGGGCGTTCCGCACCGCCTCGAACCTGGTCGTCCCGACGCTGCCCGACACCCAGTGCGGCTTCAAGTTCTTCGCCGGCCACCGCGTGCCCGCGCTGTTCGGCCCGCTGCGCTCGGCTGGCTGGTCCTTCGACGTCGAGGTGCTGGCGCGCGCCCAGCGCGCCGGTCTGGACGTGCGCGAGGTGCAGGTCGAGTGGACCCACGACCCCCGCTCGCGCTTCCGGCTGGTGCGTGACGGGGTCACGACCTTCGCCGACCTGGTCCGGATCCGGCGGCTGCTGCAGCGTGAGCGGCTGGTCGCCCCCGCTGCGGGTGTCGTGCGCCCGGTCGCCTGACCCCGGTGGCGTCCGACCCGCGCGCCGAGCGCGTCCTGCGCCGGCTGCGCGTGCTGGCGGTCTGCGCCGGGTTGCTCGCCCTGTGCTGCAGCGCCGCGCCCGGGCTGGTCGGGAGCGACACCAAGCTCGACCTGACGGCCGACCCGGGCCAGTTCCTGGTGCGGGCGCTGCACCTGTGGGACGCCGACGGCCAGCTGGGACGGGTGCAGAACCAGGCCTACGGGTACCTGTTCCCCACCGGCCCGTTCTTCGTCCTGGTCGACGTGCTCGAGGTCCCGGCCTGGCTCGGCCAGCGGCTCTGGATGGGCCTGCTGCTGGCGGTGGCGTACACGGGGGTCTTCGTGCTGGGGCGCCGGCTCGGCGTGCGCTCGGAGGTGGCGCTGCACCTGGCCGGCCTGGCGTACGCGCTGTCGCCGCGCGCCCTCACCCTGCTCGGCAGCGTCTCGGTCGAGTGGCTGTGCTCGGCGGTGCTGCCGTGGGTGATCATCCCGCTGGTGCGCGCGCTGCGCGGCGGCTCGGCGCGGCGCGGGGCGGCCCTGTCCGGGCTGGCGGTGCTCGCGATGGGCGGCGTGAACGCCACCGCGGCCGTCGCCGCGCTCACGCTGCCCGGCCTGCTGCTGCTGCTGCAGCTGCGCACCCCGCGCGGACGCCGGCTGCTCGCCTGGTGGGTACCGGCGGTGGCGCTCGCGACCGTGTGGTGGCTCGGCCCGCTGGTGCTGCTGTCGACGGTCGCACCGCCCTTCCTGCAGTTCACCGAGACGGCGGCGGTCACCACGGCGACGACCGCGCCGGACCGGGTGCTGCGCGGCGTGTCGCACTGGGTCGGGTACCTCGGGGTCGACGGCAGGGCGGTCTGGCCGGCCGGGCACGCGCTGAGCACGCAGGCCGTCCCCGCCGTCGCGACCCTCGTGCTCGCTCTGCTCGGCCTCGTCGGCCTCGCGGTGTGGCCGCGCGGCGGTCGCACCGGACCGTCCTGGCGGACCTGGCTGGTGCTGTCGGTGGTCGCGGGCGTCGCCCTGATCGGGCTGGGGCACGGCACGCACGCGCCCTGGGCCGACTCGGTCCGGGTCGCGCTCGACGGCCCGTTGGCGCCGCTGCGCAACCTGCACAAGCTCGACGCGCTGGTGCGGCTCCCGCTGTGCCTCGGCGTCGCCTCGGCGGTCGCGACGGCCTGGGCCGCGGGCGCGCGCCGCACGTCGGCGCGGCGCTCGCACGGGCCCGGCCGTGGTGCTGCGGCCGCGGTGCCGAGGTCCGCGACGGCAGCCGGGGTCGTGGTGGTCGCCGTCGCCTCGCTGGCCGGCACGGTCCTGCCCGCGGCCGCGGCCGGGCTGGTGCCCGCGGGCGCCTACCCGCAGCTGGCGCCCCACTGGCGGGAGGCGGCGGGGTGGCTCGACGAGACGGCGGGGCCGGGCAGCGTCCTGGTCGTCCCGGGGTCGCCGACCGCCGACCTGGACTGGGGGTCGCCGAACGACGAACCGGTGCAGGCGCTGCTCTCGCGCCCCTGGGCCGTGCGCACCCAGGTCGTCGAGGGGTCGGTCGGTCTGGCCCGCCTGCTCGACCGGGTCGGGCTCGAGCTGCGGGCCGGGCAGCCGTCCCCGCACCTGTCGGGCGTGCTGGCGCGCTCCGGCATCCGGTACGTGGTCGTCCGCGCCGACCTGCGCGACCCCGACGAGGTCGCCGCGACCACCGCGACGCTGCGCACCAGCCCGGGCATCCGTCCCGGCCCCCGGTTCGGCACCACCCGGCCGGTGCCCGTGACCGAGCGGCCGGCCTCAGCCGTCGAGGTGCCCGCGTTGCAGGTGTACGAGGTCGACGGCGCCGCACCGCCGGTCGCGGTCGAGCCCGCGTCGTCCGCCGTCGTGCTGACCGGCGGTCCCGAGTCGCTCGCGGGGCCCGCCGCCGAGCTCCTGCCCGACGCGGACGCCCCCGCGGTCGACGCGGCCACCCCCGGCGGGGCGGCGGTGGTCGCGGCGCTGGCCGAGGCGGGCGACGAGGCGCCCTCGGTCGTGACCGACACCTTCCGCAGACGCGAGACCACGTTCTCGCGGCTGCACGACAACACCTCGGCGACGCTGACGGCGACCGAGAGCCCGCGCCAGGAGAACGTCGCCGTCGACCTGGCACCCGAGGGGGCGCCGCGCACCACCGCCACCTGGTTCGGCGTCCGCGACGTGATGGTGTCGTCGTCGGCAGGTGACGCCGACGTCGACCTGCTGCGGGCACCGGCCTCCGGGGCGTGGGCGGCGGTCGACGGCCGCCCGGACACGCTGTGGCTGTCGAACCCGCTGCAGGCGCCCGTGGGCCAGTGGATCGAGGTGCGGCTCGGCCAGGCGCAGGACCTCGACGGCGCCACGATCGCCGTCGCCGGGGGGTCGGTGGTGCGGCGCGCGACCGAGGTGCGCGTCGAGACCGACACCGGGACCACGGACCAGGTCCTCGACGCGTCGCCCACGACGCTGGACCTGCCCCCGGGGCCCACCACGCGGCTGCGCGTCACCGTGCTGGCGGTCGACCAGCCCGCCGCGGGCGGCGGCATGGTCGGCGTCACCGCGCTCGACCTGCCGGGGGTGGGTGCGGAGCGGTCGCTGCGCGTGCCCGACCCGCCCGTCGACGGACCCGTCTCCTGGGCGTTCGAGCGCGAGCCATCCCGGCAGCCCTGCCTCGACCTGGCCGACGGGGACCCGGCGCGCTGCGCACCGGCATCGGCGGAGCGCGGTGAGGACGACGTCCCCCGGCTCGACCGCACCTTCGCGTCGTCGGGGACGCAACGGGTCGGGGTCCGCGGGACCGCCCGGCTCGTCGGCTGGCCCGACCTGGAGTCGTGGTGGGCGCCGGCGGGCGTCGTGGTCGACGCCACCAGCCGGTGGGTGCCCGACCCGTCGGTGTCGGCCGCCGCCGCCCTCGACCAGGACCCGCTGACCGCCTGGCGCCCCGCGCCGAGCGACCTCGCGCCCGCGCTGGTGGCGGCCTACGCCGAGCCGCGCCCGGTCGACCGGGTCGACCTGCGGCTGGCGCCGGGCCCGGTACCCCGCGACGTCGCCGTGACGCGCGAGGGCCGCACCGAGGTCGTCCCGCTGCCGGCCGACGGCGTGGTGCGCCTCGACCCGGTGCTCACCCAGGTGGTCCGGGTCGAGCTGCGGGCGCTGGCGCCGGACGCGTCCGGGCTGCCGGTGGGGGTCGTCGAGCTGGACGTGCCGGCGTTCGACGACCTGCTGCTGCCCCGGACGGGTTCGGAGCGCGTGCTGCTGGAGTGCGGCCGCGGCCCGGTCCTCACCCTGGACGGGCGGACGTTCCCGTCCCGGGTCGACACCACCGTCGAGACGCTGCGGTCGGGGGGCGCGATCGCGTGGGAGGCGTGCACCGGTGCGGCGGTCACCCTGCGCACGGGTGTGCACCGGCTGGTCGCCGACGACGCCCTCGGCCTGACGGTGACGTCGGTCCTGGTCGAGCCCGACGGCAAGGGGTCCGCCCCTCGCGGGGACCGGACCGAGGACGGCCTGCGCGGGTCGGGGACCCGGTGGACGCTCGACGTCGCGGGCGGCGACGCGGCCGTCGTCTCGATGACCACCAGCGCGAACCCGGGGTGGACGGCGTCGGCCGGCGGCACCCCGCTCGAGCCGGTCACCCTGGACGGCTGGCGGCAGGGGTTCGTGCTGCCGCAGGGCGAGGCCGCCGAGGTCGTCGTCGAGTACGCCCCCGACCGCACCTACCGGGCCCTGCTCGTCGTCGGCGCCGCGTCGGCGGGGTTGCTCGTCCTGGGTGCGGCCGTGCCGGGGCGTCGGCGGCGTCCGGTCGTGGTGGCGCCGCCGGCTCGCGGCGGCGCGGGGCTGGCGGTGGCCTCGCTCGTGGGGGCCGTGGCGGTGCTGGGCCCGTGGGGCGTCGCGGCGTGGGCGGCCGGTCTCGCGGCGGGTCGTGCGCTGCCGCTCGCGGGGCTGCCGACGGCGGTGACCGCGCCCCTCGGCGCGGGCCTGGTCTGGCTGCTGCTGGCACGGACGGCGTCCGACCTGCCGGTGGAGGACCCCCGGTTCCTCGTCGACCTCGCCGCGGTGGCGGTCGTGGCCGCGGTCGCGTGCCTCCCGGCCGCGGGACGGCGTCAGGGCGTGCGGGCGGGTGCCGCGGGCTGAGGGCGGGCGCCCGGGCCGCGGTCGCGCCACCGCGCGGCGGGCTGCTCGACGAAGCGCCACGACAGCTGGGCCAGCACCAGGGTCAGGCCGAGGGTGAGCGCCGTCAGCGGCCAGAACCCGCCGGCGAAGCGTTCGATCTCCAGGCCGCGCAGCAGGACCTCGAGCACGAGGATGTGCCACAGGAACACCCCGTAGGAGATCCGCCCGAGTGCGACGAGCGGGCGGCTCCCCAGGACGCGGGCGACCACCGACGCGGGACCGGACTCGGCGGCGACGACCACGAGCAGCGCAGCGCCGCAGCAGAACAGCAGCTGCAGGGCCAGGGCCTGCCAGCCGGTCGTCGCCGCGAGCGAGGACCGCGGGCCGGTCAGCGCGGTGGTCGTGAGCCAGCCCCCGAGCCCCAGCAGCAGCGACCAGGTGAGGGGCGAGGCCGCCAGCGCCGCCGGCCACACCGGGGCGCCGGTCGGCGCCTCGGACCGGCGGACGCGCAGCGCCGCCAGCGCCATGCCCGTCGCGAACAGCGGCAGGTGGTACGGCAGCCAGATCACCAGCGAGAAGCCCGAGCCGGCCAGCACCGTGTGCGCCAGGAGGACGAACACCGCTCCCGCCAGGGCCAGCGCCGCGCACGCCGCGAGCTGGCGGCGCAGCCAGCGCGCGGGGCCGTCGGCCCGCGCGGACCACCGGCCCACGACCGCGGCCACCACCGGCAGCAGCAGGTAGAACGCGATCTCGCAGGACAGGCTCCAGATGTGCGGGAACTCGACGTCGGCGTAGGTGCTCGGCAGGACGGTCTGCAGCAGGGCGAACTGGGCCAGCGCGTCGACCGGCCGCGACCACGTGGCCGGGCTCAGCACGGTGAGGGTGACGACCACCAGCACCCAGTACGCGGGCAGGACGCGCAGCAGCCGCTGCCACAGGAAGCGCGTCGTGGCCGGACGCCGCCGGCCGCGGAACGACGCCCGCGCGAAGCGCTGGTAGAGCAGGTACCCCGACAGCGTGAAGAGCACCGCGCGTCCGATGCCGAGGCGCGACAGCGCGGGACCCCACGGGTCGGTGCCGAGCTGCCCCGACAGGAACGCGACGTGGTAGGCGACGACGAGCCCCGCCGCCGTGCCCCGGAGCCCGTCGAGCGCGGCGGCCCGGCCGGCGCGTCCCTGGCCCTCCTCGGCGGCGACCGCCGCGGACACGGCGGCCGTCACCGACCGGGTGTCGGCACGGCCGGCTCGGCGCGGACGGCTCGGCTCGCGCCGTGCCCCGCGACCTCGAGCAGCAGGGCCTCCATCTGGTCGACGGCGCGCTCCCAGGTGAACGACCGCGCGTGCCGGCGCGCCTCGACGGCCATCGCCTCGCGGCCGGCGGTGTCGAGCAGGAGGTCGCGCGTGCGGGCGACCAGGTCGTCGAGGTCGACCGCCAGGACGCCGGTGCGGCCGTCGACCACCGAGTCGGCCAGGCCCCCGGCGCCGGCGTACGCGACGGTCGGCACGCCGTGCCAGGCCGCCTCCATCACCGCCAGGCCCCAGCCCTCCTTGAGCGAGGGGCACAGGTGCACCCAGCTGCTCGCGAGCAGCCGGTGCTTGGTCGCCTCGTCGACGAAGCCGGTGAACTCGACCGCGTCGAGGACGCCGAGATCGGCGGCGCAGCGACGGGCGTCGTCGCCGCCCCACCCGTCGCCGATGACGACCAGGCGCAGGTCGGGGAGCTCCTCGCGCAGCCGGGCGAGCACCTGCAGCGCGTGGTCGACGCGCTTGTGCGGCACCACGCGGCCCAGCATCGCGACCACCGGCGTCGTGGCCCGGTCGGTGCCCTCGGTCACGCCGCCGGGTGCCTGGGCCGGGCCCTCGGTCCCGTTGTGGACCACCTGCACGTCGGCGCGGTAGCCGAGCTCGAGCAGCTCGCGCCGGGTCGTGGGGCTCACCGCGACCATCGGCCGCCGCCGGTAGACCAGCGGCGCGACGCGTGACTCGAGGAACCAGCCGACCCGCGCGGCGACCCCGCCGACGACCGCGGGCCACTGCTCGCGGTGGACGTGGTGGACCAGGCCGACGACCGGCCCGCGCCGCACCAGCGGCGAGAAGAACGGGACGCCGTTGCTGACGTCGACGACGACGTCCGGCCGATCGTGGCGGCGCAGCAGCGCCAGCAGCGCCAGCGGGTAGACGGTGGCACGCCCCCCGCGCCGGCGGTACCGGACGCCGGCGACGGTCTCGTCGCGCGGCGCGCGGCCGTGGTCGGCGCAGTGCACCGTCACCTCGTGGCCGCGCTCGACCAGGCCGCGCGCGATGGTCTCGATGTACCGCTCGGACCCGCCGCCGTCGGGGTGCCGCAGGTCGCGCCAGTTGAGGACCACCACCCGCAGGGGGTGGCCGCCTCGGCGGGGGGCCTGCTGCACGACGTCCTCCTCGGCGTTGTCGACCTGCGATGTTACCGGCCGGTTAGGGTGTGCGCGTGCTGCTTCGCCGAACCGCGTCCCTGCGGCGGTCGTGGCGCCTGCTCCGGGCGTTCCGCGCCGAGCAGCAGCGGCCGGAGGACTTCTACCGGCTCCTGGCCGCCGACTCGGTCGAGATGGTCGGGCTGTTCACCGGCCTCGACGGCACCACGGTGCTCGACGTCGGCGGGGGTCCCGGCTTCTTCGAGGACGCCTTCGCCCGCAGCGGCGCCCGGTACGTGGCGCTGGAGTCCGACGTCGGCGAGCTCTCCGCGCACGGGGGCTCGCGCGCGGCGAGGACGATCCTCGGCAGCGGCCTCGACCTCCCCGTCGCCGACGGCGCCTTCGACGTGGTGTTCAGCTCCAACGTCGCCGAGCACGTGCCGGCACCGGCCCGGCTCGCCGACGAGATGGTGCGCGCCACCCGTCCCGGGGGCACGGTCGTGCTGTCGTACACCGTGTGGCACGGGCTGCACGGCGGGCACGAGACCTCGCCGTGGCACCTGCTGGGCGGCGACCTCGCGCGCCGCCGGTACGAGCGACGGCACGGCCGGCCGCCGAAGAACGTGTTCGGCACCAGCCTCTTCCCCGCCAGCGCGGCCGGGGGACTGCGCTGGGCGCGGTCGCACCCCGACGCCGACCTGGTGGCGGTCTTCCCGCGCTACCACCCGTGGTGGGCCCGGCGCGTGGTCGACCTGCCGGTGCTGCGCGAGGTGCTGACCTGGAACCTGGTGCTCGTGCTCCGCAGGCGGTGAGGACGACGTCCGCCTGGGCGGTGACGGGCCGGCCGTCACCGGCCGCCGTCGGCACCTCGCTGCTCGTCGCCGTGGTCCTGCTCGGACCCGCGCTCGGGCCGGGGCTGGTGCTGTCGTACGACCTCGTCATGGTGCCGGACGCCGGCTTCACGCCGTTCGCCCTCGGTGCGGGTGCGGTCGCACCCCGCGCGGTGCCGAGCGACGCGGTGGTCGCGGCGCTGTCGGTGCTGCTGCCGACGTCGCTGGTGCAGAAGCTGCTGCTGCTCGGGGTGCTCGTGGGCGCGGGAGCCGGGTGCGCGCGGCTCGCGTCCGCCCTGGTGCCGGCCGGTGCGTCGTCGACCGCGCTGCGTGGTCGCCCAGGTCGTCGCCGCGGTGGCGGGCACCTGGAACCCGTTCGTCGTCGAGCGGCTGGTGCTGGGGCAGTGGACCGTGCTGCTGGGGTGGGCGGTGCTGCCGTGGGCGCTCGCGTCGCTGCTGGCGGCCGACCCGCACCGTCCGCGTGCGTCGGCGGTGCGGCTGTGCGGGTGGGTCGTCCTCGCCGCGCTCGGCGGCGCCAACACGGTCGTGGTGGTGCTGCCGCCGGTGCTGCTCGCGGCGCTCCTGCTGCGCCGTCCCGTCGTGGCGGGCGCCGCGCTGCTCGCCGCTGCCGCCGGGTCGGCCTGCTGGTGGCTGCCCGCCGTCGCCCGCGTCGCGCAGGCGTCCGGGGAGGCGGGCACCCAGGCCTTCGTGGCGCGGTCCGACAACCCGCTGGGTCTGGTGGCCACCCTGCTCGCGGGCGCCGGCACCTGGAACCGCTCGGTGGTGCCCCCCGGTCGCGAGCTCGCCCTGGTCGCCGCGGTGGCCGCGGCGCTGGCCGTCGCCGTCGTGGTCGGCGGCCCGGCCCTGGACGCGCGAGCCGGGGCGCGTGCTGCTCGTCCCCGCCGTGCTCGCGCTGGCGTGGTGCCTGCTGCAGGCCGCCGGGCCGACCCGCGACGCGGTGTCCTCGCTGCTGGCGGCCGTCCCCGGTGGCGGCCTGCTGCGCGACGGCCAGAAGGTGCTGGCCTGGTGGGTGCTGCTGACCGCCTGCGCCGCGGGCGTGGCCGCGGCCCGGCTGGCGGCGCAGGGAGCGCGCACCGCGGCCCTGGTCGTCCTGCTGGCGCTGGCACCGCCGGCCCTGCTCCCCGCCGCGGCGTGGGGCGCGGGCGGGCGGCTCGCCGCCGTCGAGGTGCCCGCCGAGTACGACGCGCTGGCGCACGAGGTCGCCCGCGCGCCCGAGGGCGTCGTGGCGTCGCTGCCGTGGGGCCAGTACCGGGCCTACGCCTGGAACGACGGGCGGGTGGGGCTCGACCTGCTCCCGCGCCTGCTCGACCGGCGGGTGCTCGTCGACGACTCGCTGCGCGTGCGCGACGACCTGGTCGTGCCGGGGGAGGACCCCGAGGCGGCCGCGGTCACCGCCGCCCTGCGCGACCGGGTGCCCGTCGACGCGGCGCTGCGCGAGGTCGGCGTGCGGCTCGCGGTCGTCGACCTCCCCGCCGGGGAGGACGCGCTGGCCGCGCTGCGCGACGGCGGCGCCCAGCCGCTGTGGGAGGGCGAGCGCACCGTCCTGCTCGACCTCGGGGCACCCGCGGGACAGCCCCCGCCGTCGCAGGTCGACGGCGTCCAGCTCGCCGGGTGGGCCGTCTCGGTGACCTCCTGGGCCGTCCTCGCGGTCGGCGCGGTGCTCGTCGCGACACGTCGCCCGAACAGGGCTACCGAGGGGTAACCGGGCTGCTACCCTCGCCGACGTGACCGCTGACCTCACGCGTACCCCCCGCGACCGCGACGCCCCCTCCGGCGTCCTGGCCCGCCTGCGGGGCGACTCCGGCCAGATCGCGGCCGGCCTGGCCCTCGTCGTCTCGGTCGTCGCCGGCGGCCTGTTCGCGGTCGTCACGACCCTCGGTCTCACCCAGGTGCGCTCGGCGATGCCCGCGCCCGTCGACCAGCCGCTGGTCAACTACGACCCCTACGACGGGTGAGCGCGGCGCCGGGGGCACGGCGCCCCCGGTCCGACGTCGGGCTCGTCGCGGCAGCCACCCGGGTCGCCGGGTCGGTACCCGACGCGGTGTTCACGCGCCTGGTCGCCGCGGGGTACGCGCGGTTCGAGGCCGAGCTCTCCCGGCTGCCGGACCTGCTCCCTGCACGACCGGGCCCGCGCCTGGCCGTCGACGTCGGCGCCTGGTACGGCCCGTGGACCCGTCGGCTGGCCGGGCTCGTCGACCGGGTCCTGGCCCTCGAGCCGAACCCCGAGGTCGCCCGCGTCCTCGACCGCACGACGCCCGCCTCGGTGCGGGTCGTCCAGGCGGCCGCCGGTGACCTGCCGGGACGCACCACGTTGTGGGTGCCCGGCACCGGCCGGGGGTCGGAGGGCGTCGCGGGGCTCCAGGAGCGCGAGGGGTTCGCACCGGTCGAGGTCGACCGCGTGCGGCTCGACGACGTCCTCGCCGCCGGTCCGCGTCCTCCCGTCGCGGGCGAGGTGGCCCTGGTCAAGATCGACGTCGAGGGGTTCGAGCTCGAGGTGCTGCGCGGCGCCGAGCGCACCCTGACCGTGCACCGTCCGGTCGTCGTCGTCGAGCTCGAGCACCACCGCAGCGACGTCGCCGCCGCGGTCGATCAGCTCTCGTCGCTCGGCTACGACGCCGAGGTGCTGGTCGAGGGCCGCTGGACCCCCCTGAGGCGGTTCGACCTGGCCGCGCACCAGGCGCGGCTGCAGCCGCTGGTGGGGGAGCGCTCGCTGCTGCACCGCATCGCCCGCCCGCTGCCGCGCTACGTCAACAACGTCGTCTTCCGACCCCGGCCGTGACGGCGCCGCGCCGAGGGCCGCCTGGTCGAGGCGCTGCGCACGGCGGCGGGCGTGCTCGTGCTCGTCGCCGTCGTGGCCGTCCAGGCGCCCGGCCGCACGGCCAACGACACCAAGCTCGACCTCACCCAGGACCCCTGGGGCCTGCTCGCGCGGGCCCTGCACCTGTGGGACGCCGAGGGCGCGTTCGGCCAGCTGCAGAACCAGGGCTACGGCTACCTGTTCCCGATGGGCCCGTTCCACGCGGTGCTCGGCGAGGTGCTGCCCGCCTGGGTCGTGCAGCGGCTGTGGTGGCTCGCGCTGCTCGTCGCCGGGTACGTCGGCGGGCGTCTGCTCGTCGAGGCGCTGGGCGTGCGCTCGGCGCCCGTCGCGCACCTCGCCGGCCTGGCGCTGCGCGCTGTCACCGCGGGTCGTCTCGACGCTCGGCCCGATCTCGTCCGAGGCCGCTCCGCTGCTGCTCTCGCCCTGGGTGCTGCTGCCGCTCGTGCGCGCGTCGGCCGGACGGTGGACGCTGCGCCGCGCGCGCGGCCGCGTCCGGGGTGGCGATCCTGCTCATGGGCGGGGTGAACGCCACCGCGACGGCCGCGGCGTGCCTGCCCGCCGCGCTCTGGCTGCTGACGCGGGCGCGGTGGTGGCGCAGCGGCCTGACCTGGTGGTGGGTGCTGTGCGGCGCGCTGGCGACCGCGTGGTGGCTGGTGCCGCTGCTGCTGCTCGGCCGGTACAGCCCGCCGTTCCTGGACTGGATCGAGGACGCCTCGGCGGTCACGTCCAACGTCGAGCTGCTCGACGTCGTGCGGGGCACCTCGCACTGGCTGGGGTACGTGGTCACCGCCAGCGGGCCGTGGTGGGACGCCGGGTTCGACCTCGCCACCGACCCCGTGCTCGTCGCGGCCACCGGCGTCGTGGCCGCGCTCGGCCTGGCGGGTCTGGCGCTGCCCGTCCCGCACCGCGGGTTCCTGCTGCTGTGCCTGCGTCGTCGGCGTCGTCGCGATCGCGCTGCCGCACGCCGGCCCGGTCGACTCGCCCCTCGTCGGGCGCCGCCCGCGCCGCGCTCGACGGCCCGCTGACCCCGCTGCGCAACGTGCACAAGCTCGACCCGCTGCGTGCGGCTCCCGCTCGTCGTCGGGCTCGCCCACCTGCTCACCCACCTGCGCGCGCGGACGGCGGCGCTGCCGGTCGTCCGGCCCGGTCGTGCCGCCGGGGCGGTGCGGCCCGCGGTCGCCGGCCTCGCGGTGCTCGCCCTCGTGGCGTCCGCCTCGCCCGCGCTCGGCGGCCGGCTGGCGTCGTCCGGGACGTGGGAGTCGGTGCCGTCGTGGTGGGGCGAGACCGCCGACTGGCTCGCGCAGCACGACGAGCGGGCGCTCCTGGTCCCGGGCGCGAACTTCGGCCAGTACGTCTGGGGGTCGCCGCTCGACGAGCCGCTGCAACCGCTGGCCGACAGCGCCCTGGGCCGTGCGCAACGGCGTGCCGCTGACCGCCGCCGGCACGGTGCGGCTGCTCGACGCGGTCGAGGACGAGCTGGCCCTCGGACGCGACCTGGGTGCCGCCGCAGACGTGCTGCGGCGCTCCGGCGTGCGGTACCTGGTGCTGCGCAACGATCTCGACGACTCGCTGACCGGCGGCACCTCACCCGCCACCGCCCGTGCCGCGGTGCGGGCGACACCCGAGGCGAGGCCGGCGGCTGCCTTCGGGCCCCAGGTGCGCCTCGACGGGCAGGTGCTCGCCCGGGCGGTCGAGGTGTACGACCTCGGCCCGGTCGCGCCGTCGGTCGCCGCCGAGCCCCTCGCGGGGGCGACCGTGGTCACCGGCGCGTCGGAGGCGCTGGTCCCGCTCGCCGCGGCGGACCTGCTGCCCGGGGCCGCCGTCATGGCGCCCGACGTCGTCGCCGGGGTCGCGCCGAGCGGGCTGGTCGTCACCGACACCCTGACGGCGCGCGAGCTGGCCTTCGGCGGCTCGCCCGGCAGCGACCGCGGCCCGGTGCTGACCGCCGACGAGGTGCGGGCCGGTCCCGACCGCGACCACCTGCCGTGGACCGACCCCGCGCTGCGGACCACCGCCGACCTCGGCCCGCTGCGCTCGCTCACCTCCTCGCGACCGGCCGGGCCGCCGGGGAACCTGCTCGCGATCGCCCCCGGGCACCGGCCGGCCGCGGCGCTCGACACCGACCCGCAGACGGCCTGGGTGGCGCTGGTGCCCTCGCCCCGCGAGGCCGACCGCGGCGCCCGGCCGTGGATGGCGCTCGAGTCCGAGCAGCCGCTCGAGGTCGGGGGCACCCGGCTGCGGCTGCTCGACGACGACGTCACCTGGGGCGGGGGGCTCGGGCGTCCGACCTCGGTGGTCGTGCGCACCGACACCGGCACCGCGACCACCGCGGTGCCACCTGCGCCGGAGCCGCCGGCCGCCGAGCTCCAGGTGCCGGTGGGCGACCCGGCGCGCGACGCCGCGGCCTGGGTCGACCTGCGCACCCCGCCCGGTGCCACCCGCACGCTGCGGGTCGAGCTGGTCGGCGCGACCGACGCGGTGGTGGGCGTCGCGACGCTCGCCGTGCCCGGCCTGCAGGACGGGGGCGGTGCGCCTGCCACCCGGGTCGTCCCCGACCTCGGGCCGGCGGCGCTGACGGCGGCCGGGGGCGGCACCTCCTACGCGTTCGGCACCGCCCGCGGCACGACGACGGTTGCACTGCCCGGGCGAGGGGGTGCTGCGGTGCGCCACGGAGCGGCTGCGCGTGGTCGAGGACTCCGACCTGGACCGGTCGTTCCCCGTCCCGGCCCCGGCCGCCCTGCGCGCCGCGGGCACGCTGCACCCGCGCCCGTCGGCCGACCTCGACGCGCTGCTCGACGTCGCGCCGCGAGGGCGCAGGTGACGGCGAGCAGCCGGCGGAGCCCGGCCGCAGCCGCGGCCGTCCCGGGGCCGTCGTCGACGGCGACCCGCGCACCGCGTGGAGCCCGGCCCGTGACGACCGGCGTCCGGTGCTCGAGCTGACCCTGCCCGCCCCCGCACGATCGAGCGGCTGCAGGTGCGTGCCCGCGACGGGTGGTTCGCCGACGCCTCGGCCACGCTCCGGGTGGTGGTGGACGGCCGCGAGCAGTTCGTCGGTCCCACGTCCTCCGGGGTGGTCGACCTGCTGCAGGTCACCGGGAGCACCGTGCGGGTCGAGATCCTGGCCGGGCTGACCGAGGAGAGCGGGTCGCGTCCCGCCGACCTCGAGGTCACCGAGGCTGGTGCTCGACGGGCAGGAGTGGCCGCCGGTCAAAGGTGCAGGCGGCTCGCCGGCGTGCGGGGACGGCCCGCCGCTGGGCGTCGACGGCCGGCTCGTGCCGACGCAGGCGTCCTGGACGGCCGACGACCTGCTCACCGGCGGCACGATCACCTGGCGGGCGTGCGCCGACGTCGACCTGGACGCCGGGCGCAGCCGGCTGGTGCTGGGCCGCCTGCCCGGCCTGGTGCCGACCTCGGCGGTGCTCACGCCGGTCGCCGCCCCGGACGTCGCCGACGCCGTGCTGCGCCCGGTCGAGGTGCAGGCGTGGGAGGCGACCGCCCGCACCGTCGAGGTCGGTCCGGGCGGCGCGGCGCTCCTCGCGACCACCGAGAACACCAACCCCGGGTGGGTGGCCGAGCTCGACGGGCAGCCGCTCGACCCGGTGGTCGTCGACGGCTGGCGGCAGGCGTTCGTCGTCCCCGCGGGCGACGGCGGCACGGTGCGACTCGTGTTCGCTCCCGACGGCCCCTACCGCGCGGGGCTGCTGGTCGGGCTGCTGCTCGCGCTGCTGCTGCCGGTCCTGCTGCTGCTGCCGTCGCGGGGCCGCCCGCACCGGGTCGACGGCGTCCGGACGGGCGGGCCGGCCGGCGCGGCCGCGGCCCTGTTCGTCGGCGGGCTGGTCGCCGGACCGGCGGGCCTGGCCGTGGGCGCGCTGGCGGTCGTCGGTGCCTGGGGTCTGCCACGGGCCGTACCCGCTGCCGCGGCGGCGGCGGTCGCCCTGGCCGCCGCGGTGCGGGTGGTCGACCCGCTGCCCGGCCGCGACGACGTGCTCGACGTCGTGACCCGGCTGCTGGTGCTGCTGGCACTCGGACTGGTGGTCGCCGCGGCGCCGGGGACGCTCAGGGGGTGGCTGCACCGCGTCGGACGCGGTGCGCCCGGCGCACCAGCGGACGCTCGACCAGGTGGTGCGTCAGGGTCGCCAGACCCAGCGTGACCGGGACGACGACGACCAGCACGAACCACAGGTGCCCGCCGAACAGCGGCGTGCCGCTCACCGCGTAGAACGCCTCGAGCACCGGCAGGTGCCACAGGAACACCCCGTACGACACCTCGCCGAGGTAGCGGCCGACGGGGCCGCCGAGCGCCCGGGCGCCGGGGGCCGTCGAGTCGCCGAGCGCGAACGGCAGCAGCACCGCGAACGCGACCACGGTGCCCAGCACCTGCTTGCCCAGCGCCTCCCAGCCCGAGAACGGCGCGAGGGTGAGCGGACCGGCGACCGGGGTCGTCGACACCAGGAAGGCCCCCAGCGCCAGGCCGAGGCAGGTGCCCGGGTGGCGCACGGCCAGGTCGGTGAGCCGGCGCGCCCAGGGGGCGTCGGGGGCCACCCGGGCCTGCGCGAGCAGCAGCCCGGCGCAGAACCACGACAGGTGCGCCGGCAGCCAGCGGGTGGCCAGCGGCTCGCCGCCGATGTCGACGAGGGTCGTCACGCCGGCGAGGGCCACACCGACGAGCGCCAGCGCGCACACGGCCAGGGCGGGCCGGCGCCGCCGGGCCAGCCACCACGCCAGCAGCGGCAGCACGAGGTAGAACGACGCCTCGGTCGACAGGCTCCAGGTCTGCGTCCAGGACGGGATCATCGCGTCCGGCAGGTAGATCTGGACGAGCAGCACGTTGGCGAGCACGTCGCCGGCCGACGTGCCCAGCACCATCGCGACGACCGCCAGCACCAGCCAGTACAGCGGCAGCACCCGGGCCGCCCGGCGGACCAGGTAGGCGAGGGCGTCCGGGGCCGGACGGCCTTCGTGGGCGGCACGCGCGAACGGCAGGTGCAGCAGGTAGCCCGAGAGGGCGAAGAACAGCGCGACGCCGAGGTCGAAGCGCCCGAGCACCCGGCCCAGCAGGCCGTCGTCGAAGGTGCCGGACTGGAAGCCCACGTGGGTGAGCAGCACCGCCAGCGCCGCCAGCCCCCGCAGTCCGTCGAGGGCGACCTGACGGGGATCGCCGCCGCCCGTCCCGACGTCGTCGACCCGCGCCGGAGCCGGCTCGCGACGCGCGGTCGAGGACATGGTCGGAGTTCCTCCGAGTACGGGTTACTTGCTGGTAGGTTGCGCGAGCACACGATGGGGTGGTCGACAGGGTAGGGCGTCACGGCGACGTCCCCCGGCTGCCCGTGACGAAGGGTGGACGAGGGAACGATGCGGCGGATCATCGGCCTGGTGGTGCTGGGGCTCGGCGTGTTCCTGCTGGTGCTGGCGCCGATGCTGAAGTGGTACGCCGCCCCGCGGCTCCTCGTGGCACCGCTCGACCAGTACAGCACCACCGTGTCCGAGGCGAGCGACGTCACCTACCTCGACATCGCGGCCCTCGAGGTCCGCACCGGCCGCGAGTTCGTCGCCACCCGCACGGTGCGGGGCGACGTCGAGGCCGGCGACGCCGACACAGCGGTGTGGGACGTCTTCGTCAAGATCGTCGACCCCGAGAAGCCGGGCGAGGGCGAGGACCAGCTGGTCAGCGCCACGACCGACCGGGTCGCGTTCGACCGCTCCACGTCCGAGGCCGAGAGCTGCTGCGGCGAGAACCTCAACGGCGAGCCCGTCGAGCACCAGGGCATCGAGTACAAGTTCCCGTTCGGCACCCAGCAGCAGACCTACCAGTACTTCGACACCTCGATCGGCGCCGCCACCGACATGGTGTTCGTGCAGGAGTCCGAGCTCGAGGGCCTGGCCGTGTACGAGTTCGAGCAGGTGATCGAGCCCACCAAGATCGCCGAGCTCGACGTGCCCGGCGACCTGGTCGGCAGCGACGAGGCGAGCCTGACGGTCGACCGCTACTACGCCAACACCCGCCACGTGTGGGTCGAGCCGGCCACCGGCGTCATCGTCAAGGGTGCCGAGCACCAGATCGCGACGCTGCGCGACGGCGACGAGGAGCTGCTCACCATCACCGACGCGCAGCTCGAGTTCAACGAGGCCACCGTCACGGCGCAGGCCGAGACGGCCAAGGAGAACAAGTCGCTCGCCGACCTGGTCACCACGACCGGCCCGATCGGCGCGGCCGTGCTCGGCCTGGTGCTGGTGGTCGCCGGCGTGCTGCTGGCCCGCGGGCGCCGCGACGAGGAGGCCCCCTACCAGGGACGCCGGGCGACACGGCCGGTCGACTTCCAGAAGGCCTGACGCTCAGGCCTTCCGCGCGACGAACACCGCGGTGCCGGGCAGCAGGCGGCCCCGCAGCGGGCTCCAGCCGCCCCACACCTGGTCGTGGCCCTCGGGCCACTGCGGCTCGACCACGTCGAGCAGGACGAACCCGGCCGCGGTCAGGTCGCGCACCCGGTCGCCGAGCGTGCGGTGGTGCTCGGCGTAGGTGACCGAGCCGTCCTCGGCGGTCTCGACGTACGGCGTGCGGTCGAAGTACGAGCGGGTCGCGGTCAGGCCCGCCTCGCCGGGGTCGTCCGCGAACGCCCACCGCACCGGGTGGGTCACCGAGAAGACGAACCGCCCGCCCGGGCGCAGCACCTGCGCGACCCCGGCGGCGAGCGCCGCGCCGTCGGCCACGAACGGGACGCCGCCGTACGCCGAGCAGACCAGGTCGAACGCGGCGTCGGCGAACGGCAGCGCGGCGGCGTCGCCCTGCAGCAGCGGGGGAGGGACGTCGGGGTGGCCCCCCGCCGGCACGAGGGCCTCGCGGAGCATCCCGAGGGAGACGTCGAGCCCGACCACCCGGGCGCCGCGCCCGGCGAGCCAGCGGGTGGTCTGGGCCTGGCCGCAGCCGAGGTCGAGCACGTCGAGGCCGCGCACGTCGCCGAGGAGCCCCGCGTCGGCCTCGTCCAGGCCCTCCGGGCCCCACACGAACCGGCCGCCGGGGACGCCGCTGCCGAGGAAGCCGCCGTGCTCGGCGCCGTAGGCCGCCGCCTCGCGGTCCCAGTAGGCCCGGCCGGCGGCCGAGGAGGCGCCGGCGGGCAGCGGGCGGTAGCCGTAGCGGGGGTCGTCCACGACCCCGATCATGGTGGGTCCGGGACGCCCCGGCGCGGGCGGACGGTCTTTGACCCGCTGAGCACGACGCGAGTACTCTCGGCACGCGCACAGAGCGTGCGCAGATCAGTCGTGTCCGCACGACGGGCCGTCCCGATGGCGTCCCGTCCAGACCACCTGCCCGCAAACGGAGCCTCTCCTACATGACCGCCAGCACCACCGCGTCGAGCACCGCCCCCCAGGTCGCCATCAACGACATCGGCTCGGCCGAGGACTTCCTCGCCGCCATCGACGAGACGATCAAGTACTTCAACGACGGCGACATCGTCTCCGGCACCATCGTCAAGGTCGACCGCGACGAGGTCCTCCTCGACATCGGTTACAAGACCGAGGGTGTCATCCCCTCCCGCGAGCTCTCGATCAAGCACGACGTCGACCCGAACGAGGTCGTCGGCGTCGGTGACGAGGTCGAGGCCCTGGTCCTCCAGAAGGAGGACAAGGAGGGTCGGCTCATCCTGTCCAAGAAGCGCGCGCAGTACGAGCGCGCCTGGGGCACGATCGAGAAGATCAAGGAGGAGGACGGCGTCGTCGAGGGCACCGTCATCGAGGTCGTCAAGGGCGGCCTGATCCTCGACATCGGCCTGCGCGGCTTCCTGCCCGCGTCGCTGGTCGAGATGCGCCGGGTGCGCGACCTGCAGCCCTACGTGGGCCAGAAGGTCGAGGCCAAGATCATCGAGCTCGACAAGAACCGCAACAACGTCGTGCTCTCGCGCCGCGCGTGGCTCGAGCAGACGCAGTCCGCGGTCCGGATCAACTTCCTGAACACCCTGCAGAAGGGTCAGGTCCGCTCCGGCGTCGTGTCCTCGATCGTCAACTTCGGTGCGTTCGTCGACCTCGGTGGCGTCGACGGTCTGGTGCACGTCTCCGAGCTGTCCTGGAAGCACATCGACCACCCGTCCGAGGTCGTCGAGGTGGGCCAGGAGGTCACCGTCGAGGTCCTCGACGTCGACATGGACCGCGAGCGCGTCTCGCTGTCGCTGAAGGCGACGCAGGAGGACCCGTGGCAGCAGTTCGCCCGGACCCACGCGATCGGCCAGGTCGTCCCGGGCAAGGTCACCAAGCTCGTCCCGTTCGGTGCGTTCGTGCGCGTCGAGGAGGGCATCGAGGGCCTGGTGCACATCTCCGAGCTCGCGGTGCGCCACGTCGAGATCCCCGAGCAGGTCGTCCAGGTCGGCTCCGAGATCTTCGTCAAGGTCATCGACATCGACCTCGAGCGCCGGCGCATCTCGCTGTCGCTGAAGCAGGCCAACGAGGGCGTCGACGCCGACTCCGAGGACTTCGACCCGTCGCTGTACGGCATGGCGCAGGAGTACGACGAGGCCGGCAACTACAAGTACCCCGAGGGCTTCGACCCCGAGACCCAGGAGTGGCTCGAGGGCTACGACACCCAGCGCGAGGAGTGGGAGCGGCAGTACGCCGAGGCCCACGCGCGCTGGGAGTCGCACAAGAAGCAGGTCACCGAGGCCGCCAAGGCCGAGGTCGAGGCGATCGAGTCCGGTGGCGAGTCCGCCGCCACCTCGTACTCCTCCGACTCGGCGTCGGCGTCGTCCTCGTCGTCCGGCTCCTCCTCCGCGTCGTCGTCCCCGGCCCCGCCGAAGGACGAGGGCACCCTGGCCTCCGACGAGGCCCTGGCGGCCCTGCGCGAGAAGCTCACCGGCGGCGCCTGAGCACCGCCTGCACGACCCCGCACGACCGACGAGCCCCGTCACCCCTCGAGGGTGGCGGGGCTCCGTCGTCGCCGCTGCGGCCCCTAGGCTCGGACGGTGCTGCGCATCGGGCTGACGGGCGGGACGGGGTCGGGCAAGTCGACGGTGGCCAGCCGGCTGGCGGAGCGGGGCGCCGTCGTCGTCGACGCCGACGCGCTCGCCCGCGAGGTGGTCGCCCCGGGCACCGACGGGCTGGCCGCGGTGGTCGAGGAGTTCGGGGCGCAGGTGCTGGGGCCCGACGGCGCGCTCGACCGGGCGGCGCTGGCGGCGATCGTGTTCGCCGACGAGGGCCGGCGCCGGGCGCTGGAGGCGATCACCCACCCGCTGATCGGGCGGCGCACCGCGCAGATCGTGGCTGCGGCCCCGGCGGACGCCCTGCTCGTGCACGACGTCCCGCTCCTGGTCGAGAAGCGGATGGGCGCGGGCTACCACCTGGTGGTGGTCGTCGACGCCCCGGTCGAGACCCGGGTGGGACGCCTGGTGGGCCGCGGCCTGCCCGAGGACGACGCGCGCCGTCGGATCGCCAGCCAGGCCGCCGACGCCGACCGCCGCGCCGCCGCCGACGTGTGGCTGGACAACGCGGGGACGCCGCAGGACCTCGAGCGCGCCGTCGACCGGCTGCGCGAGGAGCGGCTGCTGCCGTTCCGCGACAACCTGCTCGCGGGCCGGGCCGCCGACGAGGGGCCCGTGCCGCCCGGGGCGGCGGACCGCCTGGCCGCCCGGGTGCGTCTCGCGCTCGACGGGCTCGGCGGCGTGATCGGGGCGCTGGGCGACCGGGTGAGCGTGGAGCCCGCGACGGGCACCCCGACCGACGACCTCCGGACGCGGCTGGCGCCCGTCGGGGTCGTCGTCGTCGACGGGACCACGGTGCTGCGTTCGTGCGACCCGGGCGCCCCCGTCCGGGTCGATCTCGTGCCCCCGCGTCACGACGAGGGCGGGTAGCGGCTCAAGTCGGACCCCTCGCAGGGCGATCACCACTGGTGGGTGGGCGTCCGCCCACGGCCGAGGAGGTGAGCACGGTGCGCGCAGCCGCGAGCACGTTCGTGTTCCTGTACCCGGTCGTGATGGCGTTCGTGTGGATGGTCGGCGGGCTGTACTTCTACCTGCGCCGCGAGCGCGGGCAGGCACCGGTCGAGCAGCCGCCCGCGCTGATCGACGCCCCGCTGGTGTCACTGGTCGTGCCCTGCCACGACGAGGGCCCGAACGTCCGCGAGACCGTGCGGTCGCTGCTGGAGCAGCGCTACCCGCACCTGGAGGTGATCGCGGTCGACGACGGCAGCACCGACGACACCGGTGCCGTCCTCGACGAGCTGGCCGCCGCGGACCCGCGGCTGAGGGTGCTGCACCTGGCGACGAACCAGGGCAAGGCCGTCGCGCTGCGCACCGCGTCGCTGGCCGCGCGCAGCGAGTACCTCGTGTGCGTCGACGGCGACGCGATCCTGGACGAGTACGCCGCGCACTGGATGGTCTGGCACCTCACCTCCGGGCCGCGCGTCGGTGCCGTGACGGGCAACCCGCGCGTGCGCAACCGCGGCACGCTGCTGGGCCGGCTGCAGGCGGGGGAGTTCAGCTCGATCGTCGGCCTGATCAAGCGGTCGCAGCGCACCTACGGGCGCGTGTTCACCGTCTCGGGGGTCATCGCGGGGTTCCGCCGCACGGCGCTCGACCGGGTGGGCTACTGGAACGACGACATGCTGACCGAGGACATCGACATCTCCTGGCGGCTGCAGATGGACCACTGGGACGTGCGGTACGAGCCGCGCGCCCTCTGCTCGATCCTGGTGCCCGAGACGCTGCGGGGCCTGTGGGGCCAGCGGCTGCGGTGGTCCAAGGGCGGCGCGCAGGTGGTGAAGCGGTACACCCGCGACCTGTTCGTGTGGCGGCGCCGGCGGATGTGGCCCGTCGTCCTGGAGTCGTGGCTGTCGGCCACCTGGGCCGCGACGTTGCTGGTGCTCGTCGGGCTGGGTCTGGTCTCGGCCACCGGCGCGGCGCCGTCCTGGGCGTACGTCGACCTGTTCTCCCCGAGCTGGCAGACCGTGGTGCTCGCGGGCACCTGCATGCTGCAGTTCGGCGTCAGCCTGGTGATCGACCGGCGCTACGAGCCGGGCATCGGGCGCTCGTTCTTCTGGATGATCTGGTACCCGATCGCCTTCTGGCTGATCGGCTTCGCGTCGGTCGTGGCGGCGACGCCGGCCGTCCTGCTCGGTCGCGACCGCGGCCGCGCCGTCTGGGTCAGCCCCGACCGGGGTGTCGCGTGAGGGCCGTCGACGCCGTCCACCACACCCGGGCCGCCGCCCGCACCGAGGCCGGCGTCCGCCGCCGCGTGTTCGGGACGGTGACCGCCGCGGCCTGGACCCTCTACGCCTACCTCTGGCTGCCCGCGATCACGCTGCTCGCCTGGACGCTGGGCCTGCGCACCGTCTGGGTGCGGTCGGTGCTCGAGCGGGCCAGCGTCGACGCCGACGCCATGTGGCTGGTGCTCGCGATGATCGTCCTGCTCGGGTGCGCCCTGGTGCTGTGGGCCGAGCAGCAGCGCAAGCGCTTCACCGGCCTGGACCGGCGCCGCCGCGCGGACGACGTCGCCCCGGTCGCCGTCGCCGCCTCGCTCGGCGTGGCCGCCGACGTCCTGCACGCCCTGCAGGTCGCGGGGGTCGCCACGGTGCACCTGGACGCGCAGGGCCGCCCGGTGCGGGTGCTGTCGGCCGTCCCGGTCGCCACCGGTGCGCCCGCGGTGCCCGGTCAGCGACGTCCCGTGCAGGACCTGGCGCCCCGCGCCTGACCCTGCGCGGTGCCGTTGTCGGTGGGTCCGCCTACCGTGGACGCCATGCGTCCCGTGACCGACCTGCAGCGCAGCGTCGCCCCGTTCGAGGTCGATCACGACGTTCCAGCCGTCCGGCGACCAGCCCACCGCGATCGCCGACCTGGTCCGCCGGGTCGAGCGGCGGGAGCAGGACGTCGTGCTGCTCGGCGCCACCGGCACCGGCAAGTCGGCGACCACGGCCTGGATGATCGAGCAGCTGCAGCGGCCCACGCTGGTGATGGCGCCGAACAAGACCCTGGCCGCCCAGCTCGCCAACGAGTTCCGCGAGCTGCTGCCGAACAACGCGGTCGAGTACTTCGTCTCGTACTACGACTACTACCAGCCCGAGGCGTACGTCCCGCAGACCGACACCTACATCGAGAAGGACTCCTCGATCAACGACGAGGTCGAGCGGCTGCGGCACTCGGCGACCAACTCGCTGCTGACCCGCCGCGACGTGGTCGTGGTGGCGTCGGTGTCGTGCATCTACGGCCTCGGCACGCCGCAGGAGTACGTCGACCGCATGGTCCGGCTGCGGGTCGGCGACACGATCGAGCGCGACGAGCTGCTGCGCCAGTTCGTCGGCATGCAGTACACCCGCAACGACCTGTCGTTCACCCGCGGCACGTTCCGGGTGCGCGGCGACACCGTCGAGATCATCCCGGTGTACGAGGAGCTCGCGGTCCGCATCGAGTTCTTCGGCGACGAGATCGACGCGATCTACACGCTCCACCCGCTCACCGGCGAGGTCGTGCACGAGGAGAAGGAGATGTACGTCTTCCCGGCCACGCACTACGTCGCCGGCCCGGAGCGGATGGAGAAGGCGATCACCGGCATCGAGCTCGAGCTGGCCGACCGGCTGGCCGAGCTCGAGCGGCAGGGCAAGCTGCTCGAGGCGCAGCGGCTGCGCATGCGCACCACCTACGACATCGAGATGATGCGCCAGGTCGGCTCCTGCTCGGGCATCGAGAACTACTCCCGCCACATCGACGGCCGCGCGCCCGGCTCGGCGCCGCACACGCTGATCGACTACTTCCCCGAGGACTTCCTGCTCGTCATCGACGAGTCGCACGTGACCGTGCCGCAGATCGGCGGCGATGTACGAGGGCGACATGAGCCGCAAGCGGACGCTGGTCGACCACGGCTTCCGGCTGCCGAGCGCGATGGACAACCGGCCGCTGCGCTGGGAGGAGTTCCTCGAGCGGATCGGCCAGACCGTCTACCTGTCGGCGACCCCGGGCCCGTACGAGCTCGCGCAGGGCGACGGCGTCGTCGAGCAGATCATCCGCCCCACCGGCCTGATCGACCCCGAGGTCGTGGTCAAGCCGACCAAGGGCCAGATCGACGACCTGCTGGGCGAGATCCGCAGCCGCGCCGAGCGCGACGAGCGGGTGCTGGTCACCACGCTGACCAAGAAGATGGCCGAGGACCTCACCGACTACCTGCTCGAGCAGGGCGTGCGGGTGCGCTACCTGCACTCCGAGGTCGACACGCTGCGCCGGGTCGAGCTGCTGCGCGAGCTGCGCATGGGCGAGTTCGACGTGCTGGTCGGCATCAACCTGCTGCGCGAGGGCCTCGACCTGCCGGAGGTGTCGCTGGTGGCGATCCTCGACGCCGACAAGGAGGGCTTCCTGCGCTCGGGCACCTCGCTGATCCAGACCATCGGCCGCGCGGCCCGCAACGTGTCGGGCCAGGTGCACATGTACGCCGACAAGATCACGCCGTCGATGGAGCACGGCGATCGACGAGACGAACCGCCGCCGCGCCAAGCAGGTCGCCTACAACACGGCGAAGGGCGTCGACCCGCAGCCGCTGCGCAAGCGCATCGCCGACATCACCGACCTGATCGACCGCGAGGACGCCGACACCGAGACCGCTGCTCGGCGGCGGTGGACGCCAGCAGTCGCGCGGCAAGACGCCCGTGCCGGGCATGGCGTCGCGGACCCGCGACGGCGGCCGGCGCACCGGCACCGACCTGCTGCCCGGTCGCGACCTCGCCGACCTGATCCAGCAGCTGAGCGAGCAGATGCACACCGCCGCGAGCGAGCTGCAGTTCGAGCTGGCGGCGCGGCTGCGCGACGAGATCAAGGACCTGAAGAAGGAGCTGCGCGGCATGCAGCAGGCCGGCCATGCCTGACCCCCACGAGGGCATCGCCCCGCTCGACCGCGCCGGCGTGGCCCGGTGGGTCGCGGGTTACGAGACCGCCTGGCGCGATCGCGACCTCACCGGGGTCGAGCGGCTGTTCACCGCGCAGGTCCACTACCTGAAGTCCCCGTACGAGGAACCGCTGGTGGGCCACGCCGCGCTGCGCGGGTCGTGGCGGGAGGACGACGACACCACCTTCACGATGCGATCGACCGTCGTGGCCGTCGACGGCCTCGTCGCCGTGGTCCGCGTGGTGGTCGAGTACCTCGCGCCGCACCAGCAGGAGTACACCGACCTGTGGGTCCTGAGGTTCACCGCCGACGGCCGCGTCGAGCACTTCGAGGAGTGGGCCTACTGGCCCGGCAGCCCGTACACCGCGTCCGACGTCGTGTGAGCCCGCCGGTCAGGGGACGAAGGTCTCCTGGTGCTCCAGGAACCGCCGCATGGCCTTGCCCTTCTGCAGCCGGGGGAGCCGGTCGAGGTAGACCGTGCCGCGCAGGTGGTCGGCCTCGTGCTGCAGGCAGCGGCCGAGCATGCCGCTGCCGCTGACGCTCACCGGGTTGCCGTCGATGTCGACGCCCTCGACCGTCGCGCAGTCGTCGCGCGGTGTGTCCCAGGCGAAGCCGACGAGCGACAGGCACCCCTCCGACCAGGTCGAGGGTCTCGCCCCAGCTGCGGGTAGGGTCGGGTTCACGACGTAGCCGATCCCGTGCTCGGGCGGCAGGTCCGGGTCGTTCTCGTCGTCCTCGTCGAAGGGGCAGTCGTAGACGAACACGTCGTACTCGACGCCGATCTGGTTCGCGGCCAGTCCGACGCCCTGCGCCGCGTACATCGAGGCGAACATGTCGTCGATCAGCCGCGTGAGGTCGTCGTCGAACCGCGTGACCGGCGTGGCGGCCGACCGCAGCACGGGGTCGCCGAGCTGACGGATCTCCCGGGCGGTGCCGCGCTCGGCGTCCGGCGTCCAGAGCTCGGCAGGCGACGTCCGCGTCGACGTCCTGATGGTCGACGTCCTCGTAGTGCTCGACGTGCGGGGGACCCGAGAAGTGCGGGCCGATGGCGTTCCGCCAGGCGGTGAACCGCTCGGTCTGCCGGAACCCCTCCTCGTGCGCCTCGACCGAGTCCCACTCGACCAGCAGCACGAACGTGGACGGGGACTCGACGCCCCTCGTCATCCGCACGCTGCGGCACCCGTCGGCGCCGACGAGGACCTCACGCGCCTCGCGGTACGAGGCCACGAACGCCTTCTCGGCGCCGGGCAGGACGGTGATGGTGGCGACCTCCAGGACCATGCCCCATCCAACCAGCCGCCGGCCACGTCGCGGCGCCGGCGGGCGCAGGCGTCACCAGCCGCGCTCGCGCCACTCGGCCAGGTGCGGACGCTCGACGCCCAGGGTGGTGGTGGCGCCGTGGCCGGGGTGCACGACGGCGGAGTCGTCGTAGACGCCGAACAGGCGCTCCTCGACGTCGTCGACCAGCGAGGTGAACCGCTCGGCGTCGCCGTTCGTGTTGCCGACGCCGCCGGGGAACAGGCTGTCGCCGGTGAACAGGTGGGTCGTGCCGCCGCCGTCGGTCCAGGCGAGGGCGACCGAGCCGGGGGTGTGGCCACGCAGGTGCACGACGTCGAGCACGAGGTCGCCGACGACCAGCCTCTCGCCGTGCTCGAGCCGCTGGTCGGGCGCGACGGGGAGCGCGTCGGCGTCGTCGGCGCCGGCCGCCGTCCGGGCCCCGGTGGCCTCGACCACGGCGGGCAGGGCGCGGTGGTGGTCCCAGTGCTGGTGGGTGGTGACGACGAGGTCGAGGCGGCGGTCCGGCGCGCCCGCCTGCACCATCGCCAGCACGTCGTCGACCTGGTCGGCCGCGTCGACGAGCACCTGCGCGCCGGTGGCCGTGCTGGTCAGCAGGTAGGCGATGTTGTCCTGCTCCGACACCGAGGCGGTGCGCAGCGTGGCTCCGGGCAGCTCGGTGACCTCGACGGCGGTGTAGGTGCTCACGGCTGCACCCTGCCACGCGGGCGGTCCTCGACCGCGAGGGTGACGACGCTGACGTACTGGTCCACCAGAGCCTCCTCAGCGCCGCAGCCGGTTGGCGTGCGCGTCGTCGAGGGCGTCGGCCGCGCGCACCAGCGCCAGGTGCGACAGCGCCTGCGGGGCGTTGCCCGCCTGCCGCTGCCCGGACGCGTCCCACATCTCCGCCAGCAGCCCGACGTCGTTGGCGCAGGCCAGCAGCCGGTCCATCAGGGTGCGGGCGTCGACGACGCGCCCGGACCGCGCGTACTGCTCGACCAGCCAGAACGAGCAGGCGAGGAACGCGTTCTCGCCGGGCGGCAGGCCGTCGACGCCGGTCTCGGTGCGGTACCGCAGCAGGAACCCGTCGACGAGCAGCTCGTCCTCGATCGCCGCGACGGTGCCGAGCATCCGCGGGTCGTCGGGGTCGAGGTACCCCACCTGGGGCAGCTGCAGCAGCGCGGCGTCGACACCCGGGGAGCCGGGGTACTGGGTGTACGTGCCGCGCGCGCGGTCGAAGCAGGTGTCCTCGATCTCCTGACGCACCTTCTCTCGCAGCGCCTCCCAGCGCTCCACGGGCCCGTCGACGCCGTGGTGGCGCACGGCGTGCGCCCCGCGGTCGAGCGCCGCCCACACCATCACCAGGGAGTGCGTGAACCGGCGCTGCGGGCCACGGATCTCCCAGATGCCGTTGTCGGGCCGCTCCCAGTTCTCCTCGACGAAGCCGAGCAGCGCCCGCTGCAGCGGCCACGAGTACTCGTCCTCGTCGACGCCCACCCGGCGCGCGTGCTCGAGCGCCACGAGCACCTCGCCGAGGACGTCGGCCTGGTACTGCGAGACCGCGCCGTTGCCGACCCGCACCGGTCGGGCGCCCTCGTAGCCGGGCAGCGACGTCAGCTCGCGCTCGGGCAGGTCGCGCTCGCCGGAGAGCCCGTACATGATCTGCACGTCGTCCGGGTCGCCGGCGACCGCGCGCATCAGCCACTCACGCCACTCCAACCCCTCGGCGGCGTACCCGTGCTCGAGCAGCGCCTCCAGCGTCAGCGCGGCGTCGCGCAGCCAGACGTAGCGGTAGTCCCAGTTGCGCTGGCCGCCGAACTCCTCCGGCAGCGAGGTCGTCGCCGCCGCGACGATGCCGCCGGTGTCCTCGTGCGTGAGCGCGCGCAGCACCAGCAGCGAGCGCCGGACGTGGGCTCCATAGGGCCCGGACAGGTCGGCGCGGTCGGCCCAGTCCTGCCAGTACCGCAGCGTGTCGGCGACCTGCTGGTCGGCGTCGGCCGGGTCGGGCGGCGGCCGGTGCGAGGGGAACCAGGTGAGGGTGATGTCGTGCGTCTGGCCCTCGGCGACCGTGAAGGTGCCGACGTGCGCGTGGTCGGTGGGGTGCAGGTGCGGCCCGCGCAGGACGACGGCGTCCGGCCCGGCCAGGGCCAGCATCGCGCGGTGCCCGGGTGCGCAGGCCAGCTCGGCGCGCTGCTGCACCCAGGGCATCGCGGTCGCGTAGCCGAACCGGAACGTCACCTCCTGCCGCATCGTCACCGTGCCGCGCACGCCCCGGACCCGGCGCAGCAGGTCGGCCCGGCGGTCGCCGTGCGGCATCAGGTCGAGCACCTCGACCTCGCCGTCGGCGGTCTCCCAGCGGGTGCGCAGCACGAACGTGTCGCCCACGTACTCGCGGTGGGTCGACACCACCTGGCCCTCCGGCGCCAGCAGCCAGCGGCCGTGCCCCTCGTCGCCGAGCAGCGCACCGAACATCGAGGGCGAGTCGAACCGGGGCAGGCACAGCCAGTCGACCGACCCGTCCCGCCCGACCATGGCGGCGGTGTGGCAGTCGCCGATCAGCGCGTAGTCGCCGATGGGGAGCGGCACGCCGTCAGCCCCAGAACGGGCGGTCGGGCAGGTCACCCTGCAGCGCGGAGCCGTCGGCCCGTCCCGTCACCCACGCGACCAGCGCGCCCCGGCTGCCCTCGACGACCGGCCCGCCGTCGCCGACGTGCCACTCGGCGCCCCCGTCGTCGCGCAGCGTCGTCGGACGGCCTCCGCGCGCCGTCGTGCGCCGGCACCCCTCGGCCAGGACGCGGTCCAGCAGCGCCGGGTCGGCCCGGTCGAGGTCGTAGCCCGTCCCCAGGTCGAGGTGGTGCAGCACGATCTCGTAGCTGCGCATCAGCCCGATCTCGTACGACGGGAGGGTGGCGCCCTTGCGCAGGCCCACGGTGACGTCGTGCCCGGCGGGGAGGGCGACGAACGCGTCGAGGAACCGGTCTGCGCTGGTCTCGACGTCGGCCTCGATCTCGGCCGCGGAGCGTCCGGCGCCGGCGCGGATGCCCTCGTCGCGAGACTCCTCGGACGGGTACATCGGCACCACGTCGCCCGTGGCGACGGTGCTCACCAGGTTGCACAGCGCGTCGGCGTTGCGGGCCACGTGGGTGAGCAGCATCGCGCGGTCCCAGCCCTCGCACAGCGACGGCTCGCGGACGGCCGCGTCGTCGAGGGCCTTGACCGTGTCCATCAGCCGGTCGGTCTCGTCGGTGAGGACGCGCAGCGCGTGGCCGAACTGGGCCGGGTCGCGCAGGTCGTCGAGGCGGTCGCTCTCGGGCGGCAGGTCGGGCGTGTGCTCGCTCACCCCGGCGACCTTAGCCCGCACGGCCGAGGCCGCACCCCGGCCGCCCCCGGGGGGACGGACGAGCCGTTGTCGGAGGCGCCACCTAGAGTGCTGGACGTGCCCTCCGCCACCTCTTCTCGACCCTCCACGACGTCCCGACCGCGCTCCCGCGCGGCGGCGGCCGCCACCCCGGCACCGGCTCACCAGCTGGTGGTGCGGGGCGCCCGCGAGCACAACCTCAAGGACGTCGACCTCGACCTGCCGCGCGACGCGCTGGTGGTGTTCACGGGGCTGTCCGGGTCGGGCAAGTCGTCCCTGGCGTTCGACACGATCTTCGCCGAGGGGCAGCGCCGGTACGTCGAGTCGCTGAGCGCCTACGCCCGCCAGTTCCTGGGGCAGATGGACAAGCCCGACGTCGACTTCATCGAGGGCCTGTCGCCGGCGGTGTCGATCGACCAGAAGTCGACCAGCCGCAACCCGCGGTCGACGGTCGGCACCATCACCGAGGTCTACGACTACCTGCGCCTGCTGTGGGCGCGCGCCGGCGTCCCGCACTGCCCGGTCTGCGACGAGCCGATCGGCCGCCAGACGCCGCAGCAGATCGTCGACCGCCTGCTCGAGCTGCCCGAGGGCACCCGGTTCCAGGTGCTGGCCCCGGTGGTCCGCGGCCGCAAGGGCGAGTACGCCGACCTGTTCGCCGAGCTGCAGGGCAAGGGCTTCGCCCGGGCCCGCGTCGACGGCGAGGTGGTCTCGCTGACGACCCCGCCCACGCTGGAGAAGAAGCTCAAGCACACCATCGACGTCGTCATCGACCGGCTCGCGGCCAAGCCGTCGGCGCAGCGCCGCCTCACCGACTCGGTCGAGACCGCGCTCGGGCTGTCCGGCGGCCTGCTCACGATCGAGATGGTCGACCTCGACGAGAAGGACCCCGCACGCGAGCGGCGGTTCAGCGAGAAGCTCGCCTGCCCGAACGACCACCCCCTGCAGCTCGACGAGGTCGAGCCCCGCACGTTCTCGTTCAACGCCCCCTACGGCGCCTGCGAGACCTGCACCGGCATCGGCGTGCGGCTCGAGGTCGACCCCGAGCTGCTCGTGCCCGACGACGAGCTGTCGCTCGGCGAGGGCGCGATCGCGCCGTGGGGCACGGCGCAGGGCAGCAACGAGTACTACCACCGGCTGATGAAGGGCCTCGGCGACCAGCTCGGCTTCTCGATGGACAAGCCGTGGCGGGCGCTGCCCGAGCGCGCCAAGGAGGCGCTGCTGCACGGCGAGGACTACCAGGTGCACGTGCGGTACCGGAACCGGTTCGGCCGCGAGCGGTCGTACACCTCCGGGTTCGAGGGCGTCGTGCCGTTCATCAAGCGGCGCCACTCCGAGACCGACTCCGACTGGTCGCGCGAGCGGTACGAGGGCTACATGCGCGAGGTGCCGTGCCCCGCGTGCAAGGGCGCCCGGCTCAAGCCCGAGGTCCTCGCCGTGCGCATCGGCGACCGCTCGATCGCCCAGGTCTGCGCGCTGCCCGTCGCCGAGTGCGCGCAGTTCCTCGCCGGGCTCGAGCTGGACTCCCGCCAGGCCCAGATCGCGGCCGCCGTGCTCAAGGAGATCAACGCCCGGCTCGGCTTCCTGCTCGACGTCGGCCTCGACTACCTCTCCCTCGACCGCCCCGCCGGCACGCTGTCCGGCGGCGAGGCGCAGCGCATCCGGCTGGCGACCCAGATCGGGTCGGGCCTGGTCGGGGTGCTGTACGTGCTCGACGAGCCGAGCATCGGCCTGCACCAGCGCGACAACCGCCGGCTGATCTCGACGCTGACGAGGCTGCGCGACCTCGGCAACACCCTGATCGTGGTCGAGCACGACGAGGACACCATCGCCTCGGCCGACTGGGTCGTCGACATCGGTCCCGGCGCGGGGGAGCACGGCGGCCACGTCGTGCACTCCGGCTCGGTCGAGGGGCTGCTGAAGCACAGGACGTCGCTGACGGGCCGGTTCCTGTCGGGTCGCGAGTCCATCCCGGTGCCCGAGAGGCGGCGCGTGGCCGACCCCGCCCGCGCCGTGGCGGTCGTCGGCGCCCGCGAGCACAACCTGCGCGGGCATCGACGTCTCGTTCCCGCTCGGCTGCTTCGTGGCGGTCACCGGGGTGTCCGGGTCGGGCAAGTCGACGCTGGTGAACTCGATCCTCTACACGGTGCTGGCCAACAAGCTGAACGGCGCGCGCCAGGTCCCCGGCCGGCACCGCACCGTCACCGGGCTCGAGCACCTCGACAAGGTCGTGCACGTCGACCAGTCGCCGATCGGGCGCACGCCGCGCTCCAACCCGGCGACGTACACCGGCGTGTGGGACCACATGCGCAAGCTGTTCGCGCAGACCACCGAGGCCAAGGTGCGCGGGTACCAGCCCGGCCGGTTCTCGTTCAACGTCAAGGGCGGTCGCTGCGAGAACTGCCAGGGCGACGGCACGATCAAGATCGAGATGAACTTCCTCCCCGACGTCTACGTGGCCTGCGAGGTCTGCCACGGCGCCCGGTACAACCGGGAGACGCTCGAGGTGCACTTCAAGGGCAAGACCGTCGCCGACGTGCTGAACATGCCGATCGAGGAGGCCGCCGACTTCTTCGAGAACGTCCCGGCCATCGCCCGGCACCTGCGCACGCTGGTCGAGGTCGGGCTCGGCTACGTCCGGCTGGGCCAGCCGGCGCCCACGCTGTCCGGCGGCGAGGCGCAGCGCGTCAAGCTCGCCAGCGAGCTGCAGAAGCGCTCCACCGGGCGCACGGTCTACGTGCTCGACGAGCCGACCACGGGGCTGCACTTCGAGGACATCCGCAAGCTGCTCGGCGTGCTCGAGGGCCTGGTCGAGAAGGGCAACACGGTCATCGTCATCGAGCACAACCTCGACGTGATCAAGTCGGCCGACTGGGTCGTCGACATGGGACCGGAGGGCGGCTCCGGGGGCGGCACCGTGCTGGCCGAGGGCACCCCCGAGCAGGTCGCGCGGGTGCAGGGCAGCTACACCGGCGAGTTCCTGCAGAAGATCCTCCCGGCGGGCGACCGCGGGGTGCGGCCGACCACCACGGTGGCCGCCGCCCAGTCGCTGCGACCGCGCGCGACGGCGTCGACCACGAGGGCGGCGAAGAAGGCCGCCCCGAAGAAGGCCGCCACCACGAAGACCGCGGTGAAGAAGGCCGCGGCGAAGAAGACCGCGACGAAGAAGGCCGCGACGAAGAAGGCCGCGACGAAGAAGACGGCTGGGGCGCGCTGAGGCGGGCTGCTTCCCAACAGACTCACAGGGTTCGCTTGACGTCCTCTTGAGAGTTCACCGGCATGCTTGGTCAGGTCCAGCACCGACGGCCGCGGTCGTCGCGACCGAGCGCCAGGAGGCACCCGTGAGCACCCAGATCCCCGCCCGCCGCACCGCTCCCGCGGTCGCGCCGCGCGGCACGCTCGACGACTGGTGCCCCTCGCGCCGGACGGTCATGCGCACGCTCGCCTCGCTCGGCGGCGTCACCCTCGTCCCCGGGCTGCTCGTCGCCTGCTCCGGTGACGACGGCGGCAGCACCGGCGCGGTCCGAGACCGGGTCCGAGACCGGGTCCGAGACCGGGTCCGACGGCGGCGGCGCCGCCTCGGGCGGCACCATCGCCGCGTCCGAGGTGGCGGTCGGCACCGCCGTCGTCGTGCAGGTCGACGGCGCCGCGTACGTGGTGGCGCAGCCGACGGAGGGCGAGTTCGTCGCCTTCGACGCGCGGTGCACGCACCAGGGCACGACGGTCGGGGCCGGCGAGGGCACCACCCTGGTGTGCCCCAACCACGGCAGCGAGTTCGACGCCGCCGACGGCGGCGCCGTGCTGCAGGGCCCGGCCACCTCGGCGCTGGCGGCGGTCGACGTCACCCTGGACGGCGACCAGCTCGTCGTCGGCTGACGCCGCGCGGTCGGCGCCGCCTCAGCCGAGCGCGGCCAGCAGCGCCCGCGGGTCGGGCCGCGCCTCGTCGGACTGCAGCACCACGGTGTCGGCGCCGGCCTCGGCGAGCAGCCCCACCCGCTCGCTCACGGCGTCGGCCGTCACGGCGCCGGTGGCGATCTCGGCGTAGACGGTCACCTGCACCCGTCCGGGGGTCCCGGCGGCGTCGCGTCCCTGCTGGGCGAGCCCGCGCCCGCGGCGCACCTCGTCCGGGTCGGTGACGTCGGCGTCGAGCAGCACGCCGTCGGAGAGCTCGCCCGCCAGCCGCACCGTCTTCGGCCCGCGCGCGCCGACGAGCACCGTGGGCGGGCGCTGGGGCGGCCAGTCGAGGGCCACGCCGTCGAGGTGCACGTAGTCGCCGTCGACGTCGACCCGTTCGCCGGCCAGCAGCCGGCGCACGGCCGAGGTGTGCTCGCGCAGCAGGGTCATCGGCGACGGCGCACGCGCACCCACCTGCTCCATCCAGCCGAGCACGCCGTGGCCGAGGCCGAGCACGAAGCGGTCGGGGAAGGCGCGGGCCAGGACGGCCGCCTCCATCGCGACCACCGCCGGGTTGCGCAGCGGCACCGGCAGCAGCCCGATGCCGACCCGAAGGCGGCTCGACCAGGCGAGGGCGAGGGCGGCCGTGGTGAGGCCTCCCTCGAGGAAGCAGTCCTCCCACAGCCACAGCTCGTCGACCGACGAGGCGTCGGCCGCCGCGACGAGCTCGCGCAGCTGCTCGGGCGGGGACTGCGGACGGACCACGATGCCGGTGCTGACCATGACCCCACCCTGCCCGGTGCCCCTGACAGCCGTCCGGCCGCCCGACCCGGTTTGCGTCCGGGGAGTGAGACGGTCAGGATCCAGACGATGCCCGCCACCGACCCCCGTGACCACCGCGAACCCGTTGGTCCCGTCCCGTCGGCGCAGGTGGTCGTGGTCGGCGACGGTGCCGCGGGCACCCTGGTCGCGCTGCAGCTGCTGCGTCGCTGGCGCACGGGCGGGCCCCCCGCCGGTGGCGAGGCGGTCGTCGCGCTGGTCGGCACGGGCGGCACCGGTCGCGGGGTGGCGTACAGCACCGACGACCCGCGGCACCTGCTCAACGTCCCCGCGAGCGGGATGAGCGCCCTGCCCGACGACCCCGAGCACCTGCTGCGGTGGGCCCGGGCTCACGACGCGCAGGCCGGGCCGGGGGCCTATCTGCCACGCGGCCGGTACGGCACCTACCTCGCCGAGACGCTGGAGCAGGAGGTCGCCGCGCCCGGCGCCGTCGGCCGCCTCCGGCGGGTCCGGCGCCGTGCCGTCCGGGTGGGCCCTGCTCCCGGGGACCGCACCCGGGTGCACCTCGACGACGGCGGGGCGGTCGACGGCGACGACGTCGTGCTCGCGCTCGGCGTCCAGGCGCCCGGCGCGGCGTGGGCGCCCGCGGGCCTGCGCGAGGACCCCGCCCTGGTCGACGACCCGTGGACGCCGGGCGCGCTCGCCCGGCTCGACGGCGACCGGGTGCTCCTGGTCGGCACCGGCCTGACCATGGTCGACGCCGCGCTGACGCTGCGGCGCCCCGGACGCACCCTGCACGCCGTGTCGCGGCACGGGCTGCTGCCGCGGGTGCACGCCTCGCGACCGGTCGTCCCTACCCCCTTCGTGCTGCCCGACGACGTCGAGCTGGACACGCGGACCCTGGTGGCGGCGGTGCAGGACCAGGTGGCACGGACGGTGCGGGCCGGTGGCGACTGGCGCGAGGTGATCGACGGTGTGCGGACCCGGGCCGCCGAGTGCTGGCAGCGGCTGTGCGGGCACTGCCGCGCCGAGCTGCTCGCCCACGACGTGCGTCGCTGGGAGGTGCTCCGGCACCGGATGCCGCGGGCGAGCGCCACCGCGATCGCCGCGGCCCGCGCGTCGGGCGCCCTCACGGTGCGGGCGGCGGGCGTCGCGGACGCCGTCCGGACCCCGGAGGGGCTGCGGGTCGGGCTGTCGGACGGGACCACGGTGGTGGTCGACCACGTCGTGAGCTGCACCGGCCCCCTCCTGGACCCGGCCCGCTCCCACGACCCGCTGCTGCGCGCGCTGCTCGACGACGGCCTGGCCGTCCCGGGGCCGCTGGCGCTCGGGCTGGCGACCGACCCCGACGGGCAGGTGCTCGGCCGGGACGGCCGCGGCCACCGGCTGTGGACCCTCGGGGCGCTGCGGCGCGGCGAGGTGTGGGAGACCACGGCCGTGCCCGAGATCCGCGTCCAGGCCCACGACCTCGCCGTGGCGCTGGCCGGTCCCGCCACGGCGCGCGGCCAGGGTCGGGGCGCGGCTGTCGGACGCGGTTCCTAGGCTGAGGGACGTGGCCGACCCGTCGACGTACCGTCCCCGCACCGGGGAGATCCCGGAGTCGCCCGGCGTCTACCGGTTCCGCGACGCGCACGGCCGGGTCGTCTACGTCGGCAAGGCCAAGAGCCTGCGGCAGCGGCTCAACTCCTACTTCGCCGACCCCGCCGGGCTGCACCCGCGCACCTTCTCGATGGTCACCACCGCAGCCTCGGTCGAGTGGACCGTGGTGTCCACCGAGGTCGAGGCGCTGCAGCTCGAGTACGCCTGGATCAAGGAGTTCGACCCGCGGTTCAACGTCCGCTACCGCGACGACAAGTCCTACCCGTACCTCGCGGTGACGATGGGCGAGGAGTTCCCCCGCGCGCTGGTGATGCGCGGCGCCAAGCGCAAGGGCACGCGCTACTTCGGGCCGTACGCGCACGCCTGGGCCATCCGCGAGACCGTCGACCTGATGCTGCGGGTGTTCCCCGTCCGCACCTGCTCGGCGGGGGTGTTCCGCAGCGCGACGCAGTCCGGGCGCCCGTGCCTGCTGGGGTACATCGACAAGTGCTCGGCCCCGTGCGTGGGCCGCGTCAGCCCCGAGGAGCACCGCGAGCTGGCCGAGCGAGTTCTGCGACTTCATGGCAGGTGGCAGCACCGGCCACGTGCGCCGGCTCGAGCGGCAGATGAAGCAGGCGTCCTCCGAGCTCGACTTCGAGGCGGCCGCGCGGCTGCGCGACGACATCGCGGCGCTGAACCGCGCCCTCGAGCGCACCGCGGTCGTGCTGCCCGACGCCACCGACGCCGACGTGTTCGCCCTCGCCGAGGACGAGCTCGAGGCGGCCGTGCAGGTCTTCCACGTGCGCGGCGGGCGGGTCCGCGGGCAGCGCGGCTGGGTGGTCGAGAAGGTCGAGGAGATCGACACCGCCGGCCTGGTCGAGCACCTGCTGCAGCAGGTCTACGGCGAGGCCGACGCCCGACGCCGTCCCGCGCGAGGTGCTGGTCCCCGCGCTGCCCGCCGAGCACCGAGCAGGTCGTCGACTGGCTCTCGGCACCTGCGCGGCCGGCGGTGCAGCTGCGCGTGCCGCAGCGCGGCGACAAGCGGTCGCTGATGGAGACCGTCGCCCGCAACGCCGGGCAGGCGCTGGTCCTGCACAAGACCCGCCGCGCCGGCGACCTCACCACCCGCAGCCAGGCGCTGGACGAGATCCAGGAGGCGCTCGCCCTGGCCGAGGCGCCGCTGCGGATCGAGTGCTACGACGTGTCGCACCTGCAGGGCACCGACGTCGTCGCGTCGCATGGTCGTGTTCGAGGACGGACTGGCCCGCAAGGGCGAGTACCGCCGGTTCGCGATCAAGGGCGTGCAGGGCCAGGACGACACCGCGTCGGTCTACGAGGTCATCCACCGCCGGTTCGCCGGTACCTCGCCGAGCTGAACCGGGGCGAGGCCGAGGCGAGCCGCTCCCGACGCCGTCACGTCCGCCGACGCCGACGAGCCGGTGGTCGAGCAGCGCAAGCGCTTCGCCTACCCGCCGCAGCTGGTCGTGGTCGACGGCGGCCAGCCGCAGGTCGCCGCCGCGGCGCGGGCGCTGTCCGACCTGGGCGTGGTCGACGTCGCGCTGTGCGGGCTGGCCAAGCGGCTCGAGGAGGTCTGGCTGCCCGGCGAGGAGTACCCCACGGTGCTGCCGCGCACCAGCGAGGGGCTGTACCTGCTGCAGCGGGTGCGTGACGAGGCGCACCGGTTCGCGATCACCTTCCACCGCCAGCGGCGGTCCAAGGCGATGACCACCAGCGTCCTCGACGACGTGCCGGGCCTGGGGCCGACCCGCCGCAAGGCGCTGCTGCGCCACTTCGGGTCGGTGAAGCGGCTGCGCGCCGCCGACGTCGACGAGGTCTCCGCCGTCCCCGGCATCGGGCGCGCCACCGCCGCAGCCGTCGTCGAGCACCTGGCGCGCGACACCGCCGCCCGCGAGCCCGCCGTCAACACGGCGACCGGCGAGGTCGTCGAGGGCTGATGGCAGACTCGTCCCCGTGAGCAGCGGCCCGCCCGAGCACACCATCCCCGAGAGCACCCCCCAGAGCGCGCCCGAGAACGACCCCGCGCACCTGCCCGAGCCCGGTGCCGACGGCGCGGGCGCGTCCGGCGGCACCGGCGTCCTGGTGCCCGAGGTCCTCGTCGTCACCGGCCTGTCCGGCGCCGGCCGGTCCACCGCGGCCGACGTCCTGGAGGACCTCGGCTGGTACGTCGTCGACAACCTCCCGCCGACGATGCTGGCGCCGCTGGCGACGCTCGCCGCGCACGCGTCGGCCGAGCTGCCGAAGGTCGCCGTCGTCGTCGACGTGCGCAGCCGCACCTTCTCCACCGACCTGCGCGGCGCCCTGGAGGGGCTGCGCGAGAGCGGCGTGCGACCGCGCGTGCTGTACCTCGACGCGTCCGACGAGTCGCTGGTGCGCCGGTTCGAGTCGGTGCGCCGCCCGCACCCGCTGCAGGGACGCGACCGCATCCTCGACGGCATCGCGCGCGAGCGTGCGCTGCTCGGCGACCTGCGCGGCTCGGCCGACCTGGTGATCGACTCCAGCGACCTGAACGTGCACCAGCTGGGCGCGAAGATCATCGAGCTGTTCGGCGACGACGGCGCCCGCCGGCTGCGGCTGACGGTGATGTCGTTCGGCTTCAAGTACGGCCTGCCGCTCGACGCCGACCTCGTGGTCGACGTGCGGTTCCTGCCCAACCCGTACTGGGTGCCGGAGCTGCGCGCGCCGACCGGCCGCGACGAGCCCGTCCGCGACTACGTGCTGGGCCAGCCCGGCGCCGGCGACTTCGTCGAGCGGTACGTGAGCGCGCTCGAGCCCGTGCTCGACGGCTACCGGCGCGAGAACCGGCCGTACCTGACCATCGCCGTGGGCTGCACCGGCGGCAAGCACCGCAGGGTCGCCATCGCCGAGGAGCTCGTCCGGCGGCTGGCCGCGGGCGAGGAGCAGGCCACCGCGGTGCACCGCGACCTCGGTCGTGAGTAGCGGGAACGCGTGAGCAGGGCCGGCGGGCACGCCGTCCGTCCCGGACGACGGGTCGTCGCGTTCGGCGGCGGGCACGGGCTCTCCGCGTCCCTGTCGGCGCTGCGGCACCTCACCGACGAGCTCACCGCCGTCGTCACGGTCGCCGACGACGGCGGCTCCAGCGGACGCCTGCGTCGCGAGCTGGGGCTGCTGCCGCCCGGCGACCTGCGGATGGCGCTGGCCGCGCTGGCGACGACAGCGAGTGGGGCCGCACCTGGCGCGACGTCATCCAGCACCGGTTCACCGGTGAGGGCGAGCTGGCCGGTCACGCCGTCGGCAACCTGCTGATCGCCTCGCTGTGGAGCTGCTCGACGAGCCCGTCGCCGGGCTCGACTGGGTCGCGCGGCTGCTGCAGGCCAAGGGCCGGGTGCTGCCGATGTGCACCGAGCCGCTGGGCATCGAGGCCGACGTCGAGGGCTGGGACGGCACCGTCGCCCTGGTCCGCGGCCAGGCGAACGTCGCGACGACGACCGGGCGGATCCTCGGCGTGCGGCTCGACCCGCCGACCCCCTCGGCGTGCCCGGAGGCGGTCGCCGCGGTGCGCGACGCCGACTGGGTGATCCTCGGCCCGGGCTCGTGGTTCACCAGCGTCCTGCCGCACCTGCTCGTCCCCGAGCTGGCCGCTGCGCTGCAGGAGACCGGCGCGCGGCTGTGCGTGGTGCTCAACCTGGTCGGCGCGACCACCGCCGAGGGGGCGGGGCTCAGCGCCGCCGACCACCTGCAGGTGCTGGTCGAGCACGCCCCCGGGCTGCGCGTCGACACGGTGCTCGCCGACCCCGGCTCGGTCGACGACGTCGACGAGGCCGTCGAGGCGGCGCGCGGGCTCGGCGCGCGCCTGGTCCTGCGCCAGGTGGGCACCGGTCCCGGCAGCGGCCGGCACGACCCCCTGCGGCTGGCGGCGGCGCTGCGCGACGTCCTGGAGGGCAGCTGGGGCGACCTGTGACGCCTTAGGGGGCGCCCACGAGATCCGCTGGCATCCGGGCGGAACGGGCAGGACCGTCCGTCCGGAGGTCCCGACAGGGTCCCGGACGTGGCAGGGTGGCCGGGACCGCGCGGGGTGAGGGCAGGGGACGGTGGCAGGATGGCCGGCATGGCGATGACGGCACCGGTCAAGGACGAGCTGAGCCGGGTCGACGTGCACCAAGCCCTGCTGCCGCCGGGCGGAGGTCGCGGCGCTGCTGCGGTTCGCCGGCGGCCTGCACATCGTCTCCGGGCGCGTGGTGGTCGAGGCCGAGCTCGACACCGGCGCGGTCGCGCGGCGGCTGCGCCGCGAGATCGCCGACGTCTACGGCTACCCCAGCGAGGTCCACGTGCTCGCCCGGCGGCCTGCGCAGGGGCACCCACTACATCGTGCGGGTCGTCAAGGACGGCGAGGCGCTGGCCCGCCAGACCGGCCTGCTCGACGTCCGCGGCCGGCCGGTGCGCGGCCTGCCGCCGCACGTGGTGTCGGCGACGTCTGCTACGCGGAGGCGGCGTGGCGGGGCGCGTTCCTGGCCCACGGCTCGCTCACCGAGCCGGGCCGCTCGTCGCGCTGGAGATCACCTGCCCCGGCCCGGAGGCGGCGCTGGCGCTGGTCGGCGCGGCCCGCCGGATCGGCATCACCGCCAAGGACCGCGAGGTGCGCGGCGTCGACCGGGTCGTGATCAAGGACGGCGACGCGATCGGCGCGCTGCTCACCCGGATCGGCGCGCACTCCAGCGTGCTGGCCTGGGAGGAGCGGCGGGTGCGCCGCGAGGTGCGCGCCACCGCGAACCGGCTGGCCAACTTCGACGACGCGAACCTGCGCCGGTCGGCGCGCGCGGCGGTGGCCGCCGCGGCCCGGGTCACCCGGGCGCTGGAGATCCTCGCCGACGAGGCGCCCGACCACCTCGACCTCGCCGGCCGGCTGCGCCTGGAGCACCGGCAGGCCTCGCTGGAGGAGCTGGGCGCGCTGGCCGACCCGCCGCTGACCAAGGACGCCATCGCCGGCCGGATCCGGCGGCTGCTGGCCCTGGCCGACAAGCGGGCCCGCGACCTCGGCATCCCGGACACCGAGGCCGCCGTCACCCCGGACATGCTCGCCGCCGTGAGCCGCAGCCCGCTCGGCGCGTCCTCAGCGCCGCGACCGCTCGGCGTCCTCGGCACGTCGCCGTGACGGCGAGGTCCCGACCAGTCCGGTCGCCGGGTGACGGCGCCGTCCGGTAGGGCGGCCGGGAGCCGTCGACCAGGCGATCCGAGGCGGCCGATTCCACGCAGCGACCGTGCCGCGTGCCACTGACGCCCGGCCCCACCGACCAGCGAGGAGGTACCCTGTGACCATCCGGGTTGGCATCAACGGCTTCGGCCGCATCGGCCGCAACTTCTTCCGGGCCGTCCGCGCCTCCGGCGCCGACATCGAGATCGTCGGCGTCAACGACCTGACCGACAACGCGACGCTCGCCCACCTGCTGAAGTACGACACGATCCTGGGCCGCCTCGCCGACGAGGTGAGGCCACCGCCGACGAGATCACCGTCGGCGGCAAGACCTTCAAGGCGCTCGCCGAGCGCGACCCGGCGAACCTGCCCTGGGGCGACCTCGGCGTCGACGTCGTCATCGAGTCGACCGGCTTCTTCACCGACGGCCGACGAAGGCGCAAGGCGCACGTCGACGCGCGGCGCGAAGAAGGTCATCATCTCCGCGCCGGCCAAGAACGAGGACATCACGATCGTCATGGGCGTCAACGACGACGACTACGACGCCGCGACGCACACGATCATCTCGCAACGCGTCGTGCACCACGAACTGCCTCGCCCCGATGGCCAAGGTGCTCAACGACACGTTCGGCATCGAGCGCGGCCTGATGACCACGATCCACGCGTACACCGCAGGACCAGAACCTGCAGGACGGCCCGCACAAGGACCTGCGCCGCGCCCGCGCCGCCGCGCTGAACATCGTGCCGACCTCGACCGGCGCCGCGAAGGCGATCAGCCTGGTGCTGCCGGAGCTCAAGGGCAAGCTGGACGGCTTCGCGCTGCGGGTGCCGATCCCGACCGGCTCGGCCACCGACCTGACCGTCACCGTCGGCGCGCGAGACCACCGTCGACGAGGTCAACGCCGCGATCAAGGCCGCCGCCGAGGGCCCGCTCAAGGGCATCCTGGTCTACACCGAGGACCCGATCGTCTCCTCCGACATCGTCACCGACCCGGCGTCCTGCATCTTCGACGCCGGCCTGACCAAGGTCATCGGCAACCAGGTCAAGGTCGTCGGCTGGTACGACAACGAGTGGGGCTACTCCAACCGCCTCGTCGACCTGGTCAAGCTGGTCGGCTCAAGGACGCTGTGAAGACTCTCGACGACCTGCTCGCCGAGGGCGTCTCGGGTCGGCGCGTGCTCGTGCGCGCCGACCTGAACGTCCCGTTCGACAAGAGCACGCGGCGAGATCACCGACGACGGCCGCATCCGCGCGCGTCCTGCCGACGCTGCAGCGCTCCTGCGGACGCGGGCGCCCGCGTCATCGTGTGCGCGCACCTCGGCCGCCCCAAGGGCGCGCCGGACCCGAAGTTCTCCCTCGCCCCGGTCGCCGACGCGCCTCGGCGAGCTGCTCGGCGCGCCGGTCGCCGTTCGCGACCGACACCGTCGGCGACGTCGGCGCAGGCCGCGGCCGCGGCGCTGGCCGACGGCGAGGTCCTGCTGCTGGAGAACCTCCGCTTCAACGCCGGGCGAGACCGTCAAGGACGACGCCGAGCGCGGCGCGTTCGCCGACCGAGCTCGCCGCGCTTCGGCCGACGCTCGTACGTCGACGACGCGTTCGGCGCCGTGCACCGCAAGCACGCCACGGTGTACGACGTCGCCGGCCGGCTGCCGCACGCGCCGGCGGCCTGGTGCGTCGCGAGGTCGAGGTGCTCCGCGGCTCACCGAGGAGCCCGGAGCGGCCCGTACGTCGGTGGTGCTCGGCGGCTCGAAGGTCTCCGACAAGCTCGCCGTCATCGAGGCGCTGCTGCCGCAAGGTCGACCAGCTGCTCGTCGGCGGCGGCATGTGCTTCACCTTCCTCACCGCCCAGGGCCACGAGGTCGGCGAAGTCGCTGCTCGAGGCCGACCAGGTCGACACCTGCCGCGAGCTGCTCGAGCGCGCCGAGGCCAGGGCCGGATCGTGCTGCCGGTCGACGTGGTCGCGGCCGCCGCGTTCGCCGCCGACGCCGACCACGACGTCGTCGCCGGCCGACGCCATCCCGGCCGACCGGCTCGGGCCTGGACATCGGCCCGCAGCCTCGGCGCAGCTGTTCGCCGGGCAGCTCGCCGACGCGGACACGGTGTTCTGGAACGGCCCGATGGGCGTGTTCGAGCTGGCGCCGTTCGCCGACGGCACCCGCGGGGTCGCCGAGGCGATCGTCGAGGTCGACGGCTTCACGGTCGTCGGCGGCGGCGACTCGGCGGCGGCCGTGCGCACGCTCGGCCTCGACGAGGACGCGTTCGGCCACATCTCCACCGGCGGCGGCGCGTCGCTGGAGTACCTGGAGGGCAAGACCCTCCCCGGCCTCGCCGCCCTGGAGGGCTGACCGCATGGCGACGAAGATGACCGGTCGCCCGCCGCTCATCGCCGGCAACTGGAAGATGAACCTCAACCACCTCGAGGCCATCCGCGCTGGTGCAGAAGCTGGCTGTCGACCCTGCAGGAGCCAAGCAGCTCCGAGGCCGTCGAGGTCGGCGGTCCTGCCGCCGTTCACCGACCTGCGCAGCGTGCAGACCGCTGGTCGACGGCGACAAGCTGCCGCTGCGGCTACGGCGCGCAGGACCTGTCGGCGCACGACGTCCGGCGCCTACACCGGCGAGATCTCGGCGCGATGCTGGCCAAGCTGGGCTGCACCTACGTCGTGGTCGGGCACTCCGAGCGCCGCGAGTACCACGGCGAGGACGACGCGACCGTCGACGCCAAGGCCCAGGCGGCCGTCGCGCAACGGCCTCATGCCGATCCTCTGCGTCGGCGAGGGGCTCGAGGTCCGCGAGGCGGGCGACCAGGTCGCCTACACCGTCGCGCAGCTCGACGCGGTCCTCGAGGGCCTGACCGCCGAGCAGGTCGCCGAGCTCGTCGTCGCCTACGAGCCGGTGTGGGCGATCGGCACCGGCGAGGTCGCCACGCCCGAGGACGCGCAGGAGGTCTGCGGGGCGATCCGCGGCCCGCCTCGCCGAGCTGTACGGGCAGGGCGTCGCCGACGCCGTCCGCATCCTCTACGGCGGCTCGGTCAAGTCCGGCAACATCGGCCGCGATCATGGCCGAGCCGGACGTCGACGGGGCGCTGGTCGGCGGCGCCAGCCTGGACGCCGGACGAGTTCGCCGCGATCTGCCGCTTCCCGCAGCACCAGGTGGGTCGTAGCGACCCGCCCGCGCGGACGTGCGGGACGGTCCGGCCGGTCGGGTAACCTGGACGGTCGGGCCGCCTCGCGCGACCACGCACCCCGCACCCTCACGGACAGGACCCACCAGACGTGACCGCACTGCGCATCACCCTGCAGGTGCTGCTGGCGCTGACCAGCCTGTTCCTGACCCTGCTCATCCTGCTCCACAAGGGCAAGGGCGGTGGCCTGTCCGACATGTTCGGCGGCGGCATGTCCAGCCGCGCCGGCGCTCGGGTGTCGCGGAGAAGAACCTCGACCGCATCACCCTCGTGGCGGCGCTGATGTGGACCACGGTGATCGTCCTGCTCGGCGGCTCGGGCGGCTCGTGGGCGACGGCGCCTGAGCGACGGAGTCCGGTCCCTCGCCGGACGTCCGAGCACGATCCCCCAGCACGAAGGAGCGAAACGGCGTGGCAGCTGGCAACGCGATCCGGGGCACCCGGGTCGGTGCAGGTCCGATGGGCGAGGCGGAGCGGGGCGAGACCGCGCCCCGCGGTGCGGATCTCCTACTGGTGCGCGCACGGCCACGAGACCCAGCCCTCGTTCGCGGACGACGCCGAGTCGTCGCCGCCGGAGCTCGTGGGACTGCCCGCGCTGCGGCTTCCCCGCCGGGCAGGACAAGCAGAACCCGCCGACCGCGCCGCGCACCGAGCCGTACAAGACGCACCTGGCGTACGTGAAGGAGCGCCGCTCCGACGCCGACGGCGCCGCCATCCTCGAGGAGGCCCTGCGGCCCTGCGCGCCTCGCGCGGCGGCCGCTGACCGCGCACCCGGACCCGCCGCTCGCGGCGGGTGGCTCGAGACCGGCACCGAGGCGATCGTCCGGCTCGCGTGGGCGCGCCTGGTCGGCGCTCGACGACGAGGCGCTGATGGCGCCCGGCCGGGTCGAGCACGCCGTCGACGACGCCGACGCCCGATGGTCGTGCGTCTCGGCGGCACCACCCTCGTGCACGGTCCGCCGGTGGGCGTCGAGGCCGCCCGCGACCACGACGACCGCGACCTGGCCGATCTCGGGCTGCTCGAGCGGCTGGCGCCGCGCGACCGGCAGCACCACCTGCTCGGGTCGGCGCTGCTGGGCTACGCCGACGAGCCCGTCGACCCGCCCGGCCTCGACGAGGCCGACCTCGGCGACGAGCCCGGCCTGCTGGCGCGGCTGCGCGAGTCCTGCCCACCGGGCGACGTCCAGGAGTCCGGGCTGCTCGAGCTGGAGCACCGGTTCGTGCTCGTCGAGGACGACGTCGCGGTGGCCGGGTCGGCCTACTCGCCGTGGTCGGGCCTGCTCGCCCACGTCGGCGTGCTCACGGTGCCGGGCGGACGGCGTCGCGGACGCGGCGTGCTCGTCGGTGCCGCCGCCACGAACGACGCGCTGGCGTCCGGGCTGGTGCCGCAGTGGCGGGTGCGCGCCGACAACCTCCCGTCGGTGGCCCTGGGCCGGCGCCTCGGCTACGTCGCCCTCGGCACGCAGACCACGGTGCGGCTCGGCTAGACCTCGAAGATCGCGGGCCAGCCGAACAGGAGCACGAGGTAGGCGACCGCCAGCGAGAGCAGCACGTGCACCGAGCGGTACAGGACCACGGCGAACCGGTCGTCGACCGGGGGCGGGCGGCGTCCATGCCCGCCTGCACCGCGAACGCGACGCCGAGGGCGCTCATCAGCCACAGCGAGCGCCAGGGCGGGCCGCCGACGAGGTCGACGACGAAGGGCGCGACGAACAGCCCGAGGGCACCCACCAGCGACCAGACCTGCCGGCGCCTGGTGGGCAGGGGGCGCCGGTCGGGCCACCAGCTGGTGGCCTCGCGGCCGTCGACCAGCGGCGCGGGCGCACCTGGCGCCGGCGCCGGCTGGTACGGGCTCGAGCTCATGCCGCCAGGATGCACGACCGTCGTCCCGGGCGGCAGGCCCGACGGTCTGCACACACCTGCGGGCGCTCGCACAGCAGGTGCACCGTGTGTGCGGGCGGCGCGATGTGTGTGTGCGCGCCCTACAGCCGGGCGGCGGCAGCCTCGTCGAGCAGCCACAGCGTGCGGTCGCGGCCGTGCGGGGCCGAGGCGGGGACCTCGTCAGCGACCGCGCCGTCGGCGAGGGCCCGGGCGATCGCCTCGGCCTTCTCGGCGCCGGCGGCGACGAACCAGACCTCGCGGGCGGCGTCGATCGCGGGCAGCGTGAGCGACACCCGCAGCGGCGGCGGCTTCGGCGAGCCGGTGACGCCCACGACGGTGCGGTCGGTGGCGTTCACGCCGGGCAGGCCGGGGAACAGCGAGGCGACGTGGCCGTCCGGGCCGACGCCGAGCAGCAGGACGTCGAACGCAGGCACGGCCGGGGACGCGCCGTCCGGGGCGAGCAGGGCCAGCTCGCGGGCGTAGCTGCTCGGCCGCGGCGTCGACGTCGTCGGTGGCCCCTCCGGGTGCCGGCATCGGGTGCACGTTGCCCTCGGGCAGCGGCACGTGGTCCAGCAGCGCCTCGCGCGCCTGGGTCTCGTTGCGGTCGGCGTCCCCCGCGGGCAGGAAGCGCTCGTCGCCGAACCAGACGTGCACCGCGGTCCAGTCGACGGCGCCGTGGGCGGGCCGACCCGCGCAGCGCGCGCGAGCATGGCGATGCCGACCGTCCCGCCCGTGAGCACGACGTCGGCGCGCCCGCGGGCGGCCAGACGGCGTCGACCACGGCGGTGACGAGGCGGGCGGCGACCGCGGCGGCGAGGACCTCGTGCCGCCGGGGTGGACGAGGACGGTGCTGTTCACGAGGGGGTCATCAGGGAGCGGCGGGCGAGGGTCGAGGCGGACATGCCGCGGCGCGGGGTCGGGGTCTCGGCGCCTCGGCCTCGACCTGGACCGTGGTGCGCGCCGGGTGCGGGTGAGCAGCGGCAGCCCCTGGCGAGCACGTCGGCGTAGATCGTCGTCCGGGTCGAGCCGGCGCAGCTCCTCGGCGAGGCACTCGTCGGTGGCGCGCCGGGCCAGGGCCACCCGCCGCGCGGGCTGCCCGGGCTGGCGTCAGCGTGGCGACGTTGCCGTCCGGGCGCACCAGCTCGACGTCGCCGGACGCCCGCTCGAGCCGGACGCCGGTCATGCCGCCGCCGGCGCGGGGTGCGCCGGCGCTGCACCGGGCAGCGCAGCCGACCACGCGAGCCAGGCGGCGAGCAGGTCGGAGCTCGGGGAGTCGGACGCCCCGGTGACCACGGCGCGCGGTGACCGGCTCGAACGGCGGCTGGTCGAGCGCGGCTGGCCAGCAGCGCGCGCCACCGCGTGATGCGGGTCCAGGCCAGGTCGGTGTCGCCCGCGCGTGGCAGGCCGGCGAGCCGCTCGAGCGCGGCCGCGGGTCTCTTGGCCCGGCGAGGCGTCGGTGATGCGGCGCTGCGCCATCGCGCCGACCGGGTCCTGCGAGGGGTCGACCGGCGGCGTCGCGACGGCCACCAGGCGACGACCGGCGCGTCGGGCAGCAGCAGCGGCACGACCACGCTGTCGGGGTGGCCCGCGAGCTCGCCGTACAGCCGCAGGATGATCGACCTCGCTGGCGCCGGCGTCGCCGCCCACGCGGACCTGGGCGTCGAGCCGCGAGGCGCCGCGCCTGGTACCGGCGGCGACGACCAGCACCCGGCAGGGGTGCTCGCGGCTGGCGTCGTTGGCGGCCTCGATCGCCTCCTCGGCGTCGTCGTCGCCGGTGACGATGACCAGCGTGAGCACCCGGCCGAGCGCGACGGCGCCCCCGCTCTCGCGCAGCTCGACCAGCTGACTGGTTGATCGCCGAGGTGGTGGTGCCGGGCAGGTCGATGATCACGGGCCTCCGGGCCATCAGGGCCGCCTCCAGGTGCGGCCGGTGCGGGCGAGCATCGCGTCGGCTGACGGTGGGCCCCAGGCTGCCGGCCTCGTACGGCTCCGGCGCGCCCTTCGACTGCCCAGTGCCGCAGTGACGGGGTCCAGGATGCTGCCAGGACAGCTCGACCTCCTCGTGCCGCGGGAACAGCGGCGGGTCGCCGAGCAGGACGTCGAGGATCAGCCGCTCGTAGGCCTCGGGCGAGGACTCGGTGAACGCGTGCGCCGTACCCGAAGTCCATCGTCACGTCGCGCACCTCCATCGTCGCCCCGGGCACCTTGGAGCCGAACCGGATCGTGACGCCCTCGTCGGGCTGCACCCGCATCACCAGCGCGTTCTGGCCGAGCTCCTCGGTGGCGGTCGACTCGAACGGCAGGTGCGGCGCGCGCTTGAAGACGACGGCGATCTCGGTGACCCGCCGGCCGAGCCGCTTGCCGGTGCGCAGGTAGAACGGCACGCCCGCCCAGCGGCGGGTGTCGACGTCGCAGCTCGATCGCCGCGAAGGTCTCGGTGGCGGAGTCGAGCGCGAGATGCCGTCCTCCTCGAGGTAGCCGACGACCTTCTGCCCGCCCTGCCAGCCCGGCCGCGTACTGGCCGCGGGCGGTCGCAGGTCGCCAGGTCCGGCGGCAGCCGGACCGCCGACAGCACCTTCTCCTTCTCGGCGCGCAGGTCCGTCGGCGTCGAAGCGAGACCGGCTCCTCCATCGCGGTGAGCGCCAGCAGCTGCAGCAGGTGGTTCTGGATGACGTCGCGGGCGGCGCCGATGCCGTCGTAGTACCCGGCGCGGCCGCCGATGCCGATGTCCTCGGCCATGGTGATCTGCACGTGGTCGACGTAGTTGCGCGTTCCAGATCGGCTCGTACAGCTGGTTGGCGAACCGCAGCGCCAGGATGTTCTGGACCGTCTCCTTGCCCAGGTAGTGGTCGATGCGGAACACCGAGTCCTGCGGGGAAGACGGCCTCGACGACGCCGTTGAGCTCCTGCGCGCTGGCCAGGTCGTGCCCGAACGGCTTCTCGATGACGACCCGGCGCCACGGGTCGCCAGGGCCCGGTCCTGCGCCGGCCGACGGCCAGGCCGGCTCGGCGAGCTGCTGGCAGACCACCGGGAAGGACCACGGCGGGATCGACAGGTAGAAGGCGGTGTTGCCGCCGGTGCCCCGCGCCTGGTCGAGCTCGTGGACGGTGCCGGCGAGCGTGGTCGAACGCCTCGTCGTCGGAGAAGTCGCCGGACACGAACCGGAAGCCCTCGGCGAGGCTGTTCCACACCGACTCCCGGAACGGGGTGCGGGCGTGCTCGCTGCACGGCGTCGTGCACGACCTGGCCGAAGTCCTGGTCGGCCCAGTCGCGGCGGGCGAAGCCGACGAGCGAGAAGCCCGGGGGCAGCAGGCCGCGGTTGGCCAGGTCGTAGACGGCCGGCATCAGCTTCTTGCGGGCCAGGTCGCCGGTGACGCCGAAGAGCACCAGGCAGCACGGGCCGGCGATCTTGGGCAGCCTCTTGTCGCGCGGGTCGCGCAGCGGGTTGCGGTCGGCGCTGATGCGGGCCGGGGTCACGAGCCGGCGCCGTCCGCCCCGAGCACCGCCGCGAGGACGGGCAGCTGCGCGGCGCGGTCGGTCAGGTGCAGCCGCAGCACCGGGCGTCCGTGGTCGGCCAGCACCTGGGCGTCGCCCGCCGCCTGCGCGGCGATCAGCTGGCCGAAGGTGAACGGCTGGTCGGGGACGGGGACGTCGTCGCCGGCCGGGTCGCTGGTGACCTGCAGGAAGACGCCCTGCAGCGGACCGCCCTTGTGGTACTGCCCGGTGGAGTGCAGGAACCGCGGTCCCCACCCGAAGGTGACCGGGCGCCCCGTGCGCCGCGCCAGCGGGGTGCGCACCTGGGCGAGCGCGGCGTCGGCCTCGCGGTCGAGGTAGGCCATCACGGCCAGGTAGCCGTCGGCCGGCAGCCGGGACAGCAGGGCCTCGACCGCGCCGGCCAGGTCGGTGACGCCGTCGAGCAGGCCGGGCGTGGCGCGCACCTCGACGCCGGCGTCGACGAGGTCGGGGGCCGACGGCTCGGGACGCGCGTCGAGCATGCCGCGGGCGGCCTTCTTCGCGCTCTCGACGTCGGGCTGGTCGAACGGGTCGATGCCCAGCAGCCGTCCGGCGACCGCGGTGGCGGCCTCCCACAGCAGCATCTGCTCGCCGAGCCCGCCGGTGACCAGGACCCGGGCCGCGTCGTCGCGGGGCAGGGTCACGCCGGGTCGCACCCAGGTGCGCCACCACCACGTCGGCCGCGGGCGTGAGCACCTCCGGCGCCTCGGCGTCGACCACGACCGGCAGGGTGCCGGTCGCGTCCTTGCCCGTCGACTCGGCGATCAGCTGCTCGGCCCAGTCGCCGAAACCGACCAGGCCGGAACCCTGGTCGACGACGGCGAGCTTGTCGCGGCGCGTGCCGGCGGCGTTCTGGGTGGCACCGAGGACGGCACCGAGGACCAGCGCCGGGTTGTCGGCGCCGGGGGCCGCCAGGCGGGCGAGCAGGGCCTCGGCCTGGTCGAGCAGCGCGCCGACGTCGGCGCCCGCGAGGCCGGACGGCACCAGGCCGAAGGCCGTCAGCGCGGAGTACCGGCCACCCACGTGCGGGTCGGCCGTGAACACGCGGCGGTACCCGGCCTCGGTCGAGGCCTTCTCCAGCGGCGACCCGGGGTCGGTGACGACGACGACCCGGCGGGTGGGGTCGATGCCGGCCGCCTCGAAGGCGGCGACGAACGCGCGCCGCTGCGAGTCGGTCTCGACGGTCGAGCCCGACTTGCTCGACACCACGACGACGGTGCGCTCCAGGTCGGTCGAGACCGTCCGGCCCACCTGGCCGGGGTCGGTGCCGTCGAGCACCACGAGCGGGACGCCCGCCGTCGCGCAGATCACCTCGGGCGCGAGCGACGAGCCGCCCATGCCGCACAGGACGACGCGGTCGACGCCCTCGGCGCGCAGCTCCTCGCGCAGCGCCTCGATCTCGGCGACGAGGGGTCGCGAGGTGGTCCGGGGCGTCGAGCCACCCGAGCCGGATCGAGGCCTCGCTCTCGGCCGCCTCGCCCCACAGCGTGTGGTCCTTGGCGGCCAGCCGCTGGGCCGACGTCGGAGGCGTCGAGGGTCGGCACCTCGCGCTCGACGGCCTCGCGTCGCCGGCCCCGGACGCCTGGACGGCGAGGGTCACTGCTGCGGCCTCCTCGGCCGAGTCGGCCGTGGCGAAGCGGCGCCAGCTCGTCGGAGACGGTGGCCTGCAGCTCGGCCCACGATCTTCTGGAACTTGTCCACGCCGTCCTTCTCGAGCATCACGGTCACGTCGGCGTAGGAGACGCCGAGCCGCTCGAGCCGGTCCATCACCGCGTCGGAGTCGGTCTCGGTGCCCGACACCGTGTCGGCCGCGGTGCCGCCCTCGAACCGGGCCTCCTTCTCGGTGGCCTCGAGCGTCTTGCCGGGCATCGTGTTGACCACGCCCGGCGCGACCAGCTGGTCGACGTACAGGGTCGAGGGGTACTCGGGGTTCTTCACCCCGGTGGACGCCCACAGCGGCCGCTGCGGGTGGGCGCCGGACTGCGGCCAGCACCTCCCAGCGCGGGGTGGAGAAGACCTCGGTCCAGGCGTGGTAGGCCAGCCGCGCGTTGGCGACGCCGGCCTGGCCGCGCAGGGCGCAGCGCCTCGTCCGTACCCGATCGCCTCGAGCCGCTTGTCGATCTCGCCGTCGACGCGCGAGACGAAGAAGCTCGCGACCGACTCGATCGTCGACAGGTCGATGCCGTGCTCGCGGGCCTGCTCGAGCCCGACGAGGAACGCCTGCATGACGGCCCGGTAGCGGTCGAGGCTGAAGATCAGCGTCACGTTGACGCTGATGCCCTGCGGCGAGCACCTGGCTGATCGCCGGCAGGCCCTCGACGGTGGCCGGGATCTTGATGAACAGGTTCGGCCGGTCGACGGCCGCCCACAGCTTCTTCGCCGTCTCGACGGTGGCGGCGGTGTCGTTGGCCAGGCCGGGGTCGACCTCGATCGACACCCGCCCGTCGACGCCGTCGGTGCGGTCGAACACCGGACGCATGACGTCGCAGCCGCGGCGCACGTCCTCGGTGGTGATCTCGAAGATCGCCTCGTCGACGCTCGCGCCGCGCTCGGCCAGCGCCTGCACCTGGTCGGTGTAGCGCTCGCCGTCGGACAGGGCGGTCGCGAAGATCGTCGGGTTGGTCGTGACCCCGACGACGTGCTTGTCCTCGACCAGCCGCTGCAGGTCGCCGGACTCGATCAGCTCGCGCGACAGGTCGTCGAGCCAGATCGAGACCCCGGCGGCGCTCAGCGCCGCGAGCCGGTCGTCGGAGTGGTCGTCCTTGGCCACCTGCTGGGTGGTGCTCTCGCTCATGTCGTCTCCTCGTTCGCTCGGGTGCTGGTGCGGGACGGCGGCGGAGCCGTCAGTTCTGGTCGCCGGTGCCGCCCTCGGTGGGCAGCCGGACGCCCGGCGACGCGTCGCCCTGCGCCGACGCGAGCGAGTCGCGGGCGGCCTGGGCGACGGCCTCGGGGGTGAAGCCGAACTCGCGGAACAGGGTCTTCGCGTCGGCGGAGGCCCCGAAGTGCTCGATCGCGATGCTGCGCCCGGCGTCGCCGACCAGCTCGCGCCACCCCATCGCCACGCCGGCCTCGACCGAGACGCGGGCGCGGACCGCGGGCGGCAGCACCGCGTCGCGGTAGGTGTCGTCCTGCTCGTCGAACCACTCGCGGCACGGCATCGAGACCACGCGGGTCGCGATCCCGTCGGCCTGCAGCGCCTCACGGGCCTCGAGCGCCACCGCGACCTCGGAGCCGGTGGCGAGGAGCAGCACCTGCGGGTCGCCCCCGGTGGCCTCGGCCAGGACGTAGCCGCCGCGGGCCGTGCCCGCCGCGGACCCGAGCGTGTCGCCGGACGCCTCGCCGTCGCCGCGGGCGACGGTCGGCAGGTTCTGCCGGCTCAGCGCGATGCCGGCCGGGCGGTCGGTGTGCTCGAGGATCGTGCGCCACGCCCAGGCGGTCTCGTTGGCGTCGGCGGGACGGACGACGTCGAGGCCCGGGATGGCCCGCAGGGAGGCGAGCTGCTCGATCGGCTGGTGGGTGGGGCCGTCCTCGCCCAGGCCGATGGAGTCGTGGGTCCAGACGAAGATCGACGGCAGCTCCATCAGGGCCGCCAGCCGCACGGCGGGACGCATGTAGTCGCTGAAGATCAGGAACGTGCCGCCGTAGGCGCGGGTGCCGCCGTGCAGCGTGATGCCGTTGATGATGGCGCCCATGGCGTGCTCGCGGATGCCGAAGTGCAGCGTGCGGCCGTACTCGTTGCCGGGGAAGGCCTTGGTCGCCCACTCCTGCGGGACGAAGGACGGCTCGCCCTCCATCGTGGTGTTGTTGCTCTCGGCGAGGTCGGCCGAGCCGCCCCACAGCTCGGGCAGCGTCGGCGCGAGGGCGGCCAGCACCTCGCCGGACGCCTTGCGGGTCGCGACGTCCTCGCCCGCCTCGAACTCGGGCAGCGCGTCGGTCCAGCCCTCCGGCAGCGTGCGGGTCGCCATCCGGTCGAGCAGGGCGGCGCCGTCGGGGTTGCCCTCGCGCCAGACCCGGTAGCTCTCGTCCCACTCGCGGCGCAGCGCACCGCCGCGGTCCACGACCTCGCGGGCGTGGGCGAGCACGTCGTCGTCGACCTGGAAGGTGCGCTCGGGGTCGAAGCCGATCTCGCGCTTGAGCGCGGCCACCTCGTCGTCGCCGAGGGCGGAGCCGTGGATCTTGCCGGTGTTCTGCTTGTTCGGCGCGGGCCAGCCGATGATCGTGCGCAGCGCGATGATCGACGGCCGGTCGGTCTCGGCGCGGGCGGCCTCGTACGCGGCGTGCAGGCCCTCGACGTCCTCGACGTACTCGCCACCCTCGGTCCAGTCGACCTTCTGGGTGTGCCAGCCGTAGGCCTCGTAGCGCGCCAGGACGTCCTCGGAGAACGCGATGTCGGTGTCGTCCTCGATCGAGATCTTGTTCATGTCGTAGAGGACGACGAGGTTGCCGAGCTTCTGGTGGCCGGCCAGCGAGGACGCCTCGGCCGTGACGCCCTCCTGCAGGTCGCCGTCGGAGGCGAAGACGTAGATCGAGTGGTCGAACGGGCTCTGCCCGGGGGCGGCGTCGGGGTCCAGCAGACCCCGCTCGCGCCGGGCCGCCATCGCCATGCCGACGGCGGAGGCGAGGCCCTGGCCCAGCGGTCCGGTGGTCATCTCGACGCCGGGGCTGTGGTGGTACTCGGGGTGGCCGGGGGTCATCGAGCCCCAGGTGCGCAGCGCCTTGAGGTCGTCGAGCGCCATCGGGTAGCCCGACAGGTACAGCTGGATGTAGAGCGTCAGGCTGCTGTGCCCGCACGACAGCACGAAACGGTCGCGACCGACCCAGTTCGGGTCGGCCGGGTCGTGCCTCAGCTCGTGCTGGAAGAGCAGGTAGGCGGCGGGCGCCAGGCTCATCGCGGTGCCGGGGTGGCCGTTGCCGACCTTCTGCACGGCGTCGGCCGCCAGGACGCGCACGGTGTCGACCGCGCGCTTGTCCAGGTCGGTCCAGGTGAGGGGCTCGGACGGGGCGGGTGTCGAGGCGTTCACGGCCCAACCCTAGTGCGGGTGGCGCCACCCCGCCGCTGGGCGGGTGCCGCCGCCGCGACACGGTCCGGACGCCGTAGGATGGGAGCCGTCGCGGGTCCGTCCCGCCGCCCAGCCCGATCGGCCCGCCGATCGACGTCGACCCAGCGGAAGAGGCCGTGTGACCGCGCTCGACCCCACGCACCCACCCCGTCCGTCGGGTGCGTCCGGGACCCCTGCCGCGCCCGCCGGCCCGCCGCGCCGCTCCAGGGCCGCCGCGTACGTGGCGCTCACCAAGCCGCGGGTCGTCGAGCTGCTCCTGGTCACCACGGTCCCGACGATGTTCCTCGCCCAGGGCGGGTTCCCCTCGGCCTGGCTGGTGATCGCCACGCTCGTCGGCGGCACCCTCGCGGCGGGCAGCGCCAACGCGATCAACATGTACCTCGACCAGGACATCGACCGGGTCATGAAGCGCACCCAGGGGCGTCCGCTGGTCACCGGCGAGCTGACCGGGCGGCAGGCGCTGACCTTCGGCACCGCGCTCGGGGTGGTCGCCACGGCGTGGCTCGGCCTGCTGGTCAACTGGCTGTCGGCAGGCCTGGCCCTCGGCGCGATCCTGTTCTACGTCTTCGTCTACACCCTCGGCCTCAAGCGCCGTACGCCGCAGAACATCGTCTGGGGCGGCGCCGCGGGCTGCATGCCGGTGCTCATCGGCTGGTCGGCGGTGACGAACTCGGTGTCGTGGGCGGCCGTGGTGCTGTTCGGCGTCATCTTCCTGTGGACCCCGCCGCACTACTGGCCGCTGTCGATGCGCTTCGGCGCCGACTACAGCGCGGTCGACGTGCCGATGCTCGGCGCCGTCGAGCGTCCCGAGGTGGTCGCCCGCCGCATCGTCGCCTACTCCTGGGCGATGGTCGCGTGCTCGCTGCTGCTGGTGCCGGTGGCCCCCACCGGCCCGCTCTACGCCGTCGCGGCCGTGCTGCTCGGCGCCTGGTTCCTGGTCGAGTCGCACCTGCTCGCGCGCCGCTCGCGCGGCACGGTCCGCGAGGACGCCGGGGGCCGCCAGGTCGGCGCCATGCGCGTCTTCCACGTCTCCATCACGTACCTGACGCTGCTGTTCGTCGCCGTGGGCGTCGACCCGTTCGTCCGGTTCTGACGCTCCGGCGGTCCGTCGGGGCGTGAGCCGGGACGTCCCGCCCGTCCCGCCCGGGTGCTCGGGCGCCTTCTCCCCGCTCGGGCCTGTTCAGGCTCGGAGCGCGTCACGATCGGCGCGTCAGGTCGACGACCACGCGCATCGTCACGACCGGTGGGCCGGCGTTCCTCGCGTCAGGCCTGCGCCCGGGCGAGCGCGCCGGTCTCGTCCCGCTCGCGCAGCGCCGACAGCGCGAGCGTGAGCGTGACGACCAGCAGGCACGCGCCGAGCATGTGGGCGAGCACGAGCGCCTCGGGCAGGTCGGTGGCGTACTGCACGTAGCCGACGAGTCCCTGCGCGAGGGTGACGCCGAGGAGCCAGCCGGCGCGGCGACGGGCGCGCTCGGGGGCGTGGGTGACGCGCAGCGCCACCACGAGCCCGACCACGAGCCCGACGAAGAGCAGCACCGAGTCGGCGTGCAGCCACGAGATGGTGCGGGGGTCGAGCGCGAACCGGGCGGGCTCGTCGACGTCGCCGGAGTGCGGGCCTGAGCCGGTGACCACCGTGCCGAGCACGAGCACGACCGCGGCGACGACGGCCAGCGCGGCACCGAGGAGCAGGACCTCACGGGGGACGACCGACCGGGCGGGGCCGTCGGGCTGCCGGAGGCGCTGCAGCAGCAGCACCGACACCGCGATCAGGCCCATCGACACCAGGAAGTGCGCGGCCACGGTGGCGGGGTGCAGGCCGGTGAGCACCGTGATGCCGCCGAGCACGGCCTGCACGACGGTGAGGACGAGCGGGAGGGCGCCGAGCACCAGCAGCCCGCGGGGACGCCCGCGGCGCACCAGCACGACCGTGGCGACGAGCGCCGCCAGCGCGGCCAGCCCCACGACGCCGGTGAGGGTGCGGTTGCCGAACTCGATGTACTTGTGGAACCCCTCCGCCTGCTCGACGGTCGGGACGTACGAGCCCGGGACGCACTCGGGCCAGGTGGGGCAGCCGAGACCGGAACCGGTCAGGCGCACCAGACCGCCCGTGACCACGATCAGCACCTGCACCACGACGTTGACCACCAGCGCGACCCGCATCCACCGCGTCGGCAGCGGGGTCGACGGCGTCAGCGGACCGGTCGCCGCGGGGATCGGGGAGGTGGTGGTCGCCACCGTCCCAGGGTAGGCGCCGTCCGCGACGTCGCCGATGCCGGTCAGTCCCAACGGAACCAGCGCCGGGCGGCCAGGGCCGCGACGACCGCCCAGACCGCGAGCACGGCGAGGTCGCGGACGGGCAGCGTCCCCTCGGCCAGGGCGGTGCGGAGCCCGTCGCCCAGGGCGCCCGAGGGCAGCCAGACCACCACGGCCCCGAGCGGTCCGACCGACGACGACGGCAGCAGCACGCCGCCCGCCGCCACGAGCAGCACCCACACCAGGTTGGCGACGGCCAGCACGCCCTCGGCGCGCACGGTGCCGCCCAGCAGCAGCCCCAGTGCCGTCAGGGCCGCGGCGCCGAGCACCAGCACGGGGACGGCGGCCGCGACCCCAGCCGCGGACGGCCGCCAGCCGAGCGCGACGCCCGCGCCGCCGAGCACGACGAGCTGCACGAGCAGGACGACGAGCACCGCCCCGCACCGGCCGCCGACCAGGCCGCCACGGCCGAGCGGGGTGGTGCCCAGCAGCCGCAGCACCCCGTACCGCCGGTCGAAGGCGACGGCGATGGCCTGGCTGGTGAACGCCGTCGACAGCACGGCGACCGCCAGGACGCCGGGCACGACGACGTCGAGCCGGGTCGCACCGGCGGGCACGTCGAGCGGGACGACCGAGGTACGGGCCAGGGCGACGAGCGCCAGCAGCGGCAGCACCAGGGTGAGGAGCAGCTGCTCGCCGTTCGACAGCACGGCGACCGTCTCGCGGCGCACCTGCGCCAGCAGCCGCGCGGCGGCGGGTGCCGGCGCGGGTGCCGGCGACGAGGCGGGCGTGGCGGTGGTCACCGCAGCGCCCGGCCGGTCAGGTCGAGGAACAGGTCCTCGAGGTCGCCGCCGCCCACCTGCAGCCCGTCGGGCATCACGCCCTGCCCGGCGCACCACGCGGTGAGCGTGGCCAGCACCGAGGGGTCGATCAGGCCGGTGACGCGCCAGCCGCCGCGGGGCTCGGACGTCAGCACCACGGTCTCGGGCAGCGCCCGGCGCAGCCCGGTGACGTCGATGCCGGGCGGTGTGGCGAACCGCACGCTGTGCCCGCGCCCAGCCAGCAGCTCCGCGGGCGACCCGGCGGCCAGGACGCGACCGTGGTCGACGATCACGACGTGGGCCGCCGCGCGCGCGGCCTCGTCCAGGTCGTGGGTGGTGAGGACGACGGCGACGCCGTCGTCGACGAGGTCGTCGACCACCTCGCGCACCACCAGCCGGGCCTGCGGGTCGAGCCCGGCGGTGGGCTCGTCGAGGAACACCACGCGCGGACGCCCGACCAGGGCGGCCGCCAGCGCCAGCCGCTGCCGCTGGCCGCCGGAGAGCCGGCGCACCGCCGTGCGCGCGAACGCGTCGATGCCGAGGCGCCCGGCGAGGGCGTCGACGTCGGCGGGGGAGCGGTGCAGCGCGGCCAGGTGCCGCAGCACGGCGAGCGGGCGGGCGGACGCCGGCAGGCCGCCGTCCTGCAGCATGACCCCGACCGCCGCGCGGTGGTCGGCACCGGCGCGCCAGGGGTCGGCGCCGAGCACGCGCACCGTGCCGGCGTCGGGGCGGCGCAGCCCGACGGCGCACTCGACCAGCGTGGTCTTGCCGGCGCCGTTGGGGCCGAGCAGCGCGGTCACCTCGCCCGCCCGGGCGGTGAGGTCGACGCCGTCCAGCGCGGTGGTGGCGCCGTAGCGCTTGCGGGCGCCCAGCAGCTCGACCACCGGCTCGCCCACGGACCCAGCGTAGGCGCGCCCCGGCGCGAGCCCGTCGGTGCCCCGGACGGGTAAGGGTGACCTTCGTGGCGCAGCCCCGTCCATTAAGTGCACGATGGTGTTGTGGAAATCGACGGCACCCGCACCCGGGTCGCGCGCCTGGTGGGCCAGGACGGACCGATCACGGTCTCCTGCCTCGCCGAGCGGCTCGGGGTGACGCCTGCCGCCGTCCGCCGCCACCTCGACGCGATGCTGGCCGGCGGCGTGGTCGAGTCCCGCGAGATCGCCGCGGTCGGCGCCGGCCGCCGGGGAAGAGGACGCCCCGCGCGGGCGTTCGTCCTGACGGAGGCCGGGCACGCCTCGCTGTCGTCGGACTACGACGACCTGGCGCTGCAGGCCCTGCGCTTCCTGGCCGACGAGCACGGTCGCTCGGCGGTCGAGCAGTTCGCCGCACGGCGCTTCGCCGACCTCGAGCGCCGCGTGGCGCCGGCCGTCGAGCGCGCCGGGCACGACCGCAAGGCCCGGGTCAGCGCCCTGGCCGAGGCCCTCAACGACGAGGGGTACGCCGCCAGCACCCGCCCGGTGGCGACGGGCACGCCGCAGCAGGCCGTCCAGCTCTGCCAGGGGCACTGCCCGGTGCGGCACGCGGCCGAGGAGTTCCCCGAGCTGTGCGAGGCCGAGGCCGGGGCGTTCTCGCGGTTGCTCGGCGTCGACGTGCGCCGGCTGGCCACGCTCGCGCACGGCGACCACGTCTGCACCACGCACGTGCCCGACCGCACCACCGAGACCGACACCGCACCGACCACCGCACCGACAACCGCACCGTCCGGGAGGACCGCCTGATGAGCACCCCCACCACGCAGCCGCTGAACGACATCGAGGCCCGCAACCCCGAGCTGGCCGGGCTGGGCACGCTACGAGTACGGCTGGGCCGACTCCGACGCCGCCGGTGCCACCGCGCGCCGCGGTCTGTCCGAGGACGTCGTGCGCGACATCTCGGCGCGCAAGTCCGAGCCCGAGTGGATGCTGAAGACGCGGCTCAAGGGCCTGAAGCTGTTCGGCAAGAAGCCGATGCCCACCTGGGGCAGCGACCTCACCGGCATCGACTTCGACAACATCAAGTACTTCGTGAAGTCCACCGAGAAGCAGGCCACCTCGTGGGAGGACCTGCCCGAGGACATCAAGAACACCTACGACCGCCTGGGCATCCCCGAGGCCGAGAAGCAGCGCCTCGTCGCCGGCGTCGCCGCGCAGTACGAGTCCGAGGTCGTCTACCACCAGATCCGCGAGGACCTGGAGGAGCAGGGCGTCATCTTCGTCGACACCGACACCGGGCTGCGCGAGCACCCCGAGCTGTTCCAGGAGTACTTCGGCACCGTCATCCCGGCCGGCGACAACAAGTTCGCCGCGCTGAACACGGCGGTGTGGTCCGGCGGCTCGTTCATCTACGTGCCCAAGGGCGTCCACGTCGACATCCCGCTGCAGGCCTACTTCCGGATCAACACCGAGAACATGGGCCAGTTCGAGCGGACGCTGATCATCGCCGACGAGGGCTCGTACGTGCACTACGTCGAGGGCTGCACCGCGCCGATCTACAAGTCCGACTCGCTGCACTCCGCGGTGGTCGAGATCGTCGTGAAGAAGAACGCCCGGGTGCGCTACACGACCATCCAGAACTGGTCGAACAACGTGTACAACCTGGTCACCAAGCGGGCCACCGCCGCACGCAGGGCGCCACCATGGAGTGGGTCGACGGCAACATCGGCTCGAAGGTCACCATGAAGTACCCGGCGGTCTTCCTGATGGGCGAGCACGCCAAGGGCGAGACGCTGTCGATCGCCTTCGCCGGCGAGGGCCAGCACCAGGACGCCGGCGCCAAGATGGTGCACGCCGCGCCGCACACCTCGTCGTCGATCATCGCAAGTCGGTGGCCCGCGGCGGCGGCCGCACGTCGTACCGCGGCCTGGTGCAGGTGCTCGAGGGCGCCGCACCACTCGGCCTCCACGGTGCGCTGCGACGCGCTGCTGGTCGACACCATCCGCCGCTCCGACACCTACCCGTACGTCGACGTCCGCGAGGACGACGTGTCGATGGGTCACGAGGCCACGGTCTCCAAGGTCAGCGAGGACCAGCTCTTCTACCTGATGTCCCGCGGGATGACCGAGGACGAGGCGATGGCGATGATCGTGCGCGGCTTCATCGAGCCGATCGCCCGCGAGCTGCCGATGGAGTACGCCCTCGAGCTCAACCGCCTGATCGAGCTGCAGATGGAAGGCGCCGTCGGCTGACCGCCGGCGCCCCGCCCCGTCCACGCCCCCAGAACGCCTGCAGGAGAACGCCATCACCACCGCAGACCGTCCGCCCAGCACGGCTTCGTCGAGCACTCGCACGGCGCCGGCCTCGACGCCGCCGAAGGCCGTCGCGGGCCGAGCGCGCCCGCTCCTTCGACGTCGCCGACTTCCCGGTGCCCACCGGCCGCGAGGAGGAGTGGCGCTTCACGCCGCTCGACCGTGCTCGCCGGCGCCGCTACGACGGGGCCACCGACGTCGGCGGCAGCGGCGCGCCTCGACCGTCGAGGTCGACGCTGCCCGACGGCGTCGCGGCCTCGACGCTGGTCGCCGGCGAGGCGTCCGCGCGGGTCGGCGCTGGTCCCGGCCGACCGCGCCGCCGTGCTGGCGCACGCCGGTACCGCCGACGCGCTGCACCTGTCACGTCGCCGGCCGACGCCCAGCTCGTCGAGCCGGTGCGGGTCGTCGGTGACCGGCGCCGGCGCGCACCGCCGGCAGGGCTCACACGTCGTCGTCGAGGCCGGCCGGCACTCGCCGGCCGCTGGTCGTGCTCGACCACCGGGGCTCCGGCGTGCACGCCGGCAACGTCGAGGTCGTCGTCGGCGACGGCGCCGACCTCACCGTCGTGAGCGTGCAGCGACTGGGACGACGACGCCGTCCACCTCGGCGCAGCACGACGCCGCGCGTCGGCCGCGACGCCCGGCTCAAGCACGTCGTCGTCACCCTCGGCGGCAGGGTCGGTGCGGATCAACGCCAACGTCGTCGTACGCCGGGCCCGGTGGCGAGGCGACCCTGCTGGGCGTCTACTTCGCCGACGCCGGCCAGCACCTCGAGCACCGCTCGTTCGTCGACCACGCGGTGCCGCACTGCACGCAGCGTCGTCACCTACAAGGGCGCGCTGCAGGGCGAGACCGCGCACACGGTCTGGGTCGGCGACGTGCTGATCCGCGCCGCGGCCGAGGGCACCGACACCTACGAGCTGAACCGCAACCTGGTGCTCACCGACGGCGCCCGCGCCGACTCGGTGCCGAACCTCGAGATCGAGACCGGTGAGATCGTCGGCGCCGGCCACGCCAGCGCCACCGGCCGGTTCGACGACGAGCAGCTGTTCTACCTGCAGGCCCGCGGCATCCCCGAGGACCAGGCGCGGCGGCTGGTCGTGCGCGGCTTCTTCGCCGACGTCGTCGCAGCAGATCGGCGTGCCCGAGCTGCAGGAGCGGCTCATGCAGGCGATCGAGGACGAGCTGGCGCTGTCGATGGGCGCCGCGTCGACGCCCGTCGCGCCGCCGTCGACGCCGTCGTCAGCGAGGCGACCGCCGGAGGTCGTGCGATGACGCTGGAGCGCGCCTGCTCGCTGGCCGACCTCGACGCCACCGGCGTGGTCGGCACCGAGATCGACGACGTGCCCGTCGCCGTCGTGCGCGACGAGGACGGCGACCTGCACGCCGTCGACGACGTCTGCTCGCACGCCGACGTCTCGCTGACCGAGGGCGAGGTCGACGGACTGCACGATCGAGTGCTGGCTGCACGGCTCGCGCTTCGACCTGCGCACCGGCGCAGCCGTCCGGGCTGCCGGCGACCCGGCCGATCGCCGTCTACCCGCGTGACGCGTCGAGGGCGACGACGTCCTCGTCGACGTGACGCACCACGACCACCACCTCGAGCAGGGCCGACGGCCCGCCATCAAGGAGAGCTGAAGACCGATGTCCACCCTGGAGATCCGCGACCTGCACGTCAGCGTCGCCGCCGAGGCGACGGCACCAAGGAGATCCTGCGCGGCGTCGACCTGACCGTCCGGTCCGGCGAGACCCACGCGATCATGGGCCCGAACGGGTCCGGCAAGTCGACCCTGGCGTACTCGATCGCCGGTCACCCCAAGTACACCGTCACCGGCGGCACGCGTCACCCTCGACGGCGAGGACGTCCTCGCGATGACCGTCGACGAGCGCGCCCGGGCCGGCCTGTTCCTGGCCATGCAGTACCCGGTCGAGGTCCCCGGCGTCACGGTGTCGAACTTCCTGCGCACCGCCAAGACCGCCATCGACGGCGAGGCGCCGAACCTGCGGCACTGGGTCAAGGACGTGCAGCAGCCGCCATGGACGACCTGCGGATGGACCCCGTCCTTCGCCGAGCGCAACGTCAACGAGGGCTTCTCCGGCGGCGAGAAGAAGCGGCACGAGATCCTCCAGCTGGAGCTGCTCAAGCCGCAAGATCGCGATCCTCGACGAGACCGACTCCGGCCTCGACGTCGACGCGCTCAAGGTCGTCTCCGAGGGCGTCAACCGGGTGCGCGCCGGCCGGCGAGGTCGGCGTGCTGCTGATCACGCACTACACCCGCATCCTGCGCTACATCCAGCCCGACTTCGTGCACGTGTTCGTCGACGGCCGGATCGCCGAGCAGGGCGGCGCCGAGCTGGCCGACGAGCTCGAGGCGAAGGGCTACGACCGCTTCCTCCCCTCGGCCGCCCAGGCCTGAGCTGGCTGTGATCCCCGTGACCGCAGGCGGTCTCGACGTCGAGCTGGTGCGCAAGGACTTCCCGATCCTCGCGCGCCGGCTCGCTGACGACCGTCCGCTGGTCTACCTCGACAGCGCCAACACCTCGCAGAAGCCGCAGGTCGTCCTCGACGCGATCCAGGACCACCTGGAGAGCCACAACGCCAACGTCGCCCGCGCCGTGCACCAGCTCGGCGCCGAGGCGACCGAGGCGTTCGAGGGCGCACGGGCCGACGTCGCCGCGCTTCGTCGGCGCCGCGCGTCCCGAGGAGGTGGTGTTCACCAAGAACGCCACCGAGGCGCTGAACCTGGTGGCCCGGGTGCTCGGCGACAGCCGCGGCCCGCACGGCGTGGGCGAGGGCGACGAGGTCGCTCGTCACCGAGCTGGAGCACCACTCGAACCTGGTGCCGTGGCAGCAGCTGTGCGAGCGCACCGGCGCGCGGCTGCGCTGGTTCGGGCTCACCGACGAGGGCCGGCTCGACCTGTCCGCCGTCGACGAGCTGATCACCGAGCGCACCCGCGTCGTCTCGCTCGCGTGGGTCTCGAACTCGCTCGGCACGATCACGCCGGTCGCCGAGATCGCCCGACGGGCGCACGAGGTCGGCGCGCTCGTGCGTCGTCGACGCCTCGCCAGGCCGTGCCGCACCTGCCGGTCGACGTGCAGGCGCTCGGCGCCGACCTCGTGGCGTTCACCGGCCACAAGATGCTCGGCCCCACCGGCATCGGCGTGCTGTGGGGGCGGTACGACCTGCTCGCCGACCTGCCGCCGTTCCTCGGCGGCGGGGAGATGATCGAGACCGTGACGATGGCCGGCGCCACCTACGCCGCGCCGCCGCACCGGTTCGAGGCCGGCACGCCGCCGATCGCCGAGGCCGTCGGGCTCGGCTCGGCCGCCCGCTACCTCGGCGAGCTCGGCATGGACGCCGTCGCGGCGCACGAGCAGGCCGTGACGGCGTACGCGCTGGCCGGCCTCGCCGACCGTGCCGGGGCTCAGCGTGCTCGGCCCCACCGAGGTGCGCGACGGCCTGCCCGTCGACCGCGGCGGCGCCATCTCGTTCGAGCTGGCCGGGGTGCACCCGCACGACGTCGCCCAGGTGCTCGACTCGCTCGGCATCGCCGTGCGCGCCGGGCACCACTGCGCCAAGCCGGTGCACCAGCGGTTCGGCGTGCAGTCCAGCACCCGCATGTCGTCGTACCTGTACACGACCACCGCCGAGATCGACGCCCTCGTCGACGGTCTCGGCCAGGTCCGCGCCTTCTTCGGGGTGTCCTGATGGACGTCCAGCAGCTGTACCAGCAGGTCATCCTCGACCACGCGAAGGCGCCGCACGGCGCCGGTCTGCGCGAGCCGTTCCAGACCGAGGTCACGCACGTCAACCCGACCTGCGGCGACGAGATCGTCGCTGCGGGCGCAGGTCGACGACGGCGTGGTCACCGACGTCTCGTACGCGCCGCTCGGCTGCTCGATCTCGGTCGCGTCCGCGTCGGTGCATGGCCGACACCGTCACCGGCCAGAGCGTCGAGCAGGCCCTGCAGGCATACGACCGGGTGCTCGCGCTGTTGCAGAGCAAGGGGCAGGGCGAGCCCGACCCCGAGGTCCTGGGCGACGCCGTCGCCTTCGCCGGGGTCGCCCGGTTCCCGGCCCGCGTGAAGTGCGCGCTGCTCGGCTGGGCCGCCATGCGAGACGCCGTCCTCACCGCCACCACCACGGAGGTCCACCGATGAGCACCACCACCGAGAGCAGCCCCGCGCAGCCGACGCCGGCCAACGCGGCCGACGTCGAGGAGGCGATGCGCGACGTCGTCGACCCCGAGCTCGGCATCAACGTGGTCGACCTCGGCCTGGTCTACGGCGTCACCGTCGACCAGCACAACCACGCCGTGCTCGACATGACGCTGACGTCGGCGGCGTGCCCGCTCACGGACGTGATCGAGGACCAGGTCACCCAGGCCCTCGACGGGCTGGTCACCGGCCACCGCATCAACTGGGTCTGGATGCCGCCGTGGGGCCCGGACAAGATCACCGACGACGGCAAGGAGATGCTGCGCGCCCTCGGCTTCAACGTCTGAGCGCGCAGTGGCCGGAGCGGGGGGTTCGCACCGGCTGATCGAGCTCGACGCGCACCGGGTCGAGCGGTGGGTGGCCGGCTTCGGCGAGCGGCACGGCCCGGTGACCACGGCCCTCGACGACGGCGCCGTGCGGCTCGAGGCCGCCGACGGCGCCGTGGCGCTGCTGGAGGCGCCCTTCGGGGGCCTCCCGCCCGATCCCGGCCGGTGCCGTCGGGTGGCTCGTGGGCCAGGCCGGGCGCGACCGGCGCGCCGCCCTGCTCCTGGTGCGCCGCGGCGGGTACGCCGTCGGCACGGCCGACGGCGCCGACCTCGACGCCCACAAGGTGGGCACCCGGTACGTCCAGGGCCGTACCGCCGCGGGCGGCTGGTCGCAGCAGCGCTTCGCCCGCCGCCGGGCGGGTCAGGCCGCCGGCCTGGTCGGCGCCGCGGCCGACGCCGCCCGCACCGCCTGGACGCGCGCGCACCCGCAGGTGCTGGTCGTGGGCGGCGACCGGGCGCTGGTGCAGCAGGTGCTCGACGACCCGCGGCTGCAGGCCGTCGCCGACCTGCCGCGCACCCCGCTGCTCGACGTCCGCGACCCGCGCCTCGACGTGCTGCGCGACGCCGTGCGCCGCTCGCGCTGCGTCCGGGTGCGGCTGACCGAGCCGGCGTGAGGCCCGTCACGGCGGCCGCAGGACCCTCGCACGGACCCGCTCCTCGGTTCGCGTCCGCACCGGTCCGGTGTGATTCACTCGAGCACGTCCGTGACCCTCCCGTGACCCGGGAGCCCCCGAGATCCGACAGTGGTGGTCCTGCATGACCCGTGCGCGGCACCGCACCAGCGCACCCGTCCACCGTCGTCCCGCACAGCCCACGGGTGTGCGCGGCGCGGTCGCCCTGCTCACCCGTCCGCTCAGCCGTCCCGGCCTGCGCACGCGCGCCGGCGCCTCGGCCCTGCTGCTGTGCCTCGCCGGCGGCGCGGCGCTCAGCGCGCCGGTCGCCGCCGGTGGTGCGGCCGACCTGCCGGAGGTCGCGGCCCCGCTCGCCGACGTCGCCCTGGCCGCCCCGGCCGAGCGCGCCCTCGTCGAGGACCGCGCGGCCGCGGTGCAGCAGGTCTCGCGCGACGCCGTGCGTGCCGCCCCCGACGCCACGGCCCCCGTCGTCGCCGCTCCCGTGCTGGTGCCGGAGACGACCGTCGTCTACGCCGTCGAGGACACCTCCGTGCTGGCCGAGCCCGGCGCTCGCGGCGCGAGCCTGTCGTCACTGGCCCGCGGCGCCCAGCTCGCCGTCACCGGCCGCACCGAGGCCGGGTACAGCGAGGTCGCTGCCGGCGCCGCGCTCGGGTGGATCCTCACCGCCGCCATCAGCACCGACCCGCCCCCCGAGCTGTCCGGCGCGCCCTGCCCCGGTCAGGGATCGGTCGAGAACGGGCTGCGGGCGAGCACGGTCGCGGTGCACCGCGCGGTCTGCGCGCAGTTCCCCGGCCTCGTCCACGGCGGTCTGCGCCCCGGCGACGACGGCGACCACGGGGTGGGCAAGGCGCTCGACATCATGGTCCGGGGTGCGAAGGGCGACGAGATCGCGCGCTGGCTGCAGCAGAACGCCGACGAGCTGGGGATCCACCAGCTCATCTGGCGCCAGCGCATCTGGTACTCCGGCAGCTCCTTCGACGCGTGGCAGGGCATGGCGGACCGCGGGTCCGAGACCGCGAACCACTACGACCACGTGCACGTCAGCATGCACTGAGGGTTCTCAGCCCTCCAGCAGCGCGCGGACGCCGTCCAGCCCGCTCCGCCTCGTCCCCGCTGCAGCCGTTCAGTCGTCGACGCCGCGCGCGACCAGGGCCTCGCCGGTGCGCTGGGCGTGCCGCACGCTGCGCACCACCAGGGGCACCGCCAGGGCGCGGACGCTGCGCTCGAGGCCGCGGGCCCGGCGGGCGTCGCGCACCTCGTGGGCCAGCGCGCCGACCACGGGGACGGCGCGCACCGCCAGTGCCAGCGCCAGGCCGGCCCGCTCCGGGTCGACGCCGACCAGGCGCAGCGGGCGCAGCAGGGTCACCAGCGTGTCGAGCAGGTCGCTGACCCGGGTCGTCAGCGTCACCAGGCACGCGGCGGCGACCGCCACCACCAGGGTGCCCACGACGACCACCGCCGCGCGCCAGCCGGCCGTGAGCAGCTGGAACGGCACGAGCAGCAGCACGAGCCACCAGAGCGGACGCACCTGCTCGAGGACGACCAGCGGCGACCAGCGCGCCAGCCCGTACAGCGCCACCACCACCACGGCGGCGACGGCCACGGCCTGCGGCGAACGCAGCACCACCACGACGGTGGTGAGCACGGTCAGCCCGGCGAGCTTGGCGCCGGGGCGAGCCCGGTGCAGGAGCGAGGCGCCCGGACGGAAGGCGCCCGCGGGCCTCACCCGCCGGCCACCAGGTCGAGGTACCGGGCGACGGCGTGCTCCGGCGGGCCGTCGGCCACGACCCGGCCGCCGTCGACGACGAGCACCCGGTCCCAGCGCGCGACCAGGTCGAGGTCGTGGGTGACCAGCACCACCTGCTGCGGCAGCCCCAGGAGCAGCTCCGCGACGCGGCGGGTGTTGCGCAGGTCGAGCAGCGTCGTCGGCTCGTCGCAGACCAGCACCTGCGGCTCGGTCACCAGCACCGACGCGAGCGCCAGCAGCTGCTTCTGGCCGCCGGACAGCAGGTGCGCAGGGTGGTCGGCGTGGTCGTCGAGGCCGAAGCCGGCGCAGCACGGCGTCGACGCGGGCGGCGACCTCCGCGCGCGGGAGCCGTTGCCGGCGCAGCGAGAACGCGACGTCCTCGGCCACGGTGGGCATGACGATCTGGGCGTCGGGGTCGGTGAACACGAACCCCACCCGCTGGCGCACCCGGTGGCCGTCGCGCACGGTGTCGTCGTCGTCGACCGCGACGCTGCCCTCGGTGGGCTCCACGAGCCCGTTGAGCAGCCGGGCCAGGGTCGACTTGCCCGAGCCGTTCGCGCCCAGGACGGCCACCTTGGGCTCGGCCAGGTCGAGGTCGACGCCGCGCAGCGCCCACCGGTCGCCGTAGCGCACGCCGGCGCCGCGGAGCCGGATCATCCGACCCGCTCCGCGAGCAGCGCCAGTCCCTGGCCACCGCCCACCGCGCAGGTGGCCAGACCGAGCGCACCGGCCGGTGCCGGCGCGCGCACCAGCCGGGCGAAGAGCCGGACGACCAGCAGCGCGCCCGAGGCGCCCCAGGGGTGACCGAGCGCGATCGCCCCGCCCTGGGCGTTCACCCGCGGGTCGCCGTCGGCCACGCCGAGGGCGTCGAGGCAGGCCAGCACCTGCGCCGCGAACGCCTCGGTGACCTCGATCGCCGCCACGTCGTCGAGCGCGACGCCGGTGCGCTCCAGCAGCGACCCGACGGCCGGCACCGGACCGAGCCCGGGCAGCCGGGGGTCGGTGCCGCGCGCCACCCACCCGCGCAGCGCCAGGCCGGGGACGCCGAGCGCCGCCCGGGTCGCCTCGGGCACGAGCGCCACCGCGGCGGCGCCGTCGCTGACGCCGCACGCGTTGCCGGCCGTCACCGTCCCGTCCGGGGTGAAGGCCGGGCGCAGCCGGGCGAACCAGGCGGCGGTGGCGCGGGGCCGCACCCGCTCGTCGTGGGTGACGCCGTCGACCGCGACGGTCTCGGCGGCGAAGGCCCCGTCGTCGACGGCCCGGGCCGCCAGCCGGTGCGAGCGCAGCGCCCACGCGTCCTGGCGCTCGCGCGTCACGCCGCAGCGGGTCGCCACCGCCTCGGCCGCGGGACCCATGTCGGGGTCGCCGAGAGCGGCCGGCGCGAAGGGGGCGCGACCGTAGGTGGTGCCGTCGGGCAGGGTGCGGGTGGGTGCGGTGCTGGCGCTCTCGGCGCCACCGGCCAGCACCAGGCCGGCCCCGGCGAGCACCGCGGCCGCACCGACGTGCACGGCCTCCTGGCCGCTGCCGCACTGCCGGTCGACGGTGACGCCGGGCACCTCGACGCCGAGCCCGGCCTGCAGGGCCGCGACCCGTGCGGGGTCGCCGCCCGGACCCATCACGTTGCCGAGCACGACCTCGTCCACCGGCGCCCTGACCCCGAGGGCCCGCACGTCGTCGTGCAGCGCGGCCAGCACGGCGGCCGCGAGGTCGACCACGGAGCGCCCGCGCAGCGCGTGCCCGGCGGTGCCGACGGGCGTGCGGCGCGCCGCGACCACGACGGGCGTGCGGGGGTCGAGCGCGCCGGTGCGGGGGGACGGGGACATGGCGCCGCCAGCGTAGGAGGCGGTCAGCGCAGCGCGCCGGTGGGGATCGTGCCGTCGGCCACGCCGGCTCGGGCGGCGACGCGGTCGGGCTTGCCCGCCGCCGTGCGCGGCAGCGACGCCGGGCGCGCCCAGCGCCGGGGGCGCGACGGCGGCGCCAGCCGGGCGAGGGCCTCGCGCAGGTCGTCCGCGGCGGCGGGCCCGACGACCAGCGCGCACACCACCTCGCCGAGCGTCGGGTGCGGACGGCCGACGACCAGGGCCTCGTGCACGCCGGCGACCGAGCGCAGCACCTGCTCGACGTGCTCGGCCACGACGGTGTGCCCGCCGGTGCGTGATCGCGGCCGAGCCCCGTCCGGTGACGCGGAAGCGCCCGTGCACCTGCACCGCGTGGTCGCCGACACCGGCCCAGCCGTCGTCGCCACGGGCGGCGCCGCGTGCGGCGGCGGGGTCGAGCGGTCCGAGCGCCAGGTAGGGCGAGCGCGCCCGCAGCCCGTCGCGGCGCAGCTCGACCTCGACGCCGGGGAACGGCTCCCACCCCTCGCCGTCGGACGACCAGCCGACGAAGGACAGCTCGGCGGCGCCGTAGTACTCGTGCACGGTCCACCCGCGCGCCCGGCAGGCCTCGCGGTGACGTGGCTCGACGGGCTCGCCCGCCAGCACGACGGCGCGCAGCCGGGGGAGATCGCGGTCGAGCACGCGGTCGAGGGCGCTGGGCACCAGGTGGGCCACGGTGGCGCCGGTGGGATCCTCGTCACCCACGACGGTGCCGGCCCCGACCGTGGTGGCGTGCCAGGACCCGTACAGCGACAGCGACGACCACAGCGGCCCCGGCGTCCACACGACGTCGTCGGACGCCAGGCCGAGCAGCGCGGTCAGCGGGTCGAGGCTGGCCCGCCACGACGCGTGCGTCCGCAGCACGCCGCCGGGGGTGCCGGCGCTGCCGGAGGTGAAGAGCGCCATCCGCCCCGGCCCGAGCCGGCCGTCGGCGACCGCGGCGGCCACCTGGTCACGGGCGAGAGCGGCAAGGGCGGCGGACCAGCCGGGGTCGACGACCGCCACGGCCGCGCCGGCGTCGAGCCGCGCGGTGAACCGCTCCAGCAGCCGTCGCTGGTCCGGCTCGGCCAGGACGACCTCAGGCGGCGGCACGCTCGCGCTCGCGTCGCGGTGCCGGGGCGACCTCGGGCACGGCGCGGTGCACGGCGGCGGCGACCGCGGTGCTGAGCACCACCTTGATCGCGTCGCCGGGCAGGAAGGCCACGGTCGCGGCGGCGGTGGCGACCAGTCCGCTGGTGCCGGTGACCAGGGCCGTCACCGGGATGCCGATCGCGTAGACGACGACGATGCCGCCGGCGACGTTGGCCAGCCCGCCCCACCACAGCGGGTAGCGGGGGAGCCGGCGCTCGACGAGCCAGCCGATGACGAACGCGCCCACCACGAAGCCGACCAGGTACCCGGCGCTCGGGCCCACGAAGACCCCGAGGCCGCCGCGTCCGCCGGACAGCAGCGGCAGGCCGGCGGCGACCAGCGCGAGGAAGGTGAGCACCGCCAGCGCACCGCGGCGGGCGCCGAGCACCGAGCCGGCGAGCATGACGCCCATCGTCTGCAGCGTGATCGGCACCGGGTTGCCGGGGATCGCGATCGCCCCCGGCAGGCCGAGGACGGCGATCAGCGCGGCGAAGGTCGAGACCAGGGCGAGGTCGCGAGCGGGCAGCCGGCGACGGCGCGGCGAGGACGTCGGGCGCGGGTCGGCGGTCATGCGGGGGAGCGTAGGGGTCAGCCCAGGTCGGTCGCGTCGAGGGTGTCGCAGCTGTTCAGGTCGCCGCTGGAGTAGCCCGTCGTGAACCACGTCTGCCGCTGCTCCGACGAGCCGTGCGTCCACGCCTCGGGGTTCACCCGGCCCTGGGTGCGCTCCTGGATCCGGTCGTCGCCCACGGACGAGGCCGCGCGACAGGGCGTCGGCGATGTCCTGGTCGGTGAGCGGCTGCAGGAACGGGACGCCGGTGTCGGGGTCCTCGACGGTGGCGGCGTGGTGGGCCCACACCCCCGCCAGGCAGTCGGCCATCAGCTCGACGCGGACGGCGCCGGACTCCTCGCCGCGCGGGTCCTGCTGGGCGGCACCGAGCACGCCGAGCAGGTTCTGCACGTGGTGGCCGAACTCGTGCGCGACGACGTACTCCTGCGCGAGCGGGCCTGCCGCTGGAGCCGAACTGGTCGGTGAGCACCTCGAAGAAGTCGGCGTCGAAGTACATCGAGCTGGTCGGTGGGGCAGTAGAACGGCCCGACCGCCGAGGTGGCGGCGCCGCAGCCGGTGTCGGTCTGCCCCTCGAACACCACGGTGTACGGACGCTCGTACGAGCCGCCCGCCGCCGGGAGCGCCTCCTGCCAGTAGGCGTCCAGGCTGTTCTCGGTGGCGATGATGCGGCACTCGACGTCGGTGTTGGCGTCCTGGGCGTCCTGGCAGCGCGACAGGTCGCCCGCGCCCTGCTCCTGGCCACCACCGCCGCCGCCCGTCGTGCCGGGGAGCTGGCTGGGGTCGCCGCCGAGGACCACGAACAGCAGCACCAGCAGCAGACCGCCCACGCCGCCGCCGGCGGCGATGCCCCCGGCGCGGCCGCCGCGTCCGCCGCGTCCGCGTGAGGCCCTCGACGTGTCGATGCTCACGCCCTCGTTGAAGCTCATCGGACCTCCTCCTCGCGCCCCGCGCCGCGTGGTCGCGGTTCGGTCGATCCGACCGCCAGCCGTAGACTAGTGACGAGGTACCCGCTGGGCGCGCCCACCGACGAGCGACAACGAGTAGCGGATCCGGGCGAGCAGGCGGAGGAGGTCTGGCGTGATCACGGCACAGGGTGTCGAGCTGCGCGCCGGCGCCCGCATCCTCATGCGAGGACGCACGTTCCGCGTCGGCCCGGGCGACCGGGTCGGCCTGGTCGGGCGCAACGGCGCCGGCAAGACCACCCTCACCAAGGTCCTCGCCGGGCGAGGCGCCAGCCGCACGCCGGCACGGTCACGCGCACCGGCGACGTCGGCTACCTGCCCGCAGGACCCCCGCACCGGCGACCTCGACGTCCTCGCCCGCGACCGCATCCTGTCCGCGCGCGGCCTCGACGAGGTCATCACCGCGATGCGCGAGACCGAGGGCGCGATGGCCCGGCCGACGACGAGCGGCGCGACCAGGCGATGGCGCCGCTACGGCCGGCTCGAGGCGCGAGTTCACGTCCAGGGCGGCTACGCCGCCGAGACCGAGGCCGGCACGCATCGCGGCCAACCTGGGGCTCGCCGAGCGCGTGCTCGGCGCAGCCGCTGCGCACGCTGTCCGGTGGCCAGCGCCGCCGCGTCGAGCTGGCCCGCATCCTGTTCTCCGGCGGCCGCAGACGCTGCTGCTCGACGAGCCGACGAACCACCTCGACGCCGACTCGATCACCTGGCTGCGCGACTACCTCAAGGGCTACACCGGGCGGCCTCGTCGTGATCAGCCACGACATCGAGCTGCTCGAGACCGTCGTCAACAAGGTCTTCCACCTCGACGCCAACCGCGCCGTGCTCGACGTCTACAACGTCGGCTGGAAGACCTACCTCGCAGCAGCGCGAGACCGACGAGCGCCGCCGCAAGCGCGAGCGGGCCAACGCCGAGAAGAAGGCCGTCGGCGCTCGATGCGCAGGCCGACAAGATGCGGGCCAAGGCGACCAAGGCCATCGCCGCGCAGAACATGGCCAAGCGGGCCGAGCGGCTGCTCGCCGGGCTCGAGGAGGTCCGCGCCCAGCGACAAGGTGGCCAAGCTGCGCTTCCCCGACCCGGCGCCGTGCGGACGCACCCCGCTGCGCGCGCGGCGGGCTGTCGAAGTCGCTACGGCTCGCTCGAGGTGTTCACCGACGTCGACCTCGCCATCGACCGCGGCTCGCGGGTCGTGGTCCTCGGCCTCAACGGCGCCGGCAAGACGACGCTGCTGCGGCATGCTGGCCGGCGTCGAGACGCCCGACACCGGCGAGGTCGAGCCGGGCCACGGCCTGCGGCTCGGCTACTACGCCCAGGAGCACGAGACGCTCGACACCGACCGCACCGTGCTGGAGAACATGCGAGACGGCCGCGCCCGACCTCGGCCGAGACCGAGGTGCGCAAGGTGCTCGGCTCGTTCCTGTTCTCGCGGCGACGACGTCGACAAGCCGGCGGGCGTGCTCTCCGGCGGCGAGAAGACCCGGCTCGCGCTGGCGACGCTGGTCGGTCGAGCGCCGCCAACGTGCTGCTGCTCGACGAGCCGACGAACAACCTCGACCCCGCCAGCCGCGAGGAGGTGCTCGGCGCGCTGCGGCGCTACAAGCGGCGCGGTCGTCCTGGTCACCCACGACGAGGGCGCGGTGCACGCGCTCGAGCCCGAGCGGGTGCTGCTGCTGCCCGACGGCGTCGAGGACCTGTGGAGCCCCGACTACGCCGACCTGGTCGCGCTCGCCTGAGCCCTCGCCTGCGAGTATCCCGGCATGGACCTCGTGGAGCGGTGCAGGGCCGTCGGCATCCGGCTCGAGCGGTCGGACCAGCGGTGGGACGTCGTGCTCGCGGCGCCCGACCGTCGCAACGCCCAGCTGCCCGCCACCTGGCGCGCGCTGGCCGCGGTGGGGGAGGCGGTGCGTGCCGCCGGGCCGCGGGTCGTGGTGCTGTCGGCCGAGGGGCCGTCGTTCTCGGCGGGGCTCGACCGGGCGATGTTCACCGGCCAGGTGCCGGGCGAGCGCGGTCTGCCGCAGCTCGCGGCGCTCGACGACGACGCGGTCGACGACGAGATCGCCTCGTACCAGGACGCGTTCACGTGGTGGCGCGAGGTCGACCCGCTGACCGTGGCCGCCGTGCAGGGCCACGCCGTGGGGGCGGGCTTCCAGCTGGCGCTGGCCTGCGACCTGCGGGTCGTCGCCGACGACGTCGCGTTCGCGATGAAGGAGACCGCGCTGGGTCTGGTGCCCGACCTCGCCGGCACGTCGCCGCTGGTCGAGGCGGTCGGGTACGCCCGGGCGCTCGAGATCTGCGTGACGGGCCGCCCGGTGGCGCCGCCGAGGCCGTGGCGTCCGGGCTGGCCGTGTCCTCGGTGCCGGTCCAGGGCCTTCCGGACGCGGTCGACGCGCTGGTCGTCGCGCTGGTGGCGGCGCCCGCCGCCGCGGCGACCGCGACCAAGCACCTGCTGGCCGGGGCGCCGTCCCGCAGCCCGCAGGAGCAGCGCGCCGCGGAGCGCCTCGCCCAGCGCGACCGGCTGCGCGACCTCGCCCGCGCGGCGGGCGTGGCCGGGTCGTGACCGCGCCCGCGGAACAAGCCGGTACCACCGGGACGCTGTAGAGCGCGATGAGCATGCACACGCCCGGTCAGATGCGGCAGTGGGGGACGTTGTCCTCCCTGCGCAAGGACCCGTCCGTCGCCGACCAGAAGGTCAGCCGCGCGACGGTGCGCCGCATCGTCGGCTTCGCCAGGCCGTACCGCTGGACGATCGTGGCCTTCCTGGTGCTCGTGGTCGGCGGGTCCGGGCTCGTGGTCGTCACGCCCCTGCTGCTGCAGCGCCTCGTCGACGACGGCGTCGTCCCGGGCGACCGGCGCGTGGTGGTGACCCTGGCCCTGGTGGTCGCCGGCCTGGCCTTCGTCGAGGCGGCGGTCGGCCTCCTGCAGCGCTGGCTGTCGTCCCGCATCGGCGAGGGGCTCATCTACGACCTGCGCACCCGCGTCTTCGCCCACGTGCAGCGCCAGCCCGTCGCCTTCTTCACCCGCACCCAGACCGGCGCGCTCGTCACGCGCCTCAACACCGACGTCATCGGCGCGCAGCAGGCGTTCACGTCCACCCTGTGCGGGGTGGTCTCGAACGTGGTCTCGCTGGTCCTGGTGGCCGGGGCGATGCTCGCGCTGTCGTGGCCGATCACGCTGGCGGCGCTGGTGCTGCTGCCGGTGTTCTTCCTCCCGGCCCGCCGGGTCGGTCGGCGGCTGAGCGGCCTGACGCGCGAGTCGATGCAGCTGAACGCCGACCTCGCCACCCGCGATGACCGAGCGCTTCAACGTCGCCGGGGCGCTGCTGGTGACGCTGTTCGGGCGCCGTCGCGACGAGGACGCCGAGTTCGCCGTCCGGGCCGCGCGGGTGCGCGACATCGGCGTCCAGATCGCCATGATCGGCCGCGTCTTCTTCACCGCGCTGACGCTCGTGGCCGCCCTCGCGACCGCCCTCGTGTACGGCGTCGGCGGGCTGCTGGCCGTCGTCGGGCGCGCTGACGATCGGCACGCTGCTGGCCCTCGCCGCGCTGCTCGGGCGGCTGTACGGGCCCTCACCGCGCTGGCCAACGTCCGGGTCGACGTGATGAGCGCCCTGGTGAGCTTCGAGCGGGTCTTCGAGGTCCTCGACCTGCCCGTCCTGGTCGACGACCGCCGCCGACCCGGTGCCCGCTGCCGGACGGGCCGCTCGGGGTCGAGTTCGACCACGTCACCTTCCGCTACCCGGGCGCCGACGAGGTGTCGCTGGCCTCGCTGGAGACCGTCGGCGGCGGCGGCGACCGCGAGGTCGGCGACGGCCCGGTGCTGCACGACGTCTCGCTGCAGGTCGCGCCCGGGCAGCATGGTGGCGCTGGTCGGCCCTCCGGGGCCGGCAAGATCGACCCTCACCGCCCTGGTGGCGCGCCTGTACGACCCGCACGGAGGGCGCCGTGCGCGTCGGCGGCGTCGACGTGCGAGAGGCGTCGCTCGAGGATCGCTGCACGCGCGCGTCGGCGTGGTGACGCAGGACGCGCACATGTTCCACGACACCGATGCGCGCGAACCTGCTCTACGCCCGCCCCGACGCCACCGACGCCCAGCTCGAGGACGCGCTGCGCGACGCCCAGGTGCTCGACCTGGTGCGCTCGCTGCCCGACGGCCTCGACACCGTGGTCGGCGACCGCGGCCACCGGCTGTCCGGCGGCGAGAAGCAGCGGCTGGCGCATCGCCCGGCTGCTGCTCAAGGCGCCGCGGTGGTGGTCCTCGACGAGGCCACCGCCCACCTGGACTCCGAGTCCGAGGCCGCCGTGCAGCACGCGCTCGACACCGCCCTGGCCGGCCGGACGTCGCTGGTCATCGCGCACCGGCTCTCCACGGTCCGCGACGCCGACCTGATCGTGGTCGTCGACGGCGGCCGGATCGTCGAGACGGGCGCGCACGACGAGCTGCTCGCGCTCGGCGGCCTCTACGCCGACCTCTACCGGACCCAGTTCCGCGGCCAGGAGACCACGACCCCCGTCCGCTGACACGATGGTCGGGTGCCGCGCCGCCCCGCCTTCTCGCAGCACGTGCCGAGCCCCCACGTGCTCCGGTATGCGAGCCGCGTCGCGCGGCTGCTGCGCGGGGACCGCCCCGCGGGCTATGCGCTGATCCAGGCCGGTGTCCGCGCGACGACGGTGTCGGGGCGTCTCTGGTGGCGGCGGTGGGGCCCCACGCGCGACGAGCTGGTGGTCTAAACGCTCGTCGACGACCGCTTCGGCGACGACCACGTGTGGGGTCCGGACGTGGTCGTCGAGTCAACCCAGTTGTGGCACCGGGGCGCGTTCGAGCACCAGGGCGAGACCTTGGTCGCCCAGTGGCTCGACGACCATGAGGCGGCCACCGTCAGGACGTCCGTCTTCGGCGTCTGAGGGCCTCGAGGACCCACGACCCCGATCTGTTGGTTGACGTGCGTCCAAGCAACAACTCGTGGCGTTGGGTGCAGAATCGGGTGTCGCCGGTGGCGCTTGACCGACCCACCCACGTGGTGCGGACGCTGCGGCGCCCTCTGTGTGCAGTCGATGCCCTTCCTGCGGCTCGGGAAAGGGCGTGTTCTGCGCAGGGGGGCGCCGAGCTCAGATGGTGCGCAGCATGCCGCCGTCGATCGGGAGCGCGGTGCCGGTGACGTAGCTGGCGGCGGGGGAGAGCACGAACACGGCGGCGCGGGCGAACTCCTCGGGGTAGCCGTAGCGGCCCAGGGGGATGTCGGTCTCGGCCTGGCGGCGCACCTCGGCGGGGTCGGCGCCGCGGGAGGCGTCGAGCTCGCGCACCCGGTCGGTGTCGATGCGGCCCGGCAGCACCGCGTTCACCCGGATCGCGCGCGGGCCGAGCTCGTCGGACAGGGTCTTGGCGACCATCGCGAGCCCCGGACGCAGTCCGTTGGAGATGGCCAGGCCGCCGATCGGGCTGCGCACCGACGACGAGAGCACGAACAGGATCGAGCCGCCCTCGGTGCCGACGCCGCGCGAAACCGCCTTGGCGGTGCGGACGGCGCCGAGGAACACGCTGTCGAAGGCCGACTTCCAGTCGTCGTCGCTGGTCTCCAGGACGGTCCCCGCGGGCGGGCCACCGACGCTGATCAGCGCTCCGTCCAGACGGCCGAACCGGCCGACCGCCGCGGCGACGCACTGCTCGGGCGCCTGCGGGTCGGCGAGGTCGACGGCCAGGGCCAGGACCCGGTCGGACGAGCCGAGCCGGTCGGCGGCCGCGGTGACGGCCTCGCGGTCGCGCGAGGCGACCACCAGGCGGGCTCCCTCGTCGGCGAGCAGCTGGGCGCAGGCCAGCCCGAGACCCCGAGAGGCGCCGGTCACGATGTACACGCGGTCGTCCAGGCCGAGATCCATGGGTCTCATCGTGCCGCATGCCCACCCCCGTTGGGCGAGGGGTCGGTCCCACTGCGCGTCGGTTCGCACCCGAATGGTCGCACCGGCGCCCGACTCGTCCCGATCTCGCCGTGGCCGGCGGGACGGTGGGCGACCCCGGTCAGCGGCCGCGCGCACGCTCGGCGGCGTCGAGCAGGGCGTCCTCCTCCTCCTCCGTGGTCGGCCGGCGACGTCGCGAGGGCGGCGGCGGCCGGGGCGTGCCCCGGGCCGCGGCGGCGTCGGCGGCGTCGTCCTCGGCCGTGCGCCGCGCGAGCAGCACGAAGCCGACCAGCGCGCCCAGCGCGAACACGACCCACTGCAGGGCGTACGACAGGTGCGGGCCCTCGTCGAGCGCGGGCCGCGGCTCGCGCAGGGGCGCGGTGGACGGCGCCGGGGACTCCGAGGCCAGGTCGCCGTAGGCCCCGGTCACGAGCACCGTGCCGGGGTCGTCGACCACCTCGGGCAGCAGGGTGGCGGGCGTGATCCGCAGCGTCTGCCCGGGCGGCGCGGGCCGGTCGGTGGCCGGTTCGGGCTGGCGCAGACGCGTCACGACCTCGACCGTGCCGCCCGGCGGGGCGGGCACGTCGTCGGGCCGCTCGCCGGTCTCGCCGGTCACCACGAACCCGCGGTCCACCAGCAGCACCTCGTCCGCCTCGGTGCGCAGGGGGACGAGGACCCGGTACCCGGGCACGCCGTCGCGGTTGCGGTTGCGCACCAGGATCGTCTCGTCGGCGAGGTACTCGCCGCGCACGGCCACCGGGGTCCAGGTGCCGCCGTCGGGGAACGACGCGGGGTCGGGGACCGCCTCGGCCAGGGGGACGGGGTCGCGGTCGTAGTTGGCGACGACCTCGGCGTTGCGGGCGACGCGCTCCTCGCGCCGGTTCCACTGCCAGCTGCCCAGCACGACGCAGGCCACCGCCACGACCACGGCGAGGGCGAGCAGACCGAGCCAGCGCCCGGACAGCAGGAAGCGGTACACACCGCCACGGTAGAACGCCCGCGGCCCGAGGCTGCGGCCGGTCGGACCCGGCGGGTCAGGCGGTGGCGACGCGCACGTCGGCCATCGGCTCGACGTCGCGCAGGAACCCGCGCAGCGAGAGGAAGTCGCTCAGGTGCTCGCGGTGCTCGTCGCACGCGAGCCAGGTCTTGCGGCGCTCCGGCGTGTGCAGCCGCGGGTTGTTCCACCGCAGCGCCCACTCGGCGTGCCGGCGGCAGCGCCGGGCGCTGCAGACGGGGTCGCCCGGCGGCTCGTGCAGCTCGCTGTCGGGTCGGGTGCCCGGCGCCACGAGGGCGGGGGAGGGGCCGGCGAGGGAGAGGGCTGTCGGACCGGTCGGGGTGGTCATGACGCCTCCTGCGGGCTGAGGGTGCTCTGCCAGGTGGTGGACGACCGGCGGTGCCTGCCGTCCCGAGCCAGTGAAACACAGGTGGACGTCCGGTGAACGCCAGGGACGACGGCGTCCGCGAGGTGTCGGGCGTGTCGTCCGGGCGTGTCGCACGAGGGGCTCGACGGGCGGCCGGGAGGACGTCGCCGGAACGCCGCGGGCAAGGCGACGCCGGGTGGCAACGGGGGGGTGCCACCCGGCGTCAAGGCGCTCGACGGGGGAGGCGAGCGCGCACAGCGAGTATGACACGTATCGGTGTCAGTGTCAGTGCGGTGCCCGCGAGTCTCGCGGCGCTGCCCGGAGGTCCCCCGGACCGAGCCGACGAGCCGTCAACGGCTCGTCAACGGTCTCTCAACGGGGCGCGGGAGGCAGCACGTCGTCGGCGAGGCGACCTGGCGGGAGGGCGCCGGCAGGCACCACGGTGGGGGCGTCGGGACCGCTGCCGCCCCGCTCGCGACCGGCGTTGGCCAGGACGACGGCGACGTACGGGAGCAGCACCGCGCCCGCGATGAAGACCCACCGCAGCGGACCCTCGACGAACACCGCCAGGACCACGCAGAGGGTGCGCACCGCCATCGAGATCGCGTACCGGATGACGCGTTCGCGCTGGTCCTCGCTGTGCGGGCGCCGGGCCGAGGTGAGCGAGTGCACCTCGGCCTCGTCGGGTCGGTTGCGGCGGGCCACCTCCTCACGGTACGTCCGGGTCGTGGCGCGCGCCCGGCCGGGTCATGTGCCCTGGCTCACGCTCGACATGTTGAAGCCGCGGATGCGCATCGGCGGCACGGCGGTGCGGGAGAAGAACTCGTTCCACTCGCGGTTCAGCGCGATGCCGGTCTCGCCCACCGCGTCGACCCGCCGCAGCATGTCGACGGGCGACTCGTTGAACCGGAAGTTCGTCACCGCGCCCTTCACCTCGCCGTCCTCGACGAGGTAGACGCCGTCGCGGGTGAGGCCGGTGAGCAGCAGCGACACGGGGTCGACCTCGCGGATGTACCAGAGCGAGGTGACCAGCAGGCCGCGCGTGGTCGAGGCCACGAGGTCGTCGAGCCCGCCCCGGCCGTCGGGGCTGGAGACGACCAGGTTGTCGACGGCGTGGGTCAGCGGCAGACCGGTCATCGCGCTGGTGAACCGCGAGGTCGGCAGCGCCGCGAGCACGCCCTGGTCGACCCACGTCGACGCGGGCACGTCGAGGCCGTTGTCGAAGACCGAGTGGTGCGGGCTCGACGAGCCGGTGGCGACGAAGGGCTCGCACTCCAGGCCGGGGTACGTGGGGTCGCCGCCGATCGTGACCGGGACGTCGGTGAGCCGCTCACCGACGCGCGTCTGACCAGGAGAACCCTTGCGGGAGAACACCGTCCGGCCCTCGAAGGCGCTGCGGGCGTCAGACACGAAGTAGAGGTAGATGAGGAGGTCGGCGACCGACCCCGCGGGCAGCACGGTGTCGTAGCGTCCGGGCTCGAGGTCGACTCGGCGCCCCTGCCACTCCAGCCGCTGCACCAGGCCGGCGTCCATCGCGAGCACGTCGACGTCGGTGAAGTCGGTCGTGTACCGGCAGTCGTAGGTCGAGCGCGTGCGCTGGTGCGACTTGCCGGTCATCTCGAGCGTGCCCTTGGGCTGCACGTGCCGGCGTCGGGCGCCGGCGCTGGTGCCGAGCCAGGTGGTCGTCATCGTGTGCTCGGCGAAGCCGAACAGCTCGCGCTCGGACGCCGCGCGCCTGCTGCAGCGCCTCGCCGAGCTGGGCGGCCACGCCGGACAGCACGGACGGCCCGGTGTGGCGGGCGGCCTCGGCGAAGCCGGCGTCCTCGCGCCCCTGCGGGAGCTCGGTGGCGTCCTCGGCGGCCGGGGCCGACCGCGCCGACGCCGCGGCGTCGGCGACGAGCGACTCGAGGTCGGCCGGGCCCACGCCCTTGCGGCTCACCGTGCCGACGCAGGTGCCGCGGTCGGTGCGCACGGCGGTGGCGACGGTGAACGTCTGCCCGGTGCTCATGCCGTTCGTGGTCAGCGTGTTGCACGCCCACCGCAGGTTCGCGGTCGACTCCTCGTGCACGATCACCGAGGTACCGGCGTGGTCGTCCGCCGCGGGACGCGATCTCGAGCGCCTGCTCGACCAGGTCGGGGCTGGACGGGCTGCGGGTGGCGGTCACTGGCCGGCCTCCTGGACGGTGTTGAGGATGTTGACGCCGCGGAACAGCGCGACCGGGCAGCCGTGGCTGACGGCCGCCACCTGGCCCGGCTGGGCCTTGCCGCAGTTCATCGCACCGCCGAGCAGGTACGTCGAGGGCCCGCCGACCGCCGACATCGAGCGCCAGAAGTCCGTCGTGGTCGCCTGGTAGGCGACGTCCTGGAGCTGGCCCGCGAGGCGGCCGTTCTCGATGCGGTAGAACCGCTGGCCGGTGAACTGGAAGTTGTAGCGCTGCATGTCGATCGACCACGACTTGTCGCCGACGACGTAGATGCCCCGCTCCACCTGCGCGAGCACGCCGTCGAGGTCGGGACCGTCGGCCGCCGGCTGCAGGCTGACGTTCGCCATCCGCTGCATCGGGATGTGCGAGGCCGAGTCGGCGAACGCGCAGCCGTTGGAGCGTCCGGGCGGGTCGCCGAGCATGTTCGGCCGGGCCATCCGGCGGTCGAGCTGGTAGCCGACCAGCGTGCCGTCGCGCACGAGGTCCCACTGCTGGGTCTGCACGCCCTCGTCGTCGTACCCGATCGTCGACAGGCCGTGCTCGACGGTGCGGTCGCCGGTGACGTGCATGAGCCCGCTGCCGTAGTGCAGCGACCCGAGCTGGTCGAGGGTCGCGAACGAGGTGCCCGCGTAGGCGGCCTCGTAGCCGAGCGCCCGGTCGAGCTCGGTGGCGTGGCCGATCGACTCGTGGATGGTCAGCCACAGGTTCGTGGGGTCGATGACGAGGTCGTAGCGACCCGCCTCGACCGACGGGGCGGCGAGCTTCTCGCGCACCAGCCCCGGCAGCTGGGCCCGCTCGGCGGCCCAGTCCCACGCCCCGTCGGCCGGCGTGCCGGTCATGTACTCCCAGCCGCGGCCGACGGGCGGGTTGACGGTGCGCATCGTCTCCATGCCCTCGTCACCGACGACGACGACCTCGAGCCAGGGGTACAGCCGCACCCGCTGCTGGGTCGTCGAGGTGCCCGCCGAGTCGGCGTAGAACTTCTGCTCCTTGTCGGCCATCACGACGGCCTCGACGTGGTCGACGCCGTCGGCCAGCAGCCCGCTCGACCACTCGGCCAGCAGCGCCGCCTGGTCGGCGGCCGGCACCGAGAACGGGTCGGTGGCGTAGCTCGACACCCACGTGACGTCGGCGTGCACCGGCTCGTCGGCGAGCTCGACCCGCTCGGTCGACAGCGGACGGGACACCCGCGCGATGTCGACGGCCTGCTCGGCCGCCCGGGCGGCCGCCTCGGGGGTGAGGTCGGCGGCGGCCGCGAAGCCCCAGGTGCCGTCGACGAGCACCCGCACCGACAGCCCCGAGTCGGTGTCGTCCCGCGACGACGACAGGTTCGCGTCGCGCAGCTCGACGACCGAGCGGCGGTTGCGCTCGAGCCGGAAGGCGGCGTGCTCGGCGCCCAGGGCGTCGGCGCGGCTCAGGCCGGCGTCCGCCAGGGCTCGCAGGGGCAGGGACGTGAAGTCGTCGTCGACAGGTCGCACGTCCGCGACCCTAACCGGTGCGCGGGACGGCTCCCGACCACGCCCGCGTCACGCGTGCGGGTCGAGCACCAGCTTGCCCGTGGTGGAACGCGAGCGGATGTCGGTGTGCGCCCGTGCCGCCTCGGCGAGCGGGTAGGTGCCGCCGAGCACGGGGACCAGCACGCCGGCCCGGCACGAGCGAGACGAGCTCGTCCATCGCCGGGCGCAGGCCACCGGGCAGCCGCATGCAGTGCACGAGCCAGAACCCGATCAGCGCCCGCGAGGTCGCCATCAGGACGCCCGGGTTCACCGGCCTCGGCGCCGATCGCGAGGCCATGCCGTACGCGACGACCCGTCCGAACGGGGCGAGCGCGTCGAGCGAGCCGTCGAGCACGTGACCGCCGGTCATCTCCAGCACGACGTCGACGCCCTTGCCGTCGTTGGCGTCCTTGAGCAGCTCGGTGACGCCGGCGGCGTCGCGGCAGGCCGACGTGTCGACCACGACGTCGGCGCCGAGGTCGAGCGCGAGGTGGCGCTTGTCCTCGCTGCTCGCGGTGGCGATGACGCGTCCGGCGCCCCACTGCCTCGCGAGCTGGACGGCGAGCGAGCCCACGCCGCCGGCGGCGCTGTGCACGACGACGGACTCGCCGGCGGCCAGGTGCGCGCTGGTGCGCAGCAGGTGCCAGGCCGTCGTGCCCTGCAGCACCAGCGCGAGGGCCTGCGCGTCGCTGACGACGCCCGCGTCGGGCAGCTCGAAGGTCGCGACGTCGGGGGCCGCGGCGACCTGGGCGTACCCGCCGCCGCCCGTCAGCAGCGCGACGACGCGCTGCCCGTCGGCGCGGCGGGTGCCGACCACCTCGGCGCCGGGCACGAGGGGGAGGGTCTGCGGGGCGAGGTAGGAGTTCTCGGCCTGGTGGGTGTCGGCGAAGTTCACGCCGGCACCGGTGACGTCGACGAGCGAGAAGCCGTCGCGCGCCTCGGGCTCCGGGAGGTCGGTGGGGACGAGGACCTCGGGGCCGCCGAACTCGGTGATCTGGACGGCTCGCACGAGCGGCGAACCTACTACCCGGTCACCTGCGCGTGGGCGTCCACCTGCTCCCGGACCCGGTAGCGTCACCGCCATGGGTGACCAGACCGGCGGAGCCGAGCCGCGCAGCGTGCTCGTGACCGGCGGCAACCGCGGCATCGGGCGGGCCATCGCCGAGCGGTTCCTCGCCCACGGCGACAAGGTGGCGGTCACCTCCCGCAGCGGCGACGCACCCGAGGGCGCGCTGGCCGTGGCGTGCGACGTCACCGACACCGCGTCGGTCGACGCCGCGTTCACCGCAGGTCGAGGCCGCGCACGGGCCCGGTCGAGGTGCTCGTGGCCAACGCCGGCATCACCAGGGACACGCTGCTGATGCGGATGAGCGACGACGACTTCGCGTCGGTCGTCGACACCAACCTCGCCGGGGCCTTCCGGTGCGTGCGCCGGGCGACCAAGGGCATGATCCGGCTGCGTCGCGGTCGCATCGTCCTGATCTCGTCGGTCGTCGGGCTGTACGGCGTCGCCCGGCCAGGTCAACTACGCGGCGTCCAAGGCGGGGCTGGTGGGCATCGCCCGCTCGGTCACCCGCGAGCTCGGCGGCCGCGGCATCACGGCCAACGTCGTGGCGCCGGGTTTCATCGACACCGACATGACGGCCTCGCTGCCGGAGGACACGCAGAAGTCGTACCTGGCCGCGATCCCGGGCAAGCGGTTCGGGACGGTGCACGACGTCGCCGAGACGGTGGCCTTCCTCGCCGGCCCCGGCGCGGGGTACATCAGCGGGGCGGTCGTGCCGGTCGACGGCGGCCTCGGCATGGGTCACTGACGAGCCTCACCCTCGAGAGGAACTGGGACATGGGACTTCTGGACGGCAAGCGCCTGCTCGTCACCGGCGTGCTCACCGACACCTCGATCGCCTTCCACGTGGCGCGCATCGCGCAGCAGGAGGGCGCCCAGGTGGTGCTCACCTCGTTCGGGCGCACGATGCGCATCACGCAGGTCATCGCCAGGCGGCTGCCCGAGACCGCACCGGTCGTCGAGCTCGACGTCACCGACCAGGCGCACCTCGACGCGCTCGCCGACAACGTGCGCGAGCACGTCGACGGCCTCGACGGCGTGCTGCACTCGATCGGCTTCGCGCCCCAGGGCGGCCTTCGACTTCCTGAACGCGTCGTGGGAGGACGTGTCGACCGCGCTGCACGTGTCGGCGTACTCGCTGAAGTCGCTGACCGTGGCGGCCAAGCCGCTGATGGCGCGCGGCGGCTCGGTCGTCGGGCTCACCTTCGACGCCATCGTTCGCCTGGCCGGTCTACGACTGGATGGGCGTGGCCAAGGCGGCGTTCGAGTCGACGTCCCGCTACCTGGCCCGCGACCTCGGGCCCGAGGGCATCCGCGTCAACCTGGTGGCGGCCGGCCCGATCCGCACGACCGCCGCCAAGTCGATCCCCGGCTTCGAGGTCGTTCGAGAGCACGTGGGACCGAGCGCGCCCCGCTCGGCTGGGACGTCAACGACCCCGAGCCCACCGCCCGCGCCTGCGCGGCGCTGCTGTCGGACTGGTTCCCGGCCACCACCGGCGAGATCGTGCACGTCGACGGCGGCGTGCACGCCATGGGCTCCTGACCGCCCGGGCACCACGGTGACGCACGAGCGAGGCAGCCTGGTCGAGGTGCGCCTCCTGGAGGGCCCGAACCTGTACTTCCCGCGGGCGGCCTGCAAGGTCACCCTCGACGTGGGCGCGGTCGCCGACCTCCCGGAGCAGCGGGCCCGTGCGGTGGCGCGCCTGTGCGGTCTGACGCGTGCCCGTCCGGGTGAGCCGGGAACCGCTGTCCGACAGGCGTTCCTGCTCCGCGTCGTCAAGGCGGCCGCCCGCGGCCTCGTCCACGAGACCGGGGTGAGGCGCCTCGCGCTGCGCACCCGGTCGGGCGCCGGCACCGAGCAGGTGGTGCTCGCGTTCCCGTGGCGCAGCTCGGGACGCGCCGAGGCGTTCGGCCGCGAGGTGGCGTCGCTCCTCGACGTCGCTGCCCGCGACGGGGCCACCGACGCCGGGTTCGCCGCCGCACGGGCGGAGGCCGCCGACCGGGTCCGCTCCGCCGAGCGCGGACGCGGCCCGCAGGCGGTGCGTCCGCGCATCCCCGTCGCCTCGATCACGGGCACCAACGGCAAGACGACGACGACCCGGCTGCTGGCGCACCTGTGCATGACGGCGGGGCTGCGCACGGCGTGGAGCTCGACCGACGGCGTCGTGGTGCAGGGCGAGCTGGTCGAGCCCGGCGACTACTCCGGCCCCGCCGGCGGGCGTGCGGTGCTCGCCGCGGAGGGCGTGCAGATGGGCATCCTCGAGACCGCGCGCGGAGGCATGCTGCTCAAGGGCATGGGCGTCTCGGTCAACGACGTGTCGGTCGTGACGAACGTCAGCGCCGACCACCTGGGCCAGCAGGGCATCGACACCGTCGACCAGCTGGCCGAGGTCAAGGCGATCGTCACGCACGTGACCAAGCCGTCCGGCTGGACGGTGCTGAACGGCGACGACCCCCGCGTGCTGGCGATGCGCGCCGGCTCGCCGGGACGACCCTTCGTCTTCTCGCTCGACGCCGAGTCGCCGGCGCTGCGCGAGGCGCTCACCCACGGCGGCCGCGCCCTGACCGTCATGGACGGCGCGCTCACGGTGCTCGAGGACGGCACCGACCCGCTGCGTCTGGTCGACGTGCTCGACATGCCGGTGACGCTGTGCGGGTTGAGCGAGCACAACGTCGCGAACGCGATGGCTGCTGCCGCAGCGGGTCTCGGGCTCGGGTTGCGCGGTCGAGGCTGTGGTCGAGGGCCTGCGCACGTTCACGCCCGACGCCGAGAAGAACCCGGGCCGCATGAACGTGTTCACCGTGCCGCTGCCGCTCGGCGCGGCGGCGGGGGAGCGCACCGGGTCGTGCACCGCGATCATCGACCTCGCCCACAACGAGGCCGGGCTGGAGGCGCTGCTGCGGGTGGCACGCGGCCTCGTCCGGCCGGGGTCGCGGCTCGTGCTCGGGCTCGGCGGCGTCGGCGACCGCACCGACGAGATCCTGCACGGGATGGGCGAGATGGCCGGCATCGGCGCCGACCGCGTGGCCGTCGTGCACAAGGAGCGGTACCTGCGCGGCAAGACCCCCGAGGAGCTGGAGGCGCTGCTGCGGGCAGGCGCCGCGGCCGTCGGGGTCCTCGACGTCGCGTCGTACCCCACCGAGGTCGACGGCCTGCGCGGCCTGCTCGGCGAGGCCGGCGACGGCGACGTGGTCGCGCTGATGTCGCACGCCGAGCGCGAGGGCGTCTACGCGGTTCTCGACGACGTCGGCGCCACCCCGGACGGCGCCGCCGAGGTGCGGGCGAAGGTCGTCGCGGCCAGAGGTCTGCACGCCCGTGAGGACGAGATCGCGGCCGCGCGTGCGCTGCCGCCCGAGGACGGGCTCGTGGCCTACCGGGGCCTGCACGCCGAGCACGCGGGCGACGCCCGGCTCGCGTACGAGCACGCCTGCGCCCACGACCGGCTCGGGCTCGAGGCCGAGGCGATCCCGCTGTACCGCGAGGCGCTGGCCGGTGGTCTGCTCGAGCCGCACCGCACCGGTGCGCGGATCGGGCTGGCGTCCTCGCTGCGGGTGGTGGGGGAGCCGTCGGCCGCCCTGGAGGTGCTCGACGAGCTGGCCGCCGAGCGTCCCGACTCGACCGCGGGACCGGCGTTCCGGGCGCTGGTGCTGCACGACCTCGGGCGGCACGGGGAGGCCGTCGCCGTCGCCGTCGAGGAGCTGTCGCGGCACCTCGCGGGCTCGGACGCCGAGGGGTACGACCCGGCGCTGCGGTACTACGCCGACGAGCTGCGCGGCGGCACACCCTCTGGTGCGGACGGCGCCGACGCGCCAGGCTGATCGGCATGAGCGACCACCTGCAGCCCGCGAAGGCGTTCCACGGCTTCTCCGTCGACGACGTCGGGAAGGCGCACCGGTTCTACGCCGACGTGCTCGGCCTCGAGGTCGAGGAGCAGGACGGCATGCTCTGGCTGCACGTCGGCGGCGGCCGGACGCTGGTGTACCCGAAGGGCACCGCCCACCAGCCGGCGTCGTTCACGGTGCTGAACCTGCCGGCCGTCGACGTCGAGGCCGCCGTCGACGACCTGACCGCCCGTGGCGTCGTCTTCGAGCGCTACGAGGGCTCGCCGAACGAGACCGACGCCAAGGGCGTCTTCCGCGGCGGCGGACCGCTGATCGCGTGGTTCACCGACCCGGCCGGCAACGTGCTCTCGGTCATCGAGGACGCCGAGGGCTGACCGCACTCACCCCGGCGGCAGCAGACCGGCGAGCCGCTCCAGGTCGTCCGGGCCGTCGAGGTCCGCGACCGCGACGAAGACGGTCGTGACGCCCTCGTCGGCCAGGCGCAGGTACCGCTCGCGGTGCTGCTCGGCCGTCCCGGCGTGGCGGTTCGCCACGAAGGCGGCGGCCGACGTCCGGCCGCGCTGCTTCTCGACCCGGCGGGCGACGTCGTCGCGGTCGGCGCCGACGACCGGGGTGTCGAGGACGGTGAGCCGGGGCTCCCGACCGGCCCGCGCGCAGGCCGCTCGCCAGCGCGGCAGCACGTCGTCGAGCACCTGGGCGCGCACGTTCACGGCGTCGGCCAGCTCGGCAGCCACGCGCAGCACCCGCGGGCCCGAGCCACCGACGACGACCTCGACGTCGTGCAGCGGCCGCGGGTAGCAGGCGGTCTCGGGCAGGCTCGCGTACCGGCCGGTGAACGCCTTCGTCCCCGGCGCCCACAGCGCCCTGACCGTCTCGACCCCCGCCGCCAGCGCGTCGACCCGCTCGCGGGCGGACGGGAAGGGCAGCCCGAAGCCGGCGTGCTCGCGCTCGAACCACCCGGCGCCGAGCCCGCAGAACGCGCGTCCGCCCGAGAGCACGTCGAGCGTCGCCACCGCCTTCGCGACGAGGCCGGGCGCACGCAGCGACACCGGCGAGACCAGGGTGCCGAGCCGCAGGCGCGAGGTGCACGCCGCCAGGAAGCCCAACGTGGTCCACGCCTCGGGCAACGGGTCCCAGGCCCGGCCGACCTGCGGGATCTGCAGCAGGTGGTCCATCACCGCGACGCCCCCGAACCCGGCCTGCTCCGCCGCCTCGGCCACGGACCCGAGCCAGCCCGCCGGGTCCTCGCCCCACGGGAACCGCGAGACCTGCAGGACGACGTCGAGCCCGTCCCGCGCGACCGTCGTCGGTGCAGGTGCCGGGTCGGGTGCGACCTCCGTGGACGAGCCGTCGACCTCGTGCACGACGTCCCAGCCCTCGGTGCGCACGGCCACGGCCACCTCCCGCGCGCGGCGCAGCTGGCGGGTCAGCGCCGGCGCCGGCACGGGGCGGTCGCGGTCGCCGTTGCGCCTGCGGCACAACGCTTCCGGCGTCGTCACGACCACCACGACCGCCGGCACCCCGTGCTCGCGCGCCAGCGCCAGGTACCCGCGCCGCCGCTCGTCGTCCAGCCCGAGGGTGTCGACGACCGTCGTGAGCCGTCGTGACAGGCGCGCGCGCACGACGTGGTCGAGCACCGTGAACGCGTCGTCGGTGGCGTCGAGGTCGGCGGTCCCGCTGCCCACCACCGCGCGCAGGGCGTCGGACGACACCACCTCGACCGGCCGGTACCGCTGCGCGGCCCAGTGCGACTTGCCCGACCCCGACGGCCCGACCAGGACGACGAGCGCCGGGTCCGGCAGCCCGTCCGGTCCGTGCACGCCCACATCCTGCCGCGCCGAGCGTCCGGGCCGTGGTTAGGGTCGCGAGGTGACCTGCCTGTTCTGCCGGATCGTCGCCGACGAGGTGCCCTCGACCCGGGTGCTCGACGAGCCCGACGTCGTCGGCTTCCTCGACACCCGACCGGTGTTCAAGGGGCACGTGCTGCTCGTGCCGCGCGGGCACGTCGACACCCTCCTCGACCTGCCCGACGACCTGAAGCGGCCCCTGCTCGACGCCGCCCAGCGCACCGCGCAGGCGGCGGTCGACGGGCTCGGCGCCCAGGGCACGTTCGTCGCGATGAACAACACGGTCAGCCAGTCGGTGCCGCACCTGCACGTGCACGTCGTGCCCCGCACGAAGGGCGACGGGCTGCGCGGCTTCTTCTGGCCCCGCACGACGTACGCCGACGACGCCGAGGCCGAGTCGTACGCGGCGCGCCTGCGCGACGCCCTCACGGCACCGGGGGAGTAGCGGTGCCCGAGGGCCACACGATCCACCGGCTCGCGCGCGAGCACACCCGGCTGTTCAAGGGCCAGGTGATCAGGACGGGCACGATCCAGGACCGGTTCGCCGAGGGCGCCGCCCTGATCGACGGCTCGGTGCTACGCCGCGCGGAGGCGTGGGGCAAGCACCTCTTCCACGACTACGGCGCCGGACGCCACCTGCACGTGCACCTGGGGCTGTACGGCAAGTTCGTCAGCGGCCGGCTCCCTGCGCCCGAGCCCTGGGGTCAGCTGCGGCTGCGGCTGGTGGGGGAGGAGTCGTACGCCGACCTGCGCGGCGCCGACGGCGTGCGAGCTGCTCACCCGCGCCGAGGTGCGCGCGATCCAGGACCGGCTGGGGCCCGACCCGCTGCGCCGCGACGCCGACCCCGAGCGGGCGTGGGCGCGCATCTCCCGCAGCCGCGCGCCGATCGCCGGCCTGCTGATGCAGCAGGAGGTCGTCGCCGGCATCGGGAACGTGTACCGGGCCGAGATCCTGTTCCGGCACCAGGTCGACCCCTACCTGCCCGGACGCGAGCTCGACCGCGCCGTGTGGGAGGCGATGTGGGACGACCTCGTCGTGCTGATGAAAGCCGGCGTGCGCTCGGGCCGCATCGTCACGACCGAGCGCGAGGACCGTCCGGCAGGACGCGTCACCCGCGACAAGGCGTCGTACGTGTACCGGCGGGACGGGCAACCGTGCCGGGTCTGCGGCACCGAGGTCCGCACCGCACCTCTGGTCGCGCGCAACCTCTTCTGGTGCCCCCGCTGCCAGGCCTGACAGCCGCCGCTCAACACCTGCTCAACGCTGCGTCCGCGCCCTTCCCGGCGGCCCGGGGCGGTGGTTCGATGCGAGCACGCGCGACGAGGCGCGACGACCCGGGAGGTTCGCGTGGTGCTGCGGAACGACTTCTACACGCCGGACGCGCAGGGCGACTACCGGCTGCACGGCCTGGGGGAGGTCGAGCTCGAGGAGGGCGGCGCGATCCCCGACCTGCAGCTCGCCTACGCGACGTACGGCACGCTGAACGAGGCCAAGGACAACGCGATCTGCATCCCCACCTGGTTCTCGGGCACGCACCAGACGTGGGAGCTCGCCTACATCGGCGCGGGACGCGCGCTCGACCCGACCAGGTACTTCATCGTGGTCGTGAACCAGATCGGCAACGGTCTGTCGACCTCGCCCCACAACACCGACGGCGAGATCGCCATGTCGCGGTTCCCGAAGGTGCGCATCGGCGATGACGTCGTGGTGCAGGAGCGCCTGCTGCGCGAGCTGTTCGGCATCGAGCGGCTGGCTCTCGTCGTCGGCGGGTCGATGGGGGCGCAGCAGACCTGGGAGTGGGCGGTGCGCTTCCCCGACCAGGTGCTGCGTGCCGCGCCGATCGCCGGAACGGCACAGAACACCCCGCACGACTTCCTCTTCACCCGGACGCTGCTCGACGCCATCACCTCCGACCCGGGGTGGGCCGGGGGCGAGTACACCTCGCACACCGACGTCGCCGACGGCCTGCGGCGGCACGCCGACCTCTGGGCGACGATGGGCCTGTCGACCGAGTTCTGGAAGACCGAGTTCTGGCGCGGCATCTCGCTGCCCGACGGCACGTCGTTCGCGACCCGCGACGAGTTCGTGGACGGCTTCCTGCGGCCGGTGTTCGCGGCGATGGACCCCAACGCGCTGCTCACCATGGGCTGGAAGTGGCAGCACGGCGACGTCGCCCGTCACACCGGGGGCGACCTCGCGGCGGCGCTCGGACGGATCACCGCGAAGACGTACGTGATGCCGATCGACGAGGACATGTTCTTCCCGCCGCGCGACTGCGAGGCCGAACAGCGCCTGGTGCCGGGCAGCGAGCTGCGCGTGCTGCCGTCGGTCGCGGGTCACTTCGGCCTGTTCGGGTTCGAGCAGACCTACCTGGACGCCGTGGACGCCCACCTGACGGAGCTGCTCGCCACCGAGGTGTGAGGGCACGTTCGCCGTCCACAGCGTGCCGTCCCGCCGACGTGTGTCCACAGAACCGCCTGCGGCAGAACGCTTGTCAGTGGTCGGCCTCTACACTTGAGTCATGCCGGTGGGGGCCGCGGACGGCGCGGGTGGGGTGGCGGGGGCGGTCGCGGCCGTCGCCTCCGGCGTGGACGACCTCGCGACCGTGCCGCTGTGGTCGGCGCCTGACGGTGAGCTGCGGGACGCGTTGGCCGCGGTGGTGGAGCAGGAGTCCCGGCTCGGGGCGGCCAAGGCGCGGCTGATCCGGGAGTGCGTCGCGCGCGAGGCCCCCGACACCCGGGGACGCCGCGGTGCGGTCACCCGGGCGGTGCTGACCGACCGGTGCCGGGTCAGCCGCGGCCGGGCCACCGCCGACCTGGAGAACGCGGCCGTGACCTGCCCGGTGTCAGGTGACCTGCGGGCGCTGGGCGCCGCCTGGGCGACCGGCGAGGTGACCCGCGAGCACGTGGTCGTCGCCCGGGCCTGCCTGCACCGGCTGCCCCGCCGGCTCGTCCGCGAGCACCGGGCCGAGGTCGACGCCGAGCTGACCGAGCGGGCTCTCGAGTGGGACCCCGCCTCGGCCGAGGTCCTCGCCCAGCACCTGCTCCAGACCCTCATGCCCGATATCGGGGACCGGTTCGACGAGCACGCCCACGAACGCCGCCACCTCGGCGCCGTCACCGACGCCACCGGGATGGTCGTCGTCCACGGCCAGCTCGACCCGGTCGGCGGGTCGACGTTCGTCGCGACGTTGGACCACCTCGCCGAGCAGGACCGGCACTCCCTGCGCCAGGACGGCGACCCCGACCTGCGCACCCGGGGCCAGCGACGCGCCGACGCCCTGGTCCGCATGGCCGAGCTCGCGTCCGAGCACCTCGCACTGCCGAGCCAGGGAACGGGTCTGCGAGCTGGCGTCCCCCGGGTCGTGGTGCACGTCGACGCCGACCAGCAGACCGCCACCACCAGCACCGGGCAGAACGTCAGGCCCTGCACCCTGGCGCGGATGGTGTGCGACGCCGTCCTGGAACGCGTCACCCTGTCCTGCGGCCGGGTGGTGTCCATGACCTCCCTCGGACGCCTGGCGACCCCCGGCCAGCGCGCCGCCCTGGCAGCCAGGGACAAGGGCTGCACCTGGCCCGGCTGCACCGCACCACCGGCACTGTGCGAGGCGCACCACGTCATCTGGTGGTCCCGTGGTGGCCCCACCACCATCGACAACCTGGCACTGCTGTGCTCACGCCACCACACGAAGGTCCACGCCCAACCCGACGACGAGCGGGGGTGGCAGATGCTGATGCGCGACGGCCGACCCGTGTTCCGACCACCCGCGCACCACGGCCACCCACCAGGCACCCTGCTGCGCAACACCTTCCACGACACCGTCCGAGCCACCCGAGCCACCGGACGGCGCTGGCGCACGCCCACCGATGATCAGCCATGAGCGCTGGGCGACCAACGAGCTAGCGCCCGGCCCGGCCGAGCTCGTCGTCCGGGCTCCCACGCGCGTTGCGGCCCTGGGACGGCCTCCTCGGGAGCATCATGTCGACGGCTGCTTCACCCACTCGCGGAAGACCTCCACGTCGTCGGCGGGGACCGGAAGACGCGTCGCACGGCGCCACAGCACCCGCCCGTGTCCGCACACGCGACTGCCCTCGTACATGGGCAGCAGGTCATCAACGGCGACCACCTCCCAGGCAGCCAGAACCTCTGCGTAGACCGGAACGATGACCACGGAGACCTCGTCGCCGGGCCTCACCAGCTCGTCGGAGCAGGCCACCACGGGAGCGCCCGTCTGGTCCGGTGAGGTCTGACCAGGCAGTCCCCAGTTGGAGCGGTACAAGTACGTGTCGGCGCCCTCCGGGACAAGGTGCAAGGGCCTCACCCGACCGCCCTCGTGCACCGTCGTGAAGCGCAGACGCAACCCGTAGGCATAGGTCGCGCTCATGCCGCGCCATCTGGCTCGCCGCCGACCAGCACAGTGCTCGACCTCAGGCCTGCGCGGCCTGCTCCTCGCGCGCCGACTGCTCGGCGTGCTCGGTGATCTCGGCGGGGTCGAGGTCGGGGTCGGAGACGGAGTCCTCGGTCGTGCGCGAGCCCGCCTGCGCGTGGTGGCTCCAGCCCTCCAGCTCCGTCATGACCTCGCTGTGCTGGTCGACGCACAGCACCACCAGGTCACCGGGGTTGGCGCGGGTCATGCAGTGCCGCACGGCGTCCTTCTCGTCCAGGACGACCTCGACCTGCTTGCACCGCGCGCCGCCGGCGGCCATCCGGGTCCGCACGCCCTCGGCGACCAGGCCGGCCGTCTCGCCGAGCACGCGACGACGCAGGTTCTTGTCCTCGCGCACGACGACCACGTCGAAGTGCTCTGCCGCGACCTCACCGAGCTCGCGCATGTCCTGGTCGCGGCGGTCGCCGGCCGTCGCGATCATGCCGATGCGCGACGGCTTCGCGAGGTCGCCCGCGCGCTGGCCGGTGTAGCGCTCGACGAACTCGCCGATCTCGCGCATGCCCGGGACGTTGTGGCAGTAGTCGACGACCACGTCGACCATGCCGTTGGGTGACCCGACCTGGATCAGGTTCATGCGGCCGGGGGAGAGGTAGTAGGTGGTCGCGAAGGTGCGCAGCCCCTGCCGGATGTCGTGCAGCGGAGCGCCCGCGGCGAACGCCGCACCCGCCGCCGCCAGCGCGTTCGCGACGTTGAACCGCGCGGCGCCGCCGAAGGTCGCGGGCAGCAGGTGCGTCCAGGCCAGCTGCATCGAGCGCTTGCCGTGCCGGATCACGATCATCTCGCCGCGGTCGCTCGTCTCGAGCACCACCGCCTTGCCGCCGCGGCGGCAGTGCCGGTCGATGATCTCCCGTCCGTCCGACCCGGGCGCACCCAGCGAGAACCAGACGATCTCGCCCGAGCAGTGCCGACGCATCTCGCGCACCAGCGGGTCGTCGGCGTTCAGCACGGCGGCTCCGTTGCGAGGCACCGCCTCGACGATCACCCGCTTCACGGCAGCCAGCTGCTCGACCGTGTCGATGCCGCGCATGCCGAGGTGGTCGGCGGCCACGTTCGTCACCACCGCCACGTCGTTGCGGTCGTAGCCGAGGCCCTCGCGCAGGATGCCGCCGCGGGCGACCTCGAACACCGCCATGTCGACCCGCGGGTTCTGCAGCACCATCCGCGCACTCTTCGGCCCCGAGGCGTCGGACTTGATCACGAGCCGCTCGTCGATGACGACGCCGTCGGTCGAGGTCATGCCCACCTTGCGGCCGAGGCCCTTGAACACGTGCGCGATCATCCGCGACGTGGTGGTCTTCCCGTTCGTGCCGGTGACCGCGATGATCGGCACCCGCGACGGGGCACCGGGCGGGAACAGCGAGTCGACCACGGGCTTCGCGATGTACTGCGGGTCGCCGATGGTGGGGTGGGTGTGCATCCGGAACCCCGGGGCTGCGTTGACCTCGCAGATGGCGCCGCCGGTCTCGCGCACCGGCTCGGTGATGTCGGGGCAGATGAAGTCGATGCCCGCGACGTCGAGGCCGATGAGACGCGCTGCCTCCTCGGCGATCTCGACGTTGTCGGGGTGCGCGTCGAGCGTGCGGTCGATCGAGATGCCGCCGGTCGACATGTTGCCGGTCTCGGCCAGCTTCACCACCGTGTCGGCGGGCGGCACGTCGTGCATGGCGAGGCCCTGCTCGCGGACGAGGTCGACGGCCGCGTCGGTGACCGCGATGCGGGTGAGCACCTTCTCGTGGCCGACGCCGCGCCGCGGGTCGGCGTTGGTGAGCTCCACCAGCTCGGACACGGTGTGCGTGCCGTCGCCGACGACGTGCGCCGGGACGCGCTCGGCGATGGCCTGCATCCGGCCGCCGATGATGAGGCACCGGTAGTCGCGTCCGGTGATGAACGACTCGACCACGACCGTGCCCCGCTTGGACTGCTCGCGGGCGACGTCGAACGCGGCGCGCACCTCGTCCTCGTCCTGCAGGTTCAGGCACACCCCGCGACCGTGGTTGCCGTCGAGCGGCTTGACCACCACCGGGAACCCGATCCGCTTCGCCACCGACACCGCCTGGTCGACCGTGCGCACGGCGTCGGCGCGCGGCACCGGCAGCCCCGCCGAGCCGAGCAGCTTGGTGGTGAGCTCCTTGTCGCCCGCGATGTCGACCGCCAGCGCCGAGGTGTTCGAGGTCATGGTGGCGCGGATGCGCTGCGCGTGGACGCCCTGCCCGAGCTGCACCAGCGAGTACTCGTTCAGCCGCTGCCAGGGGATGTCGCGGGCGACGGCCTCCTCGAGGATGGCCTGGGTGCTGGGGCCGAACCCCATCCGCTGGGCCCGCTTGAGGAAGGTCTCGATCTCGGCGACGGGGTCGAACCCCTCCTCGGTCTGCACCAGGTGGTTGACCAGGCGCACCGCGAGCGTGCCGGCCGACAGCGCGATCCGCTCGTCGGTGAACGCGTAGACCACGTTGTAGACACCCCGGCGTCCCCGCACCTGCCGCGTCTTGCCCCGGGTCAGGTCGTGGCCCGCCTCCTGCTGCAGCTGCAGCGCCAGGTGCTCGGTGACGTGACCCAGCCACGTCCCCTCCCGCAGCCGCTCGACGAAGCCCCCTTGCTTGCCGCGCGAGCACGAGTGCCGCTGCAGCCCGGGCAGCAGCGCGAGCAGCGGGTCGGTGAACCCCTCGGGCCGGGCGTCCAGGAGATCGGTGGGGTACTGCTCGAGCACGCCGAGGTCGACGACGAGGTGCACGGCCGGGTCGTACGACCAGACGTTCGGCCCGCGGTAGACCCGGGTCTCCAGGACGGCGAGGTCCGGTGCGGCCGGTGCGGTGGGGGTGGGCCGCTCGCTCGTGGTCTCGCTCATCGTGCGGGCGTCCTTCCGTCGGAGGACCGGGCGGTCCGGGTGTCGCGCTGTCCGGGGTGCTGCGGTCAGTGATCCTCTTGCCGGTGCAGGGTGGCGCGCAACCGGCCTGCGAGCATCCGGGCCTCGTCGCGGTCGGCGTGCTGCACCTGGGTGGAACGATCCGGGTGCTTCTCCACGAACGAGACCAGCGCCCGGCGCTCCAGGTCGAACCGCGAGCCGGCCGGCAGCGTGTGCACGACGGCCCCGGAGAGCAGCAGCGGGGCGCCCGGACGGGCCTCGTGGGCGTCCGAGGTGGCGTGCTGGGCGTCGACGACGAAGACCGCGCCTGCCCCGACGACCTCGAGCCAGCGGCGCTCGGTGACCACCGCGGCGGTGTTCTCGTCGATGCCGATGCCGAGCAGGTTGGGCGAGGTGGCCACCAGCGACATCAGCCGGCCGTGGCGCGCGCGCTGCTCGAAGTGCTGGTCGACGACGACGCCGTCGAGCAGCCCCAGGCCGGACGACAGCTGGCTGGTGCGGTGCCGCGGCGTCAGGCCCTCGCCCCCCAGCGAGATCATGTGGGTGCTCATCACCGACGCGCCGGCCGACGTGCCGGCGACGACGGCTCCGCGCAGGTGAGCCGCGTGGATCGCGTCGCCGAGGGCGGTGCCGGTGAGCAGCTGCGACAGCTTCAGCTGGTTGCCGCCGGTCATGAACACGCCTGTGGCGGAGGCGGTCTGCGCCGCGAGCTGGGGGTCGTCGGCGGTGGTGCGGCTGGTCGGGCGGACCGCGGTGACCTCCGCGGCACCCAGCCGCCGGAACAGGTCGGTGTACACCTCGACCATCTCGGTCTCGACCGATGACGCCGTGGGCACCAGGACGATGCGCGCGCGTCCGCGCCCGCCCGCCAGGGCCACGACCCGCCGCAGCACGACCGAGCGACCCACCTTGTCCTCGGCGCCGCCGATGACGACGAGCGGGCCGGGGGTGCCGTCGACCGCCGGGTTCGCCCGCCGCCGGCGTGCGGGCGTCGTGGTCGGCGAGTCCATCCGGTCACCGTAGTGGGGCGCCCGTGCACCGCCCCGGGCGCCCTGGCACGCCGTCCGTCGATCGGCGAGGATCTGGCGATGGCTCTCCTGCTGCTGATGCGCCACGCCAAGGCCGCGACCCCCGACGACGTGCCCGACCACGACCGTCCGCTGGCCCCGCGCGGTCGCCGCGACGCCCCGCGCGTGGGCACGTGGCTCGCGGGCCGCCCGCTGGTGCCCGACGCGATCTGGTGCTCGGACGCGACCCGCACCCGCGAGACCACCGACCTGGTGCGCGAGGGCCTGGCGTCGGCCGGCGCCGACCCCGTGCCGGCCCAGGCGGTGCCCGCGCTCTACGACACCTCCGCCCACCAGGTGCTCCACCTGGTGGCCGGGGCCCCGCCGCAGGTCGACGTCCTGCTGGTCGTCGGCCACGAGCCCACGATGTCCGAGGTCGCCGCCGCCCTGACCGGACGGGTCGTCGACTTCCGCACCAGCACCGTCGCCACCATCGACCTCCCCGGCGGCTGGACCTCCGCCGCCACCGGCGCCGGGACCCTCCTCGACGTCCGCACCCCCGGAGACTGACCATCCGCTGCCCGCCGGACCAGGCCTCGGCCACGTGCGCCGGGCCCTCGAGGCGGGCCTAGGGAAGAGCGTCTGCTTCTTCCACTTCCTCGCGGCTGATCCCCAGCAGGTACAGCACGGTGTCGAGGTACGGCACGTTCACGCTCGCCTGGGCCTGCGCCCGCACGACCGGCTTGGCGTTGAACGCGACCCCCAGCCCGGCCTCGGCGAGCATGTCGAGGTCGTTGGCGCCGTCGCCGATCGCCACCGTACGGGCGAGGGCGAGCCCCTCGGCGGCGGCGAGCTCGCGCAGCGCGGCGGCCTTGCCCTGCCGGTCCATGACGGGGCCGTCGAGGCGTCCGGTGAGGCGTCCGTCGACGACCTCGAGGCGGTTGGCGCGGACGTACTGGCAGTCGAGCTCGCGGCCGAGCGGCTCGACGATCTCGGCGAAGCCGCCGGACACGAGCCCGAGGGTGAACCCGAGCCGGCGCAGCGTCCGGCAGAGGGTGCGCGCGCCGGGGGTGAGGCGCACGGCCTCGCGGACCTCCTGCAGGACGCGGACGTCGAGGCCCGCCAGGGCGGCGACGCGCTGGTGCAGGCTCTCGGTGAAGTCGATCTCGCCGGCCATGGCCGCCTCGGTGACGGCGGCGACCTCGGCCTCGAGCCCGGCGTGGCGGGCGAGCAGCTCGATCACCTCGTCGCGGATCAGCGTCGAGTCGACGTCCATGACGACGAGGCGCCGGCCGCGCCGCGCGAGTCCGGACGGCGACACGGCGACGTCGACGCCACGAACGGCGGCCTCGCGAACGAGCGCGCGGCGCAGGCCGGAGGCGTCGGCCCCGGAGACGTCGAGCTCGACGGTGGTGACGGGGTCGCGCGAGAGCCGGCGGATGCGGTCGATGTTGGCGCCGGCGGCGGCGATCGTCGAGGCCATCCCGGAGACCGCGAGGGGGGTGAGGGGCGCTCCCATGATGGTGACGGCGAGCCGTCCGCTGGGACGTTCGCGGTTGTCGCCGCGTCCGGTCGAGCACTTCACCTTGAGGTCGAGCTCGCGTCCGGCCCGGGTGGCGGCGGCGATGAGCGGGCCGGTCTCGCCGGGGCAGGTCACGAGCACCGAGAGCGTGAGGTTGCCGCGCACGACGACCTGCTCGACGTCGAGCACCCGCACGCCCGGCCCCGAGAGCGCCTCGAACAGGCGGGTCGTGACGCCGGGCCGGTCCTCGCCGCGGACGGTGACGAGCAGGGTGGGGGTCTGCGCGGTGACGGCGAGGGCGGCCGCGCGCAGCCCGTCGGTGACCATGCCCGCAGGGTAGGGCGGAGGATCAGCCGGCCCGGCGGCGGTCTCGCCGGTCGGACCAGCCGGTGCGCACGTACGAGAACAGGCCGACCGCGGCGCCGCCGACGAAACCCCAGAGCGGGTGCGGCATGTCGCCGAGCAGCACGTCGAGCAACCAGAACGCGCCGGCGGTGACCAGGCCGCACACGACCAGCACCAGCGCGACCAGCAGGGGACGGTTCACGCCGGGGCGGGCGCCGTCACAGCCGGACCTCCTGGCCCTTGCCGATGACGGTGATGCCGGAGTCGGTGACGTGGAAGCCGCGGGCCCGGTCGTGCTCGAGGTCCATGCCGATGCTCGCGCCCTCGGGCACCACGACGTTCTTGTCGATGACGGCGCGGCGCACGGTGGCGTGGCGTCCGATCGTGACGCGCTCCATCAGGACGCTGTCGGTGACCGAGGCCCACGAGTGCACGTTCGCCTCGGGCCCGAGGACGGAGTTCTCGACGGTGGCGCCGGACACGACCGCGCCGGCCGAGACGATCGAGTTCACCGCGTGCCCGATGCGGCCGTGCCAGCCGTGGACGAACTTGGCCGGCGGCAGCGGCGGCGACTGGGTGAAGATCGGCCAGTCGAAGTTGTAGAGGTTGAACACCGGGTGCACGGCGACGAGGTCCATGTGGGCGTCGTAGTAGGAGTCCATCGTGCCGACGTCGCGCCAGTAGCCCTTGTCGCGCTCGGTCGCGCCGGGCACGAGGTTGTCCTTGAAGTCGTAGACCGCGGCGTCGCCCTTGCTGACGAAGAACGGGACGATGTTGCCGCCCATGTCGTGGGCGGAGGAGTCGTCGGCGGCGTCCTGGGTCACGGCGTCGACCAGGGCGTCGGCGGTGAAGACGTAGTTGCCCATCGACGCGAGGATCTCGTGCGGGGCGTCGGGCAGGCCGGTGGGGTCGGTCGGCTTCTCGAGGAACGCCCGGATCTTCTGGGGGTCGTCCGGGTCGACGTCGATGACGCCGAACTGGTCGGCCATCGAGATCGGCTGCCGGATCGCGGCGACCGAGCAGGACGCCCCGGACTCGACGTGGTCGCGCACCATCTGGGAGAAGTCCATGCGGTACACGTGGTCGGCGCCGACGACGACGACGATGTCGGGCTCCTCGTCGCGCACCAGGTTCAGGCTCTGGAAGATCGCGTCGGCCGACCCGAGGTACCAGTGCTTGCCGACGCGCTGCTGCGCCGGCACCGGCGTGACGTAGTTGCCGAGCATGGTCGACATGCGCCACGTCATCGTCACGTGCCGGTCGAGGCTGTGGGACTTGTACTGCGTCAGCACGACCACCTTGAGGTAGCCGGCGTTCACCACGTTCGAGAGGGCGAAGTCGATGAGCCGGTAGGCGCCGCCGAACGGCACCGCCGGCTTCGCGCGGTCGGCCGTGAGGGGCATCAACCGCTTGCCCTCTCCACCGGCGAGGACGATGGCCAGCACCTTGGGTCCGGGCATGTCCACACCCTAGGGCGACGGGCCTCTCACCACTACCGTTGGCGACGTGGCCAGAGTCGACGTCCTCACCAAGGAGTACCCGCCCTCGATCTACGGCGGCGCGGGGGTGCACGTCACCGAGCTGGCGCGCGTGCTGCGCGAGCACGTCGACGTGGCGGTGCGCTGCTTCGGCGAGCCGCGCGAGGAGGCCGGGGTGGTGGGCTACCCCGAGGACGGCGCGCTGGCCCGGGCCAACGCGACCCTGTCGACGCTCGGTGTCGACCTGCGGATGGCCGCCGACTCGGCGGGGGCGGCTGTGCTGCACTCGCACACCTGGTACGCCAACATGGCCGGTCACGTCGGCGGCCTGCTGCACGGCGTGCCGCACGTGGTCACCGCCCACAGCCTCGAGCCGCTGCGGCCGTGGAAGGCCGAGCAGCTGGGCGGCGGCTACGCGGTCTCCTCCTTCTGCGAGCGCACGGCGTTCGTCGGCGCGCAGGCCGTCATCGCGGTGAGCGCCGGCATGCGGGCCGACATCCTGCGGTGCTACCCCGACATCGACCCCGAGCGGGTCCACGTGGTGCACAACGGGATCGACACGCAGGCGTGGGTGCGCGACACCTCGCCCGAGGCGGCCGGGACGGTGCGCGCCCTCGGCGTCGACCCCGCACGTCCGCTGCTGGTCTTCGTCGGGCGCATCACCCGGCAGAAGGGGCTGCCCTACTTCCTGCGCGCGCTCGACCGGCTACCGTCCGGAGGTGCAGGTCGTGCTCTGCGCCGGCGCGCCGGACACCCCCGAGATCATGGCCGAGGTCACCGAGGGCGTGCACCGGCTGCAGGAGCGGCGCGAGGGCGTGGTCTGGGTCGACCGGGTGCTGCCCCGCCAGGACCTGTGCCGGCTGCTGTCGCACGCCACGGCGTTCGTGTGCCCGTCGGTCTACGAGCCCCTCGGCATCGTCAACCTCGAGGCGATGGCGTGCGGCGCCGCGGTCGTCGGCACCGCCACCGGCGGCATCCCCGAGGTGGTCGTGCCGGGCGAGACCGGGTGGCTGGTGCCGATCGAGCAGGTCGACGACGGCACGGGGACGCCGGTCGACCCGGAGCGGTACGTCACCGACCTGGCCGACGCCCTCACCGACGCGGTGTCGGACGCCGACCGCGCGCGCCGCTACGGCGAGGCGGGGCAGGCGCGCGCCCGCGAGCACTTCTCCTGGGAGCGCATCGCCGAGCAGACCCTCGAGGTGTACCGGTCAGCGGGGGCCGACCTCGGGTGACGACGCGGCCACCAGCGCCCGGCGCGCGGTGGCGTCGAGCGCGCGCAGCAGGGTCGAGCGCTGCGACGCCTCCCAGCCGCTGACGGCGCCGCCGTCGTCCACCGTCGCGAGCGCGACGATGCCGCGCACCCGGCTCGCGGTGCCGAGCACCCGCACCGCGCGCGGTGCCAGGCCGGGCGGCAGCACCCGGCCGTCGGCGGCGGCCGACCGCACCCCGGCGATGCCCTCGGCCGCGTCGTCGCGCCACCGCGCCACGTCGAGACCCGCCAGCGCGTCGGCCGACCGGGTCAGCGCGGTGCGCAGCTCGCGCTCGGCCTCGCCGAGGTCGGCGAACGCCGTGGCCGGCGCCCGGGAGGTCACGGGGTGCCGCCAGCAGCGCCAGCGCACCTGGTGCCCCTGGTCCTGCGCGGACCCGAACGCCTCGACCTCCGGCACCCACGTCCAGGCGGGGGCCCCGGGACCGGCGGGCACCGCCACCACGGCCTCCTCGGCGTCGACCGCCGCGCGCACCGCCTCCGGCACCGGGGGCAGGCCCAGCGCGTCGCCCGGGACGGGCAGGGCGGCCCGCAGACCGTCGGTGCGCCCGGACAGGTGCTCGAGCAGGTCGTGCAGGCCGGGACCGAGCGGGGACGCGCTGAACGGCTGGTCCTCGCCGGTCACCAGGTGCGGCTCGTCCGAGCCGGTCACGACGTCGACCGCGCGGTCGGCGCCGACGCGGCCGTCGAGGACGGCCGTGGCCCACAGGGCGAGCAGCACCGAGCGCGGCAGGTCGAGCACCGGTCCAGCGTAGGGAGGTACGCCGGGCGGCGCCGCCGGTGACCACTAGGCTCGGGTGCATGAGCGACGTCCTCGAGCTGGCGGGAGTCACGGTCGTGCGCGACGGGGCCGCTCTGCTGGAGGGGATCGACTGGGAGGTCGAGGAGGGCGACCGCTGGGTCGTCCTCGGCCCCAACGGCGCCGGCAAGACCACGCTGCTGCAGGTGGCGTCCGGGCGCATGCACCCCACGCAGGGGGTGGTCGGCATCCTCGGCGAGGTGCTCGGCACCGTCGACGTGTTCGAGCTGCGGCCCCGCATCGGCCTGTCCAGCGCGGCGCTGGCCGAGCGGCTGCCCGGCGAGGAGCGCGTCCGCGACGTCGTCGTCACCGCCTCCTACGGCGTGACCGGTCGCTGGCGCGAGCAGTACGACGCGCTCGACCACGCCCGCGCCGTCGAGCTGCTCGGCGCGCTGGGTGTCGCCGACCTGGTCGACCGCCGCTACGGCACCCTCTCCGAGGGCGAGCGCAAGCGGGTGCAGATCGCCCGGGCGCTGATGACCGACCCCGAGCTGATGCTGCTCGACGAGCCCGCCGCCGGTCTCGACCTCGGCGGGCGCGAGGACCTCGTGGCCCGGCTCGCCGAGCTCGCGAACGACCTCGAGGCGCCCGCCCTGGTGCTGGTGACGCACCACGTCGAGGAGATCCCGCCCGGCTTCACCCACGTGCTGATGCTGCGCGACGGCAAGGTCGTGGCGCAGGGCCCGCTGGTGCACGCCCTCACCGCCGAGAACCTGTCGGCCACCTTCGGCCTGCCGCTGGTCGTCGAGCAGCACGGGGAGCGATGGAGCGCGCGTGCCTTTGGCTGAGGCCGCGCTCATCCTGCTCGCCGGCCTGGCGGCGGGGACGATCAACACGGTGGTCGGTTCGGGCACGCTGATCACGTTCCCGACGCTGCTGGCGTTCGGGTACCCGCCGGTGGTCGCGAACATCTCGAACAACATCGGCCTGGTGCCCGGCGCGGCCAGCGGCTCGTGGGGCTACCGCGCCGAGCTGAGCGGCCAGCGCCGGCGGATCGCGCTGCTGCTGCCGATGTCCCTGCTCGGCTCGGTCGGCGGGGCCGTGCTGCTCCTGGTGCTGCCGCCGGAGGCGTTCGAGGCCATCGTCCCCGTGCTCATCGGTCTCTCGCTCGTCCTGGTGGTGGTCCAGCCGCGGCTGCAGGCGGCGCTGGCACGACGGCGCGAGGCCAAGGGGCTCGCCCACGACCACGAGAGCGGCGGGCGGACGGCCGCGACGATGGGTGGCGTGGGCCTCGCGGGCGTGTACGGCGGCTACTTCGGTGCGGCCCAGGGCATCCTGCTCGTCGGCCTGCTCGGTGCGCTGCTGCCCGAGCCGATGCAGCGGGTCAACGCCCTGAAGAACGTGCTCGTCGCTGATGGTCAACGCGGTCGCCGCCGTGGTCTTCTGCCTGGTCGCGTTCGACCGGATCGACTGGACGGTGGTCGCTCTGATCGCGGTGGGCTCGCTGCTCGGCGGTCTGCTCGGCGCCAAGGTCGGCCGCCGGCTGCACCCGACGGCGCTGCGCGCCGTCATCGTCGTCGTCGGTGTGGTGGCGATCGTGCGCATGCTGGCCGGTTGAGGGTGGCCGAGCCGAGCCCGGTGACGAGCCCGGACGACCCGCGGGTCGCCGAGTTCCTGCGCCTCACCGACGTGGCGCTGCGGCGGGTGAAGGACCCCGCCGAGGGCCTGTACATGGCCGAGTCGCGCAAGGTGATCAACCGGGCGCTGGCCGCCGGCCACCGTCCGCGCGCGTTCCTGATGGGCCACCGGTGGTTCGCCGAGTCGCAGGACCTGCTGGACCACCCGCTGGCAGCGGGCGCGCCGGTCTTCGTGGCCGACGACGACGTGCTCGAGACCATCATCGGGTTCAAGCTGCACCGCGGCATGCTCGCCTCGATGCACCGCCCCGCGCTGCGACCGGTGCAGGAGGTGCTCGCCGGGGCGCGTCGGGTCGCGGTGCTCGAGGACGTCGTCGACCACACCAACGTCGGCGCCATGTTCCGCTCGGCCGCCGGCCTCGGCGTCGACGCCGTGCTCGTGACGCCGCGCTGCGCCGACCCGTTCTACCGGCGGTCGGTCCGCGTCTCGATGGGCACGGTCTTCCAGGTGCCGTGGACGCGGATCGACCCGTGGCCCCAGGGCGTCGCCACCCTGCGCGACCTCGGCTTCACCGTGGCGGCGATGGCGCTGCGGCCCGACGCCGTGAGCCTCGACGACCTGGCTGCGGACCCGCCCGAGCGGCTGGCCGTCGTGCTCGGCACCGAGGGCGAGGGCCTGGCGACCACCACGGTCGACGGCGCCGACCTGGTGGTGCGCATCCCGATGAGCGGGGGAGTGGACTCGCTCAACGTCGCCGCCGCCAGTGCCGTGGTGTTCTGGGCGACCCGCTCGGGCTGAGCCCTCAAGGCCGTCGCCGTTCCTGCCGATGAGCCGCACGAGGAGGCACAGGTGCGCGAGCGCTGGACGACTGCGGCCCGCTGGGTCGAGCGGTGGGACCTGCTGCGCGTCCGCAACCCGGACGAGGACGTCCGGCGACGCGGGCGCGTGCTGCTGGTGCTCGCCGCCAGCTTCGGCCTGCTCGCCCTGGTGCTGGCACCCGTGTCGCTGCTGGTGCCCCGCGGCACGGTCTACGCGACCGCCTTCGTGGTGCTGTCCACCGTCTACCTGCTGGTCGTCGCGCTCACCCGCCGCGGGCGCGTGGACCTCGCCGTCACGGTGATGCTCCTGTCGTACGCGGCGGCGCTGGTGCTCGGCGTCCTGGCCACCGGCGCAGTCAGCACCGCGCCCATCTTCACCCTCGCCCTGGTCACCCTGGCCGGCACCCTGATGCGGCCCGTCCACGTGCTGCCGGCGTTCGCCGGGGCGCTGGTGCTGATGTGGGGGCTGCCGCTCGTCGTCGGCGGCCGCACGGTCCCCGTCACCTGGTCCGAGCAGGTGTTCGTGGTGCTGGTGGTCTCGCTGCTGACCGTGGTGGCGGCCCTGACCAGCTCGACGGCCATCGTCAAGGCGCTGGCGGGTGCGCGCGAGCAGCGCGACCGGGCGGAGCACCTGGCCGGGCAGCTGCGGCGAGCGAACGAGCAGCTCGAGGCCCGGGTCGCCGAGCGCACGGCGCAGCTGCGGGAGCTGGCCTCGCGGGACGCGCTGACCGGGCTGCACAACCGGCGGCACGTCGACAGCGCGCTGCCCGCGCTGGCGGCCGCCGCGAGCGCGGACGAGCCCCTGGCCGTGCTCGCGGTCGACATCGACGACTTCAAGTCCGTGAACGACCGGTTCGGTCACGTCGGTGGGGACCTCGTCCTCGCGGCGGTCGCGCAGGTGCTCGCGGCGGGCTGCCGGTCGCAGGACGTGTGCGGCCGGGTGGGCGGCGAGGAGTTCGTGCTGCTGCTGCCCGGCACCGGGCTGGGGGAGGCCGTGGGCACCGCCGACCTGCTGCGACGCCGCGTGTCGGAGATCGAGTGGGACGCACCGCTGGACGCGCTGCGGCTCACCGTCAGCGTGGGTGTCGCCAGCGCGACGTCCGGCCTGGCTGGGCAGGACGTCTGGCAGGTGGCCGACGACCGCCTGTTCGCCGCCAAGCGCGGCGGCAAGGACCGCGTGGTCGCCCGCGACGCCGCACCCGTGCCGGTGCAGGGTCAGGTCGCCAGGGCGAGGACCACGACGCCCGCGCAGGCCAGCGACCACAGCACCGAGGTGAACGTGCCGATGATGAACCGCTCGGACGTGCCGGGCGCCCGCAGCTCGGGGTAGCGCCCGAGGCCCTTGACCGCCAGCACGACCGCGATGCCCTCGGGCCACCCGAGCAGCACGCTGACGCAGATGGCCGCGCGCTCGAGCACCCCGATGGTGGCCCCGCCGCGTAGCACCTCGGCCGCCGTCGCGGCCGGGTCGGGGGTGACCGGGGCCGGGGGTGCGCTCGGGTCCAGGGCCCGGGCGGCGGCCGCCGCGGCAGCGGCTGCGGCCGCCGTCGCGGCGGCGTCGGGCCCGGGCACCAGCCGCAGCACCGCGGTCGTGACCGGACCACCGCCGAGCACGGCCCCGAGCACGCCGAGGACGACGCCGAAGCCGGCCAGCGAGGCGGTGGTGGGGCCCGCCGTCGCCGCGGCGACCGCGGCCCCTGCCAGGGCGAGCGGGAGCAGGCCGACGAGCGCGACGCGCACGCGGGTGCCGGCCGGTGCGGTGCCGGGACGCCCGAGCGGCAGCACCCACGCCAGCACGCCGAGCACGCAGACGGCCAGCAGACCGAGCAGGACCGGTGGGCTCACGAGGACATCGTGCCGTCCGCCGCCGACAGCAGGGACGCGGCGACCCGCCGACCGCGCTCCTCCTGGGGCCAGGCCCCCGTGAGCAGCCGCTGGCTGAGCGCCTGCTTGCTGATGCCGAGCCGGTCGGCCGCCTCGGCGCGACGCAGGCCCGCGACCATCAGGTCGACCGCCTCCCAGCCGGCCGCGCTGCGGCGCTGCACCACGGTGGCCAGCAGCGCGAGCACGGCCGCGGCCGCCTCGGCGGCGTCGTCGTCGTCGGCCTCGACGGCGACCCGCTCGGGGGCGGCCTTGGCCCGCTCGACCGCCCGGCGCGCGTGCTCGTAGGCGGGTCCGGCGCCGGCCCGGGCCGAGCGGGGCAGGGGCGTGCGGACCGCTCCCGCACCGATGCCGACGCTCCACCGGCCGTCGCGGACCAGGGCGAGGGCGACCTCGACGGCGTGCGCGGCGTCGGCGGTCACGCCCTGGACCTCGTCGCCGGCCGTCCGCTCCGGGCGGCGGGTCCAGCCCGCGCCGAGCGCGTCGCCGCCGAGCAGGTCGAGGACGCCGTCGACCAGGTCGGGGCCGCGGCGGCTGCCCTTCTGGTCGGCCGTGACGACGAGCACCGGGACCTCCTCCGGCAAGGACGGACCCTTGCCTGCTTGGCGACAAGGCTGACACCTTGATGGTGTCCGGTCAAGGGTCACGGCTTGACCCTCGCTCCCATCCACGCGACGGCGGGCACCGAACCGAGGTCGTGGGCAGCGCAGCGAGTCACGACGACCCCGACTCCGGCACAGGTACAGGTGCAGGTACAGGCGCGACGCAACCGGTCCGGGCCGTGGTCCTGGTGCTGCACGGCGGTCGGGCCGACAGTCTCGCCCCCTCGCGCCCGTGGCACCTGTCGGCCGTCCGGATGGCGCCGTTCGCCTGGCGCCTGCGGCGCGAGCTGGGTCCGCAGGGCGTGCAGGTGCGCTCCGTGCGCTACCGCCACCGCGGGTGGAACGGCCCGCTGGCCAGCCCCGTCGCCGACGCCCGCGCCGCGCTCACGCAGGTGCGCGCCGACCACGGCGAGGTACCCGTCGTGCTGCTGGGGCACTCGATGGGCGGCCGGGCGGCGCTGCGGGTGGCCGACGACCCGTCGGTGCGCGCGGTGACGGCGCTGGCGCCCTGGCTGCCCGACGACGAGCCGGTGCACGTCGCGGGCGCGGTGGTGCACCTCGTGCACGGCACCCTCGACCGCTGGACCGACCCGGCGGCGACCAGTCGCTGGGCCGAGCGGGCGACCGGCACCGCTGCGCTGGTGCGGCTGCACCTGCTACCCCGAACGGGTCACTTCATGCTGCGCCGGACGCGTGCATGGAAGATCCTGGCGCGCGACGGCGTGCTGGACGGCCTGGTGCACGCGCTCGGCCCACCCGCCGGACGCCTCCCGGACCGAACCGAGGACGCCGCGGCGCCGAACTCGCGGTGAGGTCGCCGGACGGACGGTGACCAGGAGCGGACGGCGCGGCCACGGCCCGCCGCACGACGGAGGGGGTGGGGCGTGGACGGCACGCAGCAGGACGGACGGGGCGGCACCGCGGGCCCGGCGACCCGGCGGGTCGCGGTCGTCGGCAGCGGCGTCGCGGGCCTGGTCGCGGCGTGGGCGCTGCGCGAGCACGCCACCGTCACCGTGTACGAGGCCGACGACCGGCTCGGCGGCCACGCCGACACCCACGACGTCGAGGACCCGTCCGGGCGCCTCCTGGCCGTCGACACCGGCTTCATCGTCCACAACCGCCGCACCTACCCGGTGCTGCTGCGCCTGTTCGACGAGCTGGGCGTCGCCACCCAGCCGTCCGAGATGAGCATGTCGGTGAGCTGCGAGGGCTGCGGGCTGGAGTACGCGGGCGCCCGCCGGCTGCCCGGGCTCTTCCCGCGGGTGCGCAACGTCCTGACCCCCCGGTACCTGCTGATGCTCGGCGAGGTCGTCCGGTTCCACCGCCGCGCCCGCCGGCTGCTGGCCACGACGGCCGGCGCCGGCGGTCCCGACGACACGACCCTCGCCGAGTTCGTGCGGGCCGGGCGCTTCAGCACGTACTTCGTCGACCACTTCCTGGCGCCGGTCGTGGCGTGCGTGTGGTCGACCGCCCCGGCGACCGCCATGCGCTACCCGGCGCGCTACCTGTTCTCCTTCCTCGCCCACCACGGCATGCTCGGTGTCGGCGGCTCGCCGCGGTGGCGCACGGTCACCGGTGGATCCCGCAGCTACGTCGACCGCGTCGCCAAGGAGCTGCACGAGGTGCTGCTCGACACCCCCGTCGCCTCCGTCCGTCGCACCGCGGCCGGGGTCGAGGTGGTCGACGCCGACGGCGACGCGCGCACCTACGACGCCGTGGTCGTCGCGACCCACCCGCACCAGGCGCTGTCGCTGCTCGCCGAGCCCACCGCGGCCGAGACCGAGGTGCTCGGCGCGATGCCGTACTCGGTCAACGCCACCCTGCTGCACGGCGACACCTCGCTGCTCCCGGCCGCCCCGCGCGCCGGGGCGTCGTGGAACTACCGGATGCCCAGCTGCACCGGTGGTGCCGACGACGTGGTCGTCACGTACGACATGAACCGCCTGCAGGACCTGGACGCACAGGGCCGGTACCTGGTGACGCTCAACGGCGCCGACCGGGTCGACCCGGCCGCCGTCCTCGACCGGATGGTCTACGAGCACCCCGTGTACACCCCGGAGTCGGTCGCCGCCCAGGCGCCGCCTGAGCGAGCTCGACGACGACCGCGTCGTGTTCGCCGGCGCCTACCACGGCTGGGGGTTCCACGAGGACGGCGCGCCGCTCCGGGCGCGCGGCCGCCCAGCCGGCTGGGGAGCACCTGGTGAGCGGCGCGACCGCCTCGGTCTACCGCACCCGCGTCACGCACGTGCGCACGTCGCCCCTGCGCAACGCGTTCACCTACCGCTCGCGGTGGTGGCTGGTCGACGTCGACGACCTGCCGCGCGTACCGCGGGCGCTGCGCCCGTTCGCGCGGTTCGAGGCGCGCGACCACCTCGGTGATCCGTCGCAGTCGTTGCGGCACAACGTCGAGCAGCACCTCGCCGCCGAGGGCGTGGAGCTCGCCGGCGGCCGGGTCACGATGCTGACCGCGCCGCGCAGCCTCGGCCAGGCGTTCAACCCGTTGAGCGTCTTCTGGTGCCACCGCGCCGACGGCACGCTCGTGGCGACGCGTCGCCGAGGTGCACAACACCTACGGCGGACGCCACGTCTACACCGTCCGCACCGACGAGCGCGGCCGGCGGGAGGGTCGAGAAGGCCTTCTACGTCTCGCCGTTCAACCCCGTCGACGGTCGTACACGATGAGCCTGCCCCTGCCCGCCGAGCGGCTCGACCTCACCGTGACGCTGCACCGGCCGGGTGCGGCGCCGTTCGTGGCCTCGGTGCGCGGCACCGGCCGACCGGCCACCACGGCGCAGGTGCTGCGCACCGTGCTGGCCTCGCCCGTCGAGTCCGTGCGCACGCTCGCCCTGATCCGGTGGCAGGGCGTGCGCCTGTGGCTGCGCCGGCTGCCCGTGCAGCCGCGTCCGGCGTCCGACGAGACCCCCCACGACCACCCCCGCCCGTCCTGCCCGCAGGGCACCGCGACCACCGCCGACGCCCGACCACTGACCAGGAGCGCCCTGTGACGACGACGCAGACCACCACCACGACGGGGACGGGGACGCCGACCACCGCGGCCGCCCGCGCCGTCGACGCCGCGCTGTGGCCCGACGTCGCGCAGGTGCCGTCCTCGGGCGTGCGCGCGGCCGTGGCCGAGCGCCTCTTCGACGACGTCGTGCGGCAGGCTCGACGTGCGCGTCGAGCTCCCGGGCGGTCGCACCGCCGGGCGGGGCGGTCCCGACGCACCCGTGATGGTGATGCACCGGCCCCGCGACTTCGCCCGGCGGGTCGGCGCGTCCGGCCTGATCGGCTTCGGCGAGTCGTACATGGCCGGCGACTGGGAGGCACCCGATCTCGCCGGCGTGCTCACGGTGTTCGCCCACCAGATGGCCTCGCTGGTGCCGCCGCGCCTGCAGGCGTTCCGGCGGCTCGCCGTGCGGGCGCTGCCGAGCGCGCACCTGGGCAGCCAGGAGAACACCCGGCGCAACATCTCCGCGCACTACGACCTGTCGAACGAGATGTTCGAGCTGTTCCTCGACCCGACGATGACCTACTCCTCGGCGCTGTTCGAGCCGTCCGAGGACGACGCGGCCGACGCCGACGCCCTGCACGCCGGGCAGGTGCGCAAGATCGAGCGGCTGCTCGACGCCGCCGGCGTCACCGCGGGCAGCACGGTGCTCGAGATCGGCACCGGGTGGGGCGAGCTCGCGCTGCGGGCCGCCGCGCGCGGCGCGACCGTCCGCTCGGTGACCCTCTCGGTCGAGCAGGCCGCCCTGGCCCGCCGCCGGATCGAGGCCGCCGGCGTGTCGCGACCTGGTCGAGGTCGAGGTCTGCGACTACCGCGACACGACGGGCCACTACGACGCCGTCGTCTCGGTCGAGATGATCGAGGCGGTCGGGCACGCCTTCTGGGGCGACTACTTCCGCACCCTCGCCGCCCGCACCGCCCCCGACGGGCGGGCCGTCATCCAGGCGATCACGATGCCGCACGACCGGATGCTCGCCACCCGCGACACCTTCACCTGGATCCAGAAGTACATCTTCCCCGGCGGCTTCCTGCCCTCGACCGAGTCGATCACGGCGAACGCGCTGGACGCCGGCCTCGTCGTCCACGAGCGGCTGGCGTTCGGCCAGCACTACGCCCGCACGCTGCGCATCTGGCGCGAGCGGTTCGAGGCCCACGCCGACGACGTGGCCGCCGCCGGCTTCGACGAGGTGTTCCGCCGCATGTGGTCGCTCTACATGGCTTACTCCGAGGCGGGTTTCGCCTCCGCCTACCTCGACGTCCAGCAGGTCGTCATGACTCACCGAGGAGACCGATGACCGCCACCCTGCCCACGACCCGACGCCCCGACGGCGACGCCACCGGCGGTGCCGCCGCCCGCCTGGCCGCGGTCGTCGCGCCGCTGTTCCAGGGCGAGCTGCCCGTGCGGCTGCGCGCCTGGGACGGCAGCGAGGCCGGCCCCCAGCGGCGCGCCCGTCGTCGTCCTGCGCTCCCCGGACGCCCTGCGGCGCATCGTGTTCCGTCCTGGCGAGCTCGGGCTGGCCCAGGCCTACGTCACGGGCGAGCTCGACGTCGAGGGCGACCTGCTCGACGGCTTCCGCCGGGTCTGGGCGCGGGTGCGCGCCGCCGGCGCCACCGGCCGGCTGACGCCCTCGGTCGTGGCCACCGGGCTGCGGACGGCGCGCGACCTCGGCGTGATCGGCCGCCCTCCGTCGCCGCCCGCCTCGCAGGCGCGGCTGCGCGGGCGCCTGCACACCAGGCTGCGCGACCGGCAGGCCATCTCGCACCACTACGACCTGTCGAACGAGTTCTACGCGCTGATCCTCGACCCGCACATGGCGTACTCGTGCGGGTACTGGACGAGCGAGGACCCGTCGTACACGGTGCAGGACGCCCAGCGCGACAAGCTCGACCTGGTGTGCCGCAAGCTCGGCCTGCAGGAGGGCGATCGGTTCCTCGACGTCGGTTGCGGCTGGGGGTCGCTGTCGCTGTTCGCGGCCGAGCACTACGGCGCCCGCGTCACGGGCGTGACGCTGTCGAAGGAGCAGCGCGCGTTCATCCTGGAGCGAGTGCGCGAGAAGGGCCTCGGCGACCGCGTCGAGATCCGGCTGCAGGACTACCGCGACGTCCCGGACGAGCCGTTCGACGCCGTGGCCTCGATCGAGATGGGCGAGCACGTCGGGGAGGGGAACTACCCCACCTACGCGTCGACCCTGCACCGCCTCGTCAAGCCGCACGGACGCGTTCTCGTGCAGCAGATGTCGCGCCGCACGCGCCCCGGCGGCGGGCCGTTCATCGAGTCCTACATCGCCCCCGACATGACGATGCGGCCGGTCGGCCGCACCGTCGACCTGCTGGAGGAGTCCGGCCTCGAGGTGCGTGACGTGCACGCGCTGCGCGAGCACTACGTGCGCACCGTGAACGCCTGGTACGACACCTTCGAGGCCAACTGGGACACCGTCGTCGACATGGTCGGCGAGGAGGTCGCCCGGGTCTGGCGGCTGTACCTCGTGGGTGGCGCGCTGGCCTTCGAGGAGGGCCGCATGGGCGTCGACCAGATCCTGATGGTGCGCAAGGCCGACGACGGCACCTCCGAGATGCCCTGGGTGCGCAGCTGGTGAGCGGCGTGGGACCGTCGTCGCCATGACCGGCTACCCGTGGGGCGAGCTCCTCGCCTCGCTGCCGTGGGCCGCGCTCGGCGTCGTCGTGGCGCTGGGCGTCACCTTCGCCGTCGCCCTGCGGCAGGACCGGCACGCCGTCGTCGACGTCACCTGGGGGCTCGGCTTCGCGGTGGTCGCCGCGGTCACCTTCGTCACCAGCTCGGGCACCGGCGACGACGTGCGTCGCTGGCTCCTGCTGGTCATGACGGTGGTGTGGGGGGTGCGGCTGGGCGTGCACATCGGTAGGCGCTCGCGCGGCAAGGGCGAGGACCCGCGCTACGAGGCGATGTTCGAGCGCAGCGGGGGCAACAAGAACCTCGTCGCGCTGCGCAAGGTCTACCTGCTGCAGGGTTTGCTGCTGTTCTTCATCTCGCTCCCGGTGCAGGTCGGCGCGTTCGCTCCCGGGCCCGTGGGCTGGCTCACCTGGGTCGGGGTGGCGCTGTGGGCCGTCGGCCTGTTCTTCGAGACCGTGGGGGACGCGCAGCTGCAGGCCTTCCGTGACGACCCGGCGAGCAGGGGCCAGGTGCTCGACACCGGCCTGTGGCGGTACACCCGCCACCCCAACTACTTCGGCGACGCGTGCGTCTGGTGGGGCATCTTCCTGGTGTCGGCCCAGGTGTGGCCCGGCGTCCTGACCGTCCTGTCACCGCTGGCCATGACCTACCTGCTGGCCAACGGCAGCGGTAAGCCGTTGCTGGAGAAGGGGATGAGCGACCGCCGTCCCGGGTACGAGGAGTACGTCGCCCGGACGAGCGGGTTCGTCCCGCTGCCCCCCAAGAAGTCCGTCACGACCACCACCAGGGAGAGCTGATCCGTGCTGAACACCGGAGACACCGTCACCGACTTCGAGCTGCCCGACGAGACCGGCACGCCGCGCCGGCTCAGCACCCTGCTGCAGGACGGCCCGGTGGCCCTGTTCTGGTACCCGGTCGCCAGCAGCGGCGGCTGCACCGCCGAGGCCTGCCACTTCCGCGACCTGGCGGGGGAGTTCGCCGCGGCCGGCGCCCAGCGGGTCGGCATCAGCACCGACCCGGTCGACGCGCAGAAGAGGTTCGTCGAGGGCTCCGGGCTCGACTACCCGCTGCTGTCGGACGCCGACGGGAAGGTCGCCGAGCAGTTCGGCGTGCGGCGCAAGTGGCTCAAGGCCGCCCCGGTCAAGCGCGCGACGTTCGTCATCGGCACCGACCGCACCGTCGTCGCGGCCTTCAAGAGCGAGACGAGCATGACCGCGCACGCGGACCAGGCGCTCCACTCCCTGCGGGGCTGAGCCGTACCACCGCCGACGACGGCGGCGGGCCAGGACCCGGGGGTCCTGGCCGCCGTCCCGTGCGCCGAGCGTCCTGCGCCGGGGCTCAGCCCCCGGTCGAGGAGTTGTACTGCTCGATCTGGTCGGCCAGGCCCTCCGCGGCCTCGGTCATCGACTGCTGCGCGTCGCCGCCGAGCACCGCCTTCTCGAGGCCGTCCTCGCTCGCCTTGCGCGACTGCGGCATCACGCCGAGCAGGCAGCCCTGGGTGGCAGGGCTGAGCTCGGTCTCCTCGAGCTGCTGCACGGCCACGTCGAACTGCGGGTACTCCTCGCGCCACTGCACGTCCTCGGGCAGGTCGAGCGCCGCCTGCGAGATGGGGAAGTAGCCGGTGCCGGTGTGCCACGTGGCCTGGCTCTGCGGCTCGGCCAGGAACTGCACGAACCGCCAGGACGCCTCCTGCTGCGCCGGGTCGTGGCCCTCGCCGCCGATCCACAGCGACGCGCCACCGATGATCGGGCCGGAGTCGCCGCCGTTCTTCGGGTAGAAGCCGACGCCGAGCTCGAACCCGACCTCCTGCGCGGCGGTGGTGAAGCCGGTGACCTGACCGGTCGACTCCAGGGTGATCGCGACCTGGCCCGCCTTGAAGGCGTTCTGGGCGGCCTTGGTGTCGCGGCCGGTGTTCGCGGCCAGCCCGTCGGCCACCATCTCCTGCCACCACTGCACCATCTCGACGGCCTCCGGGCCGTCGAAGAGCACCTCGGACGCCTTGCCCTCACGGCCGTTGGCCTGGTCGCAGTACTCGGCGCCGTTGGAGGCGACGTACTGCTCGACCAGCCAGCCGTAGATCGCGGCGCCGAAGCCGTACTCGACCGGACCGCCGTTGGCCGCCGACAGCTTCTCGGCGGCGGCGCGGATCTCCTCGAGCGAGGTGGGCGGCGACTCGGGGTCGAGCCCGGCCTGCTCGAACAGCGTCTTGTTGTAGTAGAGCACCGGCATCGAGGTGTTGAACGGCATCGACCAGAGGCTGTCGTCGACGCTGTAGTAGCCCGCGATGTTGGGCTGCAGGTCGGAGACGTCGTAGTCGTCGCGGTCGATGAACTCCTGCATCGGCACGACCTGCTGGGAGTCGATCATGAACCGGGTGCCGATGTCGTAGATCTGCACCAGGTCGGGGGTCGAGCCGGACTGCACCGACGCCTTGTACTTGGTGATGGTGTCGTCGTAGCTGCCCTGGAAGACGGCCTCGACGGCGATCTCGCCCTCGTTGGCGGCGTTGAACTCGTCGACCAGGACCTGCAGCGCCTCGCCGTTGCTGCCGTCCATGCTGTGCCAGAACGTCACCTCGGTGACGCCCTCGGCGTCGTCGAGCGCGTTGCTCCCGGGCGCCTCGGCGGGCGCGCCGCCCGAACCGCCTCCGCCGCAGGCGGCGAGCACCACGCTCAGCGCCGCGGCGCCCAGCAGTGCCCTGGCAGGTGTCCTCGTCCTCATGGCTGCTCCCTCGTGGTGGTGCGGTCGGTGCGGGGTGGTGCGGTGGGTCACTTCACGGCCCCGGCCGTCAGGCCGCGGACGATGAACCGCTGGCCGAAGAGCACCAGCAGCAGGGTGGGGGCCAGCGCGAGCACGACGCCGGCGAGCACCATGCCCGGGTCGTTGGCGTCGACGCTCTGCAGCTGGGTGATGCCGATCTGGATGGTCTGGCTCTCGGGCCGGCGGGTGACGAGCAGCGGCCAGAAGTACATGTTCCAGGCGGACAGGAACGAGTAGATCGCCAGCGCGGCCAGGGTCGGCCGCGACAGCGGCACCAGGATGCTGAGCAGGAACCGGAGGTGCCCCGCGCCGTCGACGCGGGCGGCGTCGCGCAGCTCGGTGGGGAAGGCGAGGAACGCCTGGCGCAGCAGGAAGACGCCGAAACCGGTGGCCAGGAACGGGAGTGCGAGCGCGGCGACCGTGTCGGTGAGCCCGAGGTCGGAGACGAACAGGAAGTTCGGGATGATGATCGCCTCCCAGGGCACCATCATCGTGCTGAGGAACAGCGCGAACCAGAGGCCGCGGCCACGCATCGGCAGGAACACGAACGCGTAGGCCGCGAGCACGCTGGTGACCAGCTGGCCGATCGTCACCAGCAGCGCCGCGGTGACGCTGTTGCCGTACTGGCGCACCAGCGGGATGACCTCGAGCGCGTTGGCGTAGTTCTCCGGGTGCAGGCCGTCGGTGGGCACCAGCGCAGGCGGGAAGCTGTTGATGTCGCGCGGGCCCATCAGGCTGCCGACCACGGCGTAGTAGACCGGGAACAGCAGCACCGCGAACAGGACGCCGAGCACCAGGTAGCTGACCACCCGGCCGGCGCGGCCGCCGCTCACCGGTAGAACACCCGACGTTCGAGCACGCCGAACTGGATCGCGGTGATGACCAGGACGACGAGGAGCAGCACCAGGGCCTGCGCCGAGGCGAAGCCGAAGTTGCTGTTGTTGTTGGCGAACGCCTGGTCGTAGATCGAGTACACCAGCGTGGTGGTGGCGCTGTCGGGCCCGCCGCGGGTGAGGATGTGGATCTGCCCGAAGCTCTGCAGCGCCGTGATCGTCCCCGTCACGAGCAGGAAGAACAGCTGCGGCGTCAGCAGCGGCACGATGACCGACCGCTGCAGCCGCAGCCCGGACGCGCCGTCGATGCGGGCGGCCTCGATCACGTCGTCGGGCACCGCGCCGAGTCCGGCCGACAGCACCAGCAGGTTGTAGCCGAGCTGCATCCACACCGTCGCGAGGCTGACCGACAGCAGCGCCGTCGACGGGTCGGTCAGCCACCCGACCCGCTCGGCGCCGACCTGCACCAGGATCCCGTTCAGGACGCCGACCGCCGGGTTGTACAGGACGCTGAACACCACGGACGCGGTCGCCACCGAGAACGCGAACGGCAGCGCGAACGCGGTGCGGAAGAACCGCACCGCGCGGATGCGCTGGTGCAGCAGCAGCGCCAGCAGCAGCGCGAGCAGCATGCTCGGCACGACGGTCAGGACGGTGAAACCGGCTGTGACGGCGAGCACCTGGGCGAAGGAGTCGCCGGTGAGCAGCTGCTCGAAGTTGCGTGTTCCCACGAAGCCGGACGGCCGCCCGAAGATGTCGCTGCCCTGGAAGGCCAGCAGCACCGAGCGGCCCAGGGGCCAGAACATGAAGACGGCGAACACGACGAGCGCGGGGAGCAGGTAGACCAGCGCCACCCACGAGGCGCCGCCCCGGCGTGCGGGAGCGACGGGTCCGGGGGGTGCCCCGGCCGCGGGGTCGAGGTCGACGTCGGTGACGGCCACCCGCCGGAATATAGGCCCGGACCCGGCGACGGGCGCATCCAGGGCGTTCCGGGCGCGTCGCCCAGGCGGGTCGGAACCCGCTCAGGACCGCCGGGACCCCGGCGCCACCGCGACGGCCAGCGCGAGCGCGTCGACCAGGGTCTGCACCAGCGCGAGGTCGTCGCGCCGCCAGTCGCGCGGCCGCCGCGAGTAGAGCTCGAGCAGGCTGTCCGAGCGGCCGTCCGGACCGGGGACGGGCACGAGCAGGACGCCGTGGTACCCGACCTCGAGCAGCAGCCGCGTCTCCTGGGGGTCGGCCGCCGGGTCGTCCACGTCGACCGGGACCACAAGACCCGTGGTGAGCGCGGCCTGCGTCGCCGGGTAGTCGGTGATGCGGTAGGTGCCGGCGGGCACGTCGTCGAGGGAGTGCAGCGACACCAGGACGTCGCCGCGCACCTGCGACCAGGCGATCCCGTCGACGTCCAGAGCGACGATCGACTCGTCCAGGGCCTGGTTCAGGTCGTACCAGGTGGTCGCCGCGGCGAGCATCTGCACGGCCGGCCCCACGTCGCCCCGGACGGTGCGCACTCCGTGGCAGGCCGCCACGAACGAGTGGTGGGGCGGTGCGGGTACCGCGGAGGGCCGGCCGGCCAGCCAGCCCTGGCAGAGCGTGACGTGCAGGTCGCGCAGGGCCCACAGCTCCTCGCCGGTCTCGACGCCCTCGGCGCACAGCTCGGCACCGGTGCGGCGGCAGAAGGCCACCAGGGCCTCGACCAGCGCGGCCTTGTCGGGGTGCTGGTGCACGTCGCTGACCAGGGTGCGGTCGAGCTTGACCAGGTCGGGCCGTAGGTGCACGAGCCGCCGCAGCCCGGCGAAGCCCTCGCCGGTGTCGTCCATGGCGATGCGCGCGCCGCGCACGCGCAGCCAGTCGGTGGCGTCGACCATGTCGTCGGTCGCGAGGTCGGACTCCTCGGTGACCTCGACGACGACGTCGGTCAGGTCGCGGTCCAGGACGGCGCGGACCTGCTCGGCCCGCAGCGCCCGCGGGCTCAGGTTGATCGCGAGGTACTGGCCGGGCTCGAGCACCACCGGCAGCGCCTCCTCGACGGCCCGGGCCTCGAGGGCGTCGCCGAGCCCGACGCGGCGGGCGAGGTCGAACCACTCCGGCACGGTGCGGTGCCCGCGGCCGGGGAACCGCGACAGCGCCTCGTACCCGACGGCACGACCGGTGCGCAGGTCGCAGATCGGCTGGTACACGACCGTGAGCCCGGCCGGGTCGGCCAGCAGGGCCTCGACCTCCTCGCGGCCGGCGTACGGGTCCTCGCGGCGCATCTCCTCGCTCCACGCGACCACCCGCCCGCGGCCGGTCTCCTTCGCGCGGTACATGGCCACGTCGGCCTGGTGGAGCAGCCGCTCGGCGTCGACCGGCTCGCCGGCGGAGTCGGGGTCCAGGCCCGACCAGCCGGCGCTCGCGCCGACCGTGGCGGGGCCCTCGAACAGGCCGACCGGACGGCTCATCGCGTCGACGGCCAGGGCGCACAGCGCGGCGACGTCGCCCGCCGCCTGCCCCGGCAGCACGATGCCGAACTCGTCGCCGCCGAGCCGAGCGACGGTGGCACCGCGCGGCACCAGCGAGGCCAGCCGTCCCGAGACCACCTGCAGCAGGCGGTCGCCGGCGCGGTGGCCCAGGGCGTCGTTGACGAACTTGAACCCGTCGAGGTCGAGCAGGCAGACCGCGAGCCGCCCGCGGTGCTCGAGCCGGGTGTCCAGGGCCCGCTGCAGGTCGGACATGAACCGGGCGCGGTTCGGCAGCCCGGTGAGCTGGTCGGTGAAGGCCTGCCGCTCCAGGTCGGCCCGCAGGCGCCGCTCCGCCGTCACGTCGCGGAACCGCCACACGCGACCGACGACGCTGCCCCGGGTGCGCTGCGGCGCCGAGTAGCGCTCCATCACGCGTCCGTCGAGCAGGTGCACCTCGTCCTCGGTCACGAGCTCGTGCTGGGAGTAGACCCGCTCCACGCGGGACACGAAGCCCGCGGGGTCGACGACCCGCGTGAGGGCGTACTCGATCAGGGCGGAGTCGTGCGTCGCGTGCTGCAGCTCGGGCGGCATGCCCCACATGTCGTCGAAGGCCCGGTTGCGCCCGACGACGCGACCGCGGCCGTCGACGACGAGGAGGCCGTCGGTGATCGACTCCAGCGTGGTCGCGAGCAGCGACCTCGCCGCGGCCAGGCTGTCGTGGGGGTCCGGGGCGGGCGGGGCGACGGGGGCGGGCAGCGGCCGCAGCTCGGGGACGGCGGTGCCCGGCAGGACCGGGGACCGGCGCGGGCGCAGCGGGCGCAGACCGGCGACGCGGCCCCGCGGCTGGTCGGGCTGCTCGCACGCAGAGGGCACCGGCACGACCTCCTCCTCCCGCGACGGACGTCGAGCGTCCGCCCGGGTGGGTGCGCCCGGCGCGATCGGCTCGAAGCCGTGATCGGCATCCCCGGCTCGCTGCTTGAGCGCGGCGCCGACGGGGCATCTGTACCAGAGCACCCGCGCACCTGGGAAGCGTCCGCCGGGCGCCCGGCCCGGGAGGCCGCGCGCGGACGGCCCGGCGAGACGCGCGACCGCCGGTGGCCGTAGGTTCGGCGCATGGCCACGTCCGACGCCGAGCAGCCCGCGCACGCCGCCGCCCCCGCCGAGGAGGTCGCCGCGCACGAGGTCTCCGACATCACCTACGACGAGCAGCGCTACCCGGCGCGCCCGCGCCGGCTGCGGCCGCGCACCGTGCTCGAGCGGCGCACCCGCCGCCCTCCGCACCGGCGGACGGCCGACGGCACCAACCCGGCCTACGTCGCCTGGCTCGAGCAGCAGTCGATGCTGGCCGAGGCCGACGCCCTCAGCCGCCAGCTCTCGGGCAGCCCGGCGATGTGGCGCAACCCGTACGCCCGTCCGGACGCCCGTCGGGCCGTGGGCACCGCGTCGGTGTGGTTCACGGCGTACCCGATCTCGCTGATCACCGCGCCGGGCCAGTCGTTCCTCGCGGCGCTCGGCGAGGAGCGGCTGTGGGACGTGTTCCAGCAGATCGGGGTCGACGGCGTCCACACCGGCCCGGTCAAGCGCGCGGGCGGCATCACCGGCTGGGACGACACCCCGAGCGTCGACGGCCACTTCGACCGCATCAGCACCCAGATCGACCCCGCGTTCGGCACCGAGGACGAGTTCCGCCACCTGTGCGAGGTCGCGGAGGCGCACGGCGGGTCGGTGATCGACGACATCGTGCCCGGGCACACCGGCAAGGGCGCCGACTTCCGCCTGGCCGAGATGGCGCACAACGACTACGCGGGCATCTACCACATGGTCGAGATCCTCCCCGAGGACTGGGACCTGCTCCCCGAGGTGCCCGAGGGCCGCGACGCGGTGAACCTCGACGCCGCCGCCGAGGCCCGGCTGGCCGAGGAGGGCTACATCATCGGGGCGCTGCAGCGCGTCATCTTCTACTCGCCGGGCGTCAAGGAGACCAACTGGAGCGCCACGGCGCCGGTCACCGGCGTCGACGGGCGGGTGCGCCGGTGGGTGTACCTGCACTACTTCAAGATGGGCCAGCCGTCGATCAACTGGATCGACCCGACCTTCGCCGGCGTCCGCCTGGTGATCGGCGACGCCCTGCACAGCCTGGCCGAGCTCGGCACGAGCGCGCTGCGGCTCGACGCCAACGGCTTCCTCGGCGTCGAGAAGTCGGCCGAGGGGCTGCCGGCGTGGTCCGAGGGCCACCCGCTGTCGCAGGCGGCCAACCACATCATCGCCAGCACCGTCCGCAAGGTCGGCGGGTTCACCTTCCAGGAGCTCAACCTCGGGATCGAGGACATCCGCGACACCGGTCGCGTCGGGGCGGACCTGTCGTACGACTTCGTGAACCGGCCCGCCTACCACCACGCCCTGGCGACCGGCGACACCGAGTTCCTGCGACTGACGCTGCGCACCTCGCTCGAGACCGGGGTCGACCCGGTGACCCTGGTGCACGGCATGCAGAACCACGACGAGCTCACCTACGAGCTCGTGCACTGGGCCAACGTGCACGCCGACGACGTGTACGGGTTCCGCGGCCGCGAGACCACCGGGGCCGAGCTGGCCGAGACCATCCGCGGCGACATGCTGCGCCACCTCACCGCGCCGGCGGCCGACTACAACCTGGTCTTCACCACCAACGGCATCGCCTGCACCAACGCCTCGGTGATCGCGGCGATCCAGGGCCACCTGACCCTCGACGACGTCACCGACGACTCCGTCGAGCGGATCCGGCGCGCCCACCTGCTGCTGGCGATGTTCAACGCCTGGCAGCCGGGCGTGTTCGCGCTGTCGGGCTGGGACCTGGTCGGCATGCTGACGCTGCCGCAGGAGTCGGTGGCCGAGCTGACCAGCACCGGCGACACCCGCTGGGTCGAGCGCGGCGCGCACGACCTGCTCGACGTCGACCCCGACGCCGAGCGGTCGGCGAGCGGCATCCCGCGCGGGCGAGCGCTCTACGGCTCGCTGCCCGAGCAGCTGCAGCAGGAGGACTCGTTCGTCTCCCGGCTCAAGGCGCTGCTGGCGCTGCGCAGCGAGCACGGCATCGCGACGGCGACCCAGGTCGACGTCCCCGACGTCGCGCACCCGGGCATGCTCGTCCTCGTGCACCGCCTCGACGGCGGCGACGCGACGCTCGAGGACGCCCCGCTGCAGGTGACCGTCCTGAACTTCACGGGCGAGCGGATCGAGGGCACGGTGCGCTCCGACTCGTTCACGCCACGGATGGCGGTGGTCGACGCCCGCGACGGCGGCGAGATCGGCTGGGTCGACGACCTGCACAGCTTCGGCGTGTGGCTCAGCCCGTACAGCGGGCTGTTCCTGCTGCTGCAGCCGGGCACCCGGGAGGATGTCGCGGGCTGACCCGCGTCCGCGAGCAGCGAAGAGCCCCACGTCCCGGTCCGGGAGGTGGGGCTCTGCTGGTGTCCGAGGGGGGACTTGAACCCCCACGCCCGATAAAGGGCACTAGCACCTCAAGCTAGCGCGTCTGCCATTCCGCCACTCGGACGAGTGATCCGCAGGCCGGAGCCCGCGAGGCGCCGACAACGGTAGCACGCACGAACCGCTGTCCCGGACCGGGTTAGGGGCCGGTCGACGCGGGTAGCGTGCAGAGCATGAGCAACGACTCGACAGGCACCGCAGCGGGCACCACCACGGCACAGGACGAGGTCGTGGAGCTGTGCCGCGACCTGCTGTCCATCGACACCTCGAACTACGGCGACGACTCCGGGCCGGGGGAGCGCAAGGCCGCCGAGTACGTCGTCGGCCGCCTCGACGAGGTGGGGATCGAGGCCGAGCTGATCGAGTCCGAGCCCGGTCGCGCCAGCGTGGTGCTGCGCCTGGAGGGGGAGGACCCCGGACGCGACGCGCTGCTGCTGCACGGGCACCTCGACGTCGTCCCCGCCCAGGCCGAGGACTGGCAGCTGCCGCCGTTCGCCGGCGAGGAGCGCGACGACTGCCTGTGGGGCCGCGGCGCGGTCGACATGAAGGGCATGGACGCGATGCTGCTCGCCACGGTGCGGCAGATGGCGCGCGAGGGCCGCAAGCCGCCGCGCGACGTCGTGGTCGCGTTCTTCGCCGACGAGGAGGCCGGCGGCAACAAGGGCGCCTCGTGGCTGGTCGACCACCGGCCCGAGCTGTTCGACGGCGTCACCGAGGCGGTCAGCGAGGTCGGTGGCTTCTCCATCGACGTCGACGGGCAGCGGTGCTACCTGCTGCAGACCGCCGAGAAGGGCATCGCGTGGCTGCGGCTCGCTGGCGCACGGCCGCGCCGGCCACGGCAGCCAGGTCAACACCGACAACGCCGTGACCCGGCTCGCCGCGGCCGTCGCCCGCGTCGGCGAGCACGAGTGGCCGCTGGAGTGGACGCCCACCGTGCGCCAGTTCCTCGACGGGATCAGCGAGATCACCGGCGTCGAGCTCGACCCGTCCGACCCGCAGGAGCTGCTCGACCGGCTCGGCACCACGGCGCGCTGGGTCGGCGCCACCCTGCGCAACACGACCAACCCCACCGTCCTGGACGCCGGGTACAAGCACAACGTGATCCCGGGGAGCGCCTCCGCGCTGCTCGACTGCCGGCCGCTGGCGGGGCACGAGGACGAGCTGATGCAGACCGTGCAGCGGCTCGCCGGCGAGGGCGTCGACGTCGAGGTCGTGCACCGCGACACCTCGCTCGAGACCTCGTTCGACGGCCCGCTCAAGGACGCCATGGTCGACGCCCTGATGGCCGAGGACCCCGGCGCCCGGGTGCTGCCCTACTGCCTGTCGGGCGGCACCGACAACAAGTCCATGAGCCGCCTGGGCATCACCGGCTACGGGTTCGCGCCGCTGAGACTGCCTGCGGGTCTTGACTTCTCGGGCATGTTCCACGGCGTCGACGAGCGGGTGCCGCTGGACGCGCTGCGGTTCGGCACCCGGGTGCTCGACCGGTTCGTCAGGGCGTCCTGAGGCGAGGTCCCCGAGCAGGCCTCAGAGCGAGCGCTGGACGCGGATGATGCGCCGGCGCAGGGTCACCTTGCGGTGGCCGCCCCAGTAGAGGACCACCTCGGCGAGCTCCCACCGTCCGTACTCGGCCTTCTCGGCGAGCAGCGCGCGCACCTCCGAGCGGGAGGTGGTGCGGGGGAGCGTGAGCACCTGGTACTCGTACTGCTTGGGCGCACGGGTGCTCGTGGTCGTGGGAGGCGGCGTCATCCGCGGGCTCCGTTCATCACTGCCATTGTGCCTCGCCGGGCGCTACGGTCGGGACCATGACGACCGATCCGCGCGCCGCGCTCGACCGCCTGGTCGACGCGCTCCAGGTGCACCTGGCCGCGTCCGCGGCCCGGCGCGGGTCGTCCGACCCGTCCGTCGCGGCCGCGTACGACACCCTCGCCGACGCGTTCGAGACCTACGACGAGGCGCTGTTCGACGCCTACGGCGAGACCACCCCGTTCGAGCTGTACGACGAGGACGACGACCTCGACGACGACGAGGAGTCCGACGACGCGGACGACCCGGAGGACCTCGGGACCGACGACGACGACTTCGACGACCACGTCGACGACGAGCTCGAGGACCGGCTCGGCTCGTCCTGACCGACCCCCGCGCGACGTCCGCCTCACGCCGCACCGACCGCCGCACCGGACGACCCGTCCTGGCACCTCACGCGTGTCGTTCCGTCAGCTCGGTGCCCGTCGTGGCACTGGACCGGGCGAACGGACAGGCGTCAGGCGGGCGCGGAGACGTCGTCGAGGGCCTGCCGGATCGCGGCGGGGAGCTCGAGGTCGTCGGCGGCCAGCGAGGCCCGCAGCTGGGCGGCCGTGCGCGCGCCCACCACGACGGCGGCGACGTCGGCGTGGTCGCGGGCCCACGCCAGGGCGACCTCGAGCGGGGTGGCGTCGAGGCCGGCGGCCGCGGTGCACACGGCCTCGACCACCCGGGCCTCCCGGGCGCCGAGGTACGGCCGGACGAAGCCGGCGAAGTGCTCGCTGGCGGCGCGCGAGTCGGCGGGCGTGCCGTGCCGGTACTTGCCGGTGAGCACGCCGCGCCCCAGCGGCGACCAGCCGATCACGCCGGCGCCCACGGCGCGCGAGGCCGGCAGCACGTCGCGCTCGGCCTCACGGGCCAGCAGCGACACCTCGACCTGGTCGACGACGACCGGCGCCCCCGGCGCGGCCAGGCTCGCCGCGCGCGCCAGCTGCCAGCCGTCGTGGTTGCTCACCCCGACGTACCGCGCGAGACCGCGGCGGACGACGTCGTCGAGCGCGGACAGCGTCTCCTCGACGGGCACCTCGGGGTCGTACGCCTGGAGGAGGAACAGGTCGACGTGGTCGGTGCGCAGCCTGGACAGCGACGCCTCGAGCGCGGCGACCAGGTGCCGGCGCGAGGCGTCGACGACCCGCTCGCCGTCGACGCGCCGCAGCCCCGCCTTCGTGCACACGACCAGCTCGGACCGGTCGACGACGTCGCCGAGCAGCGAGCCGAGCAGCTCCTCGCCCGCACCGGCACCGTAGGTTCCGGCGGTGTCGACCAGGGTGCCGCCCGCCTCGACGAAGTCGGTGAGCTGCTCGGCGGCCTCGTGCTCGTCGGTGTCGCGGCCCCACATCATCGTCCCGAGGCCCAGGCGCGAGACGCGCAGGCCGCTGCGGCCCACCCGTCGCTGCTCCATGGGCGCCAGCGTAGGGGGGCCGGGCGGGGCCGTGCGCCAGGTCACGTCCGGGCGGGGCGGCGACGCGTCCGCCGCTCGTTACAGTTCCCGGCATGCGACTGGGACTGAACCTCGGCTACTGGGGCGCGGGGAACGACGCCGAGAACCTCGCGCTGGCCCAGGAGGCCGACCGGCTCGGCTACGACTCCTGCTGGGCCGCCGAGGCGTACGGCTCCGACGCCGCCACCGTGCTGACCTGGGTGGCGGCGCAGACCAGCCGCATCGACGTCGGGTCGGCCGTCTTCCAGATCCCGGCGCGTTCGGCGGCCATGACCGCGATGACGGCGGCGACGCTCGACACCCTCTCCGGCGGGCGCTTCCGGCTCGGCCTCGGGGTCAGCGGGCCGCAGGTGTCGGAGGGCTGGCACGGGGTGCGGTTCGACAAGCCGCTCGGCCGCACGAGGGAGTACGTCGAGGTCGTCCGCAAGGCCCTGGCGCGCGAGAAGGTGGCGTACGAGGGCGAGCACATCGTGCTGCCGCTCCCCGACGGTCCCGGCAAGGCGCTGCGGCTGACCGTCCACCCGGTGCGCGAACAGATCCCGGTGTACCTCGCCGCGGTCGGGCCGAAGAACCTCGAGCTGTGCGGACGCGTCGCCGACGGCTGGCAGGGCATCTTCTTCAGCCCGGAGCACTCCGGCGCGACGATCGAGGCGCTCCGCGCGGGCCGCCGCCGGGCCGGCCACGACGGCGACGACCCGCTCGCGGGTTTCGACGTGATGACCTCGACGCCCGTCGTCGTCGGTGACGACCCCCGTGCCTGCGCCGACGAGCTGCGCGGCTACTACGCGCTGTACATCGGCGGCATGGGCAGCAGGGAGAAGAACTTCTACCACCGCCTCGCGACGCGGATGGGGTTCGGCGAGCAGGCCGACGAGGTGCAGGACCACTTCCTGGCCAAGCGCCACCGCGAGGCGATGGCGGCCGTGCCGTTCGAGATGATCGACGCCAGCGCGCTCCTCGGCACGCCGGAGCGCATCGCCGGGCGCATCGGCTCCTACGCCGGGGCCGGCGTCACCACGCTGTCGGTCGTGACCATGGCGCCGACCCTCGACGCACGCCGCGACGCGCTGCGGGTGGCGCGCGAGGCCGCCGAGGCCGCGGGCGTGCTCGAGGCCGCACCGGTCGGGCCCGCCGCCTGATGGGCTGGCTCGAGGCGCTCGTCCTCGGGCTGGTGCAGGGGCTCACCGAGTTCCTGCCCATCTCCTCGTCCGCGCACATCTCGATCGTCGGGCAGTTCTTCGGCGGCGACGACCCGGGTGCGGCGTTCACCGCGATCAGCCAGCTCGGCACCGAGGCGGCGGTGCTCGTGTACTTCCGCAAGGACATCGCCCGCATCATCAGCGCGTGGTGCCGGGCGCTGGTCGGTCGGCTGCCGCGCGACGACCCGGACGCCCGGATGGGGTGGCTCGTCATCATCGGCTCGGTGCCGATCGTGGTGCTGGGGCTGCTGCTGCAGGACTCGATCGAGACGACGTTCCGCAACCTGTGGCTCACCGTGGCCATGCTGGCCGGCTTCGCCCTCGTCATCGGGTTCGTCGACGCGCGGGCGCGCACCGAGCGCGGGCTCGACCGGCTGACCTGGACGCACGGCGTGCTCTTCGGTCTCGCCCAGTGCCTGGCGCTGGTCCCCGGCGTCTCCCGCTCCGGCGGCACGATCGCGGCCGGCCTCGCCATGGGCTACACCCGCGAGGCGGCCGCGCGGTACTCGTTCCTGCTGGCGATCCCCGCCGTGCTGGGGTCGGGCGCCTACCAGCTGACCAAGATCGCCGACGACCCCGTGCCGCCCGCCTGGGGCCCGATCGCGCTGGCCACGGTGGTCGCCTTCGGCGTCGGGTACGCCGTGATCGCCTGGCTGCTGCGCTACATCAGCACCCACGACTTCCGTCCGTTCGTGCGTCTACCGGCTCGTGCTCGCGGCGGTGGTCGCGGTGCTGCTGCTGACGGGCGTCCTGGAGGCCGTGCCGGCCGCCGCCGGCTAGATCCAGCCCGAGCGGCGGAACAGCGCGTAGAGCGTCGCGGACGCGGCGACCATCAGCCGAGAGCGCGGCCGGGTAGCCCCACGCCTGGGGCAGCTCGGGCATGTGCTCGAAGTTCATGCCCCAGATGCCCGCGAGCATCGTGGGGACGGCGGCGATCGCGACCCACGCCGAGATCTTGCGCATGTCGGTGTTCTGCTGCACCGACACCTGCGCCAGGTGCGCCGACAGCACGTCGGTGAGCAGCCGGTCGTAGGACTCGACGTGGTCGACCACCCGGGCGAGGTGGTCGAGGATGTCGGCGAAGAACGGCCGGGCCGACTCGGCGACGTGCGCGACCGGCTCCAGCGCCAGCCGACGGGCGGGATCGAGCAGCGGCTGCGCCGCCCGCTTGAACTCCAGCACCTCGCGCTTGAGCCGGTAGATCGTCGCCGCGTCGGTGCCGCGGTCGCCCGCGAACACGTCGGCCTCGATCCGGTCGAGGTCGTCCTGCAGCTCTCCCTCGATCGCGGTGTACCCGTCGACCACGGCGTCCATCACGGCGTAGAGCACCACGCCGGGCCCGTGCGCGAGCTGCTCCGGGCTCTCCTCGATGTCGCGGCGCACGTGCGTCAGCGGCACGCCCTCGCCGCGCCGCACGGTGACCACGAACCGGTCGCCGAGGAACACCATGATCTCGCCGGTCTCGACGTCGGACGTCGACTCGATGTAGCGCAGCGTCTTCAGCACCAGGAAGGTCGTGCGCCGGTACACGTCCAGCTTCGGCCGCTGGTAGCCCGTGACGGCGTCCTCGACCGCGAGCGGGTGCAGCCCGAGCTCGTCCGCGACCTTCTCGAACTCCGCGAACGTGGGGTCCTTCATCCCGATCCAGATGAAGCCCTCGTCGGCCGCCCGCCGCGCCGCGAGAGCGTCGCCGACGTCGGCGCACGGGTGGCGGGTGCCCTCGCTGTAGGACGCGACGTCGACGATCACCGGGCCAGTGTGGCCGCCCGCCGGGCCGACGGCCGGACGGCGCGCCTACGCTGGCCGGGTGCCGACCCTGCTGCTCGTGCGCCACGGGCGCACCGGGGCCAACACGGCCGGCGTGCTCGCCGGCCGCGCCCCCGGGACCACGCTCGACGACCACGGCCGGGGGCAGGCCGTCGCCCTCGCCGAGCGCCTCGACCCGCTGCCCCTGGTGCGCGTCGTCTCCAGCCCGCTCGAGCGCACCGTCGCCACGGCCGCCGCGCTGGTCGGACGCGGAGGCACGCGCGCCGTCCCGCGGCCCGAGGTGGTCGCCGACGACGGCCTCACCGAGTGCGACTACGGCGACTGGACCGGGCGCACCCTCAAGGAGCTGTCGAAGGAGCCGGTCTGGTCGACGGTGCAGCAGCGCCCCTCGGCCGCGGTGTTCCCCGGCGGGGAGGGTCTGGCCGACGTGCAGCACCGGGCGGTCGCCGCCGTGCGCCGCCACGACGCCGAGGTCGAGGCCGAGCACGGCCCGCACGCCATCTGGGTCGCCGTGAGCCACGGCGACGTGATCAAGGCGGTGCTGGCCGACGCTCTCGGGCTGCACCTCGACGGCTTCCAGCGCATCGTCGTCGACCCCTGCTCGGTGTCGGTGGTGCGCTACACCTCGCTGCGCCCGTTCGTCCTGGCCACGAACGGCGACGGCTGCGGCCTCGGGTCGCTCGTCGTCGCACCGAGGCGGCGCCGCCGGCCACCGAGCCACGACGCGGCCGTCGGTGGCGGCTCCGGCGCAGCGGGTTAGGGTTCTGGCCATGGCTGGCACGGTCTACGACTACGACCCGCCGGACCGGTTCGTCGCCGGGACGGTCGGTCCGCCCGGCGGGCGCACCTTCTTCCTGCAGGCCCGCCGTCCCGGCGCCCTGACCAGCGTCGTGCTCGAGAAGGCGCAGGTGGCCGCCCTCGCCGAGCGCGTCGAGGAGCTGCTCGACGAGGTGCTGCGGCGTACCGGCGGCGACGCCGCCGTGCCCGCGCTGGCCCCCGCCGACACCGAGGACCTCGACCCGCTCGACACCCCGATCGACGAGGACTTCCGCGTCGGCACGATGTCGCTGGTCTGGGACGGCGACCGCGACCGCGTCGTCATCGAGTGCTTCGAGGAGGGCGACGACGACGCCGAGGAGCCCGACGACGACGTGCCCGCCGGCACGGGCGGCGACCGCCAGGTGCTGCGGGTCACGCTGACCGGTTCGGGCGCAAGGGCTTTCGCCAAGCGAGCCCTCGCCGTCGTCGCAGCCGGACGCCCGCCCTGCCCGTTCTGCACCGAGCCGCTCGACCCCGCCGGTCACGTCTGCCCGCGGGCCAACGGGTACCGCCGCTGAGCACCGACCCCACCCCCGACCCGGCGCCCGCGTCGCTGCTCGAGGGTGATCTCGACGTCGTCGGCAGGTTGGCCGACGCGTCGAACGCCACGCTGTTCGCCACGCTCGGCCCGCACGAGGTGCCGGTCGTGTACAAGCCGGCCGCCGGCGAGCGTCCGCTGTGGGACTTCGCGCGCGGGTCGCTGCACCGGCGCGAGGTGGCGACCTACCTGCTCGACGAGGCGCTCGGGCTGCGCCTGGTGCCCGAGACCGTCCTGCGGGAGGGGCCGTTCGGCCCCGGCAGCGTCCAGCGCTGGGTCGGGCCGCTGCCGGGCGAGCCGGTCGAGCCGGGCGCCGGCGTGATCGACGTCGTGGGCGCCGGCGACCTCGACGAGGGCGGGCTGCGGCACGGGTGGAAGGTCGTCGTCGAGGCCTACGACGAGCGCGGTCGCGACGTCGTGCTCTGCCACGCCGACGACGACCGGCTGCAGGCGATGGCGGTGCTCGACGCGCTGGCCAACAACGCCGACCGCAAGGGCGGCCACGTGCTCGACGCGGGGGAGGGGCGCCTGGCCGGCGTCGACCACGGGCTCACCTTCCACGTCGAGCGCAAGCTCCGCACGGTGCTGTGGGGGTGGTCCGGCGAGCCGGTGCCCGAGCGCCTGCTCGCCGCCGTCGAGCGCGTGCACGCCGCGCTGTCGGACGACCTCGGCGAACGGCTGGGCGCCCTGCTCGACCACGACGAGGTCGCCGCCCTGCGCCGTCGCTGCCACGTGCTGCTGCGCACCGGCCTGCACCCGCAGCGGCGCGGCGACGGTCCGACCATCCCGTGGCCGGCGTTCTGAGGCGTCCTCGTTAGGCTCGGCCGGTGATCTCCTGGCCCGCGCCCGAGGTGCCCGCCGTCCCCGGACGGGGTCTGCCCGTCCGCCTGCACGACACCTCGACCGGTGGCACGCGTCCCACCGCCCCCGGGGAGGTCGCGACGATGTACGTCTGCGGCATCACCCCCTACGACGCCACCCACCTCGGCCACGCGGCCACGTACGTCTCCTTCGACCTGCTCAACCGCGCCTGGCGCGACGCCGGCCACCGGGTGCAGCTACGTGCAGAACGTGACCGACGTCGACGACCCGCTGCTCGAGCGCGCGACGGCCACCGGCGTCGACTGGCGCGACCTCGCCGAGCGCGAGGTCGCCCTGTTCCGTGAGGACATGACGGCGCTCGGCGTGCTGCCCCCCGACCAGTACCTCGGCGCGGTCGAGACCATCCCGCTCGTGGTCTCCGCGGTCGGGCGCCTCGTCGAGGCCGGCGCCGCCTACCGGGTCGACGGCGACGGCGACGGCCCCGACACCTACTTCGACGTCAGCAGCGACGACCGGTTCGGCTCGGTGTCGAACCTCGACCGCGACACCATGCTGTCCCTGTTCGCCGAGCGCGGCGGCGACCCCGACGTCCCCGGCAAGCGCGACCCGCTCGACCCGCTGCTGTGGCGCGCGTCCCGCGAGGGCGAGCCCAGCTGGGACGGCGGCGACCTCGGCCCGGGACGCCCCGGCTGGCACATCGAGTGCATCGCCATCGCCCTGGAGCACCTCGGCGCTCCCGTCGACGTCAACGGCGGCGGCTCCGACCTGGTCTTCCCGCACCACGAGATGGGCGCCTCGCACGCCCACGTCCTCACCGACGACTGGCCGTTCGCGCGCAGCTACACCCACGCCGGCATGGTCGGGCTCGACGGCGAGAAGATGAGCAAGTCCAAGGGCAACCTGGTGCTGGTCTCGCGGCTGCGCGCCGACGGGGTCCACCCGATGGTGATCCGGCTGGCGCTGCTCGCCCACCACTACCGCTCGGACTGGACGTTCGACACCGACCCCGAGGACGGCGACCTCGTCCGCGCGCAGCGCCGGTTCGACCGCTGGTTCGCCGCCTTCGCGGGCAACGGCGGCCCGGCGCCCGAGGCCACGGTGCAGGCCGTGCGCGAGGCCCTCGCCGACGACCTCGACGCCCCCGCCGCGCTCGCCGCGATCGACCGCTGGGCCGACACCGCCCTCACCCGCGGCGGCGACGACCCGTCCGGCCCGGGCATCGTCTCGCGCGCCGCCAACGCCCTGCTCGGCGTCCGCTTCTGAAGACGTTCACCACGTTCAGTAGGTGAGCGCCTACTTCACTGGGCTCGCGGGCCACGTTCAGTAGGTGCTCGCCAACTGAACGTGGCGAACGAAAGCGGCGAGCTCACTTCTCGTCGCGTCGTCGGCGCAGGTAGCGCTCGAACTCGCGGGCGATGGCCTCGCCGGAGGCCTCGGGGAGCTCGGCGGTGTCCTTGGCCTCCTCGAGCTGGCGGACGTACTCGGCGATCTCCTCGTCCTCGCCCGCGAGCTCGTCGACGCCGTGCTCCCAGGCCTGCGCCTCCTCGACCAGGTCGGCGAGCGGCAGGGTGAGCTGCACCAGCTCCTCGACCCGCGACAGCAGCGCGAGCACGGCCTTGGGGGAGGGCGGCTGGCCGACGTAGTGCGGCACGGCCGCCCACAGCGACAGCGCGGGCAGGCCGCGGCGGGTCGCGACGTCCTGCAGCACGCCGACGATGCCGGTGGGGCCCTCGTAGGTCGACTTCTGCAGCGCGAGGCGCTCGAGCAGCTCGGGGTCCTCGGAGGTCGTGGTCACCGGGATCGGGCGCGTGTGCGGCACGTCGGCCAGCAGCGCGCCGAGGGTGATCAGGGTCGAGGCGCGGTGCCGGGTGAGGTGCCCGAGCACCTCGTCGGTGTAGCGCCGCCAGCGCATCGACGGCTCGATGCCGCGCACGAGCACGACGTCGCGCTCGGACCCCGGCGGGCGGGCCCAGCTCAGGCGGGTGGCGGGCCAGGTGATGCGACGGCGGCCGTCGTCCTCGAGCGAGACCTGCGGCCGGGTGACCTGGAAGTCGTGGTACTCCTCGGGATCGATCGCCACCAGCGGCTGCGCGTCCCAGACCTCGTGCAGGTGCGCCAGGGCGCCGCTTGCCGCCTCGGCCGCGTCGTTCCAGCCCTCGAAGGCCGCGAGCACGATCGGGGCACGCAGCTCGGGCTCGCTCATCGCCGGTCCTCCACGCCTCCACCCTACGGTCCGGGTCCCGCCCCGGGGCGTCAGGTCAGTCGTCGGGCGTGTACCCGAGGTTCGGCGACAGCCAGCGCTCGGCCTCGGCCATCGTCCAGCCCTTGCGCTCGGCGTAGTCGGCCACCTGGTCGCGACCGATCCGGCCCACGACGAAGTACTGCGAGTCGGGGTGGGAGAAGTACCAGCCGCTCACCGACGCCCCGGGCCACATCGCCATGCTCTCGGTGAGCTCGATCCCGATGTTGGTGTGCACGTCGAGCAGGCGCCACAGCGTCTGCTTCTCGGTGTGGTCGGGGCACGCGGGGTACCCGGGCGCCGGCCTGATGCCGCGGTAGCGCTCCCGGATGAGCTCGGTGTTCGGCATCCGCTCGTCGGGCGCGTAGCCCCAGTGCTGGCGGCGCACGCGCTCGTGCATGCGCTCGGCGAACGCCTCGGCCAGCCGGTCGGCGAGCGACTCCAGCAGGATCGCGCTGTAGTCGTCGAGCTCGGCCTTGAACGCCTCGACCCGCTCGGACGACCCGAGGCCCGCGGTGACCGCGAACCCGCCGACGTAGTCGTGCAGCCCGCTCTCGCGCGGCGCCACGTAGTCGGCGAGCGACCGGTTCGGCACGCCCTCGCGGTGGCGGCCCTGCTGGCGCAGGTGGTGCAGCACGGCGACCGGCTCGTCGCGCCGCTCGTCGGCGTAGACCCGCACGTCGTCGCCGACGGCGTCGGCCGGGAAGAACCCGATGACGCCGGACGCCCGCAGCCAGCGCTCCTCGATGACCGTGTCGAGCATCGCCTGCGCGTCGTCCCACAGACGGCGGGCGGCCTCGCCGGTCGCCGGGTTGTTGAGGATGTCGGGGTAGCGGCCCTTCATCTCCCACGAGCTGAAGAACGGCTGCCAGTCGATGTACTCGCGCAGGTCGCCCAGCGGGTAGTCGTGGAAGGTGCGGACGTACTGGGCCAGGGCCTGCTCGCGGTGGTCGAAGGTCGGACCCTCGTGCACGTCGCGAGCCTGCTGCGCGAGCATCCGCGGCCTCGGCGGACGGTAGCCCTCCCAGTCGATCGGGCTGCGTGCCGCCTGCGCCTCGGCGAAGGGGAGCAGCGCACGCCCGTCCTGCTTGGCGGCGTGCCGCTCGCGCAACGAGGCGTAGTCGGCGGCCACCTGCTCGAGCAGCGCGGGGCGCCGCTCGTCGGACAGCAGCGACGACACCACCGGCACCGAGCGGGACGCGTCCTTCACCCACACCACGGGGCCGCTGTACCTCGGCGCGACCTTGACCGCGGTGTGCGCGCGCGAGGTGGTGGCCCCGCCGATCAGCAGCGGCAGGTCGAGGCCGAGCCGCTCGAGCTCGACGGCGAACCCGACCATCTCGTCGAGCGAGGGGGTGATCAGGCCGGACAGGCCGATGATGTCGGCCTTGTGCTCGCGGGCCGCGTCGAGGATCTTCTGCGCGGGCACCATCACGCCGAGGTCGACGACGTCGTAGTTGTTGCACTGCAGCACGACACCGACGATGTTCTTGCCGATGTCGTGCACGTCGCCCTTGACCGTGGCCATGACGATCTTGCCCTTGGGCTTCTCGACGTCGCCCGGCTTCTTCTCCGCCTCGATGAACGGGATCAGGTAGGCGACCGACTTCTTCATGACGCGAGCCGACTTCACCACCTGCGGCAGGAACATCTTGCCGGCGCCGAACAGGTCGCCCACGACGTTCATGCCGTCCATGAGCGGGCCCTCGATCACCTCGATGGTGCGGCCCCCGCGACCCTCGACCTCGGCCCGCAGCTCCTCGGTGTCGGCCTCGACGAACGCGTCGATCCCCTTCACCAGGGCGTGCGAGATGCGTTCGGCCACAGGCAGGGAGCGCCACTCCTCGGCGTCGGGCTCGACCGCGTCGGCGGCGCGGTTGTACTTCTCGGCGATCTCGAGCAGCCGCTCGGCGGCGTCGGGACGGCGGTTCAGGACGACGTCCTCGATCCGCTCGCGCAGCTCGGGCTCGACCTGGTCGTAGACGACCAGGGCCCCGGCGTTGACGATGCCCATGTCGAGCCCGGCGTCGATCGCGTGGTACAGGAAGACGGCGTGGATCGCCTCGCGCACGGGGTTGTTGCCGCGGAACGAGAAGCTGACGTTGGAGATGCCGCCGGACACCTTGGCGCCGGGCAGGTTCTCCTTGATCCAGCGGGTGGCCTCGATGAAGTCCTTGCCGTAGGTGGCGTGCTCCTCGATGCCCGTGGCCACCGCGAACACGTTGGGGTCGAAGATGATGTCCTCGGGCGGGAAGCCGACCTCCTCGACGAGGATGCGGTACGCGCGTCCGCAGATCTCCTTGCGGCGCTCGAGGTCGTCGGCCTGGCCGTCCTCGTCGAAGGCCATCACCACGGCGGCCGCGCCGTACTTGCGGCACAGGCGGGCGTGGTGGCGGAACGGCTCCTCGCCCTCCTTGAGCGAGATCGAGTTCACGACGGGCTTGCCCTGCACGTTCTTCAGCCCGGCCTCGATCACCTCCCACTTGGAGGAGTCGACCATCACCGGCACGCGGCTGATGTCGGGCTCGCTGGCGACCAGCTTGAGGAACCGGTCCATCGCGGCGACGCCGTCGATCATCCCCTCGTCCATGTTGACGTCGATGACCTGCGCGCCGGACACCACCTGCTGGGCCGCGACCGACAGCGCGGTGTCGTAGTCGCCGTCGCGGATCAGGTTGCGGAACCGCGCCGACCCGGTGATGTTCGTGCGCTCGCCCACGTTGACGAACAGCGAGGAGTCGTCGACGGTGAACGGCTCGAGGCCGCACAGCCGCAGGGCAGGCGGACGCTCGACCGGCTCGCGGGGAGCCAGGCCCTCGACGGCGTCGGCGATCGACCGGACGTGCTCCGGCGTGGTGCCGCAGCAGCCGCCGACCAGGTTGACGAACCCCGACTCGGCGAACTCCTTGACCACGGCGGCGGTCTCGTGCGGCTGCTCGTCGTACTCGCCGAACGCGTTCGGCAGGCCCGCGTTCGGGTAGCAGGAGACGAAGGAGTCGGCGACGCGCGACATCTCGGCGATGTACGGGCGCATCTCGGTGGCGCCGAGGGCGCAGTTGAGACCGATGGCCAGCGGCCGCACGTGCCGCACGGACGCCCAGAACGCCTCGGTCACCTGGCCCGACAGGGTGCGGCCGGAGGCGTCGGTGATGGTGCCGGAGACGACGACCGGCCAGCGCCGACCCTCCTGCTCGAACAGGGTCTCGAGGGCGAAGATCGCGGCCTTGGCGTTCAGCGTGTCGAAGACGGTCTCGACGAACAGCAGGTCGGAGCCGCCGTCGACCAGGCCGCGGGCGGCCTCGAGGTAGGCCTCGACCAGCCGGTCGAAGTCGACGTTGCGGGCGCCGGGGTCGTTGACGTCGGGGGAGATCGACGCCGTGCGGGTGGTCGGGCCCAGCGCGCCGGCCACGTACCGCGGCCGTTCCGGGGTGCGCGCCGTGGCGGCGTCGGCCTCACGGCGCGCGAGCCGGGTGGCCTCGAGGTTCAGCTCGTACGCCAGCTCCTCCATGCCGTAGTCCGACAGCGAGATCGAGTTGGCGTTGAAGGTGTTCGTCTCGATGACGTCGGCGCCGGCGTCGAGGTACTCGCGGTGGATGCCGGCGATGATGTCGGGCTGGGTCAGGGTCAGCAGGTCGTTGTTGCCGACGACGTCGCTCGGCCAGTCGGCGAACCGCTCGCCGCGGTAGCCGGCCTCGTCGGGACGGTCGCGCTGGATCGCCGTGCCCATCGCGCCGTCGAGCACGAGGATCCGCGTGCGCAGCGCGGCCGACAGCTCCTCGGTGGCGTCGGGACGCCGGTCCGCGGACGTCGTCGCCTCGCTGGGTTCGCTCACGCGGGCTCCTCGGGTGGTCGGTGCCGCGCACGGGGTGTGCGTGGTGCACGGCGCAACAGCCGTCCAAGTATGGATCTTCCGCGCCTGCCCGCGGTCCACGGGTCGGGCGCGCCGCGGACGACGGCCCGCGGTCCCGTACGTTCGGGGCATGCCCGACGCCCCGCTGCCGTCCGCCGTGCTGTGGGACATGGACGGCACCCTGGTCGACACCGAGCCGGCCTGGATCGAGGCCGAGTACGCCCTGGTCGCCGAGCACGGCGGGCACTGGGACGACCACCTCGCGCACAGCCTGGTGGGCAACCCGCTGCTCGTGTCGGCCGAGGTGCTGCGCGAGAAGGGCGGCGTGCCGCTCGGCGCGCACGCGGTCGTCGAGCGCCTGATGGCGCACGTGGTCGAGCGGGTGCTGCACGACCCGCCCTGGCGCCCCGGCGTGAGCGACCTGCTCGCCGAGCTGGCCCGCCTCGGTGTCCCGCAGGCGATGGTCACGATGTCGTGGACCCCGTTGGCCGACGCCCTGGTGGGACAGCTGCCGCCGGGCCTGCTGGCGACGGTCGTGACCGGCGACCAGGTGACCCACGGCAAGCCCCACCCCGAGCCCTACCTGACGGCGCTGCAGCGGTTGTCGCCCCTCGGTGTCGACCCCGTCACGGCGGTCGCGGTCGAGGACTCGCCCACCGGGCTGGCCTCGGCGGAGGCAGCGGGCCTGCGCACGATCGCGGTGCCCCACGTGGTGCCCGTGCCGGCCGCGCCGGGGCGCACCGTGCTGGCCTCGCTCGAGGGCGTCCGCGCCGCCGACCTGCTGGCGCTGGTGGGGCTCGGACCGACCCCGGCCGGGTAGCGCCGGGGCCCGGCCCCCCTGTGACCGAACCGTGACGTCACCGTGTCCCGCCCCGTGGTCTGCGGCCCGCCATCTCGCACTATGGTCACTCCCGCCGCCCGGACCGGGTCGGCGACGTCCGGCGAGCCGGAAGACGGTGCTCGCCCTGCTGGATGAGGTGAACGATGCGACTTCGCAGCACCGGAACCCGCGGCCGCGCCGCTCGGGTCCTCGCTGTGGTGGCGGTGGCCGGGCTGGCGCTGTCCGCCTGCGCCGAGAGCGAGCGGGACCCCGGCGGCGGCGAGAGCAGCGGCGGCGAGGAGGCCAGCGGCGGCACCTTCGTCTTCGCCGCCTCCTCCGACCCGGTCATGCTCGACCCGGCGTTCGCCAGCGACGGCGAGACCTTCCGCGTCGCCCGGCAGATCTTCGAGGGCCTGGTCGGCACCGAGCCCGGCACCGCCGACCCGGCGCCGCTGCTCGCCACAGAGTGGGAGGCCAGCGACGACGGCCTGAGCTACACCTTCGAGCTGCGGGAGGACGTCACCTTCCACGACGGCACCGACTTCAACGCCGAGGCCGTCTGCGCCAACTTCGACCGCTGGTACAACTGGACCGGCCTGCTGCAGTCCGAGAACCTCTCGTACTACTACCAGACATCTTCAAGGGCTTCGCCGACAGTCCGACGACCCCGGCCTCTACGAGCGGCATCTACGGCGGCTGCGAGGCGAGTTCCGACACCGAGGTCGACCATCACGCCTCACCAAGCCGTTCGCCGGCTTCGTGCAGGCCCTGTCGCTGCCGGCGTTCTCGATGCAGAGCCCCAGCGGCGATGGAGCAGTACGACGCCGACAACGTCGCGGGCACCGAGGACGACCCGCGGTTCAGCGAGTACGCCACCGAGCACCCGACCGGCACCGGCCCGTTCCAGTTCGAGTCGTGGGAGCGCGGCCAGCAGGTCACCCTCAAGCCGCAACGAGGACTACTGGGGTGACCACGGCGAAGGTCGACAAGGTCATCATCCGCACGATCTCCGACGGCAACGCCCGCGCGGCAGGCGCTGCAGAACGGCGAGATCGACGGCTACGACCTCGTCGCCCCCGGCGACGTCTGCGGGCCTGCGAGGACGACGGCTTCCAGATCGAGCAACCGTCCGGCCGTTCAACATCCTGTACCTCGGCATGAACCAGGCCGTGCCCCGAGCTCGAGGACGTCCGGGTCCGCCAGGCGATCGCGCACGCGATCGACAAGGAGGCGGTCATCAGCCAGTCGCTGCCCGAGGGCACCGAGCCGGCGACGCAGTTCATCCCGGACACCGTCGACGGCTACGCCGACGACGTCACGACGTACGAGTACGACCCGGACCAAGGCCAAGCAGCTGCTCGCCGAGGCCGGGCGCCAGCGACCTGACGCTGCGAGTTCAACTACCCGACCGGCGTCTCCCGGCCGTACATGCCGACGCCCGGAGGACACGTTCGTCGCGATCCGCTCGCAGCTCGAGGCCGTCGGCATCACGGTCCAGCCCGTCGCCGACAAGTGGAACCCCAACTACCTCGACAAGATCCAGGGCAGCCGAGGACCACGGCCTGCACCTGCTCGGCTGGACCGGTGACTACAACGACACCGACAACTTCCTCGGCGTCTTCTTCGGCAGGCAGAGCAACGAGTGGGGCTTCGACAACCCGGAGCTGTTCACGGCGCTCGACCGAGGCCCGCGGCATCCCGACCAGCGAGGAGCAGACGCCGGCCTACGAGGACATCAACCGCCAGGTGATGGAGTTCCTGCCGGGCGTCCCGATCGCCCACCCGGTGCCGTCGCTGGCCTTCGCGCCCGGCGTCGAGGGCTACCAGGCGAGCCCGGTGCAGGACGAGGTCTGGAACGACGGTCACCGTCTGACCTGACCTGCTCCACCGAGCCCTGCCCGCCGGGACCACGGGGTGCCCCGACGTCCCGGGGCCCCCGCGCCACTGACCGGACCGCCGCCCGACGCGCCGTCGAGGAGGATCCCGCGCGTGCTGCGGTTCGTGCTCCGGCGCCTGGCGCTGCTCGTCCCGGTGCTGGTCGGGCTGTCAGCCTGCTGCTGTTCCTGTGGCTGCGCGCGCTGCCGGGCGACCCCGCCCGCGCCCTGCTCGGGCGAGCGGGCCACCCCCGAGAGCATCGCCAGCGGTCAACCGGCTCTACGGCTTCGACCAGCCGCTGCACGAGCAGTACTTCTCCTACGTCGGCGCGCTGCTGCAGGGTGACTTCGGCTCGCTCCACGCAGACCGGCGAGCCGGTGCTCGCGCATGTTCCGTCGAGCGGCTTCCCCGCGACGATCGAGCTGGCGCTGTCGCGCGCTGCTGTTCGCGGTCGTGCTCGGGATCCCGCTGGGCTACTCGCCGCCCGCCGCCACGGCGGCGTCGCTCGACAGCCTCACCGTCGGCGGCTCGCTGCTCGGCGTCGTCGTCCCGGTGTTCTTCCTGGCCTACCTGCTCAAGCTGGTGTTCGCGATCGGCCTCGAGCCGCTCGGACGCTGGCTGGCGTCTTCCCGACCGCCGGCCGCCAGGACCCGCGCATCGGACGCGACCCACCCCACCGACTTCTACGTCCTGGACGGCCTGCTCACCCGCGAGTGGGACGCCGCCTGGGACGCGCTCGTCCACCTCGTCCTGCCCGCGGTCGCGCTCGGGCACGATCCCGCTCGCGATCATCGTGCGCATCACCCGCGCCGCGGTGCTCGACGTGCATCGGCGAGGACTACGTGCGCACCGCCGAGGCCAAGGGCCTGACGCAGGGCGCTGATCAGCCGCCGGCACGTGCTGCGCAACGCGCTGCTGCCGGTCGTCACGACCGTCGGGCTGCAGACCGGGCTGCTGCTGTCGGGCGCCGTGCTCACCGAGACGCGTGTTCGCCATCAACGGCCTCGGCTCGAAGCTGTTCAGCGCCATCACGCTGCTCGACTACGCGGTGCTGCAGGGCTTCATCCTGTTCATCGCGCTCATGTACGCGCTGATCAACCTGATCGTCGACGTCCTCTACGGCGTCATCGACCCGCGGGTGCGTGTCTCGTGACGATCAGTCGCGCCGCGGCTCCGGCAGCCCCGGTCGGCGACCCGCTCGAGGGCCGACCGCCGGCGGCGACGACGAGCGCGGGACCAGCCTGTGGCGCGGCGCGTTCGCCGCGCCTGCGCCGCGACCCGTTCGCGATCGTCGGCGCCGCTCATCGTGCTGGTCTTCGTCGTGGTCGCGGTCGTTCGCCGCCGCTGCTCGCGCCGTACGAGCCGGCCGGCGCGCAGTGGGGCAACCAGGTCACGCCGTCGCAGCGTGCCCGGGCCGTCCGACGACCACCTGCTCGGGCTGGACGCCTTCGGCTCCGACCTGTTCACCCAGCTCGTCTACGGCGCCCGGCAGTCGCTGGTCATCGGCGTCGTGTCGACGCTGATCGGCCTGCGCGTCGGCACCGCTGCTCGGCCTGCTGGCCGGCGGCGATCGGCGGCAGGGTCGACGTCGCCGCTCATGCGCTGCGTCGACATCCTGCTGTCGATCCCGTAGCCTGCTGCTCGCGTCAGCGTCGCCGGCGGCCGCTCGGGCCGGACGCTCGACCTCGCGTCATGATCGCCATCGCGCGCCGCGCAGGTGCCGATCTTCGCCCGGCTGCTGCGCGGCTCGCTGCTCGCAGCAGCGCAGCGCCGACTACGTGCTCGCGGCGTCCTCGCTCGGCCTGCGCCGGCGCCGCGTCGTGATGAACCACATGCTGCCGAACTCGCCTCGGGACCGGTGATCGTGCAGGCCACGCTCGTGCTCGCCACCGCGATCATCGAGGTCGCCGCGCTGTCCTACCTGGGGCTGGGCGAGCCCGAACCCCACCGTCGCCGAGTGGGGGCGCATGCTCGTCAAGGCGCAGGACCGGCTCGAGACCGACCCCGCAGCTCGCGCTGCTGCCCGGCGTGCTGCATCGCCGTGACCGCGCTCGGGCTTCACCCTGCTCGGTGAGGCGCTGCGCGAGGCCCTCGACCCGAAGTTCCGGCGATGAGGCGCCGGCGATGACCGACGTCCCGAGGTCGTCCTGACCGGCGAGCCCGACGGCGCAGCGGGCCCGCTGCTCGACGGTGCAGCGACCTCACGGTCCGCTTCACCCGGCGCGGGCGGCCGCCGGTGCGCGCCGTCGACGGCGTGAGCTTCGACGTGCGCGCCCGGGCAGGTCGTCGGCCTGGTCGGCGAGTCGGGCTGCGGCAAGTCGGTCACCTCGCTGGCGGTCATGGGGCTGCTGCCCAAGCGCGGCGTCGAGGTCGACGGCCGGGTCGCTGTTCGACGGCACGGACCTGCTGCGCGCGTCGACCGGACGAGCTGCGCGAGCTGCGCGGGCGCGACATCGCGATGGTGTTCCAGGACCCGATGACCTCGCTGAACCCGGTCGTGCCGATCGGCACCCAGGTCACCGAGGTGCTGCGGCCGGCACACCGACCTCGACCGCGGCGCGCGCCCGCGACGAGGCCGAGGAGCTGCTGCGCCGGGTCGGCATCCCCGACCCGGCGCGGCGGCTGAGGGAGTACCCGCACCAGCTGTCCGGCGGCATGCGCCAGCGCGCGCTGATCGCGATCGCGCTGGCCTGCAAGCCGCGGCTGCTGATCGCCGACGAGCCGACCACCGCGCTCGACGTCACGATCCAGGCGCAGGTGCTCGAGCTGCTCAAGCAGCTGGTGCGCGAGACCGGCACCGCGATGATCATGATCACCCACGACCTCGGCGTGGTCGCCGGGCTGTGCGACGAGGTCAACGTCATGTACGCCGGCCGGGTCGTCGAGCGCGCCGGCCGCGCGCGAGCTGTTCGCGCGTCCCGCGCCACCGCTACACCGCCGGGCTGCTGCGCTCGATCCCGCGCCTCGACGCAGCCGCGCGGCGAGCACGCTGCACGCCGATCCCGGGCACGGCGTCGCGACATCGCTGCCCGTGGGCGCGTGGCTGCGCCTTCGCGCCGCGCTGCCCGGCGCCGCAGCGAGCGGACTGCCTCGCGCCCGACCTCCAGCTGCACCGGGACGACGAGCGGCGCCGACCACCGGCTGCGCTGCGTCGCACCCGGTGCCGGCCCGGCCGAGGAGGACCGCGGTGAGCGAGCCCCGACCGAGCACGACGGCGAGACGGCCGACCGGCCGGCGGCGACGTGCTGCTCGAGGTCCGCGGCCTCGAGGTGCACTTCCCGATCCGCTCGCGGGATCGTGCTCGACCGCACCGTCGGCCACGTGCGGGCCGTCGACGGCGTCGACCTCGACGTCCGCCGCGGCACGACCTACGGCCTGGTCGGCGAGTCGGGCTGCGGCAAGTCGACGCTCGGCCGGGCGGTGCTGCGGCTGGAGGAGCCGACCGGCGGCAGCGTGCTGCTTCGACGGCGTCGACCTGACCGACGCTGAAGGGCGAGCGAGCTGCGCCGCACGCGCCGGCGGATGCAGATGGTGTTCCAGGACCCGATGGCGAGCCTCGACCCGCGGCAGGACGTCGAGTCGCTGCTCGTCGAGCCGATGCGCGCGCACGGCGACTCGAGGGCGGCGCCGTCGGCCTGGCGCGCCCGGGTGCGCGAGCTGCTCGACCTGGTCGGGGCCTGCCGGCGTCGGCCGCCGCGAAGTACCCGCACGAGTTCAGCGGCGGGCAGCGCCAGCGCATCGGCATCGCCCGGGCGATCGCGCTCGAGCCCGAGCTGGTCATCGCCGACGAGCCGGTCTCGCGCGCTCGACGTGTCGGTGCAGGCGCAGGTGCTCAACCTGCTCGAGGAGCTGCAGGAGCGGCCTCGGCCTGACCTACGTCGTCATCGCGCACGACCTCGCGGTGGTGCGGCACATCAGCGACGACGATCGGCGTCATGTACCTCGGCACGCTGGTCGAGCAGTCGCCCAGCGAGGAGCTGTACGCGCAGCCGCTGCACCCGTACACGATCGCCTGATGTCGGCGATCCCGGTGCCCGACCCGGACGTCGAGGACCGGCGCGAGCGCATCCTGCTGGCCGGCGACCTGCCGTCGCCCGGCGAACCCGCCGCCGGCTGCCGGTTCCACACCCGCTGCCCGTTCCGGCAGGCGACCCGCTGCCACGACGAGGTGCCGGCGCTGCGCGAGCTCGCGCCCGGGCCACCGGGTCGCCTGCCACTGGGCCGAGGACGTCCGCGACGGCCGCATCACGCGCCTCGGCGGCCTCGCACGACCCGACCGCGGCGGGCACCGCCCTGGCGACCCCGACGACCCGCCCCGCCGACCACGGGCGCAGCGCTCCGTAGGCTGGGCGCGGGGCGGCACCGTCCCGCGCAGCGCAGGAGGTGGGCATGGCCGCGACGCAGACGCCCGGCGTCCGGCTGGGCCAGGTCGCGGGCGTGCCGGTCTACGTCGCCCGGAGCTGGCTGGTCGTCGCCGCGCTCATCACGGTGCTGTTCGGCAGCCAGCTGGCCCCGCAGCTCGGCGCCCTCGCGTACGCCGTCGGCGTCGGGTACGCGCTGGCGCTGTTCGTCGCCGTGCTCGTGCACGAGGCGGCCCACGCGGCCGGGGCCCGGGTCGTCGGCCTGCCGCCCACGCACATCGTCATCACGTTCTGGGGCGGACACACCCAGTTCGAGTCCGAGGCGGTCTCGCCCGGGCGCTCGGTCTGGGTCGCCGTGGTCGGTCCGCTCGCCAACGGGGTGCTGGCCCTGGTGGGCTGGCTCGCGCTCGGCGCGGTCGGTGACGGCGAGGCGGTGGCCGCCCGGCTGCTGCTGGCCTTCATCATCACCAACGTGCTGCTGGCCGGGTTCAACCTGCTGCCCGGGCTGCCGCTCGACGGCGGACGGGTGCTCGAGGCGCTGGTGTGGCGGCTGACGGGCAGCCGGTCCCGCGGCACCGTCGCCGCCGGCTGGGGTGGACGCGTGGTCGCGGTGCTGGCGGTCGGCTACGCGCTCCTGCCGCTGCTCGAGGGGCGCCAGCCGCGGCTGATCACCGTGGTGTGGGCGGCGCTCATCGGCGCGATGCTGTGGTCGGCCGCGGGACAGGCGATCAGCGGCGCCCGCATCCGCGGCCGCGCCGAGCGCCTCGACCTGCGCCGGGTGATGCGGCCCGTGCTCGCGGTGGCCCCCGGCACCCCCGTCGCCGACCTGCCCGCCTCCGGGCCCGGCGGACCCGCGCTCGTCCTGCTCGACCCCGCAGGGCGGGTGGTCGCCGTGGTCGACGAGCTGGCGGTGGCCGCGGTCCCGGTGCCGGCGCGCGCCACCGTGCGGGTCGAGTCGGTCGCCCGCACCCACCAGTCGTCGGCGGTGCTCGACGCCTCGCTCAGCGGTGACGCGCTCATCGGCGCCGTGCAGCGCGTGGGTACCGGCCAGGTCCTGGTCGTCGACGACGGCCGCGTCGTCGGGATGGTCGAGACCGAGCACCTCGTACGGGCCCTGGTCGCACCGGCCAAGCGCTGAGCCTCGAGGCGCCTGCGCCTAGACTCCGTCCCCGTGCCCAGCCAGCCCGGTCCGAGCGACCCGAACGCGTCCGATCGCGGTCCCACCGGCGCGTCCGCCCGCCGCGGCCCGCTGCGGCCGGGGGAGCGGGTGCAGCTGACCGACCCGAAGGGCCGGCTGCACACGATCACCCTCACCCCGGGCGCCGAGTTCCACACCCACCGGGGCATGTTCGCCCACGACGAGCTCATCGGCGGGCCCGAGGGCGTCGTCGTCGCGAACAGCGCCGGCACCGAGTACCAGGTGCTGCGGCCGCTGCTGAGCGACTACGTGCTGTCGATGCCCCGCGGGGCCGCGGTCGTCTACCCCAAGGACGCCGGGCAGGTCGTCGCCATGGCCGACGTCTTCCCGGGCGCGCGGGTCGTCGAGGCCGGCGTGGGCTCGGGCGCGCTGTCGATGTCGCTGCTGCGCGCGGTCGGCGACGGCGGCCACCTGCACTCGATCGAGCGGCGCGAGGACTTCGCCGCGATCGCCCGCGGCAACGTCGAGACCTTCTTCGGCGGCCCGCACCCGGCGTGGCGGGTCAGCGTCGGCGACCTGGCCGACGTGCTGCCGGCCACCGAGGAGCCCGGCAGCGTCGACCGCGTCGTGCTCGACATGCTCGCGCCCTGGGAGTGCCTCGACGCCGCGGCCGACGCCCTGGCGCCCGGCGGCGTCCTGATCGGCTACGTCGCGACGGCGACCCAGCTGTCGAGGCTGGCCGAGGAGGTGCGCGGCCACGGCCGCCTGGACCGAGCCGGCGGCGTGGGAGTCGATGGTGCGCGGCTGGCACCTCGAGGGCCTGGCCGTGCGTCCCCAGCACCGGATGGTCGGGCACACCGGCTTCCTGCTCACCACGCGGCGGATGGCCGACGGCGTGGCGGCCCCGGCCCGGCGGCGGCGACCGTCCAAGGGCAACGACCTCGGCGACGACCCGTGGGCGGGCCAGGACTGGTCGTCCGAGGAGCTCGGCGAGCGCCCGGTCTCGGACAAGAAGGTCCGCCGGGTGCGGCGCGACCAGGTGCGCGGTGCCGCGACCGCAGAGGGCGGCGGGCCCGTGCGCGAGCGCTCCACGTCCGAGGGCTCCGCGTCCGAGGGCTCCACGTCCGGGGGCTCCACGTCCGGGGGCTCCGCCATCCGAGGGCTGAGACCGCCCGTCGCGCACCTGGTGTCGTCCCGGTCACGACCTGGCGGGTCGCCGGGCCGGGTGCCCGGACGTCGGGTTAGGTTGGGGTGACCCACCGACACCCGGGAGGTCCGCATGGGCGAGCACACCGGCGAGCCGCACGGTCACGACGCCGCGACGCACCGCGAGGTCGAGCTGCTGCGTCAGGAGATCGCCTCGCTGCGCCGCCGCGTCACCGAGCAGCCCGGGCGCGTGCGCACCCTGGAGGACCGGGTGGCGCTGCTCCAGCGCCAGGCCGACGACCTGCTGAACCGCAACGAGCGCCTGCAGCGCACCCTCGGCGACGCCCGCGAGCAGCTGGTGACGCTGCGCACCGAGGTCGACCGGCTGGCGCAGCCGCCGAACGGGTACGCCACCTTCGTCGAGGCGCACGCCGACGGCACGGTCGACGTCGTGCAGGCGGGGCGCAAGCTGCGGGTCGCGATGAGCCCCACCGTCGACCGCGACCAGCTGGGCGCCGGCCAGGAGGTCATGCTCAACGAGGCCCTCAACGTGGTCACCGCCGTCGGGTACGAGCGCACCGGCGAGCTGGTGACGGTCAAGGAGCTCCTCGGCGACGACCGCGCCCTGGTGCTGGCCCGCGCCGACGAGGAGCGCGTGGTGAAGCTGGCCGGGTCGCTCGCCGGCGAGCGGCTGCGGGTCGGCGACGCCCTGACGCTCGAGCCGCGCTCGGGCTACGTCTACGAGAAGATCCCCAAGGCCGAGGTCGAGGAGCTGGTCCTCGAAGAGGTGCCCGACATCGACTACGCCGACATCGGCGGTCTGGCGGGCCAGATCGAGCAGATCCGCGACGCCGTCGAGCTGCCGTTCAACCACCCCGACCTGTTCCGCGAGCACGGCCTGAAGGCGCCCAAGGGCATCCTGCTGTACGGGCCTCCCGGGTGCGGCAAGACGCTGATCGCCAAGGCCGTGGCGCACTCGCTGGCCACGCAGTCGGCGGCCCGCTCGGGGCAGAGCGAGGTCAACGCCTACTTCCTCAACATCAAGGGCCCCGAGCTGCTCAACAAGTACGTCGGCGAGACCGAGCGCCACATCCGGCTCATCTTCGCCCGTGCCCGCGAGAAGGCCTCGGAGGGAACGCCTGTCGTGGTGTTCTTCGACGAGATGGAGTCGTTGTTCCGCACCCGCGGGTCCGGCGTCTCGTCCGACGTCGAGACCACGATCGTGCCGCAGCTGCTGGCCGAGATCGACGGCGTCGAGCGGCTCGACAACGTCATCGTGATCGGCGCCTCCAACCGCGAGGACATGATCGACCCCGCGATCCTGCGGCCCGGCCGGCTCGACGTGAAGGTCAAGATCCACCGTCCGGACGCCGAGGCGGCGCGCGACATCTTCACCAAGTACCTGGTGCCCGACCTGCCGCTGCACGCCGACGACGTCGCCGAGAACGGCGGCTCGGCGCAGGCCACGGTCGAGGCGATGATCCAGGCCACGGTCGAGCGCATGTACGCCGAGACCGAGGAGAACCAGTTCCTCGAGGTCACCTACGCCGGGGGCGACAAGGAGATCCTGTACTTCAAGGACTTCAACTCCGGCGCGATGATCCAGAACATCGTCGACCGCGCGAAGAAGATGGCGATCAAGGACTGGCTGACGCTGCAGCAGAAGGGCATCCGGGTCGACCACCTGCTCGCCGCGTGCGTCGACGAGTTCAAGGAGAACGAGGACCTGCCCAACACCACGAACCCCGACGACTGGGCGCGCATCTCCGGCAAGAAGGGCGAGCGCATCGTCTTCATCCGCACGATCATCCAGGGCAAGAAGGGCAACGAGCCGGGTCGCACCATCGACACCGTCTCGAACACCGGCCAGTACCTGTGACCCCCACGACAGCACCGGCTGCGGACGTCCGGCCACGCCAGGCCGTCGCGCGCCCGTAGGCTGTCGGGCGGTGTCCGGCCGGTGGGGGCCGGACGACGGAGGGCTCTCGGGGGACGTGGTGCGAGTTCGTGCGTACGCGGCGGTGACGGTCGCGGTCGGTCTGCTGCTCGCGGGCTGCCAGACCCCGGCCGCCGAGCCGGCTCCGGAGCCCGAGGACCCCGCCGCCGTGCTGACGCGGCTCGCGACGGAGCCCCACCCGAGGTCGTGCACCCTCGACTACACCGGCGCCGGGCTCGAGGCGGCGATCGGCACCGACGACGTCGAGCGGTGCGAGGCGCGGGTGCAACGCAGCGAGCCCGCCGCGTCCGTCGAGGTCTCCCAGGTCGCGGTCGGCAGCACCGACCTGGAGGCCTGCCGCGACGCCGTCCGCACCTCCGAGCCGGCTGACGAGGTGGTCGTCGACCAGGTCGTCGTCGAGGGCGGCACGGGGACCGCGCGGTGACCTCGATCGGCGGCGGGAGCGCGGGGATGGCGCAGACCCTCGCGCTCGTCCGCGACGGGGAGCGGTGGAAGGTCGACGGGGTCGCCGGCCTGGAGCTCGCCGACCGCGCCGCGCTCGACGACCGCGTCTCGCGCGAGCTGGCCGGGTGGGGACCGCAGGTGGTCCTTCCCGACCTGCTGGGCTGCGTCGACGAGCAGCTGCGGGCGGTGCCGGACGCCGAGGTCGTCGCCGCGTTCCAGGAGGGCCGCCCGGACCGGGCCGCGGTCGACGCCGTCTCGTGGTGCGTGGCCAGGGGCGTCGACTCCGTCGCCCTGTACGAGATCGTGCGCCACCAGCTGGGCACCGAGGGGCTGACGCCGGCGCAGGCCGACTGCGTCGCGGTCGAGGCGCTCGGCTACGTTCCTCGACCTCACCCTCGAGGAGCTGGTCACCTCCGAGGAGGCCCGCGCGGAGCTCGACCAGGGTCTGCTCGCGGCCGCCGAGACCCCCGTGTGCGCGCGGCTGGGCGGTCCCTAGGCTCGGGGTGTGACCGTGCGCCGGGTGATGGGCATCGAGACCGAGTACGGGGTCTCGGCCGTCGGCGACCCGGCCGCCAACCCGATGCTGCTCTCGGGACAGGTCGTGAACGCCTACGCGGCACCGCTCGGGGCCAGGGCCGGGCGCGCCCGCTGGGACTACGAGGACGAGCAGCCGCTGCGCGACGCGCGCGGCTGGGAGCTCGGCCGGCAGCAGGCGCACCCGAGCCAGCTCACCGACGTCCCGGGCGGCGAGCTGTCCGACGAGCTCGACGACCCGACGCTGGCGAACGTGGTGCTCACCAACGGCGCCCGCCTGTACGTCGACCACGCCCACCCGGAGTACTCCAGCCCGGAGGTCACCGGGCCGCTGGACTGCCTGCGCTGGGACAAGGCGGGGGAGCAGGTGATGCTCGCGGCGGTGCGCCGTCTGGCCGACGCGCCCGGGCAGCCCGCGGTGAACCTCTACAAGAACACCACCGACAACAAGGGCGCGTCGTACGGCACCCACGAGAACTACCTGATGGACCGGGCGACGCCGTTCCCCGACATCGTCCGCGGCCTGATCCCGTTCTTCGTCTCCCGGCAGGTGCTCACCGGTGCCGGCCGGGTCGGCCTCGGCCAGTCGGGCGACCGCGCGGGCTTCCAGATCGGGCAGCGCTCGGACTTCTTCGAGGTCGAGGTGGGCCTGGAGACGACGCTGAAGCGTCCGATCGTGAACACCCGCGACGAGCCGCACGCCTCCGCCGACAAGCACCGGCGGCTGCACGTGATCGTCGGCGACGCCAACCTCTGCGAGGTCGCGGGCTACCTCAAGACCGGGATGACGGCGCTCGTGCTCGCGATGGTCGAGGCCCGCACGCTGCCCGACCTCACCGTGCAGCAGCCCGTCGCCGCGCTGCACGCGGTGAGCCACGACCCCACGCTGCGCACCCTGGTGACGCTGCGCGACGGCACCCGCCTGACGGCCGTCGAGCTGCAGCAGCGCTACCACCAGGCGGCGACCGAGCACGTCGACGACCGGTTCGGCGACGACGCCGACGAGCAGACCCGCGACGTGCTCCACCGCTGGGGCGACCTGCTCGACCGGCTCGCGCGCGACCCGATGCTGTGCGCCCGCGAGCTCGACTGGGTCGCCAAGCTGCGCCTGCTCGAGGGCTTCCGCGAGCGCGAGGGCCTGGACTGGTCGCACCACCGGCTGCAGGCCATCGACCTGCAGTACGCCGACGTGCGGCCCGAGCGCGGCCTCTACCACCGGCTGCTCGAGCGCGGCGCGGTCGAGCGGCTGCTCGACCCCGCCGACGTGCAGGCCGCCGTGACGCAGCCGCCGGAGGACACCCGCGCCTACTTCCGCGGCCAGTGCCTGGCCCGCTTCGGCAAGGACGTCACCGCGGCGAGCTGGGACTCGCTGATCTTCGACGTCCCCGGGTTCCCCTCGCTCCAGCGGGTGCCGATGCTCGAACCGCTGCGTGGCACCCGCGAGCACGTCGGGGCGCTGCTCGACCGGTGCGAGACCGCGGCCGACCTGGTCCGCGCGCTGTCGCGCCGCTGACCTCGCGCCCGGCCGCTCGGGGCCGTGGGGCGGGTCGCCAGGACGGCTGACGCACCCGCTGCCTAGGATCGGGGGACGAAGGCGTCGCGCCGCACGGCGACGACGCGGTCACCCGGGAGGTCCCATGTCCGGCCAGGAGCAGCAGCGTCCGCAGCGGCGTGACGGCGACGAGCCCGACGAGGCTCCGGAGCCGCCGCCGACCGCCCCCACCAGCCAGGTCAGCACCGACGACGTCGACTCCCTGCTCGACGAGATCGACGACGTGCTGGAGTCGAACTCGGAGTCGTTCGTCCGCGGCTTCGTGCAGAAGGGTGGCCAGTGAGCGAGGGCTCGCCGTACGGACGGCTGCCGTCGGCGTTCACCGCCGCCGGCACGTCGTCGTTCACCGACTTCCTGGGCGCCCACGCGCCCGAGCTGCGTCCCGGGGCGCCGTCCGCTGCCGCCCGGTGAGGTGCCGCAGGCGCCGCACGCCACCACGATCGTCGCCCTGACCTTCCCGGGCGGGGTGGTCATGGCCGGTGACCGCCGGGCGACGATGGGCAACATCATCGCCAGCCGCGAGATCGAGAAGGTCTTCCCCGCCGACGAGTACTCGTGCGTCGGCATCGCCGGCGTCGGCGGGGCTCGCCATCGAGATGGTGCGCCTGTTCCAGGTCGAGCTCGAGCACTACGAGAAGATCGAGGGCGTCCTGCTCAGCCTGGACGGCAAGGCGAACCGGCTGGCGACGATGATCCGCGGCAACCTCGGGCTCGCCATGCAGGGCCTGGCCGTCGTGCCGCTGTTCGCCGGCTACGACCTCGGGTCCGGCGCGGGCCGCATCTTCTCCTACGACGTCACCGGCGGGCGGTACGAGGAGCACGGCCACCACTCGGTCGGCTCGGGCTCGCTGTTCGCCCGCGGGGCGCTGAAGAAGCTGTACCGCCCGACGCACGGGGCCGACGAGGCCGTGCGCGTCGCGGTCGAGGCGCTCTACGACGCCGCCGACGACGACTCCGCCACCGGCGGTCCCGACCTGACCCGCCGCATCTGGCCGGTCGTCGCGACCGTCACCGTCGACGGCTACCGCCGGGTGCCGGACGACGTCCTCGGCTCGGTCGTCGAGGCGGTGGTGGCCGGACGCACCGGCGACCCGGGCGGGTCCGGGGCCCACGACGCCGGTCCGACGAGCACAGGGGAGGCGCGCGCATGACCGCACCGTTCTACGTCTCGCCCGAGCAGGTGATGAAGGACCGCGCCGACTACGCCCGCAAGGGCATCGCGCGCGGCCGCCCGGTCGTGGTGCTGCCGTACGACCACGGCATCGCCTTCGTCGCCGAGAACCCGTCCCGCGCGCTGCACAAGGTGTCCGAGATCTACGACAAGGTCGCCTTCGCCGCGGTCGGCAAGTACAACGAGTACGAGAACCTGCGGGTGGCGGGCGTGCGCTACGCCGACCTGCGCGGCTACTCCTACGACCGCACCGACGTCACGGGCCGCGGCCTGGCCAACGCCTACGCCCAGACGCTCGGCGCCACCTTCACCACCGAGCACAAGCCCCTCGAGGTCGAGCTCGTGGTCGCGCAGGTCGCGCCGACCCCGGACGGCGACCAGATCTACCGCATCACCTACGACGGCTCGGTGAACGAGGAGACCGGCTTCGTGGTGATGGGCGGCTCGTCCGACACCGTCGCCGGCGCGATCGGCGACGCCTGGCGTCCCGGGCTCGAGCTGTACGAGGTGCTCGGGCTGGCCGTGCGCGCGCTCGGGTCCGACCCGGGCGGCGGCGAACCGCGCACGCTCGCCCCCGGCGACCTCGAGGTCGCGGTGCTCGACCGGCAGCGCCCGCGCCGGGCCTTCCGGCGGGTGGCGGGTGCGCTGCTGGAGCGGCTGCTCGCCGACGAGGACCCGACCCGCGACGTGCCGCGCACCGACGACCCCGGTCCGGGCACGCACGACACCCTCACCGGCGACCCGGGCGCGCCGCCGCCGGCCGGCGAGGGGAGCGGCACCGCCACCCAGGCACAGGACCGGCCAGGTCACCCGGCCGCACCGGAGGGTGGCGCCGACAGCGGGGACGCGCCCTGATGGCCTCCCCGGTGCCCGTCCGCGTCCGGCCCGCCCGGCACACCGACGCCGGCGAGCTGCTCACGCTGCAGCGAGCCGCGTACGTGGTCGAGGCGCAGCGGCGGCGCGACCCGTTCCTCGGGCCGCTCACCGACGAGATCGACGACCTCGCCCAGGTCGTCGACGACCCCAGTACCACCTGGTTGGTGGCCACGACCGACCGCGACGGCGAGCACGGCCGGCGCGGACGCCTGGTCGGCTCGATCCGGCTCACCGTCGGTCCGGACGGCACCGGGCGGGTCGGTCGCGTCGTCGTGGCCCCCGACCTGCGCGGCCGCGGCCTCGGCACCACGCTGCTGCAGGCGCTGCACGCCGAGGTCGACCACCGCGCCGACGTGCGCGTGCTCGAGCTGTCCACGGGCACGGCGGCGACCGCCGACCTGGCGCTCTACCGACGGTTCGGCTACGCCGAGGCCGGCACGCTCGTCGACGCCGACGGGCACGACGTGCCGGTGATGCGCCGCGCGCTCTGAGCGGCGCAGGCCTCATGCGGGGGCGACCAGCACACAGACCACCAGCACGACCGCCCACACCAGCAGGTAGCTGCTGACCTGGACGACGCCTCGCCGCCGCAGCCGCGTCCGCTCCTGCGGGCCGACCTCGCCGGCCGCTACCCGGACCAGCTCCTCGACGTCCGGGCGACCGCGCGGCACCGCGACCGGATGGCGCCGGTCGAACGCCAGGCCCGCGGCCAGCGTCGCGGTGACCGACGTCAGCACGCCGAGCAGAACGCCGACGGCGGCGCCGGTGAGCACCTCGCCCGAGCCGAGGACGCCGACGTCCGCCGTGATCGAGCGCGCGACCCGTCCCGAGTCGCTGCGGCCGGGGACCAGACCCAGCAGCGCCAGACCGAGCACGACGACGGGGACGAGCAGCAGCCCGCCGAGCGCGCGGCGGCGGCGGGCGAGCCCGGCGCCCGCGGTGGCGGCGGGCGGCAGCGCGGCGGCCACCAGCACCACCAGCGCCGCGGCGGCGCGGTGGTCGCCGCCGGTGACGGCGTAGACGGCCGATGCGGTGGGGTCGCGCAGCAGCCGCGGCACCAGGCCCAGCAGCAGCCCCAGGCCGGCCAGTGCGAGGAGCACCTGCGCCACCGCGCCGATCCCCGCCCGTCGCGTGCCGCGGGGTCGTCCGGACGCCACGCCCTCCTCGTCGGTCACGGTGCCGGAAGGTACCGCCCGTGCGGGACGTAGGCTGGGCGGACACGACGAGGGAGCCCCATGGACCGGCGGATCTACGGCATCGAGACCGAGTTCGGCGTGACCTGCGTGGCCGACGGGCAGCGCAAGCTCTCGGCCGACGAGGTCGCGCGCTACCTGTTCCGCAAGGTCGTGTCGTGGGGACGCTCGTCCAACGTCTTCCTGCGCAACGGTGCCCGGCTCTACCTCGACGTCGGGTCGCACCCCGAGTACGCCACGCCCGAGTGCGACGACGTGCGCGAGCTCGTCGTGCACGACCGTGCGGGGGAGCGCGTCCTGGAGGGCCTGGTCGTCGACGCCGAGCGCCGGCTGCGCGAGGAGGGTGTCGAGGGCGAGGTGTTCCTGTTCAAGAACAACACCGACTCGGCCGGCAACTCCTACGGCTGCCACGAGAACTACCTGGTCGGACGCGGTGGCGAGTTCTCGCGGCTGTCGGACGTGCTGATCCCGTACCTCGTGACGCGCCAGGTGCTGGTCGGCGCCGGCAAGGTGCTGTCGACGCCGCGCGGGCCGCTGTACACGTTCTCCCAGCGCGCCGACCACATCTGGGAGGGCGTCTCCAGCGCCACCACGCGCTCGCGCCCGATCATCAACACCCGCGACGAGCCGCACGCCGACGCCGAGCGGTACCGCCGCCTGCACGTCATCGTCGGCGACTCGAACATGTCCGAGACCACGACGATGCTCAAGGTGGGCGGCGTCGACCTCGTCCTGCGGATGATCGAGGCCGGCCTGCCGGTGCGCGACCTCACCCTGGAGAACCCGATCCGCGCGATCCGCGAGATCTCCCACGACCTGACCGGGCGGGTGACCGTGCGGCTGGCGAACGGCCGGCAGGCCAGCGCCCTCGACATCCAGACCGAGTACCTCGAGCGGGCGGCCGCGTTCGTCGACGACCACGGCCTGCACACCCCGACCACCAAGCGGGTGCTCGACCTGTGGGAGCGGGGGCTGCGGGCCGTGCGCGAGCAGGATCACTCGCTGGTCGACCGCGAGCTCGACTGGGCGATCAAGCACCGCATGCTGTCGCGGTACATGACCAAGCACGACCTGCCGCTGTCGAGCCCCCGGATCGCCCGGCTCGACCTGGCGTACCACGACATCTCCCGCCGCCGAGGGCTGTACAACCTGATGGCCGCCAAGGGGATGGTCGAGCGGGTCAGCACCGACATCGAGGTGTTCGAGGCCACCAGCGTGCCGCCGCAGACCACCCGGGCCAAGCTGCGCGGCGACTTCGTGCGTCGCGCCCAGGAGAAGCGCCGCGACTTCACCGTCGACTGGGTGCACCTGAAGCTGAACGACCAGGCCCAGCGCACGGTGCTGTGCAAGGACCCGTTCCGCAGCGTCGACGAGCGGGTGGAACGGCTCATCGCCGGCATGTGAGGAGGGTCCGCGGGGTCGTGCAGGCCGCTCCCAGGTCCGGCGGTTAGGGTGCTCGACGTGCGTCGCCTCCTCATCGGTCTCCTCCTGCTGCCCGCGCTCCTGCTCACCGCCTGCCAGCAGGCTCCCGCTGACGACCCCGCGCCCACCACCGACGAGGTCGTGACCACCGACATCGCCGACGTCGCCGTGGAGGGCGCGGCCGGCGAGAAGCCCGAGCTGTCGTGGGAGGGCCGGTTCGAGGCCGCCGAGACCGAGCGGCGGGTGCTCGAGGAGGGCCCCGCCGACCAGCCGGTCGTGCAGCTGGGCCAGCGGGTCGAGCTGAACTACCTGGGCGTGAACGGCCGCGACGGCACCGAGTTCGACACCTCGTTCGGCAACCCCGAGCCCGCCAGCTTCGTGCTGGAGGAGGGCGCCTGATCCAGGGCTTCATCTCCGCGCTCGAGGGCGTGCGGGTCGGGTCGCGCGTGGTGGTCGGCATCACCCCCGAGGACGGCTACGGGCCCTCCGGCGGCCAGCCGGACGCGGGCATCGAGGCCGACGACAGCCTGATCTTCGTCATCGACGTGCTCGCCACCACCGAGCGTCCTCGCCCGCGCCACCGGCACCCCGGTGGCGCCGATGGCCGGCCTGCCCACGGTCACGCTGGCCGAGGACGGCACCCCGACCGTCGACCATCCCGGCGGGCCCGCCCCCGACCGAGCTGCTCTACACCCAGCTCATCACCGGCGACAAGGCACCGGTGGAGGCCGGGCAGACCCTCACCGCGCACTACGTCCTGGTGGCGTGGGAGACCGGCGAGGTGATCGAGTCGTCGTGGGCGCAGGGCGCGCCGGTGCCGCTGCCGATCGGGCAGGGCCAGGTGATGGGTGCGCTCGACGCCGGCCTGGTCGACCAGCCGGTGGGCTCGCAGATCATGCTCGTCGTCCCGCCCGACGTGGCGAGCGAGGGCGCGACCACCCCGGTCGAGAACACCCTCGTCTTCGTGATCGACATCCTCGACGCCCGCTGACCCGCTACCGGTGATCCGGCGGACGTGACCGAGCACCACCCACACCACCACCCAGGAGGCCCCGCGTGCCCGAGCTGACCCGTCCCGAGATCGAGTTCCCCGGCGGCGAGCCGCCGGCCGACCTGCAGGTCACCGACGAGGTCGTCGGCGACGGCCCCGAGGCCACCGCCGGCAGCACCGTCTCGTGCCACTACGTGGGTGTCGCGTTCTCGACCGGCGAGGAGTTCGACGCGTCCTGGAACCGCGGCAGCCCGCTCGACTTCCGGCTGGGCGTCGGCCAGGTCATCGCCGGCTGGGACCAGGGCATCGCCGGCATGAAGGTCGGCGGACGCCGTCGCCTGGTCATCCCGGCGCACCTCGCCTACGGCGACCGCGGCGCGGGCGGCGCCATCGCCCCGGGCGAGACGCTGATCTTCGTCGTCGACCTGGTAGCCGTGCGCTAGCGCTGCACGCTCGCTGGCGCTCGCGGGCCCGGCTTCAGTCGTCGGGGAGCGTTCCGCTCCGTGCCGCCCGGCGGCAGCCGCCGCGAGGAACGGGCGGGGTCGTCGTCCAGGCCGCGGCCCATCGTCGACAGGCGCACCGGCACCTCGCGCAGGGCGTCGAGCAGGCCGTCGACGGCGACGTCGACGAGCCGGTGCCGCCCGTGCGGCGCACCGAGCGCAGCGGCCTGCTCGCGGACGGTCGCGGCCAGCGCCGCGTCGACGCCGGGCACGTCGTCGAGCGCGGGGACGACGACGTCGGCCGGGGCGAGCGCCACGCGCCCGTAGGCGGTCAGGCTGTGGTGCGAGACGCCGACGTGGCGCCCGCGCGGGTCGGCACCGGAGACCCGCAGCGCTCGCGACCGGCCGGCCGCCCAGCACGGCGGCGGCGTTCACCGCCTCGCCGGCCGCGACGCCGGAGAAACCCCAGCGCGTGCCGGTGCCGAGGTTGCCCGGGCCCTGGGCGACGACGACGAGGTCGGCGTCGAGCACGTGCCGGGCGGCGAGCAGCCCCGTGTGCAGCGTCACCGCCTCGAGGTCGCCGCCGAAGGCCTGCCCCACCGACACCGACGCCGCCAGCCAGCCCTGCGCGCGCAGGGTCGCCACGGTGCGCGAGAACCACGCGGGCAGCGCCCCGCCGTCGGTCATGACGTAGACGGCGCGGCGCCCGCCCCCCGCGGCGCGCGCCCCGGCCAGGACGGCGGGCAGCGCGGAGTGCAGGTCGGCCACGACCACCGGCAGCCCGTCCAGGTCGTCGGCCTCGCGCAGCGCCTCGTGGTGCGGCGACTCCTGCTCGTCGACGCCGAGCACCATCGCCTGCAGCGGGGTGTACCGGGCCTTGACCAGGTGACCCGGCCCGGCCGGGGGATCGGCCGGCAGCCGGTCGGGGAGGGCGACGACGAGCGCGTACCCGCCGGTGCCGAGGCCCCGGTCGAGCGCGGAGGTGTTCAGCAGCACGGCGTCGCCGACCTGCGGGCTGGCCGACCAGGGCCGGGTAGGCGAGCGCCCGCGCCGCGCGGGTGCCGCCGCCGGGCTCGGTGATCTCGACGTCGAACTCCAGGGCGCCCGGCCAGCCCGCGCGCAGACCGGTCACGACGGCGCGCCGCCACCGCACCACGCCTGCGGGGCCGTCGGTGGGCGTCGGGGGCGTGGGGGTCGGTGCTCGTCACGGGGCCGACGCTACCGGCGCGGGGGCCGCACGACGGCCGCCACCGGATAGGTTCGCGCACGATGTCCGCGCGCCGCACCGAGCGTCTGCTCAACCTCGTGATCGCGCTTCTCGCCACCCGCCGGTGGCTGACCAAGGAGCAGATCCGCCAGCCGCGGTGCCGCAGTACGGCGAGGCCGCGACCGACGCCGCCTTCGACCGGATGTTCGAGCGCGACAAGGACGAGCTGCGCGAGCTCGGCGTGCCGGTGGTCACCGGCAGCTCGTCGGCCTGGTTCGAGGACGAGCACGGCTACCGCATCGACCGCGAGGCCTACGCGCTGCCGGAGATCTACTTCACCCCCGCCGAGCTGGCCGTGCTCGGCCTGGCGTCGCGCGCGTGGCAGCAGGCCACCCTCGCCGGCGCGGCCGGGCGGGCGATGGTCAAGCTGAAGTCGCTCGGCGTCAGCACCGACGAGGCCGTCGTCGGCGTCGAGTCGCGGGTGCGCACCGCCGAGCCGTCGTTCGGCGCCGCTGTACGAGGCCACCCGCGACCGCGCACCGGTGCGGTTCCGCTACCGCACGCGGCGGCACCGGCGAGCCGCGCCGAGCGCACGGTCGAGCCGTGGCGCATCACCAACTGGCACGGCCGCTGGTACCTGGTCGGCCACGACCGCGACCGCGACGACGCCCGGGTGTTCCGGCTCTCGCGGATCGAGGGACGGCCGCAGGCCGTCGGTCGCGCCGGGACGGTCACCCTGCCCGCCGACGTCGACGCCCGGGCGATGGTGCAGCGGGTGCTCGCCGGGTCGGGTCCTGCCGACGGGTCGCGCACGGCGCGGGTGCGGCTGCACGCGGGCAGCGGTCTGGCCCTGCGGCGGCGGGCCGGTGCCGACCTCAGCCCGGGCGCTCTCGACGACGACAGCTCGGTGGTCGAGATCGACTTCACCGACCTCGACGACCTGGCCGAGGAGGTCGCCGCGCTCGGGACGTCCGCGCTGGTCGAGGGACCGCCCGACCTGCGCGACGCGGTCGTCGACCGGCTGCGCCGGGTGGCGGCCGCCGCACGGCGGCCGGGAGGGCGATCGTGAGCGGCGCGGCACGGCGCCCGCCGTGCCCAGCAGAGCGCCACCGACCGGCTGTCGCGGCTGCTGTCGATGGTGCCCTACCTGCTCGAGCGCCAGGGCGTTCCCGTCCAGGAGGCGGCAGCGCACTTCGGGCTCACCGAGGCCGAGCTGGTCACCGACCTCGAGCTGCTCTTCGTCTGCGGCCTGCCGGGCACCTGCCCGACGACCTGATCGAGGCCGACTGGGAGGGCGGGCAGGTGTTCGTCGGCAACGCCGACGCCATCTCGCGCCCGCTGCGGCTCGGGCTCGACGAGGCGGTCGCGCTGCTGGTCGGGCTGCGCACGCTGGCCGAGATCCCCGGCGCGGGCGACCGCGAGGCGCTGGACGGCGCGCTGGCCAAGCTGTCCGAGGCCACCGGCGAGGCCGGCGAGGCCGCCGGCGCGGTCGAGGTCGTGCTCGACGACGAGGTCGACGCCGTGCTGCTCGACCGCGTCCGCGACGCCGTCGAGCGCCGCCGGCGCATCCACCTGCGCTACCACGTCTCCGGCCGCGACGAGGCGACCGAGCGCGACGTCGACCCGATGCGCCTGCTCAGCCTCGAGGGCCACATCTACCTCGAGGGCTGGTGCCACCGGGCCGAGGCCGTCCGGCTGTTCCGGATGGACCGGGTGCTCGACGCGCAGGTGCTCGACGTCGACGGCACCCCGCCGCCGCAGGCCCGCAGCCGCGACCTCGACGAGCGGCTGTTCCAGCCCTCGCCCGACGACCTGCTGGTCACCCTCGACCTCGCGCCGTCGGCGCGCTGGGTCGCCGACTTCTACCCGACCGAGGAGGTCGTCGAGGGCGCCGACGGGCGCACCCGGGTGCGGCTGCGCGCCGGCGACGCCTCGTGGGTGCGCCGGCTGGCGCTGGGCTCCGGCGGGGCGGTCACCGTCGCCGAGCCCGCGGCCCTGGCGGCCGAGGTCGCGGCCGCCGCGACCGCCGCCCTCGCGCGCTACGACGCCTGACGGGCGTCCCCACCTACCCGCTGTGACGCGGGACGCGGTGTGGAGCAGAGGCATTCACCTGGTTGGCAGAGCCCTCGGGCTCAAGCCCGACGCGCTGCGCGCCGAAGTCTCTGTCAACGCCGGGAGCACCCGGCGGGACCGATCAGCCGGCTCGGGCCGGGGCACCAGGAGGGGAGCACGACATGACCACGATCAAGGCGTCGTGCCCGTGCTGCGGCGACATCGACCTGACCCCGCCGCAGGTGCGGCTCGTGGTCTGCTCGGTGCCGGTCTGGTCGTACTACACGTTCACGTGCACCACGTGCCGGGACGAGGTCCGCAAGCCGGCCGCACCGGAGATCGTCAAGCTGCTGCGCACCGGCGGTGTCGTCGCCGAGACCTGGACGGTCCCGGACGAGGCCCTCGAGGAGCACACCGGCCCGGCCATCGGCTACGACGACGTGCTCGACTTCGCGCTGTGGCTCGACGGCGCCGACCTGCTCGCCGCGGCCGCCGCCGCCGGCCTGCACGGCACCGCGCCCCGCACCGGCGCCCAGGGCGAGCACACCCGCCGCTGAGGACGCGCGTCGCCGGGCCGCCGGGGGGCTCGGCGGCGCAGCCCGTCCACGCCGCGGGTCACACGCCTGCTCACCGGCTGCTCACCGCCCCCTCACCGGGTGCTCGCCGCCCGCTCCCAGGGAGCCGGGCTAGTCTCGGGTCGTGACCTGGTGGATGTGGCTGGTGCTGGTGCTGGCCAGCGCGCTCCTGCTCGCCGCCCTCGGCTGGCGGCTGTTCGCCCGCGTCCGGGCGCTGCTGCGCGAGGTGCGCGACGCCACGGCTCGCGTCGGCGAGGCCCGGACCGAGGCCGGGACGGCCTTCGACGCCTGGCTGGTCGGGCGCGCGACCCAGGACGCCGAGTACCTCGCGACCCTCGACCCGCCCGTCGCCGAGCGCGGCCTGGCCGCGTCAGGACGTACGATGACCGCAACCGAACCGAAGGGGTACTGACGTGTTCAGGAACCTGGCCGACAACCCGTGGCTGCTGCTCGTGCTCGTGCTGATCATCGTGCTGGTGTTCGGTGCCAACAAGCTCCCCGGCGCCGCCCGCAGCCTCGGCCGGTCGATGCGCATCTTCAAGAGCGAGGTCAAGGAGATGCGCGACGACGACGGTCCGGCCCGTCGCACCGACGCGTCCGGCTCGCCGCTGGAGGGCCGCGTGGTCGACGACCAGACCGGCGCCCCCCGCCAGCCGCACGCCGACCACGACGTGCGCCGCGACGGCTGACGCACCGCGTCCCCGTCCCGTCCGGACGCCCGCCGACGATGGTGGCCATCACGCCGCGCCGCAGGAGCAATCCCGAGGGCCGGATGGCGCTGCGCGAGCACCTCAAGGAGCTGCGCAACCGCATCTTCAAGGCCTGCCTCGGCCTGATCGCCGGCGCGGTGGGCGGCTGGTTCCTCTACGACCCCGTCCTCGAGGCGCTGAGCGCGCCCCTGCTGGCGCTGCGTGACGACAACCTGATCAGCGTCAACTTCGGCACGGTCGCCCAGCCGTTCGACCTGAAGATCAAGGTCTCGTTCTTCATCGGCGTGCTGGTGTCGAGCCCGGTGTGGATCTACCAGCTCTGGGCCTTCGTCACGCCGGGGCTGACGCGCCGCGAACGCCGGTACGCGATGGGGTTCGTCGCGGCCGCGGTGCCGCTGTTCGCGGGCGGTGCCTACCTCGCCTACCGGGCGATCCCGAACTTCGTCCGGTTCCTCGTCAGCTTCGCTCCCGAGGGCTTCAGCAACATCATCGACGCCCAGGTCTACCTGGGCTTCGTCATGCGGGTCATCCTGACCTTCGGCCTGTCCTTCCTCGTGCCGGTCGTGCTCGTGGGCCTGAACTTCCTCGGCCTCGTGTCCGGGCGCGGTGTGCTCAAGGCGTGGCGGTGGGTGGTGGTGGCCGCGTTCACCTTCGCCGCGCTGGCCACGCCCACGCCCGACGTGCTGTCGATGTTCCTGCTCGCGACGCCGCTGCTGGTGCTGTTCGCGCTGGCGATCGGGATCTGCCTGCTCAACGACCGCCGGCGCCGGCGGCGCGAGGCGTCCGAGCTGTTCGACGACCTGGACGACGACCGCGCCAGCCCGTTGTGAGGATCGCCGTCCCGTGAGGATCGCCGTCCTGGCCAACCCCACCAGCGGCAAGGGGTACGGCCGGGTGGCGACCTCGCTGGCCCTGCACCGGCTGACGGGCTCGGACGCCACCGTCCTCGACATCAGCGCCCCCACCGCCGAGGCGGCCCGCGACGAGGCCGCCCGCGCGGTCGCGTCCGGCGTCGACGCGCTGGTCGTGATCGGCGGCGACGGCATGGTGCACCTGGGGGCGAACGCCGTCGCGGGCACCGACGTGCCGCTCGGCGTGGTGCCGGCGGGCACCGGCGACGACAGCGCGCACGCCTTCGGCCTGACCTCCCGCGACCCGGTCGCGGCCGTCGACCAGCTGCTCGAGCACCTGGCCACCGGACGCACCCGCACGGCCGACCTCGGCCGGGCCACCACCGCCGACGGCACCACCCGCTGGTTCGTCGGGGTGCTGTCGGCCGGCTTCGACGCGTTGGTGAACGAGCGCGCCAACGGCTGGCGGTGGCCCCGCGGACGGCTGCGCTACGACCTGGCGATCGTGCGCGAGCTGCCGCTCTTCCGGCCGATGAGGTACCTGCTCACCCTCGACGGCGAGCAGGAGGACGTGCGCGGCATGCTCGTCTCGGTCGCGAACGGCCCGTCGTTCGGCGGCGGGATGCAGATCGCGCCCGACGCCCTGCACGACGACGGGCTCCTCGACGTCGTCGTCCTCGGCCCGATCTCGACCGCGCGATTCGTGCGGGTGTTCCCGACCGTCTACACCGGCGAGCACGTGCGGCACCCGGCGGTCAGCGTGCGGCGCGCCCGGCGGGTGCGGGTCGAGCTGCCCGGCCGTGCCCTGACGGTCTACGCCGACGGCGAGCGGATCGGGCCCGCGCCGGTGGAGTGCGAGGTGGTGCCGGGGGCCCTCCGGGTGCTGGCGGCCCCGAGGACGTAGGTTCGGGGCATGGCCACCGAGCTCGACCGCTTCGCCCGGGTGGTCGGCTTCGACCTCGATCCCTTCCAGCTCGAGGCCTGCGAGGCTCTCGAGCAGGGGCACGGGGTGCTGGTCGCGGCGCCGACCGGTGCCGGCAAGACCGTCGTCGGCGAGTTCGCGGTGCACCTGGCGCTGGCCCGTGGCGGCAAGGCGTTCTACACGACGCCGATCAAGGCGCTGAGCAACCAGAAGTACGCCGACCTGGTGGCCCGGCACGGGGCCGGGTCGGTCGGCCTGCTCACCGGTGACACCTCGCTGAACGGCGACGCGCCGGTGGTGGTGATGACCACCGAGGTGCTGCGCAACATGCTCTACGCGGGCTCGCGGACGCTGGAGGGCCTGGCGTTCGTCGTCATGGACGAGGTGCACTACCTCGCCGACCGGTTCCGCGGTCCGGTCTGGGAGGAGGTCATCCTCCACCTGCCCGAGCACGTGCAGCTGGCCTCGCTGTCGGCCACCGTCTCCAACGCCGAGGAGTTCGGCGCCTGGCTCGACACCGTCCGGGGCGACACGCGCGTGGTGGTGTCCGAGCACCGTCCGGTGCCCCTGTGGCAGCACGTGGTCGTCGGGTCGTCCGGCGCACCCGGCGAGCGGGCGGGCGTGAGCCTGCTCGACCTGTTCGTCGAGGACGAGCAGGGCCGGCAGGCGGTCAACCCCGACGTGCGCCGCCTGCAGCGCGAGGTGGTGCCGTTCCGTGGTCGCGACAGGCGCCACGGCGGACGGTCGCGCTCGGGTCCCGGTGGACGGGGCGAGGGTGGACGCGGCGAGGGCGGCTCGTTCCGCCACCACCGCGGCTTCCGCGGTCCGTCCCGGGCGCAGGTGGTCGAGCGGCTCGACGCGCAGGGGCTGCTGCCGGCCATCACCTTCATCTTCAGCCGGGCCGGCTGCGACGCGGCGGTGCGCCAGTGCCTGGCGTCCGGCGTCCGGCTCACGACCCGCGAGGAGCGGGCCGAGATCAACGCCGTCGTCGAGCGCCGCGTCGCCCAGATCGCCGACCGCGACCTCGCGACGCTCGGGTACCACGAGTGGGTCGAGGGGCTGCAGCGCGGCCTGGCCGCGCACCACGCCGGCATGCTGCCGACCTTCAAGGAGGTCGTCGAGGAGCTCTTCACCCGTGGGCTGGTCAAGGCCGTGTTCGCTACGGAGACACTGGCTCTCGGTATCAACATGCCTGCGCGCACCGTCGTGCTCGAGAAGCTGGTGAAGTTCAACGGCGAGGCGCACGTGCCGGTGACGGCGGGGGAGTACACCCAGCTCACGGGCCGGGCCGGTCGCCGCGGCATCGACATCGAGGGCCACGCCGTCGTCGTGTGGGACTCCGCCCTCGACCCCGAGCACGTCGCCGGCCTGGCGTCGGCGCGCACCTACCCGCTGCGCTCGAGCTTCCGTCCCACCTACAACATGGCCGTCAACCTGGTGGCGCAGGTCGGGCGCGAGGCGGCGCGCGAGATCCTCGAGACCTCGTTCGCGCAGTTCCAGGCCGACCGCGGCGTGGTGGGTCTGGCCCGGCAGGTGCGCGACCAGGACGAGGCGCTCGAGGGCTACCGCGCCTCGATGACCTGCCACCTCGGCGACTTCGACGCGTACATGGCGATGCGGCGCCGGCTCGGCGAGCTCGAGAAGGAGACCTCGCGCGAGGCGTCCAGGGCGCAGCGCGGACGGGCGCTGGAGTCGCTGGAGCGGCTGCGGGTCGGCGACGTCATCCTGGTGCCGACCGGGCGGCGCTCGGGGTACGCGGTGGTGCTCGACCCGGGCACGGCGGGCGGGCTGGAGGGCCCGCGTCCGTCGGTGCTGACGCTCGACCGGCAGGTGCGCCGCCTCGCCCTGCACGACGTGCCCGACGAGGTGCGCCCGGTCACGACGCTGCGGGTGCCGAAGAGCTTCAACGCGCGCAACCCGGCCTCGCGGCGCGACCTGGCGTCGTCGTTGCGCAACGCGCTGGCGGAGGGGCGTCTGGCCGACAGCCCGCCGCGCGAGCGGCGCCGGCGCGAGGTGCCCGAGGACGTCGCGGCGCAGGTGGTGCAGGTGCGTGCCGAGCTCAAGCAGCACCCGTGCCACCGCTGCCCGGAGCGCGAGGACCACGCGCGCTGGGCCGAGCGGTACCAGCGGCTGCGCAAGGAGCGCGCCGGCGTGGCCCGCCGCATCGAGGGGCGCACCGGCACCATCGCCCGCACCTTCGACCGGGTCTGCGACCTGCTGCTCGGGCTGGGCTACCTGCGCCGCGCCGAGGTGCGCGGCGGCGTGGGCCTCACGCCCGCGGGGGAGCGGCTGCGGCGGGTGTACACCGACAAGGACCTGCTGGTCGCCGAGTGCCTGCGCGCCGGGGCGTGGCGCGGTCTCGACGGGCCCGGCATGGCGGCCGTGGCGTCGGCGGTGGTCTACGAGGCGCGGCGCGAGCAGGTCGGCGCGGCGCCCGCCGTCCCGGGCGGGGCGACCCGCGCGGCGCTGGACGCGACGGTGCGGGTGTGGTCGGACCTGCAGGACGCCGAGGCCCGGCACCGGCTCGACCTCACCGGGGCGCCCGACCTCGGCATGACGGTGCCGCTGCACCGGTGGGCTCGCGGCCAGCACCTCGAGCAGGTGCTGGAGGACGGCGACCTCACCCCCGGCGACTTCGTCCGCTGGACCCGGCAGGCGATCGACCTGCTCGCCCAGATCGCGCTGGCCTGCGAGTCCGACGACGCCCCGCCGGAGGACGCCGGGGTCGCGCGTGCGGCGCGCGCGGCGCTGGTCGCGGTCGACCGCGGCGTGATGGCCTGGAGCTCGGTGCGCTGAGGCGGGGCCCGGTGGCGCCCCCCGAGGTGGCACAGTGGTGGGGTGACCGATCTCCAGCAGCGGCCGAAGGCGGTCGAGTGCGGCGCCGGGCACGACCCCGCCGACCGCGAGGTGGTGCAGCGGCTGCCCGGGCGCGACGTGCAGCTGACCACCCGTCTGGCACCCACCCGGACCCAGCCCCGGCAGGGTGCGACCGTACGCCGGTACCTGCCCACCAAGGGACGCCGCATGGTCGGCGCCTGGTGCTTCCTCGACCACTTCGGCCCGGACGACGTGAGCGCGGGCGAGGGCATGCTCGTCGGCCCGCACCCGCACACGGGCCTGCAGACCGTCACCTGGCTCCTCGACGGCGAGGTGCTCCACATCGACTCCGTCGGCAGCCGGCAGACGATCGTGCCGGGCCAGCTCAACCTGATGACGGCCGGCCGGGGCATCAGCCACTCCGAGGAGTCGCCCGCCGAGCGCCCTCCCGGTCTGCACGGCCTGCAGCTGTGGATCGCGCTCCCGGAGAGCGCCCGCGCCGGCGCCCCCGCGTTCGAGCACCACGAGCAGGTGCCGCAGGTGCGGCTGCCCGGCATGTCCGCACGGGTGCTGCTCGGCCACCTCGCCGGCGTCGCCTCGCCGGCCACGGCGTACACGCCGATCGTCGGTGCCGTGATCGAGGTGGAGCCGGACGCGGGCGCGGAGGCGTCCGCCTGGCTGCCGTTGAAGCGCGTCTGGGAGTACGCGGTGCTGCTGGTCGACGGCGAGGTGAGCCTCGACGGCGAGGAGCTGCGGACCGACGAGCTCGTGTACCTCGGGCACGGGCGCGAGGGTCTCGACGTCCGCTCGACGCCGGGCGCGCGGCTGCTGCTGGTCGGTGGGCTGCCGTTCGACGAGGAGATCGTGATCTGGTGGAACCTGGTGGGCCGCAGCCACGACGAGATCGTGTCGGCCCGTGCGCTGTGGAACGCGCACGCACCGCGGTTCGGCACCGTGAGCGGTGCGACGGGCGAGCGGATCACCGCCCCGCCGATGCCGGCCGGCCAGCTGCGCTCGCGCGGGCGCACCTGACCGTGGCGCACCGCAGCCGGCTCGGCGTCGTCCTGGTCGACGTCGCCCCGCCCGAGCACGACGCGACGCTCGCGTTCTGGGCCGCGGCGACCGGACGCTCGCCCGCCCGGTCCGGCGACCACGGCGAGTTCGCCGGCCTGGGGCTGCACGGCGATGTCGAGCTCGCCGTCGCAGCGCACGCGGCCTCGGCGACGCCGGCCCGTGTCCACCTCGACGTCGAGACCGACGACGTCCGCGCCGAGGTCGCGCGGCGGTCGCGCGGGTGGGCGCCGAGGTCGAGCGGACGCAGGACGACGAGTACGCCGTGCTGGTCGCCGACACGCGCGGGACTGTGTGTTGCTGCGTGCGTCGGCATCCGTGGCAGCAGGCCGAGCGCCGTTCGAGCGGGCCGCCACCACCTGGCCCTGAGCCGCCTCCTGGTGGCCCCGCCTGGGTGGGACGGCCACCCAGGCGCGACACGCCCGGCGTGTCGCTGCCGGCAGGGTCACACGTCGCTGGCGCCGTGGGTCAGCCGCCGGCCCGCTCGGCCAACGCCTCGGTGAGCCGCTCGATGCTCGACTCGGCGCCCCACCGCTCGCCGAGCGCGGCGAGGGCGTCGGGGTCGGCCGGGACGGCGGGCAGGGTGTCGTCGTGGTCGGGCAGGTCGGCGTCGCGCAGCACCTTCACCACGGTCGGCGCGACGTCGAGGTAGTCGGACGCCGCGTCGATCTTCGCCCGCTGCGCCTTGGTCAGGTCCGACCGCGGGTCGGCCGCGGCGTCGCGGATGCCCTGCAGGCTGCCGAACCTCGCGAGCAGCGTCGCCGCACCCTTCTCGCCGATGCCCGGGACGCCGGGGATGCCGTCGCTGGTGTCGCCGCGCATCGTCGCGAGGTCGGCGTACTGCTCGCCGGTCGCGACGCCGTACCGCTCGCGCAGATCGCCCTGGTCGATCAGCTGCATGTTGCGAAGACCCTTGGCGGTGTACAGGACCCGCACCTTCCGCTCGTCGTCGACGAGCTGGAACAGGTCGCGGTCGCCGGTGACGACGTCGACCTCGCGGCCCTTCGGCGCGCGGGTCGCGAGGGTGCCGATCACGTCGTCGGCCTCGCACCTCGGCGCACCGACGCGCGCGATGCCGAACGCCGCCAGCGCCTCGGCGATCACCGGCACCTGGGGGGTCAGCGCGTCCGGCGACTCCTCGGCCACCACGACGTCGAGCGGGTTCGCACCGCCGACGCCGGGCCCGGGGTCGACGCCGCCCACCAGACGGTGCGTCTTGTACGAGGGGATCAGCTCGACCCGCCACGCCGGGCGCCAGTCGTCGTCCCAGCACGCCACCAGGTGCGTGGGCTCGTACTCGTCGAGGAGCCGGGCGATCATGTCGAGGAACCCGCGCAGCGCGTTCACCGGTTCGCCCCGCGGCGACACCATCGTGTCGGGGACGCCGAAGAAGGCGCGGAAGTACAGGGACGCGGAGTCGAGCAGCATCAGACGGTCGGCCACGTCGCCGATCGTAGGGGTGGCCGCCACTAGGCTTCCCGCATGGAGGAGACCGACCGCGCGATCGTCCGGCTGCTGACCGCCGACGGACGGATGAGCTACACCGACCTCGCGCGCGCCACGGGCCTGTCGACCTCCGCCGTGCACCAGCGGGTCCGCCGGCTCGAGGAGCGCGGCGTCATCACCGGCTACGCCGCGGTCGTCGACCCCGAGCGCCTGGGTCTCGCCCTCACCGCGTTCATCTCGGTCACCCCGTTCGACAAGGCGGCGCCGGACGACGTGCCGCAGCGGCTCGAGGCCGTCCCCGAGATCGACTCCTGCTACTCGGTCGCGGGCGAGGAGTCCTACATCCTCAAGGTCCGCGTGGCGAGCCCGGCCGCGCTCGAGGACCTGCTGAGCCGCGTCCGGTCGATCGCGCACGTGTCGACCCGCACCACCGTGGTGCTCTCGACGCCCTACGAGGGTCGCGCCCCCAGCATCTGAGCGCGCGACCCGCCCAGGTCAGGCGTGGACGGCGTGGCTCGGCGCGTCGGCCTGCTCGGCCGCGACCCCGCGGCTCGACGCGGCGGCGAGGACGGCCGCCTCCTGCAGCGCCTCGGCGTCGCCGCCGTGCGTGCGCCACCACTCCTGGCCGCTCTCGGGGAGCGTGTAGATCGGGTCGTGGTAGACGTACTCGCGGTTCAGCGCCTCGGCGTCCTCGGCCTCGATCGAGGTGCGGTAGTTCTTCGTCCAGTACGAGATGCCGCGCTCGGTGTCGTAGCTGTGCACCTGGTGCACCCAGCGCTTGCCGACGAACGGCACGTCGCACACGATCCGCGGCGTGGCGAAGCCCGGCAGGTAGCCCATGATGGCGTGCTGCAGGTGCTGGGCCTCGGCCAGCGACATCCGCCAGTGCTCGCTGAACGGGATCATGTCGCACATGTAGAAGTAGTACGGCGTGATCGAGGCGTCGTCCTGCAGCGCGAAGCACAGGTCGAGCAGGGCCTCGGGGGAGTCGTTCACGCCGCGCATGAGGACGCCCTGGTTGCGCACGTCGCGCACGCCGGCCTCGAGCATCAGCCGGGTCGCCTTCGCGACGGCCGGGGTCACCGACTGCGCGTTGTTGACGTGGGTGTGGATCGCCAGGTTCACGCCGCGGTCGCGGGCGGTGCGGGCGACCCGGGCGACGCCCTCGACGACGTCCGGCGCGCTCCAGTGCTGCGGCAGGCCCATCAGCGCCTTGGTGGCCAGGCGGATGTCGCGGATGTTGTCGATCTCGAGCAGCCGGAACAGGAACGCCTCGAGGTTCTTCCACGGCATGTTGGCGACGTCGCCACCCGACACCACGACGTCGCGGACGGACGGCGTGCGCTGCAGGTACTCGAGCATCGCCGCGTACCGGTCGACCGGCTTCAGCTCGAACTTCAGCTTCGGCACCTGCGGGGTCGAGTTGCCCACCAGGTCCATCCGGGTGCAGTGGCCGCAGTACTGCGGGCAGGTGCTCAGCAGCTCGGCGAGCACCTTGGTGGGGTAGCGGTGGGTCAGGCCCTCGGCCACCCACATGTCGTGCTCGTGCAGGCTGTCGCGGGTCGCGAAGGGGTGCGAGGCCCAGTCGGTGCGGCGGTCGCTGAACACCGGGAGCATGTAGTGCCGCACCGGGTCGGCCCGGAACGCCGCGGTGAACTCCTCGCCGGCCGCCGGCATCACGCCGTCGGTCGCCGGGACCATCGTGTTCAGCATCTGCGGCGGCACCAGCATCGACATCGTGGCGCGCTCGGCCTGGTCGCGCTCGACGTCGGCGTAGACGTCGTCGGTGAGCAGGTCGCCGAACAGCGCGTGCAGCTGCTTGACGTTCTTGACGCAGTTCACCCGCTGCCACTGGGCGCTGTCCCACTGCTCGGCGGTGACGTCCTTCCAGCCGGGGAAGCGGGTCCAGTCGGGCTCGACGACCTCGCGGCGGGCGTAGGCGTACGGCTGGGGGAGCTGCGTCATGGCGGCGAGTGTACGGGAGGACGTCCCGTGTCTCGCGTCATCTCGCCGCAAGTCTTCCTGTCTGGTGCTCCCGGGGGTGCCGAACTGGCGGACCGCGGCACGTCCGGGCAGCCGGCGCTTGCTCAGCTACGAGCGAGCACAACGGCTGTCAGGTTTCGCCTCGGGACCCGGTTCCGGCCTGATACCGACATCCGTGCCAGTAGTTGTGCACGCACGAGCCGCCGGGTCAGCCGGGTCAGACGAGCCGGCAGGCCTTGACGTAGCGCTCGAGGACCACGGGCCAGTCGGCGAACCGAGGGCCGTCCCGCGACGTTGGCGGCCGTCCAGCCTCCGTGCGCGAAGCGCACCCGGGTCGCCCCGCCGTCGGCGACGAACGAGACGTCGACCTCGGTGGGGTGGTTCGCGTCGCCACCGAGCAAGAAGGTCTGCGCGTAGCGCGATCCCGGCTCCCAGGCCGTCACCGTGCCCCAGCGGTCGATGGTGCCGTCGTGCAGCAGCATCGTGCACGCACCGCCGACACCGGGCTCGATGACGACGTCACGCAGGCCGGGCGGGGCGTGCACCGGGTCCCACCAGGCGCCGATCCGCTCGGTCAGCACCCGGAACGCGTGATCGGGCGCACCGTCGACGCGCAGCTCGTGCACGATCGGCGCGGCCGACCCGTCGACGTGCTCGACGGCGGAGGCGTCGTCCTCGACCAGCTGGTGGAACACGATCCGGTTGCTGAACGGGTCGCCGACCTGCACCTCCAGCCCCCACGGCATGGTCTCGATCCCGGGCCGCGCGTACCGGTAGTCGCGATCGAGCAGCTCGCTTCTGCAACGGCGCCACCTGCGGCACGAGGATCGCGGACGGTGGCGCCGGGTGTCGCGTCGCCGTGGTGCTCGGACAGGTGCAGCACCGCACCCTCGCGGCTGACCTGCAGGTACGCCGGGGAGTGGTCGTCGAACCGGTGCTCCCAGTCCTCGCGGAACCCGAGGAAGCCCAGGTAGAACTCGCGCGCCTTGTCGACGTCGAAGATGCGCAGCACGGGGATCACCGGCCCGTACCCCGCTGCGGCCCGGCTCGGCGGGAGCGGCCGCGCTCAGCGTGTTCCAGTCGCGGTGGCCGAGCTGGGCGGCCACCAGCTCGAGCGCGTGCCCGTGCGGCACGTCGACGCCGCGCGCGGCCAGGGCGGCGCGCAGCCGACGCGCCTGCTGCTTGAGGTCGTCGACGGGTGGCAGGTCGTGCGTCATCGTGGGCTCGATCCCGGCGGACGGACGGACAGGGTGCCTGCGTTGCCTGCGGCGGTCCGCCTGGGCGGCTCGTCACGGACGGGGTCGTGCCTGCGGTGCGGTGGGCGTTCACCGTCCCCGAGGGGTGCAGGCGGCCGGCCGCCCGGGCCGTGCTCCCACCCTAGGGATCAGCCGGCCGCGCGACCAGACCCTCAGCGACCACCCTCGAGGTTGCGGTTGCGCTGGGCCACACCCGCGGTGCCGTAGGGGTAGTCGTCGACGCGGGGCGCACTGGCCTCGGTGAGCCGGTCGAGGTGCTCCTGCGTCAGGTCGAGGTCGGCCGCAGGCAGGATGCCCTCGAGCTGCTCGACGGTGCGTGCGCCGAGGATCACCGACGTCACGGCGGGCTGGGCGGCCAGCCAGGCCAGCGACACCTGCGCCGGGGTCGCGTCGACGGCCACCGCCACCGCGTGCACGGCGTCGAGCACGGTCCAGGTGCGCTCGTCGGCGTTGCGCTCCGCCCAGGCCTCCATACCGCGAGAAGGGTTCTCTCCCAGCCGGGTCGCACCGGTCGGGTCGACGTCGCGCTCGTACTTGCCGGTGAGCCAGCCGCCGGCGAGCGGCGACCACGGCAGCAGCCCGAGACCCGCGTCCTGGCAGGCCGGCACGACCTCGTGCTCGATGTCGCGCACCAGCAGGTTGTACTGCGGCTGCAGCGTGACCGGCGCCGACCAGCCGTGGGCCTCGGCCAGCATCGACGCCTTCGTCACCTGCCAGCCGAGGTAGTTCGAGAAGCCGTAGTACGAGATCTTGCCGCTCGTCACGGCGTCGTCGAGGAAGCGCAGGGTCTCCTCCAGCGGCGTGAGCGCGTCGAAGGCGTGCACCTGGTAGAGGTCGACGTGGTCGGTGCCGAGACGACGCAGGGAGTCCTCGAGCGCGGTGCGCAGGTGGCGGCGCGAGAGCCCGACGTCGTTCGGCCCGTCGCCCATGGGGAACCGCCCCTTGGTCGCGACGACCGCCTGCGCGGCCTCGGTGGGGTGCGACGCCAGCCACCGCCCGACGATCTCCTCCGAGACGCCGCTGCTGTACACGTCGGCGGTGTCGAGGAACGTGCCGCCGGCCTCGGCGAACGCCGTCATGATCGCGCCGGACGTCTCCTCGTCGGCCTCGGCGCCGAAGGTCATGGTGCCGAGGCACTGGGCCGACACCACCGTGCCGCTGCTGCCGAGGGTGCGGTACCGCATCGTCGTCCTCCTGGGGTCGTCGTCACGGCCGCGACCGGCCGCCGTCCCACCCTGGGACCTCGGCGGTCGCGGCGCCAGGCGACGACCGTCGGGGCACCTCAGCCGCGGGAGGGCACGACCACGACCGGGACGGGGGAGTGGCGCACGATCTTGGTGGCCGTCGACCCCAGGAACACCCGCGCGAACGGGCCGCCGGACGACGACCCGACGACCAGGACGTCGTCGTGCTCCCACGGCACGTCGTCGAGCGCGTGCGACCAGGTGCGACCGACCCCGAGCAGGGTCTGCACGTCGGCCGGTGCGAACGGTCCGCCGTCGAGCGCGCCGAGCGCGCACCGCTGCGCCCGGGCGGCCTGCTCGGTCCACGCCTGCAGGACGTCGTCCTCGGTCGACGGCGCGAGCTCCGGCGGGTACATCGTGCGGCCGCGCACGCCGAAGGTCGCGACCCGCAGGACGGCCCCGACGTCGTGGGTGATCGCCGCGGTGCGGGTCAGCAGGTCGACGGCGTCGGCGTCGTCGCGGAACGCGCAGGTCACCCGACCGACCCGCTCGTCGGGCCCGGCCCGGTACCCGCGGGGCGCGAGCGCCACCGGAACCGTCGAGGAGTGCAGGAGACGTCCCGCGGTCGCGCCGGTGACGACGCGGCCGAGCAGGCCCTCGCTGGACGAACCCAGGACGATCGTCGACGCGTCGTGCTCTCGTGCCGCCTGGTCCAGGCCGGCGGACGCCGAGCGGGCGCTCGTCCACGAGCACCGCGCCCGCACGTCGGGGGCGTGGCCGGCGAGGTGCTCCTGCGCGGCCGCCACGGCGTGCTCGCCCCGGTCGGCCGACCAGGCCGCGAACTCGCCGTCGACGCGACCCGGCCCCGGGACCGGCCACGGCGCCGGCACCACCGCGACCACGTGCAGGGGGTTGCCCGACGAGCGCGCCAGCACGGCGGCCAGGTCGAGCGCGGACCGCCCGGACGGGTCCGGCGTCCACCCCACCACGAGCGTCACGACCGGCCCTCCTCCACGACGGGACGGGCGCGCCCGAGCACGGCGTGGTGGCGTCCCCAGAGCAGGTAGAAGCCGAGCACGATCGTGACCCAGACCAGGAAGATGACCCAGGTGATGGACGAGATGCCGTACGCGACGTACGCGCACGCGACCACGGTGAGCACGGGCGTCACGGGGTAGCCGGGCACACGGAACGGGCGGTGCAGGTCGGGCTGCGTGCGGCGCAGCACCAGCACGCCGATCGCGACGACCGAGAACGCGCACAGCGTGCCGATCGAGACCGTGTCCCAGAGGTAGTCCGACGGCACGAAGCCCGCGACGACGGCGACGACGACGGCCACGACGACGGTGTTGAAGGTCGGCGTCAGGGTGCGCGGGTGCACCTCGGCGAACCGCTCGGGCAGCATCCCGTCGCGCCCCATCGCGAACAGGATGCGTGTCTGCCCGTACAGGGTGACCAGCGTGACCGAGAAGATCGAGATCACCGCGCCGGCGGCCAGGACGGTGCCCGGGATCGTCGAGCCGGTGATGTTGGTGAGGATCACCGACAGCCCGGCGCTCTGCTGGTCCTCGCTGGAGAAGTCCGCCAGCGGCTGCGAGCCCACCCCCGCGAGGGCGACCAGCACGTAGATCGCGACCACGACGACCAGCGCGGCCATCAGCGCCCGCGGCAGCGTGCGTTGCGGGTCCCTCACCTCCTCGCCCGCCGTCGACACGGCGTCGAGGCCGATGAAGGAGAAGAAGATCGTCGCGGCGGCGGCGCTGATGCCGACGGCGCCGGACGCCCAGAACGCGTCGAACCGGTCGACCTCGAACGCGCTGAACGCGATGACCGCGAACAGCACCAGCACGGCGAGCTTGATCACGACCATGACGGTGTTGACCAGCGCCGACTCGCTCGCACCCCGCACCAGCAGCAGCGCGCACAGCGCGACCAGCACGACCGCGGGCAGGTTGATCAGGCCGGTCGTGTTGGTCTCGTAAGGGATCGGCGAGTACGACAGCGCGTCGGGGACGGCGACGCCGATCGTGTTGACCAGCAGCTCGTTGAAGTAGCCGCTCCACCCGACGGCGACGGCGGACGCCGCGACCCCGTACTCCAGCAGCACGCAGGCCGCGACGAACATCGCGACCAGCTCGCCCATCGCGTGGTAGGTGTACGAGTACGTCGAGCCCGACACCGGTATGGCGGAGGCGAGCTCGGCGTAGCAGACCGCCGACAGGCCCGCGGCGAGCCCGGCGACCAGGAACGAGACGACGACGGCCGGTCCGGCGTCCGGCACGGCCTCCTGCAGGACGAAGAAGATGCCGGTGCCCACCGTGGCGCCGACGCCGAACATGGTCAGCTGGAAGACGCCGATCGTCCGGGCGAGCTGGGGACCGGACTGCTGCCCCGCCTTCGGGTCGGCGAGCGGCTTGCGCCGGCGGAGCTGCTGCGACAACGGGGGTGCCGGGCGGGGTGTGGGCCTGGTCGTCGTCATCGGGTGCCTCCCCGGTCCTGGCCGGTCCCCCGGGGACCCGGCCGCAGGTGCGTCACCGTAGACCCGCCCGTCGCGACCGGGAAGGGGGTGGGACGCGGCCGGGCGGTGCGGCACCATGGCCCGGTGCCGGTGCGTCTGTCGTTCGAGGAGCACGTCGCCGTCGTCCGCGCGGCCGGGGAGCGTCTCGTGGCCCTGGTCGACCACGTCGACCTCGCTGCGCCGGTGCCCACCTGCCCGCGGTGGACGGTGGCCGACCTGCTCGCGCACCAGACGGTGGTGCACCGCTGGGCGGCTGCGCACCTCGCCGCCGGCGACCCGGACGCCGTCCCGTCCGAGGCGGCTCTGCTGGACGCCGTCCCGGACCTGCGCGCGCACTACCGCGAGGGGCTCGACCTCCTCCTCGACGCGCTGGGCGCGGCCCCGCCCGACCTGGAGGCCATGACCTTCCTGCGCGACGCGCCTGCGCCGCGGGAGTTCTGGGCGCGGCGGCAGGCGCACGAGACCACCGTGCACGCGGTCGACGCGCAGTCGGCCGGGCTCGGCCGCCCTCCCACGGCGCTGGAGGTGGCGGCCGAGGGCCTGACCCCCGAGGTGGCCCTCGACGGCCTGGACGAGCTCGTCTGCGGGTTCGTGACGCGCGGCCGCTCCAAGGTCGTCCTCGACGCCCCGGCGACGGTGCACGTGCGACCCACCGACGTCGACGAGCAGTGGACGCTCGCCGTCGGGGAGTCGATCTCGACCGCCCACGGACCGGTGACCACCGACGACGGTGACGCCGTGCTCAGCGGCACCGGCACCCAGCTCTACCTCGGGCTGTGGAACCGCAGCGACGAGGTCGTCGGTCGGGGCCGCGGGCGCGAGGTCCTGGCCGCGTGGCGGCGGGGCCAGCGCGTCCGGTGGTCCTGACCCGTTCTGCCATGAGCAGAACGGCTTCCACCGTGCGCGCCGCCGCGCGTAGCGTCCCGCCATGGGTGAGCTGCTGACCATGCCCCGCACCGCGCGCCGGCCCCGGCGGACGCGTCCCGAGCCGCTGTGGCGCGAGGTCCTCGGCGAGCGGCTGCGCGACCTGCGGCACGACCGGGGCAGCACGCTGGTCGAGACCGCCGACCGCGCGGGCATCTCGCCGCAGTACCTGTCCGAGGTCGAGCGCGGTCTCAAGGACCCCTCGTCCGAGGTCGTCGCGGCGGTCGCCGGCGCGCTGGGCACCAGCGTCCTCAAGCTGAGCGCGTCGGTGGTCGAGGAGCTGCGCAGCAGCGCCCGGCTCGCCGACCTCGCACCGGCCGCACGGACCGGTCACGCGGCTGCTCGCGGCCTAGCCCGTCAGGGCGGCAGCCGCGGCACGGCGGGAGGGCATCACCACGTCGGCGATCCCGTAGTCGACCGCCTGCCGCGGCGTGAGCACCCGGTCGCGGTCGGTGTCGCGGCGCAGCTCGGCCACGGTGCGGCCGGTGTGCAGCGACAGCACCTCCTCGGCCTCGCCGCGCACCCGGATCACCTCCTCCGCCTGCAGGATCAGGTCGGGGATGGTGCCCTGGCCGCGCGCCGACGGCTGGTGCAGCAGCACCCGCGAGTGGGGGAGCACCGCGCGACGTCCGGGCTCGCCGGCCGCGAGGAGGATCGCGGCGGTCGAGGCCGCCTGACCGATGCACGTCGTCGCCACCGGTGCGCGGACGAACTGCATCGTGTCGTACACGGCGAACACCGCCGTGACGAGACCGCCGGGGGAGTTGATGTACAGGTTGATCTCGGCGTCGGGGTCCTGGGACTCCAGGTGGAGGATCTGGGCGATCAGCGCGTTCGCGACGCCGTCGTCGACCTCGGTGCCGAGGTAGACGATGCGCTCGGTGAGCAGCTGGCTGTAGACGTCCATGACCCGGTCGCCGCGCGGGTGCGCCACGACCACGTTCGGGATCGTGTAGGAGCTCATCGGGCCGCCCCCACCGTGAGGCCGACGGGGTGGCGGCCGACCGGCCGCACCCGGTCGAGCGTGTCGAGCACGCCGTCGACGAAGCCGTAGGCCAGCGCCTGCTCGGCGGTGAACCAGCGGTCGCGCTGGGAGTCCTCGACCACCCGCTCCAGCGGCTGACCGGTGTGCTCGGCGATCAGGCCGAGAACGGTGTCGCGGGTGTGCCGCAGGTCGTCCGCCTGCAGCTCGATGTCGACGGCGCTCCCACCGATGCCCGACGACCCCTGGTGCATCAGGATCCGGCTGTGCCGCAACGCGAACCGCTTGCCCGGCGTCCCCGCCGACAGCAGGAACTGCCCCGCGCTGGCCGCCATCCCGAGCGCCAGCGTCGACACGTCGTTGGGGATCAGCCGCATCGTGTCCATGATCGCGAGCATCGCCGGCACCGAGCCGCCCGGTGAGCTGATCCACAGCGTGATGTCGGCGCGCTGGTCCTCGGCCGAGAGCAGGAACAGCTGGCCGAGCAGCCGGGTGCCGTTGGTGTCGTCGAGGGCCTCGTCGAGGACGACGATGCGCTGGCGCAGCAGGCCGTCCCTGACAGGGTCGGGCAGGGGACCGGTGCGGGGGTCGGGTGCGCTCATGCCCCCATGCTCAGGCGGTACGCGGTTCTGGCTGGTCCGTTGCTGCCTGTGGCAGATCTGCCCCTGGCAGAACGGCTCTGGACGCAGGACCATCGACGCATGAGCCAGGACGCGATCACGCCCGACACCAAGGACTGGACCTGGGTGCTCGACCGCCCCTGCCCCGACTGCGGGTTCGAGGCGTCGGCGGTGCCGGCCGACGAGGTCGGGCCGTCGGTGCTCGCGCTGACCGCGCCGTGGGCCGACGTGCTCGCCCGTCCGGACGCGACGCACCGCCCGGCCCCCGACCGGTGGTCGCCGCTCGAGTACGGCTGCCACGTCCGCGACGTCTGCCGCGTGTTCGCCGGGCGCGTGCGGCTCGTCCTCGACCGCGACGACCCCGACTTCGAGAACTGGGACCAGGACGAGTCGGCGCGCCACGGCCGGTACGCCGAGCAGGACCCGGCCGTGGTCGCCCGTCAGGTCGCCGAGGACGCCCGCGGCCTGGCCGCCGCGTTCGCGCACGTCGGCGACGACGACTGGGGACGCACGGGCAACCGGTCCGACGGCTCGGCCTTCACGCTGCTCACTCTGGGGCGGTACGGCCTGCACGACCTCGCGCACCACCTCTGGGACGTGGGGGCCGCGACCCCTACCCGGTGACCTGAGCGCAGCGGCCACCGCACGCGTCGGTGTCGACGGTGCAGATCGGCCGCACGTGCGTGACCGGGAAGGCGACAGGCTGCCGAACGCGTTGCACCGGCATGAGCGACGAGGGAGACGAGGGACCGGTCCTGCAGCTGCGCCTGGTGGTGCACGCCGACGACTACGACGAGGCGCTGCGGTTCTACCGCGACGTGCTCGGTATGCCTGCGGAGGAGGCGTACGTCGGCGACGGCGGCGCGCAGGTGACGATCCTCGGCGCGGGGAGGGCGACGCTCGAGCTCGCCAACACCGCGCAGGTCGAGATGATCGACGAGGTCGAGGTGGGGCGCCGGGTGGCGCCGAGGTTCCGTCTCGCGCTGGAGGTGCCCGACGCCGAGACGGCGACCCGACGGGCCGTCGAGGGCGGCGCCACTGTGCTCGCGCCGCCCACCCGCACCCCCTGGGAGTCGCTCAACGCCCGGCTCGAGGCGCCCGGCGGGGTGCAGCTCACCCTGTTCCAGGAGCTCGGGGAGCAGGAGGGGGGTCCGCGAACCCCTACCCTCGACAGGTGAGCGACGCACCAGAAGAGACCACCGGACCCACCTTCGCCGACCTGGGTCTCGGAGAGCGCGTCCTGCGCTCCCTCGCCGACGTCGGGTACGAGACCCCCACCTCGGTGCAGGCCACGACGATCCCGCCGCTGCTCGAGGGCCGCGACCTGATCGGCATGGCGCAGACCGGCACCGGCAAGACCGCGGCGTTCGCGCTGCCGATCCTCGACCGCCTCGACATCAAGCAGAAGACGCCGCAGGCGCTCGTGCTCGCGCCCACCCGCGAGCTGGCGCTGCAGGTCTGCGAGGCGTTCGAGCGGTACGCCTCGCGCACCAAGGGCGTGCACGTTCTCCCGGTGTACGGCGGCCAGGGCTACGGCGTGCAGCTGAGCGCGCTGCGCCGCGGCGTGCACGTCGTCGTCGGAACCCCGGGCCGGGTGATGGACCACCTCGAGAAGGGGACGCTCGACCTGTCGGCGCTGAAGGTCCTCGTGCTCGACGAGGCCGACGAGATGCTCAGCATGGGCTTCGCCGAGGACGTGGAGACGATCCTGGCCAAGACGCCCGACGACAAGCAGGTGGCGCTGTTCTCGGCCACCATGCCGGCCTCGGTGCGCCGGCTCGCGCAGAAGTACCTGACCGACCCCGTCGAGATCCAGGTCGGTGGCAAGGCGGCGTCGTCGGCCACGATCGCCCAGCGCTACGTGCTGGTCGGCTACCCGCAGAAGCTCGACGTGCTGACCCGGCTGCTCGAGGTCGAGAACTTCGAGGGGCTGATCGTGTTCGTGCGCACCAAGCACGAGACCGAGACCCTCGCCGAGCGGCTGCGCGCCCGCGGGTACTCGGCCGCCGCGATCAACGGCGACGTCGCCCAGGTGCAGCGCGAGCGCACCGTGCAGCAGCTGCGCAACGCCAAGCTCGACATCCTCGTCGCCACCGACGTCGCCGCCCGCGGCCTCGACGTCGAGCGGGTCAGCCACGTCGTCAACTACGACATCCCCACCGACCCGGAGTCGTACGTGCACCGCATCGGCCGCACCGGCCGGGCCGGGCGCAAGGGCGACGCGATCAGCTTCGTCACCCCGCGCGAGAAGTACCTGCTGCGCCACATCGAGAAGGCCACCCGGCAGCCGCTGGTGCAGATGGACCCGCCCGGCGCCGACGAGGTCAACTCCAGCCGGCTCGCCCGGTTCGACGACCGCATCACCGCCGCGCTGGCGTCCGAGCAGGTGCCGGCGCTGCGCGACGTCGTCGCCCACTACGTCCGTCACCACGACGTGCCCGAGCTCGACGTGGCGGCCGCGCTGGCCGTGGCGCTGCAGGGCGACACCAGCCTGCTGCTCGACCCCAACGAGGTCGTCGAGCCCCCGCCGCCGGCGCCGCCGGGCCGTGGTGGGCCGTCGAGCCGCGAGAACCGTCCCGGTGCCGGACGCCGGGCGCCGCGCGGCGACGCGCCCCCGCTGGCCACCTACCGGATCGCGGTGGGCAAGCGGCACAAGGTCGAGCCGCGACAGGTGGTCGGCGCCCTGGCCAACGAGGGCGGGCTGCGGCGCAGCGACTTCGGGAAGATCCAGGTGCGGCCCGACCACACCCTGGTCGAGCTGCCCGCCGACCTCGACCGGACGATCTGGAAGGCGCTCGAGCGCACCCGCATCAGCGGCCGGCTCATCGACCTGAAGCTCGAGGGCTGACTCGCCCGGTCGCCGGACCCGGGCGGGTCAGGCCGCTCGCGGGTGCCGCGCCAGCCACCACTGCGCGACCACCAGGTTGGGTACCCAGCACAGCCACGCGACCGCGGGGTACACGTCGTCGAACTCCGCTCCCAGCGCCCCGCCGGCGCCGAGGTGCAGACGCAGGGTCACCGCCGCGAGCGTGAGGGCGACCGAGCGCACCATCCAGCGCCGGTGGCCCTCGACGTCGCCCGCGCGCACCCGCAGCAGCGCCTCGGCGGTGCACCCCACCCAGGCGAGCCCGAGCAGCAGGAACCCCGCACCGGCCACCGGGCCCGCGGTCGTGCCCACCGCGGCCACCGCTCCGCTCACGCCCGCCACCAGCACGCCCACGACGTAGGTGCGCCCGACCCACCGGTGCACGCCCGGGTGGCGGCGGCGCAGCGAGCGCGACGGCTGGAGGGGCCACAGCAGCAGCGGGACAGCGGCCGTCGCCACGTGCACCTGCAGGGCGAGCGGCAGCCCGTTGTCGGCCGGGCCGGCGGGGATCGCGGCGAAGCCCGTGGAGACCAGGTACAGCGCGTACGCGGCCACGCCCCACGACAGGACGGCGAGCACCGCCCACGAGGCGCGGCGTCCGATCGCGCGGCCTGCCCGGGTCTGCGCGGCCCGCGGCTGCGCCGGCGCGTGGGGAACCGGGACGAGGGGCCTGGGCGGGGTCGTGTCGATCACGGGACCGAGCGTGCTCGCCCCGGACCGCCGCGGGCATCGGGGAGACCCCCGCCCGCACCCTGAGCCGCCCCCGAGCGGTGGGTCAGACCCCGGACGGTCGGACGTCGTCGGGGCCGCCGCCGACCTCGACGCCGGCGAGCCGCAGCGCCGTGTCGACGAGCGCGACGCGGGGGAGCGAGCCCACCTCGGCGGGGGTGAACCAGCGCGCCTCGTCGGTGCTGCCGCCGACCTCGGCGGTCAGGTCGCCGCCGACGACGCGGGCCTCGTAGACGACGCGCGCGGCCTTGCCGGGCACGCCGTGCCGCAGCGGGTCGACCCGGTCCTCGCCGGGGATGTAGACCGCCGCGGCACCGAGCAGCCGCACGAGCTCGACGCGGTAGCCGGTCTCCTCGCGGACCTCGCGCACGGCCGCCTCGGGGAAGTCCTCCTCGAGCTCGACGCCGCCCCCGGGCACGGCCCACAGCGGCTCGGCCACCTCGTTCCAGCGCGCGAGCAGCACGCGCCCGGTGTCGTCGCGGACCACGCAGTACGCCGCCAGCCGGTAGTCGACCTCGTCCTCGTCCACCCCGCCACGGTAGCGAGCGGCGCAGCAGGCAGGATGACGCCCGTGAGCGCCGCACCCGAGAGCCCCGGCCCCGGCACCGTCCTGTACCGCGGCGGGAGCATCTACTCGCCGTCGGACCCGTTCGCGACCGCCATGGTGGTCAGCGGCGGGGTCGTCGGGTGGCTGGGGTCCGAGGAGGCCGCGGCCACCCAGGTGGCGGGCGTCGACCGGGTGGTCGACCTCGAGGGTGCCCTGGTCACACCGGCGTTCGTGGACGCCCACGCCCACACCACCGACACCGGCATCACCCTCACCGGCGTCGACCTGACCGGCGCCCGGACGCTCGCCGAGGCGCTGGCGCTGGTCGACGCGGCCACCCGCGCCGCGCGCGGCCGCCCGGTGCTCGGCCACGGCTGGGACGAGACGACCTGGCCCGAGGGACGCCCGCCCACCCGGGCCGAGCTCGACCGCGCCTCGCACGGCGGGGTCGTCTACCTCTCCCGCGTCGACGTGCACTCGGCCGTCGTGTCGTCGGCGCTGGCCGCCTCGCTCGGCCTGGCCCGGTTGGACGGCTGGGACGACTCCGGACGGGTGGAGCGCGAGGCGCACGCCCTGGTGCGGGACGCCACCCGGTCCGCCCTCGACCCCGCCGTGCGGCAGGGCTACCAGGAGGCGGCGCTGCACCGGTTCGCGTCGCAGGGGGTGCTCACCGTCCACGAGATGAGCGCACCGCACATCGCCCCCCTGGACGACCTGGTCGGCCTGGTCGCGCTGGCCGGGCGCGACGACCTGCCCGACGTGGTGCCGTACCGGGCCGAGCGGGCGACCACCGAGGACGAGGCGCGCCGGCACGTCGCCGACCTGCTGGCCGCCGGCGTCCCCGTCCGCGGGCTCGCGGGCGACCTCAACATCGACGGCTCGATCGGCTCGCGCACCGCGGCCTTCCTGGAGCCGTACGCCGACGCCGCGCTCACCGTGGCCGGGTCGGGCCACGACTACTGCGGCCACCTGTTCCTCGACCCCGAGCAGGTCGCCGCGCACCTGGTCGCGTGCACCCTGGCCGGCGTGCAGGGCGGCTTCCACGTCATCGGCGACGCCGGGGTGGCCGCGGCCGTCGCCGGCCTGCGGCTGGCCGCCGAGCAGGTCGGTGCCGACGCCCTGCGCCGCGCCCGCCACCGGCTCGAGCACGTCGAGGGCGCCGACGCGGCGTCGGCAGCCGTGCTGGCCGACCTGGCCGTGTCGGCCAGCATGCAGCCGGCCTTCGACGCGTACTGGGGCGGCGACGTCAGCCTGTACGCGCAGCGGCTCGGGCCCGAGCGCGGCCCGGCGCTCAACCCGCTGGGTGCGATGGCCGCGGCCGGCGTGGTGCTGGCGTTCGGCTCGGACTCACCCGTGACGCCGGTCGACCCCTGGGGGGCGGTGCGGGCGGCGGTGTTCCACCAGGTGCCCGAGCAGCGGATCAGCGCACGGGCCGCCTTCGCCGCGCACACCCGCGGCGCCCACCGCGCCGCCCTGGTCGACGGAGCGGGCGTCCTGGCGCCGGGCGCGGAGGCCACCTTCGCCGTCTGGGAGGCCGGCGACCTCGTCGTGCAGGCCGCCGACTCGCGGATCTCCGCGTGGTCGACCGACGAGCGCTCCGGCACCCCCGGCCTGCCCGACCTCACCCCCGGCGCCCCGCTCCCGGTGTGCCGCACGGCGGTGCTGCGCGGACGCACCGTCCACGCCCTCTGACGGGCGCCGACCGACCGCAGAGTGTGAACCCCACGCGTGACACGCCGAGCGTGTCGCGCCTCGGGGTCACACTCTGCGGGGCGGCGAGCGGGGGATCAACCGGTGGGGGACTGGTGGTCGTTGTACCGGCCGGCGGCCTCCTGGCCGCTCATCGCCTGGACCCGCTCCATCACCAGGTCGGTGAGGGCCCGGCGCTTCTGGCCGACGCTGGCCAGGTGGGCGACGGCCTCGACCGGGACGGGCTCGCCGAACTCGACCACGATGCGGTGCGGGTGGACGAGCTTGGAGTCGATCGGCTGCACCCGGTCGGTACCGTGCACCGCCACGGGGACGACCGGTGCCCCCGTCTCCAGCGCCAGCCACGCCACGCCGGTGCGACCCCGGTAGAGCCGGCCGTCGCGGCTGCGGGTGCCCTCGGGGTAGATGCCGAACGCCTCGCCGCGGTCGAGCACGTCCTTGGCCAGGTGCAGGGCGGCCTGGGCGTCGGCGTGCGACCCGCGGGGGACGGCGACGGCACCCATGGCGGTGAAGACGGCGCGGTTCCAGGCTCCGCGCAGCCCGGTGCCGGTGAAGTAGTCGCTCTTGGCGAGGAACCGCACCCGGCGCGGGACGGCCACCGGGATGACGACCGAGTCGAGGAACGACAGGTGGTTGCTGGCGACCAGGACCGGCCCCGAGCGCGGCACGTTCTCGACGCCCCGGACGCTCATCCGGCACCACACCTTCAGCGCCACCAGGGTCAGCAGGCGCAGGGCGCGGTAGGTCACCCCAGCACGCTACCGTCCCCACCACCCTGTCGTTGACGGCGACCGCAGGGCGGTCATCGCGGCGTCAACAGGGCCGTCGGCAGGACGTCCTGCGCCTTGGTCGAAGATCCACCGGAGAATCTCCCGTACCTGCTAGCCTCCACCGCATGTCCTCGTCCGTCCGCTGCCGCACGCCGCGACGGCGTCCCGGAGGAGGCGACCCGTGCCGGTGACCGTGTGCGAGACCGCCGCCGAGGCGGTCGCCGGGGTGCGCGACGGCGCCACCGTCATGGTCGGCGGCTTCGGCCCGGCCGGCCAGCCGCTGCACCTGCTGCAGGCGCTGCTCGACAGCGGCGCGGGCGACCTGACCGTGGTGAGCAACAACGCCGGCAACGGCGACACCGGGCTCGCCGCGCTCGTCGGTGCCGGTCGGGTGCGCCGGATGGTGTGCTCGTTCCCGCGCCAGGCCGACAGCCACCACTTCGACCGCCGGTACCGCGCGGGCGAGATCGAGCTCGAGCTGGTGCCGCAGGGGGTGCTCGCCGAGCGCATCCGGGCGGGCGGTGCCGGCATCGGCGCCTTCTTCACGCCCACCGGCTACGGCACGCCGCTCGCCGAGGGCAAGGAGGTGCGCGAGCTCGACGGCCGGATGCAGGTGCTCGAGACCGCGCTGCGCGCCGACCTCGCCCTGGTGCGCGCGCACCGCGCCGACGGGCTGGGCAACCTCGTCTACCGCAGGACGGCCCGCAACTTCGGGCCGGTGATGGCCGCCGCGGCCACCACCACCGCGGTCGAGGTCGCCGAGCTGGTCGGCACCGGGTCGATCGACCCCGAGACCGTCGTGACCCCGGGCCTGTACGTCGACCGGGTCGTGGTCGTCCCGGCCGCGCCGGCGGTCGCCTCGTGAGCGGCCTGCTCGGCCCCGACGACCTGGCCCGGCGGGTCGCGGCCGACATCGCCCCCGGCGCCGTCGTCAACCTGGGCATCGGCATGCCCACCCGGGTGGCCGCGCACGTCGCGCCCGGCAGCGGCGTGCTGCTGCACACCGAGAACGGCATGCTCGGCATGGGTCCGGAGGCGCACGGCGACGAGATCGACCCCGACCTGGTCAACGCCGGCAAGGTGCCCGTCACCGAGCTGCCGGGCGCCTCGTACTTCCACAGCGCCGACTCGTTCGCGATGATGCGCGGCGGCCACATCGACGTCTGCGTGCTCGGCGCCTTCCAGGTCTCGGCCACCGGCGACCTCGCCAACTGGCACACCGGCCGCCCGGACGACGTGCCGGCCGTCGGCGGGGCGATGGACCTCGCCACCGGGGCGCGCTCGACGCTGGTGATGATGACGCTGCTCGACAAGCAGGGCCGCAGCAAGCTGGTCGAGCGCTGCACCTACCCGCTCACCGGGGTGGGCTGCGTCGACCGCGTCTACACCGACCACGGCGTGCTCGAGCCCCGCGACGGGCGGGTGCTCGTCCGCGAGGTGCACGGCACCGACGTCGCGGGGCTGCGCGAGCTGCACCGGCCTCGACCTGGTCGACGCCACCGCACCCTGACCCACCGCACCCCTGACCCACCGCACCCTGCCTACCGACCCCACCTTGATCCACCGACCCGCACGCACCACCCACGAGGAGGCACGATGGCCGACACGTTCCGCGTCACGTACGCGACCCTGTCCGCGGACAACGAGCAGCTGCACACCGCCTACGAGCAGGGTCTGACGACCGCGCGGTCGTGGTTCGGCACCACCCTGCCGGTGCTCGTCGGCGGGCAGCCCCGTACCGACGGCCCGACGATCGAGGTGCACAGCCCGAACGACACCTCGGTGCTGCTGTGCCGGGTGCACGAGGCCTCGGCCCAGGACGTCGACGACGCCGTGCGCGCCGCCGCCGACGAGGCCCGCTCGTGGCGCAACGTGCCGTGGCAGGAGCGGGTCGCGGTGCTGCGCCGGGCGGCCGACCTGATCAGCGAGCGCTCGAACGAGCTCGCCGGCCTGATGAGCATCGGAGGTCGGCAAGAACCGTCTCGAGGCCCTCGGCGACGTCGAGGAGTCGGCCGACCTGATCCGCTACTACTGCGACCAGATGGAGCGCAACGACGGCTTCGACCGTCGACATGGAGCAGCTGTCCGACGCCGAGCGCACCCGCAGCGTGCTGCGCCCGTACGGCGTGTGGGGCGTCATCAGCCCGTTCAACTTCCCGATGGCGCTGGCCGCCGGCCCGGCGGGCGGGGCGCTCGTCGCCGGCAACACCGTCGTGCTCAAGCCCAGCCCGCAGGGCGCCTTCTCGGCGCACAAGCTCGCCGAGTGCCTGCCCGACGCCGGCCTGCCGGCGAACGCCTTCCACGTCCTGCCGGGCGGCGACGAGCCGGGCCGCGCGCTGGTGGCGCACCCGGGCGTCGACGGCCTCACCTTCACCGGCTCGTACGAGGTCGGCATGCAGATCTACAAGGGCTTCGCCACGCGTACCCCAAGCCGGTCGTCTGCGAGATGGGCGGCAAGAACCCCGCCGTCGTCTCGGCCAAGGCCGACCTCGCCACCGCGGCGCGGGCGTCGCCCGGTCCGCCTTCGGCTTCTCCGGCCAGAAGTGCTCGGCCTGCTCGCGGGTGTACGTGCGAGCGCGAGGTGCTACGACGAGTTCGTGGCCGGCCTCGCGCAGCGCGCCGGCGAGCTCGTCGGTCGACGACGCCGACCGCGCGCGACACCTTCGTCGGCCCGGTGATCGACGCCGCGGCCGTGCGCCGGTTCGAGGACGCCGTGGCGCACGCCCGCGAGGTCGGGCGCGTGGTCGCCGGCGGCGAGGTCGTCGGCACCGCGGCGGGCGGCGCGTCCGGGCACTACGTGGCCCCGACCGTGGTCACCGACCTGCCGACCGGCGACCGGCTGTTCCGCGACGAGCTGTTCGTCCCCTTCGTGGCCGTGGCGCCCGTCGACTCCCTCGACGAGGCGCTCACGCTCGCCAACGACACCGACCTCGGCCTGACGGCGGGCTTCTTCTCCGCCGACGACGACGAGGTGCAGACCTTCCTCGACCGGATCGAGGCCGGCGTGGTGTACGTCAACCGCGCCGCGGGCGCCACCACGGGCGCCTGGCCCGGCGTCCAGCCGTTCGGCGGCTGGAAGGGCTCCGGCACCTCCGGCAAGGCCGGTGGCGGCCTGTACTACGTCCAGCAGTTCCTTCGCGAGCAGTCCCAGACGGTGGTGACCCCATGACGACCCTGACCTCCCAGCAGACCGGCACGGCGAGCGAGGGCCTCGAGCCCCTCGACTCCCGCATCGCCGAGCCGGCGTGCCGCACGTCGCCACGGCCCTGCCGGGCCCGGCGGCGAGCGCCGTGCTCGACCGCGACGGCGCCGTGACCAGCCCGTCGCTGCCGCGCGCCTACCCGCTGGCGCCGCGCGCGCGCGCTCGGCGCCGTGGTCGAGGACGTCGACGGCAACCTGTTCCTCGACTTCAACGCCGGCATCGCGGTGAACTCGACCGGCCACTGCCACCCCACGGTGGTCGAGGCCGTGCGCGCCCAGGCCGGCGAGCTGCTGCACTACTCGGCGAGCGACTTCTACCTGCCGATCTACTCCCAGATGTGCGACGCGCTGGCCGCGACGCTGCCCATCGAGGGCGACACCCGGGTGTTCCTCACCAACTCGGGCGCCGAGGCGGTCGAGGGCGCGCTCAAGCTGGCGCGCTACGCGACCGGACGCCCGTACGTGATCAGCTTCTACGGCGCGTTCCACGGGCGCACCTATCGGCGCGGTCACGCTCACGGCGTCCAAGTCGAAGTACCACAAGGGCTTCGGGCCGCTGCTGCCCGGCGTGCACCACGTGCCGTTCGCCTACGACGTGGTCGACCCCGCGACCGGCGCCCGCTCGCACGACCCCGAGGCGACCTTCGCGACGCTCGAGAAGCTGTTCCGCTACGACGTGCCGCCCACCGAGGTGGCCGCCATCTTCCTCGAGCCGGTGCAGGGCGAGGGCGGCTACATCGTCCCGCCGGCCGAGTGGGTGCAGCGGCTGCGGGCGCTGTGCGACGAGCACGGCATCCTGCTGGTCGCCGACGAGGTGCAGTCCGGCATGGGCCGCACCGGCAGGATGTGGGCGATCGAGCTCGCCGACGTCTCGCCCGACATCCTGATCCGCGCCAAGGGCATCGCCTCCGGCCTGCCGCTCGGGGCCTTCGCGGCCCGGGCCGAGCTGATGGAGAGTTGGGGCGCCGGCGCCCACGGCTCGACCTACGGCGGCAGCCCGGTGTCGTGCGCCGCCGGCCTGGCGACGCTCGAGGTGATCCGCCGGAGAACCTGGTCGAGCAACGCCGCCGACGGCGGGGGAGACTCCTGCTCGCCGGCCTGCGCGACCTGCACGCGGAGCACCCGCGCGCTCGTCACCGACGTGCGCGGCATCGGCCTGATGATCGGGGTCGAGTTCCGTCCGTCCGACCAGGCCGAGGCCGTGCAGCAGGCCTGCTTCGAGCGCGGGCTGCTCGTGCTCGAGTGCGGCGAGCGCACGATCCGGATGTCGCCGCCGCTCGTCGTCACCCCCGACCAGGCGCAGACCGCGTCTGCGCGTGCTCGGCGAGGCGATGGCGGCCGTCGGCGCTGAGCGCCGGCCCGACGAGGGAGGGACCGTGCCCGGGCACGTCTTCAGCAGGGCGGCGCCGACGCGCCCGTCATCTCGCACGGCACGGGCACCGAGCTCGTTCGACACCGACGGGCGGCGCTACCTCGACGCTCGCCGGCGGTGCCATCGTCGTCGGCATCGGCCACGGCGTCCGCGAGGTGGCGGATGCCGTGGCCGAGCAGGCCGGACGGGTCGCCTACGCGCACGGGACGGCTGTTCGCCTCGCACGCGCTGGAGGCGTACGCCGACGAGCTGGCACCGCTGCTGCCGGTCGACGACCCGGCGCCTGTACCCGGTGTCGGGCGGCAGCGAGGCGGTCGAGACGGTGCTGAAGATGGCCCGGTCGTACCACCTGGCCCGCGGCGAGGACCGGCACGTCGTGATCGGTCGCCAGGGCGCCTACCACGGCAACACCCGCGGTGCCCTGGACGTCTCCGGCCGCGAGGGGCTGCGGCGCGCCGTACGCGCCGTGGCTGGGCGGTGCCCGGCACACCACGACGCCGTACGAGTACCGCTGCCCGTTCCCGGACACCCACCCCGACGGCTGCGGACGACGGCACGCCGAGGAGCTCGAGCGGCTGATGCTCGAGCTCGGCCCGGGCACGGTGGCGGCGTTCGTGGCCGAGCCCGTGGCGGGCGCGGCCCTGGGCGCCTGCGTGCCGCCGGACGACTACTGGCCGGCGGTCGCCGAGGTCTGCCGACGGCACGGGGTGCTGGTCGTGGCCGACGAGGTGATGACCGGGTTCGGGCGCACCGGCCGCTGGTTCGCCTCCGAGCACTTCGGGCTGCGCCCCGACCTGCTCACCCTGGCCAAGGGCGCGGCGTCCGGCTACTGGCCCCTCGGGCTCGCCGTGGCGAGCGGCGAGGTGGCCACGACGCTGCGCGAGGGCGGCTTCACCCACGGCTTCACCTACTCCCACCACGTCGTCGGCGCCGCCGCCGGACGCGCGGTGCTGGCGCGGCTGCGCGACCACGGGCTGGTCGAGGCCGCCGCCGAGCGGGGCGCCCAGCTGCGACGGCGGCCCTGCGGGCCGCGCTGGCCGGGCACCCGCACGTGGGCGACGTCCGCGGCCTCGGGCTGCTGCGCGGGGTCGAGCTGGTCGCCGACCGCGGCACCCGCGCCCCCTTCCCGCGGGCCGACCGCGTCGTCGAGCAGGTGGTGGTCGCGGCCCGCCGTCGCGGCGTCCTGCTGTACTCCTCGACCGGGTGCGCCGACGGCACCGACGGCGACCTGGTGCTGCTCGGACCGCCGCTCGTCATCACCGCGACGGAGGTCGACGAGGTGGTCGACGGGCTCGTCGCGGCGGTGGTCGAGGTGCTCGGTCCGGCTGCCTGACAGCCGTTGCGGTGCAACGGATCGGACACGCCGCGCGACACGCCGAGACGGTTGGCAACCCGGGTGAAATCCTGGTGACGGGCAGGTGTCGCTGACCTGCGCAGACGCACCGAACGCGCAGGTCAGGGGCGGGTTGACACACGTGCTCCAGCCGGTAGTTTCAGGCGCGGTCGTCCACGCGGCGTCCGACCTACGCTCGGCTCCCGGCCGGGTACCTCGCACCCTCGACGACGGCCACGCCGAGAGGTGGGAGGGGTGCTCGCCGGGACGAGACCACGGCAGCCCTGCAGGCTGCACCGGGGACCAGGTCGGGCCCGCGCGCCCTATAGAAAACGTGCCACCGCCGTGCAGCCAGCGCGGCGTGGTCCGGCCCGAAGGGCGCGCGGGCCGACCGACCGGTCCACCCGCCGCCTCCCGCGCCGTCCAGCGCGGCTAGGGTCGGTCGGTGCCCGCGACCCCCGACGGCGCCCGCCGCACCGCGCCGCCGGTACCCCTCGTGCTGAGCGTCCCCCTCGCCGTCGTCGCCGGGCTGCTGGCCTTCGCCGCCTTCCCCGGGTGGTCCTGGTGGTGGGGCGCCCCGTTGTCGCTCACCCTCCTCGCCGCCGCCGTCGCGGGCCGCCGCGGACGGGCGGGCTACGGCCACGGCCTGCTGCACGCCGCCGCCTTCCTGGCGCCCCTGCTGCACTGGACGAGCCTGCAGGTCGGCTCCCTGCCGTGGCTGGCGCTGGTGACGGCGGAGTCGCTCCTGCTCGGCCTGCTCGGGCTGCTGCTCGCCCTGGTCTCGCGGCTGCCCCGCGCCGGCTGGCGCGTGCTCGCCGGGGCGGGGGCGCTCGTCGCCGTCGAGGCCCTGCAGGCGCGGGTGCCCTTCGGCGGCTTCGGCTGGAGCCGCCTGGCCTTCTCGCAGTCGCAGGCACCCACCCTCGACCTGGCCGCCCTCGGCGGCGCGCCGCTGGTGTCGGCCGCGGTGGCCGCGTGCGGGCTGCTGCTGCTCGAGGCGGGAACCGCCGTCCTGCGCCCCCGCGAGGGGTCCCGCCGCCCGGCCGCCGCCCTCGCCTGCGCGGTCGCCGCGGCCGCCGTGGCGTGCGCCGGGCTGGTCGTCCCCACCCCGACCGACGCCGAGGCGGGCACCCTGCGCGCCGCCGGCGTCCAGGGCAACGTGCCCCGGCTCGGGCTCGACTTCAACGCCGAGCGGCGCGCGGTGCTCGACAACCACGCCCGCGGCACCCGCGAGCTGGCCGAGCGGGTCGCGGCGGGGGAGACCGCGCAGCCCGACCTGGTGGTGTGGCCCGAGAACGCCAGCGACATCGACCCGTTCCGCAACGTCGACGCAGCCCGGGTGATCGACGAGGCCGTCGACGAGGTGGGGGCGCCCACCCTGGTCGGCACCCTCGTGCGCGGCGCCGACGGGCGCACGCGCAACACCACGCTGCTCTGGCTGCCGGAGGAGGGCCCGGTCGACGACTACGTCAAGCGCCAGCCGGTGCCGTTCGCCGAGTACGTGCCGTACCGCGACCTGTTCCGCCGCATCACCCCGCTGATCGACCAGGCCGGCGACTTCGCCGCCGGCGACGAGCCCGGCGTGCTCGACGTCGACCTCGACGACGGCCGCACGGTGCGGCTCGGCGACCTGATCTGCTTCGAGGTCGTCGACGACGACCTGGTGGCCGACGTCGTCGACGGGGGAGCCCACCTGCTCGTCGTCCAGACCAACAACGCGACCTTCGGCCTGTCGGACGAGAGCGTGCAGCAGCTGGCGATGTCGCGGCTGCGCGCGGTCGAGACCGGACGCGCCGTGCTGCACGTGTCGACCGTCGGGGTCAGTGCCGTGGTCGCCCCGGACGGAACCCTGCTCGAGCGCTCCTCGTTGTTCGAGGCGGCGGTGCTGGAGGCGCAGGTGCCGCTGCGCACGTCGACGACCGTGGCGTCCCGGCTCGGGACCGGGCCGGAGGCGGCGCTGGCGGCGACTGGCATCCTGGGGGCCTTCCTCGGGACGTGGCGGCGCCGCCGCGAGCGCGTGGGGGCGACGCAGGAGGAGGCGCCGTGAGGGTCCTGGTCATCACCCCGACCTACGACGAGCGCCTGTCGCTGCCCGGCACGCTCGCCCGCCTGCGCGCCGCCGTCCCCGATGCCGACGTGCTGGTGGTCGACGACGGCAGCCCCGACGGCACCGGCGAGCTCGCCGACGAGCTGGCCGCCGGGGACCCCGCCGTGCACGTCCTGCACCGCCCGGGCAAGCAGGGCCTGGGTGCCGCGTACCGCGCCGGCTTCGCCTGGGGCCTGGCCGAGGGTTACGACGTGCTGGTCGAGATGGACGCCGACGGCTCGCACCAGCCCGAGCAGCTGCCGCGGCTGCTCGACCGGCTCGAGCAGCCCGACCGCGCCGACCTCGTCATCGGGTCCCGCTGGGTGCGCGGCGGCTCGGTGCGCAACTGGCCGCTGCGGCGCGAGGGACTCAGCCGCGGCGCCAACCTGTACACCCGCGCCGCCCTCGGCATCCCGGTGCGCGACTCGACCGCCGGGTTCCGCGCCTACCGGCGCGAGGTGCTCGAGAAGGTCGCGCTCGAGGAGGTGCGCTCGCAGGGCTACTGCTTCCAGGTCGACCTGACGCTGCGCGCCCTCGCCGCCGGCTTCGAGGTGCGCGAGGTGCCCATCGACTTCGTCGAGCGCGAGCAGGGCAGCAGCAAGATGAGCGGCGACATCGTCCGCGAGGCGCTGGTGCAGATCGTGGTGTGGGGCGTGCGCCGCCGCGGCACGCAGGTGCGCGACGCCGTCGCCCGGGCCCGCGAGGGGCGGTGGCACTCGTGAGCACCCGCCGGCGCTGGCCGCGCTGGCTGGTGGCGCTCCTGGTGGTCGCCCCGGTGCTCGAGCTCGTGGTGGTCGCGCTCGTCGCCCAGGAGCTCGGGGCCGGGTGGACCGTGCTGCTGCTCCTGCTCGGCTCGGTCGTGGGTCTGGCGCTGCTGGTGCGTGAGGTGCCGCGCAGCTGGCGGGGCCTACGCGAGGCCGCCGGCTTCGGCCCGCCCCTGGTCGTCGACGGCGCCGTGGTCGCAGGCCCGCCCGCCGGCGCCCGCACGCCGCAGGTGGGACGGCGGCTGCTCGACGGCGGGCTGGTGCTGGTCGGCGCGGCGCTGGTGCTGCTGCCCGGCTTCCTCAGCGACGTCCTGGGCGTCGTCTGCCTGCTGCCCTTCACCCGGGCCGTGCCCCGCCGCCTGCTCGCCGACCTCGTGCAGCGGCGCGCCGCGCGCTACACCGGCACCAGGGTCGCCGGCGAGCCGGTCCGCGGACCGGGGCCGGGCGACGCCCGCCCGCGCGGGCAGGTGCTGCGAGGCGAGGTCGTCGACGACGACCGCAAGCACCTCTGACCCCCGTCCCGCAGGCGCCGGCAGGCGGCCGCGGCTACCGTCGTCGCGATGCCCACCCTGCCGACCGACCCCACGCACCCGGCCGGATCCTCGCCCGGGCGCCTGGTCGGCGAGCGCTACCGGCTCGAGCAGGTGCTCGGCCGCGGCGGCATGGGCGTGGTCTGGGCCGCCACGGACGAGCTGCTCGACCGCGCCGTCGCGGTGAAGGAGGTCGTCCCCCCGCACTCGGTCGACGACGCCGAGCGGGAGGCGCTGCGCGCCCGCACCATGCGCGAGGCCCGCACCGCGGCCCGGATCTCCGCCGAGGGCGCCGTCGCGATCTACGACGTGGTCGAGGCCGACGGCCGGCCGTGGATCGTGATGGAGCGGCTGCCGCCGCGCACGCTGCAGGACGAGGTCGACGAGCGCGGCACGCTGCCCGTCGAGGAGGTCGCGCAGATCGGGCTGGCGGTGCTGTCGGCCCTGGCCACCGCGCACGCGGCCGGTGTGCTGCACCGCGACGTCAAGCCGGGGAACGTGATGTTCCGCGGCGGGCCGCGGGGCAGCGGCCAGGCCGTGCTCGGCGACTTCGGCATCGCCCACTTCGACGGCGACTCGACGCTGACCTCGACCGGCATGGTGATGGGCTCGCCGGCGTACGTGGCGCCCGAGCGCGCCCACGGCCGCCCGGCCTCGTCGGCCTCGGACCTGTGGTCGCTCGGGCGCGACGCTGTGGACCGCGCTCGAGGGCCGCTCGCCGTTCCAGCGCGACAACGCGATGGCGACCCTCAGCGCGGTCATCACCGAGGAGGCGCCGCCGGCGCCGCACGCCGGCCCCCTCGCCCCGGTGCTGGAGGGTCTGCTGCACAAGGACCCGGAGCAGCGCCTCGACGCACCGGCCGCGAGCCGGCTGCTGCAGGCCGTCGTCGACCCGCCGGCCGCCACCCGCGCGTTCCCCGTCCCGGCCGGCCCCGTCGCCCCGGCACCGGTCGCGCCGCCGCCGCCACCGGTGCGCGTCGACCCGCCGGTCACCTCGCCGACCCCGGCGGCCGCACCCTCGACGGGTCCCGCCACGGCGTCGCCGGCGGGCCCACGTCCGGGGTGGCGTCCGGGGTGGCGTCCGGGGCGGCGTCCGGGGTGGCTGCTGCCGGCGCTGGCGGCGCTGCTCGTGGTCGCCGTGGTCGGTCTCGGCGTGGCGCTGTGGCCCGACGGCGAGGGTGGGACGCCGGACCCGGCGGCCTCGCCGTCCCAGCCCGCCACGACCGACCCCGCGGCGACGACGCCGTCGTCGGGCGCCGCGGACCCGACCGGCGAGCCGGCCGAGAGCGCACCGGCCGAGAGCACGCCGGCCGAGAGCACGCCGGCCGCGCCGACCACGTCGGCCGACCCCGGGCCGGACGCCGTCCCCGCGGGCTTCGTGCGCTACGAGGACCCCACCGGCTTCAGCGTGGTCGTGCCCGCGGGCTGGGCGCCCGAGCAGGACGGACCGCGCGTGTACCTGCGCGACCCCGACTCGTCGGCGTACCTGATGGTCGACCAGACCGACGAGCCCGCCGGCGACCCGGTGGCCGACTGGCAGCGGCAGGAGCCGGCGGTCGCCGAGCGGCTGGAGAACTACGAGCGCGTGGGTGAGATCGTGCCGGTCGACTTCCGCGGCTGGCAGGCGGCCGACTGGCAGTTCGTCTTCGGCGAGCAGCAGGGCACCCGGGTGCTGAACCGCAACGTGGTCACCGCACCGGACCAGGCGTACGCCCTCTACTGGTCCGCGCCGGCCGCGCGCTGGGACGAGCTGCTGCCCGTGCACGAGCAGGTGGTCGCCGGCTTCCGGCCGGCCGGCTGAGACGACGACAGGCCCCCGGGCGGGGAACAGGGGAGCACCCGCCCGAGGGCCTGCGGTCGTGGTCGGGACTTCCGAGCGTCCCGGATCGTGGGGTCGTGCGCGAGCGCGCTGGCGTCAGGCGCTGCGCTTGTGCAGGCGACCGCTGCGCAGCAGCACGAGCCGCTCCTGCAGGAGCTCCTCGAGCTCGGCCTCGGTGCGCCGCTCCATCAGCATGTCCCAGTGCGTGCGCGCCGGCTTGGTCGGCACGGCCTCGGGACGGTCGGCGTCACGCAGGAGCGCCTCCAGCCCGCAGCGGCACTCCCACAGCGCCGGCACGTCGGCCTCGACCGAGAACGGCAGCGTCGTCACGTGCCCGGCCGCGCACACGTACTCGGCGACCTGGCGCGGCGCCTGCGCCACACCTGCCTCGGACTCGAGACTGAACGTCCCGAGCCCACTTCCCTTCAGGCTCCGCTCGGCCATCTGCCACCTCCTGGGGGGTTCCCCGTGACCTGCTGCTCACGGGCGCGCTGCCCGTACTTCGGTCAACGCGCGCCCGCTGGATGCTGTTCCGACCACCGCGGTGAAGGTCGTGTGAAGGCTGTCCGCTGACGACGCGCTGTGCGCACGACAGGCTGTGCGCTCGCGACAGTAGGACCATCCGGCCGGGACCGCAGGTCGAGCGAGGGGAGCGGCGTCAGACGACGGCGGGCGGGGTGTTGCCCGCCTCCTCGATGCCGCGGCGCACGTCGACCCGCGACAGCAGCACGCCGCCCACCACGAAGAACACCATCAGCGAGATGATCGCCGGCCGGTAGGAGTCGGTGAGCTGGTACACCAGCCCGAACAGCACCGCCCCGAACCAGCTCGTGCCGCGCTCGGCGGCCTGGTACAGGCTGAAGTACTCCGCCTCGCGGCCCACCGGCACCAGCTGGCTGTACAGCGAGCGCGACAGCGCCTGGGTGCCGCCCATGACGATGCCGATGAGCACGGCCAGGCCGAGGAACAGGGCGAACTGGCCGGCGGGCATGACGAACCCGACGACCACCACGACGAGCCACAGCGAGATGCCGACCAGGACGCACCGCTTGGCGCCGAACCGCACGGCCGCGCGACCGAACAGCAGCGCTCCGAAGACCGCGACCAGCTGCACCAGCAGGATGGTCTGGATCAGCTGCGCCTGCGCGAACCCGAGCTCCTCGGACCCGTAGAGGCTGGAGCTGTTGATCACGGTCTGGATGCCGTCGTTGAAGAACAGGTAGGCGAGCAGGAACATCCAGGTGTTGCGGTAGCCGCGCAGGTCGCGCAGGGTCACGCCGAGCTGGACGAACGAGCCCTTCACGGCCGCGAGCGCGCTCTCGTCGCGGGCGGCGACGCCGTCGACCTCGACGACGTGGATCGGCTGGCGGTTGCGCATCCCGAGCACGGGCACGAGCGTGAACAGCCCCCACCACAGGCCCGCGGTGGCCAGGCTGAGCCGCACCGCCTCGCCCTCGGTCAGGCCCAGCGCGTCGTGACCCTGCACGACGCCGAGGTTGACCGCCAGCAGCAGGAAGCCGCCGAGGTAACCCAGGGCCCAGCCGCGGCTGGACGCCCGGTCACGCTCGTCGGGCGTCGACACCTGGCACAGCAGCGCGTCGTACACCACCAGCGAGCAGACCAGGTTGATGTTGGCGACGACGAGCAGCAGCACGCCGAGCTGCCAGTTGCCGCCCGAGACCAGCCCGAGGCACGCGGCGGCGGCGGCACCCACCCAGGCGAAGCCGCCGAGCATCTGCTTCTGGTGCGAGGACCGGTCGGCGATCGCGCCCACGACCGGCAGCAGCAGCGCGGCCAGGATGGTCGAGAACGCCACCGTGTAGGCGACCAGCGACCCCGGGGCGACCGGGACGCCGAGCACCGACAGGTCGGTGCGGCACACCTCGCCCGCGGCCAGGTCGGGGCACGCGTCGGCGCGGGCGACCGCCGTCAGGTACGGGCCGATCAGCACCGTGCTGGTGGTCGTCACGTACGCCGAGTTGGCCCAGTCGTAGAAGTACCAGGCCCGCCGCTGCCGGCGGCGCGAGGACGGGTCGGGCTCCACGCCCTGGGGGACGGTCGGGGAGTCGGTCCCCTGGGGCGCGGTCACGCGTCCGATGATGGACCCTGGGCAGCCCGTCCGGAGGTCACTTCGAGGGCCGTGTCGGCCCGGTCGGTGATCAGGCCGTCGACGCCGAGGTCGAGCAGGCGGTGCATGTCGTCGGTCTCGTCGACCGTCCACACGTGCACCTGCAGACCGGCGCGGTGCGCGGCGTCGACGAACCGTCTGTCCACGACCTGCACCCGGCCGTGCCGCTCGGGCACCTGCAGGCACACCACGTCGCGGGTGAGCCGCCGCAGCGCGGCCGTGGGGGTGGGCACCCGGCTGGCCGCCCAGAACGCCGCGACGCCCTCCTGGCCGGGGGAGGAGGCCACCCCGGACGGCAGCCGCCGCAGCACCGCGCGGCGGCGGGCGTCGGAGAACGAGGCGACGCAGAGGCGGTCCCAGGCGCGGGTGCGGTTCACGGCGTCGACCAGCGGCCCGACGGCGCCGGCGGCCTTGACGTCGACGTTCAGCCGCACGTCCGGCCAGGTGCCGAGCACGTCCTCGAGCAGGGGGACGGGCTCGCGGCCCCCGATCCGCGCCGCCCGCACGACGTCCCACGGCAGCCGCGCGACCTCGCCGGCGCCGTCGGTGACGCGGTCGAGCACGTCGTCGTGGAAGGCGACGAGCCGCGAGTCGGCGGTGACGTGCACGTCGGTCTCGAGGTGGGTGACGCCGAGGTCGACGGCCGCGGCGAAGGCCGCCATCGAGTTCTCCAGGCCGTCCGGGCTGAACCCCCGGTGCGCCATCACCAGCGGCAGCGGGACGTCGAGGTAGCTCACAGCCGCCGGCCGCCGAGGAGCTGCGAGCGTCCCTGCACGGGAGCGGAGTCCGCTCCGAGCGTCATCACGATGCCCGAACCTAGCCCGTTGCCCACCGCCATGAGCGCGGCCGCCGCGTCCTCACCCGCGGCCCCGCAGAGTGTGACCCCCAGGCGCGACACGCGCGGCGTGTCGCGCCCCGGACTCACACTCGGCGGGATCGCGGGACGGGTCGCGCGAGGGGGTCGGTCAGCCGCCGTACTCCCAGTGCCAGGCCTCGGGCTTGCTGCCGCCCTGCTGGGCCCAGGTCGGGAGGAACCAGCCGTGCAGGGGGGCGTTGTGGCGCATCCACTGGTGCTGGGCGGTGCCGAAGGTCTGCACGCCCCCGCACAGGTCGACGGCGGTGCCCCAGCCGTGGTTGCTGGTGCCGGGGATGGCGGCCAGGCCCGGCTTGGCGGCGCGGACGGCGACCTGGCCCTCGAGGGAGCGGTAGCTGTCGGTCAGGCACAGCGGCGCGCCGAAGTGGGCGGCGTAGGCCTGGCTCAGCTGGTTGAACGCGTGCGCGGCGTCGGCCCGCAGCCGGTGGCCGGGGGCGGCGAAGACCGGGCAGAGCGCGTCGGCGGGGATCATGCCGTTGGGGTAGGCCTCGGTCGACTTGCCGAGGCAGTCGCCGACCGGGCCGGTGACGCGGTTGTCCTTGTACCGGGCGGCCTCCAGCGCCAGGCGGCGCTGCTCGGCCTCGGCGCGCACGCGCGCCATCTCCTCGGTCTTGTCGCCAGCGGCCTGCGCCTCGACCTGGACCTTGGACAGGATCGCGCCGAACAGCGCGACCTTGCCCCGCTGGGCGTCGAGCGCGGCGTCGGCCTCGGCGCGGGCCTGGACGGCCGCGGCCGCGGCGATGTCGGCCCGGGTGGAGGCGGCCGCCGCCTTCTGGGCGGCGTCGCGCTGCACCACCTCGGCCTCCTCGACGGTGTCGACGACGATGCCGCGCCAGCCGCCGACGGTGTCGAGCATCTGCACGCGCTGGCCGAGGTCATCGGTGCTCTCGGACTCGAGCAGGGTCATGAAGCCCATCACGCCCTGGGTGGAGCCACCGTGGCGGTAGCTCTGCGCGGCCCACCGGCCGAGCTCGCCCTTGCGGGTGCCGACCAGCGCGGTGGCGGCGGCGAGGCGCCGCTCCTGCACGGCCCGCTCGGCCTCGGCGGTGGCCCGGGACGCGAGGGCGGTCTGCTCGGCGGCGAGCGCCGCCTCGACCTGGGTGCTCAGCAGGTCGATGTCGGACCGCGCCTGCGCCAGGGCGTCCTGGTTGTTGACGACCTCGGCGGCCAGTCGCTGCGCCTCGGCCTGCTGGGCGGCCAGCTCCTCCGCGGTGGGGACGACCGCGCCGCTGGGGTCGACCGGGGCGGTCTCGCCCTCGCCGGCCGGCCCCTCGACGGTCAGACCGACCGACCCGCCGACGGCCTGCGCGGCGGGCGCCAGCAGCAGCCCGGCCCCCAGCAGCGGCGCGGTCAGGGCGCCCACCAGGAGGCGGCGCGTGCGGGACGGTCGTGGGGTGCAGGTCAACGTCTCGGCCTTCGTCGGGTACACGGTCGGTGGGGGTCCGGGACGCGTCCACAGGTGGACGCGGCGGACCTCGCACGGGTTCCATCGGCCGTTCGCACGTCCGACCTGAGGACGTAGTGTCCTCCTGTGACCCAGACCTCGCACACCCCCCCGTCCGGAGCAGCCCCGCCCGAGCGGACGAGCGACCCCGGTCACCGTCGGCTCGGTGCCAGCGGGCTCGCCGTCTCGGTCGTCGGGCTGGGCTGCAACAACTTCGGCGGACGCATCGACGCCGCGGCCACCGACGCCGTCGTGGACACCGCCCTCGACGCCGGCATCACGCTGTTCGACACGGCCGACGTCTACGGCGGCACCCCCGGCCTCAGCGAGGAGCTGCTGGGCCGCGCGCTCGGCAGCCGCCGGCACGAGGCGGTGGTGGCGACGAAGTTCGGGCTCGACCTGCGCGGCGCGAACGGCCCCGACTGGGGCGCCCGCGGCTCGCGGCGCTACGTGCGCACCGCGGTCGAGGCCAGCCTGCGGCGGCTGGGTACCGACTGGATCGACCTGTACCAGCTGCACACGCCCGATCCCCTGACGCCGCTCGAGGAGACCCTCGCCGCTCTGCACGAGCTGGTCGTCGAGGGCAAGGTGCGCTACGTCGGCAGCTCGAACCTGACGGCGTGGCAGGTCGTCGACGCCGACTGGACCGCGCGCACGGCCGGGCTCACGCCGTTCGTCTCCGCGCAGAACGAGTACTCGCTGCTCGACCGCTCGGTCGAGGACGAGCTGGTGCCCGCCTGCGAGCACGTCGGGGTCGGGCTGCTGCCGTACTTCCCGCTGGCGTCCGGGCTGCTCACCGGCAAGTACCGCCGCGGCGAGGACGCCCCGGGCGGCACCCGGCTGGCCTCGCGGCCCGAGCGGCTGGCCGCGGCCGACTTCGACCGGATCGAGGCGATCGGCCGCGTTCGCCGACGAGCGCGGCGTCTCGATGCTCGACGTCGCGATCGGCGGCCTGGCCGCGCAGCCCGGCGTCGCCTCGGTGATCGCGGGCGCGACGACGCCGGAGCAGGTGCTGGCCAACGTGGCCGCGGGCTGCTGGCAGCCGACCGCCGACGACCTGGCGGTCCTCGACGAGGTCGCGCCCGGGTGAGCGGGCGGCCGGCGGGGCTCGAGCGCGCCTGGCACACCGACGACCGGACGCTGCGCCAGGTCGTGACCGACCCCGGCGCGCTGGAGGCGCGGCTGGCCGGTCTCGACGACACCGACGCCACGCGCGGCGAGCGGGTCGACCTGCTGCGCCTGCTCGGGCGCCTCGACGAGGCGCGCCCGCTCGCCGAGGCCGACCTGGCCGCCCACGCCGGCGGCGACGCGGCCGCCGAGGTGCCGGCGATGGTGCGGCTGGCCCAGGTGCGGCACCGGCAGGGCGACCTCGAGGTCGCGCAGGCGCTGCTGACCACCGCGCTCGCGCACGCCGGCGCGGGCCACGAGCCGCTGCTGGTCGGCGCCGCCCTCCAGCACCGCGCGAAGGTGCGCTTCGAGGCGGGCGACCTCACGGGCGCCCTGGCCGACGCCACCGCCGCGCTGAAGCTGCGCCGCCAGGAGGGGGCTCCCGCGTCGCAGCTGCGCTCGAGCGAGCAGGCGTGGTCGACGATCAGCGCCGCCGCCGTCGCGGCCGCGCCGCCCGGGTCGCCGCCGCCGGGCAGCGACCCCGACGACACCCTGCCGGTCTCCGAGGCCGGCCCGCACCCGTCGTGACCGCCGACGTGCGCGAGGGCACCTTCTCCCTCGACGCGCTGCGCGCGGGCGCGAGCACCCGGACGTGGCTGGAGGCGCTGGAGGGTCTCGGCCCCGCGGACGACGAGCCGTTCGCGCTGCCCGACGGCCACGCCCTCGTCGACGCCCTGCTCGACCTCGCGGTCCCGCACCGCGAGGTGCCGCTCGCCCTGGCCGCCCGGCCCGTGCCCGGCACCGACGCGTGGTGGCTGGTCGAGCACGCCGCCCGGGCGCTGACGTCGCGGCTGGGGACGCTCGACCACGACCCCGCGCCGCCCGACCTGCCCGACGTGCACCCGGTCGCACGCTGGGCGCACCTGCTGGCGCTGGTGGCGGTCGCCCCGCGCACCCGGCGGTGGTGGCGCGCGCTGGGCGTCCCCGACGAGGTCGTGCGAGCCACCCTGGCCGACGTGGGGCGCCACGTCACGCACGCGCGGCGGCGCACCGGCCACGGCGGCCTGGTGAACGCGACCTGGCTGGCGCTGCACGCGCGCGGCCAGATCGTCCAGCTCGGACGGCTGCAGCTCGAGCGCTGCCGGCTCAGCGCCGAGGACGCCGCCTCGATCAGCGCGCAGGGGCTGCACGTCGAGCCCGGCGACCACGCGCTCGGCGTGCACATCCCGGACTACTGCGGGCCGTTCACCCCGCGGGAGTGCGGCGACTCGCTGCGCCGCGGCGTCGAGTTCTTCGCCCGGTACTTCCCGGACGAGCCGGTCGCCGTCGCCACCTGCCACTCGTGGCTGCTCGACCCCCAGCTCGGTGCGTACCTGCGGCCGGGGTCGAACATCGCCGCGTTCCGCGACCTGTTCCACCACGTCGAGCGGACGGTGACCGACGACCAGGCCGTCGTCGAGTTCGTCGTCGGACGCCGCGAGCCCGACCTCGACGCGCTGCCGCGCGGCACGTCGCTGGAGCGGGCCGTCGCCGACCACCTGCAGGCAGGTGGGCACTGGCGCGGCGGCCTCGGCTGGTTCGCGTGGCCGCCCGCCACCGAGGCGGTGCCGCCTCCTCAGGCGCGTCGGGCGTAGAGCGCCTCGACGTCGGCGGCGAAGTCGCGCATGATCACCGACCGCTTCAGCTTCAGGCTGGGGGTGAGGTGGCCGCCCGCCTCGGTCCAGTCGGTGGCGAGCACGCGGAACCGCTTGATGCCCTCGGCGGACGACACGGTGCGGTTGGCCTCGTCGACCGACTCCTTCACCGCCGCCCGCAGGTCGGCGTCGTCGATGAGGTCCGCGAGCGCGACGCCGGTGCGGCCCTGCTGCTCGAGCCAGGCCTGCACGCCGTCCGGGTCGAGGGTGACCAGCGCCGCCACCTCCGGCCGGTCGTCGCCGACGACGAGCGCCTGGCTGACCAGCGGGTTGGCGCGCACGACGTCCTCGAGCGGTGCGGGGGAGACGTTCTTGCCGCCGGAGGTCACCAGGATCTCCTTCTTGCGGCCGGTGATGCTCAGGTAGCCGTCGTCGTCGACGCGGCCGAGGTCGCCGGTGCGGAACCAGCCGTCGTCGGTGAGCGCCTCGGCCGTGGCCTCGTCGTTGCGCCAGTACCGGGTGAAGACGTGGCCGCCGCGCACCAGCACCTCGCCGTCGTCGGCGGTGCGCACCTCGAACCGCGGCAGCGGACGTCCGACGGTGCCGATCCGCTGGCCGGCCCGGGTGCTCACGGTGCACGCGGCGGTGGTCTCGGTCAGGCCGTACCCCTCGAGCACGGTGACCCCGATGCCGCGGAAGAAGTGCCCGAGCCGCTCGCCGAGCGCGGCGCCGCCCGAGACCGCCCAGCGGGCCCGGCCACCGAGGGCGTCGAGGATCTTGCCGTAGACCAGGCGCGCGAACACCGCGTGCTTGACGCGCAGCGCCGCACCCACCCGGCCGGCGTCCAGGGCCCGGCTGTAGTCGATCGCGGTCTGCGCCGCGGCGTCGAACACCTTCTCGCGTCCGGCCTTGACCGCCTTGCGGCGGGCGCCGTCGAAGACGCGCTCGAAGACGCGGGGGACGGCCAGGACGAAGGACGGCGAGAAGGTGGCGAGGTCGACCGTCACACGGCCGATGTCGCTGTGCCCGGTGTGCACACCCACCTGCAGCACCGCGACCTGGATCATCCGCCCGAAGACGTGGGCGAGCGGCAGGAACAGCAGCGTCGAGGCCTGGGGGTCCTCGAACAGCTCGGGCAGGAACTCGATCGCCGAGGACACCTCGTCGAGGAAGTTGCCGTGGGTGAGCTCGACGCCCTTGGGTCGTCCGGTGGTGCCGGAGGTGTAGATCAGCGTGGCGAGGGTGCCGCGGTCGAGCCCCGCCCGGCGCCGGTCGAGCTCGTCGGCCTCGACGGTCTCGCCGCTCGCGCGCAGGGCGACCAGCGAGACCTCGGGCGTGCGCGCGTCGAGCACCCAGTGGTGGGTGGGCCCCCCGCCGGGCAGGTCGGTGCGGGCCTGCTCGAGCAGCTCCTCGTGACCGTGGTTCTCGACCACGACGGCGACCGCGCCGGAGTCCTCGAGGATCCACCGCAGCTGCTCGGCCGAGGAGCTCTCGTACACCGGGACGCCGACGGCGCCGGCCGCCCACACCGCGAGGTCGACCAGCGTCCACTCGTACCGGGTCTTCGACATCAGCGCGACGCGGTCACCGGGCTGCACGCCCGCGGCCACCAGGCCACGCGCGACCTGCTCGACCTCGACGCGGAACTCGGCCGCCGTCACCGGCACCCACGACGACCCCTCGCGCCGCGAGACCAGCCGCAGGTCGGGCTCGGTCTCGGCGTGGTGGACGAGGAGGTCGGCGAGGCTGCGCGGTGCCGACGCGCCGCGCCACCAGGCGTCGGCGCCGGTCGCCCGCGGGGCGGTCGAGGTCATGCGCCCAACCCTAGGGGGCGGACCCTGGACCGCTCGGGTGGTGACCGCTCAGGTGGTGACGACGCGGTCGGGACCGTGCTGCGGGGGGATCCGGCCGAGCCGTCCGGCCTGGTAGTCCTCGAACGCCTGCACCAGCTCGGCGCGGGTGTTCATCACGAACGGGCCGTACGCCGCGATCGGCTCGCGGATGGGCCGCCCGCCCAGGAACAGCAGCTCGAGGTCGGGCTCCTTGGCCGACTGGCTGCGGTCGGCGGCGACCGTGATCGCCTCGCCCGCACCCAGCACGACCAGCTGGCCCTTGCGCACCGGACGACGCTCGGCGCCGACCGTGCCACGTCCGGCGAGGACGTAGACCAGCGCGTTGAAGTCGGCCTGCCACGGCAGGTCGAGCCCGGCGCCGGGCGACAGCGTCGCGTGGGCGACGGTGATCGGGGTCAGCGTGCTGCCGGGGCCCTGGTGGCCGTCGACGTCGCCGGCGATGACCCGGACGAGCGCGCCGCCGTCGGCGCTGGTCAGGAGGGACTGCTGCTTCGCCCGCAGGTCCTGGTAGCGCGGAGCGTGCAGCTTCTGCGCCCGCGGCAGGTTCACCCAGAGCTGGACGCCGTGGAACAGCCCGCCGCTCATGACGAGCGACTCCGGCGGCTTCTCGATGTGCAGCAGGCCGGAGCCCGCGGTCATCCACTGGGTGTCGCCGTCGGTGATGACGCCGCCACCGCCCTCGGAGTCGGAGTGCTCGAAGGTGCCGTCGATGATGTACGTGACGGTCTCGAAGCCGCGGTGCGGGTGCCAGGCGGTGCCCTTGGGCTCGCCCGGCGCGTACTCGACCTCGCCCATCTGGTCCATGTGGATGAACGGGTCGAGGTCGGCGAGGTCGACGCCGGCGAACGCGCGGCGGACGGGGAAGCCCTCGCCCTCGTAGCCGCTGGGGGCCGTGGTCACCTGCCGCACCCGGCGCTGCGGGGCGGAGGCGCCCGGCGCGGTGATGCGCGGCAGGACGGTCAGGTCGGGAACGGTGATCGCGGGCACGGCGTCCTCCTCGGGGCAAGTCCTTCAGGATTCAACTACGTGAACCAGCGGGTGTCCAGCTCTGTTCCCGCAGGCCGATCGGCGCCGGTCGGTCAGTCGTCGGCCAGCAGGTGCCGCAGGTACCGCCCGGGGTCCTGCAGGTAGCTGCGCCAGTGCCCCACCACCTCGAGGTCGTCCCAGCTGGTGCGCCGCATCCCGTGCTCGCCCAGCTCGACCACGTCGGCGCCCGGCAGGGCGCTCAGCACGGGGGAGTGGGTGGCGACCAGCACCTGCGACCCCTCCCGGGCCAGCCGGTGCAGCCGGGCGGCGAGCACCAGCGTCGACTGGAACGACAGCGCCGCCTCGGGCTCGTCGAGGACGTAGATGCCCGGCGAGCGCAGCATCGCGTCGAACACGGTGAGGAAGCCCTCGCCGTGGCTCATCAGCGAGGTGTGCTGCTCCCAGTAGCCGGGGGAGCCCTCGACCGCGGTCATCAGGCCGAACGCGGTCTCGGCCCGCAGGAAGAACCCGAACCGCTTCAGCCGGGTGCGCCGGAACCACTCGTGGCCCTCTGCCCCCAGCTCGGCGCTGATCAGGTCGCCGAGCACGGTGCGTGGGCGGTCGGAGACGTACTTCCGGTTCGCCCGTCCGCCCTGGCTGTCGATCCCGAACCACTCGGCGACGGCCTCGACGATCGTCGACTTGCCCGAGCCGTTCTCGCCGACCAGGACGGTCACGGGCGCCTGCAGCCGCAGCCCGTCGGTGGCGAGGTCGCGCACCGCGGGGACGCTGAAGGGCCAGCGGGAGCCCGGGAGCCGCCGGTGCGGCTCGACGTGCAGCCGCTCCAGGATCACGCGGGGGACCGGATCACGCGTGCGACCGGGCCGCCGACTCCACCTGGGCGAGCGCCGCGGCGCCGACGATGCCGGCGGTGTTGAGCAGGGTCGCCGGCACCATCGGCGTCGAGACCTCGATCAGCGGGAGGAACTTCTCGGACTTCTTGCTGACCCCGCCGCCGACGACGAACAGGTCGGGGGAGAACAGCTTCTCGAGGGTGCGGTAGTAGCGGGTCAGCCGGTGCGCCCAGTGCTCCCACGACAGCTCCTCGCGCTCGCGCGCGCTGGCCGCCGCCCGCGACTCGGCGTCGTGGCCGTCGATCTCCAGGTGCCCGAGCTCGGTGTTGGGCACCAGCTGGCCGTCGACCACCAGCGCGGAGCCGATGCCGGTGCCGAGGGTGGTGACGAGCACGACCCCGCTCACGCCCTTGGCGGCGCCGTAGCGCGCCTCGGCCACCCCGGCGGCGTCGGCGTCGTTGACCACGTGCACGTCGCGACCGAGCACCTCGGTGAACAGCGCGTCGGCGTCGGTGCCGATCCAGGCGTGGTCGATGTTGGCGGCCGAGCTGACCACGCCGTGGCGCACGACGCCGGGGACGGTGACCCCGACGGCGCTGCCGGCGTGCTCGGGGAAGTGCCCGAGCAGCTCGCGCACGACCTCGGCGACGGCCTCGGGCGTGGCCGGCTGCGGGGTGGGGATGCGGACGCGGTCGGCGGCGAGCTCGCCGTCGGCGAGGTCGACGGGGGCTCCCTTGATGCCGGAGCCGCCGAAGTCGATCCCGAGGGGGTGCACGTGCATGCCAGGGACCCTAGTACCGCACCACGAGGCGTGCCCCCCGGTGGGCGGGCGCGTCCCCGCTGCCCACAGGTCGGGACGAGGACCTCCCCCCAGGGGCGAGGATGCAGTACACATGCACGTTGATCGGACATCCGTGATCCGACGACCGGCACCCCCACCGGGGTGGCGGCGAGGTGGCACCCCGACCCGGGGCGCCACCGCGGACGGACGCGTGCCAGGGAGACCGGTGACCTCTGAGGGCGAGCCGCCGACGGGTACCCCGAGGGTGCTCGCCGCCTGGACGCGCCAGCGCGTGGGCGACCTCGTCGTCCCGTTCCGCCACCGCGACATCCGGCTGCTGTGGGGCGCGAAGGTCGCCAGCGAGATCGGCGACTGGTCGGCGCGGCTCGCGCTGGCGTACCTGGTGCTCGAACGCACCGGGTCGCCGCTCGCCACCGCCGCGGTGACGGCCGTCTCGCTCGCCCCGTGGCTCGGGCTCGGGCAGGTGCTGTCGACGCTGGCCGACCGGTTCACGCACCGCTCGGTCATGATCGTCACCGACGTCGTCCGGGTCGCGGTGTTCCTGGTGGTGGCCTGGACGCCGATGCCGGTGTGGGCCGTGCTCGCCCTGGTGTTCGTGGCGTCCTCGGCCAGCCCGCCGTTCGAGGCGGCGCGCTCGGCCGCGCTGCCCGACCTCGCCGGCCCCGAGCACTACGGCCACGCCCTGATGCTGTTCAACGCGACCTACCAGGCCGGGCTGCTGGTCGGCTACGCCGCGGGCGGCGGGCTCGTCGCCCTCGTGGGCCCGTCGTGGGCGCTCACGGTCAACGCGGCCACGTTCGCCCTGTCGGGGGTGCTGATCGCCGCCATCCGCACCCGCACGCGCGCCACCCAGGAGCCGGACGCACGGCCGTGGTCGGACCTGGGGGGCGTGGCCACCCACCTGCGGGCCGCGGCCCGGGTCTACGGCTCGGACCGGCTGCTGCGCACCGCCGTGCTGCTGCTGGTGCTGTCGTGCATGCCGCTGATGGCGGCCGAGGGCCTGGTCGTGCTGTACGCGCGGGAGTACGCCGGGGGCGGCGCCGAGCGCGCCGGGCTGCTGTCGGCCGTGATCGCCGCGGGCGCCCTGGTGGCGATGTTCGCGCTGCCGCACACCGGACCCCACGAGCGGCTGCTGCGGGTCTCGGCGCTGACCGTGGTGGGCAGTCTCACCGTCTCCGGCGCGCTGCTGCTGACCCGGCCGGACCTCGCGTTCGGCGTCGTGCCCCTGCTGCTGCTGGGCGCGCTCGCGTCGCTCACGGTGTCGATCGGGACGATCCTCGGGTCCCGGCTGCCGCACGCCACCCGCGCCACCGCGTTCTCGCTCGCGCAGGGCGCGCTGATGTCGAGCCAGGGGGTCGGCGCACTGACGGCCGGCGCCCTGGCCGAGACCACGACCATCGCCGTCGCGGTCGCCGCGGTGTCGGTGCCCGGCCTGCTGTGGGCGCTGTGGTCGCTGGCGGTCGCGGGTCGCCACCACGGCGACCAGCCGGTCGCCGTCGGGCGCCGGGCCCACGGCCGCGCCTGAGCGCGGCACCCCTGCCTCAGGTCGCGTCGGCCCGCGCCGCCGCCGCCGCGATCGCCGCCGCCAGCTCGGCGGGACGGGTCACCTGCGGCCAGTGGCCGCTGTCGAGGTCGACGTACTCGACGTCCTGCACCGCAGCCAGCTCGGGCAGGTCGCCGGCGCCGACCCACCCACGCACCTGGTCGGGGGTGAACTCCGGGCAGACCATAGTCACCGGGACGGCGAACCGCCGCTCGTCGCCGAGCACGAGCGGGTCGGTCGTCAGGCCCGCGGGGGAGGGCACCATCGTCGCCTGCACCTGCACGCGCGTCGCCTCGTCCAGGTCGCGCACGTCGGCGTCGTCCATGGCGTCCCAGCCGGGGAAGGGCAGGTCGTCGCCGTCCGTGCCGAAGCCGGCGGCCGGCGGCCGCCCCGACGGGGAGGGGAAGCCGCCGACGTGGACGGCCCGCGCGACCCGTCGGGGCCGGGCGTCGACCGCGCCGTGCACGACCGCGCAGCCCATCGAGTGCCCGACGACGACGACCGGGACGCCGTCGGGCGTCTCGTCGACCGCGGCCACCACGGCCGCCACCAGCTCGGTCGTGCCGAGGCCGGCGCGGTCGGCGCCCGGGGCGGTGCCGGGGAGGGTCAGCGGGCGCGGCCGGTGCCCGGCCCGTTCGAGGTGGGGGACCACCGCGTCCCACGTCGACCCCTGCAGCCACAGCCCCGGCACCAGCACGACGTCGGCCACGTCACGTCCCCTCTCGTTATGATCCGGACTTCTCGATCGTTGACGGTAGGGGAATGATCCACAGATGTCGAGCAATCGCGCGGACGGGCCGGCGACCCCGGACTACGACCTCGAGGACGTGCGCCGGGTGAGCACCACACCCGAGCTGCGGGCGGTGTTCGACCCGTTGCGCAGCACCCTGCTCGACCTGCTGCTCGAGCGGGCCGCGACCGTGGGTGAGCTGGCCGAGGCGGTCGGCCGCCCGCGCAGCACGGTGGCCTACCACGTGCAGCAGATGGTCGCGGCGGGCGTGCTCCGGGTGGTGCGCACCCGGCGGGTGCGGGCGATCCAGGAGCGGTTCTACGGACGCACGGCGCGCACGTACTACGTCGGCGTCATCGCCCCCGACCAGCTGCCCCTCGTCACCAACTACCTGCCGATCGCCGCGGCCGAGTCCGAGCCGGCGCACCGCGCCGACGACCTGCGCGCCAACCTGCGGTACTCGGCGATCCCGACCGAGCAGGTCGAGCCGTTCTGGCGCCGCGTCCAGGAGCTCGTCGACGAGTTCTCGCAGCTGCCGCGCACGGGGGAGCGCACCTGGGGGTTCGTCACCGGGCTGTACCCGACGACCGCGCGGCCGGCGCTGCCTCCGGGCGAGCCGGAGAGCTGAACGCCCTCAGGAACCGGGCGGGCGGGTTCGTCGTCGAGCCCGGTCGTCGCCGCGCCGGTGGCCACGTACGCCTGCAGGCCGTCGAGGCGGCGGGCCCGCACCCGCTGGAAGGCTGGTGGGGTCGGCGAGCGCGGTGCGGTCGAGGGCCTCGCTGCACGTGGTTCACCGCACGCGCGACCGCGACCCGGGGATCAGCCGAGCAGGCGGTGCTCGTGCGCGAACACCACGACCTGCACCCGGTCGCGCAGGCCGAGCTTGCGCAGGATCGCGCCGACGTGGGTCTTCACGGTCGACTCCGAGGCGAACACCAGCCGCCCTGTCTCGGCGTTCGACAGCCCGCGGGCGACGGCGTCGAAGACCTCGCGCTCCTTGCCGGTGAGCGTCGCGAACGCCGCCGGGGGTTCCGGGGCGCCCACCAGCTGCCGCTCCAGCAGCCGGGTCAGGTCGGCCGGCGCCAGCACGGCGTTGCCGGCGTGCACCGTGCGGATCGCGTGCGCCAGCTGCGCCGGGGTCGTGTCCTTGAGCAGGAAGCCGCTGGCGCCGTGCCGGATCGCGGTCGCGGCCCGGTCGTCGAGGTCGAACGTGGTCAGGACGACCACCCGCACCGGCTTCGCGCGGCGGGCGACCCGCTCGGGCGCGAAGACCTGCCGCGTCGCCTCCACGCCGTCCATCTCGGGCATCCGGACGTCCATGAGCACCACGTCCGGCTCCAGCTCGTCGACCAGCCGGACGGCGTCGAGGCCGTCGCCCGCGCTGCCGACGACGTGCATGCCGTCCTGGGCGTCGACGATCACCTGCACCCCGGCGCGGAAGAGGTCCTGGTCGTCGACCAGCAGCACGGAGATCACGCGCGCACCGGCATCCGCGCGGTGGCCGTGAACGTGCCACCGCCCTCGTCGTCGACGACGGACAGGTGGCCGCCGACCGACTCCAGGCGTCGGCGCATGCCGGGAAGGCCCTGGCCCGACCCGGCGTCGGCCGGTGGGGGCGTCGTGGCGTTCTGCACCAGCAGCACCAGCTCTCGCTCGGAGGAGTCGGGCCAGCGCTGCTCGACCCGCACGGGGGCGTCGCGGCGGCCGTGCCGCAGCGCGTTGGTCAGCATCTCCTGCAGCACCCGGTACGCCACCGCGGCCAGCTCGGGCGGCAGCGGCCGCGGCGTGCCCGTCACCACCGGCTGGAGCGCGTACCCGGTGCCGCGCGCGCCCTCGACGAGCCGGTCGAGCTCGTCGACGCGCACCGGCCGACCCGCGGCGCCGGGGTCGGCCAGCACGTGCCGCACGTCGACGAGGGAGGTCCGCGCCGACCTGGCGATGGTGGCGAGCACCTCCTTGAGCCGGGCGGGGTCCTCGTCCGGCAGGTACTGCGCCGACTCGGCCTGGGCGAGGATGACCGCGAGCGAGTGGCCGACCACGTCGTGCACGTCGCGCGCCAGGCGCGCCTGGTCCGAGCGCAGCCGCGCGATCTCGAGAGCCTGCCCCGTCTCGACCCGCGCGAGCGCCTCGCCCTCCTCGGCGGCGGCCTGCTGCACGCGCGAGGCGGTCGCACGGTCGAGGAAGCGCAGCGCGAGCCCGGCGAGCCAGGCCGCAGCGAGGACGGCGAGCGGCAGCGCCACGGCGCCCACGACGCCGAACCCGCCCAGCCGCGCGACGACGTCCAGCAGGTCGCTCAGCAGCTCCACGTCGGCCTGCCCGCGCGGGTAGATGCCGGTGGCGACCGCGAGCGCCGCGACCCCGACGCCGACGGGCACCGACGCCCCGCCCAGCGCGGCCGTCGCGACGGACCCCCAGCGCGCGGTGCCGAACGCCACGACCAGCACCGCGGCCTCGGTCGCGAGCAGGGGTGCGCCCGACAGCAGCTGCCCCACGCCGACGGCCCACACCAGGCCGAGCGCCAGGCCGGGCGCGCGGCGCGCGAGGCCGGCGGCAACCGCGACCGGTACCAGCACGTTCCACGCCAGCAGCACCGTGCCGTCGACCCGCAGGGCGGCGCGCTCGGAGACCTCGACCGCACCGACGACCACGACGCCGGCGGCGACGAGCGCGTCCGGCCACCAGCCCCGCAGGCGCGCGGTCGCCGCCGTGGTCCCGTCCCTCACGCCCGCCCCCTCCGTCGCTGTCCGGCCCGTCGGTGCCCGGCCACGGCCAGCGAACCACAGGCACCCGGGTCGCACGGATCGGCCGCAGGTACCGACGTGGCGGTCCTCGAGGCGGAGGCCGTTTCGCCAGTTCAGTGACGGTGCTGGCACCGAACTGGTGCGACGACGCGCGTGAAGTGGCCGCACGGCTCGCTCAGTGGGGCCAGGATGGCCCGGTGGACGGAGCGCGCGAGCCGGTGGTCGCGCCGCAGCGGGTCAGGCACCTGAGGCTGCTGCGCCGCGTGCGCGACCGCATCGACCGCGAGTACGCCCAGCCGCTGGACGTGGAGGCGCTGGCGCGCGGGGTGCACCTGTCGTCGGGGTACCTGAGCCGCGAGTTCCGCGCCGCGTTCGGGGAGTCGCCCTACTCGTACCTCATGACGCGCCGCATCGAGCGCGCGATGGCGCTGCTGCGGCGCACCGACCTGAGCGTCACCGACGTCTGCTTCGCGGTGGGCTGCTCCTCGCTCGGCACCTTCAGCACCCGGTTCACCGAGCTGGTCGGCGTGCCGCCGAGCGCCTACCGCCGGCAGGCGGCCGTCGACAGGGGTACGGCCGACCTCGACGCCGTGCCGTCGTGCGAGACCAGGAAGGTCACCAGACCGGTCAGGAATCGAGAAGCACGCGCCGGCGCCGGCTCCTAGCGTCGTCGGCATGGACCTGAGCATCCACACCACGTTCCTGCCCCACGACGACGCGGACGCCGCCCTCGGCTTCTACCGCGACACCCTCGGCTTCGAGCTGCGCGGCGACGTCGGCTACTCCGGGATGCGCTGGCTGACCGTCGGCCCGCCCGGGCAGCCCGACGTCAACCTGGTCCTGCACCCGCCGGCGGCCGACCCGGGCGTCACCGACGACGAGCGCCGCACCATCACCGAGATGATGGCCAAGGGCACCTACGCCAGCATCATGCTGTCGACGCCCGACCTCGACGCCACGTTCGAGCGGCTGCAGGCCGGCGACGTCGACGTCGTGCAGGAGCCGACCGACCAGGACTGGGGCTCGCGCGACTGCGCGGTGCGCGACCCCGCGGGCAACACGGTGCGGATCCAGCAGCAGCGCTGAGTTCCGCCGTCGCGCCGGGTCGGACCACCGACAGCCGCACACCGACACCCGCACCCACCGATCGGGGAGACTGCCGCGCATGGCCACGAAGCAGGGGACGCGTTCCGCGTCGACGACGACACCGCACGCCGCCGACACCCACGACGATGATCCGCGTGGTCGGCGCCCGCGAGAACAACCTCAAGGACGTCAGCGTCGAGATCCCCAAGCGGCGCCTGACCGTCTTCACCGGCGTCTCGGGCTCGGGCAAGAGCTCGCTGGTGTTCGCGACGATCGCCGCGGAGTCGCAGCGGATGATCAACGAGACCTACAGCGCGTTCGTGCAGGGCTTCATGCCGTCGCTGGCGCGCCCGGACGTCGACCACCTCGAGGGCCTGACGACGGCGATCATCGTCGACCAGGAGCGGATGGGGGCCAACCCGCGCTCCACCGTCGGTACGGCCACCGACGCCAACGCGATGCTCCGCATCCTGTTCAGCCGGCTGGGCGACCCGCACGTCGGACCGCCGACGGCCTTCTCGTTCAACGTCCCCACCCGCAAGGCCAGCGGGATGATGACGACCGAGAAGGGCGGACGCACCGAGCGCCGCATCGCCAAGCAGGAGGTCTACCTCGGCGGCATGTGCCCGCGCTGCGAGGGAATGGGCAAGGTCAACGACATCGACCGGACGGCGCTGTACGACGACTCGAGGTCGTTGCGCGACGGCGCCCTCACCGTCCCGGGCTACTCGATGGACGGCTGGTACGGCCGGCTGTTCGAGGGCATGGGCCTGCCGATGGACAAGCCGATCAAGGCGTTCACGAAGAAGCAGCTCGAGGTCATGCTGTGGTCGGAGCCCACCAAGCTCAAGGTGGAGGGGGTCAACCTCACCTTCACCGGGATCATCCCGCAGATCCAGAAGTCGATGCTGTCCAAGGACCCCGAGGCGATGCAGCCGCACGTGCGGCGGTTCGTCGAGCGCGCGGTCACCTTCCAGACCTGCCCCGACTGCGAGGGCACCCGCCTGACGCCGGAGGCCCGGGCCTCGAAGATCGGTGGGAGGTCGATCGCCGACCTGTGCGCGATGCAGATCAGCGACCTGGCCGGGTGGGTCCGCGACCTGCGCGAGCCCTCGGTCGCGCCGCTGCTGGCCGGCATCCAGCACATCCTCGACTCGTTCTCCGAGATCGGGCTGGGCTACCTCTCGCTCGACCGCCCGGCCGGCACGCTGTCGGGCGGCGAGGCGCAGCGCACCAAGATGATCCGCCACCTCGGGTCGTCCCTCACCGACGTCACCTACGTCTTCGACGAGCCGACGATCGGCCTGCACCCGCACGACATCGCGCGGATGAACGACCTGCTGCTGCAGCTGCGCGACAAGGGGAACACGGTGCTCGTCGTCGAGCACAAGCCGGAGACGATCGCGATCGCCGACCACGTCGTCGACCTCGGACCGGCCGCCGGTTCGGCGGGGGGCCAGATCTGCTTCGAGGGCGACGTCGACGGGCTGCGCACCAGCGCCACGATCACCGGGAAGCACCTCGACGACCGGGCCCGGGTCAAGGACACCGTCCGCACGGCCACCGGCGCCATCGAGGTGCGCGGCGCGAGCACCCACAACCTGCAGGGCGTCGACGTCGACGTGCCGCTGGGGCTGCTCACGGTGGTGACCGGGGTGGCCGGGTCCGGCAAGAGCTCGCTCATCCACGGCTCGGTCGCCGGGCGCGAGGGCGTGGTCGTCATCGACCAGGGCGGCATCAAGGGGTCGCGGCGCAGCAACCCCGCGACGTACACCGGTCTGCTTGAGCCGATCCGCAAGGCGTTCGCCAAGGCCAACGGCGTCAAGCCCGCGCTGTTCAGCTCGAACTCCGAGGGCGGCTGCGAGGGCTGCAACGGCGCCGGCGTGATCTTCACCGAGCTGGGGCCGATGGCCACGGTCGAGTCGCCGTGCGAGGAGTGCGAGGGGCGCCGGTTCAAGGCCGAGGTGCTCGAGCACACCCTCGGCGGCAAGGACATCGCCGAGGTGCACGAGATGTCGGTCGAGGACGCGCGGGAGCTGTTCGGCTCCGGGGAGGCGCACGTGCCGGCCGCCGTCACGATCCTGGAGCGGCTGGCCGACGTGGGGCTGGGGTACATCACCCTGGGGCAGCCGCTGACCACGCTCTCCGGCGGGGAGCGGCAGCGGCTGAAGCTGGCCGTGCAGATGGGGGAGAAGGGCGAGGTGTACGTCCTCGACGAACCGTCGACCGGTCTGCACCTCGCCGACGTCGAGAACCTGCTGGGCCTGCTCGACCGCCTCGTCGACGGCGGCAGGTCGGTCATCGTCATCGAGCACCACCAGGCGGTCATGGCGCACGCCGACTGGATCATCGACCTCGGGCCGGGCGCGGGCCACGACGGCGGCCGGGTCGTGTTCGAGGGGACGCCGGCCGAGCTGGTCGCGACGCGGTCGACCCTGACGGGGGAGCACCTGGCCGCGTACGTGGGAGCCTGACCCGGTGACCCACTGGAGAACGCTCGACGGGCGCCCGACCGCGTGGTTCACCACGGTCTCGCACGCGCAGGGCGCGGCCTTCACCCGGGAGGTCGGCGAGCGGCTCGGCGACGGCGCCCTGCTGGACGTCGACGTGCGGCCCCGGGGGGTCCGCGTCACCGTCGACGACGCGGCGACGGCCGAGCTGGTGTCGACCGTGGCGGCGGCGCGCCGGCTGGACGCCGATCCTGCTGCGCTGCAAAGGCTCTCGGTCGTCGTCGATGCCATCGACCCGGCGGGCGTCCGGGCGTTCTGGGCGACGGTGACCGGGTACGCGGGCGGGGAAGACCTCGTCGACCCGCTCCGTCGCGACCCGTCACTGCGGCTGCGGCGTCGGGACGACGAGCGCCCCCTGCGCACCCGGCTGCACCTCGACGTCTCGCGCCCGCACGAGCTCGGACGCGCCGCGGCCCGCGCCGTCGCGCCCGACCGCGCCCCGGAGGGCGAGGAGTGGCCGTACTTCCTCAACGTCGCGGACCCGGAGGGCAACGAGGCCGACCTGGTGCCGGTGGCCGCCGACGACCGGTTCCCGGACGACGCGGGGGCCGACGACTGGCGGGTCGTGTTCGGTGCCAAGGTGCGTTACGCCGGCGACCGGGCCGCCGTGGTGCAGCTCGTGGCGCGCGCGGCGGAGCTGGCCGACGCAGCCGGGCTCCCGCTGATGATCGACGTGCGCGACGACGCCGTCGTGCTCGACAGCTACAAGGACCGCTGGGAGGCAGAGGGTTTCGTGGCGCTGGCCGCGGGCGTCCAGGCGGCCGCGCGCGACGTCGGCCTGTCGGCGACCCCCGACGACGTCCGCTTCCTGCAGGTCGGCATCGATGCCGTCGACGTGCCGACGGTGCGCGAGTTCTGGCGGGCGGTGCTGGGCTACGAGCACGACCCCCGCGACTTCCTCACCGACCTCGTCGACCCCGACCTGCTCGACGTGCCGGTGTTCTTCCAGCCGACGGAGGCAGGCGACACGGCGCGGCTCGCCCAGCGGGGGAGGGTGCACCTGCGTCTCGACGTCCCGCGCGACCAGGTGGAGGCGCGGATCGTCGTGGCGACGGGCGCGGGGGGAACGGTGGTGTCGGCCGACGAGGGCGCGGGGGAGTGGCTGCTCGCCGACCCCGAGGGCAACGAGCTGCACCTGCACGCGGACTGACCGCTCAGGTGCTGGGCGTGTACCTCGTCAGGACGCAGAACTCGTTGCCCTCCGGGTCGGCCAGCACGGCCCAGCCCTTGTCGGGGCCCTCGCGCCGGTCGTCGACCACTGTGGCGCCGAGGGCCACGATGCGGTCGACCTCCTCGTCGCGGCTGCGGTCGGTCGGGCGCACGCACACGTGCATCCGGTTCTTCACCGTCTTCGGCTCGGGCACGCGCAGGAAGATCATCTCCCGGTCGTCGGGGCCGACGAGCCAGCACTCCTCGGCGTCCGGACCCATCTCGGGGTCTTCGACCAGCCGGAAGTCGTCGAGGACCTGGGCCCACCAGCGGACCTGCGCCCACGGGTCGGCGGCGTCGATGCAGAAGTTCGAGGTGCGGGAGGCCATGGCGCCATCCTGGCCCACGGCGCGCCGTCGTGCCTCGTCGTTCCCGCGCGGCGGGTGGCGGGTGCTCGCGAGCAGCGGCGACGATGGGGGAGTGCAGAGACGACGCGAGGGACTGCTCGACGGCGTCCCGCAGGCGCAGGAGTGGGGTTGGGCGACCGACCGCCTCGAGCTGGTCGAGATCGAGGTGGCACGGGAGCTGTCGACGGAGGTGGAGTCGCGTGCGACCGGGGCCGACGACGCCTCGCTAGGGGCGGCGACCGACCTGGTCCGCGAGGTCCGTGCAGCGGTCCTCGCCGGTGACGTGCCGGCGGCCCGCACGCGGTGGGAACGGCTGGAGCAGGTCGTCGAGCGCTGGGACGACGCTCCGTTGACCGGACGCATCCGGTCGACCGGCGTGACCCTGTTCGGCGGGCTCGTCGAGATCGCCGCCACCCCAGGGCCTCCCGCGTTCCTGGCGCCGCCCGCGGTCCGTCCGGGCGACCCGCACGGGACGACCGCCACGCCGACGCCGGTCCCACGAGCACACGCGACCTGGTGGTGCGCGTCGTGCTCTGCGTCCTCGCCGTCGTCCTGACGCTGACGGCCGCCGTGGTCAGCGGCCGCCACGCGGTCACCCAGCTGCGTGCCGACACCCCGGTGCGCGCACCCGTGCAGGGCTGCACGGCGACCGTCACGGGTGCGGACGGCGTGCCGCGCGAGGTGTCGCTGCGCGTCTACAAGGGCGCGTGCCTGCAGCCGGACGCCGACGGCCAGGTGACCGTCTACGTCGACGCCGACGACCCGACGGTGCTCGCGGCGCGACGCTGGTGGGTGTGGTGGACCTCCGCCTCCGTCGTGGCGACGGCTCTGGCCGTGCTGGCCGCGCGCTCGGCGGGGCGAGCGGCGGTCGAGCTGGTGCGCCGGCGCGACCGGGACTGACCGCGCCGGCGCCGGGCGTCAGCGCGCGGTGACCCGTCGACGCGCTGCCACGGTGATCAGGCCACCGCCGAGGACCATCAGCCCGCCCAGGACGGCGACGCCGACCGGCTCGGTGCCGGTCCGCGGCAGGGCGCCGACGACGGCTCGTGCCGCAGCCACGGGCACGGCGGTGACGGGCGAGGCGGCCGGCGGCGAGACCACCGTCAGCGCCACGCCGTCGGTGGCGACGGTTCCGCCCTCGTTCGCGAGCACGGCGCGGACCAGCAGCCCGTGGTCGTCGGCGGAGACGTCCTCGAGCACGAGGCTCCAGCCCGTCTCGCCGGCGACGTCCGTCCACTCCTGGCCGTCGGTCGAGACCTGCCACTGCACGTCCGGCTCGGGGTCGCCGGTCGCCTCGACGGCGAAGGCGGCGTCCTCGCCGGCGTCGACCGTGACCGCCTCGGGCGCCGAGACGACGACCGGCGCGAGCGCGGTCACGGTGAGCGTGGCGGGGGAGGAGACCGCGGTGCCGGCGGCGCTCTCGGCGACCGCCCGGAACAGCCACCCGTCCGCGAGGTGGGGCACCTCGGTCAGGACGGTGGTCTCACCCTCGAGGCCGCTGTCGACCCAGGTCGTGCCGTCGGGGGACAGCTCCCAGCGCACGGTCGGCGCCGGGTCGCCGGTGACGGTGACCGACACGGTCGCGTCCGAGCCCGCGGCGACGGTGACGTCGGCCGGTGCGGACACGGTGGGCGCCAGCGCCTGCACGGTGAGCTCGGCGGAGGCGCTCGTGGTGGTGCCCTCCTCGTTCTCGGCCCTCAGCCGCACCAGCAGACCGTCCTGCTCGGTGGTCACGTCCTCGAGCGTCAGCTCGGCGTCGGTCGCGCCCGGGACGTCGGTCCAGGTGGTCCCGGCGTCGTCGGAGAGCTCCCACTGCAGGGACGGAGCCGGGTCGCCGGTCACGGTGACCGAGAAGACGGCGTCGGCGCCGGAGGCGACGGTCGCGTCGACCGGTGCGGTGACGCCCGGGGCGACGGCGGCCACCGACAGCGTCGCCGTCGTGGTGGTCGCGGTGCCCTCGACGTTGGAGTAGGTCGCGCGGACGAGCAGGCCGTCCATCGACCGGGTGACGTCGGTGAGGGTCAGGGTGTCGCCCGTGGCGCCGGGGACGGCCGTCCAGGTGGTGCCGTCGGGGGAGGTCTGCCACACGACGCTGGTGCCCGGGCCGCCGGTCGAGGAGGCGGTGAAGACCGCGTCGTCGCCGGAGACGACCGAGGTGTCGGCCGGGGAGGTGCCCACGACGGGCTCGACCGCCTCGATCCAGTTGAGCGCGTAGGGCGCCCGCACCCGCAGCCCGCCGCAGTCGCCGCGGGCGTTCGGCGACGCCAGCACCTGCTGGCCGTCGGTGCTGGTGACGTCGCCGTGGCCCATCCAGCCGGTGTCGACGAGCGCGTCGGGGCCGATCGCGAACGGGGTGCCGCGCAGGTCGATGTTGAACGGCCCGGGGGCGAAGCCGCAGCTGCCGCCGGTGCCGTACTCGACCGGCCCGACGCCGCCGGTGGTGGTGGAGAACCGGCCGTCGGCGGGGCGGAAGGTGAAGGTGTCGGCGACGGAGGTCGGCAGGTTCAGCCCGATCCGGGTGTACTGCGTCTCCACGTAGGGCGACCAGTTGTTGTTCGACGTCGCCACGTTGACGCCGGGGCCGCCGCGCTGGAGCGTCAGGTACTCCACGGGGGTGGTCGCCATGTCGGCGCACCAGACGCTGAGCGTCCGCCCGTACGAGGTGATCTCGTACTCACCGTCCGGGCTGCCGGGGGCGGCGGCGGCCACGTCGGCGCAGCTGCCGTGCGGGCTCGGGGCCGCGCCTGCCGGCGCGAGCAGGACGACGGGGGCGAGCAGGAGCCCGGCGGCGACGGCGGACGCGCCGAGCCGGACGAGACGTGGTGCGGAGGGCATGGGTGGAGGGTCCGTCCTGGATCGGGAGCGACCGCGCCGGCGGGCGGGCGACGTGCCCATCGACCCGATCCGGACCCGGCCGGAGCGCAGGAGGGAGGATTCACCCATCTGCCCGCACGCGCCGGGCCGGCGGCGCCGGCGCGGCCGGCGATCAGCGCGGTGGCAGGACGCAGAACTCGGTGCCGTCGGGGTCGGCCAGCACGACCCACCCGACGGTGTCAGCCTGCGCGGCTCAGCCCGTTGACCGACTGCACCACGTGCGCCGGGTACACCGACCTCGAGCCGTTCTCGCCGACGACGACCACCCACGGACCGTGGAACGCGACCGTGACGACCGACGTCGAGGTCCGCCCACCGGTCAGCGTGATGCTCTCGGCCTGGTACCGGACGTCGTCGGTGATGCTCGGCTCCGGCGCGGGAGCTGCTTCGGTCGCCATGCGGCACACCGTAGACGTCCGTCGCGCCTGCTCCTGCGTTCCTGATCGACTGGTAGCGGGACGTGTACCGCCGGGACGAGTTGGGCAAGGTCGCGGGACCCGCTGACCAGCCGGCTTCGTCGGTCCACGGTCGAAAGCCGGCTGGCCAGGAGGTTGATGATTGACCTTGGCGGCTCGACAGCAGTACCGTGCGCCAACTTGACATCGTGCGGTTGCATGAGTAGGGGCGGCCGAGAGATGCGACGATCACGTGTTCGTGGCGGTCTGGGCGCGGCGATCGCGCTGACCTTTCTGGTGCTGCTTGGGGTGCCAGCACCGGCCTCGGCGTACGCGTTCGAATGCGGCAAGTTCAGCGGGACCAACCCCAGCATCAGTTACCGCTACTACGACATGACCACGCCTTACCAGACCGCCTTCGGGCAGGCGCAGTCCGCATGGGACGCGACGTCGGCCGCCGGCTACTTCACATACGCGCCCAGCGATGGCGACCCGATGGTCTCGGTCAATGATGGCGGCTTCAGCTGGACGGCGTGGGCCACCACCTACTGGACCTGCGGGCCAGGCTACTGGCTGGGCAACGAAGTCGACATAATCTTCAACGTCACCAGCATGGCCACCCTCACTTCGACCCAGAAGAAGATCGTGGCTATCCACGAGCTCGGTCACGCCTACGGGATCGCTCACACGACGTTGAGTTGCTCCTCGCCCGGGCCGTCGGTGATGCGCGAGGGCTCGTCGAAGTTCAGCTGCGCAGGAACCGCACCGTGGGCGGATGACGTCAACGGAGTGAACGCGAAGTACTGAAGGGGGACCAGACATGAGCCACGGAACCGTTCGCGCATTGCTCGCCACTCTGGGCGCGGCCGCCATCATTGCCGCCAGTGCCGGATGTGGCGTCGTCCGAAGCGGCAGCGCATCGGACTACCCGGACTACCCCAGCGTGGAGGATCTGGCGCAGGCAGCTGATGTGGTGGTGCTGGGAACGATCGGCGAGCAGATCGGCACTGAGCTCGATCGCGGTGGCAACTCGGAGGACTCGATCGGTATACCGATGAAGTTCCACGAGGTCATGGTCACCCAGGTGGTTGCCGGCGACGTCAACAAGACCCTGGTGCTGGCGTGGATCGACCATGCAGAGCGGCCCGAGGAAGGGTTGTCCGACGTCAAGGCGGGTCAGCAGACGCTGCTGTTCCTTGAGCGACGGACCTCCGCCGAGGCACCCGGTATCAAGAGCCAGGACGAGTTCTACGTTCCGGTCGGCGGGGACAACGGTGTGTTCGACGTCGACGGCGACATCGCGATTGCCCGATCTCAGAACGTCATCGCCATGCGGGCCGCTGACCTGACCTCCGACGTAGCCGAGGACCTGGCCAGCAAGGATGCCGTCATGACCGAGCCAGTCGAAGCCGTCACCGCCACCGTCGAGCAGAGCCTCACCGGCACTCCGTAAGTCTGGTCGTTGCGGGGCGCAGACACTCAGCATTCCGACATCAGGTGCGGTGTACGACGGAGTCTTGGGTCGGAGGTCGTTCAACGCGCGCGGACGGCAGGACGCATGCTGAGCCGGGCGCGCATGGGTCAGGTCGAACTGGTTGAGACCGCTGCTACGTACTGGGCGTAGCCGGCTGCGGCGGTCCACGCGTGGCGTTCGATGGTGGCGGGGTGGTAGCCGAGAGCCTCGGCGATGACGGCGACCGGTGCGAGCTTGCTGAGCTCCTCGAGGGTTCCGAGCCGGGCGGCGCGGGCGCCAAACACCTGCGTGAGCCGTGCGCGCAGGCTCATGGCGTGGATGTGACTGCCCGGGGACAGGCCGCGGAACACCCAGTTGCTGGCGGGGTGGGCGGCGGTCTGGGTGTGCTCGGTGCTGGCCGCGAGTAGCCGCCAAGGCTCGTCGAGGGGCGCCGGGAGGGCGATGTCGAGGCTGCCGAGTCGGACGGTGATCATGTCGTCGCTGACGGTGACGTCGTCCCAGGTGAGCCGGACGATCTTGTCGATCTGCTGGGCAAACACCAGCACCAGAAATCGCGGCGGCGCGGTCCCGTGGGGTCAGGTCGTCGGTGTGCACGACGCGCGCGATCGCGTGGTCCTGCTCGGTCGGGCTGAGCCGTCGGCTGGTGCCGCGCCGGTGCTTGGGCACGGTGAGGTCGGCCGAGGCGAGGCAGCTCGTGATCGCCCAGCGCAGGAACCGGTCCGCGAGCAAGCGTGTGGACGGTCCGGTCGCGATCCACCGGTCGAGGTGTGCCTGCCGCAGCTCGTCGAGCGTGATGCGTTCGGCCGTCAGCCAGTTCACCAGCTCGATCGCGACCGTGACGGTCTGCTTGCTGGTCAGGAACATGCCCTGGGAGACGGCCTCGGAGTTGTGCATCCGGCGTAGGTGGTGCCAGCGGATGTACCGCTCGATGACCTCGCGCATCTGCGGGTCGTCGACCCGGTCGACGGCCTGGGCGGCCCACTCCTGGTAGCGGATCATCGTCTCGTCCCGGCGGGGGAGGGCGCCGTGCTCGACCAGCAGCCCGCGGACGTAGTCGCGGGTGCGGCTGCGCGGCAGCCTGTCGAGCAGATCGTGCGTGATCATCGGGGCGAGCGCCAGGTCCTTCAGAAAGGCGCTGACGTGGGTCTGCCGGATCCAGGTCAGGCCGCTGTTGGCCCGCTTCATCGACTTCAACGCCGCGGCCATCGGCACCAGCTCGGGCGCCATCACGCCGGTGCGGGGATCAGTCAGGAGCTGGTCCACGACGACCGCGAGCTCGCACGGCCAGCACCGGCTGCCGCGGTAGAGCTCATCCTCCGCACCGCACTGCGAGCAGTCGAGGTTGAGCCGGACGCCGGAGCACCGGCGGCAGGCCGGTCGCTCGTCGATGCGGCCGGGTAGCACGCCGGTGTGTCCGCACGCGCAGGTGCCGCGGGTGCGCTTGGCCTGCTGGTAGCAGTAGCCGCAGACGCCGGCGTCGGGCCAGGTGGCGGCGATCGGGTAGTGCCCGCCGCAGCGCCCGCACGGTACCGGCCAGGCGTCGGGATCGCTGGGCTTGCGCGGGTCTAGCCATCGGCGTCCGGCGGGATCAGCCGCACCCGGCGGGCGATCGGCTCGCCGGGCCTGACACCGAGGTCCTCCGGGCGACCTGGGGCGCTGGCGCTCTTCGCCGCGCGCAGCTCGACGAAGGGCTCGAACAGCTCATTCGGGGTGCAGTCGAGGATGTCGCACAGGGCGGCGAACGTGCGGGCCGGGATCCGCTCCGGTGTGCCTGTCACGAGTCGGTGGACCTGGGCGTTGGACAGGTTGATCCCGCGCGAGCGCAGCAGCGGGATCAGCTCGGTGGTCTTCCACAGGTTCCGCTGAGCCATCACCTGGCGCAGGTTCCACCGGTACCCGATCCGGCGCTGCTCGCTCACGTGGTGCTCCCGTCGGGCATCTCGCCGGTGCGGATGCGCCGGGCGATCATGCGCTGCACCGTTTTCTGCTTGAAGTCCGCCGACACCGACGTGTAGAGCGCGGTGGTGGAGGAGTACCCGTGGCCGACCTGTTGCTGCACGAACAGCGGGTCGTAGCCGGCCTCGATCAGGTGCGTGACGTAGGAGTGCCTCAGCGCGTGCAACGTCAGCTCCTCGGGCAGCCCCGCTCGGCGGCGGATCCGCTGGAAGGCGCGATCGACGTTGCGCACCCCGGAGCCTTCGGCCCGTTCCGACGGCCACATCAGCGCAGACCGGTCGGCCGTGGGGAACCGTTCGCGTCCCTGCGGGGACAGCCAGAACGTCAGCAGGGGCACCACCTAGTCGAACTCGGGGACGGTCAGCACCGTCCGTCGTCGTGGGCCCGAGCCGCGGGTGCCCTTGGCCCACCTGACCTGGACCGCGCCGAACCGGTCGTAGGCCGGCACGTGCGGGTTCGGGCCGAAGTCGACGTGCTCGAGCATCGTCACCTCGCGGCGCCGCAAGCCGTAGGCGTAGGCGACCTTGAAGGCGGTCGAGTCGCGCAGCGCCGGTAGCCACCGCTTGGAGCCCTTGGCGAACTCCTCGTCGACGACGTCGTCGGCCGCGTCGAAGAACGTCTGCAGCTCGATCTTGGTCAGGCTGCGCCTGGCCGGCGGCACCGCGTCGTCGGTGGTGTGCCGCGGAGCGTTCCAGTCGAACACCACCTGCGCGGGCAGCGCCCCGAACGTACGCTCGCAGAACGGGATCCAGCCGTACCGGGGTTCGGTCACGTAGGTGCAGAAGGCGCGGATCGCGCAGGCGTTGGCGCGCAGCGTGGACAGCGCGAGCTGCCGCTCGCCGCTGCGCCGGTCTGCCATGAACTCGTCGAAGTGGTGCGGCGACCACGTCCACGGGTATTCATTCGCGTGCTCCTGGAACCGGCTCACCAGCCGACCCGCGGCCAGGATGTGCGCCGTCGTCAGCCCCCGCGCCAGCTGCTGGGCACGCCAACCATCCAGCATCGCCTCGAACACCCGGTCCTCAGCCCGGAGCAGCCCGACGGCGTCGTCGACCAGGACCGCAGGGATCCGACCAGGCACCACCACGGGCAGGAACCTATGCGAGAAACTCTCATCTGATGAGAGCGACACGCGCTGACCTGCGACATCAGACTCCCGGCGCCGTCGACGGGTGCCACCTCGACCGATAGGCCGTGAGCCGCTGACCTGCTGGGACATCGCGCGAGCATGCGGAGACGAGTTCTTGCATCTATCGCTACTCGTCCTAGTAGGCTACCGATAATGAGCATTATGACAATCCAGGCGCACCGGAACCTGGGACGCCACGAACGGCACTCCCCTGTCGCAGGGTGCTGTCGGCGCACGGACGTGGTGGGGTGGTCCTCGGCGCCGCCCGCGCGCCGGTGAGGACACCACGTGACCCAGGACCCTCGGCAGCGGCGCGAGCCCGCAACGCCGCCCGACCAGGCCGCCCACGCCGACGACCCGGCCGACGACCCGACCGACGATCCCTCCGGGCGGCGCGACGACGAGCGCACCACCGAGGAGAAGGACGACGCCCTCGACCGGGTCATCCTCGAGGGCCGTCCGCGCCTGCACCGCACGACGCCGGACCTGCTGGCGACCGGTGCGGTCGCGGGCATCGAGGTCGCGTTCGGCGTGCTCGCGCTCCTGCTGGTCGAGGAGGCGACGGGCAGCAGGCTGCTCGGCGCGCTCGCCTTCTCGATCGGCTTCGTCGCGCTGCGGCTCGGCCACAGCGAGCTGTTCACCGAGGGGTTCCACGTCCCGGTGATGGTCGTGCTCGCGCGAGAGGCCACGTGGGGTCAGCTGCTGCGGCTGTGGCTCGGCACGCTGGTGGGCAACCTCGTCGGCGGCTGGGCCGTGGCCTGGCTGATCGCAACCGCCCTGCCGAACCTGCACGCGGTCGCGGGTGAGAGCTCGCGGACGTTCACCGAGGCCCCTGCCGACCTGCGCACGGTTGCGCTGACGGTGCTCGCGGGCGCCGCCATCACCCTGCTGACCCGGATGCAGAACGGCACCGAGGACGACGTCGCGAAGATCCTCGCCGCGGTGGGGATCGCGTTCGTCATCGTCGGAGGCGGGCTGCTCCACTCGGTGCTCGACACCCTCATCATCTTCGTCGCGCTGCACGCCGGCGAGCCGGGTGCGACGTACGGCCAGTGGCTGCCGTTCTTCGCGATCGCGGTCGCCGGGAACCTCGTGGGTGGGCTCCTGCTCACGACGCTGCTGCGCGTCGTGCGCAGCCGCGAGCGGCTGATGCAGTGGCGCGCGACCGGCTCGCACGACGACGGGGCGTGAGGGCACGGACGGCCGGAGCGCCGTGGCTGCTCCCCCCGGCTAACGTGGCTTCCCGTGCGCATCCTCGTCGTCGGTGGCAGCGGGCACGTCGGCAGCTTCCTCGTCCCCCGGCTCGTCCGGGCCGGTCACGAGGTCACGACCATGAGCCGCGGCGAGCAACGGCCGTACGTCGACGACCCGGCGTGGGACGAGGTCGACCGGGTCCGCGTCGACCGGGTCGAGGAGGACGCCGCGGGCACCTTCGCCCACCGGGTTCTCGAGCACGAGCCCGAGGTCGTCGTCGACATGGTGTGCTTCTCCCCCGCGTCGGCCAGGGCCCTGGTCGACGGCCTGCGCGGCCGGGTCGAGCACCTGGTGCACTGCGGGTCCATCTGGCGGTACGGCCCGAGCCGCACGCTGCCGGTCACCGAGCACAACGCCACCCCGCCGGTCGGTGAGTACGGCGTGCACAAGGCCGAGATCGCCCGGCTGCTGCGCGAGGAGACGGCGGACGGCGGGCTGGTGACGACCTCGCTGCACCCCGGCCACATCAGCGGTCCCGGGTGGGTGCCCATCGGCCCGCTCGGCAACCTCGACACCTCCGTCTGGCGCACGTTGTCGGCCGGTGAGCCGCTGCGCGTCCCCGGCCTCGGTACCGAGGCCATGCACCACGTGCACGCCGACGACGTCGCCCAGGCGTTCGAGCTCGCCGTGACCCACCGCGACGCCGCGGCGGGGCTCGCCCTCGACGTCGTGGCCTCCACCGCGGTCACCGTGCGCGGCCTCGCCGAGGCCGGCGCCTCGTGGTTCGGCCGCGAGGCCGAGCTGACCAGCGTCGGGTGGGACGAGTTCCGCGCGGGGGTGTCGCCCGAGCACGCCTCGCAGAGCTGGGACCACCTGTGGCGCAACCACGTCGTGTCGATCGAGCCCACCCGCGAGGCCCTCGGCTACGCACCGGCTTTCGAGGCGCACGAGGCGGTCCTCGACGCCCTCCGCTGGCTGGTCGAGCACGAGCGCGTCGAGGTCGCCGGCCCGCTGGTGGTGTGAGAGTGACCGCCGTGGACGACGAGAGCCCCTCCCCCACCTCGCAGGACCGCGGATCGCTGGTGCGGCAGGTGGTCTACGGCGTGCTCGCCGTCGCCGGTGCCGCGCTCACTGTGCCGTTCAACCTCCGCCACGACGGCACCGCGCTCGACTTCGTCCGGGACGCGACGTCGACACCGGCCGGCCTGTCGCTGTCGTTCGACCTCGTCGTGCTCGCGACGGCCTGCGTGGTGCTGGTGCTCGTCGAGTCCCGACGGCTGGGCATCCGGTGGCCGTGGGTCTACCTCGTCCTGTGCGCGCTGGTGGCGGCCGCGTTCGCGATCCCGCTGTTCCTGCTGGTCCGCGAGCGCGCCCTGCAGCGCCGGCGGCGGGAGGGTCAGGCCGGAGCACGCACCAGCACGGCGTCCAGCTCGATCACCCGCAGCGACCCGGCGTCGAACGAGACCGGGTAGAGCCCGGCGACCGACCACCCGGCCCCGCCCGTCTCGGCCAGGTGCTCGTCCATCGTGGGCACGCCGTCGTAGATCGGGAGCAGCGCCACCTCGGTGACGACGGCCACGACCGGTCCCCCGGGCATCACCAGGTCGCCCGCACCGCGGAACGCCTCGAGGTCGTGGCCCTGCGTGTCGAGCTTCAGCAGCACCCGCGAGGCCCCGTGCGAGACCTCGTCCCACACCTCGTCGAGCCGGCGGACGTCGACGACCTCGTCGTGCGCGCGCCCCAGCACCTCCTTCCACGACCGTCCGAAGTCGGACGCCTCGCGCAGCGACCCGAGCTCGGACTCGTCGTCCACCGCGTTCAGCCGGGCGTCCCCCGACGAGGAGCCCAGGGCCTCCGGACGCACCCGCCACGCCTCGTCCTGCGCGGCGAGCCGCTCCAGCTCCGCGCGCGGCTGCGACGCCGGCTCGAACGAGACGACCGGACCGGCGTACCCCATCGCCCTCAGGGCGCCGGCGAACTGGCCCCGGTTGGCGCCCACGTCGAGCACCAGGTCGACGTCGAGGGCGCGCAGGAGCCACTCCAGGTGGGCGTCCCGGGAGCGTTCGCACAGCTCGCGCTGGCGCTGCAGCATCGTGGTCACGACCGGCATCCTGCCCGAGCCGCCGACTGGACGCCCGGCCGCAGGCCCTGGCAGGTTCGGCTTCCGTGGACGACTTCATCGCCGGACTGCCCAAGGCCGAGCTGCACGTGCACCACGTCGGGTCCGCGTCGCCGCGGATCGTCTCCGAGCTGGCCGCCCGGCACCCCGGCACGGTGCCGAGCGACCCCGACGAGCTGACGCGGTTCTTCGCGTTCCGCGACTTCGCCCACTTCATCGAGGTCTACCTGTCGGTGGTCGACCTGCTCCGCACGCCCGAGGACATCCGCTACCTCACCTACGAGGTCGGCCGCGAGCTGGCTGCCGGCCAGCAGGTGCGGTACGTCGAGCTCACCTGCACGCCCTACACGTCGGTGCGTCCGCACGAGGAGGGCCGGGGCATGCCGATCGAGGCGTACACCGAGGCCATCGAGGACGCCCGCGTGGCCGTCGAGCGCGACCTCGGGCTGGTGATGCGCTGGATCTACGACATCCCCGGCGAGGCCGGGCTGCCGTCAGCGGACTCCACGCTCGACTACGCGCTGCACCACGCGCCGGACGGCCTGGTCGGTTTCGGCCTCGGTGGACCCGAGATCGGTGTCCCCCGGGCGCAGTTCGCACCGCACTTCGAGGCGGCCCGCGCCGCCGGCCTGCGCAGCGTCCCCCACGCGGGTGAGACCACGGGGCCGCAGACCATCTGGGACGCCTTGCAGCTGCTGGGCGCCGAGCGCATCGGCCACGGCACGACGGCGGTGCACGACCCCGCGCTGCTCGTCCACCTCGCCGAGCAGGGCGTCCCGCTCGAGGTGTGCCCGTCCTCGAACGTCGCGACGCGCGCGGTCGCGGCTCTCGACGAGCACCCGATCCGCGCGCTGCGCGACGCCGGTGTCGTCGTCACCGTCAACTCCGACGACCCGCCGATGTTCGGCACCACGCTGAACCGCGAGTACGAGATCGCCGCCGGGCTGCTCGACCTCGACCGCGCGGGTGTGGCCGAGCTCGCACGCACGGCTGTGCGCGCCTCGTTCGCCGACGACGCCACCCGGGCACGCGTCCTCGGCGAGATCGACGAGTACGCGCGGGCGCACGGTGGATAGGGCGGGCCGCTCCCACGGACAGCCGCCTACACTCCCCCGCGTGGCAGCCACCCCCTGCGTCGTCGTGACCGCGGGATGGAAGCTGCGGGCGCTCACCGTGCTCACCGGCGCCATGGCGGTCGGCCTGTGGCCGAACGCGATCGGTGTGCTCGACGGCGGGCTCGACGACGAGGGCCGCATCCCGTGGGTGGCCGAGGCGCTGGTCGCGGTGCTGCTGTGGACGTACACGCTCGCGTGCACCGCGGCGACCTGGGGCATCTGGTGGTTCCGCCAGACGTTCTCGGCGGACGAGGTCACCGTGCGGGTGGTCGGACCCACGGGGCGCATCCGGTTCGACACCGCCACCTCGCTGCAGGTCGGCGAGGCCCGGGTGCACACCGGACGGCTGGGCGGTGTGCGGCGCTACCGGCGGCTGAAGGTGACCGGTCCCGGGAAGCACGGCCTACCCACCACCGCCGGCGTCGACTCGACGATGCGCAGCGATCGTGCAGCCCAGGCGGTGCTGCTGGAATGGGCTCGTCGCCGTCCCGAGCTGGTCGCCGACGACGAGACCCGTTCGTACCTGGACGAGATCGCCTCCGTTCCCGCGGAGGGACGACGCTGATGTCCCCCGCCCTGCACGAGATCCGCACCCGCAACGCGCGCGTCCAGCAGTGGCAGGCCCTGCTGACCAACCGGAACAAGCGGCAGCGCCTGCGCGCCTTCGTCGTGCAGGGCGTGCGGCCTGTCACGGTCGCGCTCGAGCACGGCTGGACGGTCGAGGCGGTCCTCGTCGACGGCAGCCGTCGCCTCTCCCGCTGGGCCGAGGACGTGCTGGCGACGGCGGGGGGCGAGCACTTCGCCCTCACCCCCGAGCTGATCGCCGAGCTCGGCGAGAAGGGCGACGACGCGCCGGAGCTCGTCGCCGTGCTGTCGATCCCCGACGACGACCTCGAGCGCGTCCGGGTGTCCGCCGACCTCCTCGGCGTCGTGTTCGACCGGCCCACCAACCCGGGCAACCTCGGCTCTGTGATCCGCTCCGCCGACGCGTTCGGCGCGCACGGGGTGGTGGTGACCGGGCACGCCGCCGACCCCTACGACAGCGCCGCGGTGAGGGCCAGCACGGGGTCGCTGTTCGGCGTCCCCACCGTGAGAACCCCCTCCCCCGCCGCCGTCCTCGACTGGGTCGGACGCCACCGCACCGCCGGCGTGCCCGTGCAGCTCGTCGGCACCGACGAGCGCGGCGACGTCGACGTCTTCGACGCCGACCTCACGGGGCCCACGCTGCTGCTCGTCGGCAACGAGACGACCGGTCTGAGCAGCGCCTGGCGCGAGGCCTCGGACCGGATGGTGCGGATCCCGATGGCGGGGTCGGCCAGCTCGCTCAACGCCGCCAACGCGGCCAGCGTCGTGCTGTACGAGGCCGTGCGGCAGCGCCGACGTGCTGCCCCGTGATCCCCGTGACGCACGACACCTGCGGCACGGTCGAGGGCCCGTTCTTCCACGGGACGCGGGTCGACCTGCCGCCCGGCACCGAGCTCGTCCCCGGCCACGGCTCGCACTTCCGTCCCACCCGGGCCCTGCGACACGTCTACTTCAGCGCCCTGCTCGACACCGCCGTGTGGGGCGCGGAGCTCGCCGCGGCGCTCACCGAGGACGGCGGTCGCGGGCACGTCTACGTCGTCGAGCCGCTCGGCCCGTTCGAGGACGACCCGAACGTCACCGACAAGCGCTTCCCCGGCAACCCGACGCGCTCGTTCCGGTCGACGTCTCCGTTGCGGGTCGTCCGCGAGGTGACGGATTGGCAGGGTCACGACCCGGACGCGCTGCGCCAGATGCTCGACCACCTCGCCGCTCTCCGCGAGCAGGGGCTCGACGTCATCGAGGAAGACTGAGCCGCAGGGCTTCTCACGACGCGTTGTCCGCCAGCAGCGGCGGGCACGCCTTGTCCGGGCCCGCGAGCAGCTCGTAGTGCCAGATCTCGTTGGCGTAGACCTGGCAGAGCCCGAACGACGGGCCGTGCAGCGACATCCAGTACGCGGCGTCGGTCGGTCCGACGTCGACGGCGTCGCCCGGCACGTGCGCCGACGTGTCGGGGGTCGCGACCCACCGTGCGGCCTCCTCGGCGCTGCCGTACCTCGCGACCGCCTCGTCGAGGAGCTGCTGCTGGAACGCCCTGCTGCGCCACCCGCTGGTCACCTCGACCTCGATGCCGTCCTCGCGTGCGGCGGCGGCGGCCCGGCGCAGCGCGTCGAGCAGCGCCGGGTCGAGGCCGGTGACGGCCGCGACGTCGGCGTCGACCCCGACCCTCGCCCCGTCGAGGTCACCGCCCTGCAGCCCGAGCGCGTCGGCGGTCTCGCCCGATGGCGGCGGCGCCGCGTACGCCGGCTCGTCGCCGGGGCCCCCGCACCCGGCGAGGAGGAGCAGGACGAGGAGGGCGGTGACGGCTCGGCAGGTGTCCACGGTCCAGGAGCCTCGCTCCGCCCGGGTGGGCCACGGATCCGTCGCAGGTACCGGTGGACGCTCCGCAGGTGCCACGTGACCGGCACCGCCCGGTGGACCACCACCCCCTGATCGGTCGAGACCCGTTGTCGTACCTGGCATCTAGAGTGGGTGCATGAGGTCGGACGACACCAGCAGCACCCTGGTGGCCGACCTGCGTGCGCACTCGCTGACCGACTTCGCCCGCGACGCGGCCCGGTTGCGCAAGATCGACACGATCACCCGGCACGTGCACGCCAGCGAGTCCTGGCAGCTCGGCCTGCCCGCCCTGGTCGGTGCCGCACGCGACGGCCGGATCGGGGCGCACGACCTGGACCTGATCGCCGCCGACGAGGTCGCCGCCTCCACCGGCCTGGCCCGCTGGCACGCCGAACGCGAGGTCCACGCCGCCCGCCGGCTGTGCCGGGTCCTGCCCCGCACCCTCGCGGCGTTGGAGCACGGCCGCCTCGACGGCGCCCGCGCCCGGGTCCTGGCCGCAGAGACCGACGGACTGCCCGACCACCTCACCCACCAGGTCGAGACCACCGTGCTCGACGCGCTACCCGCACTGCCGCTGACCGGGACCGGCCCGGTCGGGCCCTGGGACGGGGTCCAGCCGCCGGCGTTCACCGCCCGCGTCCGCAAGGCCGTCGCCGCCGTACGCACCGACCACGAGGACAAGGTCCGCCGCGAGGTCCGCGAACGCACCGGCACCTGGGTCCAGGTCGACCCCACCAACCCCGCCGTCGCGACCCTGACCGTGACCGGCCCCACCGCCCAGATCGTGGGGATCGCCGACGCCCTCGAGACCCGCGCCCGCGCCCTGACCCCGGACGAGCTGGCGGGCCGCACCCTCGGGATGGCCAAGGTCGACACCCTCGAGGCCGCCGTCCTCGGCGACGCAGGCGGTCGGCCCGCAGGTGGGCCCAGCAGTGGCCGGCGCGAGCTCGGCGTGGTGCTGCACGCCGACACCCTGCTCGACGACGGCGACGCCAAGGACGCCCCCGGTGAGGTCCGCGGCGTCGGCGCCCCCGTACCCGCCTCAGCAGCGGTCGCCCGCGTCGCCGCGACCGACCTGCTCGACCGCGGCGCCACCACCTGCGTGCTGCTCACCGACGACACCGGCCACCTCACCCGCCTCGTCCGCGTCGGCCGGGCCCCCGAGACCGGCTGGACCCGCGCGGCCCTGATCGCCGCCACCCGCCGCGCCCTGCGCACGCAACCCGACCCGCGCCACACCACCGACGCCTACGCCCCGACCGTCGAGATCGACCAGACCGTCCGCGCCCGCGACCCGGTCTGCACCTTCCCCGGCTGCGCCGTCCCCGCCGCCCGCTGCGACCTCGACCACCAGGTCCCCCACCCCGCAGGACCCACCACGGTCGCCAACCTGAGCCCGAGGTCGCGCCGCTGCCACCGCTGGAAGACCGCCGGCCTCTGGCACGTACAACCACGCCTCGACCACAACGGCCACGTCATCGCCCACCACTGGACCAGCCCCCTCGGCACCCCCCAGGTCGTCGAGGTCCCGACCCTGCCCGGCTGCTGAGCGGCGGGCCCACCGCCTGACCGAGCACCCTCCTCAGGCGTAGGTTGCGGCCGTGAGCGACGTCGTCACCAGTGCGGCCCGACGGGCCGTGGCCGACCGGATGGCCGAGGCGGCCGAGGCCTGGCTGCACCTGCTCGACGAGGACCAGTGCGCGGTCGGACGGGGCGCCGTGCCGGTGGACGACGGGCACCGACGACGAGCGGCGGCGCTGGTTCTACACCCCGACCGACCACGGCGGGCTGTCCGTGCACCAGCAGCGGCCCGCACAGCAGCAGGCCGCGCTGCGGCTCGTGTCCACCGGCCTGTCCCCCGCCGGCTACGCCACGGTGGCGACGACGATGGGCCTGGAGAACGTCCTCGACCACCTCGAGGGCTTCCGCGCCCGGCTCGACCGCGAGCGCGGCCGCGACCCGGGCCTGTACTACCTGCGGGTGTTCGGCGACCCCGCGGGCGACCGGCCGTGGGGCTGGCGCTTCGGCGGGCACCACGTGTCGCTGAACAACCTCGTCGTCGACGGCGAGCTGGTCTCCACCACGCCGTGCTTCGTCGGAGCCGACCCTGCCTGCGTGCCCCTGCTCGGTGGGGCCCTGAGCCGTCCGCTCGCCGCGGTCGAGGACCTCGCGCGCCATCTCGTCCGCTCGCTGCCGGGCGACCTGGCCGCTCGTGCGGTGCTGCTCCCCCGCGCCCCCTCCGACCTGGTCACCGCCAACCGGACCCGCGTCACCCCCGGGGACCGGGTCATCCCCCTGGCCGGCATCTGGCGGCACCGCTTCGCCGACGTCGAGGAGCAGAGCAGGCTGCAGGCACGCAGCGACTCGATCGACGACGCAGCCGGGCTCGACGACGACGACCACGAGGTGGTGGCGTTCACCACCTCCCCCAAGGGAGTCGCCGGACGCGACCTCGACGTGTCGCAGCGCGCGCTGCTGCGCGACCTGCTCGCCACCTACCTCGGGCGGGTGCCGGACGAGGTCTCGCCGCTCGCCGGCTACGACGACGCGGCCCTCGACGACGTCCACCTCGCGTGGGCCGGGTCCACCGAACCCGGTGCGCCGCACTACTACCGGCTGCAGGGGCCGCGGTTGCTCGCCGAGTGGGACAACACCCAGCGCAGCGCGAACCACGCCCACTCGGTGTGGCGCGACCCGACGTCCGACTTCGGCCTGGACGTGCTCGCCGCGCACCGGACTCGCCACCACGGCTGAGGGAACGTCCGGCGCGGCCGGCGTCGAGGTGCGAGGCTGGATCCGTGGACCGGACCCGGGCGACGACGCTGCGCCGACTCCTCACGGGCACACCCCTGCTCGACCGGGTGGCCGACCTCGGCACCGGGCTGCGCTCCAGGTCGGGCCCGGGCGGGCTCCTGCTGGTCGGCACGCCGGACGAGGAGCCGTGGCACCTCGCGGCGCACCTGGGTGACGACGCGCGGCGCGCAGGGCTCCCGGGGCTGGTGCCGACGCTGGTGCGGCACCACGTCCCCGCGGGCGCTCGTCCGCACCTCGCGGTCGGGCTCGACCGGCTGGCCGAGGCCGGTCGGTCGTCGACGCTGCTCGTGGTGGCACCGGACGACCCCGGCGAGCAGCTGCTCGAGCGCCTCGCCGACGCCCGGCGGCGCGGCAGCACCCTGTTCGCGGTGCACCAGGGCGAGGACGAGGTCGCGGGCCTCGCGCACGAGCAGATCGACGTGCCGGCCCTCCCCCTCGGCGGACCCGCGCGCGCGCCCGAGCTGCTCGACGGCAGCCGCTCGCTCGAGGTGGTGCAGCACCTGCTCAGCGTCACCGCCACCGACCCGCACCCGGCCCGCGCCGGCCGCCTCGCCGCGCTGCGCACCTGGCTCGCGCGGGGGTGATCCCGGCCGGACGGTCCGGGCGACGTAGATTCTCTCGTCGTGCCCGCCCCCCTGCCCTTCTCCGCCGTCCTGTTCGACTGCGACGGCGTCCTCGTCGACTCCGAGCCCATCACCAACCGCGTGCTGCGCGGCATGCTCCTCGACCTGGGCTGGGACCTCACCCCGGAGGAGTCGGTGCGCCGCTTCGTCGGCAAGGCCATCAAGGACGAGCTCGCGGTGATCGAGGAGCACACCGGCGTCCGGCCGGACGAGGTCTGGTTGCAGACGTTCCGGACGCGCCGCAACGCCGCGCTCCAGGCCGACCTGGTCGAGGTGCCGGGCGCCTCGGCCACCGTGCGCGCCGTCGCCGCGGCCCTCGGCCGCGTGGCGTGCGCGTCGGGCGCCGACCTGCACAAGGTGCACCTGCAGCTCACCAAGGTCGGTCTCCTGGACGCCTTCGACGGACACGTGCACAGCGGGATGGACTGCCCGCGGAGCAAGCCGGCCCCCGACGTCTACCTGGCCGCGGCCGCCGGTCTCGGGGTCGACCCCGCGCGCTGCGTCGTGGTCGAGGACTCCGTCACGGGGGTGCGCGCCGGCGTCGAGGCCGGGGCCCGGGTGGTCGGCTTCAGCCCCGGCGGGGCGGCTCACACCCCGAGGGAGGCGCTGCTGGCCGCCGGGGCGAGCACCGTGGTGACCCGCGTGCCCGACCTGCTGCCCCTGATCGGCGTCGCCGCCTGACCCTGGTGTCAGGTGGTGCGGGCGTCGACCACCTCGTGGCCGAGCGGGGTGAGCGAGACGGGCACGAGCTTGAAGCTCGCGATGCCCAACGGGATGCCGATCAGCGTGACGCAGAACGCGACGCCCGCCACGACGTGCCCCAGCGCCAGCCACCACCCGAACAGCACGATCCACAGCACGTTGCCGATCGCCGACGGCACGCCGGCACCGGGGCGGCGCACCACGGTGCGCCCGAACGGCCACAGGCAGTACCCGGCCATCCGGAACGCCGCGACGCCGAACGGGATGGTGACGACCAGCAGGCACGCCACCAGACCGGCGACGACGTAGGCCACCGCCATCCAGAAGCCCTCGACGACCAGCCACACCACGTTGAGGACGACCGCGATCGGGCCGCGGGGGTTCACGGGCGGGTCCTGCGGCGGCTGGTCGACATGCCGACAGCCTGCCGCACCGCGGGCCCGGCACTGCGCCCGGCCTCAGCCGGACAGCCGCTCCAGACGCGTGCGCAGCGACGCCTCGCGGTGCGCGTTGCCGCGCAGGCCGACGTACCGCTCACCGAACGCCGCGAGCAGCGCGTCGTCGAGGCGCCGCACCGCGCCCGGCGGGTACCGGTAGCCCATCCGCGCGGTGACCGCCTCGGCGTCGACCTCCCGCAGCACCGCGCCGAGCTCGACGAGCGAGTCGATGCCGAGCTCGAGCAGCAGACCGGAGATCCAGGCGTAGTGGTCGGTGCGCGACCAGCCCGCCTCGGCGTACTGGCCCGCGAGGAACGCGGCCAGCTCGCGCGCGCTGATGCGCGGGTCGTCGTCGACCGGTGCTGGTGCCTGCTCGGTCATGCCGGCCTGCAGCCGGTCGCGGATCTCGGAGAACTCGCGGTCGGCCAGCTCGAGCAGCCCGGCCGCGAGCGTGAACCGGCGGTCGAGGTCGGGCCCGTGCTCGTCGGGAACCGTTCCCTTGTACCGGATGTCGTGCTCGAACTCGGCCCAGGCGTGCTGCAGCACGGTACGGATCTGCACCTGCGCCTGCCGCCCGCGCAGGGGCGACAGCGCGGGCTGGCTGTCGCGGGCGGCGTCGAGCCGGACGAGGAGGTGGCGGCTGGCGTAGCCGAAGCGCCCCTCGCTGGCTGTCTCGCGCCCCATGTCGCGGTCGTCGACCACCACCACCTGGTCGTCGAGCAGGTCGGCGACGGCGTCGACGTCGCTGTGCACGTAGGTGATCACGCGCAGCCCGATCACGTCGGTGATCTGGGTGAGCGGGTCGTCGAAGGCGGGCACCCCGTCGACCACCCGCGCGGCCTTGCCCGCGAACGACGCGACGCTCTTGGCGCGACCGGTGACGCTCAGGTAGTTGATCCCGGCGTCGTCGAGGATCGCGGTGACCAGGCCGACCCACTGCTCGGCCGCGTCGGCCAGGCCGGGCTGCAGCTCGCCGTAGGCCCGCACGGCGTCGCGCACGACGGCGGTGTGGTCGGGCGCCTCGCGCCGCGTGCGCGGCGACGGCGTCAGGCCCTCGGGCAGCGTCGGCGTGACGACGTACCCGGTGCGGCCGTCGCCGTACGTCGTGGTGGCCTGCGGCCGCCGCTCGGCGAACAGCGCGACGTAGGCGGCGACCACGGCGTCGACCTGGTCCTCCACCTCGCGCAGTCCGCTCTTGCGGGTGGCGGTGGTGGCGGCCGCCCGCAGCCGCGCCCACTCCCCGTCGTCGCCGCCGAGGTGCAGCGCCGGGTCGGCCGCCGACAGCCCCTCCAGGTGGGCCATCAGCAGCAGCAGCTCCGCACGCAGGCCCTCCAGCGTCCGCCCGGGCTTGTTCTTGTACTTGAGCGTGCGACCCAGCCGGAACAGCGCGACGGTCGCCGGGTGGGGGTAGACCTCGATGCCGCGGCGGCGCCGGCGCGAGCGCGGGTTGATGTCGAGCCCCAGGCGCGCGCAGATCCGTGCGCCGCGCGGGACCCCGCTGAACTCGGGCTTGCCGGTGTTGGACGGGTGGGCACCGGCGTCGAACCGGGCGAAGTCGGCGTTGAGCAGCGCCTCGGCGGGACGGTTGCCGGTCGGGTTGGTGACGATCAGCGGCGCGTCGACGGCCACCAGGCACCGGCCCTCGACGTACGGCCCCAGCGCGTCGACCACCTGGTCGTCGGTGCGCACGGTCGAGACGTGCACCAGCGTGCCGGCGTCGTCGAGGACGGCGAGGCCGGTGGGGTTCTTCTCGCCCCAGGCGAGGTCGATGCCGACGAAGTGCACGGCCCCACCCTGCCGCACCGTCTCCCTACGCCTCGAAGCGGCTCGGGTCGCCGGCGCCGACCCGCACGACCTCCGGTGCGCCCGAGGAGAAGTCGACGACCGTGGTCGGCTGCGTGCCGCACTCGCCGGAGTCGACGACCACGTCGAGGACGGCGTCGAGCTCGTCCTTGACCAGCCAGCCCTCGGTCATCGGCTGCTCCTCGTCGGGCAGGATCAGGGTGCTCGACAGCATCGGCTCGCCGAGCTCGTCGAGCAGGGCGCGCACCACCGCGTGGTCGGGGATGCGGACGCCGACCGTCTTCTTCTTCGGGTGCATCAGCCGCTTCGGCACCTCGGCGGTCGCCGGGAGGATGAAGGTGTACGAGCCGGGGGTCGCCGCCTTGACCGCCCGGAACACCGCGTTGTCGATGTGCACGAGCTGACCGAGCTGGGCGAAGTCGCGGCACAGCAGCGTGAAGTGGTGCTTGTCGTCGAGGCGGCGGATCGCGACGATGCGGTCGCGTCCGGCCTGGTTGCCCAGCGCGCACCCGAGGGCGTACCCGGAGTCGGTGGGGTAGGCGATGAGCCCCCCGTCGCGGACGGTCTGCACGGCCTGCCCGATCAGCCGCGGCTGCGGGTCGTCGGGGTGCACGTCGAGGTAGCGGGCCATCAGTCCTCCTGGTCGACGACGTCGCCCGGGCGGGCGACCTCCACGCGCGTGCTCAGGACGTGCGAGGCACCCGGGGCGAGGGTCACCGCGCGGGCGCCGACCGCAGCCGCCTCGACGCAGACGAACCGCCGCCACTCCCCCGCGGCGAGGTCGGTCAGCGCCTCGCCCTTGCGTTCCCCCGGGCTCCACAGCACCGTGCTGCCCGACCCCTCCTTCGAGACGGTCAGCACGCGTCCCAGCACGGGGTCGTCGACCCGCACCGCGCCGGCCGAGTCGTAGACGCGGTCGACCTCGCCCCGCACCGTCAGCGTCTCCCCGTCGGCCTCGCACCGCGCGGGCCCGCCCGCCGCCGTCTTGTCGAGGTACGAGGCGTCCTCGAGGCCGCTCACCCGCACCTGCTCGACGTCACCGACCCGCAGGTAGGTGTGCAGGGCGAGCTCGACCTCGGCCACCTGGCGCCCGGCGTTCGTCACCGTCAGCGAGATCGTGACGCCCTCGCCGAACGACGCGTCGAGGGTGGCGTCGAGCAGACCGCGGTCGGGGTCGAAACCGTCGACACCGGAGGCGATCTCGTGGCCGAGTCGATACGACACCTCGACCGAGGCGTCACGCGTCGTCAGGTGCAGGAGCTCCCACGGGGCCTGTCGGGCATAGCCGTGCGAGGGGGTCAGGTCGCCGTCGGGGCCGTTTCCGAACCACGGCATCACGACGGGGACGCCCATGTGGGCGGGGTGCACGTCGGGCAGCCGCTCGCCCGCGAACAGCACCGGCTCGTGCCCCGGCGGCTGCCACCGCAGCACCTGCGCGCCGAGGCCGCGCGTCTCGTGGACGGTGCCGTCGGCCAGGTGGCCGCTGGTGGTGCTCACCCCGCGAGCGTAGTGCGGCGGCCCGTCCAGCGGAGCCAGGCGATGCCGAGCACGGGCAGCACCAGCGGGACGTAGCCGTACCCGCTGCCGAAGCCCGACCACACGGTCGCCTCGGGGAAGTCGGCGGCGTCGACGAGGGTGAGGGTGCCCACGACGAGCACGCCGACCAGCTCGACGACCACGGCGGTCCACGCCACCCGGCGCGCGCCCGGGGTGGACCGCGCCAGCGAGACGGTCGCCACCACGTAGACCAGCGCCGCCAGGGCCGACAGCAGGTACGCGGCCGGGGCCTCCGACAGCTTGGTGGCGAGCTGGTACCCCGCTCGCGCCGTCGCCGAGATCGCGAACACGCCGTAGACGGCCACCAGCAGCCGCCCCGGGCCGGCCGCCGTCGAGCGGGGGGCGAGCGGCTCGCGCTCAGCCACGACCGGCCCAGATCTGCAGCAGGCGCAGCACCAGCACGACCTCGGTCGCGGCGGCGATCGCGAACACGCCGTTGCCCCAGCGGCTGCGGTCGGCGATGCCCCAGCCGACGCCGAGCACCAGCACGGCGAGCGCGGTCAGGTGGTACCCGACGAAGGTGACGGCGTCGACGTCGCGGTCGGTGGTGGCCAGCAGCACCACCCCGGCGATCGTCTGGAGCAGCAGGGCCACCTCGAGCACGGCGGCCGCGACGAGCTGGCCGGTGCTGGGCCGCACCCCGCGCACGGCCGCGACGAGCGACCACAGCGCCAGGCCCGACGCCGCGACGACCAGCGCGACGGCGACGGGGGTGAGCACGTGCGCGAGTCTACGAATACGGTGCAGGGCATGGACCACGACCTCGTCCTGGTGCGGCACGGCCGCACCGAGTGGGCGCACACGGGCCGTCACACCGGACGCACCGACGTCCCTCTCGACGACGTCGGCGAGCGCCAGGGCGCGGGCATCGCCGCGCTGCTCGCGGGACGCCGGTTCGCCGCCGTGGTCAGCAGCCCCCTGCAGCGGGCCCGCCGCACGGCCGAGCTGGCCGGGCTCGAGGTCACCGCGGTCGACGACGACCTGCAGGAGTGGGACTACGGCGGCTACGAGGGGCTGACGACCCCGCAGATCCGCGAGCGGACCGGCACCGCGTGGACGGTCTTCGCCGACGGCGTGCTGCCCGGCGAGGGCGACCACCCCGGCGAGACCCTCGACGACGTGGCGGCCCGGTGCCGGCGGGTGCTCGACCGGGTGTCGCCGCTGCTGGAGCAGGGCGACGTGGCGCTGGTGGCGCACGGCCACCTGCTGCGGGTGCTCACCACCGCGTACCTCGGCCTGCCGCCCGCGGCCGGCGCCCACCTCGAGCTCGACGCCGGGTCGGTCTGCGAGCTGAACGAGCACCACGGCGTGCCGACGATCCAGCGGTGGAACCTCACGCCCGAGGTGTCGCCCGGCTGAGGTCGAGGCCGGGCAGCCCGTCGATCGAGGTGGCGTTCTTCTCGGACAGGTAGCGCTCGTCGTAGGCGTCGTCGCGCCGCTCCTGGTGCCGGTCGGGCAGGTCGCGGTGGCCGACGAGGTCCATCAGCGGCACCGTGTACCCGCACGAGTCGGCGATGCGGTCGCACTCCACGACCACCACGGCCCGCTGGCCCCGCTCGCGCTCCTTGGGGAACAGCGCCCGGAGGTCGGCGAAGCCGGGGTCGCCGACCTGCACCACGCGTCCCGTTCCCTGCAGCCGCACGATGTTCGGCGCCCCGTGGAAGGCGTTGAACATCAACGTGATCCGGCCGTTCTCGCGCACGTGCGCGATCGTCTCGACGCCGCTGCCGACGTAGTCGAGGTACGCCACGGTCGTCGGTCCGAGGACGGCGAAGGTGTCGGCCATGGTCGAGCAGCCAGGCCCGCAGCCTGTCGCCGATGGACTCGTGGACCGTTCCCACGCCGGCCCTCAGCCCGCGCCGACGACGAGGACGAGGTCGCCGCCCTCGACCTGCTGCACGCTCGACAGCGCGAGCCGGGTGACGGTGCCCGCGACCGGCGTGGTGATGGCGGCCTCCATCTTCATCGCCTCGATGGTCGCCACGGTCTGGCCCGCCTCGACGGCGTCGCCCTCGGCCACCTGGACCGACACGACGCCGGCGAACGGTGCCGCGACCTGGCCGGGTACGGAGGCGTCGGCCTTCTCGGCGGCCTTGACGTCGACCTGCACCGAGCGGTCGCGCACCTGCACCGGGCGCAGCTGGCCGTTGATGGTGCACAGCACCGAGCGCATGCCGCGCTCGTCGGCCTCGCCCACCGCCTCGACGCCGACGATGAGCTTGACGCCCTTGCCGAGGTCGACGACGTGCTCCTCGCCCTGCTGCAGCCCGTAGAGGTAGTCGCGGGTGTCGATGACCGAGACGTCGCCGTACTGCTCGCGCACCCGGTCGAGCTCGGCCGTGGGCCCGGGGAACAGCAGCCGGTTCAGGGCCGCGCGCCGCACCGGGCCGCTGTCGGCGAGCGCGCCGCGCTCCTCCTGCGGCACCTCCTCGACCCGCGGCTTGACCGTGCGGCCGGCGAGGGCCTTGGTGCGGAACGGCTCCGGCCACCCGCCGGGCGGGTCGCCGAGCTCGCCGCCGAGGAAGCCGATGACCGAGTCGGGGATGTCGAAGTCCTTCGGGTTCTCCGCGAACTCCTCGGGGTCGGCCCCGGCCGCCACCAGGTGCAGGGCCAGGTCACCGACCACCTTGGACGACGGCGTCACCTTCACCAGCCGGCCGAGGAGCCGGTCGGCGGCGGCGTAGGTCGACTCGATCTGCTCGAACTTCTCCCCCAGCCCGAGGGCGATCGCCTGCTGGCGCAGGTTCGACAGCTGGCCGCCGGGGATCTCGTGGTCGTACACGCGTCCCGTCGGTGCCGTGAGACCGGACTCGAACGGCGCGTACGCGCGGCGGACGGCCTCCCAGTAGGGCTCCAGGTCCATCACGGCCCGCAGCGACAGGCCGGTGTCGCGCTCGGTGTGCGCCAGAGCGGCGACCAGCGCCGAGGCGGGCGGCTGCGAGGTGGTGCCGGCCATCGAGGCGCTGGCGACGTCGACGGCGTCGACGCCCGCGTCGACCGCCGCGAGCAGCGTCGCGAGCTGGCCACCCGCGGTGTCGTGGGTGTGCAGGTGCACCGGGAGGTCGAACCGCTCGCGCAGGGCCGTGACCAGGGTGCGCGCCGCCTGGGGCCGCAGCAGCCCGGCCATGTCCTTGATGGCGAGCACGTGCGCGCCGGTGCCGACGATCTGATCGGCGAGGCGCAGGTAGTAGTCGAGGGTGTAGAGGTCCTCGGCGGGGTCGGCCAGGTTGCCGGTGTAGCAGAGGGCGACCTCGGCGACCGTCGTCCCGGTTTCGAGCACCGCCTCGACGGCCGGGCGCATCTGCTCGACGTCGTTCAGGGCGTCGAAGATGCGGAACACGTCGATGCCGGTGGCGGCCGCCTCGGCGACGAACGCCTGCGTCACCTCGGTGGGGTACGGCGTGTAGCCCACCGTGTTGCGGCCTCGCAGCAGCATCTGCAGGGCCAGGTTCGGCATCGCCTCGCGCAGCCGCGCGAGCCGGTCCCACGGGTCCTCGCCGAGGAAGCGCAACGTGACGTCGTAGGTGGCGCCGCCCCAGCACTCCACGCTCCACAGCTCGGGTGTCAGGCGCGCCACGGTCGGGCCCGCGGCCAGCAGGTCGCGGGTGCGCACCCGGGTGGCGAGCAGCGACTGGTGCGCGTCGCGGAACGTGGTGTCGGTGACCGCGACCGCGGTCTGCTCGCGCAGCGCCCGGGCGAAGCCCTCCGGCCCGAGAGCGACCAGCTGCTGCCGGGTGCCGTCGGGGGCCGGCGCCGACAGGTCGGTGGCCGGCAGCTTGTCGGCCGGGTCGACGTGCACGGTCAGCTCGCCGTGCGGCTTGTTCACCGTGACGTCGGCGAGCCAGCGCAGGATCTTCGTCCCGCGGTCGGCACCGACGCGCGCCGCGAGCAGGTGCGGACGCTCGTCGATGAACGACGTGGCGAGATCGCCTGCGGCGAAGGCGTCCTCGGCCAGCACGGCCTGCAGGAAGGGGATGTTGGTGTGGACCCCGCGGATGCGGAACTCGGCCAGGGCGCGCGAGGCCCGTCGCACCGCCATCGGGAAGTCGCGCCCGCGGCAGGTGAGCTTGACCAGCATCGAGTCGAAGTGGGCGCTGATCTCGGCGCCGGTGGCGGCGGTGCCGCCGTCGAGCCGCACGCCGGCGCCGCCGGCCGAGCGGTACGCCGTGATCTGCCCCGTGTCGGGACGGAAGCCGTTCGAGGGGTCCTCGGTGGTGATGCGGCACTGCAGCGCTGCGCCGTTGACGCGGATGACGTCCTGCGACAGGCCGAGGTCGGCGAGGGTGGCGCCCGAGGCGATCCGCAGCTGCGAGGCGACCAGGTCGACGTCGGTGACCTCCTCGGTGACCGTGTGCTCCACCTGGATGCGGGGGTTCATCTCGATGAACACGTGCTGGCCGGCCCGCTCGCCCTCGGTCTCGACCAGGAACTCGACGGTGCCGGCGTTGACGTAGCCCAGGGCCCGGGCGAACGCCACGGCGTCGCGGCACAGCGCGTCGCGCAGCGCGGGGTCGAGGTTGGGCGCCGGGGCGATCTCGACGACCTTCTGGTGCCGTCGCTGCACCGAGCAGTCGCGCTCGTACAGGTGCACGACCTCGCCGCTCGCGTCGGCCAGCACCTGCACCTCGATGTGGCGCGGACGCGCCACGGCCTGCTCGATGAACACGGTCGGGTCGCCGAACGCGCTGTCGGCCTCGCGCATGGCGGTCTCGAGCGCCTCGCGCAGCGCCTCGGGACGCTCGACGCGGCGCATGCCGCGCCCGCCGCCGCCGGCCACGGCCTTGACGAACACCGGGAACCCGACCTCGTCGGCCGCCGCCACGAGCTCGTCGAGGTCGGACGACGGTGCGGACGAGCGCAGCACGGGGATGCCGGCCTCGCGCGCCGCCGCCAGCGCCCTGACCTTGTGGCCGGCGAGGCTGAGCACCTGCGGCGGGGGCCCGACGAACGCGATGCCCGCCGCCTCGCACGCCTCGGCGAGCAGCGGGTTCTCGGACAGGAAGCCGTAGCCGGGGTACACGGCGTCGGCGCCGCACTCCAGCGCGACCCGCACGATCTCGTCGACGTCGAGGTAGGCGCGCACCGGGTGCCCGCGCTCGCCGATCAGGTACGACTCGTCGGCCTTGATGCGGTGCACCGCGTTGCGGTCCTCGTACGGGAACACCGCGACCGTGCGCGCCCCGAGCTCGACGGCCGCGCGGAAGGCGCGGACGGCGATCTCGCCGCGGTTGGCGACCAGCACCTTGGAGAACATGGCCCGAGCCTACCGAGCCGTCCGGCAGGTGGGACGCGCGTCCCGGCAGGTGAGCCGGACGTTCTCGTCCGGGTACCGGGCTACGGTGGACGGCATGCCCAGGAGCATCGCCACCACCACGTCCGTCGACCGCGACGAGCTGCTCGACTTCGTCCGGCCCCGCCACCACTTCGTGCTCGTCACCACCCGCCGCGACGGCACGGCCCAGGCCTCACCGGTCACCGGCGGCGTCGACGACCAGGGCCGGCTCGTGGTGTCGACCTACCCCGACCGCGCCAAGGCGGCCAACGTCCGGCGCACGGGTACGGCGTCGGTGCTGGTGCTCTCGGACGACTTCGGCGACGCGTGGGTGCAGGTCGACGGCGACGCCGAGGTGCTCGACCTGCCCGAGGCCGAGGACGCCCTGGTCGACTACTTCCGCTGCATCAGCGGCGAGCACCCCGACTGGGACGAGTACCGGCAGGCGATGCGCGAGCAGGGCAAGAGCCTGATCCGGGTCACCCCCACCCGGTGGGGCCCGGTCGCCACCGGCGGGTTCCCCGCCCGGCTCGCGGACGCCTGACCCGACCGGCAGCGACCCGGCGCCGGTCAGCGCTGGGGGTGGTCCGGGGTCGCCGGGTCGCCGGGGCGCCGCGCGGTGCGGCGGTGCTGCTCGGCGAGCTTGTCGGTGGCGCCCTTGGCGGCCGTCTGCGCCTTGTCGACCTGCGACGCGTACCTGCCCTTGGTCCTGCGGTCGAGCGCGTCACCGGCCTTGTCGACCACGCCGTCGACCTTGTGGCCGTGCTGGGCGGCCAGCTTGCCCGCCTGCCCCTTCGCGTCCTCGAGCGCCTTCTTGGCCTTGTCGGCGAAACCCATGGGCGTCCTCCCGGTCGGTCGTGTCGTGCGCGGACCCCCTCACCGTGCCACCACCGCGCTCGCGCGGCCAGCGAGCGGCACGCCCAGGGCAGCCGGCACGCTCAGGGCAGCTCCCAGGTGTGCACCGGCTCGTTCGAGTGCATGCCGTCGACGTAGATCTCGAGCATCTTGGCCAGCGCCGTCGGCCGGTCCATGCCCTTGTCCTGCAGCCGCTGCACGGCGTTCGTCTGCCACCAGGCGCCGTTGCGGCCGGTCTTGGCGCGGCCCTCGATGACGCCCAGGTAGCGCTCGCGCACCGGGGCGGCCACGCCCCAGGCCTCGAGCCCCTCGTGCGCGACGCGCAGCAGCCGGCGCAGCACGAGCTCGTCGGCGGTCACCTCCCCCAGGCTCGGCCAGTAGACCGTGGCGTCGAGGCCGTTCTTGGCGCAGCTGATGAAGTTCTGCTCGGCGGTCGAGAAGCCGAGCTTGCTCCAGACCGGGCGCTCCATCTCGGCCAGCACCTTGACGCAGCCGTAGTAGAAGGCGGCGTTGGCCATGATGTCGACGACGGTGGGGCCGGCCGGCAGCACGCGGTTCTCGACCCGCAGGTGGGCCCGTCCGTCGACCACGTCGTAGATCGGGCGGTTCCACCGGTAGACCGTGCCGTTGTGCAGGCGCAGCTCCTGCAGCCGCGGGGCCCTGCCCTGCTCGAGCACCGCGACCGGGTCCTCGTCGGTGAGCTCGGGCAGCAGCGACGGGAAGTAGCGGACGTTCTCCTCGAACAGGTCGAAGATCGAGGTGATCCAGCGCTCGCCGAAGAACACGCGGGGCCGCACGCCCTGGTTCTTCAGCTCCTTCGGCCGGGTGTCGGTGGCCTGCTTGAACAGCTCGATCCGGGTCTCGTCCCACAGCCGGCGGCCGAAGAAGAACGGCGAGTTGGCGGCCAGGGCCACCTGCGGGGCCACGAGCACCTGCGCCGCGTTCCAGTGCGCCGCGAACGCCTGCGGCGCGACCTGCAGGTGCAGCTGCACCGACGTGCAGGCCGACTCGGGGGCGATCGTGTCGGAGTACACCGCCAGCCGCTCCGGGCTCGGTCCCGACCCGAGGATGTCGATGAACAGGTCCTCGCCGCGGCTGGTGAAGATCTGCTCGTTCAGGGCCGAGTAGCGCGCCGACGGGCTCATCCACGCGCCCGTGAAGTGCTCGGGCATCACCGTGGGCAGGATGCCGACCATGACGATCTGGGCGCCCACGTCGCCGGCCTTGCCCGCCGCCGCGTTCAGGGTCTGGCGCAGGATCTGCTCCAGCTCGAGCGCGGACGAGCCGGGCAGCGGCCGCGGCGCCACGTTCAGCTCGATGTTGTAGGCGCCGATCTCGGTCTGGTAGCTCGCGTCGGCGATGTGGTCGAGCACCTGGGCGTTCTTCATCGTCGGACGGAAGTCGTCGCCGACCAGGTTGAGCTCGACCTCGAGCCCCGTGAGCGCCCGCCCGGACTCGAACGCGCTGGTCGACAGCATCCGCTCGAACACGTCGAGGCACAGCTGCACCTTCTCGCGGTACCGCTGGCGGTGCTCGCGCGTGTAGGCCGTGCCGCTGACCTCGTCTCCCACGCCCGTCACGTCCCCTCGGGTCGGGGGCTCCACGGACCCGTCCGCGGCACCCGGCGTGAGCCAACCACACTCCGCCACGCCGCACACGTCCCGCCGGATGTCGGACTCAGTTCCTACCGTGTGTCCATGCGCCTGCTGCACACCTCCGACTGGCACCTGGGCCGGTCGTTCCACGGTGTCGACATGCTGGGTGCCCAGGCCGGGTTCCTCGACCACCTGGTCGAGGTGGTGCGGTCCGAGGGGGTCGACCTCGTCGTCGTGGCCGGCGACGTCCACGACCGCGCGCTGCCCCCGGTCGACGCCGTGCGCCTGCTCGACGACGCCCTCGACCGGCTGCTGGCGGCCGGGGCGCGGGTCGTGGTCGCGAGCGGCAACCACGACTCCCCGCAGCGACTGGGGTTCGGCGCCCGGCGCGCCGAGGCGTCCGGGCTGCACCTGCGCACCGACCCCGCCGACCTGCACCGCCCGGTGCTGCTCGACGACGCGCACGGCGAGGTGGCGGTGTACGCCCTGCCCTACCTCGAGCCGGCGATGGTCGCCCAGTCCCTCGGCACCCGGCCCACCCACCCGCAGGTGGTGGGGGCGGCGCTGGCGCGCGTGCGCGCCGACCTCGCCCGCCGGCCCGGCGCCCGCAGCGTGGTCGCCGCGCACGCGTTCGTGTCCGGCGCCGCGCCGAGCGACAGCGAGCGCGACATCCGCGTCGGCGGTGTCGGCGTCGTCTCCCGCACCCTCTTCGACGGGTTCGGCTACGCCGCCCTGGGGCACCTGCACGGGCCGCAGCGGCTCGCCGAGCACGTCCGCTACAGCGGCTCTCCCCTGCCCTACTCCTTCTCCGAGGCCGGCCAGCGCAAGGGCTCGTGGCTGGTGCACCTGGGCGCCGACGGGGTCGAGCAGGTCGAGCAGGTACCCGCCCCGGTGCACCGTCCGCTCGTGGTGCTGCGGGGCGACCTCGCCGACCTGCTGGCCGACCCCGCGCACGCCGCGGCCGAGCACGCCTTCTGCCAGGTCGTCCTCACCGACCCCCAGCGTCCGGCGGCGCCGATGGAGCGGCTGCGCACCCGCTTCCCCCACACCGTGCACCTCGGCTTCGAGCCCCGGGGCGCCGTGCGCGACCAGCGGTCCTACACCGAGCGCGTGCAGGGCCTCGACGACGAGGAGGTCTGCTGCGCGTTCCTCACCGACGTGCGCGGGCGCGACGCCGACCCGGCCGAGCGCGCGCTGCTGCGCCGTGCGCTCGAGCAGGTGCGGCGCGACGAGGTGGTGGCGTGAGGCTGCACCGGGTGCGCGTCCAGGCCTTCGGCCCGTTCGCCGAGGCGGTCGAGGTCGACCTCGACGCGCTCGCCGAGCACGGGCTGTTCCTGCTGCACGGGCCCACCGGCGCCGGCAAGACCAGCCTGCTCGACGCCGTCTGCTTCGCCCTCTACGGCGTCGTGCCGGGCGCCCGGGCCGCGCTGCGCGGCACCGCGCTGCGCAGCGACCACGCCGCCACGGGCGTCGCACCGGTCGTCGAGGTCGAGCTGACGGTGCGCGGGCGCCGCCTCGAGGTGGTGCGCTCCCCCGCGTGGGAGCGCCCCAAGGCCCGCGGCACCGGCACCACGACCGAGCAGGCGTCGGTGCGGGTGCGCGAGCAGGTGGGCACCGGGTGGGTGCCTCTCGCCGCCCGGCTCGACGAGGCGGGCCACCTGCTGTCGGGCCTGCTCGGCATGGACGTGCGGCAGTTCACCAGCGTCGTGCTGCTGCCCCAGGGCGACTTCGCGACGTTCCTGCGCGCCGGTCCCGACGAGCGCCGCACCGTGCTGGAGCGGCTGTTCGGCACCGACCGGTTCGCCGCCGTCGAGCAGTGGCTCGCCGAGCAGCGCACGCTGACCGGTCGGGCGGTGCGCACGGCGACCGCCCAGCACGCGACGCTGCTGGCTCGCGCCGACGAGCGGGTGTCGGCCGTGCGCGAGGCCTGCCCGGGCGTCGGCGCCACCGGTGGCGACGACGCCGCCAGCGTGCGCGCGCGTCACGACCTGCTCGCCGACGCGCTCGGCGCCGCCCGCACGCTCCTCGACCAGCAGCACGACGCGCTGCGCGTGGCGCGCGACGACGTCGAGACCGCCACCGAGACCGCCCGCCGCGACGGCGAGCTGCTCGCGACGCTGCGCCACCGTCGCCGCCTGCAGGCGGCGACGGCCGAGGTCGACGCGCTGCGCTCGGCCCTCGAGGCCGATGCCCGAGCCGGCGCGCTCGTCCCCCACCGCGACCGGCTCGCTCGCGCCGACGACGAGCTGGCCCGGGCGCAGGCCGACCTGCGCCTCGCGCTCGCCGCGCTCCCGGCGTCCCTCGACCTCGGCGAGCGGCCCGACCCCGACGCGCTGGCGACGCTGCTCGACGGCACCCGCGCCGAGCTGGCACGGCTCGGGCCGCTGGTCGAGCGCGAGCGGGCCGCCGCAGCGCTCGAGGCCGACGCCGATGCGCACCGCGACCTGCTCGCGGCGACCGAGGCCTCGCTGCGGGCCGGTGCGAGCGAGCGCGCCGCCCTCGAGCACGACCGCGACGCGCTGCGGGCGCGGCGCGAGCCGCTCGCGCTCGCCGCCGCGGGCCTGGGTGCGGCTCGCGAGGCGGTCGTGCGCGCCCACGACGTCGCGACCGCCGCCGCCGCGGCCGGCCGCCTGGCCCCGCGGCTGCGTGCGGCCGACGACGACGTCCGCGCGGCCGACGACGCGGCGGCGCGCGCCCGCGCCGACCACCTCGACCTCCTCGAGCGGCGCCTGGCCGGCATGGCCGGCGAGCTCGCGTCGGGTCTGCACGACGGTTCGCCGTGCCCCGTGTGCGGCGCCGACGAGCACCCGTCGCCCGCCACCGGCGCCGACCTGGTCGACGCCGCGGTCGTGCAGCAGGCCCTGGAGTCCTCGCAGGCGCTCACCGCCGCCGCCGGCACGGCCCGCGAGGACCGCGACCGGCTGCTGCAGCAGGTGCGCGAGGCCGAGCAGGCAGCCGGCGGGCGCAGCGTGCGGGCGGGCGCCGCCGACGTCGAGGCGGCCACCGCCGACCTGATCCGGCGGCAGCGGGCGCGCGGCACGCTCGAGCAGGTCGACGCCGCCCTCGCCGCGCACGACCAGCGGGTGGCCGAGCTGGCCCTCGAGGTCGAGGCGGTCACCGCCCGGGCCTCGTCCCTGCGCGAGCAGCTCGCCCGGCTCGGCACCCGGCGCGACGACCTCGGCGCCGAGCTGGTCGCCGCCCGGGGCGACGACACCACGGTCGCCGCGCGCGCGCAGCGACTGACCGCGCTCGTCGTCCCGCTGTCCCGTGCCCTGGCGCTGGCCCGCGAGCTGCCCGCGGCCCGGCGCGCCGTGCAGCAGGCCGGCGCCGACGCCGTCACCGCTTGCGCCGCAGCGGGTTTCGACGACCTCGCCGCGGCGGCTACCGCCGTCCTCGACCCGCGCGCACGCGACGACGCGCAGGCCCGGGTGGCGCGGCACGAGCGCGAGTCCGCCGGGGTCGAGCACCGCCTCGCGCAGGACGACCTCGCGCAGGCGGCCGCCGGCGCAGAGCCGGCCGAGCTCGAGCGCTCGCTCGCCGACCGGGCCGCCGTCCACGCCGCCACCCGCCAGCGCGCCGTCGACGCCGAGGCCGCGGTGCGGGCCACCACCGCCCGGCTCACCCTGCTCGAGGGTGCCGTGGTCGCCCTGCACGCCCTGGCCGACGAGGTGGCCGCGCAGGAGCGCACGCTGCAGCGCCTGACCGCCGAGGCGCAGGTCGTCGAGGAGCTCGCCGGCTGCGCCCTCGGCACCTCGGCCGGCAACGCGCTGCGCATGCGGCTGTCGGCGTACGTGCTGGCCGCCCGGCTCGAGCAGGTCGCGGCCGCGGCCTCGGTGCGGCTGCAGGCCACCACCGCCGGGCGCTACGAGCTGCGGCACTGCGACGCCCGCGGGCGCGGCGGCGGCCGCTCCGGACTCGGTCTGCTCGTCGTCGACCACTGGACCGGCCAGGAGCGCGAGACCGCGAGCCTGTCCGGCGGGGAGTCGTTCCTGGCGTCCCTCGCGCTCGCGCTCGGCCTCGCCGACGTCGTCCAGGCCGAGTCCGGCGGTCTCGGCATCGAGACCCTGTTCGTCGACGAGGGCTTCGGCACGCTCGACGACGACACGCTGGAGCTCGTCGTCGCCTCGCTCGACGAGCTGCGCGCGGGCGGGCGGGCCGTCGGCGTGGTCTCGCACCTGCCCGAGCTGCGCACCCGGATCCCCTCCCAGCTGCAGGTCCTGCGCGGCGAGCGCGGGTCGACGGTGCGCCCGGTCCACCGCGCCGGCTGACCAATCCGCAGCGCCCCGCGTCCCGAAGACCCACCGAGCGCGGCGCCAGGCCACGCGGACGTGCGGACGCAGGCAGGAGGGACGTGGGACAGTGGCCGACGTGCTCCCCTTCTCTCGGAACCGTGCCGCCGCGCACGTCGGCGACGGCGCACCCGCGCAGGCCTCGCCGGACGCCGCTCTCGCCGATCTCATGCGCCTGGTGGCGCAGGGCGACGAGCAGGCGTTCGCGCAGGTGTACGACGCGCTGTCGCCGTCGGTCTACGGGCTCGTGCTGAGGGTCCTGCGCGACCCCGCGCAGTCGCAGGAGGTCGCCCAGGAGGTCATGGTCGACCTCTGGCGCCAGGCCACCCGGTTCGACCCCGACAAGGGCAGCGTCAAGGGCTACGTGCTCACGATGGCCCACCGTCGTGCGGTCGACCGCGTCCGCTCCGCCCAGGCGTCCACCGACCGCGAGCTGCGGGTCGGCCAGGCCAGTCAGGAGCGCGAGTTCGACGAGGTCGCCGAGGCCGTGGAGAACAGGCTCGAGGTGCAGCAGGTGCGCCGAGCGTTGCGGGTGCTCACCGAGCTGCAGCGCGAGGCCGTGCAGCTCGCGTACTACGGCGGCTACACCCACCGGGAGGTGTCCGAGCTGCTCGACGTGCCGCTCGGCACGGTGAAGACCAGGTTGCGTGACGGACTGATCAGACTCAGGGACGAGATGGGGGTGACGGCATGAGCGACGAGCGAGAGCTGCACATGCTCACCGGTGCCTACGCGCTCGGTGCGGTCGACGAGCTCGAGGCGGCCCGGATGCGGGAGATGCTGCGGACGTCGCCCGAGGCGAGCGCCGAGGTCCGCTCGTTCATCGAGACCGCCGCCCTGCTCGGCTCGGCCGAGGCGGTCGAGCCCCCCGCCGCGATGCGTGCCGCCGTGCTGGCCGCCGTCCGCGAGACCCGTCAGGTTCCGCCCGTGACCGTTCCCGCCGCCCACGCCCGGCGTGCCGCCCGGTCGGCCCGCTGGCTGTCGGTGGCCGCCGCCGGACTGCTCGTCCTCACCCTCGGCACCGGCGTCGCCGCCTGGCAGTTCCGCGAGGACGCCGGCGCCGCCTCCGCGGCCAACCAGGCGATGACCGAGGTGCTCGCCGACCCCGACCGGCAGGTGCTCGACGCCGACTTCGCCGGTGGTCGCGCCACCATGATCGTGTCCGGCGACCGGGTGGTCGTCCTCGGCACCGAGGTGGAGGCACCGCCAGAGGGCAAGGGCTACCAGCTGTGGCTCCTCGACGGCGAGACCCCGATCCCCTCGGACATGCTCAGCGCCACCGGCGACGGCGGCTACTGGGCCGACACCACCGGGTACGAGGCCGGGCAGGCGCTGGCCGTGACCGTCGAGCCCGAGGGCGGCTCGCAGCAGCCCAGCAGCGACCCGCTCTTCGTCGCCAGCGCCTGACGCACCGGTCGCACCTCAGCGCGTCACGTGCGGCCGCCCGGCGTCCCGGTCCGCCTCGCTGCCCGATGAGTTCGCGACCGCTGCGCGGTCGGACCTGCATGGAGCTCCCCGCGCAGACCGCCGTCGGCAAGGTCCTCTGGCACTTCTCCATGAGCCTGGACGGCTTCGTCGCCGGTCCCGGTGACTCGCTGGACTTCCTCGACGGCGTGACCGCAGCGAGACCCGGCGTCGTCGAGGAGTACGTCGCCACCACCGGCGCCGTGCTCGGCGGCCGCCGTGGGTGGGACGCCTACCCCGACCCGAAGGCCGTCTACGGCGGCCTGTGGGACGGGCCCGTGTTCGTGCTGACGCACCACCCCGAGGACGCCGTCGCGGCCGACGGCGTCACCTTCCTCGACTGCGACCTCGCCGAGGCCGTGCGGATCGCCCGGGAGGCGGCCGACGGCAAGAACGTCGAGGTGCTGTCGGCGTCGGTGGGCACCCAGCTGCTGCAGGCGGGCCTGCTCGACGAGATCCACCTGCACGTCGTCCCCGTGCTGCTCGGCGACGGCGTGCGCCTGTACGACGTCCCGGGTGGCCCGCCTGTCCCCCTGCGCCACCTGGTCGGCGACGAGCCGCGGGTCGAGGTCGACCTGCGTCTGGCTCCAGTTCGTTGAGGCGCGCCGAGACGTGAGCCGGGGGGCGGGCGGCTCGTGAAGACGTCAGACGAAGTCAGTCGAACGAGCCGCCCGGCCGCCGGTGATCGTCGGAGACGAGACGGCGACGCACGTCAGCCCTCGGCGAGCTCCTCGACGGGCGGGCAGGAGCAGAGCAGGTTGCGGTCGCCGTAGGCGCCGTCGATGCGGCGCACGGGCGGCCAGTACTTGCCGACCGGGTCGGTGGCGCCGGGGTAGACGGCCTCGGCGCGCGAGTACGGGTGGTCCCACTCGCCGACGAGCGTCGCGGCGGTGTGGGGGGCGTGGCGCAACGGGGAGGTGGCGGCGTCCCACTCCCCCGAGGCGACGCGGTCGATCTCGCCCTTGATCGCGATCATCGCGTCGCAGAACCGGTCGAGCTCGCCGAGGTCCTCGCTCTCGGTGGGCTCGACCATCAGCGTCCCGGCGACCGGGAACGACATGGTCGGGGCGTGGAAGCCGAAGTCGATCAGCCGCTTGGCGACGTCGTCGACGGTGACGCCGGTGGCCTTGGTGATCGGGCGCAGGTCGAGGATGCACTCGTGGGCCACCAGCCCGCCGGGGCCGGTGTAGAGCACCGGGAAGTGCTCGCCGAGCCGGGCGGCGACGTAGTTGGCCGTGAGCACCGCGACCTGGGTGGCGCGCCGCAGGCCGTCCGGGCCCATCATCGCGATGTAGGCCCACGAGATCGGCAGGATGCCCGCCGAGCCGTACGGCGCGGCCGAGACCGGGCCGACGGGGGCGTCGGTGGCGAAGGTGTCGACCGACGGCAGGAACGGCGCGAGGTGCGCACCGACCGCCACCGGTCCGACGCCGGGGCCGCCGCCGCCGTGCGGGATGCAGAAGGTCTTGTGCAGGTTCAGGTGCGAGACGTCGGCACCGAACTTGCCGGGCTTGGCGAGTCCGACGAGCGCGTTCAGGTTGGCGCCGTCGACGTACACCTGGCCGCCGGCGTCGTGCACCAGCGCGCAGACGTCGGCGATCGACTCCTCGAACACGCCGTGGGTGGAGGGGTAGGTGACCATCAGCGCGGCCAGGCTGTCGCGGTGCTGCTCGACCTTGGCCTTGAGGTCGGTGGTGTCGACGTTGCCGAACCCGTCGGTCTGCACGGCGACGACGCGCAGGCCGGCCATCACCGCCGACGCCGCGTTGGTGCCGTGGGCCGACACGGGGATCAGGCACACGTCGCGGGCCTCGTCGCCGTTGGCGCGGTGGTAGGCGCGGATCGCCAGCAGGCCGGCGAGCTCGCCCTGCGAGCCCGCGTTGGGCTGCAGCGACACGGCGTCGTAGCCGGTGATCTCGACCAGCCGCTGCTCCAGGTCGGCCACGAGGGCGCGGGAGCCGGCGGTGTCGGCCTCGGGGGCGAACGGGTGCAGGTCGCCGAACGCGGGCCAGGTGACGGCCTGCATCTCGGTGGTGGCGTTGAGCTTCATCGTGCACGAGCCGAGCGGGATCATGCCGCGGTCGAGCGCGTAGTCCTTGTCGGCGAGGCGCTTGAGGTAGCGCAGCATCGCGGTCTCGGACTGGTGGCTCGAGAACACCGGGTGGGTGAGGTAGTCGGAGGTCCGCGGCCAGGTCGGCCAGCACGTCGCCGGTGAACCCGGCCGAGCCCTCGGACGAGCGGCCGGTGACGACGGCGGCGACGGCGCGCACGTCGGCCTCGGTGGTGGTCTCGTCGCAGGCGATCGACAGGTGGTCGCCGTCGATCAGCCGCAGCAGGTAGCCGGCCTCGTGGGCGGCCTCGACCAGGTCGCGGGCGCGACCGGGGACGCGCACCAGCAGGGTGTCGAAGAAGCGCTGGTGGACGACCTCGACGCCGGCACCGGCCAGCAGGCCGTTGAGCTCGCCTGCCCGGCCGTGCACGCGCTCGGCGATCGCCCGCAGCCCGCTGGGCCCGTGGTAGACCGCGTACATCGAGGCCATCACGGCCAGCAGCACCTGGGCGGTGCAGATGTTCGACGTGGCCTTCTCGCGGCGGATGTGCTGCTCGCGGGTCTGCAGCGCGAGCCGGTAGGCGGGGGCGCCGTCGGCGTCGACCGAGACGCCGACGAGGCGTCCGGGCAGCGAGCGCTCGAGCCCGGCGCGCACGGCCATGTAGCCGGCGTGCGGGCCGCCGAAGCCCATCGGCACGCCGAAGCGCTGGGACGTGCCCACGGCGACGTCGGCGCCCATCTCGCCCGGCGGGCGCAGCAGCGTCAGCGCCAGCAGGTCGGCGGCGACGGTGACCAGGGCGTCGCGGGCGTGGGCCGCCTCGACGACCGGCGCGAGGTCGCGCACCACGCCGGAGGCGCCCGGGTACTGCAGCAGCACGCCGAAGACCTCGGTGTCGGGCAGGCCGGTCGAGGTGTCGTGCACGATCGACGCCCAGCCCGAGGGCCTCCATCCGGGTGCGGACGACGGCGAGCGTCTGCGGCAGCACCTCGACGTCGACGACGAGCACGGCGTCGTCGGAGGGCTTGCGGGCGGCGCGGCGCATCAGGGTCATGGCCTCGGCGGCGGCGGTGGCCTCGTCGAGCATCGAGGCGTTGGCGGTGACCAGGCCGGTCAGGTCGCTGACGACGGTCTGGAAGTTCAGCAGCGCCTCGAGCCGTCCCTGGCTGATCTCGGGCTGGTACGGGGTGTACGCGGTGTACCAGGACGGGTTCTCGAGCACGTTGCGCTGGATCACCCCCGGGACGTGGGTGCCGTGGTAGCCGAGCCCGATCATCGAGCGGCGCACGGTGTTGGCGTCGGCCATCGCGCGCAGCTCGGCGAGCACCTCGGGCTCGCTCACCGCCTCGGGCAGGTCGAGCCGCTGCGTCCACGCGATCGAGCGCGGCACCGCCGCGTCGGTGAGGGCGTCGAGGGAGTCGTAGCCGACCCGTCGAGCATGTGCGCGACCTCGCCCTCGCCCGGGCCGATGTGGCGGGCGGCGAAGTCGTGCGCGAGGTGGGCGTGCTCGACGTGCGGGCTGGACGGAGTCATGCGGCGGAGGCTCCCTGCGTCGGCCCCGCGACGGCGGGACGAACCGGCCTCCCCCTCTGTCACCGACCTGCGGCTCCAGAGCTGCCTGTCCCGTGCGGTCCTGGCGCCTGAGAGGTTCCGGGGAGTTTGCCCCTTCGGCGCCCCGACCCACCCTGCGAGCAGGGCGGCGGGGACTCTCCCGCACGGTGTCGAACGGCTCCGTCGAGACTACCCCAGCAGCGGCGCGGGACGGTCAGCCGCTCAGCCGGTGGCGCGGGCCGCGCGGCGCGCGGAGAGCTCGTCGTCGGTGGCCGGGGCGTCGGAGCCGTCGGCCCGCTCGCTCGGCAGCGCGGCGAGGGTGCCCTCGACCTCGCGCCAGACGCGGCCGACGGCGATGCCGAACACGCCCTGGCCGCCCTGCACCAGGTCGATGACCTCGTCGGCCGAGGTGCACTCGTAGACGCTGGCGCCGTCGCTCATCAGGGTGATCTGGGCGAGGTCCTCGACGCCGCGCTCGCGCAGCGCCGAGACCGCCGTGCGGATCTGCTGCAGGGAGACGCCGGTGTCGAGCAGCCGCTTGACGACCTTGAGCACGAGGATGTCGCGGAAGCTGTAGAGCCGCTGGGAGCCCGACCCGCTGGCGCCGCGCACGGTGGGCTCGACCAGCCCGGTGCGTGCCCAGTAGTCGAGCTGGCGGTAGGTGATGCCGGCGGCGCGGCACGCGGTCGGCCCCCGGTAGCCCATGCCCTCGTCCAGGACGGGGAGGTCCTCGGTGAACAGCAGGCCCTGCGCCGCGGTGGGCACGGGCCGGGGTGCGTCGGTGGCGTCCTGAGTGCCGCTCACGCCGAACCTCCAGGTCAGGTGTCCCCCAGGGGGTGCGGCCGGCACTTGCAGCGCTGGAACTACACGGGGGACGTTCACCGTCGACGGTACGGGTGGCAGGGGGCGCGGTCAACGAGCACGACCCGCCCGACGCGGCGTGTCGCGGACCGTGACCAACTCTTGACCTCAGGTAGAGGGTTGGTCCCCCGGGTCGGGCTCTCCCAGCTCGGGGTCGAAGTCCTCGGCGCTCACCTGGTCGAGGAACTCGCGGAACCGCTCCACCTCGTCCTCGTCCTCGTCCGGGACGGGCACGCTGCCGGCCTCGAGCACGGCCTCGGCGCCCAGGATCGGGCAGCCGGCCCGCAGGGCGAGCGCGATGGCGTCGGAGGAGCGCGACCCGACCGTGACGCCGCCGGAGAACACCAGCTCGGCGTAGTAGACGTTCTCCTTCATGTCGACGATGCGCACCTGCTCCAGGGTGTGACCCAGAGCGGTGACGACCTCGCCGAGCAGGTCGTGCGTCAGCGGGCGCGGCGGGCACGACGCCCTGCTGGGCCATCGCGATCGCGCTGGCCTCGGCCGAGCCGATCCAGATCGGCAGGTACCGCTCGCCGTCGCGCTCGCGCAGCAGCACGATCGGCGTGCGCGAGGGCATCTCGACCCGAACTCCCACGACCTCGAGCTCCAACACACCCACAACCTAACCCCAGCGGCACGGCCCGCGCGTTGCGGTCCGGCATCGACGGTCGCTCAGCCCTCCAGGGCGGCGCGCACGAGGGTGGCGTGCAGCCGCAGGCAGAGGGCGCTGATCTCGCGCGCGAGCTCGTCGGCCCGGGCGTGCGAGCCGGTGCCGCGGTGGTGGCGCAGCGGGGACGTGACCTGCTCGACCAGGCCGATCTCGCGGTCGGCGGCCGTCCGGAACGCCCGCAGGTGCCGGGGCTCGATGCCGTACCCGGCGAGCTCGCCGGCCGTGCGGGCGACCTCCAGGTCGTCGGCGTCGTAGTAGCCCTGCGTCTCCCACGGCGACCAGACCGTAGGTCTCCAGGCTCTCCAGCAGCGCCGCGTCGATGCCCGCCGCGGCCACCAGCTCGTCGCGGCGCAGCCGGGCGCGGGTGGGCGGCGCGAGGGCGTCGACGTCGTGCCGGACGGCGGCAGGAGCCGCGCGGGCCGCGGCGAGCCGCCGGGCAGCTCGGGCGCCACGCCCCGGTCGAGCTGGTCGAGGTACTCGCCGATCTTCTTCAGCGGCCAGTAGTGGTCGCGCTGCAGCTCCAGGACCAGGCGCAGCCGGGCGACGTCGGCGGGCGAGAACTTGCGGTAGCCGGCCGCGGTGCGCTCGGGCTCGACCAGTCCCCGGTCCTCGAGGAAGCGCACCTTGGAGTGCGTGAGGTCGGAGAAGTCCGGCTGCAGCTCGGCGAGCACCTCCCCGATGCTGAGCAGCCGGCGGGTGCGCGTCGAGCGCTGGACGGCGCCGGTCACCGCTCGGTCCCGCGCGCCCGGGACCGGTCAGCGGGGGCGGTCACTGCGCGGTGCCCTCGCCCTCGAGCTGCTCCGGGTGGGGGTGGAAGACCAGCCGGAACTTGCCGATCTGGACCTCGTCGCCGGACTGCAGCACGGCGTCGTCGACCCGCTCGCGGTTGACGTAGGTGCCGTTCAGGCTGCCGACGTCGCGGACGCGGAACCGGTCGCCCTCGCGCAGGAACTCGGCGTGCCGGCGCGACACCGTCACGTCGTCGAGGAAGATCTCGCTGTCGGTCTGGCGACCGGCGGTGGTGCGGTCGGCGTCCAGCAGGAACCGCGAGCCGGAGACGGGGCCGCGCTGGACGATCAGCAGCGCCGACGCCGGGGGCAGTGCGCCGATCGCGGCGCGCTCGTCCTGGCTGAGGCCGGTGGCGTCCGGGTCGACCTCGGAGCCGACGGCGGACAGGGTCATCGTGGAGTCGGGGTTGCGCACCTGCTCCTGGCCGTCGCGGCCGTCCTGCTCGCCCATCGTCAGACCTCCTCACCTCGTCGCGACTGGTCCTCCCGCCCGTCGCGGGCGGCGCCGGTGCACCACCCTAACCCTCGACGCGAGAGTGAGACCACGGGTTCCGGCAGAGCGGTCAGCCGACCTGGGCGGCGTACCCCTCGGCGTCGAGCAGACCCTCGACCGCGGACGGGTCGTCGAGGCGCACCTCGAACATCCAGCCCTCGCCGTAGGGGTCGGTGTTGACCAGCTCGGGGCTGGCCTCGAGCGCCTCGTTGCGGGCGGTGACCGAGCCGGCGAGCGGGGCGTAGACCTCGCTGACGCTCTTGGTCGACTCGACCTCGCCGCACGACTCCCCGGACGTGACGGTGGTGCCGGCGTCGGGGAGCTGGACGAAGACGATGTCGCCGAGGGCGTCCTGGGCGTAGGAGGTGATGCCGATGCGCACCACGGCCGGGTCGTCGGTGGTCTGCACCCACTCGTGCTCGGGCGTGTACTTCAGCTGCGCGGGGTACTCGAAGTCGGCCCAAGGGGGTGTCCTTCCGGCCGCGAGGGTCGCTCGCGAGGTCAGGGGGTGGCGGTCGGCTCGGCCGGGCGAGCGTACTGAGGCGTCTGCGGCGTCCGCAACGCGTCGACGACGACCTCCTCGCGCTGGGTGGTACGCACCAGGGCGCCGCGCGAGGTCGCGGTCTCGACCACGCCCCCGGGGATCTCCAGCGCGGTCTCGAGCGTCGGCGGGTCGCCGATGACGACGAACTCGTACGGCTGCTCCAGCAGGGTGCCGTCGACCTCGATGCCGTCGGCGGTGTCGGTGAACGACGTGGAGGCGACGATGCGCACCCCGCCCACCTGCATCGCCTCGGCGCCGGAGTCGCGCAGCTCCTGCACGGCGTCGAGCAGCTGGGCCGAGGACAGCACGCCGTCGGGGTCGGTGAGCACCAGCGACAGGCCCGGCCCCTCGGCGGCCGCCGTGCCGGCGAGGATGCCGAGGGCGTCGACCTGGCGTCGCGCCGCCTCCTGCGCGGCGGCCCGCGCCGAGGTGCCGGACTCCAGCTCGGACCGGACGCGGGACAGCTCGGCCTCCTCGGCGTCGAGCCGCTCGTTGCGCTCGCCGAGGTCGTCGAGGATGCGGACCAGGTCGGAGTCGCGCAGCGACCCCAGGTCGGCCTCCTGGGTCTGGCGCACCTGCACCACCAGGGCGAAGCCGAGGACGGCGCACAGCAGGCCCGCGAGCAGCTCGCCCCGTGACCCGCGGGGAACGAGCGAGCGCAGCAGCCTGCGGCGTGGCTCGGCCGCGTCGGCCACCGGCTCGTGGCGGTGCGCGGCGTCGTGCCGGCCGTGGGCGTTCACGCCTTGAACACGTGCCGGCGGATGGCGGCCGCGTTGGAGAAGATCCGGATGCCGAGCACGACGACCACGCCGGTCGACAGCTGCGAGCCGACCCCGAGCTGGTCGCCGAGGTAGACCACCAGCGCCGCCACGACCACGTTGCTGAGGAACGACACCACGAACACCCGGTCGTCGAAGATGCCGTCGAGCACGGCCCGCAGGCCGCCGAACACGGCGTCGAGCGCCGCGACGACGGCGATGGGCAGGTACGGCTGCAGCTCCGGGGGCACGGTGGGCTGCAGCACGAGTCCGAGCACGATGCCGATCACCAGCCCGAGCGCTGCGATCACGGGTCCTCCTCCTGGTCCGGCTGCTGGTCGGGCGGGCTCCCGGGGACGGTGCCGCCGCCGGTGGTGGGCGCGGTGTCCTGCTCCTGCGCACCCGCGGGCGTGGCGTACCTGAGGCCGAGCCGTCCGGCCGCCGGCACCGTCAGGTCGTCGGCCCCCTGAACCGTCACCTGGATGCCGTGGTTCTGCTCCAGCGAGGAAAGGTAGCGACCGGCCGCCGAGGTCGCGAAGGCGGTCTGCACGCGGGCCGGGTCGCCGATCGCCTGCACCTCGTACGGAGGGGCGAGCGGCCGCAGGTCGACCAGGATCGCCTCGCCCGCCGACCGGATGGCCGAGGTGGCCGTGAGCCGGTGGCCGTTGACCGAGATCGCCTCGGCGCCCGCGGCCCACAGCCCGTTGGTGACCTGCTGCAGGTCGACGTCGAGCACCTGGCCCTGCGCGATCTCGTCGGGCGTGCGGTCGTCGCCCGGCGGCGGGTTCTTGAAGGCGAGGGCGTTGTCGAGGGTGTAGACGGCCCCGGGCCCGGTGACGGCCCGGGCGCCGGTGACGGCCTCGAGCGCGACGACCTGCTCCAGCAGGTCGTCGTCGGCACCGCCCAGGCGTGCGTCGCGCAGCACGGCGACCTCGTCGGTCAGGGCGACGATCGCCTGCTCGCGGGCGGCGACCTCCTCGCTGCGCGCGGCCACCTGCTCGCGCAGGCCGGCCGCCGCGTCCGAGCGCGGGGCGCGCAGCTGCACCACCCCGGTGACGAGCACGAGCCCGGCGACGAGCGACAGCGCCACCGTGAGGGGCGCGCGACGGCGGCGGCCGGTGGGCGGCAGGTCGGCGCGGGCGTCGGCGGCGGCCTGGTAGCCGGGGTCGAGCGGGCGCTCCATCACCTCCTTGAGCAGCGTCATGGAGGCGTCGGCGGCGCGGCGGCCCGCGCCCGGCGGGGCGGGCGCGCTCACGCGGGCACCGCCCGCGCGCCGTCGGCGCGCAGCAGCCCGCGCAGCTGGCGGACGTAGAGGAACCCGGCCCACCAGTACAGGACGACGCCCCACCACGCGAACGCCCAGCCGAGCGGCCGCGCGACCTCGGCGAGGGTGCTGCTGCCCTCGCCCAGCAGGATGAGCGGGAAGGCGTAGAGCAGGTTGAAGGTCGCGGCCTTGCCGAGGTAGTGCACCGGGAGGGACTCGAGCCCGAGCCGCTTGAGGAACGGGATCATCCCGAACAGGATCACGTCGCGCGCCACCACGGCGCCGACCAGCCACCACGGGATGAAGTCGCGGTACGCGAGCCCGAGCAGCGTCGACAGGATGTACAGCCGGTCGGCCGCGGGGTCGAGCTTGGCGCCCAGCTCGGACACCTGGCCCAGCCGGCGCGCGAGCCAGCCGTCGAGGTAGTCGGTGACGCCGGAGACGGCCAGCACGGCGAGCGCCCAGTAGTCGTACTCGGCGACGATGAGGAACGCGAAGACCGGCACGAGGAGGAGCCGCCCGAAGCTGATCAGGTTCGGGACGGTCCAGATCTCCGTCGTCGCGGGCGCGGCCACGACGTCCAGCCTACGTGCGGGGGCCGACCGTCCGGGCCAGCCGCGGGTCACGGTGCGGCGTCGTCGAAGACCGCGAGCGTGCCGCCGTACGAGGCGACCCAGATCCGTTGCGTCAGAGCGTCGTAGGTGATGCCGATCGGGTGGTGGTCGACCGGCACCGACTCGAGCACCTCGAGGTCGGACGTGCGCACCCGCGAGACCGTGTCGGACTCGTAGTTGACGACGAACAGCGCGGTGCCGTCGGCCGACAGCGCGGCGCTGCGCGGCTGCTCGCCGGTGCGCACCGCCCCGACGACCTCGCCGGTGGTGGTGTCGACCTTCACCACCTCGCCGTCCTTGTTGAGCGTGGCGTACAGCCAGCGCCCGTCCGGGCTGAGGTTGAGGTGGCGGGGCCCGCGACCGACGCCGTCGAAGGTGCGCACCGCGTCGTCGCCGGCGCCGGCCACGGCCGCGGCGATGTCGACGACGGCGATCTCGCTGCCGCCCATCACCGCGACGTAGGCGGTGCCCGAGTCGGGCGAGATCGCGACGCCGCGCGGGTACCGGCCGATGCCGACCCGGGCGACCTCCTCGCCGGCGGCGGTGTCGACGACCGACAGGTCCCAGGTGCACCAGTTGGTGACCAGCACGTACCGGCCGTCGGGGGTGACCTCGAGGAACTTCGGCACGGCGCCGACCAGCGACGGCGTCGGCGATCTCGAGCGTCGAGGTGTCGATGCGGTACAGGAAGCTGGGGTCGACCCCGGTCTGCGGCGTGCAGTCGTCGTCGCCCGGGGACCCGAAGCCGGGGCCGTACATCGAGTAGTTCGACACCCACAGCTGCGAGCCGTCGCGCGAGAAGGCCGCCTCGACCGGGCCGCCCTCGACCTCGTCGTCCCACTCGGGGAACCCGAAGTCGGCCGGGACGATCGCGTCGTCGACGGTCTCGAGCAGCTTCCCGTTGCTGTTGAAGACCGAGACGGTGTGCGTGTAGATCATGTTCTGCGCCACCACCAGGCCGGTGCCGGAGGCGACGACCGACTTCGGCGTCATGTCGCCCGACAGCTCGTCGACCTCGTCGAAGGTGCGCTGGTCGCTCGGCAGGTCGGACAGCACCGCGTCGGGCAGCGGACCGGGCTCGAGCACCGGCGCGGGCGGCGTGGTGGGCGTGGGTGCGGGCGCGGCCGGCGCGGCGTCCGGATCGACGTCCGGCTCGGGCGAGGTGACCGCGACCGCGGTGGCGCCGTCGCCGACGGGCGGGTCCTGGGTCGCGCCGCAGGCCGCCAGGGCCGCCGCGGCGCTCGCGAGCGCGAGCGCGCGGACGAGCGTGGTGCGGGTCCGCACGGTCGGGCCTCCCCCGGGGGACGTCTGGGCGCGTCCATGGTAAGCGCGGCGCGGGCGTGGTCCGCGCCGCCACGCCCGGCGCGCTCAGCCTGTCGCACCGGGCGCCACGCCGGCGCCGACCTCCAGCGCGCGCCGTGCCGCGGGCTCGGCCGCGGCCAGGTGGGCCTCGACCAGACCGGTGCGCGTGCGCCGGGCGAGCAGGTCGTCGACGGTCCGCGCCCCCTCGGCGAGGACGCCGAACAGCAGCTCGGCACCGGTCGTGGGGCAGCCGGGCGCGACCGGACCGGCGAGGTCGGGGTGGCGCACGCCCAGCGCGTGCACGTCGACGGCCTCGGTGCCGTAGCGGCGCACCAGCCGGCGGGGTGCGCGGACCCGGGCGAGCACCTCGCGCGGGGCGGCGCCGACGAGGGGCAGCCCGCGGGTGCGGCACGCGAGGTGGTGGCCGGTGCGGCGGCAGACGGCGTCGACGGCGTCCTCGGCCATCCGCCGGTAGGTCGTGAGCTTGCCCCCGGTGATCGTGACCGGACGGCCGGGACGGTCGACCAGCAGGTGGTGCCGCGACAGGTCGGACGTGGCGGCGGCGTGGCCGGCGACCAGGGGACGCAGCCCGGCGTACCGCCCGACGACGTCGGACGGGCCGACGGGCACGGCGAGGGCGCGGTTCAGGGTGGCCAGCAGGAAGGCCTCGTCGTGGGCCGGGACGGCCGGCGCGCTGGGGTCCGCCCCGAGGGCCTCCTCGTCGGTGAGCCCGAGCAGCACCAGCCCGTCGGGCTGGGGCACGGCGAAGACGAACCGGCCGAACCTGCCCGGGACGGGCACGGTCAGCACGGCGCGCGGCCACCCGAGCGCGTCGGCCCGCAGCACCAGGTGCGAGCCGCGGCTCGGCACCATCTGCAGACCCGGCTCGTGCTCCGCCGCCCAGACGCCGGTGGCGTTCACGACGACCCCGCACCGCACCCTCGTGCGCTCGCCCGTCTCGGTGCACGTGAGGGTCAGCTCGTCCGCCCCGACGTCGCAGGCGGCTGCGCGGGTCAGCACGTCGGCGCCGAGGGACGCTGCGGTGCGGGCCAGCGCCACGACCAGGCGCGCGTCGTCCTCGAGCCGTCCGTCCCACGACAGCACCGCGCCGCGCAGGCCGTCGGCGCGCAGGCACGGCGCGTGCACCAGCGCGTCCTGGGCGCTGATGCGGGTCGGCGCGGGCAGCAGCCGGGTGGGGGTGCGAGCCGCGCGCCGCATCAGGTCGGCGGCGCGGGCGCCGGCGCCGACCACCCGTCCGGGCACCGGCGGCGTCGACGGGTCGAGGGGCACCAGGAAGGCCACCGGCTGCACCAGGTGCGGGGCGATCGTGGTGAGCAGGGCGTGCCGCTCGCGCGCCGACTCCCAGGCCACGCCCACCTGGCCCTGCGCGAGGTACCGGACGCCCCCGTGCACGAGCTTGGACGACCAGCGGCTGGTGCCGTTGGCGAGGTCGTCGCGCTCGACCAGCAGGGTGCGCAGGCCGCGTGCCGCGGCGTCCAGGGCCGTGCCGGCGCCGGTGACTCCCCCGCCCACCACCACGACGTCGTAGCGGGTGGACCCCAGCCCCTCCCGCACCCGCTCGCGCCGGCCGGGGCCGAGGTAGGAGGCGGCCGGGCCGGGGAGCGCGCTCATCCGCGCGGGGCCAGGTAGCCGTCGACGAGGCGCGCGACCTCGTCGTCGAGGTCGACCAGGTCCTTCGTGCCGGCGAGGATCTCGGCGGAGATGACGAGGTCCTGGGTCGCGTGCAGCAGCACGTGCGCGGCGGTGCGGGGGTCGAGGTCGCGCACCGACCCGTCGGCGAGGCCCTCCTCGAGCGCGGCCTGGGTCCAGGCGAGCACGGCGGTCTGGACCCGTCCGTACCGGTCGACCAGGTACGGCAGCAGCAGCTCGGGGTCGTGGCGGCGCAGCGCCTGCACCAGCGGGGCGTGGCTGGCCCGGGCGACGGCCTGCGACACGCCGGCCACGAGGCGCTCGCGGGCCGTCGGCGCGGCAGCGACGCCGAGCAGCCCGGCGAGCAGGGCCTGCAGCTCGTGCGCCAACGCGTCGAGCACGAGCTGGCGCACACCCCCGCCGCGGCGGTACACGGTCATCCGCGAGACGCCGGCGCGGGCCGCGATCGAGGTCGCCGTCGCCCGCCGCACGCCGTAGGCGATGACCTCCTCGCGGACGGCCTCCATCAGGCGCTCCTCGGTGCTGCCCACGCCGACCTCCCTCGTTGTCACACTGTTACACGAAGTGCTTCACTGTAACGCGTGACCCCGAGACGCACCACGACCGCCACCGCCGCCCTCGCGCAGCAGGTGCGTCGCTCGGTCTGGTGGGGCTGGGGCGACCCCGCCCTGGCCCACCCGCTGCCGGACACGGCGTGGCGCCGGCTCGCCGCCGAGCTCGGTGCCGATCCCGACGCGCCGGTGCGCGAGCCGGTCGACGTCGGCGAGGTGCGGTTGCCCCCGGGGCGCCTGCCCGCCGCCGACCTCGCCGCGCTGGCCGACCTGGTCGGGGCCGAGCACGTCAGCGCCCACCACCTCGACCGGGTCGAGCACGCGGCCGGGAAGAGCTACCCCGACCTGCGGCGGCTGCGCGACGGTGACGGCTCGGGAGCGCCCGACGCGGTGGCGTGGCCGGGCTCGGCCGACGACGTCGCCGCCGTGCTGCGGTTGTGCGCCGACCGAGGCATCGCGGTCGTCCCGTTCGGCGGAGGCACCAGCGTCGTGGGCGGCGTCACCGCCGGTCGCGAGGGCGAGCACCGCCCGGTGCTCACCCTCGACCTGCGCCGGCTCGACCGGGTGCTCGCGGTCGACGAGGTCTCGCTCACCGCCACCGTCGAGGCGGGCGCGCGCGGACCCCAGGTCGAGGCGGCGCTGCACCGGCACGGCCTCACCCTCGGGCACTACCCGCAGAGCCACCAGCAGGCCACCGTCGGCGGGTACGTCGCCACCCGCTCGGCCGGGCAGGCCTCCACCGGCTACGGCCGCATCGACGACAAGGTGCTCGCCGTCCACGTCGAGACGCCCTCGGGCGCACTGCGTCTCGGCGGACGGGCGCCGGCGTCGGCCGCCGGTCCGCGGCTCCTCGACCTCGTGATCGGCAGCGAGGGCACCCTCGGCGTCGTCATCGAGGCCACCCTCGCCGTCCACCGGCTGCCCGCGCACCGCGCGCACGCGGCGGTCGCGTTCGCCTCGTGGGACGACGGCGTCGCGGCCCTGCGGGCGCTGGCCCAGGACCACGGCGCCGGGGCTCTGCCCGAGGTCTGCCGGCTCTCCGACCCGGAGGAGACCCGGGTCGCCCTGACGCTGGCGGGCACGAGCGGCGGGCGGCTGTCGCGCTGGCTCTCGGCCCGCGGTGCGCGCCGGCCGTGCCTGGCCGTCCTGGTCTGGGAGGGCGCGTCGGCGCGGGTGCTGCGGCGCCGGAGACGGGCCGCGCTGGCGGTGCTCGGCCGCTTCGGGTCGCGGTGGTTGCCGGCCGCCGTCGCCCGCTCCTGGCAGGCCGGACGGTTCGAGGGCCCCTACCTGCGCGACGAGCTGCTCGGGCGCGGCGTCCTGGTCGAGACGCTCGAGACGGCGACGTCGTGGAGCGACCTGCTCGAGCTGCATCGGGCCGTGGGAACCGCTCTGCGCGAGTCGTTCTCGCACGACGGCCGGTCAGCCCTCGTGCAGTGCCACGTCTCGCACGTCTACGCCACCGGCGCCTCGCTCTACGTCACGATCGCCGCCGCCGAGGGCGACGACCCGCTGGCGACCTGGCACCGCGCGAAAGCCGCTGCGAGCGAGGCGATCGTGCGCGCGGGCGCCACGATCACCCACCACCACGCCGTCGGCACCGACCACCGGCCCTACCTGGCCGCCGAGGTCGGCGAGCTCGGGGTGCGGCTGCTGCGGGCCCTGGTGCGCGAGCTCGACCCGCAGCGGGGTCATGAACCCCGGGGTGCTCGTCCCGCCGGCCGGCTCTGCTCACCCCTGGTGAGCGCCGGGCCCGTGCTCTCCGGCGGAGAGCACGCACCGGGGAACATCCGCGTCCGCTGCGGTGCCGGATCTTCCCCGGTCGCGTGTCGCAGCGCCCCGGCCGCTCAGAGCTCCCCGTCCGCGGCATCGAGCGCGGCCCGCTCGTCGTCCGCGATCGCCCGCGGTGCGTGGGCGGCGGTGTCCCACAGCACGATCACGACCTGCGCGCGGGCCCGGTCGACGCCGTCGGGGGTGGCCAGCACCGCCCGCAGCGTCAGGCTGGTGCGCCCGACGCGCTCGACCTCGTGGCGCACCAGCACGTGGTCGTGCCCCGGGCCGACGGGTGCCAGGTAGTCGACCTCGACCCGCGCCACGACGTGGTCGCTCGGGCTGCGGACGCCGAGCGCGGTGAGGAAGCGCGACCTCGCCTCGTCGAGCAGCGTCAGGTAGGTCGCGTGGTAGACGTGCCCGAGCGCGTCGACGTCGACCCAGCGCAGCGGGACCACGACCGGGCTGCTCACGGCCCCACCCTAGGTCGCGCCGGTTCGGCACGGCGGACCGGCGAGGTGCCGCTGCACCAGGTCGGCCACCTCGTCGCGTCCCCGCGCCGCCGTGTCGACCTCGAGGCAAGCGCCCTGCCGCAGCAGGGGCTGCACCTCGGCGCGCAGCGCGAGCTCGCGGGCCAGCTCGCCGGCGTCCTTGCCATGGGCGTTGGTCGTGCGGGTCGTCAGCCGGTGCACGGCCACGTCGTCCGGCACCGACAGCAGCACGACGTGGGCGAACGAGCCGTAGAACGCGCCCTGGGTGGTGCAGGTGCCCGACACCACCAGCGGTTCGGACCCGGCCAGCAGGTCGGTGACCGCGTCGTCGCGCCAGCGCCAGTCGGTGGTGCCGTCGCCCACGGCGAACGGCGAGTCGTCCGGCACGTGGTGCGACCACCGCGGGTCGTCGAGGTCGACCGCACGCACACCGCGAGCGGCCAGGTCGCCGACGAGGGTCGACTTGCCGGTGCCCGACATCCCCGTGACGAGCGCGTGCCCCACGTTCCCCTCCACCATGCCGTCATCCAACACGGCACGAAGGCACGTGCTCCGCGTACGCCCCCGACGTAGGCTCTGGCTCTCGTGAGCCGCCTGCTGGAGAAGGTCGTCCCGAGCCGCCTGGGCACGGGCTTCCGCTGGCTCCTCGGCTCGTCCTGGGTGTCGAACCTCGGCGACGGCGTGGTGCTGGCCGCCGGCCCGCTGCTGGTGGCCTCGCGCACCGACCAGCCGTTCCTGGTGGCTCTGGCGGCGACCGTGGCGTGGCTGCCGCCGCTGCTGTTCGGCCTGTGGGCGGGCGTGCTCACCGACCGGCTCGACCGGCGCCGGCTCGTCATCGTGGTCGACCAGGTGCGGGTGCTGGTGCTGGTCGCGCTGGCCGCCGCCGTCGCGACCGACGTGGCGTCGATCTGGCTCGTGCTGGTGGCCCTGTTCGTGCTCGCCACCGCCGAGACCTTCGCCGACAACGCCTCGGCGACGATGCTGCCGATGCTGGTGCGCCGTGACGACCTGGCGCTGGCGAACTCGCGGCTGCAGGCCGGCTTCGTCACCGTCAACCAGCTCGCCGGGCCGCCGGTGGGGGCGTTCCTGTTCGCGGTGGCCCAGCCGCTGCCGTTCGCCGGCACGGCCGCGCTGATCGCGCTCGGCATCGTGCTCATCACCCGCGTGGTGCTGCCGCCGCACGGCGTCGCGACCTCGACGGCCCCGCCGCGGCGGATGCGCGAGGACGTCCGCGAGGGCGTCCGCTGGGTGCTGCACCACGCCGCCGTGCGCACCCTCGTGCTGACGATCCTGATCTTCAACGTCACCTTCGGCGCCGCGTGGTCGGTGCTGGTGCTCTACGCCACCGTGCGGCTCGACATGGGGCCCGTCGGGTTCGGCCTGATCACCACGGTGGGCGCGCTCGGCGGCCTGCTCGGCATCGTGTCGTACGGCTGGCTGACCGCCCGGGTGAGCCTGGCGAACCTGATGCGGATCGGGCTCGTGATCGAGACGATCACCCACCTCGCGCTGGCGCTGACGACCGTCCCCTGGGTCGCGCTCACGATCTTCTTCGTCTTCGGCGCGCACGCGTTCGTCTGGGGCACGACGTCGGTCACCGTCCGCCAGCGCGCGGTGCCGACGGCGCTGCAGGGACGGGTCGGCAGCGTGAACCTGGTGGGGGTCATGGGCGGCCTGGTCGTGGGCTCGGGCATCGGTGGCCTGCTCGCCCAGCACTACGGGGTGACGGCGCCGTTCTGGTTCGCGTTCGCCGGGTCGGCGGTGTTCGTCGTCGTGATCTGGCGCCAGCTGCGCCACATCGCGCACGCCGACGAGGCGCCGGCGCCGGACTGACCGACCCTCACGGTGCCGCGACCCAGCCGTCGGCGACGAAGGCCTCAGGACCGCGGTCGCCGTCGAGCACCACGCCGCCGCCCTGGGCGTACGCCCGCACCGCGTCGACCCGCACGCCCCACCCCGAGTAGGAGGCGTCGGTCGTGTAGCGCCAGCGCAGCAGCTGCTCCCCCGGCGCGAGCCGGGCCCGCACCTGCCACCAGGCCCGGTGCCCGCTGCCGGAGAGCGTCCCGTCGTCGACCCGGCCGGGCGCGTGCCGGCCGCGCGCCTGCAGCGGCACCGGCGTCCACGTCGTCCCGCCGTCGACCGAGGTCTCGAGCACGACGGACGTCGGTGGTCTCGGTGTCGACGAACAGGTCGTACGTCAGGTGCGCGCCGCGCCGCGGGACGTCGAGGGCGACCTGGAGGGTCGACGTGGTCGCGTCGGCCGTGCTCGCCGTCCACGCGTCCGGGCCCCTGGTGGCCGGCACCCGCAGCGACCGCGCGGCACCGTCGGCCAGCGCGCGCCGGCTCGTGTTGTTCGACCCCCAGGCGCGGTCGGGGTGCACGCGGTTGGCCAGGTGCACCACCACCGTCCGCGACAGCCGGTCGACGGTCAGCGACGGCCCGGTGTAACCGGTGTGGCCCGCGGTGCCCTCGCCGACGAGCGCCCCCATGTAGAAGCGGGCGTCGAGCTCGAAGCCCAGACCCCGTGCGCTGGTGGTGATCCCGTCGACCTGGTTCGTCATCGCCTCGCGCAGCGTCTCCTGCCGCAGGACGCGCGCACCGCCGTAGCTGCCCCCGTTGAGCAGCATCTGGCCGAAGACCGCGACGTCGCGCGCGGTCGAGAAGACCCCCGCGTGGCCGGCGACGCCGCCCAGGGCCCAGGCGTTCTCGTCGTGCACCTCGCCGCGCACCATGCCACGCGGGGGCGTCGCCTGGAACTCGGTCGCGGCGGCGCGGTCGGCGAGCTCGCCGGTCGGGCGGTAGCCCGTGTCGCGCAGGCCGAGCGGCCCGGTCACGCGGTCGCGCACCAGCACGTCGAGGGGCGCCCCGCCGGCGCGCTCGGCCAGCACGCCGAGGCTGATCAGGCCGATGTCGCTGTAGACGTACGCCTCCCCCGGCTCCGTGGTCGGCGTGGCGGCGAGGGCGGCGGCGAACCGCGCCTCGGGGGTCGGGTACGCGCTCCACAGCGGCAGCCAGGCGGGCAGGCCCGGCGGTGTGGGTCAGCAGGTGGCGCGCCGTGATGTCGTCCTTGCCGTTCGCGGCGAACTCCGGCACCACCTCGGCGACCGGGGCGTCGAGGTCGATCGCACCCTGCTCGACCAGGCCGAGGACGACGACGGTGGTGAACAGCTTCGAGATCGAGGCCAGGTCGTAGACGGTGTCCGTCGTCGTCGGCACCCGCTGCTCGGCCGGCAGCTCGGTCCCCGCGAGGTCGGCGTAGCGCACCGCGTACCCGGACGCCTGCTCGGCGACCACGACCCCGTCGTGCACCACCAGGGCCACCGCCCCGGCCTGCTGCGGACGTGCGGGCCCGGCGCCGTCCGGGTCCGCCGAGGCCGCCGCCACGGCCGCCAGCCCGGCCTGCAGCGGTGCCGGGTCGAGGCCGACCTGCTCGGGCGTGCCGTCGCGCAGCACCGTCGACGGCGGCGCGAACCCCGCCTGCAGCCGGTCGAACCGTCCCTGCACGGCACCCCCTCCGTCAGCGGCCGCCGCGGGGCCGGCCAGGCCGACCGCCAGCGCGAGCGCTCCCCCGGCGGCCAGGGTGCGCAGCGCGGTCGAGGACGTCGAGGGGGTCGGCACGAGGTGGTCTCCCGAAACTTTGTCCCGAATAGTGCTCTTGCGATGAAACGTTCTCACCGACGTCGGCCCCGGTCAACGGGTCCGAACGCCTGACGTGCGGCCCGGCTGCTGCTTGGGTGGTGCCGTGCCCCGGCGCCGTCGTCCTGCCTCGACCGTGGTCGTCGTCGCCTGCCTGCTGGTCGGCGCGGCCGGGTGCTCGTCCGACCGGACGCCCGCACCGTCGGCGACGGACGGGGCGCCGCCGGAGCCGACGTCCGCGACGGCGTCAGCGACGGAGCCGTCGGGCCCCGTGCGCGTCGCGCTGCCGGACGGCGACCGCTGGGTGTGGCGCTTCTCGGTCGCGCCCGACGGCCGCACGGCGCTGCTCGCGCGATCGCCCGGGTTCTTCCCGCAGACGCGGCAGAGCTCGGTCGTGCGGGTCACGCTCCAGGACGACGGGTCGTGGGGCGACCAGCAGCCGGTGCCGTGGAGCGACGGCTCGACGTCCGACATCGACCCGGTCTTCGTCGACGGCGCCGTCCTGTTCTCCTCGATCCGCGGTGGACGACCCGACGTGCAGGTCTGGTCGGTGCCGCTCGCCGCTGACGGCGCGTTCGGGCAGCCGGTCCCCGTCCCCGGCGTCGACGGCAGCGGCGACGAGCTGTACCCGAGCGTCGGGCCCGACGGCGCGCTGTACGTGGGGAGCGACAGCGGCGGCGCGGGGTTCGACGTCGTGCGGTTCGCGCCGGACGGCGCCGGCGGGTACGCAGCGCCCACGCCGCTGCCCGAGCCCGTCACCCTGCCGTCGTGGGAGTTCAACCCCACCTTCACCCCGGACGGCCGTTGGCTCGTGTTCACCGCCATCGACCGCGACGGCGGCGAGGGCGAGGGCGACCTGTTCGCGGCGCCCTACGCCGACGGCGTCGTCGGCGCGCCCCTCCCCCTGGAGTCGGTCAACTCGGCCGACGACGAGTACCACCCGTCGTTCTCGCCCGACGGCGCCACCCTGTACCTCGTCCGCGACGGCGAGCTGCTGCAGGTGCCGGTCGCCGACACCGAGATCGGTTGAGCCGCGACGCTCATCGATTCCCGTTCGCGCCCAGGAACGACCGCACGAGCGGGGTGACCCGGTCGGCCATCTCGACGAAGAAGCCGTGCCGTCCGTCCGGGACGACCTCGAGCACCGCACCGGGCACCCGGGCCGCGACGAGGCGGGCGTTCTGCACGGGCGTCATCCGGTCCTCGCCCCCGTGGAGCACCAGCGTGGGTGCCGCGACCTGCGGCAGCAGGTCCCACGCGTCGTGACCGTCGCTGACCCGCAGGTGCGCACGCCGCTCGGCCGCCGACATGGCCGGGTCGCCGAAGAGGCGGTCGTCCTCCGGGCTCCCGGGGTGCGCGGGGGTGAAGAACAGCTCGTGCAGCGCGGCCCTGCGCCGTCCCGGGTCGGGGTCGCCCAGCAGGCGGCGCACCTCGGGCCCACGCTCGACGGCGTGCGGCCCCCCGGGCGAGGTGCACGCCAGCACCAGGCGGTCGACGAGGTCGGGACGGCGGGCCGCCAGCACCTGGGCGACGCGTCCGCCCATCGACGTGCCGTAGACCGCGACGGGGCGCCCGACGACCTGGTCGACGACGGCTGCCACGTCGTCGGCGAACGAGCGCGACGTCCAGGGGCCCACCCCGCCGCGGCTGCCGCCCGTCCCCCGCCAGTCGAGGGTCAGGACGCGGAACGCGTCGTCGAACGCACCCCGCAACCCGTCCCACCACACGTGGGAGTTGGCCTGCCCGGCGAGCAGGACGAGCGGCGGCCCGTCGGCGCGGCCGCTCGCCTGCACGGCGAGCGGCGCCCCGTCGGGCGCGGCGACGGTCGTGGACCTCATCGCGTCGCAGTCTCCACCAGCGGGCGCGTGAGCCGCAGGGCGAGCGGGACCGTCACGACGAACGAACCGGTCGGAAGGCGCCGACGCCGCACCACCCCTCGTCGACCGCGCAGGCCCCCGATAGCCCGTCGTCGCGCGGTCCGGGCGTCGGGTAGGCTCGTCCCGCTCGCCGGGAGACCGCGGGCATCGGGCTGTAGCGCAGCTTGGTAGCGCACTTGACTGGGGGTCAAGGGGTCGCAGGTTCAAATCCTGTCAGCCCGACAACGAAGAGGGGCCCGGCTGGTGCCGGGCCCCTCTCGCTGTCAGCGGGCACGATGCCCGCTCCGGCCGGCCCGCCGCGAGGACGGCCCGTGTGCGAGGGTCGGCGGGTGCACGTCACGAGGCAGCCGCGGGATCACCACCACGACGTCGCGCGCCGGCTCTGACCCGACGTGCCCTTCACGCTGTCGCACGCGGCCGCCGTCCTGCCGCTGCGTCGGAGTCCGCTCGTCCTCGCCGCGCTGGTGGCCGGCGCGATGGCGCCGGACGTGCCGTACTTCGTGCGTGCCACCGGCGTCGCGGTCTCGGCCGGGTCGTGGTTCGAGCCGCTGGCGAACGGCACGACGTCGCACGGCTGGCCCGGCGCGTTGACGGTGTCGGTTCCCCTCGGCCTGGCGCTGTACGGCGCCTTCCTGGTCGCCCGACGCCCGCTCGGCGCGCTGGGGCCGGACGGCCGACCTCCCGCCCGCCCGGTGCGCTCGGCGGCGGCCGGCGCGCTCCTGGTCGTGGTGTCGGTGGCGGTCGGCGTCCTCACGCACGTGGTGTGGGACGCCTTCACCCACACCGACGGGTGGGGCGTGGCGCTGGTCGAGCCGCTGCAGCGACCGGTCGGTGCCGGGCTCACCGTGGCGAGGCTGCTGCAGCACCTCAGCAGCGTGCTCGGCCTCGTCGCCGTCGCTGCCGTGGCCTGGCGCCACCGCGACCGCTGGCTCGCCCCGCGCGGCACCCGCCCTGCGCGTCGGCAGCGGCTGTCCCTGGTGTGGGCGGCCCCTGCCGCGACCGTCGGTGCCCTGCTGACGACCTCGCGGTGGTGGGGCGGCGGTCCTCGCTGGATGGAGCCGCCCCAGGCCGTCGAGGCCGCCGTGTCCGATGCCGTCAAGGGCGCCGGGCTCGGCGTCGTCACCGCGGCCGCCGTCGCGGTGGCGTGGTGGTGGCTGCGTCGCGCCGCCGGCCGCCGGTGAGGGCCGGCGTCCGGACGTCGCCGTGCGGACCGTGACGCCTCACCCTGTCCCGGCGGGCAGCAGCAGGACGTTCCCCACCTTGCGTCCGGTGTCGACGCGGGCGTGCGCGGCCGACTCCCGCTGGTGGCGGCGGTGACGTGGGCCCCGAGGATCCGCGCGGCCTGCACGGCGCTGGTGCCGACCGCACCGCCGGCGCCCACGACGAGCACCCGGGCGCGGGCACGCAGGCGGCCCTTGTCGCGCAGGTACGGCAGCGCCGTGGTGCCGCCGAACAGGATCGCGGCGGCGGTGCCGTGGTCGAGGCCCGGGGGCAGCGGGACCACCCGCTGCCGCGTGACGACCGCGAGCTCGGCGTGCCCGCCCATCCGCGTGCCGTTCATCGCGCTCACCGCGTCGCCGACCGCGACGTCGTCGACGCCGGGCCCGACCGCCACGACGACCCCGGAGAGGGCAGCGCCGAGCACGGGCCGTCGCGGTCGCGCCCAGCCCAGGGCCAGGCGGGCCGGGAGGCCGAGCCCGCGGGGGAACCGCGCGCCCCGGATCCGGGCGTCGCCCGCGGTGACGGCCGCCGCCCGCACGCGCACCAGCACCTCCCCCGGGCGGGGCTCGGGGTCGGGCAGCTCGACGACCCGCACCACGTCCGGGGGTCCGTACCCCGGCACCACGGCAGCCCTCACGGCGACCCCTTCCTTACATGCGTAAGCCTGATACGCGGTACTGTAGCCTTACAGTCGTAAGTCGACAAGGGAGGTGCGACGTGGTCCCCCGTCCGGGCCTGAGCAGGGAGCGCGTGGTCGAGGCGGCCGCGGCGGTCGCCGACCGCGGCGGCCTCGCCGCGGTCAGCATGCGCAGCGTCGGCAAGGAGCTCGGCGTCGAGGCGATGTCGCTCTACCACCACGTCGACGGCAAGGAGGCGCTGCTCGACGCCCTCGTCGAGCACGCCTTCGCGCAGATCGAGCTGCCCCGTGCCGACGAGCCGTGGCGCCCGGCCATGGCGCGGCGCGCCTCGTCGGCCCGCCAGGTGCTCGCCGCCCACCCGTGGGCGCTGGGGCTGATCGAGTCGCGACCGGTTCCCGGACCGTCGCTGCTGCGGCACCACGACTCGGTCGTCGGCTGCCTGCTCGGCGGCGGCTTCCCGCTGCGCCTGGCCGCGCACGCGTTCTCGGTGCTCGACGCCTACGTGTACGGCTTCGTCCTCACCGAGCAGAGCCTGCCGTTCGAGGCCGTCGGCGGGGAGGCCGAGTACGCCCAGGGCCTGTCGCTGGTCGCCGACGACCACCCGCACCTGGTCGGCATGCTCGGCGCCCTGCTGTCCGAGCCGGACTACCGGTTCGCCGACGAGTTCGACTACGGGCTCGAGATCGTCCTGGACGGCCTGCAGACCCGGCTCGACGCCGAGGTCGCGCGATGAGCGCCGTCGCGGCCTGGTTCTTCACCGGGCTGCTGGTGTCGCTGTCGGTGCTGCAGGTGCTCCTCGCCACGGGCCGGTCCTGGGGAGCCCTGGCGTGGGGCGGGCAGCACCGGGTGCTCCCCCGGCGCCTGCGCGTCGCCAGCGCGGTGTCGCCGCTGCTGTACGCCGGCTTCGCCGCGCTGCTGCTCAGCCGCAGCGGGGTGCTGCCCGGGGGTGGTTCGACGCCGGTCGTTGTCGGCACCTGGGTGCTGGTGGCCTACCTCGCGGTCGGCGTCGTCGTGAACGCGATCTCGCGCAGCCGTCCCGAGCGGTTGGTGATGACGCCGCTCGCGCTGGCGCTGGTCGCGTGCGCCCTCGTCGTCGCTCTCGAGGTGTGACCGCGAGAGCGGTTCAGCGACGGCGCTTCTCGCGCACCCGCACCGACACCTCGATCGGCGTGCCCTCGAACCCGAAGGTCTCGCGCAGGCGGCGCTCGATGAAGCGGCGGTACCCGGCCTCGATGAAGCCGGACGCGAACACCACGAACCGCGGCGGGCGCGTCGACGGCTGCGTCGCGAACAGGATGCGCGGCTGCTTGCCCCCGCGCACCGGGTGCGGGTGGGCCGCGACCAGCTCGCCGAAGAAGGCGTTCAGGCGACCGGTCGACACGCGCTTGTCCCACGAGTCGAGGGCGACGTCGAGGGCGGGCACGAGCCGCTCGAGGTGGCGCCCGGTGGTGGCCGAGATGTTGACCCGTGGGGCCCACTGCACCTGCACCAGGTCGCGCTCGATCTCGCGCTCGAGGTAGCGGCGGCGCTCGTCGTCCATGAGATCCCACTTGTTGTAGGCGATCACGAGCGCGCGGCCGGCGTCGATCACCATCGACAGGATGCGGGTGTCCTGCTCGGTGAGGGTCTCGCTGGAGTCGATCAGGACGACGGCGACCTCGGCCTTCTCGAGCGCGCCCTGGGTGCGCAGCGAGGCGTAGAAGTCGGCGCCGGACGTCTGGTGCACGCGGCGGCGGATGCCGGCGGTGTCGACGAACTGCCACTGCCGTCCGGCCAGGGTGACGACCTCGTCGACCGGGTCGCGGGTGGTGCCGGCGACCTGGTCGACCACGACGCGGTACGAACCGACCATCTTGTTCAGCAGCGAGGACTTGCCGACGTTCGGCTTGCCCACCAGGGCCACCCGGCGCGGACCGCCCTCGCCGTACACGTCGCCGACCTGGGACTCGCTGGGCAGCACCGCCATCACGGCGTCGAGCAGGTCGCCCGAGCCGCGGCCGTGCACCGCCGACACGGGGAACGGCTCGCCGAGGCCGAGGCTCCACAGCGCCGCGGCGTCGGCCTCGCCCTTGGCGTCGTCGACCTTGTTCGCGGCCAGCACCACCGGCTTGCCGGAGCGGCGCAGCATGGTCACCACCCGCTCGTCGGTGGCGGTCGCCCCGACGGTGGCGTCGACGACGAACACCACGGCGTCGGCGAGCTCGACGGCCACCTCGGCCTGCTTGGCCACCGCGGCGTCGAGGCCGAGCACGTCGACCTCCCAGCCACCGGTGTCGACGAGGACGAAGTCGCGACCGGCCCACTCGGCGCGGTACCGCACGCGGTCGCGGGTCACGCCCGGGACGTCCTGCACGACGGCCTCGCGGCGGCCGAGGATGCGGTTCACCAGCGTCGACTTGCCGACGTTCGGCCGTCCGACGACCGCCAGCACCGGCAGCGGTCCGCGGGTCTCGTCGTCGAGGTCGACCACCTCGCCCTCGATGAGCGCGCGGTCCTCCTCCGACAGCTCGTAGTCGTCGAGCCCGACCCGCAGGGCGGGGGTGGGGTCGACGAATTCCTGCGTCGCGCCATCGGCCTCGTCGGGGCGGTCCTGCTCGGGTCCGTCGGTCACGGGGTCACCTCTCCCACCTCGGCGCGGACGACGTCCAGCACCGCCTGCACCGTCTGCTCGAGGTCGAGCTCGGACGAGTCGATCGTGACCACGCCGTCGGCGGCGCGCAGGAACTGCGAGACGGTCGAGTCGTCGCGGTCGCGGCGCAGCACCTGGTCGCGGGTGGCGTCGGCCTGGTCGTCGCCGACCTGGTCCTGGGCCGACCGGCGGCGCACGCGGGCGTCCTCGTCGGCGGTGAGCAGCACCCGCACGTCGGCGTCGGGCGCCACGACGGTGGTGATGTCGCGCCCCTCGGCCACGACGCCGGGGTGCTCGAGCGCCGCGATCAGCTCGCGCTGGCGGCGCTGCAGCTCGGCGCGCACCTCGAGGTTGGTCGCGACGGCGCTCACCACGGCCGAGATGGCGCGGTCGCGGATCGCCTCGGCGACGTCGGTCTCGCCGACGTGCACGGTGGGGCCGTCGGGGTCGGTGCCGAGGCGCAGGTCGATCGTCTGCGCGGCGTCGGCCACCGCGCCGTGCTGGGCCAGGTCGATGTCGCGCCGCAGGCACCACCAGGTGACCGCGCGGTACATCGCGCCGGTGTCGAGGTAGGCCAGGCCGAGCCGGCGCGCGACGCCGCGGCTCACGCTGGACTTGCCCGACCCGGAGGGGCCGTCGATGGCGACGACCAGGCCGTCACCGGAACGCGCACGCACGAGGTACCTCTGTTCTGCTGGGGGAACGCCCCAGCCTACGGGCGCGCACCACGTCCGCCCCAATCGGTCGCTCGGTCACCGTCCCCGCAGAGTGTGAACCCCAGGCGCGACACGCCCGGCGTGTCGCGCGTCCGGGTCACACTCTGCGGCCGGGACGGTGCGGTGCTCGCCGATCAGCCGGCGAGCTCCCAGCCGCCGTCGCGGAGCACCTGCTCGAGCCGCTCGCGCGCGGCGGGCACCACCGACACCTCGGCCAGGCCGACCAGCCGGTCGGGGACGTGCTCCAGGCGCAGGTCCTCGAGGTTGACGTCGTGCTCGCCCATGAACGCCAGCAGCCGACCGAGCTCGCCCGGGCGGTCGGGCACCTGCACGGTGACCACCGCGAACCGCTGCGGCGCGGCGCCGTGCTTGCCGGGGATCCGCGACTGGCCGCGCACGCCGGCGTCGAGCGCGCGGGCGAGCTCGGCGCGGGCACCGGGGGCGTCGGGGTCGGCGGCGAGCGCCTCCAGGGCGGTCACGACGGCGTCGAGGTCGGACCGCAGCGCCCGCAGCACCTCGGCGACCGGTCCGGCGTTCGCGCCGAGGATCTGCACCCACAGCGCCGGGTCGCTTGCCGCGACGCGGGTGACGTCGCGCAGGCCCTGGCCGGCGAGCGCAACCGCGGCGTCGTCGGCGTCGACCAGGCGGGCGGCCACCAGGCTCGAGGCCACCTGCGGCACGTGCGAGACACGGGCGACGGCGCCGTCGTGGTCGGCCGAGGGCATCACGACCGGGGCCGCGCCGAGGTCGACGACCAGGTCGCGGACGGCGGCGACCGCAGCCGGGTCGGTGGTCGCGGCGGGCGTCAGCACCCACGGCCGTCCGACGAACAGGTCGCCGCGCGCGGCGACGGCACCCGAGCGCTCGCGCCCGGCCAGCGGGTGCCCACCGACGTAGCGCTCCAGCCCGGTGACCCCGGACGCCACCAGCGCCGCCAGCGGGCGTCCCTTCACGCTCGCGACGTCGGTGACCACGGCCGCGGGCCAGCGCCGCAGGGCGGCCCCGACGACGTCGGCGGTCACGTCGGGGGGTGCGGCCACCACGACCAGGACGGGGTCGGGCTCGCCGTCGCCGCCCTCGAGCCGGCCGGCGCCGAGGTCGCGGGCCAGGGCGCGGGCGGTCGGCGACGGGTCGTCGAGCACGACGTCGACGCCCAGGGCGCGCAGCCCGAGCCCGACGCTGGCGCCGAGCAGGCCGGTGCCGACGACCCGCACCGGACCGGTGGTGCGCACGGCGGGACTCATCGGGCGGTCACTGCGCCAGGTCGCGCCGCAGCCCGACCGCGCCGCGCAGGTAGACGTGCTGGACGTCGGTGCGAGGCACGTCCATCTCGGCGTGCGCCATCAGGCGCACGACGCGCGGCATCGAGCCCGGGACGTCGATCTCGACGGTGCACAGCAGGGGCACGTCGCCCATGCCGAGCTCGCGCGCCGCCAGCGCGGGGAACTCGCTGCGCAGGTCGGCGGTGACGGTGAAGACGATGGAGATCAGGTCCTCGGACGACAGCGCGTTGGCCGTCATCACGGCGGTCACCAGCTCGCGGGTCGAGGCCAGCAGGTGCTCGCGCTCGTCCTCGTCGAGCTGGATCGCCCCACGGATCGCCCGGACCGCCACCACGTCTCCCTCGCCCCGACACCGGTTGTCGGGACCACGGTAGGACCCCGTCCACCCGTCGGGACGGGGTATCCGGCTCGCGAGACGGCGCGGTCCGACCCGGAGCGCCGGGCTAGAGACCGACCGACGCCATCAGGGTGCCGAGCTCCTCGCGGGTGAGGGCGCGGTTCTTGCCCGGCAGCAGGTCGCCCAGCAGCACCGGACCGATCTGCACCCGCACGAGCTGCAGCACCGGGTGCCCCACCTCGCCGAGCAGGCGGCGGACGATGTGGTGGCGTCCCTCGTGCAGGACGATCTCGACCAGGGCCTTGCCCGGGCGCGAGTCGACCAGCTTGAACGAGTCGACCTTCACCAGGCCGTCCTCGAGCTCGATGCCGGCCCGCAGGCGCTTGCCGAGGTCGCGCGGCACGGGGCCGGGGATCTCGGCGAGGTAGGTCTTCGGCACCTCGTACGACGGGTGCTGCATGCGGTGCGAGAAGTCGCCGTCGTTGGTGACGAGCAGCAGCCCCTCGGTGTCGACGTCGAGCCGGCCGACGTGGAACAGCCGGTCGGCGCGGTCGCCCACGAGGTCGCCGATCGACGGGCGGCCCTCGGGGTCGCTCATCGAGCTGACCACGCCGCGTGGCTTGTTGAGCGCCAGGTAGACCTTCGTGGTGTCGAGCTGCAGGCGCATGCCGTCGACGTGGATGACCGCCTTCTCGGGGTCGACCCGCACGCCGAGCTCGGTGACGACCTGGCCGTCGACCTCGACCCGGCCGGCGGCGATGAGGTCCTCGCTGGCGCGGCGCGAGGCGACACCCGCCTGGGCCAGCAGCTTCTGCAGGCGCACGCCCTCGGGGTCGTGGACGTCGACCGCGGGCTGCGCGGCGCGCGGCGGCTGCGGGCGGCGCTGCGGCGGACGCGAGCCCTGGCCGGCCTTGCCGCCCTTGCCCTGCGGCTTGCCGCCCTGGCCGGGACGACCGGCCCCGGCCGGCGTGCGGCGGGCGCCGCCCTTGCCGCCGGCGCCGCGGTCGGACGGCGGACGCGGCGTCACGCCGTGCCCTCGGCCAGCTCGTCGAGCACGTCGACGTCGGGCAGGTAGGGGGCGAGGGCGGGCAGCTCGTCGAGGCTGCCGAGGCCCATGCGCTCGAGGAAGGTGGTGGTGGTGCCGTACAACGTGGCACCGGTGGTCTCGTCAGTGCCGACCTCGGTGACGAGGCCGCGTGCGGTCAGCGTGCGCACCACACCGTCGACGTTCACACCGCGGACCGCCGAGACGCGGGCGCGGCTGACCGGCTGGCGGTAGGCGACGACGGCGAGGGTCTCCAGCGCCGCCTGGGTCAGGCGCGCGGTCTGGCCGTCGAGCACGAACCGCTGGACGACCGGCGCGAGCGCCGGCCGGCTGTAGACCCGCCACCCGCCGGCGACCTCGCGCAGCTCGAAACCCCGCAGCTGCGAGTCGTACTCGGCGGCGAGCTCGAGGAGCAGCTCGCGCACCCGCTCGCGGGGAAGCACGAGGGCGGCCGCCAGCTGCACCTCGCTCACCGGCTCGTCGACCACCATCAGCACGGCCTCGAGCGCGGCGCGGGCACCGCCGGGCAGCACGTCGAGGTCGAGGCCCTCCTCGACCGGGGGGCCACCGGCGTCCGGCTGGCGGTCGGGCTGCGGGTCCGGCTCGGTCACTGCGGGTCTCCGTCCTGGCGGCGGCGCGTCGTCGGCCGCCGGGTCGTCCTGGTCGAACTCGTCGCTGACGGCCGACGTCACCCTGCTCGCTGCCCGTCCACCGGACGGTGAGCTCGCCGAGGGCGTCGGCCTGCTCGAAGGTCACCGCCGCCTCGCGGAACAGCTCGAGCAGGGCGAGGAACCGGGCGACGACGACCAGGGTGGAGTCGGCGTCGGCCACCAGGTCGCGGAAGGTCGCGACACCGCTGCGGCGCAGCGGGTCACGACGATCTCGGCCTGCTCGGCCACGCTGACCCGCGCGCCGTGCAGGTGGTCGAGGCCGACCTGCTCGGGCGCGGTGGGCCTCGACAGCGCCCGGGCGGCGATCTGGGCGAGCTGCTCGGGGGTGAGGGCGAACACCAGCTCGGGCAGCAGCCCGGCCAGGTGCGGGTCGAGCGCGACGGCGCGCGGCGAGCGCCGGCCGGCGGTGGCGAGCCGCTCCCCCAGCACGCCGGCGACCTGCTTGTACGCGCGGTACTGCAGCAGCCGGGCGAACAGCAGGTCGCGGGCCTCCAGCAGCGCGAGGTCCTCGTCGTCCTCGACCTGGCCGGACGGCAGCAGCCGGGCGGCCTTGAGGTCGAGCAGCGTCGCGGCCACCACGAGGAACTCGCTGGCCTGGTCGAGGTCGAAGATCTCGGCGCGGCGGATGTGGGCGATGAACTCGTCGGTGACCGCCGCCAGCGCCACCTCGGTGATGTCGAGCTGGTGCTTGGCGATCAGGCTGAGCAGCAGGTCGAACGGGCCGGTGAAGTTCGTCAGGTGCACCTCGAACGCCGGGGTGCCCGGACGCGCCGACGACGCCTCGGGCGCGACGGGGTCGGGCGCGTCGGCGTGCTGGGTGGCGGGGGCCTCGGGGTGGTGCTCACGGCGGGACGCGGCGCGGCCGCGGGTCAGGCGACCCGGCCGCGGGCGACGAGCTCGCGGGCGAGCTGGCGGTACGCCTCGGCGCCGGCGTGGCCGGACGCGTAGCGGGTGATCGGCGTGGCCACGACCGACGCCTCGGGGAACTTCACCGTGCGCCCGATCACGGTGTGGAACACCCGGTCGCCGAAGGCCTCGACGAGCCGCTGCACGACCTCGCGGCTGTGCAGGGTGCGGGCGTCGTACATCGTGGCGAGGATGCCGTCGAGCTCGAGCCGCTCGTTCAGCCGGTCCTGGATCTTCTCGATCGTCTCCATCAGCAGCGCGACGCCGCGCAGGGCGAAGAACTCGCACTCCAGCGGGATCAGCACGCCGTGCGCGGCCGTGAGCGCGTTGACGGTGAGCAGGCCCAGCGAGGGCTGGCAGTCGATCAGGACGACGTCGTACTCGTCCACGACCGGGCGCAGCACCCGGCCCAGGATCTGCTCGCGCGCGACCTCGCCGACCAGCTGCACCTCGGCGGCCGACAGGTCGATGTTGGCGGGCAGCAGGTCGAGACCCGGCGCGTCGGTGGTGCGGATGACGTCGTGGATGTCGACGCCGCGCTCCATCAGCAGGTTGTAGATCGTCGGGTCGAGCTCGTGCGGGTTGCTGCCGAGACCCACCGACAGGGCGCCCTGGGGGTCGAAGTCGACCAGCAGCACCTTGCGGCCGTACTCGGCGAGCGCGGCACCCAGGTTGATCGTCGAGGTGGTCTTGCCGACCCCGCCCTTCTGGTTGCACATGGCGATCACGCGGGCCGGGCCGTGCGCGCCGAGCGGCTTGGGCGAGGGGAACCTCGGGAGCGGTCGACCGGTCGGACCGAGGCCGGCCTCGGCGGGCTCCGCGGAGGCGGAGCCGGACGTCGTGCTGCTCACGGGTGGGATCAGCCTCTGGGTGCTCGGGGGCGGTGGCTCGCGTGCGGTGGCGCGGGGGCCGTGCAGGTCGTCGCGACCCTATCTCAGCGCGCCCGCGGGTGGGCCCCGGCGTAGACCTCGCGGAGCCGGTCGATCGTCACCAGCGTGTAGACCTGCGTGGTGGTCACCGAGGCGTGGCCGAGCAGCTCCTGCACCACCCGCACGTCGGCGCCGCCCTCGAGCAGGTGGGTGGCGAACGAGTGCCGCAGCGTGTGCGGCGAGACGTGGCCGGTCAGGCCGCGCGCGGTCGGCGGCCGCCCGCAGCACCGTCCAGGCGCTCTGGCGCGACAGCCGTCCGCCCCGGGTGTTGAGGAACACGGCGGGACCGCCGGCGCCCGAGGTCGCGAGCACCGGGCGCGCGCGCACGACGTAGGCCTGCAGGGCGCGGACGGCGTACGACCCGAGCGGTACCACCCGCTCCTTCCCGCCCTTGCCGAGCAGCCGGACAGCGGCCCCGCCCGCGGACGCCGCCGCGGCGGCCCCCTCGTGCACCTGCGGCGGCAGGTCGTCGAGGTCGAGCCCGACCGCCTCGCTGATGCGCGCCCCGGTGGCGTAGAGCACCTCGAGCAGCGCCCGGTCGCGCAGCGCGCCGGGGGTGTCGCCGACCGCCGCGGCCTCGAGCAGCCGGCGCACCTCGTCGACCGAGATCGCCTTGGGCAGCCGCTTCGGCGCCTGCGGGGGACGCACGTCGTCGGACGGGTCGGTCGGCGTCACGCCCTCGCGGGCCAGGAACCGGTGCCAGCCCCGCACCGCCACGACCGTGCGCGCCGCCGAGGTCGCGGTCAGCGCCGGACGCCCGTCGTCGCCGGTGCGCAGCGCCGCGAGGAAGTCGGACACGTGCTGCGCCTGCACCTCCCGCGGCGCGCCGACGCCGCGGGCGGCGAGGTACGCGACGTACCGGTCGAGGTCGCGCCGGTACGCCGACAGGGTGTTGCCGGCCAGCCCGCGCTCGACCTCGAGGTGCTCGAGGTACCCGCGCAGGTGCCGCCGGACCGTCTCGGACGGGCCCGGCGGCGCCTGCGACGCGGACGAGGTCAGGCGAGCACCTCCGCCGGGTCGACGGCGTCGATGCCGTGCGCCTCGCCGACGGGGACGTTGGTCAGGCGACCGGCGTGGGTGTTCAGGCCGAGCGCCAGCGACCGGTCGTCGCGGCAGGCGTCCTGCCAGCCGCGGTTCGCCACCCGCACCACGTACGGCAGCGTCACGTTGGTGAGGGCGTAGGTCGAGGTGTTCGGCACGGCGCCCGGCATGTTCGCCACGCAGTAGAAGACCGAGTCGTGCACCGGGTAGGTCGGGTCGGCGTGGGTGGTGGCGTGGGAGTCCTCGAAGCAGCCGCCCTGGTCGATGGCGATGTCGACGAGCACCGAGCCCGGCTTCATCCGCGACACCAGCTCGTTGGTGACCAGCTTCGGCGCGGCTGCACCGGGGATCAGCACCGCGCCGATCACCATGTCGGCCTCGAGCACCTGCTGCTGGATCGCCAGCTTCGACGACGCCAGGCCGTGCACGCGGTTGTTGTAGCGCCAGAACGACATCCGCAGCTTGTCGAGGTCGGTGTCGAGCAGCGTGACGTCGGCGCCCATGCCGAGCGCGATGTTCGCGGCGTTCTGCCCGGACACGCCGGCGCCGATGATGACGACCTTGGCGTTCGCCACGCCGCCGACGCCGCCCATGAGCACGCCGCGTCCGCCCTGGGCCTTCATCAGCGAGTGCGCGCCCACCTGCGGGGCGAGGCAGCCCGCGACCTCCGACATCGGGTACAGCAGCGGCAGCCCGCCCGAGGGCAGCTGCACGGTCTCGTACGCGATCGAGGTCACCTTGCGCGCGACCAGCTCGTCGGTGAGCGGACGGTCGGCCGCCAGGTGCAGGTAGGTGAAGAGGGTCAGCCCCTCCCGCATCCGGTGGTACTCCTCGGCGACCGGCTCCTTCACCTTCAGGACCGTCTCGGACGAGCCCCACACGTCGTCGGCGTCGGCCAGGATGCGCGCGCCGGCGGCGACGTACTCCTCGTCCGGGATCTGCGAGCCCAGGCCGGCGCCCTGCTCGACGACCACCTCGTGGCCGTGCTGCACCAGCTCGTGCACGCCCACCGGGGTGATCGCGACGCGGTACTCGTGGTTCTTGACCTCGCGGGGGATTCCCACCTTCACAGCGCAGCCTCGTCCTTCGGGGTCGTGCCGCGGGCGGCCGGGTCGGTGCCACGCGGACGTCGGTGGTGCGCCGGACGTCGTCGGCCGGCGCAGGTCGCTGGGTGCGGCGCGACGTCGGCGTGTGCGCCGCCTCCGCGCCGTCCCTGACCGGGAGCGAGCATAGTGTCGCCCCCATGTCGGTACTGACCACCCTGACCGCCCCGTACGCGCGCACGCCGGGCCGGGTGACGTGGCAGGTGCTCGGCGACCTCCTGCTCGTGGCGTGGGTGTGGCTGTCGTGGCAGGCGGGCGAGGCGGTCGGCTCGACCGTGCGCACCCTGGCCGAGCCGGGTCGACGCCTCGAGGAGGGTGCCGACGGCGTCGCCGGCGGGCTGGCCGAGGCCGCCGAGACCGCGCGGCGGGTCCCGCTCGTCGGCGACGACCTGTCGGCCCCGTTCACCTCCGCGGGCGACGCCGCCGAGGCGATCGCCGCCGCCGGGCGGCGCCAGGTCGAGGTCGTCGAGGACGTCGCGTCGGTGCTGACCCTCGTGGTCGTCGCGGTGCCCGTGCTGCTGGCGATCGCGCTGTGGCTGCCCGGACGCGTCCGCTTCACCCGGCGCGCGGTGGCCGCCCGGCGGTTCGTCGACGCCGACGCCGACCTGGCGCTGTTCGCCCTGCGCGCCATGGCGAACCAGCCGATGCACCGCCTCGCCCGCGTCAGCGAGGACCCCGTCACGGCGTGGCGGTCCGGCGACGTCGAGGTGGTGCGCGCGCTGGCCGAGCTCGAGCTGCGCGACTGCGGGCTGAGCCTGCCGCGACGGTCGGTGACGGCCGCGTGACCGCACCGGCCCGCACGGCCTTCGTGCTCGGCGGCGGCGGCGTCCTGGGCGCGAGCGAGGTCGGCATGGCCAAGGCGCTGGCGGCGGCCGGCGTCCGCCCCGACGTCGTGCTGGGCACCAGCATCGGCGCGATCAACGGCGCGGCGCTCGCACGCGACCCCGGCCCGGACGGCGTCCGCGAGCTCGAGGCCTGGTGGTCCGACGAGGCGACGTCGGCGTTCTCGAGCGCACCGCTGGACCGGCTGCGGACGATGACGCGCACGGCCCTGCACACCGGCGCCGGCCTGCGCGGGCTGCTCGAGCGCACCTTCGGCGACGCGGTCCTGGAGGACCTGGTGGTGCCCTTCCAGTGCTGCGCCGCCTCGATCGAGCGGGCCGCCGAGCACTGGTTCACCGAGGGGCCGCTCGTGCCCGCGGTGATGGCGTCGTGCGCGGTGCCCGGGCTCTTCCCTCCGGTGCGGGTCGGCGAGGAGCACTACGTCGACGGCGGGCTGGTGAACTCGATCCCCGTCTCGCGCGCGGTCGAGCTCGGCGCCACCACGGTCTACGTCCTGCAGGTCGGACGGATCGAGCGCCCGCTGACGGCGCCGAGCCGGCCGTGGGAGGTCGCCACGGTCGCGTTCGAGATCGCCCGGCGGCACCGGTTCGCGCGCGACCTCGCCGCGCTGGGCGACCGCGTCGAGGTGCACCTGCTGCCGACCGGCGACGAGAAGACGCCCCTCACCAACCTGCGGTACCGCTCGACGGCGGGGGCCGCGCGCCGCATCGAGCTGGCCCACCGCGCCACGAGCGACTACCTCGAGGCGGTCGCCGCGGCCGGACGCTCCGCCGGAGAGGGGATCTGAGGTGCTGCCACCCCGTTGGTTCCGTCGGCTCGTGCTGGCACCGGCGGTCGTGGCCCTGACGATCGTGGTGCTCGGCGCCCTGCCGCTGGCGCTGCTGGTGGCCGGCATCGCGTCGCCGCTCATCCCCGGCCGGTGGCGTCCGCTGCGGGTGCTCTGGATGGTCGTGCTCTACCTGTGCCTGGAGTCGGCCGCCCTCGTCGTGCTGCTCGTGCTGTGGGTCTGCTCCGGCTTCGGCGCCCGCATCCGCACACCGCGGTTCGAGCGGGCCCACTACGACCTCGCCCAGTGGGTGCTGCGGTTCCTGTTCGCCGAGTGCCAGCGGGTGCTCAAGGTCGAGGTCTCGGTCGAGGGCCCTGAGCCGTCGCACTTCTCGGGCCGACCGCTGCTGGTGTTCTCCCGGCACGCCGGTCCGGGCGACTCGTTCCTGATGGTGCACGCCCTGATGTCCTGGTACGACCGCGAGCCGCGCATCGTGCTCAAGGACGCCCTGCAGTGGGACCCGCTCGTCGACACGCTGCTGTCGCGGCTGCCGAACCGCTTCATCCGCCCCGGCGGCCAGGGCCGCGACGGCGGCCCCACCGCCCTGCAGCAGGTGACCGAGCTGGCCACCGGGCTCGACGACGACGACGCCTTCCTGATCTTCCCCGAGGGCGGCAACTACACCGACCGCCGCCGCGCGCGGGCGATCGCCAAGCTGCGCGAGAAGGGGATGATCGCCGAGGCCGAGAAGGCCGAGGCGATGCGGCACGTGCTGCCCCCGCGTCCCGGCGGGGTGGCCGCCGCGCTCGACGCGGCGCCGGACGCCGACGTCGTCTGGGTCGCGCACAGCGGGCTCGACCACGTCGTCACGGTCGGCGACATGTGGCGCGCCCTCCCGCTCGACACCCGCATCACGATGCGGTGGTGGCAGGTGCCCGCCGACGAGGTGCCGCACGGCGACGAGGAGCGCTCGGAGTGGCTGTACGCGTGGTGGACCCGCATCGACGAGTGGGTCGGCGAGCAGCGCGAGGCCCGGGACGCCACCGCTCCGCCGCCGCGCCGGGACCGCTGACGTGCCCGCCCCTCCCCCGAGCCCCGTCGCCGGCACGTACGAGATCGACACGGGCACAGCGGTCCTCACCCGGCACACCGACGACCCGGGGCTGTGGACGCTCGACGTGAACGGCGTGCCGTCGTCGTCGCTGCGACCGGACGAGCCGGCCGTGCTCGAGTTCGAGTACCTCCAGCAGATGGCAGACGTGCTGCACGCGCTGCGGCCGGAGCCGGAGCCGCTGCGGGTGCTGCACCTCGGTGGCGCGGCGTGCGCGCTGCCGTGGGCGCTGGCGGTGCGGCGCCCGCGCTCGGAGCAGGTGGTGCTCGAGCTCGACGCGCGGCTGACCGTCCTGGTGCGCTCGTGGTTCGCCCTCCCCCGCTCGCCCGCGCTGCGGGTGCAGGCCGTCGAGGCCGCCGCGGGGTTGGCGGCGCGCCGCGACGCGAGCGCCGACGTGGTCGTGCGCGACGTCTTCGCCGGTGACACCACCCCGCACCACCTGCGCACCACCGGCTTCCTCGACGAGGTCCGACGCGTGCTCGCCCCCGGCGGCACCTACCTCGCCAACGCGGTCGACGCGGCCGACCCGCTGCCCGGCCTGCGCACCGAGGTGGCCACGGCCCAGCAGGCGTTCGCCCACGTGGCGGTGCTGGCCGAGAGCGGCGTGCTGCGCGGGCGCCGGCACGCCAACTCGGTGCTGGTCGCCACCGACGAGCCGCTCGACCCCGCGTCGCTGCACCGCGCCGCGCGGGGCCAGGGGGTCTCGGCAGCGGTGCTCGCCGGCGAGCGGCTGCGCCGGTTCGTCGCGGGCGCCCCTCCGCGGCGCGGCTGACCCTCGGGCTGCGGGCGTCGAGGTGAGGCCCTCGGGGTGCGGGGACGACCGACCGCGAGGATGCTGTGCGACCGAGGCGGGCCGGCTCGGGGGGGTCTGCTGCCGCGTCCGGCGATCCCGGACGCGTCCGACGAGCGAAGGATGTGCCCGATGAGTCCCACACCATCCGCGTCGAGCGCGGCAGGTTCGGTGCGTTCGGCCGCCAACAGCCCGTGGCTCGAGCGCGTGGCCCGGATCGGCTACGTCGTCGACGGCGTGCTGCACCTGCTGATCGGGGTCATCGTGGTGCGCCTGGGTCTCGGTGGCGGCGGCGGGCAGGAGGCGTCGCAGTCCGGGGCGCTGTCGGAGCTGGCGTCGACCCCGTTCGGCGGCTTCGCGATCTGGGTCGCGGTGATCGCCCTGGCGGCACTCGGCCTCTGGCAGGCCACCAACGCCGTGACCGGCGTCGGCACCGCCGGCTTCCGCCGCCAGGACGCCGACGAGACCGCGGACCGGGTCAAGTCGGCGTCCAAGGCCGTGCTGTACCTGTTCCTCGCCTTCTCGGCGTTCCGCTTCACCCAGGGCCAGGGCGGTTCGCAGGCCGGCAAGAGCCAGGACATCACCGCGGCGCTCGTGCAGAGCGGCGGTCTGGGCCGGCTGCTCGTGGGCGTCGCCGGCGCGGTCGTGATCGGCGTCGGCATCTACCTGGTCTACAAGGGCGGGACGAAGAAGTTCCTCGAGGACCTGTCCGGGACGGGCAGCAGCCCCGAGGTCAGCAAGGCCGTGCGCGTCCTGGGTCAGGTGGGGTACATCGCCAAGGGCGCGGCGGTCGCCGTCCTCGGCGGGCTGTTCGTGTTCGCCGCGGTGCGCGGCGACGCCTCCGAGGCCACGGGCCTGGACGGCGCGTTCCGCACCATCGGCGAGCAGCCGTTCGGCACCGTCCTGCTGCTGCTCACCGGTCTCGGCATCGCCGCCTTCGGCGCGTACCTGTTCGCCCGGGCCAGGTACCAGCGGATGTGATCCACCGGTCAGACCGTGGACCCCGCCCCGCGGGTCCACGGTCTGACACGTCGACAGCTAGAGAGCGCCCAGCTCGTCGGTGAGGTCGTCGAGGCCGAGGGCGCCCATCGACAGCGCGGCCATGTGCCAGGCCTTGAGGTCGAAGGTCTCGCCCCGTGCCTCGTGCGCCTTCCGCGCGGCGTCGCGCCCGGCGAGCCAGGCCCTCTCGCCGAGCTTGTAGGCGATGGCCTGCCCGGGCCAGCCGAGGTAGCGGACGATCTCGCTGTCGAGGAAGTCCGAGGACCGGCCCGAGTTGGCGCCGAAGAAGGCGCGGGCGTTCTCGGGGCCCCAGGTGCCGCCGGGGTCGACCGGGGAGTCGTCCGGGATGGTCAGGCCGAGGTGCATGCCGATGTCGATGACGACGCGGACGGCGCGCATCTGCTGCGCGTCGAGGTAGCCCATCCGGGCGGGGGTGTCGAGGTAGCCGAGCTCGTCCATGAGCCGCTCCGCGTAGAGCGCCCAGCCCTCCGTGGCGCCGCTCGAGGAGCCGAGCGAGGTCTGGTAGAGCGACAGCTGCGGGGCGACGTGCACCCACTGGGCGAGCTGGAGGTGGTGGCCCGGGACGCCCTCGTGGTACCAGGTGCTGACGAGGTCCCAGACGGGGAACCGGGTGCGGCCGAGGGTCGGCAGCCAGGTGCGGCCGGGCCGGGTGAAGTCCACCGAGGGGCGCGAGTAGTACGGCGCCGCAGCCGATCCCGGCGGGGCGATCATGGCCTCGACGGTCCTGATCGGGCTCGGCGATGTCGAAGTGGGTGCCGTCGAGGTCGGTGATGGCGGTGTCCATCATCTGCTGCAGCCACTCGCGCACGGCCTCGACGCCCTCGACGGCCTCGCCGTGCTCGTCGAGGTGGCGCATGGCCTCCTGCGGGGTGGAGCCGGGGAGCACCTCCTGCGCGGCAGAACGCATCTCGGCGTCGAGGCGCTTGTACTCGGCCCAGCCCCAGGCGTACGCCTCCTCGGGGTCGAGGGCGGTGCCGGTCATGACGCGGGCGCCGAGGACGTAGCGGTCGCGGCCGACGGCGTCCGGCGTGCCCTGCGCGGCGGGCAGGTAGGTACCGGCGAGGTAGTCGCGCAGCTCGGTCACGCCCTGCGCGGCGGCGTCGGCGGCGGCGTCGAGCTCGGAGCGCCGGGCGTCGGGGCCGGTGGCCACGACGCCGTGGAACCAGGTGCGGTCGCCCGAGACCCACTCGTCGAGCTGTCCGACGAGCGTCTCGACCTGGCGCGGCGCGGCGAGCAGGCCGCGGCTGCGTCCGAGCTCGAGGCTCTCGACGTGGGACGCGTACGCCTGGGGGACCTTGGCCATCCGGCTCTCGACGGCCGCCCAGTCCTGGTCGGTGCTCATCGGCATCATCGTGAACAGCTGCCGGACCGCCTGGGGCGGGCCGAAGATGTTGCGCACGGTGCGCAGGTGCTCGCCGGCGTCGGAGGCGGCGAGCCCGGCCGAGAGCCGCTCGCGGAACAGCCGGGCGCAGCGCCGCTCGGCGTCGTCGAGCCCGTCGGGACCCGCCTGCTCCTCGATCGCGTCGAGGTCGGCGAGGGCCGCGCGGGCCAGGTCGTCGTGGGCCTGCTGGCCGGCCGGCGACAGGTCGGGCACGCGGTCGTCGTGAGGACGCAGCCCGAGCCCGGTGGCGACCATGGTGTCGATCTCGACCAGGTCGTGGACGTACCGGTCGGCCAGGGCCCTCGGGGTCACCGACGGACGGGCCTGCTGCGGCGGTGGTGGATGTGTCGTGGTTCGTGTCGTCGTGGGTCACCTTTCCATCTTGCCGCAGACCCTTGTGTGTACAACCTGAACGTTCCGCACCGATAACCGCGATGGATGCATCCAGCAGGTAACGGAATCGTTACCGAGCGCACGGGCGGTTTCGCTTGTCCGGCCCAGTGACCGTGCGGTGTGATCCTGGGGCGCGGCGCCGGTGAGCCGCGTTCTCAACGGAGAGGACAACCATGCGTTTCACACGACAGCATCGTCGCCTGACCCTGGTGGCTGGCGCCACGGGGATGGCCCTCGCGCTCGCCTCCTGCGGCGCCGGTGGCGACAACGGCGGCGACAGCGGTGACGGCGGCGACGCCGGCAGCGGCGACTGCGCCGCCTTCGAGGACTACGGCACGTTCGACGGTGCCGAGGTCTCGATCTACTCGCCCATCCGCGACGCGGAGGCGGACCTGCTCGAGGAGTCGTGGGCCGAGTTCACCGACTGCACGGGCATCGACATCGCCTACGAGGGCTCGGGCGAGTTCGAGGCCCAGCTCAACGTCCGCGTCGAGGGCGGCAACGCGCCCGACATCGCGTTCTTCCCCCAGCCCGGTCTGCTGCAGCGCTTCGCGGCCGGCGGCGACCTGGTGGCGGCGCCCGAGCAGACCGAGTCGAACGTCGACGAGGGCTGGACCGAGGACTGGAAGGCGTACGGCACCGTCGACGGCGAGTTCTACGGCGCCCCGCTCGGCTCCAACGTCAAGTCGTTCGTCTGGTACTCCCCGAGCATGTTCGAGGAGGCCGGCTACGAGGTCCCCGAGACCCTCGACGACCTCAAGTCGCTCAGCGACGAGATCGCCGGCGCGGGCGACGTCAAGCCCTGGTGCGCGGGCATCGAGTCCGGTGACGCCACCGGCTGGCCGGCCACCGACTGGATGGAGGACTTCATGCTCCGCACCGCGGGGCCGGAGGTCTACGACGAGTGGGTCGCCCACGAGATCCCCTTCAACGACCCGCAGGTGGTCGAGGCCGCCGACGCGGTCGGCGAGTACCTGAAGAACGACGACTACATGAACGGTGGCCTGGGCGACGTCCAGTCGATCACCACCACCGCGTTCCAGGACGGCGGCCTGCCGATCCTCGACGGCCAGTGCTTCATGCACCGTCAGGCGTCCTTCTACGGCGCCCAGCTCGGTGAGGACGTCGACGGTGGGCGAGGACGGCGACATCTTCGCCTTCTACCTGCCGTCGGCCGACGACACCCGCCCGACCCTGGTGGCCGGCGAGTTCGTGGGTGCCTTCGCCGACCGCGAGGAGGTGCAGGCGGTGCAGAGCTACCTCGAGCAGCCTCGAGTTCGCCCAGTCCCGTGCGGCTCTGGGCAACTGGCTGAGGCGAACAAGAACATGGAGGCGTCGGACTTCGCGTCGAACCCGATCAACGAGCTGTCCTACGAGGTCCTCCAGGACCCCGAGGCGGTCGTGCGCTTCGACGGGTCCGACCTGATGCCGGCCGCCGTCGGCGCGGGCTCGCTGTGGAAGGCGATGACCGACTGGATCAACGGCGCGGACACCGAGGAGGTGCTCGACCAGGTCGAGGCCTCGTGGCCGACCTCCTGACCATCCGTCCCTGACCGGTGGTCGGGTCGCCCCCTCCTGAGGGGGCGACCCGGCCACCGGTCGGTTCCACCTGGAGGTGTGATGGAGGATTTCCTGGCCGATCTCGCCCCGAAGTTCGGGACGATGATCTTCTTCCTGGCGGCGTTCCTCGCCGTCATCGCGGCGGTGCTGCTGCTCGCGGAGCGCAGCCCCAAGTCCGTCCGCGAACGCGTGCAGATCGCGGTCTTCGCCGGTCCGGCGCTGCTGCTGCTCGCCATCTTCCTGGTCTACCCGGCGCTGCGCACCGGGTGGCTCTCGCTGCTCGACAAGCAGGGCGAGTCCTTCATCGGTCTCGACCAACTACGCGTGGATCTTCAGCGACCCCGGGTCGTTCATCACGATCCGGAACACCCTGATCTGGGTCGTGCTCACCCCGCTGCTGTCCACGGCCATCGGCCTGCTCTACGCCATCCTCATCGACCGATCGCGGTTCGAGTCGGTGGCCAAGAGCCTGCTGTTCATGCCGGTCTCGATCAGCTTCGTCGGCGCCGGCATCATCTGGAAGTTCGTCTACGCCCAGCGTCCCGAGACCGCCGAGCAGATCGGCCTGTTCAACCAGGTGCTGATCTGGACCGGCGGCGAGCCGCGCAACTTCCTGAACAACGCCCCGGTCAACACCCTGTTCCTGATCCTGGTGATGATCTGGATCCAGGCCGGTTTCGCCATGGTGCTGCTGTCGGCGGCGATCAAGGCCATCCCCGCCGACATCGTCGAGGCGGCGCGCCTGGACGGCGTCAACGCCTGGCAGATGTTCCGCAGCGTCACGATCCCCTCGATCCGTCCGACGCTGGTGGTGGTGCTGACCACGATCACCATCGGCGTGCTGAAGGTCTTCGACATCGTGCGCACCATGACCGGCGGGCAGTTCGACACCTCGGTCGTGGCGAACGCGATGTACGACCAGTCCTTCCGGTTCGGTGAACCCGGACGCGGCGGCGCCCTCGCGGTGCTGATCTTCGTCCTGGTCATCCCCGTGGTGGTCTACAACATCCGCCAGCTGAACGAGGCCAGGAGCGTGCGATGACCACGAACACCGTCGTCACACCAGCCCCCCTGGGGGACGAGGCCACGGGCAAGCCGCAGAAGCGGCGTTCGCTCGCGACCGAGGCGAAGAAGTCGCTGACGTCGCGGGTCGGCTCGGCGGTGGCGGTCCTGATCGCCGTCGCGTGGACGCTGCCCACCTTCGGGCTGTTCGTCTCCTCGTTCCGGCCCGAGGACGACATCAAGACGACCGGGTGGTGGACGTTCTTCCGTGACCCGGCGCTGACCCTGGACAACTACCAGGAGGTGCTGTTCGGCAGCTCCTCCAACGGCCAGCTGGCCGGGTTCTTCGTCAACTCGCTGATGATCGTCATCCCCAGCGTCGTGCTCCCGGTCACGCTCGCGGCGCTGGCGGCCTACGCGTTCGCCTGGATGAGGTTCCCCGGACGCGACTGGCTGTTCGTGTTCGTGTTCGCGCTGCAGATCGTGCCGCTGCAGATGGCGCTCATCCCGCTGCTGCGCATCTTCAGCAGCGACACCTTCGACCCGGTCCTGGACGCCGTGCCGTACCTGTCGCTGTGGCTGGCCCACACCGCGTTCGCGCTGCCGCTCGCGGTGTTCCTGCTGCACAACTTCATCTCCGAGGTGCCGGGCGAGCTGATCGAGGCGGCCCGGGTCGACGGCGCGGGGCACGTGACGATCTTCCGGCGGATCATGCTGCCGCTGCTCGTCCCGGCCATCGCCTCGCTGGTCATCTTCCAGTTCCTCTGGGTCTGGAACGACCTGCTGGTCGGCCTCACCTTCGCGGGCGGCACCGACGAGGTGGCACCGATCACGGTGCGCCTCGCCGAGCTCGCCGGCACCCGCGGCAACGAGTGGCAGCGGCTGACCGCCGGTGCGTTCGTGTCGCTGGTCGTCCCGCTCATCGTGTTCCTGTCGCTGCAGCGCTACTTCGTCCGCGGTCTGCTCGCGGGCAGCGTCAAGGGCTGACAGCGTCCGTTTCGCTAGTTCGGTGCCAGGAGTAGCACCGAACTAGCGAAACGACACTCGTTCAGTGCCAGGACGGCGCGTGAAGTGGCGTCCGGCACCAGCAGAGGGCGGTCCCTGTCGGGGCCGCCCTCTAGCGTGGTGCCGTGACCACCACCCTGCCGTCCGCGGCCGACCTGCGTACGCGTGCCGACGAGGTCCTGCGCGCCCTCACCGCCCGCGACGACGCCGCCTTCCGCGACGGCCAGTGGGAGGCCGTCGAGGCCCTGGTGGCGCGCGGCGAGCGCGCCCTGGTCGTGCAGCGCACCGGCTGGGGCAAGTCGGCCGTCTACTTCGTCGCCACCTCGCTGCTGCGCGCCGCGGGCTCGGGCCCGACCCTGCTGGTGTCGCCGCTGCTGGCCCTGATGCGCGACCAGGTCGCCGCAGCCGCCCGCGCCGGCGTGGTCGCCGAGCAGATCAGCTCGGCCAACCCGACCGAGTGGGGCGAGGTGGCCGGCCGCGTGCGCGCCGGCGAGATCGACCTGCTGCTGGTCTCCCCCGAGCGCCTCACCAACCCGCGGTTCCGCGACGAGGTGCTGCCCGGCCTGGTCGAGGGCTGCGGCCTGCTCGTGGTCGACGAGGCGCACTGCATCTCCGACTGGGGCCACGACTTCCGTCCCGACTACCGGCGCATCCGCGACCTGCTCGCCGAGCTGCCCTCGGGCACACCGGTGCTCGCCACGACGGCCACGGCCAACAGCCGCGTGGTCGACGACGTGCAGACCCAGCTCACCGCCGGTCCCGACGGCGCGAGCGTGCCCGTCACCACGGTGCGCGGGCCGCTGGCCCGCACCTCGCTGCGGCTCGGCGTGCTGCACCTCACCGACCCCGCTGCCCGGGTCGCGTGGCTCGACGCCCACCTCGACGCGCTCCCCGGCAGCGGCATCGTCTACGCGCTCACGGTCTCGGCGGCCGAGCAGACTGCTGCCGCGCTGCGTGCGCTCGGGCCACCGGGTGCTGGCCTACACCGGCCGGGTCGACGACGCCGAGCGCCGCGAGGCCGAGGACGCGCTACGCCGCAACGAGATCAAGGCGCTGGTCGCCACGTCCGCGCTCGGCATGGGGTTCGACAAGCCCGACCTCGGGTTCGTCGTGCACCTCGGCTCGCCGTCGTCGCCGGTCAGCTACTACCAGCAGGTCGGACGCGCGGGCCGCGCCGTCGACCGCGCCGACGTGCTGCTGCTGCCCGGCGTCGAGGACCGTCCGATCTGGACCTACTTCGCCACCTCGTCGATGCCGCGCCAGGACGACGCCGACGCCGTCCTGGGCGTGCTCGCCGAGGCGGCGCGTCCGCTGTCGGTGGCCGTGCTCGAGACGGCCGCCAACGTCCGCCGGTCGCGGCTCGAGCTGCTGCTCAAGGTGCTCGCCGTCGACGGCGCCGTGCGTCGCGAGGGCAGCGGCTGGGTCTCCACCGGCGCGCCCTGGACCTACGACGCCGAGCGGTACGAGCGCGTCGCCGCGGCGCGCGAGCACGAGGCCGACGCGATGCTGCGCTACCAGCGGCTCGAGGCCGGCGCCTGCCGGATGGCGTTCCTGCAGGAGTCGCTCGACGACCCCACCGCCGCGCCCTGCGGACGCTGCGACCTGTGCGCCGGCACCTGGTTCCCCACCGACGTCCCCGAGCAGGCCAGGTCGGCCGCCGACGACGTCCTGCACGCGCCGGGCGTCGAGGTCGACCCGCGCAAGCTGTGGCCCACCGGCATGGACCGCCTCGGTCTCGAGCTGCGCGGCCGCATCCCGCCCGAGGAGCAGGTCGAGCCCGGCCGCGCCGTCGCCCGCCTCACCGACCTGGGGTACGGGCCGACGCTGCGCACCGTGCTCGACCCCACGACGCCCGACAACCCGCTCGGCGACGTGCTGCTGCAGGCGTGCGTGCGGGTGCTGGCCGACTGGGGCTGGACCCGGCGTCCCGCCGGGGTCGTGCACGTGCCGTCGCGCTCGCGCCCCACGCTGGTCGCCTCGGTCGCGTCCCGCATCGCCGAGGTGGGGCGGCTGCCGCTGCTCGGGTCGCTCGACCTGGTGGGGCCCGGGCCGCAGGGGGCAGCCGGAGGCAACAGCGCCTACCGGCTCGCCGCGGTCTGGGACCGGCTCGGCGTCGGTCCCGAGCTCGCCGAGCGGCTGGCCGCCCTCGACGGCGCCCCGGTGCTGCTCGTCGACGACCTCGCCGACTCGCGCTGGACGATCGCGGTCGCCGGCCGGGCGCTGCGCCGGGCCGGCTCCGGCCCGGTGCTGCCGCTCGTCCTGGCGGTGTCGGGCTGAGCCGCGCGACAGGGCGAGGTCGTCCCGAGACCAGTTGCGGCTCAGCGCCTGTCGCGGAACGTGGCGTCCACGTCGGGGAGATCGGTGAAGGCCGTGACCGTGCCGTCGTCGAGCAGCTCGCGCGCGGCGCGCAGCGCGGATCCCCAGGCGACCCGCGCGAGGGTGCCGCCGACGCTGATGCGGCGGACGCCGAGCGCCGCCGCCTGCGCGACGGTGAGGAACGGCGCGTTCAGCAGCAGGTTGACCGGTAGGGGCCCGGCCGCAGCCACCACCGCCTCGACCTGGGCCACGGTGCTGATCCGCGGCGCGTACAGGCAGTCGGCGCCGGCCTCGGCGTAGGCCCGCAGTCGGCGGGTGGTGTCGTCGATGTCGGGACGGCCGACCACGAACCCCTCGCTGCGCGCGGTCAGCAGCACCCGCGTGCCGCTGTCGTCGACGGCCCGGCGGGCCGCGCGGACCCGCTCGACGGCGAGGTCGAGGTCGTGCAGCGGTTCGGCGCCGCCGCGGGTGGAGTCCTCGACCGACAGGCCCGCGACGCCCGTCGCGGTGGCCAGCAGCACGTTCGCGTGGACCTGGTCGGGGTCGGTCGCGAAGCCGTCCTCGAAGTCGGCGTTGACCGGTACGTCGACCGCGGCGCAGATCTCGCGCAGGTGGGTGAGCGTGTCGTCCAGCCCGAGGGCGGTGTCGGCGAGACCCCGCGACCAGGCCGCGCCCGCGCTCGTGGTGGCCAGCGCCACCGCACCCAGCTGCTGCAGGGCGCGGGCGGTGCCGGCGTCCCAGGGGTTCGGCATCACGAAGGTGCCGGAGCGGTGCAGGCGGTGGAACTCCTCGACGCGCTCGTCCGTGCCGGGCACGGCGCACCTCCTCGACCGCGACGGCGCGGTCCTCGCACCGTAGACCCGACCGGTCGCTCACCGGCAGGGGTCGGACCCGTTCGCCGAGCGTTCACCAGCCGCTTCGCCCCAGTTGGTCCCTTTCACCGGTGCGAGCCGCCAGGCTCCTGACATGACCACGGCGTCCTCACCCCTCACGTCCACCGCCCTCCCCCGCCGCAGCCTGCTCGTCGGCGGTGCCGGCGCGATCGTCGCCGCCGGCGCCGCCTCGGCCTCCGTCGCACCGGCGCTGGCCGCGAACCAAGGACGACTCGGCGCGGTCTTCACCCTCGGCGTCGCCAGCGGCGACCCGCTGCCGAACGGCGTCGTGCTGTGGACGCGCCTGGCTCGCGACCCGCTCGCCGAGGACGGCCTCGGCGGCATGCCCACCCGGGACGTCCCGGTGACGTGGCAGCTCGCCGAGGACCCGGGCTTCGCGCGGATCGTCAAGCGCGGCACGGTGACGGCTCGGCGCCGCAACGCGCACAGCGTCCACGTCGAGGTCGGTGGTCTGCGTCCGGGACGCGAGTACTGGTACCGCTTCCGCGCCGCGGGCCAGGTCAGCCCCGTGGGCCGCACCCTCACCTCACCGCCGCCCACCGCCGCGACCCCGCTGACGATGGCGGTGGCCAGCTGCTCGCAGTACGAGCACGGCTTCTTCACCGCGTACCGGCGGCTGGCCGAGGCGCAGCCGGACGTGGTGGTGCACCTCGGCGACTACGTGTACGAGTACCGCGCGCAGTCCTACGTCGCGCCCGGCGGCAACGTCCGCGACCACCGGGGCCCCGAGACCGAGACCCTGGCGGGCTACCGGCAGCGGCACGCGCAGTACAAGACCGACCCCGACCTGCAGGCGGCGCACGCGGTGGCGCCCTGGATCATCACCTGGGACGACCACGAGGTCGACAACAACTGGGCCGACGAGCTCCCCGAGAACCCGCAGCCGTACTTCCTGGAGCGGCGCGCCAACGCGTTCCGGGCCTACTACGAGAACATGCCGTTGCGGCGCACGTCGGTGCCCGCGGGCATCGACCTGCAGCTGTACCGCCGGGTCGACTGGGGGCGCCTGGCCTCCTTCCACGTGCTCGACACGCGCCAGTACCGAGCCGACCAGGCCTGCGGCGACGGCGCGCGCACGGACTGCGCCGAGGCGCTCGACCCCGCGCGCAGCATCACCGGCGACGTCCAGGAGGCGTGGCTGCTCGACGGCCTGGCCGCCTCGCAGGCCCGCTGGCAGGTGCTCGCGCAGCAGGTGTTCTTCTCCCAGCGCGACTTCGCCGCCGGTGCGGTGCAGACGTTCTCGATGGACGGGTGGGACGGCTACGTCGGCTCGCGCGAGCGCATCCTGGCCGGCATCGCCGACCGCGGCGTGCAGAACCCGGTGGTGCTCACCGGCGACGTGCACCGCCACTACGCGGCCGAGATCAAGGCCGACTTCGACGACCCGGGGTCGGCCACGGTCGGGGTCGAGCTGGTCGCGTCGTCGATCACCAGCGGCGGCGACGGCGTCGACGTGGACCCGGCGACCCAGGTGCAGCTCGTCGAGAACCCGCACCTGAAGCTGGTGAACAGCCAGCGCGGGTACGTGCAGGTGCGGCTCACAGAGACCGAGATGGTGTCCGAGTTCCAGGTGCTGCCGTACGTGCAGCGTCCCGGGGCTCCGGTGAGCACCCGCGCCCGGTTCGTGACGCCTGCCGGCGAGCCGGCGCTGAACCCCGCCTGAGCCCGGCCGGCGACCGGCGCGGACGGGTGCGGGCGGCGGGCGCGGCGCGCTGCGTAGCCCGCCCGACCCACGGCCGACACACCCCGGAAACGGCGCGCGGTCACAGTGGTGGTCCGTCCCGTCCCCGGAGGTGCCCGTGCTCGTCCGCGTCCGTCTCGTCGTCCCCGACCGTCCCGGCGCGCTGGGTCAGGTGGCCTCGGCCATCGGCGCGGCCGGCGCCGACGTCGTGCAGGTCGAGGTGCTGAGCGCCGAGAACGGCCGGGCGGTCGACGACGTCCACGTGCACGTCCGCGACACCTCGCACCTCGAGCGCGTGGTCGCCGAGCTCGCCGCGGCCCCCGGGGTCGACGTCGAGGGCGTCCTGCACTCGCCGCCGCCCGTCACCGGCCACGCCGAGCTCGAGCTGGTCGCCCGCCTGGTGGCGCAGCCCGAGCGGGCGCTGCGCACGCTGGTCGACGGCGTGCCCGCGGCCATCGGCGCGGCGTGGGCGGCGCTGCTCGGCGCGACCGGGGCGCAACCGCTCGACGTCGTCGACACGCTCGTGCTGCCGGGCGTGCAGGCGCCGGACTCGCTGCCCGAGGTGTCGACCGGCCTGCCGCTGCGGGTCTCGTCGCCGCGCCTGACCCTCGAGGGCGGGCGCCAGCCGGCCGGCTGCGTGCTGGTGCCGCTCGGCACCGACGAGCCGATGGCGCTCGTCGTGGTGCGCGAGGTCGGCCCGGCGTTCCACCGGTCCGAGACGTGGCGGCTCGCCGAGATCGCCCGGGCGGCGGGCGCTGTGGCGCAGCGCACTCCCGTCGCCGGCTGAGCCGTCCCGCCCTCCCCGGTAGGTTCGGCCGTGACGGCCGCGCGACGCCGCGCGCCGCCGCACCGACTCACGGGAGGCACCACGATGCCGGCACTGACGGGCAAGGTCGCACTGGTCACCGGCGGCGCGGGAGGCATCGGCGCCGCGACCGTCAGGCGCCTGGCCGCCGAGGGCGCGGACGTCGCCGTCCTCGACCTCGACGAGGGCGCCGCGGGCGCGGTCGCGCAGGCGGTCGCCACCGACACCGGCGCGCGCGCGGTGGGCATCGGCTGCGACGTCACCGACGCCGCGTCGGTCGCCCGGGCGGTCGAGCGGACGGTGGCCGAGCTCGGCGGCGTGCACGTCGCGGTCAACAACGCCGGCGTCACGCGCGACAACCTGCTGTTCAAGATGACCGACGACGACTGGGACACCGTGATGGCCGTGCACCTGCGCGGGGCGTTCCTGGTCTCCCGCGCGGTGCAGTCGCACCTGGTGGCGCAGAAGTGGGGACGCATCGTCAACCTGTCGTCGGTGTCGGCCCTCGGCAACCGCGGCCAGGCCAACTACGCGGCGGCGAAGATGGGTCTGCAGGGCTTCACCCGCACCCTCGCCATCGAGCTCGGCCCGTTCGGCGTCACCGTCAACGCGGTCGCGCCGGGGTTCGTCGTGACCGCGATGACCGACGCCACGGCCCGCCGCGTGGGCATGGAACCCGACGCCTACCGCGAGGCAGCCGCGGCGCAGACGCCCGTCCGGCGCGTGGGCGAGCCCGACGACATCGCGCACGCGATCGCGTTCCTCGTCGGCGAGCAGGCCTCGTTCGTCACCGGCCAGACGCTCTACGTCGACGGCGGATCGACCCTCTAGATCGCGGCTCCGGGACGCAGCACGGGCGGGTGCAGCACGCAGGCCGGGCCGGCGCGGTACACCGCCGCGGGCCGGCCCCGGCCACCCGAGGTGCGCTCCCCCGTGGCGAGCAGGAAGCCGTCGACGCCGGTGACCTTGCGGTGGAAGTTGCCGGGGTCGAGCCGCGCGCCCCAGACCGTCTCGTAGACGGCGCGCAGCTCGGCCACGGTGAAGGTCTCGCCGACGAAGGCGGTCGCGAGGTCGGAGTACTCGAGCCGGGCCCGGGCCCGCTCGACGCCGTCGGCGAGGATCTGCTCGTGGTCGAAGGCCAGCCGCTGCTCGACCGCGTGCGACAGCGGCACCCACTGGGCCACCGCCGCGTCGGTGCCGGCGACCGGCTCGGGCAGCGAGGCACCGAGCGCGAGCCACGCGACGCTCACCACCCGCATCCGCGGGTCGCGGCGCGGCGCCCCGTAGGTGCGCAGCTGCTCGAGGTGCACCGCGTCGCGGGTCAGTCCCGCCTCCTCCGCGAGCTCGCGGTACGCCGCGGCCTCCAGGTCCTCGTCGACGTGGGTGAAGCCGCCCGGCAGCGCCCAGCGACCGCGGTACGGGGCCTCGAGTCGCTTGACGACCAGCACCGACAGCTCGCCCGGGTGCTCGTCGCGGATGGTGAGCACCACGAGGTCGACCGTCACCGCGAACGGCGGGAAGTCGGACGGGTCGTAGGGCACCCCGCCATCAGACCAGGTAATCGTCGGTGTGACAACTCCCAGTGGTAGCGTCGGGACGACGGGTGGCCGACGACTGGTGACCGCGACAGGAGCGAGGCGGGCGTGGACGACGCGACGACCGACAGGGTGGCGGGAGTCCTGCTCGGGCAGGCGTGCGGCGACGCCCTGGGGGTGCCGTACGAGTTCGCCGCTCCCCCGGTCGGTCCGGCGGCGATGGTCGGCGGCGGGCTCGGACCCTATGCGCCGGGCGAGTGGAGCGACGACACCCAGATGGCCGTCGTCGTGGCCCGCGTCGCGGCGTCCGGCGCCGACCTGCGCGGCGAGGCGGCGCTCGACGAGGTGGCCGCCGGGTTCGTGGCGTGGGCGCAGCAGGGGGCCAGCGACATCGGCTTCCAGACCCGGGCCGTGCTGGGGGCCGCGCAGCAGGGCGATCCTGCGCTACCCGTGGGGCGCCGCGTCGCCCGGGCTGCCGCCGACCTGCACGCGCGCACCGGCCGCACGGCCGGCAACGGCGCCCTGATGCGCACCGCGGTCGTCGGGCTGGTCGACCTCGGGTCGCGCGAGGTCACGGCCGGGGCCGCGCGGGCCGTCGCGGCGCTCACCCACCCCGACCCGCTGGCCGCCGAGAGCTGCGTGCTGTGGTGCGAGGCCGTGCGAGTGGCCGTGACCGAGGGACGTGCCGACCTCGCCGGGGGCCTCGACCTGCTGGAGCCGGACCGGCGCGACCGGTGGCGCGCCTGGATCGACGAGGCGACCGCAGGACGGCCGGAGGCGTTCTCCCCCAACGGTTTCACGGTCACGGCTCTGCAGGCCGCGTGGAGCGCCGTCGTCACCTCGCAGCCGTCGTGCAACCCGTTCGAGGACGGGCTGCAGGCGGCGGTGCTGGCCGGTGACGACACCGACACCGTCGCGGCGATCGCCGGCGGCCTGCTCGGGGCGCTGCACGGCGCGACGGCGGTGCCGGCTCGCTGGCGCGAGGACGTGCACGGGTGGCCGGGCCTGCGGGCCGACGACCTGGTCGGGCTGGCGCTGCGGACGGCCGGGGTCAGGAGCTGACCCCGGCGCACCCGTCGGCGGCTCAGGCCTGGCTGTAGGTGCTCCAGCGCACGCGGCGCGGGTTGGCGATCGAGGTGATCTCGACGTCAGGACGGGCGTCGTCGCGGCGCTCGTCGGTGCGGGGCTCGTTGGTGCTCATGCTCGCGTCAGCCTCTCGTCTCGTCGGGGCCGCCCCCGGTGTGCTCGGGGCGACGTCCCATTCTCGCGCGTCGGTCGCAGAGCGTGACGACCGAGGCACCCGATCGGGGAGGTGACCTTCGTCTCACCCGACGGTCGAGCGGTCGTGCGGGGCCCTCTCGTCGGCCACCAGCGGGCGCCGTGCGACCAGCAGGACGTGGGTGTCGGGCCACGGCAGCGGCCTGCCGTCGAGGTCGGTCAGCGCCGCGACCGGGTCGATCCGGTGCTCGACGATCCAGTCGTTGCGCCACGCGTGGCTGGCGGCGTCGACCTCGAAACCGACGTCGGTGAGCAGGTCGCGCCAGGCGTCCAGGTTCATGTCGGTGAAGCGCTCGTGGCACTCGCTCACCCAGTTGTCGGTGTAGTCCTTGCGCGTCAGGAACTCCATCGCCTGCGCCAGCGTGCACCGCACCGTCGACCGGCCGTCGCGGTCGTCGTCCACGGGCGTCACGGCGTACCCGGGCGCGGCGTGCAGCGCGAAGTCGTGCACGAACTGGTCGAGCCGGGCACGCGTCGAGAGCCGCTCGACGTACGCGGCGCACTCCCCCGCCCCCAGGTCGGCCAGGTCGGTGCGCACGCCGTCCGGGTTCTCGCCGTCGGCGGCGTCGAGGGTGAGCAGCACCTCGCGTCCGGGGTCGGCCGGTCCGGCGACGTCGGAGCTCACCCACACGCCCCCGGGAGCGGTGTGCGCCAGCACCCGGGTCGCCAGGCGCCGCAGGTCGGCGAGACCGTCGCCGTAGGAGGAGATCTCGTGGGTCAGCGCGACCGTCAGGGTGGTGTCGATGCTGCGGTCCGGGAACACGGCCGGGCCGTCGGCGAGGATGTTGCGCTGGTAGACCCAGGTGTTCGGATTGGGGAACCCCTGCTGCGCCTGCCGGTGCTGCGCCTCGGCGAACAGGTGCCGGGCCACCTCGACCCCGATCAGGTCGCTCTCGTGCAGCCGGGGGTCCTTGCCGGCCTCGACGAGCAGACCGCCACTGGCGCACCCGACGTCGACGATCCGACCGGGACGCACGTACGGCCCGACCTGCGCCCACTTGCGGCCGCTGCCGTCCTCGAAGCTGCGCTGGTACGTCCCGTACTCGCGGGTGTCGGTGAGCGTGCCCTCGTCGCCGACCACGGGGTCGGACGAGACGGTGCGCACGTGCTGGTCGAGGGCGTAGCGGTCGAACACCGACACGGTGGCCGGGTGCGCGAGCTCTCGCCACGCGGCGTCGCCGGCGACCAGCCGCTCCAGCACGTCCCACGGACGCGGCGGCGGCTCGTCGAACACCTCGGCGTCGTCCTCGACGGTGACGACGCGGAAGCCGAGGTCGCGGTACATCTGCGCCACCACCGGTGTCGAGCAGGCCAGCACCGTCGACTCCGGCGTCAGCACGTCGCGCCCCGCCGTGGCGATCTCGACCGCGGTCAGCGTCACCCGCGCGAACCGCGGCGTCGGCCGCGCGTCGACGACGGGCACCACCAGCGAGTCGACGTCCTCGACCGCCGAGAACCGCTCGATCGCGGCCTCGCGCCGCGAGTACGGGACGGGGTTGCGACGGGTGTTCTGGTGGTTGGCGCTGGTGACCGCCCAGACCACCCGTGCACCGGGCCCGACCGCGACCGGCCTGCCGTCGTCGGCGGTGGCGCGTCCGGCGAGCACGTGGCGCAGGTAGCCGGCCTGGGCCCGGGTCAGCAGGTGGTGCCGGCCGGGGAGCAGGACGTAGCGGTACGGGGTCACGTCGCCAGCCTCCCAGTCTCGCTCAGCCCGACTCGCAGCCGACCCCGTCGCCGTTCCCGTCGAAGCGGTGCGGGTCCGGCGCCAGCACGGCGAACCGCCGGTGGGGCACGTCGCCGCAGTCGAGGTCGGGGCCACCCGCCGGGATGCACACCGACGGGTAGGCGGGGTCGCAGGCACCACCCACGAGGGGTGCTGCTGCCGGTGCGCTCGCGGTGGGAGGCGTCGTGGGCGCGCCCCACACCGGCAGGTCCGACTCCGTCGGGTGGTCGGACGCGGGCAGCGGTTCGTCGGGGCAGGACCGCAGCACCCGTGCGACCGCGTCGCCCTCGGCCGCGGTGACCCACAGCCCGTACTTCGCCTTCACCGCGACCTGCACCGCCACGTAGGCGCACCACAGCCGACCGCTGCGGCGGCAGCCAGGTGGCGGCGTCGCCGTCGGACTTGCTCGCGTTCAGGCCCCCGGGTACCGCACGCAGTCCGAGGGGGTCGTTGGCGAAGGCGAGCCGGCGCTGCGGGCTCCACCCCTGGGCGCCCTTCTGCCACGCGTCGGACAGCGCGACGGCGTGGTCGACCTGCACCTCGGCGCTCGTGCGCTCGCCGCGGACGAACGGCACGGTCCGGCCCGACCAGGTGTCGTGCAGGGTGCCCGCCGTCACGACGCAGCCGTTCGTGCGCGGGTCGAGGACGGTGCCCGCGAGGTCGCGACGCAGCACGTCGTTGCGGGTGTCGCAGCCGTTGCGGTCGGTGTCGGCCCACGACGGCCCGAACAGCGCGCGGTCGTAGCCCGTCCGCGGCGCCCTGCCCTTGACCGGCAGACCCGCGAGCGCCGCCAGCGCGGTGCCGGCGGCGGGCACCGGGTCCGAGGCGGGTGCCGGGTCCGAGGCGGGTGCCGTCGTCGCACCGGCCGAGGACGGCGTCAGCGCCGACGCGGCCGGCGCCTCGGCGGTCGGCGACGTCGTGCGCAGGCGACGTCCGTCGTCGGTCGCGGCGACGGGGTCGGCGGGGGTGCAGCCGGCGAGCGCCAGCAGCGCCGCGACGGCCACCGCCACGAGCGGACGCGGGCGCGGGGTCACGGGTGCAGGATCGGCACGGCGGCGCCCTGGCTGGAGCGCCGCCTCTGCGAGGTCACCGGCCCTCGAGCAGTGCGACCACGTCGGTGAGGGCCGGCCCGAGCGGGGCGTCGACGCGCAGGGTCGCCTCGGCCTCGCCCCGGGTCGTGCCCTGGTTGACGATCGCGACCTCGCGGCCGAGCTTCGCCGCGTGCCGGACGAAGCGGTAGCCCGACATCACCGTCAACGACGACCCGAGCACGAGGAGCACCCGGGCGGCGTCGACGAGCTCGTAGCAGCGCGCCACCCGGTCCTTCGGCACGTTCTCCCCGAAGAAGACGACGTCCGGCTTGAGCGGCCCCTCGCCGCACACCAGGCACGGCACGGTGCGGAACGCCTCGACCATCTGCTCGACGAGCTCGACGTCGCCGTCCGGGCGCACCTGCGCGGTGTCGCCGTCGGTGGCGCCGAACGCGTTCGGGTCGAAGCCGGGGTTGGCCCCGGCCAGCCGGTGCTGCAGCTGCTCGCGGTCGCTGACGTCGCGGCAGGTCAGGCACACCACCCGGTCGAGCGAGCCGTGCAGGTCGACGACCGGGTCGGCACCGGCGGCCTGGTGCAGCCGGTCGACGTTCTGCGTGACGACCGCGCCCAGCGCGCCCAGCCCCTGCAGGCGCGCGACGGCCGCGTGGCCGGCGTTGGGGCGGGCCTGCCGGATCACGGGCCAGCCGGCGAAGCTGCGCGCCCAGTACCGGCGCTGCGCGGCGGGCGAGCCGAGCAGCTCCTGGTACGTCATCGGCGTCGCGCCGCGGGCCACCCCGGTCGGGCCGCGGTAGTCCGGGATGGACGAGGGCGGCTCGGTGCTCATCCCGGCCCCGGTGAGGGCCACCACCCCGCCGTCGGCGAGCAGCGCCGCCAGCTCGTCGGCGCCGCCGCGGCGGACGGGCAGGTCGGTGCGGACGGCGACCGGGCGGGTGGTGCTCACGCCACGATCGTGCCTCACGGCCCGCGCCGGCGCCCTCGCGGTGGTGCGAGCCGGTCAGCGCGAGCTCGAGCTGCCGCGCGGCCGGGCGTCCACAGGGTCGACGCCCCCGGACGGGTGGTCCTCGCGCTCAAGGGCGGACCCCGATCGGCCGAAGGAGCCCTGTGCACCCTCTGTTCCGCGAGCCGTTGCGCTTCGACGTGCTCACGTGGCTGTGGTGGCTCCTGGTCGGCGGCGTCTACGTCGCCCACCTGCGCCTGGACACCTGGGTGTCGGCGTGGGCGTTCGTCGTCGCCGGCGTCGTGGTGGCCTCGGCCTTCGTCCTGTTCGTCGCGCTGGTGCGCTACCTGGTCGACGGCCCCCAGACCCGCGTCGAGGGTGCCCGCTCGATGCGCGAGGTGCTCGCCGTCGACGTGCTGCCCGGCGTGGGCGACTGGACCCGCGAGCAGGCCCGTGCCGCCGCGGAGGCCCGCGCCGGGGCGCCGAGGAGGCTGCCGAGGAGACCCTCGAGCACGACGTCGCGCCGGACGACGCACCGCACGCGACCGCCGCGCTCGAGGTCGCGCGCGAGCAGGTGACCGTCGCGCTCGCGCCCGAGCCGGTCACGGCGCCCGTCCCCGTCGCCGCGTCCGTCGCGGCTCCGGCGGGCCCGACCGAGGCACCCCGCGCGCTGCGCCTGGAGGTCAGCGAGGTGCGCATCCCGGCCGGCCGGCCGGTCACCGTCACCTGGTCGCTCGAGGGCGCCGACACGGTCGTCGTCGACGGCCGGCCCGGGTTCCCCTCGCACGGCCAGACCACCGTCGCGGTCCGCGAGACCCGGCACGTGCTCGTCGTGGGCGCCAACGCCGCCGGGGTCACCACCGTCACGACGCCCGAGATCGAGGTCGTCCCGGACGTCGCTGCCGCCGCGCCGGTCCCGGCACCCGCGCCCGAGCCGGCGCGACGGGCGACCGGCGTGCACCGCCTGCAGATCGACCTCGGCTCCACGACCGCGGGCTCGACGTCCGCGCTCGCCCAGCTCGACCGGGTGCTCGCGGCGCAGGACCGGCTGCGGGCCGGCGGTCCCGAGGTGCCGGCGATCGGCGTGCCCGACGGGTTCGGCCGCTGGCTGCGCGCGCACCCCCGCGCCCGCTTCGTCCGCGAGGGCTCCTACCTGCCCGGGCTCCAGCCGCGGCGCCGGTCTGCCGACACCTCCCTGGACGCAGCACCCACCGCACGCACCGCCGAGGACGACAGGACGACCACGTGACGCCCGTGACCCGCTTCCTGCTGGCCGTGGCCGGCTCGAACCGCGACGTGCTCGCGCACGCGCCGCGCGACGTCGCCAAGCAGGCCAGCCTCGGCGGCACGCTGCTGACCACCGCCGGGCTGGCGGGCGTCGCGGGCGCCCTGGCGCTGTGGATGGCCCTCGACGTGCCGGTGTGGGCGTCGGTGGTCCTGGGCGCGCTGTGGGGCCTGGCGATCCTCAACCTCGACCGCTGGCTGATCGTCTCGACGCCGCGGCTGCCCGTCCAAGCGGGCGACCCTGGCCATGGCCGCCCCCCGCGTCATCCTGGCCGTCGTCATCGGCCTGGTCGTGTCGACACCGCTGACGCTGCAGATCTTCAAGGCCGAGATCGACGCCGAGCTGATCCAGATGCACACCGAGGAGCTGGAGGCGTTCGAGGACCGGCTCGACAGCGACCCGCGGTTCCGCGACGTCGACGCCATGAAGGCCGAGATCTCCGAGCTCGAGCTGGCCGTCGCCGCCGGCGCCCCGGCCGACGCCGTGTCGGCCAACCCCGAGGTCGCCGCCCTCACCCAGCAGCTGGCGCAGGTGAGCGCCGACTACGACGTCGCCGAGCAGGACGTCGCCTGCGAGAAGGACGGCACCTGCGGGTCGGGCGTCGTCGGCGCCGGCCCGGCCTTCGACGAGAAGGTCGCCCGCCGCGACCGGCTCGCCGGCGAGGTGACCCGGTTGCAGTCGGCCCTGGACGCCAAGACCGCCGAGGTGCGGCAGTCGGTGTCGACCTCGACCGAGCAGGCCGCGATCTCGAACCAGGCCCGCATCGACGACCTGCGCGAGCAGGTGACCGACGCCGAGGGCAAGCGCGACGCCGAGGTCACCGCGCACGACGCCACCACCGAGAGCAACGACGGCCTGCTGGTCCGCCTCGAGGCGCTGCACCGGCTCACCACGGACAACTGGATCCTGCAGTTCGCGCACATCCTGCTGTTCCTGTTCCTCACCGCCATCGAGTGCCTGCCGATCCTGTTCAAGACCCTGCTGGCGCTCGCCAAGCCCACTCTCTACGAGCAGCTCACGCAGATGGAGGACGACCGCGGCATCGACCGGGCGAGGCTGCGACTCGACATCGAGCAGGCCGAGGCGATGTCGGTCGCGCAGGCCTCGCTGGAGGCGGCCAAGGTGCGCTCGGCGACCCAGCTCGACGCCGAGGTGCGCACCGCACAGACCGTGCTCGACGCCCAGGTCGACCTGGCCGGCAAGGCCGTCACCGAGTGGAAGCGTCGGGAGACCGCCCGCATCGCGTCCGAGATCGACGAGTTCGGCGTCGAGGCGGTGCTCAGCGCACCGCAGCTGCCGCACCAGGACCAGCGGCGCTGATCGCGCGATCCGGCCGGCGGGCAGGTCAGCCCGTCGCGCCTGCGGCGCTCTCGCGCACCGGCAGCCGGACGACGAAGCGGGTGTCGCCCGGCACCGACTCCACGTCGATGCGCCCCCCGTGCCGCTGCGTGACGATCCGGTAGCAGATGTCCAGACCCAGGCCGGTGCCCTCGCCGGTCGGCTTGGTGCTGGAGAACGGCTCGAAGATCCGCGTCCGCAGCTCATCCGGCACACCGGGTCCGGTGTCGCCGATCTCCACGACGACCCGCTGCGGCGTACCGTCGTCGCCCCCCTCGACGCGCGTGCGCAGCCACCTCTGTGGACGCCGAGCCGTCGTGGACGCCACGTCCCACGAGGTCGGCGGCGCCGTCGGCCGCGAGCTCGCGGTAGGAGACGCCGGTCGACAGTCCCTCGGACGCGCTGTACACGGCGGTCCCGAGGCCGGCCGGTCCGGCGCCGACGACGGCCAGGTCGTAGACCTCGCCGCTCGGCGTGGTGCTCATGCCGACGGCCTCGGCAAGCTCGGGCGTGGTGGGCCGGCGCAGCACGTGCCGTCGGCGGCCACGACGACCGGGACGCCCTCGGGCCGCGCGTCCGTGAGCGCGATCATGCGCTCGCCCTCGGGGTCGTCGACGCCGTACCAGGTGTACGGGACGCCGTTGCACGAGAGGAAGTCGCGCAGCTGGAACGACGGGCGCGACCACCGGTGCCCGAGCAGCTTGACCTGGGTGCGCGAGCGACGGGACGACCTGCGCCACAACCCGATCAGAGAGTCGACCACCGGGTACAGCTTCTCCTCCGGCGGCTCCCACGGCTTGACCAGGTAGTGGTCGACGTCGACGAGGTTGATCGCCGAGATGGCGGCGTCGGTGTCGGCGTAGGCGGTCAGCAGGGCGCGGCGGGCGTCCGGGACGAGGTCCATCGCCTGCTCGAGGAACTCGATGCCGTTCATCACGGGCATCCGGTAGTCGGCCAGGATCACCGCGACCTGGTCGCCGCGCAGCGCGACCTCCTTGATCGCCTCCAGCGCCTGCCGGCCCGAGTCCGCGCGCAGGATCCGGAAGTCGGCGCCGTAGTGGCGCCGCAGGTCGCGCGCGACGGCGCGCGAGACCGCGGCGTCGTCGTCGACCGTCAGCAGGACGGGACGCCCGCCCTCACGTGCCTCGCTCACGCACGGGTCCCGTCGGCGGCGTCGCGGGCGGCGGTGCCATGGGGGTCGCGACCGGTCTCGTCGACGAAGCACCAGCGCCAGGTCTCCCCCGGCTCCCAGGAGGTGATGACCGGGTGCCCGGTCTCGGCGCCGTGCGCCGAGGCGTGCGTGCCGGGCGAGGAGTCGCAGCAGCCGACGTGGCCGCAGGTCAGGCACAGCCGCAGGTGCACCCACCGCCCGTCGTGCGCGAGGCACTCCTCGCACCCTTGGGGCGTGCTGGCCTGCGGCGGTCGCACGGGCGCAGCCTCCAGGTGCTCGCACATCGCCATGAGACCTCCTCGTGCGCCGGGGCGCGGGCGCCCGCCCGCGGCTGGGTCGCCGCGAGCCGACGCAGGAACCACGCCGGGGTGGGGTGGGGAATGCCCACCGGCCGTCGACGGTTGGCGACCTATACCACCGGGGGGTATCTGATCGGAGGAGCGAGATGGACCACGGACACCAGGGACTGACCCGGACGGCGGTCACCGCGACCCTGCACTGCCTCACCGGCTGCGCCATCGGCGAGGTGCTGGGGCTGGTGATCGGCACCGCCCTCGGCTGGGGCGTCGTCCCCACGATCGCGCTGGCCGTCGGCCTCGCGTTCGTCTTCGGCTACGGCCTGACCATGCTGCCGCTGCTGCGCTCGGGCCTGACCCCGCGCCGCGCGCTGGGCGTCGCGCTGGCCGCCGACACGGTCTCGATCGCCGTGATGGAGGTCGTCGACAACGCCGTCGTGCTCGCCGTCCCGGGGGCGATGGAGGCCGGGCTCGCCAGCCCCGTGTTCTGGGCGTCGCTGGCGTTCGCGCTGGCGGTCGCGTTCGTCGTCACCGTCCCGGTGAACCGGTGGATGATCGCGCGCGGGCGCGGCCACGCCGTGGTGCACGCCCACCACTGAGGACACCCGATGACCGACGGCGCCCCGGTCGGCTACGGTGCGGCTGTGGTCGGGGTCGCAGCACGCACGCACGTCGGGCACGTGCGCACCGGTAACGAGGACTTCCACGTCGTGACCGACGGCGCCTGGGTGGTCGCGGACGGCATGGGCGGCCACCCCGGTGGCGAGGTCGCCAGCGAGCTGGCCGCGCGGGCCGCCGCCGACGTCCTGGCCGGCGCCGACGACCCGTCCGGGGCCGCCGAGGCCGCCTTCGCGGCCGCGCAGCAGGCGCTGCGCGAGCGGGGCGGCGCCGAGCCGGCCCTCGCGCGGATGGGCACCACGTTGGTGACCGCCGCCGTCGGTGCCGACGGACGCGTGCACGTCGCCGGCGCCGGTGACAGCCGGGCGTACTGGCTCGACGGGTCGGGGCTGCGTCAGGTGACCCGCGACGACAACGAGGCCGAGCAGCTCGTGGCGGCGGGCGTCCTGGACCGCGAGCAGGCCCGGCACCACCCCGGCCAGTTCGTCCTCACGAACTGCCTGATCGCCGACCACCACGACGTCGAGCACCAGGAGCACGTCGTCGAGGGCGGCGGGCGGCTGCTGCTGTGCAGCGACGGCCTCACGAGCGAGGTCGACGACGACGAGATCGCCCACCTGCTCGCCGACGGCGACGTCGAGCGCGCCGCCGACGCCCTGGTGCAGGCGGCGCTCGACGGCGGCGGCTCCGACAACGTCACCGTGGTGGTCGTCGACCTCCCCTGACGGCCCCCGTTCACCACGTTCAGTTGGTGGTCACCTACTGAACGAGGCGTGCGGGCCTCGTGAAGTGGTTGCTCACCTCGCCAGGACGGGCGGGGTCGCCGTCAGAGCCGCCCGGCGCGGCGCAGGCCCTCCTCGACGGCGGCGACCAGGCGCGGGCGCAGCTCGGCAGGCTGGATGACGGCGTCGACCGAGCCGACCTCGACGGCGCGGTGGATGCTGTGCACCCGGTCGAACTCGGCCGCCACCTCGCCGAGCTTCTCGGTGCGCACCGCCTGCCGCAGCTCGGCGAGCTCGCCCACCAAGGCAGCCCGGCGCGGGCCGCTCGACGCCTGCACCTGCTCCTCGTGGGCGCGCACCCGGGGGTCGGCCGCGGTGCGGTTGTCGACCTCGCCGGCGAAGACGACCGCCGCGGCCGGCGCACCGCCGATGACGGACGCGTACGAACCCTCCACCGCGAGCACGGTCATGTTGTCGTTCAGCGTCTTCGAGAACACCACGAACGCACCGCCGTGGTAGCGCGAGACGACGCAGAACACGATCGGCCCGGCGAAGTTGACGATGGCGCGGCCGATCTCGGCGCCGTACTCGAGCTGCAGGTTGCGCATCGAGTCGGGTGAGCCGTCGAAGCCGGACAGGTTCGCCAGCACCACGAGCGGACGGTTGCCGCTGGCGGCGTTGATGGCGCGCGCGGTCTTCTTCGACGAGCGCGGGAACAGGGTGCCGGCCGTCCAGGTGTCGGGGCCGTCGCTCGGCGGGAAGCCGCGTCGCGGCACGGGCCGGGACTCGATGCCCAGCAGGCACACCGGCCAGCCACCCAGGTGCGCGTCCTGCACCACCGAGGTCTCGGCGTCGGCCATGCCGGCCCACCGCTCCAGCACCGGGTGGTCCTGGTCGCTGACGGCCCGCATCAGCGTCCTGATGTCGAACGCCTTCTTGCGGTCGGGGTTCGACGTCGGCGAGAAGATGTCGCCGACGCGGGTGAAGTCGCTGCCGTCGACCTGGTGCGGGTAGTCGCTGACGTCGCGGCCGGCCGGGTCCTCGGTCGCGGCCCGGCGCACGGCCACGTCGCCGGGCGCGACGTAGGTGTGGTCGTAGTGGGCGGCGAGCAGGTCGCACGCGGCGCCGATGTCGGGCGCCCAGTACTGCGCCTGACCGTTCGGGCCCATCACCCGGTCGTAGCCGCCGATGCCGTGGTTGTCCTCGGCCGAGACGCCGCCGGAGAAGTCGAGCGACTGCTTGCCGGTGAGCACCATCGCGCTGTCGGGCGTCATGATCAGCACGCCCTTGGTGTGCATGAGCATCGTGGCCTCGGCGTTCCAGTACGGCTGCGCGCCCACGTTGATGCCCGCGACGACCACGTTGATCTCGCGTCCGGCCTGGGTGAACGTGATGATGCGGCGCAACGCCCGCGCCACCCAGTCCATGTTCTCCGTGCCCGAGTCCATCGAGATGCGGGCGCCGGCCGACAGCGCGAACCACTCGACCGGGACGTCGAGCTCCTCGGCGAGGTCGAGCGCGGCGCAGATGCGCGAGCACTCGGCCTCCGACACCGCACCGAGCGCGCGGGTGGGGTCGCCGAGCAGCACCACGCGGGTGACGCCCTGGGGGTGCAGCTCGGTCGGCGTGGTGGCGACGCCGACCACGACGCCCGCCTTGTTGCCGCCCGGGCGCGCGGTCGACCGGCACCAGCCGTCCGGTGTCGTCGAGGTCGTGCTCGGCGAAGGTGCCGCCCTCCCCCGCGAGCCGGTCGACCAGCTCGTACGGGTACACGGTGCCGCGGCGCCGCGAGCGGATCACCTTCTGCGCGTAGTTGTCGAGCGGCTCGAGCCGCTCGGTCGGCGGCCCGCCGACGTCGGCGACGACGCCCTGGCCGGGACGGTGGGTGAACCGCGCGGACACGGGGTGGACCGAGCCGTCCGGGGCCAGCACGCGCCCCTGCGCCGCGACCTCCTCGACGCCGCGCCCCGAGGTCAGCGGCGAGATCGTGTCCTTGAGGGCGGTCAGCTGCTCGAGCGGTGCGTCGATCACCGGCCACACGTGCAGCCACACGTGGTTGGTGTCGACACGCGTTCCGGCCGAACCCATCGACGCCCGGGCACGACGGATCGCCTCCAGGCAGTTGCCGATCGCGCGCTCGACGTGCGGCAGCGAGGTGACGGTGCCCTCGCCGTCGCGCACGACGGCGAGCTCGCGCACCTGGGCGGTGGCGACGAGGCGCTGGTCGCTCGGGTTGCCCGGCGCGACGCAGTGGTAGAGCAGCACGTCCTCCGGCGCGTCGAGGCGGGTGACCTCGAAGTTGCGCAGCCGCCACAGGTCGAGCCGGCGCGCCACCATCGGGTGCACGCCGCGCACCAGGGTGTCCTCGACGACGCCGCGCGTGGGGTCGTCGAGCTCGGCGCCGTACCCCTCCGGACGGAAGGTCACGTACTGCACCGGACGGTCGCCGCCCGGGCAGACGCCGACGACGACGCGGCGCCGACTGGTCGCGAACTCGTTGCGCGACAGCGCCTGCGCCAGCCCGGCCGACATCCGGTCGGCCGACTCGGGCGCATCGGGCCAATGCAGGTACAGGTCGACGACCGACTCGGTGCTCGGCGGGACGGTGTCGAGCTGCGCACCGATCGCGGCGTCGAGCGACCCGTCGTCGAGGTCGGACATCTGGCCGACGGTCGACACCAGCAGGGTCGGACGGCCGTCGAGCACGTAGTCGCCCACCACCACCGGCCGGCCCTCGGGCAGCAGGTCGGTGCGCTCGTCGGACTGCAGCACCTGCACCACGCCGAGCTCGTGCTCGCGGTAGTGGCGCCGGGCCAGCACCTCGAGCATCGGCTCGCGGCGCGGCGTGCCCTGCTCGAGGCGGCGGGCGAGGAAACCGACGATGCGCTCGGGGATCGCGACGAGCGCGTCGATGCGCTCGGCGCGGTCGGGCTGGTCGTCGGCGTCGGCCAGGGCGTCGAGCTCGGGCCCCACCGTGGCCATCACGCGGGCGCGGGCCTCGTCGACGGCGGGCTGGTCGAACCAGCGGAACCGGGCGCTGCGGGCCAGGTCGCCGACCAGCGGCTGGCGCAGCTGGGTCGCGACGACGAGCCGGTCGAGCACGTCGTGCGCCTCGCCGGCCCGCTCGCCGGTCGGTGCCGGGGAGCGCAGCCACTCCTGCAGCACGGCGGTGATGACGCCGACGTGCTGGGCCTGCTGCTGCTGGGCGAGGAACAGCCGGTAGACGGCCTCCTCGAGCTCGGGGGTGCGGTCGAGCTCGGTGATGCCGTAGTGCGACAGCGCGCGGATCAGCCTGTGCTGGAACGCCTCCGGCAGCTGCTGCCGCTCGACGTCGAGGCTCTGCAGGTAGGAGTGGAAGTGCTCGCGCGGGCTGTGCACGCGCTCGTCCGCACCGTCGTCGTCGTGCTCGGGACGGTTGCGGGTCAGCTCGGCGACGTCGGCGAACACGCCCAGGACGGCGAGCTCGGCGGCCAGCCGGTCACCGTCGCCGGAGCCGGCGCGGCCCTCCGCGACGGCCAGCAGGTCGGCGACGGCGCGCTGGGAGTCGGCAGGAGGGAGGTCGAAGCCCAGCAGCATGCCGCGCAGGTCGTGCAGCGACCGGGTGCGCCGGGCGTCGGGGTCGAGCGGCGACGCCGTGGGCAGCTCGACGACGACACCGGGCTCGGCGGCCGTCGCCTGCTCGTCGTCGTCACCGAGCGGCTCGAGCCGCAGGAGCGGCGCGCCGGTCTCGACCTGGCGTCCCGTCGTGACGTGCAGCTCGCGCACCCGGGAGCGCGACGGGGCCGAGATCACGGTCTCCATCTTCATCGACTCGAGCACGAGCAGGCGTCCGCCGGCCTCGACCTCGTCGCCGACCGCCACCGGGGTGGCGACCACGAGAGCCGGTGCGGGAGAACGCACCACGCCGCCCTCGTCGCGGGTGACCCGGTGGGTGACGCCGTCGACGTCGACGCTGTGCACGGTGCCGTGGGCCGCGGCCACCACCCGGTGCGCGACACCGCCGACCGTGACCCGGGACGCGAAGCCGCCCAGCCGCTCGACCTCGACGTCGAGGGCGTCGGACCCGTCGGGTCGCAGCGAGACCCGGTACCGCTCGGGCGACACCTGCGCCACGGTGATCCGCTGCGCCTGCCCGCGCAGGGCGAGGTCGACCGGACGTCCGGGCTGGTGCCGGGCCTGCGGACGGCCGCCGTGCGCGGTCTCGAAGAAGTGCTGCCGCTCGACGGCCTCCTCGTCCTCGTACGCCTCGATCGCGGCCACGACGAGCGCGACGGCGGCGTGGGCGTGCGCGACGAGGCGTCCGGTGGTGCGCACCCGGTCGATCCACCCGGTGTCGGCGGAGCCGTCGACCACCTCGGGCTGGTCGAGCAGGTCGAGCAGGAAGCTCTTGTTGGTGGCGCCGCCGGCGATCACGACGTGGGTGTCGGCGAGCGCGCGCCGCAGCCGGGCCAGCGCCTCGTCGCGGTCGCGGCCGTAGGCGATGACCTTGGCGATCATCGAGTCGAAGTCGGCGGGGATGGTGTCGCCCTCCCCCAGCCCGGTGTCGACGCGGATGCCGGGGCCGGCGGGGAGCCGGAGCAGCTCGACGCGCCCGGGGGCGGGGGCGAAGTCGCGGTCGGGGTCCTCGGCGTTCAGCCGGGCCTCGACGGCGTGGCCGCTCTCGGGCGGCGGGTCGCCCTCGAGCCGACCGCCGGACGCGACGTGCAGCTGGGCCTTCACCAGGTCGACCCCGGTGGTGAGCTCGGTGATCGGGTGCTCGACCTGCAGCCGGGTGTTGACCTCGAGGAACGCGAGCGTCCCGTCGCCGGGGTGGTAGAGGAACTCGACGGTGGCGGCGCCGCGGTAGCCGACGCGCACCGCCAGCCGCTCGGCCGAGTCCTTCAGCCGCTGCACGTCGTCGGGACGCAGCGCGACCGACGACGACTCCTCGATCACCTTCTGGTTGCGCCGCTGCACGCGAGCAGTCGCGCACGCCCAGGGCCCAGGCGGTCTCGCCGTCGCTGATCACCTGCACCTCGACGTGCCGGGCCCCGGTGACGAGCCGCTCGAGGAAGACGACGCCGCTGCCGAAGGCGCGCTCGGCCTCGTCGCGGGTGCGTTCGTAGGCGTCGGCGAGCTCGCCGTCGGTGGTGACGACGCGGATGCCGCGGCCGCCGCCGCCGGCGGTGGCCTTGAGCATCAGCGGGTAGCCGATGGCGGCCGCGTGCTCGGTGGCCGAGGCCAGGTCGTCGACCGGCCCGCGCGACCACGGCGCGACCGGGACGCCGACCTCCTCGGCCAGCAGCTTGGCGCCGATCTTGTCGCCGAGCATCCGCATCGCCTCGGCGCTCGGACCGATGAAGGTGACGCCGAGCCGGTCGCACAGCTCGGCGAACGCGGGGTCCTCGGCGACGAAGCCCCAGCCGACCCACGCCGCCTCGGCGCGGGTCGCCGACCAGCGCGCGCTCGAGCGCCGCGTGGTCGAGGTACGGACGCGCCGACGCCGGGCCGAGGTCGTACGCCTCGTCGGCCTCGCGGACGAAGCGCGCCGTGCGCTCGGCCTCGGTGTGCAGGGCGATGGTGACCAGCCGCGGCTCGTCGGCGCCGCGCGCGGCGTTCACCTCGCGCACCGCGTTGACCAGCCGCATCGCCGCCTCGCCGCGGTTGACCACCGCGATCCGCGAGAACGTCGTGGTGCGCGCCGAGGGCGTGCGGGGGCCGGCGTCGGTGCTGGTCACGCCCCGACCCTAGTGACCGGGAGGGCCCGGATCACCTCAGGGACGGGGTACTGGTCAGTAGGGTCGCGGGTCGCCCGTCAGGACGGTTCGGCGAGCCGCATCCAGACGTACTCGACGGGCTGCTGCTGGTTGTACTCGCGCTCCTCGTCGGGGGTGACCCGCGCGAAGCCGGCGGCCTCGTACGCACGGATCGCCGGCGAGTTGTCGGGCACGACCCGCAGCGCGACGGAGGGCTTGTACCGCTGGGCGACCTCGGCGAGCGCGAGGACGAGCGCCCGGCCGGTCCCACGTCCGCGGTGCTCTGGTGCGACGAGCAGACGGGCGACCTCGGCGTCGTCCTCGTCGTCCTCGATCCACAGCTGCCCGAACCCGACCGGCTCGCCGTCCAGGTGGGCGACGAAGGTCAGGGAGTCCTCCTCGTCGGCCCAGCCGCGCACGACGTCCGGCGGGACGGGCACCGTGTCGCGGGAGACCCACCGACGCACCTCGTCGGCGGTCGGTGCCCACGACGAGACGAGCTCGGCCTGCGCAGGCTCGAACGGCCTCAGCTCGAGCGCACTCACGTCGACGAGGATGCCGTCGCCGCGGCCGGACGGCGAGCGGTTTCAGCCGCGGGTGACCTCGAAGTGCTCGACCCTCTCGGCGCGCGGCCCGAGCAGGTACTCGTCGTCGTCCGGGTAGTACCGGGCGACGTCGACCGGCTCCCCCGCGAAGGCCACGATCGCGTCGAGGTCGTCCCACCACGACACCGTGAGCACCTCCGACGACCCGTCACCCAGGTCGCGGGTCAGCAGCTGGACGCCGCGGTTGCCCGGCGTCTCGGCGTAGTGCTGCAGCCCGGTGCGGTCGAGCACCTCGACGTACGCGGCCAGCTTCTCGGTGGGCACCCGGCCCCGCCACATCCTCGTGATCATGGCGCTGACGCTAGCCGCGGCGTCCGACACCCGACCGGGGAGGATCCGGCACGCCCGCGGACGCGGATGTTCCCCGGTGCGTGCCGTCCGCCGTGCCACCGGCGGAGGCGGCGGGCGCGGCGCAGGTCATGCTGGTCGCGTGCACGTCGACTTCCGCTACGACAACCTCAGCCCGCGCCCGACGGGCCCGGCGCTGCGCGTGATGACGCGGGTGCTGCCCGGCGTGGCGAGCGTCCAGCGGCAGGTCGCGCCGTACGCCGCGACCTGGCGCGCGGCCAACGCCGCCGCGCTGCGCGACGACGCACCCCTGTGGGTCGCGCTCGGCGACTCGATGACGCAGGGCATCGGCGCGTCGGACCCCCAGCGCGGGTGGGTCGGACGTCTGCGCGACCGCTGGACCGAGCAGGGACGTCGCTACCGCGTCGTGAACCTCGCCGTCACCGGGGCCCGGGTGCAGGACGTGCTGGACCACCAGCTGCCGGCGCTGCACCGGCTCGAGCAGCTCGGACACCGCGCCGCGCTGGTCACCGTCCTCGCCGGGTCGAACGACATCGTGTCGCGTCGGCTGCGCCCGGGCGTGGAGCAGCGGTTCGCGGCGCTGCTCGACCGGCTCCCGACAGGCGCCGTGGTCGGCAACCTGCCCAACCCGCACCGCGAGGTGCAGCGGATGGACGCCGAGCTGCGACGCCGCGACGACGAGGGGACGCTGCACCTGGCCGACTTCCGCCGCGACGGGCCGCGCACCTGGTTCGGCCTGCTGTCACCGGACTGGTTCCACCCCAACGACCGCGGCTACGACCGGATGGCCGACGTGGTCGACGAGGCCGTCGCGTCGGGCTGAGTCCTACCGGTTGTAGCGGTCCAGGATGTCCTGCCCCTCCCCCGTCAGCCGTCCGCCGAGGTCGTCCAGCGAGATCTGGTCGGCGAAGTACTCCTGCAGCGCGGGGTTGGCGACCTTGGACTTCCACTCCTCGAAGCCCTTCACCTGCTGGAACGGCGCCATCTCCAGGTCGTCCGCGGTCGAGGCCGCCACGTCCCAGCCGAGCTCGGGGGTGTTCAGCTCCTCGGCCTGGACGGCCTCCTGGCTCGTCGGCAGCAGCCAGTCGCCGGCGGCGAGCTGCACCTGGTTCTCGGCGTTCAGCGCGAACTCGATGAAGGCGACGGCCTCCTCGGGGTGCGCGGAGTCGGCCGACACCGAGAGCGTCTGCGACACCGCGCCCTGGGTCTGGCTGGTGCCCTCCAGCGGCGGCAGCGTCACCCACTCGAAGCCCTCGGGCGCCTGCTCCTGGATCTGCTGGCGCACCCAGATCGCGCCCGGCAGGGTCGCGTACTGCCCGGCGAAGAACCCGGGCAGGGCGTCGGCGGACGACAGGCCCACGGCCTCCGGCGAGGCCGTCCTGTCGGCGTAGACCATGTCGTGGATGCGCTGCGGCACAGCGCCCTCGCCCTCGCCGAACACTGCCGTCGACACCCCGTCCTCGGTCTCGAAGTAGGCGCCGTCGTAAGCCATCGAGAGGTTGAGGATCCGGTTGGCCGGCGACTTCAGCGGGAAGGCGGTGCCGTACGCGCCGTCCGTCGTCAGCTGCTGCGTCACGTCCGCGAACTCGTCCCACGTCCACGGGTCGTCGATCGTCGGCAGCTCGACGCCGGCCGCGTCGAGCATGGCCTTGTTGCCGAAGATCACCTGCGCCTCCTGCAGGAACGGCACACCCGTGACGGCGTCGTCGTAGGTCACGGTGTCCCACGCGCCCTCGCGGATGTCGCCCTTGATCTCGTCGGAGAGGTACTCGTCGAGGTCGAGCACCGAGCCGCGCTCGTGGAAGTCGCGCAGCGGGCCCGACTCGTAGTGGAAGACGTCGGGCGCGGTGCCGCCCTCGAACGCGGTGAGCAGCTGGTCGTTCACCGAGTTCCAATCACCCTGGACGAGCTCGACCTGCACGTCGGGGTTCTCGGCGTTCCAGGCGTCGACGATCGCCTTGGTCGAGTCGACCGCTCCCGTCTGGAAGGCCAGGCTCTGGAACTCCAGCGTGATGGGCTCGCCGTCGGCGGGGGCGTCGTCACCGGAGTCGCCGGCCGAGTCGCCGCGCGCGCAGCCCGCGGCCAGCAGGGTCGCGGCGGCCAGGACGGCCACGGTGGCCGTTCGTCGTGCTCTCATCGGTTCCTCCTGTGGTGGTGCGGCTCAGGACTTGACGGCGCCGCCGAGCAGGCCGCCGACGAGGCGGCGCTGGATGGCGGCGAAGAACAGCAGGCTGGGCACGGTGGCGATCAGGGAGGCGGCGGCCAGCGGGCCGAGCCGCGCGACGCCCTCGGCGCCGATGAACTTCACCAGCGTGAGCGACAGGGTGGCGAGGTCGGGGTCCTTGATCAGGACCAGGGCGAAGAAGAACTCGTTCCAGGCGTTGACGAAGGCGAACATCGCGGCGGCGACGATGCCCGGAGCCAGCAGCGGCGCCACCACCGAGCGCAGGGTGCGCCAGCGGCTCGCACCGTCCATCGCCGCCGCCTCCTCCAGCTCGATCGGGATCGACGCGACGTAGGAGCGGATCATCCACAGCGCGAACGGCATCGACCACACCACGTAGACCAGGACGAGTCCGAGGTGGGTGTCGTACAGGCCGGCGTCCCGGGCGAGCAGGAACAACGGGATGATCACGAGGATGAACGGGAAGATCTGCGAGAGCAGCACCCACACCATCGCCGCGGTGCTCACCACCGAGCGGTAGCGCGCCATCACGTACGCCGCGGGCACCGACAGCAGGACCGTGATCACCGCCGACGTGCCCGCCACGACCAGGCTGTTCGACATCGACTGCAGGATCGGCTGCTCGCGGAAGGCGTCGACGAAGTTCCGGAGCGTCGGCTCGAGCGGGATTACGGTCGGGTCGATCCGCGCGATCTCCGGCGGGGTCTTCAGCGCGGTCGACAGCAGCCACAGCAGCGGCAGCGCGAGGAACGCCAGGTACACCAGGAGCGCGGCGTACTGGCCCGTGCGCGCCAGCGGCGAGGTCCTCACGGGTTCGCCTCCCGCAGTCGCCGACGCAGCCAGACCGCGACGAACGCGGCGATGACGAGCACCATCACGTTGCCGAGCGCCGCCGCGTAGCCGTAGTTGCCGTAGCGGAAGGCCTCCTCGTAGGCGAACAGCAGCGGCAGCCGCGTCGTCCCGCCCGGTCCACCCTGCGTCAGCACGTAGACCAGCCCGAACGAGTTGAAGTTCCAGACGAAGTCGAGCGTCGTCATCGCCGCGACGACCGGCGCGATGTGGTGCCAGGTGACGGCACGGAACCGGCGCCAGGCACCGGCGCCGTCGACGGCGGCCGCCTCGTGCAGCTCCTTCGGCACCGACTGCAGCGCCGCCAGCAGCACGACGGTGGTCTGCGGCATGCCCGCCCACACCCCGACGACGATCACCGCCGGCAGTGCGAGCGAGAACGACGCCAGCCAGTCGACGTTCGTGTCGATCAGTCCCAGGTCGCGCAGCGAGGCGTTGAGGATGCCGGCGTTCGGGTGGTAGACGAGCCGCCACATGATGCCGATGACGACCGGCGGCATCGCCCACGGCACGATCGCCAGGGTGCGCGCCAGCCAGCGCAGCCGCAGCTGCTCGTTCAGCAGCAGCGCCAGCCCGAGGCTCGCCACGAACTGCAGCACCGTCACCGACACCGCCCACACGAGGCCGACGCGGAAGGACTGCCAGAAGTAGGAGTCACCGAGAAGCTGGGCGTAGTTGTCGAACCAGGTGACCGTGGTCTCGGCGTTGCGCCCGGCACGGGCGTCGGTGAAGCCGAGCAGGATGCCCTGCACCAGCGGGTAGACGCTGAACACCAGCACCGGAAGCAGCGCGGGCAGGGCCAGCGCGAGACCTGCGCGGTCGAGGCCGAGGAAGGTCCGCTCGGGACGAGCCGCGCGCCGCGAGCCACCCGGCGGCGGCTCGGCCGCCGGCAGCGCGGTCGTGGGCGCGGACGTGCTCACGCGACCACCCCCAGCCCGACGTCGTCGTCGTCCCGTTCCGTCCGATCGGTCCGGGTCGCGTGAGTCCATTGCACCCGGACGCACCTGTCAAGGGGAGCCGGCCGGTGCGGGAGCGAGGCACGCACGACAGACTGTGATCATGAGCGACGGGACGAGCACGGGCGCGGTCGGCACGGCGCAGATCGGGGTGGTGGGGCTCGCGGTCATGGGCGCGAACCTCGCCCGCAACCTGGCCCGGCACGGTCACGCCGTGGCCCTGTACAACCGCACGACGGCCAAGACCGAGCACCTGGTCGCCGAGCACGGCTCGGAGGGGACGTTCGTCCCGTCCGAGAAGCTGGAGGACTTCGTCGCCAGCCTCGAGAAGCCGCGCCGGGTGCTCGTGATGGTCAAGGCGGGCGCGGGCACCGACGCCGTGATCGACGAGCTGGTGCCGCTGCTCGACGAGGGCGACATCGTGGTCGACGGAGGCAACGCCCACTTCGAGGACACCCGCCGCCGCGAGGAGGCGTTGCGCGACAAGGGCCTGCACTTCGTCGGCGCCGGCATCTCCGGCGGCGAGGAGGGCGCCCTGAACGGCCCGAGCATCATGCCGGGCGGCTCGAAGGAGGCCTACGCCTCGCTCGGTCCGCTGCTGGAGTCGATCGCCGCCGACGTCGACGGCGAGCCGTGCTGCACCCACGTCGGGGCCGACGGCGCGGGCCACTTCGTGAAGATGGTGCACAACGGCATCGAGTACGCCGACATGCAGCTCATCGCCGAGTCGTACGACCTGCTGCGGGCCGCGGGCCTGGAGGTGCCCGAGATCGCGCAGGTGTTCCGGGAGTGGAACGAGGGCGACCTCGACTCGTTCCTGATCGAGATCACCGCGCGGGTGCTCGACCAGGTCGACGAGCGCACCGGACGTCCGCTGGTCGACGTGATCGCCGACCGCGCCGAGCAGAAGGGCACCGGGCGCTGGACGGTGCAGATCGCGCTCGAGCTCGGCGTGCCGGTCAACACCATCGCCGAGTCGGTGTTCGCCCGGGCGACCTCCGGCCACACCGACCTGCGCGACGCCGCCCGGGGCACGCTGACCGGCCCCGACCGCACCCTCGACGCCGGCGACCGGCAGGCGTTCGTCGACGCCGTCCGCGCCGCGCTGTGGTCCTCGAAGGTGGTGGCGTACGCGCAGGGTCTCGACCAGATCCGCGAGGCCGCCAAGACCTACGGGTGGGACGTCGACGTCGCCGAGGTCGCCCGCATCTGGCGCGGCGGCTGCATCATCCGCGCCCGGCTGCTCGAGCGGATCCGCCAGGAGTACGCCGCCGACGACCTGCCGACCCTGCTGGTCGCGCCGAGCGTCGCCGAGGAGCTCGGCCGCTCCCAGGACGCCTGGCGCCGGGTGGTGCAGGCCGGTGTCGGCGCCGGCGTCCCGGTCCCCGGTTTCAGCGCGGCCCTCGCCTACTACGACACGGTGCGCGCCGAGCGGCTGCCGGCGTCGCTGATCCAGGGCCTGCGCGACCTGTTCGGCGCGCACACCTACCAGCGGGTCGACGCCGAGGGCGACTTCCACCTGGACTGGTCGGGCGACCTGACCGAGTCCGGCGGCGACATCACCCAGTACGAGGCGTCCGAGGGCACCACGCCGCCCGAGCGGACGTAGCGGGACGCCGCGGTCGCCGTCGGGTCACCGCCCTTCGGCGACAGCCCAGATCTCGTCGGCGACCAGACCGTGCGCCTCGCGGTGGACGGTCTCGGCCGCGGCCGCGTCAGGCGCGTCGACCAGGCAGAAGATCTTGCCGTGGGCCTCGTCGACCCAGTACCGCAGGTAGTGCACGCCGTGCTCGCCCTGCGTGGCCAGGTCGGCCGCGTGGGCCTTCTCCACGTCGGCCATCGCGACCGTCTCGCCGACCTTGTGCACGTCCATGAACAGAGCCATCGGTGTTCCTCCTCGTCGGTGTCGCAGGGAGCTGTCGCCCTGCATCGCAGGCGGTTCCGCCTGCACACCGAGTGAAGCGCCGGCCCGCTCGCCAGGGCATCGGGAGGACTCCCCAGGTTGGGAGGTGGGTTTCCGGTCCGCGCCGGCGTCAGGCGCGCTCGTCGGCGTGCGCCCGGACGCCGGCCGTCAGCGCCTCGCTCTCGAGCAGACCGCGCCGCCGTGCCTCCGCCGCAGCCCGGGACCGGGTGGGGACGTCGAGCTTGCGCAGGACGGCCGACACGTGGTGCCCGACGGTCTTGGTCGACAGCACGAGCGCCGACGCGATGGCTGCGTCGGACAGGCCGTCGACCAGGAGCGCGAGCACCTCGAGCTCCCGCGGGGTCAGCCCCGCGCCTCCTGCCGCACGGACCCGTGGCCCGCGGGGTACCGGCAGCCCGGCTGCGCGCCGGTCGCGGACGACGGCCGTGCGGGCGGTGCACGCACCGAGGGAGTCGAGGATCTCGAGGGCGCGGCGAGCGGCGTCGAGCCGGGGGTCCCGGCCCAGGGCCAGCGCCTCCCAGTACGGCAGTCCGAGCGACCGCCACGCGTCGGCGGCTGCCTGCCAGGAGCCGTTTAGCATCAGCGCGAAGGGCTCCGGTGGGGGTGCGGTGACCTCCCGGCGCACCCCTGCGAGGGACGACCACCAGGCCAGCTCGGCGAGCTGCCACTGCTGCGGGTGCGTCGCGGCGGCGGCCCAGGCGATGTCCACCGCCGCCTCGATGTCGCCCGTGCGTCCCTCGAGCCAGGCGAGCTCGGCCCAGCCGGCGGCGGTCGGGGCGAGCCGCTGCACCTCACCCGTCGGCACCGCGAGCCGGGTGGCCTCCTCCAGCAGCACCCGGGCGTCGCGGCCGCACCGGTGCGCGACCTGCGCGGCGGTGACGGCAGCGGGGATCCTCACGATCGGTGGCAGGCCGGGCAGCTGCAGCAGGTCGGCAGCCAGACGCTCGGCCTCGTCGAACCGGCCGAGGTCGGCAGCCACCTGGGTCTGCCAGGCCCGCATGTAGTGCACCCACGAGTCCAGGTCGCGCTCGATGCAGTAGGCGATGCCGGCCTCCAGGTACCGCTCGGCATCACGCAGGTGTCGTGTGGTCGTCGAGGACGTGGCGAGGTTGGTGTACGCCCGTGCGACGTGCTCGTCGGCGTCGGCTGCCAGGGCGAGGTCACGGCTGCGCTCCAGCAGGCTGATGCCGTCGTGGTGGTCGCCGCCCACCGCCAGGGCCGACCCCACGTTGTTGAGCGCGTGGATCTCGGTGTCGCGGTCGCCGACCCGGCGGGCCACCTCGAGCGCACGCCGACCCCATCCCACGGCGCCGACGGTGTCGAAGGCGAGCATGCACATCTGCGCGCGGTTGCTGTAGGCCATCGCGAGCTCCGGCCCGTCGCCGACCCGCTCGAGCGTGCGGACCGCCTGCGCCATCCACCGGCGGGCGTCGTCGCCGCGGCCGAGGTACCAGGACAACCGCGAGAGCCAGCGCTCGTGCTCACCGGTCGTCCGCGGGTCGTCGGCGAGCTCCATCGCCTCTCGCCGGGCGGCCAGGGCGTCCTCCAGCCGGTCGACGAGGTAGCACTCGTAGGACAACGCGGCGCAGACCCGCGCCCGTTCGGCGTCGCGCGCCGGGTGGTGCCGCAGGGCCGTCCGATAGAGCTCGACCGCCTCGCGGTGGGCTCCCAGGCGCGCCGACCGCTCGGCCGCCGGGCGCGCGTACCGCCGCACGGCGGCCGAGTCGCCGCAGCCGTCCGCGTGCACGACCAGGAGGTGCTCGTCGTGCTCGCCGCGGGCGAGCAGGGCGGCCAGGGCGCGGGCGTGCAGGTGCGACCGCTCGGCGGGCAGGAGCGTCTCGAGGACGGCGAGCCGGGCCAGCTCGTGGCGAAAGCCCCAGCTGGGTCCGACCGGCACCAGGAGCCCGGCGCGGGCGCACGCGTCGACCGCATCGGGACCGCGTCCGGAGACGGTGGCCAGCAGTCCCACGTCGGCCGGCTGACCGAGGACGGCCGCAGCGGCCAGGACCCCCGCTGCGTCCTCGGGCAACCGGGACACCCGTGCGAGCACGGCGTCACGCACGGTGGCGGGGACGGTGTCGTCGCCGGCCGCCAGCACCTCGGTGACGTAGAAGGCGTTGCCCCCGGTGCGTTCGTGCAGCACCAGCGGGTCGAGGACCGACCCCGCGGCGGCGGCCAGGCTCCGGACGCCGTCCGCGGACAGCGCCGGGACGTCGATCCGGACCATCCCCGCCGCTGACGCGAGGTCGCCCAGGACGACGGCGAGCGGGTGCCCGCGGCGCACCTCGTCGTCCCGGTAGGTCGCGATCAGCAGCACCGGCAGCCCCTCGACCCGGCGCCCGAGGTAGCGCAGCAGGTCCAGGGTGGCCTCGTCGGCCCAGTGCACGTCCTCCAGCACGAGCAACGCGGGTTCGCGGGCCAGCCGGTTCAGCAGGCACCGGAACAGCGTGGCGCGGTCGTCGTGCTGCTCGACCAGGTCGGCGACGGACGGCAGCGCCTCGATCAGGGGTCCGAGCGCCGCCGGGGCGGCGACGTTGTCGCAGTGACCGACGGCGACGGGAAGGCGCGCCCGCGCCCGCTCGAGGACCGCGTCGACGACCGTGGACTTGCCGACCCCGGCCTCTCCGCCGAGGGCGACCAGCCGACCGCGCGTGGTGGTGGCGTCCTCGAGCAGGTCCTCGATCCGTCGCAGCACCCGCTCCCGCTCGAGCAGCACGCAGACAGTGAACCCCACCGACCCACCCCGCGACCAGGGTCTGCAGGCGACCAGCAGCGGGGTCGCGGCCGGCGGGGCCAGCTGCCGGGGGCGCCCGCCTCGCGGCCGACCGGGTCAGCCGACGTTGACGCCGAACTCGGTGGCGATGCCGTGCAGGCCGGAGGCGTACCCCTGGCCGACGGCGCGGAACTTCCACTCGGTGCCGCGGCGGTAGACCTCGCCGAAGATCATCGCGGTCTCGGTCGAGGCGTCCTCGGACAGGTCGAACCGGGCCAGCTCGATGCCGTCGGTGACGTTGACGACGCGGATGAACGCGTTGACGACCTGGCCGAAGTTCTGGCCGCGGGTCGTGGCGTCGTGGATCGAGACGGCGACGACGATCTTGTCGACCTGTGGCGACATCTGCTCCAGGTCCATGATGACCACCTCGTCATCGCCCTCGCCCTCACCGGTGAGGTTGTCGCCGGTGTGCTCGATCGTCCGGTCGGGCGAGACGAGCTGGTTGTAGAAGACGAACCACTCGTCGCCGAGGATGCGGCCGGTCGGCCCGCAGGCCAGTGCGCTCGCGTCGAGGTCGAAGTCGGCGCCCGCGGTGGACCGCACGTCCCAGCCGAGCCCGACGTGGATCTTCGTGAGCGGGGTCGAGCCCGACTCCTTGCTCAGCGAGACGTTGCCGCCCTTGGCCAGCGTGACGCCCATCGTGTCCACCCCTCCCGTCGCCGACAGATGCCCGGAACCTACCCGAGCACCGTCACCGCCCGCGCGCCGCGCCCTGCGCCAGCGCGGACAGGCCCTGCCGGACGACGGCCGTGGCCTCGACGTCGTCCTGGTTGTACTCGAGCACCCGCCGCCGCATCTCCTCGCACGCCGGGTCGGACGGGTCGCGCGCGACCTGCAGCCACACCTGCGACTGCGCGCCGCCCGCGTCGTCGTCGCGCCAGGCGAAGCCGAAGTGCGGTGCCACCGCCTTGAGCCCGAGCCCGTGCAGCCCGCGGAACTGCCCGCGCACGACGTCGTGCAGGTCGACGAACCGGTCGAGCACGTCGGCGACCGCCTCGGCGCCGAGCACCCGGCGGAGCGCGTCGGCCTCGACGCCCGTCCAGTGGTGCACCTGCAGCGTCCGGCCGTCGCGGTCGGCCTGCTGGGCCAGCGCGCGCAGCCAGGTGACGAGGGCGTCGGCGAGCTCGCGCTCGTCCGCGTCGTCGAGGCCGTCCCAGCTCACGAACGGGTGGTAGGTGGACGGGCCGTGCGGCGCCTCCGGCGACGGCCGCGTCGCGACCCGCGCACCCCAGAGGTACACCCGGTTCGCGGTGTCGGACTCGTAGTCGAGGTCGATCTCGACGTCGGCCCTCGGCACCTGCAGCGGGCCGTCGCCGAGGCGTTCGAGCAGCACGCCGTCGCGCAGCATCCGGGAGCGGACGCAGGTCTCGCGCAGGCGGCGCAGCGCCCCGTGGCGGTCGTGCGCGTTCTCGGTGAGGAACGCCTCGACCAGCTCGGCGTCGGCCGGCCCGTCGGGGTCGATCTCGGCCAGGTCGGCCGTGGTCGTGACGCCGAGGGCCTGCAGCGTCAGCCACTCGCGCACGGTCGGGCGGCCGACGCTGAGCGCGAGCGAGGGGTCGTGCGGGCCGAGCTCGGCCTCGCACGCCTGCTGGTACGGACAGGTGAGGCACTCGGCCTGCGCGACGGGGACGACGAGCGGCTCGGGGTCGTCGGGCAGGCCGCGACGACGCTGCGCCACCTCGGCCACGCGCACCCGGAACCCGTGCTCGTGGTCGTACCGCTCGAGCGCGCTGCGCCGGGCGGTGCCGCGGCTGCGCGAGAACGTCGTGACCCGGGGCACGTCGAGCGCGTGCCAGACCAGGGCGAGGTCGGTGCCGGCCCCGAGGTCGAGCTCGTCGGTGCCGAGCACGGCGCCCACCAGGGCGCCGTCGCCCGGGTGGCGACCGCACGCCTGCAGCAGCCGCGTGTGGTGCGCCAGCTCGATCAGGTCGTCGAACCGCTGCGTGCGGGGCGTGACGCCGGCGAGCTCGCGCCGGTGGGTCGGGTCGGCGAGCGGCGACACCTCGACCGCCTTCTTCGCGCTCGCGCTGACGCCCTTGTGCCACTTCACCAGCACCGGCACGTACCCCGCGCCCGCACGCAGCAGCAGGTCGGGAGCCCCCCGGCGACCACCGGCGGCGTCGTCGGGCAGCCGACCGCCGACCACGAGCAGCGCACCGGAGTCCATCGCCCGCACGGTCGCCTCCGCCCGCGAGCCGCCCCCGGCGCGCAGGTCGGCCACATCGCCGCCGTGCAGGCCCACGAGCCGGTCGAGCACCTCGGTGCGCCACCGGTCGGCCGCGTCGAAGCGCAGGGCGAGCGGCTCGGGCGGCGACCACGGCTGCCGCGGCACCGTCGGGTCGTGGTCGGCGTGCACCCGGCGCGGGCACCGCCGCGACGCGGTCGCGCCCAGCAGCACGGTCGTCGTGCTCTCGGTCATGGTGGCCATCCTCGTCCTCCCCCTCGGTCTGCTCCAGGGTGCCTCGGGGGTCCGACAACGCCGTCGGACGCCGACCGTGCCAGGGTGCAGGGACCACCGCGACGAGGAGGATCCATGGGGACGGTCACGCCGACCGCGAGCCAGGTCGTGCTGCGCGCCGTCTCGACGCAGATCCCGGCGTCGCGACTGCTCACCGCGGCCGACAGCACCGACAGGTTCCGCGCCGACCAGGGGGCGTGGGCCCCCGCCGGTACCCCGGCGGCCGTCGTGCTCGCCGAGTCGAGCGAGGACGTGCAGCACGTCGTGCGCGCCTGCTACGACCACGGCGTGCCGGTCGTCGCCCGCGGCGCGGGGACGGGGCTGTCCGGTGGCGCGAACGCCGTCGACGGCTGCGTCGTCGTGTCGCTCGAGCGGATGGACGCCGTGCTCGAGGTGAACCCGCTGGAGCGGCTCGCGGTGGTGCAGCCCGGTGTGGTCAACGACCACCTGCGCGAGCGCGTGGCGCGCGAGGACCTCTGGTACCCGCCCGACCCCGCGTCGTCCCCCTGGTCGACGATCGGCGGCAACGTCGCCACCAACGCCGGCGGGCTGTGCTGCGTGAAGTACGGCGTCACCGGCGACTACGTGCTGGCGCTCGAGGTGGTCACCGGCACCGGCGAGCTCGTGCGGCTCGGTCGCCGGACGGCCAAGGGCGTGGCCGGGTACGACCTGGTCGCGCTGCTGGTGGGGTCGGAGGGCACGCTCGGGATCGTCACCGAGGTGACCGTGCGGCTGCGTCCCCTGCCCGCGCCCCGGCGCACGATCGCCGCGTTCTTCGGCTCGCGTGGTCGACGCCGGCCGGGCCGTCGAGCTCGTCGCCCGCGCCGGGCTCACCCCGGCGGTGCTCGAGCTGGTCGACAAGCACTGTCTCGCAGCGGTCGACGCGTGGAAGAACATGGGGCTGGCCGTCGAGGCCGACGCCGTGCTGCTCGCGCAGGTCGACGACCACGGGGCCGCCGGTGACCAGGCGGCCGAGGCGGTGCGGCAGGCGTTCCTCGACGGCGGCGCCACCTGGGCCGAGGCGTCGACCGACGCCGCGGAGGCAGAGGCCCTGATGGCCGCGCGGCGGCTCGCCTACCCGGCGCTGGAGCGGCTCGGACCCGCACTGACCGAGGACGTCTGCGTCCCCAAGGAGCACCTCGCCGAGATGCTCGGACGGATCGAGCGCACCGCGCAGCAGCACGGCGTGCGGATCGCGAACATCGCGCACGCCGGCGACGGCAACCTGCACCCCCTCATCACCACGCCGGCCGGCGACGCCGACCAGGAGCGGCGCGCGCACCTGGCGTTCGACCAGATCCTGTCCGACGCGCTCGAGCTCGGCGGGACGGTCACCGGCGAGCACGGCGTGGGCCTGCTGAAGCGCGACGGGCTGCGGCGCGAGCTGTCCGAGCCCGTCGTGGCGATGCACCGCGCGGTCAAGGACGCGCTCGACCCGCGCGGGATCCTCAACCCGGGCAAGGCCATCGTCTGAGCCTGCCGGTCACGGTGCCTGCATGCGGAAGTCGTAGCGTGCGGGAACCGGCTCGGCGCGGGCCGCTGCCCTGTGGGACGTCGAGACCGGTTGCCCTGCAGCGGTTGCCAGGACCAGGGCGCGGTGGTCGACCCACAGCTCGGTGAGGTCGTCGGCCCCCTCACGCAGGTTCGGGACGACCAGGCCCTCTCCCTCGAGCACCCGCGTCGAGCGGTCGACCTCGCCCGCGTCCACGGCAGCGCGCGCCTCGAGGAGCCGGACCGCCGGGTGCCGGCGCACGTCGCCGGGCGCCGCGTCGACGGCGGCGAGGAGGGCCGGCGGCGAGGCGGTGCCCGCCAGCCGCTGCAGCCGCTCGACCTGGAGGGGGACGCACCAGGGTGCGAGCGCGACCGCGCGGTCCCACGCCTGACGGGCCGCACCGTCGTCGGTGTCCGTCACGGCCAGTGCCCGCCAGGCCCAGGCGGTCTCGACCTGGTCGACGGACGTGCGCCAGGCCGTCCGCGCCTCGTCGCGGTCGCCGCGGGCGGCGAGGGACACGCCGAGCAGGTAGGCCGCCAACCAGCCCGACCGCTCCCGCAGCAGCGCCTCCCAGTCCTCGCCCACCTGGTACGACGCGGGCGGGACGCCGGGGTCCCCGTCGATCTCGAGGCCGGCGAGCAGGTCGAGCCACGGGCGCTGCTCGTCGTCGACGGTGGCGGGGTCGAACGGCGTCCCGGCGGGCAGCGGCGGCAGGTCGGCCCGCGCCCGGCGGGCCGCCTCGACCGCCCCCCAGCCCGACCCGACGGCCAGCACCTCGCGCGGGACCCGTTCTGCGGCAACCGCGATCGCGGCGACCTGCTCGTCGAGCCACTCCGCGGGCAGCACCTGCTCGGGACCGGCGCGCAGGTCGTCGGCCGTGACCGGGCCGTAGGTCTCGACCCACGACCACGAGGTGCGGCCCGGCAGCAGCAGGTGCTCGAGCTGGGTCCGGGCGAGACCGGCCTGGACCTCCAGGTACTGCTCGCCGTCCGGCGACAGCCACTCCTGCCACCGGCGTCCGCCTTGGCCCGTGCCCCAGACGAACAGCTTGCGCCCGCGCAGCCGCCGCGTGGACGTCTGCAGCAGGCCGTTCCCGTCCCCGTCGACCGCGGCGACCCACGGGCGGTCGGCCTCGCCCAGGTCGAAGAACCAGTCGGCGGCGTGCGTCGACGAGGCCGGGTGCAGCAGGTCGTCGGTGACGTCCACCTTCCTGAGGTGGCGCGAGTAGTCGAACCGCCACGCGGTCGCGGCGTCGACGTGCACCCGGGTCGACGGGGTCTGCGGCACAGCGGCGTTCGACCACCAGTACACCGGCACGTCGTGGTCGTGCGGGTTGGTGACGCGGACGTGCACGAGCAGGGCGGAGCGAGCCCGGTGGGGCCCAGGCGTCGACCTGCTGGACGAGGCCGCGCAGCCGCTCGTACTCGTGCAGCCGCAGCACCGGCGTCCCGTCGTCGAGGTCGACCACCGACGCGTGCAGCGGCGCGCAGGTCAACGGGGTGTGCCCGGTGGTGCCGAGGTTCCACTCGACGCCGCCGGCGAACCAGGCGTCGCGCAACGCCAGGTTCCCGAGCTGCAGGGTGCCGGGTGAGTGCAGGAGCTCCCGGTCGGCGGTGAGGTCGCGCAGCGACCACAGCCGACCGCCGAGGCCGGGCAGGAAGGTCGCACGCAGCCGGTCGTTCTCGACGACCACCGCCTCGTGCCCGGTCTCGACCAGGTCGCGGCCGTAGTCGTCCTGCCTCAGGTAGGGCAGCAGCGAGGTGACGTGCCCGAGGGCGAGCCCGCGGCGCATCTCCTCGTCCGCGTCCGGCGCCTCGACCCCGGCGTGCAGGTCGGACGACGCCAGCAGCGGTGGCAGCGGGTTCGGCGGACCGAGGGGCGAGGTGCGCAGCACCACCTGCGAGCGGCGGACCGACGAGACGGCGTGTTCGACCATGCGCAGATCATGCCTGGTGCGCTCACGTCCGCGCGCGCGTCCCGTGGTGCCTGAGGCTGCGGTGCGGCATCCTCGAGGTCATGGCGACCTTCACCACGACGCTGTGGTCCGCGGGCGGCAACAACGTCGGCATCGTCGTACCGCCCGAGGTGGTCGAGTCGTTCGCGCGCGGCAAGCGCGTCCCCGTCGTGGTGACGGTCGACGGCGGCTACACCTACCGCACGACGACCGCCTCGATGGGCGGCCAGGTCCTGGTCTCGTTCAACGCCGAGACGCGCAGGGCCACCGGACACGGCGCCGGCGACGAGGTCGAGGTCATCCTCGAGGTCGACGACGCGCCCCGCACCGTCGAGGTGCCGGCGGCACTGGCCACCGGGCTCGACGACGCCGACCACCGCCCGCTGGCAGGCGCTGTCACCGAGCGCCCAGAAGGCGCACGCCCTGTCGATCGAGTCGGCGAAGACCGAGGAGACCCGCGCGCGCCGGGTCGAGAAGGTGCTGGCTGCGCTGCGTTCCTGACCCTCCCTGACCCGACCCCGCCGAGTGTGACGCCGGGCCGCGACACGCCGGCGTGTCGCGCCTGAGGCTCACACTCGACGGGCCCGTGCCCTCGCCGTCGACGTCGGAGGTGGTGCGGTCCAGCGCCGCCTGCGGCACGTGCTGACCCCCAGCTCCCCCGGCGGCTACGACCGACGAGCTGCTCGAGGTGCCGACGAGGTCGGCGCCACGATGGTCGTCATCGGCCTGCGTCACCGCATCCCGGTCGGCGAGCTCCTCGTGGGCTCGGTGGCGCAACGGGTGCTGCTGCACGCGCGGGTCCCCGTGCTCGCGGTCGAGCCCTGAGCCGCGCTCAGCCCTGCGAGCGCGAGTCGCGGTAGGCGACGGTCGCGAGGCCCACCAGCACGACGGCCATGCCGACGGCGTGCACCCACCGGAAGCGCTCGTCGAGCAGCAGGTACGACAGCAGCAGGGCGCTCACGGGCATGACCGCCATGAAGCCGGACGCCGTCGTGCCGGAGACCTGCATCATGCCGCGGAACCAGAGCACCGACCCCAGGCCCATCGTGGCCGCGCCCCACCACAGCACCGCGAGCCAGTCGGTCCACGAGGGCCCCGTCCAGTCGAACGACCACGCCTGCACGGCGGCCCAGGGCAGGAACAGCACCAGGGACACCACGGCGGCAGCCGCGGCGATCTGCACCGGCGTCAGGTCGGCCGTCAGCCGCTTGCCCAGCAGCGTGTACGCCGCCTCGCAGCAGACCGCGCCCAGCACCAGCAGCGACCCCACCCACAGCGCGGTCGCCCCGGAGGTGCCGGACGAGCCCTGGCCGCCGAGGTTGACGGCCACCACCCCGACGACGGCCAGCCCCACCCCCGCCGCGGTCCAGCGGTCGAGCCGGTCGTGCAGGAACAGCACCGCCCCGAGCGCCGTGATCGCAGGCGTCGTGGCCATCACGACGGCGCCCACCGCGCCGGGCACGATCCGCAGGCCGTAGAAGAGCAGCAGGGTGAAGCCGACCGTGCCCACGGCCGCGATCGCGGCGACGCGCCACCGGTCGCCGACGTCGAGACGCGGCCACCGCGTCCCGTGCCGCCGTGACGCCAGCACCACCGCCGGCACGAGCACGGCGGCCGCGGTGAGCATCCGCATCCCCGAGGCCAGCGCCGCCGGCAGCTCCTGCCCGACGAGCCGGCTCACGGGGGTCGCGCTCCCGAACAGCGCCATCCCGGCGGCGAGCCTCGCGTAGGTCCGCAGTGGCACACGTCCTCCGTCGTGTCGTCGGTCTCCCCGGTCTCGCCTCCCGCTCGTCCCCCTGCCCGTTCGTGCCGTGACCAAACCCGCACCGACGCGGTCCTGGTGCGTTCGTCGTCGGTGCCCGATGCTCGTCGGTACGAGGCGAAGGAGGCCGCGGTGGACGACATGGTGCGCGCCCTCGACGCGGCCCGCCGGCACGCGGAGCACTGGCTGGGCTCGCTCGCGTCGCGCCCGGTGCCGCCCCGCGCCGGTGTCGCCGAGCTGGTGGCCGCGCTGGGGACCGAGCTCCCGGACGGCCCCACGCCGGCGGCCGACGTGGTCGAGCACCTGGCCACCGCCGCGGACGCCGGGCTGACCGCGATGCCGTCCGGACGCTTCTTCGGCTTCGTCATCGGCGGCACGCACCCGGCCGCGCTGGCCGCGGACTGGCTCGTGACCGCGTGGGACCAGAACGCCGGCCTGCGCTCGGTCACGCCGGTGAACACCGCTGCCGAGGACGTCGCGTCGGCCTGGCTGCTCGACCTGCTCGGCCTGCCGTCCGGGGCCGCCGTCGGCTTCGTCACCGGCGGGACGATGGCGAACTTCACCTGCCTGGCCGCAGCGCGCGACGAGGTGCTGCGCCGGCGCGGCTGGGACGTCGCCGCGCAGGGCCTGCTCGGCGGTCCGCGCGTGCGGGTGCTCGTCGGTGCGGAGCGGCACGACACCGTCGACCTCGCGCTGCGCTACCTCGGTCTCGGTGCGCCGGAGGTCGTCCCGGCCGACGACCAGGGACGCGTCGACGCCGCCGCCCTCGCGTCGGCGCTCGAGGCGCGGGGACGACGGGCCGACGGTGGTGGTGCTGCAGGCGGGCAACGTGCACTCCGGCGCGTTCGACCCGTTCGCCGAGGCGATCGAGGCGGCGCACCGCCACGGCGCGTGGGTGCACGTCGACGGCGCGTTCGGGCTGTTCGCGGGGGCGTCGCCGCGGCTGCGGCACCTGGTGGCCGGGTACGAGGCGGCCGACTCGTGGGCCAGCGACGCGCACAAGACGCTCAACGTCCCGTACGACTGCGGCCTGGCGATCGTCGGCGACCCGGCGGCGCTGCGCGCGGCGATGGGGATGGAGGGCGCCTACCTGCTGCGGGACGCGGACGGCGACCCGTACGAGAAGGTGCCCGAGCTGTCGCGGCGGGCGCGGGCGGTCCCGGTGTGGGCGGTGCTGCGGGCGCTCGGACGCTCGGGCGTCGCGGGCCTCGTCGAGGGCTTCTGCGAGAACGCGACCCGCTTCGCGACCGGGCTCGCGGACGTCCCTGGCGCGAGCGTCCTCAACGACGTGGCCTTCAGCCAGGTCTGCGTGTCGTTCGGCTCGGACGAGCGCACCCGCGCGGTGGTCGCCGGGATGCTCGAGGACGGCACCGCCTGGACGACCGGCTCGACCTGGCGCGGACGGTCGGTGCTGCGGATCTCGGTGTGCGGGTGGTCGACCACCTCCGACGACGTCGACCGCACGCTCGACGCGCTGCGCCGGGTGGACGCCGCCGTCGCCGGCGCCGGTCAGGTCGTGGGGCCGTACACCTCGAGCTCCCAGATCGAGTAGCCGTACGCGGTCGCCCGCGTCGTGCCGTGCACGCGCAGGTAGCGGGCGGTGACCCCCAGGCCCGTGTGCTCGTCGGTCCCGCCGTCACCGGCGGTCACGCTGCGTCGGACGGTCCAGGTGACCCCGTCGTCCGAGGTCTCGACGGTGTACGCCGTGGCGTACGCCGCCTCCCAGTCGATCCGCACCCGGTCGAGCGGCACGCTCGTGCCCAGGTCGACCGCGATCCACCCCGGGTCGGCGAAGGCGCTGGACCAGCGCGTGGCGCCGTTGCCGTCCACCGCGAGAGCGGCCGGGTAGCTGGAGGTCTCCTCGCTGGACACGGTCGACCGGGCGGTTGCGCGCGAGGTTGGGTGGTCCGGTCGTGAGCGCCACGTCGTCGACGTAGAAGCTGGTCGCGACGCTGGCGTCCTCGACCGACACGAACCGCAGCGTCACCGTCTGGCCGGCGAAGGCCGACAGGTCGATCCTGCGCTCGACGTAGGCGGACCCGGCGTCGAGGTTGGAGTAGGAGTGCAGGACCGTCGTGCCGCTCGTGCCGTCCACCTCGACCCGCATCGTGTCGAACACCGTGGTGCCGGTCTCGGAGGTCGTGACGCGCAGCCAGTACGACAGGGTCGCGTCGCACCCGGTCGGAACTCGCACCTGCTGGGTGAGCGTGTCCGTCACGGCCGCGCCGTAGCCGGCGAGCCACGCCTTCCACGTACCCGTCCGCGCGCTCACCGAGCCGGAGGCGGAGGCGATCTCGGGAGCGCTCATCGTCCACGGCGCCGCGGTGGTGCCGTTCTCGAAGCCGGGGTTGCCCACGACCTGCGCGCCGCACGCCCTGGCCGACACGGCGACCGCAGCGCTCGTCGCGTACGCGACGTTGCCGACGCGGTCGGTGGTGGCGTGCCGGTACCTGGCGCACATCCCGTCCGGGACGGTGTCGACGTACGGCGACGAGGGGTTCGTCGGCCCGATCGACGCCCACAGGTCGCGGAAGGGCGCGCACACGCCGCCGTCGAGCACCGCGACGTCGCGCTGCAGACGGCCGCTCGCGACCCCGGACCCGCTGTCGGTCCCGGCGGCGGAGGTCACGCTGACGGTGCTGTCGGCGGCGACCCCGTCGGCGTACGCCATCGTGCCCGTCGTCGGGGCCGTCCCGTCGGCGACGACGGAGAACGTCGAGGCGCTCGACGACCGGCCCGCGTGGTTCGTCGCGGTGACCGGCCGGGCACGCCGGCACCGCCGGGTTGGCTGCCGTCCAGAGTAGGTGCGCCTGTTGCCGGTCCCGGTCCTGCGCCCAGCCCGTCCCGAGCGTCGGGAAGGTGTAACGCCGTCGACGCCGGAGGCGCTGTCGTCGACGGTCGCGGTCACCGTGAAGCTGCCGCTGCTCGCGGAGGGCCGGTAGTGGACCGTCGTGGACCGCCGCCGGCCGCGTAGTCGACGGACGACGGTCGCGACGAGCGAGCGTCGGGCGCCGACGGTGCGGTGGTGTCGACCTTGACGATGCCGCTCGTGTACGTGGTCGGGTTGCCGATCGCGTCGCGGACGACGTACTGGAAGCTGTAGCAGGCCTGGTCCGGCACGACGGTGCTGAACGGCGAGCCGGGGTCGGTGGCCACGGGCTCGTAGGGCCCGAAGGTGCCGCACGCCCCGTCGGCGCCGCCGGTCGACGTCAGGCTCGCCGTCGCCCGCCGCAGCGACGCGCCGGTCGCCGCGAGGCCGTCGCTGTCGGACCCCTTGGCCAGCGTCAGGCCGAGCGTGGTGGAGGTGGAGTACCGGGTGCCGGTCCCGGTCAGACCGGTGACCGTCACCGAGCCACCCGTCGGCCCCGGGTCGGGACCCGGCGCGGTACCGAGCCGGTAGTGGTCGAGCACGGTCTGCGAGGTGAGGGCCGTGGTGTAGAGCGCCACCTCGTCGAGGGAGCCGTTGAACCAGCCGCCCGAGGCGGGGTCGCCGGGGACGAGGACGCCGCCGATGCCGAGCTCGTAGGCGTCCACCACCGTGGTGCGCGTCGCGGCCTGCGTCCCGAGCGAGGTCCCGTCGAGGTACAGCGTGAGGCTGCTGCCGTCGTAGACCTTGACGACGTGGTGCCACCGTCCGTCGGCGAGCGAGGCAGGGGCGGTGAAGGTCTTGTCGTTTCCCTGTCCCCAGCCCCACGCCTCGAACGCGGTCGCCCCGGGCGTCAGCCACAGCGCGAACTCCTGGGCCTCCCCGAGGGACCCGTACCCGAACAGGACCTGGCGGGCGGTGCTGGTCGTCCGGAACCAGGCCTCGACCGACCGGGTGGCCGAGCCCGTCGGCAGCCCGGTGGTCCCGAGCGCCTGGACGTGGTCGTTCGTGCCGTCGAAGGTGGCCGCGGTGTCGACGTCACCGGGCAGCGCACCAGCGGTCCCCGAGCGCGACGCCGTTGACGTAGGCACCGTGGTTGGGGCCCCTGCTGTCGATCGCGGGTCGCAGCGGGGCCGACCCGGAAGTTGTCGAGGTGCAGGCCGGTGGTGGTGCTCCGGACCACCGTGCTGCCCTCCTCGCCCTGCATGATCCCGGCACGTCCGGTCGTGGTGATGGCGGAGACGCCGGTCTGGGTCGCGGTGAGCACCACGGCGCCGTTGACGTACAGCCGCAGCCGGGTCGTGGTGGTGCCGGAGACCTCCAGCCGCAGCCGGTAGCTCTGACCGGTCACCAGGGCCGGCTGGCCGGCCAGCTCCGCCAGCGTCGTCGGTGTCGTGCCGTCGTAGCGCACCAGGTTCCAGCTCGCGTCGGCCTGCTCCCAGCGCGCCAGGTAGTGCACCGGGTTGGTCGCGTCGCCGTTCGAGCGCGCGATCACGCCGACCTCGCTGCCGGCGAGCTGGGAGCGGACGTGGACGTCCGCCTCGACGGCGTAGTCCGGACCGGGCGGCACGACCGACGCGGTGTGGATCGACCTGCCGGTGCCGGTGCCGGTGATCCGGCCGCTGGCGACGACGGCGGTGTCGGTGCCACCCGCGGCGGTCCAGGTGGCGCCCAGCTCGCCGGCGCGCGCGGTGAGCCGGGTCCCGTCGGCGGCGGTGAACGAGTCGGTGGCGATCGTCTGCTCCACGGCCTCGCCGAGCCGCCAGTGGCTGAGGACGCCGGTCGTGGCGGCGACCGCTGCGGCGTAGTCGATCACGGCGATGGCGGGATGGTGAGGACGGCTCGGTGGCCGAGCCGGTCGACCACCACGTACTGGTAGCGGTAGCAGGTCGCCGTTGGCCACCTGCACGTCCGTCCAGGACGAGACGGGGGCGGGCGGGCCGACGTCGACGAACGCGGTGAAGGTGCCGCAGGTGCCGTTGGCCCTCGGGGCGGCAGCGCGCTGCACCTGCCGGTCGGCGAGACCGGCCCCGGGTCGGCGGCGGTCAGGTCGAGGGTCACGGACCGCCGCGCGGACACGCCGTCCGGGTAGCCGATCGACCCCGTCGGCGCTGCCGAGTCCTCGACGAACGACACGGTGGTGGCGGCGGTGTTGCCGGCGACGTCGTGGCCGGCGACCCCGACGGTCGGTGCCGACGTGGTCCCGGCCGCCCAGCTGAACGGGGCCGAGACGTACGGTCCACCGGCCGGCGTGCTCACCGCCGACGGCGCGTGGGTCCACCCGGCCGTCGACCCGCTGAGCACCCCGGTGGTGCTCGAGGCGGGTCCGGACCTGGTGTCGGTCAACGCGTTGCGCAGCACCAGCGAACCGGCTGCGGCACCTCGGTAGTGCACGGTCGACCCGGTCATCACGGCGGCGCCGGACGACACGGACAGGGTGAGCACGTTGGTGGGTGGCAGCGTGTCGGGGAAGGCCACCGTCACGACTGCACTCGACTCGCTCTCGGCGCCGCGCCAGGCGGTGCCCACGACGGGGGTCACCGTGTAGACCCAGGACCCGTCGAGGACGTTCGGCTCGGTGCACGACGACGCCGTCACCGTGCCGGCGCACGTCCCGGTCATGCTCGCCGGCACGAGCGTCCCGGCGTCGTAGCGCCGGATCAGGTAGCCGTCGACGGCGGCGCCGCTCGACAACGCGGTCGGGTTCCACGACACCGTCACCGTGGCGTCGACGACGGAGGCCGACGGGCGAGCGCCCTGGTCGACGGTCGCCGCACCGGCGGCGCCGCTCGACCCGGCCGCGACGTCCGTGGTCCAGAACGCCCAGGCGGCAGCGATGCTCAGCACGGTGAGGACCGCGACGACCGGACCGACCAGGAGCCGACGCGACGACGGCACGCGTCGGCCCAGGGCGGTGCTCGCGGTCACGACCCGGCCCTCAGGTAGACGGTGAAGGTCGCACCCTGGCACGACGACGCGGCGGTGGTGCCCATCGAGACCGCCTGCGACAGCGTGACGGCGAGGGTGCCGTCGACGGCGCCTGCGCGCGCGGGAACCGACCAGCCCGCCCCCGGACCCGTCTGCGGGGTGTACGCCAGCGTCGACGTGCCGCAAGCCGGCGTGGGCGCCGTCGACGGCGAAACCACCTGTGCCGCGGGCGGTGTCGACCGCCAACGACGTGATCGTCACCGGGTGCGGATTCGGGTTCGACAGGACGAGGGACACGTCCGCCGTCCCACCGGGGCGCAGCTGGCCCGAGGCGGTACCGGGTGAGGCCGTGACCGCCAGAGGTGCTCCGGTGGAGGCCGACCCGGCACCACCACCGCTGATCGTCCAGACAGCGGCGGCGGCTCCGCCCAGGCCGACGAGGACGACCGCCAGCACCGCGGACGGGCGCGTACGACGCCCCTGCGCCCGGCCCGCGCGGCCGTCCGCACCTCGGGTCGTGGCGCTCATCGGGCTCCGATCGGTGCGAGGTGACGGTGGCCGCTGCACGGACACCGTCACCTCAGCTGCTCGCAGCGGCGGCTCAGGCCGCCGCGCTCACCGCGTAGGAGATGGTGACGGTGGCGCCCTTGCAGGCGTCCTGGTTCACGGACCGGTTGTCGAGGACGACGGTCAGACCGCTCCAGCTGCCCACGTTCGTGCCGGCGGGGATCTCGGCGTCGACCACGGCCGAACCACCGAGGGTGTACCAGGAGGCGTCGCAGCCGGCCGCGGCGTGCGGGGCGTCGACGGTCAGGCCGGTGGTGGTGACCGCTCCGACCTTCACCGGGCCGCTGTTCGGGTTGGTGAAGTCGCCCGACAGCGTGACGGGCGCACCGCCCGGGTGCAGGTTGCTCACGGTGCTGGTCTGGTTGACCGTCACGGCGGTCGTCGTGCCGGTGCTGCCCGTTCCCGAACCGGAACCGGCCTGGGTCCAGTACGCGACGGCGCCGCCGACGGCGCACAGGGTCAGCAGCGCCACGGTGCCGGCGATGAGCCGGCGCCTGTAGGTGGTTCCCATCGGGTCCTCCTGGTCGTCCGCGGGTACGGGGGCACCTGCGGTGTGCCGGACCGGTACCTGCACCGCGTCCGCGAGCTGGTGACGGAGGGTTCTCCGACCGGTTGACCCGAGGAGATCGGGTCGTCGGGCTCGCGTCTTGAGGTGGTTCTCGCTGCGTGCCCGCGACGTTCACGCGAACGGGTCCTTGCGCGCGGCATCGGTTGCGCCGTCCGGGGCGGGCGCGACGACGTCGGGTGGTCAGGCCGAGCGGCGCCGGCGCACCAGGTCGACGACGCTGGCGGCGAGCGCGACCAGCACGGTGACGAGCGTGACCCGCAGCGCGACGCGGCCGCGTGCTGCAGGTCGCCGTCCGCGGCCATCATGAAGAACACCGCGCCGACCAGGGCGATGCCGGTGGCGGTGCCCATCCGCTGGCCGGTCTGCAGCACTCCCCCGGCGGTGCCGGCCCGCTCCACCGGCACGTCGGCCAGCGTCAGGGTGATGTTCGGGCGAGATGACGAAGCCCGACCCCGCGCCGGCCACGAGCAGCGGCAGCGCGAGCGCCCAGCCCGACGGCCGGGCCCTCGACCAGGCTGAGCACGACGTCGACGCCGATCAGCCCGACGACCACGACGACCAGCCCGCCGGTGACGACGGCGCGGCCGTAGCGGGTGACCAGGCGTCCGCCGATGCTGGCGGTGACGGCGCCGCCGGCGGCGAACGGCGTGCTGGCGAGCCCCGACATCAGCGCGGAGTAGCCCAGGCCCTCCTGGAAGTAGATGGTCAGCACGAAGAAGACGGCGGTGAAGCCGGCGAAGTAGACCGCGCCCACGACCGCGCCCGGGGTGTAGCCGCGGACGGCGAACAGCGCGAGGTCGACCAGCGGCTCGTGGCCCGCGGCGGCGTGCCGTCTTCTCCCACAGCACGAACGCACCGACGAGCGCGAGCCCGACGCGGGGCCAGCCACCAGCCGGTGGCCGCGCCGCCCTGGCGTCCCTCGACCAGCGGGAGCAGCAGCGCGAGCACCGCCGCGCCGAGCAGCAGCACGCCGACCGGGTCGAGCGACTCGCGGCGACCCGCGCCGGCGCGGTCGGCGGGGATCCACCGCAGCGCCAGCACGATCGCGGCGACGCCGATCGGCAGGTTGACGAAGAAGATCCAGCGCCAGCCGTCCTCGACGCCGAGACCGCCGATGATGAGCCCGCCCAGCAGCGGACCGACCGCGGTCGAGATGCCGACGGTCGTGCCGAACAGCCCGAACGCCCGGGCGCGCTCCTTCCCGCGGAACAGGTCCTGGATCAGGGCCGACACCTGGGGGCTGAGCAGCCCGCCGCCGACGCCCTGCACGAGCCGCGACACCACCAGCACCTCGGCCGTCGGTGCGAGCCCGGCGGCCAGGCTCGACACGGCGAAGAGCACGACGCCGGCGACGAAGACCTTGCGGCGTCCGCGGGCGTCGCCGAGGCGTCCGGACGGGATGAGGAAGAGGCCGAAGGCCAGGGCGTAGCCGGACACGACCCACTGCAGGTCGGCCTCGGACGCACCGATCCCGGACCGGATGGACGGCAGCGCGACGTTGACGATGCTGACGTCGAGCAGGGTCATGAACCCGGTGACCAGGCAGACCGCGAGCGCCTTCCAGCGACGGGGGTCGGGTGCCTCCTCGGTGCCGCGCTCCACGCTGAGGGCGGCGGACGCGGGTTCGGGCACGACTCATCCTCGTCCAGCGGGCGACGTGCCGCACGCGCTGGCCCGTGCTCGGCGGTTCGGTTCGTCTCAGCGTCCGACGTCGGGTTTGATGGACGGTGCGGCCGTCGAGCACCCACGCGGACCTGCGGACGACCGAGAGAGGATGCGCGTGTTCGAGCGAGCAGGTGCGTTGCGCGGGAACTACGAGTCGGTCGACTGGTCCGGCAGCCCGGTGGGCGACCCCTCGACCTGGAGCCGGGCGCTGTGGCAGGCGGTCGAGACGGTCTGGCACACCCGGTTCCCGGCGACGCTGCTGTGGGGGCCTCAGTTCGTCCTCCTGTACAACGCCGCCTACGCCGACATGATCGGCGTGAAGCACCCGACGGCGCTCGGGTCACCGGCGCAGGAGATGTTCCCCGAGGCGTGGGACGTCGTGGGTCCGCGGTTGCACGCCGTGCTGGCCGGTGACGGGGCGTGGTTCGTCGAGGACGAGAAGCTCCCGCTGGTGCGCCACGGCTACCTCGAGGAGTGCTGGTTCACGTACTCCTACTCGGCCGTGCACGGGACGGACGGCGAGATCGAGGGCGTCGTCGACATCAACTACGAGACCACCCGGCAGGTGATCGACCGCCGCCGGCTGGAGCTCTTGGCCCACCTGGGCGGGCGGGTCGACGCCCTGGTGCACGGGGACGGCGTGCCCGGTCTGGTCGAGGACCTGATCGCCCTGCAGCACCCGGACCTGCCGGTGATCGCCTACCGGCACCCGCGCTCGACCGGCCGGACGCCGGCCGCACCGCCGGACGGCTTGCCCCGCGCCCCCGGTGGTGCGCTGCCAGGGTCCGGCCCGCTCGTCGAGCAGGTGCACGGGCGGACGGTGGCCTGGCTGTCCCTGTGCCCGGACGGCGCCGACGTGCCCGACCCGCCGATGCTGGTGATCGCGCTGAACCCGCAGCTGGCGCCGGACAAGGAGTACCTGGCGTTCCTCGACCTGGTGGCGCTCACGGTGCGGCAGGGCCTCGACCGGCTCGACCTGCTGGAGGCCGAGCGGCGCATCATGCAGGACGAGCGCGCGCTGTCGGAGGCGCTGCAGCGCAGCATGCTGGCCGCTCCGGTGCAGCTGCCCGGCCTGCAGGTCGCGGTGCGGTACCAGCCGGCCGCGCACGAGGTGCAGATCGGCGGCGACTGGTACGACGCCTTCACCTGCCACGACGGCGCCCTGATGCTCACCGTCGGCGACGTCACCGGCCACGACCGCGAGGCGGCGGCGGCGATGGCGCAGGTGCGCAACCTCGTCCGGGCGCTCGCCTACACGCTCGGCAAGCCGCCGAGCGGCGTGGTCCAGGCGCTCGACGAGGCGATGGAGGGCCTGGGCGTGCGCACCATCGCCAGCACCGTGCTCGCGCGGGTCGAGGACCCCCCGGACGGCGAGCCGGAGGGGTCGCGGGTGCTGCGGTGGACCAGCGCCGGCCACCTGCCGCCCGTGCTGGTCGAACCGACCGGCGAGGCGCGGGTGCTCAGCGCCATCCCCGACCTGCTGCTGGGCGTGCGGGCCTCGTCGGCACGGCACGACCACGAGGTGGTGCTGCGGCCGGGGAGCACGGTCGTGCTGTACACCGACGGCCTCATCGAGCGGCGCACCGAGTCGCTGGAGAGCGGCCTCGGGTGGCTGTCGGAGCGGCTCGGCGGCCGGGCCGACCTCGACGCCGAGGCGGTGGCCGACCTGCTGATGACGGGCCTGGTGGCCGACGTCGAGGACGACATCGCCGTCCTGGTGCTGCGGGTCGAGGAGCCGCTGCCGGTCTAGTGCCGACGGGCACGTTCGTCGTCCACAGGCACGTCCTGGGATCGCTCCGGGTGTGGACAGCGGCCGACCGCGCGCACGGCACGCCTAGGGTGCCTGCTGTGTCGAGGAAGAAGCGGACGTCCCCGCGATCGGGCGCCGGCAGACGGGCCGTCCGGGCGCAGCAGGTGCAGCGCGACCTGCTCCGCTTCGAGCGCCCGTTCGACGAGTGGTCGGCCGACGACATCGACGTCGATCCACCGCTCGAGCTGGTCCACCTGGTCGACGAGCTCTGCGTCGCGTTCGTCCTCATGCCCGGGACGCCACGGCCCGTCACCGGCTTCACCGCGGACGAGCTGCACGACCTGCTCGACACCCTCGACGACGAGGACCGTGCGGCGAGACCGGTCCGCACGTGGCCGCCGCGCTCGACGCCTGGACCGTGTTCCTGCTCCGGACGGGGCGCTGGTCGGCGGGCGAGGACGAGTCGTGGGAGGTGCGCGAGGTGCTGCAGCGGCTGCTGACGCCGCCGGAGCCGCTCCTCGACGAGCCCAGCCGGGCGCGGCTCGCCGTCGTGGTCGACGGACCGGTCGAACACCACCAGACGGTGGCCGCGCTCGAGGCGACGCGTCCTGTGCGCCAGGCGAACCGGATCAGGGACTGGGTCTCGGCGAGCAGCGTGGAGGTGACCGGGCTCGGCGTGCTCGACCACGTTGCCGACGACGTCGTCGAGCAGCTCGACGAGCCCGGTCTCGACTCGCTCCGGGTGCTGATCCTCGGGTACGTCATGCAACGTGTCCGCCTCCTGCACGTGGTCGACGGGCGCCTCGAGGCCACCGACGGCAGCCGCGACGTCGTCACGTCCGAGCGGGGCGTCGACGTGCGCTCCGAGCTGGCCACGGCGCTGTGGCGCGACGCGCTGGTGGCGTCGGACCACGACGAGATCGAGGTCGTGCGAGCGGTCGGACGGGTCCTGCTCGAGCTGGTCGAGGGCGGCAGGCTCACGACCGAGGCCGTGCGACGGAGCGTCGCCGACGACGACGTGGCCGACGAGGTGCTGGTGAGGCTGCGGCGCCTCGCCGACGACGGTGCCGTGCACGCCGACGGCGACGTGCTCTCGGTCGTCCCGGCGCTGCGGAGCGTGGTCGCCATGATGCTCGACGAGGCCGTCGTCGAGCGCTGGGACGATCTGGATCAGTAGACGACGCCGGACCACCGGGTGGCGCAGCCGTGGCACACGTCGTGGGCGAACCGGTGCTCGGGCGGCACCAGGTCGCGGCAGTACCGGCACATCCGGAAGCTGCGGCGACGTGAGGCGACGACCGTGGAGACCTGCTCGCCGAGCGGCGGTGAGGTGCTGCGCGTCGACCACCGCGACCACGCCGGGCAGGTGGGTCAGGCCGTGGCTGCCGTGCAGCCACTCCCCGACCGGACGGGCGACGACGCACCTCGCCGCCACGCAGGCCGAGCATCACCAACGGCGGGTCGCCGGCGAGGTACCAGTCGGTGTGCTCGTCGAGGGCGTGGGCGAGCTCGCGCAGGCGAGGGTCGTCGTGGGTCACCCAGCCGCGGACCTGTTCGACGTCGTCGGGCGCCAGGTCGTGGCGGCGCCAGTGCGTCCCGATCGCGTCGGCGAGCTCGCGCGGCTCGCGGCCGAGTCGGTCGGCGAGCTCGTCGGTGCGGTCACGCTCCTCCCCGCTCCCGCTAAACATGCTAAGTTCTGCCTTCGTTAGTCAGTTTAGCCGTGGCTGTGGGGGTGGATCGTGCGATCGTTCGCCGACCTCGACCGTACCCTCGCGCGGGTCCCCGCCGAGGTCGTGCGCCACCTGCGGGTGATCGACACCGGAGCCGGCACCGAGCAGCTCTACGCCCACCAGGCACCCGCGCGGCTGTCCGAGCTGGCCCACCGCGCACGCATCGAGTCGGTGACGGCGTCCAGCGAGATCGAGGGCGTGACCGTGCCGGACGCCGGGCGGGCGCGCCGGATCATCGAGGGACGCGCCACCACCCTGCGCACCCGCGACGAGCAGCAGCTCGCCGGCTACCGGGCGGCGCTCGACCACCTGTTCCAGGACGACTGGCGGCCGCTGACCCTGGGCCTGGTGCTGCACGTGCACCGGCTGCTGTGGTCGTACACCGCGTCACCGGGCGGGCAGCTCAAGTCGTCCGACAACCTGGTCGTCGACCGGGCGCCGGACGGCAGCGTCACCGTGCGGTTCCGCCCGGTTCCCGCCGACCGCACCGAGTTCCACCTGCACGAGCTGGTCGAGCGGTACGTCGCCGCGCGCCAGGAGGACCGGCACCACCCGGTGCTGCTGGTCGGGCTGTTCGTGCTCGACCTGCTCGTCGTCCACCCGTTCGAGGACGGCAACGGACGGGTGGCGCGTGCCCTGGCCACCGCGCTGCTCAGCGACGCGGGGTACGGGGTGGGGCGCTGGGTGTCGATCGAGCAGCTGATCGCCCAGCGCGCCGACGGGTACTACGCCGCGTTGCTCGACTCGACCCACGGCTGGCACGAGGACGAGGCGGACCCGTGGCCCTGGTTGGCCTACTTCACCGGCGTGCTCGCCGAGGCCTACCGCCTGTTCGCCGCACGCGCGGCCCAGGCCACCCGGACGAGACTGACGAAGCAGCAACGGGTCTCGATGTGGATCCTCGAGCAGGCGCCGGTGTTCTTCACCGTCGACGAGGCACGCAGCGCCGTCCCCGGCGTGAGCGACCAGACCATCAGGCTGGTGCTGAACTCGCTGCGCGACGCGGGCCGGATCGAGGCGGACGGGCCGGGACGTTCGGCGCGGTGGCGGCGGCTCGGCTGAGCACCGACTGCCGACGCGGCTACAGCGCCTCGCTGATCGACTTGAGGTCGTCCAGGCCCTTCTCGAAGTCCGGGCCGAGCATGGCGTCCATGCTCCGGAACGGACTCATGAGCCGCGTCATCAGGGTCGTCGGTCCGGTGATCGACCAGGTGATGTAGGTGCCGCGGTCCTCGGGTCGCAGCTCGAGCGAGGTCGTGCTCCTCGACCGGAACGGCTTGACGAACTCCAGGTCGATCACGAGCCGGCGCGGCGCGTCAGCCTGGGTGATCTCCATGCTGCCCTGACCGACCTTGCGGTCGCCCGACCACGTGTAGCGCTGCCCGACGCCGGACGCGGACCCGGTGTAGGTGCGCTGCTGGTCGGGGTCCTTGCCCTCCCAGGGCGACCACGCCTCCCACGCGCGCAGGTCGACCAGGTGCGGCCACACCGCCTCGGGCGTGGCCTGGATCGTCGTGCTGCGGGTGACGGTGTAGGTACCGGCCATGACGTCGACGCTAGCCCCGGACGCTCGCTGCCGCGCCGCCCGACCGGGTGCACGGACAGTCCACCTGGCTGACCGGGCCGCCATCGGGTCGTCACTCACAGCGCCGTGACTATCGCTGTCACACGGCGTGTCGATCTCACCCGGCGCACCAGGTGGCGCGGCCCGGGCAGTGCGGCATCGCGCGGTCGACGGTGACCAGCACGTGCTGCTCCGTGGTGGCCTGGGCGACCAGGATCCGGTCGAACGGATCGCGGTGGTCCCAGCTCAGCGTCCCCGCCAGGACGGCGTGCCGAGACGTGATCGCCAGCTCGACGCCGTCGCTGAGCCATGCGACACCGACGACATCTGCTGCGGCACGTCGAGCCGGACCTTGGTCGCGATCTCGAGCGCGCTCACGGCCGACACCACCAGCCCCGTGGTCCGGTCCGCCAGACGGCGGCGCACCTCCTCGGGCACGCGACCCGGGTCGGCCAGCAACCAGAGCAGCACGTGGGTGTCGACGAGGTGGCTCACTCCTCGCCCCTCCCAGCGGTCGAGCTCGTCGTCGGGGAGCGGCTCGTCGACGTCGTCCGGCAGCGTGACGTCGAGGACGCCGAACTCGCGAGGCGCGAGCGCATCGATCGGCACCAGCTGCGCCACAGGCGACCCGGCTCTGAGTGATCACGATCCGCTCCCCTCGCTCGACGCGTGCGAGCAGCTCGACCAGCCGCGTCTGCGCCTGGCGCACGTCCACGCTTCGCATCTGCTCAGTCTCGGAGTCCACGCCCGTCGTCGTCTACCGCCCGCGGTCGGCGGTCGGCGCGGACACGACCGACCCGACCGACAGCGGACGCCGGTCGCGTCGACGTCGGAGCCGGTCCTTCTCCCACTCGAACGGGAACGGTCCCCAGACCGACTCCTCGGACTCGCCGTCGCACAGGGTCTCCGCGCTCAGCCCGTCCACGGGGTCCGCGCGGATCGCCCACATCCGCCGGGTGTCGCGGCGCCGGGCCACCACGACGCCCGCGAGCGCGTGGTCGAAGGTGAAGTCGTCGAACACGCCGGGCACGCTGTCGGCCGCCAGCGCGTCCGGCCCGAGGAAGTGCACGACCAGGTACTCGAGCCACTGGGTCGGCGCGTAGAACTTCTCGTGGCCGTCGTGGGTGAGGCAGCAGCCCTGCGGGCACACGACCCACTGGCAGTACAGGCTCGGCTGCCCGGGTGCCGTCCGGTTGCGCCGCTCGACGTCACCGGTCTCGTGCTCGTCCGCGCGAGGGTTGTCCGGCACCTCGTACGGGCCGCCAGGGCGGTCCCACCGCCGGCTCTCGGCGAACGCCGTCAGGTACTCGACCTCGGCGGGGTTGAGGGCCGGCGTGATCGTGAAGTGGCCCAGGAAGTCCGTCGTGTAACCCATCTCGTCCTGCTCTCCTCGGTGTCGGGTGCACGCAGCCTGCCTCGGCTCGGCGGCCCCGACCCCGTCGTCCACAGGTCCGGCCGATCTGCGCCCCGCGAGGGCCTTCCTGTGGACGACGGACGTCGCACGCCCTGACCGGTGCAGGCTCCACGCATGACCCCCTTTCCTGTGCGCACCGATCACGAGACCGACTCCCCCACCGCCGAGCTCGACCCGTGGGAGCTCCGCGACCCGGCCGCGCTCCTGCACGACCTCGACCGCCTGGTCGGTCTGCACCCGGGCAGGTACGTCTGCCTGGTGCGGGAGTCGTCCACGGAGCAGGCGCTCCTGCGCGTGGCCCGGCTCGAGGGCGACCTCGACCTCGAGGAGCACGACATCGACGACAGCCACGTCCTGCACGACGTGGCCGACCGCCTGTGCGAGGGCATCGACACCCCGTGGCCCATCGAGTACTCGTTCGCGACCGTCGTCGTGCGCGAGGGGAGGTGCGTGACCGGCACCGAGGAGATCGCGATGCTGATGGCCTGGCGGTACGCGAACTTCCTGCCCCGGGTGTTCCAGGGCGAGCTGGTCCTCGTGACGCCGTCGGGGTGGTGCACGTTCATGGGCCGGGACGGCGGCGCCACTCCGGTTCTGCGCGTTGCGAGCTGACAGGACGGCGGCACGGGGCTCGGGTAGCGTCCCGGGACCATGGCCATCGTCGATGCTGCAGCCGGGCTGCTGTTCACCGCCGCTCCGGGCACCGGCAGCACAGCGCTGATCGCGGCGCTGCGCGCCCACCGCGACGTCGTCGCCGTACCGCCCCCCGACGCGGTGCGGGTCGCCGGCGTCGACGCCAAGCACGCGACGGCGGCCCAGCTCGTCGACGCGGGCCTGCTCGACGCCGACCACGGGCTCCGCGTGGTCACCACGACGCGCAACCCGTTCGACTTCTACGTCGCGGAGTACGAGCGCAGCCGCACCCGCTGGGTGCACGACCTGCGCGACCCGACGTCGTGGGTGCACCTCACGCCCGGGGCGCTCGACAGCGTCGTCGACGCCCTCACCTGCGACTTCGGCGACCTGGGTGACGCGCGCGGTCGGTGAACCGGCGCGACCGCGCCGCCTCAACTCCGGCCACGTCCTGGAGGCCGACGTGGTCCTGCGGATGGAGCACCTCGAGACGGACCTGCGCGAGCTGCTGGGCCTCGACCTGGCGGTGCCGCCGACGAACGTCACCGACCGCGACCGGGCGTACTGGCGGGCCTACGACGTCGGCACCCGCGCCCTGGTCGGCACGGCGCACGAGGAGGACCTCGAGCGCTTCGGCTACCGGTTCTGACCCGCCGCGGACCGACCGCGGGACGGATCGAGCCCGCCTGACCGTCGGATCGATCGTCCTCAGCCGCCGCGGACCCTCTCGGCGGCATCGCGGTCCAGCGTGACCCGCACCAGCGCGGCGGCCAGTCGAGGCAGGTCGCGCCGGTCGACGAGGGACGACAGCGCCTTCGGCGTCGTCGGCAGGCCCACGGCCTCGGCCCCGGACCGGACGCGGTCGTCGACGAACGGCGCCACGTCGGTCCAGACGCCCTGCACCTCGCGGCAGAAGATGTCGGCGCCGGCGGCACCGATGCCGGGGAACTCCTGGAGCAGCTCGCGCAGGTGGTCGACGTCGCGCGCCTCGTCGTGCAGGCGCCGCAGGTCGCCCTTCCAACGGTCCAGCAGCAGCTGGGCGCCGTCGCCGAGCATGGTGGCGGTGCGCTCGTCGTACCTCCGGTAGCCGCCCTCCCCCAGCGCGTCGACGCGCCGTTGCCAGGTGGCGTCCCGCATCGCCTTCGGGGTGCGCATCCGGTCCTTGCTGAGCGCCGTCGCCGCGGCCACGGCGATGTCGGCGCTGATCCGGGCGGAGAGCAGCGTCGACAGCACCAGCAGCCGGTACAGCGGGGACGGCTTGTCGGCGAGCGTGATGCCGGCCTGCTCGGCGTACGTCGTCCCGTGCTCGTCGAGCAGGGTGCGGACGAGGTCGGCGCGGGTTCGTCGGGCCACGTCGTCCATCGTGGTGCCGCTACGCAGTACGCGCTCGGCGAGCGGAGCGGCCGTAGGCTTGCCGCCGTGCCTCGCCAGCGCCGCTCGCCGTCCGACCCGCCCACCGATCCGCGCCTGGCGGGTCTCGACGCGGCCCTGGCGGGCATGGACGCCGAGCAGGTCCGCGAGCTGCTCGAGACGATCCTGACCCGAGCGGGCGATCGCGCGATAGCTGCCGTCGAGCCCCGACCGGCGCAGTTGCCGGCCCCGCCGCCCGAGGTCGCGACCCTGCGCGTCCGGATCGACCTGCACGGGGCGAGACCGCCCATCTGGCGCCGGCTCGAGCTCGCGGGTGACCTGCGCCTGGATGCCGTGCACCGGGTGCTGCAGGTCGCGATGGGCTGGACCGACAGCCACCTGCACGCCTTCGCCGTCGGCGCGTCGCCGCACGACCGGTCGGCGACGAGGTTCGTCACCGCGTTCGACCTCGAGGAGGGCGAGGAGGGCATCCCCGAGTCGGAGACGCGGCTCGACCAGGTGCTGCGCACCGCGGGCGACACGCTGTTCTACGAGTACGACTTCGGCGACGGCTGGGAGCACCGCGTCGTCCTGGAGGACGTGCTCGGGCGTGGCGAGGGAGCGGTGCGCGCCCGGTGCCTCCAGGGGCGGCGTTCGTGCCCGCCCGAGGACGTCGGTGGCGTCCACACGTGGAACGACCTGGTCCGGGTGCTCGCCGGTGAGGCGCCTCCTGACGGCTTCGAGGACCTCCTCGCGTGGTTGCCCGACGACGTCGACCCGGCAGCATTCGACCTCGACGCGGTCAACGCGCGGATGCGGTTCGCCGTCGTCGACGCGGACGGCGCACCGGACGGTCTCGACCTGCCGCCTGTCCTGCTCGACCTGCTCGGCTCCCTCGACTCCGGCGCCCGTCCGATGGTCGAGGAGCTGGTGGCGCGCGCCGGCCTCGACCGGCCCGTCGAGGTGGACCCGGCCGATGCGTCCGCGACGGTGCGGCGGTACTCGTGGTTGCTGGAGCGCGTCGGAGGTGACGGCGTGAAGCTCACCTCGGCCGGGTACCTGCCACCAGTAGTCGTCTCCGAGGCGTTCGAGGCCCTCGACCTGGCGGACGAGTGGATCGGCAAGGGCAACCGCGAAGACCACACCGTGCCGGTCCTCACGCTGCGGGAGACGGCGCAACAGCTCGGTCTGCTGCGCAAGTACCGCGGGACCCTGCGGCTCACACGGGCAGGCGCACGCTGCCGCCGCGACCCGAGGGCGCTGTGGGAGCACGTCGCCGGCAGCCTTCCCCTCGGACGCGACGAGCCGTCCAGGGTGGCCGGGTTGCTGCTGATGCTCGGTCTCGCCGCCGACGACCAGCACGACGACGCGTTCGACGGGGCCGACGCGGGGGTGCTGGTCCTGAACTCCCTGGGATATCGGACGCCGTACGGGCCGCTCGACCGCTACGACGTCCTCACCCTGGCTCGACCGACGCTCGACGTCCTCGACCACCTCGGGGTCCTCCCGCGGCGGCTCGGAGGCGGGCCCATCGTCTCGTCGACACCCGCTGGAACGGCTCTGGCGCGAACGGCCCTGGCCACGTCGTAGGGCGACGTCCGGCGGCATGTCCGCCGGGTCCTCTACCGTCGTGCCGGTGACCACGGGGACCTCCATCGGGACGACGATCGCGCTCTCCGGCCTGCCGGTCGTGTCGTACGCGATGGCGCACAACCGCATCCCCGTGGTCGACGAGGTGGCGGTCACGGCCGACCGCGACGCCGAGGGCGCGGTGCTCGAGCTCGCGGTGGTCGACGCCGAGGGCGTGCTGTCGAGCACCTGCACCCACGTCGTCGACCTCGCCGCCGGCGACCGCACCGTCGTCGCCGACGTCCGGCTCACCCTCGACCCGGCGCAGATGCTGCAGGTCGAGGAGCAGCGTCCCGGCCGGGTCGACGGCGACGCTGCGGCTCGGCGACGAGACGCTCGCGACGGCGTCGTCCGACGTCCGGGTGCTCGCGGCGCGGCAGTGGCTGGCCGAGCCGCCCGAGCTGTCGCTGGAGATGCTCGCGGCGTTCGTCATGCCGAACGACCCGGCGGTCGGCCGCCCTGCTCGACGAGGCGTCGGCGCTGCTGCGCGACCGGACGGGCAGCGCCGCGCTGCAGGGCTACCAGGCCGGTCCCGAGCGGGTCGACGACGTCGTCGCGCGCCGTGTTCGACGCCGCCCGCGCCCGGGGCATCCGGTACGCCGAGCCGCCGGCGAGCTGGGGCGACGTCGGCCAGCAGGTCCGCACGCCCGACCGAGGTGCTCGACGAGCGGGTCGGCACCTGCCTCGACACCGTGGTCGTGCTGGCGGCGGTGCTCGAGCAGGCCGGCATCCGTCCGCTGCTGTGGATGGTGAAGGGGCACGCCTTCCTCGGGTACTGGCGCGAGGAGACGCTCGCTCGCGAGCATCGCGCATCACCGACGTCGTCGGCCGTGGTCAACCTGGTCGACCTCGGCGCGATCCGGCTGGTCGAGACGACGATGGTCACCTCGACCGACGCGGCGCCACGACGTCGACGCCTCGCACCGCTCGGCGTACGCGCGCTGGCTCACCGGCGACCTCGACGAGCGTGCTCGGCGTGATCGACGTGTTCACCGCGCGGCGCAACGACGTGCTGCCGCTGCCGGCCCGCGCGCGCGACGCCGACGGGCGAGGTGCAGGTCGTCGAGTACCAGGCCGGCCGCGCACAGCAGCGCACCCCGCGCGGCCGACGAGCAGGCGCCCCAGGCGCCGGACGCACGAGCACGCCGGCGCCGCCGCGCGTCGCAGCAGTGGAAGAACGCGCTGCTCGACCTCAGCCTGCGCAACCGGCTGATCAACTACACCGACCGGTCCGGCCGTGACGCTGACCGTGCCCGGACGCGGCGGCTCGGCCACGCTCGAGAACCTCGCTGCACGACGGACGCCCGCTGCACCTGCTGCCCGTCCGACGCGCTCGACGACGTGCACCGGCGCGCGGCGTCACCAACGCCCGGCGAGCTGCCCGCCCGACCAGCTCGCCGCAGACTGCTCGTCGACGACCGCGAGGCTGTCTACGACCGACGTCACCGCCGCCGGCGTACCGCCACGCGGATGCGCGCCCTGGCCTACAAGGCGCCGCACCGTCGCAGGAGGAGACCGGCGCGAACAACCTCTACCTGGCGCTCGGCATCGCTGGTGTGGGAGCTCGACGGCCGGCCGCTGCGCTCGCCCGCTGGTGCTCGTGCCGGTCACCTGGTCGCGCGGGCGCGGCAGCGGCGCCTACCGGCTCGAGCTCGACGAGACCGGCTCGCAGCACGCCCGAACTACTGCCTGCTGGAGAAGCTGCGCCAGGTGCACGGCGTCGAGGTGCCCGAGCTGCTGCCCGAGCCGCCGACGGCGACGCTCGACCTCGACGCCGCGCTGCGCACGCCATGCGCGATCGCGCTGGCCGAGGCACGGGCTGCCCTACCGGGTCGAGGACGACCGCGGACCTCGCGATCCTGCAGTTCGCCAAGTTCCGGCTGTGGAAGGACCTGGACGAGAACTGGGCAGACGTTCTGCGAGAACCCGCTGGTCCACCACCTCGTGCACACGCCGACCGACCCGTTCGCCGACCCGGCGCGACGACACCGGCGCGCGTCGACCTGGACGAGCTGGCCGCGCGCCTGCCCGGTGCCGGCCGACGCCTCGCAGCTGCGCGGCGGTCGCCGACGCCGTCCGCCGGACGCACGTTCGTGCTGGAGGGCCCGCCCGGCACCGGCAAGTCGCAGACGATCACGAACCTGCTGACCCGGGCGGTCGCCGAGGGCAAGCGGGTGCTGTTCGTCGCCGAGAAGCGGGCGGCGCTCGACGTCGTGCAGCAGCGGCTCGACGCCGTCGGCATGGGCCCGTTCTCGCTCGACCTGCACGACAAGGGCATCGCGCGCCGGCGATGGTGCGCGCGCAGATCCGGCGGCGCTCGAGCACGCGGTCGCCGGTCGACGAGCAGGGCCTGCACGCCGGCAGGAGGACCTGCGCGGCCTCGCGGCGCACGCTGGCCCGCTACGCCGCACCGGCTGCACGACCCCAACGCCGCCGGGCTGTCGCTGTACTCGGCGCGCGACGCGCTGCTGGCGCTCGGGCGACGGTGCCGACGCTGCCGGTGCCGCGCGTTCGCTGCTCGGCGCCGGCCGACGGAGCTGACGTCGGTGCGCGACGCTGCTGCGCCGCTGCCCGACATCGCCGACCTGGCGCGGCCCGTCGCCGCGCACCCGTGGGGCTTCGTCGACGCCCCGGCGCAGGTCGACGTCGCGCCGGGCGCACGCGGCCGCGCTCGAGCTGGACGGCGCTCGTGCGCAGCTGCCGCGCGACCGGTGCGGACGCCGAGGTCGTGCGGACGGCCGGCACGGCGCGCGAGCTCGACGCTGCTCGGACGGCTCGGGGCGCTCGGCGCTGCGCACCGACGAGCGTCGACCGGACGCGGACGGCGGCGCCTGGCGAGCCGGAGGCCGACGCCGCTGCTGGCCGAGGTCGCGCGCCCTGGCCGCGGCGTCGCACCCGGCGCTCGCACCGTTCCTGCCGAGGGTGCTCTCGACCTGCCCGCTGGCCGAGATCTAGCCGTGCAGGCGCGCAGACCGCGGCGTCGTCGTTCTTCTTCGGCCGCAAGGGCGGCTGCGCGCCGTCCTCGACCACGCTCGAGCCGCACGCTGCGGCCGGCGTCGACGGTGACCGGCCGAAGCGGTGCCCGAGCTGGTCGCGGCGCTGCTGCCGGTGCAGCGGCGGTGCACGAGGTCGCGCGCGCGCGCGGGCCGGCGCTGCCGGGCATCCGCGGTCGCCGGCCGCGTGGAACCCCTCGCCCGGACGCCGTCGACGAGCTGGACCGCGCAGGTCGCCTGGCTGACGCACGGGCGGTCGCGGCGCGTCGCGCCCGACGCACCGCGGCTGCCGCGCCAGCTGACGCGCCTGGCTCGACGCCGGCGCGCGGGCTGGGCGCCGGGGCGGTCGCGCCGCTGCACGCTCGTCGACGGCAGCTGGTCGACCGCCAGCGCGACGCCCACCCCGACGACGTGGCGCACTGGGCCGGCGGCGACCGCCTCGTGCGACGCTGGGACGGCCGGCCGCGACGCGCGCGACCTCGACGACCCCCAGCTGCTCGTGTCGCTGCGCCGGTGGGTCGCCTTCTCGCAGGCCCTCGAGCCGCTGCGCTGGCGGGCCTCGGCGAGGCGCGGCTCGAGCTGCGCGACGGCCGGGTGCCGGCCGACGACGCGGTGCGGGCCTTCGACCGCGGCCTGGCGCCGCGTCGACCGTCGAGCGGCCGCGCGACACCGGGCTCGACAGGTTCGACCCGCTGGCGCACGAGACGGCGATCGCGCCGGTTCACTCGGCGTCGGCGACCGCGGTCCGCGAGCACCTGATGGCGGCCGAGCTGCCGCGCGCAGGTGCTGCGCGCGCGACCGTTCGACGCCGACACGGCGCCCGGCCAGGTCGGCGCGCTGCAGCGCGAGCTGGCCAAGCAGCGCGGCGGCCTCGGCGTCCGGGCGCTGCTGGCAGCAGTACGGCGACCTGATCACCCAGGTGATGCCGTGCGTGCTGGTCAGCCCGGACTCGGTGGCGCGGTTCTTCCCGGCCGGCGCCGGGCTGTTCGACCTGGTCGTCTTCGACGAGGCGTCGCAGATCCGGGTGGCCGACGCGGTCGGCGCGATGGGCCGGGCCACGGTCGGTCGTCGTCGTCGGCGACAGCAAGCAGATGCCGCCGACGTCGTTCGCGCGAGCCGCGTCCGGTCGACGACGACGACGTCGAGCGCCGACGGAGGACGTCGGTCGTCGAGGACGAGGAGAGCATCCTCACCGAGTGCGTGCAGGCGCGGGTGCCGCGGCAGTGGCTGTCGTGGCACTACCGCAGCCAGGACGAGTCGCTGATCGCGTTCAGCAACGCAGCACTACTACGAGGACCGGCTGTCGTCGTTCCCCGCGCCCACGCCCGGGCAGCGACGCCGGCCGGACGGCCGCGGCGTCTGCGCTGGTGCGGGTCGACGGCACGTTCCACCGCTCCGGCGACGGGCAGGCTGCTGCGCACCAACCCGGTCGAGGCGCGAGGCGATCGTCGCCGAGATCCGCCGCCGGTTCGACGCCGTCCCCCGACGTCGTCGCCGTCGATCGGCGTCGTCACCTTCAACGCGCCAGCAGCGCGCCTACATCGAGTCGCTGCTGCGCGACGCCGGCGACGACCGGCTGGTCGAGGCGCTCGACGGCACCGACGGCGAGGGCCTGTTCGTCAAGAACCTGGAGAACGTGCAGGGCGACGAGCGCGACGTCGATCCTGTTCTCGACCGCCTTCTCGGTGAACGACAAGGGCGTGCTGCCGCTGAACTTCGGGCCGCTGAACCGGGCCGGCGGCGAGCGGCGGCTGAACGTCGCGGTCACCCGCGCCCGGCGGCAGGTCGTCGTGTTCTCCTCGTTCGACCCGGCGCAGCTGCGGGCCGAGGAGACGCACGTCGGTCGGCATCAAGCACCTGCGCGCCTACCTCGACCTCGCCGCGCGGGGCACCGAGGCGCTGGCCGGCGACGCGTCGGCGCCGCGCCGGTCGTCGACCGGCACCGCGACGAGGTCGCCGCGCGCGCTGCGCGAGCCGCGGGTCTCGTCGTGCGCACCGACGTCGGGCTGTCGGACTTCCGGGTCGACCTGACCCTGGCGCGCGCCGGACGACCCGGAGCGACCGCTGGTGGCCGTGCTGCTCGACGGCCCGGGCTGGGCGCGCGCGGCGCACGGTCGGCGACCGCGACGGGCTGCCGGTCGAGGTGCTGTCGCGGATGCTGCGGCTGGCCGGCGGTCGAGCGGGTGTGGCTGCCGGCGTGGCTGCGCGACCCCGACGCCGTGGTGGCCGAGCTGGTGGCGCGGGTCGAGGCGGTGCGGTCGGGGCAGGACACCGGCGACCTGCCCGACGTGCACGTCGAGGGTCTGCCGATGGTGAAGCAGGCACCGGTCCCCGAGCACCGGCCGACGCGCAGCCCGAGCCCGGGGTGCCGGGCGCGGAGCCGTTCGTCGCCTGGGCGCCGGAGACAGGTCCGGTCGAGGCACACCCTGGACTCGTTGCCCTCGCCGACCGCGGCGCGCCGGGTCTGGGACGTCGCGACGCAGGTGATCGACACCGAGGGACCGGTGCTCGAGTCGCGCCTGGTCAAGCTCGTCGCCTCGGCGTTCGACCTGACCCGGGTCGCAGCAGCACGGGCCGAGGCGATCCGAGCCTGCCTACCCACCGACGTCCGCGACGAGAACGGCTTCTACTGGCCGCCGAGCCGGCCGCGTGGGGCGTGGACCGGCTTCCGGCAGCGCGTCCGCCGGCGCGCCGCGTCCGCTCGACGAGGTCAGCCTCGAGGAGATCGGCAACGCCATGGTCGGCCTGTGCCGGGCGGGGATGGGCATGTCGCGCGAGGAGCTGGTGCGCGAGACCGTCGCGGTGTTCGGCGGCAAGCGGGTCACGCCGGCGATCCGGACGCGGGCGGAGCAGGCGCTGACCGAGGCGGTCGACCGCCGGCCGGCTCGCCGACGACGGCGGGATCGTGCACGCGGCCTGACGGCCGACGGTGGCCGTCCGTCCGTCGCGCCTAGGGCACTTCCGATGCCGACAGGACTGTGGACCTTCGGCGCGTGCGCGTCTGGCGCGTCCCTCCTGCGCGCGGGTCGACGTCTGCGGAACGTCGTCCTCGGCACGGGCTTCAGGCGCGGCCTCAGCGTGGCGGACGCCCAGGCACCACCTCGGTACGGTCCAGGCGCGCTACTACGGCGTCCAGTTCTTCACGCTTCCACGTCGTTGATGGCTTCAGTTCCTGACCCCGAGGCCTCGTCGTACCCAGACCACCTGACCGTCGTCTCTTTGTGCACGACGACCGCGGTCCAGGTGCAGCCCTTCGCGGTCGCACCGGTGCTCGCGGCGGTCGCGACGTCAGTCCAGTGTAGCGGGCCGCAGGATGGCGATCACGTCTGCCGCTCCACCTCGTAGGCGAGTACGGTGCGCGGTCGATCCGGCCGTACGGGCAGCTCAGTACCGCAGGGGGAGCGTCGCCCGCGGCCGCTGCCAGGCGCCCTTGCCCTCGTGATGCCTCTCTTCACTCGGGCGTCTTTGACCGCGGCTCCATCAACCGTTGATCCGTCGGAGCGTGGTGCGGCTCACCCGACTACCACGTGAGCTCGGCGCGCCAGCGCCTGCGATGGAGTCTGACACCTCATGTCATTCGGACGACGTCGATCTCCTCGACGTCTCGTAGAGCACGTCGTCGCAGGCTCCAGATCCGCGTCGAGGCGCTCGTCGGTCTCGCCGCTCGCGTGCTCGTCGACCCGTCGCGCACGAGGGGCCGCGTTTCGCTTCGATTCGACAGCGTGCCTTTGCAGGCCACGTCGACTGGCGCCAACCTGCCGGTCTCAGACTTGCACCGGAGAGCGTCGAGCGTAGGACTATAGTGCAAATGGACCGGATCCGGCGGGGTGCCAGACTACTCCTTCGTCGAGACCAGGCGGGTGCCGTCGCAGGGAGACCGCGGGCCCGCAGGATCTCGACCACGCGCATGAGGGGCGTGTCCCTGACGGTCTCGACAGGTCGAACCGTGACACGATCGCGGCATGGCTGGTTCGGAGTGCGCCGACGGATCAGCGAGCCCCTGGTCGGCGGCCTCCTGTACAGACGAAGCATGTGGTTGACTTCGAGTGGTACGGGTCGATACCTGACTCCATCACCGCGTGAATCGAGCATCTGCCTCGTGAAGCGAAGGTCGAAAGCCGTTGCCAGACCGCCTACAGGTTGTCGGCAGGATCCTGGTGATCCCGACGGGACGTTGTGCAGCGCCTCATCGCCGTCGATCCAGTGGCGCTTGGTCGCGTCCGACTCCTCTGCATTGAAGTGGATTGGCTCTGCAGAACGCAAAGGCCGACGCCTTCCATTGTCGTCCTGGGCATGACCACCAGGTCGCCTGGCTCGATCTGCGTCAGCGCCCAGTTGCACCGACCCACTCGCGCGCGCAGGTCGACGCGACCAGCCACCGTACGCAGTTTGTCGCACATCGACCGCTCGTCAGAACCACCTGTTGAGGTGGCGAGGACCGCTCGGGCAGCCGGCACTGCCGCCCGCGACGTTCGCCAGGCACGCACGTGGCCTCTCACCATGCCTACCAGATCAAGATCACCCTGTAGTCACCAGACGGCGTTTCCACCGTCCGACAGGTCAGCGAGGCCTAACGTGGGGCCCATGTCACTTCGTGGCTCAGCTCAAGGCCGTGAGGTACGACCCCAGCCGCTTCGCGACGTCGTCGCCGCCGATGCGCGCGGACGACGTCGCGGATCGCCGCAGACGACGAGTTGGTCGCGCGCGCGGCTGAGTCCGACGTAGAGCCGTTCGCGGGCGCGTCGCGCGAGCCGTCCTCGTTGACGACGAGGACGACGGCGCGGCGCTCGAGTCCCTTGAAGCCGAGGACGTGGCCGTAGAACACCTGCTCGGTGTCCCAGAACGACTCCCAGTAGTGGTCCTGGCCGCGCGACTGCTGCTCGGCCTGCTCGGGGTGCCGGCTGCCGGTGGTCAGCAGCGCGACGTCCTCGGGACGCCACCCTGCGTCGAGCAGCGCGTCGACCTCGTCGTCGGCGGCGCCGAGCGCGTCGTCGTGGGCGGTCGCGACGAACCGGACGGCCGGGCCCTCGCCGCCGACGCAGCCGCATCTTCAGCGGGCGAGCGGGTGGAAGGCGTTGGCGATCTGGCGGGTGTTGCGCAGGTGGTGCCGCATCCGGATCGACGCTCGACGGCGCAGGGCGCGGATCGGCGCCCGTCGGTCCCGCCCTCTCGACGTCGATCAGCTGCAGCCGCTGGTGCTCCCGCACCCCTCGCACACGTGGCAGCTGCCCGCCGGCCGCATCTTCGTCCCGCAGGTGAAGCACATCGGGGCGTCCGACTCGCGGCCCTGGATCACCTCGAGCAGCTCGGCCGAGGAGTGCACCGCCTTCGGGGCCTCCTTGACCGACGGCCTCGCTCGACGGTCTGGGTCGGGCGGCCTCCTGGCCTCGTCGGTGACGTCGGGGCCGACTGCGCCAGGCGCTCGGAGTCCTGCTCGGACTCGTCCGACGACCGGCTCGTACGAACCGGTCTCGAGCTGGCGGGTGCGCTCGGCGGCGGTGTGGATGCCGTAGGCCGACCGGGTCTCGAACGGCAGGTAGTCCAGCGCCAGGCGACGGAACACGTAGTCCATCACCGACTGGCTCATCCGCACGTCCGGGTCGTCGGTCATGCCGGCCGGCTCGAACCGCATGTTGGTGAACTTCTCGACGTAGGTCTCCAGCGGCACGCCGTACTGCAGCGCGATGGAGATCGCGATCGAGAAGGCGTCCATCACGCCGGCCAGGGTGGAGCCCTGCTTGCCGAGCTTGAGGAAGACCTCGCCGAGGCCGTCGTCCGGGTAGGAGCCGGCCGTCATGTAGCCCTCGGCGCCACCGACGCTGAACGAGGTGGTGATCGACGGGCGCGACTTCGGCAGCCGGCGACGGGTCGGCTTGTTGACCTCGACGACCTTGACCTGCGGCCTCGGCCGACGCCCGCGGCGTCCTTCTTGGCCTTGCCGCCGCCGTCGGACAGCGGCTGGCCGACCTTGCAGTTGTCGCGGTAGACGGCCAGCGCCTTCAGGCCGAGCTTCCAGCCCTGGTAGTAGACGTCGGCGATCTCCTCGACCGTGGCGTCCTCGGGCAGGTTGACCGTCTTGGAGATCGCGCCGGACAGGAACGGCTGGGCGGCCGCCATCATCCGCACGTGGCCCATCGGCTTGATGGACCGCTCCCCCATCGCGCAGTCGAACACCTCGTAGTGCTCGGGCTTCAGGCCCGGGGCGTCGACGACGTGGCCGTGCTCGGCGATGTACTCGACGATCGCCTCGACGGTCTCCTCGGCGTAGCCGAACTTGCGCAGCGCCGCGCGGGATGGTCTGGTTGACGATCTGCATCGAGCCGCCGCCGACCAGCTTCTTGAACTTCACCAGCGAGAAGTCGGGCTCGATGCCGGTGGTGTCGCAGTCCATCATGAAGCCGATGGTGCCGGTGGGGGCCAGCACCGACGCCTGGGCGTTGCGCCAGCCGTTCTTCGCGCCGATCGACAGCACCTGCTCCCACGCCTTGGTGGCCTCGCGGTGCACGTCCTTGTCCATCGTGTGCAGCGTGCGCACCGCGTCGTTGGCGGCGGCGTGCTTGCGCATCACCCGGGTGTGCGCCTCGGCGTTCTGCGCGAAGCCCTCGTACGGGCCGACCACGCCGGCCAGCTCGGCGGAGCGCTTGTACGACGTCCCGGTCATCAGCGAGGTGATCGACGCGGCGAGCGCGCGGCCGCCGTCGCTGTCGTACGCCAGGCCCGAGGCCATCAGCAGCGCGCCGAGGTTGGCGTACCCGATGCCGAGCTGGCGGAACTTGCGGGTGGTGTCGCCGATCGCCTCGGTCGGGAAGTCGGCGAAGCAGATCGAGATGTCCATCGCGGTGATGATCAGCTCGACGGCCTTGGCGAAGGTCTTGGCGTCGAAGCTGCCGTCGTCCTTGAGGAACTTCAGCAGGTTCAGGCTGGCCAGGTTGCAGCTCGAGTTGTCGAGGTGCATGTACTCCGAGCACGGGTTCGACGCGGTGATGCGGCCGGACTCCGGGGTGGTGTGCCAGTCGTTGATCGTGTCGTCGTACTGGATGCCCGGGTCGGCGCAGGCCCACGCGGCCTGGGCGATCTTGTCGAACAGGCTCCTTGGCGTCGACCGTCTCGATCACCGAGCCGTCGATGCCGCGAGGTCAGGCCGAACTCGCCCTTCTCCTCCACCGCGCGCATGAACGCGTCGGTGACGCGGACCGAGTTGTTGGCGTTCTGGTACTGCACCGAGGTGATGTCGGCGCCGCCGAGGTCCATGTCGTAGCCGGCGTCGCGCAGGACGCGGATCTTGTCCTCCTCGCGCGCCTTGGTCTCGACGAACTCCGCGATGTCGGGGTGGTCGACGTCGAGCACGACCATCTTCGCCGCGCGACGGGTGGCGCCACCGGACTTGATGGTGCCGGCGGAGGCGTCGGCGCCGCGCATGAAGGAGACCGGGCCGGACGCGGTGCCGCCGGAGGAGCGCAGCAGCTCCTTGCTCGAGCGGATGCGGGACAGGTTCAGGCCGGCACCGGAGCCGCCCTTGAAGATCAGGCCCTCCTCCTTGTACCAGTTGAGGATCGAGTCCATCGAGTCGTCGACGGCGAGGATGAAGCACGCCGAGACCTGCTGCGGCGAGCGAGGTGCCGACGTTGAACCACACCGGGCTGTTGAACGAGAAGATCTGGTTCACCAGCATCCAGGTGAGCTCGTGCTCGAAGACCGTCGCGTCGTCCTCGGTGGCGAAGTAGCCGTGGTCGCGGCCCGCCTGGGTGTAGGTGAGCACCACGCGGTCGACCAGCTGCTTCAGGCCCTGCTCGCGCTCGGGGGTGCCGACCGCGCCGCGGAAGTACTTGGTGGTGACGATCGTGGAGGCGTTGACGCTCCAGAAGTCGGGGAACTCGACGCCCCGCTGCTCGAAGATCGTCTCGCCGGACTTCCAGTTCGTCTGGACGACGTCGCGCCGCTCCCAGGTGACCTCGTCGTACGGGTGCACACCGGGGGTGGTGTACACGCGCTCGATCGTCAGGCCCTTGCCCTGCTTGCTCTGGGCGCCCTTGCGGGTGCGGGCCGAACCGGTGGAGGCGGTCTCGGTCATCGGTGCTGTCCCCTCGTGGTGGGTGGTGCTGGTCTCATGTCTACCCGGGACGTCTGACAGTCGCGGGGCCGTTCTGTGCTCGGTGGTGGTGCTCGCGGTGACGTGCAGGAGAAGCGGAGTGGTTTCCGGTGGCGGCGCGGGCTTCCCCTCCCTCGCCGCCACCGGAGCTCTAGGTGCTCGCCGGGCTGCGCCGGCGGCGGGCGCGGCACGGTTCGACCCCGGTGGGGTCGCCCTCGGCTCGCAGCAGGGTGATGGCGGCCTCGAAGTCCTCGAGCGACTCGAACGCCTGGTAGACGCTCGCGAACCGCAGGTACGCGACCTCGTCGAGCTCGCGCAGCGGGGCGAGGACGGCGACGCCGACCTCGTGCGCCTCGATCTCGGCGCAGCCGCTGGCGCGGATCGGTGTCCTCGACCTTCATGGCCAGCAGCGCCAGGTCGTCCTCGCTGACCGGGCGGCCCTGGCAGGCCTTGCGGACGCCGGCGACGACCTTGTCGCGGCTGAACGGCTCGGAGGTGCCGGAGCGCTTGATGACCGTCAGCGACGTGGTCTCGACCGTGGTGAAGCGGCGGTTGCACTCCGGGCACTGGCGGCGCCGGCGGATCGCGGCGCCGTCGTCGGCGGTGCGGGAGTCGACCACGCGGGAGTCGCCGTGGCGGCAGAACGGGCAGTGCACGGTCGGGCTCCTCTCGCTGCTGGTACAACGTGCTGGGCGGTCCGTTTCGTCCACAGCCTGTGGACCGGGTTACGCACAACCTGTGGGTAATTACATCGGTGTCACTACTAGATGTTGGGGTGAACGCTATGACCGAGCCCACATCTTCCGCAAGCACTTCCGGCGTGTCGCGGCTCGGAGCGTCGCGACACGCCGGGCCCTCGTCGGGCCTCGAGCACGACAGCGGGCGGCAGCGTCATCCGCGAGCACCGCCGCTTGTGGATAGCGTCGTTGAACCGCGTTTGATGTAGTTCAATGTCGCCATGCACTACTCGGTGGACCCGGCGGAGCTGCAGACCGCGGCGGGACGGATGGGCGAGGCAGCGGACGCCGCGCTCCGTGCGCGCGAGCAGCTGCTCGACGCGGCGCAGTCCGTCCACAGCTGGGTCCCGGTCGAGTACCGCCGGAGCGTGCAGGAGGCCTTCGACGCGCTGGCGTTCTCCGCCCTGAAGGCGCAGGTGGCGTCGCAGCGGACCGCCCAGCGGCTCGTGCACGCCGCCGAGGGGTACGCGGCGGCGGACGGTCAGGTGCCGCGGTGACGCGCATCCTCGACGTCCCGGACGTCGACCACGCGGCCGCGCACTCCGCCGCGCTGCGTGCCCGCCAGGCAGGGACCGCCGCCGAGTCCTGCCTCGACGACCTGGCGGCAGCCCTCGCGCCGGCCTGGTCGGGCGTCGCGAGCCAGGCCTACCTGGACGGACGGGCGATGGTGTCGCGCGAGGCGACGGCGCTGTACGCAGGCGTGCGACGCGATGTCCCGCGGCATCCTCGACTTCGCCGACGAGGCCGCCGCGGTGCTGCCGGGGTGGCGACGCGACGCCGCGCGCCTGACCGAGCTCGAGCGCGGCGCCACCGACCCCGCGTTCATCGGCGTCGACCCCACCGACGTCGTCGCGGTGGAGGCCACCGTGGCCGAGCGGGACCGCCTGCGCGAGGCCGTCGCCGTGTGGGAGAGGCGGTACGGCGAGGCGGGCATGCAGCTCGCCGGCGCGTGCGGGCGGGCGATGGCGCTGGTCGACGACGGCGTGCTCTCGACCTCGGAGCAGCTGTGGGCGATCCCCGAGACCTTGATGCGACGAGCTCGTGGTCGCGCCCGGCGCAGATGGTCGCGCTGCTCGTCGACGATCCGAGCCAGGCCGACGACCTGGTAGGCCTGCACAGTGGTTCGCGCTCGGACCAGGTGCGGCACTCGGACCGCACGGTGGACGAGATGGCCGGCGGGCCGCAGTTCCGCGACGGCAAGTGGGGAGAGGGCACCGGGACCCTCGTCGCGCAGCACGATCGGGCTGCTCGGCCTGCGTCGGCGATCACGGACCTCGACGACGGCGGATGGTCCAACCGGACGGATCCCCGACCTGGGCGCCGCCTGCAGGCACGTACCGCTGAAGAGGGGCACCAGCGGATCGCCACGACGCGGAGCTGGTCGAGTTCCGGCGCAACATCGACATCCGCGACGCGTCGAGCACCCCGCGGTCGCAGACCCTCGACGAGATGTCGCGCCGGCGTCGATCTCGACCGTTCCGAGCACCCGGCGCTTCGGGCACACGCTGCAGCCGGCACGTCGACGTCGACCGAGGAGTACCTGGAGTTCCGCCTGCGCGAGGGAACGCCGGAGAACGACGGCAGGGTGTCCGAGCCGGTGACCTTCGCGTCACGGTGGACTGACCGCACACGGCCGAGGCCGCCATCAAGGAACGCTGAGCGGCTGGACGCACGAGCGTGCGGCACTGACGGTCCCGGCAACGCGTCGGTGCGCCTGCACGTAGACGCTCGGACCTGGGTGAGGTCTGGACCCTCGGTGACGCCGCGCCAGGCCGAACGCGCACCTACGCTGACGGCACCCGCGACGTCGGCGACCATCGTGCGTCGTCCGCAAGGGCGACGATCGTCTTCGTCCTGACGACCGAGCTGGACAGCCGAGCCCGCCGCAGTGCTGGACCGAACGCTGATGACCGCACAGACGACGCCGACCTGGCCGCCCCCGCCGGGCTCGGGCATTCCCGAGCCGTTCGCTGCAGTCACGTCCACGCCTGCGGCCTCGCTCGACCCCACATCAGTCGCCTCAGGGCCGCTGAGCGACCGCGAGCCTCACCGGTCGGCCACCGTGGCACCGCAGCGCTACGTGCCCAGGTACGCGAGGCGGTCGGCTCCGGGAGTGCGCTCCCGAGCGGCTCCTCGCCACGCACCTCCGACCCTTCGCGATGTACACCGATTCCGACGACAGCACGCGTCGACAGCGTCCTGCGCTCGGTGGTCAAGCGAACTCTCGCTGCTGCACGGTACCCGGACGTGACGTCGAGCCTCGAACGCGCCGACCGTCATTGGCTCGAGCAGTGGGCGGAGCGGACAGCCCGATGATGCGACTGGTCCGACCTGCTGCCGCCGTGACGGGACACGACCTGCTCGCGCTGCGCCTGGACATGGGCGACCTGGACGCGATCGCACGAGGTGCTTCGGGCCGGCGGCGGCGCCACCCTCCGCTCGTTCGTCGCGCACGACCGCTGGCCGTTCGACCGGTCGTGCCTATCGATCGGACCTCGCCCGCGTGGCACGCCGCCTTCCCGGACCACGACCCGGAGTCCCTGTCCGACATGGCGGGACGCTCCCTCGCCAGACGGCACGTGGTCGGTCTTCTGGACCGGCAGGACCTTCTGGCAGCGTCGGGCTGGAGCCTGTGGACCACCCCTGCGGTTTCGACACCGCCTACACCGACTCCAACACCGAGCTCTACGACTTCCACCGCGCTCTCACGGGGCGCGACGACAGGGAGCCGCGTCGTGCTCGAGTGGACGCGGCACCAGTGGCTGAGCTGGGGCGAGGACGAGGACCTCTTCTTCTTCGTCGAGGAGCTTCGCGGGCCTTCGCGCCTCTCTCGACGACCCCTGGAACGTCAAGGCGGGCGAGGTCCGCGCGCAGATCGACAAGATCCTCAGCCACAACCCCAGAGCAGGCCGCCGAGCTCAAGCGGTACCGCTACCGCCCACGCGCTGCACGAGCTGTTCGATGCCTGGCGGATGCCCGAGTACTTCCACGCCGACCTCGCCATGTCGCTCGACAACGCAGCCCGCCAGCTGGCACACCAGGGCCTGCTCGCCGAGCTGACTGACACGCTCGACGAGGTAGTCAGCAGCGTCACACGACGACGACTCCGCGCGGCTCGCCTTCGGTGACGCTCTGGAGGGCGTCGTCGTCGCCGACGGACCCGACGGCTGCTACCGGTCACTGGCGCGTCGCGCTTCGCGACCGACTTCGTGGCATGCGTGACAGCCAGGTCTGGCCGCCGGCGAGCTCGGTGATGGACTTCGCCACGCTGCCAGCGCACGTCGACCTTCACCGACGACGCCACCGACGTCCGCGTACGCGAAGCACTGGTGGAACTGCACCAGGACCAGGTCGAAGCGTTCCTGTCCGGCGCAACCGGCTCGGACCACCTCGTCCTCTACGCCGACCTGTCCGACGTGCTGGGCGTCATCGGCTCGGTGATCATCGGCGATGAGCCAACGGTCAGCACCTTCACGGCCAGCGGTGGCGTGGTCGACACGACCTGCGCCGTCATGGTGCTGGCGCGAGTCGACGGAGAGGTCGGCGTGGTCGCGGCCTATCCCGACCTTCGCTCTCGACCCGGTCGTCAGGGCGACCTACCCGGAGCTGTGCCAGTTCTTCACGACGGCGTTCCACCAGAAGAGCGTCTCGGCGGTGGCACGACGTCGCTCGCACGATGCGAGAGCTGCGCAACCCGGCGTGGACGGCGGTGCGAGACGAGCTCACGCTGTTGCTGCACGTGGACGACGAGGTCGAACTGCGTCGTGTCGTCGAGAACTGCGGTTCGTACCTGCTCCCCGCGCAGACCCGGCACTGGGTGCAGTGCCTGCTCTGGCGCTTCGACGCCTTCGACTGGCACCCGCGACCGACGACGGCGTGCGCTTGCAGCCGGACTCAGGCGACGTCGAGCTCCATCTGCACCGGCTCGCCGAGCTCGAGCGTCCGGCTGACGGTGCACGACACGTCGTGCGACGTCTTCGCCGCCCGCGGGGCGAGATCGCGCGCCTTGTCGCCGTCCTCGCCCTCGGGGAACGCCAGGTGGAACGTGACGCGGATGTCGCGCAGGTGGTTGCCGTGCTCGTCGCGCACCTTCTCGGCGCTGACGTCGACGTCGAAGCGGTCGGGCTCCACCCGGCGCGAGGTCACGGTGTCGATGTCGACGGCGGAGCAGCCGCCGATCGCGGCGAGCAGCAGCTCGACCGGCGAGAAGTCGTCGCCGGCCATGCTGCCGAACCGCAGCACTCCCCCACGCTTGTTGCGCGCCTCGTAGACACCGGTCTCGAGGCGGGTGAGCGTCACGTTCCTGCGGTCGTCGGTCATGGGACCAGCGTGGCACCCGCCTCGTGGCGGGTGTCAGCCGACCGTCAGCCGACCGGGACGGTGAGGACCTGTCCGGCGAACACCTGGGAGTCGGGCAGGCCGTTGAGGTCGCGGACGTCGATCACGGCGTCGCGCGGGTCGGCGGCGGGGTTCGCGGCGGACGCGATCTCCCACAGCGTCTGACCGGGCAGCACCGTCACCTGGGTGGTCGCCGGGGCGGCGGACGGACCGTCGGCCCAGGCCACGCGGGCCCCGACCACGGCGACGGCGAGCACGAGGGCGCTGCACAGCAGCGTCACGAGCAGCCGGCCGCGGCGGGTGAGGCGGAGGGTCGCGTCCGGGGCGACAGCCGTCCGCGCGCCAGTCGACCGCACCGGCACGGCCACCAGGTGGCGGGTGCGACGCGGCGGCAGGGCCGGAACCAGGGTGTCGATCGTCAGTGCGGACATCGGGACCTCCGTGCGCTCGGGGAAGTTGATCGAACGACTGTTCGATCGAACGCGTGTACGAGTTCTACCACCGGCCACGGACCGTGTCCAGGCAGCAGTCGAACACGCGTTCGTCGTACAGGCGTTCGTCGTCACGTCGAGAACACAAGCAGCGACCACTGACAACGCGGTCGGACGAGCACGAGGAAAGGCGCGACACGTTCGAACAGGTGTTTGAAACGGGGCTGTCGGACCCCTACGGTTTCCTCACCGACACGCAGCAGCGCACGAGCCCGCAGGAGGCACCGATGCCCAGGCCCACCGTTCCACCACGACGCCCGAAGGCCGGCGACGGGAACTTCAAGGCGATCACCAGCCGCAACGGCGAGGCGCACGTGCACGAGCTCCCCGAGGTCGACGACTCCGACGGGCTGACCGTCCGCCAGCGCAGGGTGCTCGAGGTCATCCGCGACGCCGTGGCCGCCCGCGGCTACCCGCCCAGCGTGCGCGAGATCGGCGAGGCGGTCGGGCTCACCAGCCCCTCGAGCGTCGCCCACCAGCTGCGCTCGCTCGAGCAGAAGGGCTTCCTGCGCCGCGACCCGAACCGTCCCCGCGCGATCGAGGTCGTCCACCCGGAGGAGCTCGACCCCACCGGCATCAACGACTCGTTCCCCGAGGCCGCGTACGTGCCGCTCGTCGGGCGCATCGCCGCCGGCGGGCCGATCCTGGCCGAGCAGGCCGTCGAGGACGTCTTCCCGCTCCCCCGCCAGATCGTCGGCGACGGCGCGCTGTTCCTGCTCAAGGTCGTCGGTGACTCGATGGTCGACGCCGCGATCTGCGACGGCGACTGGGTGGTCGTGCGCCAGCAGCAGGTGGCCGAGAACGGCGAGATCGTGGCCGCCATGCTCGACGGCGAGGCCACGGTCAAGACGTTCAAGCGCAAGGACGGCCACGTCTGGCTGCTGCCGCACAACGACGCGTACTCGCCGATCGACGGCGACGACGCCGTGGTGCTGGGACGCGTGACCGCCGTCCTGCGCAGCATCTGACCCTGTGACCGACAGCGAGAGCGTCGCCGTCCCGATCAAGGACGCGTCGATCCGGCTCGGCCAGCTGCTCAAGCTGGCCGGGCTGGTCGACGACGGCGGGCACGCCCGCGACGTCCTCGACTCCGGTGCCGTCTTCGTCGACGACGAGGTCGAGACCCGGCGGGGACGTCAGGTGCGTCCGGGTGACGTCGTGCGGGTCGACGCCGAGGGCCGCTCCATCACGATCACGGTGCTGCGCCGCTGAAGCCGCTCAGCGCTCGACGTGCTGGTAGTCGGGGTTGCGCCAGGCGCCGCCCCACTCGAAACCGTTGCCGGTGAACGCCTCCAGCGCCGCGCCGCCCCGGTACAGACCGCCGGGGTGCTCGACGTCGCGGTCGGCGTACTCGGCGCCGTTCGGCGGCAGCACCTCGCCGCCGAGGACGTAGGGGTTCGTCCGCGGGTTCACGTCGATCGCCTTGCCGTAGGCGTGGTTCGACCAGCTCTTGGTGGCCGAGTTCGTCACGGCGTAGCGGCAGTTGAAGGCCGAGGTGTTGTTCGCCGCCATCGACGCGTCGTCGTCGGAGTCGAACCGGTCGACGGTGATGATCGACTCGAACGGGAACCGCTGCGCGAACAGCGACGCGAACGCCCGCCGCGACGCCGCCTCGATGTCCTCGTGGATGACGAGCGTCCCGGTCCGGACCGCCCCGCCCATGTCGTGGTACGCCAGCGACACGATCCGCAGCGACGCCGGACCCACCGGGCAGCCCTCGCGCCAGCTCGACCCCAGGTCGGCCGCGGTCGCCTCCCGAGAGCTCCACGCGAAGCCGTCGGGGTCCGAAGCGGCGGGGGGCGCTGACGACGAGGTCGGCGGCGGAGGCGGCGTCACGATGCTCGCCACGGGGGCGCCGGCGGAGGCGGGCTCGTCGGCGGGTGCGGCGAGCGGCTCGGACGGGTCGGCGGTCGTTGCCGCGGTGGTCGGCGTGAGGTCGGCCGTGCCGCTCTCGGTGCTGCACCCGGCGGCGAGCAGGACACCGAGCGCCAGCGCCGCGACGGTGCCTCGACGTGCACGGTGCCGCCTCACGAGATCGCGATGACGGCGCCGGGCTCCTGCCAGCGCAGCACCGCCAGCAGGGCGTCGGTGGGGATGGAGACGCAGCCCGCGGTGGGACCACCTGTCGACACGTGCAGGAAGATCGCGCTGCCCTTGCCCGGCGTGCGCGCCTCGTTGTAGCCGATCACCTGCGCGTAGTTGTACGCCGGGACGGTGAGCAGGTTCTCCGCGCTCCCCCAGCGGCCGTCGACGGGGCCTCGCTGGTGGGTGTTGTAGAACGAGGACGCCGGGTCGTCGACCCAGAAGTCGTTGCCGTCGACCACGAACCAGCCCTGCGCCAGACCGGGGTCGCCCTTGGCGCCGAAGCCGCCGCGCAGCGCGTAGACGCCACCGGGCGTGTGGCCGTCGCCCTCCTGCTTGCTCGACGCGCTCGTGACTCCGGACCTTCCGACGTAGCCGCTGTAGGGGCCGAGGTCGGTCGTGTAGCTGCCGTCGGCCTGGCGGGAGCAGGCCCGCACCGTGGCGCGGGTCCCGGACCCGCGGACGACGACGACCTGCTGCTCCCCCGCGCCCGCGCCGGGGTCGCACTCGGTGTCGGAGCCGCCGCCGGTGGGTGCAGGTGCGGGGTCGCCGGAACCGGTCGGGGACGGACGGGCCGCCGTCGTGCGCGGTGCCGGCGAGACGATCGACGCGGCAGGCGCCTGCAGGGCCGGGGCGTCGGAGTCGTCGGCCAGGACGGCGGACGGTGCTGTCGTCGGCGTGGACGCGTCGTCGGCCGGTTCGAGGCTCGTGGTGTCACCAGGGGTGCACGCGGCCAGCACGGTGGCGAGGACGGCGGCGGACAGGGCGAGCAGCGGTCGGCGGGTCACGCAGGATCTCCCGAGGTCGGAACCCCCGCACCCTACCTGCCGCCGGACGCGTCGATCAGGGCTCGGCGACGAGGACGTTGCTGCCGGCCAGCGCCTGCACCGTGGCCGGCGCCGAGTCGACCTGGGCCTCGCCCTGGATCGGGTACCAGGTGGCGCCGTCGATCGAGAACTCACCGGAGTAGTACGTCGTCATCACGATGTCGTACGTGCCCCGGGCCGCGTACTCGTGCGTGTTCGTCAGCGCCGGGTAGGCGGCGCCGGGATCGGACGTGGGGCCGACGACCGTGCCGTCACCGAAGTCCCACGACCACCGCTCGGGCGTGGCGCGCACCTGCACCGGGACGCCCAGGACCGTCGTGGTCAGGATCGTCGGCTCGGTGCTCGTCGTGAACACGTTCGTCGGCATGTTGACCAGCACGTACTGACCGGGCGGCTCGACCTTGCGCTCCACCGGCGGGAAGCGGGAGTCGCTGGAAGTCCTCGAGCGACAGCCCGGGGAAACCTGCCTCACCCGGCGCGGCGGGCGCCGAGCAGATGACGCCCACGAAGTTCCACCCCGGCATCCCGATCGTCAGCTCCTGACCAGCCGCGGGGAGGCCGCTGTAGAGCCAGTACTGGTACATCCCCGGGACACCGCAGTCCGTCTCGGCCTCCGGGCACGGGATGTCGACACCCGTCGAGATGTCGTTACCCGCGCACGCCGGGATCCGAGCGAACACCAGCGCGGGCCCCGTTGCTCCGGTCTGCTCCGCGGCTGGCTTACCGCCGTCAGGCTGCTGCTCGCGGCCGACGACTCGACGGTGTCTGCCGCATCGCCGAACCGCTCCTGCAAGTGACCCATCTCCGCCAGGGGCGTGGCGGAGGCGCCAGGAATACGCAGATGCAACGATGCAGCGGTAAGCACAATCGCAAGTACTAGGCGCATCATCGCGTACCGATCCCACGCAGTGCCCACTGCCCACCTTCGTGAACCATCACGAAGTCGACCTGCACTCGGCGCGGTGGCGCTGCCGCGGTTCGCGGCGTCCGTCGGCGCGACACGACGGTGCGCAGCTGCTTCTGGTGAAGGTGGACGCGACAGCCACCGAGATTCCTTGCGTCAGGCGGAGGCGACAGCGACGCTCAGCGGTGGCGACATCGCCGCCCTCCATGTGCGCGCCATCCTCGTAGACTCGTCAATCGATCGATCGACGATCCGTGCACACCGCGCACTCTGGGCTGAGCGCGGCCTGAGAGAGGTCTCAACGCATCGCCCGTGGCCTACGGCGTAGTTCAGCAGAGCGAACCAGTACGTCGACCCAGGCCTCGGCACCCGCTGCGCTAGCCTCGCTCGCCTCCGCCGGCATCTCCGGCGCCGCCACCGTGGGCTCGCTCGTCTCCGGCGCGCTCGTCGTCGTACTCGTCTCCACCGGCGTCGTCGGCGTGGGCTCCGGCTCGTCCGGCGTGCACCCCGCGACCACCAGGCTCCCCGCCACGAGCGCGCACGCCCAGGCGGCCCCCCTCAGAACCGTCATGGCGGCAAACTAGCGCAACAGCCGGTCCGGAGACCAGACCGCACCAAACAGATGCTCGTCACCCGTCCGCAGCAGCCGGTTCGCCCGATTCGGCCACCACGCCCGCGACCGGCCAGACCGGCCCGGCGGCGGCGTCGATCCGGCGCAGCGCGTCCCGCACGGCGTCGGGTCGGTCGTCGCCCACATCGGCGGCAGCGACGCCCGCAGGAACGGCGCGTAGCGGGCGGTGGCGAGCCGCGGGTCGAGCACCGCGACCACGCCGCGGTCCGCGGCCGAGCGGATCGAGCCGGCCGACCCCCTGGGCGAGCCGCAGCGCCGCGTGCGCGGCAGAGACCGCATGAACCCGTTGCCCCCGGCCCGCGCCACTGCCTCGGAGCGCGCCGACTGCCAGCGGGTCGTCGGGTCGCGGGAACGGGATCCGGTCGACGACGACGAGCTGGCACGCCGAGCCGGGCACGTCGACGCCCTGCCACAGCGACAGCGTCCCGAACAGGCAGGTGCGCGGCGTCGCCGGCGAACGTCGCGCACGAGGGTCGGGCGTGACGTCGTCGCCCTGGCAGAGCACGGCGACGTCGAGCCGAGCCCGCATCGCCTCCGCCGCGGCCACTGCCGCCCGGCGCGACGAGAAGAGCCCGAGCGTGCGGCCGCCGGCGGCCTGCGACCAGCTCGGCGAGCTCGTCGAGCAGCGCCTCGCCCGGACCATCGCGGCCCGGCGGCGGCAGGTGCCGCGCCAGGTACAGGATCGCCTGCCGCGGGTAGTCGAACGGACTGCCGACGTCGAGGTCGTCCGCGGCCGGCGCGCCCTCCCCGCGCAGCCCCACCGAGCCCGGCGGCGGCGTCGAAGCTGCCGCCGACGCGCCAGCGTCGCCGACGTCATCACGACCGTCCGGCCCTCGAACAGCCCGTCTCGCAGCCGTGCGGCCACGGACAGCGGCGCGACGTGCAGCGCGCGTCGCGGACGCCCGCCGAGCCGTCACCGTGGCTCACCCAGACGACGTCCGCCGCGCCCGCACCGCCGGCGGCGGCGGCGAGCCGCTCCGCCACGTCGAAGACCTCGGTGAGCCGGCCCGGGCCACCTGCGCGCACCGTCGGTGTCGGCCCCCGGCCGGGGCGCAACGCCGACGCCAGCTCCCGCGCCGCGTCGCGGCACCGCGGGCCATCGCGACCCCAGCGTCTCCGGCGTCCCGGCGGCGAGGCGGCCGTCGTAGCGCCCGGGCTCGAGAGTCGTCGGCGAGGTCGCCAGCGCCGCGGCGTCCAGCCGGTCGGTGGCGGTGCCGGCGTGGGCGCGGGCGTCGGCAGCGGCCGCCGCCACCATCGGACGCCGTCAGCCGGTCGGAGACGACGACGGTGACCCGGTCGGCCAGCTCGTGGCCCTCGTCGACGACGAGCGGCGTCGTGCTCGGGCAGGAGGGCACGGCCCTCGAAGGCGTCGATCGCGAGCACCGCGTGGTTCGTCACGACGACGTCGACGTCGTGGGCCCGCGCGCGGGCCTGCTCGCTGAAGCACTCCGTCGCCATCGGGCACCGCTGCCCGCCGAGGCACTGCAGCGCGGTCACCGACACCTGCCGCCACGCGCGCTCGGAGACCCCGGGCACGAGCTCGTCGCGGTCACCGCTGCCGGTCTCGCTGCGCCCACTGCGCGCAGCCGGACCACCTCGCGGCCCGAGCGGGCGACGTCGGCCCGGGCGCTGACCGGCGCCGCTGCCGGGCGGCGCCGACGTCGAACAGCGCGGCGTCCTCGGCGGGAAAGCCGCCGGCGAGCTTGTGCCGGCACACGTAGTTCGAGCGGCCCTTGACGATCTGCCACGTCGGACGCCGTCCGAGCAGCGGAGCGACCGCGTCCGCCAGTCGCGGCAGGTCGCGGTCGACGACCTGGGCCTGCAGCGCGAGCGTCGCCGTGTCGACGACGACGGTGCGGCCCCGGTCGTGACGGCGTGCCGCACCAGCGGGCACGAGGTACGCCAGGGACTTGCCGGTGCCGGTACCTGCCTGCACGAGCAGGTGGCGCCGGCGTCGAACGCCGTCGCGACCGCGCGCGCCATCTCCTGCTGGCCCGGCCGCGGTGGCGCCACCGATGCCGCCGACGGCGGCGTCAGGAGCTCGTCGACGGCGGGGACCGGGCGGTCGTCGTCCTGTCCGGCACGGCGACCTCAGAAGGAGGTGGTGCCGGTCTGCAGCACGTTGGCGAACACGCCGAAGACCTGCAGCACGAACGACAGGATCGTGCCGACGACCCACGAGGTGAGCAGCGCGAGCAGCGCCTGCAGGGCCGGGTGCAGGGTGCGGAACCCGCGCAGCAGCCGCCACAGCACCAGGCACACCACGGTCAGGCCCCACTGCACCAGCAGCGCCACGACGAACGAGCCGATGGCGATCGCGGCGACGGCGCCGCGGTCTCGCCGAAGACGTCCTCCAGGACGAGTCCTGCCGGACACGCCGGTGACCAGCGTCCACATCAGCGCGCCGAGCAGGAAGACGGCCAGCGCCCACAGCACGGTGACGATCGCGGTGTAGGCCAGCGACCACCACACGCCCGGCATCAGCGGGCGCTCGGGCTTGGGCGCGGGCCGGCGGCACCATCGGGCCGCCGCCGTAGCCCGGTCCGTACCCCACCGGGGCCTGCTGGAGGGGTGCGGGCGGCTGCCCGGACGGCGCGGGCCACGAGGACGGAGAGCTCACCGTCCCATCGTGGCAGACCGGGAGAGGTCGGACGCGCACCTTCCCCAGGGCCGAGCCGCAGCCGTCAGGACGTCGCGACGACCTGGAACGGCTCGAGCTCGGCGGCCAGGTCGGGGTTCACCCGCGCCAGCAGCGTCGTGCCGTCGGCCGGGTGCTCCTCGCTCAGCACCTCGCCCTCGGTGTGGACGCGGTTGACCAGGTCGCCGCGGTCGTACGGCACCACCACGTGCAGCTCGACCTGCGGGCGCGGCAGCTCGCGGTCGATCAGCTCGCGCAGCTCGTCCATGCCGGCCCCGGTGCGGGCCGAGACGACGATCACGCGGCTTCTCGCGGCGCTGCATCCGCGCGACGACCTCGGGGTCGGCGGCGTCGGCCTTGTTCAGCACGACGATCTCGGGCACCGAGTCGGCGCCGACGTCGGCGAGCACCTCGCGCACGGCGGCGAGCTGGCCCTCCGGGTCGGGGTGGGCGACGTCGACGACGTGCAGGACGAGGTCGGACTCGGCGACCTCCTCCAGCGTCGAGCGGAACGCCTCGACCAGCTCGTGCGGCAGGTGCCGCACGAAGCCCGACGGTGTCGGCGAGGGTGAAGACCCGGCCGTCCGGGGTCTGCGACGCGCCGGACCGTCGGGTCGAGGGTGGCGAACAGCGCGTTCTCGACCAGGACGCCGGCACCGGTGAGCCGGTTCAGCAGGCTCGACTTGCCGGCGTTGGTGTACCCGGCGATCGCCACGGCGGGCACCTGGTTGCGGCGCCGACCGGAGCGCTTGGTCTCGCGGGCCGGCTTCATCTCCTTGATCTCGCGGCGCAGCTGGGCCATGCGGGTGCGGATGCGGCGCCGGTCGAGCTCGATCTTGGTCTCACCGGGTCCGCGCGAACCGATCCCGGCGCCGGCGGCGACGCGTCCACCCGCCTGGCGCGACATCGACTCGCCCCAGCCGCGCAGGCGCGGCAGCAGGTACTCGAGCTGGGCGAGCTCGACCTGCGCCTTGCCCTCCTTGCACTTCGCGTGCTGGGCGAAGATGTCGAGGATCAGCGCGGTGCGGTCGATCACCTTGACCTTGACGATGTCCTCGAGGCCGCGGCGCTGCGACGGAGCCAGGTCGCCGTCGCAGACCACGGTGTCGGCGCCGGTCACCTCGACGATCGCCTTCAGCTCGGCCGCCTTGCCGGACCCGAGGAACGTGCCCGGGTCGGGTGCGGACCGGCGCTGCAGGACGCCGTCGAGCACCTGGGAGCCGGCCGTCTCGGCCAGCGCGGCGAGCTCGCGCAGCGAGTTCTCGGCGTCGGCGGGCGTGCCGTGCGTCCAGAGCCCGGCCAGGACGACCTTCTCGAGCCGCAGCTGGCGGTACTCGACCTCGGTGACGTCCTCGAGCTCGGTCGACAGACCGGCGACCCGGCGCAGCGACTGGCGCTCCTCGAGGTCGAGCTGGTCGCCGTCGCTGTCCTGGACGTGGTCGTCCGGCGCGGACACCGCGGTGCCGTGCCGGGAGAGGATCCGCGCGACGGCGTCGTCGATCTGGCGCTCGTCGATGTGCACGGCCGAGTCCGCGTCGTGGACGGGCAGGTCGGAGGCCTCGTCGTAGCGGTCGGGGTGCGCGGCGGTCATAGGTCTCCTGGGCTGGTGCTGCACGGGCGCCTCGCGGCGTCCCGCCTGGTGGGCCTACCCACCATGACGCACAACGAACGAGCGGGCGAGCAGATTCCTGGTCGCGTCGGCGCGCCGGGTACCGTCCGCGCGTGGCCGACCACTACTTCAGCGACACCCCGAGCGCCCCGGACGAGCGACGCACGCTCCAGGTGCGGCTCGCCGGCCGCGAGGTCGAGGTGGTGACGGCCGCCGGGGTCTTCAGCGGCGGCCACGTCGACCTCGGCACCCGGGTGCTGCTGCGCGAGGCGCCCGCGCCGCCGCCCGAGGGCGACCTGCTCGACCTCGGCTGCGGCTGGGGACCGCTCGCGCTGGCGATGGCGCTGCACTCGCCCGGGGCGACGGTGTGGGCGGTCGACGTCAACGAGCGGGCGCTGGAGCTGACCCGCGAGAACGCGGCGCGGCTCGGGTGCGAGAACGTGCGTGCCGGTCACGCCCGAGCAGGTGCCGGACGACGTCCGGTTCGCCGCGCTCTGGTCGAACCCGCCGATCAGGATCGGCAAGCAGGCGCTGCACGACCTGCTGGAGTTCTGGCTGCCTCGGCTGACCGACGACGGCGCGGCGCACCTCGTGGTGCAGCGCAACCTCGGGGCCGACTCGCTCATCGCCTGGCTCGCCGAGGCGCTGCCGGAGCTGGACGTCGCGAAAGGTGGGCAGCGCCAAGGGGTTCCGCGTGATCCGGAGCGCCCGTCGGGGCTGAGCCTCAGACCGTCCGGAGCCGACGACGGCGACGCGCACGTGCGGTGCGCAGCGCGTGCAGCACCTCCTCGCGGCGGAGCTGGCGCTCGTCGGAACGCGCCTCGTCGAACACGGTCAGGTCGATGACACGGGCACGCCCGTCTCCCCTGCGCTGCTGCGGTACCGCCACGTCGCCCTCCTCCCTGTGAACCGGTCGGGGTGGCCGGACGGCGCGCGGCCCCCTGCACCCGCGCGCCGTCCCCGGCCCGTGGACGACGCCACCCCTGCGCCGTCCGCCCCGATCGGGAGACGCCCCCGCCCGAGCGGGGACGCCGTCCTGCCCTACTGACGTCCCAGGAGCGCGTGGGGTTGCGTGCTGATACCCATCGGCTCGCGAGTTGGGCCGAACGGGTGACGTGGGTCACGTGGCCCGCCCGCACTGAGCGAGCCGTCCTGGCACTTCGCGGGTGTCGGAACGTCAGTTCGGTGCGCGTCCTGGCACTGAACTGAGCAAACGAGCAGCCAGCCGGAAGGGGTCAGAGGGTGGTGGTGCCGTCGGCGACGAGGGCCGCGGGGCCGCTGAGCTCGACCCGGTCGCCGTCGAGGACGCGCACCTCGACCTGGCCGCCGGGGACGTCGACGCGCCAGCGCTCCGGCGAGCCCTCCCCGCCCCAGGCGCGCGCGGCCAGGGCGGCCGCGCAGGCGCCGGTGCCGCAGGAGCGGGTCTCGCCGACGCCGCGCTCGTGCACGCGCATCGCGAGCCGGCCGACGACCTCCTGCGCCGGTCCCCCGCCCTCGACCTCGGCGTCGAGCGCCACCAGCAGCTCGACGTTGGTGCCGTCGGCCGGCACGGGGTCGACGACCGGCGGGTGGGTGAGGTCGGCGGCGCTGAGCTCGCCGAGGTCGCTGCAGCATCACGACGGTGTGCGGGTTGCCGAGGTCGAGGCTGAGCGCGGGGCGGTCGACGTCGAGCCCGGGCACCTCGACGGTGCTGTCGTAGCCCGCGCGCACGCCGGCCTCGCCGCCGGGGAACGTGTACCCGCCCATGTCGACGGCGAACCAGCCGTCCGGACGCAGGTGCACCCGCTTGACCCCGGCGCGGCTGGCGACCGCCAGGCCCGGGCCGCCGACGTCGGCGAGCGCGGCGTCGACGAGGCCCTCGCGCAGCAGGTAGGCGGCGAACACCCGCACGCCGTTGCCGCACATCTCGGCGACCGAGCCGTCGCCGTTGCGGTAGTCCATGAACCACTCGGCGGCGGGCTCCTGCGCCAGCACGGTGCGCCGCCTCGGGCACGGCCGCGGAGCGCACCACGCGGATCAGGCCGTCGGCGCCGATGCCGGCGCGGCGGTCGCACAGCGCCGCGACCCGCTCGGGGGTGAGCTCGAGGACGCCGTCGGGGTCGGGCACGACGACGAAGTCGTTCTCGGTGCCGTGGCCCTTGGTGAAGCGCAGACCCTGCTCGATGCTCACGGCGTCAGCGTACGGGCGCCCGAGGGCGGGGCGCACCGCGTCCCGGGCCAGCGCCTCCAGCTCGTCGAGGCCCAGGGTGGCGTCGAGCCACACCACCCGGTCGTCGCGGCGGAACCACTTCTCCTGCCGGCGCGCGAACGCCCGCGTCGCGCGGACGGTCTCGTCGCGCGCCTGGTCGAGGGTGAGCCGGCCGTCGAGGTGGTCGAGCACCTGGGCGTACCCCAGGGCCCGGGACGCCGTGCGCCCCTCGCGCAGGCCCGCCCCCAGCAGGGTGCGCACCTCGTCGACCAGGCCCTCGTCGAGCATCCGGTCGACGCGCGCCTCGATGCGGTCGTCGAGCAGCTCGCGCGGCGCGCGCAGACCCACCTGCACGGTCGGACGGACGTACGCGCCGGACGGCAGCGTCGCCGTGAACGGGCGGCCGGTGAGCTCGACCACCTCGAGGGCCCGCACCACCCGGCGCACGTTGGTGGGCAGGATCGCCGCGGCCGCCGCGGGGTCGCGCTCGGCCAGCTCGGCGTGCAGGGCGTGGGGTCCCACCCGGTCCGCGTGCTCCTGCCACCGCGCCCGCACCTGCGGGTCGGTGCCGGGGAACTCCAGCGGCTCCAGCGCAGCCCGCACGTACAGCCCCGACCCGCCGACGAGCACCGGGACGCGTCCGGCGGCGAGCAGGCCGTCGATCGCCGCCCGCGCGTCGCGCTGGTAGGCCGCGACGCTCGCGTCCTCGCTCACGTCGAGGACGTCGAGCAGGTGGTGGGGGACGCCGAGTCGTTGCGGCACAGGCAGCTTCGCGGTGCCGATGTCCATGCCCCGGTACAGCTGCGAGGCGTCCGCGTTGACCACCTCGCCGCCGAGCGCGAGGGCCAGGCGCACGGCGAGGTCGGACTTGCCGGTGGCGGTGGCGCCGACCACGGCGACGACCACGGGACCGTCGGCGGGGTCGGCGCTCACGCCGCGATCATGCCGTGGCTCGCCCGGTCGAGGCCGCTCGGGTGGCACGCGCCCACGGGGTGCGGTTACCTCGTAGCAGGGAACAGCTCCACGGACCGGTTCCCGTCCGCCCGACCAGGAGGTTCCGATGGCGACCCGACTGACGCACCCGAGCACGCTGGGCCCGATGGCGCAGGCTGCACCCCTGGCGTCGTCGCAGCCCGCCGAGACCGACCCCGACGGTGGCACCGACCCCGAGCCCAGCCCGGACGAGGAGGCCGCCGAGGAGGCCGAGGTCGACCCGCGCGAGCCCGGTCCCTACGACCGCCGGTGGACCCGCAGCGGTCGAGACCGCTCGCACCTGCAGGTCGTTCCCGACCCGACCGACTGACGGTCAGACCCGCACGGACGGCAGCCCGAGGGACACCCCGCGGCCGGTACCGGCCTGCGCCGGTACCCCGCACGACTGCGCCTGTCGCCGGTCCCACGCGTCGCCCGCGCGGGTGCGGCGCAGCGCGAACCGTCCGCCCTGCACGCCGCTGTCGGCGACCAGGTGGTGCGGAGCCGCGTAGGTCACGTCGACGTCGAGGACGTCACCCGGACGCGGCACGTCGAGGGTGCCCCCCGGCAGCGCCACGTGCACCAGCCGGTTGTCGCGGGCGCGTCCTGAGATGCGGTGCGTCGCACCGTCCTTGCGCCCCTCCCCCGTCGCGACCAGCACCTCGACGCTGCGGCCGACCTGGGCGAGGTTCTCGTCCCAGCTGACCTGCTCCTGCAGGGCGACCAGCCGCTCGTACCGCTCCTGCACCACGGCCTTCGGCAGCTGCTCGGGCAGGTCGGCCGCCGGCGTCCCGGGCCTGATCGAGTACTGGAACGTGAACGCGTTGGCGAACCGTGCCGCGGCCACGACGTCGAGCGTGGCCTGGAAGTCCTCCTCGGTCTCACCCGGGAACCCGACGATGATGTCGGTGGAGATCGCCGCGTGCGGGATCAGACCGCGCACCTCGTCGAGGATCCGCAGGAACCGGTCGGACCGGTACGACCGGCGCATCGCCCTCAGCACCCGGTCGGACCCGGACTGCAGCGGCATGTGCAGCTGCGGCATCACGTTCGGGGTCTCGGCCATCGCCTCGATGACGTCGGTGGTGAACGCGGCCGGGTGCGGGCTGGTGAAGCGGACCCGCTCGAGGCCGTCGATGCCGCCGCACGCGCGCAGCAGCTTCGCGAACGCGCCGCGGTCGCCGAACTCGACGCCGTAGGTGTTGACGTTCTGACCGAGCAGCGTGACCTCGAGCGCGCCGTCGTCGACCAGCGCCTGCACCTCGGCCAGGATCTCGCCCGGACGGCGGTCCTTCTCCTTGCCGCGCAGGCTCGGGACGATGCAGAACGTGCAGGTGTTGTTGCACCCCACGCTGATCGAGACCCAGCCGGCGTACGACGAGTCGCGCTTGGTCGGCAGCGTGGACGGGAACACCTCGAGCGCCTCGAGGATCTCGACCTCGGCCTGCTCGTTGTGCCGCGCGCGGTCGAGCAGCGCGGGCAGCGACCCGATGTTGTGGGTGCCGAACACGACGTCGACCCACGGCGCCTTGCGGACGATGGTGTCGCGGTCCTTCTGCGCCAGGCAGCCGCCGACGGCGATCTGCATGCCGGGGTGCTTCTTCTTGACCGGCGCCAGGTGGCCGAGGTTGCCGTACAGCTTGTTGTCGGCGTTCTCGCGCACCGCGCAGGTGTTGAAGACGACGACGTCGGCGCTGTCGCGGTCGGCGCCGCCCTCGAGCGGCACGTAGCCGGCGTCCTCGAGCAGGCCCGACAGCCGCTCGGAGTCGTGCACGTTCATCTGGCAGCCGTAGGTGCGCACGTCGTACGTGCGGGGCGCCGCAGGGGTGGTGGTCATCGCGTCGCCCAGGGTACGTCGTGGGTGCCCTTCCCCGGAATCCCGTGCCTCGCGACTTGACCGGTACAGACGATCACGCTACTGTACCGGTACAGCCGATCAGAGCGACCGGCCGACAGGCACCCTGGAGGTGACCGAGATGGACTCCCTGCCCTTCGCGATGGTCACGGCGAACGACGCCACCCGCGCCCACCTGCTCTCCGCCCGGCCGGACGCCCCGGTCGTCCCGGACGCCGAGCCGCGGTTCGCCCGCACCCGCGCCCGGCTGGCGAGCACGCTGCGCACGAGCGCCGACCGCGTCGCGCCCGCGCCGAGCCGCGCACCGCGGCACGCCCCGCGTCCGCTCGCGCACTGACCACCCCAGACCCCCACGGGGCACCCCGGATACGCTCGTCGCCGGACGAGAAGGGGTGCCCCGTGGGCAAGGTGACACTGCAGACGATCGCCGACCAGGTGGGCGTCAGCCGGATGACGGTGTCGAACGCCTTCTCGCGCCCCGACCAGCTCTCCGGGGACCTGCGCGAGCGCATCCTGGCCACCGCCGACGAGCTCGGCTACGTCGGCCCCGACCCCCGGGCCCGCGCGCTCGCCCGGGGTCGCACCGGGTCGGTCGGCATCGTGATCACCGACGCCCTCGAGCGGTCGTTCACCGACGAGGTGGCGATGCAGGTGCTGTCGGGCGTGGCCGGCGAGCTGCGCGAGACCGGTCGCTCGCTCACGCTGCTGCCGTCGGTCACGACCGGCGACCTCGTGCCCACCCGCGACGTGCCGATGGACGGCGCGCTCGTGTACGCCTGCGACCCCGGCTCGGCCGGCGTGCCCTGGCTGCACAAGCGCGACCTGCCCGTCGTCTACGTCGACCAGCTGGTGGTCGGCGACGTCGCCAGCGTGAACGTCGACGACCGCGGTGGCGCCCGCGCCGCCGCCCAGCACCTGCTCGACCTCGGACACCGCCGGATCGGCGCGCTGATCTCGTTGGTGCACCACGGTTTCGGCCCGCTCGACGATCCCGCGTCGCTCCCGCTCGACCACGCGACGCACCTGCGCGTCCTGGGGTGGGAGGACGCGCTGCACGACGCCGGGCTCCCCTCCCCCGCGTACGTGCAGGTCCCTGCCTACGACTACGAGATCTCGCGCCGGGCGGCGCGGCTGCTGCTCGAGCGGGACGACCGCCCGACGGCGGTGCTCTGCTACTCCGACCTGATCGCCGAGGCGGTCCTCGACGAGGCGGCCGAGCTCGGGCTGCGGGTGCCCGACGACCTGTCGGTCGTCGGGTTCGACGACAGCCCCCGCGCGCGGCGCACGCACCCCGCGCTCACCACCGTGCGCCAGGACAGCACCGAGAAGGGACGCCTGGCGGTGCGCACGCTGCTGGAGCTCATCGGCGCAGGGCCGACCGACGAGGTCCCCCACCACGTGCTCGCGACCGAGCTGGTCGTGCGCGACAGCACCGGGCCGGCGCCGGCATGAGCACCTACCCGCCGCTCGTCGCACCGGGCGAGGACCTCACCGCCGAGGAGGTCACGCGCTACTCCCGGCACCTCCTGCTGCCCGAGATCGGTCGCGAGGGTCAGCGCCGGCTGAAGAACGCGCGCGTCCTGGTCGTCGGCGCCGGCGGCCTCGGCTCCCCCGTCCTGCTCTACCTCGCCGCCGCGGGCGTCGGGACGATCGGCGTGGTCGACGACGACGTGGTCGACTCCTCCAACCTGCAGCGCCAGGTCGTGCACGGCGTCGCCGACGTCGGACGCCCCAAGGTCGACAGCGCCGCCGAGTCGGTCGCGCGGGTCAACCCGCTGGTGCGGGTCGTGGCGCACCGCGGCCGGGTCGACGCCGCCACCGCGCTCGACCTGGTGCGCGGTTACGACCTGGTCGTCGACGGCACCGACAACTTCCCCACCCGCTACGTGGTCAGCGACGCCTGCGTGCTGGCCGGCGTCCCGCTGGTGTGGGGGTCGATCCTGCGCTTCGACGGCCAGGTCAGCGTGTTCTGGGCGGAGCACGGGCCCACCTACCGCGACCTGTTCCCGTCGCCGCCTCCCCCGGGGTCGGTGCCGTCGTGCGGCGAGGCCGGCGTGCTCGGCGCGGTCTGCGCGATGGTGGGGTCGGTGATGGCGTCCGAGGTGGTCAAGCTCGTCACCGGTGCGGGCGAGCCGCTGGTCGGGCGGATGGTCGTGCTCGATGCCCTCGCCACGACCTGGCGCACGCTCGAGGTGCGCCGCGACCCCGCCGCGCCGCCGGTCACCACCGTCACCTCGCCCTACCCGGACGAGGACGACGTGCCGGTCGTCGACGCCCCCGCGCTCGCCGCCCTGCTCGCCGACGACGCGGTCCACGTGGTCGACGTGCGCGAGGCCGACGAGCTCGCCATCGTCGCGCTGCCCGGCGCGGTGCACGTGCCGGTGCGCGAGTTCGGCCGGGGCGTACCGGACGCCGTGCCGCGCGACCGTCCGGTCGTGCTGCTGTGCAAGTCGGGCGTGCGCTCGGCGCAGGCGCTGCGGGTGCTGCGGGCCGCCGGCTTCGACGACGCCCGCCACCTCGAGGGCGGGATCACCGCCTGGGTGCGCGACGTCGACCCGTCCCTGCCGTCGTACTGACGTACCTCCCGGCGATCGCGTACCGGGACGATCCGGGCGCCAGGAAACGCCGTCAACGGGCCGATCAGGTCTCAGACTCATCACGACCTGCCCCCAGCGGCACCGGGAGGTGGGAACCGGACACGCCGGAGCACTAGGTTCCCGGCATGACCGACCTGACCAAGGACGCCGCCACCCCCTCGGGGGACGGCGACACCGGACGTCCGCTGGTGGTCCTCGACAAGGTCAACAAGCACTTCGGCGCCGCTGCACGTGCTCAAGGACATCGACCTGACGGTGCACGAGCGCGAGGTCGTGGTCGTGATCGGGCCGTCGGGGTCGGGCAAGTCCACGCTGTGCCGCGCCATCAACCGGCTCGAGACCTACGAGAGCGGCTCGATCACCCTCGACGGCAAGCCGCTGCCCGCCGAGGGCAAGGCGCTGGCCAGGCTGCGCGCCGACGTCGGCATGGTGTTCCAGTCGTTCAACCTGTTCGCCCACAAGACGGTGCTCGAGAACGTGACCCTCGGGCCGACCAAGGTGCGGCGCAGGTCCAAGGCCGAGGCCGAGAAGACCGCCCGCGAGCTGCTCGAGCGGGTCGGCGTCGCGAGCCAGGCCGACAAGTACCCCGCGCAGCTGTCCGGCGGGCAGCAGCAGCGGGTCGCGATCGCCCGGGCGCTGGCGATGGAGCCGAAGGTGATGCTCTTCGACGAGCCCACCTCGGCGCTGGACCCCGAGATGATCAACGAGGTCCTCGACGTCATGACCACCCTCGCCAAGGAGGGGATGACGATGGTGGTCGTGACGCACGAGATGGGCTTCGCCCGTCGCGCGGCGGACCGGGTGGTGTTCATGGCCGACGGCGAGATCGTCGAGGAGGCGCCGCCCGAGGAGTTCTTCACGAACGCCCAGAGCACGCGCGCGCAGGACTTCCTGTCGAAGATCCTCACCCACTGACCGCCCACCAGGCCGCACGACCGACCACCGAGCACGACCGACCCCTACCCGGGAGGACCGCACGATGATGTTCCGCCGCACCGCACTGGCCGCCGCACTGGCTGCCGGCGCCCTCGCCCTCACCGCCTGCGGTGGGGACGACGCCACGACCACCCCGGAGCCACCCGTCGAGGAGGCGCCCGAGTTCGAGGCCGGCACGACCATGGCCGACATCGCCGAGGCCGGCACCCTGCGCGTCGGCACCAAGTACGACCAGCCCGGGTTCGGCCTGGAGAACCTCGAGGGCGAGCTCGAGGGCTTCGACGTCGAGGTCGCGAAGATCATCGCCGGCGCGCTCGGCCTCACCGCCGAGGACATCGAGTGGTCCGAGGCGACCTCCGCGGTGCGCGAGGAGGTGCTGGAGAAGGACGAGGTCGACATCGTCGTGGCGACCTACACGATCAACGACGCCCGCAAGGAGCGCATCACCTTCGCCGGCCCGTACTACGAGGCCGGCCAGCAGATCATGACGGCCGCCGACGACGAGACCGTGGCCGGCCCCGAGGACCTCGCCGACAACCCGGACTGGAAGATCTGCTCGGTCAACGGCTCCACCCCGTCGGAGAACATCCGCGAGTACCTGGCGAACGACGCCCAGCTCGTGCTGTTCGAGGAGTACTCGCAGTGCGCCGACGCGCTGAGCAACGGCCAGGTGCAGGGCGTCACGACCGACAACGTCATCCTGCTCGGCTTCGTGTCCGAGTCCGAGGGCGAGTTCAAGCTCGTGGGTGAGCAGTTCACCGAGGAGCCGTACGGCATCGGCGTCAGCAAGGGCGACGTCGAGTTCTGCGAGTTCATCAACGAGACCCTGGCCGAGAACGAGGACGCCTACCTCGCCGCCTGGGACTCCACCGCCGGCCAGATCGAGGGCACCCAGACCCCCGAGCTGCCCGCGGCCGACACCTGCTCCTGACGGGCTGACCGCACCACTCGGACGGCGTCCTCGCCCGTCCGCCTGATCCACCGGCCGACCCGGTCCCCGCGCGGGACCGGGTCGGCCGACCTCCGGAGGCTCCGTGGACGTCGTCGTCGACAACTTCGACCTGTTCCTGCGCGGCTACCTCGGGTCGTTGCGCATCATCCTGGCCGCGACGCTCGGGGCGCTCGTGCTGGGCACCGTGATCGCCGGCTGCCGCGTCTCGCCCGTCCCGCCGCTGCGCGCGTTCGGGTCGTTCTGGGTGACGACGCTGCGCAACACCCCGCTGACCGTGGTGCTGTTCTTCTGCGCCTTCGGCCTGCCGGAGATCGGCATCAACAGGTCGTTCTGGTTCTTCGGCGTGCTCGGCCTGGTGCTCTACACCTCGGCGTTCGTGTGCGAGGCGATCCGGTCGGGCATCAACTCGGTGCCCTCCGGCCAGGCCGAGGCCGCCCGCTCGATCGGGCTCACGTTCACGCAGTCGCTGCGGATGGTCGTCCTCCCCCAGGCGTTCCGGACGGTGGTGCCGCCGCTCGGCAGCGTCATCATCGCCATGTTCAAGAACTCGGCCGTCGTCGGCGCGTTCGGCGTCGGGGCCGACCTGTTCTCCGCCGGCACCCGGCTCACCAGCGCCCTCGGCTACGCGACGTTCCCCGTGATCATGGGCGTGCTCGTCGGCTACCTGATGCTCACCCTGCCGGCCGCCGCCCTGCTCGCGGGCATCGAGAACAAGGTGGCGATCGTGCGATGAGCAGCGTCCTGTACGACGCGCAGGGCCCGAAGGCCCGCCGCAACACCCTGATCGGGACGGTCGTCGCCGGCCTCGTCGTCGCCGGCCTCCTGGTGGTCGTCGCCCTCCGGCTCGCCGACCGCGGCCAGTTCGAGTGGGAGCTGTGGGCGCCGTTCCTCGACCCCTCCAACGAGGCCTTCGACGCCGTCTGGGAGCTGCTCGGCCGTGGCCTGCTCTACACGCTGCAGGCGGCCGCGATCGCGATGGTGCTCTCGCTGGTGCTCGGCACGCTGATCGCCGTGGCGCGGCTGCAGCTCGGGCGCACCGCGCGGATCCCGCTCGTCGGCGTGGTCGAGGTGCTGCGCGGCGCGCCCGTCGTCATCCTGGTCTTCCTGTGCATCCGCTCGCTGCCCGAGATCGGCATCGACTTCCGCTCCTGGTACGGGGGACGCGAGCTGTGGGGCCTGGTCATCGGCCTGACCCTCTACAACATGGTGGTCTTCGCCGAGATCGTCCGCGCCGGCGTGCAGTCGCTGCCGCGTGGCCAGCGCGAGGCGGCGCTGGCCACCGGGCTCACGCAGTGGCAGACGATGCGGCTGGTGCTGCTGCCGCAGGCGTTCCGGGTGATGCTCCCGGCCCTGATCAGCCAGCTCGTGGTCGTGCTCAAGGACACCTCGCTCGTCGCCATCGTCGGCAACTACCCCGAGCTCCTCGGACGCGGCGAGGACATCCAGCGCAACCTCGACAACCCGATCCAGACCTTCGTCGTCGTGGCCCTGATCTTCATCGCCCTGAACTTCGGCCTCGGCAAGCTGGCCGAGGCCGTGCAGGGACGGCAGTCGCGCAGCGGCCGCCGGGGTACGCAGGCCACCCAGGCGACCGTGACCGGTACCGGGGCCTGAACCGCGCGGCGGCTCAGGGCGCGAACGCGCCCAGCCGCCAGGCGAACCGGTCGACCCAGTGCCGGGCGGACCGCGGCAGCAGGTAGCTGCCGCACTGCTCGAGCACGGCGCGCACGCCGTCGTCGGTGGGTTCGTCGGCCAGCAGCGCCGCCAGCTCGGCGCGCACCCGACCACGGGCCGGTTCGCCCAGCGCGGCGGTGACCTCGCGCATCGCGGCGAGGGCGGGCTCGTGGTCCTGCCCGAACCAGCCGCCGAGCACGTGGCACAGCTGCGGGTACCGCGCCCGGACACGGCCGTCGAGCGGAACCTCCGGGTAGCAGGTGAGCACCACCGGGTTGCCGCTCGCCGGGACGCGGCCCAGCACCAGGCACGCGGCGGTGGTGGTCGATCGGGCGGTCGCCGGACGCAGCACGCTGCCGCGGTGGTCGTCGGGACGCACGACCACGCCGACCTCGCCGGGACCGGCGCGCAGGTCGGCGTGCAGGTGCACCCGGGGCAGGCCGCCCTGGTCGGCGTCCCAGGCGCGGAGCAGGTCGTCGTGGCCGCGCACCAGCGCGGTGGCCACCGCGTTCGCCACTTCGACGGACGGGAAGGACGACACCCGCGGCAGGCCCGGATCGGCGACGGCGAACGGGGCCGTGAGGCCGGCCGGGACCAGCGCCGGATCGGCGAGCACCTGGTCGGCACGTTCCACCAGGACGTCGAGGTAGGCCAGCCAGGACGGGCCGTCGGGGACGCCGAGGTCATCGAGCCAGGGCGCGAGGGCACGCTCGGCCGCCGCCTCGTCGCCGGCGTCGTCGCGCAGCCTGCGCAACTCGGGGACGAGGACCGCCAACCGCTCGGGGCCCTGCTGCGCGAGCGCGGCGTCGAGGCACGACCCGGCGTCGACCGGTGCGGTGCGCAGGAGCGGGCCGAGGCCGACGGCGAAGAAGAGGCTCAGCGGATCGATGCGGAGGCCGGACGAGGTCATGGGCACGACCCTAGACCGAGGTCAAACAGCATCAAACTCGCCCCATCCACAGCGGTGGACAACGCTGTGGACGGTCTACCGGCTGTCGAGGTGGTCGCCGGTGCCCACGTCGTCGTGTTCGTGCTCCTCGCCCAGCACCTCGCGCACGACCCCGAGCGCGACGTCGGAGCCGTAGCCCTTGCGGGCGAGCATCCCCACGAGGCGGCGCACCCGCACCTGGTGGTCGAGGCCGCGGGTCGCCCGCGCCTTGCGCTCGACCAGCTCGCGCGCGGCGGCGCGCTCGTCGTCGGGATCGATCTCGGCCAGTGCGGCCGACGCGGTCTCGGTGTCGATCCCCTTGCGGTGCAGCTCGAGCCGCAGCGCGCGTCCCGACAGGCCCTTGCTGCGCTGCCGGGAGCGCACCCACTCGTGCGCGAACGCCTCGTCGTCGACGAGGTCGACCTGCTCCATCCGGTCGAGCACCGACGCGGCGACCTCGTCGGGGACGCCCCGGCGCGCCAGCGTGGTCGCCAGCTCGGCCCGGCTGCGAGCCCGGACGGTGAGCTGGTCGAGCACGATCCGCCGGGCGACCGACGCGGGGTCGGCATCGGGGTCGGCCGCGACGTCGGGGCGGGGGGCTCGGTCGTCCCCCGCCCCGCGTCGGGCGCGCGTGCGCATCACGGCGTGCTGGTCAGGCGCTCGGGGCTCGGGCGGTGGGACCGGGTCAGAACTCGACCGGGGCCTCGACGGCCGGTGCGTCGAGCACCGGACCGATGCCGAGCTTCTCCTTGATCTTCTTCTCCAGCTCGTCGGCGAGGTCGGGGTTGTCGCGCATGAACGAGCGCGCGTTCTCCTTGCCCTGGCCGAGCTGGTCGCCGTCGTAGGTGTACCAGGCGCCGGACTTGCGGACGAAGCCCTGCTCGACGCCCATGTCGATCAGGCCGCCCTCGCGGGAGATGCCCTGGCCGTACAGGATGTCGAACTCGGCCTGCTTGAACGGCGGGCTGACCTTGTTCTTCACGACCTTGACGCGGGTGCGGTTGCCGACCGCGTCGGTGCCGTCCTTGAGGGTCTCGATGCGGCGCACGTCGAGGCGGACCGAGGCGTAGAACTTCAGCGCCTTGCCGCCCGTGGTGGTCTCGGGCGAGCCGAACATCACGCCGATCTTCTCGCGCAGCTGGTTGATGAAGATCGCGGTGGTGCCGGAGTTGCTCAGCGCACCGGTGATCTTGCGCAGCGCCTGGCTCATCAGCCGGGCCTGCAGACCGACGTGGCTGTCGCCCATCTCGCCCTCGATCTCGGCACGGGGCACCAGCGCCGCCACGGAGTCGATGACGATGATGTCGAGCGCGCCGGAGCGGATCAGCATGTCGGCGATCTCGAGCGCCTGCTCACCGGTGTCGGGCTGCGACACCAGCAGCGCGTCGGTGTCGACGCCGAGCTTCTTGGCGTACTCGGGGTCGAGCGCGTGCTCGGCGTCGATGAACGCCGCGATGCCGCCGGCCTTCTGCGCGTTGGCGACGGCGTGCAGCGCGACGGTGGTCTTACCGCTGGACTCCGGGCCGTAGATCTCGACGACGCGGCCACGGGGCAGGCCGCCGATGCCGAGCGCGACGTCGAGCGCGATCGAGCCGGTGGGGATGGTGGCGATCGGCGCCCGCACCTCGTCGCCCAGGCGCATCACCGAGCCCTTGCCGAACTGCCGGTCGATCTGGGAGAGCGCGGTCTCGAGGGCCTTGTCGCGGTCAGGAGCGGGCATCAGGTTCTCCACCTTCGTGGTCGCCGGCCGGTCGGCCGGGCTGTGTCGTCTGTGTCGAGGAGGACGCTAGGAGCGACCACCGACATCCGTCCCCGGAGCCCGTCGATCTGTGGACACCGGCCGGGCGGCTGCCGACCTGTGGACGACACTACCGAACACGTGTTCGACCCGGCAGCAGCGACACGCGGGCGTGTCGGGCACCTGGCGGGCGCGAGGCGATCAGCCCCGGGCGGCGAGCACGACCACGGCGCCGTCGCCGTGGGCGACCACCCAGGCGCTGGTCCACCGGCCCCGCTCGAACCGGTCGCCGGCGGCGCGGGTGAAGCCGGCCGCCTGCAGCGAGCGCCCCCACGCCGCCGCGGCGTCGCGTCCGGCACGGGTCGCGGACAGGGGCGACGCGACCGGCCAGGTCGAGGGCGGGACCGGCACCGCTCCCCCGCGGCGACCGGCGGCCACCGAGACCAGCGCCGCCCCGGGCGTCGTCGGCGGTGTCGTCCCGCACCGGCCGCTCCCCCTCCAGCCGCTCCACGACGCGCTGGCCCGGCGGGACGACGAGCGCCGAGACGTCCTGCGCGAGACGGGCGCCGGTGGGGTGCGCGTCGGCGACGGCCGTGGGCACGAGCAACCACACCACCGCCGCCATCGCCAGTGCCGCGTTCAGCAGCACCGGCCACCCGATGCTCGCCCGCAGCAGCGCGCCCGGCACGACGACGAGGGCGGGCAGGCACAGCACCCAGACGAGCACCTCCCCCTGCGCCTGCCCGCCCACCCTCGGCCCCGCCACCCCCAGGACGAAGCCCGTCGCCGCGACGCAGCCGGCGAGCGAGAGACGCGGTACGCGGCAGGACGCCCCCCGCGCGTCCCGAGCGGCTCGCGGAGGTCCCCTCCACCCCCGCGTGCCGCTGCGTGCCGAGCCCCTCGACCACCCGCTGCGTCATGCCGTCGAGCCTCGTCGCGACCGGCGGGCGCGCAGATGGGCCCGCCTACTCAGCGGCGACGGGGTGACTGCTCAACCGCGACGGGTGCCGCCGACGGGGTCGGCCAGCAGCGGGCCGAGCGCGGCGACGTAGCGGTCGGTGTCAGGAGGGTCGTCGCTGAGCAGCCGGAACAGGGCGGCGCGGGCGAGCACGGCCCGGGCGGGGCCGGCGGCGTACGACGCCAGGGCGGCCGCGTCGGCGCCGGACCAGAGCACGAGGTCGAGCACCGCGACGGCCTCGGCCCAGGCCGGGTCGCGCCAGTACGGGGCGACGTCGATCACGACGGCGGCACCGGCGGCGTCGAGCAGGACGTTGCCTGCGAGGTCGCCGTGCACGAGCTGCTCGGCGCCCCGGGCATCGTGGTCGTCGCGGACCCGCAGCAGGCGGGCGACGAGGGCGGCGTGCGGACGTCCGCGGACGGCATCGGCGACGGCGTCGGCCGTCGAGTCGTTCGCCAGCACGTCGGCGCGGGCCCAGCGGTGGGTGCGTACGGCGAGGACCTCAGGAGCCGTGGGCACCGCCGACGCGAGCTCGGCGTGCAGCACCCGACCGGCCGCGACGACGACGTCGAGGTCGGTGCAGGTCGCGGTGCCGGGCTCGTACCGGCTGGCCGCCCACCCGTCGACGACCCAGGTGCCGTCACGGGCTGGGACGGGCACCGCGACGCGCAGGTCGCGCGGTCGGCGGCGGACGCGCTCGTCCATGCGGACGGCGAGGCGGGCGAGCACCGGGCTGAGCCAGGTGCTCTCGGCGTCGTCGCGACCGGGCGAGAGCACGAGATCTCCGGCCCGGACGCTGCCGCCGCGACCGCCGGGGAGCAGGTGCACCTCGCCGGTGACGGCGAACAGGTCGAGCACGTGCGCGGGGGGTGAGCTCACCTGAGCAGCAACGTCTCCAGCCGGCGGGAGGCGACGACGACCCCGACCAGGCCCATCGCCACCAGGTAGAGCACGTGCCAGAGCAGGCCGGCACCGACCTGGCCGAGCATCAGGTCGCGCACCAGCGAGACGCCGTGGAACAACGGCGTCGCCTGCACCACCCACTGCAGCGCGGTGGGGAAGGTCGACAGCGGGAAGAACGTCGTCGAGAACAGGAACATCGGCAGGATCGCGAGCTGCACGTAGTCGAAGTCCTGCCACGAGCGCATGTACGTGGTGGCGGCCATGCCGACCGCGGCGAACGCGAACCCGATCAGCGAGCGCCGCGGGGATCGCGAGCAGCGACCACCACGACCCGACCAGCCCGCTCGCCAGCGCCACCAGGTAGAACGCGACCGAGTAGACCAGCCCGCGCAGCAGCGCCCAGCCGATCTCGGCGACGGCGACGTCCCTCGGACCCAGCGGCGTGGCCAGGATCGAGTCGTACAGCCGCGCGTGCTTCATCTTGAAGAAGATGTTGAAGGTGCTGTCGAAGACCGCGCCGTTCATGGCCGAGGCCGCGAGCAGCGCCGGTGCGACGAAGGCCGCGTACTCGACCTGGCGCCCGCCGTCGAGGGTGACCGTCCCGACGAGCGCGCCGATGCCGACGCCCATCGCGAACAGGTAGAAGACCGGCTCGAAGAACCCGGAGACGATGGTGATCCAGGCGTGCCGGAACGCCAGGAAGTTGCGCTCGACCATCATCCGCGCCATGCCGGCGCCGGCGGGCAGCGGGAGGGCGCGGGCGAGCGCGCTCGCGGGGCCGCGACGGGCCGGTCGCTCGGTGGCGGGATCGGTGCGCAGGTCGGCGTCCATCAGCTCACCAGCCGCTTCGTGAGGGCGCGCTCGGCGAGCACCCAGCCGACCGCGACGAACACCAGCAGGTAGGCGACGTGCCCGACCGCCCCGGCGGCGGTGCCGGTGCCGAGGGTGAGTCCGCGGCAGAGCTCGACGCCGTGCCACAGCGGGGTGGCCCACGCGACCGGCTGCATCCAGCCCGGCAGCTGGTCGACCGGGAAGAACGTGCCGCTGAACAGGAACATCGGCATCACGACGAACCGGAACAGCACGTTGAAGCTGTCGCCGCCGTCCTGCACCCGCGCGGCCAGGGCGGTGATCGGCGTCGCGAACGCCAGCCCCGTGAGCACCGCCGCGGGCAGCGCGAGCGGCGTCGTCCACGCCGGGGTGGCGCCGAGAACCGCTGCGACGAGGAGGAAGACGCCGCACACGACCAGGAACCGCGCGACCAGGTAGGCGACGTGTCCGGCGAGCACCTGGCGAGGGCTCAGCGGGGTGGCGAGCATGGCGTGGAACTGCCCGTTCCACTTGATCGCGCCGAGCACCGGGTAGGTGCACTCCCCCGACGCGGTCTGCATCGCGGTGGCGGCCAGCACCCCCGGCGCGATGAACGCCACGTACGAGACGCCGTCGATGCCGCCCGAGGTGCCGCGGTCGACCAGCGCACCGAGGCCGTACCCCATCGCCGCGAGGTACAGCAGCGGCGTCAGGAAGCTGGAGATGAGGGAGCCGCGGAAGGTGCGACGCCACACGGCCAGGAGGTACTCCAGGACGGCCGGCGCTCCCCCGCCCCGCGGCGGCGCCGTCCCGAGCGCCCTGCCCTCGACCTGCTCGGTGGCCATCAGTCGACCAGCGTCCGTCCGGTGAGGCGCAGGAAGACGTCCTCGAGGGTGGAGCGGCGCACCAGGCTCGACATCGGCTCGAGGCCGCGCTGGTGCACGGCCGCCACCGCGGCGTCGCCGTCGTGGACGTAGAGCAGCAGCCGGTCGGGCAGCACCTCGACCCGCTCGCCGACGCCCTCGACCTGGGCGGCGAACGGGGCGTGGTCGTCGGCGTGCCAGCGCAGCTCGAGCACCTCGCGGGTGGAGTGCTCGGCGATCAGCTCGCGCGGCGACCCCTCGGCGACGATGACCCCGTGGTCCATGACGACCAGGCGGTCGCACAGCTGCTCGGCCTCGTCCATGTAGTGCGTCGTGAGCACGAGCGTGACGCCCGCGCGCTTGAGCCGGAACAGCCTGTCCCACAGCACGTGCCGGGCCTGGGGGTCGAGACCGGTGGTCGGCTCGTCGAGCAGCAGGATGCGCGGGGAGTTGATCAGCGACCGGGCGATCGTGAGCCGCCGCTTCATGCCGCCGCTGAGCGGCTCGACCTTCGAGGTGCGCCGCTCGGTGAGCTGGGCGAAGTCGAGCAGCTCGACGGTGCGGCGCCGCACCTCGACCTTGGACAGGCCGAAGTAGCGGCCGTAGGTGTGCATGTTCTCCTCGACGGTGAGCTCCTCGTCGAGGTAGTCGCGCTGCGGGCAGACGCCGAGCTGGGCGCGGATCGCCGGCCCGTCGTGCGCCGGGTCGAGGCCGAGGATGCGCAGCTCGCCGCCCGACGGCGGCGAGACGCAGCCGATCATGCGCATCGTGGACGACTTGCCGGCCCCGTTCGGGCCGAGGAAGCCGAACGACTCCCCCGCCCGCACCTGGACGTCGATGCCCTTGACGGCCTCGAGGTCGCCGAACGACTTGCGCAGGCCGCGGGCGGAGACCAGGACGTCGGAGGAGGGCACGGCACGACGCTAGTGCCGGCGTCCGACAGCCTGCCAACCGGATACCCGGACACCTCGAGGGGTCGGGCGAGGGGTCGGTCCGGGGCCGCCGGTACGGCCCCGGACCGGGCTCTCAGCGGCGCAGCGACAGGCCGTGGCCGAAGGGGAACAGCGGGTCGCCGAGGCCGGGGACGTCCTCGGGGTGCTCGCGCACCTGCTGCATCGAGCGGGGCAGGTCGAACGGCAGCCGCCCGCGGGGCTCGACCTCGCCGGTGAGGGCGTCGAGCAGCGCGGCGTCGCACGTGCCGTAGCTGCCGGTCAGGGCCGAGCACAGCGGCAGCAGCGGCGTGAGCACCGCCGGCCGGTCGAGCACGACGTCGACCACGAGCGGTGCCGCGGCGGCCAGCCGGCTGAGCCGCGCGACGAGCCCGGGCTGGAAGTCCAGGTGCCCCTGGTGGAACCAGGACTCCAGGAACAGGTCCGAGCGCGGCTCGAACGGCGCGCCGAGGCGCAGCAGCGCCACGTCGGCGTCCTCCGGCCGGTCGACCAGGGTGAACCGCTCGCCGACGACGGCGCGGTCGTAGCCCTCGCAGTACACCCGCGCGCCGGGACGCAGGGGCAGCACGCCGTCGAGGTGGTCGGTGCCGTCCTGCAGCACCGTGACCGAGGCCGACTGCGCGGCCAGCCCCTCGGCGCGGAACTGCTCCTGGCCCACCGTGGCGGCCGCGTGGTCCTCGTCGACGTACGGGTGGTCGAACAGGCCGAGCCGGAACTTCACGGCGAGCAGACGCCGCGCCGACTCCTCGATCCGGGCCTCGGTGACCCGGCCGGTGCGCACCAGCTCGAGCAGCACGTCGACGCACTCCTCGCCGCCGAACTGGTCGCAGCCGGCCTGCAGCACCAGCTCCATCCGGCCGAGCGGGTCGAGGTGCTCGACCCCCCACGACCGCGCCGGCAGCACCTGGTCGCCCACGTGGTTGTCGTTCACCAGCTCCCAGTCGGTGAGCACCACGCCGTCGTAGCCGAGCCGCTCGCGCAGCAGGCCCGTCACGACCTGCCGGTTGTAGCCGAAGCCGACCTCCTCGATCCGCTCGCCGTCGACCTCGAGGCCGACCGGCATGCCGTAGTAGGGCATCACGGCGGCGACACCGGCGGCCAGCACCGGCGGGAACGGCGACAGGTGGTCGTCGAAACGTCCACCGGGGTAGACCTGCTCGCGGCCGTACGGGAAGTGCGCGTCCTCGCCGTCCTGCTGCGGGCCGCCGCCGGGGAAGTGCTTGGCGGTGCAGGCGACCGAGTCGGGGCCGAGCCGCTCGCCCTGGAACCCGGCGAGGTACGCCAGCGACAGCTCGGTGACCAGCGCGGGGTCCTGGCCGAAGGTGTGCGCCTGGCGGGCCCACCGCGGCTCCGTCGCGAGGTCGAGGGTGGGGTGCAGCGCGGCACGGATGCCGACCGACACGTACTCCTGCCGGGCGACGTCGCCGAAGCGGCGCACCAGGTCGGCGTCGCGCAGCGCGGCCAGGCCGAGCGGCTCGGGCCACTGCGAGAACGCCCGCGCCGCGAAGCCGGCGCCGGAGTTCTCGATGAAGGCGTTGCGCGGGTCGGTGGAGATCGTCACCGGGATGCCGTGCGGGGTCTCGGCCGCCAGCCGCTGCACGTTGTTGTACCAGCGCGCCGCCATCCGCGGGTCGTGCAGGTCGTGCACGTTGAAGTGGTTGACCAGCTTGTCGACCACCACCTCGCGCGTCCCGGTCTTGCTGATCCGCCCCGGGCCGGGCAGCGTCGAGCCGTCCTCGCCCGCCTCGATCACGGTGTGGAACAGCAGCCCCACCTTCTCGGCCAGGCCCATCCGCCCGACCAGGTCGTCGACCCGCTCCTCGACCGGGAGCGCGGCGTCCCAGTACGGCTCGCCACGCTCCCTGCCGTCGACGTCCCTCGGATCAGGCCTCGTGGGCCCCGTCACCGTCGCCGTTCCCATCGCAACCGTCTCCTCGTCCGTGGTCAGTCGGTCCGTGGTCAGTCGATCCCCGCGCCGAACTGCTCCATCGCGAGCACCGGGCGCAGCCGGCGCTCGACCGTCCTGGTGCAGAAGGCGTCGCGCAGCACGTTGCGCGCCATCACGTTGCCCACCGCACCCATCACCATCGCCTGGTCGAGCGAGAGGTAGCGCCGGGCGATCGTGCCCGAGCGCACCGCGACGGCGTCGAAGAAGCCGCCCTCGCCGTACGCACCGAGGTCGCGCTCGATGCCGCGCAGGTTGATGAACGCCTCGGTCGGCTCGTACATCATGCCGAGGAAGGCCGCGTGCGGCGTGACCACGCCGTCGCCGTAGGTGGGCGTGGGGTTCGTGGCCTCGCGGCAGTCGCCGAAACCCGGGTCGTAGTTGGTCATCTCGACGTCCGAGAAGTAGCCCTCGGGGTTGAGGCCCAGGGCGTCGACCCCGTACTCGCGGTAGCCGCCGAGCGGGTTGGACGACGGGGAGAAGCCCCAGAAGCCGTAGTCGGCCTCCATCATCCCGTGCTCGCGCTGCGCCCGGACGTGCAGCGGGTGCTGGACGCCCCACGAGCGCCGGCCCCACTTCGCCTCGTGCACGAAGACGTCGGGCATCAGCTCCTCGAACATGCTGCCGCCCCAGCCAGGCACCACGCGCATGCCGCGGTAGGGGTAGGCACCCTCGAAGACGTCGACGCCGAGGTAGGTGCGGGTGCGCCCGACCGGCTGGGTCTCGTGCCACGACCAGTCGCACGAGGCCGGGAACGTGCGCCAGGCCGAGAACAGGTGCGACGCAGGGGTCTGCCCCGTGGCGACGGCGAGGTAGCTGGTGATGCGGGTCTCGGAGACCCAGGTGTCGTAGTGGTGGTTGGTGAGCCAGACGTCCTCGCCCTCGCCGATGTGGTTGCCCACGAAGACGTCGGCACCGGGGGGCGGCGGCGCGTCGTAGAACCCGCCGTGCAGCAGGCCCGCCGGCGGCTTGGCCGGGTTGACGAACGCGTCCCAGCGCATCCGCTCGAAGAGCCGCCGCGCCAGCGGGCGGGCACCGCGGTCGGACGACTGCACGACCATGAGAGCCGCACCGAGCCAGCCGTTGTCGACGCTGGACAGGAACGGGTACACGCGGTCGCCGCTGTCCGGCCAGGTGGTGACGACGTCGCCGGTCTTCTCGTCGTACCAGTTGTAGTACATGCCGCTCGGCTCGTGGTGGTCCATCCGCAGCAGCGTCGTGAGCGTCTGCACGAGGCGTCGCGTGCACTCGCCGCGCGAGATGATCCCCAGCTCGCGGGCCACGATCGCGCTCCACAGGTAGCCGCCGATGTTGGTGGGCGAGGTGTAGCGGCTGCGGTCCTCGTCGGCCAGCGACTCGGGGATGTTGTCGGCGACGAGTCCGGTGCTCTCGTCGGTCATCCGCACCAGCGAGTGCCAGGTGTCGGCGGCCCAGCGCCGCACCGTGCGGGGGTCGAGGACCCGTCGTCCGCCACCGGTGAGCAGCGTGGGGGCGGCCGACGCGGGCGCACCGGCGCCGAGGGTGCCGGCGCCGGTCAGGGCCGCCGCTCCGGCGCCGAGCAGGAAGCCGCGGCGGGACGGGACGGCCAGGGGGGAGGTCGTGCGGGGGGCGCTCATCGTCGAGCTCCTTCGGTGGGGGTCGGGGTCAGGACGGCTGCGGGACAGGTGGTCTGGTGGCGGGAAGGGAGCCGGCTCACTTGATGCCGGTGGTCGCGATGCCCTCGATGATCCGGCGCTGGAAGACCAGGAAGACGGCGAGCACCGGGATCACCACGACGGTCGCTCCCGCGAGGAGCAGGCCGTAGTCGGTGCTGTTCTGCCCGGTCGAGTACAGGGCCAGCGCCACGGGCAGGGTGTAGTTCTCCTCGGTCTGCGCCACGACGAGCGGCCAGAGGAAGTTGTTCCAGCTGCCGAGGAAGGTCAGGATGCCGAGCGTCGCCAGGGCCGGCCCGCACAGCGGGAGGAAGACCTGGGCGAAGATCCGCAGCTCGCCCGCGCCGTCGACGCGCGCGGCGTCGAGCAGGTCGCGCGGCAGACCGAGGATGAACTGCCGCATCAGGAAGACGCCGAACGGCGACACCAGGAACGGCAGGATCAGACCGGGCAGCGAGTTGATCAGCCCGGCGTTGGCCACGAGCACGAACAGCGGCACGAAGGTCACGACGCCGGGGATCATCAACGTGACGAGCACCGTGATGAAGACGGCCTTCTTGCCCTTGAACTCGAGCATCGCCAGCGCGTAGCCCAGCATCGAGCAGAACAGCAGGTTGCCGACCGTGACGACGACCGCGACCACCAGGGAGTTCAGGAAGTACGTGCCGAAGTCGAGCCGGGCGAACAGCTGGGTGAAGTTGTCCAGCGTCGGGCTCTCGGGCAGCACCGTCGGCGGCACCTGCCGCAGCTCGGCCGTGGTCTTGAACCCACCGAGCACCATCCACACGAACGGCGACGCGACGACGACCAGGGCGAGCGTCAGCACCGGGTAGAGCCAGTTGCGGCGCAGCCACCCGGCGCGCTCGGCCGGAGGGCGGGCGTCCAGGTCGGCGCCGGGACGCGCGGCTCCCGGACCGACCGGGACGGCGCTGACCGGACGCGGAGCGGTCTCGGAGGCGGTCATGACTGGTTCTCCCGCAGCAGCCGGAACTGGATCGCCGTGACGACGGCGATGACCACGAAGATCAGGTAGCTCATCGAGGCCGCGTAGCCGTAGTTGCCGAAGCTGAACTGCTGGTAGGTGTACATGGACATCGTGACCGTGCTGTCGAGCGGGCCGCCGCGGGTGAGGACGAACGGCTCGTCGAAGATCTGCAGGTAGCCGATCATCGTCGTCACCGACACGAACAGCAGGGTGGGTCGCAGCAGCGGGAACGTGATGTGCCAGAACCGCTTCCAGGCATTGGCGCCGTCGATGGCCGCGGCCTCGAGCAGCGACGCGGGGACGGCCTGGAGGCCGGCCAGGAAGATGATCATGCCGGTGCCGAAGTTGCGCCACACGATGAGCAGGATGATGGCCGGCTTCGACCAGTCCTCCGACCCGAGCCAGTTGGGGCCGTCGACGCCGACCCACCCCAGGACGGTGTTCAGCAGCCCGCCGTCGGTCTGGTAGATGAACCGCCACACCACCGCGACCGCCACGATCGAGGTGATCACGGGCAGGTAGAAGCCGAGCCGGAAGAACGAGCGCAGCCGCTGGATGCCCTTGTCGAGCGCCACCGCCGCAGCCAGTGCCACGCCCAGCGTCAGGGGGACGCCGATGACGACGAAGAAGCCCGTGTTCGCCATCGCGGTGAGGAACTTGTCGTCGCCCAGCGCGCGGGCGTAGTTCTCGATCCCGATGATGTCGACGTTGAAGGGCGTGCGCAGGTCGCGTGCACTGGTGTCGGTGACGCTCATGAACAGGGACTGGATGACGGGCCAGACCGTGAACACGAGGAACAGCAGGCAGAAGGGCAGGGCGAGCAGCCACGCGGCCCGCCCCTCCCGCAACCCGGTCCGGGCGCGGGAGGGGGGAGCCGGCGCGGTGCGCCGCTCCTTCTCCGTCGCGGTGGTGGCGCTCATGGCAGGCGGCCCTACTGCCCGGTGCCGATCGAGTCGGCCTGGTCCTGGACGGCCGTCAGGCCCTCGGCCACGTCGGCGTCCTGCTTGGTGATGCGCTCGAGCTCGGAGTCGAACCCGGTGACGACCTGCTCCCAGGTGGGGAACGAGGGCGGCGCCTTCGCGGTCTCGAGCTGGGTGCCGAACGTGGCCAGCTTCTCGTCCTCGCTCAGCGACGGGTCGTCCCAGGCCGAGGTGACGGCCGGCAGGTCGGTGGAGATCTGGTACCACGCCACCTGGGTCTCGGGCTCGGACAGCCACTCGACCAGCTTCCAGGCACTGTCGCGGTTCTCGCTGTCCTTGAAGACCGCGAGGTTCGAGCCACCGACGAAGGACGACGAGGTCTCCGCGGCCGGGATCTGGAAGACGCCGTACTTGTCGGCGAAGCCCTCGCCGCCCTGCGCCTCGACCGCGGACATCATCCACGGGCCCGAGATGAACATGGGCACGCGCCCGCTGACGAAGTCGGGCTCGGTCGTCGGCTGCGCCGGGGCGTCCTTGTCGGCGATGCCCTCGGTGAAGAAGCTCTGGTAGTACTCGACGGCCTCGGCGGTCTTCGGGTCGTCGAAGTTGTAGGCGCCGCCGTCGTCCTTGGTGAGCTCGGCCCCGTTCGACCACGCGAACGGCATCACGGTCTGCCACGAGCCGACGCCGCCGGCCTGCAGGCCGACGCCGTACTCGGCACCCGCCTTCGACTGCATGTCGGACGCCATCTGCTTGAAGCCGTCCCAGTCGGTCGGCGGCTCGCTCCAGCCGGCCTGCTCGGCCAGGTCGGTGCGGTAGTAGACCAGCCGGGTCTCGACGTACCACGGCACGCCGTAGGAGGTGCCGTCGACCTCGGTGGTGCCCCAGGCGCCCTCGAAGAACGAGCCGGAGTCGATCGAGGACGGCGTCGGGTCGAGCGCGCCGAGACCGGCGAACTCACCCATCCAGGTGGTGCCGACCATCGCGGCGTCCGGCGTCTCGCCGGCGGCGATCGCGGTGGTGAACTTGTCGTGCGCGGAGTCCCAGGGGACGGCTGTCACGTCGACGGTCACGTCGGGGTTGGCCTCCTCGAACTCCTTCACCAGCTCGGGCAGCTTCTCGCCCTCGGCACCCATGGCCCAGATCGAGATCGTCCCGGTGGCGGGACCGTCGCTGATCGCCTCTCCGGTCTGCTCGGCGGACGAGCCGGTGGTGGCCTCGCGGCCGCAGCCGGACAGCAGGAGCCCGGTGGCCAGCAGGGCCACCGTGGCGGTCGTGGTGCGTCTCATCGGCGTGTACCTCTTTCGTGGTCTGTCGGCGTCGACAGGGTCGGGGGCGGGGTCGGGGGACGGTCGGGGGTGGCTCGGGTCGGGTGGCTCAGGGGTGGCTCAGGGCGCGGGGTCGGGGCAGCCGCACGAGCCGCGCAGCACCAGCTCGGTGGCCAGGACGCCCTGCGTGCCGGGCAGCTCGCCGCCGACGACCAGGGTGTGCAGCCGCTCGGCGGCCTCCTGCCCGAGGCGCCGCACCGGCTGGCGGACGGTGGTCAGGCCCGGCCGCACGAAGCGGGCGGCCATCACGTCGTCGAAGCCGACGACGGCCAGGTCGGACGGGACGGCGTAGCCGGCCTCCTGCACGGCCCGCTGCACCGACAGGGCGAGCTCGTCGTTGGCGCAGCAGAGCGCGTCGGCCTCGAGCTCGCCGGCAAGCCACCGGCGGGCGACCTCGCGGCCGGCCTCCTCGCGGAACGGCACCCGCACGGCGGGCGCCGGCTCCAGCCCGCGTCGGCGGTGCGCCTCCTGGAAGCCGCGGTAGCGGTCGGCGACGTCGGGCGCGTCCTCGGGGTCGCCGACGAACAGCAGGCGGGTGCGGCCGTGGTCGAACAGGTGCGAGGTGAGGTCGTCGGCGGTGCTGCCGTTCTCGGCGCGGACGCTGCGGGGGTCGTCGGAGGCGGAGCCGGCCACGACCAGCACCGGACGCAGGCCGCGCAGCTCGTCGACCAGCGTCGCGGGCAGCGCGGCCGAGGCGAGGACGGCAAGGCCGTCGACCCGGGCAGCGAGCCCGCGCAGCGCGGCGCGCGCGTCGAGGCGCCCGACGAGCTGCAGGAGCACGACGCTGTGGCCGAGCTCGGCCGCGCGCGCCTCGAACCCCATCAGCAGCTCGGCGAAGTACGGGCCGGTGAGCTCGGGAAGCACCAGCCCCTGTGCCTCGTGGGAGCGCGCTGCGAGGCTGCGGGCTCCCCCGTGCGGCAGGTAGTCGAGCTGCTCGACGGCGGCCAGGACCTTGTCGCGGGTGCGGTCGGAGACCCTGGCCGACCCCTGCAGGACGCGCGAGACCGAGGCGATGGAGACGCCGGCGCGCTCGGCGACGGAGTAGATCGTCGCCCCACCGGCGTGCTGCGCACGGGTGTCCACGTCCTCACCTCCGCCATCGTCGTTGAAAGCGCTTACACAGGCACCATGCCACGTCCTGCCGCCCGCGCGCAAGAGACGTACCCTGCGGTCGTGGACGCGATCGAGGTGCTGGTGGAGGCGTTCGGGCGCGTGCCCGACCTGGCCGCGACGGCCGTCGAGGGCCTGTCCGACGACGAGCTCGCGCAGCCCCCCGAGGCCGGCGCGAACACGGTCGCGTGGCTGGTCTGGCACCTCGCGCGCCAGCAGGACTCCCAGGTCGCGGCCCTGGCGGGCACCGACGAGATCTGGGTCGAGCGCGGCTGGGCCGAGCGGTCGCAGCTTCCGTTCTCGTCGGGCGAGAACGGGTACGGCATGGACGCCGACGACGTGGCCGAGGTGCGGCTCGACGCCGTCACCCTGCTGGGCTACCTCGACGACGTGCAGGCGGCGTCGCTGCGGTACCTGCGCTCGCTCACCCCGGCGCAGCTCGACGACGTGGTCGACGAGGACTGGGACCCGCCCGTGACCCGTGGCGCACGGCTGGTGAGCGTGGTCGACGACGCCGCGCAGCACGCGGGCCAGGCCGCGTACGTGCGCGGGCTGCTGGAGCGGCGCCGCACGTCCGGGCGCTGAGAGGTGCTCAGGCGGGCGCGGGGGCGACCCGGCGGGTCGCGAGCGCGGTGAGCACCACCGGCACCAGCAGCACGACGGCGGCCACGTTCAGCCACGAGTAGCCGGCCAGCTCGAGCACCGGACCGGCCAGCGCGCCCGCGGTGGCGGCAGCGACGCCGACGACCAGGTCGCCCGCCCCCTGCACCGGGGTGCGCACGTCGGCGGGCACCGACGCCGAGAGCAGCGCCGAGCCGGCGACCATCGTGCACGACCACCCCAGCCCGAGCAGCACCAGCGCCACCGCCACCTGGCGGTGCCCTGCGGGCGCGGCCGAGGCCCCCGTCGCCGCCGCCGAGCCGAGCACGAGCACCCCCGCTCCCACGACCGGCACCGCTCCGAACCGGTCGACGGCCCACCCCACCAGGGGGCTGAGCGCGTACATGCCCGCGATGTGCAGGCTGATCACGACGCCGACGACCCGCAGGCTCGCGCCGTGGTCGCCCAGGTGCACGGGCGTCATCACCATCACCGCGACCATCAGGGCGTGCCCGCCGGCCACGGCCGTCATGCCGGCCAGCGCGCGCGGCGTGCGGGTCACCAGCCGGAGCACCTCCCAGGTGCCGGGCACCGGCTCGCGCGGTCCGGCGGTCGCCGAGTCGGAGACCGACGGGGACGCACCGTCGTCCGGCAGCGCCCCGCTCGCGCGCGGACGCCGGTCGCGCAGCCCGACCAGGACCACGAGGGCGGCGGCCGCGAAGGCCACGACCGAGAACAGGTAGGGGCCCGACAGCGCGGGGATGCCGACCGCGTCGCCGAGCGATCCCCCGACGCCGGACAGGTTGGGGCCGGCGACCGAGCCGATCGTGGTGGCCCACACCACGACCGACAGGCTGCGGCCCCGGACGCGGTCGGGCACGCCGTCGGTGGCGGCGTACCGCGCCTGCAGACCGGCCGCCGTGCCGCCACCGAACGCGGCGGTGGCGAGCAGCAGCAGCCAGAACCAGCCGGTGACCGCGGCGACCACGGCCAGCACGGCGCCCACCAGGCCGAGCCCGTAGCCGGCGGCGAGCGCGGGCCCGCGCCCGGTGCGGCCGGCGAGCCGGGCGAGCGGTACGGCGAGCAGCGCGGCGCCGAGGACGGCTGCGGTCTGGGCGAGACCGGACAGGCTGGTCGAGCCCGAGACCTGTTGCGCGAGGAGCCCTCCCACGGCGATGCCGCTGGCCACACCGATGCCGCCCAGCACCTGGCTGGCCACCAGGACCGGCAGCCGGCGAGCCGGCGCGGCGACGTCCTGCGTCGTGGTGCTCACTCCTCTGGCGACGCGACCGACGTGACCGCGCCGAAGCCGCCGCTGCGGAAGGCGTCGACGAACAGCGCGTGGTCGGTGCGCACCTGCTCGGCGTAGGCGTGCGCGAACCGCGTGGTCTCGTGCACGAACGCGTCGACGTCGTCACCGACGCAGGCGCTGACGACCTCCTCGACGCTGACCGGGACCAGGTCCTGGTCGGACTCGTCGTCGGCGACGCAGTGGATCTTGGCCGTCGCCTGGCCGAGCTGCTCGACCAGCTCGAGCATGTCGGACGGCTCCGCGGAGCCGTCCCAGTCGAGGTCGGCCTCGTACGGCGAGTACTCGCTGACGACGTAGCCGCTCTGCGGCCCGTGGGTGCCGGGCAGCTCGGTCCAGCCGAGGAACCTGTCGGCGTGGGCCTGCAGCGCGCGCTGGCTGAGGGCGGTGCGGTGCCCGTGGTGCTCGAAGTACCCCGCGACCTCGGGGTCGTCGACGACGCGGCTCGGCGCCGCCACGTTGCCCTGCTTGAAGGTGAGGACCACGTCGTTGTCGAGCGCCTGGCTGAAGCCCTCGATGAGCACGTTGTACGCGGGCAGCCCGGCCGAGCCGATGCCGAACCCCGAGCGGCCCACGACGTCGAGGACGTCGTAGGTGACGGTGCCGTCGTGGCTGCGCTCGGGCAGCGTCCGCACGTACGCGCTCGAAGGCCTCCCGCACCTGGGAGTCCTCCGCGTCGTCGAGGCGGCGCACGCCGGGCAGCTGGGCGAACCGCCGCTCGAAGTCGTCGACGACGGTCGCGCCGTCGAGCAGCGACACCCGGGTGCTCATGCGGGCGCGCTGCAGCGCCTGGAGGACCCCGCCGCGGGCGGTGTCGAGGGTGAGCGCCCACTCGGTGTCGTCGTCGGTCTCGACGTAGTGGCGCACGTGGTCGACGTACGCGCGCAGGTAGGTGCCGACCAGCTCGTCGATCGCGTCGTCGGGCAGCGCCTTCTGCCAGCAGACCAGCGCCAGCGAGGCGCAGAAGCGCATCGGGTCCCACGTCCAGTGGCCGAGGTAGGCCTCGTCGAAGTCGTTGACGTCGAAGACGAGCCGGCCGTCGCGGTCGAGGTAGGTGCCGAAGTTCTCGGCGTGCAGGTCGCCCTGGATCCAGACCCGGCGCGCGCCGTCCTGGCCCGTCCAGCGGTCGTCGACGCCGGCGAACGGCCCACCCCCGGCGACGTCGGCGTAGAACAGGCAGGCGGTGCCGCGGTAGAAGGCGAACGGGTCGCGCGCCATCGTGCGGAACTTCGCCCGGAACGCCTTCGGGTTGGCCTCCATCAGGTCGGAGAAGGCCTGGGTCAGGGTGCCGACGACCTGCTCGCTGCGCCCGCCCCGCGACGCCGCGCCCTCGCCGCGGCGGTCGCGGCGGCTCACCGCCGACCTCCGGGACGAGCGGGCGGCAGCTCGCGCCCGAGCCGGCGGTCGGCGGGCACCTCCATGGCGTCGCAGACGGCGACCCACACGGTGCGGGGGGCCTCCCCCGCGTCGAGCGCCTGCTGGGCGGTGCGACCGTCCAGGGCACCGATGGCCTGGTCCTGCGCGACCGAGCGTGCGTAGCCCACCCCGAACTCCTCTTCCATCAGCTGCCAGAAGACGCTGTGCCTCACCCGGCCACCCTCCCACGCCGCGGGGTGCGCGGGAACGCGGGCCGACGAGGTCACCGGGAGCGGCTGTCGGACGTCGGTGCGACGATCACGTCCGTGACCCCACCCGCGTCGGACGCCACCGCGGCACCGGCTCCGGCCGACGTGCTGAGCCGGTTCTCCGCGCCCGCCCGCGAGTGGTTCGCGTCGGCGTTCGAGAGCCCGACGCCCGCGCAGGCGGGCGCGTGGGACGCGATCTCCTCGGGCCACCACACCCTCGTCGTCGCGCCGACGGGGTCGGGCAAGACGCTGTCGGCGTTCCTGTGGGCGATCGACCGGCTCTCGACCTCCGACCTGCCCGAGGACCCCCGCCAGCGCTGCCGCGTGCTCTACGTCTCGCCGCTCAAGGCGCTGGCGAGCGACGTCGAGCGCAACCTGCGCTCGCCGCTGGCGGGCATCGCCCAGGCCGGCTCGCGGCTCGGCGAGACCGTGCGCCCGCTGAGCATCGCGCTGCGCTCCGGCGACACCCCGGCCTCCGAGCGGCGCGCGTTCACGACCAGGCCGCCCGACGTGCTGATCACCACGCCCGAGTCGCTGTTCCTGCTGCTCACCTCGCGGGCCCGCGAGCAGCTCGCCGGCGTCGACACGATCATCGTCGACGAGGTGCACGCGGTGGCCGGCACCAAGCGCGGTGCGCACCTGGCGCTGACGCTGGAGCGGCTCGACGCGCTGCTCGAGCGCCCGGCGCAGCGCATCGGCCTGTCCGCGACCGTGCGCCCGGTCGAGGAGGTCGCGCGGTTCCTCACCGGTCACCGCGAGCCCGGCGCCGACGGCGGCCGGCCGGTCACGGTCGTGCAGCCGCCCTCCACCAAGCAGTGGGACCTCACGGTCGTCGTCCCGGTCGAGGACATGGCCGAGCTCGGGCAGCCCGCCACCACCGACGACGGCAGCACCGACCTGTCCGGCGCCGCGGCCGGAGCCCCTGCCACGCAGTCGATCTGGCCGCACGTCGAGGAGCGGGTCGTCGACCTGGTCGCGCCCGTCGAGGGCCAGCCGGCGCGGTCCTCGCTGGTGTTCACCAACTCCCGCCGCCTGGCCGAGCGGCTCACCGCCCGGCTCAACGAGACCTGGGCGGCGCGGCTGCTCGAGCGGGCGGAGGCCGACGGCGAGCCCGGCCCGGACGACGACGCCCCCGGCGGCACGCGCACCCCCGCCGAGGTGATGGCGCAGGCCGGGGCCTCGTGGGGCGCGCCCGCGGTGCTGGCCCGCGCCCACCACGGCTCGGTCTCCAAGGAGCAGCGCGCGCTGATCGAGGACGACCTGAAGTCGGGACGGCTGCCCAGCGTCGTGGCCACGTCGTCCCTCGAGCTGGGCATCGACATGGGCAGCGTCGACCTGGTGGTCCAGGTCGAGTCGCCGCCGAGCGTGTCGAGCGGCCTGCAGCGCGTCGGGCCGCGCCGGCCACCAGGTCGGGGCCGTCAGCCGGGGCGTGATGTTCCCCAAGTTCCGCGGCCGACCTGGTGACCATGGCCGTGGTCACCGAGCGCATGCGGTCGGGCCAGATCGAGGCGCTGCGCGTGCCGACCACCCCGCTCGACGTGCTCGCCCAGCAGGTCGTCGCGATGACGGCGATGGACGACTGGGACGTCGACGAGCTGTACGACCTGGTGCGGCGCGCGGCTCCGTTCGCGACGCTCACCCGGCCCGTCCTGGAGTCCGTGCTCGACATGCTCTCGGGCCGCTACCCCAGCGAGGAGTTCGCCGAGCTGCGGCCGCGGCTCGTCTGGGACCGCATCGCCGGCACGCTCGCGGGCCGGCCCGGGGCGCAGCGCCTCGCCGTCACCAGCGGCGGCACCATCCCCGACCGCGGGCTGTACGGCGTCTTCCTCGCCACCGGCGAGGGCGCCGGGAGCAAGCAGGGCGGACGCCGGGTCGGCGAGCTCGACGAGGAGATGGTCTACGAGTCGCGGGTGGGTGACGTGTTCACCCTCGGCGCCTCCACCTGGCGGATCGAGGACATCACGCACGACCAGGTGCTGGTCACGCCCGCGCCCGGGCAGCCCGGCAAGCTCCCGTTCTGGCACGGCGACCAGCAGGGCCGTCCGCTCGAGCTGGGCCGCGCCGTGGGCGAGTTCGTCCGCGAGGTCGACGCCCTGTCCGACGACGCCGCTCGCGAGCGCCTGGCGGCCGGCGGGCTCGACCGCTGGGCCGCCGACAACCTGATCGGGTACCTGCGCGAGCAGCGCGCGGCCACCGGCCACCTGCCCGACGACCGCACCATCGTGGTCGAGCGCTTCCGCGACGAGCTCGGCGACTGGCGGGTCGTCGTGCACTCCCCCTTCGGCGCCCAGGTGCACGCGCCGTGGGCGCTCGCCCTGAGCGGCGCGATGCGCGAGGCGTACGGGCTCGACGTGCAGGCGATGCCCGCCGACGACGGCATCGTGCTGCGCATGCCCGACCTCGACGCCGGGCCCTGGGGTGGCGAGCTCGACGGCGACGCGGGTGACCGTCCCCCGCTGCACGACGCGGAGCCGGCCCGCGGCGCCGACGGGCCCGAGGTGCTGCAGGCGCTCCTGGTCGAGCCGTCGTCGGTGCAGCAGCGGGTCACCGACGGGCTCGGCGGGTCCGCGCTGTTCTCGGCGCGGTTCCGCGAGTGCGCGGCCCGCGCCCTGCTGCTGCCGCGCCGGCGCCCCGACCGCCGCCAGCCGCTGTGGCAGCAGCGGCAGCGGGCGGCGTCGCTGCTCGAGGTCGCCTCCCGCTACCCGACCTTCCCGATCGTGCTCGAGACCGTGCGCGAGTGCCTGCAGGACGTCTTCGACGTGCCCGGGCTCGAGGCGCTGCTGCGCGGGCTCGAGTCGGGCGAGGTGCGGATCGTGGAGGTGACCACCGACCAGCCGTCGCCGTTCGCCCGCTCGCTGCTGTTCGGCTACGTCGCGCAGTTCCTCTACGAGGGCGACGCGCCGCTGGCCGAGCGCCGTGCCGCCGCGCTGGCGCTCGACCCCGACCTGCTGGCCGAGCTGCTGGGCGGTGACGCGTCCGGCACCCGGCTGGCCGACCTGCTCGACCCCGAGCAGGTGCTGCGCACCCACCGCGAGCTGCAGCGGCTGCCGGTGCCGCCCGCCGCCGACGACGACGAGCGGGCCGAGCTCGACCGGCGCGCCCGCTCGCTGGAGGAGCTGGCCGACCTGCTGCGGGTGCTCGGGCCGCAGAGCCGGGCCGAGCTGGTCGAGCGCAGCACCGGGGAGGCCGACGACGTCGGCGCCTGGGTCGACACCCTCGTCGGGGCCCGCCGCGCCATCGAGGTCACCATCGGCGGCACCGAACGGGTCGGCCGCGGCCGAGGACGCCGGCCGCCTGCGCGACGCGCTCGGCACCCCCCTGCCCGTCGGCCTGCCGCTCGCGTTCACCGAGGTGGTCGACGACCCCCTCGGCCAGCTCGTCGCGCGGTACGCGCGTACCCACGTGCCCTTCACGGCCCTGGCGCTGGCCCGACGCCTCGGCCTCGGTGTCGCGGTGGTCGACCAGGTGCTGACCCGGCTGGCCTCGTCCGGTCGGGTGGTGGTCGGCGAGCTGCTGCCCGACGCCGCCCGCCCGGGCCTGTCCGACGAGGCCGACGACGAGCCGCTCGACGTGCACCGGTACTGCGACGCCGAGGTGATGCGGGTGCTGCGGCGCCGCTCCCTCGCCGCGCTGCGCGCGGAGGTCGAGCCCGTCCCCCAGCGCGACCTGGCGCGGTTCGTCCCCGCCTGGCAGCAGGTCGGCGGACGCCTGCGCGGCCCCGAGGGTGTGCTGCGGGCCGTCGAGCAGCTGGCGGGGGTCGTGCTGCCCGCGAGCGCGCTCGAGTCGCTGGTGCTGCCCGCCCGCGTCGACGGGTACCAGGCCGCGATGCTCGACGAGCTCACCAGCTCGGGCGAGGTGCTGTGGTGCGGCCACGGCGAGCTCAGCGGCGACGACGGGTGGGTCTCGCTCCACCTGCCCGAGACCGCGCACCTCACCCTCCCGGTGCCCGAGACCCCCACCGCGCCACCGCCCGCCGACGACGAGCAGCCGCTGAGCGGGCGGGTGCTCGACCTGCTCGGCTCCGGCGGCGGGTTCTTCGTGCGCGCCCTGTCCGACGCGCTGGCCCGCGGCGGCGAGCGTCCCGGCGACCAGGCGCTGGCCGACGCGCTGTGGCAGCTGGTCTGGGAGGGGCGCGTCAGCAACGACACGCTCGCGCCGCTGCGGGCGCGGCTGCGGGGCGGGCGCACCGCCCACCGCGCCCGCAAGACGCCGGTCCGGGCGCGCTACGGGCGTCCCGGACGAGGCACGGCCGGAGCGGGCGCGGCGCGAGACGCGTTGTCGCGCAGTGCTCCGGCGTCGTTGGCCGGGCGCTGGTCGCTGCTGCCGCTGGTCGACCCGGCACCCACGCAGCGGGCCGCCCTCGAGGCCGAGCTGCTGCTCGAGCGGTACGGGGTGGTCACGCGAGGGTCGGTCGTGGCCGAGGGCAGGCCCGGCGGGTTCGCCGCGGCCTACCGGGTGCTGGCCGCGATGGAGGAGTCGGGCCGGGTGCGCCGCGGCTACTTCGTCGAGGGGCTGGGTGCGAGCCAGTTCGCCACCACCGCGGCCGTCGACCGGCTGCGGGCCGCGCCCCCCGCACCCGCCACCTCCGAGGGGTCGCCCGCCTGGTCGCGCACGCTGCCGAAGCGGGCGCCGGCCACCGACCGGGCCGCGGTGCTCGCGGCCTGCGACCCCGCCAACCCCTACGGCGCGGCGCTGGCCTGGCCCGAGGTGCAGGGCCAGCACCGACCGGCGCGGCGGTCCGGTGCGCTGGTCGTGCTGCTGCAGGGCGAGCTGGTGCTGTACGCCGAGCGCGGCGCCCGCACGGTGCTGACCTGGACCGCCGAGCCCGACGCGCTGACGGCTGCAGGCCACGCCCTGGCGAGCGTGGTGCGGCGCGGCCAGGTGCAGGGCCTCACCGTGCAGACGGTCGACGGCGTGCCGCTGCTCGGCAGCGAGCACCCGCTGGTCGGTGCGCTCACCGAGGCCGGGTTCCACCCCACGCCGCGGGGGCTGCGCCTGCGCGCCTGAGCCACCGGGCCGTCAGGCGAGCCGGATCGAGCGGCAGCCAGGCGACGGGCGAAGGAGCTCGTGCCGCTCGCACTGCGGCCGTCGACCGCCAGCACCGCCGGGCCGTCGCCCGGGTGCTCACGTGCCAGCGCCTCGCCGATCTCGGTCGCCAGCCCGTCCAGACGCCGCACGGTCCACCGCAGCGCGCCCGGGCTCACTCGACCAGGCCCAGGGCGGCGAACGCCTCGGCCAGCAGCCCGCGGACGTGCACACCGACCCCGCGGCCGTCCGGCTCGGGGAACGTGACCTGCTCGATCCGGCCGTCGGCCGCCCGGTAGTACACGTGCGGCGACACCGGGCCGGGTCGGGCGTCGTGCTCACCGGACGCCAGCCGGGTGAGGGTCTGCAGCGCCGTCACCACACCGAGGCCACCGAGCACGTGCACCGCGAGCAGGTGACGGTTCGGCACGGCCAGCAGCACGCCGTGCGCGGGCCGCTCGATGCCGATGCCGGCGAGCACCTCGTCGAGCAGCAGCACCCGCGAGGCGCCGAAGAAGTCGTCGGTGGCCAGCAGGTGCACGGCGGCGTCGGTGCGGGCGGGGTCGCTGTCGATCTCGTCGTGGTGCGGTGCGGGCAGGCGGCGCAGGTTGTCGAACGCGATGTCGCGCACCGCGTCCCAGCCGCCGAGCGCCGCGACGCGCTCGTCCGAGAGCAGCTCGCTGACGTGCGTCGGGTAGTCGAGGGCGGCGACCGCGAGGATGCCCGGCAGCGGCTCGGGCGCGTACGACGGGCGGCCGGCGTCGAGCGAGACGAGCGGGCGCAGCTTCGGCAGCAGCAGGGGGCGGGCCTGCTCGAGCGTCGCCGGCTCGGCGGTCGCGTGCGCCTCGATCATCGTCCGCACGTGCCGGGCGACCGCCTCGGGCCACTGCCGCCGCGGCAGCTGCGCCACGACGGCGGCGAGGTTGCCGAGCCCGTGCACCAGCCCGTCGCCCACCAGGGCGCCGTCGCCGTCCGGCACCGTCTCGCGCCCGTGCTCGGCGAAGGTGCGCCGGGTCAGCGCGACCAGGGTGGCGGCGTCGTCGCGCGACAGCACCGGCAGCACCGGGTCGGGGTCAGCGGGCGGACCGGGTACGCCGTCGTCGTCGGACGCACGCCGGCGGAACCACCGCACGAGGCCTCCTCCGGCCGGATCGCCCCGCCGTCCTCACGGGGCGGGCACCGATCCATCGTGCCACGCTGGCTCGGTGCCCGAGGGTGATGTCGTGCGACGGACGGCGCGGCGCCTGCACGCCGCGCTGGCGGGCCAGGTGCTGCGTCGCTGCGACCTGCGCTGGCCGAGCCTGGCCACGGCCGACCTCACCGGCCGGACCGTGCTCGAGGTGGTCAGCGCCGGCAAGCACCTGCTGCTGCGGGTCGACGGCGACCCGGCCCTGACCCTGCACAGCCACCTCAAGATGGAGGGTTCGTGGCGGGTGCAGGCCGCCGACCGCCCGGTGCCGGCGAACCCGGGCGTGCGGGCGGTGCTGGGCAGCGACCGGTGGACGGCCGTCGGCCTGCGGCTCGGCCTGCTCGAGCTGCTGCGCACCGACGACGAGCACACCGTCGTCGGCCACCTCGGGCCCGACCTGCTCGACCCCGACCTCGACCACGACGAGGCCGCCGCGCGGCTGGCGGCCGACCCGGACCGCGCGATCGGCGAGGCGCTGCTCGACCAGCGCGTCGTCGCCGGCGTCGGCACCATGTTCATGGCCGAGGCGCTCTTCGTCCTGGGCGTCACGCCCTGGACGCCGGTGCGCGAGGTGGTCGCGACTCGCGGGACCCGGCACGTGGTCGACCTGGCGGTGCGGATGCTGACCGCCAACCTCGACCGCGCGGTGCAGTCGACGACCGGTGACCTGCGGCCCGGCCAGGAGGTCTACGTCCACGGGCGGTCCGGGCGCCCGTGCCGGCGCTGCGGCACCCCGGTGCGGGTGGCACCGCTCGGCGTGGCCCCGCAGGACCGCACCGCGTTCTACTGCCCGCGCTGCCAGCACGGGCCCACCCCCACCGACGACGGGCGACCGCAGTCACCGCTGGGGGCCTCGAGCGGATCACCGAACCGTCGTCGCCGCGGCTACCAGGCCTACCGGCGCCGCTGACCCCCGTCCCCCGCACCGCAGAGTGTGGACCTCGGACCGCGACACGCCGGCGTGTCGCGCCCAGGGGTCACACTCCGCGGGGCGCGGCGACGAGGTCGTCGAGCGAGACGAGCACCCGCTCCAGCGCGAACGCCCACGCGCGGTCGGGGTCGTAGGCCGCGCCCTGCGCCGCGCCGGCGGCGGTGCCGACGCGGGTGGCGAGCGGGTACGTCGCCGGGTCGAGCACCTGCGCGACGACGGGGCCGACGGCGTCCCACCACTGCCGCTCGTCGAGCCCGGTCGCGGCGCGGGTGGCCTCCGCGTCCTGCTCGGCGAGGGCGAGCGAGCGCACGACGCCGAGCACGAACGTCAGCGCGGCGTCGGTGCCCACGTCGTCGAGCCCCGATCCCGGCGAACGCGCCCAGCTCGTGCTCGTACTTGGCCATGAGCCCGGGCCCGAGCGCCGGGCGCGTCGACGGCAGGCGCGCCACCCACGGGTGGGTGCGCAGCAGGTCGCGGTTGGCCTCGGCGACCCGGCGCACCCGCGTGCGCCAGGCCGTCCTCCCCCACGACGGGCGGGCCATCGCGAGCTGCACCCGGTCGACCATCAGGTCGAGCAGGTCGGCGCGGCCGGGCACGTAGCCGTACAGGGTCATCGGGGCGACGCCGAGGTCGCGGGCCAGCCGGCGCACCGTCACGGCGTCGAGGCCCTCGGCGTCGGCCAGCGCGACGGCCGCGTCGACGACCGCCGCCAGGTCGAGCCCCGGACGCGGGCCGCGCCGCCCGGTGGGCGAGGGCACCCCCCACAGCAGGCGGACGGTGCGGGCCGGGTCGTCATCGGGCACGTTGACACCGTACACCGTACGGTTTATCGTGAACGCCGTACACCGTACGTCGTTCTCCAGGGGGTTCCTGTGCACGTCACCGCGTCCGCGCTCTCGCTCAACGTCGCCGACCCCGAGGCGTCGGCCGCCTTCGTCGAGGACCACCTCGGCTTCACCCGGCAGATGGAGGCCGACGGCTTCGTGGCGCTCGCGCGTCCGGACGTCGGGTTCCGGCTGATCTACCTGCGGGTGGGGCTCTCGTCGTTCACGCCCGCGTCGGCGGCGGGGCCGGCCGACGGGTTGCTGGTGGCGTTCGTGGTCGACGACCTCGACGCGCAGGCCGAGCGCCTGGTGGCCGAGGGGGTCGAGCTGACCACTCCCCCGACGACCGAGCCGTGGGGCGAGCGGTACCTGCAGGTGAGCGACCCCAACGGCGTCGTGCTGCAGCTGGTGTCGTGGCCGGACGCGCCCGACGGGGCGATGCCGACCGCGCAGACGGGCTGAGGGGGCGGCCGGTTCAGCCGACCCGCAGCAGGTCGTCCGAGAAGTCGTCGAAGTCGTCGGGCAGCTCGTCGGGGAAGGTCTGCAGGTCGGCGGCGGTGTCGGGGACGACGAGGCCCTCGGCCACCGCGACCCGCTCGGTGACCTCGCGGAGCACGGCCGACATGGGGACGTCGAGCGCGCCGCAGATGGAGGCCAGCAGCTCGGAGGACGCCTCCTTCTGGCCCCGCTCGACCTCGGAGAGGTACCCGAGGGAGACGCGGGCGCGCCCGGACACCTGGCGCAGTGTGCGGCCCTGGCTCTGGCGCGCGCCACGCAGGACGTCGCCGATCTCGCGGCGGAGCACGACCACGGGGCGACCTCCTTCCTGCGTGCCGCTCGGACGGGGAGCGGGGGGCGTGGTGCCCGGCCGGCCCCGACCGGCAGCCGGACCGAGTACCGACACGGTACCCGGCGGCACCGACAGCCGCCCGGGGATGGAGGTGGGACGCCCCGGACGGACCACTGCCCGTCGGGCGCCGCGGATGCTCGCGCCGTCCTGCATGCCCTGTCCAACCCCCGGCGGCCCGGTGGTGTTCCGGCGCACCGACGCCGTCCTGCCACCCCGACGCGGACGGGCCCCGCACCCTCGGGTGCGGGGCCCGCCGTCAGGCGTCAGGCGTCAGGGACGGCCGTAGCCCAGGGAGTACGTGCCCGAGCCGCTGTACGACAGCACGACCCAGCGGTAGCTGCCCGCCGTGCCGTTGTAGCTGACGTTCTCGGTCGAGGTGGAGCCGATGCCCTGCGCGACGGTCGACCAGGTCGAGCCGTTGTACTTCTGCAGGTACAGGTCGAAGTCGGTGCCGGACGGGCCGGACAGGCAGCCGGTGTGCGCGCCCGAGGCCGAGGAGGTGTAGCTGGCCGCGACCCGCTGGGCGCCGCTGCTCAGCGAGCCCGTGGTGGTCGTCGCGCACGAGGTGGGCGGCGGGGTGGTGCCGCCCCCGCCGGTGAGCAGCGAGTACACGAGGCGGTTCGGCGAGCCGGAGCCGGCGTTCGTGACCTTGCCGGTGGTGGCGGTGCCGATGATGGCGCTGGTGACGGCCGACGGCGACGCCGACGGGTTGGCCTGCAGGTACAGGGCCGCGACGCCGGCCACGTGCGGGGACGCCATCGAGGTGCCGGAGATGGTGTTGGTCGCCGAGGTCGAGGTGTACCAGGCCGAGGTGATGTTGCTGCCCGGGGCGAACACGTCGACGCAGGAGCCGTAGTTCGAGAACGAGGACCGCGCGTCGGTGCTGGTCGTCGAGCCGGTGGTGATGGCCGAGGGCGGCCCGCGCCGGCGAGACGTTGCAGGCGTTCTGGTTCTCGTTGCCGGCCGCCACGACGACGGTGACGCCGCGGTTGGTCATCCGCGCGATCGCGTCGTCGGTCGCCTGGGAGGCGCCGCCGCCCAGCGACATGTTCGCCACCGACGGGCCGGAGGCGTTGTTCGCGACCCAGTCCATGCCCGCGATGACGCCGGAGTTGGTGCCGGAGCCGTTGCAGCCGAGGACGCGGACGGGGATCACGGTGGCCTTCTTCGCCACGCCGTAGGTGGTGCCCGCGACGGTGCCGGCGACGTGCGTGCCGTGGCCGTTGCAGTCGGTGGTGCCGCGGCCGTCGTTGACGGCCGAGTAGCCCGAGGCGGTGCGGCCGGTGAACTGCGAGTGGGAGGTCAGGACGCCGGTGTCGATGATGTAGGCCTTCACACCGGTGCCGTCGTAGTTGTAGGTGTACGTGCTGCTCAGCGGCAGGTTGCGCTGGTCGATGCGGTCCAGGCCCCAGGTGGCGTTGCTCTGGGTGGCGCTGGCGCGCACGACCTGGTCCTGCTCGACGTACGCCACCGCGGGGTCCTGGCGGACCTGGGCGAGGGTGGCGGCGTCCATCCGGGCCGCGTAGCCCTTCAGGCTGGTGAACCTGCGGTCGACCTTGGCGCCCTTGGCCGACGCCCGCTTGGTGGCGTCCTTGGCGCTGGTGGTCGACGTCTCGTCCTCGAGCATGACGATGTAGCTGCCCTCGACCGCCGACGATCCGTCGACGGTGGTGAGAGGAGCGAGCGTCGGCTCCGCGGCGGTAGCCGCCTGAGCCATCGCCCCGGTGAGGGCGGCGGCGGCGAGCACCGACAGTGCCACCGTGCCCTTACGCGCTGAGCTGGTCACGAACGATCTCCCTACGTCCGCCGGTTCCCCCGAGACCCCGCTGGTCTCTCCGGCTCGACGGAACCTAGACCCGCGCCTGTCCGATCTGGGCGGTTGGCGCCGAAACGTAGGGAAAACCCTCGCCGGGACGAGGGGTCCGGTCACGCGCGGTGGCGCACGCGCCCGACCGGGTGACGCCGGTCCCCGCCACCGACCCCGCAGAGTGTGCGTCCCGGACTGCGACACGCCGGCGTGTCGCGCCGCGGCGTCACACTCTGCGGGGGGCGGGGCGGGGGGCGGGGCGGGCGCTGACCGGCGTCAGGGCAGGCGGTCGAGCAGGGCGAGCAGGGCGTGGGCGGTGCTGGCCTCGCGCACCTCGTCGCGGCCGCCGACCAGGTCGAGCCGGCGCACCTGCGTGGGGCCGTCGGCGCCGGCGACGGCGACGAACACGCGCCCGGCGGGGACCCCGTCGGCGGGACCGGGGCCGGCGACGCCCGTGGTCGAGACGGCGAGCGCGGCCCCCAGCGCGGTGCGGGCCCCCTCGGCCATCGCGGCCGCGACCGGGCCGCTGACCGCGCCCAGCTCCCGCAGGACCCCGGGGTCGACGCCGAGCAGCCCGGTCTTGACCTCGTCGGTGTACGAGACCACCCCGCCGCGCAGGACGGCCGAGACGCCGGGCACCGACGCGAGGGTCGCGGCCACCAGGCCGGCGGTCAGGGACTCGCCGGTGGCGAGCGTGGTGCCGGACGCCACGGCCCGGGCGACGACCTCGCGGGCGAGGTCCGCGAGGTCGTGGGAGGCGGCCGTCACGGCCGGGGCTGCTCGCGGGCGGCGGCCTGCTTGTCGGCGGTGCGCTGGGAGCCGCGGCGCATCCGCACGGCCTGCACGACGTAGTCGACGCCGGTGACGAGGGTGACCGCCACGGCGGCGAGCATCACGACCCACCCGATGACGACCGCCCAGGTGCCCAGCCAGATCTCCGTGGGGAACAGGAAGAAGCCGAGCGCGATCGACTGCAGCACCGTCTTCAGCTTGCCGCCGCGCCCCGCGGGCATCACCCCGTGCCGGATGACGACGAACCGCATCAGCGTGATGCCGAGCTCGCGTCCGAGCACGAGGACGGTGACCCACCACGGCAGCAGGCCGAGCACCGACAGCAGCACCATCGACGTGCCGACCAGCGCCTTGTCGGCGATGGGGTCGGCGACCTTGCCGAAGTCGGTGACCAGGTCGTACCGGCGAGCGATCTCGCCGTCGACCCGGTCGGTGGCGATCGCCAGGACGAACACGGCGAGCGCGCCGACACGCCACCACGGGTCGGTGCCGGCGTCGTGCACGAGCAGCACGCCCATCAGCGGGACGAGCAGGATGCGCAGCACGGTCAGCGCGTTGGCCAGGTTCCAGTTGCTCGGCGCGGGCGTCGCGGCGGCGGCACCGGCGGCCGGGACGCCGCTCACGCCGGCTCCCCCGGGTCGGGCTCGGCGACCAGGTCGACGCCCTCGCTCGCCACCACCGTGGCGTCGACCAGGGCACCCACGGCGACCGCGGCCGGCGCGCCGGTGGCGTCGACCAGCCGGGTGGTGCCGTCGACGTCGGGGCCCTGGTGCTCGGCGCGGCCCCACGGCCCGTCCTCGTCGACCTCCTCGACGAGCACCCGCACCCGCTCCCCCACCCGCTCCTCGGCCCGCTGGGCGACCAGCTCGGTGACCAGGTCGGTCGTGACCGCGAGCCGGCGCGCGACCTCGTCCGGGTCGATCTTGCCGTCGAGGTCGGCGGCCTCGGTGCCGTCCTCGTCGGAGTAGCCGAAGACGCCGACGACGTCGAGCCGGGCGCGCACGAGGAAGTCGTGCAGGTCGGCCAGGTCGTCGTCGCTCTCGCCGGGGAAGCCGACGATGACGTTGGAGCGGATGCCGGCCGTCGGCACCAGCGCGCGCACCCGCTCGACCAGCTCGAGGAACGGCTCGGTGCCGCCGAAGCGGCGCATCCGCCGCAGCACCGCCGGGGCGCTGTGCTGGAACGACAGGTCGAAGTACGGCACCACGCCGTCGGTCTGCGCGATCGCCTCGAGCAGGCCCGGACGCACCTCGGCCGGCTGCAGGTACGACACCCGCACCCGCTCGATCCCCTCGACCGCCGCCAGCTCGGGCAGCAGCGTCTCGAGCAGGCGGATGTCGCCGAGGTCCTTGCCGTACGAGGTCGAGTTCTCGCTGACCAGGAACACCTCGCGCACGCCCTGGGCGGCCAGCCAGCGCGCCTCGTCGAGCACCTCGGCCGGGCGGCGCGACAGGAACGAGCCGCGGAACATCGGGATGGCGCAGAAGGTGCAGCGGCGGTCGCAGCCGGACGCGAGCTTCAGCGGCGCCCACGGCCGGCCGTCGAGGCGCCTGCGCACCACGCGGGGTCCGGACGAGGGTGCCAGGCCCACCGGCAGGTCCGGCGCGCTGGCGTGGCCGGGCACCGCGACGTCGGCCGACGCGTCCTGGCGCGAGGCGGGGCTGAGCGGCAGCAGGGTGCGCCGGTCGCGGGGCACGTGGGAGGCGGGCTTGTCGCCGTGCAGGATCGCGTCGAGGTGGCCGGACAGGTCGGCGTAGGAGTCGAACCCGAGCACGGCGTCGGCCTCGGGCAGCTGGTCGGCCAGCTCGGTGCCGTACCGCTCGGCCAGGCAGCCGACGGCCACGACGGCCCGGGTGCGGCCCCCGTCCTTGAGCTCGGACGCCTCGAGCAGCGCGTCGATCGAGTCCTTCTTCGCCTGCTCGACGAAGCCGCAGGTGTTGACCACGGCGACGTCGGCCTGGGCGGCGTCGTCGACGAGCGTCCAGCCGGCGTCGGCGAGACGACCGGCGAGCTCCTCGGAGTCGACCTCGTTGCGCACGCAGCCGAGGGTCACCAGGGCCACCGAGCGCGGGGCGGCCACGGGTGGAGTCACGGCCGCAAGGTTACGCGAGCCTCGCCGGGGTGCCGGTCACGGCGAGGTCGTCGGCGCCGCGGACGGCGAGGTCCGCGTCGCGCTCGCGCCGGGGGACGCCGTGGTGGACGCGGTGGTGGACGAGGTGGGCTCCGAGGTGGGTGCCGAGGTGGGTGCCGTGGTGGTGGTCGCCGGCTCCGTGGCCGTCCCCGTGGTGCCGGGCTCCGACGTCGGTCCGGACGGCGAGGAGGTCGGGTCCCCGGCGGACCCGCCAGGGCTGGCCGACGGCGAGTCCCCGGACGGCGAGGTCGTCGGCGTGGTGGTCGGCGTGGTGGTGGGAGCCGTGCCGGCGGGCCCCGACGCAGGCGCCGCGGCGGGGTCGGACTGCACGAGCTCGACGAGCTCGGCCTCGAAGGCGGTGAGCCGGTCCCGGATCTCGTCCAGCGGCACGTCCTGGACGCTCGCTCCGAACTCCGCGATCTGCGCCCACAGCTCGTCGAGCCGGGCCGAGGTCTCCGGGCTCAGCGGGCCGGTCAGGGTGAGCACCAGCTGGACCGCCAGCGCGTAGGTCACGCAGTCGACGCAGCGGTAGGTGACGGCGGCGGCGATGTTCTGGGGCACGACGACGTCGGCCTGGCCGACGACGAGGACCACCTGGAAGGCCACGGCGACCGCCGCGCAACCGGTGCAGCTGGCCAGCGCGTAGGCCTCGTTGACGTTGACCGCCCGGCCCTCGTCGGCCCACACCAGCGCGAAGGCGACGTCGTAGGCGACCGAGCCGTCCTGGGTGGCGACGGCGAGTGCCTGGTTGTCGCCCTCCTCCGGCGAGGCGGGCGCGTCGAAGGGGAAGATCCAGGTCGGCGCGGGATCGCCGTCGGCGGTGGTGGGTGGGGCGCCGTCGGCACCGGGGCGCGGCACCATCACGACCGCGATCGCCGGGTCGTCGGCGGTGGGTACGGCGCGGTCGGCGGGCCACACGGTGACCGACTCGGACGTGCGGCCCTCCCGCAGGCCCGAGCCGCGCCCGCGCCGAGCACGGCCGGGAGCGCGTCGGCGAGCGTCCCGCGCTCGTAGGCCTGCACCGGCCGGTAGGTGCCGGGGTGCGGCCACCACGCGACGGCCAGCCCGGCCACCAGCGCGGCGGCGACGACGCCGGCCAGCGCCCGGCGGGCGGGCCGGCCGCGGGTGGCCCGCCAGGTCCCGCCGACGACCTGGCGGACCAGCCGCGTGAGCAGGTACACGACGCCGAGCACCGGCAGCGCGAGCGCGACCAGCGACAGCACCCGGACCAGGACGGCGGCGACGTCGCCGTCCGCCAGCTGCTCACCGAGCAGCTGCCACTGCCTCGCCATGCCGGCCGCGGCCGAGCCGACCAGCCGCGGCAGGGTGAGGACGGCCAGCACCAGGCAGGCGAGCAGCACCGGGACGACGACCAGGACCCAGGCGGTCACGACGGCGCGGGCCCAGGGCTTGAGCGCCGCGGCCTCGGCCCCGGCCCGCCGGCCGGGCACCAGCGCGAGCAGGGTGGGGCGGATCCGCTGGTAGAGGTCGGGGACGCCGGTGAGGTCGGCGAGGACGTGGTAACCGTCGAAGCGCACGAGGGGGGCGAGCTGGCGCACCATCTGCAGCAGCTGGGTGGCGATGACGAGCAGCAGCGCGTCCCACCCGCTGACCCACCACACCCCGTACATCGCGACGGCCACGACCGCGTTGAAGTAGAGGCCGCCGAGGTCGGTGCGCAGCCGGCCGCCGCGCCCGAGCCGGTAGCTGTCGGTGACGTCGGTGTAGAACGCGGGCCACACCAGGTAGAGGCCGGTACCCATCGCCCCGGGCGTCGCGCCGCCGTACCGCGCGCCGCGGCGTGGCCGAACTCGTGGAAGCCGGCCGAGACGACCGTGACCGCGAAGACGAGCAGCAGCAGGCCGGGCTCGTCGAACGCCTGGTGGGTGGCCGAGGCCAGGCCCTTCACCAGCAGCACCCAGGCCGCCACGGCGACGAAGCCCAGCAGCAGGGCGGTCACGACGACGGGGTGGAACAACCGGGCGAAGGGCGCCGTGACCCGCCGGGTGACGGCCGGGTCGCTGACGACGTAGCGGAACCGCAGGCCCAGCAGCGGGTCGGACCGTTTCACCTCGGGCTCGCTGCCGTCGGCCCGGCGCAGCAGGCCGATGGTGCGCAGCCGTGGACGAGGGTGCGCACGTCGTCGGCCGACACCAGCCGCCCCGTGGCGGCGCCGACCTGCTCGGCGACCTGCTCGTCGTCGCGGGTGCCGTCGACGGCCTCCAGCACCGCGTAGAGCAGCGGCGTCAGCTGGATCGTCTGGCCGTCCTGACGGCGCACCAGCGCTCGGCGCCACGCGGTACCCGGAGCCCGGCACCTCGCCGAGGAGCTGCGACGCCGTCGGCCCGCTGCGGCGCCGTGGGCGCGGTCGGAGCCGGACCGGCAGCGGGCGCCGGGGCGCCACGTCCTGCCGGCCCGCTGCGGCCGTGGGGATGGTGTCCACGAGTGCTTACTGCGTGATCTCGGAGTCCTGCTCCGCGTCGGCGGTGGCGTCGCCGACGATGTCCTGGTTGATGATCGCGTCCTGCTGGGCCACCGCCGTGGCCTCGGACCCGATCGAGCCGACGTTGGCCGCGACCGCGGCGTCGATCGGGGCCGCGACGTTGGCGTTGGCCGCGACCGAACCCGCGATGGGTGCCGCCAGGTCGAGGTCGGCCGCCAGGTCGACGTCGACGTTCAGCAGGTCGCCGTCGAGGGCGGACGCCGGGTCGGTGGGCACCGCGCCGACCTCCTCGCCGGTGGCCGGGTCGGTGGCCGGTGCCGGCTCGCTGCCGACGGTGTCGTCGCCCTGGTCGATGGTGCTGCTCTGGTCGGTCGTCGCGGAGGCGTCGCCGGTGATGCCCTGGTCGATGATCACGCCCTGGTCGGCGAGGGCCTGCGCGCTGGAGTCGACCGACAGCACGTTGGCGCCGACGGCGGCGTCGATCGGCGCGGCGACGTTCGCGTTGGCCGCCACGGCCAGGTCGATCGGGGCGGCGGCGTCGAGCGCCAGGTCGAGGTCGGCGTTCAGGTCGAGGAGGCTGATGACCTCCTTGTCCGGCAGGGGGGCGGCGCCCTCGGCGGCGAGCTCGTCCGGCGACAGCGGCTGGGGGTCGTGGTCGTGGGTGCCGTGGTGGTCCTGGGTGCTCATGGGTGCTCCTCGTCGTCGCGGGTCACGCGTTCGGGGAGTCAACGTGCCAGGAGCGACCAGGTCACGCGCGTCGGCGGGCGAACGGGTGACGGCTCGGTCAGCCGCGTCCGGTGAGGCCCCAGGCGTCCTGGTCCTCGTCGTCGTCGGGGGTCCCGAACTGCGCGTCGACCGGGTCGCCCGCGTACCGGTCGTCGCCGCCGCCGGGGGCCGCCGGGGCGTCCTGGTCGAAGGCGTCCTCGGCGTCGGACGGCGGGTCGTCGCCGCGCAGCAGCGCCAGCGTGGCGGGCAGGTCGTCGGGCTTGACCAGCACGTCGCGGGCCTTGGAGCCCTCGGAGGGACCGACCACGCCGCGCGACTCGAGCAGGTCCATCAGCCGCCCGGCCTTGGCGAACCCGACCCGCAGCTTGCGCTGCAGCATCGAGGTCGACCCGAACTGGGTGGTGACGACGAGCTCGGTGGCCTGCAGCAGCAGCTCGAGGTCGTCGCCGATGTCGTCGTCGATCTGCTTGCTGGGTGCCTGCACGGCGACGTCGTCGCGGTACACCGGCTTGAGCTGGCCCTTGACGTGGTCGACGGCGGCCTTGACCTCGGTCTCGGTGACCCACGCGCCCTGCACGCGCATCGTCTTCGAGGCGCCCATCGGCAGGAACAGCGCGTCGCCCTGTCCGATCAGCTTCTCGGCGCCGGGCTGGTCGAGCACCACGCGGGAGTCGGCCAGCGACGACGTCGCGAACGCCATCCGGGACGGGACGTTCGCCTTGATCAGCCCGGTGACGACGTCGACCGACGGGCGCTGGGTCGCCAGCACCAGGTGGATGCCGGCGGCGCGGGCGAGCTGGGTGATGCGCACGATCGAGTCCTCGACGTCGCGCGGCGCCACCATCATCAGGTCGGCGAGCTCGTCGACGATGACCAGCAGGTAGGGGTACGGCGCGATGCGGCGCTCGGACCCCGGCAGCGCCTGCACCTTGCCGGCCTTGACCGCCTTGTTGAAGTCGTCGACGTGCTTGAAGCCGAACGTCGCGAGGTCGTCGTAGCGGATGTCCATCTCGCGAACGACCCACTGCAGCGCCTCGGCGGCCTTCTTCGGGCTCGTGATGATCGGCGTGATCAGGTGCGGGATGCCCTCGTACCCGGTGAGCTCGACCCGCTTGGGGTCGACCAGGATCATCCGCACCTCGTCGGGCGTGGCGCGCATCAGCACCGAGACGATCATCGAGTTCACGAACGAGGACTTGCCCGCGCCGGTGGCGCCGGCGACGAGCAGGTGCGGCATCTTCGCCAGGTTGGCCACGACGTAGCCGCCCTCGACGTCCTTGCCGACGCCCATCAGCATCGGGTGCTCGTTGCGGCGGGCCGCCTGCGAGCGCAGCACGTCTCCGAGGGAGACGGTCTCGCGGTCGGCGTTGGGGATCTCGATGCCGATCGCGGACTTGCCGGGGATCGGCGAGAGGATGCGGACGTCGGCGCTGGCCACGGCGTAGGCGATGTTCTTCGACAGCGCGGTGACGCGCTCGACCTTGACGCCGTGCCCCAGCTCGACCTCGTACCGCGTGACGGTGGGGCCGCGGCTGAAGCCGGTGACCTGGGCGTCGATGTCGAACGACTCGAGCACCCCGGTGAGGGCGTCGACGACGCGGTCGTTGGCGGCCGAGCGGGTCTTGTGCGGGGTGCCCGCGGCCAGGACCTCGTTGGGCGGCAGCGTGTAGGTGACGTCGCCGGCCAGCAGCAGCTGCTCGGTGCGCTCGGGCAGCGGCTGGTGCGGCGGCGGCTCGAGCGCGCCCTTCTCGGCGGAGGCCTTCTCGGCGGAGGCCCGCTCCGCGGAGCGGTCGACGGCGCGCTCGGCACCGACCTGGCCGGGCACGACCAGACCGGGGACGTGCCGCTTCTCCCCCGGCCGCGGGCCGGGGGTCGCGGCCGCGCCGTCGGGCACGGGCGCCGTGGCGTCGTCGGCCGGGACGGGGTCGCGGTCGCCCTTCGGACCGGTGAGCCGGCGGCCCCGGCCCGGGACGACGGTGACGGGCGTCTCGAACGCCTCGTCACCCTCGAGCCGACGGGCCCGCCGGCCGCGGCGCACAGCGGGGTCGCGCGAGTCGTCGGGGAAGTCGCCCTGCTCGCCCTCGTGCTCGGCGGCCGGGTGCAGCGTGAGGCGGTGGTACAGGCCGCGCAGCCGCGAGGGGATCGCGTGCACGGGCGTGGCGGTGACCACGAGCAGGGAGAAGAACGCCAGCAGCACCAGCAGCGGCACGGTGGCCCAGACGGTGACGGCCGCCTCGAGCGGCGACGACACCAGGTAGCCGATGATGCCGCCGCCCTCGCGCATGCGCGCCGCGCCGTCGGGCGGCGCGGGGATGCCGGTGGCCACGTGCACCAGACCGGCGGTGGCGACCAGCAGCGCGGTGGTGCCGATGCCCATCCGGCCGTTGGCCGCGGCCAGGTCGGGACGGCGCATCAGCCGGAGCCCGAACAGCAGCAGCACCAGCGGCAGCACCAGCGAGACGCGCCCGACGGTGCCGGCCACGACGGCGTGCACGACGTCGCCGAAGGTGCCCTGCACGCCCCACCACTCGACCGCGGCGACCACGATCGCGAGCGCGAGCAGCGTGAAGCCGAGGCCGTCGCGGCGCAGCTCGGGGTCGAGATCGGAGGTCGAGCTGCCGATGCGGCGGGCGGTGCCGCCGACGAGGTGGGCGGTGCCCATGAACAGGCCCTTGGCGGCGCGCACCGGCAGCGGGCTGCCCTTGGGTGGGCGCGGCGCAGGTGCCTGCTTGCGTCCGGTCGGCCGGGTGGAGCCCTTCGAGCCGGCAGCGGCTCGCGTGTTCCCTCGGCCGGCGGAGCGTACGGGGGAAGACGTACGGGTCGCCATGATCGGCAGGCTAGTGGCTCCTCCCACTGTTCACACGCGCCACACGCCGCACGGGGGCACCATCGGTCGCACGGCCGATCGCACGGGGCTCACCCCCGCACCCGCCGCACGGACGCCGCCTCGACCTCGTAGCGGCTCACCGCCGCCCCGCCCGCGCGGAAGAACCGCCGGCGCAGCGCGCCCTGCACCTCGACGTGGTCGCCGTCGGCGAGCCGCAGCGCCGCGGCGCGTGCGCGCGCCGACCAGCAGGCGACGTCGATGGTGTCGACCGGTGCCCTCGCCGCGGCTCCGTCGGTGCGGGTGCGCGCCGGCGCCGGACGCCCCACGACCACCCGCACGCTCACCAGCAGGTCGCCGCTGGGCAGCTCGCGCTGCTCGGGCGGACCGCTCACCCGCCCGACCAGCCGCACCTCGTTGACCGCCGCCGGAGCCGGCGCCTCCTGCGTCACCGCTGCTCGCGCCACCGCACCCCTCCCGTCCGACCGGGTCACCCGCCCGGTCACGGCCACCACCGTGGCGGCGGGGGCCGACGCCGGGAGCGCCCGACGGCGCCCCCTGTGGACGGGCGCCCTGCGGGACGGGCTGTGGACGACGCGAGCCCGCACCTGGGTCGACGAGCCCGGGAGCCGGGCTCCTCAGGGGCCGGTGCGGGCCCGGTGCGTCGCGGCCGTGACGTCGCGCAGGAACCGCAGCACCAGGCGCAGGTCGTCGTCGGAGTACTCGTCCATCGCCCCGCCCACCGCGGCCCCGAGCGGGGCGAACACCCCGCGGGCCACCGTCTCGGCCTGCTCGCTCATCTCGATCTGCACCCGGCGCCGGTCGGTCGGAGAGTGGCTGCGACGCACGTGACCGACCTGCTCGAGCCGCCCGAGCAGGGCCGAGGTGGCCGGCGGGCTCAGCCGCAGCAGCTGCGCCAGCGCCCCGGGCGTCAGGCTCTGGCCGGTGACCGCGGCCCGCTGCACGTGGGCGAGCGCGTTCAGGTCGGAGCGGTGCAGCCCGGCCTCGCCGCCCTTGTCGTCGACGTAGGCGTCGGTCTCGACCACGTAGTCGCGCAGGGCGTCGACCAGCGCCGCCGCGACCTCTCGCCTGCTGGCACCGTGCTCCACCGTCGCCTCCTCCCGTGCCGCCGCCCCCGACTTGCGGGGTGCGGTCGCCCGACCCTATCGTTTCCATCGTCGAACTGTTCCATCATCTTACTACCGTCTGGAGGACCGCGTGGACGAGCACCGGACGCATCCCGTGGGCACGGCCGGCCGGCTGCTCGGCCCCCTCGCGGGTCGCCGCGTCAAGTGGGCGGTGGTCGCGGTGGCGTTCGCCGCGTCCGGCGCCTTCCTCACCCTGGGCGGCGAGGCCGCGCCGGTCTCGACGACCGCGGCGGCCCTGCCGGACGACGCCGAGTCGGCCCGCGCGGCGGCGCTGCAGGCGGAGCTGCCCTCGTCCGGGGTCTCCCCCGCGATCGCCGTCTTCACCCGCGAGGACGGCGAGGCGCTCGAGGAGACCGACCTGGCCGCCGTCGCCGAGGCGACCGGGCGCGGCCTCGAGGTCGCGCTGCCGCTGCTCGAGGACGCCGGCCTCGGCGCCCCCGCGCCCGAGGGCGGTGAGGCCCCCGGCGGCGAGGCCCCGGGCGGCGCCCCCGAGGAGGCGCCCGGTGGGGCGCCGGACGGGCCGCAGGTGTCCGAGGACGGTGGCACCGCGCTGGCGGTCGTGCCGCTGCCGGCCGACCTGCCCGACGCCGAGAACGGCGCCACGGTCGAGGAGCTGCGCGAGGTGCTGCGCGACGGCCTGCCCGACGGGCTGCAGGTCGCGGTGACCGGCGGGCCGGCGTTCGGTGCCGACATCGGTGCGGTGTTCGAGGGGGCCGACATCACGCTGCTCGCCTCCACCGCCGGCATCGTCGCCGTCCTGCTGCTGCTCACCTACCGCAGCCCCTGGCTGTGGCTGGTCCCGCTGACCGTGGTGGGTGTCGGCGACCAGGTGGCCGCCAAGGTGCTCGCGGTGCTGAGCCGCGTCACCGAGCTGCGCGCCGACGGCGCCGTCACCGGCATCATCTCGGTGCTCGTCTTCGGCGCCGGCACCAACTACGCCCTGCTGCTGATCGCGCGCTACCGCGAGGAGCTGCGCCACGTCGAGGACCGGCACGAGGCGATGCGCCGCGCCCTCGGCTCGGCCGCGCCGGCCGTGCTGGCCAGCGGCGGCACCGTGGTGCTCGCGCTGCTGTCGCTCGGGCTCGCCGACGACCCGTTCGCCCGCTCCCTCGGCTTCGCGGGGGCCGCCGGCATCGTGGTCGCGCTGGTGTTCGCGCTCCTCGTGCTGCCCGCCGCGATGGTGCTGTTCGGGCGCCGCCTGTTCTGGCCGTTCGTCCCGCGGGTCGGCCAGGCCGACCCCACCCGCACCGGGTTCTGGTCCAAGGTCGGCGGCGTGGTCACCCGCCGTCCGGTGCTGACCTCGCTGGCGTCGGTGCTGCTGCTCGGCGTGCTGGCCGCCGGTCTGGTCGGGCTGCGGGTGGGCCAGGCACCCGACGAGCAGTTCCTCGCCGAGCCCGAGGCCGTGGTCGGCCAGCAGCAGCTCGCCGACGCGTTCCCGGCGGGCACCAGCGAGCCCGCCGTGGTGATCGCCGCGGCCGACCGTGCCGACGACGTCGCCGCGGCCCTGGAGGGTGTCGACGGCGCGGTGCAGGTGGAGGCGGGCGAGGGCGACGGCGCCGTCGTCCCGATCTCGGTGGTGCTCGACGCCGAGCCGGGCACCGAGGCCGCGTTCGACCAGGTGCGGACGCTGCGTTCCACCGCCCAGGCCGAGGACCCGGGCGCCCTCGTCGGCGGCGCCGACGCCGAGGCGCTCGACGCCCGTGACACCGCAGCGCGCGACCGCCTGGTGCTCTTCCCGGTGATCCTGGTGATCGTGCTCGCGGTGCTGCTGGTGCTGCTGCGCTCGGTGGTGGCGGCGGTCGTGCTGGTGCTGACGGTGGTGGCCACCTACGTGGCCAGCATGGGCGCCAGCTGGTTCGCCTTCGAGAACCTGCTCGGCTACCCGCCCCTGGCGGTGAGCACCCCGCTGCTGGCGTTCCTGTTCCTGGTGGCTCTCGGCGTCGACTACAACATCTTCCTGACCACGAGGGCGCGCGAGGAGGCGGTGCAGGGCGCACGGGCCCGCGAGGCCGTCGTGACCGCGCTCGCCGTCACCGGTGGCGTCATCACCAGCGCCGGTGTGCTGCTCGCGGCCGTCTTCGCCGTGCTCGGCGTGCTGCCGCTCGTGCAGCTCGCGCAGATCGGCGTCATCGTCGGCTTCGGCGTGCTGCTCGACACCGTGCTGGTGCGCAGCCTGCTCGTGCCGGCGCTGGTCACCCTTCTCGGAGAACGGTTCTGGTGGCCCGGCCACCCCGCCCGCGGCAAGCACGTCGCGACCCAGCCCGAGCCGGACCCCGAGCCGGCCGGCGTGGCCTGACCGACCCGGGGTCGCGTCGCTACTTCTTGCCGATCTGCCCCACGGCGTCGGTCGCGCTCTTCGTCCCGGCCTTCGCGGCCTTGGCGGCCCGCTTCTCCTTGATGGACTTGCCGGCCTTCTTGCTGAGGTGCTGACGAGGTGACTTGTCGGACATGGCTGTCTCCCAGCACGAGGGCGCCTGAACGGCTCCGTGCGGTGACAGTACGCCTCGCCGCCGAGATCGTCCCGTCGCGCACGGACGTCCTGCTGGGACCGACCACGAGGACGGCCGGACGACGGACGGCGCGACGTCCGGAGGACGTCAGACGAAGTCAGTCCGAGGAGGTCGCGACGGCCGGCGGCCGGACGTCGTGCTCCTGACGCGACGGGGGCCTACGACTCCACGACGGTGGGGATGATCATCGGCCGCCGCCGCAGCTTGTTGCCCGCCCAGCGACCGACGACGCGGCGCACGACCTGCTGCAGCTGCTGCACGTCGGTGGTGCCCTTGGCGGTGGCCTCGAGCAGCGCCTGCTCGACCTGCGGCTTGATCGAGTCGAAGACGGAGTCGTCCTCGGCGACGCCGCGGGCGGCGATCTCGGGACCGACGACGACCCTGCCGGACGAGGAGTCGACCACGACGAAGATCGAGATGAAGCCCTCGTCGCCCAGGATGCGGCGGTCCTTGAGGTCGGCGTCGGTGATCTCGCCGACCGAGGAGCCGTCGACGTAGACGTACCCGCAGGGCACGGCGCCGACCACCTCGGCGACGCCGTCGACGAGGTCGACGACCACGCCGTCCTCGACCACGACCACGCGCTCGGCGGGGACGCCGGTGCGCCGGGCGAGCTCGGCGTTGGCGTGCAGGTGCCGCACCTCGCCGTGCACCGGCATGACGTTGCGCGGGCGGATCACGTTGTAGCAGTAGAGGAGCTCACCGGCGGACGCGTGGCCGGAGACGTGCACCTTGGCGTTGCCCTGGTGCACCACCGTCGCGCCGAGGCGGGTGAGGCCGTTGATGACGCGGTTGATCGGGTTCTCGTTGCCGGGGATCTGCGACGACGCGAGGATCACCGTGTCGCCCTGGCCGATGCGGACCGGGTGGTCGTTGTTCGACATCCGCGACAGCGCCGCCATCGGCTCGCCCTGCGAGCCGGTGCACATGAGCACCACCTGGTCGTCGGGCAGGTCGTCGATCTGCTTGGCGTCGACCAGGATGCCGTCGGGCACGTCGAGGTAGCCGAGGTCGGCGGCGACCCCCATGTTGCGCACCATCGACCTGCCCACCAGCGCCACCTTGCGGCCGTGGGCGTGGGCGGTGTCGAGCACCTGCTGCACCCGGTGCACGTGGGAGGCGAACGAGGCGACGATGACGCGGCGCTCGGCGCCGGAGAACACGCGGTCGAGGACGGGGCCGATCTCGCGCTCGTGCGTGGTGAAGCCGGGGACCTCGGCGTTGGTGGAGTCGACCATGAACAGGTCGACGCCCTCGTCGCCGAGGCGGGCGAAGGCGCGCAGGTCGGTGATGCGCCCGTCGAGCGGCAGCTGGTCCATCTTGAAGTCGCCGGTGTGCAGGACGGTGCCGGCCGAGGTGCGCACGGCGACGGCGAGCGCGTCCGGGATGGAGTGGTTGACGGCGACGAACTCGCAGTCGAACGGGCCGAGCCGCTCGCGCTGGCCCTCGCGCACCTGCAGCGTGAGCGGCTGGATGCGGTGCTCCTTGAGCTTGGCCTCGATCAGCGCGAGGGTCAGCTGGGAGCCGAGCAGGGGGATGTCGGGCTTGAGCCGCAGCAGGTAGGGCACGCCGCCGATGTGGTCCTCGTGCCCGTGCGTCAGCACGACCGCCTGCACGTCGTCGAGCCGGTCGGCGATGTACTCGAAGTCGGGCAGGATCAGGTCGACGCCGGGCTGGTGGTCCTCGGGGAACAGCACCCCGCAGTCGATGACCAGCAGCTTGCCGTCGATCTCCAGGACCGCCATGTTGCGGCCGACCTCGCCGAGGCCGCCGAGCGGGACGATCCGCAGGGCCCCGGGTGCGAGGGCAGGGGGCAGCGACAGCTCGGGGTGCGGGTGACTCACGCCTGCAGCTCCTCCAGCGCGGCGCGGACGGCCGCGGCCTGCTCGTCGGTGGCGTCGGCGAGCGGCGGACGCACGGTGGTGCCGTCGAGGACGCCCTGGTGGCGCAGGCCCGCCTTGCAGGTGAGCACGCCCTGGGTCGACATCATCACGGCCCGCACCAGCGGCAGCAGCCGGCGGTGCAGGGCCACGGCGCGCACGAGGTCGCCGGCGTCGACGGCCTGGACCAGCTCGACCAGCTCGCGGCTGGCGAGGTTGCCGACCGTGGTGACCATGCCGGCGGCACCCTGGGTGAGCTGCGCGAGGTTCAGCGCGTCGCTGCCGGCGTAGTAGGCGAGGTCGGTGGCCGCCATCACCTCGCTGGAGGCGAACAGGTCGTCCTTGGCGTCCTTGACCGCGACGACGTTCGGGTGCTCGGCGAGCCGCACCAGGGTCGGCGTCTCGATCGGGACGCCGGAGCGGCCGGGGATGTCGTAGACCATCACCGGCAGGTCGGTGGACGACGCGACCGCGCTGAAGTGCGCGAGCAGGCCGTCCTGCGGCGGCTTGGAGTAGTACGGGGTGACGACCAGCAGGCCGTCGGCGCCGGCCGCGGCGGCCTGGCGGGCCAGCTCGCAGGTGTGGGCGGTGTCGTTGGTGCCGACGCCGGCGAGCACCTGGGCGCGGTCGCCGACCGCGTCGACGACGGCACGGAGCAGGTCGGTCTTCTCGGCGTCGGACGTGGTGGGCGACTCACCGGTGGTGCCGCTGATCACCAGACCGTCGTCACCGGCGTCGACCAGGTGGGACGCGAGGCGGGCGGCGGCCTCGAGATCGAGCTTCCCGTCCGGGGCGAACGGGGTGACCATCGCGGTGAGGACCGCACCGAAGGGGCGCCGCGGTGCGAGCGCGGACGGGGCCGTGGGCATGGCGTCCAACCTACCGCCGCCGACCGGCGTGGCCCCCCTCGCACCGCCGGAGCGGCTGCGGGCGTGAAGAAGCGGTCGTTGCCCGCTCGGGGGTCCGGGCAACGACCGCTCCAGGGACCATCATTGCCTGACCGGGGTGGTCCGTGGCAAGTGCAGGCGGACCGGATCGCCCAGAGGGACGACTCAGTCCTCCTGCGAAAGGTCCTCCAGACCCGTCGCGATGGCGTACCGGACGAGCTCGACCCGGTTGTGCATCTGGAGCTTGCCGAGGATGTTCTGCACGTGGTTCTGCACGGTGCGGTGCGAGAGCACCAGCCGCCCGGCGATCTCCTTGTACGACAGCCCCTTGGCGACCAGCCGCAGCACCTCGGTCTCGCGCTCGGTGAGGGTGCTCTGCACCCCGGTCGAGGGGTCGACCGCGGGCTCGGTCGACATCCGCCGGAACTCCCCCAGCACGAGCCCGGCCAGGCCCGGGGTGAAGACGGCGTCGCCCTGGGCGGTGCGCCCGACCGCGTCGAGCAGCTCCGCGCGGGAAGCCGACTTCACCAGGTAGCCGGTGGCGCCGGCCTTGACCGCCTCGAGCACGTCGGCCTGCTCGCCGCTCGCCGACAGCACCAGGACGCGCACCCGGGGGTCGGCCTGCACGATCTGCCGGGTGGCCTCGACGCCGTCGACGCCGGGCATCTGCAGGTCGGCCAGCACCACCTGCGGCGAGGTCGCGGCGGCCCGTCGCACCGCCTCGGCGCCGTTGGCGGCGGTGGCCACCACCTGGTACCCCGCGTCCTCGAGGTCGCGGGCGACCGCCTCGCGCCACATCGGGTGGTCGTCGGCGACGAGCACGCGCACGGGCGCACCCTGCTCGCTGGGCGGCGTGGCGCCGGGTTCGGACGGGCTCGTGGTCGCGTCGCTGCTCACCTGCGTCAGCCTAGGCGGACGGGACGCGCGGCACGCGGAGCTCGACCTCGGTGCCCTGGCCCGGCTGCGACCACAGCTGCACCGTGCCACCGAGGTCCTCGACCCGGCCGCGCACCGACGACGACACCCCGAGACGGCCGTCGGCCTCGGCCTGCTCGAGGCGTCCCGGCGCGATGCCGGCGCCGTCGTCGCGCACCGTGACGAGCACGGCCCCGCCCTCGTCCTCGACCAGGACGAAGGCCCGGGCGCCGGCGCCGGCGTGCTGGTCGACGTTGTGCAGGCACGCCGTCACGGCGGCGGCGAGCTCGCGGGCGGCGTGCCCCGGCAGCGGCACCGCGGTCGCCGGCCCCGAGACGGTGACCCGCGACGACGCGAGCGGCAGGAGCAGGTCGCGCAGGTCGACCGGGGCGCCGGGGTCGCCGCCGGCGGCCGGATCGACCACGCCGGCCGCCGAGACCAGGGCGCGCAGCCGCACCTCCTGCTCCCCCGCCATCGCCGCCAGCCCGGCCGCCTCGCCGCCGAGCTCGCCGCCGCGGCGCTGCACGTACCCGAGCACCTGCAGCACCGAGTCGTGGATGTCGCGCGCCAGCCGCTCGCGCTCGCGCGAGGCCGCGGCCTGCTCGAGCGCCGCCGCCAGCTCGCGCCGGCTGCGCTCGTAGAGCTCGGCGGCGAAGCCGACCACCGCGCCGGCCAGCAGCAGCAGGACGATGTTGTGCAGGGCCGAGCGGTCGAGCGGGTCGAGGACGAGCAGGTCGGCCGCGCCGACCGCGAGCGCGGCGAGCACGCCCGTCAGCGGTCCTCGCCACACCGCCCACGACAGGACGGCCGCGGCGGGCCACACCAGCGGGAGGGTGTTGGTGGCGGACGCCAGCGCCGGGGTGTCGACGACCGCCGTCATCAGCACCGCCGCGCAGGCCAGCGCCAGGTCGGTGGCGAGCAGCCACAGCCGCCGGCGCGGCGCGAGCCAGACCACGGCCGACCAGGCGGCCATCACCACCAGCACCGCCCAGCCGAGCAGCGTCTCGCGGTAGGGCTCCTCGCGGGTGGCGTAGGCGGCGACGGCGTAGAGCACGGCGACCGCGCGGAAGACGTCGACGGCCCGCCACAGCGCCGCGGCGAAGCCGAGGTCTCGCTGGCGCTGCCTCAGGTCGCGGCGTCCCCGCCGGTCGCGGGACGCCCGGCCGCCCGGGCCCGCGTCGGTCACCGGTCGCTGGCTCAGTCGGCGGCGCGGTCGTCGCGGACGTCGAGCTCGGGGTCGTAGGTCGGGTCGTCCTCGGGGAACTCGGACAGGTCGACCGAGCGGTGGTGGCGGGCGGCGACCGCCTCGTCGCGCGCGGCCTCGATGCGGGCTCGGGCGTCGGCGGCTCGACCGGCCGCGGTGGCGGCGGCGGCCTGGGCCCGGGCCCGTGCCTGCGCGACCCGCTCCTTCATCGCGTCGGCGAGCTGGTCCTTCATGGTCGCGGCGTACACGTCGACGTACTCCTGGCCCGACAGCCTCATCAGCTCGTACATGATCTCGTCGGTGATCGAGCGCAGGACGAGCCGGTCGTCCTCCATGCCCTCGTAGCGCGAGAAGTCGAGCGGCGCACCGATCTTGACGCCGACGCGCCGGATGTTGGGGACCTTCTGGCCGATCGGCTGCACCTTGTCGGTGTTCACCATCGCGACCGGCAGCACCTGGACGCGACCCTCGAGCGCCATCCGCGCGACGCCCGTCTTGCCGCGGTACAGACGTCCGTCGGGGCTGCGGGTGCCCTCGGGGTAGATGCCGAGCAGGTCGCCCGCGGAGAGCACCTTCAGCCCCGTGCGCAGGGCGGCGTCACCGGCGCCCGCGCCGGAGCGGTCGACCGGCACCTGGCCGACGCCGCGGAAGAACCCGGCGGTCAGCCGGCCCTTGACGCCGCGGCCGGTGAAGTAGTCGGACTTGGCCAGGAAGGTGATGCGGCGCGGCACCACGAGCGGCAGGAAGAACGAGTCGGAGAACGACAGGTGGTTGCTCACCAGGATGGCCGGTCCCTTGCCCGGGACGTGCTCCAGCCCGGTGACCCACGGACGGAACAGGGCGCGCAGCAGCGGCCCGAGCACGATCGACTTGAGCACCCAGTAGAACAACCGCGCGCACCTTCCGTCAGCCGGGCGGGGAGCCCGCACCGTGAGCGCCCCGACTCTACGGGCTGGACGCGCGCGTGCGGGTGACGACGACGACGGGCGGACCCGATCGTCTGTCGCGATCGCCACCCGCGTGACACGATGACGACGTGCCGCTGATGCCTGGTGCCGACCCGATCCGTCACGACGGCGGCGACGTCGCCGTCCTGCTGTGCCACGGGTTCACCAGCACCCCCGGCAGCATGAGCGAGTGGGCGGCCGCGCTGGCCGACGACGGGTGCACCGTCAGCGTCCCGCGCCTGCCGGGCCACGGCACCACCTGGCAGGAGATGAACCGCACCCGCTGGCAGGACTGGTACGCCACCGTCGAGAACGAGCTGCTCGACCTGGCGCAGGCCCACGGCCAGGTGTTCGTCGGCGGGCTGTCGATGGGCGCGGCGCTCGCCCTGCGGCTCGCGGTGCACCACCCCGACGCCGTGGCGGGCCTGATGCTGGTGAACCCCTGCGTCCACCTCACCGACCGCGCCCTGCCGCTGCGCACCGTCCAGCTGGCCGGGCTGCCGCTGCTGCGGCACCTGGTGCCCGCCCTGCCCGGCATCGCCAGCGACATCCGCAAGCAGGGTGTCGCCGAGGTCGCCTACGCGCACAACCCCTTGCACGCCCTGCACTCGGCGACGCAGCTGTTCGCCGACGTCAAGCGCGACCTGCCGCAGGTCACCGCCCCGCTGCTGCTGATGCGCTCGGCGGTCGACCACGTCGTGCCGCGCTCCAGCGGCGAGCACGTCCTCGCCCGGGTGTCGAGCACCGACGTCACCGACGTGACGCTGCACGACAGCTTCCACGTGGCGACCATGGACGAGGACGCGCCGCTGGTGTTCGCCCGCAGCCGCGAGTTCGTGGCCCGAGTGGCGAGCGAGGTACCGGCGTGAGCGAGCGACCGGGCGGGGACGGCGACCTCGACGTCGACGCCGCGTGGGCCGAGATCGTGGCCCGGTGGGACGTCGACGGTGACGACGTGCGCGTGGTGAGGGCCGGCGAGGCGCCGGAGCACCCGGCTCCGGCCGCCACCGACCGGGCCGCCGACCAGCCCGTCGAGGACACGGCCGACGACACAGCCGACGCCGAGGCCGACGACGGCGTTGTCGACGCTGCTGTCGACGCGCGGGACGCGAGCGACGACGAGGCTCCTGCCGCGGGCACGGGCGCGACCGACCTGCCGATCGCGACGCCGACGGACGACGCCGCCCGGCCCGGCCGCGACGACCTCTCGCCTGCTGCCGCGCCTGCCCCCCGGCCCGCACCGCGCGCGCGACGCCGTGGCGACGCGCCCGAGGACGACCCGCTGCTGGCCGCGCTCGACGAGCACTTCGTCCCGGCCGACCCGCCGCCGCTGGGCGGTGGCGACCCGCTCACCACGCTGGCGTGGCTCGGCGCCCTCGGCGGACCGGTCTTCCTGCTGATCGCCGCCCTCGCCTGGCGCACCGCCCCGTCGATCCTGATCGGCGCGGCCGTCCTGGCCTTCGTCGCGGGCTTCGTCACCCTGGTCGTGCGCATGCCCGACCGCGACGAGGACGACGACGGCGCCGAGGTCTGACCGCCTCTCCCGCACCGCCCCTCCCGCACGGCCCGCCTCGCACCGCGCACCACCTGCGCACCCTCGCCCCGCACCGCGCCCGGTAGCGTCGGCACGCCCGACCCGCCGACCGCCGAAGGAGACCCACCGGATGACCAGCGCACGCGCCCAGGAGACCGTCCAGATCCGTGGCCACCTGCTCGACTCCGGCGTGCTGAGCCGGTGCGCGAGCGACGTGCGGGCGCTCGGCGGCGACTACGTCATCGAGCGGCTCGAGGTCGGCAAGGACTCCGGCGACGAGTCCTACGCGCGCATCCTCGTGACCGCCGACGACGAGGAGCGGCTCGCCACGATCCTGATGCGGCTCAACGTCCACGGCGTCAACATGGTCGAGCCGGGCGAGGCCGTCGTCCGCGAGGTCGACGCCGACGGCGTCTTCCCCGTCGACTTCTACTCGACCACCAACCTGCCCACCCAGGTGCGGCTGGAGGGGCACTGGGTCGACGTGCAGCAGCCCGAGATGGACTGCGGCCTGCTGGTCACCGGCTCGCCCGACACCGGCGACCTCGCCGTCCGCACGATCGCGATCTCGGACGCGCGCCAGGGCGACCGGGTCGTCTGCGGCCCGTCCGGCGTGCGGGTGGTGCGCGCGATCGCCAAGCACGACGAGGACCAGGTGTTCGAGTTCATGAACTCGGAGGTCTCCTCGGAGAAGCCGCAGGCCCTGCTGGTGCGCCAGATCGCGCAGGAGATGCGCGACACCAAGGCCGCGGGCAAGCGGATCCTGTGGGTCGGCGGTCCGGCCGTCGTGCACACCGGCGCCGCGCCCGCGATGGTCGCCCTGGTGCGCGCCGGCTACGTCGACGTGCTGTTCGGCGGCAACGCCATCGCCACCCACGACATCGAGTCCTCGATCTTCGGCACCTCGCTGGGGGTCGACCTGAGCAAGGGCCAGGGCGTCGAGCACGGCCACGAGCACCACATCCGCGCGATCAACCTCGTGCGCCGGTCGGGCTCGATCGCCCAGGCCGTGCAGGACGGCGTGATCGCCTCGGGCGTCATGCACGCGCTCGTCAGCGAGGGCAAGGACTTCGTGCTCGTCGGGTCGGTGCGCGACGACGGTCCCCTGCCGGACGTGGTGACCGACGTGATCGAGGGCCAGCGGCGCATGCGCGCCCAGCTGCACGACGTCGGCTTCGCGATCATGGTGGCGACCATGCTGCACTCGGTGGCCACCGGGAACCTGCTGCCGGCGTCGGTGCCGCTGGTGTGCGTCGACATCAACCCGGCCACCGTGGTCAAGCTCGCCGACCGCGGGTCCTCGCAGGCGCGCGGGGTCGTCACCGACATCGGGCTGTTCCTCGAGCAGCTGGCCGACGAGCTGGTGCCCGACCGCCCGCGTCCCTGACCCTCACCGCCGCGGCAGGACCACCTCGGCCAGGACCGGACGGTGGTCGCTCCCGGCGACCACGTCGGCCTCGGCGACACCGTCGGGGAAGCCGTAGGACCGCACCTCGAGCGCGGGATCGACCAGCACGGCGTCGATCCGCAGCCGCGGGCGGGCGGAACGGAACGTGGGGGGCGCGTCCGGCGCGGGATCGACCGCCCGTACGGCCAGCGAGCTCCACGACGCCCCGTCGGGGCGCTCGTTCAGGTCGCCGGCGAGCAGCACCGGCGGGCCGCCCGGCGCGGGCTGGGCCGCGAGCAGCAGCTCGACGTGCCGGGCGCGCTCGCCCTCGTCCAGGCCGAGGTGCAGGCAGGTGACGGCGACGGGGGCCGTGCCGGGCAGCGACACCAGGGCGCGGACGCACCCCCGCGGGCGGGTGCGCCAGCCGCGCACCGGCAGCGGGTCGGCCGCGGCGCCGTGCACGACGGTGCGCGGGCCGACGAGCACCGCGGTGCCCGCGCCGCGGCGACCACCGGCGACGAAGGTCAGTCCCGACCGCCGCGCCACGACCGCGAGCTGGCGGCGGGTGGCGACCAGGCGCGGCCCCTCCTGCAGGCACACCACGTCCGGTCGGGCGCCGAGCAGCACGCGCCGCACCGCCCACGGGTCGCCCAGCATGTCGCGCACGTTCCACGACATCACCCGCAGCGTGTCCTCCTGCTCGCTCACCGGCGGGCTGCGTGCCGTGCGAGGTCGGCCATGCCGACGAGCCCGGCGAGCGGGCCGAGCTCGGCTCCGACCAGCCGCGCCTGCGGACGGTAGCCGCGGCCGGTGAGGTTGCGGGAGAACGCCTCTCGCGCCGGACCGAGCAGCAGCTCGCCCGCCTCGCTGGCGCCGCCGCCCACCACGACGGTGCCGGGGTCGAGGGCGGCGGCCAGGTTCGCGACGCCGAGGCCGAGCCACTCCCCCACCTCGCGGACGATCTCGACCGACGCCGGGTCGCCGTCCCGGGCGGCCGCGGTGACGACCGAGCCCAGCACCGCGGCCGGGTCGCCGCCCGCGCGGACCAGCAGCTCCGCCGCCACCGGCGAGCCGCCGCGGGCGAGCTCGCGTCCCTCCCGTCCGAGGGCGTTGCCGGACGCGTACTGCTCCCAGCACCCGCGGTTGCCGCACTCGCAGCGCAGGCCACCCGGCACGAGCACCATGTGGCCGAACTCGCCGGCCATGCCGAACCGGCCGCGCTCGAGGCGGCCGTCGGTGACCAGCCCGCCGCCGATCCCGGTGCCGAGGGTCAGGCAGACCAGGCGGGACTCACCGCGTCCCGCCCCGAAGCGCCACTCGGCCCAGGCCGCGCCGTTCGCGTCGTTGTCGATGAGGACGTCGCGGGAGAGCCTCAGCGACAACGCCTTCCGCAACGGCTCGCGGCGCCACGCCAGGTGCGGCGAGAACATGACGAGCTCGCGGTCGGCGTCGACGAAACCCGCCGCGCCCACGCCCACGCCCTGCACCTCGCGCCCGCCGGCCGCGTCGAGCAGCTCGAGCACGACGTCGGTGATGGTGTCCTCGACGGCCGCGACGTCGCGTCCTGGGGTGCTGCGCCGACGCGTCGCGACGATCGCGCCGGCGGTGTCGACCAGGCCCGCGACCACCTTCGTGCCGCCGATGTCGACGCCGACGGCGAGCGGGCCCGCTCCCGTCGCCACGCCCGTGCTCACCCGGCCGAGCCGCCCGGCAGCACGTCGCGGGCGAGGTCGGCGGCGCCGATCATCCCGGCGTCGTTGCCCAGCCGCGCCGTCATCACCGGTGCCTGGGGACGGTGCCCGCGCCCCATCAGCTCCGAGCCCAGGCCCTGCCGGATCGGGTGCAGCAGCAGGTCGCCCGCCTGGCTGGCGCCACCGCCGATGACCACCAGCTCGGGGTCGAGCACCGCCACCAGGCTGGCCAGGGTCTCGCCGAACTCGTGGCCGAAGTCCGACATCAGCGCGGTGGCGGCCTCGTCGCCGGCCTGGGCGGCGGCGGTCACCATCTCGCCCTCGACGTCCTTCGCGTCGCCGCCCGCCAGCGCCAGGAGCGCTGCGTGCCGCTCCGGCTCGGACGCCGCGAGCTCGCGGGCCCGCCGGGTGAGGGCGGAGCCCGAGCCGTACTGCTCCCAGCAGCCCCGGTTGCCGCAGCCGCAGAGGAGCCCGCCCGGCACCACGCGCAGGTGACCGATCTCGGCCGCCATGCCGTACCCGCCGCGCAGCAGCGCGCCGTCGCTGACGACCCCGCCGCCGATGCCGGTGCCGATCGTCACCAGCACCATGTCGTCGGCCTCGCGGCCGGCGCCGAACCGGAACTCGCCCCACGCCGCGGCGTTCGCGTCGTTCTCGATCACGACGGGCAGGTCGACCTCGGACTGCAGCAGGTCGCGCAACGGCTCGTCGCGCCACGGCAGGTTGGGCGCGAAGACGACGGTCGCGCGGGCGGAGTCGACGAAGCCCGCGGCCGCCACACCCACGGCGCCGACCTCGGTGCTGCCGGCCAGCTCGCGCACCATCTCGGCCACCGTGTGCAGGATCGCCGCCGCGTGCTCCTCGGGGGTGTCGCGCCGGGCGCGCGCGACCACGGTCCCCTGCTCGTCGACCGCTGCAGCAGCGATCTTCGTCCCACCGATGTCGACGCCGACCGTGATCACGCCGTCGAGACTAGTGCCCACCTGCAGGACCCGTCGGCGACCCGTCCACCCGTGGCCAGTTGCGTTCAGACAGAACGCAACACGGCACCAGGACGGGCGCCGCCGCAGATCAGTCGTCGAGGTCGATGCGCTCCGTGCGCGGGGGCGTGCGCCCGTGGTCGTCCTCGGCCGCGGCGCCCTCGCCGGCGGCCTGCTGCCGCGCGTCGGCCGTGAGCGCGGCGAACGCGGCCCCGAGCGCCTGCACCGCCTCGCCGAGGTGCGTGAGCACCTCGGGATGGCGCCGACCGACGTGGTCGAGCGCCAGGCACACCGGGCAGACGCCGCACGTGGTCGGCAGGTGCGCACCGCCCTGCCCGGCGCCGTCCCGCTCGTCCCCGGTGCGAGCGCCGTCCGGGTCGGCGGTGGCGGCACGCGGCCCGGCACCGGCCCACGCCGCCGCCGCCCCCTCGAGGGCGGCGAACAGCCGCGCGGTCTCCTCGTGCACGCCGCCCGCGCCCGACGGGTCGTGCTGCGGGCTGCTCGTCACAGCGGCCGCCACAGCTCGGGATCGGGCTCGAACCGCACCCGCAGCTCGCCCTCGCGCAGCGCCGCGCCGCGGACCCGGCACCGCCGCAACGCGCTCGGCAGGTGCAGCACGCGTCGCGTGCCGTCGACCTCGACCACCAGGTCGTCGCCGCGCCGCGCCAGCTCGAGCCCCTCGCGGCGCGCGAGCGGCAGGTGCAGCACCAGCACGAAACCGTCGCCGTCGCGCTCGACCTGCAGCGCAGGGCGGGCGGACGCCCGCACCATGGGGTCGTCGTCGGCGTAGACGGCCCGGGCGACCTCGGCCAGGGCGTCGGCCCCGACCGGCTCGTCGAGGGTGTGGGGCGACAGCAGCAGCGGCAGCCCGGCGAACGCCTCGGCGGCCTCGTCCAGCACCTGCGCCTCCCGCGCCGCGCGCGCCCCGCGCCACGGGTCGTCCCCGGCGGGCACCAGCCGGTTCACCACCGCGGCGTCGACGACGTACCCGTGCAGCGACAGCGCGGTGTACGACCGGCGCGCCTCCGCGAGCACGACGGTGTCGGGGGTCAGCACCAGCCGGACGCTGGTGCCGGGGTCGGTGAGCACGGCGCGGACGTCGGCGAGCTCGTCGGCCAGACGGTGCAGCGCCTCCAGCACGGGGTCGCGCCCGGTGCCGGCCAGACCGGTGCGGACGGCCCGCGCGACCCGCCGGCCGACGGGCACGGCCCGGGCGAGGTACAGCGACAGCGCCTCCGGCAGCGCCAGCAGGCGCAGCGTCTCGGCGGTGGGTGCGCAGTCGACCACGACGGCGTCGAAGGTGCCGCTGCGCACCTGGTCGCGCAGCTCCAGCAGCGCGAGCACCTCCTCCGCGGCCGGGAGCACGGTGAGCTCCTCGGCGGCCGCGCGGTCGACGCCCAGCTCGTCGAGCGCCGCGACCAGGTGCTCCTGCACGTGCCGCCAGTGCGTCTCGAGCCGGGCCCGCGGGTCGACCTGCAGCCCGAACAGCCCGGGCTCGACCTCCTCGGGTGCGGGTCCGAGCGGCCGGGCCAGCGCGTCGCCGAGCGAGTGCGCCTGGTCGGTCGACAGCACCAGCGTCTTGACGCCCCGGCGGGCCAGGTGCACGGCCGTGGCGGCCGCGACGGTGGTCTTGCCGACGCCGCCCTTGCCGGTGAGCAGCAGGGTGCGTGACGACACCGGCGCAGCGGTGAGGCGGGTGCTCACCGCGGGTGCCGTGCGGGCCCGGGTCCCACGGAGCGGACCGTCAGCCCTCGACCTGGCGACGCAGGCCCTTCAGGGCCGTGTCGACGACGGTCTTCTCGGCGCGGCGCCGGATCAGGCCGGGGAGCTTGATCTTGGCGTCGACCGACAGCCGGTAGGTGACGTCGGTGCCCGCGCCCGAGGCGGCCAGCTGGTACGAGCCGTCCAGCCGGGTCATCGTCCCGGCCTCGACCAGCGACCACGACACGGTGCCCGTGCCCGCCGTCGCGACGTCCCAGACGTAGTCGAGGACGTAGGTGTCGCGGATCGGCGCCTGGTCGACGACGAACCGCGCCCGGCTCGGGCGGCCCGCCGTCGTCTCCAGCACCTCGACCTCCTTCACGCCGGCGACCCACTCGGGGTAGCGCTCGAGGTCGCTGATGACGGCCAGGACGGCGTCCGGGGACGCCTCGACGTGGGTGCTGGACTCGGTCGACTCGGCCATCGGTCGGCTCCTGCGGTGGTGGGTGCGGGTGGTGGCTGCGCGCTCTGCTCCTCGTGCCGCCGTGGGCAGGAGGCTACCGGCCGCTGCAGGACCTCACAGCAGGACGCCGACCCCCGCCATCAGCGCGAGCAGCACCAGGGTCAGCGCGACCGCGCCGCCGATGGCGAGCCCCACCTTCGTGCCGCGCGAGGACGTCAGGCCGCTCAGTCGCCCACCCGGGGCGGCCGAGCCCTGCACCGCCAGCTGCGCCAGCATCTGCTCGGCCCGCCGGTCGAGGTCCTCGCCGTCCGCCGGCGGGACGTCCTGCCCGGCCGGGGTCCCGGCCTCGGCCTCGGGCTCGTGCGCCGGTGCGTCGGGGACGTCCGGGCGCTGCGGCTGCTGCGGACCGAGCGCCGGCTGCGGCGGGTCGAAGGCGGCGTAGCACTGCAGGCACCACCGGGCCGTGGGCGGGCGCACCGCCCCGCACGCGGGGCAGCGCCGCACGTCGGTGGCGGACGGGGTCGCGTCGGTCATCTCGCTCATCCTCCCCAGGATCGGCGTGCCGGGTCGCCACCTTGAACCAGGTGCCCTCCGAGAGCAGGAGCGTGCCCCTCCACCTCGTCCTTGAGCCGGTGGACGTGGTGCTTCCAGGCGGTCGCGCGTCCTGCCCGCAGCCGGTCGACCTGCGGCGGTGCGAGCCGGGCCGGCGTCAGCGGGTCGAGCCGCTGGTAGTGGTGCAGCACCGTGCCGCGCCCGCGCCACGCCTCGAGCCAGATCTCGGCGGTCCCCGTCCACAGCACCGGCGGACGGCGCAGCGGGCCGGTCGGCGCCGCGCGGCCCCGTGCGGGGCGCACGGCCCACTGCACGCCCTTGTCGCCGCGGTCGCGGGTGACCTCCAGGGCCAGGTCGGGCCACCACAGCGGCCACCGGGCGGCGTCGCGCACCAGCGGGGACACCAGCGCGGGTGGCACGTCCAGGTAGGTGTCGTCGACCAGGTCGAGCACGGGCACCCCGTCACTGTGGCACGCGGGCACCGGCGCCCGCGGCCGTGCACCGGCCGGACGCGCCGACGGGCCTGTCGACCGGACGTGTGGTGCGCCACGGGAGGAGTGACCCGGGGGGTACCGACCAGTAGGGTCGTGCCACCACGCCACCCCCGGATCGCAGGAGCTCCCCCGTGCGCGAGAGTCAGACCCCGGCCCTGGTGGAGATCGACCCCTCCGCCAACATCACCGACTTCGTCGTCCGCAACGCCACCGACCGTCCCGCGCTGGTGGTGTACCGCCGCAAGGTCGGCGGTGCCTGGCACGACGTCACCGCGGCCGACTTCCTCGCCGAGGTGCAGGCGCTGGCCAAGGGCCTGGTCGCGGCCGGGGTCGGCCAGGGCGACCGCGTCGGGCTGATGGCGTGCACGCGGTACGAGTGGACCCTCACCGACGCCGCGATCTGGTTCGCCGGCGCCGTCACCGTCCCCATCTACGAGACGTCCTCGGCCGACCAGGTGCAGTGGATCCTCGGTGACTCCGGCGCCGTCGCCGTGGTGGTCGAGACCCCCGAGCTGCGGGCCACCGTCGAAGGCGTCCGCGGCGACCTGTCGGCGCTCGCGCACACGTGGGTGGTCGACTCCGGCGACCTCGAGACCCTGGCCGCGTCCGGCAGCGGGGTGTCCGACGACGACCTCGAGCAGCGCCGCAGCGCGGCGGGCACCGACGACCTCGCGACGATCATCTACACCTCCGGCACCACCGGGCGGCCCAAGGGCTGCGAGCTCACCCACGGCAACTTCGTCGCCCTCACCGAGAACGCCGCGCAGCGCATCTCCCAGGTGGTGCAGGCCGAGGGAGCGAGCACGCTGCTGTTCCTGCCGCTCGCGCACGTGTTCGCGCGGTTCATCCAGGTGCTGTGCATGGCCGGCGGCACGACGATGGGCCACACCGGCGACATCAAGCAGCTGCTGCCCGACCTGGCCGAGTTCCAGCCGTCGTTCCTGCTCGCGGTGCCTCGCGTGTTCGAGAAGATCTACAACTCGGCCGAGCAGAAGGCCGAGGGCGACGGGCGCGGCAAGATCTTCCGCGCCGCCGCCGACACCGCCATCGCGTACAGCCGGGCGAAGGACACCGGCAGCGCCGGCCTGCCGCTGCGGCTGCGGTACGCGCTCTTCGACAAGATCGTGTACCCGAAGCTGCGGGCGGCGATGGGCGGCCGCGCCCAGTACGCGGTCTCCGGCGGGGCACCGCTCGGCGAGCGCCTCGGCCACTTCTTCCGCGGCATCGGCCTGACCGTGCTGGAGGGCTACGGCCTCACCGAGACCACGGCGCCGCACTCGGTCAACGTCCCCGAGAAGACCAAGATCGGGACGGTCGGCCCGTCGCTGCCGGGCAACGCGGTCCGCATCGCCGACGACGGCGAGATCCTGCTCAGGGGACCGCACGTGTTCCGCGGCTACTGGAAGAACCCGCAGGCGACGGCCGAGGCCGTCGTCGACGGCTGGTTCCGCACCGGCGACCTCGGCAGCCTCGACGAGGACGGCTACCTGAGGATCACCGGCCGCAAGAAGGAGATCCTGGTGACGGCCGGCGGCAAGAACGTCGCCCCGGCGGTGCTCGAGGACCGGCTGCGCGCCCACCCGCTGGTGAGCCAGTGCATCGTCGTGGGCGACGCCAAGCCGTACGTCGCCGCCCTGGTGACCCTCGACGAGGAGATGCTCCCGACCTGGCTGAAGAACAACGGCCTCCCGGAGATGTCCGCGAAGGAGGCGTCCGAGCACGAGGCCGTGCGCGCGGCCGTGCAGGAGGCCGTCGACGACGCCAACAAGGCCGTGTCGCGCGCCGAGTCGATCCGCCGGTTCGAGCTGCTGACCACCGACTTCACCGTCGAGTCCGGCCACCTCACGCCGAGCCTGAAGCTCAAGCGCAACGTGGTGATGGACGACTTCGCCGAGGCGGTCGACGGGCTCTACGCCTGACACCGCGTCGACGCGGCGTGACCGCCGTCGCCCGCCCGGGCCAGCAGCGGCGCCATCCGCCCGCGCCGCACCGGCCCGGTCCCGCAGACTGGTGAGGTGGACCCGACCGCGGCACCGGCCGCCTCTCTCGACGACGTCGAGCGGCCGGTGGCCAGGGACGGCGGCGCCGCGGTCGTCGACGTCCGCGACCTGCGGGTCGGCTTCGGCGACGTGCTCGCCGTCGACGGCGTCTCGCTCCGGGTGCGCGCCGGGCAGGCCGTCGCGCTGGTCGGGCGCAACGGCGCCGGCAAGTCGACGACGCTCAAGGTGCTCGGCGGCGTGCAGCCCGCGTCGTCGGCCGACCGGGTGCACCTCGCCGGCGCCGACGCCCTCGCCGACCCGCTCGCGGCCCGGCGCGTCACCGGCTACTGCCCGGACGTCGGAGGGCTCGTGCCGCGCGCGACCCCGTGGGAGCACCTGCAGCTGTCGGCGCGGATGCGCGACCTCGGGCCGGACTGGCCCGACCGGGCCCGCGCCCTGCTCGAGCAGTTCGACCTCGGCGACGTCGCGCACCGGGTGTGCGCCGGCTTCAGCCACGGCATGTCGCGCCGGCTGTCGGTGCTGCTGGCCGGGTTCCACCGCCCGCAGGTGCTGCTGCTCGACGAGCCGTTCGACGGGGTCGACCCGCTCGGTGTCGACGCCACCCTCGACCTGGTGCAGGACGCCCGCTCGCGCGGCGCGGCGGTGCTGGTGTCGACCCACCTGCTCGAGCTGGCGGTGCGGTGCTGCGACGACGCGGTCGTGCTGCGCGGCGGGCGCGAGGTCGCGTCCCTGCCCGCGGGCGAGCTGACCGGCGAGCGCGGCGCGGCCCGGTACCGCGACCTGCTGCGGTGACGACACCGCTGCGGCAGCTGGTCGAGCTGGTCCGGTTCCGGTGGTCGGCCACCTCGCGCCGCACCCGGGCAGGCGTCCTGGTCGGCGCGGTGGTCGGCGTCGTGCCCCTGCCCCTGCTGTGCCTGGCCGCCGCGAGTCGCGCGGACCGGCTCCCGTTGGACGCGGCCACCCAGGCCGTCGAGCTCGTCGGCGCGGCGCACCTGCTGCTGGTCGTGGGTCTGCTGACGGCGGCGATCGCCTCCTCCGGCGGCCGCGAGCTCGTCCCCCGCGCGCAGCTGGTCGCCTACCCCGTCTCCCCCGCCACCGAGCACCTGTCGGCGCTGCTGCTCGCGCCGCTCAACCTGGCGTGGTGGGTGCAGGTCGCGGGTCTGAGCCTGGTGGCCGCGAGCGCTGTCGGCGTGCAGGCCGACCGGGCCGGCACCGACCAGGTCGCGGTTCCGCTGGCGGTCGCCCTCGCGATCACCTGGGCCTGGGTCGCGGTCGTCACCGCACTGGGCCAGGTCGTCACCTGGGCGGTCGAGCTCGTCCGGTCGGTGCCGGGCGGCCGCTGGTGGCTGCGCGGCGCGCTGGCGGCCGGTGTGGCGTTCGCGACGGCGAACGTCGACGCCGACACGCTGGTCGCCGTCCTCGACTCCGGCGCAGCCCGGTTCCTGCAGGACCGGCTGCTCGACCCCGTCGCGACCGGGCGGGTCGCCGGCTCGCTCGTGACCGCCGCGGCGCTGCTCGTGGTCGCGGGCGGGCTGGTGGGGCTGGGGACGTGGGTGCACGGCGTGCTGGTGCGGCGCCCGAGCCACGACCAGTCCCGCCAGGAGACCCACCGGCACGCCTCGCGTCGGCTGCCCGTGCGCGGCCCGGCGACCGGCCTGCGGGCCTGGCGGCGGGCCGACTGGCGCTCGGTGCTGCGCTCGCCCCCGCTGCGTCGCGGGCTGCTCGTGCTGCTCGTCGCCCCCGTCGCCGGAGGTCTGCTCGCCCGCGTGACCAGTGCCGACGTCATGCTGCTCACCGCCGTCGTCGCGGCCGGCGCCGGGCTGCTGTTCGGGGTGAACGCCTTCTGCCTCGACGGGGAGGGCGCGGTGTGGCGGGCCAGCCTGCCCGACCCGCCGCGCGCGTGGCTCGTCGCGCGCGGCGTCGTCCTGGTCGAGGTGGTGCTCCTGACGTCGGTGCCCGCCACCCTGGCCGCCCTGGCGGGGGCGACCGGGCCCCTCACCCCGCAGGTCGTCGTCGCCGCCGCCGTCGGCACGGTGGCGATCACCGGGCAGGTCGTGGCGCGGTGCCTGCGCTGGTCGGTGACCTCGCCGCACCGGGCCGAGCTGCGCACCACCCGCGACTCCCCCGCGCCGCCCGGGCGGATGGCGGTGTGCTCGGTGCAGCTCGCCGGGCCGACCGTGCTGCTCGCGCTCGCGCTGGCCCTGACGGCCCGCTCGCCGTCGCCGCTGCTGCCGGTGCTGGTGTGCGTGCCGTCGCTGGCCCTGACCGCCGTCAGCCTGGCGCGCACCGCCCGCCGCTGGGACGACCCGGTCGTGCGCTCGGCCGTCGTCCAGGCGGTCTCGCGGGGGTGATCAGCGCGGCTCGAGCAGCTCGACCAGCCGGTCGGCCTGGTCCTGCCAGCCCCACCGCTGCGTCACCCAGTCGCGTCCGCGGCGTCCGAACCGGTCGGCGAGGTCGCGGTCGGTGAGCAGCCGGACCAGCCGGTCGGCGACCTGCGCCACGTCGCGGCCGTCGACGACGAAGCCGTTCTCGCCGTCGAGCAACGCGTCGGGCGCGCCGCCCGAGTCGCCCGCGACCACCGGCTTCGCGCACGCGGCGGCCTCGAGGTAGCAGATGCCGAGTGCCTCGGGCTCGAGCCCGCCGAGGCGGGTGCGCGTCGGCATCGCGAAGACGTCGCCCGCGTCGTGGTAGGCCGGCGTGCGCTCCCACGGCACCCGACCGGTGAGGACGACGTGCTCGTCGACGCCGAGCCGAGCGGCGAGCCGCTCGACCGCCCGCCGGTGCGGGCCGTCGCCCACGACCAGCAGGCGCGTGCCCGGCACCTGCTCGCGGACCCGCGGCAGCGCCCGCACCAGCACGTCCTGCCCCTTGCGGGGCACCATCCGCGACACGCAGACCACCACCGGGGCGTCGCCCAGGCCCAGCTCGGCACGCACCTGCGCACCGCCCGCGCCCGGGCGGAACGCGTCGTGGTCGACGCCGGGGGTGAGCTGGCGCATCCGCTCGCGGGCGGCGGGCGTCAGGGCACGGCCGATACGTCGGCGGCAGTACTCACCGAGGTAGGTGAGCACGTCGTTGCGCTCGCCGATCGCCCGCAGCAGCGGACGGGTGGCCGGCACGCTCGCCCACCAGATCTCGTGCCCGTGGGTGGTCGCGACGGTGCGGCGCACCCCGGCCTCGCGCAGGGCGGGCGCCATCAGCCCGAGCGGTGCCGCGGCCCCGAACCACACCCGGTCGCACCCGCGGCTGCGGGCCGTGGCGGCCACCCGGCGGGTGATCGCGGGCGTCGGCACCATCAGCCGCGAGGGATCGCGCACCACCTCGAACGGCAGGGTGGCGTCGAACGCGGCGTCGCCGTCCTGGCGGGCGGTGTGCACCACCACCTGCGCCGGGTCGAGCAACCGGCTGATCGCCAGGACGAAGGACTCGATCCCGCCGGTGCGGGGCGGGAAGTCGTTCGTGACGACGAGGGTGCGACCACCGGACCTGCGACCACCGGGCATGCGAGGACCCTATGCGGGTCAGCCGGCGAGCTCGTCCAGGTAGCCCAGCCAGGTCTGCTGGAACGCGGCCAGCTCGGTGCCGGTCGCCGCCAGGAACGCCTGCTCGACCGCCACCGGGGCCTCGCCCGCGACGCCGTCGGCGGTGAAGGTACCCACCTGGGAGTGGACGAAGGCGAGCACCGCCTCCTCGCCGAAGGTGCGCACCATCAGCTCGATCGCCAGCCACGACGACGAGTACGCCGGCGCGATCTCGCCGCCGCGCGGGTCGAAGTCGGCGTCGGTCGGCAGCGCGGCGGGACCCGTGCCCGCGGCGACCAGGTCGAGCACGTCGCCCGCCACCTGCCGGCGGGACAGGTCGCGGCCGTCGTAGGCGACGTAGTCGGCGAACCCCTCGCTCACCCACAGCGGCCCCTGGCCCGGACCGCGCGCCCGCACCGCCACGTGCGTCATCTCGTGCGCCAGCACGACGTCGGGTCCCACGTCGCGCAGCCGGGCGAAGCCGGCGGGGTTGACGATCACGCGGTCGGCGGCGGGCCCCGAGCTCTGCCCGACCGCACCCGTGGTCACCGCCGCGATCTGGTCGAGCCCGACCTCGTCGGGACGGTTCAGCAGCGCGGCCATCTGCGACTGGTCGGCCGGCACGAGCACCACGACGGTGCGCGGCCACCGCTCGCCCCAGACGGTGTCGACCTGACGCGCCGCCCGGTCGGACCGCGCGACGAGGTCGTCGAGCAGTGCCGGGTCGCCGGTGCCCAGCACCAGCGACCGCTCGCCGCGGCGCGCGGTGACGTGGCCGAGGTCCCACAGGTCGACGGTGCGGCTGCCGTCGGCGTCGTCGGCGACGAACCACTCCTGGTCGCGCTGCACGAAGGTCAGGTACCGGTCGCGGCGCACGTCGGCGACGTCGGCGCCCTCGATCTGGTAGACGAAGCTGACGCGGGCCACCCAGGCGCCGGGGCCGACCTCGGCTGCGCGCTCGGGGGCCAGGGCGGGGCCGAGACCGCCGTACTCCATCCGCACCACGCTGAACGGCACCTCGGCCGCGTTGTCGAAGACGGCGGCCTGGCGCTGCGCGAACGCCGGGGACAGCGGGTCGACGGTGGCCAGCCAGGCCCCGCGGTCGCGGGCGAGCAGCGCCCCCGACCGGCGCAGCAGCAGGGCGTCCATGGCCGCGAGCCGCTCGGCCTCGGCGTCGGTGCGCACCGGTGCCGCCGGCGGGTCGGACGAGGTGGGCGGCGGGGCCACCGTCTCGCCCTCGCCCAGCCGGTCGGCGACCAGCACGGTGCCGGCGAGCAGCACGCAGGTGGTGAGCAGGCCGGTCAGCACCCGGCCGGGGCCGCGACGACCACCGCGGTGCGCCGGGCCGAGGGGCGCGTGGTCGTCGTGGCCCGGCGGCAGCGGGGCGAGGGCGCCGGGACCACCCGGGTCACCCGGCGCGCGCGGATCCGTCGTCACGGCCCCGATCGTAGGGTGCCGCACCTGCGGGCGGACGGTTGCGACCGGACGCGTCGTCGGCCTCCGGCGGCGGCGGGACCCGGCCACCGGGCGGGCGCCCGGGCGGGACGCCGTCGGGCACGAGCCGCAGGGGCGGCACCAGCCCGCCCGCGGCCAGCACGCCGATGGCCCGCTGCTCGGCCGCGTCGAGGTCGGGCACCTGGCCCGGTCGCCCGAGCAGCACGGTGACCACGCAGTCGCCGCAGGCCGGGCCGCGCACGCGGCAGGTGTCGCAGTCGATGATCATCGGTCCTCCTCCCACCCGCCGGGGACCGGCCGGTCGTCGTCCGAACCGGGCTCCCGGTCGGTACGGGGACGACGCTAGGGACGCCCACCGACAACCGGGGTCCGGACGCCCTGCCCGCGCACCGCGGCGGCCGCGTCCCGGCGTGGTCCGAGGCCGTCCCCGCGTGGCAGCGGGGCGTTGTCGGACCGGCGACGTAGCGTCCCCCGCATGACCACCACGAGCCCCGGGCCGCCCTGCGCGGCAACGGCTCCCGCGCCCGCCGGCGCCGCGGGCCGTCCGGGCCGGTGGTCGCAGTCCACGATCGACGACCTCGGCACCCCGTTGCACGAGGTCGTCTTCGTCGTGGTCGACCTCGAGACCACCGGCGGGTCGGCCGCCGAGTGCGGCATCACCGAGATCGGCGCGGTCAGGGTCCGCGGCGGCGAGGTGCTCGGCGAGTTCGCCACCCTCGTCGACCCCGGCCGCCCGATCCCGCCGACGATCGCGGCGCTCACCGGCATCACCGACGCGATGGTCGCCACCGCGCCGCCGATCGAGGCGGTGCTGCCGTCGTTCCTCGAGTTCGCCCGCGGCGCCGTCCTGGTCGCGCACAACGCCGGGTTCGACGTCTCGTTCCTCAAGGCCGCCGCGGCCCGCTGCGGCCTGCCGTGGCCCGGCTTCCCGGTCCTCGACACGGTGCGGCTGGCGCGGTACGCGCTGGCCCGCGACGAGGTCCGCAACCACAAGCTCAGCACGCTGGCCGCCCACGTCCGTGCCAGCGTCGCGCCCACGCACCGCGCCTTCGACGACGCCCGCGCCACGGTCGACGTGCTGCACGCCCTGCTCGCCCGGGTCGGCAGCGCCGGGGTCACCTCGCTCGAGGACCTCACCACCTTCACCTCCCGCGTGACCATCGCCCAGCGGCGCAAGCGCCACCTGGCCGAGTCGGTCCCCCACGCCCCGGGCGTCTACGTCTTCCACGGGCCGGGCGACGAGGTGCTCTACGTCGGCACCTCGCGCGACCTGCGCTCGCGGGTGCGCAGCTACTTCACGGCCTCCGAGACCCGCAGCCGCATCGCCGAGATGGTGCAGCTGGCCACCCGGGTGCGTCCCATCGTCTGCGCCACGACCCTCGAGGCGCAGGTGCGCGAGCTGCGGCTGATCGCCGAGCACGACCCCCCGTACAACCGCCGCTCGCGGCGGCCCGACCGCGCGCCCTGGGTCAAGCTCACCGTCGAGCCGTTCCCGCGGTTGTCGATCGTGCGCACCGTCCGCGACGACGTGCACCAGGGCGCCACCTACCTCGGCCCGTTCCGCACCCACGCCGCCGCCGAGCAGGCGGTGGCCGCGCTGCACGAGGCGTTCGCGCTGCGCCGGTGCAGCCCGCGCCTGCCCGCGACCCCGGCGGCCGACGCACGGGCCTGCGTGCTCGCCGAGATCGGGCGGTGCGGGGCGCCGTGCACCGGCGAGCAGCCCCGCGAGGAGTACGCCGAGCTGGTCGAGCGCGCCCGCGCCGCGATCACCCGCGACGCGGCCCCGCTCGCCGACACCCTGCTCGCCCGCATCCGCACGCTGTCCGAGCAGGAGCGCTACGAGGACGCCGCCACCGCGCGCGACCGGCTGCGCGCGTTCGTCCGCGGTGCGGTCCGCACCCAGCGGCTCGAGCCGCTGGCGACCACCCCCGAGCTGGTCGCCGCCCGGCGCGACCCCCAGGAGGGCGGCTGGGAGATCGTGCTGGTGCGGCACGGCCGGCTGGCGGGCACCACCCGCAGCCCGCGGGGGGCCGACCCCATGCCGTACGTCGAGGCGGTGCGGCTGCAGGGCGAGGTCGTGCGCCCGGTCCCCGGCCCGGCGCCGGCCGCGCACCCGGAGGAGACCGAGATCGTGCTGCGCTGGCTCGAGCAGCCGGGGGTGCGGCTGGTGCACCTCGAGGGCACCTGGAGCTGCCCCACCGGCGGCGCGGGGTCCGTGCAGGCGCGCCTCGACGGCCTGCCCGAGCAGGCACCCGCCGGGTTCGAGCGGCCCCTCGGCCTGCGCGGACGCGTGCCCGTGGCCTGAGCGGCCCGCGCCACTAGGCTGCGGGCGGGACGCGCCGGCCGGTGCGCGAAGACGTCTGGAGGCGCGCAGTGATCACCGCGATCGTGCTGATCGAGACCGAGGTCGACACCATCCCCGAGGCGGCCGCGAAGATCGCCGAGATCGAGGCCGTGAGCGAGGTCTACTCGGTGACCGGCGACACCGACCTGGTCGCGATGGTCCGGGTCCGCGAGCACGAGGCGCTGGCCGACGTCATCGCCGACCGCATCAGCAAGGTGCCCGGCGTGATCGGCACCCGCACCTACATCGCGTTCCGCACCTACTCCCGGCACGACCTGGACGCCGCGTTCTCGCTCGGCCTCGAGTAGCCGGCTCGCCGCGCTCGCCCAGGTCAGTCCCGCTCGCGGGTGGCCGCGGCCCACTCACCCAGGACGCGCGCGGCGGCCCCGCCGTCGACCGACTCCGCCGCCCGCTCGAGCCCGGTCGCGAAGCGCTCCTCGAGCGTCGCCCGCACCGGCACCGGTCGCCTCGTCGAGCGCAACCAGCCCGGCGGCGGCGTTGAGCAGCACGGCGTCGCGCACCGGGCCGCGCGCGCCGTCGAGCACGTCGTGCACGACCGCGGCGTTGTGCGCGGAGTCGCCGCCCACCAGGTCGGCCAGCTCCGAGCGGGGCAGGCCCAGCCGGGCCGGCTCGAGCTCCTGCTCACGCACCTCGCCGTCACGCACCCACCACACCCGCGACGGGCCGGTGGTGGTGAGCTCGTCGAGCCCGTCGTCCCCGCGGAACACCAGCGCCGAGCGGCCGCGGGCGGCGAGGACACCGGCCATCACCGCGGCCATCCGCGGGTCGGCGACGCCGATCGCGCTGGCCACCGGCTGGGCCGGGTTGGTCAGCGGACCCAGGAAGTTGAACGCCGTCGCGACGCCGAGCCCGGCGCGGACGGCGCCCGCGTGCCGCATCGCCGGGTGGAAGCGCTGGGCGAAGCAGAACGTGATGCCGACCCGCTCGGCGACGGCTGCGACGCGGTCGACGGGCAGGTCGAGGTCGACCCCGAGCGCCTCGAGCACGTCGGCGGAGCCGGTGGACGACGAGGCGGCCCGGTTGCCGTGCTTGACCACCCGGGCGCCCGCGCCGGCCACGACGAGGGCGGCCATGGTGGAGATGTTCACGGTGTTGCGCCGGTCGCCGCCGGTGCCGACGACGTCGACGCAGGGGCCGTCGACCTCGATCCGCACGGCGTGGTCGAGCATCGCGTCGACCAGGCCGTGCGATCTCCTCGACGGTCTCGCCCTTGGCGCGCAGCGCGACCAGGAAGGCGGCGAGCGGGACGGCGGCGCGCCTCGCCCGACATCACCTGGTCCATCGCCCAGGCGGTGTCGACGCGGGTCAGGTCGGTGCCCGCCAGCAGCGTCGACAGCACCGACGGCCAGGTGCGCGCCATGTCGTCCGGCGCGTCGGTGGCGGGCGTGGCGTCCGGGCTCACGGGTGGTCCGGGCTCATGGGTGAGGGGTCCGGGGCCGCGGCGTCGTCAGTGCGCGACCGGCGCGCCGGCGAGCCGCCCGCGGGCCAGGTCGGCGACGGCGCGGGCGACGGCCAGGGGGTCGAGCGGGTGCGGGACCGCGGCGTCGGCCCGCGACCAGGTGGCGAGCCAGGCGTCCTGCGGGCGTCCGGTGAGCACCAGCACCGGGGGGCACCGGAAGATCTCGTTCTTCAGCTGCCGGCACAGGCCCATCCCGCCGGACGGCGCGGCCTCGCCGTCGAGCACGAGCAGGTCGAGGCCGCCGGCGTCGGCGCGCTCGACCACCGCGTCGTGGGTGGCGCACTCGACCCACTCGACCTCCGGCAGGTCGGACGCCGGGCGCCGGCCGACCGCGAGCCGGACCGCGGCGCGGGTGTCGGCGTCGTCGCTGTAGAGCAGCACCCGCAGGGGGCGGGCCGGCGTGGCTGGCGTCCATCGAGGGGGTCCTGTCGCTCGTCGCGGCGCGGGGCTGCCGCGGGTTCGGTCGGCTGGCGCCAGCCTAGGGCACGTCGCTGGACCCGTGGCCGTCGCGAGCGGCGTCCGACGGAGAGCCTGGCGAGGCCGAGGAGGGAGTGAGACCGGTGTCGTATCGCGACCGACGAGAACGCGGCCAGGTGCCCGCCGGTCGTCGCGCAGTAGGCCAGGGGTCGAGCGGCGCGCCCTGGCGTCCGCAAGACCGGCCGGGACGGGCGCGTTCGCCGGGGGGTCGGCTGCGCCATCCGGGCGGGCGCGGTCCATAATGACTGCGTGGCGACCGCGACCTCCGTGCCCCTGGCCCCAGCGCACCCGGCTCTGAGCCGACCGAACATGGTGTCGGTCGGCACCATCGTGTGGCTGAGCAGCGAGCTGATGTTCTTCGCCGGCCTGTTCGCCATGTACTTCACGATCCGGGCGGTCGAGCCGAACCTGTGGGCCGTCGAGCCCGGGCTGCTCAACATCCCGTTCTCGCTGACGCAACACGATCATCCTGGTGCTCAGCTCGGTCACCTGCCAGTTCGGCGTGTTCGCCGCCGAGCGGCTGCAGCCCGGCCGCACCGGCGTCGCTGCTCGAACCTGCGCCGGTGGGGCATGCGCGAGTGGTACGTGCTGACCTTCGCCATGGGCTCGGTCTTCGTCGCCGGCCAGGTCTACGAGTACGCCGAGCTCGTCCCCGAGGGCCTGACCATCTCCTCGAGCCCGTACGGCTCGGTCTTCTACCTCACCACCGGCTTCCACGGCCTGCACGTCACCGGCGGCCTGATCGCCTTCCTGCTCGTCATCGGCCGCAGCTTCGCGGCCAAGAAGTTCGGCCACCACGAGGCCACCAGCGCCGTCGTCACGTCGTACTACTGGCACTTCGTCGACGTGGTGTGGATCGGCCTGTTCCTCGTCATCTACGTGCTGAAGTGACGACCGACACCGTCCCGCGGCACGCGGGCGACGCATCCGTCCCGCACCTCGGGACAGCAAGACCACACAGAACACCTGCAGGAACGAGGAGCATCGTGAAGGCACTCGCCGCCCGCCGGCGCCATCCGCTCGCTGGCCGTGGTCCTGCTCATGCTGGGCCTGCTCGTGACCGGTGGTGCCTACGCGCGTGGCCGCCCCGCAGGAGGCCGACGCCTCCACCACCGCGAGCGGCTCGACGTCGAGAACGGCGAGAAGCTGTTCCTGGCGAACTGCTCCACCTGCCACGGCCCGGACGCCAGCGGCGGCTCCGAGGCCGGGCCCGACCCTGATCGGCGTCGGCGCCGCGTCGGTCGACTTCCAGGTCGGCACCGGCCGGATGCCGCTGGAGGCCACCGCCCCGCAGGCGCCCGAGAAGGACGTCAAGTTCTCCGAGCAGGACGTCGCCGACCTGGCCGCCTACGTCGCCTCGCTCGGCCCCGGCCCGGCGATCCCGGCCGAGGAGTACCTCGAGCTCGTCGACGAGGACGAGCGCCTGGCCGAGGGCAACGAGCTCTTCCGCACCAACTGCGCGATGTGCCACAACTTCGTCGGCGCGGGCGGCGCGCTCACCCGCGGCAAGTACGCCCCGACCCTCGACGGGCGTCACCGAGAAGCACATCTACGAGGCCATGGTCACCGGCCCGCAGTCGATGCCGGTCTTCAACGACGCCAACATCTCGCCCGAGGAGAAGCAGAGCATCATCAGCTACCTCAAGTACGTCGAGGCGCAGCCGTCCCCGGGCGGGCTGGCGCTCGGCTCGCTCGGCCCGGTGACCGAGGGCCTGTTCGCCTGGCGTCGGCCTGCTCGGGCATCGTCATCGGCTGCACCGTCTGGCTGGGAGCGAAGTCGTCATGAGCGACCTCGAGAAGCACTCGACGACAGGTGACGTCGCGACCCGCGGCACCGCCGCGGCTGCCCGAGCGGTTCGAGAACCCGGGCCTGCCGCCGCACAAGCACCGGATGGCCGACATCGACCCGAAGGCGGCCAAGGCGCGCCGAGCGCCAGGTCGTGGCGCTGTTCGCGATCTCGGCCGCTCGGCACGCTGTTCGCGATCGTCGCCTACTTCGTCTGGCGTCCCCGAGGACACCTTCGCCACCGATCCAGGCGTCCACCATCAGCGCTCGGCCTGGGCATGGCGGTCGTCGCTGTTCTTCATCGGCATCGGCGCGGTGCACTGGGCCAAGACGCTGATGCCGGACGACGAGGTCGTCGAGGAGCGGCACCCGATCCGCGGCAGCGACGCGGACCGCGCCGAGGCCGTCGAGATCCTGCGCACCGGCGCCGAGGAGTCCGGCATCGGCCGCCGCCCGCTGATCCGCAACTCGCTGCTCGGCGCGCTCGCGCTGTTCCCGCTGCCCGGCCTGGTGCTGCTGCGCGACCTCGGCCCGCTGCCCGAGGACGTCGCTCACCCACACGATGTGGGGCGACCGATCGCCGTCGGCGGCGAGGAGCGGATGCGCCGGCTGACCCGCGACCCGAGCGGCACCCCGATCCGCGCCGCCGAGGTCACCCAGGGCTCGGTCGTCCACGTCATCCCCGAGGGCCTCGACGACGACGAGCACTTCCTCGAGGAGAAGGCCAAGGCCGCCGTGCTGCTGGTGCGCCTCGACCCCAAGGACGTCGCGATCCCCGAGGGCCGCGAGGACTGGCACGTCGACGGGATCGTCGCCTACTCGAAGATCTGCACCCACGTCGGCTGCCCGGTCGCGCTGTACGAGCAGCAGACGCACCACCTGCTCTGCCCGTGCCACCAGTCGACCTTCGACCTGACCGACCACTGCAAGGTCATCTTCGGCCCGGCCAAGCGGCCGCTGCCCCAGCTGCCGATCACCGTGGACGACGAGGGATACCTCGTCGCGCCAGGGCGACTTCACCGAGCCGGTCGGTCCGAGCTTCTGGGAGCGGGGTGAGTGAGCATGACCACGACCACCGAGAAGGCCGCGGCAGGGACCGCGGACTTCCTCGACCAGCGCTTCGGGCTCTCGAACGCGGTCGAAGGTCGCCGCGCGCAAGGTCTTCCCGGACCACTGGTCCTTCATGCTCGGCGAGGTCGCGCTCTACAGCTTCGTCGTCCTGCTGCTCACCGGCACGTTCCTGACCTTCTTCTACATGCCCGTCGATGGGCTCACCACCTACGAGGGCGCCTACGCCCCGCTGAACGGCGTGCTGATGTCCGAGGCCTACGCCTCGACGCTGCGCCTGTCGTTCGACGTCCGCGGCGGCCTGCTGATGCGCCAGATCCACCACTGGGCGGCGCTGATGTTCGTCGCCGGCATGACCGTGCACATGTTCCGGGTGTTCTTCACCGGCGCGTTCCGCAAGCCGCGTGAGCTCAACTGGGTCGATCGGCGCGATGCTGGCCTCGCTCGCCCTGCTCGAGGGCTTCACCGGCTACTCGCTGCCCGACGACCTGCTCTCCGGCAACGGCCTGCGCATCATCGACGGCGTCGTGAAGTCGATCCCGCGTGGTCGGCACCTACATGTCGTTCTTCGTCTTCGGCGGCGAGTTCCCGGGCGAGGCGATCATCCCGCGCCTGTACATCGTCCACGTGCTGCTGATCCCGGGCATCCTCCTGGCCCTGATCGCCGTGCACGTCGTCCTGGTCGTGGTGCACAAGCACACCCAGTACCCCGGCCCCGGCCGCACCAGCACCAACGTGGTCGGCTACCCGCTGCTGCCGGTCTACGTGGCCAAGGCCGGCGGCTTCTTCTTCATCGTCTTCGGCGTGCTGGTGGCCGTCGCGCGCCACGGTCTCGATCAACCCGATCTGGAACTACGGGCCGTACGACCCCTCCCCGGTGTCGGCCGGCACCCAGCCCGACTGGTACATCGGGTTCATCGACGGCGGCCTGCGGCTGTTCCCCGGGTTCTTCGAGTTCACCGTGCTCGGGTTCACGTTCTCGCTGAACGTGCTGATCCCGGCGCTGGTGCTGCCCGGCATCTTCGTCACGGCGATGCTCGTCTACCCGTTCATCGAGCAGTGGGTCACCGGCGACAAGCGCGAGCACCACCTGCTCGACCGGCCGCGCAACGCGCCCGACCCGCACCGGGCTCGGCGTGATGGCGATCGTCGCCTACTGCATCCTGTGGGCCGCCGGCGGCAACGACCTGATCGCGACGCACTTCAACCTGTCGATCAACGACCTCACGTGGCTGTTCCGCATCGGGGTGTTCGTCTTCCCGCCGCTGGCGTTCGTCATCACCAAGCGGATCTGCCTCGGGCTGCAGCGCAAGGACCGCGACCTGGTGCTGCACGGGCACGAGACCGGTCAGGTCGTGCGCACCGCCGACGGCGAGTTCTTCGAGGTGCACGCGCCGCTCGACGAGTACGACCGGTGGACGCTGGTGCAGCACGAGTCGCTACCGTCCGCTCGAGCTCGAGCACCCAGGTCGACGAGCACGGCGTCGGCTGCCCGAGCGCCCGCGCCGGAGCGGCGCCGGGCCAAGCTGTCGAGGTTCTTCTTCGAGCACCGTGTCGAGCCGGTCACGCCGGCCGAGCTGGCCGCCGCCCACCACGGGCACGGTGACCACGAGGCGATCGAGGGCGGCCACGACGAGGCCGTCGAGGCCAAGGGTCACGGGCACCAGTCCATCGGCAGCTGACCAGCGCCCCACGAGGGGTCGGTCCGGGGTCACCCCGGACCGGCCCCTCTCGCCGTGCCCCGAGGCGACCCGCCACACCCAACCGACCGGCTCAGTGTCTGCCGGAGGAGTGCCGCCCGACACGAGCTCGGGAGACCGGGGACGAGCTCCCGCCGGAGGACACGTAAGGGTGCGAGCTGGACCGGGCCGAGAGCCGTTCAGGCGACGCAGAACTCGTTGCCCTCGGGGTCGAGCATCACCACGTGCCCCAGCACGCCCTCGCCGTACCACTCCTCGCGCACCGCGGTCGCTCCCGCGTCCAGCAGGTGGGCCACCCTGGCCCGGACGAGCCGCTCGTGCTCGGCCGCGTCGTCCCAGTCGCCACCGGCCACCCGGACGTCCAGGTGGAACCGGTTCTTGGCCGCCTTCGGCTCGGGCACCCGCAGGAACCCGATGGCCGGTCCGCGCCCGTCCGGGTCGATGATCGAGGCGTTGTCGGGTCCGTCGAACCCGGGCTCGAGGACGTAACCCAGCGCCCGCGCCCAGAAGGCGGCGAGCCGCTGCGGGTCGTTCGCGTCGGCACCGATCGTCCACGTGGTGGCCACGGCTCGACCCGAGGACGCGGAGCCGTCGGAGGGGAGCACGTCGGCCGGGGGCGCCTCCTGCAGCAGTGCGTCGCCGCTCGCGGCGTCGACGGGCACGGACTCGTGGGCGTGCACGACCTGCCACCCTGCACCGGCGCGCCGGCACACCAGGGTCGAGCGGACCCACATGTCGACCTCGTCGCCGCCCGTGAGGGTCCCGGTGACCCGGTAGAAGTACGCGCACCAGCCGAGGTCGCCCTCGACCTCGGCCTGCACCAGGCGCACGTCGTACCCCGGGCCGTCGACGTAGCCCTCGAACCAGGCCCGGAGCGACTGCGCGGTCGCACCGGGACCGCGGGACGCGCTGGGCGGCAGCAGCGGGAACGCCAGCACCTGCGGGTGCTGGCGGGCCAGCAGCGCGTCGGCATCGCGGCGCCCGACCGCCGCGGCGCGCTCGGCGACGAGCTGCTCGAGCTCGTGGGCGGGTGCGTGCGTCATGGACCTCTCCTGGTCGCGGGAACCGCTGTCAGGAGGGTGGACCCGCACGGCCCGTCCGGCTCATCGCCGGACCACGACGCCGGGCGTCAGTGCGCGTGCTGGCCGCGGTAGTACTCGTAGACCCAGCCGACCAGGCCGACGACGCCGAGCGCGGCGCCGATGACCGACACCCACCACCCGACGGCCGCACCGAGGAAGACCAGCGCGCCGGCGGCGGCGAGCGGCAGCGGCCACCACGACCACGGGCTGAAGTGCCCCTGCTCGCCGCCGTGCTCCTCGACGCGACCCAGCGGGTCGTCCTCGGGGCGCGGGTCGATGCGGCGCGAGGTGGCCTTGAGGTAGCCGGCGATCATGAGGGCCAGGCCGGTGCACAGCGCGAGCCCGGCGGCACCGACCCACTCGACCTCGCCGGTGAGCAGCTCGGTCAGCCAGGTGTAGATGACCGCCGAGACCGCGAAGAACCCGGTGAGGATCCAGAAGAGGAGGATCTCGATCTTCACGTGGTGCCTCCCAGGTCGGCCTCGCCGTAGACCTCGCGCAGCCCGCCCTTGTCGTCGCCGCCGGCTGCCACGAGGTCCTTGGCCGCGACCTCGGGGTGGTGCAGGTCGAAGGCGGGACGCTCGGAGCGGATGCGCGGGATGGTGGTGAAGTTGTGCCGCGGCGGCGGGCAGCTCGTCGCCCACTCCAGCGAGCCGCCGTGGCCCCACGGGTCGTCGACGAGCACCTTCGGCGCGTGGCGCCAGGTCTTCCAGACGTTCCACGCGAACGGGAACATCGAGGCGCCGAGCAGGAAGGAGGCGGCCGTGGAGACCTGGTTCATCAGCTGGAAGCCGTCGGAGACCAGGTAGTCCGGGTACCGGCGGGGCATGCCCAGCACGCCCAGCCAGTGCTGGATCAGGAAGGTGCCGTGGAAGCCGAGGAACAGCATCCAGAAGTGCACCTTGCCCAGGCGCTCGTCGAGCATGGTGCCGGTGAACTTCGGCCACCAGAAGTAGAAGCCGGCGAACATCGCGAACACCACGGTGCCGAAGACCACGTAGTGGAAGTGCGCCACCACGAAGTAGCTGTCGGACAGGTGGAAGTCGAGCGGCGGGACCGACAGGATGATGCCGGTCAGGCCGCCGAACAGGAACGTGGCCAGGAACCCGAGCGACCACAGCATCGGTGTCTCGAAGGTGATCGAGCCCTTCCACAGCGTGCCGATCCAGTTGAAGAACTTCACCCCGGTGGGCACCGCGATCAGCATGGTCGTGAAGGCGAAGAACGGCAGCAGCACCGCACCGGTGACGTACATGTGGTGCGCCCAGACCGTCACCGACAGCGCGGCGATGGCGATGGTGGCGAAGACCAGCGACTTGTAGCCGAAGATCGGCTTGCGGCTGAACACCGGGAAGATCTCGGTGACGATGCCGAAGAACGGCAGCGCGATGATGTAGACCTCGGGGTGGCCGAAGAACCAGAACAGGTGCTGCCACAGGATGGCGCCGCCGTTGTCGGCCTCGAACACCTGCGCGCCGAGCCGGCGGTCGGCACCGAGCGCGAGCAGCGCCGCGGCCAGCGGCGGGAAGGCGATGATCACCAGCAGCGAGGTGACGAGCACGTTCCAGGTGAAGATCGGCATCCGGAACATCGTCATGCCCGGTGCGCGCATGCACAGGATCGTGGTGATGAAGTTGACGGCGCCGAGGATCGTGCCGAAACCACCGAGCGCCAGACCGAAGACCCACAGGTCGGCGCCGACCCCCGGCGAGTAGATCTGGTTCGACAGCGGCGCGTACGCGAACCAGCCGAAGCTCGCCGCGCCCGAGGGCAGGAAGAAGCCGAACGAGGCGATCAGGCCACCGAACAGGTAGAGCCAGTAGGCGAACATGTTCAGCCGCGGGAACGCGACGTCGGGCGCCCCGATCTGCAGCGGCATGATCGCGTTGGCGAAACCGGCGAACAGCGGTGTCGCGAACAGCAGCAGCATGATCGTGCCGTGCATCGTGAAGAGCATGTTGTACTGCTCCTTCGACTGCACGACCTGGATGCCGGGAGCCCACAGCTCGGCCCGGATCACCAGCGCCATCACGCCGGCCAGGATGAAGAAGCCGAAGGACGAGATCAGGTACAGGTTGCCGATCGTCTTGTGGTCGGTCGAGGTGACCCACTTGACGACGGCGTTGCCCGACCGCTCGCTGCGCGGGACGCTCAGCCGCAGCGGCGCGGTGTGGGAGGCGGTGTACTCGTGGGTGGCCATCAGCTGCCGTCCTCGCTGAGCTCGCGCTCGAAGTTGTCGGAGCGCCCCAGCTCGACCGGGAGCGAGCCGGTCTGGCCACGCTCCTCGAGCAGGGCCATCTGCTCGTCGTACTCCTCCTGGGACACCACGGCCACCTGGAACAGCATCTCGGAGTGGTACTCGCCGCAGAGCTCGGCGCACTTGCCCTTGTAGACGCCCTCGACCTGCGGGGTGAACTCGTAGACGTTGTGCCGGCCCGGGATCATGTCCTCCTTGTAGAGGAACGCCGGGACCCAGAACGAGTGGATGACGTCGCGCGACTCGAGCTCGAGCCGCACCTTCTCGCCGACGGGCAGGTACATCGTCGGGATCGAGGTCTCGACGCTGTCGGTGCCGTCGAGCGGGACCTGCTCGGAGGTCTCGTAGACGTCCTGGTCGAGGTAGTTGAAGTCCCACGCCCAGCGCTTGCCGACCACCTGGATGGTCTCGTCGACCGGCTGGTCCTGCTCGATGATGATGCTCTGGTCGCGGGCGGTGAAGAAGAACAGCACGCCCACCATGAACAGCGGGATGATCGTGTACATCATCTCGAGCGGCAGGTGGTACCTCAGCTGGACGGGCAGCCCGGTGTCGTCCTTGCGCCGGCGGTAGGCCGCCATCGCCCAGATCATCAGGCCCCAGGTGATCGCGCCCACGATCAGCGCGGCGATCCAGGACCCGTTCCACAGGTGGATGATCCGGCCCGTGTGGTCGGTGGTCTCGGGGGTGCTCGGGAGGTAGCCGGTGCTCAGCTGCTCGGCCGAGCAGCCGGCCGTCGCGAGCGCGACGACCACGCCGGCGAGGGCGAGTCGGATCGACCGCGCGGGGCGGGTCGGGGTTCGGTCGTCGGGGTGCACTGCGGCCTTCCCTGCGCTCTCCGCCAGCTCGCGACGACCCCCTGCGACGGGCAGCGGGACGACGCCGTGACGACGACTCTCTGGACGCCTCAGACCTTACCGCGCCCGCGGCGGCCGGGCCGGGCGGGGGCGGGCTACGGTTCCCGGCGTGGCGGACGACGGACGCGCGGGCGCGGGGGCCGGGTCCCGCGCGTTCTGGGACGCCGCCCAGGTGGCGCCGGTGCGGCCCCGGGCGCGGGAGGCGCTGCTGGCCGCCCTGGACGAGGGCTGGGCCGACCCCGACCGCCTGCACCGCGAGGGACGCCGGGCCCGCCTGCTGCTCGACGGCGCCCGCGAGTCGGTCGCGGCGTCGGTGGGGGCGCGCACCGAGGAGGTGGCGCTCACGGGGTCGCACGCGGCGGCCGTCCACGCGGCCGTGCTCGGCGTCCTCGACGCCCGCTCGCGCACCGGCGGCACCCTCGTGCACTCGGCGGTCGAGCACTCGTCCGTGCTCGCCTGCGCGGGCTGGCACGCGGGTCGCTCCGGCGCCGCACCGGTCGCGGTCGGCGTCGACGCGCGGGGCCGGGTCGACGCCGACGCGTTCGCCGCGGCGGTCCGCGGCAGCGGGGTCGCCGCCGCCGCGCTCCAGTCGGCCAACGGCGAGGTGGGCACCCGCCAGCCGGTCGAGGAGGTGCTGGCCGCGTGCCGCGCGGCGGGCGTGCCGCTGGTGGTCGACGCCGCCGCCTCGCTGGGCCACGAGCAGCTCCCCGGGTACGACCTGCTGGCCGCCGACGGGCGCGCGTTCGGGGCCCCGTCCGGGGTCGGGGTGCTGGTGGTGCGCAGCGGGGTCCGGTGGCGGTCGCCGGCGCCGCCCGACCCGTCCGTGCCGCCCGACCGGCCCGGCGTGCCCGGCGGGGCGGGCGTGCCCCAGGCGCTGGCGGCCGCCGTCGCCCTCGAGGACGTGCTCGCCGAGCGCACCGCCGCCGACGCCGTCCGCCGCGCGGCGACCGCCCGGCTCCGGGTGCGGGTGCCGGTCGTCGCCCCCGACGTCGAGGTCGTCGGCGACCCCGACGAGCGGCTCCCCCACGTGCTGACGTTCTCCTGCCTGCTGGCCGACGGCGAGGCCCTCGTCGAGGGGCTCGACGCCGCCGGGTTCGCCGTCGGGTCGGGGTCGGCCTGCACCTCCAGCACGCTCGACCCCTCGCACGTGCTGGCCGCGATGGGGTCGCTCACCCACGGCAACGTCCGCATCGGCGTCCCGGTCACGACCGACGCCGCCGCGCTCGACGCGCAGGTCGACCGGTTCCTCGCCGTCCTGCCCGGGGTCGTCGCCGGGGTGCGCGACCGGCTCGGGACCTCGGGCCTGTGACCGCCCCCGAGGTGGTCGTCGACGCCCGCGGCACCCGCTGCCCCGTCCCCGTCGTCGAGGCCGCCCGCGCCGCGCGCGACGCGGCACCCGGCACCGTGCTCGTCGTCCGCGCGAGCGACCCCGCCACCGCCCACGACCTGCCCGCCTGGTGCCGCATGCGCGGCCACGAGCTGCTCTCGGTCGAGCACCTGCCCGACGAGCTGGTCGTCAGGGTCCGGCTGGGCTGACGGGCCTCGCCGCGCCGCAGAGTGTGAACCTCACGCGCGACACGCCCGGCGTGTCGCGCCCCGGACTCACACTCTGCGGGGTCGGCGGGTCGTCCACAGACGACGGCCGGACGGCCGGCCGTCCACAGATCGGCTCGACGCCCTCGCGGCGACGACGCGCGGCTCGCACGGTGGTCGCGTGGACGAGCTCGGGGCCCGGCTGCTGGCAGGTGCGCACACCGCCGCTGCCCTCGCGGCAGCAGGGATCTCACGCGCCGAGCGAGGGTCACCGCTGTGGGAGCAGGCGCTTCCCGGACGGTGGACGTGGGCGGCGACGGATCCGCGGCACCCGCGTCAGCGCGCACTGGTCGGGGCCTCGGCCCTGCCACCCGACGGCGCGCTCGGCGGGTGGGCCGCCGCGTTCCTGCTGGGGGTGGCCGACCTCGACGGCTCGACGCCGGATCCCGACCGGTTCGACCCCGTGCTGCTCTGCCTGCAGCGACCGCGGCAGCGTCGCTGGTGGCCGGGCGTGCGCCCGTTCCGCAGCGATCTCGACCACGGCGACGTCGTCGAGCGCGACGGGGTCCGCCTGACGTCGCCGCTGCGCACCGCGTTCGACCTCGGACGGCTCGCACCGTCGGTGCCGGAGGCGGTGGTCGCGCTCGACTGCGTGGTCCGCGACCTCGGCGTCGACCCGGTGCAGGTCGCCGCCTACGCCTGGGACCGCCCGGGGTGGCGTGGTCTGCCGCGACTGCGGCAGGCGCTCGGCCTGGTCGACCCCCGCTCGCGGTCCCCGCAGGAGTCGCGGACGCGCGTGCTCTGGGTGCTCGACGCCGGGCTCCCGGCCCCGAAGGTGAACTGGCCCGTCCTCGACCTCGACGGCCGGCTCCTCGGCGAGGTCGACCTGCTGGACGTCGACGCGGGACTGGTCGTCGAGTACGACGGCGCCCACCACGCCGGGGAGGAGCAGCGCGGGATCGACGCGACCCGGCACGAGACCCTCGATCGGCACGGGCTCGAGGTGGTGCGGCTCGTCGCCGGCGACCTGACGACGCACCGGCGCCGCACGGTGCACCGGCTGCGTCGCGCCCACGCGGCGGGCCTCGCGCGCGATCGTGCCCGGGACCGGTGGGTGCCGGCGACGTCCGCGCCGGCCCGTCGAGTGTGAGCCTGGGGCGCGACACGCCGGGCGTGTCGCGCCGGGGACTCACACTCCGCGCGGTGGGAGCTCGAACGAGGGGGGCGGGACGGTCAGCGCCACGCGCAGGCGGCGCAGGTAGTCCGGCCGCGGCAGGTCGACGACCCCGAGGCTGGCGAGGTGGTCGGTGCGCCACTGCACGTCGAGCAGGCGGCGCGGGTCGTCGTCCGCGCGCAGCAGGCCCACCAGCGCGACGAGCGCGGCCTTGGACGCGTCGGTGGCCCGGTGGAACATCGACTCCCCCGCGAACAGCCCGCCGAGCGCGACGCCGTACAGGCCGCCGACGAGCCGGCCGTCGCGCCAGGTCTCGACGCTGTGCGCCAGACCGAGCAGGTGCAGGGTCCCGTAGGCGTCGGCGACCTCGGCGGTGATCCAGCGGCCGTCGCGCGCCGGGTCGGCGCAGGCGGCGACCACCTCGTCGAAGGCGGTGTCGACGCGCACCTCGAACCCGCGCACCGAGCGGCGCAGCGACCTGCTGACCCGCAGGCCGTCGAGCGGGAGGACGCCGCGCGGGTCGGGCGACCACCAGCCCAGCCGTCCGCGCCCGCCCGGACCGAGGCCCATCGGGAACAGGCCGGTGGCGTAGGCGGTGACGAGGGTGGCGGGCTGCAGGTCGGCGCCGGTGCACACGAGGTCGTCACCGGGCGGCGTGCGCGCCAGCAGGTCGGTCAGCTCGGCGGCCAGGTCGGGCCGCCACGGCAGGGGCGCGGAGCCGTCCACCGGACCCGGGTCAGGGACGGCGGGTGCGCAGGTGGGTGCCGACCTCGGCCGCGGCGTCGTCGCCGTAGGCCTGCGCGAACCGGTCGAGGAAGTCGGCCTTGCCGAGGACGTACTCCTGGGTGCCGACGGTCTCGACGACGTAGGTGGCGAGCATCGAGCCGATCTGGGCGCAGCGCTGCGGGTCCAGCTCCCAGGCCAGCCCGGCGACGTAGCCGGCGCGGAACGCGTCGCCGACGCCGGTCGGGTCGGCCCGGCGCTTCTCCTGCGGGGTCGGGACGGTGACCTTCTCGCCGTCCCCGGTCTCGACGGTGGCGCCGTCCTTGCCGTGCGTGATGATGCGGACGCCGACCCGGTCGAGCACGTCGCGGTGCGACCAGCCGGTCTTCTGCTCGATCATCGACGCCTCGTAGGCGTTGGTGAACAGGAAGGTGGAGCCCTCGACGAGACGGCGGATCTGGTCGCCGTCCATCCACGCCAGCTGCTGCGAGGGGTCGGCCACGAAGTCGAGACCGCGGTCGCGGCACTCGTCGGTGTGGCGCAGCATCGCCTCGGGGTCGTTGGGGCTGATGACGACCAGGTCGAGACCGCCGGCCTTCGCCGCGATCGGGCCGAGCTCGATGTCGCGCGCCTCGGTCATCGCGCCGGCGTAGAACGAGGCCATCTGCGCGTGGTCGGCGTCGGTCGTGCAGACGAACCGGGCGGTGTGGGCGACCTCGGAGACGTGCACGTGGTCGGTGTCGACGCCGTGCCGCTGCAGCCACGACTCGTAGTCGACCCAGTCCTGGCCCACCGACCCCACCAGCAGCGGCGACAGGCCGAGGTTGCCCAGGCCGAACGCGATGTTGGCGGCGATGCCCCCGCGGCGGATCTGCAGGTCGTCGACCAGGAAGGACAGCGAGATCTTGTCCAGCTGCTCCACGACGAGCGAGTCGGCGAACCGGCCCGGGAAGCTCATCAGGTGGTCGGTCGCGATGGATCCGGTGATGGCGAGACGCACCTGCACACCCTACGGGCCGCAGGGCGCCCGGCCGCACCGGCACGCGCCCCGGCACGGACGAGACCCGCGGACGCACGAGACCCGCGGCACCGTCGGGTGCCGCGGGTCTCGTGGCGGTCGGTCGGGCACCGAGGACGGTGCCCCCGCCGTCAGCTGAAGGAGTCGCCGCAGGCGCAGGAGCTGCCCGCGTTGGGGTTGTCGATGGTGAAGCCCTGCTTCTCGATCGTGTCCGAGAAGTCGATCGAGGCGCCCTCGAGGTACGGGGCGCTCATCCGGTCGACGACGACCGCGACACCGTCGAAGTCGCGCACGGCGTCGCCGTCGAGGCTGCGCTCGTCGAAGTACAGCTGGTAGATCAGGCCGGAGCAGCCGCCGGGCTGCACGCCCAGGCGCAGGCGCAGGTCGTCGCGACCCTCCTGCTCGAGCAGGCTGCGGACCTTGTCGACGGCCGTGGCGGTCAGGACCACGCCGTGCGCGGGCGCCTCGGCCTGGGTGCCGGCCTCGGTCGCGCCGGTCTGGGTCTGGCTGTCGATGCTCATGGGGCTCTCTTCGTCCTCGGGGTCGGCGGGTGCGTGTCCGGGGTGGTGCTGCGGGCCCGTCCACGGGTCGCGTCCGGGACAACTGCCGGTCGTCCGCGGATGTTCCCCCACGGTACGCCTGGTCGGGGGGTGCCCGGGGCGGGACCCGCCCGGGCTGCGCGAGGCGCCGCGCTCAGCGGCGCGGCGACCAGGTGCGCGCCACCCGTCGCACGCGGGCGGCGAGCACGCCGGCCGGGTCGGCCATCGAGCGCTCCAGCTCGGCCGGGGTCTCGGCGAGCGCGTACGCGGCCTCGATGCCCGCCGCGGTCATCTCGCGCCGCCCGGCCTCGACCCGTCCCGCCACCACCACGGTGGGGACGCCGTGGTGCAGCGCCCGCTCGGCGACCGAGGCCACGACCTTGCCCCGCAGCGACTGCCAGTCGAAGCTGCCCTCGCCCGTGACCACGAGGTCGGTGGCGGCGAGCAGGTCGTCGAACGCCAGCGCGTCGAGCACCGCGCCCGACCCGGGCACCCGGTGCCCGCCGAGCAGCAGCAGCCCGAACCCGAGCCCGCCGGCGGCACCGGCGCCCGGCGTGGTCGCGTGCCGCTGGCGCCCGCGCCGGCGCGCCACCGCGTCCTGCGGGCCGCCGGCGAGCAGGTCGGGACGGGCGTCGTCGCCGAGCGCGGTGGCCGCCACCTCGGCGAACCGGCCCAGCGCCCGCTCCAGCCGCTGCTCCTGCTCGGGCGTCGCCCCCTTCTGGCGGGCGAACCCGGCCGACGCGCCCTGCAGGCCGAGCAGGGGGACGTCGACGTCGCTGGCCACGACGAGCCGCACACCCCGCAGCCGCTCGCGGACCGGTCGCAGCCCGTCGAGGGCGTCGGACGGGAGGTCGGCGAGCGCCTCTCCCCCGCGTCCCAGCAGCTCGGCCGGTCCGGCCCCGAGAGCGGCGAGCATGCCGGCGCCCCCGTCGTTGGTGCCGGAACCGCCCAGCCCCAGCACGACGCGGGTGGCGCCGCCGTCGACCGCAGCGGCCAGCAGCTCGCCCACGCCGGTGGTCGTGGTCGTGCCGGGGTCGCGCCGGTCGGCGGGCACCAGGTGCAGCCCGCAGGCCTGGGCGGTCTCGAGGTAGGCGGTGTCGCCGACCCGCAGCAGCTGCGCCGGGACCGGCTCCCCGAGCGGACCGGTGACGTTCGCGACCTCGACCTCGCCGCCGAGGGTGGCCGCGAGGGTGTCGACGAAGCCGGGCCCGCCGTCCGAGAGGGGGCAGGTGGTGAGGACGTCGTCGGCGGCGTGCTCGGCCCACCCGGCGGCCATCGCGGCAGCCGCCTGGCGGGCGGTCAGGGTGCCCGTGAAGCAGTCCGGGGCGAGCAGCACGCGCATGCAGCCATCCTGGCGGACGTCGCGGCCCCGGCGGTGCGTGGGAGGATCGCGGCGTGAGCACCTTCGCCGAGCCCGCCCCGACGTCGGCCGCCCTGCTCCTGCTCGGACGCAGCCGCTCCGGCGACCTCGCCACCGAGCGCGGGGTCGAGTGCCCGGGCGACCTGCCGGCACCCTCCGACCCCGACCTGGTCGAGCGCGCCCGCGTGGCGCGCGCCGCGCTCGGCGACAGCGCGTTCGTGCTCGGCCACCACTACCAGCGCGACGAGGTCATCCAGTTCGCCGACGTGACCGGCGACTCGTTCAAGCTGGCCCGGCTGGCCGCGGCCCGTCCCGAGGCCGAGCACATCGTCTTCTGCGGCGTGCACTTCATGGCCGAGAGCGCCGACATCCTCACCGCCGAGCGCCAGCAGGTCGTGCTGCCCGACCTCGCCGCGGGCTGCTCGATGGCCGACATGGCCGCGATCAGCCAGGTCGAGGACGCGTGGGACGTGCTCGTCGACGCCGGTGTCGCCGACGACGTCGTGCCGGTCACGTACATGAACTCGACGGCCGCGATCAAGGGCTTCACCGGACGCCACGGCGGCACCGTCTGCACGTCGTCGAACGCGAGGACCGCTCTGACGTGGGCGTTCTCGCAGAGGACGCCCGACCGCGGCAAGGTGTTCTTCCTGCCCGACCAGCACCTCGGCCGCAACACCGCGGTGCGCGAGATGGGCTTCTCGCTCGAGGACTGCGTGGTCTACGACCCGCACAAGCCGGGCGGCGGCCTGACCCGGCAGCAGCTGCAGGACGCGCGGATGATCCTGTGGCGCGGGCACTGCAGCGTGCACGGACGGTTCTCGCTCCAGAACGTGCTCGACGCACGCGCCGCGCGGCCGGACGTGAACGTGCTGGTGCACCCCGAGTGCACGCACGAGGTGGTCGAGGCCGCCGACCAGGTGGGGTCGACCGAGTTCATCATCAGGGCCCTCGACGCCGCTCCCGCCGGCAGCAGCTGGGTCGTCGGCACCGAGCTGAACCTGGTGCGCCGCCTGGCCTCCCAGCACCCCGACAAGGAGGTGCTGTTCCTCGACAAGACGGTCTGCTTCTGCTCGACCATGAACCGGATCGACCTGCCGCACCTGGTCTGGTCGCTGGAGTCGCTGGCCGCCGGCCGGGTGGTGAACCGCATCGTGGTCGACCCCGACGTCGCGCACTGGGCGCGGGTCGCGCTCGACCAGATGCTCGCGCTCCCCGGCGAGACCAGCAAGGACTGACCGGGGACGACCCCGTGGACGACCTGCTGCTGCGCCACGCGCGCGTGCTCGACCCCGTGACCGGGACCTACGACGAGACCGACCTGCGGATCGCCGAGGGGGAGGTCGTCGAGACCGGCGACCGGCTCGCCGCCGACGTGCGCACGATCGACCTCCGCGGGGCCCACGTGCTGCCCGGCCTGGTCGACTGCCACGCCCACGTCGTCGCCGCGAGCGCCGACCTGTCCGAGCTGCGCACGTGGTCGCGGTCGTACCTGGCGTTCCGCACCGCGCAGAACATGGGCGCGATGCTCGACCGCGGCTTCACCACGGTGCGCGACCTCGGCGGCGCCGACCACGGGATGGCCCGCGCGCAGGCCGAGGGCCTCGTCCGGGGGCCGCGGCTGCACTTCTGCGGCCAGCCGCTGAGCCAGACCGGCGGGCACGGCGACGACCGCGACCCCGACGACCACCACTGCTGGACGACCGGCGTCAGCCGGGTGGCCGACGGCGTCGACGCGGTCCGCCGGGCGGCCCGCGACGAGCTGCGCAAGGGCGCCCACCACATCAAGGTGATGGCGTCCGGCGGTGTCGCCTCGCCGACCGACCGGATCGACTCCACCCAGTACTCGATGGACGAGCTGGTCGCCGTCGTCGAGGAGGCCGAGGCAGCGAACCGCTACGTGGCGGCGCACGCCTACACCGTGCGGGCCGTCGAGCGGGCGCTGCGCGCGGGGGTGCGCTCGATCGAGCACGCCAACCTGATCGACGAGTCCGTCGTCCCGCTCTTCCGCGAGCGCGAGGCGTTCGTGGTGATGAACCTGGTGACCTACCGCGCCCTGCAGGACGAGGGGCGCGAGGTCGGCCTGCCCGAGGCGTCGTGGCGCAAGGTCGCCGAGGTGCTCGACGGCGGCTACCGCGCGCTCGAGCTGGCGCACCGGGAGGGCCTGCGGCTCTGCTACGGCACCGACCTGCTCGGGCCGATGCAGCGGCACCAGAGCGAGGAGCTCGTCATCCGCGGCGAGGTGCAGCCGGCGATCGACGTGATCCGCTCGGCGACGACGACCGCGGCCGAGCTGCTCGACCGGGTCGGTCGCGTCGGGACGCTGCGGACGGGCGCCCTCGGCGACCTCGTGGTGGTCGACGCCGACCCGCTCGAGGACCTCGCCGTCCTCACCCGTCCGGCGTCGATGCCGTACGTCGTGCAGGGCGGCCGGGTCGTGGTCGACCGCACCTAGGACGACCCGTCCGCCAGGCCGGTCAGCAGCAGCACCTCGGCCACGCAGGCGCGCTCGAGCACCTCCAGCGGCACCGACTCGTCGACGCCGTGGGCGCGGGCGTCGGGGTCCTTGACCGCGGTGAGCAGCATCTCGGCGTCCGGGAACGCCTCGGCGAGCATCGCCACGACCGGTACCGACCCGCCCATGCCCTGCAGCACCGGCTCGGCGCCGTCCCAGGCGTCCGACAGCGACGACGAGCGCGGCCGCGAAGGCGGGCCCGTCGGTGCGGGCCGCGAACGGGGTGGCGGTGGCACCGCGGGTCAGGCGCACCTCGGCGCCGAACGGCGGGTCGGCGCTCAGGTGCGCGCGCACCGCCTCGAAGGCCGCCTCCGGGTCCTGGCCCGGCGCCAGCCGCACCGTGATGCGCGCGGTGGTCGAGGGCAGCAGGGTGTTCGACGCCCGCGCCACCGTGGGCACGTCGATGCCCGTCACCGTCGCCGACGGCCGCGCCCAGACGCGGGCTGCCACCGACCCCGAGCCCGTGAGGTGCACGCCGTCCGGGACGCCGGTGTGGGCGCGGAACACCTCCTCCGGGTACTCGACCGCCGGGTCGGGGGCCGTCACCAGGCCGGGCACGGCGACGGAGCCGTCGGCGTCCCAGAGCCGGTCGAGCAGCCGCACCAGCGCGGTGACCGCGTCGGGGGCGGCGCCGCCGTACGAGCCCGAGTGCAGACCGTGGTCGAGGGTGCGCACGTGCAGGTCGACGACGAGCAGGCCGCGCAGGCTGACCGTCAGCGAGGGGCGGTCGAGCGCCCAGTTGGTGGCGTCGGCGACGACCACGACGTCGGCGGCGAGCAGGTCGGCGTGGCGCTCGAGCAGGTCGGCGAACGAGGGCGAGCCGATCTCCTCCTCGCCCTCGACCAGCACGACGAGGCCGACGCCGTCGTCGGGACCCCACGTGGGCAGCAGCGTCCGCAGCGCCACGAGGTGGGCGACCACGCCGCCCTTGTCGTCGCCGGTGCCGCGCCCGAAGAGCCGACCGTCACGCTCGGTCGGCTCGAACGGCGCCGTCGTCCAGAGGTTCTCGTCACCGGGGGGCTGCACGTCCTGGTGGGCGTACAGCAGCACGGTCGGTCGTCCGGGCGGTGCCGGACGGCGACCCACGACGGCCGGGGCGCCGGGGCCGCCGTCGGCCGTGCTGCCGGTCAGCAGCTGCACGTCGTCGAGCCCAGCACCCTCCAGCAGGGCGGCGACGGCCTCGGCGCCGGCCTGCACGTGCGCCTGGTCGAAGGCCGCGGCCGACACCGACGGGATGCGGACGAGGTCGTCGAGATCGGTTCTGGCGCGAGCCATCTGGTCGCGGACGGCGGCACGCGCGTCGACGCTCACTCGGCGTCGCCCGCCAGCCGCGACAGCAGCAGCACCTCGGCCAGGCACGCCTTCTCGAACACGCCGAGGTGCAGGCTCTCGTCGTACCCGTGCGCCTGGGTGTGCGGGTCCTCGACGCCGGTGACGAGGACGGTGGCCTGCGGGAAGACCTCGACGAAGTCGGCGATGAACGGGATCGAGCCGCCGATCCCCTGCTCGACGACGCGGGCGCCGTCCCACGCCTCGCCGAGCGCCCACCGGGCGGCGTCGTACACGGGGCCGTCGACGTCGCCGGCGAACGGCTTGCCGAGCTCCTTGCGGGTCACCGTGACGCGGGCGCCGAACGGCGGGTCGGTCACCAGGTGCCGCTCGAGCGCCTCGTACGCCTGCTGCGGGTCCTCGCCCGGCGCCACGCGCATCGACAGCTTCGCGCGGACGGTGGGCTGCAGCGTGTTCGACGCGTGCGCGACCGACGGGGCGTCGACCCCGGTGACGGTGACCGACGGCGCGGTCCACATCCGCTCCAGGATCGACCCGGTGCCGACGAGCGAGACGCCGTCGAGCAGGCCGGACTCCTCGCGCAGCCGCGCCTCGTCGTAGTCGAGGTCGGCGGCACCGGTGCGCACCAGGCCGGCGACGGCCAGCGAGCCGTCGGCGTCCCACAGCCGAGCGAGCAGCGTGAGCGTCGCCAGCATCGCGTCCGGCGCGACCCCGCCGTACATGCCCGAGTGCACGGCCGCGCGCAGGGTGCTGACCTCGACGTCGGCCTCGACCAGGCCTCGCAGGGTGGTGGTCAGCGAGGGGGTGTCGACGTCCCAGTTGTCGGAGTCGGCGACCACGATCACGTCGGCCTCGAGCAGGTCGCGGTAGCGGGTGAGGAAGTCGGTGAACGACGGCGACCCCGACTCCTCCTCGCCCTCGACGAACACCACGACGCCGACCCCGTCGTCGGGTCCCCAGGTCGGGAGCAGCGTGCGCAGCGCGGCGACGTGGGCCATCACCCCGGCCTTGTCGTCGGCGGTGCCGCGGCCGTACAGCCGGCCGTCCCGCTCGGTCGGCTCGAACGCCGGGCTCGCCCAGTCCTCCTCGCGGCCGGGCGGTTGCACGTCGTGGTGCGCGTACAGCAGGACCGTCGGCCGTCCGGCGGGCGCGGCGCGGCGCGCGACCACGGCGGGCGCGCCGTCCGAGCCGTCGGGACGGCTCGCGCGCAGCACCTGCACGTCGTCGAGGCCCACCTCGCGCAGCAGGCCGGCCACCGCGTCGGCGCTCGCCTGCACGTGCGCCTGGTCGAAGGCCGCCGCCGAGACGCTCGGGATGCGCACGAGCCGCTCGAGGTCGGCGCGCACCCCCGGCAGCAGCGGCGTCAGGGCGGAACGGAGGGCAGCGACGTCGGTCATCCCCGCAACCTAGCGCCGTCGCCGCGGGCGTCAGGGTCCACCCTGAGCCGACCCTGGGACCACCGCCGGCCGGGAGCGGACGGCGCCGCCGTCGCGTTCACTGGGGGACAGGCCGCACCGCGCGGCCGTCACCGAGGAGGTCGACCACCGTGAGCCAGAACCCCCTGCCGGAGCACCAGGCGCCGCAGGCCCCGCAGCTCGACAAGGGGCAGGCACCGCAGGCCCCGCTCCCCCAGCCGGGTCCCCCGCAGCAGCACGGGCAGCAGCAGGCGGGTCCCCCGCAGTACGGGCAGCAGCCCGGCCACCAGCACCCCGGCCACCAGCAGCAGCCCGGCACGAGCGGCGACGAGCGCACGATGGCGGTGCTCGCGCACCTGTCGGCCCCGATCGCCGCCGTGGTCAGCGTCGGCTGGCTCAGCATGGTCGGACCGCTCGTGGTGTGGGTGATCTACAAGGACAGGGACCCGGTCGTGCGCCAGGCGGCGGCCGGCGCGTTCAACTTCAACCTCGCCTTCTGGCTGGTCTACCTGGTGTCGTGGATCCTGATCCTCACCGTGGTCGGCGCCGTCGTGGGCCTGCCCCTGCTGGTCGTCGGCTTCGTCGTGGCCGCCGTGTGCCACGTGATCGGCGCGGTGCGGGCCTCGCGCGGCGAGCCCTACCGGTACCCGTTCCAGATCCCCGTCCTGACCTGACCCGGCGGGGCTGACGCGAGCAGCGGACGGGGGTCGGGCGCCGGTCGGGGCCCGGCCCCCGTCCCGTTAGGGTGGACGCGTGTTCGGACGGAAGAAGCAGGTGCAGGAGCCGGAGCGCGCGGTCGTCCCGGAGCGCCCTGGCGCCAAGAACCGTCCGACGCCCAAGCGGCGCGAGGTCGAGGCGGCGCGCAAGCGGCCGCTCGTCGTCGCCGACCGCAAGGCGGCGACCAAGGCCGACCGGGCGAAGGTGCGCCAGGAGCGGCTGAAGCAGCGCGAGGCCCTGGTCACCGGCGACGAGGCGTACCTGCCGCTGCGCGACAAGGGCCCGCACCGCCGCTTCGTCCGCGACGTCGTCGACGCCCGCTGGAACCTCGGCGAGTGGTACCTGGTGCTCGCGATGGTCGCGGTGGTGCTGGTGCTGCTGCCCGGCCTGCTCGGGCTCGACCAGACGCTGATGTTCCAGCTGCAGACCTACTCCACGCTCGTGCTGTGGGGCACGGTGCTGCTGTGCGTGTTCGACGCCTACCTGCTGTCGCGGCTGACGAAGCGGAAGATGCGCGAGCGCTTCGGCGACGACGTGCAGACCCGCGGCCACGTGTCGTACGGCGTGCTGCGCGCGTTCCAGATCCGGCGCTGGCGGCTGCCGAAGCCGCAGGTGGCGCGAGGCCAGGAGCCCCGCCCGTAGCCTCAGCCGCGGGCGGTCAGCACCACCGGGCCGTCGTCGGTGACCGCCACCGTGTGCTCGCTGTGCGCCCCGCGCGAGCCGTCGGCGCTGCGCAGCGTCCACCCGTCGGGGTCGGTCCAGATCTCGTCGGTGCCGGTCATGAACCACGGTTCGATCGCGATCACCAGGCCCGGACGGATCTTCATCCCCTTGCCCGCCACGCCGTCGTTGGCCACGTGGGGGTCGCCGTGCATGGTGCGACCGACGCCGTGCCCGCCGAACTGCAGGTTCACCCGGTAGCCGTCGGCCTTCGCGACCTCGCCGATGGCGGCCGACACGTCACCGAGCCGGTTGCCCACGCGCGTCACCTCGATCGCGGCGTCGAGCGCCCGCCGGGTGCAGTCGACGAGGCGCTGGTCCTCCTCGCGGGCGGTGCCGACCTGCACGGTGAGGGCGGAGTCGCAGACCCACCCGTCGACCGACGCCGCGAAGTCGACGCTGAGCAGGTCGCCGTCGACCAGCGCGTAGTCGTGCGGCAGCCCGTGCAGCACCGCGTCGTTCACCGACGTGCACAGCACCTTGCCGAACGGCATCGCGCCGAAGCTGGGGTGGTAGTCGATGTAGCAGGACTCGGCGCCGCGGTCGCGGATCATCCGGTGCGCCAGGGCGTCGAGCTCGAGCAGGTTGACCCCGACGTCGGCGGCCCCCTCCAGGGCGGTCAGCACCTCGGCCACGAAGCGGCCCGCGGGCCTCATCTGGTCGATCTCACGGGACGTCAGCAGCTCGATCACGCGTCCCACCCTACGGGCGCCCGCGCGCGCGCACCGACCCCGTCGTAGGGTCGAGGACATGGAATTCCGCTACCTCGGCAACTCGGGTCTCAAGATCTCCGAGATCACCTACGGCAACTGGCTGACGCACGGCTCGCAGGTCGAGAACGACATCGCGACCCAGTGCGTGCAGGCTGCGCTCGACGCCGGCATCAGCACCTTCGACACCGCAGACGTGTACGCCAACACCAAGGCCGAGACCGTCCTCGGCGAGGCGCTCAAGGGCGAGCGGCGCGAGTCGCTCGAGATCTTCACCAAGGTCTACTGGCCGACGGGCCCGGGCGGCAAGAACGACACCGGCCTGTCGCGCAAGCACATCATGGAGTCGATCAACGGCTCGCTCACCCGCCTGCAGACCGACTACGTCGACCTGTACCAGGCGCACCGCTACGACACCGAGACCCCGCTCGAGGAGACGATGCAGGCGTTCGCCGACGTCGTCCGCCAGGGCAAGGCGCTGTACATCGGCGTCTCGGAGTGGACCGCCGACCAGATCCGCGAGGGCCACGCGCTCGCCAAGGAGCTCGGCGTCCAGCTGATCTCCTCCCAGCCCCAGTACTCGATGCTGTGGCGCGTCATCGAGGACGAGGTCGTGCCGACCAGCCGCGAGCTCGGCATCTCCCAGATCGTCTGGTCGCCGATCGCCCAGGGCGTGCTGACCGGCAAGTACAAGCCGGGTCAGGCCCCGCCCGAGGGCTCGCGCGCCACCGACGACAAGGGCGGCGCGAACATGATCAAGCGGTTCATGAACGACGACGTGCTCGGTGCCGTGCAGGAGCTGCAGCCGGTGGCCGACGAGGTCGGGCTGTCGATGGCCCAGCTCGCCATCGCCTGGGTGCTGCAGAACGACAACGTGGCCGCCGCGCTCGTCGGCGCCTCGCGTCCCGAGCAGGTGCACGACAACGTCAAGGCGGCGGGCGTGAAGCTCGAGGCCGACGTCATGACCAAGATCGACGAGGCCCTCGGTGGCGTCGTCGAGCGCGACCCGGGCAAGACCGCCGAGACGGCGCCCCAGACCCGCGTCGCCTGAGCAGGGTCACGACCCGCGTCGCCTGACCCCCACGCGTTCCCGCCGGCCCGTCCCCTCCCGGGGGCGGGCCGGTCGTCCCGGCGCCTCGCTCGGCGTCCCCGGGCCACCACCGGGCGCTCGAGTGGGCACCTGGTGCACGACACACCGGGCGTGTCGCGCCGAGGAGTCACACTCGGCGTCCCGGGCCGCCGCGCCTACTGCGCCGGGTGCAGCGGCATCGGGCCGTAGACCATCGCGCCGTCCTCGAGCAGCGTGACGGAGTCGACGCCCTCGGCGAGCAGGCCCCGCCACGACTCCCCCACCCAGGTCTCGGCGTCGGCCTGGGTGCCGAACCCGCCCGGGGCGGCGCCCGGCGGCTGCACCGGCTGCCCCTCGGCGTCGGCGTACGTCCACGTCCACGGCGCTGCGTCCATACCCCTCACCGTAGGTCCGGCCGCTCACAGGTCGGGCTTCGCCCCGATCCGGCGCAGCTCCTGCGGCCAGCCGCACCCCTCGGCGACCCGCCCGGCCCAGTACTTCGCCGCCTCCTCGTCGGGCACGTCGATGACGGTGAAACCCCCCAGGAACTCGGTGGTCTCGACGTAGGGACCCTCGGTGACCACCACCTCGCCGCTGGTCGCGTCGGCCGCGTGGACCGGGGCGCCCTCCTCCAGGCCGCCGGCGTACACGTAGACGCCGGCCTCCGTCATCTCGTGGATGACCGCCATGCTGGGACGCACCCGACCCAGGAACCACTCCTGGCTGTGCTCGCCGACCCACTGCTGGTTGAAGTAGATGAGGTACTCGGCCACGACGTCTCCTCCGCTGCGGACGGGCCCGCTGCCCGCCTCCACCTCGATGACGGCCCGCCGGCCGCCGGATCGACACGATCCTGCCCGCTGGACGGCCTGCCTGCTGCGACGATGGGCCGGTGCAGCCCGTCGACGACCCCGTGAGCACCGCCGAGCGGTACCGCCGGTTCGCCCGCGTCGAGGCCGCGGGCATGTCGCCCACCTACGAGGCGCTGGCGCTCGCCGTGGCCGACGACCCGCGCGTGCTGGCGCTGCTCGGTCGCGTCGAGCAGCACCAGCAGCAGCCGAACCTGCTGTTCGGCGCGATGCGGCTGCTCGGCGCCCCGGTCGACGACCCGGTGGCGGCCCTCGACCGGGTGCTCGCGCACCCCGACGAGGTGCTCGAGGTGCTGCGGACGCGGTTCACCCAGACCAACGAGGCCGGCCGGTGCGCCCTGCTGCTGCCGGCCCTGACGGCGCTCGCCGCCGACGGGCCGGTCGCGCTGGTCGAGCTGGGGGCGAGCGCGGGGCTGTGCCTGCTGACCGACCGGTACCGCTACGCGTACACCCGGCGCGACGGCACCGCGCACGGGCTCGGCCCGGTCGCCGGCCCGGTGCTCGACTGCGAGGTGCGCGACGACCTCCCGCTGCCCGACCGGCTGCCCGAGATCGCCTGGCGCGCAGGGCTCGACCGCAACCCGCTCGACCCCGCCGACGCCGACGACCGGCGCTGGCTGCGGGCGCTGGTGTGGCCCGAGCACGCCGACCGCCGGGCCCGCCTCGACGCCGCCCTGGAGGCGGCCGCGCCGGACCCGCCGCGGGTCGTCCGCGGCGACGTCGGCGACGACCTGGCCGACCTGCTGCGCCAGGTGCCCGACGGCACCACGACCGTCGTCACCCACACCGCCGTGCTGGCCTACGTCGCGCCGCAGGTGCGCGAGCGGGTGCGGACGACGTGCCGCGAGGCGGGCGCCTGGCGGCTCGGCGCCGAGGGTCGCGACGTGCTCCCCGACCTGGCCGTGCCGCCCGCCGACCCGTCAGCCTTCGCGGTCTCCGTCGGCCACCCGGACGGCACCGACGAGGTCGTCGCGCTGGCCCAGCCCCACGGCCGCTGGCTCGAGCGTCGGCTCAGCCCCTGACCGGCTGACGCGCACGGCGCTGGCGCGGCACGACCCGGCGCAGCACGGCGGGCGCCATGACCGACGGCGGCGGCTCGAGCAGGTTGATGCACGCGCAGGAAGGCGCGGGCGACGGTGGGGTCGTGCTCGGCCACGGTGAGGACCCGCTCGAGGTAGCGGTCGAGCGCCCGCTGCGGCAGGGGCTTGCGCCCGAACCGCGGGAACTGCCTGTCGATGCCGACCGCCAGCGTCCAGGGCACAGCCGCGACGCGCGCGGCGTCGCGCTGCACGAGGCGCTGCAGCGCGTCGGGGTCCGTGCCCGAGCCGAGCCGGGCGTCGAGCGCCATCACCTGCTGGACGGCCGAGCTGATCCCCTGGCCGTAGACGGGGTTGAACGAGCAGACCGCGTCGCCGAGCACCAGCATCCCGGGCGGCGGCGGGGCCTTCTCGTAGTGGCGCCACCGGCTGGTCGGGTAGCGGTACGGCACAGCGTCTCCCAGCGGCTCCGAGCCCTCCGCGATCTCGGCGATCACGCCGCCGAGGGTGCGCGCGTAGGCGCGGAAGGCGTCCAGCTCGGAGGGCGGCTCCTCGCCGAGGTACCCGATGAGCGTGACCGTCCACACGTCGTCCCGGATCGCCAGCACCACGCCGGCCCGGGTCGAGGGCGGGGCCGTCCCGACGACCTCCCCGTTCGCCCCGGCCACCTGGTCGGGCACGCGCCGCATCAGCCGGGTGACGTAGCGGACGTCGACGCGCACCTCCTCCTGCGGCGGCTCGGGCAGGCCGAGGTCGTGCATCCAGCGCGGGGTGCGCGACCCGCGACCGAGCGTGTCGACCACGAGGTCGGCGTCGACGTCGTCGCCGTCGGGCGCCCCGACGTCGTGCACCCGCACGCCGACGACGCGGCCGGCGCGGACCACCGGGCGCTCCACGGTGCAGCCGTCGCGCACCGTGATGCCCGGCAGTACCAGGACACGGCGGCGCACGGCCGTCTCCAGCGCCTCGCGCGCCACGCCCACGCCGCGCAGCCCGGTGTCGCGCAGGGCGAGCCGGTGGCCGCCGATGCGCCAGACCACGTCCTCCATGGCCCCGGACTGGGCCCCGCCCTCGACCAGCTCGTCGAGCAGCCCGGGCAGCAGCCGTTCCAGGCCCTCGACGCCGGCGGCGAGCAGGCCGTGCGTGTGGGGCGTCTGCGGGACGCCCGCGCGGCCGGGGCCGTCGAGGTGGTCGCGCTCGACGAGCACGACCTCGGTGCCGCGGCCGGCGAGCACGCGCGCGGCGAGCAGCCCGGCCAGGCCGGCACCGAGCACCACCGCCCGTGCCGGGCGTCGGTCGAGCGAGGAGGAACCCATCCCCGGACGGTCGCACCCTCGGCGCCACGGCACCAGGGGCCATCAGCGCACGATCGCGCCGGCGGCCGGGCGATCAGTCGTCGCGGTCGACCGCGGAGTACCGCTGCACCAGCGTCGCCAGGCGCTGCGCCTCGGCGACGGCGCGCTCGCCGTCGGATCGCTGGATGCCCATCACGGCCAGCGTGTCGCCGTCGTCGAGGTCGAGCTGCGGCCACGGTCGCTCGCCGAAGCGCACGGCCACGACCTGCGACCACTCGAGGTCGCGCTGCACGACCAGGTTGCGCACGTGCAGCCCCCGCTCGGAGGGCACGGCCCGCACGGTCGCCTGGCGCCAGAGGAAGCCGTCGATGAGCAGCGCGACGACGATGAAACCCGCTCTGTCCCACCACTCGTAGCGTCCGGGGACGATCAGCGCCAGCACCACCAGCATGACCGTCACCCCGACGGCGAGACCCAGGGCCACCGACCCGGGTGCGGCGCGGGGCGAACACCGCCAGGTCGTCGGCCACGGCGCTCAGATCCGGCAGGCGTGGATCGTGGTGACGAGGATCGCGCGCGCACCCAGGGTGTAGAGCTCGTCCATGACCTGGTTGGTGCGGTTGCGCGGCACCATCGAGCGGACGGCGACCCACCCCTTGTCGTGCAGCGGCGAGACGGTCGGCGACTCCAGACCCGGGGTGATCGCGCACGCCTGCTCGACCAGCTCGACCCGCACGTCGTAGTCCATCATCACGTACTGCCGGGCGACCAGGACGCCCTGCATGCGCCGCAGCAGCACCTGCACCGCGTCGGTCTCCTCGGCGCCGCGTCGGCGCACCAGCACCGCCTCCGAGCGCAGGATCGGGTCACCGAACACCTCGAGCCCGGCGGCGCGCAGGGTGGCGCCGGTCGAGACGACGTCGGCGATGGCGTCGGCCAGGCCCAGCTGCACCGAGCTCTCGACCGCGCCGTCGAGGCGGACGACCTGCGCGCTGACGCCGCGCTCGGCCAGGTAGGAGCGCAGCAGGCCGTCGTAGCTGGTGGCGACCCGGGTGCCCTCGAGGTCCTCGACCGAGGAGGCCACCGACGGCGGCGCGGCGAACCGGAAGGTGGAGCCGCCGAACCCGAGCCGCAGCACCTCCTCGGCGTCGGCCGCGGAGTCGAGCAGCAGGTCGCGGCCGGTGATGCCGACGTCCAGCGTCCCCGACCCGACGTACACGGCGATGTCGCGCGGGCGCAGGAAGAAGAACTCGGCGTCGTTCTCGGGGTCGAGCACCACCAGCTGGCGGCTGTCGCGGCGCAGCTGGTAGCCCGCCTCGTCGAGGATCGTGACGGCGGACTCGGACAGCGTCCCCTTGTTCGGGACGGCGATGCGGATCATGGTGCGCGGCAGACCTTCTGTCACAGGTGGCGGTAGACGTCGTGCAGGCTCAGGCCCTTGGCGAGCATGAGCACCTGCACGTGGTACAGCAGCTGGGAGATCTCCTCGGCGGCGCGGTCGTCGTCCTCGTGCTCGGCGGCCATCCACGACTCGGCGGCCTCCTCGACCACCTTCTTGCCGATGGCGTGCACGCCGGCGTCGAGCGCGGCGACCGTGCCCGACCCCTCGGGCCGCAGCCGCGCCTTCTCGCTCAGCTCGGCGAACAGCACGTCGAAGGTCTTCACGCGACGAGGCTACCGGCGGGCCGGGACGCGCCCGTCAGCAGGACGCCTGCGACGCCAGCTCGCGCAGCTGCTGCACGGCCGCTGCGGCGTCGTCGGCGCCGTAGACCGCCGAGCCGGCCACGAACACGTCGGCGCCGGCCTCGGCCGCCCGCTCGACCGTCTCGACCGACACCCCGCCGTCGACCTGCAGCCAGACCGGCAGCCCCGACGCCGAGATCGCCTCGCGCGCACGGCGGATCTTCGGCAGGCACACGTCGAGGAAGGACTGGCCGCCGAAGCCGGGCTCGACCGTCATGACCAGCAGCATGTCGATCTCGGGCAGCAGGTCGACGAACGGCTCGACCGGCGTCGCGGGACGCAGCGCCAGACCGGCCCGGGCGCCGAGGCGGCGCAGCTCGCGGGCCAGGCGGACCGGCGCTCCCACCGCCTCGGCGTGGAAGGTGACCGACTGCGCACCGGCCTCGGCGTACCCCGGCGCCCACCGGTCGGGGTCCTCGATCATCAGGTGGACGTCGACCGGCACCGGGCTCGCCTGCACGACGCGCTCCACGACCGGCAGGCCGAGGGTGAGGTTGGGGACGAAGTGGTTGTCCATCACGTCCACGTGCGCCCAGTCGGCCGTCGCGATCTTCGCGAGCTCGCCGCGCAGGTCGGCGAAGTCGCTGTTCAGGATGCTCGGCGAGATCTGGATGCCCACGCGGCGACCCTAACGGTCGGCGCAGGCGGTCACGACGGGCGCCGCAGCAGCGCCAGGAACATCGCGTCGGTGCCGTGCAGGTGGGGCCACAGCTGGGCCGTGGGGCCGTCGCCGAGATCGGGCAGGTCGCCGTCGCGGGCGACCGACCGCAGCACCGCGGGGGCGTCGAGCAGCTCGGTGCCGGGGTGGCGGCGCAGGGCGTCGTCGACCACCGCGACCGTCTCGGCCGGGTGCGGCGAGCAGGTGACGTACGCGACGACCCCACCAGGCCGTACCGCGGTGAGCGCGGACCCGAGCAGCGCGCCCTGCAGCGGAGTGAGCCCGGCCAGGTCGGCGGGGGTGCGCCTCCACCTCGCCTCCGGACGGCGGCGCAGGGCGCCGAGGCCGGTGCAGGGGGCGTCGACGAGCACCCGGTCGAAGGCGCCCGGCTCGGCCTCCCCGACCTCGCGGCCGTCGGCCGTGCGCACCTCGACGTCGGGGCCGACCGCCGAGCGCACCAGCGCGGCCCGGTGCTCGCTCACCTCGACGGCGACGAGGGAGGCGTCCCGCCCCGCCGCGAGGGCCGACAGCAGAGCCGACTTGCCACCGGGTCCGGCGCACAGGTCGAGCCACCGCGCGCCGGACGGGTCCGGCTCGCCGGCGGCCGCGAGGGCGAGCGCGACCAGCTGGCTGCCCTCGTCCTGCACCCGCGCCCGGGCCTCGCGGACGGCGGGCAGGTCGGACGGGTCGCCGCCGGACATCAGCACCGCGTGCGGCGACCAGCGGCCGGGCGCGCTGCCCGGCGCGGCCGCGAGCAGCTCCTCGGGAGCGGCGAGGCCAGGACGGGCGAGCAGCGTCACCGCGGCCGGCACGTTGTCGGCGGCGAGCAGGTCGTCGACCTCGTCGACGCCGCGACCGTGCGCCGCGAGCGCCTCGCGGAACGCGCGGACGATCCAGGCCGGGTGGCTCCACCGGGTGGCCAGGTGGGCGACCAGGTCGACGTCGCGGTCGGGGACGGCGTCGCGCTCCCACGTCTCGACGTCGCGCTCGCCGATGCGGCGCAGCACGGCGTTGACGAAACCCGCTGGGCCCGAACCGATCCGGTCGCGGACGAGACCCACGGTCTGCGACACGGCCGCGTGCGGCGGGATGCGCGTGGCGAGCAGCTGGTGGGCCCCCAGGCGCAGGGCGTCGAGCACGTCGGGGTCGATCTCGGCGACCGGCCGGTCGGTGCAGCGGGCCACGACGGCGTCGTAGAACCCCTGCATCCGCAGCGTCCCGTAGGCGAGCTCGGTGGCCAGGGCCGCGTCGCGGGGGTCGAGCCGGCGGCGGCGCAGCAGCACCGGCAGCACGAGGTTGGCGTAGGCGTCGTCCTCGCGCACGGCGCGCAGCACGTCGAAGGCGATGTCGCGGGCGGGGTCGGCGGCGCGGGCCCGCTGCGAGGGCGCCTGCCGCGAGCGCTGCGCGGTCCGCCGCCCTGCCCGGGCCGCTCCTGACCCGGTCGGCGTCCGCTCGCTGCCGTGCTCGTGGCCCGGTCACGCGAACCGCTCCCCCGGCTCGGGCCGCACGCCGCGGGCCCAGTCGGCGGCGGGCAGCGCCTTCTTCCCGGCGGGCTGCACGGTGCCGAGCCGCACCGGCCCGGAGCCCGTGCCCACCAGCACCTCGCGCCGGCCGACGAGCAGCTCCCCGGGCGCGAGGTCGCCCTCGGGCACGTCGGCCGCGGGCTCCACCGGGCCGAGCTTGGCGCGCTGGTCGCGCCAGGTCGTCCAGGCGCCCGGGGCGGGCGTGCAGGCGCGGACGAGCCGGTCGACCGCGAGCGCGGGCGCCGTCCACGGCACCCGGGCGTCGTCGACCTCGACCTTCGGCGCGAGCGAGACGCCCTCGGCGGGCTGCGGCACCGCGGTGACCGCGTCGTCCTCGAGCGCGTCGAGGCTGGCGACGAGCAGCTGGGCGCCGGCCGTGCCCAGCCGGTCGAGCAGGTCGCCGCTGGTGTCGCGCGGCCGCACCGCCTCGGTGAGGGTGCCGAGCACCGGCCCGGTGTCCATGCCCTCGTCGAGCACGAAGGTGGTGGCGCCGGTGATCTCGTCGCCGGCCATCAGGGCCCGCTGCACCGGGGCGGCCCCGCGCCAGGCCGGCAGCAGCGAGAAGTGCAGGTTGACCCAGCCGAGGCGCGGCACGTCGAGCACCTCGCGGCGCAGCAGGTGCCCGTACGCCACCACCGGGCAGCAGTCGGGCGCCAGCTCGACCAGCCGCTCCAGGGCGTGGGCCGGACGCTCCGGGCGCAGCACCTCGACGCCCGCCTCGAGCGCGACCTCGGCCACCGGCGACGGCGACTGCCGCCGGCCGCGGCCGGCGCCGGCGTCGGGACGGGTCAGCACCGCCACGACCTCGTGCCGCGAGCCCAGCAGGGCCTGCAGCGACGGCACGGCCGGCGCGGGGGTGCCGGCGAAGACGACCCTCACGTGGCGCGGCCGAACGTGGCGTGCGGGCTGAGCCGCACCTGCGGCGGCTCCTCACCGTTCCACTCGGCCTGCCGGATCGCCCGCATCGCCTCCTTGCGGGTGGTCGCGTCGAGCCGGTCGACGAACAGGATGCCGTCGAGGTGGTCGGTCTCGTGCTGCACCGCGCGCGCCAGCATGCCCGTGCCCTCGACCACGAGCGGCTCGCCGTGCTGGTCCTGCCCGCGCGCGACCACCCCCATCGCCCGGCGGGTGTCGAAGGTCAGGCCGGGGATCGACAGGCAGCCCTCGTCGCCGTCCTGGCACTCGGTCGACAGCTCGAGCACCGGGTTGACCAGGTGACCGAGGACACCGTCGACGTGGTAGGTGAAGACCCGCAGACCGACGCCGATCTGGGGCGCGGCCAGACCGCGGCCGGGGGCGTCGAGCATGGTGTCCTCGAGGTCCTGCACCAGTCGGCGCAGCTCGCGGTCGAAGTCGACGACCGGGTCGGCGGGCGTGCGCAGCACGGGGTCGCCGAAGAGCCGGATGGGCTGGATCGCCACGCTGGTGTCCTCCTGCCGGACGGGCTGCTGGTGCGCTCGGTGGCCCGGGTCGGGCCCGGACGAGTCTAGGAGACGCACCCTGGGCGCCGGCCGCGGGCGGGCCGGTCAGACCCCGTCGACCGGACGCACCACCACGCGCGGCGGGTGCGGGGTCTTGGCCGCCGACAGCACCGCCCGCGCCTGCGCGAGCGCCAGGGCCACGGCGGGGGCCGCGCCGCCCGGAGCGCGCACCAGCAGCCGGTGCGGCAGCGGGGCCTCGTCACCGGCAGCGCGCCGGACCTCGGGCCGACGGCGTCCGCTCGGCGTCGTCGACCGGCACGGGCCCGAGCAGCTCGGCCCCCTCGGGCAGCCGCAGCGCCCCGACGAGCGCCTGCAGGCCGTCGGCGGGCCCGGTGACCTCGGCCAGCAGACCGGCAGGCGGCAGCCCCAGCTCGCGGCGCTCGGCCAGCTCGCGCGCGGCGTACCCCGCGGGGTCGTGGCGCACCAGCGCCTGCACCGGCGTCAGCCCGGCGTCGCCGACGAGCACGACGCGGCCGCCGTCGACCGACGGGCGCACCAGGGCCGCGGCGGCCAGCCAGCGCCGCAGCGCCTCCTCCCCCGCGCGCAGGGTCGGGCGCGCCAGCGGCATCCACGCGTCGAGCAGCAGCGCGGCCGCGTACCCGCCCTCGGCGACCGGCTCGGCACCGGGCGTCGCGAGCACCACGGCCGGCGTGGCCGGCACGGTGGCCAGGACGCCGTGCTCGGCGCTGCTCGTGCGCACGGGCACGCCCTGCAGCGCGCGGCCGACCTCCTCCGCGGTGCGGCGCACGCCGACCCGGGTCGAGCGCAGCCGCGGCGACCCGCAGGCCGGGCAGCTCCAGCCCGGCGCCGGGCGGGCGCACCAGGTGCACCGCGGCGCGGTGGTGCCGTCGAGGCGGCCCAGCGGTCCGTGGCAGGTGGCGCACCGGGCGGGCGCGCGGCAGTCCTGGCAGGCCAGGCCCGGCTGGTAGCCCGCCCGCGGCACCTGCACCAGCACCGGGCCGTGCGGCAGCGCCTCGCGGGCGGTGCGCAGCGCCAGCGACGGGATGCGTGCGGTGCGGGCGGCCGGGTCGCGCAGGTCGTCGTCGCCGGACACGGTGACCCGGGGCGCACGCCGCCGCAGCAGCGCCCGGGACGGCTCGAGCGAGCGCGCCCAGCCCTGCTCGACCAGCTGCTGCGCCTCGACCGAGCGCGAGTGCGCCGCCAGCAGCGCCGCCGCGCCGGCCAGCTCGGCGCGCACGCGCAGCACCTCGCGGGTGTGCGGGTACGGCGCGCGGGGCTCGGCGTGCAGGTCGTCGCCGTCGTCCCAGCACACGACCAGACCCAGGTCGCGCACCGGCGCGAACGCGGCCGAGCGGGTGCCGACGACGATGCGCGCGGCGCCGCGCGCGACGGCCAGGAACGCGGCGTAGCGCGCGGACGGCCCGAGGTCGGCGCCGAGCCGGGCGGTCGCGGTCGCGGCCCGGACCCCGCCGACCGCGCCGATGGCCCGGGCCACCCGGTCGACGTCGCGGTGGTCGGGGACGACGACCAGCGCGCCCCGCCCGGCGGCTGCCGCTGCGACCGCCGCGGTCGCGACCAGCGACGGCCAGCCCGCGGCCGCACCGGCGTCCGGCAGCGCGGTCAGCACCGCGCGGGGGTGCTCGCCGGCGGCCAGGCGGTCCAGGAACGCCGGCCCGCCGACGTGGTCGGCGAACGCACCCGCCGGCGGACGGTCGGGCGGGTCGGGCAGCGGGTCGCTCGCGCGCTTCTCGGCGGTCGCGTGGCGCGGCGGGACGGCCAGCGCGCAGCACGTCGGCGAGCGTCCCGGCGCAGTCGTCGGCGACCTGCCGGGCGGCGGCGAGCACGTGCGGGTCGAGCACCCGCTCGCCCGAGGGCACCCGCAGCAGCGGCTGCAGCCGTCCCTCGTGCTCGCTGCGCGCGAGCCGCTCGACCACGAACCCGTCGACCTGCTGGCCGGCCAGGCGCACCGAGCAGCGGGCGCCGGGCACCGCGCGCTCGGCCAGGTCGGCGGGCACCGCGTAGTCGAACGGCCGGTCCAGGTGCGCCAGCGGCACCTGCAGCACGACCCGGGCCACCGGGTCGACCTCGGCGAGCGCCGTGGCGGGCTTGGGTCGGCGGCCGCGGACCGAGGACCGGATCAGCTCCAGCTGCTCGCCCCCGCCACCGTCCTCGCTCACACCGCCACCCAACCAGACGGCCCCGTCACCGCTCTCGCGAGCGGGACGGGGCCGGTGCGGTCGTGCAGGTGGTCGCGGGTCAGGCGCCGACGGCCGACTTCAGCGCCTCGGCGCGGTCGGTGCGCTCCCAGGTGAAGTCGGCGAGCTCGCGGCCGAAGTGGCCGTACGCGGCGGTCGCCTTGTAGATCGGGCGCTTGAGGTCGAGGTCGGCCACGATCGCGCCGGGGCGCAGGTCGAAGACGTCCTTGATCGCCCGGGTGATGGCCGCGGGGTCGACCTTCTCGGTGCCGAAGGTCTCGACGTACAGACCCACGGGGTGCGCCTTGCCGATCGCGTAGGCGATCTGCACCTCGCAGCGGTCGGCCAGCCCGGCGGCCACGACGTTCTTGGCGACCCAGCGCATGGCGTAGGCGGCGGAGCGGTCGACCTTCGAGGGGTCCTTGCCGGAGAACGCGCCACCGCCGTGGCGGGCCATGCCGCCGTAGGTGTCGACGATGATCTTGCGGCCGGTGAGACCGGCGTCGCCCATCGGGCCGCCGATGACGAAGTTGCCGGTCGGGTTGATGAACGTGCGCACGTTCGTGCTGTCGAGCTCGACGGTGGCCAGCACCGGGTCGATGACGTGCTCGCGCACGTCGGGCGCCAGCAGCGTCTCGAGGTTCACGTGCGCCGCGTGCTGGGTCGACAGCACCACGGTGTCGATGCTGACGGCGCGGTCGCCGTCGTAGCCGACCGTGACCTGGGTCTTGCCGTCGGGGCGCAGGTACGGCACCACGCCCTCCTTGCGCACCGCGGTGAGCCGCTCCGACAGCCGGTGCGCCAGCCAGATCGGCAGCGGCATCAGCTCGGGGGTGTCGGTGCAGGCGTAGCCGAACATCAGGCCCTGGTCGCCCGCGCCCTGCAGGTCGTAGGGGTCGGTGCCGTCCTCGACCCGGCTCTCGTAGGCCTTGTCGACGCCCTGGGCGATGTCGGAGGACTGCGCGCCGATCGAGATCTCGACACCGCAGGAGCGGCCGTCGAAGCCCTTGTCGGAGGAGTCGTAGCCGATGCCCAGCACGGTCTCGCGCACGAGCGCCGGGATGTCGGCGTACGCGTTGGTGCTCACCTCGCCGGCCACGTGCACCAGGCCGGTGGTGACCATCGTCTCGACCGCCACGCGGCTCGCGGGGTCCTGCCCGAGCAGGTCGTCGAGGATGGCGTCGGAGATCTGGTCGCAGATCTTGTCCGGGTGCCCCTCGGTGACGGACTCCGAGGTGAACAGACGCAGGTCGGACGTGCTCACAGCGCTCCTTGCGTGATCGGTGGCCGCGGCACGGTGCGTGCTCGGGGCGTCGGCAGGTCGGTCACGCCCCAGGAGGGCGTGCGACGACGCGTCACTCTAGCCGCTGGACGACCGCGTCCCACACGACGTCCGCGACCCGGTCCTTGGACGCCGGACCGACCTGGGTGGCGCCGCCGTCGGCCGCCAGGACGGTGACCGTGTTGTCGTCGGTGCCGAACGCCTTGCCGGCGCCGACCTCGTTGACGACCAGCAGGTCGCAGCCCTTGCGGGCCAGCTTGGCGCGGGCGTGGGTGAGCACGTCGCCCGCCGCGTCGCCGGTCTCGGCGGCGAACCCGACCACGACCTGGCCCTCGCGCCGGCGGCGTCCGGCCAGGTCGGCGAGCACGTCCGGGTTGCGCACGAGGGTGATCGTCGGCGCGTCGTCGGTGCCGTCCTGCTTCTTGATCTTGTGCTCGGCCACCTCGGCCGGACGGAAGTCGGCGACGGCCGCCGCCATCACCACGACGTCGGCCTCCCCCGCCAGGGCGGTGACGGCCTGCTGCAGCTCGAGCGCCGAGCCGACGCGGACGACGTCGACGCCGGCGGGGTCGGGCAGCTCGGTGTTGGCGGCGACCAGGCTCACCCGGGCGCCGCGGGCCGCCGCCGTGCGCGCCAGGGCGTAGCCCTGCTTGCCGGACGAGCGGTTGCCGAGGTACCGGACGGGGTCGAGCGGCTCGCGGGTGCCGCCGGCGCTGACCACGACGTGCCGGCCCTCGAGGTCGCGGACGCCCGCCGGGGCGGTGGCGGCGCCGTCGAGCAGCGCCAGGGCCGCGGCGTGGATCTGCTCCGGCTCGGGCAGGCGCCCGGGCCCGGTGTCGGCGCCGGTCAGGCGTCCGACGGCGGGCTCGAGGACGTGCACGCCGCGCTCGCGCAGCAGCGCCACGTTCGCGACGGTGGCGGGGTGCTGCCACATCTCGGTGTGCATCGCGGGGGCGAGCAGCACCGGGCAGGTGGCCGTGAGCAGGGTGTTGGTGAGCAGGTCGTCGGCCAGGCCGTGCGCGGCCTTCGCCAGCAGGTCGGCGGTGGCGGGGGCGACCACGACCAGGTCGGCCTGGCGTCCGAGGCGCACGTGCGGCACCTCGTGCACGTCGTCCCACACGTCGGTGGCCACGGGGTGTCCCGACAGCGCCGCCCAGGTCGGGGCGCCGACGAACTCCAGCGCGGCCCGGGTCGGCACCACGCGGACGCGGTGACCGCCCTCGGTCAGCAGGCGCAGCAGCGAGGCGGCCTTGTACGCGGCGATGCCGCCCGCCACGCCGAGGACGACGTGCCGGACGGCATCGGGTGCGGTCACGGGGACCCGCTCGCGCAGCGCTCGCTCAGGCCTTGCTGGGGGCGGCGTCGGTGTCGGGCTCGCAGGTGAGCAGCCCGGCGTCGATCTCGCGCAGCGCGACCGACAGCGGCTTCTCCTGCACGTGGGTCTCGACCAGCGGGCCGACGTACTCGAGCAGGCCCTCGGACAGCTGGGAGTAGTACGCGTTGATCTGACGGGCGCGCTTGGCGCCGTAGATCACGAGCGCGTACTTGGAGTCGGCGACCTCGAGCAGGTCGTCGATCGGCGGGTTGGTGATGCCCTCGGGGGCGGCCTTGGTACCGGACACGCTGGGTGCTCTCCGAACTGTGGGGGTCGACGCCGCAGGGCCGGGATGGCTCAGCGCGACGTGGGCAGTCCCATCAAGTGTACGAGATCGTCGCTCGCCTGCCGAACGTCCGCGTTCACGACCGTCACGTCGAACTCCGCCTCGGCGGCCAGCTCGACCCGCGCGGTGCTCAGCCGGCGCTCGCGCTCCTCGTCGGTCTCGGTGCCGCGGCCCACCAGCCGGCGCACCAGCTCGTCCCACGACGGCGGCGCGAGGAAGACGAACAGGGCGCCGGGCATGCTCGCCCGCACCTGCCGCGCGCCCTGCAGGTCGATCTCGAGCAGGGCGGCCTCCCCGCGGGCCAGCGTCTCCTCGACCGGGCGCCGCGGGGTGCCGTAGCGGTGCCGGCCGTGCACGACCGCCCACTCCAGCAGCTCGTCGGCCGCGACCATCGCGTCGAACTCGTCCTCGCCGACGAAGTGGTAGTGCACGCCGTCGACCTCGCCCGGACGGGGGGCGCGGGTGGTGGCGCTCACCGAGATCCACACCTGCGGGTAGCGGGCGCGCACGTCGGCGGAGACCGTCCCCTTGCCGACGGCGGTGGGGCCGGCGAGGACGGTGAGGCGGGACGGGGAGGTCACGGGGGCTGCGGCGGGCCGGCGTCAGGAGCCGAAGCGCTCGACCAGCGCCTTGACCTGGTGCGGGCCGAGGCCCCGGACGCGGCGCGACTCGGAGATGCCGATCTCGTCCATCACCTGGCGGGCGCGCACCTTGCCGACGCCGGGCAGCGACTCCAGCAGGGCGCTGACCTTCATCTTGCCGATCGACTCCACCCGGTGGCCCTCGTCGATCGCCTCCGCCAGGGAGCCCTGCGCGTACTTGAGCCGGTTCTTCAGCTCGGCGCGCTCGCGGCGCGCGCTGGCGGCCTTCTCCAGGGCCGCGGCGCGCTGCTCGGGCGTCAACGGGGGCAGGGGCACGTGCGGTCACCTCGTGGGTCGGGCGGGGAGCGGTGCGCCGCCCCCGGACGGCGGACCCGGCGAACCTAGCGACTGCCGGCCGGGACGGGCAACGGCGGGGTCCCCCCGGTCAGCGACCCGCGAGCGCCCGGGCGCAGTCGTCGGCGGTGCGGCGGGCGGCCTCGCGCAGCCGGACGACGTCGGGTCCGGCCCCGAGCACCTCCCGCGAGGACGAGGGCAGGACCTGCGAGCGGGACGCGCCGAACACGGCGGCGAGCCCGTCGGCCGTGCCGCCCTGGGCGCCCAGCCCCGGGGCGAGCAGCGGGCCGCCGCACGCGGCGAGGTCGATGCCGAGCTCCTGCGCGGCGGGCCCGACGGTGGCTCCCACGACCAGGCCCACCGAGCCCAGCGGGCCCGGGTGGCGGGCGTTCTCCTCGCCGACCTGCTCGACCACCGTGCCGGCGACGCTGCGACCGTCGGGCGCGGTGGCGTGCTGCACCTGCGGCCCCTCGGGGTTGGACGTCAGCCCCAGGACGAACACGCCGCGCCCGGTGAGGTGCGCCAGGTCGAGCAGCGGCCGCAGCGAGCCGAACCCCAGGTACGGCGAGGCGGTCACGGCGTCGCCGGCGAGGGTCGAGGTGGCGCCGGCGTAGGCGTCGGCGTAGGCCTGCATCGTCGACCCGATGTCGCCGCGCTTGGCGTCGACGATGGTGAGGGTGCCGGTGGTGCGCAGGTCGCCCACCACCTGCTCGAGCACGGCGACACCCCGCGAGCCGTGCCGCTCGAAGAAGGCCGACTGCGGCTTGACCACCGCGACCGTGCCCGCGAGCGCCTCGACGCAGGTCAGTGCGAACCGCTCCAGACCGGCCGCGTCGTCGTCCAGTCCCCAGTCGTGCAGCAGCCCCGGGTGCGGGTCGATGCCCACGCACAGCGGGCCGTGCTGGTCCATGGCGGCCCGCAGGCGGGTGCCGAAGGGGACGGTCTCGTGGCGGACGGGCTCGGTCTGCTGGGTCACGAGGGCCTCCGTGATCAGGTGTGGGCGATGCCGACCACGTCGGCGACGCGGTCGAACCCCTTGTCGGACAGGGCGTCGGCGAGCTCGCGGGCGATCCGCGTGGGCGCCGAGGGGTCGTGGAAGACGACGGTGCCGACCTGCACGGCGCAGGCGCCGGCGGCGAGCAGCTGCAGGGCGTCGAGGCCGGTGCGCACGCCCCCGATGCCGACGACGGGCGCGGTGGGGAGCCGGCCCTCGCGCATGGCCGCGGTGAGCTGCCAGACCACGCGGACGGCGACGGCGCGGATCGCGGGGCCGGACAGCCCGCCGGTGATCCCGGCGAGCCGGGGCCGCAGCGTGTCGGTGTCGACGACCACGCCGAGCAGCGTGTTGATGGCGCTCAGGCCGTGGGCGCCGCCCTCCAGGCACGCGGCGGCGATCGTGACGACGTCGGTGACGTCGGGCGAGAGCTTGGCCAGCACGGGGACGCCGGGACGCGCCTTCTCGACGACGGCCGCGAGCACCTCGCGGGAGGCGCCGGGGTCGCAGGCGAACACGAGGCCGCGGTTGGCCACGTTGGGGCAGGAGATGTTGACCTCGAGCGCGGCGACGTCGTCCTCGGTCCGCGAGGCGCTCGGCGAGGTCGGCGAACTCCTGCACCGAGCCGCCGGCGATCGAGACGACCGCGGTGGCGCCCGCCTCGCGCAGCCACGGGAGGTCGTTCTCGCAGAACGACTCGATGCCGGGCCCCTGCAGGCCGATCGAGTTGAGCATCCCGGACGGCGTCTCGGCCATCCGCGGCGTCGGCCGGCCCGAGCGCGGCGCCTGCATGACCGACTTGGTGACGACGGCGCCGATCTGCGCGACGTCCTGGAACGTCGCCAGCTCGCGACCGGCGGCCGCGCACCCGGACGCGGTCATCACCGGGTTGCGCAGCGCGAGCCCGGCGACGCTGGTCGTCTGGTCGAGGGCGCTCACGTGGCGGCTCCGGCGTCGGGGGTGGCGGGGGCGGGCACGGCCGGCGCGACGGGCGCGCCGAGGCAGTCGTCCGGGACGCGCGAGCCGCCCGGGCCGATCGCGTCCCAGCGCAGGACCGCGCCGTCGAAGACGGGTCCGTCGACGCAGGAGCGGGTCATCCGGGTGGTGCCGTCGTCGCCGACGACCGGCAGCACGCACGTCATGCAGACGCCGATGCCGCAGGCCATCGACTCCTCGACCGCGAGCCACGTGGTCACGCCGAGCCCGCGGGCGACCTCGTGCACGGCCCGCAGCATGCCCATCGGCCCGCACGCGTAGGCGGCGGTGGCGCCGTGCCGCTCGACCAGGCCGGGCAGCACGTCGGTGACCAGGCCGCGGGTGCCGGCCGAGCCGTCGACGGTCGTGACGGTGACCGTGTCGGCCTGGTGCTCGGCCTGCTCGTGCCCGAACAGCCGGGCCTCGTCGGCGGCACCGGCCACCAGGTGGGCGCGGGACCCGTTCTCGCGCAGCACCTCGGCCAGCCAGCCGAACGGCGCCGACCCGTACCCCCCGCCGAGCAGGACGGCGTCGGTGGGCGCGTCGGGCAGCGGGAACGGGCGGCCGAGCGGCCCGACGACGTCGAGCTCGCGCCGACCGGCGTCGCCGCCAGCCCCGTCGTGCCCGGGCCGTGGGCGGCGACGACGACCTCGACGGTGCCCTGCTCCGGGTCGGCGCGGTGCAGCAGAACGCCCGCCGCAGCAGCAGCGACGACTCGGGGCCGCCGACGGCGCACGCGACGAACTGCCCGGGCCGCGCGTCCCGCGCGACGTCGGGCGCGTCGAGGACGAGGTGGCGGTAGGCACCGGCGGGCTCGGCGACCAGGACGGTGGCCCGCACCTGCACCGCCGTCACCGGGCCTCCTCCGCGTAGCCCCACACCGCGTGCAGCGCGCGAGCGTGGTCCTGCAGCGAGGTGACCGACGGCAGACCCTCGCCGGAGGTGGCCTCGATGCCCTGCACCGCGGCCGCGAGCTGCTGCACGGTCGTGATGATCGGACGGTCCATCGTCGTCGTCGCGGCGCGGATCTCGTAGCCGTCGGCGCGCGCGGCCCGTCCCGACGGGGTGTTGACCACCACGTCGACCTCGCCGGCGAGGATGCGCTGCACGATGGTCGGCTCGCCGTCGGCCCCGGCGCCGGCGGTGTGCTTGCGCACCACCCGCGACGGGATCCCGTTGCGCCGCAGGGTCTCCGCCGTCCCCTCGGTGGCCAGGACGTCGAACCCGAGGTCGACCAGCCGCTTCACCGGGAACAGCATCGCCCGCTTGTCGCGGTCGGCCACCGACACGAACACCGTCCCCGACTGCGGCAGGCCCCCGTAGGCGGCCTGCCTGGCTCTTGGCGAACGCCCGCGGGAAGTCGACGTCGATGCCCATCACCTCACCGGTGGAGCGCATCTCGGGGCCGAGGATCGAGTCGACGACCTGTCCCTGGGGCGTGAGGAACCGCTTGAACGGCAGCACCGCCTCCTTGACCGACACCGGCGCCTCGGCGGGCAGCGTGCCGCCGTCGCCGTGCCGCGGCAGCATGCCCTCGGCGCGCAGCTCGGCGATGCTCGTCCCGAGCATCACCCGCGCGCACGCCTTGGCCAGCGGCACGTCGGTGGCCTTGGACACGAACGGCACCGTGCGCGAGGCGCGCGGGTTGGCCTCCAGCACGTAGAGGACGCCGCGCGGCCAGGGCGAACTGGACGTTGAGCAGCCCGCGCACGCCGACGCCGCGGGCGATCGCCTCGGTGTGCTCGCGCACCCGGGCGACCTCGGCCTGGCCGAGCGTGACCGGCGGCAGCACGCAGGCGGAGTCGCCGGAGTGGATGCCGGCCTCCTCGATGTGCTCCATCACGCCGCCGAGGTAGAGCTCCGCGCCGTCGAACAGCGCGTCGACGTCGATCTCGATCGCGTCGTCGAGGAAGCGGTCGACCAGCACCGGGTGCTCCGGCGTGATGCGCACGCCCGACCCGGTGGCGCGGCCGACGTAGGACGCCAGCGACTCCTCGTCGTAGACGATCTCCATGCCGCGCCCGCCGAGCACGTACGACGGGCGGACGAGCACCGGGTAGCCGATCTCGTCGGCGATGACCTTGGCCTCGGCGAAGCTCGACGCGGTGCCGTGCTTGGGCGCGATCAGCCCGGCCTCGGCGAGGACGCGGCCGAACGCGCCGCGGTCCTCGGCCAGGTGGATCGCGGCCGGGCTGGTGCCCACGATCGGCACGCCGGCAGGTCTCCAGCCGTGCGGCCAGGCCGAGCGGGGTCTGGCCGCCGAGCTGCACGATGACGCCGACGACCTCGCCCGAGCGCTGCTCGGCGTGCACCACCTCGAGCACGTCCTCGAGCGTGAGCGGCTCGAAGTAGAGCCGGTCGGAGGTGTCGTAGTCGGTCGAGACGGTCTCGGGGTTGCAGTTGACCATGACGGTCTCGTAGCCGGCGTCGCGCAGCGCGAACGCGGCGTGCACGCAGGAGTAGTCGAACTCGACGCCCTGCCCGATCCGGTTGGGCCCGGAGCCGAGGATGACCACCTTGCGGCGGTCGCTCGGCGCGACCTCGTCCTCCTCGTCGTAGGAGGAGTAGTGGTACGGCGTGCGCGCCTCGAACTCGGCCGCGCAGGTGTCGACCGTCTTGAAGACGGGGCGGATGCCGAGCGCGTGCCGCACGCCGCGGACGACGTCCTCGGGCATCGAGCGCAGCGCGCCGATCTGCGCGTCGGAGAAGCCGTGCCGCTTGGCGCGACGCAGCAGCGTCGGCGGTGAGCGTCCGGTGCGACGCGGCGACCTCGTCGGCGACCTCGTCGATCAGCACGCATCTGGTCGAGGAACCACGGGTCGATGCCGGTGGCCTCGTGCAGCTGCTCGACGGTGGCGCCCGCGCGCAGCGCCTGCTGCACGCTGCGTCAGCCGCTCGTCGGTCGGCGTGCGCGCCGTCTCGAGCAGGGCGTCGCGGTCGAGCGCGCGACGGGTCGCCGTCCCAGCGGAACGGCGCCTCCGCGGCGCTCCAGCGAGCGCAGCGCCTTCTGCAGCGCCTCGGTGAAGCTGCGGCCGATGGCCATCGCCTCGCCGACCGACTTCATCGTGGTGGTGAGCGTGTCGTCGGCGGCCGGGAACTTCTCGAACGCGAACCGCGGGACCTTGACCACGACGTAGTCGAGCGTCGGCTCGAAGCAGGCCGGGGTCGTCGCGGGTGATGTCGTTGGGGATCTCGTCGAGGGTGTAGCCGACGGCCAGCCGCGCGGCGATCTTCGCGATCGGGAACCCGGTGGCCTTGGACGCCAGCGCCGACGACCGCGAGACCCGCGGGTTCATCTCGATGACGATGACCCGGCCGTCGACCGGGTCGACCGCGAACTGGATGTTGCAGCCGCCGGTGTCGACGCCGACCTCGCGGATCACCGCGATGCCGATGTCGCGCAGGCGCTGGTACTCCCGGTCGGTCAGGGTCATCGCGGGCGCGACGGTGATGGAGTCGCCGGTGTGCACGCCCATCGGGTCGAGGTTCTCGATCGAGCAGACGACCACGACGTTGTCGTCGCGGTCGCGCATCAGCTCGAGCTCGTACTCCTTCCAGCCCAGGATCGACTCCTCGAGGAGCACCTCGGTGGTCGGGCTGGCGTGCAGGCCGGCGCCGACCATCCGGCGCAGGTCGGCTGGCGTCGTGGGCGAAGCCGGAGCCCAGCCCGCCCATGGTGAACGACGGGCGCACCACGACGGGGTAGCCGAGCTCGTCGGCGGCGGCGAGCACCTCGTCCAGGTGTGGCAGATGGCCGACCGCGGCCGACTCGGCGCCGGCAGCGCTCGACGACGTCCTTGAACTGCTCGCGGTCCTCGCCGAGCTCGATCGCCTCGACGTTGGCGCCGATCAGCTCGACGCCGTACCTCTCCAGCACGCCCGCCTCGTGCAGCGCGATGGCGGCGTTCAGCGCGGTCTGGCCGCCGAGGGTCGGCAGCAGCGCGTCCGGGCGCTCCTTGGCGATGATCGCCTCGACGACCTCGGGGGTGATCGGCTCGACGTAGGTGGCGTCGGCGAACTCGGGGTCGGTCATGATCGTCGCCGGGTTGGAGTTGACCAGGACGACCCGCAGGCCCTCCTCGCGCAGCACCCGGCAGGCCTGGGTGCCGGAGTAGTCGAACTCGGCGGCCTGGCCGATGACGATCGGCCCGGAGCCGATGACCAGGACGCTGGAGATGTCGTCGCGCTTCGGCACGGCTACTCCCCCTCCCTCGAGTGTGATCCTGGACGTCGACACGCCGGCGTGTCCTGCGCGGGTCCTCGGCGGCCATCAGGTCGACGAAGCGGTCGAACAGGTAGCCGGCGTCGTGCGGGCCGGCGGCGGCCTCGGGGTGGTACTGCACGCAGAAGGCCGGCACGTCGAGGCACTCGAGCCCCTCGACGACGTCGTCGTTCAGGCAGACGTGCGAGACCCTCGCCCGGCCGAGCGGGGTGTCGAACGGCTGACCGTCGCCCGCGCCCTCGGGGGCGCGCACCGCGAAGCCGTGGTTGTGCGCGGTGACCTCGACCTTGCCGGTGGTGCGGTCGAGCACCGGCTGGTTGATGCCGCGGTGGCCGTAGGCTGAGCTTGTACGTGTCCAGCCCCAGCGCCCGGCCGAGCAGCTGGTTGCCGAAGCAGATGCCGAAGAACGGGATGCGCCGCTCCAGCACGGCGCCGGCCAGCGCGACGACCTCGGTGGTGGCGCCGGGGTCGCCCGGGCCGTTGGAGAGGAACACGCCGTCGGGCGCGACGGCCAGCACGTCGTCGACCGTCGAGGCCGCCGGCAGCACGTGCACCTCGATGCCGCGCTCGGCCATCCGCGCGGCGTCATGCGCCTTGATGCCGAGGTCGACCGCGGCGACGGTGAAGCGCCGCTCCCCGACCGCCGGGACGACGTAGGCGGCGTCGGTCGAGACCTCGCCGGCCAGGTCGGCCCCCGTCATCGCCGGGGCCTCGCGCACGACGGCGAGCAGCTCGGCCTCGCTCGCCAGCGGCGTCGCCCGAGAAGACCCCGACCCGCATCGCGCCGCGCTCGCGCAGGTGCCGGGTGAGGGCGCGGGTGTCGACGCCGCTGATGCCGACCACGCCCTGCGCGGCGAGCTCGTCGGCGAGGTCGCGGGTCGAGCGCCAGCTCGACGGGCGCCGGGCGGGGTCGCGCACGACGTAGCCCGACACCCAGATGCGGGCGGACTCGTCGTCCTCGTCGTTCCACGCCGGTGTTGCCGATGTGCGGCGCGGTCATCACGACCACCTGCCGGTGGTACGACGGGTCGGTCAGCGTCTCCTGGTACCCGGTCATCGCGGTGCAGAACACGGCCTCGCCGACCGTGGAACCCGTTGCGCCGTAGGACGATCCGTAGAACGTGCGGCCGTCCTCGAGCACCAGCACGGCGTCAGCCACGGGTGTCCTCCTTCGGGGTCGTCGGGTCGCCCGCGCCAGGTCGGGCGTCGATCAGGGTGCGCACCGCGGCGACGAGCGGCTCGCGGTCGCTCTCGTGCCGGGTGCGCAGGTGGGTGTCGAGCGGGTGGTCGCCGAGGCGCCAGGTGAGGGTCACCAGGCCCTCGGCGTCGACGAACTTGCCGGCGGCACCGCGTTCGCGGCGCACGTCGTCGAGAGCAGCTGCGGGCAGCCACAGGTCGGGTGCCCCGCCGCGGGCGACCTGCACGCCGCCGGCGTGCACCGACACCGTCGCGGACGACCGCTCCCCGAGCCCGTGGGCCACGACGCGGTCGAGCCAGTCGCCGGCACGGGTCGACGAGACGTAGACCGCCTCGACCGGTCCGTACGCCGCCGGGCCCGGGTCAGCGGGCGGCGCGGTGGGCGCGGGGAGGTCGGCCTGCCGCCGTGCGCGGGACCGCCAGCCCCACCACATCAGCCCCCACAGCACGGGGACGACCAGGAGCAGCAGCAACCCGGCCTGCACCTGGCTCACGTGCGTGCCTGCCCGGCGAGCCGGTCGAGGTCGCGCTCGTCGAGCGGGTCGGCGAGGGCGCCGTCGAGCACCGTGGGGTGGCCGTGCCAGAACGTGGCCACGACCTGTCCGGGCAGCTCGCGGCCGCGGAACGGGCTGTTGCGGCCGCGGGTCGCCATCGCGGCGGGGTCGACCGTCCGGGTCGCGGCGGGGTCGACGAGCGTGAGGTGCGCCGGGGCGCCCACGGCGAGCGGACGGTCGTACCCGCCGACCCGGCCGATCGCGGCCGGGGTGGTCGAGGTGACCCGCGCGACGCCGGCCCAGTCGAGCAGCCCGGTGTCGACCATGGCGTGCTGGACGACCGACAGCGCGGTCTCCAGCCCGGTCATGCCCATCGCGGCGGCCGACCACTCGCAGTCCTTGTCCTCCACCGGGTGCGGCGCGTGGTCGGTGGCGACGACGTCGATGGTGCCGTCGGCCAGCGCCTCGCGCAGCGCCTGCACGTCCTCGGCGGTGCGCAGCGGCGGGTTGACCTTGAACACCGGGTCGTAGCCGCGCACCTCCTCGTGGGTGAGCAGCAGGTGGTGCGGGGTCACCTCGGCGGTCACCTGCACGCCGCGCGCCTTGGCCCAGCGCACGATCTCGACCGAGCCGGCCGTCGACAGGTGGCACACGTGCAGCCGGGCGCCGACGTGGCCGGCGAGCAGCACGTCGCGGGCGATCACGGCCTCCTCGGCCACCGCGGGCCAGCCGGCGAGGCCGAGCACCCCGCTGAGCGTCGCCCTCGTGCATCTGGGCGCCGTCGGTGAGCCGCGGCTCCTGCGCGTGCTGGGCGACGACGCCGTCGAAGGCCTTGACGTACTCGAGCGCGCGGCGCATCAGCACGGCGTCGTCGACGCAGTGGCCGTCGTCGCTGAACACCCGCACCCCGGCGGCGGAGTCGGCCATGGCGCCGAGCTCGGCGAGCCGCTCGCCCTGCAGGCCCACCGAGACGGCGCCGACCGGGCGCACGTCGCAGCGACCGGCCCGTCGGCCGAGCCGCCACACCTGCTCGACCACACCCGCGGTGTCGGCGACCGGGTCGGTGTTGGCCATCGCGTGCACGGCGGTGAACCCGCCCAGAGCCGCTGCGGCCGAACCGGTCTCGACCGTCTCGGCGTCCTCGCGCCCGGGCTCGCGCAGGTGGGTGTGCAGGTCGACCAGGCCGGGCAGCGCGACCAGCCCCTCGGCGTCGACGACCTGCGCGCCGTCGGCGGCCAGGCCCGCACCGGCCTCGGCGACCACGCCGTCGCGCAGCAGCAGGTCGGTGGGGTCGCCGCCGAGCAGGCGGGCCCCCTTCACCAGGTAGGTGCGGCTCACGCGAGACCCTCCTCGGCGGGCTGGTCGCCCGACAGCAGCAGGAAGAGCGCGGCCATCCGCACGGCGACGCCGTTGGAGACCTGCTCGACGATGGTGGAGCGGACGCCGTCGGCCGCCTCCGCGGTGATCTCCAGGCCGCGGTTCATCGGCCCGGGGTGCATGACGATCGCGTGGTCGGGCATCAGGTCGGTGCGGCGGGTGTCGAGCCCGTACCGGCGCGAGTACTCGCGCGCGGACGGGAAGAACCCGCCGCCCTGCGCGGTCATCCGCTCGCGCTGCACCCGCAGCATCATCACGGCGTCGACGCCGCCCGCGAGCGCCTCGTCGAGGTCGTACGACACCCGGCACGGCCAGGTCCCCACACCCACCGGCAGCAGCGTCGGCGGCGCCACCAGCGTCACCTCGGCGCCGAGGGTGTGCAGCAGCAGCACGTTCGAGCGGGCCACCCGGCTGTGCAGCACGTCGCCGACGATGGTGACGCGCGTGCCGGCGAGGTCGGCCCCGTGCGGGTCGGCGACCAGCCGCCGGCGCATCGTGAAGGCGTCCAGCAGCGCCTGGGTGGGGTGCTCGTGGGTGCCGTCGCCGGCGTTGAGGACGCTGCCGCGCACCCAGCCGGAGTGCGCGAGCCGGTGCGGTGCGCCGGACGAGGGGTGCCGGACGACGACGGCGTCGGCGCCCATCGCCTCCAGGGTGAGCGCGGTGTCCTTGAGGCTCTCGCCCTTGGACACCGACGAGCCCTTGGCGGAGAAGTTGATGACGTCGGCCGACAGCCGCTTCGCCGCCGCCTCGAACGAGATGCGGGTGCGGGTGGAGTCCTCGAAGAACAGGTTGACGACGGTGAGCCCGCGCAGGGTCGGCAGCTTCTTGATCGAGCGCTGCTGCGTCGCCGCCATCTGCTCGGCGACGTCGAGCAGCCGCACGGCGTCGTCGCGGGTCAGGTCGGCCGCCGAGAGCAGGTGCCTCACGCCGTCACCCCCTCGGCGGGGGCGTCGCCGCCCTCGATGACCACGCCGTCCTCGCCGTCGATCTCGGCCAGGCGCACGGTGACCCGCTCGCTGGTCGAGGTCGGCAGGTTCTTGCCGACGTGGTCGGCGCGGATCGGCAGCTCGCGGTGCCCGCGGTCGACCAGGACGGCCAGGCGCACGGCCCGGGGGCGTCCGAGGTCGGAGAGCGCGTCGAGCGCGGCCCGGATGGTGCGGCCGGAGTAGAGCACGTCGTCGACGAGGACGACGACCTTGTCGTCGATGCCGCCGTCGGGCAGCTCGGTGGCCTCGAGGGTGCGGGTGGGGTTCCGGCGCAGGTCGTCGCGGTGCATCGTCACGTCGAGGGCGCCGGCTCGAAGGCCCGTACCGGGCTCGACCTGCTCGACCACGGCGGCGAGCCGGTGGGCCAGGGGGACGCCCCGGGTGCGGATGCCCAGCAGGACGAGGTCGTCGGCGCCCTTGTTGCGCTCGAGGATCTCGTGCGCGATGCGGGTGAGGACCCGGGAGATGTCGTCGGCGAGCAGGACCGGACGAGCGCGTGCGGACGCCATCAGGCGACTCCTTCCCCGCCTCGCAGGACGGAGGTTGAAGGACTCGGTGCGCGCTCGACACTACCCGAGGTGGGACGACCGGCCGCGTCGGGTCCCCTGGTGACGCTCGGTGTGCCACTCTGGTCCTGGCAGTTACCGTGCGTGATCTCGGCACCGCGGTCACCTGAGAGCGAAGGGCGACGATGAGCGAGTACGCGAAGGCACTGGGGGCTCAGCTGCGCGCGGTGCGCACGGCGGCGAGCCTGTCGTTGCAGGGCGTCGAGCAGCGCTCGTCCGGTCGCTGGAAGGCGGTCGTGGTCGGCTCGTACGAGCGCGGCGACCGCGCCATCACCGTGCAGCGGCTCGCCGAGCTCGCCGAGTTCTACGAGGTGCCGGTGGCGTCGCTGCTGCCCGAGACCTCGCCCAGCGAGGCCGCCGCCGCTCCCCCGCGGCTGGTGCTCGACCTCGACCGGCTCGCCCAGGCGCCGCAGGACACCGCCCAGGCGCTGGAGCGCTACGCCCAGACCATCCTCGAGCAGCGCGGCGAGAGCGGCGCCTCGTCGCTGTCGATCCGCACCGAGGACCTGCGCACCCTCGCCGTCATCTACGACCTGACGCCGGTCGCGCTGGTCGAGCAGCTGATCACCTGGAACGTGCTCAACGCCGACGCCCGCCGCGCCGTCGCCCCCACCGACTGACCCTCCGCCGGCTCTTCGCGGGCCACGTTCAGTAGGCGATCACCTACTGGACGTGGCGTGCGAGCCCAGCGGAGTACGCGCTCGCCTCGCGAAGTCGCGGGCGGTGCGGCGTCGGACGAGAGCGGTGGGCTTCATCCGGACGCGTCGGCCGAGCAGTCCCGTCGACGAACGCGGCCGAGTCGTCGGTGCTGACGGTGCTGCGACGTCGGGGGTTGCGCACCGTGGCAGCCGTCGACGCGTGGCGCTCGCTCGCCCTCGACCCGAGGCTGCACGTCGACGACCTCGTCGTGACCGGCGACGCCGTCGTGCGCCGCGAGGGGCCGGCGGCGCTGCGGCGCCTGGTGGCGGACCACGAGGGACGGCGGGGCGTCCGCAGGATGCGGGAGGCGGTCGCCCTGGTGCGGGAGCGGGTCGACTCGCCGCAGGAGACCCGCACCCGGTTGCTGCTGGTGCGTGCCGACGTGCCCGAGCCGGAGACCGGCCTCGACGTGCACGCCGACGACGGGTCCGGCTGGCTGTTCTGCCCCGACATGCGGTGGAGGTCGGTCGAGGTGGCGCTGGAGTACGACGGCCGGGATCACCTGCGCGACGACCGGCGCGCCCGCGACGACGCGCGTCGCGACACCGCGGAGCGGCACGGGTGGAAGGTGCTGGTCGCGGTGGCCCGCGACCTCACTCACGGTCGGACGCCGCTCGTCCGCCGGGTGGAGGACGCGTTGCGCGAGCGCGGCCTGTCGTGGTGACCCGCGTGCGCAGGAGACGGGGCGTCCGGTCGGCGAACTCGCCCCTGTCCTGCACATCCGGCAGGAGATCGGGTCAGACGAGCAGGGTCGGCTTCATCCGGACGAGCCGGCCGAGCAGGCCGTTGACGAACGCGGGCGAGTCGTCGGTGCTGAGCGACTTGGCCAGCTCGACGGCCTCGTCGACGGCGACCGCGTCGGGGATGTCGTCGCACCAGAGCAGCTCGAACAGGCCCAGCCGCAGCACGGCGCGGTCGACCGCGGGCATCCGGTCGAGCGTCCAGCCCTGTGAGTAGGTGCTGAGCAGCTCGTCGATCCGCTCGCGGTGCGCGACGACGCCCTCGACCAGGGTGACCGCGTACTCGGGCACCGGCGGGTCGGCGGCCGGCAGCCGCTCGCGCAGCACCGCGACCGGCTCGAGGCCGCGCTGGTCGGCCTCGAACAGCACGTCCAGCGCGCGCTTGCGGGCCTTGGACCTGGCCGCCACTTCAGCGGCCCCCGTCCGCGCTACCGGGAGCGAGGACGACGTCCGAGCGACGCCTCGCGGCGTTCTCGTCGTCGCCGATACAACACCGGTATCGGACTCCTCCTCGGCCTTGCGAGGCATCCACCCGGACACCGCCTCGCAACCCGCCAGCCCGAACGGCGGCCACTAGTTCACGCGCCCCAGGTAGTCGCCGGTGCGGGTGTCGACCTTGACCTTGGTGCCGGTCTCGATGAACAGCGGGACGGCGATCTGGGCACCGGTCTCGAGCGTCGCGGGCTTGGTGCCGCCGGTGGAGCGGTCGCCCTGCAGGCCCGGCTCGGTGTAGGTGATCTCCAGGACGACCGACGTCGGCAGCTCGACGTACAGCGGCGTGCCCTCGTGCACCGCGACCACGGCGGTCTGGTTCTCGAGCATGAAGTCGGCGGCGTCGCCCACGGTGGCCGCGGGGATGGTGACGAAGTCGTAGGTGGACGCGTCCATGAACACGAAGTCGTCGCCCTCCTTGTAGGAGTACGACATGTCGCGCTTGTCGACGTTGGCCGTCTCGACCTTGGTGCCGGCGTTGAAGGTCTTGTCGACGACCTTGCCGCTCAGCACGGCCTTGAGCTTGGTGCGCACGAACGCCGGGCCCTTACCGGGCTTGACGTGCTGGAACTCGACCACCGACCAGAGCTGGTTGTCGAGGTTGAGCACCATGCCGTTCTTCAGGTCGTTCGTGGAGGCCACCGGTTTCGCTCTCTCTCGCGGTGGGCGCACGCGCGCCCGGGAAGTCGTCTGGGATCGGTCGATGCTACCCGCCGGGCCGTACGCCCACCGAATCCTCGCTGCTCGACCGCGGCGGGGTCAGAGGAACCGACGGCGCGCGCGGTCGCCGAACGCGTCCATCGCCTGGACGACGTCGTCGCAGACCCAGACCCGGTTGCGCCGTCCGGCGTTCGACCGGGTCAGGACGCCCGCCTCCTGCAGGGTGTCGATCGCCCGCTCCGCGGCGGGCTGGCTGACCCCGTACTCGTCCTGGACGAGCCGGACGGTCAGCGCCGGCTGCCGCAGCAGGCCGTCGAGGACCCGCCAGACCACCGAGTCCCTGCGGGCTGACACCTCGTCGAGCCAGCGCGCCCGCAGCCCGGTGAGGTCGTCGAGAAGCTGCTCGCCGTTGCCGATCGCGCGGAACGCCGCGGCGGCGAACTGCTCCACGATCGGGTCGAGGTCGCCGTCCCGGTACGCACCGAGGGCCGCGAAGTACTCCTCCGTGCGGCTGAGCAGCCCTGCGGACACGGGCACCACCGTCGACCGCGTGATCTCGGAGCGTCGCAGCATCGAGTGCACCAGGGCCCGGCCGACGCGGCCGTTGCCGTCCGGGAAGGGGTGGATCGTCTCGAACTGGGCGTGCGCGAGCGCGGTCTGGGTGAACGCGGGGACGTCGACGCGGTCGGCGAAGGCGAACAGGTCGGCCATCGCCGTGGGGACGTGGTCGTGGTGCGGTGGGACGAACGTCGCGCTGTGCGGACTGCTCCCTCGTCCGCCGATCCACACCTGCTGCTCGCGCCACCGCCCGACCCAGCTGCCCTCGCCCTCGAGGAGGACCGCGTGCAGGGCGAGCACAGACCTCTCGTCGACCGAGGTCGTCGAACCCACGGCGAGGCGCATCGCCTCCACGTTCTGGGCGACGAGCTGGGCGTTGGTCCCGGCACGCTCGTGGATGGTGGCCAGCGCGAGCGCCTTGGCACCTGCCGTGACGTTCTCGATCTGCGACGAGGAGACCGACTCGGTGCGCAGCAGCACCGCGGCGAACGGCATGCTGTCGCCTCCGGGCGGCGGCGGGAGCAGGGACGCCGTGCGGGCGTCGAAGCGGGCGATGGCTGCCGTCGCCTCAGCGGCCTCCGCGGCGACCTCCGGCGCCACGTGCACCGGCAGGGTGGAGATCGCGGCCGGCACCGCGGCCCGGTAGGGCCCACGCGTCGCGAGCCGCTGACGTCGGCTCTCCGGGAAGGCGGAATCGCTCACCCACGGACGGTGCTCCCACGACACGCACCAGCCCTCATCGATCGCCACGCCCGAACCATACACAACCTTGCGGCCCGATGGTTGTACAAGGGGGAACCGTCGCGAACCATCGCTCCTCTGCCGCGCGAGCTCGGCTAGCGCGAGACCTCGGCGTACGCCGCCTGCAGCAGCGCCGGGTCGGGGCCCTCGAGGCGTCCGGGGCGGGCCAGGTCGTCGAGGACGACGAACCGCAGCAGGTCGCCGCGGTTCTTCTTGTCGCGGCGCATGCCGTCGAGCAGCTGCGGCCAGCGGTCGCCCCGGTAGGTCAGCGGCAGCCCGAGCGAGCCCAGCACCGACGCGGTGCCGGTCGGCGACGGCCTCGGGCAGCCGACCGGCCAGCCGCGACAGCTCGGCGGCGAAGACCATGCCGACGCTGACGGCGGCACCGTGCCGCCACTGGTACCGCTCGACCAGCTCGATCGCGTGGCCGAGGGTGTGCCCGTAGTTGAGCACCTCGCGCAGCCCGGCCTCCTTGAGGTCCTCCCCCACCACGTGCGCCTTCACCCGCACCGACCGCTCGACCAGCTCGCGCACCACCGCGGACGCGGGGTCGGCCACGGCCTCGGGGTCGGCCTCCACCAGCTCGAGGATCGTCGGGTCCGCGACGAACCCGCACTTCACCACCTCGGCCATCCCGGCCAGCAGGTCGTGGCGCGGGAGGGTCGCGAGGGTGTCGAGATCGCACAGCACGCCGGCCGGGGGGTGGAACGACCCCACGAGGTTCTTGCCCTCGGCGGTGTTGATGCCGGTCTTGCCGCCCACGGCGGCGTCGACCATGCCGAGCAGCGTGGTGGGCACGTGCACGACCCTCACCCCGCGCAGCCACGTCGCCGCGACGAAGCCGGCGAGGTCGGTGACCGCTCCCCCGCCGACGGCGACGACCGCGTCGGACCGGGTGAACCCCGCCTGCCCGAGCACCTGCCACAGGAAGGCGGCGACGGTGACGTGCTTGGCCTCCTCGGCGTCGGGGACCTCGGCGAGGAACGCCTCGAAACCGTTGCTGGTCAGGTCTTCTCGCACCGCCTCGCCGGTGGTCGCCAGGGCCTTCGGGTGCACGACCAGGACGCGTCGCACACCCTCGCCGAGCAGACCGGGCAGCTCGCCCAGGAGACCGGTGCCGACGACGACGTCGTAGGGCTGCTCGCCCCCGACCGTGATGCGGGTGGGGTCGGTCACGAGGCGTCCCCACCGAGCAGCGCCTCGACGCGGTCGGCCACCTCGTCGGGCGTCAACCCGTCGGTGAGGACGGTGTGCGTGGCGAGGGCCTCGTAGGTGCCGCGGCGCTGGTTCATCAGCGAGATCCACTGCGCGCGAGGGTTTCCGATGAGGAGCGGGCGGCTGACGTTCAGCCCCACACGGCGTGAGGCGTCGGCGACGCCCACGTCGAGGAACACCACCGCCGTGCCGTCGTCGGCGGCCCGGCGCAGGTCGGCCTGGCTGGCGGGGTCGAGCACCGCCCCGCCGCCGAGCGAGACGACGCGCGGACCCGGCTCGCCCACCGCCGCGGCCACGGCCGTGCGCTCGAGAGCGCGGAAGGCGTCCTCGCCGTCCTCGAGGAAGACGTCCGAGATCGCCTTGCCCGCAGCGGCTTCGACGCGGCGGTCGGTGTCGTCGAGCGGCACCTGCCACCGCTCGGCGAGCATCTGCCCGACGGTGCTCTTGCCCGACCCCATGGGTCCGACGAGCACCAGGCGCTGCGTGCTCACCGCATCACCTCGGGGATGGCGTCGAGGTAGGACCGCAGGTTGCGGCGCACCTCGGCGACGCTGTCGCCGCCGAGCTTCTCGAGCGCGGCGTCGGCCAGCACCAGCGCCACCATCGCCTCGGCCACGACGCCGGCCGCCGGGACGGCGCAGACGTCGGAGCGCTGGTTGATCGCGACCGCCTTCTCGCCGGTGGAGACGTCGACGGTGTCGAGCGCGCGGGGGACGGTCGAGATCGGCTTCATCGCGGCGCGCACCCGCAGCACGCCACCGGTGCTCATGCCGCCCTCGATGCCGCCGGCGCGACCGGTGCGGCGGCGCAGGCCGTCCGGGCCGTGCTCGATCTCGTCGTGCGCCAGCGAGCCGCGGCGGGCGGCCGTGCGGAACCCGTCGCCCACCTCGACGCCCTTGATCGCCTGCACACCCATCAGGGCGCCGGCGAGCCGGCTGTCGAGCCGGCGGTCCCAGTGCACGTGCGAGCCGAGCCCGGGCGGCAGGTCGTAGGCGAGCACCTCGACGACGCCGCCGAGGGTGTCGCCCTCCTTCTTGCACAGGTCGATCTCGTCGACCATCGCCGCCGACGTGGGCCGCGTGGTGGCAGCGCACCGGGTCGGCGTCGAGGGCGTCGACGTCGTCGGGGTGCGGCAGCTCGGCGCCGTCGGGCACCTCGACGGGGCCGATCGACACGGTGTGGCTCACCAGGCGCACGCCGAGCGCCTGCTCGAGGAACCGCGACGCCACCTCGCCCAGCGCGACGCGGGCCGCGGTCTCGCGGGCCGAGGCCCGCTCGAGCACCGGACGGGCGTCGTCGAACCCGTACTTCTGCATGCCGACGAGGTCGGCGTGGCCCGGACGGGGCCGGGTGAGCGGGGCGTTGCGCGCCTGCGCGGCGAGCACGTCGGCGTCGACCGGGTCGGCCGACATCACCGTCTCCCACTTGGGCCACTCGGTGTTGCCCACCTGCACGGCGACCGGCCCGCCCTGGGTGAGCCCGTGCCGCACGCCGCCGAGGAGCGAGACCTGGTCGGCCTCGAACTTCATCCGGGCGCCGCGGCCGTAGCCGAGCCGGCGGCGGGCGAGCGCCCCCTGGACGTCGGTGCTGGTGACCCCGACCCCGGCCGGGAGACCCTCGAGCACACCGATGAGTGCGGGGCCGTGGGACTCCCCCGCCGTGAGCCAGCGCAGCATGCGCCGATCCTCCCACGGTGCCCGGACGCGCCGACGGGGCGCCCACGTCGTGGGCGCCCCGTCGGGCGTGCGTGCGGTTCGATCAGGGGGTGAAGAAGAGCGGCACCGCCTGGCCGAGCCACAGCGTGTAGTCCGCCGTGGTGGACGGGTCCTCGGCGTCGACGACCGACACCCGAACGCGGTCGACCTGACCGTCGGAGTCGATGTCGTCGAAGCCGGTCACGACGACGGCGACAGCGGGCCCGAAGAGGTACACCGGGTCGTCCACCCGGACGCCGGCGACGGGGTTCTCGCCCCGGGAGTCGCGGATCGTGAAGCTGGCGCTCGCCGGCGCCGCCTCGACGACGTCGTCGACGGTCAGCGTCACCCAGGTCGGGGTCCTGCCGTCGGCACCGGCGGGCCCGGTCGCGCCCGGGTCGCCCTTGGGGCCCTTCGCGCCGGCTTCGCCCTTCGCACCCGTCTCGCCCTTCTCGCCGGGGACCGGGGTGGGGGTGCCCGAGGACGAGCCGCCCGAGGACGAGCCGCCCGACGACGAGCCGCCCGACGACGAGCTGCCCGAGCCGGGACTGGTGGTGCCGGCGTTCTCGACCGGCGTGGTGGCGGCGGCCCCCTCGCCTCCAGCCACGACCTGGGCGGCGAACGGGTTGCGGGACGACAGCGCCACGATCGGCGCCTGGGCCCCGGGCAGCTCCTCGAGGACGGGCCCGTCGTCGACGACGGGACCGCTCGCTACCGGCGGGGGGGCGAGGACCTCGTCCTCGCCGCCGGTGAGCAGGACGAATCCGCCCACCCCGAGGACGGCGACGGCGGCGACGCCGCCGAGGGCGAGGAGGAGGGGCCGTCGCGAGCTCGTGGGCTCGGGTGCCGTGCGGGTCGGCTCAGCCGGGAGCGGCGTGCCGAACGGGCTGGTGGTCATGGGTTCTGTCTCCTGACGGGTCAGCTGTTGGCGATGCCGGTCGCAGCCGGCGCGGCGTCGACGGGGGCTCCGGGGAGGACGAAGATCTGGCCGGTGAGCGTCAGCGAGACGTCGCCGTTGGCGACGGCCGGCTTGGCGCCGGACGCCGGTGCGGCGTCCTCGGCCAGGACGCTCAGCGACTGCACGAGCACGTCGCGGCCGAGGTCGGTCTGCACCGCCTGCAGGAACGAGCTGACGTCCGCGAACGGCCCGACCACGTCGATGGTCAGCGGGATGGACAGCAGGGTGCTGGACGGCGCGGGCGCCGCAACGGCACCGGTCTCGCCCGTGGCACCGGCCTCACCCTCGACGGGAGCCGCGGGAAGCGGAGCCGCCGTCACGACGGGGGCAGCGGCTCCGGGGGCGACGCGCATCAGCGTCACACCCGCGGCGGCGGCCTCGGCCTCGAGCTTGCGGTTCAGGTCGGCCAGCTTGGGCTCGATGGGCATCGCCTCGCGCACGTCCGCGAGCTCGGCTCGCCGGTCCTCGATGGTCTCGAACTGCGCCTTCAGCGTCTCGATCTCGGCGGCCAGCTGGTCGTTGCTCATGGCGGTCGTCGCGGTCGTGTCGCGCAGCTGCGCCGCCTCGGCGCGAGTAGGCGCGATCAGCAGGAACCAGGCGGCGACGGACAGCAGGACGCAGACGACGACGGTGCCGGCGACCCAGGTGTTGGTCCGGTTCAGGGACATGTCAGGAGGCCTTCGGGTCGAAGCGGTGGGACAGGACGCCATCTGTGACGTTGACCGTGACGGTGAAGTCGACGACGACCTTGCCGTCGATGTCGACGCGCTCGGAGACGGTCAGGTAGGGGTAGCTGTACCCAGGCGTCCCCTCGAGCACGTCGAGGAAGGCGGACGCGTCGGAGTGGGCGAGACCCGTGCCGTTGAACGTCAACGACGCCAGGCCCGTCGGGACGGCGGCGGGATCCGTCGTCGCCGTCACGGCGCCCGACGGGGCGGCGACGAGGACGGTCAGGTCGCGGAGCCAGACGTCGGACGGGTAGGAGTCCGCCAGCCGGTTGAGCTCGGAGAACCACAGCACGTCCTGGGCCATCGCGGTCGGAGCGCGCGTCCTGGGCCTGCTGCACCTCCGCGAGGATCACCGGGACCTCGGCGTACTCCGCGGCCTGGGTGTTCAGCTGGTCCGTGCGGCTCTCCTCCTGCGCGAGCCCGTCCTGGGCCGACCGCACGGAGGCCGCCGACACGAGGTAGCCACCGACGAGAGCGCCGACCACCGCGAGCGTGGCCGCGCCGAGCACGACCTGGGTGCGACGCAGCCGGCGCTCGGCCAGGATCTCGTCAGGCAGCAGGTTCACCCGTGCCACGGAGTAGTTCGCGACGAACGCGCTGGCGCTGGACGCCGTCGCGCCGGTCTTGGTCATGTCGAGGCTCATCACACGGCTCCGAGAGCGAGGCCGACGGGAACGGCGGCCAGGGGCTGGACGAAGGACAGCTGCTCGGGCGACAGCCCGGTCTTGCCGACGCGCAGCGGGGAGATCGGGTCGCCGGGGACGACCTCGAGGCCGGTGATCGAGCCGAGGCGCTCAGCGAGCCCGCGCAGGGTGCTGCCCCCGCCTGACACCACGACCCGGTCGATCGGGTAGCCGGGGTTGGACGCGCCGTAGTAGTCGAGCGATCCGCGCACCTCGTCCAGGAAGTTCTGGGCGATGGCGTCCACCACGCGTGAGGCACGCTCGTACTCCCCGCCGGCGCCGACCAGGCCCAGCGACTGCTTGATGCCCTCGGCCTCGGCGAGCGGGACACCGAGCTTCTCGGCGACCGAGTCGGTGATGTCCTGGCCACCCATGAGCAGGATGCGCACGAACCGCGGCACCCCGTCGGCGTGCACCACGATGTTGGTCACGCGGGCGCCGATGTCGACCAGCGCCTCGGTCTCGATCTCGGGGTCGCGACGGGTACCGACGGAGCGCAGGACGGCGAACGAGGTCAGGTCGACGACAACCACCCGCAGACCAGCGGCCTGCACCGCGCGGACGTTCGCCATGACCGTCTCGCGCGAGGCGGCGACGAGCAGCCCGCGCAGGTTCTCGCCGCCGTCGGTCTGGACCGTCTCGACCGCGTGGAAGTCCAGCACCGCGTCATCGACCGGCATGGGCAGGTAGTCCTGCACCTGGAACGGCAGCGCGGCCTTGAGGTCGTCGTGCGGCATCGCCGGCAGGTCGACCTGGCGCACCACGACGCGCTGGTTGGCCACGCCCAGCACCACCTTCTTGTGCGAGAACTTCGTCGCGGCCCAGAGCTGGCGGATCGCGGCCGTGACGGCCGCCGGGTCGAACACCTCGCCGTCGTGGACGGCACCCTCGGGCAGGGCGACCTGGCCGAACTTCTCCAGCGTCACACCGCCCTTGCCGAACGACAGCTCAGCGGCGCGGACACCTGAGGTTCCGATGTCGAGACCGATGGCGGTGGTTGCCACGTCACGTCCCCTTCTCCAAGCGGCCCCGTGCGAGCCGTCCTGTCCCTCATCGGGGCGAGAAGGCGCCGCCTTGAGTGCTCCCGCGCCACGAGTTCGGCGCAACGGGCGATGGTCCGGACGGAGGGTCCCGGTCTCAGCGTCCGTGCGCGAGGTGGTGCCGGTGCGTGGACCGTCGACGCTCAGCGCACGCCCGCGACGCGCAGGTACCCGTCGATGAGCACCTCGCCGGCCAGGACCGTCAGCCACGCGCCGACGAGCATGTAGGGACCGAAGGGGATCTTGGACTTGCGACCTGCGCGGCGCAGCACGATGAGCAACGCCCCGACGAGACCTCCGACGAGGAACCCGAGGAAGGCTCCTGTGACGACTTCGCCCCACCCGAGATACCCCAGGTACAGGCCGAGCACGCCTGCCAGCTTGACGTCGCCGAAGCCCATCCCCGCGGGGTAGATGAACGCGAGCGCGAAGTAGAAGGCGTACAAGGCCAGGCCGGCCAGCGCGATCCGGATCGCGACTGCTGCGTCGCCCTGCAGGACGACCGCGGCCAGCAGCAGCACACCGGCGACGACGTAGCTGGGGAGCACGATGGCATCGGGCAGCCGGTGCACGTCGATGTCGATCATCGTGAGTGCGACCGTGATCGCAGCGAGGTAGAGGAACGCAGGCAGCTCCCAGGAGAGCCCGAACCGCCAGCCGGCGACCGCGAACAGCGCCGCAGTGCCCGCCTCGACGAGCGGGTACCGCGCGCTGATCCGCTCGTGGCAGTGCCGGCACCGACCACCCAGCAGGAGCCAGCTGACCACCGGCACGTTGTCGCGCGGGGCGATCGGGTTGCCGCACCGAGGGCAGGCGCTCGGCGGGTTCACCACCGACTCTCCCCTCGGCACCCGCCAGATGACGACGTTGAGGAACGAGCCGATGGCGAGGCCCACCAGAGCGCACAGGCCGACGACGAGAGCGGTCATGACGGCCGAAACTAGCCGATCCCCGGTTCGGTCAGCCGTCGGTGATCTTCGCCGCCACCCACGGCGCGTCCTCGGGCGCGAGGAAGTAGGGAGGCTGCAGCACCTGGAACCGGTCGTCGTAGATGTAGTTCTTCAGGTAACCGGTGGCCGGGGCGGTGGCGTTGCCGGTGCCGACCGGACCTCGGAACTTCTGCGCGATCGCTCCGTAGACGCGCAGCTTCGTCGAGGTGGCACTCGAGCTCAACGGCGCTCCGGCGTCCCAGTTCTGGACCACGAAGCTGTGGCGCAGCGACAGGACGGCCGCCTCGATGTTGCGCACCGCAGCGGTGCTCGCCAGCAGGTTGCTGCCGTCGTCGCGCACCGGGTGGTACACCCAGACGTAGTTGCCGGCGACCAGGCCGACGACGTCGGTCTCGGTCTCGTCCTCCACGGTGATGTCCGCGGTGACCACGATGTCGTCCTCCGCGGAGACGGTCACCTGGGCGTCGGCGTTGCCCTGGACGAAGGCCGTGCCGTGGCAGTTGTCGTACTCCGTGGTCCTGCGGTTCGAGGTGTCCTCCCCCGCTCGCGGGTACCCGACTCCGGAGCAGGAACCACTCGTCGGGGCGACGTGGATGACGGGCGGGATCGCCAGCGTCTGCACCGTCCCGCGTGCCGAGGCGCTGGTGTTGTAGCAGTAGCTGGGGGCGCTGCGGGTGTTCGGGCTCAGCACGCGCATCTGGGTGCCGACGAACTCGATCGACGTCGCGCCCCGGTACAGGCACCCCGGCCGAGCCGCTGCGGTGTCCGGGTTGCTCGAGCTGTCGACGACCGGGCGGACGTACTTGAGCAGGCCGGTGTTCGCGTCCGGGAGGTCGATCGGTGGCGAGTAGCGGGGCCAGTAACCCGGGGTGGCGCCGCCGGACTGGATGGGCGTGCCCGGACCACGCCACAGGCGCGACGGGTCGCTCGTCTTCACCCAGCTGCTCTCGGTGCGGGGGTTCGCGAAACGCACCGAGCCGCCGACGTACAGCGCGTCGTTGCTGTGCATCGGCCCGATCACGACGTCGCCGCTCGTCCAGTTGATGATCGGGCAGGTACCGTCGGGCCGGTTGTTGTAGGTGGTCGAACCGACGCGATACCGGTCGTAGTGGTAGTGCGAGCAGATCTCGCGATTCGTCTCGCTGTAGCCGAGGAGCGAGGGGTCGATCGTCTCGAAGTCGGTGTAGTAGATGAAGTCCAGGAAGCCGCTCGGCTCCAGACGCGCGGTGAGCGTGCGTTCGACCATCCTCCCGCCACCGGCCGGCTGCGACGATCCGGTCACCTCGAGGTCGATGTAGCCCTGCTGCGCGGTGACCGCCGCGTCCGTGAGCACCCGGTAGCGGAACGCCGCACCTCGGCCGCCGGTACCCGGGACGTCGACGCCGGCCGCCGTGAACGCGCCGTTCGCCGCGTCGACGTTGCCGCGGGCCCAGTACTCGCTGTTGGCGCTCAAGCGGGAGATGTACTCGTCGATGCCGGCCTGCGCGGCAGCGAGCGCGGCCTTCGCGTCCTGGTCGGCGCGGCTGGGCGCCGTCTGGTTCAGCACCATCCCCAGCGAGGTCAGGAGGAACGCAGTGAGGATGAACATCGTGAACAGCACGAAGGGGACGGCGAACCCGTCGTCGGTGACTCTCCGAGCCGCGAGCCGAGATGTGATGTGCCTCATGGGGTTCCCTCGATGGCCAGCTGGACGTTGGACAGGGTGACGCGGTCGCGCGCGATGACGCCGTTGATGTCGCCCCGCTGCGGGTCGCGGACGTCGAGAGCCGCCTCGACGCTCACCACGCGCGCGCGACCGGTCGCGTCGGTCGGCGTGACCGGCGCGACCGTGGTGCCGTCCGGCCGCGTGATCGTGCCCGTCTCGAAGTAGGTGAACACGGGCGGTGCACTCGTCTTGATCAGGCACTTGGTGCGGCCCGCACCCGGCCAGGTGAACGGACCGGCCGTCGGGCCGGAGGCGTTGGTCTGGTTCTCGTTCACGCAGCCGGTGGCGGGGTCGTAGGAGTACGTCACGCGGGTGGGGAAGGTCGCGTTCTGGCCTGCGCCCCGGTCGAGGCTCGCATAGAACTGGATCCGGTTCGCCTCGGACACGGCGATCGCCGAGGTCTGGCCCGGTGGGACGACAGCCACCCGCAGCGAACGCGTGATCGCCTCCATCGCGATCCTCGCGTCCGCCGTGGTGAGCGTGCGGGCGCTGGCGATCCGACTGGTGTCCAGGACCGAGACGAAGACGGCACTGACCGCGACGAGCACCACCGAGAAGATCGCCATCGACACCAGCAGCTCGGGCAGCCCGAACCCCGCGTCGTCGTCGGTACGGATCCGGAGAGGTACGGCGCGCATCAGTCGTCGTCCTTCTTCGTCTTGTCCTTCTTGTCCTTGTCGTCGTCATCGTCGTCATCGTCGCCGCCGCCGATGACGAGGACGACCGTCCGCACGCCGTCGCCCGGTGCCACCGTGACCGTCTGGCTGCCGGCGCTCGCGGCCCGGAACGTCCACCGGCCGTAGGGCAGGGCGATCAGGTCCTCGCCGCCCGCGGCGGTGCCGACCGGGTAGGACTCGCCCGACACGCACCCGCGGGCGTCGCTGTCGGCGGCGTGCTCGGCGACGACCGGAATGCCCGGCACCAGGTTCCCCGCCGAGTTCTGCACGCGGACGCGGAAACCGGCGAGCGGCACCGCCACGGAGGCGTCACCGGCCAGCAGGTCCACGTTCGCCGAGCCGCCGCGGGCGTCGGTGCACGAACCCCCGTTGAGGTCGTAGATGGCGGGATAGAGGTTCTGCACGGTGCCGGGCATGGTCAGCGCGCAGGCGTTGCCGGCGGGGACGGTGCCGCACGTGCGCACGATCGACCCGTCGGAGACGTACGTGCTGCGGTACCGCAACGGGATCCCCGTCGCCGGGCGGTGGCCGCTCGGCGGGGCCCACGTCACGGCCAGGCTGCGGGACCCGTCGTACAGCAGCTCGGCCCGCGTCACGCGGCCGGCGAGGACCCCTTGCGTCAGCGACGCGGTGCGGGTGTTGACGTGGCTCACGAAACCGGTCTGTCCGGTCGAGACGGTGTAGCTGCCCGGCGCCAGACCGACGAACACCGCGCACCCGTCGGCGCCCGTGACCCGCGTCACCCCGCCGGGTGCGATCGTGACCGCCACACCGGCGACCGGGCCACCGGTACCTCCGGTCACGGCCACCGCCAGCGACCCGCGCGAGGAGTCGAGACCGTCGTCGCCGAGGCCCAGCGCCTTCAGGGTGTCCGAACGGACCGGCTGGACCGAGCCCATGTTGGGCCAGGTCACCTGCACCGTGACGAGCTTGTACGCCAGCTCGTCGCCGCTGCCCTCGCAGACGTTGCTGGAGGAGCCGGCGACGACGTAGTTGGCGGTCTGGGTGATGGTGAAGGTGGTGCCCGCCACCTGCTCGGTGCGGGTCGTCGCGCCGTCCGGGATGTCGAGCGTGCGCATGCTGCGCGTCGACTCGATCTGCTTGGTCGCCAGGTTCGCAGCGGCGACCCGGTGGGTGTTGCCTCGGGCGACGTCGAAGATGCCCAGCACCATGCCGAGCACCGCACTGACGGTGATCGCGAAGATGACCATCGCGACGACGACCTCGACGAGGCTGAACCCCGCGTCGTCAGCGGCCACGCGGCGGTGCCGCTCCCGAAGGGCGTTCAGCATGATCCTTCTCCCAGTCCGGTCCGTGCCGTGTAGTTGAAGGCCTTGACGCGGCCCTTGTCGTCGGTGAGGGCCACGCACCAGCCGTCGGGGTCGTCGAGCGCGGTGGTGGCGCCCGTCGTGGGTGCGGCGGTGCCGTTGGTCAGGTTGATCGAGCGGGACCATCCAGCGGTGTCGGTCACCACGGCACGACCGGGCTGGACGGACAGGTCGACCTGCAGGCCCTGCCCGCCGTCGACGTAGTACGCCGCGATCTCCTTGCCGACAGCCGACACGTCGGACTTGGTGGAGGCGTCGTGCGCTGCTGCCCTCTGGCTGAGGAACGTCGGGACCGCGATCGCCGCGAGCAGTCCGATGACGACCATCACCACCAGCAGCTCGATGAGGGTGAAGCCCGCCTCGTCGCCCGGGGTCCGCTGCACGACAGGTCCTTCCGCGGTGGTCGCTGGTCCGTGCCGGCCGGCGCGGACTGGTTCAGCTGCTACTTCGGCACGCCTGGTCCGGTCCTTGAGGTTTCGCGACCCGTCGACGGTCGGGGACGCACGAACGGCCCCTCCCGCGGGGAGGGGCCGTTCGTCAGCGATCGGATCAGGTGCAGGGGCCGGCGACCAGGCCGTTCTGGGTGAACTTCCAGGTCTTGTTGGTGGCGCTGCCGGCGGCGTTGGTGAGCGAGACGCACCAGTCGGTGGCGGTGTTCGTCGCCTTGACGTTGTTCAGCGCGGTGCCGTTGCTGAGGTTCACGGTGGTCAGCGTCGTGGCGCCGACCGCCAGGGTGGCGACGGTGCCGGCGACGGTCACGTCGACGTCACCGGTGCCGTCGACGTAGTAGGCGGCGATCTCCTTGCCGACGGTGGAGACGTCGGCCTTGGTCGCGGTGTCACGCGCCTTCTGTCGCTGGGACAGGAAGACCGGGATGGCGATCGCGGCCAGGATGCCGATGATGATCATGACGACGAGGAGCTCGATCAGGGTGAAGCCCTGGTCCTTCTCCTCCATGGACTTGCGGATGCGAGCGAGCATCAGCTTCTCCCCTGCCTTCTGGTGGTGGAGCCGGACGTCCCGGCTCGTGGTGTGCCTGTCTCATCGACCGCATCGCACCGGATCTTGAGCCCGGACGCACGAACGGCCCCTCCCGCAGGGGGAGGGGCCGTCCGTCAGCGATCGGATCAGGAGCAGGGGCCGGCGACCAGGCCGTTCTGGGTGAACTTCCAGGTCTTGTTGGTGGCGCTGCCGGCGGCGTTGGTGAGCGAGACGCACCAGTCGGTGGCGGTGTTCGTCGCCTTGACGTTGTTCAGCGCGGTGCCGTTGCTCAGGTTCACGGTGGTCAGCGTCGTGGCGCCGACCGCCAGGGTGGCGACGGTGCCGGCGACGGTCACATCGACGTCACCGGTGCCGTCGACGTAGTAGGCGGCGATCTCCTTGCCGACGGTGGAGACGTCGGCCTTGGTCGCGGTGTCACGCGCCTTCTCGCGCTGGGACAGGAAGACCGGGATGGCGATCGCGGCCAGGATGCCGATGATGATCATGACGACGAGGAGCTCGATCAGGGTGAAGCCCTGGTCCTTCTCCTCCATGGACTTGCGGATGCGAGCGAGCATTCTGCGCTCCCCTTCGAGGTGATCTGAGAGCCGCCCGCTGTCTGGGAGTCCGGCTCGATGACAGATGAGATATCGGTGCGGAGGTGGCGGACTTGAGCCCTCGTCCCGAGAAGTTTCCGAGGGCTCCTCCGAGTGAGTGAGTTGCCGCCGCAGGCGTCCTCGGACGCACGCAGGGCCCCGTCCGTGGGGACGGGGCCCTGCGATGCGCGTACGACTCACTGGATGAGCTCGAACACCCCGAAGATCGGCATGTAGAGGGCGATGATCATCGCCCCGATGATCGATCCGAGGACGGCGATCATGAGCGGCTCGATCAAGCTGGTGAGGGCCTCGGTCGTCGCCTCGACCTCCTGGTCGTAGAAGTCCGACAGCTTGTCGAGCATGGTGTCCATGGCACCGGTGTCCTCACCGACCGCCAGCATCTGGACCATCATCGCGGGGAAGATCTTGTGCTCCGACAGCGGGCCGGCGAGCGACTCGCCCTTGCGCACGCTCTCCTGGACGTCGCTCGCCGCGCGCTGGATCACGACGTTCCCGGACGTCTCGCCGACGATCTCGAGCGACTGCAGGATGGGCACGCCGGACCGCAGCATCGTCCCGAGGTTGCGCGAGAACCGGCTCAGCGCCACCTTCTGGTACAGCTTGCCGAAGATCGGGAGCCGCAGGATGGTCGGATCCATCACGTCGCGGAACCGCGGGTGGTGCTTGAACCTCCCGTAGAGCACCGCGCCGACCACCGTGAGCACCAGTCCGACCGGTGCGGCGACCTTCATGGCGGCCGACATCCAGACCAGCACCTTGGTCGGTCCCGGAGCTCGCCGCCGAGGTCGGTGAACATCGTCGAGAAGACCGGCACGATGAACAGCAGCATGCCGACCACGGCGATGATGGCGATGACGAAGACGACGACGGGGTACGTCATCGCGGACTTGATCTTGCTGCGGAGCTTGACCTCGGCCTCGTAGTTCTCGGCCACCTGCAGCAGCACCTTGTCCAGGAAGCCACCGACCTCGCCGGCCCGGCACATGTTGACCATGAGCGGGGGGAACACCCGCTCGTGCCTGGCCAGCGCGGTGGACAGGGACTGGCCCGTCTCGACGTCGTTGCGGACCGCCGCGAGCGCGGCCTGGAGACCCTTGCTCTCGGTCTGCTCGGCGAGGATGGTCAGCGCCCGCAGCAGGGAGAGCCCCGAGTTGATCATGGTCGCGAACTGGCGCGACATGATCGCCAGGTCCTTGAGCTTGACCCGGTTGCCGCCGGGCAGGCTGATGTCGGCGTTCAGGCCCCCGCTGCTCTTCTCGGAGACGGCGAGCGGCGCGTAGCCCATCTCCTTGAGCTTGACGACGACGGCCGCCTGGTTGGGTGCTTCGAGCTTCCCGCTGACGACCTTCCCGCCCCGGTCGCGGACCTGGTACTCGAAGGTCTTGGTCGCAGATGCCATGGTTCGTCAGCCCTCTCAGAGCCGGCCGGTGAGGCGCTTGAAGTCCTCGACGTGGTGGCACTTCTCCAGGCCCTGCTCGTAGCTGATCCGGTTGGTCCGGACGAGCTCGGCCAGGTGCTGGTCCATCGTGTGCATGCCGTGCTGGGCGCCCGCCTGCATCGCGGAGTAGATCTGGTGCGTCTTGCCCTCGCGGATGAGGTTGCGGATCGCGGGGGTCGCCTGCAGCACCTCGGTCGCGACCACGCGGCCGGTGCCGTCGGCGGTCTTGCACAGGGTCTGGCAGACCACGCCCTGGATCGAGCCGGACAGCATCACGCGCACCTGCTGCTGCTGCTCGGGCGGGAACACGTCGATGACGCGGTCGATCGTCTGGGCGGCGTCCTGGGTGTGCAGGGTGGCAAAGACCAGGTGGCCGGTCTCGGCGGCGGTCAGAGCCACCGAGATGGTCTCGAGGTCGCGCATCTCGCCGACCAGGATGATGTCGGGGTCCTGGCGCAGCACGTGCTTGAGCGCGTTGGCGAAGGAGTGGGTGTCCTCCCCCACCTCGCGCTGGTTGATCAGCGAGCGCTTGTGCTTGTGCAGGAACTCGATCGGGTCCTCGACGGTCATGATGTGCCCGGCGCGGGTGCGGTTGGCCAGGTCGATGAGGGAGGCGAGGGTGGTCGACTTGCCGGAGCCCGTCGGGCCGGTGACCAGCACCATGCCGCGGGCCAGGCCGGCGAAGTTGCCGACCGACGGCGGGACGCCGAGGTCCTCGAGCGGCTTGATCTCGTAGGGGATCACACGGAACGCGGCGCCGACGGCCTCGCGCTGGCGGTAGATGTTCACGCGGAACCGCGAGCGACCCGGCAGTGCGTACGAGAGGTCGAGCTCGAGCTCGGACTCGAACTTGTCGCGCTGCTTCTGGGTCAGGATCGCGTACAGCATCAGCTGCAGCGGCTCGCGCTCCATCACCGGGAACTGCTCCAGCGGGTCGAGCTCGCCACGCACGCGCACCATCGGGTGGGCGCCGGCGGTCAGGTGCAGGTCGGAGGCGCCGAGCTGCAGCATCTCGTCGAGCAGGTCCGCCAGGTGCACGTCCTGGGTCGACAGGTCGACGGTGCCGGACGCGGCGCGGGCCTGGCCGGGGACCTTCGGCGACACCTCGGGACGCAGCGACTGCGGGGCCCCGACGGCCGGGTTCTTCGTCGTCGGCGGCGCAGGCGTCGGCCTGGCGTGCGCGCCGGCCAGGGACGCACCCGCGGTGGTGTCGCCGAGCTGCTCGCGGAAGGCGAAGCTCTGCGGCTGGTATCCGTCGGTCACGGGACTCCCTCTCGCGTCACGCTGGACGGGCCGCTGTCGTGCGGACCCGGTTCGTTGGTTCTCATCGGCGTCCGGCCCTGGGGCCTTGAGCCGTTCGGGGCACCCGGGTGGGCGCCGTCCGCGTCAGGCGACGACGCGCAGGATCTCCTCGATCGAGGTGACGCCGGCCGCGACCTTGGCCCAGCCGTCGTCGCGCAGCGAGATCATGCCCTGGCCGTGCGCGACCTTCTCGATCTCGGCCGACGACGCACGCGACACCGCGAGCTTCTCGACCTCCTCGGTCACGGTCATCACCTCGTGCAGCGCGAGCCGGCCCTTGTAGCCGGTGCGCGCGCACGCGGAGCAGCCGACGGGGCGGTGCAGGGTGGGGACGGGCTCGGACGGCAGCCACGGGAACCGGGCGCTGAGCAGCTCCTGCTCGGTCGGCTCGTACTCCTCCTTGCACTTGGAGCAGAGCCGGCGGGCGAGCCGCTGGGCGAGCACCGAGTCGAGCGCGGAGCCGACGAGAAAGGGCTCGATGCCCATCTCGGTGAGGCGGGTGATCGCCGAGGGAGCGTCGTTGGTGTGCAGGGTCGAGAGCACCAGGTGACCGGTGAGCGCGGCCTCGACCGCGATCTGCGCGGTCTCGTGGTCGCGGATCTCACCGATGAGGACGACGTCGGGGTCCGAGCGCAGGATCGAGCGCAGGGCCGCGGCGAACGTCAGGCCGGCCTTGACGTTGACCTGCACCTGGTTGATGCCCGGGAGCCGGTACTCGACCGGGTCCTCGACCGTGATGACGTTGATCTCCGGCTTGGAGACGATGTTCAGCGTCGAGTACAGGGTCGTCGACTTGCCCGAACCGGTCGGTCCCGTCACCAGGATCATCCCGTACGGCTTGACGTAGGACTCCTTGTAACGGGTGAAGTTCGAGTCGGAGAACCCCAGGTCCTGCAGGTCGAGCCGCGCCGTCGAGTTGTCGAGCACTCGCATGACGACCTTCTCGCCCCACACGGTGGGGAGCGTCGCCACACGCAGATCGATCTTCTTGCCCTGGTGGGTCACCGACAGCCGGCCGTCCTGCGGGATGCGGCGCTCGGCGATGTCGATGTCGGACATGATCTTCAGCCGCGAGGTCACGCCGCCGGCGATCTGCTTCGGCGACTTCATCACCTCGTGCAGCACGCCGTCGATGCGGTACCGCACCCGCAGCTCGTGCTCGGCGGGCTCGATGTGGATGTCGGACGCGCGGTCCTGGATCGCCTGGGTGATGAGCAGGTTCACGTACTTGACGATCGGGGCGTCCTCGACGACCTCGGTGAGCTTGCCGAGGTCCTCGCCGCCCATGTCGTCGTCCGACATCGTGGCGCTGAGCTCGTCGAGCTCGTCGTCGGCGCGGCAGAACCGGTTGATCGCGGCGATCAGGTCGTCGCGGGTCGCGACGACCGGCTGCGGCTCCATCCGGGTCAGCTGGCGGATGTCGTCCAGGGCGAAGACGTTGCCCGGGTCGGCCATCGCGACGACGAGCTTGCCCTCGCTGAAACCGATGGGCAGGACGGTGTGGCGGCGGCAGATCGCCGGCGGGACCTTGGCGACCGCGGTGGCGTCGACGGGCGCCTCGGTGAGGTCGACGAAGCCGAGGCCGATCTGCTCGGCCAGGGCGGCGACGAGCTGCCCCTCGGTGAGCAGGCCCTGGTCGACCAGCACGCGGCCGAGCGGGCGGCCCTCCTCCTCGTGCACCTCGAACGCGGCGACCAGCTGGTCCTCGGTGACCAGTCCGTCCTCCAGCAGGATGTCGACGAACTGGCGCACGGGCGCGCTCACGCGACTCCTCCGGGAGCACGCTCCGCGTCGCCGTCACGCGGCTGCGGGTCGATGAGCACGAGGATCGCCGGCGACGGCGTCGACGAGGTGAGGTGCGCTGCCATGCGTCCCCTATCGGACGGTCCCGGCGCGTCCTTGAGCGCGACGTCGCACCCGCCCGTGCCACCGCCGGCACCGCGCGTCACGCCGGGGCGCCGACCGGCGGTCACCCGAACGGGCCCCGGACGGCGCGCCGGCTACGGGAGGGCGGCCGCCATCGCGGCGAGGTCGGGCGTCCGCCCGGTCATCAGGGCGACCTGGGCGGCGGCCTGGTGCAGCAGCATCCGGGCACCCGGCGCGACCGCTCCCCCGTCCGACTGCCAGGCCGCGGCCAGCGCGGTCGGCCACGGGTCGTAGACCACGTCGAGCAGCACCGCGCCGGGGGCGGGGGCGAGCCGCACGGCGTCGGCGGCACCGGCCGGCAGGGTGCTGACCACGAGGGAGGCACCGGTCGCGGCCTCGGCGGCGTCGTCGAGCGGCACCGGTCGCACCGGGACGCCGATCCGGTCACCCAGCGCGACCAGGTCACCCGTGCGGGCGGGCTCGCGGACCAGCGCGGTGGCGGTGCTGAAGCCGAGGTCGCGACCGGCGGCGAGCGCCGAGAGAGCGGTCGCCCCCGCGCCGAGCAGGACGAGCCCGCCCGCGGGGTCGGGCGCGCCCGCCTCGCGGACGGCCTCGACGATCCCCGCCACGTCGGTGTTGTCGCCGCGCCGGGTGCGCAGCCCGGGGTCGCTCCACCGCGGGTCCGCGCCGGGCGCGGGTGCGAACGTCACCGTGTTCACCACGCCGAGCAGCCCCGCGAGAGGCGACACCTCGTCGAGCAGCGGCAGCACGGCCCGCTTGAGCGGCATCGTCAGCGACAGGCCGGCCCAGGTGTGGTCGAGCCCGTCGAGGAACGCGGCGAGGTCGTCCTCGACCACCTCGACGGCCTCGTAGGTCCACTCCCGCAGCCCGAGCGAGCGGTACGCGGCCGCGTGCAGGGCAGGTGAGAGCGAGTGCGCGACCGGCGACCCCAGGACGGCCGCCCTCCTCACCCGCTCTGCTCCAGCCACTCCTGGAACTGGGCCTTGGCGGCCAGGAACTCGTTGTAGTCGGACGTGAACACCGTCTCGCCGGTGTCGCCGTCGACCGTGACGAAGTACAGCCAGTCGCCCTCGGCGGGGGCGAGCGCCGCCGCGAGCGCGGCCTCGCCGGGGTTGTTGATCGGTCCGGGCGGCAGGCCGGGGTTGATCCGGGTGTTGTACGGGGAGTCGGTCTCCAGGTCGCTCGCCGTCAGGTCGAGCGCGCGCTTGTGCACGATGTACCCGACGGTCGAGTCCATCCCGAGCGTCTCGCCGCGCTCCAGCCGGTTCTCGATCACCCGGGCGACCTTCGCCATGTCGTCGGCGCGGCTGGCCTCGCCCTGCACGATCGAGGCGCGCACCAGCACGTCGCGCCGCGCGGCCGCGGGCACGCCGAGCTCGTCCATCGCCTGGTTGTGCCGCGCCACCATCGCCTGCAGCACCCCGAGCGCCGTGACGTCGGGCTCGAAGTCGTAGGTCGCCGGGAACAGGTAGCCCTCGGCGCTCCCGCCGGCCTCGGGCGGCAGGCCGAGCGCGGGGTCGGCCAGGGCCGCCTCGAGATCGGCGACGGGGATGCCGGTGTCGGCGCTGATCTCGGCGAGGGTCTCGCTGACCCAGCGCCCCTCGGGGAGGGCCACCTGCAGCGACTGCCGCGACGCGGGGTCGAGCAGCAGCGCGAGCGCGTCGGACGCCTTCATCTCGGCGCGCACCCGGTAGGTGCCCGGCTGCAGCCCGGCGGCGTCGGCGTTCGCCTGGAACGCGGCCACGAAGGCGGCGCGGGAGGCGACCACGCCGGCCTCGACCAGCGTCTCGCCGATCTGGCCGCCGGTGTCGCCGGCGGTGACGACGACGTCGACCTCCTCGCCACCCGGCCCGGCGAAGTCCTCGGCCGGCGGGTCGCCCTCGAGCCGCTCCAGCAGCGGGCTGACCAGCGACGACCACCCGGCGTAGACGGCGCCGCCGAGCAGCGCGAAGCAGATCAGCAGGACGACGGCGGCACGCCGGCCCTTGCCCCGGCGGCCCGTGCGGGGCCGGTCGCGGGGGTCGTCGACGTACTCGTCGTCGAAGACCTCGTCGGGATAGTCCCCGACCTCGTCCGCGAGCAGCGGCTCGTCGTAGGGCTCGTCGTAGGGCTCGTCGTACGCGCTCGGCGACGGGCTCGGGCTCGGCTCGGGCCGGCTCGGGCTCCGGCTCGGGGACCGAGGCGGTGGCACGCGGGCCGCCGGGCGACTCGGCGGGCACGGCGCGGGTGAACCGGTGGCTGCGCTCGACGGCCTCGAGGTCGAACACCTCGTCGACGTCGGACGGTCGCTCGTCGACGGGCACCCCGTCGTGCCGGGCGGCGTCGTCGGTGGCCTCGTCGCGTGGGGCGTCGGGAACGGCGCCCGAGCGCACGCGCCGGCCCCGTCGGAGGGGCGGGGCGTCGTCACCGGGGCCACCGGGTGCGCCGGCACCGTGGTCGAGCTCACTCATCCAGCGGGGCCTCCTGCGCCCGCGGTGACGGTCCGTCCGTCGCCGCCCCGGGCTCGACGAGCGCGCCCGGAGGACGTCCCGACGCCCTCTCGGCGTCGAGCGCGTCCTGCAGCAGCACCACCGCGGCGACCTGGTCGACCACCGCGCGTTGCCGCCGCCCTCGCACCCCCGACCCGCGCAGCTGCTGGGTGGCAGCCACCGTGCTCAAGCGCTCGTCCACCAGCCGCACCGGGACGGGTGCCAGGAGGCGGGCGAGGGCCTCAGCGTAGCCACGTGCGGCCTCGGCCGCCGGACCCACACGCCCGGACAGGTGCAGCGGCAGGCCCACCAGCACCTCGACGGCGCCGCGCTCGGCGGCCTCGCGGGCCACGGCGTGCTGGTCCTGGGCGCCGCGCTCGTCGCGGGCCAGGGTGGCCACGGCCGAGGCCAGCAGGCCCGACGGGTCGCTCGCTGCGAGCCCCACGCGGACGGTGCCGACGTCGACGCCCAGCCGCACACCCGTCCTCATCGGCCCGGGCTCATCGGACCGGGCTCATCGGAGGGAGGCCGGGCTCATCGGCCCGCGGTGACCGTCTCGCCGACCGTGTGCTCGACGGCGCGCAGGGCGTCGCCGACCTTGGTCGGGTCGGTGCCGCCGCCCTGGGCGAGGTCGTCCTTGCCACCACCACCGCCGCCGAGCGTCTGGGCCGCGACGCGCACCAGCGCGCCCGCCCTGACGCCCCACTCGCGGGCGGTCGCGTTGGTGGCGACCACCACGACCGGACGGCCCTTGGCCACGCCCGACACCGCGACGACCGACGGTCGGGAGTCGCCGAGCCGGCCGCGCACGTCGAGGGCGAGCGCCCGCACGTCGTCGGCGGAGGAGACCGTGCCGGCGTCGTGGCCGACGAAGGCCACGCCGAACACGTCGGTCGGCGACTGCGCGAGCGACCCGGCGGCGGCGAGCACCTGCTGGGCGGACTGGTCGGCCAGCTTCTTCTCCGCTGCGCGCAGCTGGGCCGCGAGCGCTGCGACCCGCTCGGGCAGCTCCTCGGGCCGCACCTTCAGCGCCTCGGACGCGGTGAGCAGCAGCGCCCGCTCGGCGGCGAGCGAGCGGAACGCCTCGATGCCGACGAGCGCCTCGACGCGGCGCACGCCCGCGCCCACCGAGGACTCGCCGGTGAGCGCGACGGGCCCGACCTGCGAGGAGTGCGACACGTGGGTGCCGCCGCAGAGCTCGCGGCTCCACGGGCCACCCATCTCGACCACGCGCACCTGCTCGTCGTAGGTCTCGCCGAACAGCGCGAGCGCGCCGGCCTCGCGCGCCTCGGGCAGCGTCATGTACCTGGCCGACACCGGCAGGTCGCGGCGGACCGCCAGGTTCGCGACCTCCTCGACCTCGCTGCGGGTGGCGGGGTCGAGCGCGTTCGGCCAGGCGAAGTCGAGCCGGAGGTAGCCGGGCTTGTTGTACGAGCCGGACTGCAGCGCCGTCGGGCCGAGCACCTGCCGCAGCGAGGCGTGCACGACGTGCGTGCCCGAGTGCGCCTGGCAGGCGCCGAGGCGCCACTGCTCGTCGACCTGGGCGAGCACGTCCTGCCCCGCGGTCACCTCGCCCGAGGCGACCTGCACGCGGTGCACCACCAGGCCCTTGACCGGGCGCTGCACGTCGAGGACCTCGAGCGCCAGCCCGCCGTGGCCGGTGATGGTGCCGGCGTCGGAGTCCTGGCCACCGGACTCGGCGTAGAACGGCGTCTGCTCGAGCACCACCTCGACGACCTGGCCGGCCTCGGCGGCGGGCACCGGCTCGCCGTCGAGCAGCAGCCCGCGCACGGTCGTCCCGGTCGTGAGCTCGGTGTAGCCGGTGAACGCCGTCGGCCCGGCCTCGCGCAGCGCGCGGTACGCCGTGGTGTCGGCGCGGCCGCCCTTCTTCGCGCGGGCGTCGGCCTTGGCCCGCTCGCGCTGGGCGGTCATCAGCCGGGTGAAGCCGTCGCGGTCGACCGAGACGCCCTGCTCGGCGGCCATCTCCAGGGTGAGGTCGATCGGGAAGCCGTAGGTGTCGTGCAGCTGGAAGGCCTGCTCCCCCGCCATCGTCGCGCTCCCCTGCGGCGCCGCCGACTTCGCCTGGCGCACGGCGGTGTCGAGCAGGACCGTGCCGGACGCCAGGGTGCGCCGGAACGCCTCCTCCTCGGCGTAGGCGACCGCCGAGATGCGGCCGAAGTCGGCCTGCAGCTCGGGGTAGGACTGCGTCATCCGCTCCAGGCTGACCGGCAGCAGCTCGGGCAGCGACGCGGTGTCGACGCCGAGCAGCTTCATCGCGCGCACGCTGCGCCGCAGCAGGCGGCGCAGCACGTAGCCGCGGCCCTCGTTGCCGGGCGTCACGCCGTCGCCGATGAGCATCAGGCCCGAGCGCAGGTGGTCGGCGACCACGCGCATCCGCACGTCGTCGTCGTGGTCGGCGCCGTAGCGGCGTCCGGACAGCTCGGACGGCCTTCTCGATGACCGGGTAGACCTCGTCGATCTCGTAGAGGTTGTCGACGCCCTGCAGCAGGTACGCGACGCGCTCGAGGCCCATGCCGGTGTCGATGTTCTTGCTGGGCAGCGGGCCGACGACCGCGAACTCCTCCTTGCTGCGGACGTCGGTGACCTCCTCCTGCATGAAGACCAGGTTCCAGATCTCCAGGAAGCGGTCCTCGTCGACGACCGGGCCGCCGTCGGGGCCGTACTCCGGCGCCGCGGTCGACGTAGATCTCGCTGCACGGGCCGCCGGGGCCGGCGACGCCGGTGTGCCAGTAGTTGTCCTTGCGGCCGCGCCGCTGGATGCGGTGGTCGGGCAGGCCGGCGACCTTGCGCCACAGCCGCTCCGCCTCGTCGTCGCCCTCGAGCACGGTGACCCAGATCTTCTCCGGGTCGAAGCCGTAGCCGCCGTTGTGCTGCTCGTTGGTGACCAGCTCCCAGGCGTACTCGATCGCGCCTTCCTTGAAGTAGTCGCCGAACGAGAAGTTGCCGTTCATCTGGAAGAACGTGCCGTGCCGGGTCGTGCGCCCGACCTCCTCGATGTCGAGGGTGCGCACGCACTTCTGCACGCTCGTGGCGCGCTGCCACGGCGGGGTCTGCTGCCCGGTGAGGTACGGGATGAACGGCACCATGCCGGCCACCGTGAACAGCAGCGTCGGGTCGTCGCTCAGCAGCGACGCGCTCGGGACGACGGCGTGGCCCCTGTCCTGGAAGAAGGACAGCCAGCGCCGGCGGATCTCCGCGGTCTCCATGGGTTCTCGGTCCTGTCGGGTCGTGGGTCGAGGCTGGACGGACCGGACGCGCTGCGGGGCCGCTGGTCGGCGACCAGGGTCCCGCGCGGTCAGCGGTCGTCGACCTCGCTGGCCGGGTTCTCGAGCAGGTCGGCGACACCGCGGCCGTCGATCTCCCCCGACACGGCCGCGCGCAGCACCTCCTCGCGCTCGGCGGCGGACTCGCGGACGGCCTCGGCGAACTCGCGCAGGCCGTCACCGAGGTTCGACAGGCCGTCGCCGAGGCTGCCGGCGATGCCCTGCGGCGAGTACTGCTGCGCGGTGCGCGTCACCTGCCGCACCGCGAGCACGCCGACGGCCGCGCCGAGCGCGACCCAGAACAGCTTGCCGATCACCGCTTGCTCCGGCGGCCGCGGGTGGCGCCGGGCTTGCGGCCGCCACCCATCGCCTGGCGGACGCCGTAGGTGAACGCGGCCACCTTGATCACGGGCGACCCGAGGGTCGCGGCGAACAGGGCGGTCAGCGCCGAGACGTTGGTGGCCACCTGCACGCCGTTGTCGCTGATCACGCCGACCTTGGTCGTGATCGTGTCGACCTTCTGCAGCTGGTGGTTGGTGTGGCCCACCGTCTCGGTGACCCCGCCGATCAGCGGCAGGGTCTCGTCCGACAGCTTGCGGACGGTGCTGCCGGCCTCCTCGATGGTGTCGCCGAGCTTCCACATGGCGCGGGCGATCGGCAGGACGATGATGAGGAACCCCAGGGCGAACAGGCCCCCGATGATCGTCCCTGCGAGCTCAGCTGGCGACATGGGAGCAAACGTACCGGCTCACCCCGGCGCTCCCCACCGCAGATCCCCGTCACGGGTCAACGTGCGTAGAACTCCACGACCTTCGAGACGTCGCAGCGGATCGGCACGAGCTCGCGGACCGGCGGGGCCAGGAGCGTCACCGCGAGGTCGTCGAGGCGGACGTCGAGGTAGGCCGGCACCTGCGGCAGCACCTCGGCGTGGCCGCCCGCCGCGGCCACCTGGAACGGCACCGTGTCGCGGCTCCGTGGCGCGATCGAGACGGTCTGGCCGGGCGCCACGCGGTACGACGGCTTGTCGACGCGGTGGCCGTCGACCAGCACGTGGTGGTGGGTCACGGCCTGGCGGGCCTGGGCGGTGGTGCGGGCCAGCCCGGCGCGCAGCACCACCGCGTCGAGACGGCGCTCGAGCAGCTCGACCAGCACGTCACCGGTCTGGCGCGAGGAGCGCTTGGCCTCGTCGACGGCGCGGCGCATCTGCTTCTCGCGGATGCCGTACTGCGCCCGCAGCCGCTGCTTCTCGCGCAGCCGCACCGCGAAGTCGCTCTCGTTGCGCCGGCGCGAGCGCCCGTGCATCCCGGGCGGCGACGGCCGGTTCTCCATCAGCCGCTCGGCCTTCGGCGTCAGCGGGATGCCGAGGGCGCGGGAGAGGCGGACCTTGCGTCGGGTGCGGTCGGGGCTGGCGGGCACGTGCGTCTCCTGGGGTCGTCGTCGTCGAGGGGTGCCCTCGACCGTTGAAGTTAGGATAGCCTCACCTCATGACGGAGTACGCCACCCACCCCGGACTCGTCCCCGCGGCCGAGCTCGCCACCACCGTCCTGGCCGGCGCCGGAGCGGCGTCGCTGTCCGGTGACGACGTGGAGCCCGCGGGCGTGCTGCACGGCCTCGACGACGACGGCACCCCGGTGCTGCTGGCGGGTCCCTCGCTCGTCAGCGCGCTCGGCCTGGTCGACGCCGACGACGACGTGGTCGTCCGGCTCGAGGTCACCGACCTGGCACCGGTGGTCGACCTGACGCTGCACCGTTCCCAGGTCGAGGTGACCGGCTGGGCCCGCCTGGTCGCGCCGCACGCCGTCGCGGCCCGGCTGGGCGCCCGCTCGCGCAGCGACCTCACCGTCGCGTTCGCGTCGTGGCCCGGCGCCCGGCTGCTCGAGGTCGACGTCGCCGAGGTGGTGCTGCACGCCGGTGCCGGCTGCGCGCACCTGGCACCCGAGGACCTGCGCACCGCACTGCCCGACCCGGTCGGTCCGCACGAGGCCGAGCTGGTGCAGCGGCTGGGCGACGACCTCGGCGCGGCCCTGCTCGAGCTCGTGCGCGGCATCGGCCACGCCCACCACGTCGACGGCGGGCCCGCGCGCCCGCTCGCCGACGCCCTGGAGGCCCGCGTCGTCGGCGTCGACCGCTACGGCCTCACCGTGCTGTGCGCGCTGCCCGACGGCGACGACACCGCGTGCTGCGCTCACTCGTCCCGCTCGACCGTCCGGGTGCCGTTCCCCGCACCGGTCGCGAGCGCGGCCGAGGCCGAGCGGGCCGCGCTCGCCCTGGTGACCGGCAGCCGAGGTTGCCCACACGACTGCTGACCGCGCAGGAGTCAGACCGGCCCGATCGCGGCCAGGTGGTCGGGCGTCGTCCTGGCCGACGACCGTCAGTGTCCGGTCTTGATCCGGCGCGCGATCTCCTCGTCCTCCAGCTGACCGTGCAGCTGGAGCGCCTGCTCGAGGTCGGCCGCGGGGACGCCCATCCGGCGGGCCGACGTGACGGCGCCACCGGGGTCGGTGCCCTGGCGGATGGCGTCGTTGACCGCCTGTTCGAACGAGATCTGGCGTCGCTCCATCAGGCGCCGGACGACAACCTCGGTGTCCGCATCGAGGGTGATGGTGGTCCTCACGACGACGAGTCTGGGTAGGACGGCGGTCATTCGGCGTGTTGTCGTGCGCCACCTCACCGGTCCTGGTCGTCCGCCGGGCCGCCGAGCAGCTCGCGCAGCCGCTCGAGCCGCGGCGCGATGTCCCGCTCGTACCCGCGGTCGGTGGGCTCGTAGTAGCGGGCGCCGACCAGCGGGTCGGGCAGGTACTGCTGGGTGGCGACGCCGTGCGGCTCGTCGTGGCTGTACCGGTAGCCCTGCCCGTGGCCGAGCTGGCGCGCACCCGGGTAGTGGGCGTCGCGCAGGTGCGACGGCACCGTCCCCATCCGCCCGGCGCGCACGTCGTCGGTGGCGCGAGCGATGCCCAGGTAGGAGGCGTTCGACTTCGGTGCGGTCGCGAGGTGCACCACCGCCTGCGCGAGCACGATGCGCGCCTCGGGCATGCCGATCAGCTGCACCGCCTGCGCGGCGGCGACCGCGGTCTGCAGGGCGCTCGGGTCGGCCATGCCGACGTCCTCGGACGCGGCGATGACGATGCGCCGGGCGACGAAGCGGGCGTCCTCGCCCGCCTCGAGCATCCGCGCCAGGTAGTGCAGCGAGGCGTCGACGTCGGAGCCGCGCATCGACTTGATGAAGGCCGAGGTCACGTCGTAGTGCTGGTCACCCTCCTTGTCGTACCGCACCGACGCCACGTCGATCGCCTGCTCGGCGGCCGACAGCGTGACCGTGCCGCCGTCGGCCGCGCCGGCCGCCGCCTCGAGCGAGGTGAGCGCCCGTCGGGCGTCACCGCCGGCGACCCGCACCAGGTGGTCGAGCGCGTCGTCGTCGATCTCGACCTCGCCCGCGAGACCGCGCGGGTCGGTGCGCGCGCGCTCGAGCAGACCGCGCACGTCGTCGTCGGTGAGAGGGCGCAGGGTGAGCACGAGCGAGCGCGACAGCAGCGGGGCGATCACCGAGAACGACGGGTTCTCGGTCGTGGCCGACACCAGCACGACCCAGCCGTTCTCGACGCCGGGCAGCAGGACGTCCTGCTGGGCCTTGGTGAACCGGTGGATCTCGTCGAGGAACAGCACCGTGGTGCGGCCGTGCAGGTCGCGCTGGTCGCGCGCCTCCTCCATCGCCGTGCGGACGTCGCGGACGCCCGCGGTGATCGCCGACATCTCGACGAACCGGCCGCCCACCCCGCGGGAGACCACGTGCGCGAGCGTCGTCTTCCCCGTGCCCGGCGGACCCCAGAGCAGCACGGACGTCAGCCCCGCCCGGCTGCCGGCGGCACGACCGGACACCAGCCGCTGCAGCGGCGACCCCGGCTCGAGCAGGTGCCCCTGGCCGACCACCTCCTCCAGCGAGCGCGGCCGCATCCGCACCGCGAGCGGGGCCGCGGGCCGTCCGCTCGCCGGGTCGTACCCGTCCTCGGCGTCGTCGGCGTAGGCCGACGAGAACAGGTCGCTCACGGGTCCGCCCTCACGCCAGGACCGTAACGCGCTGGTCCGACCCCGTGCGCGCCTACCGTCCCGACGTGCTTCCGCAGACCGGCGCCGCCGCCGTCCTGCACCCGGTGCTGCGCCGGACGCGCGAGACGTCCCCTCGGACGGGGTCGCCGTCCCCTGCCTGTCCGTGGGGCAGCAGACGGCGTCCCACCAGGGGTACGACCCGAGGCCGCAGGACGTGCACGACCTGGCCCTGCTGCACGCGCTCCACGGCGGCTGAACGGGTGTCCGGTGCACGGTGCGGCCACGCGGCTGAGACCCTGTGCACGTGAGCACCGACCGCCCCCGCTCCGGCGCGCACGCCGCGTCCTCGCCGGGGCTGCTGGCCGGTCTCGGCCGCGGCGTCGGCCGCCACCCGCTCGTCGTGCTCGTCGTCTGGGTCCTGCTGTCCGCCACCGGTTTCGCTGCCGCGTCCGGCGTGCTCGGCGAGGGCCTGTTCGACCGGATCGCCAGCGAGGACCCCGACGTCCCCGGCGAGTCGCGGCAGGGCCGCGAGCTGCTGGTCGACAGCGACCGGGGCGGCCCGTCGGTGCAGCTCGCCGTCCGCGGCGTCGACCTCGCCGACGAGGACCTGGTCGCCCGCCTCTACCCGGCCCGTGAGCAGCTGCGCTCCATCGCCTGGGTCGAGGGCGTCGCCGACCCCTACGCCTTCCCCTCCCCCGACGCACCCGACCCCACCGACCCGCGGGCCGGCGCGCTGGTCTCGTCCGACCGCGACGGGTTCCTGGTCTCGGTGTCGCTGGTGCCCGACCTGACGGCCGAGCAGGAGGACTCCTCGCTCGCCGCCGTGCGGTCGCGGCTGCGCCAGCTGGGCGAGGAGATCCGGGTCGTCGAGCCCGACGCCGAGGTGGCGATCGGCGGCCTGAGCGAGCTGGTCGACGCGATCAACGCGCAGGTCGAGGAGGACCTGCAGTCGGGCGAGAGCATCGCGCTGCCGATCAGCCTGCTCGTGATGGTGGTCGTGTTCGGGGGGTTCCTCGCGGCCGGCATCCCCATCGTCGGGGCGATCGCGTCCATCGCCGGCGGCCTGGCGTCCCTGCTGGGGTTCTCGCACCTGATCGACCTCGACGCGACCGTCGTCAACGTCGTCACCGTCCTCGGCCTCGGCCTGTGCATCGACTACGGCCTGCTGATGGTCAGCCGGTTCCGCGACGAGGTGCGCGCCGTCCACGGCACCCGGCCGGACGACCTCACCCGCGCGGAGACCGCCGAGGCCCTGGCCCGCACCATGTCGACGGCCGGCCGCACCGTGCTGTTCAGCGGGGTCACCGTCGGCATCAGCCTCGGCGGCCTGCTGCTGTTCGAGGCGGCCATCCTGTCGGGCACCGGCGCAGCCGGGCTGTCGGTCGTGGCGATCGCCCTGCTGGTCGCGCTCACGCTGGTCCCCGCGCTCCTGGCGCTGGGGGCGCGCCGGCTCGCTCGGCCCGGGGTGCTGAACGGCCTGCCGCTGGTGCGCCGGCTCGGCGACGTCGCGCCGGAGGAGGGCTTCTTCAGCCGGCTCGCGCGGCGGGTGCAGCGCCGGCCGTGGTGGGTCGTCGTGGGCGTGCTCACGGTGCTGGTGGTGCTGGCGCTGCCGGTGCTCGGGCTCACGCTGCGCAGCTCGGCCGAGGACCTGCTGCCCGCCGACCACCCCCAGCGCCAGTTCTACGCCGGGCTTCGCACCGACTTCCCGTTCTCGGTGCCGCCGGCGATCACCGTGGTCACCGAGGGCAGCGACGAGTCGGTCGGCGAGGCGCTGGAGGCGTGGTCCGACGACGTCGTCGAGGGCGTCGACGGCGTGGCGTCGGTCGACCCGCCCGTCGTGCTCGGCGACGTCACCTACGTCGGTGTGCGGCTCGACAGCACCGACCCCGGCGGGCCCGAGGCGGCCGAGGTCGTGCGCGACCTGCGTGCCGACCGGCCGGACGAGATCGACGTGCTCGTCACCGGCCAGGCCGCCGGGCTCGTCGACTTCGCGGCGTCGATGGCCCGCTCGGCGCCGCAGGCGGTCGCCGTCGTGGTGCTCGCGACGTTCGTGCTGCTGTTCCTCATGACCGGGTCGATCCTGATCCCGCTCAAGGCGCTGCTGCTCAACGTGGTCTCGCTCGGCGCCTCGCTGGGCGTGGTCGTCTGGGGCTTCCAGGAGGGCAACCTCGCCGGGCTCCTCGACTTCACCGCGCCCGGCGGCATCGAGACCGTCATCCCGCCGCTGGTGCTGGCGCTCGGGTTCGGGCTGGCGATGGACTACGAGGTGTTCCTGCTGTCGCGCATCAAGGAGCTGCGCGACACCGGCCTCGACAACGACTCCTGCGTCGTCGCGGGCCTGCAGCGGTCAGGCCGCATCATCACGTGCGCCGGCCTGGTCATCGTCGTGGTGTTCGCCGGCTTCGTCGCCGGAGACATGCTGGTGATCAAGGAGACCGGCGTCGCGCTGGCGGTCGCGGTCGTCATCGACGCCACGCTGGTGCGGATGCTGCTCGTCCCCGCCGCGATGACCCTTCTCGGGGAGTGGAACTGGTGGGCCCCGGGTCCGCTGCGCCGCCTGCACGACCGCATCGGGGTGAACCACTGAGCACCTCGCTCCCCCTGCCCGACGACCCGTACCTGCGCTGGCAGGTCCCGCCCGAGGCGGTCCTGGCCCGGTGGGACGACGACGAGGGCGTCGCGCTGCTGCAGCAGGGCCGTCAGGGGCTGCCGGTGCTCACGGTCGTCGGGACGACGCGCACCGCCGTCCGCCTCGCCCCGGCCGCGCTGGCCGCCCACGACGTGCGCCGCACGACGCTGCCACGGGGCGCGGTCGAGGCGCTGCGCCGCCACGCGCCGGACGCCGCCGCCCGCCTGCACGGCGGCGCCGACTGGGACTGGTTCTGGACCACCGCCGCCCCGTCGCCGCGTCCCGGCGAGGACCAGGTCGTGCGGCTGCACGACGCCGACGACGAGGTGCGCGAGCTGCTCGCCGTCTCGAGCCCCCGGCACAGCGCCGTCCCCGGCGCGCCCGGGGTCGAGCGCTGGGTCGGATTGCGCGAGAACGGTTCCGGACGCCTGCTCGCGTGCGCGGCGAATGAGCCGTTCCGCGCCGACGTGCCGCACCTGGCCTCCGTCGCGGTGCGCCCGGACGCGCGCGGACGCGGTCTCGGTGCGGTGGTGACGGCAGCGCTCACCCGCGCGCTGCTGGACGAGTTCCCGGTCGTCACCCTCGGCATGTACGCCGACAACGACGTCGCGCGCCGGATGTACCTGCGGCTGGGCTTCACCCGCGCGCACGAGTTCACCTCGCGCGCGGTGCGTCCGGCGCCGTCGGCAGCCTGAGCGTCTCGCCCGGCCAGCGGGCCCGCAACCACCGGTCGTGGCTCACCGCCACCAGCGCCCCCCGCCGCTCGCGGAGCGCCTGCTCGAGCTCCTCGACCAGCGTCAGCGACAGGTGGTCGGTGGGCTCGTCGAGCAGCAGCACGTCGGGGTCGTCGACGACGAGCCGCGCCAGGGCGACCCGACGCTGCTGCCCCACCGACATCTGCCCGACGGGCGTGCGCAGCTCGCGCGGGTGCACCAGCCCGACGTCGAGCAGCGCGGCGACGTGGTCGTCGACCTCGCCCTCGCGCCCGGACGCGAACACGCTCAGCACGTTCAGCGACGGGTCGGGCCAGACGGTGTGCTGCGCGAGCAGCCCCACCCGCGCCCCCCGGGCCCGCAGCACGCTGCCCTCGTCGGGCGCGAGGTGGCCGGCCAGCGCGGCCAGCAGGCTCGACTTGCCCGACGCGTTCGGGCCCTCGACCAGCAGCCGGGTCGCGGCCGTGACGTCGAGGGCGTCGAGCGCGACCCGTCCGCGGACGACGAGCTCGCGCACCTGGACGAGCACCTGGTCGCCAGAGCGCTGCGCGAACCCGGACGAGAACCGCAGCGGCGCAGGCGGTCTGCGCACCACGTTGCGGTCGAGCTCGGCGAGCCGCTGCTGCGCGTCACGCACCCGGCGCGCCACCGCGGCGTCGACGCGCTGGCCGAAGAAGTGCGGCGCGTACTTGTCGTTGTCGCGCGCCGCGCGGTTGTCGTGCCCGATCCGGTGGCCCGAGCCTCGGGCGAGGACGGTGAGCCGGTCGTGCTCGTCCTGCCACTCCTCGTACGCCTGCTGCCAGCGCACCCGGGCGGCGTCCTCGGCGTCGAGGTAGGCCGTGTAGCCGCCGCTCGAGCGGGTCGGCCGGCCGTCGGCACCGGGGTCGAGGTCGACCACCGAGGTCGCGACGGCGTCGAGCAGGACGCGGTCGTGGCTGACGACCACGACGACCCCGTCGTGCGCGCGCAGCCTGCCCTCGAGGAAGGCCACGGCGTCGTCGTCGAGGTGCGTGGTGGGCTCGTCGAGCAGCAGCACGGCGGGGTGGCGCACGAGCAGCGCCGCCAGCGCGAGCCGGTGCCGCTGGCCGCCCGACAGGGTGCCCAGCGGCCGGTCCCGGTCGAGCGAGGCCAGGCCCAGGCCGTCGACGGCGGTGTCGACGCGGGAGTCGACCGTCCAGGCGTCGTGGGCCTGCAGCGACTCCAGCACCTCGCCGTAGGCGTCGAGGAGGTCGGTCTCGTCACCGGCCGAGGTCAGTGCGCCCTCCAGGTCGGCGCGCCGGCGCTGCAGCACGTCGATCTCGTGCCGGGCGTGCGCCAGCACGTCGCCGACGGTGCGGCCGGCCGAGGCGTCGACCTGCTGGCCGAGCAGGCCGACGTCGCCGTGCACCCGCACGGCACCGTGGTCGGGCGCCAGCAGGCCGGCCGCCACGCGCAGCAGCGTCGACTTGCCGGAGCCGTTCTCGCCCACCACGCCGAGCCGCTCCCCCGCCCCGGCGACGAGGGTGAGCCCGTCCAGCACCAGGCGGGGGCCGTACCGCACCACGACGTCGTCGAGGGCGAGCTGGGGACGCCCCGGGGCGGGGTCGTGGACGGTGGGGGTGTCGAGGTGGGTCATGCGGGGTCCGATCGGCCGACGAGGTTGCCCGCCGGGCGACGCCGACCGTCGGTCGGCTACCTCGGGCGCGGGCGGGACGCGGCTCAGATCCACATGGTGGAACCACCCTGCCCGCGGGCGCCGTCCGCTGTCCACCCGGTTCCGGGCACCCCGTTAGCGTGCTGCGGTGAACACCGTCGAGATCGTCCTGCTGGCCGTCGCGCTCGCCATGGACGCCGTCGCCGTCTCGCTCGCCCGCGGCATGGCGGTCGGCCGCGCCGACCGCCGCGAGGCGCTGCTGCTGGCCGGCGCGTTCGGCCTGTTCCAGGGCCTCATGCCCCTGCTGGGCTGGTTGCTGTCGTCGCTGTTCGCCGACCTGGTGCGCTCGGCGGCGCCGTGGATCGCGTTCGGGCTCCTGGTGCTCATCGGCGCCAAGATGATCAAGGAGTCGTTCGAGGACGACGACGAGGACGGCACCCCCGTGCGGCTGCCGCTGCTGCAGGTGCTCGGCCTGGCGGTCGCCACGTCGATCGACGCGTTCGCGGTCGGCGTCACCTTCGCGGTGCTCGACGTCGCGGTCGGCCCGGCCGTGGTCGTGATCGGCGTCGTGACCTTCGCGCTGTCGCTGGTCGCCGTGCTCGTCGGCGCGCGGGTCGGCCGCTGGCTCGGCAGCCGCGCCGAGCTGTTCGGCGGCGTCGTGCTGGTGCTGATCGGCGTCCGGATCGTGCTGGACCACCTCGGCGTCCTCTGAACCGCGCCGACTTGGCGAGGCGAACGCCCACTTCGCGAGGCCCGCACGCCACGTTCAGTTGGCGACCACCAACTGAACGTGGCGAACGAAGAGAGCCAGGAGGTCAGCCGGCGGGCTGCACCGGGGCGGCCGGCTTGGCGTCGACGCCGGCCTCCTTGCGCTGCAGGGCGGTGATCGGCGCCGGCGCCGCGGTGAGCGGGTCGTAGCCGCCGCCGGACTTCGGGAACGCGATCACCTCGCGGATCGAGTCCGAGCCCGCGAGCAGCGCGACGATGCGGTCCCAGCCGAAGGCGATGCCGCCGTGCGGCGGGGCGCCGAAGGCGAAGGCGTCGAGCAGGAAGCCGAACTTCTCCTGCGCCTCCTCCTGGGTCAGACCCATCAGCGCGAACACCCGCTCCTGCACGTCGCGGCGGTGGATACGGATCGACCCGCCGCCGATCTCGTTGCCGTTGCAGACGATGTCGTACGCGTACGCGAGCGCCTCGCCGGGCGAGTCCTCGAACGAGTCGAGGAACTCGGGCTTGGGCGAGGTGAAGGCGTGGTGGACGGCCGTCCAGGCGCCCGAGCCGACCGCGACGTCGCCGGACGCGACCGCGTCGGACGCCGGCTCGAACAGCGGGGCGTCGACGACCCACAGCAGCCTCCAGGCCGACTCGTCGACCAGGCCGCCGCGCCGGGCGATCTCGACACGCGCCGCGCCGAGCAGGGCGCGCGACGACTTCGCCTCTCCCGCACCGAAGAAGATGCAGTCGCCCGGCTGCGCTCCGGTGTGGGCGGCGAGGCCCGCGAGCTCGGTCTCGGAGAGGTTCTTGGCGACCGGGCCCCCGAGGGTGCCGTCCTCGCCCACGGTCACGTAGGCGAGCCCCTTGGCACCGCGCTGCTTGGCCCACTCCTGCCAGGCGTCGAACTGGCGGCGGGGCTGGGACGCGCCGCCTGGCATCACGACGGCGCCGACGTACGGGGCCTGGAAGACGCGGAACCCCGTGCCGGAGAAGTACTCCGTGCAGTCGGTCAGCTCGAGCCCGAAGCGCAGGTCGGGCTTGTCGGTGCCGTACCGGGCCATGGCCTCCGCGTACGTCATCCGCGGGAACGGCGCCTCGAGCTCGACGTCGACCAGCCTCCACAGCGCGACGAGCACCTGCTCGGCCAGCGCGATGACGTCGTCCTGGTCGACGAAGCTCATCTCGATGTCGAGCTGGGTGAACTCGGGCTGGCGGTCGGCGCGGAAGTCCTCGTCGCGGTAGCAGCGGGCGATCTGGTAGTAGCGCTCCAGCCCGGCGACCATGAGCAGCTGCTTGAACAGCTGCGGGCTCTGCGGCAGGGCGTACCAGGAGCCGGGCGCGAGCCGTGCCGGCACCAGGAAGTCGCGGGCACCCTCGGGGGTGGAGCGGGTCAGGGTGGGCGTCTCGACCTCGACGAAGTCGTGCCCGTCGAGCACCTCGCGGGCGGCCTTGTTCACGGCCGAGCGCAGCCGCAGGGCGCGGGCGGGGCCGGGGCGGCGCAGGTCGAGGTAGCGGTGCTTGAGCCGCGCCTCCTCGCCGACCTCGACGTGCTCGTCGAGCTGGAACGGCAGCGGCGCCGACGGGTTGAGCACCTCGACCTCGGTCGCGACGACCTCGATCTCGCCGGTGGGGAGGTTCGGGTTCTCGTTGCCGGCGGGCCGGGGCTGCACCTGGCCCGTGACGCGCAGGCAGTACTCCGAGCGCAGCCCGTGGGCCACCTCCTCGTCGCGCACGACCACCTGGGCGACGCCGCTCGCGTCGCGCAGGTCGAGGAACGCCACCCCACCGTGATCACGCCGCCGACCCACCCAGCCGGTGAGCGTGACGGTGGTCCCGGCGTCGCCGGGACGCAGCGATCCGGCGGTGTGTGTGCGCAGCACGGTGGGTGTCCTTCGGGTCGGGGTACGGAACGGGGACGATCCTACGGAACCGCGTGGGCGACCCGAACCGACTTGACCCTCACGCGGCGTGAGGCCGCAGCGTGGTCGGTGCGCCGCCGGCCGGTGGCGCGAGGGAGGACCCGAGGGAAGGATCGTCGCCGTGGGGCACACCGTCGGCCAGGTGGCCGCGCTCGCCGGGGTCAGCGTCCGCACGCTGCACCACTACGACGAGATCGGTCTGCTGCGCCCGAGCGGGCGCAGCGCCGCCGGCTACCGGCTCTACGACGACGACGACCTCGACCGGCTGCACCAGGTGCTGCTGTACCGGGGTCTCGGGTTCACCCTCGACGAGGTGGCCGCTCTCCTCGACGACCGCTCGGTGCCCGCCACCGAGCACCTGCGCCGCCAGCTCGCGCTCCTGGAGGAGCGCATCGACGGACTGGCGGACATGAGGCTGGCGGTCCGCAAGCAGCTGGAGGCACGCACGATGAACCTGCGGATCACCCGCGAGGAGCAGTTCGAGATCTTCGGACCCGACTACGCGAGCACGCACGAGTCCTACGCCGCCGAGGCCGAGGAGCGGTGGGGCGGCACCGAGGCGTGGAAGCAGTCCCAGGCCCGCACCTCGCAGTACTCGAAGGAGGACTGGGTCCGGATCAAGCAGGAGATGGACGACCTCAACCGGCGCCTCGGCGCCGCGTTCGAGGCGGGCGAGCCCGCCGACGGCGAGGTCGCCACGGACCTCGCCGAGGAGCACCGTCAGCAGATCACCGGCAGGTACTACGACTGCTCGCTGGAGATGCACCGCAACCTCGGCGAGATGTACGTCGCCGACCCGCGCTTCACCGCCACCTACGACGCGGTGTCGAGCGGCCTGGCGCCGTGGTTGCGCGACGCCATCGTGGCGAACGCCGACCGCCAGGAGGCAGCGGGACGGGAGTGAGCACGGAGCAGGGTGAGCACGAGCTGGACCGGCGGCCCCGTCAGCAGGGCGGGGGCCTGCTGGTAAGCCGCCCTGCGCGGGTGGAGGAAGTCGAGGGCTCGACGGACCTCGGTCACGACGGTCGCGACCGCGTCGGACCCGGCGATCGCCCACGCGGATCCTGACGATCAGCGGGTCTGCACGCGTGCGACGGACGGATCGTGACGACGCGTGAACCGCCTGGCGCCGAGACCACGCGTTGCGGGCGTGGGGATCCGCGGCTCGCCCGGGATGCGCGGTCTCGGTGGCACGAGACCGCCGACGACCTCCGGCGCCAGCAGGCCGAGCCGCCAGGCCAGCCGCACCGCCTCCGCGGCCGCGGCCGGCGCGGTGGGCGCGGGCGCCGTGGTCACGTCGTGACCGGGACCACCTGCGGACGCAGGTCGCGCTCGGGGGGCGACCACGAGACCGCGGCGGCGTCGACCTGCTCGCCGCTGCGGATGTCCTTGACCTGGTCGCCGCCGCCCTCGCCCGCGCCGGTGAACCAGACGTAGGGGATGCCGCGGCGGTCGGCGAAGCGGATCTGCTTCCCGAACTTCTCCGCCGCCGGCGACACCAGGGCGGAGACGCCCCGGGCCCGGAGCGCGTCGGCGGCGGCCTCGGCGTCGGCGCGCCGCTCCTCGTCGGTGACCGCCACCAGCACGCAGGTGGGCACCGAGCGCGACGCCGTCAGCCCGCGCCCGAACAGCAGCCCCAGCACGCGCGTCACGCCGAACGAGATGCCGACGCCCGGGTAGGTGACCTTGCCGTCGGTGGCCAGCGCGTCGTAGCGGCCGCCCGAGCACGCGGAGCCGTGCTGCTCGAAGCCGGCCATGGTCGTCTCGTAGACCGTGCCGGTGTAGTAGTCGAGTCCGCGGGCGATCGACAGGTCGGCGACCAGCGCTCCGGGAGACCGCCTCTCGGCGGCCCCCACCACCGCCGCCAGCTCGTCGAGACCCTGGTCGAGCAGCTCGTGCCGCGACCCCAGGGCGCGCACCTCGTCGACGAAACCCGTTCCGGCCGAACGGATCGACGCCAGCGACAGGCACGCGTCGACCTGTGCGTCGGTGGCACCGGCGGCGAGCAGCTCGCGGCGCACGCCGTCCGGCCCGACCTTGTCGAGCTTGTCGACGGCGCGCAGCACGGCCGGCGGGTCGTCGAGACCCAGGCCCAGGTAGAACCCCTCGGCCAGGCGCCGGTTGCTCACGCGGATGGTCATGGCAGGCAGGCCGAGCCGGCGCAGCCCGGCGAACGCCTCGGCCATCACCAGCGGCAGCTCGACCTCGTACCCGAACGGGAGCGTGTCGCGGTCGACGACGTCGATGTCGGCCTGGACGAACTCGCGGTAGCGGCCCTCCTGCGGGCGCTCGCCGCGCCAGACCTTCTGCACCTGGTGGCGCCGGAACGGGAACTGCAGCGTGCCGGCGTTCTCGAGCACGTAGCGCGCGAACGGCACGGTGAGGTCGAAGTGGAGCGCCAGGTCGTCGTCGGCGCGGGCCTGGTCGGCCGGCGCGGCGAGGCGGCGCACGCCGTAGACCTCCTTGTCGATCTCGCCCTTGCGCAGCAGCTGCGCCACCGGCTCGACGGCGCGGGTCTCGATCGAGGGGAAGCCGTGCAGCTCGAACACCCGGCGCAGCTCGTCGAGCACCTGCTGCTCGACCGCGCGCTGGGCGGGGGTCCACTCGGGGAAGCCGGAGATGGGCGTGATGCGGGCCATCAGGACGCCAGCGGGGTCAGGTAGGGGTTCGTGGCGCGCTCCTGGGCGATCGTCGTGTGCGGGCCGTGGCCGGGCATGACCAGGGTGTCGTCGGGCAGCGGCAGCACCACCTCGCGCAGCGAGGTCAGCATGGCCTCGTGCGACCCGCCGGGCAGGTCGGTGCGGCCGATGCTGCCGCGGAACAGCACGTCGCCGGACAGCAGCGTGGACGTCGGGCGGCCGGGGTCGCCGGTCGCGCCGGACAGCGAGGTCGGCACGTCGTCGAGAGCGAACATCACCGAGCCCTCGGTGTGGCCGGGCGCGTGCAGCACCCGCAGCCGCACGCCGGCGAGGTCGAGCACCTCGGCGTCGAGGACCCGCCGGACGTCGTCCGGCGCGGCCCAGGTGGCCTGCTGGCCGAACTGCTGCTCGAGCATCGCCACCAGCGACGGGTCGAGCAGGCTGATCGGGTCGTCGAGGCGGTAGGCGTCGTCGCCGTGCACGACGGCGGGCACCCCGTGCCCCTGGCACACCGGCGTCACCGAGTAGACGTGGTCGAGGTGCCCGTGGGTGAGCAGCACCGCGGCGGGGCGCAGCCGGTGCTCGGCGAGCACGGCGGCGAGGTCGTCGAGCACGCCGATGCCGGGGTCGACCACCAGGCACTCCTCCCCCGGCGCGGGGGCCAGCACGTAGCAGTTGGTGCCGAACGCGGCGGCCGGGAAGGCGGACAGCAGCACGTCCAGGAGCCTACCCAGAGCGCCTCCCCCTAGACTCGTGGTGGTCCGTCATCGCCGGGCGCTCGCGGGACCCACCTCGTCAGCGACACCTGGCCACCCGAACCTGGGAGGGTTCTCCGTGTCGCCGAGCAAGCGGGAGCGCGAGTACGCACGACGTCGGTACGCCGACTGGCAGGAGAGGCAGACCGCGCGCCTCGAACGCCGGCGGCGCCTGCGCAACGTCTCCTTCGTCGTGGCGGGCGTGCTCGTGCCCGTCCTGGTGATCGGCCTGGTCTGGTGGCTCGCCGGCCGCGGTGGCGAGGGCGACGACGTCGCGACCGCGCCGACCGAGCCCGTCGCCAGCGAGCCCGTCGCCAGCGAGCCCGCGGCCGACAACCCCTGCCCCGAGGTGACGACGCAGCCGAACGCCGAGCCCGCGCAGTTCCCGGCCGCACCCGACCCGGCCGTCGCCGAGGGCCGCACCTGGACCGCCACCGTCACCACCACCTGCGGCGACATCACCCTCGAGCTCGACGGCGCTCTCGCGCCGCAGTCGGTCGCCAACTTCGTCCAGCTGGCGGCGGACGGGTTCTACGACCAGTCCCCGTGCCACCGGCTGACCGTCGAGGGCATCTTCGTGCTGCAGTGCGGCGACCCCACGGCCACCGGCCAGGGTGGTCCCGGCTACAGCTGGGGCCCGATCGAGAACGCCCCGGCCGACGACCTCTACCCGGCCGGGACGCTCGCGATGGCCCGCGTCGGCGACGACGCCGAGAGCCAGGGCAGCCAGTTCTTCCTCGTCTACGAGGACTCGACCATCCCGTCCGACTCGGCCGGCGGGTACTCGGTGTTCGGCCGCATCACCGGTGGCCTCGACATCGTGCAGGAGATCGCCGAGGGCGGGGTGGGGCCGGACGGCACCGCACCCGCGTTCGCCATCAGCATCGAGGGAGTGACGGCGCAGTGACCGAGCCCACGCAGCCCAGCGGCGCGCGCGACGAGCCGGGGTCGCCGGCGGCCGACGAGACCGCCGACGCCATCCAGAGCTCGGCGGCGCTGGAGGCGACCGCCACGCCGCCCGAGCCGGAGCCCGCGCCGGAGGCGGAACCGGCCACCGAGCCCGAGCCCACCACCGAGCCCGAGCCCACCACCGAGCCCGAGCCCACCACCGAGCCCGAGCCCACCACCGAGCCCGAGCCCACCACCGAGCCCGAGCCCACCACCGAGCCCGAGCCCACCACCGAGCCCGAGCCCACCACCGAGCCCGAGCCCACCACCGAGCCCGAGCCCACCACCGAGCCCGAACCCACCACCGAGCCCGAACCCACCACCGCGGCGGCGGCACCGCCGGTGCCGCGTCCCGTGCCGCGACCGGCTCCCCGTCCGGGTCCGCGTCCGGGCCGTCCGGCTGCGGTCGAGACCCCGGCCGCGGCCGCGCCGGCGGCGGCCGAGGAGCACCCGCTGCGCCCGGCGAGCGACCCGACCCCGTGGGGCCGGGTGGCCGACGACGGCACCGTGTTCGTCACCGACCCCGCCGCCGAGGGCGGCGAGCGGCCGGTCGGCTCGTTCCCCGACGGCACGCCCGAGCAGGCGCTGGCCTACTTCGGGCGCAAGTTCGACGACCTGGTCGCCCAGGTCGACCTGGCCGAGCAGCGCCTGCAGGCGCACGGAGCCGGTGTCCGCGACATCGCCCGCGCCCTGCGGACGGTGCGCGAGCAGCTGCCCGAGGCCCACGTCGTCGGCGACCTCGCCGGTCTGGGCGCCCGCCTCGACGAGCTCGACACCGTCGTCGAGCAGCGTCGCGCCGAGGCCGAGCAGGCGCGGGCGCAGGCCAAGGAGGAGGCTCGCCAGGCGCGCGAGGTGATCGTGGCCGAGGCCGAGCAGATCTCGGCGGCCGACCCGGGGTCGATGCAGTGGAAGGCCTCCGGCGACCGGCTGCAGCAGCTGTTCGACGCCTGGCGCGAGGCCCAGCGCGAGGGCACCCGCCTCGACAAGCCGGTGGAGGACGCGCTGTGGAAGCGGTTCAGCCACGCCCGCACCGCGTTCGACCGCGCCCGCAAGCACCACTTCGCCCAGCTGCACGTCGAGCACGCCGACGCGAAGGCGACCAAGGAGCGCATCATCACCGAGGCCGAGGCGCTGTCGGGCTCGCGCGACTGGGGCCCGACCTCGTCGGCGTTCCGCGCCCTGATGGACCGGTGGAAGGCGGCCGGGCGCGCCGGGCGCAAGGAGGACGACGCCCTGTGGGCGCGCTTCCGTGCCGCCCAGGACGCCTTCTTCGACGCCCGCAACGCCGAGCAGGGCAAGGTCGACGAGGAGTTCGCGGCCAACCTGGTCGTCAAGGAGCAGCTGCTCGTCGAGGCCGAGGCGCTGGTGCCGGTCAAGGACCTCGACGCCGCCAAGGCCGCGCTGCGCGGCATCCAGGACCGCTGGGACGCCGCGGGCAAGGTCCCGCGGAACGACATCCAGCGGATCGAGAAGCGGCTGCGCGCCGTCGAGCAGGCCGTGCGCGAGCTCGACGACCAGAAGTGGAGCCGGTCGAACCCCGAGACCCGTGCCCGCGCCGAGGGCGCGGTCGGCCAGCTCGAGGACTCGATCGCCGAGCTGGAGCGCGAGCTCGAGCAGGCCCGGTCCACCGGTGACGCCCGCGCCGAGCAGGACGCCGCCGCGGCGCTCGAGGCGCGCCGGGCGTGGCTGGAGGCGGTGCGCCGCACCGCCGACGAGCACGCCTGACCGCTCGTCCACAGGCTCGCTGACCGGCCCCGTCGTCCACAGCGCGGGTGGTGCCGGTTGCGCGCGACCGGTGCCGGCTGCGAGAACGGTCCGGTGACCTCTCCCGCCGTCCGGACGACGGGCGCACGGTGGCCCGTCCTGGCCCCAGGTGCGGTCGAGCCGGCCGCGGTGCTGCGACGGCGCTGGCAGCTCGGCGAGCTGGTGCGCGTCGTCGACGACCTCTACCTGCCGGCCGACCTCGAACCGTGGCCGGTGGCGCGCTGCCACGCGGTGCGCCAGGTGCTGCGTCCGGGCTGGGCGGCCGGCCTGGCGAGCTCGGTGTGGGCCCGCGGCGGCCCCGGTCGCTCCCCCGCGCCGCACGCCCCGCAGGACGCGCACGACCTCGACGTGCTGGCCCCGCCGGCCGCCGCCCTGCGGGTGCCCGACGGCGTCCGGGTGCGGCTCGTCCGCGTCCCGGCGCGGGCGGTCGAGCAGGTGCACGGTGTCGCGGTGACGACGCTGGTGCGCACAGCGGCCGACCTCGCGCTGTGGGGCACCGGGCGCGACGACGCCGCCCTCGCGTGGGTGTGGGGTCGGGGCACCGACCCCGCCGACGTGGTCGACGACCTCGTGGCGCGCGGCCCGGTGCCGGGCCTGGCGCGGGCGGCCAGGGTGCTGCGCGCCGTCAGAGCCGGTGCTCAGAACCCGCTGGCAGCAGCGGCACTCAGCTCTTGCGACCGGTGATGCGGTACACGTCGTAGACGCCGTCGACGCGGCGTACGGCCGACAGCACGTGCCCGAGGTGGCCCGGGTCGCCCATCTCGAAGACGAACTTCGAGACGGCCAGCCGCTCGCGGCTGGTGCTGACGCTCGCCGACAGGATGTTGACGTGGTGGTCCGACAGCACCCGGGTGATGTCGGAGAGCAGGCGCGAGCGGTCGAGCGCCTCCACCTGGATCTGGACCAGGAACAGGCTCGAGGAGTCGACCGCCCACTCCACCTCGACGATGCGCCCCTCCTGCTGCAGCAGCGAGGCGGCGTTCTGGCAGTCGTGCACGTGCACCGAGACGCCCGAGCCCTTGGTGACGAAGCCGATGATCTGGTCGCCCGGCACGGGCGTGCAGCACTTGGCGAGCTTGACCCAGACGTCGTCGAGGCCCTTGACCACGACGCCCGAGGAGCCCGAGCGGGGCCGCTTCTGCGGGATGGTCGAGGGGATGGTCGCCTCGGCGAGGTCCTCCTCCGCGCCGTCCTCGCCGCCGACGGCGGCCACGAGCTTCTCGACCACGGACGCCGCCGACACCCGGTTCTCGCCGATGGCGGCGTAGAGCGCGGAGACGTCGGGGTAGCGCAGCTCGTCGGCGAGGCCCACCAGCGACTCGTGGCTGAGCAGCCGGCGCACCGGCAGGTGCTGCTTGCGGATCGTCTTGGCGAGCTGCTCCTTGCCGAGGTCGATCGCCTCCTCGCGCCGCTCCTTGCTGAACCACTGCCGGATCTTGTTGCGCGCCCGCGGGCTCTTGACGAAGTTCAGCCAGTCGCGGCTCGGGCCGGCATCGGCGACCTTGGAGGTGAAGACCTCGACGACGTCGCCGTTCTCGAGCTCGGACTCGAGCGCGACCAGCCGCCCGTTGACGCGCGCGCCCATCGTCCGGTGCCCGACCTCGGTGTGCACCGCGTACGCGAAGTCGACCGACGTGGACCCGGCCGGGAGGGCGACGACGTCGCCCTTCGGCGTGAACACGTAGACCTCGCGCGAGCCGATCTCGAAGCGCAGCGACTCCAGGAACTCCCCCGGGTCGCCGGTCTCGCGCTGCCAGTCGAGAAGCTGTCGCAGCCAGGCCATCTCGCCGACGGAGCCGGTGTCGCCGGCGGCCGACGCGCCGCCCTTGTTCGCCGACTCCTTGTACTTCCAGTGCGCGGCGACGCCGAGCTCGGCCCGGCGGTGCATCAGGTGGGTGCGGATCTGGATCTCGACCGGCTTGCCGCCGGGACCGATCACCGTCGTGTGCAGCGACTGGTACATGTTGAACTTGGGCATCGCGATGTAGTCCTTGAACCGCCCCGGCACCGGGTTCCACCGGGCGTGCAGGGCGCCGAGGACGGCGTAGCAGTCGCGGATGCTGTCGACCAGGACGCGCACGGCGACCAGGTCGTAGATGTCGGCGAAGTCGCGGCCGCGCACCATCATCTTCTGGTACACGGAGTAGTAGTGCTTCGGTCGTCCGGTGACGACCGCCTTGATCTTGGCGGTCCGCAGGTCCTCCCGGACCTGGTCGCGCACCGAGCTCAGCTGCTCCTCGCGGGCCGGCGCGCGGTCGGCGACCAGCCGCACGATCTCGTCGTAGACGCCGGGGTACAGCGTGGCGAACGAGAGGTCCTCCAGCTCCCACTTGATCGTGTTCATGCCGAGCCGGTGGGCCAGCGGCGCGTAGATCTCGAGGGTCTCGCGGGCCTTGCGCTCGGCCGAGGCCTGCGACACGTACTTCCAGGTGCGGGCGTTGTGCAGCCGGTCGGCGAGCTTGATCACCAGCACCCGGATGTCGCGCGCCATGGCCACGACCATCTTGCGCACGGTCTCGGCCTGCGCCGCCTCGCCGTAGGTGACCTTGTCGAGCTTGGTGACGCCGTCGACGAGACCGGCGACCTCGTCGCCGAAGTCGGCCGTGAGCTGGTCGAGCCCGTAGTCGGTGTCCTCGACCGTGTCGTGCAGCAGCGCGGCCGACAGCGTCGGCACCGTCATGCCCAGCTCGGCCAGGATGGTCGCGACCGCGACCGGGTGGGTGATGTACGGGTCGCCGCTCTTGCGGCGCTGGCCGCGGTGCGCCCGCTCGGCCACCTGGTAGGCGCGCTCGAGCATGCGCCAGGTCGGCCTTGGGGTGGTTGGCGCGCACCGTGCGCAGCAGCGGCTCGATGACGGGCGAGGTGCTGCTGGTGCGCGACCCGAACCGCGCCAGCCGGGCGCGCAGACCGATCGGGCCGGTGTCCTCGGGTCTCAGCTCGACCTGCTGGTCGCCGGTGGGGCGCAGCGACTGCGGGGCGTCGGGGACGTCGGAGGGCGTGGTCGTGGTCGCGCCGCCCGCGCGCTCCTGACCCGCTTCCTCACCCACGCCCGCACCTCCGCTCGGCCGACCTGTCCAGTCTACGTGCGCCCCCGCGGGGTCGTGCGGGCGTCCGGCTCAGAGCGCGAGCAGCGTGCGCAGGTCGCGGTCGGCGAGCGCCGCGCGCCCGCCGAGGCCCTCGATCTCGAGCAGGACGACGACGCCCGCCACCACGCCACCGGCCGCCTCGACCAGCCGCGCCGCCGCACGAGCGGTACCACCGGTGGCGAGCACGTCGTCGACCACGAGCACGCGCTGGCCGGTGACGAACGCGTCGGTGTGCACCTCGATCTCGGCGCTGCCGTACTCGAGCTCGTACGACTCGCTCAGCGTGCTGAACGGCAGCTTCCCGGTCTTGCGGACGGGGACGAACCCGGTGCCCACGTGGTGCGCCAACGCGGCGCCGAGCACGAACCCGCGCGCCTCGATGCCGGCGACGACCTCGACGTCGAGGTCGTCGACGAGCGCGGCCAGACCCTCGACGCAGGCCCGCAGGCCGTCGGCGTCGGCCAGCACCGGCGTGATGTCGCGGAACAGGATCCCCGGCGACGGGTGGTCGGGCACGTCGCGCACCAGCGCGCGCACCGTGGCCGCGTGCGCGCCGAGGTCGGGCACCGTCAGCGCTTCCGTCCGCCGGGCCGCTGCCGCGAGCCGCGCCTGGGCTGGTTGCGCGGGCCGGCGGTGCGGGTGGCGCGCGTCGCCTCGGTCGCGTCGGTCACCGCGACGTCGTCGGCGCCCCCGCCCACCGTCACGGGGACGGCCGCGCCCTCGCGCTGCTCGCCGCGCGCGGCGACCTCGCGAGCGCGAGCGACCCTGGCCTCCTGGTCGCGCACCGTGGACTCGCGACGTCGCAGCAGCACCAGCAGCGCCGGTGCGATGAAGACCGAGGAGTACGTGCCGGCGATGATGCCGACGAACAGCGCGAGCGAGATGTCGCGCAGCGTGCCCGCCCCCAGCAGGAGCGCTCCGATGAACAGGATCGAGGCCACCGGGAGCAGTGCCACGACCGAGGTGTTGATCGAGCGCACCAGGGTCTGGTTCACGGCGAGGTTCACCGCCTCGCCGTAGGTGCGGCGGGTGCTGCTCATGACGTGGGCGGTGTTCTCCCGCACCTTGTCGAAGACGACCACCGTGTCGTACAGCGAGTACCCGAGGATCGTGAGGAACCCGATCACCGTCGCCGGCGTGACCTCGAAGCCGGTCAGCGCGTAGACGCCTGCGGTGAGGGCCAGGTCGTGGACGAGCGCGGCCAGGGCGGCGACGGCCATCTGCCAGGCGCGGAAGTAGATCGTGATGACGACGGACACGAGCGCCATGAAGATCAGCAGGCCGATGAGGGCCTTGCTGGTCACGTCGGCCCCCCAGGACGCCCCCACGAACGACGACGTCACGTCGCCCGGCTGGACGCCGTAGGCCTCGGCCAGGGCGCCGCGCAGCTCGTCGGTCTCGTCGCTGGTGAGGCGCTCGGTCTGCACGCGGATGGAGCTGGTACCGATCACGGAGACCCTGGCCTGCTCGCCGGCCTCGGGCACCACGCCGCCGACGACGTCGGCCGCAAGGCCCTGGTCGAGCGTCTGCGCGTCGCTGATCCGGAACTCCGAACCGCCCCGGAACTCGATGCCCGGGTTGAGGCCCTTGAGCAGCAGCACCAGGATCGCCGCGACGACCAGTGCGAGCCCCAGGTACAACCACGTGCGCCAGCGGTCGACGAACTGGAACGAGCGCTGACCGGTGTACAGCTCGTTGCCGAACCGGCTGAAGCTGAAGGCCATCAGGACTCCTTGGTCAGGTTCGGACCGGCGTGGACGGAGTCGCCGTCGGCGCCTGGGGTCTCGTCCGGGTCACCGGCGGCTGCCGCCGCGGCGGCGCGCCGCTCGGCGATCGTCTGACGACCACCTGCGGGGCCGGCGGGCGCCGCCGCCTCGTTGTCCGCGTCGTCGCCGGCCACCGGCGCGCCGGGGCGGACCCGTCCGCGGCCGGCGTACACCGACGGGCGGCCGAGCTGCTCGGGCGCGAAGCCGGACAGCCGGTGGCCGCCGCCGAAGAACTTCGTGCGCGCGAGGAGCGCCAGCACCGGGTGGGTGAACAGGAAGACGACGACGAGGTCGATGAGGGTGGTCAGGCCCAGCGTGAAGGCGAACCCGCGCACCCCGCCGACGGCCAGCAGGTACAGCACCGTGGCGGCGAGCAGGTTGATCGCGTCGGAGGCCACGATCGTGCGGCGGGCCCGCTTCCAGCCGGTCTCGACCGCCGCGACGAGCGAGCGGCCCTCGCGGACCTCGTCGCGGACGCGTTCGAAGTAGACGATGAAGGAGTCGGCGGTGATGCCGATCGCGACGATCAGGCCGGCGACACCGGGGAGGCTGAGCCGGTAGCCCTGGGTCCAGGACAGCACGGCGATGGTCAGGTAGGTCAGCGTCGCCGCGACGACGAGGCTGAACACCGTCACCAGGCCGAGGGCCCGGTACTGGAAGACCGAGTAGATCACCACCAGCACCATGCCGATGAGGCCGGCCAGCAGGCCGTTGCGCAGCGACTCCGAGCCGAGGAGCGCCGAGATCTGGTCCTCGGACTGCACCTCGAACGACAGCGGCAGCGCGCCGAACTTCAGCTGGTTGGCGAGCTGGCTGGCGGTGGTCTGGGTGAACGAGCCGGTGATCTCGGCGTTGCCGTCGGAGATCACCTGGTTCGTGCGCGGGGCCGAGACGACCAGGCCGTCCAGCACGATGGCGAACTGGTTCTGCGGCTGCTGCAGCCCGATCAAACGCTCGGTGACGGCGCGGAACTCCCTGGCGCCCTCGCGGTCGAACTCGAGCTGCACGGCCCACTCACCGGTGGTGAAGCCCTGCTGGGTCTGCTGCAGGCCGGAGGACGCCTCCGCGATGCGCGAGCCCTCGACCTCGACCGGACCGAGGATGTACTTCGCCTCGCCGGTCTGCAGGCAGGTCACCAGCGGCTCGTCGGCCGGTCCCTGGATGCCGCCGGCCAGGTTGGCCGGGTCGGTGCAGTCGAGCGCCTGGAACTCGGCGGCGATCTCCTCGGTGATCTGGTTCAGGTCGGAGGCGTCGGTGGGCTCCGGCGCGGGCGTGGCGGCGGGGTCGGTGGCCGCCGGGTCGCTGGCCGCCGGGTCGGTGGCGGCGGGCTCGCTCGCCGGCGGCGTGGTCGACTGCGCGAACGCCTGCGGCACGGCCCGCCCGTTCGTGCTCTCGGTGGGGGCCGGCGCGCTCTCGGTGGGGGCCGGCGCGCTCTCGGTGGGCGCGGGCGTCGTGCCGTCGGTGGGGGTGGTGCCGTCCGTGGGGGTGGTGCCGTCGGTGGGGGTGCCCTCGCCCGGCGGCGCCGCCTCCGCGGGCGCGGCACCCGCCTCGACGAGCACCGGACGGAACTGCATCTGCGCCGACTGGCTGACCAGCTCGCGCGCCCGCTCCTGCTCCTCGGGGTCGCCCGGGAGCTCGACGACGATGTTGCGCCCGCCCTGGCTGGTCACCTCGGCCTCGGAGACGCCGGAGCCGTTGACCCGCTGCCGGATCACCACGATCGCGTCGTCGATGATCTGCGGCGTCACCTGCGCCTCGTTCCCCTCGTCCGGCCGGGGCTCGAGGATGATCTGGGTGCCGCCGGCGAGGTCGAGGGCCAGCTTGGGCGCCCAGGAGGCGCTGCTCCACTGGGTGCCCGCCGCCAGCGAGCCGAGCAGGGCGAGCACGAGGACGACGAGCACGCCGAGCGGGCGGCGCGATCGCGTGCGGGACGAAGCCACGGGGTGGATCTCTTCTCGGTCGGTGAGGGCTGACGGCGATCGGGCCGTCAGGCCGGGTCGGACTTGGTCAGGTCGGGGCCGGCGCCGTCCTCGCGGTCGGTGCCCACCGGCCCGGCGACCGCGGGCTCGGTGACGATCCGGCCGACGGCGGCCTTGGCCCAGGTCAGGGTCAGCCCGGGGGCCACCTCGAGCTGCATCGTGTCGGCGTCGATGCGGGTGACCGTCCCGTACAGCCCGGCCGTGGTCATGATCCGGTCACCCACGGACAGCCGCTCCTGCTGGGCGGCGAACTCCCGCTGCTGCTTGCGCTGGCGCATGATCAGCAGCGCCAGCGGCAGCAGGATGATGAGGGGCAGCAGCAACGACGTCGGGTCCATCGTGGTGTTCCACGTCCTTCCGCAGCACGCCCCGTCCGGGTTGCTGCACGGTGGCCTGACCGGGGATGCCCGGACGGCATGGCAACGGCTCGGACGCCCTGACGGGTTCCGGAGCCCTCGCGGAGTGTAGGCGAGCGGTACGAGGCCGGACAACGCGGACGCGCGGGTGGTGACGCTGCGTCGTCGCCTCGACGTGGTGGATCAGTCGCGGGCGTCCAGCTCGAGCCCGAGCTGGCCCGCGCCCGAGGTGTGCCGGGCGGGGACCGCCAGCCCGAGGTGGCGGTACCCGGCCGCCGTGGCGACCCGGCCGCGGGCGGTGCGGGCGACCAGGCCCTCGCGGACCAGGAACGGCTCGGCCACGGTCTCGACCGTCTCGGGCTCCTCCCCCACCGCCACCGCCAGCGTCGACAGGCCGACCGGCCCCCCGCCGAACCGCTCGCAGAGGGCGCGCAGCACCCCGCGGTCGAGCCGGTCGAGACCGAGGTCGTCGACCTCGTACACCCGCAGCGCGGCACGGGCCGCGGCGAGGTCGACGTGCCCGTCGCCCTCGACCTGGGCCCAGTCGCGCACCCGGCGCAGCAGCCGGTTGGCGATCCGCGGCGTGCCCCGTGAGCGGCCCGCGATCTCGGCGGCGGCACGGCGGTCGAGGTGCACGTCGAGCAGTCCGGCCGAGCGCAGCAGCACCGTCTGCAGGTCGTCGGTGCCGTAGAAGTCGAGGTGGGCGGTGAACCCGAACCGGTCGCGCAGCGGGGCGGCCAGGAGGCCGGCACGGGTGGTGGCGCCGACGAGGGTGAACGGCGGCAGCTCGAGCGGGATGGCGGTGGCACCCGGTCCCTTGCCGACGACGACGTCGACCCGGAAGTCCTCCATCGCCATGTAGAGCATCTCCTCCGCGGGACGCGCCACGCGGTGGATCTCGTCGACGAACAGCACCTCGTTCTCCTCGAGCGAGGACAGGATCGCCGCGAGGTCGCCCGCGTGCTGGATCGCGGGGCCGGAGGTGATGCGCAGCGGCGCCCCGAGCTCGGCGGCCACGATCATCGACAGCGTGGTCTTGCCCAGCCCCGGCGGGCCGGACAGCAGCAGGTGCTCGGGGGCGGCGCCACGGGCGCGGGCCGCACGCAGCACGAGCGAGAGCTGCTCGCGCACGACCGGCTGACCGACGAAGTCCTCGAGCCGCCGCGGTCGCAGCGCCGACTCGGCGGCCCGCTCCAGGGCGTCGGCCCCCGGGGCGACGACGCGGGTGCCGAGGTCGACGGGCCCGTCCGGGTCGTCGGGGAGCGCGACCTCGAGGCTGCCGTCGTGCCGGCGCCCGGGCTCGACCGCCACGTCAGCCCCGTCCGAGGTGGCGCAGCGCGGCGCGCAGGAGGGAGGTCTGGTCGCGCGGGGCGTCGTCGGCCGCTCTCACCGTCTGGACGGCGGCCTCGGCCTGCTTGACGTTCCAGCCGAGCCCGACCAGGGCCTCGACGACGTCGGGGGCCCCGGACGCCGTCGCGGGCGCCGCCACGCCCTGGCGCGCGGGCTCGGACGGGCCGCCGAGCCGGTCGGCCAGGTCGAGCACGATGCGCTGGGCACCCTTGCGCCCGATTCCCGGGACGCGGCACAGGGCGGTGAGGTCGTCGGTGGCGACCGCGCGGCGCAGCCCCTCCGGCGAGTGCACGGCGAGCATCGCCAGCGCGAGCCGCGGGCCGACCCCCGACACGGTCTGGAGCGTCTCGAACACGTCGCGCTCGTCGGCGTCGGCGAACCCGAACAGGGTGAGGGAGTCCTCGCGCACGACCAGCGACGTGGCCAGCTCGGCCTCCTGGCCGGTCCGCAGCGACGCCAGCGTCGCCGGGGTCGCCTGCACCGCCAGCCCGACGCCCCCGACCTCGACCACGGCGCCGTCGAGCCGCACCGCCGCCACCCGTCCCCGCACCGACGCGATCACGCGCGCTCCTCCCTCACGAACACCTGTTCGATCGCCAACGGTAGCCGCCGCCCGTCGAGTGTGACCGCCAGGCGCGACACGCCCGGCGTGTCGCGGCCGGGGCTCACACTCCGCGGGGTCGTCAGCGGGTGCGGGCGGCCGCGGTCGCCTCGGCCCAGCGGCGCTGGGCGGGGGTCACCGCGCCCCCGGCCGGCGTCACGGCACCGACCCCACCACGCCACAGGTGGCAGATCGCGAGCGCCAGGGCGTCGGCGGCATCGGCAGGTCGCGGCACCTCGTCGAGCCCGAGGATGCGCACCACCATCGCGCCGACCTGCGCCTTCTCGGCGCGGCCCGACCCGGTGACGGCGGCCTTGACCTCGGTGGGCGTGTGCAGGACGACCGGCAGCCCGGCGCGCGCGGCCGCCAGCAGCGCGACCCCGCTCACCTGGGCGGTGCCCATCACGCTGCGCACGTTGTGCTGGCTGAAGACCCGCTCGACCGCGACGACGTCGGGACGGTGGGTCGCGATCGCGTCCTCGATCGCCACGCTCACGGCCAGGAGCCGGGCGGCGAGGTCGTCGCTCGCGGGGGTGGTCACGACGCCGACGTGCACCAGCGCGGCCCGCCGTCCGGCGCGGCCGTCGACCACGCCGAGACCGCACCGGGTCAGGCCGGGGTCGACTCCCAGGACGCGCACCGCGCCAGCCTCGCACGCGAGGGGCCCGCACCGGCGGCGTGACACCCGTCGCGGCCCGTCGGCCCGCCTACGCTGCCCCGGTGACCGCGCACGTGGTGGTGGAGCAGCACCTGCCGGCCCCCGCGGCGCAGGTGTTCGACCTGGTGCACGACTACGACCGCCGGCTCGAGTGGGACACCCTGCTGCGGCGGGCCGAGGTCGTCGGCGACGCCCCGCCCGGCCCGGGCGTCGAGACCGTCTGCACCGCGCGCTGGTACCTGGGCGGCTTCGCGTTCCGCACCCGGTACGTCACGTTCCGCCGGCCGGGGCTCGCGGCGGTCGTGCTGACCCGTCCCGTGCTGGTGTTCGCGACCTGGGCCGCCTCGATCCGGCACCGCGACGACGACGCCGGATCGACCGCCACCTACACGCTCACCTTCACGTGCCGTCCACGCCTGCTCGCGCCGGCTGTGGAGCCCGTGGCGCGCTGGGCGTTCGGCGTCGAGACACGCCGCAGGCTGCGTGCCCTCGCGCGTCACCTGCGCGATCGGGAAGACATTGCCGACGACTCGGTGACTTGACGACAAAGCGTCCGAAGTCGTTGTGGCACAACGAGTACAGTACGACATCGCGCGAACGGCTCGGGTCCGGCGCGATCGTCGACGCCCCTCCCCCGCCCACGCGCCCAGGCGCAGTCGTGGACGCGGTCCGCGACGGCCACGAGAAGGGGAGGCCACACGATGGCGACCAGCAGGAAGAACAACGGGAGCAGCGCGTCACCGCTCGACCTCGACGCCCTGAGCACGGCACTGGCCGACGCCGGCGCGCCGTGGGAGATGGCCTACACGCCGATGACGGCGCTGGAGGAGGCCGACAGACGGCTGCGGCTCGGCGTGCCGCCGAAGCCGGAGATCGCCGACGACGACGAGGACGCCGCGTCCGCGGCGATGGCGGCCAGCGCCGACATCGTCGGCGCCCCGGCCGTGTTCGACGTCCGCGACGTCGGCGGCGTCAGCTACGACACCGCCGTCAAGGACCAGGGCGGCTGCGGCTCGTGCGTCGCGTTCGGCGTCGCCGGCGCGATGGAGATCGTGTTCCGCTACACCCGCCGCACCCAGACGCCGCTCGACCTCTCCGAGGCGCACCTGTTCTACGTGCACGGACGCTCCGAGGGACGCAACTGCGGCAACGGCTGGTGGCCCGACCGCGCTCTCACCCACGCCCAGGCCAGCGGCGTGACGTTCGAGGACTACTACCCCTACGCGGCGGGCGACCAGGACGGCTCGGCCCTGAACGCCGACTGGCGCAACCGGGTCGCGAAGGCCACCGGGTTCGAGAACGTGTCGGGGAACGCGCTGAAGATGAAGGAGGCGATCTCGACCTACGGCGCGGTGACGGCCTGCTTCAACGTCTACCAGGACTTCTTCAGCTACCGGTCGGGCGTGTACAGCCACGTCAGCGGCTCGCTCGCGGGCGGGCACTGCGTCGTGCTCGTCGGGTACGACGACGGCGCCGGCTGCTGGATCGCCCGCAACAGCTGGGGAGCCGGCTGGGGCGACGGCGGCTACTTCCGGATCGCCTACGGGCAGTGCGGGATCGAGACGTTCCAGACCTGCACCGTGCAGGGCGTCACCGTGCGGGCGTGGCTGCCGAACCAGGCCGTCGCGGGCCTGTGGTCGAACGAGAACGACGGCAACGTCTGGGCCTACGCGGCGCAGCGCGGCTGGCTCAAGCTCGACGGCGGCGACGCCGTCACCAACCACGCGATGCTGTCCGAGCTCGCCGCCTCCAAGGCGCTCGCGCGTCCGGTGGGGCTGTTCGAGGACGACGGCAGCGTCCACCAGATCTACGCCTGGTGAAGGAGGCGGACCGATGAGCATCACCCACGACGGACCGACGCTGCTGCCCGAGCAGCGCGCGCAGACCGGCGCGAGCGCCGGTGCGGGCACGAGCGCACCGACCCTCGACCGCGTCGAGCCGGCGGTCGAACGGCGGCTCGTCGTCGTCGGCACCGACGGCGTCGCCACCCGGCACGGCAGGTGCCGACGCCGGCGACCAGGGAGTCACCGGCACCTGGACCACGAACGTCACGGTCGACGCGATGTGGTGCATCCACGAGACCCGCAACTCCTGGCTGCACGTCACCGGGGGCGCGTGGAAGAAGCTCTACAACGCGCGGGACGGCTCGTACCAGGCGCTGGTCACGCTGGCGGCCCAGGCGCGCCAGACCGGACGCACGGTCAGCATGCGCGAGGAGGCCGACGGGATGGTCTACGAGATCTACCTCTGGTAGCGCGTCCGGCAGGGGTGCCGGGACGGCTCACCGCACGGTGACGTCGACCCGGCGCTCCTGCGCGACCACGTCCGCCCAGGGCCGCGCCAGCCGCAGGTCGACCCGCCACGGCCCCGGCTCGTCGGCGCGCAGCCGCAGCACCCGCCACCCGGCAGCGCCCGGTGCCGTCCCGCCCGGGCCGGCCTCCTCGTCGAGCACGACCAGCCCCCCGTCGACGTCGGCGCGCCACAGGTACCCGGTGGTCGCGGTCTCGGCGAGCCGCACGACGAGCACGTCGCCGCGGTCGAGGGTGACGGTCGGGGCGTCGTCGGCGAGCTCGATCTCGGCCATGGCGTCGACGCTACGCGCGGTGCACACTGCCGTCATGGCCGAAGAGGGCACACCTGCAGGAGCGCTGACCGAGCGCATCGCGGCGGACGTCGCCGCCGGTGGGCGGTTCCGGGTGCTGCCGGACCGCGTCCCGCTCGACGACACCCGCCAGGAGACGCGCGTCGACGACGACGAGGACCAGGAGGACGTCCGCGCCAAGTGGCTCGCGATCCTCTACGCGATCGACGACGCCTGACGGACGAGGAACCGGAGCCCGGCTCCGGTCGGCTCCGGCGCGCCGAGCGAGGGAGCGCCAGCGAGCGAGCCGAGGCGGGAGGAGTCGACCCCCTGAGGAGCCGGGAACCGCGCGAGCGCCAGCGAGCCAGGAACAGAGTCAGCCGACCTCGGCCATGACCTCGTCGGAGACGTCGAAGTTGGCGTACACGTTCTGCACGTCGTCGCTGTCCTCGAGCGCGTCGATCAGCCGGAAGATCTTCTCGGCGCCCTCGGCGTCGAGCTCGATCTGCATCGCCGGGACGAACTGCGCGTCGGCCGAGTCGTAGTCGATGCCGGCCTCCTGCAGGGCGGTGCGCACCGCGACCAGGTCGGTGGCCTCGCTGACGACCTCGTAGCTCTCGCCGAGGTCGTTGACCTCCTCGGCGCCGGCGTCGAGCACCGCCAGCCAGCACGTCGTCCTCGTCGAGCCCGTCTGCCGGAACGATCACGACGCCCTTGCGGCTGAACAGGTACGAGACCGAACCCGGGTCGGCCATCTGGCCGCCGTTGCGGGTCAACGCGATGCGCACCTCGGACGGCGGCGCGGTTGCGGTTGTCGGTGAGGCACTCGATCGAGCACCGCCACGCCGTTCGGGCCGTAGCCCTCGTACATGATGGTCTGGTAGTCGGCGCCGCCGGCCTCGGCGCCGGAGCCGCGCTTGAGGGCGCGGTCGATGTTGTCGTTCGGCACCGACGTCTTCTTCGCCTTCTGGATGGCGTCGTAGAGCGTCGGGTTGCCGGCCGGGTCACCGCCGCCGGTGCGCGCCGCGACCTCGATGTTCTTGATCAGCTTGGCGAACATCTTGCCGCGCTTGGCGTCGATGACGGCCTTCTTGTGCTTCGTGGTCGCCCACTTGGAGTGGCCGCTCATGACGTGTGCTCCCTCACGATCTGCACGAACAGGCCGTGCACGCGGTGGTCCCCCGTGACCTCCGGGTGGAACGACGTCGCGAGCAGCGGGCCCTGGCGAACGGCCACGATCCTACCGTCGGCCGGGCCGCCCTCCACCCGGGCGAGCACCTCGACCCCCGCACCGACCTCCTCCACCCACGGGGCGCGGATGAAGACCGCCCGCACCGGGGCGTCCAGGCCGGTGAACGCGACGTCCTCCTCGAACGAGTCGACCTGGCGCCCGAACGCGTTGCGACGCACGGTGGCGTCGAGCCCGCCGAAGGTCTGCTGGTCGGGGCGGCCGTCGAGCACGCGGTCGGCCAGCAGGATCATCCCCGCGCAGGAGCCGTAGGCCGGCAGCCCGTCACGCAGCCGGTCGACGAGCGGTTCGCGCAGGTCGAAGGCGCGGGCGAGCTTGTCGATGGTGGTCGACTCCCCGCCCGGCAGCACGAGGCCGTCGAGGTCGTCGAGCTCCTCCGGGCGCCGGACGGTGCGGGCGGACGCGCCGGCGTCCTCCAGGGCGCGCAGGTGCTCGCGGACGTCGCCCTGCAGCGCGAGCACGCCGATCAGGGGGCTGGTCACGGCCAGCAGCGTAGGCAGACGGTCAGGGCCCGACGCGGGCGACCCGTCCCGCCGGCGGTGCGGGCACCACGTCGCCGTGCAGCGCCCACGCCAGCGCCTCGACGCCGTCGACGACGCGCGGCCCCGGTCGGGTGACCAGGGCGCCGGCGTCGACCGCCCACACCTGCGCGGACGGGAGCCGGTCGCGCACCTCCCGCGCCCGCGCGACGGCGTCGTCGAGGCCGTAACCGCACGGTGCCACGAGCACGACGTCGGCCTCCGCGGCCGTCACGTCGGCCCACCCGACGCCGACGCTCCGCGCCCCCGGCAGCGCCAGGACCGGGTCGCCGCCCGCGGCCTCGACCAGGTCGGGCACCCAGTGCCCGGCGAGGTAGGCCGGGTCGGTCCACTCCAGCACCAGCACCCGGGGACGGGGACGGCCGGCCACCGCCGCGGCGACCGCGTCCAGCCGGCCGCGCAACCCGGCCCGCACCCGCTCGCCCTCGTCGCGGCGCCCGGCGGCGGACGCCACCGCCACCGCGCCGTCGAGCACCTCGTCGAGGCGGTGCGGGTCGAGGGTGACCACCTCGCCCGGGCAGCCGGCGGCGTCGAGCGCCGCCTCGGCCTCGCCGGCCGGCAGCGCGCACACCCGGCACAGGTCCTGGGTCAGCACCAGGTCCGGCCCGATCTCGGCCATCGCGGCGGCGTCGAGGTCGTACAGGCCGAGACCCGCCCGCACCCGCTCCTTGACCCGGGCGTCGATCTCCCCCGGCGTCATCCCCGCGGACGCCAGCCCGCTCACCACGACCCGGTGGTCGGTGCGCGCCGAGACCGGTTCGTCGCACTCGAAGGTGACGCCGCGCAGGTCGTCCTGCAGGCCGAGGGCGTAGACCCACTCGGTGGCGGACGGCAGCAGCGACACGATCCCGGGCACGCGGGCGAGGCTACCCGCGGCTCACGGCACGACGTCCGCCTCCACCTGCTCGGCCAGCCGGTGCCAGTCCTGCGCGAGCGCGAGCGCGACCAGCGCGTCGGTGCCGAGCGGGTCGCCCCGCAGCTGCTGGACGGCGACCGCGGGGCGGTCGCCTCGTCGGCCGCGTCGGGGGCGGCCAGGACGAGCACGACCAGGGTCCGGCTGGGTCCGATCTCGGCGGCCGTGCCCACCCACCGGTCCCCGGACAGCTCCTCGCACCCGGCGTCGGCGTCCGACGCCTGCTCGCCGCACGTCGACACGGTGGTGAACCTGTCGTCGCCGGCCCACGAGAGGGTGACGAGGAGCTGGGCGTCGCGCTCGCCGGTGCCGCCCAGGTACAGCGCGTACGACGGGCCGCACGGCGGTGCACCCGGCGCGAGCGAGGTCGCCGTCCGCCGCACGAGCACCACCTCGAGATCGGCCCCGGCGTCGGCGGACGCGGCCTCCAGCGGTGCGACCAGCGCCGCCGCACCTGCAGGCTCGACCTCGTCCGGACCGACGGGGACCGGCGTCCCGGAGGCCGCCTGCCCGCCCTCGGGGCAGGTCCCGTCGACGGCGAGCCGGTCGAAGGTCTCCGGTCCGGGGTAGGAGCCGTCGAACCCGGCCGGGACGACCGGGGCGCGCTCGCCCGCCCAGCGCACGACCGGGACGGCGACCAGCACCGCCAGCACGAGCGCCACCGGAAGGGCCCGGACCGCCCGGGCCCGGCGCACCCGGCGCCGCACCCCCGCCATCCGCTCCGCGTGCGGCACGCCGCCGCCGTCCGCAGACGCCCGCAGCTCCTGACGCAGCCCGTCGAGGTCCATCACGCACCCTCCTCGCTGGTCGCCGGGCCCTCGTGCACCCGAAGCGCGGCGAGCGCCCGGCTGGCCTGGCTCTTGACCGTGCCGACGCTGCAGCCGAGCAGGTCGGCCACCTCCCGCTCGGGCAGGTCCTCGAGGTAGCGCAGCACCACCACGGCACGCTGGCGCGCCGGCAGCCGGGCGAGCAGCGCCTGCACGCCGAGCCGCTCGTCGACCGCTTCGTACCCGTCCGGTGCCTGCGCCTCGGGCAGCACCTCGGTCGGCTGCTCGCCCCACCAGCGGCGCCGCCGCGAGGACACGAAGGCGTTGACCAGCACCCGTCGCACGTACGGCTCGGGGTCGCCGTGCACCCGGCGCCACGCGCGCCACGACCGGGCGAGCGCGGTCTGCACGAGGTCCTCGGCCAGGCCGTGGTCGCGCGTCAGCAGGAAGGCGGTCGTGTGCAGCCGGTTCCCGGCCGCGGACACGAACGCCTCGAACCCCTCCGGTGCGCTGCACGGTGCTCCCCTCGTCACCTGGTCATACTCCTCCGGACGGCCGGGAGGTTGCCTGCGCGGCGCACCGGCCGCGGGTCGGACAGGATGGGCGGGTGACCCACCCGACTGCGCCGTCCGGCCGGACCGAGCCGTTCCCCGGCCTGCCCACCGTCCCCGCGCTGGAGCGGCTCGAGCTGCTCGCACCCACGGTCGCCGGCGTCGTGGGGTCGGTCGACCAGGCGCGGGTGGGCCCGATCGATCCCGACCTCGCCGACACGGCGGCGTTCTGCGAGGCCTACGACGTGCCGCTCGACGCGTCGGCGAACTGCGTGGTCGTCGCCGGCCGACGTGGTGACGCCGTGCGGCACGCGGCGTGCGTGGTGCTGGCCACCACCCGGGCCGACGTGAACGGCCTGGTGCGCAAGCGGCTCGACGCGCGCCGCGCGTCGTTCGCACCGATGGACGAGGCCGTCGAGCTGACCGGCATGGAGTACGGCGGCATCACACCGGTCGGCCTGCCGGACGGCTGGCTGCTGCTCGTCGACGCCGCGGTCGCCGCGACCCCCTGGGTGGTCGTGGGCAGCGGCCTGCGCCGGTCCAAGCTCGTCCTCCCCGGGGCCGCGGTCGCGGCCCTGCCGGGTGCCGAGACCGTCGACGGGCTGGGCCGGTGACGACCCACGCGGCGCTGGCGGCGAGCGCGTCGGCGCTCGACGCCGCCGACCCCGTCGCCCACGCGCGGGAGCGCTTCGACCTGCCCGCCGGCACCGTCTACCTCGACGGCAACTCGCTGGGCGCGCTCCCCCGCGCCGTGCCCGCCGCGATCGCCGACGTGGTCACGCGGCAGTGGGGCACCGACCTGATCGCCTCGTGGAACACCCACGGCTGGTGGGACGCCCCGCTGCGCGTCGGCGACGCCGTCGGTGCGCTCGTCGGTGCGGCGCCGGGCCAGGTGGCGGTCGGCGACTCCACGTCGGTCAACCTGTTCAAGTGCTTCGTGGCGGCGGCGCGGATGCGTCCCGGCCGGCGGGTGGCGATCTCGGACCCCGGGGTCTTCCCCACCGACCAGTACGTGCTCGAAGGTGCGGCACGGGTGGCCGACCTCGAGATCGTCCACGCCACACCGGATCTCATGCCGGAGGTGATCGCGAGGCACGGCGACGACGTCGCGCTCGTGTCGGTGTCGCAGGTCGACTACCGCACCGGCGAGCTGTGGGACCTGCCCGCCGTCACGGCGGCGACGCACGACGCCGGCGGCCTGGCGATCTGGGACCTGTGCCACTCGGCCGGTGTGGTCGAGGTCGGTCTCGACGAGCACGGCGCCGACCTCGCGGCGGGGTGCGGCTACAAGTACCTCAACGGCGGCCCCGGCGCGCCGGCCTTCGTCTACGTGGCGCACCGGCACCAGGACGCCTTCGACCACCCGCTGACCGGCTGGCACGGGCACTCGCGGCCGTTCGCGATGGAGGGCACCTACGCGCCGTCGGACGGCATCGCGCGCACCCGCGTGGGCACCCCGCCACTGCTGTCGGTGCTCGCGCTCGAGGCGGCGCTCACGGCCTACGACGGGCTGCCCCTCGCCGACGTGCGCGCCAAGTCGCTGTCGCTCACCGGGTTCTTCCTGGAGTGCCTCGACACCCTGCTGCCCGACCTCGAGGTGGCCACGCCGCGCGACCCAGGACGTCGGGGCTCGCAGGTGGCCGTCCGGCACCCGCAGGCGTGGGGCGTGGTGCAGGCCCTGATCGCCCGCGGCGTGGTCGGCGACTTCCGCGAGCCCGACGTCGTCCGCCTCGGGTTCGCCCCGCTGTACCTCTCGCACGCCGACGTGCTCGCGGCGGCCGAGCACCTGCGGGCGGTGCTCGACGCGCAGGAGCACCTGGCCGAGCGGTACCGCGAGCGCCCGACCGTCACCTGAGCCGTGGACGACGTCGGGCTGGTCAGGTGTGGTGGAGCGTCCTACCAGCCGCGCTCGGCGAGCCGGTGCGGCTGCGGGATCTCGTCGACGTTGATGCCGACCATCGCCTCGCCCAGCCCGCGCGAGACCTTGGCGACCATCGCCGGGTCGTCGTGGAAGGTGGTGGCCTTGACGATGGCGGAGGCGCGCTCGGCCGGGTTGCCCGACTTGAAGATGCCGGAGCCGACGAAGACGCCCTCGGCGCCGAGCTGCATCATCATCGCGGCGTCGGCCGGCGTGGCGATGCCGCCGGCGGTGAAGAGCACGACCGGCAGCTTGCCGGCGCGGGCGACCTCGGCCACCAGCTCGTACGGCGCCTGCAGCTCCTTGGCGGCGACGTAGAGCTCGTCCTCGGACATCGAGCGCAGCCGGTTCAGCTCGCCGCGGATCGTGCGCATGTGCGTGACCGCGTTGGAGACGTCGCCGGTGCCGGCCTCGCCCTTGGACCGGATCATCGCCGCGCCCTCGGTGATGCGCCGCAGCGCCTCGCCCAGGTTGGTGGCGCCGCACACGAACGGGACGGTGAACTTCCACTTGTCGATGTGGTGGGAGTAGTCGGCGGGCGTGAGCACCTCGGACTCGTCGACGTAGTCGACGCCGAGCGACTGCAGCACCTGGGCCTCGGCGAAGTGGCCGATGCGGGCCTTGGCCATCACCGGGATCGAGACGGCGGCGATGATGCCGTCGATCATGTCGGGGTCGCTCATCCGCGACACCCCGCCCTGGGCGCGGATGTCGGCGGGGACGCGCTCGAGGGCCATCACCGCGACGGCGCCGGCGTCCTCGGCGATGCGGGCCTGCTCGGCGGTGACGACGTCCATGATGACGCCGCCCTTGAGCATCTCGGCCATGCCGCGCTTGACGCGCGTGGTGCCGGTGGTGGGCTCCGTGGTGGGCTGCGTGCTGGCTTCGCCGGACATGCTGTTCCTCGCAGTGCTCGTGCGCGGCCGACGGCCGCAGGTGACGTGACGAGGGTAGGACCCCGTCAGCCGAGGGTCACCGCCTGGGTGGTCGCGACCAGCACGACCCACACCTGGCCGGCGGCGAACGGCAGCGGTGCCCCGCCGATCGTGAACGACGTGGGCCCCGAGCCCGCGGGCCGCGCCCACTGCGCGGCGAAGGCCCGGCCGTCGCGCAGCACCGTGGCCGGTCCCGAGCCGGTGAGCACGACGTCCGGGGTGACGGCGCCGTTGACGTCGCTGTTGCCGCTCGCCACCACGGGCACGTGCTGGAAGACCACGGTGGTCGGGCCGACCTGGAGTCCCCCGGAGTCGACGTCGGGCGTGCCGTCGGTGGTGAGCAGCCAGCGCGACTGCTGGGCGCTCCACACGAACTGCAGCGTCGCCAGGTCGTACCGGGTCGACGCGCTGCGCACCGGCGACCCGCCCGCGGGCAGCGGCCCGAACCGGAACCCGACGTCGCCCGGGACGGAGCTGCCCCCGGAGCGGGCCAGCAGCACGGACGGGTCGCCGACCACGTCGTAGGGAGCCGGACGGCTGCGCTCGCGCCGGAACCCCTCGCCCGAGCTGTCCATGCTGACGTGCAGCAGCGGCGTCCGGCGCAGCTGGCTCACCGTGCCCGCCGAGCCGCCGGAGTAGGCGAACGCCACCGCGCCGTAGGGCTGCAGGATGGCGCCGTCGGAGGTCCGCGCGCTGCGGACCGGGCCCACCTGCCCGGGCACCCGGGTCGAGAAGACGGCGTTGAGCCGGGTCGCCCCGCCCTCCACCGGCTCGACGTACACGACGTCGGCGCTGTTGACGCCGATGCGCGGACGGGCCTTCGCGGTGTTGTCGATCTTCACCGCCAGCACCGGGCCGTCGGCCACCGGGAGCCCGCTGAGCACGCTGCTGCGCAGGACCGGCGCCACGGTCGCGGTGTTCTCGGACACCAGCGGCGCCCGCGTGGTGGTCGTGGGTGCCGCCGTCGGCTCCGGCGCCGCCTCGTCCGAGCAGGCGGCGAGACCGGTGGCCAGGACGGTGGCGCCGAGCAGGGCCAGGGTGCGCACGAGCGGGGGACGACGGGCCGAGCGGGTCACGGTTGCGACGGTAACCCGTGCCGCGCCCCCTCCCCGGGAGCCGCCCGGAACGGCCCGTCGTCGAAGTCGACCGTGCGCACGTGCGGTGCGCTGCCCGCCAACCGGGCCCACCGCACCAGCCGCTTGCGCCGCAGCGCGGCCGCGTGGCTGGCGGCGTCGTTGTGGAACCGCCGGGCCAGGGCCACCCGGTGGCCCAGCGCTCCGAGCTGGTCGAGCAGGTGGTCGGTGCGGGCGGGGTGGTCGTCCGGCAGCGGGTCGAGCGTGGCCCGCAGCGCGCGCGACAGGTCGCTCTCGGCCGACCCCCGCTCCTCGCCGAGCGCCTCGAGCCGGCTGACCGAGAACGGGTCGAGGGCGAGCTGGGCGGCGCGGTCCTCCCCCGCCTCCAGCGCCGTCGCGGCGGCGCCGGCCACGAGCAGGGCGCTCGCGGGGTCGAGCACCCCGGTCGACGACAGCTCGAGCGCCGCCTGCGCGCGCCGCAGCAGCTGGTCGTCGAGCGCGACGGCCGCGCCCTCGACCCGGCGGTGCAGGCGGTCCAGGCGCCGCGCGCAGAACAGCAGGTACCAGCCCAGGGCGACCACGGCCGCCGCCAGCAGCAGCCCGGCCGGGAGCAGCAGGTCGGCCCCGCTCACCGGCGCCACCTGCCGAGCAGGCGCCGTCCGAGCGTCTCGTCGTCGTCCTCGCCCTGGACCCTGTGCCCCTCGGTGCGGCGGCCGTCGCGGGCCGCGGGGTCGGGCGCCACCATCGCGTAGACCTCGAGCAGCTGGTCCGCGACGGTGTCCCAGTCGTAGCGCCGCACCCACTGCGAACCCCGGGCGCGCAGCTGCGCGCGCCGGCCGTCGTCGTGCAGCACCTCGCCGAGCCGCTCGGCCAGCGAGGCGGGGTCGCCGGTGGTGAACAGCGCGCCGCACCGGCCCTCGTCGAGCACCCGGCGGAAGGCGCCGAGGTCGCTGGCCACCACGGCGGCCCCGGCGCTCATCGCCTCGACCAGGACGATGCCGAAGCTCTCGCCGCCGGTCTGGGGCGCCACGTAGGCGTCGACGGAGGCCAGCAGGTCGGCCTTGTCGCGCTCGCTCACCTCGCCGAGGAAGGTGACGGCCTCGGCGTCGGCGCCGAACCGCTCGCGACCCTCGTCGAGGTCACCGCGGCCGGCGACGAACAGGTGCACGCCGGGGACCTCGCGCCGGACGCGGCCGAACGCCTCGGCCAGCACCTGCAGGCCCTTGCGGGGCTCGTCGATGCGCCCGAGGAACGCCAGGGTGCGCCGCTGGGGGGTGCCCTGCCAGCGCGGCTGCGGGGTCGCCGAGGTGAAGACCGAGCAGTCGACCCCGTTCGGGATGACGACGGCGTCGCCGCCGAGGTGCTCGACCAGGGTGCGGCGCGCGTCCTCGCTCACCGCGATGCGCGCCGAGATCTTCTCCATCGCCGGACGCAGGAACGGGTAGGACACGGTGAGGGCCCGGGACCGCTCGATCGAGGTGTGGAAGGTGGCGACGACCGGGATCTCGTCGGCGACCCAGAGGGTGATGAGCGACAGGCTGGGGATCTGCGGCTCGTGCAGGTGCACCAGGTCGAAGTCGCCGTCGGACAGCCAGCGGCGCACCCTCGCCGAGGTGAGCGGCCCGAAGGTCAGCCGGGCGACCGAGCCGTTGTACGGGACGGGCAGCGCGCGACCCGCGGGCACGACGTAGGCAGGGACGGGCGTGTCGTCGTCGGCCGGGGCCAGGACGCTGACGTCGTGCCCCTGCGCGATCAGGTGCTCGGCCAGGTCGCGGATGTGGAACTGCACCCCGCCGGGGACGTCGAGGGAGTACGGGCAGACGATGCCGAGCCTCACGTCGCGGCCTCGCGCGCGCGGGCCAGCCGCTGCGGGTCGAGGTCGTCGACGAACACCGGCTGGAGCATGTGCCAGTCCTGCGGGTGCTCGACGAGCCCGCGTCCGAGGCCGTCGGCGACGGCCTGGGTCAGCGCCAGCACCCGGGCGGCGCGGCCGTCGACCTGCGGCGGCTCGACCGGCTCGCCGAACCGGATGACCGTGCGGTACCCGGAGCCGCCGCCGACCCGGCGGCGCTCGGCCCGCGGGACGCGCTCGTACCAGATGCTCACCGGCACCAGCAGCGCGCCGGTGACCTCGGCCAGCGACCCGGGGCCGGCCGCGACCCGCGCGCGGTGACCGGCCAGGTCGACCTCGAGGCCGGTGCGGCTGAGGTCGCGGTCGCACAGCAGCGGGACCAGCCCGCCGCCGCGCAGCGCCCGCACCAGCGAGGTGAAGACGCCGTCGTCGCCGAGCGCCAGCACGTCGATGCCGATCCGGGTGCGGTACGCGACGAACGCGTCATAGACCTCGACGGGCTCGAGCCGCTCGGCGACGGTCGTGACGCGGTGCAGGTCGAGGGCCGACCAGGCGCCGGCGAGGTCCCAGTTGCCCTGGTGCGCCAGCGCGGCCACCACGCCCCGGCCCGACCCCAGGGCCTCGCGCACCGGCCCGTCGCCCTCGACCCGCACCGAGGCGCGCACCTGCTCCGGCGTCCAGGACGGAAGCCGGAACGAGTCGCACCAGTACCGCAGGTACGAGCGCATGCCCTCGCGGCTGAGGTCGCGCAGCGCGGTGGGGTCGAGGTCGGGGCGCAGGCGGCCGAGGTTGCGCTCGAGCCGGCGCACGCCGCCGACGCGGCGGCGCCAGGCGAGGTCGGCGACCAGCCGGAACAGCCCGTAGGCCACCGGCGCGGGCAGCAGCCGCACCACCCGCCAGCCGCCCAGGTAGACCAGGGCCGAGAACCGCCGCCTCACCGCCCGGTCACCGGGTGCCCGGCGCGCGCACCGTCGGCGGGTGGGGCGGCCTGCCCGGCCTCCAGGGCCGCGCGGGCCTGGCGGTGCACGTGCGCCATCCGCTGCACGACGGTGACGCCGCTGGCCAGCGCGAGCAGCGCCAGGACCACGACGAGCACCACCCGCGGCAGGCCCAGCCCGTCGGCGAACACGGCGACCAGCACGACCGTGATGCGGTCGGCGCGCTCGGCGATGCCGCCTGACGCGCTCATCCCCAGGCCCTCGGCACGGGCCCGGGCGTACGACACCACCGAGCCGAGCACGAGGCAGGCGAGCGCCGCCACCAGGCCGGCGCGGTCGAGGCCGGTGCCTCCCGGACGGGCGAACCACAGCGCCAGGCCGACGAAGATCGCGCCGTCGGCGACCCGGTCGAGGGTCGAGTCGAGGAACGCCCCCCAGGTGCCCGACCGCCGCACGCCGCGGGCTGCCAGCAGGCGCGCCATCATGCCGTCGACCGAGTCGGCGAGCACGACCACGGCGATGACGAGCGCCCCCACCACGAGCTCGCCCCGCGGCAGGAACCACAGCGCCGCCGCGACGGTGCCGACGGTGCCGGCGACGGTCACGGCGTCCGGCGAGACGCCGAGCCGCACGAGCCCGCGGGCGAGGGGGGTGAAGAGCGCGGCTCCGAGGCGGCGCAGGTGCTGGGTGAGCATGGCGCCCTCAGGGTAGTGGTGCGGGTCCCCTCGTCAGGGCACCTCCGCACGCGGTAGGACTGGGGGCATGTCGCAGCGCACGGACGCAGGGACGCGGGCCGGCGCCGTCCGCAACGTCGTGCTGGTGGGCCACGCGGGAGCCGGCAAGACCTCGCTGGTCGAGGCGGTGCTCGCGGGCACCGGGGCGATCCCGCGGGCCGGGTCGGTGGCCGACGGGACCACGGTCTGCGACCACGACGAGGTGGAGAAGCGGCTCGGCCGCTCGGTCTCGCTGTCGGTCGCGCACACGAGCGTGCCCCACCCGACGCGGCCCGGGACGCAGGTGCGTCTGACGTTCCTCGACACCCCCGGTCACCCCGACTTCGTCGGCGAGCTGCGGGCGGGCCTGCGCGCGGCCGATGCGGCCCTGTTCGTGGTCTCGGCGGTCGACGGCCTCGACGGCGCCACCCGCCTGGCGTGGGACGAGTGCGCCGCCGTGGGCATGCCGCGCGTGGTCGTGGTCACCCACCTCGACCGGCCGCGGGCCGACTTCGACACGGTGCTGGAGATCTGCCGCCGCGTGTTCGGCGAGGGGGTGCAGCCGCTGTACCTGCCGATGCTCGGCGACGACGACGTCCCCGTCGCGCTCCTCGGCCTGCTGTCGTGGACGGTGTTCGACGACTCCTCGGGCGAGCTCGAGGCACGTCCGGCCGAGGCCGGGCACGTCGAGGCGGCGCAGAACCAGCGGAACCAGCTGGTCGAGGGGATCATCGCCGAGTCCGAGGACGACGACCTGCTCGACCGCTACCTGGAGGGCAAGCGGGTGTCGTACGACCAGCTGGTCACCGACCTGGAGGCGGCGGTCGCCCGCGGGTCGTTCTTCCCGGTGCTGCCGTGCGTGCCGACGTCCGGCCTCGGCGTCCGCGAGCTGGTCGAGGTGGTGGTGCGCGGCCTCCCCGGGCCCGACGAGCACCCGGTGCCGAGGGTGACGCGTCCCGACGGCTCGCCGCGCGCGGCGGTCACCGCCGACCCCGACGGCCCGCTCGTGGCGGAGGTCGTGAAGACGACGTCCGACCCCTACGTCGGGCGCATCAGCCTGGTGCGGGTGTTCTCCGGACGCCTGACGGCCAGCGACGAGGTGCACGTCAGCGGGCACCTGGTGGGCGAGCGCGGCGAGGTGTCGTCCGAGGGGCACGACGTCGACGAGCGCGCGGCGGGCATCTCGCTGCCGCAGGGCGCCACCCTGGTGCCGGTGACCCAGGCCGTGGCCGGCGACGTCGTGGCGGTGAGCAAGCTGCTGCACGCCGAGACCGCCGACACCCTCTCGTCGCCGTCCGACCCCGCGCTGATGGAGCCGTGGGTGCTGCCCGAACCGCTTCTGCCCGTAGCGATCTCGGCGCCCTCGACCGCGCACGAGGACAAGCTCGCGCACGGGCTCGCGCGGCTGCAGGCCGAGGACCCCACGGCCCGTGTGGTCGTCGACCCCGACACCGGGCAGCAGGTGCTGTGGTGCATGGGCGAGGCGCACCTGGAGGTGCTGCTGGAGCGGCTGGCCGCACGCAGCGGGGTGCAGGCCGTCACCGCGCCCGTGCGGGTCGCGGTGCGCGAGACGGTCACCGGCGCCGGCACGGGCCACGGCCGGCACGTCAAGCAGAGCGGCGGGCACGGGCAGTACGCCGTGGTCGACCTCGCCGTCGAGCCGCTGCCGCAGGGGGGCGGGTTCGAGTTCGTCGACGAGGTCGTGGGCGGTGCGGTGCCACGCCAGTTCGTCGGCAGCGTCGAGAAGGGCGTGCGGGCGCAGCTGGCGAAGGGGGTCCGCGCCGGGTACCCGATGGTCGACGTGCGGGTGCGGCTCACCGGCGGCAGGGCGCACAGCGTCGACTCCTCCGACGCGGCGTTCGCGACCGCGGGCGCGCTGGCGCTCGCCGAGGCCGCGACCGCCGCCGGCATCGCGTTCCTGGAGCCCGTCGACGAGGTCGAGGTCGTCGTCGACGACGAGTTCGTCGGCGCGGTCATGGCCGACCTGTCCGGGCGGCGCGCGCGCGTCACGGGGTCCGAACCCGTGGGGTCGGGCCGCACCCGGGTGCGCGCCCAGGTGCCGGCCTCGGAGCTGACGCGCTACGCCGTCGACCTGCGCGCCGTCGCGCACGGCACCGGCACGTTCACCCGTTCCTACGCCCAGCACTCACCCGCACCGCCCCACGTGGCCGACCGGCTGACGTCCGGCTGAGGGTCCTGCGCCGACCGGTGCCGACCGGACGGGGCACGCGCGCGTCCGTCCGGGTGGACCGCTCGCACGCACGGCGACCACGGCCCGCCCGCGGCGCATCATGGGAGGCATGGGGACCGACCTGCACGCCGACGACGACGTTGCCCGCTGCCAGCTGATCCTCGAGACGCTGTCCGGTCCGCGGGTGATCTACCGCGACGGCGAGGCCCGGGTCGACCTGTCGGCCTTCGACCGTCCGTTCGCACCCGCGGTGCAGCGCACCGGGAGCGAGCTGTCCGCACGGCGCGGCCGCGTCGGCTGACCGCCGGCGCCCCTCATCGCGGCGTCCGGCGGGCTGGCGAGCGTGGTCGCCGGCTCCGTCGGGCAGACCCTCCACCGTGGAGCTCGTCGCGTCCGGACGCCTGGGCCGCAGCAGCTGAGGGCGGCCTCGGGTCAGGCTCGTGGCCAGGCCGCCGCGAGCCGGTCGCGGGTGTCGCCGAGCAGCTGGGGCAGCGCCTTGGTGCGCGCCACCACCGGCAGGAAGTTCGCGTCGCCGCCCCACCGCGGCACCACGTGCTGGTGCAGGTGCGCCGCGATGCCCGCGCCGGCCACCTCGCCCTGGTTGAGGCCCAGGTTGAAGCCGTGCGGCGCCGACACCGCGCGCACCACCCGCATCGCGGTGCGCGTCAGCGCCGCGACCTCGGCCACCTCGTCGTCGGTGAGGTCGGTGTAGTCGGCGACGTGCCGGTACGGGCACACCAGCAGGTGGCCGGGGTTGTACGGGTAGAGGTTCAGCACGACGTACGCGGCCCGCCCGCGCGCCACCACGAGGGAGGCGACGTCGTCGTCGCTCGCCGCGGCCCGGCAGAACGGGCACTGCGGCCCCTCGTCGCCGTCCCGCGGCTTGTCCTCGCCCTCCAGGTACACCATCCGGTGCGGCGTCCAGAGCCGCTCGAAGGCGTCCGGCTCCCCCGGGTGGTCCGACCGCGGCTCGGTCACGGCGTCAGACCTGCACGCGGGTGCGGACGGCCTCCACGACCCGCGCGACCGCGTCGTCGACCGGGACGCCGTTGTCCTGCGAGCCGTCGCGGAACCGGAAGCTGACCGCGCCGGCCTCGGCGTCCTCGCCGCCGGCGATCAGGACGAACGGCACCTTCGCCTTGGTGGCGTTGCGGATCTTCTTCGGGAACCGGTCGTCGGACTCGTCGACCTCGACCCTGATGCCGTGCACCTTCAGCTTCCTCGCCACCTCGTAGAGGTGGTCGACGAACGGCTCGGCGACCGGGACGCAGACCACCTGGACGGGCGAGAGCCAGGGCGGGAAGGCGCCGGCGTAGTGCTCGATCAGGACTCCGATGAAGCGCTCGATCGAGCCGAACTTCGCGAGTGGATCATCACCGGCTGCTGGCGCGTGCCGTCGGACGCCTGGTACTCCAGCCCGAAGCCGCTCGGGCTGGTTGAAGTCGTACTGGATGGTCGACATCTGCCAGGTGCGCCCGATCGCGTCGCGCGCCTGGACCGAGATCTTCGGGCCCGTAGAACGCCGCACCGCCGGGGTCCTCGACGAGCGCGACGCCGAACTGCTCGGCGGCGGTGCGCAGCACCTCGGTGGCGACCTCCCACTGCTCGTCGCTCGCCGATGAACTTGTCCTTCTTCTCGCCGTCGGTGGCGCGGGTGGAGATCTCGAAGTAGTAGTCGTCGAGCCCGAAGTCGCGGAGCAGGCCGACGACGAACCGCAGCAGGTGGTCGACCTCGGCGGGCGCCTGCTCGGGCGAGACGTAGGAGTGCGAGTCGTCCTGGGTCATGGCGCGCACCCGGGTCAGCCCGTGCACGACGCCGGACTTCTCGAACCGGTACACCGACCCGAACTCGAACAACCGCAGCGGCAGCTCGCGGTACGAGCGGCCGCGGGAGCGGAAGATCAGGTTGTGCATCGGGCAGTTCATCGCCTTGAGCCGGTACTCGGCGTGCTCGAGCTCCATCGGCGGGAACATGGTGTCGGCGTAGTACGGCAGGTGGCCCGGAGGTGTGGAACAGGCCGTCCTTGCTGATGTGCGGGGTGCCGACGTAGTCGAACCCCTCCTCGATGTGCCGGCGGCGGACGTAGTCCTCCATCTCGCGCTTGATCACCCCGCCCTTGGGGTGGAAGACCGCCATGCCCGAACCGATCTCGTCCGGGAACGAGAACAGGTCGAGCTCGGCCCCCAGCTTGCGGTGGTCGCGTCGCTCGGCCTCGGCGAGACGGTCCTTGTAGGCCACCAGGTCGTCCTTGGTGGGCCAGGCGGTGCCGTAGACGCGCTGCAGCTGCGGGTTCTTCTCGCTCCCCCGCCAGTACGCGGCGGCGGTGCGCATCAGCGACCAGCCGTTGCCGATCAGCCGGGTCGAGGGCAGGTGCGGGCCGCGGCACAGGTCCTTCCAGGCGAGCGACCCGTCGCGGCGCAGGTTGTCGTAGATGGTGAGCTCACCCGCGCCGACCTCGGCGTCGGCGCCCTCGGCGGCCTCCGAGACGTCCTGTCCCGCAGCCGCCCTTCAGCCCGATCAGCTCGAGCTTGTACGGCTCGGCCGCGAGCTCGGTGCGGGCGTCGTCGTCGGAGACCACGCGCCGGGCGAAGGTCTGGCCCTCCTTGACGATCTTCTGCATGGCGCTCGACAGTCGCTTGGTGTCGTCGGGGGTGAACGGCTGCTCGACGTCGAAGTCGTAGTAGAAGCCGTCGGTGACCGGCGGGCCGATGCCGAGGCGCGCCTGCGGGAACAGCTGCTGCACCGCCTGCGCGAGCACGTGCGCGGTCGAGTGCCGCAGCACCGCCAGCCCGTCCGGGCTGCCCAGGGTGACCGGCTCGACGACGTCGCCGTCGGCCAGGACGTGGGTGAGGTCGCGCAGCTCGCCGCCGACCCGCGCGACGACGACGGCCTCGGGTCCGTTCGCCGGGCCGGCGTCGTCCAGCACGTCGGCGGCGGTCGTGCCCTGCTCGACCGATCGCTCGCTCCCGGAGACGACGACGGTCAGCTGGGCAGGCACGGTGGGGCTCCTCGGTCGGGTGTCGGACGGACCCTTGCGCCCCGAATGCTATCGGCGGCGACCGGTCCGCCTCCGCCGCGTTCCTCCTCGACCGCGCGGTGGGCCGCGACGATCATGCCGCCACGCGCGGACGCAGACGCGGCCGACGACGACCTCGACGTCGACGGCGACGTCGACGACCTCGACCGGGCCCTGGCGGCGCCGGAGTCCGCGCCGCGCCGGCGGCTCAGTCCTCGAGCGGCACCGGGGCCTCGAGCGCGACGGCGTCGCCGACCCGCACGGTCCCGGGCTCGACCACCGAGCAGTAGACGCCGAGGCACCGCTGCGGCTGACGGGTCACCTCGAGCACCGCGCCGCCGACCCGCACCCGCCGGCCGACCCAGCCGCGCTCGGCCCCGGGTGCAGCCAGGTCGAGCACCAGGTTGGCGCGCGGCTCGGGGTCGCACCCGGCCGGTGCGTCGGGCGCCGACACGGCCCCGTGGCTCGCCAGGTGCACGGCCGCGACCTGCTGGTGCGCGCCGGGCACGTCCTCGACCTGCACGCCGGGCCCGGCGAGGTCGGTCAGCGCGTCGGATGGCGACACCTCGAGCCGGCCGTCGACGCTGCGGGCACGCACCCCGCGCAGGGCCGGCACCTCCTTGGCGGTCACCGGCTCGCCGGACGCCGACCGCAGCGCCCAACGGCGGTCGTCCTCGAGACCGGCGGGGGTCACCGCCACCGCGTCGAGCCGCTCACCGTCCGCCGACTTGAGCGGGTAGCGCACCAGCTCCCGCACCGTCCCCACGCGCTCGGTCGCCATGCGGGCAGCGTAGGCGCGGCGATCAGCCCGGGCGCACCCATCGCCCTGCCCGCCCCGGACCCGGCAGCCGGTCGAGCGCGACCGCGGCCCGCTCCTCGGCCTCGCGGGCCCGCAGCCGCTCGGTGCCGAGCAGCACGCCGAAGGTGAAGCCGTTCTCGCCGGCGAGGTGGGCGGCGACGCCCAGCCGTCGCAGGGCGTCGCGGGCGACCGCGGCGTCCTGGTGCTCGCCGAGAGCCTGCTGCACGTCCTTCGCGCGCCGTCGCAGGCGGCGAGGTCCCTTGCCGCCCAGCCGTTCTGCCAGCTCGGCGGCATAGCGCAGCCGCTTCGCCTTCTTGCGCACCTCGTGCAGCGCGGCGTCGCGCCGGTCGACCTCCGCCTCCTGGGCGGCGCGGGCGGCCCGGCGCACCCGGCGGGCGTCGCGGCGCACCAGGTCGGGGACGACATCGGCGGCCGCGCGGTGAGCCCGGGGGCGCAGCGGCAGGTCGTCGACGACGGCGTCGAGGTCGTCGAGCAGCCGCCACCAGCGCTGCGACGTCAGCGCGTCGCGCACCCGGGCCCGCGCACGGTCGCGGTCGCGGTGCAGCTCGGTGACCAGCCGCGCGACCACCGGCCCCAGCACCAGCGCCGAGGGCTCGGCGGTGACGCCGGTCCGCAGCCTCTGCTCGAGCACCTGGGCGTCGCGCGCCGGTCCGAGCACCTGCCCCAGCAGCCGCAGCCCGGCGCGCAGGTGGTCGGTGCTCCCCGGCTCGAGCAGCGGCCGGCAGGTCTGCAGCGCCGACCGGGTACGGCGGGCCGCGACCCGCATCCGGTGCACGCCCTCGTCGCGACCCGCCCGCACGTCGGCGTCGCGGCGGTGCAGCTCGTCGACCAGGTCGGTGAGGTGGTCGCGCAGCAGCGCTCCCGCGGACCCGTCGGGTGGTGCGGCGCCAGCCCGCGGCGGGCGGGCGAGCACCCGGCCGAGCTTGGACGGCTCGTCGCTGCGGCGCGCCCCGGCCCGCAGCACGACCTGCTCGAGCGCGTCGAGGTCGCCGTCCCCGCGACCGGGTGCGAGCTCGACCTCCCACTCCCGCCAGGCGCTCGACGCGCCGTCGGTCGAGCCGGCCGTGACGCGGTCGTCGCACACGACGGCGAGCGCCCGTCCGTCGGCGTCGACGAGGTGGGTCTCCTCGCGCTCGGTCGTGATCGTGGCGACCGTCCGCAGCGGGCGGTCGCGGACGAGCGCGCGCACCTCGTCGAGCAGGTCGGCGGGCACGTCCTCGGCGGCGGCGTCGCCACCGGTGGCGAGCGGGCGCCGCAGCTCGAGCCTGCGGTCGACCCCGACCGGGACCTTGAGGTGCCAGCCCTCGTCGTCACCACCGGTGCGCCTGCGCAGCGTCACGCCGCGGCGCCGCAGGTCGAACCGGTCGGTGTCGAGGTAGCGCGCCCGCAGCCGTACGGTGCGCACGTCGCGCACCTGCCACGGCGCGTCCGGCCCGCTGCCCGACGGGATGCTCGCGCCCTCGGGCACCTCGTAGGTGCGCTCGTGCTCGACCGCGTGGTCGCGGTGGTCGTCGGCCATCGCCCCATCGTGTCGCGGGCGCGGGCCGGACGCCCTGCCAGGACGCGACGAAGGCCCCGACCGAACCGGTCGGGGCCTCGTGCGGGTGGGCGATACTGGGTTCGAACCAGTGACCTCCTCGGTGTGAACGAGGCGCTCTACCACTGAGCCAATCGCCCGTCTGCGGGCACAACCGTACCCGATGCACCGGGGTGGTCCGCACCCCGGTTCCGGGCCCGTCCGGCCCGGTTCCCGGCCCTCCGGCCCGGTTCCCGGCCGGGTCCTCAGCCGGCGCGGTCGACGGCCGGCACCTGCAGCAGCGGCTCGGCGACGACGTCGGGGAACCAGCCCGGGACGCCCAGGAGCGCCAGGTAGGCCCACGAGACCGCGACCACCCCGGCGGCGGTGCCGACCCCGCCCAGCCACTTCACCCACCGCGGCTGGCGGCGCGCCCGCTCCTCGAGCTTGCGGGCCTCCCGCTTCGCGCGGCGCAGCAGCCGGTGGGCCCAGTCGAACTCGCTGGCGAGGACGGCCAGGCCGAGCAGGAACAGCGGGATGCCCGCCGGCCCCGGCAGCCAGCCGATGCTCGCGGCCAGCGCCATGAGCGCGACCCCGACGAACCCGACCACGCCGCGGTAGACCCTGCGCAGCACCGGGTCGGCCTTGATCCGGCGGCGCCAGGCCCAGCGGTCCTCGTGCGCGTCGACGAAGACGGTCTCGTGCACGGCGGCGTCCCGGGCGTCGTCGGCGCGTGGCGGGGCGGGGGGCGGACCGGGCACCGGCGCAGGCCGCGGCGGCGCGACCCGGTCGTCGGCGGCGGCGCCGTGGCGGTCCATGGGAGCAAGCCTACGTGGGGCCGTCCGTGGTGGCGTCCGTGTGCGGAGGGTCACCGATCACTCACGCGGCGTACACAGCCGGGTGACGGAGCACGAAGTCGCGTCCGTTTCGCCCCGGTTCGACCATCGCATTCCGGACATCAGGGGTGCGGCGGCGACTGGAGTCCAGGTTTCGTGGGGGCTGCTGGCGGGTACCTGAGAGGTCGAGCGCAGCACCCCACGGTGCTCGCTGCACCGACCGACCGAAGCGTGCATGGAGGACAGTCGTGAGCCCTACCCCCCGGGCCGCCGTCGCCGTACCGATGGAGCTGCGGCTCCAGGTTCCCCAGCAGCAGTCCCTGCCCCTGCCCGTCTACCTGCGCTACTGCGTCGACGACCCGTTCGCGGTCAGCGTCGCGTTCCAGGGCCCGGACGAGGAGGTCACCTGGGTCTTCGCCCGCGACCTGCTCGCCGACGGCCTCGACCGTCCGCAGGGCGACGGCGACGTGACCGTGCGGCCCGTGCGCCGCGCCGGCCGCGACGTCCTGGTCATCGGCCTGGCCTCGCCCGACGGCACCGCCGAGCTGGAGGCCGATGCCGACGAGGTGCGCGCGTTCGTCGACCTGTGCGAGAACGTGCTCCCCCGCGGTCGCGAGCACACCGTGCTCGACCTCGACCAGGCGCTGGCCGAGCTGCTCGCCTGAGGCGCGCCGCCTCACCCTCACGTCGCCCCCGGTCCGCCTGTCGGACCGGGGGCGCACCACGTCCCGCTGGTCTAGGGGTCCAGGGGTCGGGTCCAGGGGGGCCAGGGGTCCGGGGTCTAGGGGTCGACGTCCTGCGCGGCGCGGCGGGCGAACAGCGCCGACGCCTCGGCGGCCAGCGGGTGGCCCGGCAGGTCGCGGGCCCCCACCCCCGCCAGCACCTGCACGTCGCGGGTCGAGGACGTCAGCACGACCGCCGGCGCCCGGTCCAGCACCTCCAGCGGCAGGTCCTGCTCGCGGCAGGGCAGCCCCTCCTCGGCCGCCCACTCCAGCAGCAGCTCGCGGGTGATGCCCGCCAGGCAGCCGGACGACAGCGGCGGGGTGAGCAGCTCGTCGTCGACCAGCACGGCCACGTTCGAGCCGGTGCCCTCGCACAGCTCGCCGCGGGTGTTGGCCATCAGCGCCTCCGAGCCGCCCTCGCGGTGCGCACGGGCCAGCGCGACCACGTTCTCGGCGTACGAGGTGGTCTTCAGACCGGCGGTGGCACCGCGCTCGTTGCGCACCCACGGCACCACGCACGCCCGCGTCGTCGCCGGCCACGGCCGCGCCGGTGCGAGCGCGACGACGAGCGTCCCGGCGCCCGGCACGCGGTCGGACCCGAGCGGCCCGGCACCGGCCGTCCAGGTGAGGCGCAGCCTGCCCAGCGTCACCGGGCTCACCCCGACCACCTCGGCGACGGCCGCCCGCACCTGCTCCTCGTCGGGCGGCTCCAGGCCGAGCCCCTGCGCCGAGCGGGCCAGCCGGCGCAGGTGCCGGGTGAGGGCGAACGGCCCGGCGGGCGTCACCTTGCAGGTCTCGAACACGCCGTCGCCGACGGTCAGCCCGTGGTCGAGGGCCGGCACCCGCGCCTCGTCGGCGGCCACCAGCCGTCCGCCGGTCCACACCACCACGTCGTCCACGTCAGTCCCTCCAGCCTGCTCGGTCCAGCCGCCCGGTCCGCTCCAGGTCCTCGCCCACCCTGGCACCCGCCGACGCCAGCCCCACGAGCCGCGCCGCCTTGAGCGTCGTCTCGGCCCACTCGCCCGCCGGGTCGCTGCCCCACGTGATGCCGGCACCCGCGCCGAAGCGCAGCGTGCCCGTGGACCGGTCCCCGGCGTCCGGCTCCCACCAGAAGGTGCGGATGCCGACGGCGAGGTCGCCGTCACCCGACGTGGCGTCGACCCAGCCGAGCCCGCCGCAGTACGGGCCGCGCGCGACGGGCTCGAGCCGGGAGATCGCCTGCAGCGCGGTCGACTTGGGTGCCCCCGACACCGAGCCGGGCGGACCGGTGGCGTCGAGCAGCGCCCGCCAGCCCGCGTCCGGCCGCAGCCGTCCGGACACGGTCGACACCAGGTGCGCCAGCCCGGGGTGCTCCTGGCGCTCGAGCAGGGCGTCGACCGCGACGGTGCCGGGACGGCAGACGCGGGACAGGTCGTTGCGCACCAGGTCGGTGATCATGACGTTCTCGGCGAGGTCCTTGTCGAGCATCGCGGCGCCGGGGGCCGCCGTGCCCTTGATCGGCGCGCTGGTCACCCGGTCGCCGCGCCGGCGCAGGTACAGCTCGGGCGAGGCCGAGACCAGCCACGACGTGCCGGTGTCGAGCACCCCCGCGTACGGCGCCGGGTTGCCGCGGACGAGCCGGTCGGCGAGCGCCCACGGGTCGGCCCGCGCGGGCAGCGGCGTCGACAGCACCCGGCACAGGTTCACCTGGTAGACCTCGCCCTCGCGCACCAGCGCGCGCACGGCCTCGACCCCGTCGAGGTAGCCGCGCTCGTCCAGCGAGGTCGCCCACTCCCCCTGCGGCGCGGGCCACGACCCGCGCGGCACGAACGGCGGGCCGGTGACCGCCCGGGCGAACCGGTGCGCCGTGCCCCCGCCCTCGAACGGCACCGCCACCACCCACGTGCCCGTGGTCGGACGGTCGAGCGCGTGCGGGTCGGCGGCGAGGTCGACCACCTCGACCAGGTCGGTCGAGGCGGCGCCCGCCCCACCACGCGCGGGGCTCGCGGACGATGGGCACGCGCCGACCGTACCGCCGCCCGTGGGCCGTCCGGCGCGCCCCGCGACCCGCCGCGCAGGAGCCGGTTGGACGGCCCGCGACCCACTCGGTTATCGTTCACGTCGCACCGCGCCGCAGGGCGCGCGCTGCACGCGGACGTGGCTCAGTGGTAGAGCATCACCTTGCCAAGGTGAGGGTCGCGGGTTCGAATCCCGTCGTCCGCTCGGAGATGGAACTGCCCCTGGACGACCGCTCCAGGCCTGGCAGCCGGTCTCACGGTGGTGTGGCCGAGAGGCGAGGCAACGGCCTGCAAAGCCGTCTACACGGGTTCAAATCCCGTCACCACCTCGACGCACCACAGGCACCACGGTGCGGCACGGGCGATTGGCGCAGCGGTAGCGCGCTTCCTTGACACGGAAGAGGTCACTGGTTCGAACCCAGTATCGCCCACCACGACGAAGGCCCCAGGTCAGCTGACCTGGGGCCTTCGGCTTGTCCGGCAGCGGGTTACGGCAGCTTGCCCGGTCCCGGACCGAAGCCGCTGGTGTCAGCGTGCAGCTCCCCGTCGGAGCCGCGGTGCACGGTCTCGGGCAGGTCCTCGGAGCCGCCGACGCGCTCCTTGACGGCCGAGGCGGCCGCCTTGGTGGTCTGGCCGACCCTGTCGGCGACCACGGGTGCCTGCTCCTTGACGGCCTGCGTGGCCGCCTGAACCTTCTCCTGCACGTCGTCACGCCCCCAGGTCTGCTGGGCCCTGCGCCTTGAGCTGCTCGTACCGCTCCCGGCCGGCCCGCGAACCGAGCACGTACCCGACGCCGACCCCCGCGACGAAGATGAGTCTGCGCATGATCTGTCCTCTCGTGGCTGACTGCTGACCCTCCATCACAGCGCGGCCGAGCGCCGCCCGCACCTCAGGAGGCGTCGTGACCGGACGCGCCGACGGTGAGGCCGAGCAGGCAGACGTCGTCCAGGCCCGTGTGCACCGCACCGAGCATGGAGTCGCGTACCGCGTCGAGCCGCTCCTGCGGCGCGAGGCCTCGGGTGCCGGCCAGCACCTCGGCCAGCTCCTCGAGGCGACCGACCAGCCCGACGTCGCGCCGCTCGACCAGTCCGTCGGTGTACAGCAGCAGCGTCGACCCGTCGGCCACCTGCACCTGTGCCTGCTCGCGCTCGGTCCCCGGGCGCAGGCCGAGCGGCAGCGAGCGACCGTCCCACAGCGTCCGCACCTCGCCGCCGGGGCCCGAGCAGGATCGGCGGCGGGTGCCCGGCGCACGCGTACGTGAGCGTGCCGGTGAACAGGTCGAGCTCGGCCATCACGACCGTCGTGCACAGGGCCGCCGGCACCGACTCGACGAACCGGTCGAGCCGGGAGAGCACCTCCGCGGGGCCGCCGGCATCGGTCGCCACGGCCCGCAGGGCGTTGCGCAGCCGACCCATCGTGGCCGCCGCGTGGATGCCGCGGCCGACGACGTCGCCGACGACGACGGCCAGCCGGTCCCTCGTCGAGCAGCCACGCGTCGTACCAGTCGCCGCCGACCTGCGTCCCCTCCTGGCCCGGCTGGTAGACGCACGCCAGCGCGTACGAGTGGGAGGTCGGCAGGTGGTCGGGCAGCAGGCTGTGCTGCAGCGTCGTCGCGACCGCGTGCTGCTGCTCGTTCGCCAGGGCGCGCACGAGAGCCAGGCCCGCCTGGTGGCCGATGGTGCGCAGCGCCTCGGCCTCGACCGGGTCGAGGTCGTCGGCGTCGTCGAGCCGGCACGCCAGCAGCCCGAGCCGGCGGGTGCCGTCGCGCACGGGGACCAGCACGACGGCGCGGGGCCCTGCGCGCCGGTCGTCCGGTGGCTCGTGCTGCGGGGTGCGGGAGGCGAGCGCCGCGGCGACGCCCGCCAGCTCCTCCTGCGTCCGCGGCCACGTCAGCACCACGAGGTCGTCGACGACGGGCAGGTCGCGATAGGGCCCCGGTGAGGGCGTGCCCGACGCCTGCGGCGGCGGCTCGCTGCCCGTCGGTCGCTCGACGTCGGCGGCGGTGGCCCGGGCGCGCAGGCTGGTGGTCCAGCCCTCGGCGTCCTGCAGCCAGAGCGCGGCGACCGCGACGCCGCCCACGTCGACCGCGGTCCGGGTGGCCACCTGCGCGGTCTCGGTCAGACCGTCGGCGAGCGCGAGCCGCAGCGCGGCGCGCTGCATGAGCAGGAGGCGGGCGCCGGCGTCCTCGGCGCGGCGCCGCTCGTGCAGCAGCTCCTCCTCGTACCGGCGACGGTCGACGGCCTCGAACACCGACGTCACCACCAGTGGCGACCCGTCTGCTCCGACACCCTCGACCACCCGCGAGGACACCAGCGCCGGGAAGCGGGTGCCGTCGTCGCGCAGGAAGGTGAGGGCGATCTCCCGCACGTTCGGCTGCAGCTGCAGCAGCGGCGCGTAGTGCGACTCGTGGTAGATGCGGCTGCCCGGGGTGAGCAGGTCGACGAAGCGCAGCCGGCCCTCGACCTGCGCCCGGTCGTACCCGGTCCACTCCAGCATCGTTCCGTTGACCTGCAGCACCAGCCCGCCGGCGGTGGTCATGACGAGCCCGCACGGCACCAGCTCGAGCAGCTGGGCCAGGCCGGTCGTCGCCGGACCGTCAGCCACGTCCCTCCAGCCACGTCCGGACGGCTGAGATCGTCTCGTCGGGGGCGCTGAGCTGCGGGCAGTGGCCGGTCGCCTGCAGGACGACCAGGTCGCCGTCCTGCACGGTGTCGGCGACGAACCGGCCGACCGACTGCGGGGCCAGGGCGTCGTCGCTGCACTGCAGCACGAGGGTGGGGACGCCGACCGCCGCGAGGTCGGCGCGGTTGTCGGAGCGGAAGGTGACCTCGGCGAACTGCCGCGCGATGGCCGGGTCGGTGCGGCAGAAGCTGTTCTCGAGCTCGGTCGCCAGCTCGGGCCGGTCGGGGTTGCCCATGATCACCGGCGTGATGGCGCTCGACCAGCCCAGGTAGTTGCTGTCGAGGGCGTCGAGCATCTCGTCGACGTCCGCGGCGGAGAACCCGCCCACGTAGTCGCCGTCGTCGACGTAGCGGGGCGAGGGACCGACCAGCACCAGCCGCGAGAAGCGCCGCGGCTCGGTCGTGCTCGCGAGCACCGCCATCATGCACGCGACCGAGTGCGCGACCAGCACGACGTCGTGCAGGTCGAGCTCGTCCAGCAGGGCGAGCAGGTCGTCGGCGTAGCCCTGCAGCGAGGCGTGCCGCGCCCGGTCGTACGCGGCCAGGTCGGACCTGCCCGACCCGAGGTGGTCGAACAGGACGATCCGGTACCCGTCCTCGAACGCCGGAGCGACCAGCCTCCACATCGTCTGGTCGCACCCGAACCCGTGGGCGAAGACCATGGGCGGACCGTCGGGCACACCGGTCACGGTCACGTGGTGGCGCTCCAGCAGCGTCATGCACGCAGCGTAGGGCGCGCGGGGTGCGCACGGGACCGTCGCCGTGGCTCCGCGCGCGCCGCGCGCCCCGTGCGGCTACCGTCGCCGGTGCAGGCGGACGGGCTGGAGGCACGTGGTGGCAGCGTGGATGCGCGTCGTCTCCGTGCCCGCAGGGCACCCGTACGTGCAGCACCTCGACGACCCGGCCTCGCCGCGGGTCACCCGGCTCCCGGACCCGGCCGTCCCGGGACGCCCGGCCGGGCGGTGGTGGCCTCACGTCGCGCTCGAGGCGGCCTGGGTACGTGCGCACGCCACGACCTTCGACGTCCTGCACGTGCACTTCGGCTTCGAGCACCGCAGCCCCGACGAGCTGGCCGCGCTCGTGACCGCCACCCGCGAGGCCGGTGCCGCGCTCGTGCTCACGGTGCACGACCTGGACAACCCGCACCAGAGCGACCAGGGCCCGCACCTGGAGCGTCTCGGGGTGCTCGTCCGCGCCGCCGACGCGGTGCTCACCCTCACGCCCGGGGCCGCGGCCGCCGTTCTCGACCGGTGGGGACGGGAGGCGCACGTCGTCCCCCACCCGCACGTCCTGCCGCTCGAGCTGCTCGGCACGGTGCGCCCCCCGCGCGCCGGTGGACGTCCCGTGGTGGGCCTGCACCTGAAGAGCCTGCGCACGAACGTCGACGACCGGGCCGTGCGGGTCGCCGTCGCCGAGCTGCGCGACCTCGACGTGCTCGTGCGGGTGCAGCTGCACCGCGACCTCGACCTCGCTGCCCACCCGGCGCGGCAGCGGCTCGTGCGCGACCTGGAGCGTGCGCACGCCGGTGGTGCGGTCGAGCTCGTGCGGCACGGGCCGTGGGACGACGCCGAGCTGCACCGCCGGCTGCGCGAGCTCGACGTGCTCGTGCTGCCCTACCTGCACGGCACGCACTCCGGCATGGTCGAGCTGTGCGCCGACCTCGGCACCCGGGTCGTGGCTCCCGAGGTGGGCTTCTGGCACGAGCAGCACGCCGTGCACGGCTACCGCGTCGGGCCGGACGGGCCCGTGCCGGGCGCCGTCCGGGCGGCCGTCGCGCGAGCACTGGCCGCCCCGTCCCTGCCGGCCAGCCCGCACGACCGCCTCGCGCAGCGTCGGCTCGTCGCCGAGGTGCACGACCAGGTCTACCGGCGGGCGCTGGGGTGGCCGGCGTGACCGCGTCCGGCACGACGATCGGCTGGTACGCCCACCACCAGGGACGCGGGCACGTGCACCGGCTGTCGGCGGTCGCGGCGCGGATGCGGCGACCTCCGCACGTGCTGTCATCGGCGCCGGCGCCGGCCGGCTGGGCCGGCGGCTGGGACGTGCTGCCGCTCGACGTCGACGGCTCGGCCCCGCGCGACCCCACCGCGGGCGGGACCCTGCACTGGGCGCCCCTCGGTGTCGACGGCCTGCTGCGACGCGGCGCCGAGGTCGTGCGGTGGGTCGAGCGCACCCGTCCGCCGCTCGTCGTGGTCGACGTGTCGGTCGAGGTGACCCTGCTGGTGAGGCTCCTCGGCGTGCCCGTCGCGGTCGTCGCCATGCAGGGCGACCGCACCGACCGCGCGCACGCCCTCGCCTACGACGCCGCGCGCGCTGCTGCTCGCGCCGTGGCCGGGCGACGCCCCGGCGCCGGGCCTGGAGCGGTGGGGCCGCAAGCTGCTGCACACCGGGGCGATGTCGCGCTTCGACGGCCGACCGCGCACGTCCGCGCCGCGCGACGGCGGGCCGACCGTGCTGGTGCTGTGGGGGGCGGGCGGCGGCGACGTGACCGAGCGCGACCTGCGCGACGCCCGGGCGGCGACCCCCGGGTGGCGGTGGGTGCTGCGCTCCGGTGGTCCGGACGCCACCGACGACGTGTGGCCCGACCTGCTCGCGGCCGACGTGGTCGTGGTGCACGGCGGTCAGAACGCCGTCTCGGAGGTCGCCGCCGCGCGCCGGCCCGCCGTGGTCGTCGCGCAGCCGCGTCCGCACGACGAGCAGCTGCACCGGGTGCGCACGCTGCGCGAGGCCGGGCTGTGCGTCGCCCTCGACGCCTGGCCGCCCGCGCACGAGTGGCCCGACCTGCTGGCGCGGGCCGCCGGGACCGGTGGCGCGGGCTGGGAGCGCTGGAGCCCCGGCGACGCGGCCGGCCGCGCGGCCCGGGCGCTCGAGGCGCTGGCCCGCGGCGAGGACCCGCTCGCGGCCGGGGGGCCGTCGTGACCGCACCCGACCGGGACCTGCCCGGGACCGGTCGCCGTCCTGACGACCGTGCACGGCCGCCACGACCACCTGCGCCGGCTGGTCGGCGGCCTCGCGGCCGGCACCCACCCGCCCGACCTGCAGGTGGTGGTCGCCATGGGCGACCCCGCCGTCGCCGACCTGCTGCGCGACCTCGACCCGCCGTGGCCCTGGGTCGTGGTCGAGGTCGACGTGCCCCCGCAGGGCCTGCCGCTCGCCGCCGCCCGCAACCGCGCCGCCCAGGAGGCGCTGGCCGGCGGCGCGCAGGTGCTGGTGCTGCTCGACGTCGACTGCATCCCCGCACCCGGGCTGGTGCGCCGCTACGCGGAGGTGGCCGCGAGCACGCCCGGCCCGGCCCCCCGCCTGCTGTGCGGCACCGTCAGGTACCTGCCCGAGCTGGCCCCGGGCGAGGACTACGGGCCCGCCCACCTCGGCTCCGCGTCGCCGCACCCGGCCCGCCCCGCCCCGTCGGACGAGGAGGTCGTGCGCGGCACCGACCTGATGCTGTTCTGGTCGCTGTCGTTCGCCGTGACCGCCGACGACTGGCCCTGCTCGACGGCTTCGACGAGGCGTTCGTCGGGTACGGCGGCGAGGACACCGACCTGGCCCAGCAGGTGCAGCAGGTGGGCGGCTCGCTGTGGTGGGTCGGCGGCGCCGACGCCTACCACCAGCACCACGGCAGCGAGAACCCGCCGGTGCGCCACGCGGAGTCGATCGCCCGCAACGCCAACGTGTTCCACGCCAAGTGGGGCTGGTACCCGATGCGGGGCTGGCTCGACGCGCTGGCCGAGCGCGGTCTCGTCGAGCACGACGACGAGCACGGCTGGAGCGTCCCGCCGGGGTGAGCACGTCCCCGGGGACGTGCTGCGGTTCAGGCCTGCGCGACCGCGCGGAGCGGGTTGGCGCGGCGCCCGTGCCGGGCCAGCGCCTCGCCGTAGACGCGCTCGTACCCGGTCAGCGCGCCCCGCACCGACAGGTCGGCCAGCACGCTCCGCCGCACCGCGGCGCGGTCCATCCCGACCGCACGCGGCACCGCGGCCGCCAGGGCCGCGACGTCGTCGGGGGCGACGAGCACACCGGTCGACGGCCGCACCACCTCGCGCAGGCCGCCCCGCCGGAACGCCACGACCGGCGTGCCGCAGGCCGCCGCCTCCGCCGCCACCAGGCCGAACGGCTCCTCCCAGACCGGCGTGACCAGCGCGGTCGCGCTCTCGCCCCACCACCTGCGCCAGCTCCGGCTGCGACAGGTGGCCGAGGTGCACGGCGTCGGGCCCCAGCCGCGGGCGCGAGCACCTCACGCACGTAGACCGGGTCGCCGACCGGCCCGGCCAGCACCAGCGGGCGACCCGCGGCCCGGGCCGCGTCGACCGCCAGGTGCGGGGCCTTCTCGGGCACCAGCCGCCCCGACCAGACCAGCCGGTCGCCGCCCGGCCCGAGCGGCCAGACCGCGGCGTCGACGCCGTTGTGCACCACCTGCACGCGTCCCCGCAGCCGCGTCCACTGGTCGGCGGTCGACCGGCTCACGGCGGTCCACGCGGCCACCCCCTCGCCGCCCAGCGCCAGCGCCGACTCCAGCCACGGGGTCGGCGGGGTGTGCAGCGTCGTCACGACCGGGGCGCGCACCGCCGCCGACATCGCCACCGGGAGGTGGTGCAGCGAGTGGTTGTGCACCACGTCGAACTGCTCCCCCCACGGGCTCGCGAGCGCCAGCATCAGCCGCAGGTGCTGGTGGTGGTCGCCGAGGAAGGTCTCGGCCGGCATCGAGGAGTCGGCGCGGGCCAGGTCGCTCGCCGTCCAGCCGCCGTGGTCGAGGGGGAAGGCGGGGTCGGCCCCGGGGCTCGAGGACCCGGCGAACAGCGTCACTGCGTGGCCGCGCGCGCGCAGGCCGGCGACGAGACCGTGCACGAAGGACTCCATGCCGCCGGCGAACGGCTCGGCCACGGGGAAGCGTGACGGCCCGATCACGGCGATGCGCAGCGCGCGGCGGACGTCGTCCTGCACTGGGAGCCCCTCACGACCTGTGCGCCACCGCGGACGGTCGGCGCGTCTGCTGGGCCTGGCCGTGGGGCGACGGGTCCCGGCTGCGGGCCCGCGAGGCTGATGGAACCACGACTGGGGCCCGTCGGCCCCCCGGGGCCCCCCGGGGGGCCCGGGGGCCTGACGTGCGGGGCCGGGGGGCCGCGGCTACGTTCGGCGGACCCCCCGCCCCCCGAGGTGCCCCGTGACCGCACGCCCCGCCCTGCTCCGCCCACCGACCCCGCGCGACACCCACTACGGGGCCTTCTACGGCCTCGAGCCGCTGACCGACGGCCCCCTGCTGCTCGTGCACGGCAACTGCCAGGCCGAGTCGTTGCGCGTGCTGCTGGACGGCAGCCGGCTCGACGGCGGGCCCGTCGCCACCGTGCGCGTCCCGCCGGTGCACGAGCTGGTGCCGGAGGACGTGCCGCACCTGCGGCACCTGCTCGGCGCGGCCGCGGTCGTGGTGGCCCAGCCGGTGCGCGACGGCTACCGCGACCTCCCGGTCGGCACCCGCGAGGTGCAGGCCGCCGCCCCGCGGGCGCGGCTGGTCGTGGTGCCGGTCGTGCGCCACCACCTGCTGCACCCGTTCCAGGGCCTGGTGCGGGCCGAGGGCGCCGGCGACCCGCCGGTCGTGCCGTACCACGACCTGCGGACCCTGGTGCGGGCCGCGGGACTGCCGGCGCCGCGCCCGTCCGACGCCGCGCTGCGCGAGGTCGGCCGCCGCTCGCTCGAGGAGCTGCGCCGCCGTCAGGCTCGCGACTCCTGCGTGCCCGTCGACGACCTGCTGGTCGCCGCCGGGGCCGGCGCCGCGCACACCGTCAACCACCCCGGGAACCCGGTGCTGGTGGGCCTGGCACGCCGGGTGCAGGACCTGCTCGGTCTCGAGCCGGCCGCGACCGACCCCGGACGCACCCTGCTCGCGTCCGTGCTCGCACCGCTCGACGCCGCGGTGCTGCGGGCCAACGGCCTCGACGAGGACGCCGCCCGTGACCACTGGCTCGTCGGCGGCGAGCCGGTGGCCGACGACGACGTGGTGAGGGCCCAGACCGACTGGTACGCGACGCGTCCCGACGTCGTGCGCGCCGGTCTCGACCGGTACGCCGACACGCTGCGGGTGCTGGCCGCGTGAGCGCCGTGACGCACCTGGTCGTCGGGCCCGACGAGCACGGGGTGACGCGCTACGCCCTGGCCTGCGCCCGCGCCGTCGACGGCGCGGTGGTGAGGGTTCCGCACCGGGTCGGTCCGGACGACGTCGCCGACCTGCTGACGAGGGTGGGCGCGGGGGCGCCGGTGCACCTGCACCTCACCGACCACCTGCTCGGCCGCACGCCCGACGAGGCCGCACAGGTGGTCGCGCGGCTGGCGCGGCACGCGCGGCTGACGGTGACGCTGCACGACCTGCCGCAGCCCTCGGACGGCACGGGCCACGCCGCGCGGGCCCGCTGCTACGCCCGGGTCGCCGTCGCCGCGCGCGGCGTCGTGGTGAGCAGCGAGCACGAGCTGGTCCTGCTGCGCGCCGTGCTGGGCGACCAGGCGGCGGCGCTCTCCGGCCGGCTGGCCGTGGTGCCGCACCTGGTGCACCCCCGGCCGCCGGGCACCCGCGGCGAGCGGGCGCCCGGCGCGGGTGCGCCGCGCGACGTCGTCGTCCTGGGCTTCGTCTACCCCGGCAAGGGCCACGGCCCCGCGCTGCGCGCCCTCACCGGTCTCGACCCCGACGTCGGCCTGGTGGCGCTCGGCGCGGCCTCGCCGGGTCACCAGCACCTCGTCGACGACCTCGCCGACACCGCGCGCCGCCTCGGCCGCCGGTTCACCTGCACGGGCTGGGTGGCCGACGACGAGCTCGCCGACCACCTCGCCCGCGCCGCCGTCCCGCTCGTCGCCCACGAGCACGTCTCGGCGTCCGGCTCGCTGGGTACCTGGTTGTCGGCGGGCCGCCGTCCGCTCGCCCCCCGCAACCCGTACGTGGAGGAGGTGGCCGCCCGGTTGCCCGGAGCCGTGCACGTCGTGACCGACCTCGCTGCAGGCGTGCGCGCCGCCCTGGCCGACCCCGCGCGCACCTGGCTCGCCGACGACGTGCTCCTCGGCCCGGACGCGGCCGAGGTCGGGTCGCGCGTCGAGGGGCTCACCCGGCGGTGGGCCGCATGAGGCCCGAGGTGTCGGTCGTCGTCTGCACCTACGACGACCCGCCGGGGCTCGACCGGGTGCTCGCCGCGCTCGCCCTGCAGGACCTGCCGCCCGACCGGTTCGAGGTCGTCGTGGCCGACGACGGCTCGCCGTCCGAGCCCGTGCTGGGCGAGCGGCCGTACCCGGTGCGCCTGGTGCGGCAGGCCGACGACGGCTTCCGCGCCGGCGCCGCCCGCAACCTCGGGGCCGCCCGGACGCGGGGACGGCTGCTGTGCTTCCTCGACGGCGACACGGTGCCGTCGCCCGGCTACCTGTCGGCCAGCCTGCGCACGGCCGACGGGTGCGGCCCGCGCGCGGTGCTGGTGGGGCGGCGCCGCCACGTCGACCTGCAGGGGTGGACGACGCCGCAGGTGGTCGCCTGGCTCGAGGGCTCCGGCGACCACGCACCGGACGACCTCGAGGACCCCGCGTGGCTCGCCGACGCCTACCGGGCCAGCGACGACCTGCGCCGTGCCGACGACGAGTCGTACCGGTACGTGATCAGCGCGGTGATGAGCGTCACGCGCGAGACCTGGCTGGCTGCAGGCGGTTTCGACGAGTCGTTCCGCGCGTACGGCGGCGAGGACTGGGAGCTCGCGCACCGCTGCTGGCTCGCCGGCGCCGTGCTGCGGCACGTCCCGGACGCCGTGGCCTGGCACGACGGCCCCGACCTCGCCGCCCGCGACGTCGACCTGTCGCAGGTGCTCACCGGGCAGGCGCTGGCTCTGGCGTCGCGCCTGCCCTCCCCCGCCCTGCGACCCGAGGGCGTGTCGTTCGCGCGGCCCGTGTGCGCCGTCGAGGTCGACGACCGCGGGTGGGCGCCGCAGACGACGCTGCTCGTCGTCGCCGCGCTGCTCGCGGGCGGGCCGGACGCGCGGGTCTGGCTCGCCGACGGCGCCGGCCTGCTCGACGACGGCCCGCTCGCCGGGGACGCCCGGGTCGCCCGGGGCCCCGTGCCCGCGGAGGTGTCGCTGCGCGCGCCCTGGCGGGTGCGGGTCGACCGTCCCGTGGAGCTGCAGGTGCCGCTCGCCGAGGTGCTGGCAGCAGGTCCCGGGCGCCTTCCCGGGGTGCGGGTCGAGCGCACCCGCGACCTGGCCCTGGGGCACGGGCGGCTCGGCCCGCTCCCGGCCGCGTGGGCGCAGCCGGTCGAGGCCGGCGAGCTCGGTGCGGTGCTGCGGCGCCGGCGTGAGGACGGCACGCGCGGCCGGGCCCGCGACGGGGCCGCGTAGAAGCGCGCTACCCCGGCAGGTGCGACGCCGCGATCGCCACGGCCCGGCGGGCCGACTCGACCTGCGCCAGCGCGGTGGCGCGGTCGCCCGCGTCCTCCGCGACGGCCGCCGAGGTCGCCGACCACGACGCCTGCGCCGCCAGGCCCGCCCAGCGCGAGACCGCCCGGTGCAGCTCGGGGTGGCGCCCGTCCGGGCCGGCGGGCACCTCCAGGCCGGCGCTCGGAGCCGCGGCCTGCGCCTGCAGGCACAGCCCGCGCACCCGGTCCAGCGCGACGACCAGCTCGGCCGCGACCTGGTCGAGGCCCTCGCGCACCGGCCCGGCAGGCACCGCTTCGACGACCTGGTGGAACCGGTCGACGGCGCGCCGCGACCGGTCGTGCGCCCGGCGCCAGACGCCGTCGCCGAGCGGGTCCGGCTGCCGGCGCCACGGCCAGCGGGGTGCGGTCACGTCCTCCACCGTGCCAGCACCGTCACCGCGCCGCAGGGGCGCCGGGGCGGGGCCGGGTCAGGGGCGCCCGCGGCGCCCCTCGATCCGCTGCCGCTCCCGCGCTCCCGACCGGATCTGCTTCCACCGGGCCGCGCGCTGGGCGGCGACCCGCTGGTCGACGCGGGCGGCCTGGAACTCCTGCTCGCGCAGCAGCTTGCGGTACGACGTCATCCGACGCTCCGACAGCGTGCCGTCGTCGACGGCGGCCAGCACCGCGCAGCCCGGCTCCACGTGGTGGGTGCAGTCGCGGAACCGGCACGCGTCGGCCAGCGCCTCGATCTCGGGGAAGACGGCGTCGAGGTCCTCGGCGCCGGACAGGCCGATGCTGCGCATGCCGGGGGTGTCGACGAGCGCACCGCCGCCCGGGACGAGGTGCAGCTCGCGGGTGACGGTGGTGTGCCGGCCCTTGTTCATCGTGCCGAGGTCCTGCGTCCGCATCACCTCACGCCCGGCGAGCACGTTCAGCAGCGTCGACTTGCCGACGCCGGAGGCACCCAGGAACGCGAGGGTGCGCCCGGCGGCGAGCATCTCGCGCAGCGGGTCGAGCCCGACGTCGTCGAGCGTCGACACCGCGAGGACGAGCACGCCGGGGGCGCTCTCGCTCATCTCCTCGACCACCGCCTGCGGGTCGGCGGCCAGGTCGGACTTGGTGAGCACCAGCACCGGCGTCGCGCCGGAGGCCCAGGCGAGCGCGAGCAGCCGCTCGACCCGCGCGGTGTCGGGATCGGGGTCGAGCGCCTCGACCACGGCGACGACGTCGGCGTTCGCGACGAGCACCTGGCCGTGCGAGCCCCTCCCGGCCTGGAGCCGCACCACGCTGGTGCGCCGGGGCAGCACCTCGTGCACGGTCGCGCCGGTACCGCGCGAGGGGTCGCCCGGGTCGACGAGCACCCAGTCGCCGGCGGCCGGCGTGCTCGCCGGGTCGACGTCGACGGCGCGGGCGACGCGCGCCGACCAGTCGACGACGGCCGGCCCGGACGGGAGCAGCACCTCGCAGGCGCCGCGGTCGGGCCGCAGCACGCGGGCGGGGAGCAGGCCGCGGGGCGCCGGCAGGTGCTGCTCGGCGGCGCCGGCCCAGGAGTCGTCCCAGCCGGCGGCGCGCAGCAGGCGCAGCGAACCGGTGGCCGGAATGGGGGTGGGGTCAGGGGTGGGGGCGGCGGACGAGGTGGTGCTGGTGGTCACGGGAGGGTCCTTCGCGCAGTGTGCGGAGAGTGCTGGTGGGGGTCGGGGTCACCCGGGGCGCGGTCATCGCCGTCCACCTCCTCCCGGACGCCCGCCAGGGGGTCCGTCCTGCGTCGCCGCCCGTGCGGCTCCGTCGCGACGAGGTTAGGGGCGCCCCGTGGCGCCGGTCACGCGGATTTCCCCGCCTGGGCCCCGGTCCCGGTGTCGCGCACCGGGGTGAGGGTGCCCGGCACGGCCGGCAGCTCGCCGGTGGTGGCCGCGGCGGCCCGCACGGCCTCGCGCCGCGCCGCCGACCGCTCGCCCTGCGGCCACAGCTCGTCGACCGCGGCGTTGACGGCGGCCCCGACCAGGACGGCGATCGCGACCAGGTACAGCCAGACCAGCACGACGATGGGGGTGGTGAGAGGGCCGTAGATCGACAGGCTCGCGGTCTGCGAGCCGGTGCCGGGCAGCGCCAGCGCGAGCACGGCGCGCAGCAGCGCGCTGGCCAGCACCCAGATCACCAGGGCGGTCAGGGCACCGGGGAGGTCGCGCCGCCAGGCGGTGCGCAGCGGGACGCTCACGTGGTAGAGCGTCGCCAGGAGCGCCACGCCGAGCAGGGTGACCACCGGCCAGTACAGGGTGAGCACGGGGTCGAACGGCGCGGGCAGCGCGCGCCCGAGGAGCGTCGGGCCGATGACCACCAGCGGGACGGTGACCGCCCCGAGCACCAGCAGCAGCACGTACAGCAGGAACGACAGCACACGGGTGCGCACGATGCTGCGGTGGCCGCCGAGCCCGTACATGATCGAGATCGTGTCGAGGTAGACGTTCAGCGCCCGTGATCCCGACCACAGCGACAGCACGAAGCCGATCGAGACCAGGTCGAGCCGCGGCGAGTCGAGGGCGTCCTCGAGGGTCGGGATGATCACGGTGTTGACGACGTCGTCGGTGAGGAACGGGGTCAGGTACTCGCGCACCCCGTTCTTCAGCTGCAGCGCCGTGTCGGTGCCGAGGCGCGACCCGATCCAGGCGGCCGACCCGGCCAGGCCCAGGACCAGCGGCGGGAGCGAGAGCAGGGCGAAGAACCCGGACTCGGCGGCCAGGCCGGTGACGCGGTAGCGCAGGCACACCTGCACGGTGTGGGTGACGAGCGCCACGACCGGGCGCAGCGGCCCGCGGTCCAGCAGGCTGCCGAGGGCCCGGCGGGTGCGCGCCCACCGCCGCCCGAGCACCCCGCCGGTCGCCACCCGGCCACGGTAGCGAGCGCAGGGGCGTCCGGCCCGGCGCCGGGGCCGGACGGGGGGCACTACCGTGGTGCGGTGCCCGCCACCCACGCCGTGACGAACCAGGTGCCGCCGTCGAGCGACCTGGTCGAGGCGTCGCTGTGGGCGGGCGACGCGGTGCTGCGCGAGGCCGTGGCCCGGCACGGTGCGGGTGCCCAGGCATCCCGCCTGGCCGAGCTGGGCGAGCTCGCCGCCGGCGCCAAGGCGCGGGCCTGGGGCGAGCAGGCCGAGCGCCACTCCCCCGTGCTGCGCACGCACGACCCCCGCGGCAACCGCCTCGACGAGGTCGAGTTCCACCCGGCCTACCACCAGCTGATGCGGGTCGGGGTCGAGCACGGGCTCGGCGGCGGCGCCTGGACGGCCGACCCCGGCACCGGCGCCCACGTCGCGCGCGCCGCGGGTCTGCTGCTGTGGAGCCAGGTCGACGCCGGCCACACCTGCCCCCTGTCGATGACCGCGGCGGCCGTCCCCGCCCTGCGCACCGACCCCGTCCTCGCCGACGTGTGGGTGCCGCGCCTGGCGGCCACCGACTACGACCCGGGCCTGCGCCCCGCGCGCACCAAGGCGGGCTCCCTCGCCGGCATGGGCATGACCGAGAAGCAGGGCGGGTCCGACCTGTCGCTCACCTCGACGGTGGCCGTGCGCGCCGCCGGCGGTCCGCTCGAGGGCGGTGAGGGGTACCGCCTCACCGGCCACAAGTGGTTCTGCTCGGCGCCGATGAGCGACCTGTTCCTCGTGCTCGCGCGGGCCGGGACGGCCGACGGGCCGCTGACCTGCTTCGTGGTCCCGCGCGTGCTCGAGGACGGCACCCGCAACCCCTGGCACCTGCAGCGGCTCAAGGACAAGCTCGGCAACCGGTCGAACGCCTCGGCCGAGGTCGAGCTCGACGGCACCTGGGGCGTGCGGCTCGGCGCCGAGGGCGAGGGCCTGCGCACCCTCCTGGCGATGGTCAACGCCACCCGCCTCGACTGCGTGGTCGGCTCGGCCGCGACGATGCGGGCCGCCGTGGTGGGAGCCGTGCACCACGCCCGCCACCGGCGCGCGTCCGGGGCGCTCCTGGTCGACCAGCCGCTGATGTCGAACGTGCTCGCCGACCTCGCGATCGAGTCCGAGGCCGCCACCGTGCTGGGGATGCGGCTCGCGGCGGCCGCCGACGCCGCCGCTGCCGGCGACGGCGGCGAGCGCGCGCTGCTGCGCATCGGCGTCGCGGTCGGCAAGTACTGGGTCTGCAAGCGGACACCCCTCGTCGCGGCCGAGGCGCTGGAGTGCCTCGGCGGCAACGGCTACGTCGAGGAGAACGGCATGGCCCGGCTGTTCCGGGAGTCGCCGCTGAACTCGGTGTGGGAGGGGTCGGGCAACGTGGTCGCCCTCGACGTCCTGCGCAGCCTCGGCAGGCACCCCGACTCCCTCGACGCCGTCGTGGCCGAGCTGCACGCGGCGCGCGGGGCCTCGCGCCGTCTCGACGCCGTGCTCGACGAGGTGAGCGGCACGCTGCGCTCGGCCTCGCAGGAGCTCGCCACCGACCCCGCCTCGGTCACCGGCGCGGCGCGCTGGCTGGTCGAGCGCCTGGCCGTGGCCCTGCAGGCGAGCCTGCTGGTGAGGTTCAGCACCCGCAAGGTGGCCGACGCGTTCCTCGCGACCCGTGTCGAGAGGCAGGGTGGCTCGTGCATGGGCACACTGCCGGTGGGCGAACGCACGACCAGCGAGATCGTGGCGCGGGCGGTCGCCGGGTAGGGACCGTCCCACGGCGCGTCCGCACGCCCACGAGAGAACACCGCGCGACGTCGCGCACCGACAGCGAACACCCCTTGGAGCACGCGTTGCAGATCTGGCCCGGCAAGCCCTACCCCCTGGGTGCCACGTACGACGGCACCGGCACGAACTTCGCCCTGTTCTCGGAGGTGGCCGAGAAGGTCGTGCTCTGCCTGGTCGACGACGACGGCACCGAGGAGTGCGTCGAGATGGGCGAGGTCGACGGCTTCGTCCACCACGTCTACCTGCCGTCGGTCGGCCCCGGCCAGCGGTACGGGTACCGCGTCCACGGCCCGTACGAGCCCGAGAACGGCCTGCGCTGCGACCCCTCGAAGCTGCTGCTCGACCCGTACGCGAAGGCCGTCGACGGCCAGGTCGACGGCGACCCGTCGCTGTTCTCGTACCGCTTCGACGCCCCGGACGAGCGCAACACCGACGACAGCCTCGGCCACACCATGCTGTCGGTCGTCATCAACCCCTACTTCGACTGGGCCGACGACCGCCAGCCCCGGCACGAGTACCACCAGACCGTCATCTACGAGGCGCACGTCAAGGGCCTGACCCAGACCCACCCGGGCATCCCCGAGGAGATCCGCGGCACGTACGCCGCGATCGGCCACCCGGCGATGGTCGAGCACCTCAAGGCCCTCGGGGTGACCGCGCTCGAGCTGATGCCGGTGCACCAGTTCGTGCAGGACACCCACCTGCAGGAGAAGGGCCTCACGAACTACTGGGGCTACAACACGATCGGCTTCTTCGCCCCCCACAACGCCTACTCCTCGGGCGGCACCCGCGGCCAGCAGGTGCAGGAGTTCAAGGCGATGGTGAAGGCGCTGCACGCCGCCGACATCGAGGTCATCCTCGACGTCGTCTACAACCACACCGCCGAGGGCAACCACCAGGGCCCCACGCTGTGCTTCCGCGGCATCGACAACCAGGCGTACTACCGCCTCGTCGACGACGAGCCGCAGCACTACTACGACACCACCGGCACCGGCAACAGCCTGCTGATGCGGCACCCGCACGTGCTGCAGCTGATCATGGACTCGCTGCGCTACTGGGTGCTCGACATGCACGTCGACGGCTTCCGCTTCGACCTCGCCGCGACGCTGGCCCGCCAGTTCCACGAGGTCGACCGGCTGAGCGCGTTCTTCGACCTGGTGCAGCAGGACCCGGTGATCTCCCAGACCAAGCTGATCGCCGAGCCGTGGGACCTCGGCGACGGCGGCTACCAGGTCGGCGGGTTCCCCCCGCTGTGGACCGAGTGGAACGGCAGCTACCGCGACATCGTCCGCGACTTCTGGCGCGGCGAGCCGGCCACGCTCGGCGAGTTCGCCTCGCGCATCACCGGGTCGTCCGACCTCTACCAGGACGACGGCCGCCGTCCGATCGCGAGCATCAACTTCGTGACCGCCCACGACGGCTTCACCATGCGCGACCTGGTCTCGTACAACGAGAAGCACAACGAGGCCAACGGCGAGGGCGGCAACGACGGCGAGAGCCACAACCGCTCGTGGAACTGCGGCGCCGAGGGCGAGACCGACGACGCCGCGATCCTGGAGCTGCGCAACCGGCAGATGCGCAACCTGATGACCACGCTGCTGCTGAGCCAGGGCGTGCCGATGATCGCCCACGGCGACGAGATCGGTCGCTCCCAGGACGGCAACAACAACGTGTACTGCCAGGACAACGAGCTGTCCTGGATGGACTGGGAGCTCGACGACGCCGCCCGGTCGATGCTCGGGTTCACGCAGACGGTCGTGACGATGCGCCAGACCCACCCGGTGTTCCGGCGGCGCCGCTTCTTCGCGGGCAGCGCCGACCACGGCGGCGAGTCCGAGCTCGGCGACATCGCCTGGTTCACCCCGGCCGGCGACCACATGGGCGACGAGCACTGGCGCAACGGGTACGCGCGCTCGCTGGCGGTCTTCCTCAACGGCGACGCCATCCCCGAGCCCGACCCGCGCGGCCAGCGGGTCGTCGACGACTCGTTCCTGCTGCTGCTCAACGGGCACGACGAGAAGATGTCGTTCACGCTGCCGTCCGCCGAGTACGGGCAGACCTGGAAGGTCGTCTTCGACACCGCCGAGAACCTCACCCAGGGAGCCGGTTTCCCGGCGAACGAGGAGGTCACCTGCTCCTCGCGCAGCATCGTGGTGCTCACGCGCGAGCGGGTGCGCACGGGTGCTGCCGGCGACCTGCAGGCCGGCCTGCAGGTGGCGACGGTCGACCCCGCACGCGCGGCGCTCGACGTGGCCGCGGCCGACGCGGCCGCCGCCCAGGACGCGGAGGCGGACGAGGACTCGGAGGCGAACGAGGGGTGAGCGAGGTCCGCGGCCCGTCGCACCGTCCCGCGCCGGGGCGTCCCGTCCCGGTCTCCACCTACCGCCTGCAGGTCAACGCCGACCAGACGTTCGCCGACGTCGCGGCGGCGGCGCCGTACCTGGCCTCGCTCGGCGTCACGCACGCCTACCTGTCGCCGGTGCTCGCCGCCGCGCCCGGGTCGACGCACGGCTACGACGTGCTCGACCACTCCCGGCTGTCGCCGGAGGCGGGCGGTCGTGAGGCGTTCGACGCGATGGTGCGCACGCTGCACGAGCACGGCCTCGGCGTGGTCGCCGACGTCGTCCCGAACCACATGGTCGTACCGGTGCCCGTGCGCCTGAACGCCCAGCTCTGGTCGGTGCTGCGCGAGGGGCCCCACTCCCCCTTCGCGTCGTGGTTCGACATCGACTGGGGCGCCACGCGCCTGACGTCGGCGCAGGTCGAGCCGGGTGACGAGGGCGTCCGGTCCATCCTGATGCCCGTGCTCGGCCGGCGGATCGGGCAGGTGCTCGCCGACGGCGAGATCGTGCTCGACGCCTCGGGCGAGGAGCCGGTGCTGCGGTACTACGACCACGAGTTCCCGGTGCGGCCCGGTACCGAGCACCTGCCGCTGGTCGACCTGGTCGACCGGCAGTGGTACCGGCTGGCGCACTGGAAGGTGGGCGACACCGAGCTGAACTACCGGCGGTTCTTCGACGTCGGCACGCTCGCGGCCGTGCGGGTCGAGGACCCTGACGTCTTCGAGGCCACGCACCGGCTGCTGGTCGACCTGGTGGCCGACGGTTCGCTCGACGGCCTGCGCATCGACCACCCCGACGGCCTGGCCGACCCGCGCCAGTACCTGCGCCGGCTCGCCGACGCCACCGACGGCGCGTGGGTCGTGGTCGAGAAGATCCTCGAGGGCGAGGAGCCGCTGCCCGACGACTGGCCGTGCGCCGGCACCACCGGGTACGACGCGCTGCTGCGGGTCGGCGGGCTCTTCGTGCACCCGTCGGCCGCCGGTGCGCTGCAGGCGACCTGGTCGCAGTTCGCCGGCGACGACCCCGACCTGCTGCGCGACATGCACCACGTGGTGGCGCTCGCCAAGCAGGAGGTGGTGCAGGGCGGGCTGTACGCCGAGGTGCACCGTCTGGTCGAGCTGCTCGTGGGCATCACGGCCGCCGACATCCGGCTGCGCGACCACACCCGTCGCGGGCTCGAGCTGGTCGTCACCGAGCTGCTCGTCGCGTTCGACCGGTACCGCGCCTACGTGGTGCCGGGCGAGCAGGCCCCGCCGTCGCAGGTCGAGGTCGTGCGGCACGCCGCCGAGGTCGTGCGCGGCCGGCTGGCCGACGACCTGCACGAGACCCTCGACCTCGTCGTCGACCTGGTGCTGGGCCGCGAGGCGGGCAGCGCGGGCCGCAGCGGTGACGCCGACCGCGCCGAGCTGGTCGTGCGGTTCCAGCAGACCTGCGGCCCGGTGATGGCCAAGGGCATCGAGGACACCGCCTACTACCGCTCGTTCCGGCTGCTCGCTCTCAACGAGGTCGGCGGCGACCCCGACCGGTTCGGCGTGAGCCCCGAGCAGCTGCACGCGTGGGCCGAGCGCCAGCTGACGCACTGGCCGACGTCGATGACGACGCTGTCGACGCACGACACCAAGCGCGCCGAGGACGCCCGGGCCCGGCTGGCGGTGCTCTCGGAGGTGCCGGCGCTGTGGGACGAGTCCGTGCGCGGCTGGCACGCCGCAGCGGCCGACGTGCGCTCCCCGCTCGTCGACGGACCCACCGAGTACCTGCGTCTGGCAGACCCTGGTCGCGACCTGGGACCACGTCGCCGACGAGCCGATCTCGTCCGAGCGGCTGCTCACGTACCTGACCAAGGCGGTGCGCGAGGCCAAGGTGCGCACCACCTGGACGGCGGTCGACGAGCCGTACGAGCAGGCCGTCGAGTCGTTCGCGACCGCGGTGCTGGGGTCGGCCGGAGCTGGTCGACGGCGTGCGCTCGTTCGTGGCGGCGACCGCCGGACTGGCGCGGGTCGGCGTGCTGGGCCAGAAGCTGGTGCAGCTGACCACCGCCGGCGTCCCCGACGTGTACCAGGGCACCGAGCTGGTCGACTCCTCGCTCGTCGACCCCGACAACCGCCGGCCGGTCGACCTCGTCGACCGCGGCGCACGCCTCGAGCGGCTCGACGCCGGCTCACGCCCCCCGCGGGCTGGACGACGAGAAGCTGCTCGTCACCTCGCGCGCGCTGCGGGTGCGTCGCGAGCACCCGGAGGCGTTCGTCGGGCCCGACGCGGGCTACGCCCCGCTGCCCACGACGACCGGACACGTCGTGGCCGTGGCCAGGTCCGACGCCGACGGCCCGCGGGTCGTCGTCCTCGCGACCCGGCTGGCGCGCGAGCTCGACGACCTCGGCGGGTGGGGCGAGCACACCGTCGCGCTGCCCGAGGGCACCTGGACCGACGTGCTGACCGGACGGCACGGTCGAGGGCGGTGCGCCTCAGCGCGTCGCCGACCTGCTCAGCGCGCTGCCGGTGGCCCTGCTCGTGCGTGAGGCCTGACGGACCTCAGCTGGCCGCGAGCCGCTCCTTCTCGGCCTCGACGTCGAAGTCGGCCGCGGGCCACTGCGGGTCGAGGTCGGTGAGGGCGTCGAGCAGCAGCTGCTGCACGGCCCACCGGGCGTACCACTTGCGGTCGGCGGGGACGACGTGCCAGCGCGCGGCCCGGGTCGAGCACGCGGGTCAGCGCCAGCTGGTACGCCTCCTGGTAGTCGTCCCACAGCAGCCGCTCGTCGACGTCGCCCGGGTTGTACTTCCAGTACTTGTCGGGCCGGTCGAGCCGCTCGGCCAGGCGCTCCTTCTGCTCGTCCTTGCTGATGTGCAGCGTCGACCTTGACCACCGTGGTGCCGCTGCTCGGCCAGCCGGCGCTCGAAGTCGTTGATCTGCTCGTAGCGCTCCTCGAGACGTGCTCGGACGGGACCAGGCGAGCGGACCCGCGCGATCAGCACGTCCTCGTAGTGCGAGCGGTCGAAGACGCCGATGAGACCCGGGTCGCGGGAGGGCCTTCTCGATCCGCCACAGGAAGTCGTGCGCCAGCTCCTCCTCGGTCGGTGCCTTGAACGAGCGCAGGTGCACGCCCTGCGGGTCGACCGACCCCACCACGTGGCGCATGATGCCGCCCTTGCCGGAGGTGTCCATGCCCTGCACGACCAGCAGCACCGAGCGGGTGCCGCCGGCACTGCCCTCGGCGAACAGCCGCTCCTGCAGGCCCGACAGCCGCTCCGCGCCGGCCGCGAGGGCCGCCTTGCCCGCGGCCTTGTCGCCGTCGAAACCCGGTGTGCCACGGGTGTCGACGTCGGCCAGCCGGAACCCCTTGCCCACCGCCAGCACGTCGGCCAGGGCGTCCGGCGTCAGGGTCTCGGACTTCTCGGCCACCTCCTGCGCCTTCTCCGCGGCCGCCTCGGCGACCTCCTGCGCTGCGTCACCCGGTGTCTTCGCCACGGGGGGACCCTAGCCCCGTCGCAGGACGTCGGCCCTGTCACGATGGCCGCGGCTGCCCCGTCGGACCCGTGAGGAGGTGGGCCCGTGACCACCGTGCCGGACGAGACCGCCCGGGTGTTCGAGCAGGAGCGCAGCCGGCTGCTGGGCGTCGCCTACCGGCTGACCAGCAGCTGGGCCGACGCCGAGGACGTCGTCGCCGACGTGTGGCCCCGGTTCGCCGCGCACGCCGACGAGATCCGCTCCCCCGCCGCGTGGTTGACGACCGTGGTGAGCCGGGCGGCGCTCGACCTGCTGCGCTCGGCGCGCGTGCGCCGCGAGCAGTACGTGGGGCCGTGGCTGCCCGAGCCGCTGGTGCACGACCTCGACGGCAGGCCTCTCGGCGCGCGCTCCGACGACCCGGCCGAGCTGGCCGAGCTGGGCGAGTCGGTGCGGATGGCGTTCCTCGTGGTGCTCGACCGGCTCTCGCCCGAGCAGCGGGTCGCGGTGGTGCTCCACGACGCCCTCGGGCTGCCGTTCGACCAGGTCGCCCAGGTGCTCGACGTGACCACCGAGGCGGCGCGCCAGCACGCCGTCCGCGGACGGCGCAGGCTGCACGAGGCCGCGCTGCCCCCGCCCGGTCAGGTGGCCGAGCAGCAGCGCGTCCTCGGCGACCTGCAGCAGGCGCTGCTGGCCGGCGACCTCGACCGCATCGCCTCGCTGCTCGCCCCCGACGTCGTGCTGGTGGCCGACCACGCCGGACGCGTGACCGCGGCGGGCCGTCGCCTGGAGGGCGCCGCCGAGGTGGCACGGTTCCTCGCGGGACTGGCACGGATCGCCGAGTGGGACCTGGTGTCGTTCCGCACCGTGCTGGTGAACGGCCAGCCGGGCGTCGTGGTGCACAACCGGCTCGGGCAAGCCGCGCACGGCCGCCGGTCGGCGTCTACGCCTTCACGGTGCACGGGGGCGCCGTGCACGCCGTCCACGCCGTCCTGGCGCCCGAGAAGGTGGCCCGCTACCGCGAGCTGGGCTGAGCCGCCGCCAGCGCGCACGCGTCCCCGGAGCTGAAGCCCTGCGAGGTGAGGCCGAGCGCGGAGTTGAAGCGCCCGCGCATGTTCTCCAGCGCCGCCCAGAACGAGATCTCGACGACGCCGTCCTCGCCGACGTGCTCGACCAGGGCGGCCACCATCGCGTCGTCGACCTCGACCGGCTCGGCCGACATCGCCTCGGCGTAGGCGAAGGCCGCGCGCGTGGCGTCGTCGAACACCTCGGCGGGCGCCTGCGCCAGGTGACGGCGTGCCGCAGCACCTGCGGGTCGAGCCCCTGCTGCTCCCACCGGCTCGCACCGAAGTCGATGCACCAGGAGCAGCCCAGGCGCACCGAGACGACGAAGGTGACCAGCTCGGGCAGGTGCGGGGGGAGCACCGAGCGACCGCGCTGCGCGGTGGTCTCCAGCAGCGCCCAGGGGAACAGCACCCCGGGGCGGTGCGCCATCGCGCCGACGGTGTCGGCGTCGCCGCCCATCATCCGCCGCGACGCGCGCAGGGCCAGACGCGTCGCGAGCGAGGGACGGTGGACGAAGGTGCGCGGGTCGGTGCTGATGCGGGGCATCGGGTCTCCTCGTGGTCGCTCGTGCGGGGTCGTACCCGGTCGACGGGGTCCGACGCCCGCGCGTGACGTCTTGACAAATGTTTTTGTCCAATGGCACGGTCGAGGTGTGACGAGGACCCCGGGGAGCGCGGCGGTGGCGCTCGTCGACGACCCCGACCGGTTGCTGGCCGGCCTGTCGCCGGTGCGGCGCCGGGTGCTCGACGCCCTGTCCGAGCCGGCGTCGGCGACCGCGCTGGCCGAGCGGACCGGGCTCTCGCGGCAGCAGGTCGGCTACCACCTCAAGGTGCTGGAGCGCGCCGGGCTGGTCGAGCTGGTCGAGCTCCGGCAGCGCCGCGGGTTCACCGAGCGGGTCCTGCGCCGCAGCGCGCAGGCGTTCGTGGTCGACCCCGACGTGCTGCCGCGCGGACGGGTGCGCGAGCGCGACCGGCACGCCGCCGACCACCTGGTGGGCACCGCCTCCGGCGTCGTGCGCGACGTCACCCGGATGCAGGCCGCGGCGCAGGCCCGCGGCCAGCGGCTGCTCACCTTCACCCTCGAGACCGAGGTCGCGCTCGCGCAGCCGTCCGACGTGCACGCCTACACCGACGCGCTGGCCGAGGCCGTCGCCGAGGTCACCCGCAGGTTCCACTCCCCCGGCGGACGGCGGCACCGCGTCGTCGTCGGCGGCCACCCCGCACCCCGATCCCGACCCCACCGCCCCGATGACCAGGAGCAGCCGTGAGCGACCGTCCCCTCCCCGAGTCCGTCCACGTCCACGACGAGGAGGGCCGTCCCGTCGTCGAGGTGACGGTCGCCGCGCCCGTCGCGGCGGTGTGGGAGCACCTGCGCGACCCGGCGCTGATCTCGCGCTGGCACGGCTGGGACTACGACGAGCTCGACGAGGAGATCGACCTCATCTACGGCAGCGGCGCCCGCGAGGGCGCCGAGCCGTACGTGCTCGAGACCAAGGGCGGGGCGGCGCCGGGCTCGTTCGAGCAGGGCGACCGGTTCGAGCTGGTGGCGTCGGGTGACTCGACCGTCGTGCGCATCACCCGGGGCCCGAGGGGCACCGACCCCGACTGGGACGCCATGTACGACGACATCACCCAGGGCTGGGTGTCGTTCCTGGCCCAGCTGCGGTTCGTCGTCGAGACCCACGACGACGCCCCGCGGCGCACCGTGTTCCTGCACGCGGCCGGCGGTCCGTCGGCGCGCGAGCTGCTCGGCCTGGCGCACCGGTCCCCCGGCGAGGCGTGGTCGGCGCGGCCGTCGTCCGGCCTGGAGCTCGACGGGCGCACGTTCTTCCGCACCGACGCGCAGGCGGGCTCCACCGTCGACGCCTACGGCCCGGGGCTCGTCGTCGCCGCCGACAAGGCGGCCGCCGGCGGGGCCTGGGACTCGATGGTGATCGTGTCGACCTTCGGGCTCGACGACGCCGCGTTCGGCGAGGTCGAGACGGCGTGGCGGCGGTGGTGGGTCGACACCCACCCGGAGCCGGCCGCCTGAGGGCGCGGCACGCCGACCTCCGTGGTTGGCTGGTCGCGTGCACACCTTCTCGGTCTGGGCCCCGTCCGCCTCCTCGGTCGACGTCGTCCTCCCCGGCGACGCACGGCGAGAGCCGCTGCGCCGCAACGACGACGGCTGGTGGGAGGTCGAGGTCGGCGATGCCGGCCACGGCACCGACTACTGGTACTCCCTCGACGGCGCCGACCCGGTGCCCGACCCGCGGTCGCCGTGGCAGCCGGAGGGGGTGCACGGCCCGAGCCGGGTCTTCGACCCGTCCGCGCACCGGTGGGGCGACGGCTCGTGGCGCGGGGTCGACGTGCGGGGGGCGGTGTTCTACGAGCTGCACGTGGGCACCTTCACGGCCGAGGGCACTCTCGACGCGGCGGTCGCCCGGCTCGACCACCTCACCAGCCTGGGCGTCGACGTCGTCGAGCTGATGCCGGTCGCCGCGTTCCCGGGACGCTGGGGCTGGGGCTACGACGGCGTCGACCTGTACGCCGTGCACGAGCCGTACGGCGGCCCGGCGGCCCTGCAGCGGTTCGTCGACGCGTGCCACAGCCCGCGGCCTCGCCGTCTGCCTCGACGTGGTCTACAACCACCTCGGCCCCAGCGGGAACTACCTGCACGGGTTCGGGCCCTACTTCACCGACAAGCACCACACGCCGTGGGGGCAGGCGGTCAACCTCGACGACGAGGGCAGCGAGCACGTGCGCCGGTTCGTCGTCGACAACGCGCTGCGCTGGTTCCGCGACTTCCACGTCGACGCGCTGCGGCTCGACGCCGTGCACGCCCTGGTCGACGACTCCGACCAGCACGTGCTGGCGCAGCTGGCCGACGAGACCGCCTCGCTGGCGGCTGACTGTCGGGCGTCCGCTCGGGCTGGTCGCGGAGTCGGACCTCAACGACGCGCGGATGGTGACGCCGACCGCGGCGGGCGGTCTCGGCATGACGGCGCAGTGGGACGACGACTTCCACCACGCGGTGCACGCCCTGACGACCGGGGAGCGGCAGGGCTACTACGTCGACTTCGGCGAGTACGCGACGCTGGCGAAGGTGCTGACGTCGGTCTTCCTGCACGACGGCGGGCACTCGACGTTCCGCGGCGCCGACTGGGGCGCACCGGTCGACACGGCCGCGGTCGGCGGGCACGCGTTCCTGGCCTACACCAGCGACCACGACCAGGTCGGCAACCGCGCGGTCGGCGACCGGCCGTCGCAGAACCTGTCGCAAGGGGTGCTGGCGGCGGCCGCGGCGCTGACCCTGACCTCGCCGTTCACGCCGATGCTGTTCATGGGCGAGGAGTGGGGGGCCGCCACCCCGTGGCTGTTCTTCACCGACCACGGCGAGCCCGAGCTGGCGGAGTCGATCCGCGAGGGCCGCCGGCGCGAGTTCGCCGAGCACGGCTGGGCGGCCGAGGTGCCCGACCCGCAGGACCCGGCGACCCGCGACGCCTCGGTGCTCGACTGGGAGGAGATCGCGGTGCAGCCGCACCAGCGGCTGCTGGCGTGGCACCGCGAGCTGGTGTCGCTGCGTCGCCGTGAGGCCGACCTGCGCGCCGACGACCTGCGGGCCGTGCACGTCGACCACGACGAGGCGGCCGGCTGGCTGGTCGTGCACCGTGGTTCGCTGCGCCTGGTGGTCAACCTGTCGACCGAGCAGCGCACCGTGCCGCTCGGCGCCACGCCCGCTGGCCACGCTGGCCGCGTGGGACGGCGCCATGATCGAGCCGGACGGTGTCACCCTGCCCGGCCCGTCGGCCGCGGTGGTGCGGGTGTCGTGACGCCCCTGGCGGGCGCTCAGGGCCCTGCCGGCGGCACCTCGGCCCGCGCCATCGCCGTGAGCCGCGACAGCGCCCGCCGGTACTTCTTGCGGTACCCGCCGCGAGCATCGCGTCGGTGAACAGACCGTCGAGCCGCGCGCCGCTCGTGCCGCAGCACGACGTCGCGGTCGTACATGCGGTCGACCAGCACCACCAGCCGCAGCGCCACGTTCTGGTCCTCGACCTGCTCGACGCCCGCCACCGACCGCCAGCGCGACGCCGTCGAGCAGCGCGCCGTAGCGGCTGGGGTGCACTCGCGGCCAGGTGGTCGGCCAGGGCGGCGAAGTCGTCGAGGACGGCCTGCGTCGCCGGCGACCACGTCGGCCAGCTCGGCCTCGCCGACGGGCTCGGGCGGCACCGGGTCGCCGCGGTGCCGGTAGTCCTCGCCGTCGATGCGCACGACCTCGAAGTGCCCTGCCACGGCTCGGATCTCGCGGAGGAAGTCGTCGGCCGCGAAGCGCCCCTCGCCCAGGGCGTCGGGCAGCGTGTTCGACGTCGCCGCCAGCCGCACGCCGGCGTCGGCGAGCTCGCGCAGCAGCCGCGCCATCAGCACGGTGTCGCCGGGGTCGTCGAGCTCGAACTCGTCGACGCACACGAGCCGGTTCGCCGCCAGCGCCGTGACGGCCTCGCGGAAGCCGAGCGCCCCCACCAGGTTCGTGTACTCGACGAAGGTGCCGAGCGCCTTCGGCGCGGGAGCGGCGTGCCAGGGGCGGCGAGCAGGTGCGTCTTGCCGACGCCGAACCCGCCGTCGAGGTAGACCCCGGGGCGTCCTGCGTCGGTGTCCCCGCGTCCGAGCAGCCGGCGCAGCCCGCCGCCCGACGGTCGCTCCCCCACCCTCGCGGCGAAGGCCGTCAGCGCCTCGACGGCGTGCTGCTGCGACGGCTGCGCGGGGTCGGCCCGGTAGCCCTCGAACGACACCGACGAGAAGTGGGGCGGCGGCACCAGGTCGGCCAGCAGCCGGTCGCGGGGCACCCGCGGGTCGCGGTCGACGAGTCGGGAGGGGGGCACCACGGCGTCGAGACTACGGGGCCGGGTCGGCCGTCCGAGGGACCACGGTCCACCCGGACGGGCGCCCCCCGGCGACGCTGCGTCGGCGTAGGTTGACCGGGTGCCGGAGGGTGAGGGGCTGTCGCGCGCCACCGGCGTCTCGACGCCCTCGGCCCCGCCCGCCGCGATCGGCGCGCTGCGTGGCTACCTCCTCGAGCAGGTCGACGACCTTCGCCTGGCGGTCGCCGACGACGACGTGCACGACGCGCGCGTGGCCTGCCGCCGCATCCGCAGCGCGCTGCTCGAGCACCTGCCGTCCGGTGCGGCCGAGCAGGCGCGGCCAGGCTCGTCGCATCGCGCTCGCCGCACGCGGCCTCGGGCAGGCGATGTCGTCGGCCCGCGACGCCGAGGTCGTCGGCGAGGTCGTGCGGGGCTGGGCCGTCGACGACGGCTGGACGCGGGAGCAGCTCTCCGCCGCCCTGCACCTGCTGCGCGCCGACGGCGAGCCCGACGCGGCGGTCGTCGCGCTCGACGGCGACCTGCTGCGGTTCGCGACGCAGGTCGCGACGTACGCCGGCGCTACCGGCTGGGACAGCGCGCCCAGCGCCGACGACCTGCGCGCCGGGCACGGACGCGCCCGCGCCCGGCTGCGGGCACGGGTCCGGCGGGCCCGGGCGAGCGGGGAGTCACCCGGCACCGGGGCGACCTGGCACGACGTGCGCAAGGCGGCGAAGCGGCTGCGCTACGTCGCCGAGGTCGCCCAGAGCGGCGGGGACCGCGCCGCGGGAGACGTCGTCGAGTCGGCCCGGTGGCTGCAGCGCGTGCTCGGCGACCTGCAGGACCTCGAGATCGTGCGGCTGCGGCTGGCGCACGCCGGGGGCGACCTGCACCTCGAGCACCGGCTGACGCTCGCGCGCGAGGCGCTCGAGGCCGACCTGCCGTCGGCCCTCGACGACGTGGTGGGAGGATCGGGGGCAGACCGGAAGCCCCGCCACGACCCCGAGGACCCGACGTGAGCCTTCCCGCCGACACCGACCCCGCCTTCGCCGAGTACGCCCACCCCGAGCGGCTCGTCAGCACGCAGTGGCTGGCCGACCACCTCGGCAGCGACGGCCTCGTCGTCGTCGAGAGCGACGAGGACGTGCTGCTCTACGAGACCGGGCACATCCCGGGCGCCGTCAAGATCGACTGGCACACTCGACCTGAACGACCCGGTCACCCGCGACTACGTCGACGGCGAGGGCTTCGCCCGCCTGGTCGGCAGCAAGGGCATCGGGCGCGACACCACCGTCGTCATCTACGGCGACAAGAGCAACTGGTGGGCGGCCTACGCGCTGTGGGTGTTCACCCTCTTCGGCCACGACGACGTCCGGCTGCTCGACGGCGGCCGCGCCAAGTGGGAGGCGGAGGGCCGCGAGTACACCACCGACGTGCCCGTCGCCCGAGCCGGTCGACTACCCGGTCGTCGAGCGCGACGACAGCGGCATCCGCGCCTTCCTGCGACGACGTCAAGGCGCACCTCGGCAAGCCGATGGTCGACGTCCGCTCGCCCGAGGAGTACACCGGCCAGCGCACCCACATGCCTGCCTACCCCGAGGAGGGGGCGCTGCGCGGCGGCCACATCCCCGGCGCGCAGTCGGTGCCGTGGGCCCGCGCCGTCGCCGAGGACGGCACCTTCAAGACCGCGTGACCGAGCTCGAGGCGATCTACCTGCAGCGAGAAGGGCCTCGACCCGTCCGACGACGTGGTCGCCTACTGCCGCATCGGCGAGCGGTCGAGCCACACCTGGTTCGTGCTGACGCACCTGCTCGGCTTCGAGAAGGTGCGCAACTACGACGGCTCGTGGACCGAGTGGGGCAACGTCGTCCGCGTGCCGATCGTCAAGGGCGAGGAGCCGGGCGAGGTGCACGCGACGGTGAACGACGCGGTCCTGCCCGCCGCCCTCGAGGAGATCGTCGACGACTTCGCCGCCGTCTCCGTCCAGGACCGGCTGCAGCTGCTGCTCGACTTCAGCCAACGGGCTGCCCGACCTGCCCCCGCGGCTGGCCGAGCACCCCGAGCTGCTCGAGCCCGTGCCCGAGTGCCAGTCGCCGATCTTCGTCACCGCCGAGGTCGACGGCGAGGGCGCGGACGCCCCGGTGCGACTGTGGTTCTCGGCCCCTCCCGAGGCGCCGACCACCCGCGGCTTCGCGGGCATCCTCGCCGAGGGCCTCGAGGGGCCTGACGCGCCGGCGAGGTGGTCGCGCTGCCCGACGACCTGTCCGACCGGTTCTGCGCTGGCCGAGGCCGTCAGCCTGCTGCGGCTGCGCGGCATGGCGGGGATGCTCGGCCGCATCAAGCGGCAGGTGCGGGAGAAGGCCACTCTCTGATGAGGTTGCTGCTCGGCAGCGGGGCCCCACGTCAGGACCTCGGCCGGGACGACCTGGTCGCGCTGCACGCCCACCCCGACCCGCTGCCGGCGACGGGCTGGGTGCGCACCAACTTCGTCGCCAGCGTCGACGGCGCCGTGTCCGGTGCCGACGGGCTGTCGGCGTCGCTGCAGACCCCCGCCGACCAGGCGGTCTTCTCGGTGCTGCGCGCCCGCGCCGACGTCGTGGTCGCCGGGGCGGGGACGGTGCGTGCCGAGGGCTACCCCGCGCGCCTCGACGTCAAGCGGTGGGCGCAGGACGACCGCGCGGCCGACGGGCAGCAGGCGGCGCCGTGCCTGGCGGTGGTCACCTCGTCCGGCTCGGTGCCCGACGCGCTGCTCGCCGGGCCGGGACGCGACGACGACGGCTGGCACCTGCTCGTGCTCGCGGCCGCGGCGGCGGGCGAGGAGCGGCTCGGACGGCTGCGCGACGGCCCTCGGGGAGGAGTGCGTCGTGGTCGCCGGCGACGACGACGTCGACCCCCACCGGGCGGTGGCGGCGCTGGTCGAGCGCGGCCTGCCGCGGGTGCTGTGCGAGGGCGGCCCGCGCCTGATGGCGCGCTGGGTCGGTGCCGGTCGCGTCGACGAGATGTTCCAGACCACAGCGCCTCTCGTCGTCGGCGGCGACGGGCGACGGGTGCTCGACGGCCCCGCCGTCGACGCCGCGCCGTGGCACCTCGCGCACCTGCTCGAGCAGGACGGCACGCTGCTCGCGCGCTGGCTCGCCGCCTGACCCCGTCGGGGGCGTGGCTGCTCAGCGGTGCTGCAGCAGGAACCTCGCGACCTCGCGCTCCCAGCGGTCGGGGTCGGTGTTCCACTCGCGGCAGTGCCGCGCGTGCGGGAAGCCGACGAACGTCACCAGGTCGGGACGCGCCTCGGCCAGCCGCCTCGACGGGCCCGAGGGCACGTACTCGTCGTCGTCGCTGTGCACCAGCAGCACGGGCAGCCTCAGCTCGGCGGCGCGCGAGACCCAGTCGAGCCGGCGCAGGTCGAGCGGGGCGTCGATGCCGACCACGCGGCGCCACGCCTTGTCGGCCAGCATCATCAGGCCGAGCCGGCCGATGGGGAGCGGCAGCCGGTTGATCTGCGCGTGGTGCTCGAGCACGTCCTTCCAGTCGATGACCGGCGAGTCGAGCACGAGCGCCTTGACCCGGTCGGCCGTCCAGGACCGCGACACGTGCTGCAGCACGATGGCGCCACCCATCGACCAGCCGAACAGCACGACCTTGCTCGCTCCCTGCTCGAGGGCGTGCAGCACGGCGGCCTCGACGTCCTGCCCACTCGGTGTCACCGAGGCTGTAGCCGGCCGCCGTAGGTGGTGGGCCCGTCGGCGTCGTTGCGGTAGCTCGGCACCAGCACGGGCACGCCGAGCCGGTGGAGCAGCGGCACGGCGCGCAGGCACTCCTCGCGCGTCGCACCGCGCCCGTGCACGAGCACGGCCCACACGTCGCGCTTCTTCACGTCCTTCGGTGGTGGCACGAACCAGGTGGGCAACGCGCCCGCGTCGGAGGTGATCTCGACGTCGACGTGCCGGCAGCCCGAGCGCCGACGTGGGCGTCCCGGTGAAGTAGTACTGGTTCCAGCGGGCCGGGCCCGGCTCGAGCCGGCCGCTGTCGACGGCCTCGACCCGGCGGGTGACGGTGACGGCGCGCACGTCCTTCTCCACGACGTCGCCGAGGCGCACGTGACCCTGCCCCCGCTGCAGCCAGAGCCCGTAGCGTCCGGGCGAGGTGGTCTCGGGGGTCGCGTCGAGGGTGATCGGTGCCGTCGCCGACGGCGAGCACGCGCACGTCGTCGGGCTTGACCCGGTCAGGCGTGACGACGCGGCGCGCGAAGTGCACGGCGACGCCGGAGACGGCAGCACCGGCGAGCACGACGGCACCGCCGCCGACCGCTGCCCCGACCGCCGCAGCCCGCACGACGGGGTGCCCACGACGGGTCACCGCGGCCCTCCCGTCGCACCCCGCGGCTGCTCGGCCCCGTCGGCGACCGCCAGCGCCCACCGGACCAGGGGCACCTGCAGGGGGAGCCGCGCCAGGGTCAGCGCCTTGGTGCCGGTCGAGGCGCGCGGCGAGCGCAGCGCCCGCGCCGCCATCGTCACGTTGCCCGGGAACACCCCGACGAACAGCGCGGCGCTGGCGAGCGCGCCGAGGCGGCGGGTGCGGGGCACGACCAAGGCTGCGGCGCAAGCGATCTCGGCCACCCCGGAGCCGTACACCCATGGACGAGGTGCACCCAGCGAGCGCGGGACCAGCCCGTCGTAGGGCTGCGGCTTCACCAGGTGCAGGACGCCGCCGGCTCCCAGGACCACCGCGAGGGCGCGCCACCCCGGGCGGCGCGTCCGTCGGCTCTGCGCGGGCGGGGTCACGGGACGATCATGCCCGCTCCGTGGCCGGTCGGCACGGGCGGCGCGCGTGAGGGGCGACACGCGCGGGATGCACGGCGTTTGACCTCTGCGGCGGGTCCGGGTCACGGTGGAGGGGTCGACGGGGGCGCGAGGCCGCGCCACCCCGGGACCACACCCCCACCCCTGAGGAGATCACCTCGTGCTGACCCTGACCGACCGCGCCCAGAGCTCGATCCGTCAGATCCTGGTGCAGAACGACCTGCCCGACTCGGCCGGCCTGCGCATCGTCAACGAGCCCGCCGCGCCGGGGGGTGACGAGCAGCTGGGCCTGACCCTGGCCGCGCTGCCCGCCGAGGACGACGCCGTCGTCGAGGAGGGCGGGGCCCGCGTGTTCCTCGACGAGGGCGCTGCGCAGCTGCTCGACGACAAGACGCTGGACGCCGGCGCGGACGCCGAGGGCATGGTGCAGTTCGCCCTGTCGCCGCAGGCGGTCTGACGCCGCTCGCACGCACCGACGGGCCGTCCCCTGCGAGGGGGGCGGCCCGTCCGCGTCCGGTGGTGGGCCTGCGTCAGCGGGTGCCGAGCACCTCGCCGAGGTCGAACCCGACCGGACGCTCGAGCTGGTCGTAGGTGCAGCTGTCCGGCTCCCGGTCGGGGCGCCACCGCACGAACTGCGCGACATGGCGGAACCGGGCGCCCTCCATGTAGTCGTAGCGCACCTCGAGCACCCGCTCGGGGCGCAGCGGCGTGAACGACAGGTCCTTGCCGCCGTTCCAGCGGCTGCCCGCGTTGCGCTGCGGGGTGCGCTCGCCGTCGGTGTGCGCGCCCCAGTTCCAGGGGTGGTCCTCCAGCCCGGTGACCAGCGGCTGCAGCTCGGCGAACAGCTCCTTGCGGCGGGCCATCGGGAACGAGCCGCAGACGCCGACGGACGCCAGCACGCCGCGCTCGTCGAACAGCCCGAGCAGCAGCGAGCCGATGGCCCGGTCGTCCTGCTTGTGGGTGCGGTAGCCGGCCAGCACGACGTCGCAGGTGCGCTCGTGCTTGATCTTCCACATCACCCGCTTGTCGGGCTGGTAGGTCAGGTCGAGCGGCTTGGCGATCAGCCCGTCGAGGCCCGCCCCCTCGAACTGCTCGAACCACCGCTGCGCCTCGTCGACGTCCTGCGTCGCGGGCGTCACGTGCACCCGGGCGGACGGGTCGCGCGCCGCGTCGCCCAGCGCCTCCTCCAGCAGGGCACGCCGCTCGCCCAGCGGGCGCCCGGTGAGGTCGTCGTCGCCCAGCGCCAGCAGGTCGAAGGCGACGAACCGCGCCGGTGTCTGCGCGGCGAGCCTGCGCACGCGGCTGTCGGCCGGGTGGATGCGCTGCTGCAGGGCCTCGAACTCCAGCCGGTTGCCGGCGGTGTCGGCCACGATGATCTCGCCGTCGACCACGGCCCGCTCCGGCAGGTGCTGCAGCACGGCCTCGACGACGTCCGGGAAGTAGCGGGTGAGGGGCTTCTCGTTGCGGCTGCCGATGACGACCTCGTCGCCGTCGCGGAACACGATGCTGCGGAAGCCGTCCCACTTGGGCTCGTACAGCTGGCCCGGCGGGATGGTCTTGACCGGCTTGGCGAGCATCGGCTTGACCGGCGGCATCACGGGCAGCTGCACGACGACCCCCTCAGCCGAGGAACGTGGTGCCGGCGTAGACGTGCAGCACCGGCACGCCCAGGCGCTCGCGCGCCTTGGACGCCCAGTCGCGGTGGAAGGTGTCCTCGACCGCGTGCGGCCGGGTGACCACGACGACCTCGCGGGCGGGGGCCGCAGCCACGGCCGCCTCGAGCGAGGGCAGCGGGTCGTCGTCGGTGACGGTGCCGTCGGCCTCGGCCCCGGCACCGCGCAGGGCCTCGAGCGAGGCGGCGAGCGCCTGCGCGGCGTCGGCGCGCGCCTCGTGCGGGTCGGGGTCGCCGCGCAGCTCGGCGAGCGCCTGGCGCAGCTCGCCCAGGCTCAGGTGGTCGAGCACGTCGACGAGCAGGTTGCGCTCGGTGTCGGCGGGCACGAGCACCTGGTACCTGACCGACTCGCCCTGGTGGAGGCCGGTGACGTGCCGCGCGTCGGCCTCGCCCAGCGCCTGCTCGGTGAGCACCACCACGACCTCGCTGTCCGTCATGGCGTCAGGCTAGGCGACGGTGAGCACCACCGTGGTGCTGGCCCACGTGGTGCCGCCTGCGTCGCCGGGTACCACCACGACGGTGACGCTGTGCGCGCCGCTGGGCAGACCGCCCTCGGGGGCCGCCGTGATGCGCACCAGGTCGCCGTCCGCGGGCTCGACCTGCACGGGCACGGGAGTGGTGCCGTCGAGGTAGGCGAGGGCGTCGCCGCCCGCCGGCAGCAGGACGGTGACGACGTCGCTGGCCGTGGCGGCCGCGGGGTCGGCGGGCGAGACCACCTCGGGCAGCGGGTGCACGAACGCCTCGACCTTCGGCCCGTCGCCCTCGTCGACGACCAGCCAGGACCGCGCCGAGGCCTCGGTGGTGCCCTCGACCTGCCGCTCCCCCGCGTACGTCACGAGCCACGCCCCCGGACGCACCTCGACCGCCGTCCGCGCCAGGCCGGGCTGCGCGTAGGTCGACATGCCCTCGGCCAGGCCGCTCATCAGCTGCTCGATGCCCCCGCCCATCGCCGCGACCGCGCGCAGCGACGACGGCCCGAGCCCCGCCAGCACCTCCTCCGGTTCGCCGGACGCGGTGGCGGCGAGCCAGGCGTCCACGCTCGCGTAGGCGCCCTCCTCGCCGTCGGGCGACGGCTCGGCGGGCGACGGCTCGGCGGACGACGAGGTCGTGGACGGCTCGGCGGTGGTGGTCGTCGAGGTGGTCGTCGAGGACGCGGTGGGCGCGTCGTCGCCGCACCCCGCCACGAACGCGAGCAGGGCGACGGCGGGGACGAGGGCACGAGGGCGAGCACGCACGGGACGGACCTCCTGGGGACGCGACCGCAGGACGGGCGGCCGCCCGTCCTCCCCTAGGACGCGTCAGGACGCCGGGACGTTGCGTCCGGCGCCGGGGAAGATCCCGAGCCGGTGCAGCAGCAGCAGGAACGCCTCGGCGAACGGGTTCTGCGCCGTCGCCTCCCGGACCGCCGCCCAGTCGACCTGCTCGCGCAGCGCACGCACCTGCGGCAGCAGCGCGGCCAGGTCGCAGTAGTGCTCGTCGAGGGAGTTCAGCTTGGCCGACACGTAGTGCGTGACCGTGACGACCGGCATGACGACCGACAGCACGGACAGCTCCTCGGCCTCCTCGACCAGCTCGCGGCGCACCGGCACGCCGTTGGCGCGGTGCAGCACGTCGACACGACGTCCGGCGGGGTCCGGCATAGCGGTGGGCGCCCGGACCCGGCAGCCTGGGGCCATGCGCCTCGGAACGTTCAACATCCTCAACGGCAAGGTGTCGCACGCCGCGACCGGTGTCGACACCTCGCTGCTGTCGTCGGCGGTCCGCGACCTCGACTGCGACGTCCTGGCGCTGCAGGAGGTCGACCGCGACCAGGAGCGCTCGGGGCACGCCGACCTGACGGCGGTGGCCGCCGAGGCGATGGGTGCCCCGTACCACCGGTTCGTCGCCGCGCTGTCGGGCACCCCGGGGTCGACCTGGACGGCGGCGACGGGTGACGAGGAGCCCGGCACCGCCGCGTACGGGGTCGCCCTGCTCAGCCGCCACCCGGTGCGGTCGTGGCAGGTGGTGCGGCTGCCCGGACTGCCGCGCAAGGCGCCGGTCGTCGCCCGTGGCCGGCGGCGGCCGATGCTGCTCGGCGACGAGCCGCGGGTGGCCGTGGCGGCGGTGGTCGAGACGCCGCAGGGCGTGCTGACGGTCGCGAGCACGCACCTGTCGTTCGTGCCGAGGTGGAACAGCCACCAGCTCAAGGTCCTGCTGCGCGGCCTGCGCGAGGCACCCCGGCCGCTGGTGCTCATGGGCGACCTGAACATGACACCGCGGCAGGCGCGCGACGCGTCGGGCATGCGGGCGCTCGCCTCCGGTCGCACGTTCCCCGCGGACCGCCCCTCCGTGCAGCTCGACCACGTGCTCGCCGACCGCTTCGTCGGCGACCGGCACCCGGTGTCGCGGACCGTGCGCGCGCCCCTCTCCGACCACCGCGCCCTGGTGGTGGACCTGTGAGCCGGCGGATCGAGGAGCTCGCCTTCGCCGACACCCCGATGGGCGAGCTGACGCTGCGGCGCCGCCTCGAGCCCACCCTGGGCGTCGAGGTGCACGAGGTGCGGCTCGGCGAGGAGTACCTGATGTCGAGCCTGTTCACCGTGGGCGAGGAGGAGCTCGCGCACCTCGGCCTCGCGGGGGTCGCTCCGTCCGGTGGCCTCGACGTGGTCGTCGGCGGTCTCGGGCTCGGTTTCACCGCCCGCGCGGCCCTCGCGGACGAGCGGGTGGCCTCGCTGCTCGTGGTCGACGCGCTGCCGGACGTCATCGACTGGCACGTGCGCGGGCTGCTGCCCGGCAGCCAGGAGCTCACGGGCGACCCGCGCGTGCGCCTGGTCGAGGGCGACTTCTTCGCGATGTCGGCCGGCGACGGGTACGACCCCGACGCCCCGGGACGCCGGTTCGACGCGGTGCTGCTCGACGTCGACCACACGCCGGACCACCGGCTGCACCCCAGCCACGGCGGCTTCTACACGGTCGAGGGGCTGACCCGGATGGCGCGGTTCCTGCGTCCGGGCGGGGTGTTCGCGCTCTGGTCCGACGACGCGCCGGACGAGGCGTTCACCGCGGTGATGGAGCAGGTGCTCGACGACGTCCGCGGCCACGTCGTCGACTTCCCGAACCCGCTCACCGGCGGGCGGTCGGTCAACGGGGTCTACGTCGGACGCGCGCGGGGCTGACCCGGGTCGACCGGCTGATCGCCGTCGTCCCAGTTCGCCGCGTTCTTGCGGCTCGGCTGCACCCGGGGCGGCTCGCCGGGCATCTTCGGGTAGTCGGGCGGGAACGGCATCTCCCCCTGGCCGTCCGCCAGGTCGCGCTCCCACCACTCCAGCAGGGTGCCGAGATCGCCTGCGGTCTCGGCCATCCCGGCGCGTGGGTCCTCGCGTGCGGCGAGCAGGTCGGGGGCGGTGCGCACGGTGTAGTCGGCCGGGTCGGCGCCGCGCAGGTCGTCCCACCCCAGCGGCCACGACACCGGGGCGTGCGGCAGCGGACGCGGCGAGTAGGCGCTGGCGAGCGTGCGGTCGCGCGCGGCCTGGTTGAAGTCGACGAACACCCGCTCGCCGCGCTCCTCCTTCCACCACGCCGTGGTGACCAGGTCGGGGACGCGGCGCTCCAGCTCGCGGGCCAGCGCGATCACGGCGTGCCGCACGACGAGGAACTCGTGGTCGGGACGCACCGCGACGTCGACGTGCACACCGCGGTTGCCCGAGGTCTTCGGCCAGCCGGTGAGGCCGGCGTCGGCGAGCACCTCGCGCAGCGCGAACGCGGCCTCCACCGAGTCGGCGAACGCACGCCCGGGCTGGGGGTCGAGGTCGATCCGCATCTGGTCGGGACGGTCGACGTCGCCGGTGCGCACCGGCCACGGGTGGAAGGTCACCGTGTTCATCTGCACCGCCCACAACGCGCCCGCGACCTCGTCGACGACGAGCTGGTCGTGCGAGCGTCCGCTCGGGTAGGTGACCGCGACCGTGCGCACCCACTCCGGGACGCCGCGCGGCGGGTTCTTGGAGTAGAACGCCTCGCCGTCGACCCCGCCGGGGAAGCGCTGCAGGGTGACCGGGCGGTCGGCGAGCGCGTCGACGAGCAGCGGCCCGGCGGCGAGCACGTAGCGGGCGAGGTCCTCCTTGGTGACCCCGGCCTCGGGCCACATCACCCGTTCCGGGCTCGACAGCCGCACCGCCCGCTCCTGCGGGCTGCCGGGGCCCTGCGGCACCTCGATGACCGTCGCCGACGCCTTCGCCATGGGCCGACCGTAACCTGGGTGCATGGCACACGGGATGGAAAGCACCGGACGCGCGTACCCCGTCAGCAAGAGCGACGACGAGTGGAAGGTCGAGCTGTCGCCGCAGGAGTTCCAGGTGCTGCGCCAGGCGGGCACGGAGCGGCCCGGCAGCAGCCCCTTCGAGGACGACCCGACGGTGGGCGTGTACGCCTGCCGCGCGTGCGGCACCGAGCTGTTCCGCAGCGAGACCAAGTTCGACGCCCACTGCGGCTGGCCGGCCTTCTACGCCCCCCTCGCCGAGGACCGCGTCGAGTACATCGAGGACGTCTCGATGGGCATGAAGCGCGTGGAGGTGCGCTGCGCGACCTGCGGCTCGCACCTCGGGCACGTCTTCGAGGGCGAGGGCTTCGGCACGCCCACCGACCAGCGCTACTGCATCAACGGCATCTCGTTGACCCAGGTGCCCGACGCGTCGTGAGCAGGGGGTCGTGAGCGTCCAGGTCCACCGCGCGCGGTGGGACGACCTCGCCCCCCGGACGCTGCACGACCTGGTCCGGCTGCGGGTCGACGTGTTCGTCGTCGAGCAGGAGTGCGCCTACCCCGAGCTCGACGGGCGCGACCCCGAGCCCGGTACCGAGCACTGGTGGACGGCCGACGACGCCGGTCCCACCGCGTACCTGCGCGTCCTGGCCGAGCCCGACGGCTCGCGCCGGATCGGCCGCGTCGTCACCCGCCGCGACGCCCGCGGCCTCGGGCTCTCGGCGCACCTGCTCGACGGGGTGCTGGCCGAGCACGGCCACCTCCCGCTGGTGCTGGACGCGCAGACCTACGTGCAGGGCATGTACGCGCGCAAGGGTTTCGAGGTGTCCGGCGACGAGTTCACCGACGACGACGGCATCCCCCACGTCCCGATGCGGCGCGAGCCCGGCGGTGGCGACCCCGGTCAGGTCCGGGCGAACACCCCGTAGCCGAACCCGTCGGCGCGGGCACCGTCGGCCGTCAGCGCGACGCCCTCGACCTCGAGCGGGTGCGCGTCGGCCCACCCGTCCGGCAGGGCGAGCGACGACGGCTCGCGACGCGGGTTCACGACCACCAGGTGCGAGCCACCGCGCACGTACGCGAACGGGTAGCCCTCGTGCAGCACCTCGACGTCGGTGTGCGCGCCGAGCGCCGGCGTCGCCCGTCGCAGCGCGATCAGCCGTCGCACCAGGTGCAGCAGCGAGCCCTCGTCGGCGCGCTGCGTGGCCACGTCCGGACGGGACGGGTCGGGGTCGACCGGCAGGTAGAGGCGCTCGGCCGGTGCGGTCGAGAAGCCGGCGTTCGGCGAGGTGTCCCACTGCATCGGGGTGCGCGAACCGGTGCGGTCCTCGGCGGGCGGCAGGAAGCTGCCCTCGGTGTCGGGCAGCCCCTCGACGTAGCGCATGCCGATCTCGTCGCCGTAGTAGATCGTCGGCAGCGTCGGCCAGGTGAGCAGGAACGCGAACGCGGCACGGGCCTGGTCGGCCGTGCGCGGACCGGTGACGAGCCGGGCGAAGTCGTGGTTCGCCGTCGGGAGCGCCACGTGGCCACCGTCGACGCCGATGGCCGCCGTGGCCTCGCGCCACTCGCGCAGGAACGGTCTCGATGCCGCCGCTGCCCTCGGGGTCGAAGAAGAAGCGGTCGCGCTCGGTCCAGCTCGTGCTGGTGGTGCCCACGCCGGTGTGCCACAGCGAGCGCAGCGCCGGCCGGGGCGAGAAGTGCAGGAAGAAGTCGGCGTGGAACCCGGCGGGCACCGACACCGACGGGTCGCCCCACTCCGACAGCAGCGCGGCGTCGGGGTGGGCCTCGTCGATCCAGGCGCGCATCTCGCCCCAGAGCCTCCCGGTCTCGACGTAGCCGGGGTCGTCCTTGACCAGCGAGGCGGCCATGTCGACCCGGAAACCGCTGACGCCCAGGTCGAACCAGTGCGCCATGACCTCGCGCAGCGCCTGCCGGTTCGCGCGCGGGCCGTCGGCGTCGACCGGGTCGCGCCACGGCTGGTCGGGGTGCTGGCGGGCGTAGCCGAAGTTCAGGGCGGGCTGGCAGGGGTAGAAGTTGAGCATGTAGTACCCGCCGCGGCGGCCGGGCGTCGGCGACCACACGCTCGCGGGCGGGCCCACCTTCGCGTTGCCGATGTACCGGTGGTCGTCGGGGTCGTCGGCCCACCGGCGGAACCACGGGTGCTGGTCGCTGGTGTGACCGGCGACCAGGTCGAGCAGCACGCGGATGCCCTTGCTGCGCGCCGCGTCGACGAAGGCGACCAGGTCGTCGTTCGTGCCGTACCGCGGCGCCACCGTGAGGTAGTCGCTCACGTCGTAGCCGGCGTCGGCGAAGGGCGAGGCGAACAGCGGGCTGAACCAGACCGCGTCGACGCCGAGCCAGGCCAGGTGGTCGAGGCGCTCGAGGGCGCCGGGCAGGTCGCCGACGCCGTCGCCGTCGGAGTCGGCGAACGTCTGCGGGTAGACCTGGTACAGGACGGCGTCGGCGAGCCAGGACGGCTGGGGGCGGGGGCTGCTCACCTCCGGCACCCTACGAGCATCCGTGGTTAGGGTCGACGGTGTGAGCCCACTCCCCCGCAGCACCCCGCGCGCCCGGGGCGTCGACGCGCGCGGCGTCGACGCGTTCGTCTCGGCCCTGCAGCGCACGCCGGGCGTCGACCCGCACTCGCTGGTGCTCGTGCGGGGCGACCACGTCGTCGCCGAGGGCTGGTGGGCGCCCTACTCCCCCGACCGCGTGCACCTGCTGTACTCGCTGAGCAAGTCGTTCACCTCGGCGGCGCTCGGGCTCGCGCTCGAGGAGGGCCTGCTCGACCTCGACGACACGCTCCTGCAGCACCTGCCGCACCTGGCCGAGGGGCTGCCGGGCGGTCCCGCGCACGACCCGGCGCTGCGGCACCTCGCGTGCATGGCGAGCGGCCACACCTGGGACACGTTCGCCGACAGCCTCGACCGCGACCCGCGCGAGCCGCTGCGGGGCTTCCTGTCGATCGCGCCCGACGGCGAGCCCGGGACCACGTTCGCCTACAACCAGCCGTGCACGTACGCGATCGCCGCGGTGCTGCAGCACCTGACCGGCGGCACCCTCACCGAGTACCTGCGGCCCCGGCTGCTCGACCCCCTCGGCATCGGCGACGTCTGGTGGCAGCAGCACCCCGCGGGCCGCGACCTGGGGTTCACCGGTCTGCACGCCCGCACCGAGGACCTCGCCCGGTTCGGGCGGCTGCTGCTGCGACGCGGCCGTCACGACGGCACCCAGGTGCTGCCGCAGGCGTGGGTCGACGAGGCCAGCCGGCCGCACGTCGACACCGGGGGCGAGGACAACCCCGACTGGGCGCAGGGGTACGGGTACCAGTTCTGGAACGCGCGCCACGGCTACCGCGGCGACGGCGCCTACGGGCAGTTCGTCGTCGTGCTGCCCGAGCACGACGCGGTGCTGGCCGTCACGAGCGAGTCGAGCGACATGCAGGCCGTGCTGGACGCCGCCTGGGAGCACCTGCTCCCCGCGCTCGACGCCGGCCCGGCCGACGACGCGGCGGCGCACGACGACGCGCTGGCGGCGCGGCTCGCGGCGCTCTCGCTGCCGGTCGAGCACGGAGCCGCTCGTCCGGACGACGAGAGCGCCTGGGCCGCAGCACGTCTGACACCGGTGACCGGCGGTGACGACGTGCCGCGCGGCCTGGGTCGCGTCCTGGTCACCGAGGTCGACGGCACCTGGACGCTGCGCGTGCACGAGGGCGACGAGGTGCTCTCGGCCGAGCTCGGCACCGACGGCTGGCGCACCACCGAGGACGCCTCGACCGCCGCCACCGTGCCCGTCGCGACGACCGCCGCCTGGCAGCCGGACGGCACGCTGCGGGTGCGGCTGGCGTTCCTGGAGGCGCCGCACGGGCTGCGGCTGGTGCTCGACCCGCGGCGCCGGCACCGCCGACGTGCGCTGGACGACCGTGCCCCTGCGCGGCGACACCGTCACCACCTGCGCGGCGCCGCGCTGAGCGCGTCGGACGCTGACGCCCTGCCGGGCAGTACGACTCTGCCTCGAGGTCCGGTGCCTCGATCGGGGGTGATCGCACCAGGGGATCACCGCCTGGGCTGATCCCCTGGTGCGATCAGGCCGGGAAACGGTGACGGACCCTCGGCCTCCCTACGGCAGGCGTGCGACCAGCTCGGCGGGCGTCACGCGGGGCCCGGTGTAGAACGGGATCTCCTCGCGCACGTGCCGGCGGGCCTCGGTGGCGCGCAGGTCGCGCATCAGGTCGACGATGCGGTGCAGCTCGTCGGCCTCGAACGCGAGGATCCACTCGTAGTCGCCGAGCGCGAACGACGACACCGTGTTGGCGCGGACGTCGGGGTACCCGCGGGCGGCCTTGCCGTGGTCGACCAGCATCTGGCGGCGCTCGTCGTCGGGCAGCAGGTACCACTCGTAGCGAGCGCACGAACGGGTAGACGCAGACGTACCCGCGCGGGTCCTCGTCGGCCATGAACGCCGGCACGTGGCCCTTGTTGAACTCGGCCGGACGGTGCAGCGCGACCTGGGACCACACCGGCTCGAGGTGGCGGCCGAGGTCGCTGCGGCGCAGCGCCTGGTAGGCGGCCTGCACCGTCTCGACCTCGGTCGCGTGCCACCACACCATCAGGTCGGCGTCGGCGCGCAGCCCCGAGACGTCGTACCAGCCGCGCACCCGCAGGTCGCCGCCGCCCACCTCGGCCAGCGCCTGCTCGACCTGGCCGGCGAGCGCCTCGCGCTGCGCCGGCAGCGGCGAGGCGGCGCGGAACACCGACCACATCGTGTAGCGGATGGTCTCGTTGATCTCACGGGCCTTGGCGGGCATGGCCCCATCCTCTCGCGGCCGCGGACGGCTCCCGACGCCGGCCTCGGCGCTGCACCCGCGAGCGGGCGACGACGTGTGGGAGGCTCCGCGCCGTGGAGATCTTCACCAGCCCGGAGCTGTGGCTCGCGTTCCTCACCCTGTTCATGCTCGAGCTGGTCCTCGGCATCGACAACGTGGTGTTCATCTCGATCCTGACCAACCGGCTCCCCGAGAGCCAGCGTCAGCGCGCGCGCATCATCGGGCTCTCGCTCGCGATGGTCCTGCGGATCGTCCTGCTGTTCTTCGCCAGCTGGATCGTCGGCCTCACCGACCCGTGGATCACCCTGGGCGACTCCGACGCGCTGCAGCTGTCGGGCCGCGACCTGATCCTGCTCGCGGGCGGCCTGTTCCTGATCTACAAGGCGGTCACCGAGATCCACCACAAGCTCGAGGGCGAGGAGGAGAAGGCCGCGAAGGACGGTTCGGTCGAAGCACGCGGCCTTCGGCGCGATCATCGTGCAGATCATCCTGGTCGACCTGGTGTTCTCCATCGACTCGGTCATCACCGCCGTCGGCATGGTCGACGAGCTGTCGATCATGATCGCCGCGGTCGTGCTGTCGATCGGCATCATGATGTTCGTCGCCGGCCGCATCAGCGAGTTCGTGAACAAGCACCCCACGGTGAAGATCCTCGCGCTGAGCTTCCTGGTGCTCATCGGCTCGACGCTGGTCGCCGAGGCCTTCGACGTGCACGTCGACAAGCCGTTCATCTACGGCCCGATCGCGTTCGCCATCGGCGTCGAGGCCCTCAACCTCGTCTACAAGCGCCGGCGCGAGGCCGAGTCGGAGCCGGTGCACCTGCACGAGAAGTACCGCGACACCTCGACCATGCACTGACCGCCAGCCGCGAACGACCACGCGCCGACGACCGGCCGGGCGCTCAGCCCAGCCGGCGCAGGAGGTCGGCCGCGGCCGCGTCCGCCGTCGCGACGCACGCCGGAACGCCCACGCCGCCCCACGCCGAGCCCGCGACCGCCAGGCCCGGGGTCGCCGCGAGGTCGGCGCGCACCGCGGCGACCAGGTCGAGGTGGCCGACGTCGTACTGCGGCAACCCACCGCCCCAGCGGGTGACCTGCGCGGCCTCCGCCGGCAGCGGCGTCCCGAGCAGGTCGGACGCGTCCGCGAGCGCGGCGGCGACCAGGTCGTCGTCGCTGCGCTGCAGCGGGGCGACCTCGCCCGCACGACCCACCGAGACGCGCAGCACGTCGCGCCCGCCGGCCGCCTCGTGCACCCAGTCCCACTTGCGCGAGGCGAACGTCATCGCCTTCGCGAGCCGGCCCTCGACCGCCGGGACCAGCACGCCGGAGAGCCCCTCGCCGGCGGCGTCGAGCGTCCCCGCCGGCAGGACCGCGGTGACCAGCGCGAGCGAGGCCACCCGCACCGCGCGCAGCCGCTCGGCCGCCGAGGGCGACGGCCCCGCGAGCAGGCGCGCGGCGGCCGGTGCGGGCACCGCCAGCAGCACGCCGTCGACGTCGAGGCGGTCGCCCCGCCCGGCGGGACCGAGGTGCAGCGACCACCCGGCGCCACGTCGCCCGACGGCCTGCACGCACGCGCCGGTGCGGATCGCGACGCCGGCCGCGCGGACCCGGTCGGCGAGGGCGTCGGGGAGCCGTCCGACCCCGCCGCGGACCCCGGCGAACACCGGACCGGACCCGGAGGCACCCGCCTGCGCGGCGGCCCCGGCCGCGTCGACGAGGGACGCGCCGTCGCGCGCCGCGGCCCACAGCGCCGGCACCGTGGCGCGCAGCGACAGCGCCTCGGCCCGGCCGGCGTAGACCCCGCCGAGCAGCGGGTCGACCAGCCGCTCGACGACGGCCGGGCCGAGGCGGGCGCCGACCAGCGCCGCGACGGCCACGTCGTCGGCGTCCACGGGGACGGGCACCTCGGCGCGCACCCGGGCCACCTCGTCGGCGGTCAGCAGCCCGGCGAGCGCCTCCGGGTCGGACGGGACGCCCATCAGCGTGCCCGCCGGCATCGCGTGCAGCGCCCCGCGCGTCCACACGGCGGCACGCGCGGTGGCCGGGTGCACCAGGTCGGCACCGAGCCCGACCTCGCGCACGAGGTCGACCGCCTCGGGACGCCGTGCCAGCAGCGACTCGGCGCCGAGGTCGACCACCACGCCGTCCACCTCGCCCAGGCGCAGGACGCCACCGAGCCGGTCGCTCTGCTCGAGCACCACGACCCGCGCACCGCCGGCGGCGAGGCGCAGCGCCGCGACCAGGCCGCTCACGCCGCCGCCGACGACCGCCACGTCCGCGCTGGTGCCCACGTCCCGAGTCTGCCCCCCGCGTCCGGGCGCGCCGGACGCCGGGTCGTCACCGGGACGAGACCGGTTCGCGACGAGGTGAACCGGCGGGCTCGCGGCAGGGTGGGACGCGCTGACCGCGAGCGGTGCGGTCCTGCTGGTGGTCGTCGGCGCCCTGCTGCCGTGGGCGGCGCTGCTGGCGCTGCTGGGCGTCCCGCCGTGGGGGTGGCTGCGGCGCCGGCGCGCCCGGCGCCCGGCGCGTCCGTCCGGCCCGCCCGGTTTCGGCCCGCCGCCCGGGCCTCCCGGCCCGCCGGCGGCGACGGCCTGACGACCGGGACCCGGGCTCAGGCGCCGACGGGCACCGAGTGGACGAGCTCGACGACGCGGGTGAGCACGTCCGGGTCGGTGGTCGGCAGCACGCCGTGACCGAGGTTGGCCACGTGGCCGGGGGCGCTGCGGCCGGCCTCGAGCATCGCCCGCACGCGCTCCTCGACCACCGGCCACGGCGCGAACAGCACCGCCGGGTCGAGGTTGCCCTGCACCGCGCGGTCGGGGCCGATGCGGCGCGAGGCGACGTCGAGCGGCACCCGGAAGTCGACGCCCACCACGTCGGCGCCGGCCTCGCCCATCGCGGCGAGCAGCTCGCCCGTGCCCACGCCGAAGTGGATGCGCGGCACGCCGAGGTCGGCCACCGCGGCGAGCACCGCGGCCGAGTGCGGCATCACGTAGCGGCGGTAGTCGGCCTCGGGCAGCGCGCCGACCCAGGAGTCGAACAGCTGCACCGCCGACGCCCCCGCCTCGACCTGCACCCGCAGGAAGGTCGTCGTGGTCTCGACCAGCCGCCGCATCAGCTCGTCCCACAGGCCCGGGTCGCCGTACATGAGGGCCTTGGTGGCCTCGTGGTTCTTGCTCGGGCCGCCCTCGACCAGGTAGCTGGCCAGCGTGTACGGGGCGCCGGCGAACCCGATGAGGGGGGTGCCGCCGAGCTCGCCGACGAGCTGGCGCACCGCGGTCGCGACGGGGTCGAGCGCCTCGCGGTCGAGCGCGGGCAGCGCCTCGACGTCGGCGGCGGTGCGCACCGGCGCCCCCATCACCGGGCCCGTCCCCGGGACGATGTCGACGTCGACGCCCGCCGCGTGCAGCGGCACGACGATGTCGGAGTAGAGGACCGCCGCGTCGACCCCGTGCCGGCGCACCGGCTGCAGCGTGATCTCGGTGACCAGGTCGGGCGTCGCGCAGGCCTGCAGCATCGGCACCTCGCGGCGCACGGCGCGGTACTCCGGCAGCGACCGGCCCGCCTGCCGCATGAACCAGACGGGGTGGTGCGCGGGGCGCTCGCCGCGGCAGGCCGCGAGGAACGGGGAGGACTCGAGCGGGGTCGCGGTCACGGGCCCATCATCGCGAGCACGACGCGGCGGCGCCGCACCGGCCCGGGTTCCGGCCCCGCGGCCCCGGCCCGACGTACGCTGCCCGGGTGGCGGTGACCAACATGCCGGCCGGGGTGCCGGCGTCGTTCTCGCGCGCGGCGCAGGTGCTGCGCGCGGCGCGGCTGCGGCCCGAGGTGCGCCTGGTCGAGGTGCCCGCCCCGCAGCGGATCGCCCCGCACTCCCTCGCCCTGTCGGCCGAGGTCGACGCCACGGCCGGCGCCGACGGCCCCGAGGTGGCGAGCGGCCGGTTCGTCCTGCTGCACGACCCCGCGGGCCAGGAGGCCTGGGAGGGCACGACGCGCGTCGTCACCTACGTGCGGGCGGCGCTCGAGCCGGAGTTCGCGTCCGACCCGCTGCTCAGCGACGTCGGCTGGGCCTGGCTCACCGACTGCCTGGCCGCGGCCGGCGCCGACGCCGCCGCCCTCGGCGGCACGGTGACCCGGGTGCTGTCGGACTGCCACGGCACGCTGCGCGACCGGGAGCCGACCGTCGAGGTCGAGATCCGCGCGTCCTGGACGCTGGTCGAGGGCGACGAGGTCGGGCCCCACCTGCACGGCTGGGCCGACCTGCTGTCGACCGTCGCCGGCCTCCCGCCCCTGCCCGAGGGCGTCACCGCCCTGCGGCGCGGGCTGCGCTGACCACCCGATAGATACCTTTCGCCCTCGTCTGTCCCTTTTCTCGCCTCCGCATCTCAGGACGATCGCCGACCTTGGGCCCTACAGTCGGTAGGCACCTGGGCCGATAGGGGGAGCAAGCAGATCCAGACCACGCGTCGAGGAGGCATGGGGTGACAACCATGGTGGAGCGCACGACCAGCGCTGCGCCCGTCCGCACCGGGCGGTACACGGCACTCGTGACCGTGCAGAACCCGGCGGCGCGTGACGCGGCGGTGCGCATCCTGCGCGCACTCGGTGCCACCGACGTGCTCGGCGCGAGCACGGTCGCCCAGGCCCGCCGCGCCGCGGCCGGTCGGCCGGGTGAGATCTGCGTCGTCGAGGCGACCCTGTCGGACGGGTCCGGCATCTCCCTGGCCCGCGAGCTGCGCGCCGCCGGCTGGCAGCGCGTCGTGGTCCTGTCCGGCAGCGACGACCCCGCCCTGGTGCGCGCGTCCGCCGCCGCGGGCGTGCGCTGCTTCCTGGTGACCCGGTCCGCGCCGCAGCAGACCGCCGCCCCCACCGGCACCCTGGCCGGCATGTCGCAGCGCGAGCTCGAGGTGCTGCAGCTGGTCGCCGAGGGGCACTCCAACCGCGACGTCGGCGAGCGCCTCGGCCTCTCGGCGCTCACCGTCAAGAGCCACCTGGCGCGCATCGCGCGCAAGCTCGGCACCGGCGACCGCGCCGAGATGGTCGTCCTGGCCATGCGGGCCGGCGTCATCCGCTGACGCACCCGCGGCGCGACCACTGCCTGCGCTGCTCCTGACCCCGTACGCCCTACGGTGGGGTCCGTGCCCGACCCGACGCCGACCGCGTCACCGGCGACCGACGAACCGGACGACGCCGCGACGCCGCTGACCGCACCCCGTGACGGGGTGCCCGACGTCGTCGTGACCCCCGACGCCCTGCGACCGCGCCGCGCTGGCGCTGGCCGCCGGCACCGGCCCGGTGGCCGTCGACGCCGAGCGCGCCTCCGGCTACCGCTACGGCCAGCGCGCCTTCCTGGTGCAGCTGCGCCGCGCCGGGGCCGGCACGGTGCTGGTCGACCCCGTCCCCCTGCCCGACCTGGCGCCGCTGCGCGAGGCCCTCGGCGACGCCGAGTGGGTGCTGCACTCGGCCTCGCAGGACCTCGCCTGCCTGGCCGAGGTCGGCCTGGTGCCGGGCGGCGACCTGTTCGACACCGAGCTGGGCGCCCGCCTCGCCGGCCTCGAGCGGGTGGGCCTGGCCGCGGTGGTCGAGCAGCTGCTCGGGCTGCGGCTCGCCAAGGAGCACTCCGCCGTCGACTGGTCGACCCGGCCGCTGCCGCCGTCGTGGCTGACGTACGCCGCCCTCGACGTCGAGGTGCTGGTCGAGCTGCGCGACGCGCTCGCCGCGCTGCTGGCCGAGCAGGGCAAGCTCGACTGGGCCCGCGAGGAGTTCGCGGCCGTGCGCGACGCACCCCCGCCGGCGCCGCGCACCGACCCGTGGCGGCGCACCTCCCAGCTGCACCAGGTGCGCAGCCGCCGCGGCCTCGCGGTCGTCCGAGAGCTGTGGAACGAGCGCGACCGCGTCGCCGCCCGCCGCGACATCGCCCCCGGGCGGGTGCTGCCGGACCGCGCGATCGTCAACGCCGCGACCGTGATGCCGAAGGACGCCGACGAGCTCACCGCGCTCCCGGTGTTCTCCGGCCCTGCGAACCGCCGCCAGGCCGGACGCTGGCTCGGCGCGATCGAGCGGGGACGCCGCGTGCCCGAGCGCGAGCTGCCGCCGCACGCCCTGCCCGGCGACGGGCCGCCGCCGCCGCGCGCGTGGAAGGACCGCGACCCCGAGGCGGCCGCCCGGCTCGCGGGCAGCCGCGAGGCCGTCGCCGCGCTCTCGGAGCAGCACGCCGTGCCGGTCGAGAACCTGCTGACGCCCGACCTGCTGCGCCGGCTGTGCTGGCGCCCGCCGGCCGACACCTCGGCCGCCGGTCTCGCCGCGGCGCTGCGGGCCGCCGGTGCCCGGCAGTGGCAGGTCGACCTCGTCAGCGGGCCGGTGGCCGCGGCCTTCGCCGCCGCTGCCGAGGCGCCGACCGCCGTCGACGCGGAGCCGGGCCCGGTCGAGGAGTAGGCGCGCGGGAATCCGGGCGGCGGGACCGGACGTTGCTGGCGCTGTGACCAGCCCCGCGACGCCGCGGCCCGGCACCGCCCGGCGCGTCCAGGGCACGTACCTGGCCCTCACCGTGCTGACCACGCTGTCGGCCTCGCTCATCTGGGGCATCAACACCCTGTTCCTGCTCGACGCCGGGCTGTCGAACCTCGAGGCGTTCGCCGCCAACGCGTTCTTCACCGCGGGGATGATGCTGTTCGAGATCCCCACCGGCGTCGTCGCCGACCTGCGCGGACGCCGGCTGTCGTTCCTGCTGGGCGCGTTCACCCTCGCCGCCACCACCGGGCTGTACGTGCTGCTGTGGTGGGTCGGTGCGCCGTTCTGGGCCTGGGCCCTGGCGTCGGTCGCGATCGGGCTCGGCTTCACCTTCTTCTCCGGGGCGGTCGAGGCCTGGCTGGTCGACGCGCTCACCGCCACCGGGTACGCGGGCGAGCTCACCACGGTGTTCGGACGGGGGCAGGCCGTGACCGGTGCGGCGATGCTCGGGGGCTCGGTGCTCGGCGGCGTGATCGCGCAGGCCACGAACCTCGGTGTGCCGTTCCTGGTGCGGGTCGGGCTCCTGCTCGTGACCGTCGTGGTCGCGGCCGTCTTCATGCGCGACCTCGGCTTCACGCCCGACCGGTCGGCGAAGACGTTGCCGGCGATGCGCGGGCTGCTGGACGCCTCGCTCGAGCACGGGCTGCGCAACCGGCCGGTGCGGTGGCTGATGCTCACCTCGCCCTTCGTCGGCGGCGTCGGGGTGTACGCGTTCTACGCGCTGCAGCCCTACCTGCTCGAGCTGTACGGCGACCCGACGGCCTACGGGTTCGCCGGTCTCGCGGCCGCCGCGGTGGCGGGCGCGCAGATCCTCGGCGGGGTGCTGGCACCGGTGGTGCGACGCGTCGTCCCACGCCCCACCACGGTGCTGCTGGTCGGGACGGCGGTCGCAGCCGGCGCGCTGGTGGCGGTCGGCCTGGTCCCGAACCTGGCGCTCGTGCTGGTGTGCATGGTCGTGTGGGCGCTGACCGGCGCTGCGGTGCTGCCGGTGCGCCAGGCCTACCTCAACGGCCTGATCCCCTCGAAGCAGCGCGCCACCGTCCTGTCGTTCGACTCGCTGCTGTCGTCGTCGGGCGGCGTGGTCGTCCAGCCGGTGATGGGACGCGTGGGCGACGTCAGCGGCTACCCGCTCACCTTCGTGCTCAGCGGCGCCGTCCAGGCGCTGGCGCTGCCGTTCTACTGGCTGGCCCGGCGCGAGCAGCCGGGCCGCGAGCCCGTCGCCCCCGTGGGGTGACCCACGGCACTGGCCGGTGCGGCTGCGAAACGAAGTTACCCGTGGGTAGCATGGTGGCGACCGCACCACCGTCTCGCCGAGGAGGCCCCGCGTGCCCCGCACCGCCCACGACGTCGTGTTCGTCGACGGCGTCCGCACCCCGTTCGGCAAGGCCGGCCCGAAGGGCGTGTACGCCGAGACCCGCGCCGACGACCTCGTCATCGGCTGCGTGCGCGAGCTGCTGCGCCGCAACCCGACCCTGCCTCCCGAGCGCGTCGACGAGGTGGCCATCGCCGCCACCACCCAGATCGGTGACCAGGGCCTGACCCTCGGCCGCCTCACCGCCCTGCTGTCGGGCCTGCCGAAGAGCGTCCCCGGCTACTCGATCGACCGCATGTGCGCCGGCGCCATGACCGCCGTGACGACGACCGCCGGTGGCATCGCCTTCGGCGCGTACGACGTCGTGATCGCCGGCGGCGTCGAGCACATGGGCCGGCACCCGATGGGTGAGGGCGTCGACCCGAACCCGCGGATCGTCTCGGAGAAGCTCGTCGACCCGTCCGCCCTGGTGATGGGCTCGACCGCCGAGAACCTGCACGACCGCTTCCCCGCCATCACCAAGCAGCGCTGCGACGAGTTCGCGGTCGCCAGCCAGGACAAGCTGGCCAAGGCCTACGCGGACGAGAAGATCCAGCCCGACCTGGTGCCCACTGCTGCCCGCTCGGCCGAGAAGGGCTGGGGGCTGGCCACCGTCGACGAGCCGCCGCGTCCCGGCACCACCGTCGACGACCTCGCGGCGCTGAAGACGCCGTTCCGCCCGCACGGCAACGTGACCGCCGGCAACGCCGCGGGCCTCAACGACGGCGCCACGGCGTGCGTGCTCGCCTCGGCCGAGGCGGCCGAGGAGCTCGGTCTCACCGCGAAGATGCGGCTGGTCTCCTACTCCTTCGTGGGCGTCGAGCCCGAGGTGATGGGCATCGGCCCCGTCCCCGCGACCGAGAAGGCTCTGCGCCAGGCCGGCCTCACCATCGACGACATCGGGCTCTTCGAGCTCAACGAGGCGTTCGCCGTGCAGGTGCTCGCCTTCCTCGACCACTTCGGCATCGCCCAGGACGACGAGCGGGTGAACCCCTGGGGTGGCGCGATCGCCACCGGGCACCCACTGGCCTCGTCCGGCGTCCGGCTGATGAACCAGCTGGCCGCGCAGTTCGCCGAGAACCCCTCCGTCCGTTACGGACTCACGGCCATGTGCATCGGCATCGGCATGGGCGGCGCGGTGATCTGGGAGAACCCCCACCACGCCGACTACGGGAAGGACTCCTGAGATGACCACCACGACCGTCTCCCCGGACGACCTCGCCACCCGCGCGACCGACGAGCGGGTCACGTCCTTCCACGTGCGCGACGTCGCCCTGCCCGGCGGGCTCGGCACCCTCGCGCTCATCACGATGGACAACGGCTTCGACCACACCAAGCCGACCACGTTCGGCCCGAACGGGCTCGTGAGCCTGCGCACCGCGCTCGACGCGATCGAGCCTCGCGTCGCCGCAGGCGAGATCGCGGCCGTCGCCGTCACCGGCAAGCCGTTCATCTTCGCCGTCGGCGCCGACCTCAAGGACGTCGGCACGCTGGCCGACCGCGAGCAGGCGCTGGCGATCGGCCGGTTCGGGCACGACCAGATGCGGCGTCTCGGCGAGCTCGGCGTACCGTCGTTCGCCTTCGTCAACGGCGCGGTCATGGGTGGTGGGCTCGAGCTCGCGCTGCACTGCACCTACCGCACCATCTCGGGCTCCGTGCCCGCCGTGGCGCTGCCGGAGTGCTTCCTCGGCCTCGTCCCCGGCTGGGGTGGCACGTACCTGCTGCCGCGCCTGGTCGGTCCGGCCGCCGCGCTCGAGGTGATGGTCTCGAACGCGTTGAACCAGAACAGGATGCTGTCGGGAGCACAGGCGGCAGAGCTCGGCATCGCCGACGTGCTGCTCGAGCCGGCCGACTTCCTCGCGCAGTCGGTGCGCTGGGCGGCCTCCGTGCTGTCGGGCGACACCGTCGTCGAGCGTCCGGACCACACGGCCGACGCGGAGGCCTGGGACGCCGCCGTCGCCGCTTCGCGGAAGCTGGTGGCGGCCAAGCTGAACGGCGCGGCGCCCGCCCCCCTGCGTGCGCTCGACCTCGTCGCCGCGGCCCGCACGAACGACCGCGACGCCGGGTTCGCCGCCGAGGACGAGGCGCTCGCCGACCTCATCATGAGCGACGAGTTCCGCTCCGGCATCTACTCCTTCGACCTGGTGCAGCGCCGTGCGAAGCGTCCGGTCGGTGCACCCGACAAGGCGCTCGCGCGTCCGGTCACCAAGGTCGGCGTCGTCGGGGCCGGGCTGATGGCGAGCCAGCTGGCGCTGCTGTTCGCGCGTCGCCTCGACGTGCCCGTCGTGATGACCGACCTCGACCAGGCGCGGGTCGACAAGGGCGTGGCGTACGTGCACGCCGAGGTCGACAAGCTGCTGGGCAAGAAGCGGGTCTCCCCCGACGCCGCCAACCGGCTCAAGGCGCTCGTCACCGGCTCGACCTCGAAGGAGGGCTTCGCCGACGCCGAGTTCGTCATCGAGGCCGTGTTCGAGGAGATGTCGGTCAAGCAGCAGGTGTTCGCCGAGGTCGAGGCCGTCGTCTCGCCCGAGTGCGTGCTGGCCACCAACACCTCCTCGCTGTCGGTGACCGAGATGGCCTCGAAGCTGGCGCACCCCGAGCGCGTCGTGGGCTTCCACTTCTTCAACCCCGTCGCGGTGCTGCCGCTGCTCGAGGTCGTGAAGGGCACGGCCACCGACGACGCCTCGCTCGCCACGGCGTTCGCGGTCGGGAAGTCGCTGAAGAAGTCGTGCGTGCTGGTCGACGACGCACCGGCGTTCGTCGTGAACCGGCTGCTCACCCGCTTCCTCGGCGAGGTCATCGCCTCGACCGAGGACGGCACCCCCGTCGACGTCGCCGACCGCGCGCTGATGCCGCTCGGCCTGCCGATGTCGCCGTTCGTGCTGGTGCAGCTCGTCGGCCCGGCGATCGCCCTGCACACCGGCGAGACCCTGCACCGGGCCTTCCCGGAGCGGTTCGGCGTCTCGGCGAACCTGAAGGCGATCGTCGACGCCGGCAAGCCCGGCTTCTGGTCGTGGGACGAGCGGGGCAGGCCCTTCCTCGACGACGAGACCGCCGCGCTCCTCACCGCGGGCGACAGCCCGCAGACCGAGGAGCAGGTGCGCGAGCGGGCGCTGTCGGCCGTGGCCGAGGAGATCGGCCTCATGCTCGACGAGGGCGTCGTCGCCGAGGCGCAGGACATCGACCTGTGCATGATCCTCGGCGCCGGCTGGCCGTTCCACCTCGGCGGCATCACGCCGTACCTCGACCGCTCGGGCATCAGCGAGAAGGTGCTCGGTCGGCGCTTCCACGCCCCTGGCGTGGCCTCCGTACCGGCCTGAGGTCTCGGCGACGGGTCCGACGCGCGCCACCACCTCGCCTCGGGGGGCGAGGTGGTGGCGCGCTGTCGTGGCCGTCGCCTCCGGCGTGGACGACCTCGCGGACCGTGCCGCTGTGGTCGGCGCCCGACGGTGAGCTGCCGGGACGCGTTGGCCGCGGTGGTGGAGCAGCGAGTCGCCGGTTGTCGGCGCCAAGGCGCGGCTGATCCGCGAGTGCGTCGCGCGTGAGCACGCCGGACGCGCGTGGTCGTCGCGGTGCGGTCACCCGGGCGGCGCTGACCGACCGGTGCCGCGTCAGGGCAGGGCGTGCCACGGCCGACCTCGCCCACGCCGCCGTCACCTGCCGTGACCGGCGCCCACGTCGCAGGGCGGCGTCGGACGCCACCGCGTCCGTCGCAAGTGTGGTCCGGCAGCACACATCCGCGGCGCGAGACCCGTCCTACGGTCGTGCGCTGTGACGACGACGCCCACCCCCGACCTCGGCGGCCGCACCGCGCTGGTGACCGGCGCCGCGAGCGGCATCGGCCTCGCGGTGGCGACCCACCTCGCGGGGCTCGGCGCGAAGGTGCACGCGGTCGACCTCGACGCCGCGGGGCTCGACGCGCTCGCCTCGACGACCGGCGGCGTCGTGCCCGTCCCGTGCGACCTGTCCGACCTCGACGCCGTCGACCGGCTCCCGCGCGAGGTCGACGTGCTCGTCAACAACGCCGGGCTGCAGCACGTCGCGCCGCTGCACGAGTTCCCCACCGACCGCTTCTCGCTGATGCTGCGGGTGATGCTCGAGGCACCCTTCCGGCTCGTCCGTCTCACCCTGCCGCACATGTACGAGCAGGGCTGGGGGCGCGTGGTCAACGTCTCGAGCGTGCACGGCCTGCGCGCGTCGGCGTTCAAGTCGGCCTACGTCACCGCCAAGCACGGCCTGGAGGGCCTGTCGAAGGTGGTGGCGCTCGAGGGTGCCGCCCACGGCGTCACCAGCAACTGCGTCAACCCGGCGTACGTGCGCACGCCGCTGGTCGACAAGCAGCTCGACGACCAGGCCGCCGCGCACGGCATCACCCGCGAGGAGGTGCTCGAGCGCGTCATGCTCGAGCCCGTGGCGGTCAAGCGGCTGGTCGAGCCGCAGGAGGTGGCCGCGATGGTCGCGTTCCTGTGCGGTCCGGGCACGGACTCGGTGACGGGGGCGTCGTTCACCGTCGACGGGGGCTGGACGGCCCACTGACCCACCTCGCCCATCCGGGGTGAGACCCGCTCTGCTGCAGCACATCCCGACACACCACGACGGAGTGAGACCGTGAACCAGCACGCACAGACCGAGAACGCCACCGACGCGGCGCCCGGGCAGACACCCATCCGCAAGGTGGTGGCGGCCAGCCTCGTCGGCACGACCGTCGAGTGGTACGACTTCTTCCTCTACGGCGTCGCTGCGGCGGTGGTCTTCCCGGCGGTCTTCTTCCCCGGCGACGACAGCGGCACTCTCAAGGCGTTCGCGACGTTCGCCGTGGGCTTCGTCGCGCGGCCCGTCGGCGGCATCGTCTTCGGACACTACGGCGACCGGCTCGGCCGCAAGAAGCTGCTCGTGCTGAGCCTGGTGCTCATGGGCGTCGCCACCTTCGCCATCGGCCTGCTCCCCGGGTACGCCTCCATCGGGATCCTGGCGCCGATCGGCCTGGTCCTGCTGCGCCTGCTGCAGGGCTTCGCGCTCGGCGGCGAGTGGGGCGGTGCGGTCCTGATCGTCTCCGAGCACGGCGACGCCGCCCGGCGCGGGTTCTGGGCGTCGTGGCCGCAGGCCGGCGCCCCCGGCGGCCAGCTGCTCGCCAACGGCCTGCTGGCCGTGCTCGCGCTGGTGCAGACCGAGGCGGCGTTCCAGTCGTGGGGCTGGCGCATCCCGTTCCTGCTCAGCGGCGTCCTGGTGCTGATCGGCCTCTACGTGCGGCTGCAGGTCGAGGAGTCGCCCGTGTTCCGCGAGGCGCAGGCCCGCGCGGCGAAGAAGGCGGCCGAGGGCGGCGCGCCCGAGAGGCTGCCGGTGCTGCAGGTGCTCACGCACTACCCGCGCGAGGTGCTCACCGCGATGGGCGCGCGCTTCGCCGAGAACGTCTCGTACTACGTCTTCACCATCGTCATCACCAGCTACCTCGTGGCGCGCTACGACAGCTCGACGTCCTTCGTCCTCGGGGCCGTGCTGATCGGCGCGGCGGTGCACTTCGTCACGATCCCGATGTGGGGCGCGCTGTCGGACCGGCTGGGGCGCAAGCCCGTCTACCTGTTCGGTGCCGTCGGCGTGGGGGTCTGGGCGTTCGCGTTCTTCGCCCTGATCGACACGCAGAGCTTCGCCCTGACCGCCGTGGCCGTGACCGTCGGCCTGGTGCTGCACGGGGCGATGTACGGCCCGCAGGCCGCGTTCCTGTCCGAGCTGTTCGGCACCAAGGTCCGTTACTCGGGCACCTCGCTCGGCTACCAGCTGGCCTCGGTGCTCGCCGGCGGGCTGGCACCGTTCATCGCCACCTGGCTGCTCGGCGTCAGCGGCGACGGCTGGCTGATCGCCGCCTACGTGGCCGCGTCCGGCCTGCTCTCGGTGGTGGCCGTCGCCGCGTACCAGGAGACCCGCACGCGCGACCTGGCCGCCGACGACGGCGTCGAGGCGGCGGGCCGGTGACCGGACCGCACCCGGCCGCGTCCGGGGCTGGCACGATCGGGGCGTGACCCGCTCCCGCACCGCGCCCGCCCCGGCGCTGCAGCTGCTGCGGCTGCTGGCCGAGGACGCCCCCTCGCACGACGTGGAGCAGCAGGCCCACCTGCTGGCCAGCGGCCTGGACGAGGCCGACGGCGCCGACGTGCGCGACCTCGCGCTGCGGATCAAGGACCTGCTCGACAGCCGTCGGCGTCGCGAGGGCGAGCTCGCGGCGCTGGTCGACACCGCGCGCGAGCTCGCGACCGTCGAGGACCCCGGCGGCGTCCTGGACGCCATCGTGCGGCGGGCCCGCAGCCTGCTCGGCACCGACACCGCCTACCTCACGCTGTACGACGCCGACCGCGGCGACACGATGATGCGCGCGACCGCGGGCTCGGTGTCGGCGGCCTTCCAGCGGGTGCGCCTCCCCCTCGGGGCCGGCCTGGGCGGCCTCGTGGCGGAGACCCGCCAGCCGTGGTGGACCGACGACTACCCGCACGACTCGCGGTTCCGCCACACCGGTGAGATCGACTCCGCCGTGGGCGAGGAGGGCCTGGTCGCCATCTGCGGCACGCCCCTGCTGGTCGACGACGAGTTCGTCGGCGTGCTGTTCGCGTCCAACCGGGTGCGCCGGCCGTTCAGCGCCGACGAGGTCGCGCTGCTCGGCAGCCTCGCGACCCTCGCCGCCGTGTCCCTCGTGCAGACCCGGACGCTGGCCGAGGCGCGCTCGTCGTCGGCGAGCATCTCGAAGGCGGCCGAGGCGCACGACCGGTTCGCCGCCGTGGTGCTCGAGGGCGGCGGCGTCGACGACGTCACCGCCGTGCTGCGCGACCTGCTCGGCGGCTGGGTCGTGGTGCTCGACGCCGACGGGCGGCGCGCCGTGGCCCACGGCCCCGCGCCCGCGACGTCGCGCGCCGCGGGCGATCCCGACCCGCTCGTCGACCACCCGGTGGTGCGCCGCTGCGTCACCACCGGGCGGCTCGCCGACGGCGACGGCCTCGCCGCCGTCCCGGCCACCGCGTCGGGCGAGCGGCTCGGCACGCTCGTGCTGTCACCGCCGTCCCCGCTCGACGGCGGCGAGCGCCGCATCGTCGAGCGGGCGGCCGTCGTCGCGGCGCTGGTGCTGCTGTTCCGCCGCCAGGCGGCCGAGGCCGAGCAGCGGGTGCGCACCGACCTGCTCTCGGACCTGCTCGACCACGACGGCGGCGGCGGTCCCGACCTCGACGCCCTGCGCGAGCGCGGACGCCTGCTCGGCGTCGCCCTCGACGACGAGCACGTCGTCGCGGTGTGCACCGTCGACCCGTCGGCGCTGCGACCCGTGGCGCTGTCGGCCTCGTCGGTGCTGGCCGGGCAGGGCCTGGTCGCCGTGCACCGCGGGCACGTCGTGGTGCTCGTGCCCGCCACGCACCCGCTGGCGCAGGCGGGGGCCTCCTCGGCCGCCGACGGGCTGGCGCGCCGCCTGGGACGGCCCGCCCCGGTGGCGGTCGGCGCGGCCGGCCCGGTGGTCCCGACGCAGGGCCTGACGGGGGCGTGGGACGAGGCGCGGCGCACCAGCCAGGCGCTGGTCGCGCTGGGCACCCCCGGGCGGGGTGCGTCGGCGGCCGACCTGGGCTTCGCCGGTCTCGTGGTCGGCGAGCACCCCGACGTGGCGGGCTACCTGCGGGCCCAGCTCGGTCCCGTCCTCGACTACGACCGGGCGCGCGGCACCGACCTCGAGCGGACGCTGCGCGAGTACTTCCGCGCCGGCGGGTCGCCGCGGCACGCGGCGGGCGCCCTGCACGTGCACGTCAACACCGTGACCCAGCGGCTCGAGCGGGTGCGCGCGCTGATCGGCGAGGACTGGCAGTCCCCCGCGCGGGTGCTCGAGCTGCAGCTGGCGCTGCGGCTGCGCGAGGTCCTCGGCGCCTGATCCCCGGCGCTCGTTGTCAACCGCATGGTTGACAACGCCGTCGCGCCGACCTACGTTGACAACCGATCGGTTGAACACGACGGAGGTGGACGGTGGCCCAGCAGCTCGACCGGGTGTTCGCGGCCCTCGCCGACCCCACCCGCCGCGACCTGGTGGCGCGCCTGGCCACCGGCGGCGACGCCACGGTCGGCGAGCTCGCCGCGCCGTACGACGTCAGCGTCCAGGCCGTCTCCAAGCACCTGAAGGTGCTCGAGGAGGCCGGCCTGGTCACCCGCAGCCGTGACGCCCAGCGGCGTCCGGTGCACCTGCAGGCCGACGTGCTCGACCTGATGACGAAGTGGATCGAGCGGTACCGGCGCCAGGCGCAGGACCGCTACGAGCGGCTGGACGAGGTCCTGGCCGCGATGGACGGCAGCACCACCACCGAACAGCGACGAGGAGCAGCGTCATGACCACGACACCCACCACCCGCCCGACCGTGCACCAGGCCGTCATCACCGCGCCCGAGGGCCTGCCCGTCGTCGAGGTGGTCCGTGAGTTCGACGCGCCCGTCGAGGCCGTCTTCCGCGCCCACACCGACCCGGCGCTCGTCGCGCGGTGGATGGGACCGCGCTCGGTGACCGTGCACCTCGACCACTGGGACGGCGTGACCGGCGGCTCGTACCGCTACCACGTCACCCACGACGGCGGCGAGGAGCACTTCTACGGCGCGTTCCACGAGGTGCGGCCGAACGAGCGGCTGGTGCAGACCTTCACCTGGACCGGCTTCCCCGACGGCGTCAGCCTCGACACCCACTACTTCGAGGACCTCGGCGACGGCCGCACCCGGCTGCGCGTGGTGAGCGTCGTCGAGACCGTCGAGGGCCGCGACCTGATGGTCGCCAGCGGCATGGAGACCGGCATCCACGAGGGCTACGAGAAGCTCGACGCGCTCCTGGCCACGGCGTCGACGCCGGACGGGTCGAGCACGACCGAGTAGTGGTTGACGCCCGCGACCTGCTCGACGTGCACGGCGTCGGGCAGGTCCAGCGCCGCGATGCGCGCCTCGTCGTACAGACCCTGCGGCTCGTCGAGCAGGCCGCGTGGCGCCCACAGGAACCGCACGGGCACACCGGCGCCCACCGCCCTGGCGGGAGCCGCGTGCACCTCGTCGTCGAGCATCAGCCCTCCTCCGTCGGCCCGGACGGCGTCCAGGACGCAGGACGACCGCCAGGCCCCCGCGTCCGGCACGAGGTCGTGCGCGAGGTAGCCGCGGACCGCGTCCCCGGCGGGTCCGCGCAGCGCGGGACCCAGGGCAGGGTGCTCCGCGAAGAACGCGAGGTAGTCGTCGAGGCCGTCGAAGGTCATCGAGAGCCGCTGCAGCGCAGGGCCGAGGACGGCTGCGATCATCGCGTCGACGTCGTCGCCCGACGTGCCGGGCGGCGGCGGGAAGGCGAACCCGCCGTCGACCAGGACGGCGCCCGCGACCCGGTCGGGGTGGCGTGCGGCCAGCACCGCGGTGACGAAGGCGCCCATCGAGTGCCCGACGACGACGGCCCGCTCGACACCGGCCGCGTCGAGCACCGCCACCAGGTCGTCGGCGTGCTGCCCGATGCCGTAGGGCCCGCGCACGCCCCGTGAGGAGGCCCGGCCGCGCAGGTCGGGCGCGAGCACCGTCGACCGGCCCTCCAGCGCGGCCGCCAGCGGCACCCACGACAGCCCGTTCGCGGTGATGCCGTGCACGGCGAGCACCGTCGGCCCGGCACCGGTCGCGAGCCGGTGCACGGCGAGCGCACCGCCCACCACGTCGACGTCCACGTCAGCCGTCCTCCCCCGTGACCTCGGGCGCGCTGCGTCGGTGCCCGCGCAGCGCGCCGACCAGCCCGCCGGGTGCGAAGTAGACCACGACCACGAACACCGCACCGAGGACGAACAGCGGCTGCGACAGCGGCACCCGCAGCACCGACGGCAGGTCCTGCACCGCCGGCGAGGACGCGAGCTCGACCAGCCGGTTGTCGAGGTAGGTGTAGAGCACGCCGCCCAGCACCGCACCCCACCGGCTGCCGGCGCCGCCGAGCACCACCATCACCAGCAGCGTCAGCGTGAGCTCCGACGACGCGGTGTGCGGGTTGACGCCCCCGGTGACCACCAGGTGCGCGACGCCGCCGAGGGTGCCCAGCAGGCAGCCGACGAGGAACGCGCCGAAGCGGGCGCGGTACACCGAGATGCCCAGCACCGCGACGCGGTCGGGGTTCTCGCGGGTCGCCGCCCACAGGTGCCCGGCCCGCGACCCCACCAGCCAGGCGACGACGACCCAGCAGACCACGAGGTAGGCCAGCGCCAGCCAGTACCGGTAGGGCGCGTTCAGCACCCCCAGCAGGAGGTCGGGCACCATGGCCCGGGCCAGCGGCAGGCCCTCCTCGCCGCCGGTGAGCCCGAAGGGGTTGCGCTGCACCGCGATCGCAGCAGCCTGCGCGAACGCGAGCGTCACCATCGCGAAGGCGATGCCGCTGACCCGCAGCGACACCAGGCCCACCACCACGGCCAGCACGAGGCCGACACCGAGCGCGAGGAGCAGGGCCGGCAGCAGCGCCAGGCCGAGGTGCTCCATGCCGACGCCGGCGCCGTACGCCCCGCCGGCGACGAACAGAGCGTGCCCGAACGACAGCAACCCGGTGCGGCCGAACAGCACGTCGTACGACAGGGCGATGCCGCCGAACACCAGGCACAGCGCGAGCAGCTGCATCGAGCCCGGACCGTTGACGCGGTCGGGCAGCAGGCCGGGCACGTCGACCGGCACGTACGGCAGCGACGCCAGCAGCACGAGGACCACGACCGGGGCGACGAGACCGACGAGCCGCGTCCCGGCGGGGCGCCGGCGCGCACCGGCGGCGGGCCGGTCGCCGGACGACTCGGTCGCGGGCACCTCGGCGGTGCGGGTCTCAGGCATGGGCGGCTGTCCCTCCGAGGAGTCCGGCGGGCCGCACGAGCAGCACCAGGGCCAGCAGCAGCACCACCGAGAAGTCACCGACGCCGGCGGCGCCGTAGTAGTTGGCGAGCTGCTGCACGAGCCCGACGACGACGGACGCGACCGCCGTCCCGGCCAGGGAACCCATGCCGCCGATCACGACGACGATGAAGGCGAAGATGAGCAGCGACGTGCCCTGACCCGGCGAGACCTGGCTCAGGTACACCGAGCCGAGCACGCCGCCGAGCGCGGCGGCGGCACCGCCGATCGCGAACACCAGGGTGAAGGCCCTGCGGACGTCGATGCCGAGCGCCTCGACCATCGCGCGGTTCTCGACGCCGGCGCGGATCACGAGCCCGATCCGGGTGAACCGCAGCAGGGCCACCAGCACGAGCAGCAGCGCGACCGCGGCCGCCACCAGCAGGAAGCGGTCGTTCGGCACGGTGGCGCCGAGCACCGACGTCGTCCCCGCCGCCCACCCGGGCCGCGGGAACGGCAGCGGGTCGGAGCCGAAGATCCCCTGCGCCAGAGCGACTCCCGCCAGCCCGAGGCCGACGGTGACCAGCACCTGCTCGATGTGGCGCCGGTACAGCGGCCGGATCAGCACCAGCTCGACGACGGCGCCCAGGACCGCGCCGACCGCCACCCCGAAGCTGGTGGCGAGCACGAAGCCCCAGCCCTCGGGACCGGCGCCCGGCAGGTTCCCGGCCGCCCACCACGCCGCGTAGGCGCCGGCGACGAGGAAGGCGCCGTGGGCGAAGTTCAGCACGCCCATCAACCCGTAGATCAGGCTCAGCCCGGACGCGACCAGGAAGTACAGCGCCCCGAGCCCGAGGCCGGTGGCGAGGATGAGGACGAGGGTGCTCATCGCGGGCCTCCCTCGACGACGGCCCTCGGCCGCACGGTGCGGGCGCCGACGCCGAGCAGCTCGGTGGTCAGCGCGGTGTCGCCGAGCAGGGCGTCGGCAGGGCCCGTGTGCACCACGCGTCCGGCGTCGACGACCACCGCGTCGCGCGCCAGCCGCCGCACGACCGCGAGGTTCTGCTCGACCAGCAGCACCGTGGTGCGCTCGGCGACCCGTTCCAGCGCGTCGGTGACCTCGCCCACCAGCCGCGGCGACAGGCCCTTGGTCGGCTCGTCGACCAGCAGCAGCCCGGCCCGGCCGAGCAGCACCCGCCCGAGGGCGACCATCTGCTGCTGGCCGCCCGAGAGGGTCCCGGCCCGCTGCCGGCGGCGCTGGAGCAGCTCGGGGAACAGCTCGTGCACCAGGTCGTAGTCGGGCTGCCCGCCGGGCTGCTCGGCCAGGCGCAGGTTCTCCTCCACGGTCAGCCCGGCGAACACCTCGCGGTCCTCCGGGACGTAGCCCACGCCGCCGCGCACGATCGCCGGGGTGCCCGTGCGGGAGACGTCGCGACCGTCCACGCGCACGACGCCGCGCCGCGGCACGAGGCCCAGCACCGCCTTGACCGTGGTGGTCTTGCCGACGCCGTTGCGGCCCAGCAGGGCGGTGACGCCGCCGCGGCGCACCGAGAAGGTCACGCCCTGCAGCACGTGCGAACGGCCGAGGTGCACGTGCAGGTCGTCGACCTCGAGCACGGGCCCGTCCTGCGCCATGGACCCGTCGGCGGTCACAGCCCCTCCCCCAGGTACGCCTGCTGCACGGTCGCGTCGGCCGTGACCTCGGACGGCGTGCCCACCGCGAGGAGGCGTCCGTGGTGCAGCACCGCCACGCGGTCGGCGAGGCCGAGCACGACGTCCATGTGGTGCTCGACCATCACGACCGAGACCCCCTGCGCGGGCAGCGAACCCACGAGGTCGACCAGGTCGGGCACGTCCTCCATCGACACGCCCGCCATCGGCTCGTCGAGCAGCAGCACGCTCGGGCGGCGCGCCAGCGCGACGGCGACCTCGAGCTTGCGCCGGTCCCCGTGCGACAGCTCGCCCGCCGTGCGCCCGGCCCGGTGCCCCATCCGCACCCGGTCGAGCAGGTCCGACACCTCGGCGTGCTCGGCCCGCCGAGCCCGCGCGTCGCACGAGGGACAGCGGCGCCGCGTCCGCGGCTCTGGACGGCCAGCCGCACGTTCTCGCGCACCGCGAGCCCGTCGAACAGGCTCGAGGTCTGGAAGGTGCGACCCAGCCCCGCGCGGGCGCGCCGGGTGACCGACCGACGGGTGACGTCCTGGCCGTCGAGCTCGACGGTGCCGGACGTCGGCCGCGTCACCCCCGAGAGCAGGTGCAGCAGGGTCGACTTGCCCGCCCCGTTGGGCCCGATGACGGCCAGCAGCTCCCCGCGCAGCAGGTCCAGGTCGATGTCGCTGACGATGACCGCGCCGCCGACCGTCCAGCCGAGACCCCGCGCGCGGACGACCGCGTCCTGCGCCGTGGCGGGACGCCCCTCGACCGCCGTCACGGCGTGGCGACGGGCGGCGCGACGTCCTCGGGCGCGAGGGTGTCGACGAGGGTCGCCGACGTGCCGTCCATCGTCACCTGGAACATCGGCTGCAGCAGCGCGTGGTCCTCGGCCCGGATCTCCATCTGGCCCTTCGGTCCCTCGAAGCTCCAGCCCTCGAGCGCGGTGACCATCCCGTCGACGTCGTCGGGCGACTCGGTGAGGGCCCGCACGACCATCTGGGCCGCGACGAACCCGTCGTTGGTGAACAGGTCGACCTCGGCGCCCTGCTCGGCCAGCCCGGCCTCCAGCGCCTGGTAGGCCTCGTTGTCGCCCGCGCCGTCGAAGAAGTGCGACAGGAAGCTGATCTGCGCCGACGACGAGCCGAACGCCGACCAGCTCGGCTTGATGTCGAGGCCCGTCACGACCGTCGAGCCGGCGAAGACGCCCTGCTGCTCGAGCGAGGACCACATCTGCGCGGCGTTCGCGCCGGCCCACGCGACGAAGAGCAGGTCGGGCGCGGCGTCGGCCGCCTGGCGGGCGAAGGGCGTCAGGTCGGTGGCGGTCGGGTTCACCAGCAGCGGCGTGACCGTCGGCGCCCTCGGCGCCCAGCACGTTCGTCACGGCGGCGGCGTTGGCCTGGCCGAAGGCGTTGTCCTGCGCGAAGACCATGACCGACGTGCCCTCGGTGTCGTCGAGGAAGGACGCGGCGGTGAGGATGTCCTGGTAGGTCTGGCGTCCCGACCGGAACGTGTAGTCGTTGACCCCGGTGACGCCGTCGGTCGCCGCCGGGCCCGAGAGGAACAGCACCTGGTTCTCCTCGGCCAGCGGGGCCACCTGCAGCGCCACGCCGGACGCGGTGGACCCGGCGATCACCTTCGCGCCCTGGCCGATGAGGTCGGTGGCCGCGGCGACGGCCTTGGCCGGGTCGCCCGCGTCGTCGGCCTCGCTGATCTCGATCGCCCGCCCGTCGACCTCGCCGGTGCCGTCGGTCGCGTAGTCGAGGCCGGCCTCGAACCCGGCCCGGTACTGCGCGCCGTAGGTCGCGAGCGGTCCGGTCGTGGAGTGCACGAGGCCGACCGTGATCGGGTCCGCGGAGCCCGAGCCGGAGTCGTCACCGTCCCCGCCGGCGGGCTGGCCGGGGGCGGGTGCGCCGGGTGCGCCGCAGGCCGCCAGGCCCAGGGCGAGGACGCCGGTCACCAGGGCGGTCCGCAGGGAGCGGGGACGGAGCAGCATGCGTGGTCTCCTCATCGAGCACGTCGGGATCGAGCACGTCGGGCGCGGGTCGAGCGGCACGGCACCCCTGGGTGCCCGGCGGGACGCTACGGCGTGCGCCACGGGCACCCCTATGTCGCCGGGCACCACAACCACGCCCGCGGAGGTGGGTGCTGCGCCGATCGGGGTACCTCTCACCCGTCCGGTGGACCCGTGGGCCTCGTCCTTCGCCCCCGGGGCGCAGGACGCCTACCGTTCACGACTGTGGCGGAGGTGGGCGTGGGCGACGGGCGCGAGCAGGGGCGAGACCCCTCGCGGCGGCGCCAGCGCCTGCGTCGCGCCGTGCTGGCCGCGAGCGTGCTGCACGACGTCGACCTGACCACGACGCCCGAGGGCGTCGTCCTCGACGGCCACCGCCCCGTGACCCTGCCGTGGGACGACGTCGCCCGCGCCCACGGCGCCGTGACCGGCGACCTCGCGCACCTGCGGCTCGGACGCTGGCTGCGGCTGCACCGCCTGGTCGCCGAGCTCGGTCCCGCCGTGCAGGACCTGCGGCCGGCGGCGCGGCTGCTGGCGCTGCCGCCCGGGCACGTGGAGCACCCCGGCGAGGGGTGGTCCCTGCACCGGCCCATGGGCGGCGCGCTGGAGTGCGGCATCGCCATGATGGGCGTGCTCGGCGACCCGGACGAGGTGGTGGCGCTGGCCCCGTCGGTCGTGCGGGAGGCCGCCATCCCGCTGCGCGTGTGGTGGCCGGGCGTGGTCGACCACGCCTCGACGATGGGCCACCTGGCCGTGGAGCGGCTGCGCCGCGACACCCAGCGGCCGGTGCGGGTCCCGCAGGAGGTCGTCGACCAGCAGCTGGTGCTGCGCCCGGTCGGCGGCATCGACGTGCCGACGCTCCTCGCGACGCACGTGGTGCGCCGCTACCTGGCCTCCTCGGACGGCTCGGGCATGCGGGCGACCGCCGTGCCGATGCGCTCGCGCGGCTGGTACGACCTGTCGCGCATCGACCCGGCCTTCGTCGCGGCCGCGTGGTCGGCCACCGACGACCTCGACAAGGGCCTGCCCCGCCCGCTGCTGGTGACGGCCGACGAGGTCGCGCTGGCCCCGGTGGCACCGCCGGGCTCCCCCGCCCGCATCCACCTGCCGGAGCAGGTGCGCCGCTTCGTCTGAGGGGGCGTCAGCCCTCCTCGAGGACCCGCTGCTCGGCGACCGGGTGCTGCCCGGCGACCCGGCCGGCGACGTCGCGCGCGACGGTCCGGGCGGTGAGCCCGATGCGGTCGAGCACCTCGGCCCGCGTCCCGTGGTCGTGGAAGTCGCACGGGATGCCGACGTCGTGCAGCGGCACGTCGATGCCGCGGTCGCGCAGCTCCTGGGCCAGCCGCGCGCCGACGCCACCCACCCGCACGCCGTCCTCGAGGGTGACGACGAGGCCGTGACCGGCCGCGAGGTCGAGGAGGGCCGGGTCGACCGGCAGCACCCACCGCGGGTCGACCACCGTGGCCGAGATGCCCTGTGCGGCGAGCCGCTTCGCGACGTCGAGCGCCATCGTGGCCAGCGAGCCGACGGCGACGACGAGCACGTCGGGCTGCTCGCCGCGGGCGAGCACGTCGACACCGCCGACGCGCTCGATCGCGTCGATGTCGTCGGGCACGGAGTCGCGGGCGATGCGCAGCACCGTGGGGGCGTCGTCGACGAGGACGGCCTCACCCAGCTCCTCGGCCAGGCGCGCGGCGTCGCGCGGGGCGGCGACCCGCACGCCCGGGACGACCTGCAGCACCGACAGGTCCCACATGCCGTGGTGGCTCGCGCCGTCCGGACCCGTGACGCCTGCGCGGTCGAGCACGAAGGTGACGCCGGCGCGGTGCAGCGCGACGTCCATGAGCACCTGGTCGAACGCGCGGTTGAGGAAGGTCGCGTAGACGGCGACGACCGGGTGCATGCCGGTGAACGCCAGGCCGGCCGCGCTGGTGACCGCGTGCTGCTCGGCGATGCCGACGTCGAAGACGCGGGACGGGAACTCGGCGGCGAAGCGGTGCAGCCCGGTGGGGATCATCATCGCCGCGGTGATGGCGACGACGTCGTCGCGACGGTGGCCGATGCGCACCAGCTCGTCGGCGAACTCCGAGGTCCAGGAGCGTCCGGAGCCCGACACCGGGACGCCGGTCTCGGGGTCGATCACGCCGACCGCGTGGAACTGGTCGGCGACGTCGGCGATCGCAGGCGGATACCCCTTGCCCTTGACCGTGATGGCGTGCACGAGCACAGGGCCACCGAACGACCTCGCCTGCCGCAGAGCGCGTTCCATCGCGTGTACGTCGTGGCCGTCGACGGGGCCGATGTACTTCAGGCCGAGGTCCTCGAACATGCCCTGCGGCGCGACGACGTCCTTGATGCCCTTCTTCACGCCGTGCAGGGCCTCGAACGCGAGCCGGCCGGGCGGGCCGCCGCGCTGCAGCGCGGTCTTGCCCCACTCGAGGAAGCGCTCGTACCCGCGGGTGGTGCGCAGGGTCGAGAGGTGGTGCGCGAGTCCGCCGATGGTGGGCGCGTACGACCGCTCGTTGTCGTTGACGACCACCACCAGGCGGCGGTCGTGACCGGTGGCGATGTTGTTGAGCGCCTCCCAGGCCATGCCGCCGGTGAGGGCGCCGTCGCCGATGACGGCCACGGTGTGCCGGTCGTGCTCGCCGCGCAGCTCACGCCCCTTGGCGATGCCGTCGGCCCACGACAGCGACGACGAGGCGTGCGAGCTCTCGACGACGTCGTGCACCGACTCGGACCGGCTGGGGTACCCCGACATGCCGCCCTGCGCGCGCAGCCCGGAGAAGTCGTGCCGGCCGGTGAGCAGCTTGTGCACGTACGACTGGTGGCCGGTGTCGAAGACCAGGGCGTCGCGCGGGGAGTCGAACACCCGGTGCAGCGCGATGGTGAGCTCGACCACGCCGAGGTTGGGACCGAGGTGCCCGCCGGTGCGGCTCACGGAATCGATCAGGAAGGAGCGGATCTCCTGCGCGAGGTCGGGCAGCTGCTCGGGGCGCAGCGCCTTGAGGGCGTCCGGGCCCGTCATGCCGGCCAGCAGGCTCACGTCGTTCCTTCGGGGTCGGGGTCGTGCGCGGACCCACCCGAGTCTAGGCGCCCCGGCCCGCGCTCACAGCCGCGGCACGAACACCTGCCCGCGCAGGGCCCGCTCGACCAGCTGCACGGCGTGCGCGGTGGCGTCGAGGCGGCGCTGCTCGGCGTCGAGCACCTCGAGCCCCTCGGCGACCACCGCGGACGGCAGGTACCCGGCCAGGTCGGCGCGCAGGGCCGCGCGCGCCGCCTGCGCACCCGCGTGCTGCGCCGAGACGTGCCGCGCCGCCAGTCGCACGAGCAGCAGCGGGTGGCGCCCGAGGACGGCGTGGCCGCGGTACTCCGGCGGGCACAGGTCGAGCAGCCACGCGCTCGCCCGCCGCTCCCACCCCGGCACGCCGGCGGGAGGGACCTGGTCGGGCCAGCCCGGTGGTGCGTACGCCACGGCGGGCCTCAGCCGGCGCCGCCGGCAGCGGCGCCCGCGGGGACCGGGAGCCGCGAGGACAGCACCAGCGCGAGCGCGCCGAGGGTCTCGGCGCGCCGTCCGAGCCGGCTCGGGACGATCTCGACCTGCCCGAGGGTGCCGGGCTTGACCATCCGGTCGACCGCGGCCCGCACCGGGCCGAGCAGCAGCTCGCCCGCCTCGGCGAGCTGGCCGCCGATGACCACGACCTCGGGGTCGAGCACGTTGCACAGCTGGCCCACGGCGTGCCCGACGGCCTGGCCGGCGTCGGCGACGACACGTCGGCAGCCGGCGTCGCCGGCGAGGGCGCGCGCGACCATCTGGGCGGGGTCGAGACGGCCCTGGGTGGGCTCCAGCAGCCCCAGCAGGTGCCCCGACCCGGCGACGGTCTCCAGGCACCCGCGGTTGCCGCAGCGGCACACCGTGCCGGACTCGACCACCGTGACGTGCCCGACCTCGCCGGCGCTGCCGCGCGCGCCCCGGTAGAGCCGCCCGTCGAGCACCAGGCCCGCACCGACGCCCGACGCGACCTTGAGGTAGATCGCGTGCTTGCGCCCGCGCGCCGCACCCCAGGCCACTTCGCCCAGAGCGCCTGCGTTGGCGTCGTTCTCGACCAGCACCGGCGCGTGCCAGGCCTGCTCGAAGCGGGCCCGCACGTCGGTGCCCACCCAGCCCGGCAGGATCGTCGGCGTCCCGATCCGGTGGGTGCGCTCCTCGACCGGGCCGGGCACCGCGACGCCCACCCCCAGCACGTTCTCGGGCGGCCCGGCGGTCTGCTCGGCCAGCAGCTGCAGGCCGAGGGCGCGGGAGGCCTCGACGACGGCCTCGACCGAGGAGTCGGCATCGAGCTCGACCACCTGCTCGGCGAGCACCTGGTGGGCCAGGTCGGAGACGGCCACGCGCACGTGGGTGTGCCCGACGCCGATGCCGACCACCAGGCCGTTCTCGCGGGCCAGGCCGATCACCTTGCCGCGGCGGCCGGCGCCGTCGGCGAGCACCTCGAGCCGGCCGGTGCCGGTGAGCTCGCGCACGATGGTCGAGACGGTCGCGGCCGACAGCCCGGTGCGGCGGGCCACCTCGGCCTGGGTGAGCTGCCCGTGCAGGCGCAGCACCGACACCACCCGCTCACGGTTCGCGAGTCGAAGCGATGACGGAGAACCCGGCGCCCTTGCCTTCACGAGCCGAATAGAAACCGTCGCGCGCCCGCCGCGTCAAGCGTCGCGCTCGACGACCCACTCCAGACCCGCGCCCTCGGCGACGAGCACCTCGCCGGCGGCGTCGAGCTCGACGGTGCACGGCCGGCCGGCGACCAGCAGGCCGTCGACCCGCAGCGCGCCGACCGGGCTGGGCCGCAGCGGGCGCAGCGTGGCGCGTCCGGCCGGCACGTCGACGCGCAGGCCGAGCAGCACCTGCAGGACGGCGGGGGCGGTCGCCACCGACCACGCCTGCGGCCGGCACGCCGCCGGGTACGGCACCGGCGCGCCCACCTCGTCGGACGGGTCGCCGGACCACAGCTCGGGCAGGCGGTACGACCACGCCTCCGCGGCGCGGACCAGCCCGTCGACCAGTCCTCGGCCGTGCTCGCCGAGGCCGGCGCGGGAGAGCGCCTGCAGGGTGATGGCCGTGTCGTGCGGCCAGACCGAGCCGCAGTGGTAGCTCAGCGGCGAGTACGCCCCCGAGGTGGTCGACATCGTGCGGAGCCCGAACCCCGAGTCGTTGTCGGGACGGGCCAGCAGCGCCGCGACCGCGGCCTCCTCGCCGGCGTCGAGCACCCCGGTGCCGGGCAGGTGGCCCATGTTGCTGGCCACCGCGTCGACCGGAGCCTTGGCACCGTCGACGGCCATCGCCGGGAAGCGGCCGTGCTGGTCGTCGTGCACCCAGAACGCCTCGTGGAAGCGCGCCCGCAGCCGCGCCGCCGCGTCGCGGTAGACCGCCGTGCCCGCGCCCTCGCCGAACGCCTCGAGCAGGTCGGCACCGTGCAGCAGCGCCTCGTGGGCGTAGCCCTGCACCTCGGCCAGGGCGATCGGCGCCTCGGCCTGGCGTCCGTCGGCGAAGCGCACCGAGTCGCCGCTGTCCTTCCAGCCCTGGTTGGCCAGGCCGGTGCCCTCGGTGTCGACGTACTCGAGCAGCCCGTCGCCGTCGGCGTCGCCGGGGCCGGCCACCCAGTCGAGCGCGGCGCGGGCGGCGGGCAGCAGCGCCCGCACCTGCTCGTCGGCCAGGCCCCAGCGCCAGGCGTCGTGCAGCAGGCACACGAACAGCGGCGTCGCGTCGACGGTGCCGTAGTAGACCGGCGGCAGGTGCGTGCCCGTGCCGTCGACCACCAGCTCGGCCCGGCGCAGCTCGTGCAGCACCTTGCCGGGCTGCTGCTGCCCGGGCCGGTCGTCGCGCGTGCCCTGCAGGCCCGCGAGGACGCGCAGCGTGCCGGCCGCGAGCTCGGTGCCGAACGGGAGCGACAGCCGCGCCGCCCAGAGGCTGTCGCGGCCGAACAGGGTGAGGTACCAGGGCGACCCGGCCGCCGCGAAGACGTCGTCGGGGCTGCCCCGACGGGTCATGCGGAGCGCGTCGAGGTCGGCGGCCGAGGCGTCGAGCCACCGGGCCAGCCGGGGGTCGTCGGCCACCACGACCGGGAGGGCCGTGGTGCGGGGCGGGGCGGCGTCGACGACGCCGCCGGTGTCGACGACCTCGAGCGTCCACGACAGCCGGGCGGACGTCCGCGGCGCGAGCCGCACGGGGAGCGCCAGCTCGACGGCGCCGTCGACCTCCTGCACCTCGGCGCCGTCGGCCCGCAGGGTGGCGCTGACGTCTGCCGTCGCTCCAGCGGGCGGTGCCGTCGGCGACCGTCGGCGGGACGGGGTCGCCCGCTCCCCCGGCCTTGAGCACGTCGATCGCGGCCAGGTCGGCGGCCAGGCGCACCCGCAGCACCGCCTCGAGCGGGGTGCTCGCCGTGGACGACAGCACGAGCTGCTCCTCGACCCGGCCCGGCGCCACCTGGCGGAGCCGGTCGAGCCGCACGGTCGGGTCGGGCGCGGCGTCGCCGAGCTGGCGCAGCAGCCCGGTGAACCGGTAGCCCGACGCACCGCGCGGGGCCGACGAGATCGGTTCGGGCTCCTCGCCGTCGACCGTGACGAGCGCCTCGGACAGCACCCGCAGGTCGGCGTGCAGCACGCCCTGGGCGCCCACGGCACGGATCTGCCCGTCCACGCCCGAGGCGGCGACGGTGGGGGCGGACAGGCAGGTGGCGAGCTCGTGCAGCGCCGGCTGCAGGCGGCGCCGGGGGGTGGTCATGCGGGGCTCCCTCCCTGTCCGGCGGGAGCTCCGCCGGAGGTCGCATCTTGACAGGTGGCCCGGACGCGTCCACGATCCGAGGCAACGATTTGATCGTTCAAATCACGACGTGATCCCATCACACCGGTACGGGGACGCACCAGTCCCACGAAGCGCAGCGACGGAGGTGCGCGTGGCACGGACGACGCTCGACTCGGTCGCGGAGCGCGCCCGGGTGAGCCGCCAGACGGTCTCGAACGTGCTCAACGCGCCGCACCTCGTGCGCGACGACACCGCCGAGCGCGTGCGGCAGGCGATCGACGAGCTCGGGTACCGCCCCTCGCGCGCTGCCCGGCAGATGCGCACCCGCCGCTCGATGCTCCTCGGCCTGCGCCTCGAGCCCGACCGCGGCGGCATCAACGGCGCCGTGCTCGACCGGTTCCTGCACGCCGTCGTCGAGTCGGCACAGAGCCACGGCTACCGCGTCGTGCTGTTCACCGCCGCCGACGACGAGGCCGAGATGGCCTCGTACGCGGACCTGCTCAGCGCCGAGGAGGCCGACGGGTTCGTCCTCACCAGCACCCACCACGGTGACCCGCGCACCCGGTGGCTGGCCGACCGCGGCGTCCCGTTCTCGACCTTCGGGCGACCCTGGGGCGCCACCGACCAGCACCACTCCTTCGTCGACGTCGACGGCGCGGCCGGCACGCGGGCCGCGGTCGAGCACCTGGCCGAGCGGGGGCACCGCCGGATCGGGTTCGTGGGCTGGCCCCGCGGCTCCGGCGTGGGCGACGACCGCCGCGAGGGCTGGCGCACCGCGGTGCGCGCCGCGGGGCTGCCGGCGGCGCGCGAGCTGCAGGTGTCGGTCGAGGACGGCGTGGCCCAGGGCCGCGACGCCGCAGCGCGGCTGCTGGAGCGTCCCGACCCGCCGACCGCCCTGGTCTGCGCGAGCGACTCGCTCGCGCTCGGCGCCCTCGGCGCCGCGCCGGGCCTGGCGGTCACCGGCTTCGACGACACCCCGGTGGCGCGCGCCGTCGGCCTCACCAGCGTGGCCCAGCCGGTCGCGCCGGCCGCCGCGTCGTGCGTCGCGCAGGTGCTCGACGTCGTGTCGGGCCGCGCCCGCGCCCCCGAGCAGGTGCTGCTCGCCCCGTCCCTCAGCGTCCGTGGCTCCACCCCATCCCCCACCCCCGAGGAGAACGTCCATGACCCGCACCCGAACCGCGGCGGCCGTCGGCATCGTCGCCGTCTCGTCGCTCCTGCTCGCCGCCTGCGGCGGCGGGAGCGGCTTCGACGACACCGAGGGCGGCGGTGGCGACGAGACCGCGTCCGGCCCGGCCGCGCTGGAGGTGCTCATCGGCTCCAGCGGGCCGGCCGAGACCGACGCCGTGACCGACGCCGCCGAGGCCTGGGCCGCCGACAGCGGCAACACCGCCGAGGTGATCGCCGCGCAGGACCTGAACCAGCAGCTCAGCCAGGGCTTCGCCGCCGGCACCCCGGCCGACGTCTTCTACGTCAGCTCCGACCTGGTGGCGAGCTACGCCTCCACCGGCGCGCTCGAGCCGTACGCGGCCGACATGGAGAACGCCGACGACTTCTACCCGAACCTCAAGGACGCGTTCACCGTCGACGGCGAGTACTACTGCGCGCCGAAGGACTTCTCGACGCTCGCGCTGGTCATCAACGCCGACGCGTGGGCGGCCGCGGGCCTCACCGACGCCGACGTCCCGACCACCTGGGAGGAGCTGAGCACCGTCGCGCAGACCCTCACCACCGGCACGCCAGGTGGGCCTGTCGACCAGCACCGAGTACCAGCGGCTGGGCGCCTTCATGGCCCAGGCCGGCGGCGGCCTGGTCGACGACGAGGGCAACGCGGTCGCCGACAGCCCCGAGAACGTCGAGGCGCTCGACTACGTGCAGCAGATGGTCGCCGACGGCTCCTACCAGTTCTCCTCGGCGCTCGACTCCGGCTGGGGCGGCGAGGCGTTCGGCACCGGCAAGGCCGCGATGACGATCGAGGGCAACTGGATCAAGGGCGCCCTGACCAACGACTACCCGGACGTCAACGCGATCTTCGCGCCGCTGCCCGAGGGCCCCGGCGGACAGGGCACGCTGACCTTCACCAACTGCTGGGGCATCGCCGCCGACAGCGAGAACAAGGAGGCGGCCGAGCGACTTCGTCGAGTACATGACCTCGGCCGACCAGCAGATGGAGTTCGCCGTCGGCCTTCGGCGTGATGCCGTCGGTGCAGTCCGCGGCCGACTCCTACCGCACCGAGTTCCCGGACGACGCCGCGTTCATCGACGCCGCCGACTACGCGGTGGCCGTGCCGAACGACGAGGGCGTCTCGGACGTGATCGCCGACCTCGACGCCCAGCTCGAGGGCCTCGGCAGCGGCGACCCGGCCACCATCCTGCAGTCGGCGCAGACCAACCTCGAGGCTGCGCTGGGCTCCTCGTGACCGCGCCGCCGTCGACGTCCTCCGGGACGACGGCACCGCGCTCGACCCGTCCCCGGGGCGCCTCGGCGTCCCGGGGCGGGCAGACCGTGGCGGGGTGGCTGTTCGTGGCGCCCGCGCTGGTGCTCCTCGGGCTGTTCCTGCTCGTCCCGGTGCTGATGGCGGCCTGGGTGAGCGTCAGCGACTGGAACGGCCAGGGGTCGCCGTTCGCCGGCACCGTCGGGTTCGTCGGCGGCGACAACTACCAGAACGTGCTCACCCGCGAGGGCGGCCTGCAGGCACGCGACTTCGGCACCTCGCTGCGCAACAACTTCTAGTACGTGGTGCTCGTCGTCCCTCTGCAGACCGCGATCTCGCTCGGGCTGGCCGTGCTGGTGAACCGCAAGGTGCTCCGCGGGCGCGGGTTCTTCCGCACCGCGTTCTACTTCCCGTCGGTCACCAGCTCGGTGGCGATCGTGGTGGTGTTCACTCTTCCTGTTCGCCGGCAGCGGCGCGGTGAACAGCTGCTGGGGTTCATCGGCATCAACGGGCCCAACTGGTTCTCCGACCCGCGCGGCGTGCTGCACCTGCTGCTGGGCGGCCGTCGGCGTCGACCAGGGCCCGGCCGCGCTCACCGGGAGCGGCTTCCTGTCCATCACGTGGTGGGAGTGGCTCGCCGGCCCGAGCGTCGCGATGAGCGCGCTGATCGCTGCTCGCCGTCTTCACCACCTCGGGCACCTTCATGCTGCTCTTCCTGGCGGCGCTGCAGAACATCTCGGGCGAGGTCGAGGAGGCGGCGATGGTCGACGGGGCCAACGCCTGGCAGCGGTTCCGGCTCGTCACGCGTCCCGATGCTGCGGCCGACGCTGTTCACGGTGCTGACCCTCGGGCTGATCGGCACCTGGCAGGTGTTCGACCAGGTCTACGTGGGACCCAGGGCGGCCCGGCGAAGACGACGCTCACCCCGGCCTACCTGTCGTACACGACCGTCGTTCACCAGCCGGAACTGGGGCCAGGGCGCGGCGATCGCGTTCGTCCTGTTCGTCATCATCATCGTGCTGACCGCGTTCCAGCGCTGGGTGCTGCGCGAGCGCACCACGGTGCCGAGGCGCAGAGCGGTACACGCGCACGGGAGCGCGCCGATGAGCGCGCCGACGCTGCCGCACGAGGACCGACGCGGTCGCCTCGTCGACCAGCTCGCCGCACGCGCCACCCCGGCGGTCGACCCGGTCGGTCGTAGGGCACGGCTGCGATCTACGGGCTGCTGGTCGCGATCGCGCTGGTGTACATCTTCCCGTTCCTCCTCCAGGTCGTGACGTCGTTCAAGACCGACGGCGACGCGGCCAACAACCCGCTCTCGCTGGTCCCGGAGACCTGGACGCTCGGCGACCTACCAGACGCTGTTCGCCAGCAGCCTGCCGTTCCCCACCTGGGCGATGCAACTCGGTCGTCGTCACGCTGCTGCGTCACGGTGGGCCGGGTGCTGTTCGACTCGATGGCGGGGTACGCGTTGGCACGGCTGCAGTTCCGCGGCCGGGGCCTGGTGTTCGCCGGCGTCGTCGCGGTGATGGCGGTGCCGGGCGTGGTGCTGCTGATCCCGAAGTTCCTGGTGGTCAACCAGCTCGGCATCTACGACAGCTACGCGGGCATGATCATCCCGCTGCTGGCCGACGCGGCAGGGGTCTTCATCATGAAGAACTTCTTCGAGTCGATCCCGGTGAGCGTCGAGGAGGCCGCCCGCATCGACGGCGCGGGGGTGTTCCGCACCTTCTGGTCGGTGGTGCTGCCGATGGCCCGGCCGGCGGTGATCACGCTGATGATCCTGTCGTTCCAGGGGTCGTGGAACGAGCTGTCGCACTTCGTCGTCACCGCGCAGAGCCCCGAGCTGTCGCCGCTCACCAAGGGCGTCGCCACGCTCGTCTCCGGCGGTCGGGGGCAGGCGCAGCAGTTCCCGCTCAGCCTCGGCGCGGCGCTGCTGATGACGATCCCGGTCGCCGTGCTCTTCTTCGTCTTCCAGCGGCAGATCATGAGCACCGCCGAGGGCGCCGAGAAGGGCTGACCCGGACGACGAGAAGGGCTGACCCGCGCTGCGGGTCAGCCCTTCTCGTGCGGTGCGGATCAGCCGACGAGCGACCTGAGCACGTACTGCAGGATCCCGCCGTTGCGGTAGTAGTCGGCCTCGCCGGGGGTGTCGATGCGCACGACGGCGTCGAACTCGACCGTCTCGCCGTCCTCCTTCGTGGCGGTGACCTTCACCGTGCGCGGCGTGGAGCCCTCGTTCAGGGCGGTGACGCCGGTGACGTCGAAGGTCTCGGTGCCGTCGAGGCCGAGCGACGCCGCGTACTCACCCTGCGGGAACTGCAGCGGCAGCACGCCCATGCCGATCAGGTTCGAGCGGTGGATGCGCTCGTACGACTCGGCGATGACGGCCTTGACGCCCAGCAGCGCGGTGCCCTTGGCGGCCCAGTCGCGGCTCGAGCCCGAGCCGTACTCCTTGCCCGCCAGCACCACCAGCGGGGTGCCGGCCTCGGCGTAGCTCTGCGCGGCGTCGTAGACGCTGGACTGCTCGCCGCCCTTGGTGAAGTCGCGGGTGAAACCGCCCTCGACGCCGTCCAGCAGCTGGTTGCGCAGCCGGATGTTCGCGAACGTGCCGCGGATCATCACCTCGTGGTTGCCGCGGCGCGAGCCGTAGGAGTTGAAGTCCGGCGCTCGACGCCGTGCTCGGCCAGGTAGCGGCCGGCCGGGGTGTCGGCCTTGATCGCGCCGGCCGGGCTGATGTGGTCGGTGGTGACCGAGTCGCCCAGCAGCGGCAGCACCCGGGCGCCGGTGACGTCCTCGACCGGCGAGGGCTCCTTCGCCATGCCGTCGAAGTACGGGGGCTTGCGCACGTACGTCGACTCGGCGTCCCAGGCGAAGGTGTCGCCCTCGGGCGTCGGGAGCGACTGCCACCGCTCGTCGCCCGCGAACACGTCGGCGTAGTCCGTGGTGAACATGTCCTCGTCGATCGCGGAGTCGATGGTCTCCTCGATCTCCTGCGTCGTGGGCCAGATGTCGCGCAGGAACACGTCGGCGCCCGACTCGTCCTGACCCAGCGGGTCGGTCTCGAAGTCGAAGTCCATCGTCCCGGCGAGCGAGTACGCGATGACCAGCGGCGGCGAGGCCAGGTAGTTCATCTTCACGTCGGGGTTGATGCGGCCCTCGAAGTTGCGGTTGCCGGACAGCACCGAGACGACCGCGAGGTCGTTCTCGTTCACCGCCGCCGAGACCTCTTCGATGAGCGGGCCGGAGTTGCCGATGCAGGTGGTGCAGCCGTAGCCGACCAGGTGGTAACCGAGCTTCTCGAGGTACGGCGTGAGGCCGGACTTGTCGTAGTAGTCGGTGACGACCTTGGAACCCGGTGCGAGAGAGGTCTTCACCCACGGCTTGCGGGTGAGCCCCTTCTCGACGGCCTTCTTGGCGAGCAGGCCCGCGCCGAGCATGACCGACGGGTTCGAGGTGTTGGTGCAGCTGGTGATCGAGGCGATCACGACGGCGCCGTGGTCGATCTCGACCTCCTGGCCGTCGAGCGAGACGGTGACCTTCCTGGTCGGCCGGCGGCTCTCGTGGCGCGGCTCGTGCGGGCCGCTGGTCTCGCGGCGCTCGCCGTTCGTCGACGGGGCGTCGGAGGCGGGGAAGCTCTCGAGCACGCCCTCGTCGACGTCGTCCTCGCCGTGGCTCGCGTAGTCGGCGAGCGCCCCGCGGAACGACTCCTTGGCCTCGGTGAGCGCGACGCGGTCCTGCGGGCGCTTGGGGCCGGCGATCGACGGGACGACGGTGGACAGGTCGAGCTCGATGTACTCGGAGTAGGCGGCCTCGCGCGAGGCGTCGTGCCAGAGCCCCTGCTCCTTGGTGTACGCCTCGACCAGCGCGACCTGCTCGGCGGAGCGGCCGGTGAGGCGCAGGTAGTCGAGCGTGACGTCGTCGATGGGGAACATGGCTGCGGTGGAACCGAACTCGGGGCTCATGTTGCCGATGGTGGCGCGGTTGGCCAGCGGGACCGACGCGACGCCCTCGCCGTAGAACTCGACGAACTTGCCCACCACGCCGTGCTTGCGGAGCATCTCGGTGATCGTGAGCACGACGTCGGTCGCCGTGGCGCCGGTGGGGATCTCGCCGGTGAGCTTGAAGCCCACGACCCGCGGGATCAGCATCGACACGGGCTGGCCGAGCATCGCGGCCTCGGCCTCGATGCCGCCGACGCCCCAGCCCAGCACGCCGAGACCGTTGACCATGGTGGTGTGCGAGTCGGTGCCGACGCAGGTGTCGGGGTAGGCCACGCCGTCGCGGTCGAAGATCACGCGCGCCAGGTGCTCGATGTTGACCTGGTGCACGATGCCGGTGCCCGGGGGGACGACCTTGAAGTCGTCGAACGCGCCCTGGCCCCAGCGCAGGAACTGGTACCGCTCCTCGTTGCGCTCGTACTCGATCTCGACGTTGCGGCGGAAGGCGTCCTCGCGGCCGAAGACGTCGATGATGACGGAGTGGTCGATGACCAGCTCGGCCGGCGACAGCGGGTTGATCCTCGTCGGGTCGCCACCGAGCTCGGCGACGGCCTCGCGCATGGTGGCGAGGTCGACGACGCACGGGACGCCGGTGAAGTCCTGCATGATCACGCGCGCCGGCGTGAACTGGATCTCGGTGTCGGGCTCGGCCTGGGGGTCCCACCCGGCGAGCGCCCGCACGTGGTCGGCGGTGATGTTCGCGCCGTCCTCGGTGCGCAGGAGGTTCTCCAGCAGCACCTTCAGGCTGTACGGCAGCTTGTCGGCGCCCTCCACCTCGGAGAGCCGGAAGATGTCGTAGGAGGCGTCTCCGACCTGGAGGCTGCCCTTGGCGCCGAAGCTGTCCTGGCTCACGCTGGCTCCTTCGTCCGCGATGTATCTTGACGTCAAGATACTAGCCGCTCGCCCAGGGGGTCGCCACCCCGGCGCGGGGTGCGGTCAGGGCGCGAGGTAGACCAGGCCGAGGCCGCCGCGGCTGCTCGACACCACCAGGGAACCCCCGTCGACGGCGACGGTGAACCCGTCGCCGAGCGCCTCGACCACGTGGGCGTCCTGCGCGGCCGAGCCGGCCGGAGCACTCGCCCTCGGCGGCCAGCTCGGTGAGCAGCACCTCGTCGGCGACCACCTCGTACCGGCCTGTCAGCGTCCGGCAACCCGTGCCGCCCGCCACGGTGCCGTCCTCGCGCAGCTCGAGCGTCGCCGGGTCGGCGCCCGCGACGGTCGACGACGCCGTCTCGCCGTCCAGCAGCGAGTCGAGCCGCCAGGTCGTCCCGACCAGGTCCTGCGTCGGCACCGCCTCGACGGCCGCGTAGACCAGCTCGACGCCGTCGCCGGCGAGGGTGAACCGGTCGCCGTCCCACCGACCGGTCTCGACCCGCGGCAGCGCCGCCAGGTACGTCGACTCCAGCGCCATCAGCCCCGGTTCGCAGGCCATCTCGGTTCCGCCGGTGCCCTCGGCCGGGAACGTGATCGCGTCGCCGTCGACCGTCATCGTCGAGAAGTAGTGGTTGCAGCCGGACACCCCGGAGACCGCCGCGGGGTCCTCGGTGCCCCCGGCGCCGGGCAGCAGCGTCACCCGGACGCCGGGCGGCAGGTCGAGCGGCGACCCGTCGACAGCTCCGGACGCCAGCACCACGCCCTCGCCGAGCAGGTCCGCCGGAGCGGACACCGTCCGGCCGTGCCGGACCACCGCCGGCGCAGGCGGCCAGAGCGACCGCGAGCCGCACGGCACCCAGTCCCGCCCGCACGACCCGGCTCGCCACCATGCCGGTCGGACGCGCACGGCCCACGGCGGTTCCCGACGCACGCGATCGCCTCAGTCGGGCACGAATCGCGCCACGCACTCCACGTGGTGGGTCATCGGGAACAGGTCGAACGCCCGCAGCCCGTCCAGCCGGTAACCGCGCGCGGCGAGCAGCCGCACGTCGCGTCCGAGCGCCGCGGGGTCGCACGCGACGTAGACGACGACGCGGGGAGCCAGGGCCACCACCTGCTCCACGACCCGCTTCCCGGCGCCCGAGCGGGGTGGGTCGAGCACGACGACGTCGGCGCCGTCCAGGTCGCTCGCGAGCGCCTCGAGGACGCGCTCGGTGCGGCCCTGCTCGATCCGCACCTGCGGGTGCTCGTGCAGGTTGCGGCGGGCGTCGCGGACGGCGCGGGCGTCGGACTCGACCGACACCACCGACCCGGTCGGGCCGACGCGGACGGCGAGCGGCAGGGTCAGCAGGCCCACGCCGGAGTACAGGTCGAGCGCCCGCTCCCCCGGCCGCGGGTCGGCGGCCTCGACCACGGCGGCGGCGAGCGCCGCCCCCGCGCCCGGGTGCACCTGCCAGAAGCCCGAGACGCCCACCCGGAACGCGTGCGGCCCGTCGGGCAGCTCGACCGCCTCGCTCAGCCAGGTGCGTCCGCGCACCCGCTCGGGGTCGGCGCCCTCGCGGGTGACGACGACGGAGGTGCCGTCCGGCAGGTCGGGCACACCCGGGCGGCGGCGACCGGCCGCCTCGACGACCACGGCCCGCTCTCCCGCCGCGGACGCCGCGACCTCGACCGAGGCCACCCCCGGCCAGCGCGCCGACGTCACCGGCACCTGCGCGACGGCCGGCGAGGCGATCCGGCAGGTGTCGACGGGCACGACGCGGTGCGAGCGGTGCGCGCGCAGGCCCGCGCGGGCCGACGCGGTCGACCGCGTAGTGCACCCGGGTGCGCCAGCCCAGCCCGTCGTCCTCCTCGTGGTCCGGGACGGGCACCGCCTCGACCTCGACGTCGACCTCGACGCCGCCGAGCCGCTGCAGCTGCTCGCGCACGACGTCGGCCTTGAGGACGCGCTGCGCCGGGAGGGCGGCGTGCTGCCAGTCGCAGCCGCCGCACCGTCCCGGCCCGGCCCACGGGCAGGGCGGCTCGACCCGGTGCGGGGAGGCCTCCAGCACCTCGACCGCGTCGGCGCGCCAGAACGACGCGTCCGCACCGCCGTCGGTCACCTCGGCGCGCACGCGCTCGCCGGGCAGCGCGTGCCGGACGAACACCACGCGCCCCTCGTACCGCGCCACGCAGTGGCCGCCGTGCGCGACCGCGCCGACCTCGAGCTCGATGCGGGTCCCGCGGGCGTCGCCGGGGCTCAGGTGGTCGGTGCTCACGGCTCGTGCGGGGCCGCGGGCGCCGTGCGGTCCATCTCCTCGTCGCGGTCGTCGGGGAGCATCTCGCTCATCCGGCGCTCGGCCCCGATCGAGGACTGCAGCTGCCACGGCACGCTCGCCACGACCACGCCCGGCGTGAAGTGCAGCGCCGACTTCAGCCGCAGCGCGCTCTGGTTGTGCAGGATCTGCTCGTACCAGTGCCCGACGACGTACTCGGGCACGTACACGACCACGAGGTCGCGCGGGCTGACCCGGCGGATGCGCTTGACGTAGCGCAGGATCGGTCGGGTGATCTCGCGGTACGGCGAGTGCAGCGCCTTGAGCTGCACCGGGATGTCGAGCTCCTCCCAGCGGTGCTTCAGCAGCACGGTCGCCTCGGGGTCGACGTCGACCGTGATCGCCTCCAGCGTCGACGGACGCGTGGCGCGCGCGTAGGCGAGCGCGCGCATCGTCGGCATGTGCACCTTCGACACCAGGACGATGGCGTGCACCCGCGACGGCAGCGCCTTGACCTTCTTCGGGTCGACGTGGTCGAGGTCCAGCTCGGCGGCGACGTGGTCGTAGTGGGTGCGGATCGCGCGCATGATCACGAACAGCACGCCCATCGCCAGGATCGCGATCCACGCGCCCAGCAGGAACTTCGTCACCAGCACCACGACCAGGACGGTGCCCGTCATCGCCAGGCCGACCGAGTTGATCACCCGCGAGCGCCGCATCCGGGCGCGCGTGGCGGGGGCGGTGGTGAGCCGCAGCTCGCGCGTCCAGTGCCGCACCATGCCGGTCTGGCTGAGGGTGAACGAGACGAAGACGCCCACGATGTAGAGCTGGATCAGTCGCGACACCTCGGCGTCGAACGCCACGATCAGGACCACGGCGGCGCCGGCCAGCATCAGGATGCCGTTGGAGAACGCCAGGCGGTCGCCGCGGGTGTGCAGCTGGCGCGGCAGGTAGCCGTCCTTGGCCAGGATCGAGCCCAGCACCGGGAAGCCGTTGAACGCGGTGTTCGCGGCCAGGACGAGGATCAGGCCGGTCGCGATCGTCACCACCCACACCAGCGGGGGCGCGAAGTCGAAGATGCCGTCGGCGAGCTGGGTGATGATCGGCGACTGGTGGTAGACGGTGCCGTCGGGGAAGGTCACCGTGCCGTTGCCGATGCCCTCGCCGAGCCGGCCGTCGAGCAGCAGCTCCTCCTCGGGGCGCACCTCGTCGACGTAGACCACGCCCATCTGCCGGGCCAGCAGCAGGATCGACATGATCATCGTGATCGCGAGCCCGCCGAGCATCGCCAGGGTGGTCGCGGCGTTGGTGCTCTTGGGCTTGGTGAACGACGGCACGCCGTTGCTGATCGCCTCGACGCCGGTGAGCGCCGCGCAGCCGGACGAGAACGCGCGCAGCAGCAGGAACGCGCCCGCCAGCGTCATCAGCCCGCCGTCGAAGGCCGGCTGCACCTCGGTGGTGAACCGCGCGCTGTCGGCCTGCGGCAGGTCGCCGAGCAGCGCCCGCGCCGTCCCGACGGCCGCCATGCCGAGGATCGCGAGCATGAACACGTAGGTGGGGATCGCGAACGCCGTGCCCGACTCGCGCAGGCCCCGCAGGTTGACCGCCGTCAGCAGCACCACCGCGGCGACCGCCACGACGGCCTCGTGACCGCGGATGGCCGGGACGAGCGAGGCCGCGTACTGGGCGGCCGAGGAGATCGACACGGCCACGGTGAGCACGTAGTCGACGAGCAGCGCCGAGGCGACCGTCAGGCCCGCGCGCGGGCCGAGGTTGACCGTGGCCACCTCGTAGTCGCCGCCGCCGGAGGGGTAGGCGTGCACGTTCTGCCGGTACGACAGCACCACCACGCCCATCACGAGCGCGACGGCCAGGCCGACCTGCCACGAGAACGCGTAGGCCGAGATGCCGGCCACCGCCAGCGTCAGGAAGACCTCGTTCGGGGCGTACGCCACCGACGACAGCGCGTCGGAGGCGAACACCGGCAGCGCGAGGCGCTTGGGCAGCAGCGTCTCGGAGAGCCGGTCGCTGCGGAACGGACGCCCCACCAGGACGCGCTTGACCGCGTCGGCGGCGCTCACGGCCGACCCGGGCGTCGTCGGTGCTGGACGGTGGTCACGAAGGACGATGGTAGGCACGTCGCGACCGCGCGGTGTCCGCGCGGTCGCGGTGCGCCCGCACGTGTAGCGTTCGCGACGTGCACTTCGTGATCATGGGGTGCGGACGGGTGGGTGCCACCCTCGCCCGCTCGCTGCAGAACCGCGGGCACTCCGTCGCCGTCATCGACCAGAACCCCGAGGCGTTCCGACGCCTCGGCGCCGGGTTCGAGGGCAGCACCGTCGAGGGCGTCGGGTTCGACCGGGACACCCTCACCCAGGCCGACACCGAGAACGCCTACGCGTTCGCGGCGGTGTCCAGCGGCGACAACTCCAACATCCTCGCCGCCCGCGTGGCGCGCGAGACCTTCGGCGTCTCCAACGTGGTCGCGCGCATCTACGACCCGGGCCGCGCCGAGGTGTACGAGCGGCTCGGCATCCCCACGGTCGCCACGGTGAGCTGGGCGTCCGACCAGATGCTCCGGCGGCTGCTGCCGCACGGCGCCGCACCGGTGTTCACCGACGCCACCGGCAGCCTGCAGATGGCCGAGTACCCGGTCGCCACCTCGTGGGTGGGCTCGCCGCTGCGCCGCATCGAGGAGCGCACGGGCGCACGCGTCGCCTACCTCACCCGCCTCGGCCGCGCGATCCTGCCGACCGCCGACACCGTCTACCAGGACGGCGACGTCGTGCACCTGCTCGCGCCGGTCGACGACGTGCCCGCGCTCGAGCGGCGCCTCGGGCAGCCCCCGGGCGAGGACTGACCCACCCCACCCCGCCGCCACCTCCACCCAGGGACCAGGACCACCACCATGCGCGTCGTCATCGCCGGAGCCGGCAGCGTCGGCCGATCGATCGCCCGCGAGCTGATCGCCAACGGCCACGACGTGCTGCTGGTCGACAAGGCGCCGGCGGCGATGAAGCACCAGTCCGTCCCGGAGGCCGACTGGCTGCTCGCCGACGCCTGCGAGATCGACTCCCTCGCCGAGGCGGGCCTCGACAGCAGCGACGTCGTCGTGGCCGCCACCGGCGACGACAAGGCCAACCTGGTGCTCTCGCTGCTGGCGAAGACCGAGTACGGCGTCCCCCGCACGGTCGCGCGCGTGAACAACCCCAAGAACGAGTGGATGTTCGGCGAGGCCTGGGGCGTCGACGTCGCGGTCTCGACCCCGCGGCTGATGACGGCCCTGGTCGAGGAGGCCGTCTCGATCGGCGACCTGGTGCGCATCTTCACCTTCCAGCAGGGCCAGGCGAACATGCTCGAGTTCACCCTGCCGGACGACTCGCCGCTGGTCGGCACCCGCGTCGGCGACGTCGACTGGACGCCGGACACCGTGCTGGTCGCGATCATCCGCGAGGAGCGGCCGATCCCGCCGACCCCCGACGACGTGCTCGAGGCGCACGACGAGCTGCTGCTCATCGCCGCGCCCGACCTCGAGGCCGACCTCCGGGCGCTGCTGGCGCCCGGGTCGAAGCCGCGCCGCGGCTGAGTCAGCCGGACGGCGGCCGGTCCGACGGCTGCTGCTGGTCCGACGGCACGGCCGCAGGGACCGCCCGCAGCCGCAGCCAGGTGATCCACACCATCAGCGCGAACGCGGGCACGCCCATCACGAGCCGGGCCGCGCCGAGCGGGCCCACCAGGTCGGCCAGGTACAGCGGCACCTGCACCAGCAGCCGCAGCGCGAAGAAGCCCGCCCACAGCAGCGTCACCTGCCGGTAGGCGCGCAGCCGCGCGGGCTCGCGGCGCCAGGCCAGGCCCTCGCCGGTGAGCGGGCCGAGCAGCAGGCCGATCACGGGGTAGGGCCCCTCGATCACGCGTCCGGCGACGGTGGACCGCGGCAGCCGCAGGGTCGACAGCGCGCAGACCAGGCCGTACCCGACGTTGGTGAGGAAGCCCGGAAGGTAGAAGTTGCGGGCGTCGCCGGAGACGAGCGCGAACACCGCGCAGATCGCGACGCCGAACGCACCCGAGATCGCCTGGCTGGGCCCCGAGCGGGTGACCAGGCGGACCGCGATCGCCAGCACGGCTGCCCCGACGGCGAGCAGCAGCGACAGGCGCAGGTCGCGACCGATCGTGTAGACGACGACGAACAGCAGCCCCGGAACCAGCGTCTCGGCGGCGCCCCGGACCCCGCCGACGGCCTGGGCGAGCGAGAACTCCTGGGTCGAGGCGGCCTCGGCCAGCCCACCGCCACGGCGCGCGCGCCGGGACGGGGTCGGCGCACCCTCCGGGGGCTGCGACGCCGCCGCGGGCTCGCCCTTCGTCAGCACAACCGGGTCGGGCTCCGGCTCCACCTCGGCTGCGGGTGCGACCTCGGGCACGACCTCGGGCCCGGGCACGGCCTCGGCCTGGGGTGCGTTCTCGGCCTCGGGCTCGGGAGCGGCGGACGACCGTCGGGCCGGCCACCGGGCGCCGGCGTCGCGGTCGCCGTCGACGAGCGGCGGCTGCAGCCCCGTGACGCGGGCGCCGACACCGCCCGCGGCGGCGCGGGCCGCCTCCTCGGCGGCGCGGCGCGCCTCCCCTCACCGCCCGGCGGGACGGCGGCTGCTGGTCGGTCACAGGCGCGACCGGCTCGCAGCCCCGACCCGCGGTCAGCTCGTAGGACGGGTTGTACATGACCTTGCGGCCCTCGGAGCAGGCGACGAGCCCCTCGACCCGCACGCAGCGGCCGGTGTCGATGCCGGGGATCTCGCGGCGTCCGAGCCAGATCAGCACCACCGAGCCGGTGCCGTCGAACAGCTCGGCCTCCAGCGCCGGGATGCCGGCCCGCGGGCGCAGCGTGACGCAGCGCAGGGTGCCGGCAGCCGGCACGCCGCGTGCCGATCGGTCAGCTCGCCGCCGGGCGTGCCACCGAGGCGGACGCGAGCGCTCGCTCCTCGGCCTCCTCGTCGGAGGTGGCTCTGCGAACGGGTCAGGCGCGGCGCAGCGCCGACCTCAGCGGCCGTCGCCCGTGGTCGTCACCGTCCCAGCGTACGACGCCGCGCCGCCGCGGGAGTACCCGCTCCCCCGGGTGGAGCAGGGGCGCGCGGTCACCGCCGCTCGGTGATCTCGGGGCCGCGCTCGAACGGCTTCAGCTCGTCCACGGACGCAGCAGCCGCGGCCGCGTCCTCGCCGGCACCCTCGGCGCCCGCGCCGGTGGCGGCGGGCTGCGGTGCGGCCCTGGTCGGGCAGCCGCAGCGGCAGCAGGTCGCGCGGGGCCATCGCCTCGTCGCCGCGCGCCACCACGCAGGAGCGCAGCAGGTCCTCCAGCGGTGCGGCCGCCTCGGCGTCGTGCGACGCCGGCCCGCCGAACACGCCGCGCACGAACCAGCGCGGGCCGTCGATGCCGACGAACCGGCTGGCCTGGTGGCCGGTGCGGCCGTCGGAGGTGCGCACCGGGATGCGGGCGATCAGCTCGCGCCCGAAGGTGCCGGGCACCTCGTCGGCCGTCCCGCCCTGCTTGGTGACCTGCACGGCGATCTCGCCGCGCACGTCGTCCCACACGCCGAGGGTGCGCGGTGCCGCGAACGCCTGCACCTGCAGCGTCGACCCGGCCAGCACGACCGTCGCGGCGATGACCTTCTGGGTCTTCTCCTCGACCTCGAGGCGCAGCTCCATGCCCTCGCGGGCCGGCAGCCGCAGCGCTCCGAGATCGATCCGCTTCACGTCGTCGTCGACCTCGGCGGCGTCGAAGGGCCCCGAGGCGCGCCGGGTCTCCTCGGCCTCGCGGGCCCGCTCGCGGGCGGCGAGCTCGTCGCGCTCGGCCGCGGCCTCGGCGGCCGCCTCGTCGTCGGTGTCGTCGGTGTCGTCGGTGTCGTCGTCGTCGACCTCGGTCGCGTCGTCGACGCCCTCGGTGCCGGTCTCCGCGACGGCCTCGTCGTCGTCGCGCTTGCGCCTGAACCACGCCATCAGCCGTGTCCTCCCCTGTCGGTCGCGCTCTCGGTGGTGGTCGCGAATCCCCCGGTCGACCCGTGCCCGCCGGCGCCGCGCGCGGACGGCACCAGCGTCGGGACGGGGGTGAAGCGGGCCTGCTCGACGCGCTGCAGGACGAGCTGGGCGATGCGGTCGCCGCGCCGCACCTGGAACGGCTCGTGCGGGTCGGTGTTGAGCAGGGTGACGGCGATCTCGCCGCGGTAGCCGGCGTCGACCGTGCCCGGCCCGTTCAGGACGGTCACCCCGTGCCGCGCGGCCAGGCCCGACCGCGGGTGCACCAGTCCCACGTAGCCGTCCGGCAGGGCCACGCTGACCCCGGTGGCCACGGTCGCGCGCCCACCGCCCGCGGCCAGCAGCACGTCGTCGCGGGCGACGAGATCGGCACCCGCGTCGCCGGGGTGCGCGTAGGCCGGCACCGGCAGGTCGGGGTCGAGGAGCACGACGGGCACGCGCACCCGGGCGGGAGGCGCCGCTCCGGCCCCGTGCGTCGCCTCGTGCGCGGACGGGTCGCTCACGGCAGACGACACTACCCGTGCCACGCTGGTGAGATGGACGCGACCACGGGCCCCGGACGGTCCGCCGCCGCCGAGCACCCGCGCCGCGTGCTGCACGAGGAGCGGCTGTGGCCGTCGGCGGGCTGGTGGGCCGTCGTCGCGCTCGGTGCCGCGATGGCCGGGGCGGCTGTGCTGCCCCTCGGCGCCCTGGTCGTGGCGCCGGTCGCGCTGGTCGTCCTGGGTGCCTGCGCCGCCGGCCTGGTGTCCGCCTCGGCCCGCGTCGTCGTGGCCGACGGCGAGCTGCGGGCGGGCCCGGCGCACGTCCCCGTCGGGCTGCTCGGCGAGGCCGAGGCGCTGCGCGGCGAGCAGGCGCGGCACGCCCGCGGACCCGGGCTCGACGCCCGCGCGTTCCTGGTGCTGCGCGGCTGGGTCGACCCGCTGGTGCGGGTCGCCCTGGACGACCCGCAGGACCCCACCCCGTACTGGCTGGTGTCGACCCGCCGTCCCGAGGACCTCGTCCGGGCCCTCGAGGCCGCGCGGGAGCCGTCCGGCGCCTGAGCACCCGCGGCCCCCGGGCACGACGACCCCCGGGCACGACGGGCGGGGCGCGACCGCTGGTCGCGTCCCCGCCCGGTCGTGGATCAGGCCGCGCACTCCTTGCAGACCATCCGGCCGTCCTTCTCGCTGGCCAGCTGGCTGCGGTGGTGCACGAGGAAGCAGCTCGAGCAGGTGAACTCGTCGGCCTGGCGCGGCAGCACCCGCACCGAGAGCTCCTCGTTGCTCAGGTCGGCGCCGGGGAGCTCGAAGCCCTCCGCCGCCTCCGTCTCGTCCTCGTCGACCTTGCCCGAGTTCTTGTCGACGCGGCGCGCCTTCAGCTCCTCGAGGGAGTCCTCGTTCAGGTCGTCGTCGGTCTTGCGCGGCGCGTCGTAGTCGGTCGCCATGGTTCGTCACGCTCCGGTGTGCTCGTGGTCGGTGCTGCGGCTGCACGTGCTCGTGCGCGCTGGTCGAGGTGCGTCTGCCGGGTGGTCCGCGGGGCTGGGGTGGGGCGGCCGATCCGGTGGAGCGCAGGGGTAACGTCGCGCGGCGTCGGTTTGTGCCCGGCACGGTCACGTCGTCGGCCGTGGGGTGGGCAGCGCGCAGGATTGTGCCCCACCCCAGGGTGCTCAGCCACCCGGGGGTCACGGCGTGCCGGCGGCGGGCACGCGCTGTGAGGCCGCTCACCCCGTCCGGCGCAGGCCGGCCGCGACGTCATCGGACCGTCATGCGCGTCGCGTAGGGTGCCAGCGTCGAGCGCGGTCCGGACGATTCGTCCGGATCGTTCGGGGAAGCGACCGTCAGGTCGCGCGACGGAAGGTGGGCGCGATGAGCGAGTTCTCCGCAGAGCTGACCGGGCGGGCCGAGCAGGCCCTGACCTCCCTGCGCGAAGCCACCGAGTCCGGCGACGACTACCTGGTCGGCGTGCTCGTGGGCGAGCTGCAGTCGCTGACGCGGCTGGCCGACGACCACGGCATCGAGCTGCCCGCCGTGACCGACGAGCTGGAGCGGCAGGGGGTGCCGACCGACCTCGAGCTGCCCGAGGGCGAGCCGTCGCCGACCGGTCCGATCGTGCTCGACCCCGAGGCCCAGAGCGCCCCGGTCCGCTGACCCGCCCGGCCTCCTGATCGGCCCCGACCGGCTCGCTCAGCCGCGGTCGGCGCCCAGCTCGACCAGGCGCTGCGACAGGACGCCGTGCAGCCCGGGCGCCGCGGCCACCACCAGCTCCTCGCTCGGGTGCAGCCCGCGCGGCCCGGTCACCCGCGCCCCGGCCTCGCGGGCGACGAGCGAGCCCGCGGCCTGGTCCCACGGCGCGAGCCCGCGCTCGTAGTAGGCGTCCAGGCGGCCCGAGGCCACCGCGCACAGGTCGAGCGAGGCGGCTCCCGCGCGGCGGATGTCGCGCACGTCGGGCAGCAGCGCCGCCACGACCTGCGCCTGGCTGCGCCGCCGCTCGCGGACGTAGCCGAAGCCGGTGCCGACCAGCGCGACGTCGAGCCCGACCTCGCGCGGCCCCGTCAGCGGGACGGCCGTCGAGCAGCGCGCCCGCCCCGGCGCCGGCCGTCCAGGTCTCGCCCGTCGCGGGGTTGTGCACGCAGCCGGCGAGCACCGTCCAGCCGCTCGGCTCGGGCTGGCCGCTCACCACCGCCACGCTGATCGCGTAGGACGGGATGCCGTACAGGTAGTTGACCGTGCCGTCGATGGGGTCGACCACCCAGGTGAGGCCGCTCGTGCCGGGACGCAGGCCGCCCTCCTCGCCGAGCACGCCGTCGTCGGGCCGCGCCGCCAGCAGGTGCTGCAGCAGCAGCGCCTCGGCCGCGGTGTCCATCGCCGTGACGACGTCGACGGGGCTCGTCTTGGTCGACTGCACCTGCAGGGCCTCGGGCCGCTCGTCGCGCACCAGGTCGCCGGCGGCGCGGGCGGCCCGCTCGGCGAGCGCGACCAGGTCGGCGACGGGCACGCCGGGGGACGCGCTCACACCGACGCCCCGCAGGCGGCCGGGCGCTCGCCGCGCAGGTTGGGGCAGCACCCCACCGGGCAGGCCTCGTGCACCGAGGGCAGGCCGGGCAGCGCCGCCAGCGGGGCGCGGCGCCACGCCGGTGCGGTGCAGCACGAGGTCGACCAGCGAGGACACGAAGGCCGGGTCGGTGCCGACGGTGCCGGCCCGCACCACCTGCAGGCCCGAGCTCCTCCCCCGTGGCGGCGGCCTCGGTGTCGAGGTCGTACACGACCTCCATGTGGTCGCTGACGAACCCGATCGGCGACAGCACCACCGACCGCACGCCCCGGGCGTGCAGGGCACGCAGGTGGTCGTTGACGTCGGGCTCGAGCCAGGGCTGCGTGGGCGGCCCGGACCGGCTGCAGTAGACGAGGTCCCACCCGTCGGCGCCGACCTCGTCGGCCACCCGGGCGGCGACCCCCTCGTGCTGGGCGACGTACGCGCCACCGTCCGGGCCCGCGGTGTCGGCCATCGCCGTCGGGATCGAGTGGGTGACGAACACCAGCCGGGACGGCTGCTCGCGCACCTGCTCGAGCGCGGCGCGCACGGCGTCGGCGTTGCCCTGGACGAAGCCGGTCGACCCGGCGTAGCGGTGCACCTGCTCGACCTCGAGCGCGCGCCCCTCCTCGGCCAGCACTGCCAGCGACGAGGCGAGGTCCTCGCGGTACTGGCGGCAGCCCGAGTACGAGGAGTAGGCGCTGGTCGTCAGCACCAGCACGCGCCGGGCCCCGGCCTCGTGCGCCTCGCGCAGGGTGTCGGTGAGGTAGGGCTCCCAGTTGCGGTTGCCCCACAGCACCGGGAGGTCGACCCCGCGGCCGGCGAGCTCGGCGCGCAGCGCGGCCAGCAGGGCCTTGTTCTGGTCGTTGATCGGGCTGCGGCCGCCGAAGCCGTAGTAGTGCTCGCCGACCTCCTCGAGCCGCTCGTCCGGGATGTTCTTGCCGCGGGTGACGTTGCGCAGGAACGGCACGACGTCGTCGGGTCCCTCGGGGCCGCCGAACGACAGCAGCACGAGGGCGTCGTGGCGGGGGGTGGGCAGGTCGGCGGGCATGCGCCCATGGTCCCCCACCGTCGCCGGGCCCGCGGCCTCAGCCCCCGGCGGGAGGGACCGGCGCGGTCACGTTGAACCGCAGCGCGAACAGCCGGACGCCGCTGACCAGCAGGGCGACCGCGACGGCGGGCAGCGGGCCCTCGACGTCGGCCCGCCAGGCCAGCGCGTAGACCAGGGCGCCGAGGAGCGCGGGGGTGGCGTACAGCTCGGTGCGGGTGAGCACCTGCGGCACCTCGCCGGTGAGCAGGTCGCGCACCACGCCGCCGCCGATGCCGGTGAGGGCGCCGACCAGCACGGCCGCCGTGAGCGGGGCGCCCGCCTGGAGGGCCTTGAGCGTCCCCGCGACCACGAAGACACCGAGCCCGAGGGCGTCGAGCACCAGCACCGAGCGGCGCAGCCGGCTCATCCGCGGGTGCAGCCAGAACGTCACCAGGCCGGCCGCGCACGCGGCCGCGAGCAGCCGCGGGTCGCTCACGCCCACCGGCGGGACGGCGCCGATCAGGACGTCGCGCAGCACCCCGCCGCCGAGGCCGGCGCAGCAGGCGAGCACCAGCACCCCGAACAGGTCGAAGCGGTGCCGCACGGCGGCCAGACCGCCGGACAGGGCGAAGACGAACACGCCCACCAGGTCGAGGATCAGCAGCGGCACGACGACGAGGGTAGGGGTCGTGCCGTGCGTGCGAGCGGCCCGTCGGGGCGCGCCGGGCGGCGGCTCCGGGGACCGGGACGGCGCCGGGCCTACAGTGGCGGCACGACTGCGAGGGAGTGGCTCCATGGACGACGTCGAGCTGGTCGGCGTGCACGACGACGGCGAGCACCTCGTGCTCGCCGGACCCGACGGCGCGCGCTACCTGCTGACCATCGACGAGCCCTTGCGGGCCGCCGTGCGGCGCGACCGCGCGCGCCTCGGACAGCTGCAGATCGCGATGGGGTCGGGCCTGCGGCCCAAGGAGATCCAGACCCGCATCCGCGGCGGCATGAGCGCCGAGGAGGTCGCCGAGCTGGCCGGGCTGCCGATCGAGCACGTGCTGCGCTACGAGGGCCCGGTGATGGCCGAGCGCCGGCACGTCGCCGACCTCGCGCGGGCCACGGTGGTGCACCGCTCCGGCGGCGCGTCCGGCACGGCCCTGGACGACCTGGTGGCGCAGCGGATGCGCGCCCGCGGGGTCGACGGCGAGCGCGGCTGGGACGCCTGGCGCGAGGAGAACGGGACCTGGCTGGTGCAGGTCTCCTTCACCGCCGGCGGGCGGGCCCGTGCCGCGCAGTGGCGGTTCGACCTGCCGGACGCGCACCTGGAGCCCGTCGACGACGAGGCGCGCTGGCTGAGCGCGCGCGCCGAGCAGGATCCCGGTCCGCTCGGTGGCCGCCGGCTGACGTCGGTGTCGGCGCAGGAGAAGGTCTACGACGTCGAGGCCGACGGCGGCGTCCGTCCCGCCGACACCGACGCCGAGCCGGCGCGCCCGCCCCGCGAGCGCACCGTCGAGCTGCTCGACGCCCTGCGCGGACGCCGCGGACGGCGGCAGCCGCTCGCCGACCCCGACGCCGACCCGGTGCAGGGCGACCTCGTCGACGAGCTGCTGCAGGACGCCGAGGCGCCCGCGGACCCCCACGACGACGGCCACGACGACCCGCCCCCCGCTCACCCGCCGGCCTCGCGGCCGCAGGAGGCGGTCGACGCCGAGATCCTGGCGCTGCCGGAGCCGGGCCGGCCCGCGGACGACGACGACGAGGCGGACGACGGGGCGGCCGAGGTCGAGGTCGACGCGGCGGCCGACGAACCCGCCCACGAGGTGCAGCAGGACCAGCCGCCGCAGGACGCGCCCCAGCGGCCGGGGCGCGCGCGGGCCAAGCCGCGGCGGGCGAGCGTCCCGAGCTGGGACGACATCGTGTTCGGCTCGAAGAAGGACTGACCCACCTCGGCCGACCTGTCCGGCGGGCCTACCGCGGCGGGCCGGGCACCACGTCCGGCGGCGGCGGCACCGCGCACACGTCGAGGTCGAACGGCAGCACGTCCGGCGACATCGCGGCGGCCCGGGCGGCGTGCGCGGTCATCCGGCGCATGTGGTGGCGGCGGCACAGCACCTCGTACCCGACCACGCCGGTGCCGTTGTCGACGTCGCCCACCACCACCTGCTCGCCCTCGACGACCATGACGCCGTCGAGGGTGCGGGCGTTGTGGGTGGCGCGGGCACCGCACCAGCACAGCGCCTCGACCTGCAGCAGCTGCACCCGGTCGGCCAGCTCGACCAGCCGCTGCGACCCCGGGAACAACCGGGTGCGGAAGTCGGCCGTGATGCCGAACGCGAACACGTCGACGCCGAGGTCGTCGACCACGCGGGCGAGCTCGTCGACCTGGCCCGGTGTGTAGAACTGGGCCTCGTCGCAGATCAGGTAGTCGACCCGGCGGCCGCCCATCCGGAACCGGGTGACCTCGGCCCAGAAGTCGGTGCCGTCGGTGACCTCGATGGCGCTGGTGTGCAGGCCGAGGCGGCTCGACAGCACCGCCTCGCCCGCGCGGTCGTACCGGGTGAAGATCAGGCCGTCGCGGCCGCGGACGCCGTGGTTGTGCGCCATCTGCAGCGCCAGGGTCGACTTCCCGCAGTCCATCGTCCCGGAGAAGAACACGAGCTCGGCCACGAGGGACCATCCTGCCCGATGGGGTCAGCCCCCGGGCGGGCGCACCAGCAGCGGCACGGCGACCTCGTCGCGGGTGCGGGCGCCGTGCATGCCCACCAGCGTCATCAGCTCGGGACGCTGCACGCGCGAGTCGTGCACCGTCCGGCTGCCCGTGGCGGCCACGACGACGTCGCCGATGCGGGGCAGCACGTGGGGCGCGACGGGGCCGAACCAGCCCGCCGCGACGGCCTGGTCGCGCAGCAGCACCTCGAAGTCGGGCAGCTCGGCGGTCCAGCGGGCCGCGACCTGCTCGGCCGCACCCGGCTCGCAGTAGAGCATCGGCGCGCGCGGCTCCCCGCCGGTGAGCCGCACGCCGGCGGCGAGCAGCCGCTCCAGCGGCGACCCGGAGGCCAGGTCGAGGCGCGCGTCGGCGGGCACGTCGACCATGCCGTGGTCGGCGGTGACGAGCAGCAGCGCGTCGGCGGGCAGCCGTGCGGCCAGGGTCCGCACGGCGAGGTCCACCGCCTCCAGCTCCTCGGTCCACTCCCGCGAGCCGCAGCCGTGCACGTGGCCGACCTTGTCGACCTCGCCCCAGTACACGTAGACCAGCGTCCGCGGGGCGCTGCGGACGGCCGACGCCGCGGCGTCGACCCGGGCGTCGAGCGAGGACGCGGCGACGAACCGCGCGCCGCGCAGCGCGGCCTCGGTCAGCCCCGAGCCTGCGAAGAAGGCCGGCCCGATCTGCACGACCTCGACGCCCTGGCGGGCCACCTGCTCGAACACCGGCGGCCGCGGCTGCCAGCGGCGGGGGTCGGGGCCGTCGTCCCACGACAGCTCGTTCAGCAGCACGCCGCGGTCGGGGTCGAGCACCTGGTACCCGACCATGCCGTGCTCGCCGGCGAGCCGGCCGGTGCCGAAGGTGCCCATCGACGTCGCGGTCGTCGACGGGAACCCGACGTCGAGCCCGTGCCCCTGGCCGCGCAGCGCGGTGAGGAACGGCGCGTGCCCGGCGCGGCGCGCCAGCAGCTCCTCGCCCAGCCCGTCGACCAGCAGCACGACCACGCGGTCCGCGGCCGGCAGGACGAGGGCCGGGGCGTGCGCGGCCCCGCCCTCCAGCGGGACGCCCAGGGCGGCCGCAGCGGCCGGCAGCACGTCGGCCAGGCCCGCACGCGGCGCGTCCGATCGCGCCGGCCGCACCGGCCGCGGCGGGCGCGCTCACGCCGACGCGGTCGGGCCGGCCCCGGTGGCCGCCGACAGCGCGCGGGCGAACGCGAGCGCACCCTCCACGGCGTCCCCGCCCTCGGCGGCCCGCGAGACGCGCAGCACGACGTCGTCGGTGGCCATCGTCCCGGTGTAGCCGTGGTCGGCCTCGCAGTCCGGGTCGCCGCACGCGGCCGGCTCGAGGTCGAGCCGGTGCACCGAGCCCCAGCCGATCGTCAGGCTGAGCTCGTCCGGCGCGGACCCGGTGCTGTGCTGCGCCGGGTCGGCCACCACGTGCTGCAGCACCACCGAGCGCACCGCGTGCAGCGGCACCGCCTCGGTCGAGGCGCTCGCGTACGCGGTCGGCGAGAGGTCGTCCGGGCCGTGGTCGTCGACGTGCGCGGTCACCAGCCGGGTCGGCGTCACCACGAGCACCGTGACGTGGCGACGCACCTCCTGCGCGTCGAAGGTCGTCTCCGGGTGCACCAGGTGGGCGTGCACCGCCTCGCCCGCCACGGCCGTCGCGCACGACCTGCTCGACCAGGGCGGGGTAGTACCCGGCCAGCTCGATGCCGCGGCGCACCTCGGCGGGCAGGTCGGACGCGGGCACGCCGGAGGACGGCGCGGGTCGGCGAGGGGTCATGGACGGCATCCTCCCGCACTTCTCGGATCGCTCGGGCGCGGACGCTCCAGGCGGCCCGCTGCCTCGCTCACAGCGCCCGGCGGGTCCCGGTGTCACGGCGGTCGGGCGGACGTGCCAGCCGGACCCGCGCCCACAGCGGCGCCACCGTGTGCTGGCCGACGACGACCGGGTCGAGCACCAGCTCGGCGACCTCGGGCAGGTCCTCGGCCAGGCGCGACACGCGCGCCAGCAGGTCCTCGAGCCCGGCGACGTCGAGCGCGGGGGTGCCGCGGTAGCCGAACAGCCGTGGCGACGCCTTCACCGAGCGCACCAGGTCGTGCACGTCGACGTCGGTGAGCGGCGGGATGCGGTGGGCCACGTCGTCGAGCAGGTCGACGGCGTCGCCGGCCAGACCGAACGACACGATCGGCCCGAACAGCGGGTCCTCCATCGCGCGGACGACGACCGGCACCCCGTTCGGCGCCATCGGCTGCACCAGGAAGCCGGCCCGGGCCGCGGGGTCCTCGGTGGCGGCGAGCATCGCCTCGACGTCGTGCCGCAGCCCGGCCGCGTCGTCGACCCCGAGGTGCACCCCGACCACGTCGCGGCGCTCGCGCAGGGTCTTGTCGGCGTACTTCACCGCCACCGGCCAGCCGAGCCGGTCGGCGGCCGCCACCGCCTCGTCCGCCGTCGTGACCTGCTCGGTCGGCCAGGTCGCGATGCCGTACGCGCGCAGCAGCGCCGCCGTCCCCGTGGCGCCCAGGGTCACCGGCTCGGCGTCGCCGACGCCGGTGCCGGACAGCGCCTCCTCGACGACGATCCGCGCGGCCAGCGGGTCGGTGCCCGGCGGGTCGACCGGCGTCCCCGGGTCGCGGCGGCGCCACCCCGCGTACCGGGTCACCGCCGCCAGCGCCCGCACGGCGTCCTCGGGCGTGGGGTACGCCGGGACGGTCTGCGTGCCGCGCATGCCCTCGTGCGTCACCTCGCGCAGGCCGACGAAGCAGGCCAGCGCCGTCTTGCCCGAGCCCGCCGACACCTCCGCGACCGAGCGGACGATCTCGGCGTCGATGTCGGCCACCGGCGGCACGAAGCTGGCGACGACGGCGTCGGCGGACGGGTTCGAGAACGCCTGCTGCAGAGCGGCTCTGAACGTCGCGGCGTCGGCCTCGGGCTCGACCGTCACAGGTTCGCCGGCGACCTCGAGATCCCAGCTGTGCAGGGCGTCGGCCACCAGCGCCGCCAGCGCGTCGGAGTTCGTCACCACCCCGATGCGCTCGCCCTGCGGGAGCGGCTGGTGCACGAGCAGCTGCGCGACGTCGAACATCTGGTGGATGTTCTCGGTGCGCACGACGCCGGCCTGGCGCAGCATCGCGTCGAACGCCGCGCGCGGCGCGTGCGAGGCGCGCACCACGTGGCCCGCCGGCACGCCGTAGCCGCTGGTGCCGGACTTGACCACGACCACCGGCTTGACCCGCGAGAGCCGGCGCGCCACGCGGGAGAACTTGCGCGGGTTGCCCATGCTCTCCAGGTAGAGGCAGATCACGTCGGTGCGCGGGTCGTCCTCCCAGTACTGCATCAGGTCGTTGCCCGACACGTCGGCGCGGTTGCCCGCCGACACCAGCGCCGAGACGCCGAGCCCGCGCCGGGCGGCCGAGTTCAGCACCGCGACGCCGAGCGCGCCGGACTGGCTGAACAACCCGAGCCGGCCGGCCATCGGCATCCGCGGTGCCAGCGAGGCGTTCAGCGAGAAGGCGGGGTCGGTGCTGATGACGCCGAACGAGTTGGGGCCCACCAGCCGCAACCCCTGCGCGCGCGCCGTGCGCACCAGCTCGGCCTGCAGCCGCGCACCCTCCTCGCCGCGCTCGGCGAACCCGACCGAGACGACCACGACACCGCGGGCGCCGGCCTCGGCGCACTGCGCGAGCACCGTGGACACCGTGGGCGCGGGCACGGCGATCACCGCGAGGTCGACCGGGGCGCCGATCGACGCGACGTCGGGGTGAGCGGGCACCCCGAGGACCTGGGTCGCGGTCGGGTGCACCGCGTGCACCTCACCGGTGAAACCGCCTGCGAGCAGGTGCTGCAGCAGCACGTGGCCGATGCGGCCGGGTGTGGTGCTGGCCCCGATCACCGCGACCGACCGGGGCGAGAGCAGCGCGGCGATGCTCGCCGCCTCGGCCCGGTGCTCGCGCGCGGCCATCACCGCGATCGAGCGCTCGGTGGGGTCGATGTCGAACGCGACCGAGATCACGCCGTCGTCGAACCGGTTGGTCACGTCGTACCCGGCGTCGCGGAAGACGCCGACCATCTTGCGGTTCTGGGGCAGCACCTCGGCCTCGAACCGGTGGATGCCGCGCTCGCGCGCCGCCGCCGCCAGGTGCTCGAGCAGCACCGATCCCAGGCCGCGGCCCTGGTGGTGGTCGGAGATGTTGAACGCCACCTCGGCCGTGCGCCGCGCGGTGCGGTCGAACCGCCCGACGCCGACGATGCGCCCGGCCACCTCGGCCACGATCGCCACCCGGTCGACGTGGTCGACCGTGGTGAAGCGGGCGAGGTCGCGCTCGGACAGCCGCGGCATCGGCGCGAAGAACCGCAGGTAGACCGACTCGGGCGACTGCGCGAGGTGGAAGGCCTGCAGCGCGTCGGCGTCCTGCGGGGTGATGGGCCTCAGGTGCGCCGTGCCGCCGTCGCGCAGCACCACGTCGGCGGCCCAGTGGGCCGGGTAGACCGGATCGCCGGCCGGGTCGCGGGGAACCTGCGGCGCGCTCTCCTCGGCCATGCGGGCAGCCTACGGCGTGGCTGCCCGCACGGCCGGGTCCGCAGGCCTCAGGCGGTACGGACCCGGGGTCACTCGAACGCCGTCGGTCGACGGCCAGAGCAGGACGTACCCGACGTAGGCGAGGCTCAGCACGCCGATCAGCCCGGTCGAGACCCGGTCGGTGTGCGGATGCCGGTGGCTGCGAGCACGAGCAGGCGATGCCACCGACCGCGACGACGACGACGGTGAGCAGGTGGACGGAGTCCATCGGACGCCCCCCCGTGGGAGCGCGCAGGGCGACCCGGTGTCCCCCCGTCGGTCGAGAACGGTAGGGAGGGAACCGGACCCCTCGTGGCGCTCTCGCACGACGTGCACCCGTCCGGGTGGCAGGGTGGCGCCGTGGAGCTGCGCGAGGTGGTGCGACGTCGGCGGATGGTGCGGGCCTACGACCCGGACAGGGCGGTGCCGCCGGAGGTGGTCGACCGGCTGCTCGAGCACGCCGTGCGCGCGCCGTCGGCGGGGTTCTCGCAGGGCTGGGACTTCCTGGTGCTCGAGTCGCCCGAGGACCGGGAACGCTTCTGGCGCAGCACGTCCGACGACGTCGACGCCCCGGACGGCTGGCTCGGCCGGATGATGACGGCGCCCCTGCTCGTCGTGTGCCTGAGCCACAAGCAGGCCTACCTCGACCGGTACGCCGAGCCCGACAAGCCCTGGCAGGACGGCGACGAGGTGCACTGGCCGGTGCCGTACTGGGACGTCGACACCGGCATGGCGGCGCTGCTCATGCTCCTCACCGCCGTCGACGAGGGCCTCGGCGGGTGCTTCTTCGGCGTCGGCGACACGAAGGCCATCGCCTCGTTCCGCGCGGCGTTCGACGTGCCGGACACGCGGCTGCCGGTGGGCGTGGTCAGCGTGGGCTACCCCGCGCAGGACCGGCGCAGCCCCAGCCTGCGGCGCGGACGCCGCGAGCCGGCCCAGGTGGCGCACGCGGGCAGGTTCGGCACGCCGTACTCGCCGTCCTCGTAGGACGGCGAGCCGGTGTCGGCGCCGCCTCCGGTCGGCTCCGGCGCGCCGACCGAGGGAGCGAAGCGACCGAGCGGAGGCGGAGGAGCCGACCCTTCGAGGAGGCGGCGCCGCGCGAGCGCCAGCGAGCCGGCTAGTGGAGCCCGCGGCGCTGGTAGGGGTTGGCCGACGTCCCGGCCATCACGTACCAGGCGGTGGCGCCGACGTGCTGCACCTGGAAGTAGCCGAAGCCGAAGCCGCTGTCGATGAGCGACGAGGCCGCCACCAGGCCGGACGCCGCGGGCAGCGGGTTGCCGCCCATCACCTGCCCCTGACCGACGCCTGCCTGCACGGCCCGCACCTGGGCCATCTGAGCGTCGAGGCGCAGCCGGTCGGCCCGTCCGGCGCGGCGGTCGGCCCAGGCGCACGCGAGCTGGGCCGTCCCCTCCAGCCACACGCCGTCGGGGTGCACGGGCAGTCCGTTGTACGACGCCGTCGAGCTCAGGCTGGCGGTGCTGAACGTGACGCCGTCGACCGAGAAGCCCTCAGGCAGCTGGCTGTTGCCCTGTCCCGCGACGTCGGTGGTGCGCAGCGCCGCATCGGCCCAGTCGAGCGCGGTCGACGCGCGGTGGTCGCGCAGGGCGAGCCAGCCCCACGTCTGCGGGTCGAGCGGCACCGGGTCGCGGTTGATCTCGGTGCCGTCGTCGGAACCGGTCCAGTACCAGCCGTCCTCGGCGGAGTACATGCGGTCGACGAAGTCGCGCGCGTGCTGCCCGAGCTCGACCCAGGACCGGTCGCGCGTGGCCCGGTGCAGCAGGTCGAAGAACGCCAGCACGTCGATGTTGTGCTCGGTCGACCACGCCTGCACCTTGGCGTTCGACCCGTCGACGCCGAACTGGTACCCGCCGAGAGGCGTGGTGCCGTAGGCGTTGTCGACGATCCAGTGCCCGATCCGCAGTGCGGCGTCGAGGTAGGCGCGCCGGCCGGTGGCGAGGTGCAGCTGCACGAGGGCGATCCCGGGCCAGGCCATGTCGCCGACGGCCGTGCCGAGGAACCCGAACTGCCAGCCGATGTTGGCGGTGCCGTCGGGCAGCACCAGCCCGTGCGGCTGCGGGTTGCCGTCGTAGAACACGTAGGGGCCGACGTTGTAGGCCTGCCGCAGGCGTCCGTCGGAGTACCCGGGGTCGTGCTCCATGGCGTACACCAGGCCGTCGGCCAGAGGTCGTGCCGCCCAGGCGCGGCCGGCCCCGACGTGCGCGCAGATCGCGAGCGCGTTGTCGTAGACGAAGGCGGTGCTGAACAGGCCGAGCTCGTCGGCGTAGCTCTGGGCCAGCCGCGGGCCGGGGTTGCTCGCCGGGTAGGCGTCGCCCGCCACGTCGAGGAAGGACAGGGCGGCGCGCACCGACTGCCGCGCGGTGCGGTCGGTCGGCAGGAAGGGCCGACCGGGACCGGGCGCCGCGGCGGCGGGACCGGGCGTCGCGGCGGCGGGGCCGGCGAGCGCGCCGAGGCCGGCACCGGAGGCGAGGGCGAGCGCCGCGGTCATCACCGCCCGACGGGAGTGACGGGGCACCAGGGGCGGTGCGCTGGCGGGCCGGGCGTCGTCGAGCGGCATGTCGTCCTCCATCGGATCGGCTAAGAAGAGTGTGGGAGCGCTCCCAGCCGGTGTCAACGTCCGCCGCGCCCGAACCCGCCCCGGTGACGCCGTGCCGCACGGCCTCGCCGCGTCGGCCCGCGGTCGTGGACGTCCCGCAGGTCCGACGGTCCGGTACCGCGTGGCGGTGCCCGGGCCGTCGGGGTCGCTTGGGAGGATCGGGACATGGCCCGTCGCTCCACCCCACCGCCCCCGCCGTCCGACTTCACCGAGCACGTCGTCGACGTCGACGTCTCGGCCGAGATGCAGGACTCGTTCCTCGAGTACGCCTACTCGGTCATCTACTCGCGCGCCCTGCCCGACGCGCGTGACGGGCTGAAGCCGGTGCAGCGCCGGATCCTGTACTCCATGGCCGACATGGGCCTGCGCCCCGACCGCGGTCACGTCAAGTGCTCGCGCGTGGTGGGCGAGGTGATGGGCAAGCTGCACCCGCACGGCGACGCACCCATCTACGACGCGCTGGTGCGCATGGCGCAGCCGTTCTCGCTGCGGCTGCCGCTGGTCGACGGCCACGGCAACTTCGGCTCGCTCGACGACGGGCCCGCCGCGCCGCGCTACACCGAGGCACGGCTCGCGCCGTCGGCCCTGGAGATGACCGGCGGCCTCGACGAGGACGTCGTCGACTTCGTGCCCAACTACGACAACCAGCTCACCCAGCCCGAGGTGCTGCCGGCGGCGTTCCCCAACCTGCTCGTCAACGGCGCGTCGGGCATCGCGGTCGGCATGGCCACGAACATGGCGCCGCACAACCTGGTCGAGGTCGTCTCGGCCGCCCGGCACCTGATCAAGAAGCCCGGCGCCACCCTCGACGAGCTGATGCGGTTCGTGCCGGGCCCCGACCTGCCCGGCGGCGGCAAGATCGTCGGCCTCGACGGCATCCGCGACGCCTACGCCACCGGCCGCGGCACCTTCCGCACCCGCGCGACCACCCGCGTCGAGAGCATCACCGCGCGCCGCAAGGGCATCGTCGTCACCGAGCTGCCCTACACGGTCGGCCCGGAGAAGGTGATCGAGAAGATCAAGGACGCCGTGCAGAGCAAGAAGCTGCAGGGCGTCTCGGCCGTCACCGACCTCACCGACCGCCACCACGGCCTGCGCCTGGTGATCGAGGTGAAGACCGGCTTCAACCCCGACGCCGTGCTCGAGCAGCTCTACCGGCTGACGCCGATGGAGGACACCTTCGGCATCAACAACGTCTGCCTGGTCGACGGCCAGCCGCGCACCCTCGGGCTCAAGGAGCTGCTCGAGGTCTACGTCGCGCACCGGCTCGACGTCGTGCGCCGGCGCACCTCGTTCCGGCTCGGCCGGCGCAAGGAGCGGCTGCACCTGGTCGAGGGCCTCCTGGTCGCGATCCTCGACATCGACGAGGTCATCTCGGTCATCCGCAGCAGCGACGACGCCGAGGCGGCCCGCGGCCGGCTGATGCAGGTGTTCGACCTGTCCGAGCCGCAGGCCGAGTACATCCTCGAGCTGCGGCTGCGTCGGCTGACGCGGTTCTCGCGGGTCGAGCTCGAGGCCGAGCGCGACCAGCTGCAGGCGCAGATCGCCGAGCTGGAGGAGATCCTCGGCGACGAGGCCCGGCTGCGCACGGTCGTGTCGGACGAGCTCGCGCAGGTGGCGAGGACGCTACGGGACCCCGCGACGCACGGTGCTCCTCGAGGGCACCGGGCAGACCGCGACCCGGTCGGCCGCGACCCCGCTCGAGGTCACCGACGACCCCTGCTGGGTGCTGCTGTCGGCGACCGGGCTGCTGGCGCGCACGGCCACCGACGAGCCGCCCGGCCCGCCGGTCGAGGGCGAGCGCGCCGCGCACGACGTGGTCGTGTCCCGGGTGCGCACCACCGCGCGCGGCCAGGTCGGCGTCGTCACCTCCGGCGGACGGGTGCTGCGGCTCGGCGTGGTCGACGTCCCCGCCGTCCCGCCGACGGCCGGCGCCCTGTCGCTGTCGGGCGGCGGCCCGCTGAGCGAGTACGTGACGCTCGAGCCGGGTGAGCGCGTGGTCGCGCTGGCCTCGCTCGACGCCGAGGGCGGGCTCGCGCTGGGCACCGCGTCGGGCGTCGTCAAGCGCGTCCTGGCCGACCACCCGGCCCGCGACGCGTACGAGGTGATCGGCCTCAAGGACGGCGACGAGGTGGTCGGGGCCGTCGATCTCGTCGCGGCGCAGGCCGACTCGGCCGAGCTCGTGTTCGTCACCTCCGACGCGCAGCTGCTGCGCTTCCCCGCCTCGGCGGTGCGGCCCCAGGGTCGCGCGGCCGGGGGCATGGCGGGCGTGCGGCTCGCGGCAGGTGCGCGCGTGGTGTGGTTCGGGGTCGTCACGCCCGGCGACGCCGACGTGCTGGTCACCGTCGCGGGGTCGTCGTCGGCGCTGCCCGGCACCGAGGCCGGCACCGCCAAGGTCACGCCGCTCACCGAGTACCCCGCGAAGGGACGCGGCACCGGTGGCGTGCGCTGCCACCGCTTCCTGCGCGGCGAGGACCAGGTCGCGCTGGCGTGGGCGGGCCCGGCACCGGCGCGGGGCACCGCGGCGTCCGGCTCCCCGGTCGACCTGCCGCCCGCGAACGGCCGGCGCGACGGCTCGGGCACGCCGCTCCCCCAGCCGCTGCACGCCATCGGCTGACGCGGGCGGGGAACCGTCAGCGCTCGGAGCGCAGCAGCCCCATGAGCACCTCGTCGACGTACTCCCCACGCACCCAGGCGCTCTCGCGCAACCTGCCCTCCTCGACGAAGCCGGCGCGGGCGTAGCTGGTGAGGGCGGCGGTGTTCACCGCGAGCGTGCGCAGGTGCACCCGCCGCAGGTTCATCCGGGTGAACGCGAGCTCGACGACCACCCGCATCGCGTCGGTGCCGAGGCCCTGCCCGCGCGCCTCGGCCAGGAGCGCGATGCCCACCTCGGCCGAGCGCGCCAGGGTGTCGACGCCGAACAGCCCGATCTGGCCGACGACCCGGCCGTCGTGCTCGATCACCCAGGTCTGGTCGGGGCCGGAACCCTTCTGCCCCTGGGTGAATCGCTCGTCGTAGGCCTCGCGGGTCAGCGGCCGCGGCGGCTCGGGCCCACGCTCCTCCCACGAGCCGAGGTCGGCCGCCAGCTCGTAGAGCACGTCGGCGTCGGCCGCGGTGCGCGGCCGCAACGACACCCGCTCACCTCGCAGCACTGCCCTGGCCCTCCACCGCGTAGGTGACGCTGGTGTGCTCCGCCCGGTACCCCATCCCCTCGTACAGCCGCAGCGCCCCCGACTCGTTGCCGGTGTCGACGTCGAGGCCGGCCTTCTGCATCCCGGACGCCGCGAAGGCGGTCATCGCGGCCGAGAGCAGCGCGGGGGCGATCCCGCGTCCCCGCCAGGCGGGTCGCACGCCGAGGAGGCCGGTCCATCCCTGCGTGTACCCCTGCGCCTCCCAGTCCTGCTCGTAGGCGCTCGACATCGTGTACGCGGCGACGGCCGGGTGCCCGTCCTCCTCGGTGGTGGGGTCGAGCACGACGAAGCACCAGTCGCGCCGGACGTCCCGGTGGCCCACGCCCCACTGCTGCCAGGCCTCGGCGTCGCGCGGCTGCGAGCCCCAGTGCCCGGCGAACGCCTCGTTGTGCGCGAGGCGGACCGCCTCGTCGAGGTCCTCGGTCCACGGCGCGAGGCGCAGCGGTGCCGGGACCTCGAGGCGGGGCACCGGCGGCGCGCCGTCGGTGGTGAGCTCGCGCACCATGTCGTGGAAGAGGCGCACCGGGGCGAACCCGAGGGTCTCGGCGATGCGGCGCACGCCGACGACGCGGTCGGGGTGCGACAGCATCACCCGCCACGGCACCGGCTCGGTGCCCGGCTCCTCCTGCTGCGCGAGCGCCCACCGCGACTGGTCGCGCTGCCACGCCACCAGGGCCGTCCCGATCCCCCGGCCGCGCCAGCCCGGGTCGACGCCGCCGAACAGGTAGGCGCGCCGCAGCGTGGTGCCCGGCAGCAGGTTGTTCACCGCGAAGGCCCGCATCGTGCCGTCGGCGTCGACACCGACCAGGCTGTCGCGCTCGGGCGACTTGTACGAGCCAACGGTCAGCTCGTCGAGCAGGTCCTCCTCGGTGAACCGCTCGGACGCGTCGTCGGCGGCCTCGACCGCCTGGGCCAGCACGTGCCACGCCGGCACGTCGTCCGGCGTCAGGGGCCGCCAGGTGAGGCCGAGGTCGGACGAGGGGTGATCGGGTCGGTCCACGTGCCGGGACGCTACCGGCGCCACGCAGGGACGCTCCACCCGATTGCGGGACCCGCTCAGGCCGAGGCGGTCTGCACCTGCACGGTGCCGGCCGCGCCCACCAGCCCGGCGGCGGTGGCCGCCGCCGTCCGCACGTCCTGGGCCGCGAGGGCACCCAGCTGACCGGCCAGCGCCTCGACGACGGTGCCGAACATGCCCTTCGGCTCGTGCACCTCGACCTGCACGGTCCCGTCGGCCTTGAGCATGACGACCAGCCCGAACAGCAGGTCGCGCGAGCGGTAGATCGGCGTCGGCGCACCGGGTCTGAGGTCGAGGACCTGACCGCCGCGGCGCCGGTCGAGCAGGTGCACCACCGTGGCGACGGCAGTGGCGGCACCGAGCAGGAGCACGGTGACGGCGGCGGCCTCGACCACGAAGCCGTCTGCGGGCTCGAGCTCCTCGAGGACCACCCCGTGCTCGGCCGCCTCGGCCCGCAGCTGCTCCAGCTCGTCCTGCTCGATGACGACGGCTTCGTGCGCCTGGTCGCTCACTGCATCCCACCTCTTCTGCGTGTCCCGCGGTCCGCGGCTCGTCCTGCTGTCAGCTCCACGCGCGGTGCAGCGGCCGCGACCCGCTGCGCACGTCCGCCTCGAGCGCGGGCGCCACCCGTGCCCAGAGCGCCGCGACCGTCTCGCTCGCGTGCAGCGCAGGACGAGGGTCCCAGTCCGGCCGCTGCTGCACCTCGGGCAGCGCCCGGTAGGTGGCCAGGAGCGACTCGGCGCGCATCATCGGCGGCGGGTGGGTGGTGTGCTCCACCGGGCGCCCGACCCACTCGCGCATCCGCGTCATGATCTCGAAGCCCCAGCACGCGACCAACGGCCCCTGCAGGGCGATGTTCGGCTCGTAGCGATCGAGATCGTGCGCACTGGCCTGCGTCATGGCCAGACCCAGCACGTCGGCCCGCAGCTCCTTGCCCCACCCCGGCGGCAGCGACGGGTCGAGGGGCGGAGGGACCCACGTGTCGCTCTGGTCGACGAGCAGGTGCGCGTACTCGTGCGCGATCACGAAGCGCTCGGCGCAGTTGATCATCACGGTCAGCGGGGGGTGGTAGCGCGCCGCCGGTGCGACCGAGTCGTGCGGGCGAGGTACCCCCTCGAACAGCCACCGCCGCAGGAGCCCGTCGAGCACCGCCACCGCGGTGCCGTCCCGCTCCAGCACCGCGTCCACCGACCCCTCGAGGGTCGAGAAGCCCGCCGGCCCGCCCTCGTCCGCGTCGGTCGCCTGCCAGGCGAGGACGACGCTCTTGGACAGCTGGTAGAGCAGGTACACCAGGCCGGCCGTCATCTGCACCACCGAACCACCGCCCACCCTGCGCGACGTGGCCTGCGGGTCGGTGCCCGCCACCGTGCCGAGCACCACACCGTCGAGGAGCTGCGCGGCGGGTTCGCCTGGGGGGAAGAGCATCTCGACCGACGCGGCCTGCCGGGCCAGCAGGTGCAGGTAGTTGCCGTCCTCGTGCCTGCCGGGGTCGCACCGCTCGATCACCCGGCGCGTCCGGCGCCAGCGCTGCGCCTCCTGCTCGCGCCGGTAGCGGAACGGGCCGACGACGACCGCGTCGTCGCCGTCGGGCACGGCGGACGCCTCGTGCTCGGCGGCCCGCGCCAGGGCGCTCGCGCGCGGGTCGGGGTCGGTCGGGTTGGGCACCCCGCCGGCCGCCTGCCTCTGCTCGCCGCGCAGCACGGCGCGAGCGGCCGCCAGCCGTGCGTCGTCCGTCGTCACGCAACCCACCCCCCGCCGGGGCGGCGCAGCCACGCCGCCCACCGTCCCGGCAGCGTGGGACGACGGTACGGAGCCCGTCAACCCCGCGACGCGACCTCGGCCCTTCCGGGCAACCCGCGCCCCCGAGGGCTCAGCCGGACAGGTCCGTCGGGTCGCGCATGAACGTGCGCTTGGCGTAGACGGCGCGGTTGACCGACCACGTGATCGCCCACAGCACGATGCCGAGCACCAGCAGCGCACCGGCGATCTCGTACTGGTCGACCGGTCGGCCCGACAGCGGCGTGACGAGGTAGACGCACACGATCGCCCCGAGCACCGGCAGCACGGTCGGGGTGGTGAAGTGCTCGTGGTCGACCGGGTTGCGCCGCAGCCGCAGCACCGCGACGTTCACCACCGCGAACACCGCGAGGAGCAGCAGCGAGGTCGTCCCGCCGAGCAGCGAGATCGCGTCGTCGCTGGCGAACGAGACGTAGGTGATGAGCCCGAAGGCGAGCGCCGTGGTGAACAGGATCGCGACCCAGGGCGTGCGCCGGGTCGGGTGCACCTTGGCGAGCGGCGGCGGCAGCACCTCCTGCTTGGCCATCCCGTAGAGCAGCCGGCTGGCCATCAGCATGTTGATCAGCGCCGAGTTCGCGACGGCGAACATCGAGATGAACGGGAGGATGTCGCTCGTCGGGAACCCGGGCGCCCCGGCCTCGACGACCGACACCAGAGGGGTGTCGCTGCCGGCGAGCTCGCCGAGCGGCACGAGCGCGACCGCGCAGATCGACACCAGGACGTAGATGATCCCGGTGATCGTCAGGCCGGTCAGCATCACCTTGGGGAAGATGCGCGAGGGGTCCTTGGTCTCCTCGGCCATGTTCACCGAGTCCTCGAACCCGACCATCGCGAAGAACGCCAGCGACGTCGCCGTGGTCACCGCCAGGAACACGTTCTTGTCGTCGGGGGTGTCGAACGCGACCACCTGCGACCAGTCCGCGCGCCCGGCGGTGATGGCGAAGACACCCGACCACGATGACCAGCGCCAACCCGGACAGCTCGACCAGCGTGAGCACCACGTTCGCCTTGACGCTCTCGCCGACGCCGCGGAAGTTCACCAGCATGACCAGGGCCATGAAGGCCAGGGCGACGAGCAGGATCATGACGGGAGCGGGCTCGTCGATGCCCAGCCCCTTGGCCAGGTTCGCCGCGAAGGCCCGCGCTGCGGTCGAGGCCGAGGTGATGCCCGAGCACATGACCGTGAAGCAGACGATGAACGTGACGAAGTGGATGCCGAACGCCTTGTGGGTGTACAGCGCCGCGCCGGCGGCCTGCGGGTACTTCGTGACCAGCTCGAGGTAGGAGAACGCGGTCAGCAGGGCCACGCCGAAGGCGACCAGGAACGGGACCCAGGCCGCGCCGCCCACCTCCGCGGCCACCTGCCCGGTCAGCGCGTAGATCCCGGTGCCGAGGATGTCCCCGACGATGAACAGCAGGAGGAGCTTCGGCCCCATCACCCGCTTCAGCTCGGGCTGGTCGTCGACCGCCGTCGCGGTGTCGGCTGCTGCGGGCTTGCCCAGGTCGGCCATCACGCGCTCCCCTCGTCGGCACCGCGCGGCGCCGCTGCGGGGTCACTGTCCACCCGCGGCGGTGCGCGCACAACCACACACGCCGCGATCCAGGGGTTTTCGGGGTGGGCCTGCGCCCTTCCTCCGTTCCCAAGGTATAGCGCGTCAGGGGGCTTGCGGCAAGGCCCCCGGCAGGCCCGATGATCGTCGGCCGACGCCCATCCCGCACCTGAGCCGAGGACGTGAAACCCCTGTCCCACAACGTGTTCGACCTGCCCGTCCGTCTCACCGCGAAGTCCGACCCGGCCCTCGTGGGCGCCGACGACACCCACCTCGCCGAGGTCGCCGCGACCCTCGAGGAGTCCGTCACCGACCTGGAGGGACGCCTCGACGCCGCCCACCGAGCACCCGGCGGTTCCGGCCAGCAGGCGCTGGACCGCGACCAGGAGGTGCACCGCCTGACCGCGCGGCTGCGCACCCTGCGCCGGTTCGGCGCGGACCTGTGCCTGGGCCGGATGGTGCCGGCCGACGGCGGGGCGACGCTCTACGTGGGCCGGCTCGGCCTCACCGGCCCGGACGGACGCCGGTTGCTGCTCGACTGGCGCTCCCCCGCGGCCGAGCCGTTCTTCGGCGCGACGCACGCCGACCCGATGGGCCTGGCCAGCCGGCGCCGGTACCGCTGGAGCGCGACGGGGCGCGTCACCGACTACTGGGACGAGGTGTTCGCCACCGAGGGCCTGGCCGCTCACCCCGCGCTGGACGACCAGTCGGCGTTCCTCGCGGGTCTCGGCGCGGCCCGCACGCCCCGGATGCGCGACGTTCTCGCGACCATCGCCGCCGACCAGGACACGGTCGTGCGGGCCTCCGCGCGCGGGGCCCTCGTCGTCGACGGCGGCCCCGGCACCGGCAAGACCGTGGTGGCGCTGCACCGCACCGCGTACCTGCTCTACGCCGACCCGCGGCTCGGCCACCGCCGCGGCGGCGTGCTCTTCGTCGGCCCGCACGAGCCGTACCTGGCCTACGTCGCGGACGTGCTGCCAGGTCTCGGCGAGGAGGGCGTGCGCACGTGCACGCTACGCGACCTGGTGCCGGAGGGCGCCGGGGCGCCGTCCGAGACCGATGCCCGGGTCGCGGCGCTGAAGTCGACGACCGCGATGGTCGACGCCGTCGAGGCGGCCGTGCGGTTCTACGAGCAGCCGCCGACCTCGACCCTGGTCGTCCGCACGCCCTGGGCGGACCTGCGTCTCGCCCCGGACGACTGGGTCGAGGTGTTCCGCGCGCCGTCGGTGGGCACGCCGCACAACGAGTCTCGTGAGCAGCTGTGGGACGAGCTGCTCGAGATCCTGCTGGCCCGGTACGACGACGTCGACGGGCGGCGAGGGACGACGGGGACGACGACGAGGTCGACGCCGGCACGCTGCGCCGGTACCTGCGCGGGCACGAGGGGCTGGTGCGCGCCGTCGAGCAGGCCTGGCCGCTGCTCGACGCCGCCGACCTCGTGGGCGACCTGTGGTCGGTGCCCGCGTACCTGCGGCTGTGCGCGCCGTGGCTGGCACCGGACGACGTCCGCGCGCTGCAGCGGCGCGACGCGCTGGCGTGGACGGTGGAGGACCTGCCGCTGCTCGACGCCGCCCGTCAGCGCCTCGGCGACGCCGGCGCCGACCGCCGCCGGCGCGTGCGCGAGCGCGTGCTCGCCGCCGAGCGCGCCGAGATGGACCGGGTCGTGGAGCACCTGGTGGCCACCGACGACAGCGAGATGCAGGTGATGTCGATGCTGCGGCTCGACGACGCGCGCAGCGTCCTGGTCGACGAGGACGCCACGCCGGCCCGCGACCGTGACGCCCTCGCCGGGCCGTTCGCGCATGTCGTGGTCGACGAGGCGCAGGAGCTCACCGACGCGCAGTGGACGATGCTGCTGCGCCGCTGCCCGTCGCGGAGCCTGACCGTGGTGGGCGACCGGGCCCAGGCGCGGCACGGGTTCACCGGGACGTGGCAGGAACGGCTCGCGCGGGTGGGGCTCGACCGGGTCGAGCTGGCGCGCCTGACGGTCGGCTACCGGACGCCGCAGGAGGTCATGTCGTACGCGGAGCCGGTGATCCGCGCCGCGATCCCCGACGCCCACGTGCCGACCTCGGTGCGCGAGAGCGGTCTCCCGGTGCGGCACGGTGACGCGGCCGACCTCGACGCCGTGCTGGACGACTGGCTCGCCCGCCACGACGAGGGCCTCGCCTGCGTGATCGGGGCACCCGGGTGGTCGGGCGGCGGCACGCGGGTGCGGTCGTTGACGCCGCAGACGGCGAAGGGACTGGAGTTCGACCTCGTGGTGCTGGTCGACCCGGACGGCTTCGGCGACGGCGTCGAGGGCGCCGTCGACCGCTACGTGTCGATGACGCGGGCGACGCAGGAGCTGGTCGTGCTCACGCGCGCCTGAGCCGGCGGGCACGGGCGTCGGCGTGCGCACGGCGCAGCATCTGCGTCACCCGCTCGCGGGTGCGCTCCCCCGGCTCGACCACGGCCACCCAGCCCTGCTCGCCGTAGACCGGGTGCACCAGCACGACGTCACGGGCGGTGGCGTCGCCGGCTCCGTCGACCTCGGGGCCGTCGACCAGCCCGTCCAGGGCCGCGCGGCCGACGTGCACGTTCACCCGGAACGCCCCCGGACGGTCGAGGCCGGGACGACGGCTCACCCGGGTGGTCCTTGGTCACCACGGTGGCGAAGGGCTGTCCCGGGGGCAGCACGCCGTCCGGCGCCTCGTAGAAGAACAGGTCGCCCCAGGCGACCTCGGGCGTCCCGTCGCCCTCCTGCGGGCGCAGCACGAGCACGCCGCCGAAGGACTGCACGAGCCGGTCGATCTCGTCGGTGGTCATCGGTCCGGTCCCCATGCGCTCCAGCCTGGCACCGCAGCAACTGTGGAGGGTGCTGCGCGGGACGTACGCTCGACCGCGATGGAAACCCTCCACGGCAGCCTGCGCACGGCCGAGGTCGCGAGCCGCTCGGGGTGGTCGGTGCAGCAGGTGCGCGACCTCGAGGCCGAGGGCGTGCTGCCGCCGGCCGCGCGCGCCGCGAACGGCTACCGGACGTGGGACGAGCGGCACGCACGAGCCGCCAGCGCGTACCGGCACCTGTCGACCGCGCTCGGCCCGGGGGCGGCCGCCGCGCTGCTGCGCACTGCCCGCAGCGAGGGCGCCGTCCCCGCGCTGCACGTCCTCGACGCGGCGCACGCCGACCTGCACGCGCAGCGGCTCGCCCTCGCCGCCGCGGTGGCGGCCGCGGCGCTGGTGGCCGCCGAGCCGGTCGACGACGCGCTGCCGTCCGACGCGATGGGCACCGCCGAGCTCGCCCGCGCGCTCGGGGTGCGCGCCTCGACCCTGCGGCACTGGGACGCGGCGGCGCTGGTCGCTCCCGACCGCGGCCCGCGCGGCGCGCGGTCGTGGTCGCCCGCCCAGGTGCGCACGGTCAGGGTCGTGCACCAGCTGCGGCTGGCCGGCCACCCGATCCCCGCCCTGCGGGCCGTCGTGGCCCACCTGGGCGGCCCGGGCGGCGGGGACGAGGGCGGCTGGGACGAGGTGACGGCGCTGCTGCGCGGGCGCGAGGCCGCGCTCGACCGCCGGTCGCGGGCGCTGCTGCGTGGCAGCGCGCTGCTCGACGCCCTGCTGGGCGCCTAGGCGTCGATGCGGTCGCGGTCGAGTCCGGCGGCACCCTCGACGATGAAGTCCTTGCGGGGAGCCACGTCGTTGCCCATCAGCAGCTCGAACACCCGCTCGGCCCGCTCGGCGTCGCCGATGCCGACCCGGCGCAGGGTGCGGTGGCGGGGGTCCATCGTGGTCTCGGCCAGCTGGTCGGCGTCCATCTCGCCGAGGCCCTTGTAGCGCTGGATCGGCTCCTTGTAGCGCTTGTTCGAGCGGGCCAGCTTCTTCAGCAGGGTGTGCAGCTCGGCCTCGGAGTAGGTGTAGACGACCTCGTTCCTCGCCCGGCCGGCCCCGATGATCTCGACCCGGTGCAGCGGCGGCACCGCGGCGTAGACCCGGCCCGCCTCGACCAGCGGCCGCATGTACCGGAACATCAGGGTGAGCAGCAGGGTGCGGATGTGCGCGCCGTCGACGTCGGCGTCGGTCATCAGCACGATCTTGCCGTAGCGCGCGGTCTCGAGGTCGAACGAGCGCCCGGACCCGGCCCCGATCACCTGGATGATCGCCGCGCACTCGGCGTTCTTCAGCATGTCGGTGACCGACGCCTTCTGGACGTTCAGGATCTTGCCGCGGATCGGCAGCAGCGCCTGGAAGTCGGACGAGCGGGCCAGCTTGGCGGTGCCGAGGGCGCTGTCGCCCTCGACGATGAACAGCTCGGAGCGCTCGACGTCGTCGCTGCGGCAGTCGGCGAGCTTCGCGGGCAGCGACGAGGTCTCGAGCGCGTTCTTGCGGCGCTGGGTCTCCTTGTGCACGCGCGCGCTGATGCGCGCCTTCATCTCGGCGACGACCTTCTCGAGCACCGCCGCCGCCTGCTGCTTCTCGCCCCGCTTGCTCGACCCGAGCAACGCCGTGAGCTCCTTCTCGACCACCCGGGAGACGATGCCGCGCACCGCGGAGGTGCCCAGCACCTCCTTGGTCTGACCCTCGAACTGCGGCTCGGCGAGCCGGACGGTGAGCACGGCGGTCATGCCGGCGAGCACGTCGTCCTTCTCGAGCTTGTCGTTGCCGGCCTTGAGCCGGCGGGCGTTGGCCTCGACGGTCTTGCGGAAGGTCTTCAGCAGCGAGGCCTCGAAGCCCGCCTGGTGGGTGCCGCCCTTGGGCGTGGCGATGATGTTGACGAAGGTGCGCAGGGTGGTGTCGTACCCGGTGCCCCAGCGCAGCGCGACGTCGACCACGCACTCGCGCTCGACCTCGGTGGGCTCGAGGTGGCCCATCGCGTCGAGCACGGGCACGGTCTCGGTGAAGTGGCCCGTGCCGTGCAGCCGCCACACGTCGGTGACGGCGGTGTCGACCGCGAGGTGCTCGACGAACTCGCCGATGCCGCCCTCGTGGACGAACACCTCCTCGTGCGGGCCGCTCTCGCCGGGCGTGCCGGCGAGTCCGCGCTCGTCGCGGACGGTGAGCCGCAGCCCGGGGACGAGGTAGGAGGTCTGCCGGATGCGGGTGACGAGCTCGTCGTAGGTGAACGAGGCGTCCTTGGTGAACACCTGGCGGTCGGCCCAGTACCGGATGCGGGTGCCGGTGACGCCCTTGCGGGCCCGGCCGACCACGCGCAGCTCGGACCCCTCGGTGAAGGGCTCGAACGGCGCGTCGGGCGCCCGACCGGAGGCCGGGTCGGCGAACACCCCGGGCTCGCCGCGCCGGAAGCTCATCGCGTACGTCCTGCCGCCACGGTCGACCTCGACGTCGAGCCGGGCCGACAGGGCGTTGACCACGCTCGCGCCCACCCCGTGCAGCCCGCCGGACGCCGCGTACGAGCCGCCGCCGAACTTGCCCCCCGCGTGCAGCTTGGTGAACACCACCTCGACGCCGGACAGGCCGGTCTTGGGCTCGGCGTCGACCGGGATGCCGCGGCCGTCGTCGTGCACCTCGACCGATCCGTCGGGGTGCAGGATCACCGCGATCTCGGACGCGTGCTGGTCGAGCGCCTCGTCGACGGAGTTGTCGATGATCTCCCACAGGCAGTGCATGAGCCCGCGCGAGTCGGTGGACCCGATGTACATGCCCGGGCGCTTGCGGACGGCCTCGAGCCCCTCGAGGACCGACAGGTGGCGGGCGGTGTACGCCTTCGGGTCGGCCTTCGGCCGGGTGGTCGTGGTGGGGCTCGCAGGCACCGTCCGAGCCTAGCCCCGGCCCCCGACGGGGCCCGGCAGGGCGCGCCTGGTGCCGTGGATGCGCCCGGGCGGTCACGATCGGGTGACCCGGTTCACAACGAATCGGCTACGCGCGCAGCGAACACGCCTCGGGGGCGGAACCGGGAACGAACTCGTGTGGTCTGATGGTTGAGCCAGGCGATGGAACGACCGATGAACAGACCAGATCCGACCACCCCGGCGGCTCCGAACACCGGACGACCCGCAGCATCGAACGCCAGCACCACCCGCTCCGCCACCGACGGCACCTGGAGGGACCGACCGTGACCACGACGCTCGCCAACATCCTCACCGTTGCCGACCGGTGCGACCGCTGCGGCGCGCAGGCGTACGTCCGCGTCGTCCTGCCCACCGGCGGTGAGCTGCTCTTCTGCGCCCACCACGGCCGCGCGCACGACGCCCGGCTGCGTGAGCTCGACGCCGACATCACCGACGAGACGGCCCGGCTCGCCGAGGAGTCGGCGATCTGAGGTCGGGCGGTCACCGCCCGACCCTGCACGACCAGCACCCGCACCCGCACGGCTAGAGTCCTGGCCCGTGGACGCGCTGCGCGGTGACATCACGCTCATCTGCGGCATCGCGATCGCCGTCGGCGTGATCGGCACGCTCGTGCCCGTCCTGCCCGGCGGCCTCCTGATCGTCGCCGCCGTCCTGATCTGGGCGATCGTGGTCCAGACCCTGGGCGCGTGGGTCGCCTTCGGCGTGGTGGTCGTGCTCGTCGGGGCCGGTGCCCTGCTCAAGTACCTCACGGCCGGGCCGCGTCATGGTGCGCTCGGAGGTGCCGAACAGCTCGCTCGCTCGTCGGCGGGCTGCTCGCGATCCCCGCCTTCTTCCTCATCCCCGTCATCGGCCTGGTCGTCGGCTTCGTCGTCGGCCTGGCAGCGATGGAGTACCGCCGCCTGCACGACTGGCGGGCGGCGCGCTCGTCGTCGCTGCTCGCGCTCGGCGCCGTCGGCCTCGGCATCCTGGTCGAGCTCGGTGCGGCGCTGCTGGCGGCCGCCGCCTGGGGCGTCGCCGTCTGGCAGGGTGCCGCGAGCTGACCCGGCTCCGCCCAGGCGGTCCGCGGTGGCCGATCGGCCGTGCGTCCGTCGACCGGTGGACGCGGACGTCGGCCGGTCGGCAGATGCCCCGGTACCGGTCCACCCGCGACGATCGCTGGCATGGACGCGACCCCCGCCGTGACCGCACCGCGCGGCCCCGTCACCGCCCGCGAGCGCGCGCTCGCGCCCGACCTCGCCCGGGGCGCGATGCTGCTGCTGATCGTCCTGGCCAACACGCCGTACTACCTGTGGGGTCTCGAGCACGGCCTGGTCTCGGGACACCCGACCACCGGCTCGGCGGCCGACCGCGTGGTCCAGGTGGTGATGCTGGTCGCGGTCGACCTGCGCACGTACCCGATGTTCGCCTTCCTGTTCGGCTACGGCATCGTCCAGCTGGCGCGCCGTCAGCACGAGGCCGGCGTGCCCGAGCGCCGGGTCCGCCGCCTGCTGCGCCGCCGGCACTGGTGGCTGCTCGCGTTCGGGCTCGTGCACGCCGCCCTGCTGTGGGAGGGCGACATCCTCGGCATCTACGGGCTGGTCGGCCTGGTCGCGTGCTGGCTCTTCCTGCGGCGCACGCAGACCACCCTGCGGGTCTGGTCGGGGGTGCTGCTGGCCCTGATGGTCGCCGGGACGGCCCTCGTGCTGACCTACGCCTGGTCGGTGCGCGAGGTGCTGACCGTCGACGACACCGGCAGCGGCCCCGACGTCGGCAACGCGATCGCGAACGCCGACTACCTCTCCTCGGTCGGCGACCGGCTGACGACCTGGGGCATCCTGCTCGTCCTGCAGGGCCTGCTGACGCTGGTGGTGCCGCTGGTGGTGCTGCTGGCGTTCCAGGCCGCCCGGCACCGGGTGCTCGAGGAGCCGGGACGCCATCTGCCGCTGCTGCGCCGCGTCGCCGTCGGCGGGCTCGCCGTCGGGTGGCTCGGCGGGCTGCCGGGGGCGCTCGTCCAGGTCGGGGTGCTCGACGTGCCGGACGGTGTCGCGTGGGCGCTGTTCCCTCTCCAGGCCACCACCGGGCTGTTCGCCGGGGTCGGGTACGTCGCGTGCTTCGGCCTGCTGGCGCACCGGTTGACGGGCCGGCGCACCGGGCCGGGACGGGTGGCCGGCGCGCTGCGGGCCCTCGGCGAGCGGTCGCTGTCGGGCTACCTGGTGCAGTCGCTGGTGTGCGCGCCGCTGCTGGCAGCGTGGGGCCTCGGGCTCGGGCGGCACCTGACGTCGTGGTCGATGGCGGCGCTCGCGTGCGCGGTCTGGGTGCTGACCGTGATGGCCGCGGCGGCGCTGGACGCGCGCGGCCGCCGGGGGCCGGCCGAGGTGGCGCTGCGCCGCCTCACCTACGGCCGGGCCACGGCGCCGTCCACGACGCCCGCCGGCTCACCAGCGGTGCGCGACGTCGATCACGAGCCGGGAGCCGTCGCCGGGACCGTCCAGCGCGAGGACGCGGAACGGTAGCCGCGCCCGCACCCCGACCCCGACCGTGGTCTGCCCCTCGAAGCAGCCGGCGTAGGCGACCTGGCGGAACGTGCTCCAGCCGCGGACGTCGACGAGCTCGGCCGGCCGGGTGGGCGCCCAGTGCACGTGCCCGAGCTGGTCGACCACCGGGTTGCGCACCACGACCTGCAGGAACGCGCCGCCCCGCAGCGGTACGGGGAAGCCGGAGCCGTCCTGCGCCACCTGGGTCACGTACCGCACGTCGTAGCCGCCGACGTCGCCGTGCACGTCGACGACGAGCCGGTCGAAGCAGGCGTGCCGGCCGGCGCGGACGCCGTCGATCGCGTCGACGTCCATCCGCAGGTCGGACTCGGGCAGGGATCCCCACACCTGGCCGCAGAACGGCGCGGCCTGCGCGGCGCCCGGGAGCAGGGCGGTGACGAGCCCGAGCGCGACCACCGTGACGGTGACGCGCACGGAGCGGGAGAGCCAGCGGATCATGACGACCTCCTCGTCGAGGTGCGGCGCCGCGGGTGCGGCGTCACCCTCTCCACGCCAGGTGCAGGCGCCGCGTTGACCGCGCTGCGCTGCCCCAACGGCAGTGCGGACGTACGGCGGCGCCGGCCGCCGCCATGCCGGCCTCGATGCACCAGAACGTGTTCGGGGCCCACGACGGCGACCCGGCCTGCACGACGCCCCGCCCCCGCGGTGCGGGGACGGGGCGTCGGGAGCGGTGCTCGGGCCGCGGGTCAGTCCAGGTAGTCGCGCAGCACCTGCGAGCGCGAGGGGTGCCGCAGCTTGCTCATCGTCTTGGACTCGATCTGGCGGATCCGCTCGCGGGTCACGCCGTAGACCTTGCCGATCTCGTCGAGCGTCTTGGGCTGGCCGTCGGTGAGGCCGAACCGCATCGAGACCACGCCGGCCTCGCGCTCGGACAGGGTGTCGAGCACCGAGTGCAGCTGCTCCTGCAGGAGCGTGAACGACACGGCGTCGGCCGGGACGACCGCCTCGGAGTCCTCGATCAGGTCGCCGAACTCGCTGTCGCCGTCCTCGCCGAGCGGGGTGTGCAGGGAGATCGGCTCGCGGCCGTACTTCTGCACCTCCACGACCTTCTCCGGCGTCATGTCGAGCTCCTTGGCGAGCTCCTCCGGGGTGGGCTCGCGGCCCAGGTCCTGGAGCATCTGACGCTGCACGCGGGCCAGCTTGTTGATGACCTCGACCATGTGCACCGGGATGCGGATGGTGCGGGCCTGGTCGGCCATCGCGCGGGTGATCGCCTGCCGGATCCACCACGTCGCGTACGTGGAGAACTTGAAGCCCTTGGTGTAGTCGAACTTCTCGACCGCGCGGATCAGGCCCAGGTTGCCCTCCTGGATCAGGTCCAGGAACTGCATGCCGCGGCCGGTGTAGCGCTTGGCCAGCGAGACGACCAGGCGCAGGTTGGCCTCGAGCAGGTGGTTCTTGGCCATCCGCCCGTCGTGGGCGATCCACTCCAGCTCGCGCCGGGCCGTGGGGGTGAGCTTCTGGCCCGAGTGCAGCTTCTCGTCGGCGAACAGACCGGCCTCGATCCGCTTGGCGAGCTCGACCTCCTCGCCGGCGTTCAGCAGCGCGACCTTGCCGATCTGCTTGAGGTAGTCCTTGACCGGGTCGGCCGTGGCGCCGGCGGTCGCGACCTGGACGGCGGGCGCGTCCTCCTCGTCGTCGTCGGCGAGGGTGAACGACTCGTCCTTGGTCTCCTCGGCCGGGCTGGCCGCGGCGTCGGCGTCCTTCGGGTCGGCGGCGACCTCGGTCGCCTCGGGCTCGGCAGCGGCCTCGGCCACCTTCTTCGCCGGGGCCTTCTTCGCGGGGGCCTTGCGGGCGGCGGCCTTCTTCGCCGGAGCCGCGGCCTCGTCCTCGGCCACCTCGGCGGCGGCCGCCTTCTTGGCCGGCGCCTTCTTCGCGACGGTCTTCTTCGCGGCCGCCTTCTTCGTCGCGACGGTGGTGCTCGAGGCGCGGGTCGACGTCGCGGCGGCGGCCCGGTCGGCGCGGCCGACCACGTCGACCTCGACCTGGACCCCGGCGTCGTCGAGCGCACGCAGCACAGTGCGCATCCGGGCCATCGGCACCTCGGCCTGCTCGCAGGCCTCGCGCAGGCGGCTGGCGCGCACCGAGCCGGTGGACCGGCCGGCGCGCAGGACGTCCTGCAGCGCGGGGTGGGAGAACTCGGACGGGAGGGGACGGTTGCTGGCGACCGACGTCACGGACTGCCTCTCAGTGGTGGAACCGGGGTCGTGGCCCACCGCACCGCTCGGGGCGGGGACGCGTGCGGGCCATGGGTACAACGCACGACAGGCCCGTTCTGTGCCCTCGCCCGACCGGTCGGAGGGCGTGCGGCGGCAGAGGGTCTGTCAAGCGCTCCATCATGACACGTGCCCGCATCGGAGCCCGACCAAACCCCCCGCGCGGCGGGTTCACCCACCCGCGCGGTCGTCAGTCCTCGTCGGCCTTGACCGCCAGCACCGGGCACGGCGCGTCGAGCAGGATGCGCTGGGCGTTCGACCCGAGGATCAGCTTGCCGACGGGGGTGCGTCGGCGCAGCCCGATCACGATGAGCTCGGCGCCGGTGTCCTCGGCGACCTTCACCAGGTCCTCGGCCGGCTCGACCCCGCGGACGAGCTGGCGCACCTCGTGCTCGATGCCCGCGTCGTCGAGCTGGCGGCGCACCGCGTCGAGCTCCTCCTCGTACCGGGTGGCCTCCTCGCGGTCGAGGTCGCGTCCGCCGCGGTTGCTGTTGATCACCACCAGGCGCGCGTTGCGCAGACGGGCCTCCGCGGACGCCGTGCGCAGGGCCGCCTTGCCCTCCTTGGTGGCGACGTACCCGACGACGATCGACATCGTTGCCTCCTCTGGCTCGGACCGCGCTCGCAGCCGCGCTGCGGCCGTGGTGGGCGACGCTACCGGACCACGGCCGAGGGGCAAGGCCGCACGCGCCCGTGGCGGCGCCCGGCGCGGGACGTACCCTCGCCGACGTGGGCGTGCACGACGGCAACGGGTGGGTGGCGTGCGGCTGCGGCGCCCGCCACTGGGGGCTGCACGGCGCGGCCGGGCTGCTCCTGCACCGAGCGGGCGACCACCCGTCGGGCGACGAGGTCCTGCTGCAGCTGCGCGCCCCGTGGACCCACCAGGGCGGCACCTGGGGCCTGCCCGGCGGCGCCGCCGACAGCCACGAGGACGCCGTGGCCGCGGCGCTGCGCGAGACCACGGAGGAGACCGGGGTGCCCGCCACCGCCGTGCAGGTGCTCGGCAGCGTGCTGACCACCGACCACGGCGACTGGACCTACACGACGGTCGTCGCCTCGCTGGTCGACCCGCAGGTGCGGCCGCTGGCCGCCAACGAGGAGTCGGTGCGCCTGGAGTGGACGCCGCTGCACGCCGTGGACGCCCGCGAGCTGCACCCCGCGTTCGCCCGCGCCTGGGCCGACCTGCGCGGACGGCTCGTCGAGCTGCTCGACGGCGCCCGCGACCAGCGCTGACACCCCCAGGTCGGGGCGCCTGCGGGTGGTGGCGCTCAGCGCGCGCTGGCGTGGCCGCAGAGCAGGTCCTGCACCAGGCGCGACACCGCCTCGATCTCGATCAGGAACCCGTCGTGGCCGTACGGCGACGACAGCACCTGCACCCCCGCGCAGCCCGGCACGCCGGCGGCGATCTCGCGGCTCTGGGACAGCGGGTAGAGCCGGTCGCTGTCGACGCCGGCGACGACCGTCGTGGCGCTGACCCGCGCCAGCGCGGCGGCCACGCCACCGCGGCCGCGGCCGACGTCGTGGGAGTTCATCGCCTCGGTGAGGACGACGTAGGACCCGGCGTCGAACCGGCGGGCCAGCTTGCCGCCGTGGTGCTCGCAGGTACGACTCGACGGCGTAGCGCCCGCCGCGGCCCACGCCGGGGCCGCCGGGCTGCTCGCTGCGGCCGAACCGCAGGTCGAGCTCGGCACCGCTGCGGTAGGTGGCGTGCGCGATCTGGCGGGCGACGGCGAGCCCGGCCACCGGGCCGCGACCGTCGCCGACGTCGTGGTAGTCGCCGCCGAGGTAGGCCGGGTCGCTGCGGATCGCGTCGAGCTGGGGCGAGCACCAGGCGATCTGGTCGCCGCTCGCCGCGGCCGTCGCCGCCAGGACGGCCAGCCGCTCGACGCGCTCCGGCGCGGTGACCGCCCACTCCAGCGCGCGCATCCCGCCCATCGACCCGCCGACGACCAGCTGCCCAGGTGCCGATGCCGAGGGCGTCGGCGAGCACGACCTCGGCGGCCACCTGGTCGCGCACGGTCAGGTACGGGAACCGGCTGCCCCAGGGGCGTCCGTCCGGTGCCGCGCTGGACGGGCCGGTCGTGCCCTGGCACCCGCCCAGCACGTTCGGCGCGACCACGAACCAGCGGTCGGTGTCGATCGCCGCACCCGGCCCGACGAGCCCCTCCCACCAGCCCGGCGTCGGGTGCCCCGGGCCCGCGGGACCGGTGACGTGGCTGTCGCCGGTGAGGGCGTGCAGCACGAGCACGGCGTTGTCGCGGGCGGGCGACAGCGTCCCCCACGTCTCGTACGCCACCCGCACGTCCGGGAGGCGGTCGCCGCTCTCCAGCGCCAGCGTGCCGACGTCGACGAACCGGCGGCGGCCGGGGTCGTCGCCCTCGCGCCACCCGCCACCGTGCTGGTGCTGCTCCTCGCTCACTGCGCGAGGTCGCCCTTCGCCGCCGTGAAGCCCGCCTCGAGGTCGGCGAGGATGTCGTCGACGTGCTCGAGGCCGACGGCGAGCCGCACCAGCCCGGGGGTCACGCCGGCCGCGGCCTGCTCCTCGACGGTGAGCTGGCTGTGGGTGGTGCACGCGGGGTGGATGACCAGGCAGCGCACGTCGCCGATGTTGGCCACGTGGCTGTGCAGCGTCGAGCCCGTCGACGAAGCGCCTGGCCGGCCTCGGCGCCGCCGTCGATCTCGAAGGCCAGCACCGCGCCGGCCCCGCGCGGGGCGTACTTGTCGGCCTGCTCGTTCCACGGGCTCGACGCCAGACCGGCGTAGGCGACCGAGCGCACGTCGGGACGCGCCTCGAGCCACTGCGCCACCGCGGTCGCGTTCTGCACGTGCCGCTCGATCCGCAGGCTGAGCGTCTCGAGCCCCTGCGCGATCAGGAACGCGTTGAACGGCGAGACCGCCGGCCCGAGGTCGCGCAGCAGCTGCACCCGCGCCTTGAGGATGTACGCCAGGTTCGCGCCGAGCGCGCTGCCGACGCCGAGGTCCGTGCCGTAGATGAGGCCGTGGTAGCTCGGGTCGGGGGTGTTGAACTGCGGGAACCGCTCGGCGTGCTGGGCGTAGTCGAACCGCCCGCCGTCGACGATCGCGCCGGCGATGGCGGTGCCGTGGCCGCCGAGGTACTTGGTGGCCGAGTGCACGACGACGTCGGCGCCCCACTCCAGCGGACGGATCAGGTACGGCGTCGCGACGGTGTTGTCGACCACCAGCGGGATGCCGATCTCGTGCGCGACCCCGGCGACGCCCTCGATGTCGAGCACGTCCTGCTTGGGGTTGGAGATCGTCTCGGCGAAGAACGCCTTGGTGTTCTCGCGCGCGGCGGCCCGCCAGGAGCCCAGGTCGTCGGGGTCCTCGACGAAGGTGACCTGGATGCCGAGCTTGGGGAAGGTGTGGTGCAGCAGGTTGTAGGTGCCGCCGTACAGGCTGGGGCTGGCGACGATGTGGTCGCCCGCCTCGGCCAGGTTCAGCAGCGCGATGGTCTCGGCCGACTGCCCGGACGCCAGCAGCAGCGCGCCGACGCCGCCCTCGAGGTCGGCGATGCGCTTCTCGACGGCGTCGGTGGTCGGGTTCATCAGGCGGGTGTAGATGTTGCCGAACTCGTCCAGCGCGAACAGGTTCTCGGCGTGATCGGTGTCGTCGAACACGTACGAGGTGGTCTGGTAGATCGGCAGCGCGCGGGCGTCCGTGGCGGTGTCGGCGCTCTGGCCGGCGTGGATCTGACGGGTCTCGAAGGACCATCCGTTGCTCATGGGTGCGACGTCTCCTGGGGTGCTGCGTGGCGGGTGCGCCGGCTCGCGGCGCGAGGGTGTGCGTGCGGGTGCGCCGCCGGGGCGGCGCTGACGGGTGCCCTGCGGGCACCGTGCGCGGTGGGGACGTGGCGTGCCGTGGCGGCCTGCGGCGTCCCGCATCGGGCGGCGCGTCAGGGGCGACAGCTACGAGTCACGGCGAGGCCTCCGGTCCTGGGGCCCACCGTGGGCCCGCGCTTGCCCGACGGCACGGTGCCGACGGACCAGGTCATCACCCGGGGCACCCCACCGCGGAGGAGGGTTGCCGGCCAGCGAGCCGGGGCTTGACGCTGGCGCTCATGACCTCCTGGAAGGGTACGGACCCCTCTCACGGACGGGCAACCGCCGCCGAGACCCGTCTCGCGGAGCGAGACGGTGTGGCCGTAGCGCGAGACGACCCGACCTGCGGGTCAGTCGCCCAGCACGCCCCACGGCCCCTCGAGCACCTCGCCCCAGGTGTCGTCGGTGCGGCCCCGGGCGCCGTACGTCACGTCGTCGCAGCCGTCGCCGACGCGCCGACGCGACCGGTCGGAGCGCACCCGGGCCCATGCCGGCGGGGTGCCGGTGCCGACGGCGCCGGCGACCAATCGCGCCAGCCCGTGGTCGCGCCGCGCCCGCAGCGCCACCTCGACCAGGTCGCGGGCCAGGGCGCCGTCGCCGCTCCACCACGAGGCCCACGCCAGCACCGCGAGCGGGTCGGCCCGACGCGGGCCCTGGGCCAGACGCGCCACCGCGAGCAGCACCTCGCGGCCCGGCCGCAGCACCTCCTCGAGCGGCGACAGGGCCGGACCGGACGCCGCACCGAAGAGCTGGTCGAGCGCCTCGTCGGTGCGCTCGGTCGGCCCGCACAGGGCCAGCTCGTCGACGACGACGTCGTCGACCCCCGCGAGCGTGAGCACGACCGCGTCCCGCGTCCACGGGTCGTCGAGCGCGGCGAGCACGCCGGCCGCGTCGGCCTCCTCCACCCGCCCCGAGGCCAGGCACCCCTGCCAGGCGCGCAGGTGGCGCAGCCGCGCGGTGGCGCCGAGCGGACCCGCCGTGGCCCGCCGCACCCGGCCCGCCACCCGTCGCCGGGCCGCCTGGGGGGCGGGGGTGAGGTCGGGCAGCAGCTGCGCCCGCGTGGCGGCGGGGCTGCGGCCGAGCCCGACCATGTGCGCGCTGACCACCGACGACTCCGCGTGCGCGAGCGGCCACCCCTGCGGCGGGCAGCACCCGCTCCCCCGGCACAGCAGCGAGCGGAACACCTCGCCGTCGACGTGCCAGCAGTCGACCAGGTCGACGCCGCGCTCGGCCAGGGCGTCGTCGACGACCTCCAGCCAGCTCGGCACGTCGGGCAGCGCGCCGTCGAGGTAGACCACGGCGACCGCCCGGTCGGCGCCGTCGGCCTCGAGGTACCCGGCGACCTCGAGGGCACGCCACCTCTCGCCGGCGACCACGTCGGCGAGGTCGGCCCGCAGGACGACGCCGAGGCGTCCGGAGGGGCCGAACGCCACCAGGACCAGGGAGTCCTGCGGGACGAACCCCAGCTGGTAGGGGACGAGCGCGACCACGTCGCGCGGCTCGCGGACGGTCAGCGCCGGTCCGCACGGGGACGGTGGTGGTGTCTGCATGCCGCGGACGCTGCCGCAGCGACACGACGTCGCGGGGGCGAGGACGCCCCGGCTGTGGACGACGGGCGTCGGCGCCGCCCTGTGGACGACGCGAGGGTGCAGGGGCTCAGACCACGTGGCCGGGGACGACTCCCTCGGGACCGGACGCCGCGACCGGGTCGCCCTCCCACGCCAGGAAGCGCTCGGTCTCGACGAGCACGGTGCCCGCGAGCCAGCTGAGCACGAAGGCGTCGTCACCCAGGCCGACCAGCAGCATCAGCGCCTCGGGCATCAGGTCGACGGGACTCACCACGTACGCCAGGGCCAGTCCCATCAGCATCAGCCGCGAGCGGTCCATGCCCGGGTACTGGCCGCGCAGGGTGGCGGTGACCAGGCGCGGCACCGCGAGCAGCTGCTCGGAGACGGGGGGCGCACCGGGACGGCGCTGCCCGCGGATCGCCTGCCAGAGCGCGGCGAAGGCCGAGATCCTCTTCACGGTGCCCTCCTCGGGCTGTCGGGGTCGGGACCGGTGGGCTCGGGACCGGCGACGACGGACGCCGCACGCCCTCCACGACGAGCGGGAGGGCGGCGGAGTTCCCGCCTCAGCGCTGGACGAACTCGTCCCGGGCGTTCTGGGCGATCCGGCGCAGCAGCCAGTAGTCGAGCCCACCGCCGATGACGCCACCGGCCAGCGGGACGCCGCGGCCGAGGCGCGAGAGCCCCTTCTTGCCGAGCTGGCTGAGCAGGTTGAACCCGATGCCCTTGTTGATCACCATCAGCGCCGGGCCGGGCAGCCGCTGCAGGGCCAGGTCGGAGATCTTGCCGACCGGCGAGATGCCTCCCTTGGCCAGGATGCTGCGCGAGTCGGCGCCCACCAGCGTCAGCAGCACGGCGGTGCGCACCTCGGGCTGGGCCAGGTCGTAGCCGCGCAGGTGCGCGATGCCGGCGACCAGACGCGTGGCGATGCCGTAGAACCCGGCGACGTTCGCGGGCAGGGCCACCGGGAGCGTCACGAACCCGCCCAGCCCGGTGACGAACCCGCCGGCCGCAGCCAGCTTGAGGTGGGTGCCGACCAGCTGCTCGATCGCCGCGTCGGTGGACCCGGCGGCCGTGCGAGCCGCCTCGGCGGCGTCGGCGGCGGGGTCGAGCGGACCGACGCCGTCGATGCCGGCGTCGACCAGCCGGGTGACGATCGTGGTCGCGGTGCGCTCGAGCCGGGACTGCTCCTGCTCGGGCACGGCCGTCACGGGTGCGAGGTCCTTGCCCTGTGCCGGGCCCTGCGCTGCGGGGTCGCTCACGGTCGGTCCTCCTCCGCGGTGGCTCGGGGGGCGCCACCGCTCGTCCGGCCGATCATGCCGGGTCGGGGGGTGGCCCGCACCAGCAGAGGAGGCGTCGCCGCTGCGTGACAGGGTGGTGCCATGAGCTCCACCGCCACGTCCGAGCACCAGCCCACCGGCACCGAGGCCTGGCTCGAGGTGCGCTCCTGGCGGGCGCTCGACCTCGACGCCGCGGGTCGCGTCCTGGCCGCGCACGACGACTCGGGCACCTTCCAGCTGGTCGAGCTCGACGGCACGACGAACCGACCCCTCACCGCGCTCCCCGGCGCGGTCACCGGGCGGTACCTGCCCGGCCGCCGCGTGCTCGTGGTGCACGACGAGGGCGGCGACGAGAACGCCCAGCTGTCGGTCCTCGACGCCGACCGCGGCGGCCCGGCCGGGCTCGACGACCTCGAGCCGCTGGTCCGCGCGCCGGGGGTGCTGCACCGTGTGCTCGACGTCCGCGGCGAGCACCTGGTCTACGCCCACAACGGCCGCAACCGCGTCGACTTCGACGTGCACGTCCGCCACCTCGGCACCGGCGACGACGTCGCCGTGTGGACCCGCGGCGGCTCGGTCGCCGAGGGCGCGCTGTCGCCCGACGGGTCACGGCTGGTGCTGGCGATGACCTCCACGCTGGCGATGAGCAGCCACCTGGTGCTGCTCGACGTGCGGGCCGACGCGCAGGCGTCCGAGCCGGTCGCCCTCACCGATCCCGACGAGCCCGGGCGCCACGAGGGGCTGTCGTGGACGCCCGACTCGCAGGCGGTGCTCTGGAGCACCGACGCCGACCACGACACCCTGCTGCTCGGGCGCCACGACCTGGGGCGGGGACGGTTCGTCCCGCTGGTCGCCCACGACCTGTGGGACGTCCGAGGGTGGCTCTCGCCCGACGGCGCGCGGCTGCTGGTCGAGACCCTCGTCGACGGCGAGTCCCGGCTCGCGGTGCACGACCCCGCCACCGGCCGGGTGACGCGGCCGGTCGCGCTGCCCGGCGAGGGCACGCCCGCCGCCGGGGTCGTGTCGTACATGCTCCCCGACCCGGTGTGGGACGACGCGTCCGACCGGGTGGTGCTCAGCCTCAGCGCGCCGGGCGTGCCCGGTGACGTCCTGGTGGTCGACGCGGCGACCGGAGAGGTCGAGCGGCGCACCGACAGCGCGGCCGCGCTGCCCGCTCCCCCGGCACTGCCGTCCTCGCACCGGGTCCCGACGCCCGACGACGAGCGCGTGCCCTGCTTCTCCTACCCGGCCGGCGCGGGCGCCACCGGCTCGTGCGTCGTCCTGGTCCACGGCGGGCCCGAGGGCCAGTCGGTGCGCACCTTCAACCCCGTGGTGCAGGCGATCTCGGCGGCGGGGCACGCGGTGCTGGTGCCCAACGTGCGCGGGTCCACCGGGTTCGGGCGACGCTGGTACTCCCTCGACGACGGGCCGCTGCGGCTCGACTCGGTCGCCGACCTCGCCGCGCTGCACGCGTGGCTGCCCTCGCTCGGGCACGACCCCGACCGGACGGCGCTGTGGGGCGGGTCCTACGGCGGCTACATGGTGCTGGCCGGCCTGACCTTCCAGCCCGACCTGTGGGCCGCCGGCGTCGACATCGTCGGCATCTCCTCGCTGGTCACGTTCCTGGAGAACACCTCTGCGTACCGGCGGGTCTACCGCGAGCGCGAGTACGGCAGCCTCGCCACCGACCGCGAGCTGCTCGAGGCGGCGTCCCCGCTGCCGCGCATCGACCGCGTCCGCGCGCCGCTGTTCGTGATCCACGGCGCGAACGACCCGCGCGTCCCGCTGTCGGAGGCCGAGCAGGTCGTCGCGGCCGTGCGGGCGAACGGCCTGGAGTGCGAGCTGCGCGTCTACGCCGACGAGGGCCACGGCCTGGCCAAGCGCGCCAACCGCCTCGACGCCTACCCCGCCGCCCTGGCCTGCCTGGCCCGCTGGCTGGCCTGAGCCGGCGCGGGCACCACGGTGGACGGCCTCGCGGGGCTGGGCAGGGGCGAGCCGGTCGGCGTCGCGGTCGGCTCGGGTCGGGTCGCGCTGCAGCGCGCCGACGGGACGGGTGAGGTCGTCGCGCTCGACCGCGCGCCGGTGCTGCTCGCCCGCCTCGACGCCGACGCCGCGCCGCGCTGGACCTGGTGGTCGGCCGCCTCGGCGCTCGGGCCGCTGCTGCAGGTCGACCCCGCGCTGCGGCTCGGCCGGTGCTGGGACCTCGCCGCGGTGCACCGGGTGCTGCACGGCGGCTTCCGCGCCGAGCCGGTCGACGTGTGGTGCCACGTACGGGGTCTCGACCCCGCAGCCGCCCCGCGCTCGGGCCAGCTCGACCTGCTCGGTGCCGACGCGGCCTCGTGGGGTGCCGGACCCGCGTCCGGCTCCGACGACGACGGGACGCCGGACGAGCCCGTCCGCCCCGACGGCCACCTGCGCCCCGACTGGGCGGCGGGGGCCTGGGCCGCGTCGCCCGAGCGGCTGCGGCGCTGGGCCCTGCTCGCCACCCGGGTCGCCGCCCGCCAGCTGGCGCTGGTCGGTGAGGTGCGCTCGACCGGCAGCGCGTTGCACGGGGCCTACGCCGAGTCGGCCGCCGAGCTGGTCGCGGTCGAGCTGGGTGCGACCGGCCTCCCGGTCGATCGCGCGCAGGCCGAGTCGCTCGTCGCCGCCGTCGCGGGTCGCCGGCCGGTCGACGAGGCCGACGAGCGCCGGCTGCGGTCCGAGCGCGACCGCGCTCGTCCTCGACACGGTGCCCACCGAGTCGTCGGTCGACCTGCGCAGCCCGGCGCAGGTGAAGGAGCTGTTGCGGCGCAACGGTTTCGACCTGCCCGACACGAGGTCGTGGCGTCTCGAGCAGCTCGCCGGCGCGCACCCGCTGGTCGACGCCCTGCTGCTGTGGCGCAAGGGCGAGCGGATCGCGACCACCTACGGGTACCGCTGGCTCGACGCGCACCTCGGCGCCGACGGCCGCCTGCGGGGCACCTGGTCGGGCAGCGACGGTGGCGCCGGACGCATGACGGCCTCGGCCGGGCTGCACTCGATGCCGCGCGAGCTGCGTCCCGCCGTCCGGGCGCAGCCGGGTCACCTGCTGGTGCGGGCCGACCTCGGGCAGGTCGAACCCCGTGTGCTGGCGGCGATCTCGCGCGACCGGCAGCTCGCGGGTGCGGCGGCGTCCGACGACCTCTACGCCGACGTCGCCGCGGCGCTCGGCTGCGAGCGCCCGGTGGCCAAGATCGCGGTGCTCGCGGCGATGTACGGGCAGACGCACGGCACCGCCGCCGACGCGCTGCGCGACATGGAGCGCGCCTACCCCACCGCGATGCGGTTCCTGCAGTCGGCGCACGACGACGGCAAGGCCGGTCGCGACGTGCTGACGCACTCGGGACGGCGGGTGCGGATGTGGCACCTCGACCCGCTGCCGCCGGACTCCGGGCCCGACGCCGTCCGGGCCCACCAGTCGGCGCGCGCGGCGCGGGGCCGGTTCGCCCGCAACGCCGTCGTGCAGGGCTCGGCCGCCGAGCTGTTCAAGGCCTGGACCGCCACCGTCCGGGCGCGGTTGCGCGCCGAGGGCAGCGGCGAGGTCGTGCTGTGCCTGCACGACGAGCTGGTGCTGCACGTGCGCGAGGAGGCCGCCGAGCACCTGAGGTCGGCGGTGGTCGACGACCTGCGCAGCACCGCGACCCGCTGGACCGACGCCCCGGTGCGCTTCGTCGCCGACGTCGCGGTCGTCGCCCGCTGGTCCGACGCCAAGGGCTGATCCCCCCGCGCGGGCCGCCGCCGGTGCGACACTGGCCGGGTGCGACCCGTACCGCTGCTGCGCGTGCTCGCGACGACCGCCGCCCTCCTCGGCCTGCTGCTCACGACCGCGGTCGCTCCCGCGGCGGCGCGGCCGGCGGGGTTCGGGTCCACCGTCTCGCTGGTCACGGCCGGCGAGCTCGGCGCCTCGTGGCGGGCGGGGTGCCCGGTCGGCCCGGACCGGCTGCGGGCGGTCACCCTGACGCACTGGGACTTCTCGGGACGGGTCCGCACCGGTCGCCTGGTGGTGCACGCCGACCTGGCCGGGCAGGTGGTCGACGCCTTCGCCGAGCTGTACCGGCTGCGGTTCCCGATCGCGCGGATCGAGCCGGTCAGCGTGTACGGCGGCGACGACGACGCGTCGATGGCGGCGAACAACACCTCGGGCTTCAACTGCCGCCCGGTGGCCGGCGGCACCAGCTGGTCCCAGCACGCCTACGGCCGCGCGATCGACGTCAACCCGGTGCAGAACCCGTACGTGCGCGGCAGCACCGTGCTGCCGCCGGCGGGTCGCGCCCACCTCGACCGATCCCCCGCGCCCGGACGGCTGGTGCCGGGGCAGGGGACGGTCGAGGCGTTCACCTCGGCGGGGTGGACGTGGGGCGGCACCTGGACCAGCCCCCGCGACTACCAGCACGTGGAGCGCCGGACGTCCCCGGCGGTGACCGAGCCCGCGCAGGCCGGAGCCGGCGTCGACGCCGCAGCCGGCCCGCTGCACCTGGTCACCCGCGCCCCGGCCGGCACGGTGGCGCTGCGCACGCGGGCCACGAACGGGACGTGGTCGGCGCCGGTGGATCTCGGCGGGCTGGCCACCTCCACGCCCGACGTCGCCGTGGGCAGCGGCCGGGTCGACGTCGTCGTCCGCGGCGGCGACCAGGCGATCTGGCACCGCGCCCACGTCGCCGGGGCCTGGACGCCCTGGCGCAGCCTCGGCGGCCGGCTCGCGTCCGGGCCGAGCGTGGTGGCCACGGCGGGCGGCCGCCTCGACGTGTTCGCCCGGGGCACCGACGGCGCCGTCTGGCAGCGGACGGCCACCGGGGGCGCCTGGGGCGCGTGGCGCTCGCTCGGAGGGGCCCTCACCGCCGACCCCGACGCCGTCTCACCTGCTCCCGGTCGCTGGGACGTGTTCGCCCGCGGCACCGACGGCGCCCTCTGGCAGCGCACCTTCCGGTCCGGCGCCTGGGGCCCGTGGGTGGGGCTCGGGGGTGCGGCGGCGTCCGGACCCGGCGTGTCGACCGCCTCGGGCCGTCTCGACGTGGCCGTGGTGGGCACCGACGGCGTGCTGTGGGTGCGGGCGTGGGACGGCTCCCGCTGGAGCGGGTGGTCCTCGCTCGGCGGCCTGCTGAGCGCCGACCCCGGCCTGGTCCGGGCACCCGCCGGGGGTCCGCTGCACGTCGTGTCGGCGGGCGGCGACGGCACCTCGCTCTACGGCCGCACCGCCGAGGGCGGCGCGTGGGGGCCGTGGGTCCGCTGGCCGGGGGCGTGAGCGCTAGCCGCGCGGTTCAGCGGTAGGCCTTGTGCTCCGGCCAGGGCGCGTCGGCGGGACGCAGCGTCGTCCACCCGGCCTCGCGCGCGGCGCACGCGGCGAGCACCCCGGCGACCGCGGTGGGGTTGTGCACCCGGCCGGCCAGCACGGCGTCGCGGGCGTCGTCGAGGGCGACCCACTCCGTCACCATGTCGTGCTCCTCGTGCTCGCGCACGTGCAGCTCGTCGTCGGGCACGGGTGACAGGTCGCGGGCGAGGAACACCCGGATCGCCTCGTCCATGCCGCCCGGCGAGTTGAACCAGTCGACCAGCACGTCCCAGCGCGCGGCGACCAGGTCGACCTCCTCGGCGAGCTCGCGCTGCGCGGCGCCCACCGGTGGCTCCCCCGGCACGTCGAGCAGGCCCGCGGGCAGCTCCCACAGCTCCATCCCGACCGGGTGGCGGTACTGGCGCACCAGCAGCAGGCGGTCGTGCTCGTCGAGGGCGGCGACGCCCACGGCACCGGGGTGCCGCACGTACTCGCGGCGCACCGTCCCCGCCTCGCCGAGGTCGACGGTGTCGCGCACGACGTCCCAGATCAGGCCGGCGTGCACCAGCTCGGACGCCACGACCGGGCGCGGCAGCATCCGGTCCCCCTCGGCGAAGCTCCCAGCCGCACTCCCTGCCACGTCGGCGCCCTCAGACCTTCGCGACGGACGCGGGGCCGTCGACGTCGATCTCGTCGTCGGACGCGCGCGCCGACTCGACCTCGATCAGGCGCTCCTCGCGCTGGCGCTCCAGCCCCGCGGCGACCAGGCCGGCGAACAGCGGGTGCGCGCGGTCGGGACGGGAGAGGAACTCGGGGTGGGCCTGCGTCGCCACGTAGTACGGGTGCACCTCGCGCGGGAGCTCGACGAACTCGACCAGCCGTCGGTCGGGCGACTCCCCCGACACCACCAGCCCGGCCGCCTCGAGCTGCTCGCGGTAGTCGTTGTTGACCTCGTAGCGGTGGCGGTGCCTCTCCTGCACCTGCTCGCGGCCGTAGGCGTCCGCCACGACCGAGCCCGGGCGCAGCGTCGCGGGGTAGAGCCCCAGCCGCATGGTGCCGCCCATGTCGCCCTCGCCGGCCACGATCGACTTCTGCTCGTCCATCGTGGCGATCACGGGGTGCTCGGTACCGGGCTCGAACTCCGACGACGACGCGTCGGCCAGGCCCAGCACGGTGCGGGCGTACTCGATCACCATGCACTGCAGGCCGAGGCACAGACCCAGGGTCGGCACCTGGTTCTCGCGCGCCCACCGCAGCGCGCCGAGCTTGCCCTCGATGCCGCGCACGCCGAAACCGCCCGGGACGCAGACCGCGTCGACGCCCGAGAGCTCCTTGCGCGCACCCTCTGGCGTCGCGCAGGTGTCGGACGCGACCCAGCGGATGCGCACCCGCGCGTCCTGGTCGAACCCGCCGGCCCGCAGCGCCTCGGTCACCGACAGGTACGCGTCCGGCAGGTCGATGTACTTGCCGACGAGCGCCACCTCGACCTCGTGCGCCGGACGGTGCACCCGCCGCAGCAGCTCGTCCCAGGCCGTCCAGTCCACGTCGCGGAACGGCAGGTCCAGCCGGCGGACGAGGTAGGCGTCGAGCCCCTCGGAGTGCAGCACCTTGGGGATGTCGTAGATCGAGCGGGCGTCCTTGGCGGTGGCGACGGCCTCGAAGTCGACGTCGCACATCAGCGCGATCTTGCGCTTGATGCCCTCGGGCAGCTCGCGGTCGCAGCGCAGCACGATCGCGTCCGGCTGGATGCCGATCGAGCGCAGCGCGGCGACCGAGTGCTGGGTCGGCTTGGTCTTCAGCTCGCCGGACGGGCCGATGTACGGCACCAGCGAGACGTGGACGAAGAAGCAGGAGTCGCGGCCGATGTCCTGGCGCACCTGGCGGGCCGCCTCGAGGAACGGCAGCGACTCGATGTCGCCGACGGTGCCGCCGACCTCGGTGATGATCACGTCGGGCACGCCGTGCGGGCCGGGCTCGGCCTGGAGCCGCATCCGCCGCTTGATCTCGTTGGTGATGTGCGGGATCACCTGGACGGTGTCGCCGAGGTACTCGCCGCGCCGCTCCTTGGCGATCACCTCGGAGTAGACCTGACCGGTGGTCACGTTGGCCGAGGCGTCCAGGTCCTCGCCGAGGAACCGCTCGTAGTGGCCGATGTCGAGGTCGGTCTCGGCGCCGTCGTCGGTGACGTACACCTCGCCGTGCTGGAACGGGTTCATCGTCCCGGGATCGACGTTGAGGTAGGGGTCGAGCTTCTGCATCGACACCCGCAGCCCGCGGGCCCGCAGCAGGTGCCCGAGGCTCGAGGCCGTCAGCCCCTTGCCGAGGGACGAGGCCACCCCACCGGTGACGAAGATGTGGCGGGTCGCTGCGGACCCACCCTGCCTGGCCGACTGTCCGAAGCTGCGATCCACCACGGGCTTCGACGATAGCAGTCCCGGTCAGCGCCGGGCCGTCACCTCGCGGTACACCTGCTCGACCTGGGTCACGGCGTCGTCGTCGCTCGGCAGCGTCGCGGCCCGCTCCAGCCCCGCGCGGCGGTAGTGCTCGCGGCCGGCCGGGTCGTCGACCAGCCGCCCGACGGCCGCGGCGAGCGCGGCCGCGTCGCCGTACGGCACCAGGACGGCCGCCCGGCCGGTCACCTCGCCGGTGCCGCCGACGTCGGTGGCGACCAGGGGCGCCCCGAGCCGCAGCGCCTCCTGCACCCCGAGCGGCTGCCCCTCCCAGACGCTCGGGCTGACGGCGACGTCGGCGGCGGTGAGCAGGTCGGCGGCGTCGGAGCGGTGGCCGAGCAGGCGCACCGGCAACGACTCCGCCGCCGCCCTCGCCTCCAGCTCGGGCCGCAGCGGCCCGTCACCGGCGACGGCGGCCACGACCTGACCGGGGTGGCTGCGAGCCAGCAGGCCGAGCGCGTCGAACCACAGCGGGTACCCCTTCTGCGGTGCGAGCCGCGCCACCGTGACGAGCAGCAGCTCGCGCGGCGCGAGCCCGAGCTCGGCCCGCACCCGCCCGCGCACCTCGTCGCGGGTGCCGCTCGGCGGCGCCCCCGGAGGTGAGGGCACCAGCGCCCGCGCCGTGCGCCGCGCGCCCCGTGCCGCCATCCGCCCGACCAGGTCGCCGCTCACCCCCAGCACCGACGCCGCGCGACGTGCGACCAGCCGCTCGAGCACCGCCGAGACCCGGCCGACGAGGCGTCCCCCGACGGGCAGGTTGTGCAGGGTGACCACCAGGGGGGCACCACCGCGGGCGAGGGCCACCAGACCGCCGGCGCGCAGGCCGTGGGCGTGCACCACGTCGGCGGCGGCGGCGAGCCGGCCGAGCTCGCGCACCGCCGCCGCGTCGGCGAGCGCCCGCGGCCGGTCGCCGATGTCGACGGGCGCGAACCGCGCGCCGGTGGCGTCGAGGTCGAAGTCCGCGCGCGCCGCGGGCGGCGCGCCGACCACGACGTCGTGCCCGCGCCCGACCAGCCCGGACGCCAGCGCGGCGACGTGACGCCCCACACCGCCCGCCGAGGTGCCCTGCACCAGGAGAACCCTCACGATCCCTGCCTCTCGCCGACGTCGGGTACCTGCTCGGGCTCGGGCGCCCCGCGCCCCCGCCGCGCCAGCCGCACCGCCGCCCGCACGCTCGGCCGGTCCAGGACGGGCAGGGCCAGCGCGAGCACGGCCGCCGCCACCAGCGCGGAGACCACCCCGGCCAGCACCGACCCGGCCGCCGCGTCGCCCCAGGCGCGCGTGAGCCAGGTCGAGGCCCACCAGCCGGCGGCACCGGCGAGGAGCGCCGCAGCCCCGGTGCCGACCACGGTGCGTACCAGGCCGTCGAGGGCGGCCGCGCCCGCGCAGCGCCGCAGCGCCACCACCAGGGCGACGCCCGCCACCGTCATGCCGACGCTGCTGCCGCCGCCGAGCGCGACGGCGACGTCGGACGGGTCGGGCACGACCAGCGCGAGCGCGACCATGGCGACCACGACGGCCAGCCACCCGGCCACCGTCGCCCCCGCCGCGGCCCGTCCGCGCTCGAGCGCGTAGAGCGCCCGACCGACGTGCGCGACCAGCGCGAACCCGACGAGACCCGGCGCCATCGCGACGAGCGCCGGCGCCATCTGCGCCACGTCGCCGCTGTCGAGGTGGCCGAAGAACGCGGCGACCGGGACGGCCACCGCGACCAGCACGGCGGCGCCGGCGGCCGAGACCAGCAGCACCGCGCGCGTCGTCCAGGCCGCGGTGGCGGCGAAGCCGCCGGTGTCGCGGGTGGCGGCGCGCTCGGCCAGCCGCGGGAACGCGGCGGTCGCGAGCGGCACGGCGAGCAGGGCGTACGGCAGCAGGTACACGGCCTGGGTGTACTGGAAGACGTTGAGGGTGGCGGTGGTCCCGGCGCCGTTGGACAGCAGCAGGACGGCCACGACGCTGACCTGCTGGGCGAGCAGGGTCGCGACGCCCGCCCCGGCGAGCGCGGCGGCGCGGCGCGCGACGCCGGGAGGGAAGGTCAGGGTCGGGCGCAGCCGCACGCCCGCCGAGCGCACCGGCACCAGCATCGGCAGCGTCATCACCGCGACGCCCGCGGTGGTGCCCCACGCGAGCCAGGCCTCCGCCGCGGCCGGCAGCGCCTGCGGGTCGTCGCCCGCGCCCTGCGCGGTGCGGGCGAACATCACGTAGGCGCCCATGACGACCAGCGACGACAGCAGCGGACCGAGGGCCGGCCACACCAGCCGCCGGTGGGCGGTCAGCACGCCCGCGAGCACGACCCCCGCCCCGTACAGCACCACCTGCGGCGAGAAGACCACGAGCATGCGCGCGGCGAGCGCCGTGGCGCCGTCGCACCTCCCCGCGCCCACTCCGACGAGGTCGACGAGCGGTGCGGCGAGCAGCGCGAGCAGCAGCGCGACCGGGGTCAGGACGAGCACCGCCCAGGTGAGCAGCGCCGACGCCGTGCGGTCGACCTCGGCGCGGTGCTCGGGCCCGGAGCCGCGCTCGGCCGCCCGGGCGAGCGGTCCGGCGAGCAGAGGCACCACGGCGCCGGCGAGCGCTCCGCCGGCCACCACCTCGAACAGCACGTTCGGCAGCTGGTTGGCGGTCGAGTACGCGTTGCCGACGCACTGCGCCGACACGCCGTCGGAGTAGACCAGCCAGCGGCCGAACCCGGCCGCCCGCGCGAGCAGGGTGATGCCCGCGAACACCGCGGCCCCGCCGGCGATGCCACCGGTGACGCCGAGCGCGCGCCGGGCCGCCGGGCTCACGGCGCGGCGGGCGGGCGCCTGCCGAGCGCGTCCAGCTCGCGCAGCACCGGCGTGCCCTCGATCACGCGGGTGAAGCTCACCTTCTCGCTGAGCAGGGTCAGCCCGACGAGCGCGGCGAGCAGCCCGGCACGGGCGCGGCCCGCCCCGCGCCCGGTGCCGGTGGCGACGACGGCGGTGGCGCCGAGCAGCCCGCCGACCGCGTTGGCACCGCAGTCGCCGAGCATCGACCGCTCCCCCAGGTCGGGCGCCAGCAGCGGCAGCGACGCCCCGACCGACACGGCCTGCAGCGTCAGCGGCGCCCCCGCGCCGAGCGCGGCCGGTGCGGTCGCGAGCGCGATCTTCAGCACCCGGCCGGGACGCAGGTCGAGCAGGTTGAACAGGTTGGCGGTGCCCGCCACGACGCCCCCGGCCACGACGACGTCGGCGAGGTGGCGGGCGAGCGCCCGGTCGTCGCGCTCGAGCAGCACCGTGGCCGCCAGCACGCCGGTGCCGCCGATGCCGAGGATCTTCAGCGCCCCGGTGGTGAGCTCGCCGCGGGCCAGCGCGCCGAGGTGCCCGCGCAGACCCTTGGACGTGCCCCGCTCGGCCAGGTCGTCGACCGCGCCGAACACGGCGGAGCCGGCCGTCGCGAGCGCCGCACCGGCCCGCACGCGGGCGGGCAGCACGGGGGCCGCCAGCACCCCCGCCACCGCGCCGAGCGCCCACGACGGGCCCTCCCACATCGTGACGTCGTCGCCGCGGTGGTTCGTGCGCGTCCAGGGCGCGGTACCGCCCGGTGCGCCGTCACGGGCCGACCACGCGGCCGCCGACCCGGCCGCCGCGACCAGGGCGGCCACCACCGCCCGGTGCAGCGCGCCCGTGCCCCCCATCAGCCGTCCCCGGTGGGATCGCCCGTCGCGCCGTCGGCCGGGGTGCTCTCACCGTCGGTCGGACCGCCGGTCGAGGTGCCCTCGTCGCCCGGCACCTCCTCGGTCGCGGGCGGGCTGTACGCCGGGACGACCGACTGCGCGGTGGCACCGGTGCCGTACTGGCCCGCACGTCCCTCGGCCTGCTCGCGCAGGGCGAGCACGACCGAGATCCGGGCTCCCGGGGCGGGCAGGCCGTCGACCGACGACACCACCTCGGTCAGCGCGGCGTCGGCGCGCAGGGCCGCGAGCAGGCCGCCCTCGCCGTCGTCGCTCTGCGGCCCCGCCAGCACGGTGCCGCTGTCCTCGGCGTCGAGCTGCTCGAGCACGGCCAGGTGCGCCGTGGTGGCCGCCTGCGACCACTCGGGGTCCTCGGCGCCGGCGGCGTCGGCGGGCGGGCCGCTGACCACGACGGCCAGGTCGGCCAGCACCGGCTGCTCCTGCTCGACGGCGACCAGCTCGCCGGCGACGAGGCCGTCGAGCGCCTGCTGCGCGTCCGCCGGTCGCTGCGCCCCGCCGCTGGTCGACACCAGAGCGCGCGCCAGCGTCACCGCCAGCTCGCCCTCGGTGCCGAGCGAGGCCTCCGGACGCGGGTCGAGGTACTGCACGAGCTGGCCGGCGAGCTCGCGCCGGAACGCCGCCTGCTCGGGGTCGCTCCAGGTCGGCAGCACCTGCACGGTGCCGGTCACCTCGGCACCGGCGGTCGCGAGGTCGGCCACCAGCGGCTCGACCGCCTCGGGGTCGGCGCCGGGGAGGGTCACCACGACGACCGAGCGGCCCTCGAGCTGGCCGGGCAGCAGCGAGGCGCCGAGGGCGGCGAGCAGCTCGTCGCGGCCGGTGATGTCGGCGTCGCGGTTCGCCACGGCCTGCTGCAGCGCCTCCTTGTCGGCGCGCAGCGCCCGGACCTGGCTGGTGAGGGTGTCGCCGAGCGACTCGCGCAGCGGGCCCGCGCCGAGCACGACGCCGATGGCGAGCGCCATGAACACCGAGACCAGCGACACGAGGTGGTAGCGGAAGTCGATCATGCGGTCGGGGTCCTCCAGACCGGTCGGTGGCGGGTGTCGTCGGGGGTCGCCCCGGGCGGGGCCTCGGCGCTCACGGCGACGCCGACCCGCCGGAGAACAGGTCGCTGACGAAGTCGACGACCACCCGCACCGCGTCGTGCACCCACCCGCCGGCGAGCGCGTAGAAGGCCTGACCGGCCGAGGTGGACGCCAGCGCCACGCCCATCGCGGCGACGCCTGCGAGCACCAGCAGCGCGAGCTGCAGGTTCGAGATCCGCTGGCGGTACAGCCGCGAGACGCCCTTGGCGTCGACCAGCTTGCCGCCCACCCGCAGCCGCGTGAGGAACGTGGAGGCCATGCCGGAGCGGCCCTTGTCGAGGAACTCGACCAGGGTGGCGTGCGTGCCCACGGCCACGATCAGCTCGGCTCCCTTGTCGTCGGCCAGCAGCATCGCGACGTCCTCGCTGGTGCCGGTGGCGGGGAAGACGACCGGCGTGACCCCCAGCGCCTCGACCCGCTCCAGGCCGGGGGCGTTGCCGTCGCGGTAGGCGTGCACCACGATCTCGGCGCCGCTGGTGAGCGCGGCGTCGGACACCGAGTCCATGTCGCCGACGATCAGCGACGGCTTGTAGCCCGCGTCGAGCAGCGCGTCGGCGCCGCCGTCGACGCCGATGAGCACCGGCCGGTACTCGCGGATGTACGGGCGCAGCGTCGCGATGTCCTCCTTGTAGTGGTACCCGCGCACCACGATGAGGACCTGCTTGCCGTCGAGGTCGGTGGTGATGTCGGGCACGCCCACGCCGTCCAGGAGCAGGTCGCGCTCCTTGCGCAGGTACTCCATCGTGTTGGCCGCGAACGACTCCATCTGGACGGCGAGCCCCGCGCGCGCCTCGAGCTGGGAGGCCTCGACCGTCGCGTCGGTCTGCTCGACACCCTCGGCCACCTTGTCGTCGCCGAGGTACACCACGTTGCCGTCGACGCGGACGACGCGGCCCTCCTCGACCGCCGTCATCACCTCGGTGCCGACGCCGTCGACGAGCGGGATACCGGCCTCGACGATGATCACCGGACCGCGGTTGGGATAGCGCCCGGACGTGCTCGCGGCCGCGTTGACGATCGCGGCCGGACGCTTGGCGACGAGCGCGTCGGCGGCGACCTGGTCGATGTCGACGTGGTTGATGACGGCGACGTCACCCGGCTGCAGCCGCTTGGTGAGGTCCTTGGTGCGCGGGTCGACACGAGCCGTCCCGGTGACTCCGGGTTCGGTGGTCCTCGGGGGCCGGCGGCCGAACAGCGTGCGTCTCATCGTCGACCATCGTCCCACGCGGCGCGCCCGGACCCGTGCACCCGAGCCGCGCGGGGCGGCACCCGCCGCCGTGAGCCGCGCCACGGCGCGGGGACGCGGGTCAGCCGTGGTCGGACGCGGCCTGCGCGAGCAGCTCGGCCGCGTGCTCGCGGGCCGAGCTCGAGTCCTGCTGCCCGGCGAGCATCCGCGCCAGCTCGCGCACGCGGTCCTCGCCGTCGACGCGGTGCACGCCGCTGCTGGTGACCTGGCCGTCGTCGGCCTTGCGCACCACCAGGTGGGTGTCGGCGAACGCGGCCACCTGCGGCAGGTGCGTGACGACCACGACCTGCGCGGTGCGGGCCAGGGCGGCCAGCCGCCGCCCGATCTGCACCGCGGCCGTCCCGCCGACGCCGGCGTCGACCTCGTCGAAGACGAACGTGGGCACGGGGTCGCTGCCGGCGAGCGCGACCTCGAGCGCCAGCATCACCCGCGACAGCTCGCCGCCGGACGCCCCCTTGGCGAGCGGGCGGGGCTCGGCCCCGGAGTGCGGGGTGAGGACGAGGGTCACGTCGTCGGCGCCGTGCGGGCCCCGCGGTCGCGGCTCGACCAGCACGCCCAGGACGGCCGACGGCATCGCGAGCGCCGCCAGCTCCTGCTGCACGGCCTCGCCGAGGCGTTCGCCCGCGGCGCACCGCAGGGCGGTCAGCCGCCCGGCCCGCACGTCGAGGTCGGCGTCGAGCTCGCGGTGGCGCGCGGTCAGCAGCTCGAGCCGGTCGTCGTCGCCGTCGAGCTCGAGCAGCCGCGCGGACGCGGTCCGCGCCCACTCGAGCACGGCCGCGACGTCGTCGCCGTAGCGCCGGGTGAGGGCGCCCAGGGCCGCGCGGCGCTCGTGCACCTGCGCCAGCTGCTCGGGGTCGGCCTCCACACCCTGGTGGTAGGTGGCCAGCTCGGCGGCGACGTCGGCCGCCAGGTACCCGATCTCGGCCACCCGCGTCGCGAGCGCGGCGAGCCGATCGTCGTGCTGGGCGACGGCGTCGAGCTCGCGCCGGGCCCGCTCGACGAGCGCCACGACGTCGACGGCATCGGGGTCGGGGGCCTCCTCGACGTCGCCCGCCAGCGCCCGGTGCGCCGCGTCGGTGGCGGCGCGCAGCTCCTGGGCGTGCTCGAGCCGCTGCGTGCGTGCCCGCAGCTCGTCGTCCTCGCCCGGCTCGGGAGCGACCTGCTCGACCTGCTCCAGACCCGCCCGCAGCAGGTCGGCCTCCTGCCGGCGCTCGCGGGCCCGGGTGGTGATGTCGGTGAGCTCGGCGTCGACCGCGGCGAACTCCTCGAACGCCTGGACGTAGACCGCCAGAGCGGCGGCGAGGTCGGGCCCGCCGAAGCGGTCGACCATCTCTCGCTGGCGCGCGGGCGAGCGCAGCAGCACCTGCTCGGACTGGCCGTGCACGGCCACCAGGTCGTCGGCCAGGTCGCCGAGGACGCCGACGGGGACGGCGCGTCCGCCGAGGTGGGCGCGGCTGCGTCCGCCCGAGGCCACCGAACGGGCGGCCAGGAGCTCGGAGCAGCCGTCGTCGTCGACGTCGTCGAGGTCGGCGCCCGCCTCGCGCGCGCGCCCGGCGACGGCACCGTCGGACGCGACCAGGAACCGGCCCTCGACCCGTGCGGACGCGGCGCCGGCGCGCACGGCGCCGCTGTCGGCACGACCGCCGAGCAGCAGCCCGAGCCCGGTGACGACCATGGTCTTGCCCGCACCGGTCTCGCCGGTGACCACGCACAGACCCGGGCCGAGCTCGACCACGGCCTCGCTGATCACCCCGAGGTCGGTGAGGCGCATCTCCTCGAGCACGCTCAGGCCCCCGGCCCGTCCTCGTGCGCGGGGCCGCGCCAGCCGGTGACGGGCAGCCGGAACTTCGCGACCAGGCGGTCGGTGAACGGCCCCGTGGCCAGGCGCGCCAGCCGCACCGGCTCGCTGCCCCGGCGCACCTCGATGCGCGCCCCGGGCGGCAGGTCGACCGTGCGGCGGCCGTCGCACCACAGCACGCCCGAGTCGGCGCGGTCGAGCACCTCGACCGCGAGCACGGACGTGGGCGCCGCGACCAGCGGTCGGGAGAACAGGGCGTGGGCGCTGATGGGCACCATGAGCAGCGCCTCGACCTCCGGCCACACCACCGGCCCGCCGGCCGAGAAGGCGTAGGCGGTCGACCCGGTGGGGGTCGCCATCACCACGCCGTCGCAGCCGATGGTCGAGACCGGACGGCCGTCGACCTCGGTGACCACCTCGAGCATCCGCTCGCGGCTGGCCTTCTCGACGGTCGCCTCGTTCACCGCGAAGGTGCGCGTGACGACGTGCCGGTCGCCGTCGGAGCCCGTCGTCACCAGGACGTCGAGGGTCATCCGCTCCTCGACCACGTAGTCGCGCGCAGCCAGCCGCTCGACGGCCTCGGCGAGGTCGTCGCGCTCGCTCTCGGCCAGGAAGCCGACGTGGCCGAGGTTCACCCCGAGCAGCGGCACCTCGTGCCCGCGCACCACCTCGGCCGCGCGCAGGATGGTGCCGTCGCCGCCGAGCACGACGACGAGCTCGACGTCGCCGACGACGTCGGCGGCGTCGGCCACCGTGACCAGGTCGCCCTCGTGCGGCACGTCGGCCGCCTCCGCCGCCACCATCACGGGGCAGAAACCTGCGCGCACCAGCCGGTCGAGCAGCTCGGTGGCCGCCGCGACCGCCTCGGCGCGCCCGGTGTGCGCGAGCACGAGGACGCGTCGGACCGCGCTCGCGCTCACGTGGCTCCCCTCGGACCCTGCGCCACGGCGGTGGCGACCAGCTCGCTCACCGTACCCGGCGACGGGGACGCCACCCCCTCGGCGTGGGGACGCAGGTGCAGGAAGTACTCGACGTTGCCGCTCGGACCGGGCAGCGGGCTCGCGACGACGGCGTGCACGTCGAGCCCCGCCGTGCGCGCCGCGGCGGCGACCGTCACCACCGCCTCGGCCCGCAGCGCGGGGTCGCGCACCACCCCGCCCGCGCCGAGCCGCTCTCGGCCCACCTCGAACTGCGGCTTGACCATCAGCAGCAGGTCGGCGTCCGGCGCGCAGCAGGCGGCCAGCGCCGGGAGCACCAGGGTGAGCGAGATGAACGACAGGTCGGCCACGACCAGCGTCGGGGCCGGTGCCACCGCCGCGGGCTCGAGGGTGCGGACGTTGGTGCGGTCGAGCACGGTGACGCGATCGTCGCTGCGCAGCGACCAGGCCAGCTGGCCGTAGCCGACGTCGACCGCCACCACGTGCGCCGCGCCGCGACGCAGCAGCACGTCGGTGAAGCCGCCGGTCGAGGCGCCCGCGTCGAGGCAGCGTCGTCCTGCGGGGTCGACGCCGAACGCGTCGAGGGCGCCGACCAGCTTGTGCGCGCCCCGGCTGACGTACTCCGGGCCGGTGGCGGCCTCGCGTGACGACCACGGGGTCGGCGGGATCGACCTGGGTCGCGGGCTTGCCGGCCACCTGTCCCCGGACGCTCACCCGGCCGTCGGCCACCAGCTCGGCGGCCTGCTGCCGGCTGCGGGCGAGCCCGCGGCGCACGAGCTCGGCGTCCAGCCGCTGGCGCCGGGCCACCTCAGCCCTCGGTCGACGACAGCCGCTGCTGCAGGGCCTCGTGCACGGCCGCCAGCACCGGCAGCTGCTCGGCCGGGTCGAGCTGGTCGTCGAGGGCGTCGAGCTCGGCCAGCGCGGCGTCGACCGCGTCGTCACCGGTGCGGTCGACCTCGGCGACGGGTGCGCGCTGCGGCAGCGGGGCGCTCTCGGTCACGGGACCTCGGTCCCGGGAACGGCCTTCGTGGCGGTGGCCTTCTTCGCGGTGGCCTTCTGTGGCAGTGGCCTTCTTGGCGGCGGCCTTCGTGGCCGTGGTCTTCTTCGCGGCCTTCTTCGCGGTGGCCTTCTTCGCCGTGGCCTTCTTCGTCGTGGCGGCCTTCTTGGCGACGACCCTCTGCACGGTGGCCGGTGACGGCGGCGGCTCCGTGGAGGACGCCGGGGTCCGGGGCGTCGTCCTGCGCGCACGCGTCACGGCGGTGCGCTCCGGCGCGAGGACAGCAGCGGCCCGCACCTGCGCGAGCTCGTTCTCGAGCTCGGCGATGCGCCGGCGCAGGGCATCGGCCTCCGCCGTGGTGACGACACCGAGCGTGGCGACGGCGCGCTCGGCCTCGGTGCGCACGACCTCGATCAGCGCTCCGCGGTTGTCGCGCGCGGTGACCAGGAGGTCCTCGGCGAGACCGGTGATCTGCGTCGCCATCGCGGCGGCGCCCGAGGGCACCGCCTGGATGCCGCCCTGGGCGAGCAGCGCGGTCGCGACCTCGCGCGCCCTGGCCGCGGTCGCCTCCGTCAGCCCGCTGACGAGTGCCACGTACCCCTTCAGACCGTCCACGTCGGCCTCCCTCCTGGTGGACCGCGAGCGTACCGCCGGGTCCGCGGTCAGCGCGGGGCGGGACCCGGGTCGGCGAGCAGGTCGACCAGCGCGGGTCCGGGGCGGGCTCGTCCACCGGCGTCGCGGGCGGCCCAGACCAGCCGCAGGCCCGCCCACGCCGCGGCGAGCCGGTCCCCCGGGGCATCGACCAGCTCGACCACGCCGTCGCCCAGGCGCACCCGTTCCCCGGCGCAGACGGCCTCGCTCGCACCGACCTCGACGGTCAGCGCGGCCACGTGCAGCGCGCGCAGGTCGTGCCCCACGTGAGTGGGACGCGAGCGGGTCTCGAGCTCGACCAGGTCGGGCAGGTGGTGCACGCCGGTCAGCACGAGCAGGGCGTCGGCGCCGGCGGCGACAGCGCCCTCGATGTCGGTGTCGATGCGGTCACCGACCACGAGCGGACGCTCGGAGCCGATCGCGCGCGCCGACTCGGTGAACGCCACCGGCTCGGGCTTGCCCGCGACGTCGGGGTCGACGTCGACGGCCGCACGCACGGCGCGCACGAGCGTGCCGTTGCCGGGGGCGATGCCGCGCGAGGTGGGGATGGTGAGGTCGCGGTTGGTGGCCACCCACCAGGCGCCGGCGTTCACGGCGTGGGCGACCTCGGCGAGGTCGGACCAGGCCACGTCGGGCCCGTAGCCCTGGACGACGGCCTGCGGGTGCTCGTCGGCCGAGGCCACCACCTCGAGCCCGGCGGCGCGCAGCGACTCCCCCACACCGGGGCCGCCGACGCCCAGAACGCGGGCGCCCTCGCCGAGCCGGCGGCGCACGATCGCGGCGGCGACCTGGGCCGAGGTGACGACCTGGTCGTCGTCGAGGTCGAGCCCGAGCCCGCGCAGGTGCTCGGCCACCACGCCCGCCGGACGCGAGGCGTTGTTCGTCACGTACCCGGTGCGCACCTGGTCCGCTGCCTCGCGCAGGGACGCGACGGCGTGCGGCACCGCGTCGGGTCCGACGTAGACCACTCCGTCGAGGTCGAGCAGCAGCCCGTCGTAGGCGGACAGCAGGCTCGGCGCGCTCACGCCTCGTCCGGGCGGGGGTCGGTCTCGGTCCCGTCCTCGTGCTCGCGCTCGTCGTCCTCGTCGTCGTCCTCGTCGAGCAGGTCGACGATGTCGCCGTCGTCGCCGCGGCCGAGCCGGTCGGCGGCGCCGGTGCTGCCGTCGTCGTCGGCGTCGGCCGCCTTCTCGAGCCACAGCTGCGCCTCGTCGGCGCGGCCGGCGGCCTCGAGGGCGTCGGCGTAGGCGGACATCAGCCGAGCGCGGGCCGCGCGCGAGGCGGCGGACCCGGCCCGCGGCGGCACGTCCAGCTCGGCGACCTGCAGCGCCACGACCGCGGCGTCGTGCTGGCCGAGGTCGCTGCGCGCGCCGGACGCGACGATGAGCATCTCCAGCCGACCGGCCCGGTCGAGCTGGGTCACCTCGGGAGACGAGGCGAGGTCGAGCGCCCGCTCGGGACGGCCGAGCCCCCGCTCGCAGTCGGCCATCACCGGCAGGTGCTCGGAGGAGCCGGTGAGCCGGCGCGCCGTGCGCAGCTCGCGCAGGGCCTCGTCGTAGCGGCCGGAGTGGTACGCGGCCAGACCTGCGGCCTCGCGCACGATCCCGACCCTGCCCGCGCGACGCTGCGCGGCAGCGGCGTGCTGGTAGGCCCGCTCCGGGTCCTCGTCGAGCAACCGCGCCGCCATCACCAGGTGACGCGCGACGATCGTCGCGTTGTCCTTGGCCAGGGTGCTGAGCTCACCGCGCACCTCGCGGTCGAGCTCGTCCCCGGTGACGTCGCCGGGCAGCGTGGGCTCCTCGGGCCTGCGGCTCGACGTCTCGGTCTCGGGACGCCCCCGGCCCTCCGGACGGCCACGACCCTCGGGACGACCGGCCGCTCCCCCGCGCCCCGCCGGACGGCCACGGGAGTCGTCGCGGCGCGGCCCACCGCGGGAGTCGTCCCGCGCACCGTACGAGCGGCCACCCGCACCAGGACGGCCACGCGAGTCGTCCCGTGCCGCGTAGGGACGCCCACCGGCACCCGGACCACCGCGCGAGTCATCTCGACGGGGGAGGGAGTATCACGACGCGGACCGCCACGCGAATCATCACGCGCACCGTAGGAACGCCCACCCGCACCGGAACCGCCACGCGAATCGTCCCGACGCGGACCGCCACGCGAATCATCACGCGCACCGTAGGAACGCCCACCCGCACCGGCCCGCCACGCGAATCGTCACGACGCGGACCGCCACGGGAATCGTCCCGACGGGGACCGCCACGGGAATCGTCACGCGCACCGTAGGAACGCCCACCCGCACCGGAACCGCCACGGGAATCGTCACGACGCGGACCGCCACGGGAATCGTCACGCGCACCGTAGGAACGCCCACCCGCGCCAGGGCCGCCACGGGAATCGTCCCGACGCGGCCCACCACGGGAATCATCACGCGCACCGTAGGAACGCCCACCCGCACCAGGACCGCCACGGGAATCGTCACGACGCGGCCCACCACGGGAATCATCACGCGCACCGTAGGAACGCCCACCCGCACCAGGACCACCACGGGAATCGTCACGACGCGGCCCACCACGGGAATCATCACGCGCACCGTAGGAACGCCCACCCGCACCCGAACCACCACGGGAATCGTCCCGGCGCGGGACCACCGCGGGAGTCATCACGCGCACCGTAGGCACGCCCACCCGCACCCGGACCACCACGCGAATCGTCACGACGCGGCCCACCACGTCCGCCGGCGCCGCTGGGCCGCCCTCCTCGAGTCGGGCCGTCCTGGCGCGGGCCACCACCGCCACCGCCACCGGCGCGGGGACCACCTCGGGACCCACCTCGAGGTGCGCTGCCGCCGGCCCGGTCGCCCCCGGAAGGGCGCCGCTGCTCGCGGCGCGGACGCTCACCGTCGTCGTCGGGTGTGCTCATGGCAGCGATCCTCTCTGCGCGACCCGTCACGTGGTGACGGTCGCTGCGCGAGACACCGATCCGGTGTCCGCGGCTCGTGGTGGACAAACACCGATGACGCCCACCCCCGAAGGGGTGGGCGTCATCGAAAGTATGTCCGGCGGCGTCCTACTCTCCCACGAGGTCCCCCTCGCAGTACCATCGGCGCAGTTGGGCTTAGCTTCCGGGTTCGGAATGGAGCCGGGCGTTTCCCCAACGCTATGACCGCCGAAACTCTATGGAGATGTCAGGGTCGACCGACCGCATCTCGGGAACCGCACAGTGGACGCAAGCGCATTTTGAAGTAGTCAAGTTATCGGCTTATTAGTACCGGTCAGCTTCACGAGTCTTTGGTCCTCGCTTCCACATCCGGCCTATCAACCCAGTAGTCTAGCTGGGAGCCTCTCGGGTAAAACCCATGGAGACCTCATCTTGAAGCAGGCTTCCCGCTTAGATGCTTTCAGCGGTTATCCCTCCCGAACGTAGCTAACCAGCCGTGCTCCTGGCGGAACAACTGGCACACCAGAGGTTCGTCCATCCCGGTCCTCTCGTACTAAGGACAGCCCTTCTCAAGTCTCCTGCGCGCGCAGCGGATAGGGACCGAACTGTCTCACGACGTTCTAAACCCAGCTCGCGTACCGCTTTAATGGGCGAACAGCCCAACCCTTGGGACCGACTCCAGCCCCAGGATGCGACGAGCCGACATCGAGGTGCCAAACCATGCCGTCGATATGGACTCTTGGGCAAGATCAGCCTGTTATCCCCGGGGTACCTTTTATCCGTTGAGCCCTCGCGTTTCCACAAACCACGAGAGGGTCACTAGTTCCGACTTTCGTCCCTGCTCGACTTGTCAGTCTCACAGTCAAGCTCCCTTGTGCACTTACACTCGACACCTGATTGCCAACCAGGCTGAGGGAACCTTTGAGCGCCTCCGTTACTTTTTAGGAGGCAACCGCCCCAGTTAAACTACCCACCAGGCACTGTCCCTGATCCGGATCACGGACCGAGGTTAGATATCCAGAGCGACCAGAGTGGTATTTCAACGTTGACTCCACCGACACTGGCGTGCCGACTTCACAGTCTCCCACCTATCCTACACAAGCCGCACCGAACACCAATACCAAGCTATAGTAAAGGTCCCGGGGTCTTTCCGTCCTGCTGCGCGTAACGAGCATCTTTACTCGTAGTGCAATTTCGCCGAGTTCGCGGTTGAGACAGCGGAGAAGTCGTTACGCCATTCGTGCAGGTCGGAACTTACCCGACAAGGAATTTCGCTACCTTAGGATGGTTATAGTTACCACCGCCGTTTACTGGCGCTTAAGTTCTGAGCTTCGCCTTGCGGCTAACCCGTCCCCTTAACGTTCCAGCACCGGGCAGGCGTCAGTCCGTATACATCGTCTTGCGACTTCGCACGGACCTGTGTTTTTAGTAAACAGTCGCTTCTCCCTGGTCTCTGCGGCCTTCAAGCGCTCCGGCAGCAAGTGCCTTCACGCCTCAGGCCCCCCTTCTCCCGAAGTTACGGGGGCATTTTGCCGAGTTCCTTAACCACGATTCACTCGATCGCCTTGGTATTCTCTACCTGACCACCTGAGTCGGTTTGGGGTACGGGCGGCTAGAACCTCGCGCCGAGGCTTTTCTAGGCAGCATAGGATCACCCAATCATCCCGCATTCGCGGTCACTGTCAGATCTCAGGCTATGTGAGAGGCGGATTTGCCTACCTCTCGCCCTACATCCTTAGACGTGGACAACCATCGCCACGCTGGGCTACCTTCCTGCGTCACCCCTGTTAATACGCTTGCCTACTACCGGTTCGGGTCGCGCGCTCCACTCGATCGTCCCGAAGGACTCACGAGCTTCAGGCGCTTAGCATCACCGGGTTCGGCATGGGCGGTTCTTCGCCGGTACGGGAATATCAACCCGTTGTCCATCGACTACGCCTGTCGGCCTCGCCTTAGGTCCCGACTTACCCAGGGCGGATTAACCTGGCCCTGGAACCCTTGGTCATTCGGCGGACGGGTTTCTCACCCGTCTTTCGCTACTCATGCCTGCATTCTCACTCGTGTGGCGTCCACGGCTGGGTTACCCCGCCGCTTCGCTCGCCACACGACGCTCCCCTACCCATCCACACGTCTGGACCACGAAGGCCTGACTCATGTGTGAATGACACGGCTTCGGCGGTGTGCTTGAGCCCCGCTACATTGTCGGCGCGGAATCACTTGACCAGTGAGCTATTACGCACTCTTTCAAGGGTGGCTGCTTCTAAGCCAACCTCCTGGTTGTCTGTGCAACTCCACATCCTTTTCCACTTAGCACACGCTTTGGGGCCTTAGCCGGTGTTCTGGGCTGTTTCCCTCTCGACTACGGAGCTTATCCCCCGCAGTCTCACTGCCACGCTCTCACTTACCGGCATTCGGAGTTTGGCTGACGTCAGTAACCTTGTGGGGCCCATCGGCCATCCAGTAGCTCTACCTCCGGCAAGAAACGCGTGACGCTGCACCTAAATGCATTTCGGGGAGAACCAGCTATCACGGAGTTTGATTGGCCTTTCACCCCTACCCACAGCTCATCCCCCAGGTTTTCAACCCTGGTGGGTTCGGTCCTCCACGCGGTCTTACCCGCGCTTCAACCTGGCCATGGGTAGATCACTCCGCTTCGGGTCTAGACCCAGCGACTCAATCGCCCTGTTCGGACTCGCTTTCGCTACGGCTTCCCCACACGGGTTAACCTCGCCACTGAGCACTAACTCGCAGGCTCATTCTTCAAAAGGCACGCTGTCACCCGATCCGAAGATCCGGCTCCAACGGCTTGTAGGCACACGGTTTCAGGTACTATTTCACTCCCCTCCCGGGGTACTTTTCACCTTTCCCTCACGGTACTTGTCCGCTATCGGTCACCAGGGAGTATTTAGGCTTAGGGGGTGGTCCCCCCAGATTCGTACGGGATTTCTCGGGCCCCGTACTACTTGGGATCCCCATCGGGAGTGCGCGCCATTTCGTCTACGGGGGTTGCACCCTCTGTGCCGGGCCTTTCAATGCCCTTCGACTATGACGCGCATTTCTGACTCCCTGACCGGTTGGTAGTCCGGTCGGATAGGTCCCACAACCCCGAACACGCAACGCCTACCAGCTATCACACGTGTACGGTTTGGCCTCTTCCGCTTTCGCTCGCCACTACTCACGGAATCGCTGTTGCTTTCTCTTCCTGAGGGTACTGAGATGTTTCACTTCCCCTCGTTCCCTCCGCACGCCCTATGTGTTCAGGCGTGGGTGACTGGACATGAATCCAGCCGGGTTTCCCCATTCGGAAATCCTCGGATCACAGTTCGGTTGCCAACTCCCCGAGGCTTATCGCAGGCTCCTACGTCCTTCATCGGCTCCTGGTGCCAAGGCATCCACCGTATGCCCTTAAAAACTTGGCTACAGATATCAAAGATGCTCGCGTCCACTGTGCAGTTCTCAAGCTACGGGCGGTCCCGGTCCCCGAGCCGGCGCCTGGCCACCGCTGGTGGCTGGTTCGTCCGGGGGACCGGTCCTGTGAGGTCGGGCGATGCCCACTCCCTCAGGACCCAACAGCGCGCCGAGGCAGTCTCCGTCGATCAGCTCCGTTTTCCGGGTGGACCTTGCGGTCCGGTCGTACTCGGGAGCGTCGCGACGGCGACTGCCAACTAGTCAATGTTCCACCCTTGAGCTCCACCTCGAACACATACGGCTCGAGCGTGGGCCTGGACGCCGGCGAACCGGCGCCAGATGCTCCTTAGAAAGGAGGTGATCCAGCCGCACCTTCCGGTACGGCTACCTTGTTACGACTTCGTCCTAATCGCCAGTCCCACCTTCGACAGCTCCCTCCCCGAGGGGTTGGGCCACTGGCTTCGGGTGTTACCGACTTTCATGACGTGACGGGCGGTGTGTACAAGCCCCGGGAACGTATTCACCGCAGCGTTGCTGATCTGCGATTACTAGCGACTCCGACTTCATGGGGTCGAGTTGCAGACCCCAATCCGAACTGAGACCGGCTTTTTGGGATTCGCTCCACCTTGCGGTCTCGCAGCCCTTTGTACCGGCCATTGTAGCATGCGTGAAGCCCAAGACATAAGGGGCATGATGATTTGACGTCATCCCCACCTTCCTCCGAGTTGACCCCGGCAGTCTCTTATGAGTCCCCGGCATGACCCGCTGGCAACATAGGACGAGGGTTGCGCTCGTTGCGGGACTTAACCCAACATCTCACGACACGAGCTGACGACAACCATGCACCACCTGCGCAGGACCCTTGCGGACCTCACATCTCTGTGAGTTTTCCCTGCATGTCAAGCCTTGGTAAGGTTCTTCGCGTTGCATCGAATTAATCCGCATGCTCCGCCGCTTGTGCGGGGCCCCGTCAATTCCTTTGAGTTTTAGCCTTGCGGCCGTACTCCCCAGGCGGGGCGCTTAATGCGTTTGCTGCGGCACGGAACTCGTGGAATGAGCCCCACACCTAGCGCCCAACGTTTACGGCATGGACTACCAGGGTATCTAATCCTGTTCGCTACCCATGCTTTCGCTCCTCAGCGTCAGTTACGGCCCAGAGACCCGCCTTCGCCACCGGTGTTCCTCCTGATATCTGCGCATTTCACCGCTACACCAGGAATTCCAGTCTCCCCTACCGCACTCTAGTCTGCCCGTACCCACTGCAGGCCCAGGGTTAAGCCCTAGGTTTTCACAGCAGACGCGACAGACCGCCTACGAGCTCTTTACGCCCAATAATTCCGGACAACGCTTGCACCCTACGTATTACCGCGGCTGCTGGCACGTAGTTAGCCGGTGCTTCTTCTGCAGGTACCGTCACTTTCGCTTCTTCCCTGCTGAAAGAGGTTTACAACCCGAAGGCCTTCATCCCTCACGCGGCGTCGCTGCATCAGGCTTGCGCCCATTGTGCAATATTCCCCACTGCTGCCTCCCGTAGGAGTCTGGGCCGTGTCTCAGTCCCAGTGTGGCCGGTCGCCCTCTCAGGCCGGCTACCCGTCGTCGCCTTGGTGGGCCGTTACCCCACCAACAAGCTGATAGGCCGCGAGCCCATCCTTGACCGATAAATCTTTCCAACCACGCAGATGCCTGTGCGGTTCGTATCCGGTATTAGCTCCGGTTTCCCGGGGTTATCCCAGAGTCAAGGGCAGGTTGCTCACGTGTTACTCACCCGTTCGCCACTGATCAGCTGGAGCAAGCTCCAGCGTCACCGTTCGACTTGCATGTGTTAAGCACGCCGCCAGCGTTCGTCCTGAGCCAGGATCAAACTCTCCGTTGATGTCATCTGGTTAGACCCGGCGGACCGGGCAACCGACTTTAAACGAAGTGACGCGACGAATCGCGCCGGTTTTGATTCTTGGCTGAGCAGAATCTCGCTAGCTATGTAAGTGATACATAACTGATCTTCTGTCATACCAAAGGAATTTCCGCGTAGCTGGTCGTCAGCCGGCTGATGCCGACCTCGGTGCCACCCACGACGGGGTTTTGGCATTGACTTTTGGCACGCTGTTGAGTTCTCAAGGAGCGGACGCGCACCTCGGATGGACCCTGTGTCGGGGTCTTCTCGTCGGGGCAACCCTGCAAACTTACTCGGCCTTCGTTCCTCCGTCAAACTCGCGGGACTCGGTCCCTGCGGGTCGTCCTGAGGCTCTCGGGCCTCCCCGGATCCTGCCTCGTGACGTGGTCGTACCGACCTGTCACGGTCTGGAGGTCTTCCGGGGTCCAGCCTCAGGGACCGGCCACCGTCTCGGTGTCCGTTCCTCCCTGCCGGGCTGACGTCGAGAACATTACGAGGCCCTCGCGACGAGAGTCAAATCGGGGTCCCCGGGCTCCCCCGGACGGCTCCCGACCGTGCTCCGGACGCCGTGCCGGTGCCCCGGCGCGGGGCCGGTCAGACCACCTCGACGGCCGCCAGCGTGCGCCGACCGCGGCGCAGGATCGCCCACCGTCCGTGCAGGAGGTCGTCCGCCGACAGGACGGCGTCGGCGTCGGCGACCTTCGCGTTGTTCACGTAGGCGCCCCCCTCGTCGACCGTCCGCCGCGCCGCCGACCGGCTGGCCGCGAGCCCCGTGGCGACCAGGAGGTCGACCACCGCCAGCCCGTCGCGTCCCACCCGGGCGCCGGGCAGCTCGGCCGCCGCGTCGGCGAGCGTGCGTGCGTCCAGGTCGCGGAGCTCGCCCCGTCCGAACAGCGCGCTGCTCGCCGCCTCGACCGCGGCCGTCGCCCCGGCACCGTGCACCAACGTCGTCACGTCGCGGGCCAGGGTCCGCTGGGCCTCCCGCGCGAACGGCCGCTCGGCGACCTCGACCTCGAGGGCGGCCACCTCCTCCCGCGTGCGGTCGGTGAAGACCTTCAGCAGCTGCACGACCGAGGCGTCCTCGACGTTGAGCCAGTACTGGAAGAACGCGTACGGGCTGGTCATGGACGCCTCGAGCCAGACGGCGTTGCCCTCGGACTTGCCGAACTTGTTGCCGGCCGAGTCGGTGATCAGGGGCGTCGTCAGCAGGTGCACCGACGTCCCCTCGACCTTGTGCACGAGGTCGACGCCGGCGGTGAGGTTGCCCCACTGGTCGTTGCCGCCCGTCTGCAGCGTCACCCCGTGCTCGCGGAACAGGTGCAGGAAGTCGAGCCCCTGCAGCAGCTGGTAGCTGAACTCGGTGTAGCTGATGCCCTCGTCGCTGTTCAGCCGCGCCGCCACCGCGTCCTTCCTGACCATCTGGTTGACGCGGAAGTGCTTGCCGATGTCGCGCAGGAAGTCCAGGACGGTCAGGTGCTGCGTCCAGTCGAGGTTGTTGACGAGCAGGGCGGGGTTGTCGCCCTCGAAGTCGAGGAACGGACGCACCTGCGTCGTGATGCGAGCGACCCAGTCCGCGGTCTGCTCCTTGGTCTTCAGCACCCGCTCCGCGGTGGGCCTCGGGTCGCCGATCTGGCCGGTCGAACCCCCGACGAGGCAGAGCACCCGGTGCCCCGCGCGCTGCAGGTGCCGCAGCACGACCAGCTGCACCAGGTTGCCGAAGTGCAGGGAGGGCGCCGTCGGGTCGAACCCGCAGTAGACGGTGAGCCCGTCGGCGAGCGCCTCGCGCAGCGCGGCCTCGTCGGTGGTCTGCGCCACCAGCCCGCGCCACTGCAGCTCGTCGAGGATGTCGGTCACCGGTCCTGCCTCTCGCTCGGGTGCGACCACCGGACGCGGGCCGCTGAGGGCTCAGCCTGCCCGATCGGCGCGCTCACCGGCGACGCGGTTCGTCCCGCGGGACGGACGCCCGGTACGCGGAGACGGTGGGGTCGTCCGCGAGCCAGAACCGCCAGGGGAAGGCGACGGCGTCGCCGCCCGGGCCGGACACCCCGACCCGCGGCCCCGAGCGCACCGACCGACCGGCGACCTGGCGCCGGCGGGGCTCCAGCCGCACGGACGACGTGCGCAGGTCGGCCCCGTCGTCGTCGCCGGTGAGGCCGAGCGCCTGGGCGAGCCGCGCCGGTCCGCGGGCGAGGTCGCGGTCGGTGCGGGCGGCGCGCCGCCGGGCCCGGGCGAGCCCGTGCCCCTCCACCACCTCGCCGGCACGCAGCAGGACGGCGGACGCCCGTCCGTCCGGGCCGGTCACGACGTTCGCGCACCAGTGCATGCCGTAGCTGAAGTACACGTACAGGTGGGCGGGCGGCCCGAACATGACCGCGGTGCGCGGCGTGCGGCCGCGGAAGGCGTGCGAGCCCGGGTCGTCCTCGCCGGCGTACGCCTCGACCTCGGTGAGCCGGACGGCGACGACGCCGTCGGCGTCCTCCCGCCGGACCACCGCGCCGAGCAGCCGCGGGGCCACGTGCAGGACGGGCCGGACGAGGAGCCGGGTGAGGTCGTCCGGTGCCGCGGTGCTCAGCTGCCCGGCCGGCGGCGGATCCTGGACCCCAGCCACACCAGCGGGTCGTACCGGCGGTCGACGACGCGCTCCTTCATCGGGATCAGCGCGTTGTCGGTGATCTTGATGTGCTCGGGGCAGACCTCGCTGCAGCACTTGGTGATGTTGCAGTAGCCCAGACCGTGCTCGTCCTGCGCGGAGTCGCGGCGCTCCAGGACGTCGAGCGGGTGCATGTCGAGCTCGGCGACGCGCATGAGGAACCGCGGCCCGGCGAACGCGGCCTTGTTGTCCTCGTGGTCGCGCACCACGTGGCAGGTGTCCTGGCACAGGAAGCACTCGATGCACTTGCGGAACTCCTGCGAGCGCTCGACGTCGACCTGCTGCATGCGGTACTCGCCGGGCTCGAGCTCCGGCGGCGGCGCGAACGAGGCGACCTCGCGGGCCTTGGCGTAGTTGAACGAGACGTCGGTGACGAGGTCCTTGACGACCGGGAAGGCGCGCATCGGCGTGACGGTGATGGTCTCGTCCTCGGTGAACGTGCTCATGCGCGTCATGCACAGCAGCCGGGGACGGCCGTTGACCTCGCCGCTGCACGAGCCGCACTTGCCGGCCTTGCAGTTCCAGCGCACCGCCAGGTCGGGTGCCTGGGTGGCCTGCAGCCGGTGGATGATGTCGAGGACGACCTCGCCCTCGTTCACCTCGACGGTGAAGTCCTGCAGGCCGCCGTCGGTGGCGTCGCCGCGCCACACCCGGAACCTCGCGTCGTAGGTCATCCTTCCGGCCCCTTCGCCGTCCGCGCGCCCAGCTCCTGGGTGCTGAGGTACTTCGCCAGCTCGGACTCCTCGAACAGGTCGAGCAGGTCGTCCCGGATGCGCCGGGACCGGCTGGCGGGTCAGGACGACGCGGCCGTCGTCGTCGAGGCGGCACACCAGGTTGACTCCTCGCCACGCGGGGTCCATCGCCGGGAGGTCCTCGCGGGTGTGACCGCCGCGGCTCTCGGTGCGTTCCAGCGCCGCCATCGCGACGCAGCGCGAGACGAGCACCATGTTCTGCAGGTCGAGCGCGAGGTGCCAGCCCGGGTTGAACTGCCGGTGGCCCTCGACCGACGACGCGGGAGGCGCGCTCCTCCAGCGCGTCGAGCCGCTCGAGCGCCTCGCGGATCTCGTTCTCGCGGCGGATGATGCCGACGAGGTCGTTCATGGTCTGCTGCAGGTCGGTGTGCACGGTGTAGGGGTTCTCGACCGCGAGCCGTCCGGACCCGGGTCGAAGCACTCCACCGCGCGCCGCGTCGGCGGCCGCGACGTCGTCCGGGCGAACGGTCGGTCGCTCGTCGAGCGAGCGCAGGTACTCGGCCGCGCCGGTGCCGGCCCGGCGGCCGAACACCAGCAGGTCGGACAGCGAGTTGCCGCCGAGCCGGTTCGAGCCGTGCATGCCGCCCGCGACCTCGCCGGCCGCGAAGAGGCCCGGGACGGTGGCCGCGGCGGTGTCGGGGTCGACCTCGACGCCGCCCATCACGTAGTGGCAGGTGGGGCCGACCTCCATCGGCTCGGCGGTGATGTCGACGTCGGCCAGCTCCTTGAACTGGTGGTGCATCGACGGCAGCTTCTCGCATGATCTCCTCGGCGGGCAGCCGGGTCGAGACGTCGAGGAAGACGCCGCCGTGCGGGGAGCCGCGTCCCTCCTTGACCTCGGTGTTGATCGCGCGGGCGACCTCGTCGCGCGGCAGCAGCTCGGGCGGGCGCTTGTTGTTCTCGGGGTCGTCGTACCAGCGGTCGGCCTCGTCCTCGGACTCGGCGTACTGCGTGCGGAAGACGTCGGGGACGTAGTCGAACATGAAGCGCTTGCCCTCGGAGTTGCGCAGCACGCCGCCGTCGCCGCGCACCGACTCGGTGACGAGGATGCCCTTCACCGAGGGGGGCCAGACCATCCCGGTCGGGTGGAACTGGATGAACTCCATGTTGAGGATGCTGGCGCCGGCGCGCAGCGCCAGCGCGCAGCCCGTCGCCGGTGTACTCCCAGGAGTTGGAGGTGACCTTGAACGACTTGCCGATGCCGCCGGTGGCCAGGACGACGGCCGGGGCGCGGAAGACGACGAACCGGCCGGACTCGCGCCAGTAGCCGAAGGCGCCGGCGACGCGGCCGTCGTCGAGCAGCAGGTCGGTGATCGTCAGCTCGGCGAACACCTGCATCCGGGCGTCGAGGTCACCCGGCTCCGCGAGGTCCGTCCTGCTGCAGCGAGACGATCTTCTGCTGCAGCGTGCGGATCAGCTCGAGGCCGGTGCGGTCGCCGACGTGGGCCAGCCGCGGGTACTCGTGACCGCCGAAGTTGCGCTGGGAGATGCGGCCGTCGGCGGTGCGGTCGAACAGCGCGCCGTAGGTCTCGAGCTCCCACACCCGCTGCGGGGCCTCCTGCGCGTGCAGCTCGGCCATCCGCGGGTTGTTGAGGAACTTGCCGCCGCGCATGGTGTCGCGGAAGTGCACCTGCCAGTTGTCCTTGGAGTTGACGTTGCCCATCGAGGCCGCGATGCCGCCCTCGGCCATCACGGTGTGCGCCTTGCCGAACAGCGACTTGCAGATGATCGCGGTGCGCAGGCCCTGCTCGCGGGCCTCGATCGCCGCCCGCAGGCCGGCGCCGCCGGCGCCGATCACCAGGACGTCGTAGTCGTGCTGTTCGAGGTCGCTCACGGGTGCGCGGGATCCCCTCTGCTAGTTGATGAACCGCAGGTCGGTGATGGTGCCGCTGGCGACCATCCAGACGTAGAGGTCGGTGAGGACGAGGCTCGCCAGGGTGATCCAGGCGAACAGCATGTGCCGCTCGTTCAGCTTCGAGACCCAGCCCCACAGGCGGTACCGCACCGGGTGCTTGCTGAAGTGCTTGAGCCGTCCGCCGACCAGGTGCCGGCAGGAGTGGCACGACAGGGTGTACAGCCACAGCAGCACGACGTTGGTGACCAGCACCAGCGTGCCCAGGCCCAGGCCGAAGCCCCCGTCGGCACCGTGGAAGGACTTGAGCGCGTCGTAGGTGTTGATCAACGAGATCAGCACCGCCGCGTAGAAGAAGTACCGGTGCGCGTTCTGGACGACCAGCGGGAACCGCGTCTCGCCGGTGTAGGCCCTGTGCGGCTCGGCGACGGCGCACGCCGGCGGGGACAGCCAGAACGCCCGGTAGTAGGCCTTGCGGTAGTAGTAGCAGGTCAGCCGGAACAGCAGCAGGAACGGCAGCGTGACGATCGCCAGCGGGATCAGCGGCGGGAACTCGCCGAACCACACGCCCAGGTGCGAGGACCCCTCGACGCAGGACGCGCTCACGCACGGCGACGCGAAGGGCGTCAGGTACTCGTACTCCGGCACGTAGTAGTGCTGCTGCGGTCGCCGTGCGCGCGAGGCCGTAGGCGAGCCACAGCGTGAAGCAGACGAAGGTGACGGCGGGCTGGAGCCAGTAGCGGTCGCGGCGCAGCGTGCGCTCGGCGATGCGGGCCCGCCCGGGTGCACCGACCCCGGTCGGAGGGGCGCTCACCCGCGGCCCTGGGCGCCGAGGCCCTCGTCGTCGGCCTCGGCCCAGAAGTCGTTCCCGTAGTCGTCGTCGGTGATGTACACGACCTCCTGCTGACCGCCGGGCGCGCGCGCCGACGCGCGGGCGAGCAGGTTGAGGTCGGCCGCCAGCCGGGCGACGTCGTCCTTGAGCCGGTGCACGTCGACGGTCTCGCCGTACTGGGCGGCCAGCGCCTGGACGGTACGGCGCAGCTCGGCCACCACCGACCGCGCGTGCGCCACTGTCTCTGCCGAGCTCATCAGGTCGCTCCTCCTCAGCGTCGTCGCCTCGGGTGCAGCGAGAGCCCGCACCGTCGCGAGCCCTCGACCCGTAGTCAAGTCGAGGAAGGGGGCGCACGGCAAGGGTGGCGCGCGGTCCGGTACCAAGCAGCGCAGGTGAGGGTGGGCTACCTCGGGGCCGGCGGGCCGGCCCACGAGCGGGCCGTCGCCGACGCGCTGCGCGCCTGCTCGAGCTGCTCGGCGACGCGCACGGGCGCCGTGCCGCCGACGCCGTCACGGCTCGCCAGCGAGCCCTCGACCGTCAGCACCTCGCGCACGCCCGGCGTCAGCGCGGGGTGCACCGCGGCCAGCTCGGCGTCGGAGAGGTCCCACAGCTCGACGCCGCGCTCCTCGCACGCCCGCACGCAGGCGCCCGCCACCTCGTGGGCGACGCGGAACGGCGTCCCCTGGCGCACGAGCCACTCGGCGACGTCGGTGGCCAGGGCGAACCCCTGCGGGGCGAGCTCGGCCAGGCGCTCGGTGTGGAAGGTCAGGGTCGCGACCATCCCCGCCACGGCGGGGAGCAGCACCTCGAGGGTGTCGACCGCGTCGAAGACCGGCTCCTTGTCCTCCTGCAGGTCGCGGTTGTAGGCGAGCGGCAGGCCCTTCAGGGTGGCGAGCAGGCCGGTGAGGTCGCCGATCAGCCGTCCGGCCTTGCCGCGCGCGAGCTCGGCGACGTCGGGGTTCTTCTTCTGCGGCATGATCGACGACCCGGTCGAGAAGGCGTCGTCGAGGGTGACGAACGAGAACTCCTTGGTCGCCCACACGATCACCTCCTCGCTGAGGCGCGACAGGTCGACCCCGACCATCGCGGCGACGAAGGCGAACTCCGCGACGACGTCGCGCGCAGCCGTGCCGTCGATCGAGTTCTCCACCGGTCCGTCGAAGCCCAGGTCGGCGGCGACCGCCGCAGGGTCGAGGCCCAGCGAGCTCCCGGCCAGCGCGCCGGACCCGTAGGGCGACCGCGCCGCCCGGGAGTCCCAGTCGCGCAGCCGGTCGACGTCGCGCAGCAGCGGCCAGGCGTGCGCCAGCAGGTGGTGCGCGAGCAGCACCGGCTGCGCGTGCTGCAGGTGCGTGCGTCCGGGCATCGCCGCGCCGGGGTGGGCGGCGGCCTGGTCGACGAGCGCCTCGACGACGTCGAGCACTCCCCCGGCGAGACGACGGGCGTTCTCGCGCAGGTACATCCGCACGAGCGTGGCGATCTGGTCGTTCCGCGAGCGGCCGGCGCGCAGGCGTCCGCCCAGCTCGGCACCCGCCCGCTCGATCAGGCCGCGCTCGAGCGCGCCGTGCACGTCCTCGTCGGAGGGGTCGGGCCCGAACGCGCCGGAGGCCACGTCGGCGTCGAGCCGGTCGAGCGCGTCGAGCATGCCCGCCAGGGCGGCGTCGTCGAGCAACCCGGCGCGGTGCAGGACCCGGGCGTGCGCCCGCGAGCCCTCGATGTCGAGACGGGCCAGGCGCCAGTCGAAGTGGGTGCTGCGCGACAGCTCGGCCAGGGCGTCGGCAGGACCGCCGCTGAACCGACCGCCCCACAGCGCGCCGGACGCCGTCGTCCCCGTGGCCTCGCCCATCAGTCCGTACCGACTTCCATCGCCGCGTTCTCGAGCGCGGCCTCCTCGTCGCCGGCGACCGCCGGGTTCGCCGTGATGCGGTCGGCGCCGCCGGCCGGCAGGGCGCCGAACAGGGTGCCGTTCTCGACCAGCACCTGGCCCTGGTCGAGCGGCTGGTCGGCGTACAGCTCGAGCAGCGCGCGCGAGTCGGCGATGTCGAGGTTGCGCATGGTCAGCTGGCCGATGCGGTCGGTGGGCCCGAACGCGGCGTTCTCGGTGCGCTCCATCGAGAGCTTGTCCGGGTGGTACGACAGCGCCGGGCCGTCGGTGCGCAGCACCGTGTAGTCGTCACCGCGCCGCAGCCGCAGCGTCACCTCACCGGTGACGACGGACGCGATCCACCGCTGGATCGACTCCTGCAGCATCAGCGACTGCGGGTCGAGCCAGCGGCCCTCGTAGAGCAGGCGGCCCAGCCGGCGGCCCTGCTGGTGGTAGGTCGCGATGGTGTCCTCGTTGTGCACCGCGTTGAGCAGGCGCTCGTACGCGGTCCACAGCAGCGCCATGCCGGGCGCCTCGTAGATGCCGCGCGACTTGGCCTCGATGATGCGGTTCTCGATCTGGTCGGACATGCCGAGCCCGTGCCGGCCGCCGATCGCGTTGGCCTCCAGGACGAGGGCGACCGGGTCGTCGAAGCGGGTGCCGTCCACCGCGACCGGACGGCCGCGCTCGAACGCGATCGTGACGTCCTCGGACGCGATCTCGACGGCGGGGTCCCAGAACCGCGCGCCCATGATCGGCTCCACGGTCTCGAGCGAGACGTCGAGGTGCTCCAGCGTCTTCGCCTCGTGGGTGGCGCCCCAGATGTTGGCGTCGGTGGAGTAGGCCTTCTCGGCGCTGTCGCGGTACGGCAGCTCGCGCTCGGTCAGCCACTGGCTCATCTCGGCGCGGCCGCCGAGCTCGGAGACGAAGTCGCGGTCGAGCCAGGGCTTGTAGATGCGCAGGTCGGGGTTGGCCAGCAGCCCGTAGCGGTAGAACCGCTCGATGTCGTTGCCCTTGAAGGTGGAGCCGTCGCCCCAGATGTCGACGCCGTCCTCGTGCATCGCCCGCACGAGCAGGGTGCCGGTGACGGCCCGGCCGAGCGGCGTGGTGTTGAAGTACGTCCGCGAGCCCGAGCGGATGTGGAAGGCGCCGCAGGCCATCGCGGCGAGCCCCGCCTCGACCAGCGGCAGCCGGCAGTCGACGGCCCGGGCGATCTCGGCGCCGTACTGGCGGGCTCGGCCGGGGATCGCGTCGATGTCGGGCTCGTCGTACTGGCCGATGTCGGCCGTGTACGTGCACGGCACGGCGCCCTTCTCGCGCATCCACGCCACGGCGACGGACGTGTCGAGACCGCCGGAGAAGGCGATGCCGACCTTCTCGCCGACGGGCAGCGACGTCAGGACCTTGCTCACGGGTGCTCCTCCAGGGGGGTGGTGCGGTCGTCCCGGCCACCGGCCAGGGCGAGGAAGCGGGCGGCGAGGGCGTCGCCGCCGGTGGGTTCGCGGCCGATCACCAGCACGGTGTCGTCGCCGGCGATGGTGCCGAGCACGGTCGGCAGGACCGACTGGTCGACGGCGGACGCGAGGAACTGCGCGGCGCCGGGGGGCGTGCGCAGCACGACCAGGTTCGCGCTGTGCTCGGCGCTGACGAGCAGCTCCTCGCACAGCCGGGCGAGCCGGGCGTCGAGCCGCTCGGGCGCGACGGCGGGGTTGGGGGTGCGGTCGCCGCCGAACGACGGGACCGCGTAGACCAGCCCGTGCTCGGGCGAGCGCACCTTGCTGGCGCCGAGCTCGACCAGGTCGCGCGACAGCGTCGCCTGGGTGACCGCCACGCCCTCGGCGGCGAGCAGCGTGGCGAGCTCGGGCTGCGAGCGCACCGCGTGGTGGCCGAGCAGGTCGACGATGCGGGCGTGCCGGGCGGTCTTGGTGGCGGGGACGGTCACGCGCCGCCCCGGGAGCGCTCGAGCAGCCAGACCAGCAGGGCCTTCTGCGCGTGCAGCCGGTTCTCGGCCTCGTCCCACACGACCGACTGCGGGCCGTCGATCACGTCGGCCGAGATCTCGAGGCCGCGGTACGCGGGCAGGCAGTGGAGGACGATCGCGTCGTCGGCAGCGCGCCCGAGGCACGCGGCGTCGACCGCGTACGGGGCGAAGGGGCTGGAACCACCCGCGCGCGAGTCCTTCTCGGACTCCTGCCCCATCGACACCCAGGTGTCGGTCGCCAGGACGTCGGCACCCTCGGCACCGGCGACCGGGTCGGAGGTGACCAGCACCGACCCGCCGGTGCGCCCGGCCAGCGCCTCGGCGTCGGCGACGACGGCGGGGTCGGGCAGGTGCGTCGACGGCGTGACGACCCGCACGTGCATGCCCGCCGTGACGCCGCCGAGCAGGTACGAGTGCGCCATGTTGTTGGCGCCGTCGCCGAGGTAGGCCAGGGTCCGCCCGGCGGCCGACCCCTTGTGCTCGACCACCGTCTGCAGGTCGGCCAGGATCTGGCACGGGTGGAACAGGTCGGTGAGGGCGTTCACGACCGGCACCCGGCTGACCGCGGCCATCTGCGTGAGCCGCTCCTGCTCGAAGGTGCGCCACACGATCGCGGCGACCTGCCGGTCGAGGACCCGGGTGGTGTCGGCGACGGGCTCGCCGCGTCCCATCTGGCTCGCCTGGGCGTCGATCACCAGGGGGTAGCCGCCCAGCTCGGCCACGCCGACGCTGAACGAGACCCGGGTGCGGGTCGAGGGCTTGTCGAACAGCACGGCGACGGCGCGCGGGCCCTCCAGCGGCCGCTCGGCGAAGCGGTCGGCCTTGAGCCGGGCTGCGAGGGCGAGCACCTCGGCCTGCTCGGTCGGCGTCAGGTCGTCGTCGCGCAGGAAGTGGCGGACGGTCACGGCGTGCTCCCCTCGTGGGCGGCCAGGGCGCGCTCGCACAGCGCGGGCAGCGCGGTGGTGAAGGAGTCGGCCTGCTCGCGGGTGAGCAGGAGCGGCGGCGCGAGACGCACCGTGTCGGGCGCCACCGCGTTGACGACGAAGCCGGCCTCGAGCGCCGCGGACGCGACGGCCGCCGCCACCGGCTCGCGCAGGACGACACCCAGCAGCAGGCCCTCGCCACGGACGTGGGACACCAGCGCGTGGGCACCGGCGAGGTCGGCACGCCAGGCCTCGCCGAGGACGCGCGCGTGCTCGACCAGCCCGTCGCGCTCGATCACGTGGAGCGTCGCCAGGGCGGCCGCGCAGGCGACCGGGTTGCCGCCGAAGGTGCTGCCGTGGTTGCCCGGGCCGAGCAGCGTGCCCGCCGTCTCGCCCAGCCCGACCACGGCGCCCACCGGGAACGCCTCCGCCGAGGCCCTTGGCCAGGGTGACCACGTCGGGCACGACCGTGCCGCCGCCGGGGAGGCCGCCGACGTGGGCGTGCTGGTGCGCGAACCAGGCGCCCGTGCGTCCGACGCCGGTCTGCACCTCGTCGAGGACGAGCAGAGCGCCTGCGGCGGAGGTGATCTCACGTGCCGCGGCGAGGTACCCGGGCGGCGGGGTGACGACCCCGCCCTCCCCCTGCACCGGCTCGAGGACCACCGCGGCGACCGTGTCGTCGACGGTCGCGCGCAGCGCGTCGGCGTCGCCGAACGGGACGTGCTCGACACCGCCGGGCAGCGGCTCGAACGGCTCGCGGTAGGCGACCTTGTGCGTGAGCGCGAGGGCGCCCATGGTGCGCCCGTGGAAGGCGCCCTCGGCAGCCACGACGCGGGTGCGTCCGGTGCGACGCGTCATCTTGAACGCGGCCTCGAGGGCCTCGGCACCGCTGTTGCACAGGAACACCCGCGAGCCCTCGGGGGCGTCGAGGAGGCCGAGCAGCCGCTCGGCGAGCGCCACCTGCGGCCCGGTCGCGAAGAAGTTCGAGACGTGGCCGAGCGTCGACATCTGCGCGGTGACCGCCCCGACGAGCGTCGGGTGCGCGTGCCCGAGCGCGTTGACCGCGATGCCGGCCAGCAGGTCGAGGTAGCGGTTGCCGTCGGCGTCCCACACCTCGCAGCCGGCGCCGCGGACCAGGACGCGCTGCGGCGGTCCGAAGGTGTTCATCAGCGCGCCGGCGTACCGGGTGGCCAGGTCGGGCCCCGACGCGGCGGCCGTGACGATCTCGGTCAACGTCGTCCCTCCATCAGGGCACCACCATGGTCCCGGTGCCGTCGCTGGTGAGCATCTCCAGCAGCAGGGCGTGCGGCAGGCGTCCGTCGACGACGGTCGCGCGGCGCACGCCGCCGCGCACCGCGCGCAGGCACGCCTGCATCTTCGGCGCCATGCCGGAGTCGATCTCGGGCAGAACGCCCTCGAGCTCGGCGGCGCCGATCTGCTGCACCAGCGAGGTCCGGTCGGGCCAGTCGGAGTACAGGCCCTCGACGTCGGTCAGGACCACCAGCTTGACCGCCCCCAGCGCCACGGCGAGCGCGGCCGCGGCGGTGTCGGCGTTGACGTTCAGCACCTGGCCCGAGGCGTCGGGCGCGACGGTCGACACCACGGGGATGCGTCCCGCGGCCACCAGGTCGCGGATCGCCGCGGGGTCGACCTCGACGACGTCGCCGACCAGGCCGACGTCGACCGGCTCGCCGTCGACCACCGGCATGGTGCGCTCGGCGCGGAACAGGCCGGCGTCCTCGCCGGACAGCCCCACGGCGTACGGGCCGTGGCCGTTGATCAGGCCGACGAGCTCGCGGCCCACCTGGCCGACCAGCACCATCCGGACGACGTCGACGGACTCGGTCGTGGTGACGCGCAGCCCGCCCCGGAACTCGGACTCGATGCCGAGGCGCCCCAGCATCGACGAGACCTGGGGCCCGCCGCCGTGCACGACGACCGGGTGGATGCCGCAGTGCCGCAGGAAGACCATGTCGTCGGCGAACGCCTGCTTGAGCGTCTCGTCGACCATCGCGTTGCCGCCGTACTTGATCACGACGACCTGGCCGTGGAACTCCTTGAGCCACGGCAGCGCGTCGGTGAGCGTGGCGGACACGCGCGCCACGTGCTCGGGGTCGGTGGTGCGCATCGGGCGCGTGGTGCCCCAGCGGGCACCGGCGCCGTCGTGTGCGGGGTCCGGTTCGCTCATGTGGAGTAGGCGCTGTTCTCGTGGACGTAGGCGTGGGTGAGGTCGTTGGTCCAGACGGTCGCGGTGGCGTCGCCCGCCTTGAGGTCGACGAGCACGTGCACCTCGCGCGCGGACAGGTCGATGCCGGCGGGGTCGTCGGCCGGTACCGACCCGCGGCACACCGTCACGCCGTTGAGGGCGACGTCGAGGTCGAGCGGGTCGAAGGCGGCCGAGGTGGTCCCGATCGCGGCGAGCACGCGTCCCCAGTTGGGGTCGCGCCCGAACACCGCGGTCTTGAACAGGTTGTTGCGCGCGATCGACCGTCCGACCTCGACGGCGTCGTCGTCGCTCGCGGCGCCGACCACCTCGATCGCGATGTCGTGCTCGGACCCCTCGGCGTCGCGCATCAGCTGCTGCGCGAGGTCGTGGCAGACGGCGGTGACCGCGGCGGAGAGCGCCTCGGGCGCGGGGGTGGTTCCGGACGACCCGCTGGCCATCAGCACGACGGTGTCGTTGGTCGAGGTGCACCCGTCGGAGTCGAGCCGGTCGAAGGTGACCCGCGTGGCCGCCCGCAGCGCCGCGTCGCACGCCGCGGCGTCGACGTCGGCGTCGGTCGTGAGCACCACGAGCATCGTGGCCAGCGACGGCGCGAGCATGCCCGCGCCCTTCGCCATGCCGCCGACGGTGAACCCGTCGCCCTCGACCACGGCCTGCTTCGGCACCGAGTCGGTCGTCATGATCGCCTCTGCCGCAGCGGCTCCCGCGTCGTCGCTGAGCGCGGCGTGCGCGGCGCGGACGCCGTCGAGGAGCCGGTCGCGCGAGAACAGCACGCCGATCAGGCCGGTGGAGCAGACCACCACGTCGGACGCGCCGGTGCCGGTCGAGGTCGGCCACCAGCTCGGCGGTCGCGTGCGTCGTGGCGAACCCCTCGGGACCGGTGTAGCAGTTGGCGCCGCCGGAGTTCAGCACCACCGACCGCGCGCGACCGTCGGCGGTGACCTGCTCGCTCCACAGCACCGGGTTCGCCTTGCACCGGTTCGACGTGTAGACGGCCGCGACGGCGTCGCGCGGGCCGGTGTTGACCACGAGCGCGACGTCGGGACGTCCGCTCCCCTTCAGGCCGGCCGTGACGCCGGCCGCCGAGAAGCCCTGCGCCGCGGTGACGCTCATGCCGCCACCACCTCGTGACCGGCGCCGGTCCAGCACGCGGCCGCGGCGGCGGAGTGCTGGGCGGGCGTGAGGATCCAGTCGGTGTCGTAGGTGGCGACGATGAGGATGGGGATCTCGGCCTCCGCGAGGGGTGCGAGCAGGGCGGCCAGGACGCCGGTGAGCCCGTGGTCCATCGGCCCGACCACCTGGAAGGCGGCGTACGGGCCCATCACGGCCCCGGGGAGGGTGTCGGGCACGCTGCGGGCCGGGCAGACGACGCTGGTCTCGTCGCGCGTCCAGGTGACGCTGATCAGCGGCGCGCCGTCGGCCCAGTCGGGCAGCGCCGACCCGGCGGGGAGCCGCACCACGCACACCGGCTCGGTGTGCTCGGCGATGGTCCAGGTGCGCGCGCCGACGGCGCGCGGCAGCGGCGTCGCGTCGCTCACGGCGCCACCCCCGCGCTGGTGAGGCCCGTGCCCTCGGGGAGCCCGAGCGCGAGGTTCAGGCACTGCACGGCGGCGCCGGCCGTCCCCTTGGTGAGGTTGTCGACGGCCGCGACGACCACCACGCGACCCGCGGCGGCGTCGACCGCCACCTGCAGGTGGACGGCGTTGGCGCCGGTCGTGTCGGCCGTGCGCGGCCAGCGACCCTCGGGCAGCAGGTGCACGAACGGCTCGTCGGCGTAGGCGTCGACCCACGCCGCGCGGACGGCCTCGGGGGTGGTGCCCGGGACGAGACGTGCGGTGCAGGTGGCGAGGATGCCGCGCGGCATCGGCGCCAGGGTCGGCGTGAACGACATCGTGACCCCGGACGGGTCGAGGCCGGCGGCCGCCGCGAGGTTCTGCCGGATCTCGGGCACGTGCCGGTGACCGCCGCCCACGCCGTAGGGCGACATCGAACCCATCACCTCCGAGCCCAGCAGGTGCGCCTTGACGGCCTTGCCCGCCCCCGAGGTGCCGGACGCCGCGACCACGACGAGGTCGGCGGGCTCGACCACGCCGGCGACCAGTCCGGGCGCGAGGGCGAGGGAGACTGCGGTCGGGTAGCAACCGGGCACGGCCACGCGCCGGGTGCCGACGAGGGCCTCGCGCTGGCGCGCTCCCCCGGGCAGGGGCAGCTCGGGCAGCCCGTAGGGCCAGGTGCCGGGGTGCTCGCCGCCGTAGAAGGCGTCCCACGCACGCGCGTCGACGAGCCGGTGGTCGGCCGACGACGTCGACCACGAGGGTGTCCGGGTCGAGCTCGCGCGCCAGGGCGCCGCTCGCGCCGTGCGGGAGCCCGAGCACGACGACGTCGTGGCCGGCCAGGGTCTCGGCGGTGGTGGGCTGCAGGACGCGGTCGGCGAGCGGCACCAGGTGCGGCTGGTGCTCGCCGAGCGGGCTGCCGGCCGACCCGTGCGCGGTCACCGCGCCGATCTCGACGTCGGGGTGGCCGAGGAGCAGGCGCAGCACCTCGCCGCCCGCGTAGCCGCTGGCACCCGCGACCGCCACGCTCACCATGCGCATGATCATACACAAGTCGGAATGTTCATGCAGCCACGGTGCGGTGCGGCCCCGTCACCAGTCGAAACCGGCTGCCACCAGCGCCGACTCGGCCTCGAACCGCTGCCGCGGGCGCAGCGGAACCGGCCCCTGCGGCTCGTCGACCCCGATCCGACGGCACGCCTGGATCAGGACGTCGTCGTAGGCCGCGGTGCACGCCGCGATCCGGACGCTCTTGGCGGGCAGGTCGCTGTCGGCGATCCGCCGCACCTCCTCGCCCAGCCGGCGCAGCTCGAGCCCGAGCAGGACCGGCGGGATCGGCTCCGGGCGCGGCTTGCGCTCGTCGCGCCAGTCGTCGAGGTGGGCCGCCAGGGTGCGGAACGGGAACGGCGCGCGGCCCGACAGCGCCCACCGTGCCGCCGCGTACACCAGGTCGAGGACGACCATGCACACCAGCACCACGACGACGTACAGAACGAGCATCCCGGCCTCCCTCGGCCCCGGTGCCCAGTGTGCGCCGCGAGAGGTGGTGCGGCAACGCCCGGCTCAGACCGCGGTGTCGTCGGGGCCGAGCGCCTGCACCCGCAACCGGCGGGCGCGCTCGTCGAGCCCGTCTGCCGAAGCCCGCAGCGACTCCACGGTGTCGACGCCGGCGCGCAGGTACCGGCCCGACCACTCGTCGAGCTCGCCGCGCGCGACCGCGACGACGAGGTCGACCAGGGCCTGCGGCTCGGTCCAGTCGGTGCGGCCGTCGTGCATCGCCATCGCGCCCGTCATGTCGGTGCGCACGACCCCCGGGGAGACGTCGAACGCCCGCAGCCCGCGGGCGTGCCCGGCGAGGTGCAGGTTGCCCGTCAGCCGGAAGGCACCGGCCTTGGCGGCGCAGTAGGCCGAGTAGACGTCGCGGTCGGACGCGCCGGCGCCCGAGGAGACGGTGACGACGCGGCCGGCACCCTGCGCGACCATGGCCGGCACCAGCGCGCGCACGCAGTGGAACGGGCCGAGCAGGTCGGCCTCGACGACGGTGCGCCAGGTCGCGGGGTCCTCCTCCCACGCAGGCACCTCGCGCGGCTCGATCACGCCGGCGTTGTTGACGAGCAGGTCGACCGCACCGAGCGCCTCGACGGCCTCGTGCGCGGCCGCCTCGACCTGGGCGTGGTCGGTGACGTCGGCGACGACCACCCCGCAGCGCGCTCCCTCGGCCAGGCGCGGCCGCAGATCGGCTGCGACCCGCTCCCCCGCGGCGCGGTCGCGCACGAGCAGCGCCACCGACAGCCCGGCGTCGAGCCAGCCCGGCGGCCAGGTGGCGTCCGAGCCCGCGCGAGGCCCCGGTGACCAGGGCCGTGCGGCTCGGCGGGACGCTGCACGCGCCCCCTCAGGCAGCGGCGCCGTGCCGCTCGGCCGCCAGCGCGACGGCGGCGGTACGGACCGCGGCCGACTCGTCGGCGGTGAGCGTGCGGTCGGTGCGCCCGCATCCGCAGCGCGAACGCCAGCGACTGCGGTGGCCCTCGCCGACCTGCTCGCCGGTGTAGACGTCGAACAGGCGGACGTCCTCGAGCAGGTCGCCGGCCGCCCTCGCGCAGCGCGCGGCCGCACGTCGGCCGCGGGGACGCCGTCCGGCACGACGAGGGCGACGTCCTCCTTGACCACCGGGAACGGGACGACCGGCTGGGCCGTCACCGGCCGACCGGCCACGGTCGTGAGCACGTCGAGGTCGATCTCGAACGCGACGGTGCGAGCCGGCAGGCCGAGGGCCGCTCGCCGACCTGCGGGTGCAGCTCGCCGGCGTGGCCGACCAGCGGTGCCGTCGGGCAGGTCGAGCGCGGGCGCAGCGGCCCGGGTGCCACGGGGCGTGCGCGTCGGCGACGACGGTCGACCTCGACCCCGAGGGCGCGTGCGACGCCGAGCGCGGCGTCCACGGCGTCGCCGTGGTCGACCGGACGTCCGGGCCCCCACCAGCCGGCGGGGTCGGCGTGGCCCGCGGCGACGCCGGCCACGCGCACCGGCTGCGGCGGCACCGCGGCGTCGCAGCGCGGGCCAGGTCGTCGTCGGACGGACGCACCCCGACCCGGGTGGACGGGCGCGTCGCCCGGACCCACCGGGCGATCAGGACGCGTGACCATGCCGACCTCGAACAGCCGCACGTCGGTCGTGCCGCGGGAGACGTTGCGGCGCAACGCGGTCAGCAGCGTCGGAGAGCAGGGTGGTGCGCAGCACGGCTGCTCGTCGGACAGCGGGTTGGCCAGCCGCACCGGCGTGCGGCGCGGGTCGTCGGCGTCGAGCCCGAGGTCGTCGTGCACGCCCGGCGCGACGAAGGGGTAGGTCAGCACCTCGACGCAGCCCGGTCTCGGCGAGCGCTCGCGCCACCGCGGCGCGGCGGGCCCGCTGGGCGCGGGTCAGCCCGCGCCCGGCCGGGGCGACCGGCAGCACCGAGGGGATGGCGTCGTAGCCGTCGCAGCCGGGCCACCTCCTCGACCAGGTCGGCCGGCACCGCGAGGTCGGGACGCCAGGTCGGCGGGGCAGCACCTCGAGCACGCTCGACGCGTCGGACGTCGCCTCGACCTGGCAACCGATCTCGCGCAGCCGCCGCGACCACCGTCGCGCGCGCGTACGGCACGCCCACCAGCCGCGCCGGCAGGTCGGACGGCGAGCCGGACGGCCGACGGTGCGGGCACCTCGTCGAGGTCGCCCACCGGGCCGGGTGCCCGCCGCCGTGCTCGACGAGCAGCCGCACGGCCAGCTCGGCGGCCGCGGCCTGCAGCCAGGGGTCGACGCCGCGCTCGAACCGCTTGCTCGCCTCGCTGGGCAGCCGGTGCCGGCGGGCCGTGCGGGCGATCGAGACGGGGTCGAAGTGCGCGGCCTCGACCAGGACGTCGGTGGTGCCGGGCCCGACCTCGGTGTCGGCGCCGCCCATCACGCCGGCCAGGCCGATGATGCGCGCGCCGTCGGGACCGTCGGTGATGAGCAGGTCCTGGGGGTCGAGCTCGCGCACGACGCCGTCGAGGGTGGTGAGCCTCTCGCCCTCGCGGGCGCGGCGGACCACGATGCCGGCGGGGTCGAGCGTCGCCAGGTCGTAGGCGTGCAGCGGCTGCCCGACCGCAGAGCATCACGTAGTTCGTGACGTCGACCGCGAGCGAGATGGGGCGCATGCCGGCCTGCTGCAGCCGGCGCTGCATCCAGAACGGCGACGGCGCCGTGGGGTCGATGCCGCGCACGACGCGTCCGACGAACCGCGCGCACCCGGTGCGGCCGTCGACGGGGGCGTCGTCGCGCACCGCCACCGGGTGGGCGTCGTCGGTGACCGCGGGCACCTCGACGTCGGCGGGGTCGCGGAAGCTCGCGTCGCGTCCGGTGGAGTGCCCGTACTCGCGCGCGACGCCGCGGACGCTGAAGCAGTAGCCCCGGTCGGGCGTGACGTTGACCTCGACGGTGGCGTCGTCGAGCCCGAGCAGCGCGATCGCGTCGGCGCCCGGCTCGACGCCGTCGAGGTCGAGGCCGGTCTCGGTGAGCACGACGATGCCGCCGTGGTCGTCGCCGAGGCCGAGCTCGGCGGCCGAGCAGATCATGCCGTCCGACACGTGCCCGTACGTCCTGCGCGAGGCGATCGCGAAGCCGCCGACGAGCACGGCGCCGGGCAGCGACACCACGACGAGGTCACCCTCGCCGAAGTTGTGGGCGCCGCAGACGATCCCGCGCGGTCCGCCGTCGGCGGCCGCGTGCTCGGGTCCGACGTCGACCGTGCACCAGCTGATCGTCTTGCCGTTCTTCTGCGGCTCCTTGGCCACGGTGAGCACGCGGCCGACCACGACCGGGCCGCTCACGTCGCCGCCGTGGGTGGCCTCCTCCTCGAGGCCGACGCGCACCAGCGACGCGGCGACCTCCTCGGGCGTGGCTCCGGCGCGTGTCGACCGTCTCGGCGAGCCACGTCAGCGGGACGCGCATCAGCCCTCCATCCCGTACTGGGCACCGAACTGGGCGTTGAAGCGGACGTCGCCCTCGACCATGTCGCGCATGTCGGCGACGCCGTTGCGGAACATCAGGGTGCGCTCGACCCCCATGCCGAAGGCGAACCCCGAGTAGACCTCGGGGTCGACCCCGCACGCGCGCAGCACGTTCGGGTTGACCATGCCGCAGCCTCCCCACTCGATCCAGCCGGTGCCGCCGCAGGTGCGGCAGCCGGGGTCGCCGCCGTCGCAGACGAAGCAGCGCAGGTCCATCTCGGCGCTGGGCTCGGTGAACGGGAAGAACGAGGGCCGCAGCCGGGTGGTGACGCCCGGCGCCGATGACGGCCGCGGCGAAGTGGTCGAGCGTGCCCCTCAGGTTCGCCATCGTCAGGCCCTTGTCGACCGCCAGGCCCTCGACCTGGTGGAAGACCGGCGTGTGGGTGGCGTCGAGCTCGTCGGTGCGGAAGGTCTTGCCGGGCACCACGACGTACACCGGCAGGTCGCGCTCCAGCAGCGAGCGCGCCTGCACCGGCGAGGTGTGGGTGCGCAGCACCAGGCCGGACCCGGGCGGGTCGACGAAGAAGGTGTCCTGCATCTGGCGGGCCGGGTGGTCGGGGCCGAAGTTCAGGGCGTCGAAGTTGAACCACTCGGCCTCGACCTCGGGCCCGTCGGCGACCTCCCACCCCATGCCGATGAAGACGTCGCCGATGCGCTCCATCAGCGCGGTGAGCGGGTGCTCGGCGCCGAGCGGGCGCCGGTCGACCGGGAGGGTGACGTCGACGGCCTCCTCGACCAGCACCCGGGCGTCGCGCTCGGCCTGCGAGCACCTCGGTGCGGGCCGCGATCGCGTCCTTGACCCGCCGGCGGGCCGCACCGACCCGCTCGCCGGCCTCGGCGCGCGCGGCCGGCGGCAGGGCGCCGATCTCGCGGTTGGCCAGGGCCAGCGGCGCTGCGGTCGCCGTCGTGCTCGAGGCGGGCCGCCTTGAGGGCGTCGAGGTCGGTCGCCGCCTCGAACGCGCCCGAGCGCCTCGGCCACGGCGGCCGCGACCGCCTCCGGGGACAGCGCGGCGACCTCGACGGGGTCGTACGAGGAGTTCGGTGCGGACATGGCGCCGAGTCTATTGACCGCGGCGGGGCGTCCTCGCGCGCGTTCCGTCCCGTGGGCCTGGGGGACGACCTGGCGAGGCGAGCACCTACCTGGCGGGGCTCGCACGCCACGTCCAGTAGGTGATCGCCTACTGAACGTGGTGAGCGAGGTCAGGCCATGTGCTCGGGGGCGCCGCCGGGCAGGGTCACCCGGAACATCGCGCCGCCCAGGCGCGAGCGCCCGACGCTGATGCGTCCGCCGTGCGCCTCGACCAGGCCACGCACGACGTACAGCCCGAGACCGGTGCCGCCGCGGCGCTCGCCGCGCCAGAACTTGCTGAACACCAGCGGGATGTCGGCCTCGGGGATCCCGTCGCCGGAGTCGTCGACCACGATCTCGACGCCGGGCTGCTCCGGCGGCGACGAGGGGTCGGTGGCGACCCGCACGTGCACGGGGGTGCGGCCGTGGCGCCGCCCGTTCTCGAGCAGGTTCGCCAGCACCTGCTCGAGCCGGTCGGGGTCGACCCACACCTCGGGCAGGTCGGCGGCGACGTCGACCACGAACCACCCGGGATCGGACTCGCCGTTGCCCGCGGCCAGGGCGCGCTCCACCTGCCCGCGCACGGCAGCGGGCAGGTCGACGGGCTGGCGGCGCACCTGCAGGCGACCGGCGTCGATGCGGGAGATGTCGAGCAGCTCGGTGATGAGCCGGGTCACCCGGTCGGCGTCGGCCTCGATCGTCTGCAGCATCAGCTGCTTCTGCTCGTCGGTGAAGCGGTCCCAGCGCCGCAGCAGGGTGGAGCTGAAGCCCTTGACCGAGGTCAGCGGCGAGCGCAGCTCGTGGGCGACGGTGGAGATCAGGCCGGCGTGGTCGGTCTCGGCGCGCCGGCGCGACTCGGTGTCGCGCAGCGCCAGCACCACCCGGTCGACGGGGCCGAGGCGCTCGGCGCGCACGTACGAGGCGGTGACCAGCAGCTCGTTGCCGCCCGGCAGCAGCAGCAGCCGCTCGCGGTGGCCGGTGCGGGTGGCGATCCCGCCCCACGGGTCGGTGGCGTCCCAGTAGCGCCGGCCGCTGGTGTCCTGCAGCGGCAGGACGGTGCGGACGTCGTGACCGACCAGCCGGTCCTCGGCGATGCCGGTGCAGCGCACCGCCGCCCGGTTCACCGCCAGCACGACCGCGTCGGGGCCGGCGACGACGAGGCCGTCGGGGAGGTGGTCGCGGCTGATCGAGCGCGCCGGGCGGTGTGGCGTGCTCGACCATGCGCGCAGGGTACGGGGTGCCGTGCGCCCGTGCCCGGAGCGCGCGGTCCGCGCGGACGGCGGTCAGCGCGCCGCGGCGGCGCGGCTCGCGCGGCGGCGTACAGGCAGACCGTGGCGGCGGTGGCGAGGTTGAGGCTCTCGGCGCGTCCGTGCACGGGCACCCGCACGACGAGGTCGGCCAGCGCGCGGTCGGCGTCCGGCAGGCCCCAGGCCTCGTTGCCGAGCACCCAGGCGACGGGACCGACCAGGGGTCCCTCCCCGCGCTCGGCGGCGTCCTGCAGGTCGTCGAGATCGTGCTCGCCGGCGCCGTCGGCGGCCAGGACGGCCAGGCCGGCGGCGCGCAGGCCCGCGACCGCGTCGCCGAGCGTGGGCCCGGTGACGAGGTCGAGGTGGAACAGGCTGCCCGCGGTGGAGCGGACGCACTTGGGGTTGTACGGGTCGACGCTCGCGTCGGTGAGCACGACGGCGTCGGCACCGGCGGCGTCCGCGGCCCGCAGCACGGTGCCGGCGTTGCCGGGGTCGCGGACGTGCGCGAGCACCGCGACGAGCTGCGGCCCGCGGCCAGCACCTCGGCCAGCGGCCGGTCGACGGGGGTGCACACGGCCAGCAGGCCCTGCGGCGTGACGGTGCCGGCCATCGCGGCGAGCACCTCGTCGGTGCACGGGCGCACCGACCACGCCGCGCTCGCGCGCGGCCGCCACGATCTCGGGGTGGCGCTGCGCCGCCTCCGGCGTCACGTAGAGGTCGCGGACGGCGCCCGCGGGCACCGCCTCGCGCACCGCCTGCGGTCCCTCGGCGAGGAACAGCCCGGCGCGACGACGCGCAGGACGCCCGGACAGCCGGGCCACCGTCCGCACCCGCTCGGCGCGGGGGTTCGACAGCAGCTCGCTCATCCGGGCGTCCTGGACGTGCGTGCGGTGTGCAGGCGGCTCAGGCCGCGGTGCCCTCGGCCTTGGCCGGCAGGGACTCCTGCGCGGCTTCGACGAGCGCGGCGAAGGCGGGCGCGTCGTTGACGGCGAGCTCGGCCAGCATGCGGCGGTCGACCTCGACACCGGCCAGGCCGAGGCCCTGGATGAACCGGTTGTAGGTCATGCCGTTGGCGCGCGCCGCGGCGTTGATGCGCTGGATCCACAGCCGACGGAAGTCGCCCTTGCGCTTCTTGCGGTCGCGGTAGGAGTAGACGAGGGAGTGGGTGACCTGCTCCTTCGCCTTGCGGTACAGGCGCGACCGCTGACCGCGGTACCCGCTGGCGCGCTCGAGGACTTCCCGGCGCTTCTTCTGGGCGTTGACAGCCCGCTTCACGCGTGCCACGTGGTGCTCCTCAGTTCAGGCCGGTCGGGGTACCCCGACGGGTGGGTCGTCGGGCCGGGACGCGGGGGTCCCGGCGGGGCTCACTTGCCGAGGAGCCGCTTGATCTTCTTGACGTCGGCGGGCGCGACCGGCTGGTCGAGCTCCAGGCGCCGGCGGTGGCTGCTGGTCTTGGAGTCCATCTTGTGGACGTCCATCGCCGACTCGCGCATGACCTTGCCGGAGCCGGTGAGCTTGAAGCGCTTCTTGGCGCCGCTGTGGGTCTTGTTCTTCGGCATGGCTGCCGTCTCCTCGGTGTCGTACGGACGGCTCGGGTGGTGCCGACCGGGTCTGGGTGGTGCCTCAGGCGGAGGCGCCGTCGGTGACCTGCTCGGTGACCTGCTCGGTGCCCTGCTCGGTGCCCGCGCTGGCGTCGACGTCCTCGCCCGGACCGGCGTCGCGCTCGCGGCGACGCGCCTTGCTGCTGCCGGCACGCGCGGGAGCCGCCGCCTTGGCATCGGCCTTCTTCTTGTGCGGGCCGAGGACCATCACCATGTTGCGGCCGTCCTGGAGCGGCGAGCTCTCGACGAAGCCGAGCTCGCCCAGGTCGGCGGCGATCCGCTGCAGCAGCCGGTAGCCCATCTCGGGGCGGGACTGCTCGCGGCCGCGGAACATGATCAGGACCTTGACCTTGTCGCCGCCGGAGAGGAACTTCTCCGCCTGGGCGCGCTTGGTCGCGTAGTCGTGGGGGTCGATCTTCAGCCGGAGGCGGATGGTCTTCAGGACGGTGTTCGCCTGGTTCTTCCGCGCGTCACGGGCCTTCATGTCGGCCTCGTACTTGAACTTGCCGAAGTCCATGAGCTTGCAGACGGGCGGGCGCTCGTTCGGCGCGACCTCGACGAGGTCGAGGTCGGCCTCGCTCGCCAGCCGCAGGGCGTCCTCGACGCGGACGATGCCGACCTGCTCGCCGGCCGGGCCGACGAGGCGGACCTCCGGCACGCGGATCCGCTCGTTGATGCGGGGCTCGCTGATGTGCTGCTCCTGTCGTCAGGTGGGGGCCGCCACCGGACGGAGAAGGCCTCCGCCGGCGGACGCTCGGCGAAGGCCTCGGGAGGTCGCGAACCCGCCGCCCCGCGGGGGGACGACGACCACGCTGCACGGCGGCGGACCGCCGTGCCGACCAGGACCCGGCCACCTGCGGACCGCGGGGGTCCTGGACGCGTGGCACCGGGTGGGAGAGAGGCTCTCCGCTTCACGTACGCGGGCCCGGCCCCGCGCGAGGCGGTGACGGACCCGGTCGGTCTGCGTGCAAGGGTACACCGGTGAGCACGGACGCACCCAATCCCGACCGCCCCACCTCCGAGCGGACCTCCGCGCCGGCCCCGGAGGCGGCGGCCCGCGACATCGCCGAGGTGAGCGCCGTCGAGGTGATCACCACCGCCGCGGTGCACCTGATGAGCGCCGCCGCCGTCAAGTGCGGCCTCGAGGAGGGCCCGCAGGCGCAGGAGCACCAGGACCTCGCCGAGGCCCGGGTGCTGATCCAGGCGCTCGCGGGGCTGGTCACCGCCTCGGCGCCCGACCTCGGCAGCCAGCACGCCCGCGCGCTGCGCGACGGGCTGCGCTCGCTGCAGCTGGCCTTCCGCGAGGCCTCCCCCGTGCCCGACCCGCTCGGCCAGGGCCCGGGAGAACGGCTCACCGGCGCGGTGAGCTGAACGGGCTGTCCGCATCTCGTCCAGCCCGGCGACGGTCGGCTCCGGCGCGCCGGGCGAGGGAGCGCCAGCGAGCCGAGGTGGGGGAGCCGACCCGAGCGGGCGCGCGGCGCCACGATCCGACAGCCCGCTCGTAGCCGGCGGCGACGGCGGCGGCGCGGTCGCTCACGCCGAGCTTGTCGAACACGTGGGCCAGGTGGGTCTTCACCGTCGCCTCGCTGACGAACAGGGTCGAGGCGATGACGCGGTTGGGCGTGCCGCGGGCCACCAGGGTCAGCACCGACAGCTCGCGGTCGGTGAGCTCGGAGCCCTCCTCGCCGCGCAGCCGGTTGACCACCTGGGTCGCGGCGGCGGCCGACAGCACCGACTCCCCGCGCGCGGCGGCCCGCACCGCGGCGAACAGCTCCTCGCGCGGGGCGTCCTTGAGCACGTAACCGGTGGCGCCGGCCTCCAGCGCGGCGTGCACCTCCCGCGCGGTCGCGTACGTGGTGAGCACCAGCACCCGCGGGGCCGGGTGCCCGTCACCGGTGCCGCGGCGCAGCGCCGCGGTGGCCGTGACGCCGTCGCCGCCGGGCATCCGCAGGTCCATCAGCACGACGTCCGGACGGGTCCGGCGGACGACCGCGAGCGCCTCGACGCCGTCGGCGGCCTCCCCGACGACCTCCAGACCGGGCTGGGCGCCGAGCATGCCCCGCAGGCCGTCGCGCACCACGGGGTGGTCGTCGACGACGACCACCCGCACCGGCTCGGTCGCGTCGGCGAGGTCAGCCACGGCGCACCGGCACCCGCAGGGCGACCGTCGTGCCGGCACCCGGCTCGGACTCCACGACCAGCTCCCCGCCGAGCCGCTCGGCCCGCCGCCGCATGCCGGTGAGCCCGAACCGGCCCTCGCGCGAGGACGCCGCGCCGCGTCCGTCGTCGCGCACGTCGAGCGCGAGCTCCCCGGTCATGAAGCTGAGCGTGACGCCGACCCGGGCGCGGCCGCGTGCAGCTCGACGTTGCGCAGCGCCTCGCCGGCCACCCGCAGCACGGCGCTGTCGACCTCCGGCGGCACGGCCCGCACCGTGCCGGTGACGACGGCCTCGGCGGGCGTGCCGCAGCGGTGCGACCAGTCGTCGACCAGCCGCTTGAGCGCGTCGACGAGGTCGGAGCCGTCGAGCCCCTGCGGCAGCAGGCCCTCGACCGAGCGGCGGGCCTCGGCGAGCGCACCACGCGCCAGCGCGCCGGCCTGCTCCAGCCGACGGGACGCGCCGTCCGGGTCGTCGTGCACCTGCGGCCGGGCGGCCTCGACCTGGGTGACCACGCCCATCAGGCTCTGCGCGATCGTGTCGTGGATCTCCAGGGCCAGCCGCTCGCGCTCCTCGTGCCGTCCCGACTCGCGCGCGCGCCGGACCAGCTGGTCGTGCAGGTCCTCGTTCTCGGACAGGGCCTCCTCGAGCCGGCGGTTCACCTGCTCGAGCTCGGCGATCGTCGACTCGCGCTGGTCGGCCAGCCGGGTCTGCTCGACCTCGATCCTGGCGAAGAACAGACCGAGCCCGACGTTGAGGACCACCAGCGCCGCCAGCAGCCACCACTGCAGCACCGTCACGGGCGGCAGCCCGCCGGACTGGGCACCGGCCATGGTCAGCGCCGTCACCACCACCACGACCACGCCCGTGCGGCGCCGGACGTACCGGGCGGAGTCGAAGTAGCCGATGAACGCGGCCAGCGAGAAGAACGGGTTGAGCACGCACAGCACGGCCAGGCCGGCCGTGCGGCCCAGCAGGTAGACCTGCGACGCGGGGTCGGACGGGCCGGTCCGCGGCCAGCGGCGCAGGACGAGCAGCACGTGGCCGGCGACCAGCAGGACGACGAGCCCACCGGCCAGCACGACCTCGGTGCGGCTCATCCCCACCCAGGCGGCGCTCGCCGCGCTGACGGCCGTGGCGAGGGCCAGCAGCACCGGTGGCCCGATCCGGGCGAGCCGTTCGAAGCGCCGCTCCAGGCGATCCGCCAGGTCGTCCACGTCAGCTCCTCTCCGCCCTCGTCCGGCTGCTCACTCCCAGCGGAAGTATCGCGTCGCCAGCACGCTCAGGACCACCGCCCACCCGGCGGTCACCAGCAGGTGCACCGGCTCGGGCCAGCCGCCCCGCATCGCGGCGTCCAGGGCGTAGGCGGCCGAGCCGAGCGGCGTCAGCGCCACCACGTCGGCGAGCCAGCCGGAGAACACGGTGACCGGGACGTAGACGCCGGCCGTGAACATGCTCGGGACGAACACGGCGGTGCCGACGACCGCGGCCGTGCGGGTCGAGGTGAGCACGCCGCCGAGCACGCAACCGGTCGCCAGCGACGCGGCCAGCGCGAGCAGCAGCACCAGCAGGTACGGCGCGGGCGCGCCGGGCAGGGGTGCGCCGTGGACCAGCGCCCCGACGCCGACGACCAGCACCGCGGACACGAGCACCGCGAGACCGTGCAGCGCCACCTGCGCCGCGAGCAGGTGCGACGGCCGGGCGGGTGTCGCCGCCACCCGGCGCAGCACCTTCTGCTCGCGGTAGGCCGTGAGCACCTGCGGCATCGCCTGGGTCGAGGCCATGATCACCGCCAGCAGCACCGAGATCGGCACGTAGAGGTCCACCACCCGCAGCCCGCCGAGCCCGGGATCGGCCTGTCGGAAGCCCGGGACGAGCCCGATGACGACGAGCAGGAGCGTCGGGAAGGCCGCGATCCAGAACAGCGAGAACGGCTCCCGCAGGAACAGCCGGGTCTCGGCGGCCAGGACGGCGCGGCCGGGGCGCGACGGCCGGCGGGCGGACGCCGGCGCGACGGGCACCGGGGCGGTGGCGGCGGTGCTCATGCGGGGACCTCCGTGCGGTCGGTCGGGCGGTCGGCGGTGCCGTCGGCCAGGCGGCGGACGACGTCGAGGTAGGCGTCGTCGAGGCTGGAGTCGACGACCCGCAACCGGTGGGGGACGGTGCCGGTGGCGTGCAGGTGCGCGAGCGCAGCCGTCACGCCCTCGTCGTCGGCGTGCACCTCGACCTCGGTGCCGGTGGCGCGGGCCGACTCCACGCCCGCGATCGCGGCCAGCGCGTCGGCCAGGTGCGGCACCGAGCGGTCGGTGCGGAAGGTCAGCACCGTCGGCGCCCCGCTGCGGCGGACCACGTCGGCGGGAGTGCCCTCGGCGACCACGCGGCCGCCCGCGACCAGGACGACCCGGTCGCACAGCCGCTCGGCCTCCTCCATCAGGTGCGTGACCAGGACGACGGTGGTGCCGCTCGCACGGACGTCCTCGACCAGCTGCCAGGTCGAGCGCCGCGCCTGCGGGTCGAGCCCGGTCGTCAGCTCGTCGAGGAGCACCACGCGCGGTCGACCGACCAGCGCCAGCGCGATCGCCAGCCGCTGCTGCTGGCCGCCGGACAGGTTCTCGTAGCGGGTGCGCGCCGAGCCCGTCAGGTCGAGCCGCTCGATCAGCGGGTCGACCTCGAGCGGGTCGTCGTGGAACGCGGCGAAGAGCGAGACCGCCTCGCGCACGGTCAGCCGCGCCTGCAGGCCACCGCTCTGCAGCTGCACGCCGAGCACGCGGGTCAGCGCGGCGCGGTCGCGCCACGGCACCAGTCCGGCCACGGCCACGGTGCCCGCGTCGGGCCGGCGCAGTCCCGCCACGATCTCGACCGTCGTGGTCTTGCCGGCCCCGTTGGGGCCGAGGACGCCGAGCACCTCGCCCTCGTGCACGTCGAGGTCGATGCCGTCGACGGCGCGGGTGGTGCCGTACGTCTTGCGCAGGTCGCGCACCTCGATGATCGCCATGGCACCACCCTGGCGGCGGCGCGGGCCCCACCCGTCCGCCGATCGGCTGGTCCCGGTTCGCCGATGGGCCAGCCGCCGGCGCCGGGCCGGGGGCGGCCAGGCCGTCAGGCCCGGACCACCCGCAGCTCGACGGAGTCGACCAGCTCGGCGACCTCGGTGCGCGCCGCCAGCGCCTGCGACACCTGCGCCGTGAGCGCCTGCAGCGCGTCGCGGTCGAGACCGGGGCCCAGCCGCAGCACCACCGCCAGCTCGGCGCGACGCCCGGGCTCGCAGCCCACCCCGGCCAGGCGCGGCTCTCGGGCGGTGACCTCGGCCCCCACCTCGGCCACCGCGCGCGCGACGTCGGCGCTCGCGGGCGAGGGGACCCAGGGCTCGGCCTTGGCCAGCGCCCACAGCGCGGGGCGCGGCACCACCACCCCGGCAGCACCGGGGTCGACCACCAGCAGGTCGCAGCCGTCGTCGACCGCCGAGAGCGCCGCCCTACGTGCGCGCACGGGGACCGGTCGGGCCCGGGCGTCCCAGGCCGCGAGCGCCACGGCCGAGGAGAACACCGGCAGCGCCTGACGGCCGTCGGGCGCGGTGAGGGTCACCAGCGCCATGTCGGCGCTCTTGTCGCCGACCAGCCCGGTCAGGCTGCTCTCACCCGACTCGCCCAGCACCGCCACGACGGGGACGAACACCCGCGCGGGCGCGAGCGCCGCCACCACCGCCTCGACGCCGGCACCGGTGCGAGCGCCCTCGAGCGCCGCGACCAGGGCCGCGTCCGGCGTCCCGTCGTCGCCCGCGAACTCGCCGGGCGCGAGCAGGCCGCTCACGGCGTCCCCGACACCTCGAGGGCCTCGGTCAGCGTGAACGCGCCCGCGTAGAGCGCCTTCCCGACGATCGCGCCCTCGACGCCGATCGGCACGAGGTCGCGCAGGACGCGCAGGTCGGCGAGGCTCGACACCCCGCCCGACGCGACGACCGGTCGGTCGGTGCGCGCGCAGAACTCCTCCAGCAGAGCCGTGTTCGGGCCCGTCAGGGTCCCGTCGCGGGAGACGTCGGTGAGGACGTAGCGGGCGCAGCCGTCGCGGTCGAGACGCTCCAGGGTCTCCCACAGGTCGCCGCCCTCCTGCGTCCAGCCGCGCGCCGCGAGCGTGGTGCCGCGCACGTCGAGCCCCACGGCGACGCGGTCTCCGTGCTCGGCGACCACCCGCGCGGTCCAGGCGGGGTCCTCCAGCGCGGCCGTGCCGAGGTTGACCCGCCGGCAACCGGTGGCCAGCGCCCTGCGCAGCGACTCGTCGTCGCGGATGCCGCCCGACAGCTCGACGTCGACGTCGAGCGTGCCGACGACCTCGGCGAGCAGGGCGGCGTTCGAACCGCGCCCGAAGGCGGCGTCGAGGTCGACCAGGTGGATCCACTCCGCACCCTGTCGCTGCCACTCCAGCGCGGCGTCCAGCGGTGCGCCGTAACGGGTCTCGGTACCCGCCTCGCCCTGCGTCAGCCGCACCGCCTGCCCGTCGGCGACGTCGACGGCGGGCAGCAGCTGCAGGACGGTGGGCGTGTCGGTCACGAGGAGGGCCTCCGGTCGAAGACGAGGACGGTCAGGATCGGCCAGGCGAGCAGGGAGAGCGCGGCCGCCGCGGCGCGCAGTCCCCAGTCGGGGACGACCGCCCACAGCAGCGTGTTCAGCACGAGCAGCGCGGCGAGCAGCGCGAGGTCCTGCCGGCGGCGGCGGCGCGCGAGCAACGAGTCGGCCCGGCCGCGCCGCTGGCGGCCGAGGCCGAGCAGGCCGCGGCGCCGGGAGGCGCGGCGCTCGCGGGTGCGGGCCCTCGCGACCCGACGCTCGCGCTCGGCCTCGCGCTCGGCGCGACGGGCGGCCCGCTCCTTGCTCACTGCGTCACCCCGTTCGCTCGGGCGCGGGCGCTCACAGGGTCCCCAGCCAGGACCGCAGCAGCTCCAGGCCCGCGTCGCCGGACTTCTCCGGGTGGAACTGGGTGGCGCTCAGCGGGCCGTTCTCGACGGCCGCCACGAACGGGGCGCCGTGGTCGCTCCAGGTGACCTGGGGCGCCCGCAGCGGGGAGGCGTCGCCGACGTCGAGGTCCCAGCGCTGCACGCCGTAGGAGTGCACGAAGTAGAACCGGGCGTCCTCCAGGCCGGCGAACAGCCGGGAGCCGGCGGCAGGGGTGACCGTGTTCCAGCCCATGTGCGGCACGACGTCGGCCGCCAGCCGCTCGACGGTGCCGGGCCACTGCCCGAGCCCGTCGGCCGCCTGGCCGTGCTCGACGCCGCGGTCGAACATCACCTGCATGCCGACGCAGATCCCGAGCACGGGACGTCCGCCCGCCAGCCGCCGGTCGACCACCTGGTCGCCGCGCACCGCCCGCAGACCGTCCATGCACGCGGCGAAGGCGCCGACGCCGGGGACGACGAGGCCGTCGGCCGCCTCGGCGGCGGCGCGGTCGGCGGTCAGCTCGACCTCGGCACCGACGCGCTCGAGGGCCCGGACGGCCGAGCGCACGTTGCCGAAGCCGTAGTCGAGGACGACGACGTGGGGACGGGAGGACACCGGACCAGCCTACGAGCCGGGCCCGGGCGCGCCGTCCCGGGCCGACGCGCCACCGCGTCCGGCGCGCAGCGCCACCACCACCATCACGACCCCGACCAGGGCGGCCAGCGTCGCTGCCGCCCAGCTGCCGCGTCCGGCGACCGCCTGGCCGGCCTCGAACAGCGCCCACACCAGGGCCAGGACGCCCACCACCCAGCCGCCCACGCGGTCGACCGCGCGCCGGCGCGCGACCCGCACCTCGTCGGGGACGCCGCCCGACGCCGGCGATCCCTCGGACGGCGCGCCCGTGGGACGCGCGAGGACGCCGATCTCGACGGCCCCGGGGGCGGCGGCCGCCGCGCCCGAGCCGACCAGCAGGTCGGTGACGGCATCCGGCAGGGTCTGGGCGAGCAGGCCGGCCGCCGGCGTGTCGAGGAGCGCACCGCCCTTCCAGCGCTGCGCCTGGAGGCGCCCGTCGGCGCGGGTGAGGACGAGCAGGGGCGCGCGGCGTCCGAGCACCCGCGACAGCCGCGGTGCCGCCTCGTCGAGCGCCGACCCGGCCGCGCCCGATCCCGCGAGCAGGCCGGCGTCCGGCACCACGACCGCGCCGGTCGGGGTGGGGACGACGTGACCGCGCAGCCCGAGACCGGCGCAGGCGCGCGCCAGCCGCCGGGCGTCGGGTACCGGTACGACGAGGAGGTACCGCTCGAGCGCCGGGCGGCCGGGCGGCTCCGGCTCGCTCAGAGCGCGCCCTTGGTGCTGGGGACGCCCTCGACCCGCGGGTCGACGGCGATCGCGGCGCGCAGCGCGCGGGCGACGGCCTTGAACTGGGTCTCGACCAGGTGGTGCGGGTCGCGACCGGCCAGCACGCGCACGTGCAGCGCGAGGTGGGCGTGGAACGCGAGCGTCTCGAACACGTGCTGCGTCAGCGACCCGGCGTACGGGACACCGCCACCACCACCGCCGATCAGGGCGTAGGCCTGCGCGTCGGGCTCGCCGGTGTGCACGCAGTAGGGGCGTCCGGAGACGTCGACCACGGCCTGCACGAGGGCCTCGTCGAGCGGGACGGTGGCATCGCCGAAGCGGGACAGGCCGGTCTTGTCGCCGAGCGCCTGCCGCAGCGCCTGGCCCAGCACGATCGCGGTGTCCTCGACCACGTGGTGGGCGTCGACGTAGGTGTCGCCCTGCGCCTCGACCACCAGGTCGATCAGCGAGTGCCGCGAGAACGCGGTGAGCATGTGGTCGTAGAAGCCGACGCCGGTGCCCACGCGGCTGGTGCCGGTGCCGTCGAGGTCGACCTCGACCAGCACCGTCGACTCGCTCGTCGTGCGCTCGATGCGGGCGGTGCGGCTCATCGGGTCTCCGTGCTCGTGGTGGACGGTGCGGGCGCTCGTCCCAGTGTGGCAGCGAGCGCGTCGAGGAACGTGGTGGTCTCCTCGGGGGTGCCGGCCGTCACGCGCAGGTGACCCGGGATGCCGACGTCGCGGACGAGCACACCGTGGTCGAGAAGGGCTGTCCACGTCGCCTTCTCGTCGTCGAGCCCACCGAACAGCACGAAGTTCGCGTCGCTCGCCACCGGGTGCAGGCCGAGCGCGGCCACCTGCTCGACCACCCGGTCGCGCTGGGACTTGATCGCCTCGACCGTGCCGAGAAGCACCTCGACGTGGGCCAGGGCGGCGCGGGCGGTGGCCTGCGTGACGCTGGACAGGTGGTACGGCATGCGCACCAGGCGCATCGCGGTGCAGACCGCCTCGTCGGCCACCAGGTAGCCGAGCCGCGCGCCGGCCAGCGCGAACGCCTTGCTCATCGTCCGCGACACGACCAGCCGCTCGCGGCCCGGCAGCAGGGTGATCGCCGACTGCGTGCCGGGACGGGCGAACTCGGCGTACGCCTCGTCGACGACCACCACGCCCGGGGCGACGTCGTACACGCGCGCGACCAGGTCGAGGTCGAGGGCGGTGCCGGTCGGGTTGTTCGGCGAGCAGAGCAGCACCACGTCCGGTCGCTCGGCGCGCACCGCCGCGCAGACCTCGTCGGCGTCGAGGGAGAAGTCGTCGCGACGCGGCCCGTCGACCCAGCGCATGCCCACGCCGGTGCTGATGATCGGGTGCATCGAGTAGGCGGGGGTGAACCCCATGGCGGTGCGGCCGGGGCCGCCGAAGGCGAGGGCGACGTGCTGCAGCACCTCGTTCGACCCGTTGCCGGCCCACACCTGCCCCGGCCCGACCTCGTGCCCGGTGGACCGGGTCAGGTAGGCCGCGAGGTCCTCGCGCAGCGCGACGTGCTCGCGGTCGGGGTACCGGTTCAGCGAGACCGCCTCGGCCGCAACGGCTCCGGTGATCGCGTGCACCACCTCGTCCGGGACGGGGTAGCTGTTCTCGTTGGTGTTCAGGCGCACCGGGACGTCGATCTGCGGGGCGCCGTAGGCCTCGGCGCCGCGCAGGTCCTCGCGCAGAGGGAGGTCGGTCGGGCTCACCGCCCGCTCAGCCATGGTCGGAGAAGCGGACGGTGACGGCGGCACCGTGCGCGGGCAGGTCCTCGGCCGTGGCGAGGGCCACCACGTGGTCGGCGACGTCGGCGAGCGCCTCGCGGGTGTACTCGACGACGTGCACGCCGCGCAGGAACGTCTGCACCGACAGGCCGCTGGAGTGCGAGGCGCAGCCACCGGTGGGCAGAACGTGGTTCGACCCGGCGCAGTAGTCACCGAGCGACACCGGTGAGTGCGGGCCGACGAAGACGGCTCCGGCGTTGCGCACCCGGGCGGCCAGCTCGCGCGCGCCGCGGGTCTGGATCTCGAGGTGCTCGGCGGCGTACGCGTCGCACACCGCGAGACCGGCGTCGAGGTCGTCGACCAGGACGACCGCCGACTGCGGGCCGGACAACGCGACCTGCACCCGCTCGGCGTGCTTGGTGGCGGCCACCTGGCCGACCAGCGCCTCGGCGACGGCGTCGGCCAGCCCGGTCGACGGGGTGACCAGGACGGAGGCGGCGTCGGGGTGGTGCTCGGCCTGGCTGATCAGGTCGGCGGCGACGTGCGCCGGGTCGGCGGTGTCGTCGGCCAGCACGGCGATCTCGGTGACGCCCGCCTCGGAGTCGATGCCGACGACGCCGCGGACCAGGCGCTTGGCGGCGGTGACCCAGACGTTGCCGGGGCCGGTGACGACGTCGACCGGGCGGCAGACCACCTCGCCCGCGTGCGGCCCGTCGCTCTCGCGGGCGCCGTAGGCGAGCATCGCCACCGCCTGCGCCCCGCCCACGGCGTACACCTCCTCGACGCCGAGCAGCGCGCACGCCGCGAGGATGGTCGGGTGCGGCAGCCCGCCGAAGTCCTTCTGGGGCGGGGAGGTCACGACGAGCTCGTCGACGCCGGCCTCCTGCGCCGGCACCACGTTCATCACGACGCTGGACGGGTACACCGCCAGCCCGCCCGGCACGTACAGACCCACCCGGTCGACCGGCACCCAGCGCTCGGTGACCGTGCCGCCGCGGCACCACCTCGACCCGGGTGTCGGTCGCGGCGCTGGTCCGCGTGCACCGGCGAGCCCGGCGGATCGACTCCTCCAGCGCAGCGCGCACCGCCGGGTCGAGCGACCGCAGCGCCTCGGCCAGCGCCGTCGCCGGCACCCGCAGGTGCTCGGGACGCACGCCCTCGAACCGCTCGGCCAGGTCGCGCAGCGCGGCCGCGCCACGGCGCCGGACGTCGTCGACGACCGGGCGGATCTGCTCGGCGGCGTGCTCGACGTCGACCTCCGCGCGCGGGAGCTCCGCGCGCAGGTCGCGCACGTCGAGGGTGCGGCCACGCAGGTCGAGGGTGCGCATCACGGCACCAGCCTACGAGCGGTCCGACACGCCCGGCCGGTCGGTCTCGCCCGAGGGGGCGCGCGCGGCGGCCGCCCGGGTTACGGTCGCAGCATGCAGCGGCTCGCGCTGTTCCCCCTGGGCACCGTGCTGGTGCCTGGCCTGGTCCTGCCGCTCACCGTCTTCGAGCCCCGCTACCGCGCCCTGGTCGAGGACCTGCTGGCCCGGCCGGAGCGCGAGCGTGTGTTCGGGGTGGTCGCCATCCGCGCCGGTCACGAGGTCGGCGACGGTGCCGCCCGCGCCCTGCACGACGTCGGCACCACCGCCGTGCTGCGCGAGGTGAGCGAGAACGAGGACGGCACCCTGGCCCTGGTCACCAGCGGCGCGGTGCGGTTCCGCCTGCACGGGCTCGACGAGGAGGCCGGCACCCCCTACCCCACCGGCCTGGTGTCGGCGCTGCAGGACAGCGACGGCGACGACGTCGACGTGGCGCGCCTCGCCGACCGGGTCGCGGCCGCGTACAGCGGCTACCGGGAGGACATCGGGCTCGAGCCGCCCGACCTGCCGTCGTCGCCGCGGGTGCTGTCGTACCTGGTGGCGGCCGGCATGGTGCTCGACGTCGCCGACCGGCAGTCGCTGCTGGAGCAGCCCGACACCGCCCGCCGCCTGCTGGCCCAGGCCCGGCTGCTGCGCCGCGAGCGCCTGCTGATCAGGACCCTGCGGGCGCTGCCGCAGCAGGGGACGTGGGAGCCGGCCAGCCTCAGCTGACGGCCGGTCGGGCGTCCGCCTGGCAGGCTGGGCCGGGTGACGATGACCCCCGCCACGCGCGCGCTGGAGCGGGCGAAGGTGCCGCACACGGTGCGGGCCTACGAGCACGACGCCGCGTCCGCGCAGGCCGCCGGCGGCTACGGCCGCCGAGGCCGCCGCGGCGCTGGGCGTCGACCCGGCCCGGGTGCTGAAGACCCTGCTGGCCGACGTCGACGGCAGGCTGGTGGTGGCGGTGTGCCCGGTGACGTCCCAGCTCGACCTCAAGGCGGTGGCCGCCGCCGTCGGCGGCAAGCGGGCGCGGATGGCCGACCCCGCCGCGGCCGAGCGCGCCACCGGCTACGTGGTGGGCGGCATCAGCCCGCTCGGGCAGAGGCGGCGGCTGGCGACGGTGGTCGACGCGTCGGCCCTCGCGCACGACGGGGTGCTCGTCAGCGCCGGCCGTCGCGGGGTCGACGTCGAGCTCGCGCCGCAGGACCTGGTGCGCCTCACCGGAGCGGTCGTGGCGCCGGTGGCGGCGGTCTGACCCGCGTCCGCACCCGGTGCCAGGGGCCGATCTGCTCGACCTCGGGCCGACGGTGACGCCGTCGAGGTCTCGCTGGCCGACCAGACGCCGACGGTGCTGCGGTTCGTCAGGCGTCGTGGCCGGGTGGTCGCACGAGCAGCCACACCAGCAGGCCGACGAACACGACCGTGGCGGTGGCGCCGGGCCAGGCCAGGGCCAGCACCAGCGGCGCGCTGAGGTCGAGCGGGGCCTGCAGCGGCTCGACGCCGGCCGCCTGCTGCGCCGCGACCGGGGCGGGGCCGACCCAGCGACCCAGCTGCCAGGCCACCAGCGCGGCGGGCATGCCCCCGACCACGCCCCAGGAGGCCGCACCGAGCAGCTGGTCGCGGCCGAGCGTCAGCGCCGCGACGCCGGTCAGGCCGCCGGCCACCAGCGCCAGGAGCACGAACACCGCGTCGGCGCCGGCGAGCACGTCGTCGCCGGGGCCCGGTGAGGTCACGACGCCGTCGACCTCGACCACCTCGACCTGCGGCACCAGCGCCCACCAGGCGAGGGCCACGGCGACGGCGAGCAGCAGCAGGCCGCCGCCGAGCACGAACCAGGTGGGCGGCCGGCGGGTGGCCCGACCGGCGCGGGCGGTCTCGACCCGGCTCACACCAGGCAGCCCGGGCCGAGCAGCGCCTTGAGGTCGCCGAACAGGGCCGGGGACGCCGTGACGCGCAGCCCGTCGTCCAGACGCATCAGGGTGGCCTTGTCGTGCTGGGTCAGCCGCAGCTGCACGTCGGTGACCCCCGGGTGGGTGGCCAGCACGTCCTTGAGCCGCGCCACCATCGGCTCGGTGCAGCGGGCCGTCGGCATCGAGATGACGACCGGGCCGCGGGGGCCCTCGCTCAGGTCGGGCAGGCTCATCTCCTGCGCGTTCACCGCGGGCACGTCGTCGCGGCGGTTCAGCCGCCCGCGCACCACGACGACCAGGTCCTCGCGCAGCTCGTGCGCGACGGTCTCGTAGGTCTGCGGGAAGAACAGCACCTCGATCGAGCCGGCGAGGTCCTCGACCGTGGCGATCGCCCAGGTCGACCCCGCCTTGGTGATCTTGCGCGAGACCTGCGTGATCAGCCCGGCGATGGTGACCGTCGTCCCGTCCGGCCGGGACTCGTCGGCGAGCAGGTTGGCGATCGAGGTGTCGGCGGCCGAGGCCAGGACGTGCTCGACGCCCAGCAGCGGGTGGTCGGAGACGTACAGGCCGAGCATGTCGCGCTCGGCGGCGAGCTTGAACCGCTTGTCCCACTCCAGGTCGGGGATGGTGGGCAGGGTGGCCAGCTGCACGCCGCTGTCGTCGTCGAGGCCGCCGAACAGGGAGTCCTGGCCGATCGCCTCCTGCTTCTTCACCTCGACCACCGCGTCGACGTCGACCTCGTGCACCGCCGCCAGCCCGCGGCGGGTGTGGCCGAGCGAGTCGAACGCGCCGGCCTTGACCAGCGACTCGATGGTGCGCTTGTTGCACACCACCGCCGGCACCTTGCGCAGGAAGTCCTCGAAGGAGGTGAAGGCGCCCTTCGCCTCGCGGGCGCGCACGATCGCGTCGACCACGTTGTGGCCGACGTTGCGGATCGCGGCCAGGCCGAACCGGACGTCGTCGCCGACGGCGGCGAAGACGCCGATCGGAGGAGTTCACGTCCGGCGGCAGGACCGTGATGCCCATCCGGCGGCACTCGGCCAGGTAGAGGGCGGACTTGTCCTTGTCGTCGCGGACGCTGGTGAGCAGGGCGGCCATGTACTCGGCCGGGTAGTTGGCCTTGAGGTAGGCCGTCCAGTACGAGACCAGGCCGTACGCGGCGGAGTGCGCCTTGTTGAAGGCGTAGTCGGAGAACGGGACGAGGATGTCCCACAGCGTCTTGATCGAGGCCGGGCTGAAGCCGTTCGGCGCGCATGCCGGCCTCGAAGCCGACGTACTCGGCGTCGAGGACCTCGCGCTTCTTCTTGCCCATCGCCCGGCGCAGCAGGTCGGCCTTGCCGAGGGTGTACCCGGCCAGCTTCTGGGCGATCTCCATGACCTGCTCCTGGTACACGATCAGGCCGTAGGTGGTGCCGAGGATGGGTTCGAGCGCCTCGGCCAGCTCGGGGTGCGGGTACTCGACCTCCTGCTGCTCGTTCTTGCGCAGCGCGTAGTTGGTGTGCGAGCCCGCACCCATCGGGCCGGGACGGTAGAGCGCGCCGACGGCGGAGATGTCCTCGAAGTTGTCGGGCTTCATCAGCCGCAGCAGCTGGCGCATCGGCCCGCCGTCGAACTGGAACACCCCGAGGGTGTCGCCGCGCCCGAGCAGCGCGTAGGTGGTCGTCGTCGGTGGGGTCCTTGGTCAGCGCGTCGAGGTCGACCTCGACGCCGCGGTTGGCCTGCACGTTCTTCAGCGCGTCGTCGAGGATGGTGAGGTTGCGCAGGCCCAGGAAGTCCATCTTGACCAGGCCGAGCGTCTCGCACGTCGGGTAGTCGAACTGCGTGATGACCTGGCCGTCCTGCTCCCGGCGCATGATCGGGATGAGGTCGAGCAGCGGCTCGCTCGACATGATGACGCCGGCGGCGTGCACGCCCCACTGCCGCTTGAGGTTCTCCAGCCCGCGCGCGGTCTCGACGACCTTCGCGACCTCGGGGTCCTCGGCGTGCAGCGCGCGGAACTCGCCGGCCTCGTCGTAGCGCTTGTGCTCGGGGTCGAAGATGCCGGACAGCGGGACGTCCTTGCCCATCACCGCCGGCGGCATCGCCTTGGTGATCTTCTCCCCCATCGAGAAGGGGAAGCCGAGCACGCGCGAGGCGTCCTTGACGGCCTGCTTGGCCTTGATCGTGCCGTAGGTGACGATCATGCGCGACGCGGTCGTCGCCGTACTTGTCGGTGACGTAGCGGATCACCTCGCCGCGGCGGCGCTCGTCGAAGTCGACGTCGAAGTCGGGCATCGACATGCGCTCGGGGTTGAGGAACCGCTCGAAGATCAGGCCGTGCTGCAGCGGGTCGAGGTCGGTGATGCCCATCGCGTAGGCGCACATCGACCCGGCGCCCGAGCCGCGGCCCGGACCGACCCGGATGCCGTTCTCCTTGGCCCAGTTGATGAAGTCGGCGACGACGAGGAAGTAGCCGGCGTAGCCCTTGGAGACGATGACCTCGGTCTCGAAGTCGGCCTGCGCGCGGACGTCGGCCGGGACGCCCTCGGGGTAGCGCACGGCCAGCCCGCGCTCGACCTCCTTGACGAACCAGGACCGCTCGTCCTCGCCCTCGGGGCACGCGAACCGGGGCATGTACCGCCCCTCGCCCTCGGTGAACGAGACGTCGCAGCGCTCGGCGATGAGCAGCGTGTTGTCGCAGGCCTCGGGCAGGTCGCGCCAGAGCTCGCGCATCTGCGCGGGGCTCTTGAGGTAGAACTCGTCGGCGTCGAACTTGAACCGGTCGGGGTCGGCCAGCGTGGAGCCGGACTGCACGCACAGCAGGACCGCGTGCGCGGTGGCGTCGTCGGCGCGGGTGTAGTGCAGGTCGTTGGTGGCGACCAGCGGCAGGTCGAGCTCCTTGGCGAGGCGCAGCAGGTCCTCGTGCATGCGCCGCTCGATGTCGAGCCCGTGGTCCATCAGCTCGGCGAAGTAGTTGCCCGCGCCGAACACGTCGCGCAGCTCGGCGGCGGCCTCGAGCGCCTCGTCGTACTGGCCCAGCCGGAGCCGGGTCTGCACCTCGCCGCTCACGCAGCCCGTGGTGGCGATCAGGCCGCCGGCGTAGGTCTGCAGCAGCTCGCGGTCCAGCCGCGGGAACTTGACGTAGACGGCGTCGAGGCTGGCCTGCGACGACATGCCGGAACAGGTTGTGCATGCCCGGTGTTGTTCTCGGCCAGCAGCGTCATGTGCGTGTACAGGCCGCGCGAGGAGACGTCGTCGCGCCCGCCGTCGCCGTAGGTGACGCGGGTGCGGTCGGAGCGGTGCGTGCCCGGGGTGACGTAGGCCTCGGCGCCGATGATCGGCTTCACCCCGTGCCGCTGGGCCTGCTTCCAGAAGTCGTAGGCACCGAAGACGTAGCCGTGGTCGGTGGTGGCCAGCGCCGGCATGCCCATGCGCTCGGCCTCGGCGAACAGGTCGCCCACGCGCGCCGCACCGTCGAGCATCGAGTACTCGGTGTGGACGTGCAGGTGGACGAACTGGTCGGAGCCGGACGGCATGGGTGGCGGCCTCCTCGGTGCGCGCGGTGCGGGCGACGACCTGGGGAAGGTCCGGTCCACCGCCCGCGGGCGGCGGCCGGTGGCCGCTGCGTGAGGACCTGAGTCTAGGTCGCCCGACCGACAGCTCCGGGCACCGGTCGGCGGGTCGCAGGTGGCACGGCGTGTCCCGCGGCGTGTCCCGGCGGCCGAGGTCAGTCGTCCTCGGCAGACCCGTCCGGACCGGCCCTCACGCGGTGGCGCGCAGCCGCTCCAGCGCCGCCGCCAGGTCGGACGGGTAGGCGCTCTCGAACCCGACCCGCTCCCCCGTCGACCGGGTGGTCGAAGCCCAGCCGGTGCGCGTGCAGCCACTGGCGGGTCAGCCCGAGCCGCGTGGCCAGGGTGGGGTCGGCGCCGTAGGTGAGGTCGCCGACGCAGGGGTGGCGCAGGGCGGAGATGTGCACCCGGATCTGGTGGGTGCGTCCGGTCTCGAGGTGGATCTCGAGCAGGGTCGCCGAGCGGAACGCCTCGAGCAGCTCGTAGTGGGTGACCGAGGGCTTGCCCTCGCGGGTCACCGCCCACTTCCAGTCCGAGGACGGGTGCCGGCCGATCGGCGCGTCGACGGTCCCGCTCACCGGGTCGGGCAGGCCCTGGACGACCGCGTGGTAGACCTTGTCGACCGTGCGCTCCTGGAACGCGCGCTTGAGCACCGTGTAGCCGTGCTCGCTCTTGGCCACGACCATCAGCCCGGACGTGCCGACGTCGAGCCGGTGCACCACGCCCTGGCGCTCGGCGGCCCCGCTGGTCGAGATGCGGTAGCCCAGCCGCGGCCAGCCCGCCGACCACCGTCGGCCCGGTCCAGCCCGGGACGGGTGCGCCGCGACGCCGACCGGCTTGTCGACCACCACCAGGTCGTCGTCGTCGTGCACCACCCGCAGGCCGTCGACGGTCTCGGGCACCACCCGCACCGGCTCGGGCGCGCCGGGCAGGTCGACCTCGATCCAGGTGCCGCCGACCAGGCGGTCGGACTTGCCCGCCTCGCGGCCGTCGACCCGGACGCCGCCCGTGCCCACGATCGCGGCCACGGCCGAGCGGGACAGGCCGAGCAGGCGGGCGAGCCCGGCGTCGACGCGCTCGCCGTCGAGGCCGTCGGGCACCGGCAGGCTGCGGGTGTCAGCCACGGGTCGCGTCCCCCTCGGTCGGTGCGGGCTCGGTCGGTGCGGGCTCGGTCGGTGCGGGCCGGACGTCGCGCTCGCGGGTGCCGTCGACTCCGATGCCGAGCAGCCCGAGCAGGGCGACGGCGACCGCGGCCCCCACGATCCAGATGTCGGCCACGTTGCCGACGAACCAGTCGCCGTAGGCCAGGAAGTCGATGACGTGGCCGCGTGCGAACCCGGGCTCGCGCACCAGCCGGTCGGTCAGGTTGCCCAGGGCGCCGCCGAGCAGGAACCCCAGCGCCAGCGACCAGCGGGTGCTGCCCAGCCGGCGCGAGGTGCGGACAATGACGACGACCACCACGACCGCGACGGCGGTGAACAACCAGGTGGTGCCCTCACCCAGCGAGAACGCCGCACCGGGGTTGAACAGCAGCCGCAGCGAGAGCCAGCCGTCGACCACCGGCACGACCCGGCCGCCGGCGAGCTGCTCGAGCGCGACCCACTTGGTGGCCTGGTCGGCCGCGTAGGCGAGCACGCACACCACGGCCAGCAGCAGCAGGAGACGGCGGCGACGACGGGGGTCGACCTGGGCGGGGGTGGAGGGCGGGGCGGGATCGGCGTGGTCAGCCGTCCCGCGAGGACCCTGGGCGTCGCTGGACATCGTGGGAGAGCCTCCCACGGCGCGGGACGTGCCCGGTCAGTGGCGCTCCTCGCGCTGCTTGCAGGTGACGCACAGCGTGGCCCGGGGGAACGCCTGCAGCCGGCCCTTGCCGATCGGCTCGCCGCACGACTCGCACCGCCCGTAGCTGCCGTCGTCGAGCCGCTCCAGGGCGTGCCGGGTCTGCGCCAGCGCGTCACGCGCGTTGTTCGCCAGCGAGATCCCGTGCTCGCGCTCGAACGCCTTGCTGCCCGCGTCGGCCTGGTCGTCGCCGGCCACGTCGGCCGAGTCACGGGTCAGCTCGGCGATCTGCTCCTCGGCGACGGACAGCTCGGCTTCCAGCCGGGCGACGTCGGCCTCCAGCTCGGCGCGCACGCCCCGCAGCTCGGCCTTGGTCCAGGGGCTCTCGTCGTCCTTGACCCGCAGACCCCCGGCCGGTGCGGACGTGCCCGCCGTGCGGGCGGGCACCTTCGCCGGGGTGGCCTTCGTCGCGGCGGTCGACGTCTTCGCCGGCGTGGACGTCTTCGCCGGGGTGGTCTTCTTCGCGGCGGTGGACTTCTTCGCCGGTGGTCTTCTTCGCCGGCGGTGGTCTTCTTCGCGGCGGTGGTCTTCTTCGCGCGGTGGACTTCTTCGCCGGGGTGGTCTTCTTCGCGCGCGGTGGACTTCTTCGCCGGGGTGGACTTCTTCGCCGCGGTGGACTTCTTCGCCGGCGTGGTCTTCTTCGCCGGCGTGGTCTTCTTCGCCGCGGTTTTCGCCGGCGTGGTCTTCTTCGCCGCGGTCGACGTCTTCGCCGGCGTGGTCTTCTTCGCCGCGGTTTTCGCCGGCGTGGTCTTCTTCGCCGCGGTCGACTTCTTCGCCGGCGTGGTCTTCGTCGCCGCGGTCGACTTCTTCGCCGCCGTCGTCTTCGTCGCCGCGGTCGACTTCTTCGCCGGTGGTCTTCTTCGCGGTGGCCTTCTTCGCCGCGCTCGTCCTCGCAGCGGCCTCGGTGGCCGCGGCCTTCCTGGCGCTGGTGCTCGCCGTGCCCGCACGTGCTGACGTCCGCGCCATGGTCGGCCTCCTCCGGCCGCCGTCGGCCGCTCGTGGTGCCCGCGAGGATAGGTCCCGGCGGGGGTCCTCGGCACTCTCGACGCGCCGCGCGCTCCTCAGGACGCCGACGGGGCCGTGACCAGGTGGTCACGGCCCCGTCGCGCGGGTGGTGCTGGGGTCAGCCGGCCTGGCTGCCCTCGCCGGGTCGCCCGGGCGCCAGGCTGCCCTTGTTCTCGAGGTCGCGCAGCTGCGTCTCGAGGTAGGACTTCAGCCGGGCGCGGTACTCGCGCTCGAAGCCGCGCAGCTGGTCGATCTTGCGCTCCAGCAGCGAACGCTCCTGCTCGAGGGCGCCGAGCGTCTGCGACTTCTTCGCCTCCGCCTCGCGGACCAGGCGCTCGGCCTGCTCGCGGGCCTCGCCGATGAGCTGGTCCCGGGTCTCCTCGCCGCTGCGCACGTGCTCGTCGTGCAGCTTCTGCGCGAGGGCGAGCATGCCGGTGGCGGCCTCCGGGCTCGCGGTGCCGCCGCCGACGGCGGCGGTCGCGACGGGCGCCGGGGTCGGCGCGGGGGCGGGCGCCACGACCGGCTGGGCCACGACGGGCTCCGGCTCGGGCTCCGGCTGCGGCTCGGCCTCCGGCTGCGGCTCCGGCTCCGGCGTCGGGGTCGACCGTCGTGGTCGTGCTGGTCGAGCCCGCGGCGGCGCGCGTCAGCTCGCCGACACGGTTCTCGCAGGCCGCCAGCTTGGCCTTCAGGTCGGCGTTCTCCTGCTCGAGCCCGCGCAGGGCGTTGACGACCTCGTCGAGGAAGTCGTCGACCTCGTCCTGGTCGTAGCCCTCGCGGAACTTCGTGGGCTGGAACGTCTTGTTGACGACGTCGTCCGGCGTCAGAGCCATGTGGTCACCTCATACCGATGTGTCTACCCGTGGTCGGACCGCTCGACCCCGACCAACCGGGATCAGCGGCAACGTTAGCGGACACGCCGCTCCGCTCGCAGAAGGCGGGTGGCGTGCCTGTCGTGGATCAGCGCCCGGCGCTCACCGCCGCGACCTGCACCAGCTGCATCGCCAGACCCGTGACGAGCATGATGACCAGGAAAGCCAGGTCGAGCCGCACCGACCCGAGCGAGAGCGGTGGCAGCACCGAGCGCAACGCCTTCAGCGGCGGGTCGGTGGGGGTGTACACGACCTCGGCCAGGAGGAGCACCGGGCCGCGGGGGCGCCACTGGGGGCTGAAGGACTGGACCAGGTCGAGGATCAGACGTCCGATCATCAGGACGAAGAACGCGAACAGGACCCAGTAGATCGCCCACAGGACAAGTGCCACGACGACAGCCTACGGGCTGCGCGCGCCGGCCCCGGAGGCGCCCGCTCAGCTCTGGTTGAAGAAGCCGCTCTGGACACCCGGACGGGCCGAGGCCGCAGCAGTCGCAGGCGCGCTCACCTCGACGTGCGCCGGCGACAGCAGGAAGACCTTGCTCGTCACCCGCTCGATCGAGCCGCGCAGACCGAACACCAGGCCGGCGCTGAAGTCGACGAGGCGCTTGGCGTCGGAGTCGTCCATGTCGGTGAGGTTCATGATCACCGGGACGCCCTCGCGGAAGCTCTCGCCGATGGTCTTGGCGTCGTTGTACGTGCGCGGGTGGATCGTCGAGATGCGGGTCAGCTCGCCGCCGACCGGCTCGGACACGACCCGCTGCGGCGCGCGCTCGCGCTTGATCGGCGTCACGGCTGCTCCTCGGTCGTGCGACGCGGGCTCGGCCCGGGGGGCCTGCCGGCTGACCTCGTGCTCCTCGTCGTCGTAGGTCATCGACTGCTCGTGCTCCTCCTCGGCCAGGCCGAGGTAGACCATCGCCTTGCGCAGGCCGCCCATGGTGACTCCTCCAGACGAGCCCCGCCGTGCGCGAGGGGACGATGAACGGACGAGATCGACGCTACCCGAGCGGGGGCCGCGATCCGAGGACCGCGCTGCCGACACGCAGGTGTGTCGCGCCGTTCGCGACGGCCGCCTCGAGGTCGTCGCTCATGCCCGCCGAGATCACCTGGGCCCGTGGGTGTTCGGCGCGCACCTGCTCGGCCGTCTCGCGCAACCGGGCGAAGGCGGCGGCCGGCTCGACGCCGAGCGGAGCCACCGCCATCACACCGAGCAGCCGCAGACCCGTTGCGGCCGAGACGGTCTCGACCAGGGCAGGCACCTCGGCGAGCGGGGCGCCGCCGCGGGCGGGGTCGCCGTCCAGGCTCACCTGCACGAGCACGTCGAGCACGCGCCCGGCCGTCTGCGCGGCGCGGTCGAGCGCGCCGGCCAGCCGGTCGCGGTCGAGGGAGTGCACCAGGTCGGCCCAGCGCACGAGCGCGCCGGCCTTCTTCGTCTGCACCTGGCCGATGACGTGCCACACCAGGTCGAGGTCGTCGCACTCGGCGGCCTTGTCGGCGCGCCTCGGCCACCCGCGCCTCGCCGACGTGCCGCACGCCGAGGTCGGCCAGCATCCGCACGTCGTCGACCGGGTGGGTCTTGGTGACGACGACGAGGGTCAGCTCCTCGCGCGCCCGCCCGGCCCCCTCGCAGGCCGCGGCGATGCGCCGCTCCACCTCCTCCAGCCCCGCCGCGAGCTCGGCGCGCCGCTCGTCGGTGGCGCTCACGTCCGCTCCCCCAGCACCGCGACCCCGGCGAACCGGCCGGTGACGCCGTCGCGGCGGTGCGAGTAGAGGTCGGGTCGCTCGGCGGTGCACCCGGGCACGAGCTCGACGTCCGCGCCGGCCCCGGCGAGCTGGTGCAGCACGCCGGCCGCGACGTCGATCGCCGGCGTGCCGGTGCGGCTCACGCTCGCGCTCAGCGGCACCGCGGCGGCGACCTCCTCGCGCAGGGCGGCGGGCACCTCGTAGCACCGCGCGCACACCGACGGCCCGACGACCGCCGTCAGGTCGCGGGCACCGAGGTCGCGCAGCGCCGCGACGACGGCGGGCACGACCCCGTCGGCCATGCCGCGGCGGCCGGCGTGCGCGACGCCGACGACCCCGGCCGCGGGGTCGGCGAGCAGCACCGGCACGCAGTCGGCGACCAGGACGGCCAGCGCCGTGCCCGGGCGGTCGGTGACGAGCGCGTCGGCCTCGGGGACGGCGTCCCAGACCCCGCCGACCTCCTCGACGTGCGTGCCGTGCACCTGCGCTGCGACGAACAGGCGCTGCGGCGCCACCCCCACCCGGTCGGCCAGCCGCTCGCGGTGCGCCCGGACCCGCTCGGGGTCGTCACCGACGTGCAGGCCGAGGTTCGCGTCGCCGTACCGCTCGCGTCCGTCGTCGCCGCGGCCGGTGAAGCCCAGCAGCACCGGCGAGCCCGTGGACGACGAGGGACCGGACGACGACGGACCCCGCGACCACCAGAGGAGGTCGCGGGGTCCGTCGGTGTCGAGCACCCGGTCAGTGGACCACGTCGCACCCGCTGCCGTGCAGCGGGGCTCGCGTCACTTCAGGAAGTCGGGCACGTCCAGGTCGTCGTCGGCCGCGACCGAGCGCGCCCCCTGGCGCACCGGCTCGCGGTCGAGGTCGAGCGGGCGCTCGGCGGCCGCCGGGACGCTCTCGCGCTCGCGCTCGGCCACCGGGACGGGCTCGTCGCGGCGCGGCTCGGCCGCGGGGACCGGCGTCGCCGGGCGGGCCTGCGGCTGGGCCTGCGCCTGGGGCGGGGTCTGGGTCTGGTGCGACCGCTCACCTGGCCGAGGGCGCGGTCGTCGCGCCGCCGGTTCGGCGTGCCGCCGTCGAACCCGGCGGCGATCACGGTGACGCGCACCTCGTCGCCGAGGGCGTCGTCGATGACCGTGCCGAAGATGATGTTCGCCTCGGGGTGCGCGGCCTCCTGGACCAGCCGCGCGGCCTCGTTGATCTCGAACAGGCCGAGGTCGGAGCCGCCCTGGAACGACAGCAGCACGCCGTGGGCGCCGTCGATGCTCGCCTCGAGCAGCGGCGAGGAGATCGCCAGCTCGGCGGCCTGCACCGCGCGGTCCTCGCCGCGGGCCGAGCCGATGCCCATCAGCGCCGAGCCCGCGCCCTGCATGACCGACTTCACGTCGGCGAAGTCGACGTTGACCAGGCCGGGCGTGGTGATCAGGTCGGTGATGCCCTGGACGCCGGACAGCAGCACCTGGTCGGCGGCGCGGAAGGCGTCCATGACCGAGACGCCGCGGTCGCTGATCGACAGCAGCCGGTCGTTCGGGATGACGATGAGGGTGTCGACCTCCTCGCGCAGGCCGTCGATGCCGGTGTCGGCCTGGGTGGCGCGCCGGCGACCCTCGAAGGTGAACGGGCGGGTGACCACGCCGATGGTCAGCGCACCCAGCCCGCGGGCGATGCGCGCGACGACCGGTGCGCCGCCGGTGCCGGTGCCGCCGCCCTCGCCCGCGGTGACGAAGACCATGTCGGCGCCCTTGAGCACCTCCTCGATCTCCTCCGCGTGGTCCTCGGCGGCGCGCTTGCCGACCTCGGGGTCGGCGCCGGCGCCGAGGCCTCGGGTGAGCTCGCGGCCGACGTCGAGCTTGACGTCGGCGTCGCTCATCAGCAGGGCCTGCGCGTCGGTGTTGATGGCGATGAACTCCACGCCCTTCAGACCCGACCTCGATCATCCGGTTGACGGCGTTGACACCGCCGCCGCCGATGCCGACGACCTTGATGACCGCCAGGTAGTTCTGCGGTGCTGCCACGGTGTGTGCCTCTTCCTGGGTGCTGGGGGTCGTTGTGGGGGCGCTGCGGGGTCCGAGGACCTTCACCCTCAAGTAGAGGGTTATAGTTATGTCAACTCCTCGACCTGCAGAACGCTAGGGGCGGGGACGGCCGGATCGGCGCAGGACACGCCGTGTCGGCACCAGGTGGCGCGTCCGCGACGTGGGGCGAGACGCGTGTGAGGGCGCGGCGTGCGGGCGCGGTGCGTCAGCGGGTGACGGGGGTGCCCGGCGCGGACACGTCGTACACCTCGGCCGGCTGGGCGAGCAGGACGCGCAGCACCGCCGCCTTGCGGTCGGGCTCGTCGGCGCTCCCCCACACCACCTGCGCCCCGGACGTCAGCGCGAGCGTCACCGAGTCGGGCGTGGCCGCCGAGGTACCGGCCACGGCGGCGCGCAGGTCGTCGGGCATCGTCTGCAGCACGGTGACGGCGGCCTCGAGCGCCTCGCCGCCGGCGGCGACGGTCTGCTCGCTCACGACCGCGAGGCCCGCAGGGGGCTCGGCCACGGTCTCGACCACGGCTCCGGTGTCGTCGACCAGGGCGAACCCGCCCTCGCCGGGGACGGCCGCCACCGGCACCCGCTCGGTGAGCCGCACCTCGACCGTCGACGGCCACACCCGCAGCACCTGCGCCGAGCGCACCTGCGGCAGCTGCTCGAGCCGCTCCTGCACGGCCCCGGTGTCGACCCGCAGCAGCGGCCGGCCGACCTGGTCGGCGAGCGCGGTGTCGACCTGCGGGCGCTGCACCCGCTCGGCGCCCACGACCTGCACCTCGTCGGCCCGCAGCAGCGGCGACCCCAGCACGACCCACGCGCCGAGGGCGAGCACCAGCACCAGCGCCGCCACCACCAGCACGGGTGCCATCGCCCGCAGCCGGGCTCGGCGCGCCCGCTCGGCGAAGCGGCGCACCGAGCCGGCCGACACCCGGGCCCGGTAGGACGCGTGGGCAGCGGGAACGGCCGGGGTCCGCGTCGGCGGGCCCGGCGGCACGGGGCTCGCCGGGGCCTTCGCAGCGGGGGCCTTCGCAGTCGGGGCCTTCGCGGTCGGGGCCTTCGCGGTCGGGACCGTCGTGCCGCGGGCGTCCGGGCCGACGGGGTCGTCGCGCCGACGCGGCACGGCCGACGGGCGGCGCGGCGCGGCCGGGCGCCCCGCGGTGCGGGCGGGACGGGCGGCGGGCACGCTGCCCGCGGTCCGCCCGGACCCGGACGTCGCCGGCTTCGACGACGAGGACGACGCCGGCTTCGACGACGAGGACGGCGACGGCGAGGAGGCGGGGCGGGCGCGGGGTCGGCCGGCCGGCGCACCGGACGCGTGGGCCGGGGGCTCACGCGTCGTCCCCGGGCTCGCGCGCGGCCAGCAGCGCCAGCACCTCGCGGCCGATCATCGTGACGTCGCCGGCGCCGACGGTGAGCACCAGGTCGCCCCGCGCGCTGCGCGACACCGCCGCGGCCGGCACCGCCGACCAGCTGGGCACGTAGGTGACGCGGTCGGCGGGGAGGTCGACCTGGTCGGCGACGAGCGCGCCGGTGACGCCGGGCACGGGGTCCTCGCGGGCGGCGTACACGTCCATCACGACGACCTCGTCGGCGTCCGACAGCGCCCGGGCGAACTCGGCGGCGAAGTCGAGGGTGCGGCTGTACAGGTGCGGCTGGAAGACCACGACGAGCCGGCCGGTGCCGGCCACCTGGCGTCCGGTGGCCACGGCGGCCGCGACCTTCGCCGGGTTGTGCGCGTAGTCGTCGTACACGCGCACGCCGCCCGCCTCGCCCCGGGCCTCGAACCGCCTGCGGCTGCCGGTGAACGCGGCGAGACCGTCGACCGCGGCCCGCGGGTCGACCCCGAGCACGCGGGCGGCGGCGTACGCGCCGGCCGCGTTGCTGACGTTGTGCGCGCCGGGCACCTGCAGCAGCAGCGGCGTCCGCACGGTCTGGTCGCCTGCGCGGTCGGCGAGCACGCAGGTGCTCGTGCCCTCGACCAGCCGCAGCTCCTCGACCCGCACGTCGGCGTCGTCGGCGGTGCCGTAGGTGAGGACCGGTCGTCCGAGCCCGCGGTGGCGCGCGGCGAGCGCGGCCGAGCCGGGGTCGTCGGCGCAGGCGACCAGGGTGCCGTCGGGCCCGAGCCGGTCGGCGAAGGCCTCGAACGCGAGGACCACGTTCTCGGCGGTGCCGTGGTGGTCGAGGTGGTCGGGCTGGACGTTGGTGACCACCGACACCGCGGGGGTGTAGACGAGGAAGGAGGAGTCGGACTCGTCGGCCTCGGCCACGAAGACCTCGCCCGAGCCGGCGTGCCCGTTGGTGCCGGCGCCCACGAGCTCGCCGCCGATCGCGAACGAGGGGTCGAGACCGGCGTGCTGCAGCAGCACGGTGAGCATCGAGGAGGTGGTCGTCTTGCCGTTGGTGCCGGCGACGGCGACGGCGCGGTGGCCGAGCAGCAGCGACTGCAGGGCCTGCGAGCGGTGCAGCACGGTGAGGCCCAGCTCGGCGGCGCGCACCAGCTCGACGTTGTCGGCGCGGATCGCCGAGGACGCCACGACGGTGCGGACGCCCTCGAGGCGGGCGGCGTCGAAGCCGACCTCGGCGCGGCCGCCCACGGCGCGCAGCGCGGCCAGCACCGGCAGGTCCTTGGCGTCGCTGCCGGACACCTGCAGACCCCGGGCGAGCAGGATCCGCGCGATGCCGCTCATGCCGATGCCGCCGATGCCGACCAGGTGCAGCGGCGACAGCTCCTCGGCCGGCGGCACCTCCCGGGTGAGGTCGAGCCCCGTGCTCACCGGGCCACCCCCGTCACGGCCCGGGTCGCGGCCAGGTGCACGAGGTCGGCGAGCCGCTCGTCGGCGTCGGTCGACCGCCGACGCGCGGGCGACCTCGCCCATGCGGCGCAGCCGCGAGGCGTCGGTGGCGAGCGGCACGAGGTGCTCGCGCAGCCACGCGGGGGTGAGGTCGGCGTCGTCGACGAGCAGGCCGCCGCCGGCGCGCACGACCGGGCCGGCGTTCAGCCGCTGCTCGCCGTTGCCGACCGCCAGCGGGACGTAGACCGCGGGCAGCCCGACCGCGGTCACCTCGCAGACCGTGCTCGCCCCGGCCCGGCACAGCACGAGGTCGGCGGCGGCGTAGGCCAGGTCCATCCGGTCGGTGAACTCGACCGCGGCGTAGCGCGCGCGACCGGCGCCCGGCGGCACCGCGACCGCCTTGCCGGCGCCGGTGAGGTGCAGGACGTTCACGCCGGCGGCGAGCAGGTCGGGCACCACCTCGACGACGGCCTCGTTCAGCCGCTGCGCCCCGAGCGACCCGCCCGTGACCAGCAGGGTCGGCGCGTCGGCGTCGACGCCGAGGTGCTCGCGCGCCCCGGCCCGCAGCGCGGCGCGGTCGAGCCGGGCGATCTCGCGCCGCAGCGGCATGCCGACGCGCACCGCGTGCGGGAGGGGCGTGCCCTCGAAGGTGACGGCCACGTGCCGGGTGAGCCGCGCGCCGAGCCGGTTGGCGATGCCCGGCCGGGCGTTCTGCTCGTGCACGACGACGGGGACGCGCAGCCGCCGCGCCGCCAGGTAGGCGGGCGGGCGACGTAGCCGCCGATGCCGACGACGACGTCGGCGCCGGCGTCGCGGATGACCTCGGCCGCGGCGTCCACGGCGCCCTTGAGGCGGCCGGGCACGCGCAGCAGGTCCGGCGACAGCCGCCGCGGCAGCGGCACCTCGGCGATGGTGCGCAGGGTCGTACCCGCGCTGCGGCACGAGCCGCGCCTCCAGCCCCTCGGCCGTGCCGAGGGCGGTGACGCGGGTGGCGGGGTCGCGCCGCACCAGGGCGTCGGCGAGGGCGAGCATCGGGCTGACGTGACCGGCCGTGCCACCGCCCGCGAGCACGACCGAGCAGCGGCGTCGCGGCCGCTCACCGGCGGTCCCGCCGCTCGGACCCCGCCCAGCCGCGCGACCCGACCACGGCCAGCGAGCGCCGCACGAGCGCGGCGCGGGCGGCCAGCGCGTCGTCGGCGCCGGGCTCGCAGCGGGCGAAGGACAGCACCATGCCGAGGGCGACCAGGGTGGTGACGAGCGCGGAGCCGCCGCTGGACACCAGCGGCAGCGGGACGCCGATGACCGGCAGCAGCCCGAGCACGACGGCGATGTTGACCAGGCGCCTGACCGAGCACCCAGGCGAGCACGCCGGTGGTCGCGATCTTGACGAACACGTCGTCGTGGCGCAGGATCACCCGGAGCCCGGCGACCGAGACCACGGCCAGCAGCCCGAGGACGACGAGGGTGCCGGGCAGGCCGAGCTCCTCGCCGATGATCGCGAAGATGAAGTCGTTGTGGGCCTCGGGCAGCCACGACCACTTCTCGCGGCTCGCGCCGAGGCCGACGCCCCACCAGCCGCCGGACGCCAGCGCCCAGGTGCCGTGGGTCGACTGCCAGCAGGCGCCGAACCGGTCGGCGCACTCGCCGGACAGCCAGGTGCCGACCCGCTCCATCCGGTTGCTCGACGACGTCACCGCGACGGCGGCGACCGCCGCACCGGCGGCGGCGGCGAGGGCGAGCATCCGCATCCGGACGCCCGCGACGACGAGCATGGCGGCCACCAGGATCATCATGACGGCGGCCGTGCCGAGGTCGTGCCCGAGCAGCACGAGCCCGAGGACCAGGCCCGCGACCAGGCCGACGGGTACCACCACGTGCTGCCACTGGTGCAGCAGCGGCGCCTTGCGGGCCAGCACCGCCGCGCACCAGACCACCAGGGCGAGCTTGGCGGCCTCGGAGGGCTGGGCGCGGACGCCGGCGACCTCGATCCAGTTCGAGTTGCCGTTGATCGCGCCGACGCCGAGCGGGGTGAAGACGAGCAGCTGGAACACGATCGCGCCGATCACCAGCGGCCAGGCCACGCGCTTCCAGAACGCGATCGAGCGGCGCGAGGCGAACCACAGGACCGCCAGGCCGACCACGGCGAACACCGCCTGCCGCCAGAACACCGAGAACGCCGAGCCGCTCTGGGCGATGGACTCGACCGACGACGACGAGAGCACCATGACCAGGCCGACGACGACCAGCGCGAGGGTGGCGCCGAGCAGCAGGTAGTAGCTGGTGGCGGGCGTCTCCCAGCGGGAGACGCGCTCACCGAGCCGGGCGGCCAGGCCGCGGGGCGCGCCCGCGGGGCCGGACCCGGCCGCGGGCCGCGACGACACCCGCGGTCCGGCGCCGGGGGTCGTCGTCGCCATCAGCCGGCCCCCGGTCCGTCGCCCGGCGCCGCCCCTGTGCCGTCGGCGCCGTCCGGGTCGTCCTCGGCGAACAGGGCCTCGACCGCGGCGAGGTGGGCGCGGACGGCGTCGGCGAACGCGTCGCCGCGGTGGCCGTAGGAGACGAACTGGTCCATCGACGCCGCAGCCGGCGCGAGCAGCACGACGTCGCCGGGCCGGGCGAGCCGGGCGGCGTGGTCGACGGCGCGGGCCATCACGGTGTCGGCGGCGGGCACGTCCCCAGTGTCCGGGTGGGCCACCTCGTGGACGGGTACATCGGGGGCGTGTCGCGAAAGCGCCTCGCGCAGCGGGGTGCGGTCGACTCCCACGAGGACGACGGCGCGCAGCCGAGAGGCGTTGTGCCGCACCAGGTCGTCGTAGTCGGCACCCTTGGCGAGACCGCCGGCGACCCAGACGACGCGCTCGAAGGCGGCGAGCGAGGCCGCCGCCGCGTGCGGGTTCGTGGCCTTGCAGTCGTCGACCCAGCGCACGCCGTCGCGCTCGGCGACGGTCGCGATCCGGTGGGGCTCGGGACGCATCGACCAGAGTCCGTCGCGCACCGCGAGCGTCGAGACCCCGTGCGCGCGTGCGAGAGCCGCGGCGGCGAGGGCGTTGGCGACGGTGTGCGGCGCCACCACCCCGCCACCCGCGTGGCGCAGGTCGTCGAGGGTGGCGAGCTCGACGGCGCTGCTGCGGCGCTCGTCGACGAACGCCCGGTCGCAGAGCACGTCGTCGACGACGCCGAGCATCGACACGTCCGGGACGCCGAGGGTGAAGCCGACGGCGCGGCCGCCCTCGACGACGTCGGCGTCGCGCACCATCTGCTCGGTGACGGGGTCGTCGACGTTGTAGACGCACGCCCGCTCGGTGCTCTCGTAGACCTGGGCCTTGGCGTCGCGGTAGGCCTCGTAGCGAACCGTGCCAGTCGACGTGGTCCGGGGCGAGGTTGAGGCAGGCGCTGGCCTGCGGCCGCAGCGAGTGCGACCAGTGCAGCTGGAAGCTGGACAGCTCGACGGCGAGCACGTCGTACCCGCGCGGGTCGACGACGGCGTCGACCAGCGGCGTGCCGACGTTGCCGACGGCGAGCGCCCGCCGCCCGGCGGCGAGCAGCATCGCCGCGAGCATCTTGACGGTGGTGGTCTTGCCGTTGGTGCCGGTGAGCGTCAGCCAGGGCGCGGCACCGGTGCGCGGGCGCAGCCGCCACGCGAGCTCGACCTCGCCCCACACGGGCACGCCGCGGTCGGCGGCGGCCGCGAGCAGCGGGGTCGAGGGGCGCCACCCGGGCGAGGTGACGACGAGGTCGGGCGCGCGGCCGGCGACGTCGGGCAGCGTGCCCGACGACCCGGGCCCGAGGACGGTCGTGCCGCCGAGCACGTCGACCAGCTCGGCGTCGCGCGCGACCTGCGCACCGTGCCCCGGGTCGTCCCCGGTGCGGTCGTCGACCACCGTGACCTCGGCCCCGCGCTGCAGCAGCGCGTCCGCCGCCGCGAACCCGGAGACCCCGAGCCCCGCGACGACCACCCGCAGCCCGCCCCAGTCGGCGTCGGCGTGGTCGAGCCCTGCGACGTCCCTCATCACGCGTCCAGCGGGCGCAGGAGGTGCTCGGTCACTGCGCGACGACCCACTCGGCGTAGAACAGGCCCAGCCCGAGCGCGACGAACAGCCCGGCGATGATCCAGAACCGGATCACGATCGTCACCTCGGCCCAGCCCGCGAGCTCGAAGTGGTGCTGCAGCGGTGCCATCCGGAACACCCGCTTGCCGCGTGAGCTTGAACGAGGCCACCTGGATGATCACCGAGAGGGTGATGAGGACGAACAGGCCGCCGAGCACGACGAGCAGCAGCTCGGTGCGGGTGGTGACGGCCAGGCCCGCGAGCGCGCCGCCGAGGGCCAGCGAGCCGGTGTCGCCCATGAAGATCTTCGCCGGCGAGGCGTTCCACCACAGGAAGCCGAAGCACGCGCCCATCACCGCGGCGGCGACGACGGCGAGGTCGCGGGGGTCGCGCACCTCGTAGCAGTTGGGTCCTGCGACGGTGACGAGCTGGCAGGACTGCCCGGACTGCCAGATGCCGATCAGGACGTACGCGCCGGCGACCATGGTGGAGGCGCCGGTGGCGAGCCCGTCGAGGCCGTCGGTGAGGTTCACGCCGTTGCTGCCCGCCGCGATGATGAGCTGCGCCCAGATCACGAACAGCAGCAGCCCGACGACGGCGCCCGGCGAAGGCGAGGTCGAAGGCGGTGTCGCGGATGACCGAGATGCTGGTGGAGGCGGGGGTGCGGTAGGCGTCGTTCGGGAACTGCAGCGCGGCGACGGCGAACAGGATCGCCACGACCGACTGGCCGATCAGCTTCGGCACCGAGCGCAGGCCGAGGCTGCGCTGGCTGGGAGATCTTGATGAAGTCGTCGAGGAAGCCGACGACGCCGAGGCCCGTCATGAGGAACAGCACGAGCACCCCGGACATCGTGGGGGGCGTGAGCGTGGCGACGTGCGCGACCACGTAGGCCAGCAGGGTGGCGACGATGATGACGGCGCCACCCATCGTGGGGGTGCCGCGCTTGGTGTGGTGGGTGGTCGGTCCGTCGTCGCGGATGAACTGGCCGTAGCCGCGCTTGACCAGGAACCGGATGTACAGCGGGGTGCCGAACAGCGACAGCACGAGCGCGATCGCCGCCGACGCCAGGACGGCCCTCACGGGGCGTCCCCGTCGTGGGGCGGTGCGCCCGCAGGGGGTGCGGCGTCGCTCGTCCCCGGCACGGCGTCCAGGGTGTCAGGTGCGGGGCCCGCGTCGGCGGCGACACGCTCCCCCAGCCAGCGCAACCCGCTGTCGCGCGAGGACTTCACCAGCACGACGTCGCCGGGGCCCAGCTGCGCGGGCAGCAGCTCGAAGGCGGCGTCGGCGTCGGGCACCCAGACCGACTCCTCGCCCCACGAACCCTCCGTGCACCGCGCCGGTGTGCACCGGCCGGGCGGCCTGTCGCCGACCACGACGAGCCGGGAGACGTCGAGGCGGACGGCGAGGCGGCCGATCTCGTCGTGCTCGGCGCACGGAGTCGTCGCCGAGCTCGAGCATCTCGCCGAGCACGGCCCAGGTGCGCGCGCGGCCCTCGGCGGCGCCATCGCAGACCAGCGCCTTGAGCGCGGCTCGCACCGAGTCGGGGTTGGCGTTGTAGGCGTCGTTGACGACGGTCACGCCGTCCGGACGGTCGGTCACCTCCATCCGCCACCGGCTCGCGGGCACCGCGGACGACAGCCAGGGCGGCGACCCGCTCGACGTCGGCGCCGTCGCGGCCGGCCACCAGGAGCGCGACCGCGGCGGCCGCGAGCGCGTTGCCGACGTGGTGCTCGCCGTGCAGCGCGAGGCGCACCGGCGCTCGGCCGGCGGCGTCGTCGAGCTCGCTGACGAGGGTGAACGAGGCGCGGCCGCGCTCGTCGAGGACGACGTCGGCGGCGCGCACGACGGCCCGCGCGTCGTCGCCGTGCTGGTGCCGACGACGCGGGCGCCGACCCGGTCGCGTCCGCGCGCATCGCCGCGACCCGGTGGTCGTCGACGTTGAGCACGGCGGCGCCCTCGGACGTGAGGGCCTCGACCAGCTCGCCCTTGGCCGCCTGGACGCCCTCGATCGACCCGAACTCGCCGGCGTGGGCGTACCCGACGTTCAGGACGACGGACACGTCGGGCGGGGCGACCGTGGTCAGGTAGGTGATGTGGCCGGCGCCGCGGGCGCCCATCTCGACCACGAGGTAGCGGGTGGCCGGCTCGGTGCGGCAGACGGTCAGCGGCACGCCGATCTCGTAGTTGTAGGACTCCTGCGCGGCGACGGTGGGGCCGAGACCGGCGAGCACGTGCGCCAGCAGGTCCTTGGTGCTGGTCTTGCCGGACGACCCGGTGACGGCGACGACGGTGAGGTCGTGACCGGCCGCCGTCGAGGACGTCGCGGGCGAGCAGCCCGAGCGCGGTCTCGGTGTCGTCGACCACGACCTGCGCGAGCGGGGCGTCGACGCTCGCGCTGCACCAGGGCGGCGACCGCACCGGCCGCCGCGGCGGCGGCGGCGAAGTCGTGACCGTCGGCGTGCTCGCCCGGCAGGGCCACGAACAGGCCGCCCGGGCCGGCGAGGCGCGAGTCGGTGACCACGGGACCGTCGACGACGAGCGCCTCGGCGGCGGCGGCGTCGGTGCCGGGGGCGGGACGAGGCGGCCGCCGGTGGCGGTGAGCACCTCGTGCAGGGTCAGCGGGATCACGGCGCTGCCCCTGCGCCCCCGGGGTCGTCGCGGCGAGCAGCTCGGCCAGCACCGCGCGGTCGTCGAACGGGTGCACGGTGCCGGCGACCTCCTGCCCGCTCTCGTGGCCCTTGCCGGCGACCAGCACGGTGTGCCGGGGAGGTCGGCCAGCCGCAGCGCCGTCGCCACGGCCTCGCGCCGGTCGCCGACCTCGGCGACGACGACCTCCCGGTCGTGCACGGCGTCGACGCCGGCCTCGACGCCGGCGAGCACGGCGGCACGGATCGCGGCGGGGTCCTCCGAGCGCGGGTTGTCGTCGGTGACGACGACGACGTCGGCGCCGAACGCGGCCGCCTCGCCCATCGCCGGGCGCTTGCCGGCGTCGCGGTCGCCGCCGGCGCCGAGCACCACCACGAGCCGGCCGCGGGTGCGCCCGCGCAGGGCGCGGAGCGCGACCGCGACGGCGTCGGGGCTGTGCGCGTAGTCGACGACCGCGAGCGGCGCGCCCGGCGGGCCGGGCACGACCTCCATCCGGCCGGGGACGCCACCGGCACCGGCCAGCCCGGCGGCCACCTGCTCCTCGTCGAGGCCCGCCTCGCGCAGCATCACCGCGGCGACGGCGGTGTTGGCGACGTTGAAGTCGCCCGGGAGCGGGCTCACCAGCGGCCAGCGCCGCCCGTCCGCGGCGCGGAGCACGAACGCCGTGCCGACGCCGTCGGCGGCCGGGGCCAGCTCGACCGCGCGCCAGGCCGGGCCGTCGGCGCCCGCGCGCGTGAGCGCGGGGTCGTCGAGGGCCGGTGTCGCGACGGTGGTGACGGGCAGGCCGGACGCCGCGGCGTCGGCCGCGACCCGGCGTCCCCAGGCGTCGTCGACGCACACCACCGCGCGCCGGCTGCGCTCGGGTGTGAGCAGCGACGCCTTGGCGGCGTAGTAGTGCTCGAGATCGGGGTGGAAGTCGAGGTGGTCCTGGGACAGGTTGGTGAAACCCGCGACGTCGTAGACGATGCCGTCGACGCGGTGCAGCGACAGGGCGTGGCTGGAGACCTCCATCGCGCAGGCCTGGACGCCGCGCTCGACCATCACGGCGAGCAGCGCCTGCAGGTCGGGCGACTCCGGGGTGGTGCGCACGCTCGGCACCCGCTCGTCGGCGATGCGGGTCTCGACGGTGCCGACCAGGCCGGTGGTGCGGCCTGCGGCGCGCAGGGCGGCCTCGATCAGGTAGCAGGTGGTGGTCTTGCCGTTCGTGCCGGTGACGCCCAGCACCAGCAGCCGCTCGGCCGGGTGCGCCGTGCACGGCGGCCGCCACCTGCCCGAGCACCGCGCGCGGTGAGTCGACCACGACCAGGGGGACGTCGACGGCGTCCCCGGCCGCGACCAGGTCGCGCCCGTCCGGGTCGGTCAGCACCGCGACGGCGCCGGCCGCGACCGCCTGGGCGACGAACCGGGCGCCGTGGGCGTTCGAGCCGGGCAGCGCCGCGTACAGGTCGCCGGGCCGCACCGCGCGCGAGTCGAGGGTCACCCCGTCGACCGCCACCTCGGCACCGGCGCCGGAATGCGGTGCCCCGGCGGCCCGCGCCACCTCGGCGAGCGTGATCGGCGACGGGTGCGCGGGGCGCAGCACGGGGGTGCCGGCACCTCCGTCGGCAGCACGATCGGGTGGAGCAGGCACGGCGACGAGGCTACTCACTCCCACGTCAGGGGGTACGGGGTGGGAGTGGTGCCGGTCGGCGGGATGCCGAGGTCCTGGAGCGCGAACGACATGACGTCCTTGAACACCGGCGCGGCGACCGTCCCGCCGTAGTAGCCGTTGGTCGGACGCTGCACGGTGACGGCGATGACGACCTGGGGGTCGTCGGCCGGAGCCATGCCGATGAAGAACGCGGTGTAGCCGCTGTAGCCGCCACGCGCTCGGCGCCTGCGCGGTACCCGGTCTTGCCGGCGACCCGGTAGCCGGGGATCGCGGCGTTGCCGCCGGTGCCCTCGTCGACCGCGCTCTCCAGCATGGTGCGCACCGCCTGGGCGGTCTCCGGGCTCACCACGCGGGCGCCCTCGCGCCACGGGCGTGGTCGACGAACTCGCCGTCCTCGCCCGCGACGCCGTCGACCAGCCGCGGCTGCATCCGCACGCCGTCGTTGGCGATGGTGGCGAACACGTTGGCCGACCTGCAGGGCGTTGACGGAGACGCCCTGCCCGAACAGGACGGCGAACTGCTGGCGGCCGTCCCACTGGTCCGGCGGCGCCAGGATCCCCTTGGTCTCGCCCGGGTAGCCCAGGCCCGACTCGGCTGGCCGAGGCCGAAGCGCGACAGGTAGTCGTAGCGCTGGTCCTTGCTGAGCCGCATGCCGGCCATGCACGGTGCCGGTGTTGGACGACTCCGCGAGGACGCCGGCGAAGGTCAGCTGCTCGGCCGCCGTGGCGATGGGAGTCCTTGAAGGTCTGCCCGTTCGCGCGTCGTGTACTGGTACGGCACCTCGAACGGCGTGGTCGGGTCGACCACGCCCTCCTCGAGCACGGCCGCCGCGGTGATCACCTTGGCGGTCGAGCCCGGCTCGAACACCACCTCGAGCGCGCTTCGTGCCGCGCTGCTCCACCGGGGTCGCACCGGGGTCGTTCGGGTCGACGCTCGGGCGCCTCGGCGACGGCCAGCAGGTCGCCGGTGCGCGACGTCGAGGGCGATCACGCTGCCCCACTCGGCGCCCGAGGCCTCGACCTGGCGCGGCGATGGCCTGCTGGGCGTACCACTGCAGGTCGCGGTCGATGGTGAGCCGCACGCTGCGGCCGTCGACGGCGGGTCGTGTGGTCCGTCGTCGCCCGGTCGGGATCATCGGCCCGTCGCGGCCGCGCTCGTAGCTGCGCGAGCCGTCGGTGCCGGCGAGCACGTCCTGCATCATCGCTCGAGCCCGGCCTGCGCCGTGCCGTCGGCGTCGATGAACCCGACCAGGTTGCCGGCGACGGCGCCGGCCGGGTAGACCTGCGCTGGTTCGTCTTCTCGCTGTAGATGCCGGGCACGCGCAGCGCCTGCGACCTCGCGCCACTGCTGCGGGCGTGACGTCCTTCGCCACGTACGACGAAGCGGCGGTCGCCGTCGAGCGCGCTGCGCACGGCGGCCGGGTCCTGGCCGGTGATGGCGGCGATGTCGGCGGCCGCACCGTCCAGACCCTGGGCGCCCGAGCCCTCCTCGCTGCCCTCGTACTGGTCGACCAGGGTCTGGTCGACGGTGATGGTGCGGCGCTCGACGTCGGAGGCGAGCACCACGCCGTCGGCGTCGGTGATCTCGCCGCGGTGCGCGACCAGCGGGGTCGTCACGAGCCGGTTGCCCAGGGCGTCGGCGGCCATCGCCGAGGCGTCCAGGCCCTGCATCTGCACCAGGCGGGCGGCGAACAGGCTGAGCACGACCAGCGTCAGCAGCACCATCGCGCGGGCACGGCGGTCGTGCGAGGCGACCCGCGGCGCCGGGCGGCCCCGGGCGCCGGGCGGCGGCGCGGTGGCCGAGGACGCCGAGGACGACACCCCGGCCGATCGCGGCCGCGGCGGCCGGGCACGTCCCGGCTGGGGGTGCGGGCGGCCGGCACGCTGCCGCGGCGCCTTCGTGCGTGCCGGGTCGGTGAGGGTCACGGTGCGACCTGCTGCCCGACGGCGCCGTCGCCGACGGCCCCGTCCCCCGGGTCGCGCTGCGGCGGCGGGGTCCCCCCGGTGACGCCGTCCCCGGGCGGCGTGCCGCCGCTCGTGGTGCCGGTGGTCGTGCCGGTTGTGTCGTCGGGGGCGCCGTCGGCGGGGGGCGTGGCGCCGGCGCGGGCGGCGGCCTGCCTGTCCTGCTCGGCCTGCACCCGCGCCGCCTCGGCCGCCGCGGCGGCCTCGGCCGCGGCGGTGCCCGCGACGGGCGCGTCGAGGTCGGCGGGCGGGATGGTCGCGCCGAGCGGGGCGTCGGCGCCGGCCGGGGTCGGCGACCCGAGCACGGTGCCGTCGGACATCCGGATGAACGCCGGGCTCGAGCTCGGCACCATCCCGAGCTCGCGGGCACGGGCCGACAGCACGGCCGGCGAGGCCTGCACCGACAGCCGCTCGCTGAGCTCCTGCTCGCGCTCGGTCAGGGCGATCTGGCGCAGCTCCAGCAGGTGCTCGTCGTAGGCGCCGCGGGCCAGCACGATGTTCAGCACCAGCACGCCCAGCAGGCTGGCCACCAGCACCGCGGCGCACGCCGCCGCGAACGGCGGCCGCCAGCGGGCGGACGCGGGCGGGGTGAGGACGGTGAGCCGGGCGCGGGTCGGGAGCGCGCCGCGGACGCGGGCGACCCGGGCGCGGGCGGCGGAGGCGGCGGGGCTCATGCCGCCACCCCCTGTCCCGGACGGCCGGCCCGCAGCCGCTCGGCGGCGCGCAGGCGCACCGAGGCGGCGCGCGGGTTGGTCGACCGCTCGTCCTCGGGCGCCTGCTCGGCGCCGCGGGTGAGCAGCCGGAAGGTCGGGGCGTGCTCGGGCAGCTCGACGGGCAGGTCGACCGGCCCGGTGCTGCGTGGTGCGGGCGGCCAGCGCGCGCTTGACGAGCCGGTCCTCCAGCGAGTGGTACGACATCACGACGACGCGACCGCCGACGGCGAGGGCGTCGAGCGCGGCCGGGCAGGGCGCGCTCGAGCACCTCGAGCTCGCCGTTCACCTCGATCCGCAGCGCCTGGAAGGTGCGCTTGGCCGGGTTGCCGCCGGTGCGGCGGGTCGCGGCCGGCACGCTCGCGCGGACCAGGTCGACCAGGCGCGCGCTGGTGCTGAACGGTGCGACGGCGCGCTCGCGCACGACGGCGTCGGCGATCCGGCGGGCGAACCGCTCCTCGCCGTAGCGCTGCAGCACCCGGGCCAGGTCGGCGGCGGGGTAGGTGTTGAGCACGTCGGCCGCGGTGCGCCCGGTGCGTCTGGTCCATCCGCATGTCCAGCGGCGCGTCCTGGCTGTAGGAGAAGCCGCGCCGACCTCGTCGAGCTGCAGCGACGACACCCCGAGGTCGAGCAGGACGCCCTGCACGGTCGGCAGGCCGAGGTCGGCGAGGACCTCGGCCGATCCGGTCGTACACCGCGTGCACGAGGGTCACCCGCTCGCCGAAGGAGCGCGAGCCGGCGACCGGCCAGGCCGAGGGCGTCGAGGTCGCGGTCGATGCCGACCAGCCGCGCGCGCGGGCAGCGCCGCAGCAGCTCCTCGCTGTGGCCGCCCAGGCCGAGGGTGGCGTCGACGACGACCGCCCCGGGCTCGTCCAGGGCGGGCGCCAGCAGGGCGACGCAGCGGTCGAGCAGCACGGGCACGTGGCGCGCTGCGGCATCGGAACTCATCTCGACCCTTCACGGGAGGTGCGGGTGGCCCAGGACCCGTCGGGGACGGGTACCCGGTGCGCGTGGGGAAGTACGCGGGGGACGTCGGGTGTCGTGAGGTGGGTGTCGGATCGACCGCCGGGTCGCGTCCGGCGGCTGCGCCCGTCCGGCCGGGTCTCCCTCCGCCCGCTCGGCCTGGCACCGGGGAAGGTGCGCCAGGACGTGCGGTCGGCTGGAGACCGGGACGGAGCGGACGTGCGGGTGGTGCGGGTGCTGCTGGTCGTTCCGGTCGTGCTGGTCGTGCTGGTCGTGCGGGCTGGAGGTGGCGGCCGGTCAGAACAGGCCCGGCACCACCTCCTCGGCGGTCGTGGCGAACGCCTCCTCCTGCTCGGCCAGGTAGGTCTCCCAGGCCCGGGCGTCCCAGATCTCGACCCGGGAGCCGGCACCGATGACCGCAGACCTCGCGGTCGAGGCCGGCGTAGGTGCGCAGCTGGGTCGGGATCGTGATGCGGCCCTGCTTGTCGGGCATCTCGTCGGACGCGCCGGACAGCAGCACGCGCAGGTAGTCGCGGGCCTGCTTGCTGGTAGCGGGCGCCTGGCGCAGCTGCTCGTGCATGCGGCCGAACTCGGCGGCGGGGAAGACGTACAGGCAGCGCTCCTGCCCGCGGGTGAGGACCAGCCCGGCCGCGAGCTGGTCGCGGAACCTCGCCGGGAGGATCAGCCGGCCCTTGTCGTCCAGACGCGGGGAGTGCGTGCCGAGGAACACCGGCGGCCTCCTCCCTGTCCGGGTCGGGGCCCCCCGCTGGCCCCAACGCGCTCCACATTACTCCACTTCCCACCACGGTCAATGCGGAACCGGCCGGTTCGCGCCGGAACTTGAGCCGTCGTCGCAGGTCAGTGCGGTGGAGCGGGGTGGAGGGACCACCCTCGCCCGGGTCGCGCCGCGCCGACGGCGGCTCCACCGGCACGGCGCCGAGCACGGGCGGACCGGTCAGCGGGCGCGCCGACCGACGCCGCCGGCCGCCGCGAGGAGGGGACGGGGAGGGAAGTGGAGGGGGTGGCCGCGAGGGGCGGGTGCGGGCGGTCGCGACTCCGCCTCCCCCGGCGGCTCGCCGTCGCGTACCGTCGGCAGGCAGCGTCGGCCGGCGGCGTCCACGACGCGACCCTGGAGGAACCCCGGCGTGACGACGACCGGCAGCCGCGCCCGACGCACCGCTCGACGGCCTGGCGGCGACCGCCGGGTCCGTGCAGGTCGCGCCATCGAGTCGGTGATCGAGGGCAAGCCCGAGGTCGTGCGACCTCGCTCGCGGTGCTGCTCGCGCGAGGGCCACCTGCTGGTCGAGGACGTGCCCGGCGTCGGCAAGACGATGCTGGCCAAGGCGCTCGCCCGCTCGATCGACTGCTCGGTGCGCCGCATCCAGTTCACCCCGGACCTGCTGCCGAGCGACGTCACCGGCGTGAGCATCTACAACCAGGAGACGCGCGACTTCGAGTTCAAGCCGGGCGCGGTCTTCGCCAACGTCGTGGTCGGCGACGAGATCAACCGGGCCTCGCCCAAGACGCAGTCGGCGCTGCTGGAGTGCATGGAGGAGCGGCAGGTCACCGTCGACGGCGTCACCTACGCGCTCGAGCCGCCGTTCATCGTCGTCGCCACGCAGAACCCGGTCGAGATGGAGGGCACCTACCCGCTGCCCGAGGCCCAGCGCGACCGGTTCATGGCGCGGGTGTCGATGGGCTACCCCGATCGTCGCGGCCGAGCTCGGCGATGCTCGACGGCCACGGCGCGTCCGACCCGCTCGACGCCCTGCGAGCCCGTCGCCGACGCCGCCACCGTGCGGGCCCTGGTCGCGGCTGGTGCGGCCGGTGCACGCTCGCCGAGCCGGTGCAGCAGTACGTCGTCGACCTGGTCGACGCCACCCGCCGCCACGCCCGACCTGCGCCTGGGCGCCTCGCCCGCGGGCCAGCCTGCAGCTGCTGCGCGCTCGCGCCAGGCGCGCGCGGCCCTCGCGGGCCGCGACCACGTGCTCCCCGACGACGTCCAGGCAGCTCGCGGCGCCGGTGCTCGCCCACCGGCTGCTGCTCGACCGCCGACGCGCCAGCTGGCGCGCGCCGCGAGGACGTCTGACCGACGTGCGTCGACCGCGTGCCGGTGCTCGGGTCGCGGGTCCCGCCGTGCCCGCCACCGCGACCAGCGTACCGGCCGCCACCGGGCGGCGCCGCCGGTCCGCGTCGTCCGGCCGCCGCTCGCCGGGCTGACCACCCGCGGCCGGGCGTTCCTCGCCGCCGGTGTCGCCGCCGCGGCCTGCTCCGTGGTGCTCGGCCAGCGCGACCTGCTGCGGGTCGGTGTGCTGCTGCGTCGCGCTGCCCCTCGTCAGCGTGCTGCTCGTGGTCGCCGCGCCCGGCTACCGGGTTCAGCTCTCGCGCACCGTCACCCCGGCCCGCGTACGCGGCAGGTCACGTCGGCCACGGTGCGCCTCGAGCGTGACGAACCTGTCCGCGCCTGCCGACCGGCGTGCTGCTCGCCGAGGACCAGGTGCCGTACGTGCTCGGCGCGCGGCCCCGGTTCGTCGTCGACCGGCTCGACCGCGGTGCGCGCGCCGCGGTCGAGCTACTCGCTGCGCAGCGACGTGCGCGGCCGCTGGGAGGTCGGCCCGCTGCGGCTGCGGCTGACCGACCCGTTCGGCATGTGCGAGGTCGACCCGCTCGTTCACGGCCACCGACCCGCTCGTCGTCGTCCCCACGGTGCACCCGCTGCTGCCGCTGCGGGCAGCCGGGTCGCTGGCAGCGGCAGTCGGGCGACTCGCTCACCGGCGCCGGCGGCCGCGGCCGGCGAGCACGACCTCGCCACCCGCGAGTACCGCCACGGCGACGACCTGCGCCGGGTGCACTGGCGCTCCACCGCGCGCCGCGGCGAGCTGATGGTGCGCCGCGACGAGCAGCCGCACCAGATGCAGGCGACCGTGCTGCTGGACCGCCGCGCCGTCGGGCACCGCGGCGAGGGGCCGACGTCCTCGTTCGAGTGGCTGGTGAGCGCCGCCGCGTCGGTGTGCCACCTGCTGGTCGGGGCCGGGGCTACGGCGTCCGCCTGGTGTCCGACGACCTCGAGACCGGCTGGACCGGGCGCGAGCACGTCGGCGGCGTCGGCGCCCTGCTCGACCGGCTGGCCGTGGTCGATCTCGGTGGCCCGGGCAGCTCGCCGCCGCCACGCACCCTGCTCACCCGCGCGCCGGCGGCGACGGCCTCGTCGTCGCCCTGCTCGGCGAGCTCGGCGCCGGACGAGTCGCACCCGCTGGCGTCCCTGGCGCGTCGGGCACCACCGGCATCGCCCTGCTGCTGCGCACCACCACCTGGGCCGCGCTGCCGCCGCGGCGCGCCGGTGAGATCGACACCGCCCGCGAGGCGGCCGCCGGCACCCTCGAGCTGGGCGGGTGGTCGTGCGTCGAGGTCGACGCGCGCACCCCCGTCCCGGCGGCCTGGGAGCGGCTGGTCGCCCGGCACGCCGCGCGCCAGGGTGGCGGGGTCGTGACGGGGGCCCGAGGGTGACCCGCCCGACCCGCACCCGGCTGGTCGCCGCGCTGGCCGTGCTGCTGGCCGCCACCACGTTCTTCCCGCTGGTGCGGGGCGTCGGCTGGCTGGCCGAGCTCGCTGCCGTGGTGGTGGCCGGGGTGCTGCTGGCGACGGCCGGACGCCGGGTCGGCGGCACCGCCGCGGGCGCCGTCGGCGGGCTCGTCGGCGCCGTCCTGGCCCTGACCTGGGTCTACGCCCTGCCCGAGGGCGTGCTGTGGCTGCTGCCCGGCCCGGCCACCGTCGAGCGCTTCGTCGAGCTGGCCGCGCAGGGCGGCGACACCATCACCGGCTCGGCCGCCCCCGCGCCCGCCACCCCCGGCCTGCGGATGGTCGTCGTCGCCGGGCTCGCGCTGGTCTGGTGGACGGTCGACCTGCTGAGCGTCACGCTGCGGCGGCCGGCGGTCGCCGGGCTGGCGCTGCTCGCGGTGTACTGCGTGCCGACGGCGCTGGTCGCACGCGGCCTGCCGTGGTGGTGGTTCGTGCTGGCCGCCGCCGGCTACCTCGTGCTGGTGTCGTCCGACGCGCAGGAGCGGGTCGCCCGCTGGGGCCGGGTCGTCGGCAGCACCGGCAGCGAGGAGGGCCGGTCGGCGTCGCTGTCGGCCACCGGCCGCCGGGTCGGGGCGATGGCGCTCGCCGCGGCCGTGGTGCTGCCCGCGCTCGTGCCGGGCCTGTCCGAGAGCCTGCTGCCCACCGGCGACCTGCCCGGTGACGGGCCGGGCAACGGCACGATCGCGGTGCTCAACCCGATCCTGTCGCTGCGCGACGACCTGTCGGCCAACGACGACGTCGTGGTGTTCGAGTACGAGACGACCGACCCGGTGCCCGACCCGGTGCGGCTGGTGACGGTCGACTCCTTCGACGGCGAGACCTGGGAACCGACGTACGGCGACATCGACCGCGACCAGCGGGCGTCCGACCAGTTCCCGCCTGCGCCCGGTCTGAGCCCGGGCGTGCCCGCCGAGCAGGCCCGGACGTCCTTCCAGATCCAGGGTCTGCGCCAGGGCTGGCTGCCCTCGCCCTACCCGCAGTCGCGCATCGACATCATCGGCAACTGGATCTACGACGAGAGCACGTTCAACGTGGTCGGCGACGGCACCCAGACCGAGCTCGGGCTGCGGTACACCGTGCTCCACCAGCTGGTCGAGCCCGACGCCGAGGTGCTCGCGGCGTCCGGCCCCCCGCCGACCGACGTCGTCGACCGCTGGACCGCGCTGCCCGAGGGCACGCCCGCCTCGATCACCACCACCGCCCAGCAGGTGGCGGGCGAGGGCACCGCGCTGGAGCGGGCCGCCCGGTTGCAGGCCTGGTTCCGCTCGGCGGGCGGGTTCCGGTACTCCCTCGACGCGCCGCCCGAGAACGGCTCGTCCGCGGTCGCGGACTTTCTCCAGCGCCGCAGCGGCTACTGCGTCCACTTCGCCTCGGCGATGGCGCTGATGGCCCGCTCGATCGGCATCCCCGCCCGCGTCGCCGTCGGCTGGCTGCCCGGCGAGCGCCTCTCCGGGGGTCGCTACGAGGTCTCCCAGCAGGACGCCCACGCCTGGCCCGAGCTGTACTTCGAGGGCGCGGGGTGGCTGCGGTTCGAGCCCACGCCGGCCACCCGCGCCGGCACCCTCCCGGGCTACTCGGCGCCCACCGCCGAGCCCGAGCCGACGGCCGCGCCGACGACGGCCCCCACCTCGAGCGAGGCGCCCGCCGGCCCGACCAACCCCCGCGACGTCGAGGACGAGGTCACCGCGCCCGACCGCTCGCTCGTCGACGTCCTGCGCGCCGTGCCGTGGCGGGTGGTCGTGGCCGTGCTGGTGGTCCTCGCGCTGCTGGCCGCGCCCGCCGTGACCGCGGTGGTGGTGCGGCGGCGCCGGTGGGCCCGGGCCACCACGCCCGGCGCCCGGGCGGAGGCCGCCTGGACGACGCTCGTCGAGGAGCTCGGCGACCGCGGCCTGCGGGTCCCCGCGCACCTGACCGTGCGCCAGGCCGAGCAGCTGGTGGGCGAGGCCCTGCCGCCGGAGGCGGTCACGAGCCTGCGCCGGGTCACCCGCGCGGTCGAGCGCGAGCGCTACGCCCCGCCCCCGGGGTCGCGCCCGCTCGCGCGCGAGGGCACCGGCGGCCGCGTCGCCGTGCTCGACCTCGACGCACCGCCCGCGGCGGCCGCGGCCGACGACCAGCTCACCGACCGGGGCCTGCGCCACGACGTGCGGGTGGTCGTGCGCGAGGTCGGGCGCAACCGGCCGCCGGCGGACGGCTGGCGGGCCCGGTTGCTGCCCGCGTCCGGGGTGACGCACCTGCGCACCCTGCTGCAGCGGGTCGGGGCCGCGGCCGATCGGCTCGACCGCTCGGTCAGCGGCCGCCTCGGCCGCCGTCGGGGTCGCTGACGCGCGCTCAGGCGAGCAGCGAGCTGGCGGCGTGCGGCACGTCGGAGGCCGCGCAGACCCGGTCGCGCCCGGCGCGCTTGGCCGCGTACAGCGCCAGGTCGGCGGCCTTGAGCAGGTCGTCGAAGTCGAGCAGGTCCGGCGTCAGGGTGGCGACCCCGGCCGACATCGTGATCGCGAGGTCGGCGACGGGCTCGCACCGCATCCCCTCCACGAGCCGCTCCGCCACCGAGGCGGCGGCCTCCTCGTCCTGGCCGGGCAGGAGCACGAGGAACTCCTCGCCGCCCAGCCGGTAGACCAGGTCGAACACCCGCAGCGTGCGGCGCATCCGGTAGGCCACCTCGCGCAGGACGACGTCGCCGCGGTCGTGGCCGTACTCGTCGTTGACCCGCTTGAAGTGGTCGAGGTCGCAGATGATCAGCGAGACCGGCGCACCGATCATCCGGGCCTGCGCCGCGGCCTCGGTGAAGCGTCCGTGCAGGGCCTTGCGGTTGAACAGGCCGGTGAGCTGGTCGACGACCGCCTCGCCCCGCGACGCGATCTCGGCGGACATGAGCGTGAGGGCGACGGCCACCAGGCTCGCGAGCACCGCGAGGAAGGACGCGGCCTCGACGAACGCCGGGGCGGGCGGTGCCTGCCCGAGCACCTCCGCGCCGACGCAGACCGCTGCGGTGAGCCCGAGCGCACTGGCGACGCCGACCACGACGACGCCGAGACGGAACCGGGCGGCGAGCATGAGCACGGGGATGGTGAGGAAGGCGAGCAGCGGGCTGTGCAGGCCGCCGGTGCCGAGCACCCCCACGGCGAGGATGATCTCGAGCACGGCGATGCTGACGAAGCTGGCGATCTCGGGGTGGGTCGCGTCGCGGTACGCGCGCTCCAGGACGGCGAGGACGACCACGGCCATCACGACCAGGACGGCGAGCCACCAGCCGAAGACGTAGATGCCGGACAACGACGCCACGCTCATCGACAGGGCCTGGATGCGGCGGGCGGTGCGGACGCGGTCGTGCATGTCCTGGAAGCGCATCCGCGCCATCTCGGTGGGGCACAACCAGGTGGCGACCGCTGCGCCTGCTCTCGACACGACCTCGTGCATTCCGGAGGTGTCGGTGCGTGGGAGCCGGTCCTTGACGGTGCGGTGCGGACGCACCACCGCGATTCGTCCGGACGGGCTAGCGGGTCGTGCTCAGCGGCTGGTGGTCAGCGCCACTCGCCGCGCCGACGCTCCCAGCGCTCCTCGAGCCGCTGCATGAAGCCGCCGCCGCTCGGACGACGGTCGCCGGAGCGTCGGGCGCGGGTGGTGCCGTCGGAGCCGACCACGCCGACCGGGCCGGTGGCCTGGGGCTTGTGCGGACGGGAGAAGGCGTAGGTGACGCCCGCGAGCATGAGCAGGAAGCCGGGGATGGCGAGGAAGATCAGCTGCGCGACGACCGCGACGACCAGCAGGCCCATGCCGACCAGGACGCCGGCGGCGCCGATCAGGATGCGCCGCCCGCCGCGCGCGCCGCGGGACCCGCGCATCGCCGAGGCGAACTTCGGGTCTTCCTGCAGAAGCTGCTGCTCCATCTGCGAGAGCAGCTGCTCCTCGTGGTCGGACAGTGGCACGGTGCCTCCCGATGTCGTGCGCACCTGGGGTGGCGGCGGTTCGGCGTCGACGCCGGCGCCTGCTGCCATGGTAGGTCGGCGGGGGGCCCGGCGAAACCCGAACCCCACGACAGGTGGACGAGCGGGCGGGCCGGGGAGTTCCCGGCACCCGGGCGGCCCAGCGGACGGGGGCCGGGAGCACCCCCGGGAGCACCCTCAGGGCGGGTCGGGCGACCCGGGCGGGGACGGGCGACGGGGCTCGACGAGCGAGGCCGGGCGCACGCTGTGCGGCCCGAACCGGGCGACCGCGCGGTCGCCGGCCTGCTCGGCCTCGCGCCGGCCCTGCTCGCGCTCGTCGAGGCGCAGCTGGCGCGGCCGGCTGCCGGCCTCGGCCAGGCCCTCGATCCGCACGCCGACGAGCCGGATGCGCGCCCGGTCCAGGTGCAGGGCGTCGTACAGGGCGCGGGCCGTGGCGTAGACCTCGGCGGCGACGTCGGTGTGCTGGGCGAGCGTGCGGCTGCGGGTCAGGCTGGTGAAGTCGGCGAAGCGCACCTTGAGGGTGATCGTGCGCCCGACCAGGTCGGCCCGGCGCAGCCGGCGGGCCGTGCGCTCGGACAGCCGCAGCAGCTCGCGCAGCACCACCTGCGGGTCGTCGACGTCGGTGCCGAAGGTCTCCTCGGCCCCGATGCTCTTCTCCCCCGTCTCGGGCTGCACCCGGCGCGGGTCGCGTCCCCAGGCGAGCTCGTGCAGGTGCGCGCCGGTGGCCTGCCCGAGCGCACGCACCAGCGTGTCGCGCGGGGTGTGGGCGATCTCGCCCACCGTGCGCAGCCCGAGCCGGTTCAGCTGCTCGGCGGTCTTCTCGCCCACGCCCCACAGCGCCCCGGCGGGCAGCGGGTGCAGGTAGTCGATGGTCTGGGCCGCGGGGACGACGAGGAGCCCGTCGGGCTTGCAGCGCGAGGACGCCAGCTTCGCGACGAACTTGCTGGCGGCCACGCCGACCGAGCAGGTGATGCGCTGCTCGTGCTCGACCTGGGCGCGGATGCGGCGGGCGATCTCGGTGGGGCTGCCGAGCCGGCGGACGGCGCCGGCGACGTCGAGGAAGGCCTCGTCGAGGCTGAGCGGCTCGACCAGCGGGGTGACCGACCGGAACACCTCCATCACGCCCTTCGAGACCTCGCCGTAGCGCGCGTGGTCGGGCGGGATGACGGTGGCGACCGGGCAGAGCCGGCGGGCGCGGGCCATCGGCATCGCCGAGTGCACGCCCATCCGCCGGGCCTCGTAGGTGGCCGACAGCACCACCCCGCGGCCGCCGCCCGCACCGACGATGACCGGCGTGCCCCGCAGCTCGGGCCGGTCGATCAGCTCGACCGAGGCGTAGAAGGCATCCATGTCGACGTGCAGGACGTGGCAGCCGGTGTCGTCGCCGGTCAACCCCTCGCCCTCGCGGCGGCCGTCGGTGCCGCCCACGCGGCCCAGCTGGTCGCGGCTCACCGCGCGCTCCCGGACGTGGGCTCAGCCCGCCGGTGCTGCGAGCAGGTGCAGGAGGGGGGCGACGTCGACGAACGCGTCGTCGGCGCCGGCCTCCTGCTCGAGCCGGGCCAGCAGCGCCTCGGCGCCGCCCTCGCCGGCGAGCGCCGCGCGTGGCACCAGGTCGGAGAACACCCGCAGGCCCACGGCGTCGAGGACGTCGAACCCGCCCGCGGCCAGCAGCGCGGCGACGGCGTCGCGGTCGAACCGGCGCAGCAGCGGGTCGGCCTCGCCCCACCGTCCGGCGGGGTCGCGCAGGACGTGCGCCGCGGCGCGCAGGTGGCCGGACGCCACCCGCGCCAGCACCGCGGCCCGGCGCTGGGAGACGACGAGGCTGAGCCGGCCCGGGGCCCGCAGCACCGCCCGCACGCCCGCGAGCGCCGCGGCCGGGTCGTCGACGACCTCGAGCACGCCGTGGCACAGGACGAGGTCGGCCGAGCCCTCCCCCACCAGCCCGGGCAGGTCGTCGGCGTCGCCCTGGAGCCCGCGCAGCCGGTCGGCCACCCCGGTCTCGGCGGCGCGGCGGCCGAGAGCGGCGAGCGCGTCGGGGCTGGGGTCGACGACGGTGACGCGGTGGCCGGCCGAGGCCAGCCGGACGGCCTGGCCCCCCGTGCCGCCGCCGAGGTCGAGCACGTCCCGCGCACCGGTGCCGGGAGCGCACTGCTCGAGCAGCCGGTCGATCGCGACCGCGAGCGGGGGCTGGTGGTCCACGTGCGCCAGCCTAGTCGGGCGCAGGGCGGGTGCCTGGCCGTCTCAAGTCGGACGCCTCGTGAGCCGACGCCAGATCCGACGCGTCCGGTCCCGGTGGCGTCGCCGCTGCCGCGGGCACCACCCCGCCGCCCCCGCCCCTGGAGCCCTTCGTGCCCACCCCTGCGCCCTCCTCGGCGGCGCGTCGGCGCCGTCACGGCGTCGCCCTCGTCCTGCTCGCGGCCCTGCTCGCGGCACCGGCCGCGACCCTGGCCGCGGCGCCCGCGGCAGCCGCCCCGGTGCCGCACGTGCCCGTGGTCACGGTGTCGCCCGCGGCGCCGACCACCCAGGACGCCGTGACCGTCACCAGCACCATCACCGGGTGCACCGGTGCCACCCAGGACCCGATCGTCATCTACCTGGTCCGCGGGCCCTCCTTCCAGAACGACTACTACGAGAGCGGTCAGTTCACCGACGGCGGGGACACCTACACCGTCAGCAAGACGTTCCCGGCGGGCACCTTCGTGCCCGGCGACTACACCGCGGAGAGCTACGGCGGGCTCGAGCCCTGCTACCCGCCGTACGAGGACGACTACATCTACTCGGAGCAGGTGCCGTTCACGGTCAGCACCTTCCAGGTGAGCACGGTCGTGTCGGCCTCCGCCGCGGCCACCACGTTCGGGCAGCCGGTCCTGGTGGACGTCGTGGTCGACAGCACCACCGCGAGCGGCACCGTCACGGTGACCGAGGACGGCACCGCACTGGGGTCGGGCGCGGTCGTCGCCGGGACCGCGCGCGTCGACGTGGGTCGTCTCGGTGCGGGCTCGCACCAGCTGGTCGCCGAGTACGACGGCGACGTCGCCCACCGCGGCTCGACGTCGGCGCCGTTCGCCGCCGTCGTGGCCCGGGCCGGTGCCCCCCTGTCGGCCACCGCCTCGCCCTCGTCCGCGCTGCGAGGTGACGACGTCGTGCTCGAGGTGGTGGGCCCGACCGGCTCGCGGGGCACGGTGACGGTGAGCGAGAGCGGCACCGCGCTCGCCACCGACGTGCCGCTGCCGGGCGGACTCGGCCAGGTCGTGCTCGAGGACCTGGGCGCCGGTCGGCACGACCTGCTCGTCTCCTTCAGCGGCGACGACGATCACGAGCCGTCCTCGACCACGGTCGCGGTCACGGTGGACCTGCGTCCCACCACCACCGCGGTGCGCGCCGAGCGCGACGGCTCCGACCTGCGGCTCGTCGCCGAGGTCGTCCCGGACGCCGACTGGTCCGACCACCCGTCAGGCAGCGTGCTGTTCACCGACGGCGAGGTCGAGATCGGCACCGTGGCCCTCGTGGACGGCGTCGCCGAGCTGCAGGTGCCCTCGGCCGCCGTCGGCAGCCACGAGGTGCGAGCCCGGTACCTGGGAGACGCCACGACGGGGCCGTCGACGTCGGTGCCCGTCACCGCGGTGGTGCCCGGCCTGGCCGTCATCGGCCCGGTCAGCGCCAGCACGCCGGCGCGGGTGCAGGCCTCGGGCTTCGCCCCCGGTTCGATCGTGCAGGTGCTGCTCGACGGCACCCACCTGGTCTTCCTGGTGGCCGACGCGGTGGGCGGGGTCGACGCGGAGGTGGACGTGCCGGCCACGGCGGCCGGTCGGATGCTGCTCTCGGTCGTCGGCGTCGACGCGCTCGGGGACCCGGTCGAGCTGGAGCAGGAGGTGACGGTGCTGGCAGTCGTCGTGCAGCCGCCGCCCACCACCACGCCGGCCCCCACGCCGACCACCCCGCTCGTCCCGCTGCCCGCTGCCCCGGTCGTGGTGACCCAGCCTCGTGCGGTCGTGGCGAGCGCGGACCGCTCGACGCTGGTGCGAACGGGCGTGGACGACCCCGCTGCGGTGCTGCTGCTGGGCGGCCTCGCCGTCGGCCTCGGCATGGTGCTCGTCGGCGCCAGCCGCACCCGCCGCCCGATCTGACCGGGCCGCACGAGACCGGTCACCGGCCGGGGCTCCCGGGGCTGGAGTGCCACAGCGTGCGGGGCGCCTCGCGGCGCCGGCGACGCTCCTCGGCGCCGACCTCGGACTGCTGCGCCAGGCCGCGGGTCGCGCGCACGTCGTCGCCGGCGGGACGGGTGTCGGCGTAGGGCGACTGCCGGAACCCGCTGGCGTGCACCAGCACCCGGCGGGTGCGCGGACCGACCTGGACCGGCGTCGTCGCGGGCGCGGGCGGTGCGGGGGCGGCCGGCGGGGCGACCGCGGGGACCAGGGGCGGCGGCTCGCCGGCCCGCGCGGCGATGGCGAGACGCCGGCGCGCGGCCTCGGCGCGCTCGGTCTCGGGTCCCTGGCCGTCGGCCGGCCCGTGGTCGTCGCCGTCGTCGCGGCTCGTGCCGTGCACCCGCGCCGGCCCGCCGTCGCGGACCCGCTCGCGGCCCGGTGCGGCGACGGCGAGCACCTCCTCGACCGGCTCGAGGAGCGCGAGCGCCGCCTCGGTGCCGCCGTCGGCGAAGGCGTCCCACAGCACGGGCAGCTCCCAGGCTCCGGTGGCGCGCAGCGACACCCCGCGCGGACCGGTGCGGCGCACCTCGCCCCGCACCAGCAGCAGCCACGCCCCGAACACCGTGGACGCGTACGGGCCCTGCGCGTCCTCGAAGAAGGTGGCGTCGGCCGGGCCCGTGGAGTCGTCGAGGGTGAGGAACACGACGCGACGGCCCGACCGGATCGGCGGGGTCTGGGTGGCGACCTTGACGCCGGCCACCAGCACCTCGCTGCGGCTGCGGCGGCCGAGCAGGTCGCGGGCCGGCGTGACGCCGAGCGCACGCAGCAGCGGCAGGTACGAGCGCACCACGTGCTCGCTGGCGTCGAGCCCGAGCACCTCGAGCTCGGCCCGCAGCACCTCGGCGCCGGTCATCTCGGGCAGCCCGGTGGCGAGCACCTGCTCGGGCGCGTCGCCGAGGTCGAGGGTGGTCTGCACCTGCTGGTCGGCGGCGGACGTGACCGGGCGTGCCGCCTGCGACTGCCGGGCCGCCGCCGCGCGCACGCCGCCGCCGCCGCCGACCAGCACGCGGTGGTCGACCGGACCGGCGCCCGCGGGGTCGCCACCGCGTCGTCCGCCGTCGGGCCGCTCGCTCTGCGCCGCGGTCTCGGTGTGCGAGCCGTCGCGCCCTGACGCGACCCGCACGGTGCCGATCCCCGCCCGGCGCGCGCCGGCGGCGAGCGAGCGCGACCAGCGGTCGAGGTCGGCGACCTGCAGCAGCAGGTCGCGCCGGGTCAGGCCGCGCCGCGGGCGCACCGCGCGGGTGGTGTCGACGCCGTGCAGCGCGTCGAGCGCGCCGGTGAGGACGAGCCGCTCGGCCACGGGCCTGGTGGGCCGGGCGCGCTGCCACAGGTCGGCCAGCGAGCGGTACGGCTGCCCCGCCACGACGCGCTCGACCTCGGCGTCGCTGATGCCCTTGACGTCCGAGAGCGCCAGCCGGATGCCGTACCCGCGCGCGTCGGGCACCCCGGCGTCGTAGCGCAGCCCGGTGCCGGGCAGCGGCACCAGCGTCGCGCGGTTGGGCCGGTCGCCCCCGGGTGCCGGGTCGCTCGCGCGCGGCGGACCGGCCGCGGCGGGGTCGACCCGCTCGACCCGGTAGGTGGTGCCGGAGGCGTTGACGTCGAGGCCGAGGACGGTGATGCCCAGACCGCGGGCGTCGTCGAGGATCAGCCGCTTGGGGTACATGCCGGGGTCGTGGGTGAGCACGCCGGCGAGGAAGGCCGCCGGGTGGTGGGCCTTGAGCCAGGCCGACTGGTAGGTGGGCAGTGCGAAGGCGGCCGCGTGCGCCTTGCAGAACCCGAACGACGCGAACGAGCGCAGCACGTCCCAGATGCGGTCGACGTCGTCGGCGAGGTAACCGCGGGAGGCGGCCCGCGCCCGCAGCCACGGCTCGACCTCGGCCTGTCCGGCGGGGGTGCCCATCCGGCGGCGGACGTCGTCGGCGCGGTCGAGCGGCACGCCCGCGACGGCGGCGACGATCCGGATCACCTGCTCGTGGAAGACCACGACGCCGTGCGTCTCCTCCAGCGCGGGGACGAGCGTCTCGTGCAGGTACCGGACGTCGTCCCAGCCCTGCCGGGCGCGCAGGAACGGGCTGATCATGTCGGACTTCACCGGCCCGGGGCGGAACAGGGAGATGTCGATGACCAGGTCGGAGAACGCCTGCGGGGCGAACTTGCCCACGAGCTCGCGCTGGCCGGGCGACTCGATCTGGAAGCAGCCCAGGGTGCGGGCCGAGCGCACCAGCCGGAAGGTGTCGTCGTCGTCGAGCGGCACGGCGTCGAGGTCGATGCGCCCGGTGGCGGGGTCGAGGTACGCCGCGTCGGGGTCGTGGCGGCCCGCCTCGGCGGCGTCGGGGCCGTCGACCCGCTCGACCTCCTCGAGCGCGTACGCCATCGCCGACTGCATCCGGATGCCGAGCACGTCGAGCTTGAGCATGCCCAGCACCTCGACGTCGTCCTTGTCGAACTGGCTCATCGGGAAGCCCTGCCAGCTCGCCTCGACCGGTGTGCGGTCGAGCAGGGTCGCGTTGCCGAGCAGCACCCCGCACGGGTGCAGGGCGATGTGGCGGGGCAGGGCGTCGAGCCGCTCGACCAGGTCGAACAGCAGGTCGTACCGCTGGTGGGCGAGGCCGGAGCGGCGCAGCTCGGGCAGCTCGGCCAGCGCCGAGCGGGCGTCGCGGGCCCGGATGTGCGGGAAGGCGGTGGCGATGACGTCGATCTCGGACGGCGGCAGGCCGAGCGCCGCACCGGCGTCGCGGACGGCGTGCCGCACCCGGTAGGTGTCCATCATCGACACGCAGCCGACCCGCTCGCCGCCGAAGCGCTGCAGCACCCACTCGTAGACCTCGGTGCGGCGGGCGGACTCGACGTCGACGTCGATGTCGGGCAGCTCGGCGCGCAGCGGCGTGCAGAACCGCTCCATCAGCAGGCCGTGCTCGATCGGGTCGACGCCGCTGACGCCCAGCAGGTGGTTGACCAGGCTGCCGGCGCCGGAGCCGCGGGCGGCGACCCGCACCCCGCCGGCGCGGATCAGGTCGCACACCTCGGCCACGGTGAGGAAGTAGGTGGGGTACCCGAGCCCGGCGATGGTGGCGAGCTCGGCGTCGAGCCGCTCGCGGACGGTGCGCAGGTGGCGCTCGGACGCGCCGGGGTACCGGCGGCCGATGCCGGCCTCGCAGCGCTCGCGCAGCACGACGTCGGCCTCGGCGTGGGTGCGGGCGCGGCCGCGGGTCACCAGCCAGGGCTCGGGCAGGTGGACGGCCCCGATGCCGAGGTCGTGGGCGGGGTCGAGCCGGCAGCGTCGCGCCACCCGCTCGGTGCCGCGCAGCAGCTCGCGGGCGCCGTCGGCGCCCAGGCCCGCGGCGTCGGACACGCGGCGCGCGACCGCGGCCATCTCGTCGGCGCCGGCGAGGTACCCGGCGGCCGTGGTGCGGTCGAGGTGACGGGTGCCGAGCGGCACCAGCCGGCGGGCGGCGTCGAGCACGTCGGCGGTGGCCGCACCGTCGGGCGTGGCGTAGCGGACGGCGGCGGTGAGCACGGCGGGGACGCCTGCCTCGCGGGCGAACCCGAGCATCCGCGCGGCGTGGGCGAGGCTGCCGGGGGTCTGGTCGGGGCCCTCGTGGCAGACCACCTCGACCGCCAGCGCCCCGAGCGGCAGCAGGTCGTACCAGTGCGCCAGCACGGCGCGGGCGAGGTCGGGGCGCCGGGCGAGCAGCGCGCGGCCGAGCTCGGACGCGGGGCCGAGCAGCACGGTGAGCGCACCGGGCTCGGGCAGGACGTCGAGCAGGTCGGCGCGCTCGCCGCGCGGCGGGTCGCCGGGCAGGCCGTCGCGCAGCGGCCCCGGCAGCAGGTGCTCGCCGCGCGCGTGCCGCGCGACCAGCCGCGCGGTCGTGACGGGGGCCGACCGCTCGCCGCGCAGGTGGGTGGCGGAGACCAGACGGCACAGCGCCGACCAGCCCGGCGCGACGCCGCCCGCTCCGTCGGCCCCGCTGCCGGTGCCGGGCCGCGCGAGCAGGTCGGGCGCCGCGCCGACGGTGCGGCCGGAGTGCGCCAGCACCGTGACCCGCGGGTGGCGGGGGTCGACCACCCCGCCGCCGCGCGCGGGGCTGCCGCGGTGGCGACGCCGCGCGACCTCGGCCGCGGGGTCGGCCCAGTCGGGCACGCCGACCAGCAGGCCGCTGGGCTCGACGGCCAGGTCGGTGCCGACGAGCGGGGCGATGCCGGCCTCGCTGCAGGCCGCGGCGAACCGGATCGCGCCGTAGAGCCCGTCGCGGTCGGTGAGCGCCAGAGCCGGCAGGTCGAGCTCGACCGCGCGCTCGACCAGCGCCTGCGGGCTGGACGCGCCGTACTGCAGGGAGTACCCCGAGGCGACGTGCAGGTGCGTGAACACGGGCGGGGCTCCGGCTGCTGCGGTGGGTCGGCGGCGGCAGGTGGGCGTCGCGGCGCCCGACCGGTTACGCGCTGCGCACGGGCACGACGTCGTGCGCGGCGGGCAGCACGCCCAGCAGCTCGGCGACGACGTCGCAGAACGTGGTGGCGTCGCGCACCAGGTCGTCGGCCTCGCGGGTGGTGACCGCACCGTGCAGGCCGGCCTCGACGGCGGCGCGGCGCCGGGCGCCGGCCCCGAAGAACGCCGCCCACTCGGTGAGCTCGGGCGCCACCCGCGGCAGCACCTCCCACACGTTCAGCGTGGCGCCGCGGCGCGGGCGGCCGCGGACGGCCAGCACGGCGGCCGCGGCGCGCAGGGCGGCCAGGTGGGCGGCGACGTACCGCTCTCCCGCCTCGGCGGTGGCGCGCGCGTCGCGCAGGCCGTGGTCGGAACGGGCCAGCAGCTCGACGGCCGCCGGCGACGGCGGCGCGACCAGGGTGGTGCTCATCTCGTCTGTCCTCCGGGGATCTCGGGTGCGTGCTGGTGGTGGTCGGTCGCTCGGTGCGGGTCAGTCGTGGACCTGGAGCAGCCGCCAGGTGCGGGCGGCGCCCGGGCCGTCGGCGGGCCCGGGGGCGTCGCCGGCGAGCTGGTAGACGCCCGGGTGCGACGAGCGACCGGGAGCGGCCTCGACCCGCCAGACCTCGCGGTCGGCGCCCACCTGGGCGAGCCGGGAGGAGGCGGGCAGCGTGGCGGTCGACCGGCCCTCGCCGTGCACGGCCCGGGCCTGGTCGAGCGACCACCAGGCCTGCCGCTCGCGCCAGTGGCCGAGGACCTCGCGGACGAGGTAGAGCCGGCCGCGCCACAGGAACTGGGCGGGCGCGCGGCGCCCGTCGGGACGCGCGTCGCCGAGCCGGACGTGGACGGTGTCGTCGTAGCCACGGGTCACCTCTGGGCCTGCCTCTCCGGACGTCGGACGGTCGTGTGCGTGGATCTGCTGCGTGGTCGAGGGGTGGACCGGGAGAGCCGGGGTCGAGTCGGCCCTCCCGGTCGCGTTTCCCCTCGCTGGCGGTGCGGGCGCGACCCCGGCACCGTCGTCTTCGAACACCTGTTCGAACACCTGGACTGTACACCGCGGCTCGGACGGTCCGTCAACCCCGGACCGGGCCGGCTGCGGCGTGCTCGTGCGACCAGGTGCGACCACTCCAGCACCGACCACCGACAACGCGGTGGCGGCGCCCTCCGGCACGGTCCCGCGCGAGGCGGTCAGCCCGCGTAGAGCTCGCAGGCGAGCCGCACGAGGTCGTCGGCCCGGCCGGGCGCCCGTCGCGCCACCAGGCCAGGCGCACGGCGACCGGCTGGGCGTCGCGGACGCGGCGGTAGGTGACGCCCGGCCGCGGGTGCTGTCGGGCGGTCGCCTCCGAGGTCAGCCCGACCGCCTGGCCGGCGGCGATCAGGGTGAGCCACTCGTCCACGCCGTGCGTCTCCGGGTGGCGGCGGGCGCGACGCCGGCCGGCCAGAGGTCCGCGGTCGTGGTGCCGGTGCGGCTGTCGACGCCGACGGTGCGTCCGGCGAAGTCGCGCAGGCCGACGCCGCGCCGCCGCGCCAGCGGGTCGTCCGAGGCCACCGCGGCGTACCGCGCCTCCACGCCGACGAGCACCTGCTCGAACCGGTTCTCGTCCAGGGGCCGCCGGGTCACGGCGACGTCGACCAGCCCCTCGACCAGGCCGGCCGTGGCGGTGTTCGCCAGCACGAGGAGCAGCGTCGAGCCGGGGTGCTCTGGGCCCACCGCCGCTGCAGCGGCGGTGGTGTGGCGGCCGAGCGCCGACCACGCGTAGCCGACCCGCACCTCGCCGCCGGTGTCGCCCACGGCCCGCTCGAGCGCCGCGACCTCGTCGAGGACGCGCCGGGCGTGCGCGAGCACCCGGGTACCGGCGACCGTGGGCACGACGCCGCGGCTGGTCCGCTGCAGCACCCGGGCGCCCACCAGCGCCTCGAGCGCCGCCACGGTGCGCGACACCGACGCCTGCGAGGTCCCGAGCGCGATCGCGGCGTCGGTGAACGTCCCCTCCTCGACGACGGCGAGCAGGGCCCGCAGCTGCCGCACCTCGATGCCGTCAGCCATACGTACAGCGTATGACGGCTCCGCGTCCTGCATTTCGCGGATGGGTCGTCGGCCCGGATGCTCGGAGCGTGCCACCTCCGTCGGGCCCGTGACCACCGTCGCCGCAACCGGTCCCACCGCCGAACCCCGGCAGCGCGCTCGCCCTGGCGCGGCACCGCGCTCATGCTCACCGGGGCGACGAGCAACCAGCTCGGCGCCGGCGTCGGCGCGCACGCCTTCGCCGCGATCGGCCCGGCCGGCGTGGTCGCGGTGCGCCAGGTGGTCGCCGCGGTCGTGCTGCTCGCGGTGTCGCGCCCGACCGCTGCGCCGGATGACCTGGGCGCAGTGGTGGCCGGTGCTGCTGCTGTCCGTCGTCTTCGCCGCCATGAACCTGTCGCTCTACACGGCGATCGACCGGATCGGCCTCGGCCTCGCGGTCACGCTGGAGTTCCTCGGACCGCTCGCCGTGGCGCTGGTCGCGTCGCGCACCCGGACGCACCTCGCTGACCGCGGCGCTCGCCGCGGTCGGCGTGTACGTGCTGGTCGCCCCGGACCGACGACCGACCTCGTCGGCGTCGGGCTCGGCCTGGCCGCGGCGAGCTGCTGGGCCGCCTACATCGTGCTCGAACGCGGGTGCGGACGACGGCTGCCCGGGCCTGCAGGGGCCGCCGTGGCGAGCACCGTCTCGGCGCGTCGCGTACCTGCCCGTGCTGGTCGGTCCTCGTCGCGGACGGCCGCCTGGCCGGATGGCGCGCTGTGGCTCGCGCTCGCCACCGGCGTGCTGTCCTCGGTCGTGCCGTACGCCGCCGACCTCACCGCCCTGCGGCACGTCCCGCCGCCATCTTCGGCGTCGTCATGAGCGTGCACCCGGTGCTCGCCGCGCTGGTCGGACTGGTCCTGCTCGGCCAGGTGCTCGACCTGCACGAGTGGACCGGCATCGCCGTCGTCGTCGCGGCCAACGTCGTCGCGGCGACGACGTCACGAGATGCTCGGCGCCGCAACGGGTCAGGGGGTGCGGACGTCAGCGTTCCCCACGACCGCCACGCCGTGGTCGCTGTGGGAGGTGAGCACCTGCGCAGCGAGCACGTGGCCCTGCGAGAGCGCCTCCCGCGGGCTGCCGCCGCCGCGCCGGGTGGCGAGGTAGCCCGCCGCGAACGCGTCGCCCGCACCGACCGGCTCGACGACCTCGACCGGTGGCGCCGGGACGACGTCGACGCCGTGCGCCGTGAACGCCCAGGCGGCGACGGCACCGTCCTTGACCACGAGCTCGGCCGGCTCCGGCAGCAGCGCCCGCACGTCGTCGGCGGTGCGCACGCTCCAGAGGCTGACGGCCTCGTCGAGGCCGACGAAGACCGTCCCGGCGCGGGCGGCGAGCTCGCGCAGCCGCACCGCGGCGCGTCCGGCCGGCCACAGCGCCGACCGGTGGTTGACGTCGAACGAGGTGGGCACCGGCCCGTCGAGCAGGTCGTCGACGAGGGCGTCGCACCCGGGTGACAGCGCCGGGGTGATGCCGGTCAGGTGCACGAGGTCGACGCCGTCGAGGGCCCCGGGCGGCAGGGCGCGCATCCGCGTGGCCGCGGAACCGCTGCGGTAGTAGAGCACCGACGTGCCGGCGGCCGAGGGGTCCTTGGCGTACAGACCGGTCGGCAGGTCCGGGTCGACCTCGAGGGGTCCCCCGTCGACCCCCTCGCGCTCGAGCACGTCGCGTACCCGCCGCCCGAACGCGTCGTCGCCGACGCGGCCGGCGAACCGCGACCGCAGGCCCAGCCGCGCCAGGTGCACCGCGACGTTGAGCTCGGCGCCGGCGGCGGAGACCGCCAGGTCGCTGGCCTCGCGCAGGGTGCCGCGGGTCGGCGTGAGGGCCACGAGGGCCTCGCCGACGCACAGCACGGTGCCCGAGCCACCCGTCCCCGAGACGCCCGTCACCGCGCTCCCCGCCCCTCGTCCACGGCTTCGAGCGCCGCGGCGACGGCGTGCAGCGCCAACCCCTGGCCCCACGGCTGGATCCGGTCGTCGCGCACGACGCTGTAGCCGAAGGGCACCAGCTGCAGGACCGTCCCGGCGCTGGTGCGCGTCAGGGTGCCGTCGTCGTCGACGTGCGCGAGCGCCCCGCGGACGGCGCGCCAGCCGGCGTCGACGACACCCTCGGGGAGGTCGACCAGCCGCTGCGCGCGGAGCACAGCGGCACCCAGACCCGCTGCGGCAGAGGTCTCGACGATGCCCGCCGTCTCGGGGTGCTCGTCGACCAGCACGCTCCACACGCCGTGCGCAGGCTGGTGCGCGGCGAGCGACGCGAGCTGGCGCGACAGCGCGTCGCGGGCGACGCCGACCTGCGCGCCGATGCCGACGCGCCGCACCCCGTCGGTGCCCAGCCCGTCGGCCACCTCGATCAGCTCGACGAGGGCGAGGGCGCACCAGGCGTTCGCGCGCCCCCAGAAGCAGCGCACCACCTCGCCGCGGTGCGAGCCGTGCACGAACAGGCCGGTCGACGGGTCCTGCAGGACGGCGACGTGCCGCTCGACCTGACGGGCGAACGCCGCCACGCGGGCGTCGTCGCCGAGCACGAGACCGCCGTGGGCCAGCGGCAGCCCGCCCATGAAGACGGTGTCGGCCCAGACGCCGCCGGGCCAGTGCTCGAGGGTGCCGTCGACGTCGTACGTGGCCGACCCGGGCTGGTCGACCCAGTCGAGCAGCGCGCGCAGGTGGGGCTCGAGGTCGGTGCGTAGATCCGGGGACTCGCGCAGGGCGAGCGCCAGGGCGGTGGCCGGCGCGAGGTGGTTCACGTGCTCGACGCGCACACCCCGGTCGAGGCGCTCGCGCAGCCAGCCGACCACCTCCGGCGGGAAGGGGCGGCCGGCGGCGCGGGCCAGGCGCACGAGCCCGAGCAGGCAGACGCCCTCGCCCCAGAACCACTCCCGCAGGCCGGTGGCCCACGTGCGCGCGGCCACCCGGTCGCCGAGGTCGAGCAGCCGGTCCCGGGTCATCTCCTCGACCCTCAGCGGCTCGCGCGGCGGCTCGGCGAGCCGGGCGTTGTCGAGGTCCTCACCGGCCACCGGCTGCCCCTCCCGCGTCGTCGGTGCGCGTGACGCCCGCCGGCTCGAGCCGGCGTCCGGCGACCAGGTCGAGGACGAGCCGGTGCCCGCCCCACGAGGCCTCGAGGCGCTCGGCGTCGAACGCCTGCTGCACGACCGGGTTCGCGACGTGCGGCGGGTCCTCGGGGCGGCCGTCGGCACCGAACCCGTCGGGCGTCCCGTCGACGTCGAACGGGCCCTCCCAGCCGAGCTCGAGCCGGCGTCCGTCGCGCGCGGTCCACGCGACGCGCGGCGCCCCACCGGGATCGGCCGAGAAGACCGGCTGCGCCAGCGCCGCCACGAACTCCGCGAAGGTGCCGTCGTCGGCGGACCGGCCCACGGTCGTCACGTACGCCCGGCCGTCGCCGCGCGGGTACCAGGCCTGCTCGGCCTCGTCGCCGGTGCGCGCCGCCACCAGGCCGCCGTCGGCGGCGACGGCGACGTAGCCGTCGCCGAGGCGTCCGGCGAGCCAGGCGCCGTGGTGCACGACCTCGTCGAGCTGGGCGGCGGGGAACCAGACCCGGGTGCCGCCGGCCGGGCCGCTCGGCGTCCGCGCCGGCAGGCCGTGCACCGACAGCACGGTGTCGCGGTGCTGGTGCGCTCGCGGCAGGACCCGTTGTCCCGCCCAGGCGTTCGGCCGCGCCGAGGGGCTGTTGGTGTCCGCCGCCGGGAACGTGGCGAACACCTGCACCTCCGGGCCGAGGGTCGCCCCCCACACGTGCTCCTGCAGGCCTGGCAGGCCCGCGCGGTAGGCCTGCACCGACGACAGCATGGCGTCCGGGGTGCGCCAGATCCGCAGGTCCGAGCCGTACGGGCGCTCGAGCAGGTCGTGGTGCAGCCGGTAGGTGCCGCGGTAGACCTGGCGCCCCTCCCAGTGCTCGGGGCCGTCGGTCGCGACCGCCCGCACGACGCCGGGCACCCGGTAGGCGCGCGCGGTGGTGAGCGCCGTGGCGGGCAGCACGGCGGCGTTGAGCGCGCCGGTGCCCCACAGCGCCCACATGATGGGCGCCGTCTCCTCGAGCCGGCTCGAGCGCAGCGTCGGGGTGTACGAGCGTCCGTGCGCGGCACCGTGGACGCCGCGCCAGGAGTTGCACGCCAGCGTCAGCAGCACCTTGTCGAGCAGCGCCTCCGCGAGCCCGCGCACCTCGTCGTCGTCGGCCATCTCGACCAGGCTGACCAGGGCCAGCGAGTCGATCGCGAGGTAGGCGTTGGAGTCGAACTCGCTGAAGCCGCCGGCGAGCTTGCGACGCATCCACTGCAGCACCAGGGTGCGGGCGTGGGCGGCGTGCCGGCTGCCGTCCCACCCCGTGTTGGAGAACGTCTCGCCGGCGAACGTGCGGCCCACCAGCAGCTCGGCGGTGTGCCACACCAGCTGGTGGTTCTCGGTGAAGTAGCACATGGCGTCGAGACCGGGCTGGTCGATCCAGTACTTGAAGCCCAGCAGCGCCTCCCGCACCCGCTCGCGCTGGCCGGGTGCCCACTGCCGCGCGGGGACGCGGTGCCACAGGTGCATCAGCCCGACGGCCTCGAAGTCGGCGCAGTCGGCGCGCGAGGTGATCATCGTCAGCGGCGGGTCGAGGTCGACCGCGTCGACGACGGTGCCGTCGGGGTCGAGGTCGAACCGGGCCAGCGCGCGTGCCGACCCCGGGTGCTCCCCCGCCACGTGCTCGAGCAGCTCGCGCCGCCAGTCGTCCGGCCCCCCGACCGGCACGCCGCGCCGGCGGGGCGGCAGGACCGCCACCAGCAGCTCGCGCGCGACCGGGCAGCGCTCGTCGTCGACCCGGACACGGAGCCGCGTCTCGCCCGTGCTGAGCATCGACGCGGTGGCGTCACCGCCCTCCAGCTCCGCCGGCCCGTCGGACCCCGTCGACGCCTCGCGGCCCTGCAGCCCGGCCACCGAGAGCTCGGCCACGCCGTCGTGCAGGCGGGTGCGGACGAGCGGCCCGCCGTCGACCTGCACCACCAGCGCGACGCCGGCCGGACCGGTGAGCCCGACCTTCCCGTCGCGCACGGCCCAGGACCGGCTCGCGACGGCGTCCAGAGCCTGCTCCGCCGCGGCGGAGGCGTACTCGTCGGCCCCGGGTGAGGGCACGACCACGCGCACCGGGAGCCCCACCACGCGCAGCGAGGCGGTGTGCCGCACCTCGCGGAACGCCACCTGCCAGGTGGCCAGCAGCACCCGGCTGGTGCCGGAGGGCAGCAGCACGGGCACCGACCGCACCTCCCCCTGCATGTAGCCGAACCCGTCGCCGCGCAGCACGAGCTCGTCGCCCACCCAGAGCGCGAACGGTCCGGTGCAGGCCACCTCGAGGGTGCGCACCTCGGGCTGGTCGACCTCGAGCACGGTGGTGGCCACGGCGTGCCGGTACTCCGGCGTGTAGCAGAACCGGCTCCAGTCGAGCAGCCCGTCCCGACCGGTACGGGTTCTCTCCCAACGCCCCTCGTCGACGCGGTGGCCGCCCGGCGCCGTCCAGCGGAGCGGGCCGCCCTCGACCGGGTCGGGCAGGTCCTGGTCGACCACCAGCGGCCGACGCTCGTGGAGCCGCGTCTTGAGCGGTGCGACGTCCGGGCCGTTGGTCAGCACCCACCGACCGCCCGCACCCCACGGGGACCCCTCGGCGTCGAGCACGGCGTCGAGGTCGTCGCACGGCGTCGACCAGGCCGGGCCGACCAGCCAGTCGCGCACCAGCCCCTCCGGGTCGAGGGTGTGCACGGTGCGACCCGTCGGGGCGGTCATCGCCGGGGCTCCTGTCGTGTCGATGGGGGTGGAGGTCACTTCAGCCCGGTCTGGGCGACGCCCGCGATGATCTGCTTCTGCAGCAGCAGGAACAGCAGCACGACCGGCACGATCGACAGCACCGACATGGCCAGCACCAGGTTGAACGGCACCACGAGCTGCGCCGAGAACCGCGCCAGCGCAACGGGGAGGGTGTAGACCGACTCGTCCTGCGCCACGATGAGCGGCCACAGGAAGTCGTTCCACCGCCAGATCACCGAGAAGATCGCGACCACCGCCAGGGCCGGACGGCACAGGGGCAGGACGATCTGCAGGAAGATCCGGAACTCGCCGGCGCCGTCGATGCGCGCCGCCTCGATCAGGTCGTCGGGCAGCGAGAGCATGTACTGCCGCAGCAGGAAGACCCCCGTGGGCGTGGCCGCCGCCGGGATGATCATGCCCCACAGGGTGTTGACCAGCCCGAGCGAGGAGACCACCTGGTACACGGGCAGGAAGATGACCTGCAGGGGGATCATGATCGTCGCCAGCGTGATGACGAACAGGGTGTCGCGGCCGCGGAAGTTGTACTTCGACAAGGCGTACGCCGCCATCGAGTTGACCACCAGGGTCAGCACGGTGGCGAGCACCGTCACGATCGCCGAGTTGAGGAAGTACTGGGGGAAGTCGAACGCCGTGAGCGCCTCGGTGTAGTTGCCGATCGTGAGGTCCTGCGGCCACAGCGTCGGTGGGCGCTGCGCCAGCTCCTCCGGCGTCTTCAGCGAGCTGAGCACCGCCCACACGATGGGCACCAGCACGACCAGCGCGCCGGCGGTGAGCACGGTGCCGCGGACGACCGCACCCGTGCTGGGCGCGCGGCCCGTCGTCGACGACCAGCCCCGCCCGCCGTCGGCGCCGCGTGCGGCACGGCGCGAGGGTGCCGCGGAGGTGGTGGTCGCGGCCATCAGATGGCCTCCCGTCGGCGTCCGACCACGTAGTTCAGCAGCGTCGCGCTGAACACGACCACGAACAGCACCACGCCCGCGGCGGCCGCCAGGCCGAAGCGGATCGGCGACTGGAACGAGGTCTCGTAGATGTACTGGACGATGAGCGTCGTCGCCCCGAGCGGGCCGCCGCCGGTCAGCGTGTAGATGTAGTCGAACGCCTGGAACGCGTGGATCGTCGACAGCACGACCACCACCAGCGTGGTCGGCGTCAGCAGCGGCAGCGTGATCGAGCGCACCTGCTGCCACCAGGTCGCGCCGTCCATGCGGGCCGCCTCGTACACGTTGCGGTCGATGCCCTGCAGGCCGGCGAGCAGGATCAGCGCGTAGAACCCCAGCTGGGTCCACAGCCCGACCGCGATCACCACCCCGAGCGCCAGCCCGGGCTCGAGCAGCCAGCCGGGCTGCCCGAGGCCGAGCGCCTCCAGCACCGTGTTCACCAGACCGTTCTGGCGCTCGAGCGCCAGCCGCCAGATCAGACCGACGACGACCGGCGAGACCAGGAACGGCACGAAGTACGCCGCCCGCAGCAGGCCCTTGCCGCGGCCCTGCGCGTTGAGCGCGATGGCCAGCGCCAGCGCGGTCGTCGTGGTCAGCACGACGGTGCCGACCACGAAGACCAGCGTGGCGCGCGCGACCGACCAGAACTCGTCCGACGACAGGATCTCGGCGTAGTTGTCGGCGCCGGCGTACGTGAACGTCCGGCCGTTGCTGGAGTCGTAGACGCTGAGGTTGAAGCCGTTCAGCGCCGGGTAGATCGTGAACATCCCGAACAGCACCATGTTCGGGAGCACGAACAGGTACGGCGCCCAGGTCTGCGCGCGCCACCGCCTCGGCCGCCGGGGCCGGGGTGCGGGTGGCGCCTCCTGCGCGACCGTCGTCGTCACGGGCCGACCTGCTCCGCGACCTCCGCGACACCGGCTGCGATCGCCTCGGCCGTGGCGGCGGGGTCCTGGTTGCCGGCGAACATCGCGCTCACCTGCTCGACCACCACCGTCGCCGACCCGCTGAACGCAGGAGAGGCGTTGGAGGCGAAGGCGTCGGCCGGCGTCTCCTCGACCTCGGCGCGGAACACCGCCATGTCCTCGGCCCGCTCCGGGTAGGCGATCTCGGCGTCGGCCAGGTCGGTGCGTGTCGGGATCCAGTAGGCGCCCTCGGCCATCGCCTGCTGCTGCTCGGCACGGTTCATCCAGTCGACGAACGCGACCGCCAGCTCGGGGTTCTCGGCCTCGGAGAAGGCGGCCAGGTACTTGCCGCCGGGGAAGCCGCCGCACCGGTCCTCGCACGCGTTCGGGACGGCGGCCCAGTTGAACGAGGCGTTCGCGGCGAACTGCCCGACCTGCCAGTTGCCCGACAGGTAGACCGGGACCTCCTGCGCCAGGAACTGCTCGTTGGCACCCGCGTAGCGGCTGCCCGACTCCAGCCAGAAGTCGGCCAGCAGGCCGCCCGAGTCGGCCAGGGCGTCGAGCTGGGTCAGCGCGGCCGTGCCGGCCTCGACGTCGAACGCGGGCTCGCCGTCCTCGCCCAGCAGGACGGTGCCGTACTCGCTGAAGACGGTGCTGACGCGGTGGCCCGACTTGTCGAGCGCGAGCGCCGACTCCATGTCGTTGGCCTGCTGCACGGTCGTGGCGGCCTCGACCATCTCGTCCCACGTCCACGGGTCGCCCTCCTCCGGCAGGGCGACGCCGGCAGCCTCGAAGGCGTCGACGTTGACGAACGGGCCGTTCATCGTGAGGTCGTTGGGGACCGCCAGGAACCGCCCGTCGGCGTCGGTGCCGGCCGCGGCCTGTCCCTCGACGAACTGCTCGGGGTAGTCCTCGCCGAGGTAGCTGCGCACGTCGACGAGCGCGTCGGCGTACGGGGTCCACGCCGCCACGCGGGCGACCCCGGGCGGGCTGCCGGAGTTGATCCGCGCCTGCAGGGTCTGCTCGAGCTCGGCGAACGGGACGATCTGCAGGTTGACGCTGGCGCCCGTCTCCTCCTCGAAGCCGGCGATCAGCTCGCGCGTGACCGCCTCGTCGGGCCCGTCGGTGAAGTAGACGTAGTCGAGGGTCTGGCCCTCGAACGAGTCCCAGTCGATGCTCTGCGAGCCCGGGTCGGCGGCCTCGCCACCGCCCTCGGGGACGGTCTCACCCGGCGCGCAGGCGGCCAGGGCGAGCAGCGCCGCGGTGGCGACGCTGCCGGTTCGCAGGAGTGCGCGTGCTCGCATCCGGATCTCCGTTGATCGGGGGGCACCTCGGTGCCGCTGGTGGTGGGTCGGTCCGACGGGATACTGTCATGACGTCCCGCCCAGAGGGTAGACGATCCCGTGTGACGGGATAACCCCTCGGGCCACCCGGACCGGCGCCCCGCGCCGGGGAGGAGCGCTCCGTGACCGACGTCCGCCTGGCCACCCACCCGAGCGAGATGGAGCGGCTGGCTCCCGAGCAGCTGCGCGAGCGGTTCCTGCTCGAGGACCTGTTCGTCGAGGGGGCGCTGTCGTGGGCGCTGTCGCAGCAGGACCGCGTCCTCGTGGGCGGGGCGCTGCCCGCCGGCGGCGAGCTCGAGCTCACCGCACCCGCCGAGGTCGCGGCCGACCGGCTCTGCGACCGCCGCGAGGTCGGGGTGGTCTGCCTGTCCGGCAGCGGATCGGTCACCGCCGACGACGAGGTCTTCGAGGTGCAGGCCGAGGACATCGTGTACGTCAGCCAGGGCACCGGCCGGGTCGCCGTCTCCGGCGACGCAGTCTTCTACCTGGCGTGCGCGCCGTCGCACCGCCCGCACCCCACGACGCTGATCCGTCGGGCCGACGCCGAGACCGTCGCGCTCGGCGACAGCGAGCACGCCAACGTGCGGACGCTGCGCAAGTACGTGCACGACGGCGGCACCGCCTCGAGCGAGCTGGCGCTCGGCATCACCACGATCGAGCCGGGCAGCGTGTGGAACACCCTCCCCTGCCACACCCACGACCGCCGCACCGAGATCTACCTCTACTTCGACCTGCCGGCCGACGAGCGCGTCCTGCACGTGTGCGGCAGCCCGCAGCGCACCCGCAGCATGGTGGTGGCCGACCGGCAGGCCGTGATCAGCCCGCCGTGGTCGGTGCACTTCGGCGCCGGCACCAGCTCGTACAAGTTCGTGTGGTCGACCGCCGGCGAGAACCTGACCTACACCGACATGGACCCGGTCGCGACCGACGAGCTCCGATGAGCGCCGTCCACGCAGAACGCTTCTCGCTCGCCGGCCGCCGCGCGCTCGTCACCGGGGCACGCACCGGCATCGGACGCGCGGTGGCGCTCGGGCTCGCCGACGCGGGCGCCGACCTGGTGCTCTGGGGACGCGACGCGGACGGCCTGTCCGGCGTGGCCGACGAGGTGCGCGCGCGCGGCGTCGAGGTCGAGACCGTCGGCGCCGACCTCGCCGACCTCGACGCCGTCGCGGCCGCCGCCGACGACCTCGCGGCGCGGGGGCAGGTCGACGTCCTGGTCAACAACGCCGGCACGATCCGGCGCGACGACGCGGTCGACACCTCGTTCGAGGACTGGCGGCACGTGGTCGACGTCGACCTGCACGCCACCTGGCTGCTGAGCCAGCGGCTCGGCACCCCGATGGTGCGGCGCGGCAGCGGGTCGATCGTGCAGATCGCGTCCCTGCTGTCCTTCCAGGGCGGCGTGCGCGTGCCCGCGTACGCGGCCGCCAAGCACGCCGTCGTGGGCCTCACCAAGGCCCTCGCGAACGAGTGGGCGGGCTCGGGCGTCACCGTCAACGCGGTCGCGCCCGGGTACGTCAGCACCGACAACACCCAGGCCCTGCGCGACGACCCGCAGCGCGAGCGCTCGATCCGCGAGCGCATCCCCGCGGGACGCTGGGCCGAGCCCGACGACCTGGTCGGCGCCGTCGTGTTCCTCGCCTCGCCCGCGGCGCGGTACGTCAACGGCCACGTCCTCGTCGTCGACGGCGGCTGGATGGCGCGCTGAGATGGCCGTCCTGAGGGGGGCGCAGGAGACGCGCGGGACCGCGGCGTGAACGCCATCGGCAAGGTGGCCGCGGTCGTCGCCGCGCTCACCGAGGACCGCACGACGAGCGGGATCGCCCGGCGCACCGGCCTGCCGACGTCGACCGTGCACCGCATCCTGCAGGACCTCGTCGAGGTCGGGTGGGCCCGCGAGGACGGCGAGCGCGGCTACCTGCTCGGCGCGCGGCTGATCGCGGTCGCGGGCCGGGCGACCGAGCAGGCCTCGCTGGTGCGGGTGGCGCACGGCACCCTGCAGCGGCTCTCGGACGGCACCGGGCACGCCGTGCACCTGGCCGTGCGCTCCGGCGACGAGGCCGTCTACGTCGACAAGCTGGAGGGCAGCCGGGCCTACCGGATGCGTTCGCGGGTGGGGCTCGCGCTGCCGCTGCACTGCACGGCCATCGGCAAGGCCCTGCTGGCGGCGCTGCCCGAGCAGGAGGTCCTGGCGCTGCTCGACCGGGCGGGGATGCCGATGCGCACCGAGCGCACCATCACCACGCCCGGCTCGATGCTGGCGCACCTGCAGGTGGTGCGCGAGCGCGGCTACAGCCTCGACGACGAGGAGAACGAGCCGACCACGCGCTGCATCGGCGCGGTGGTGCGCGACCACTCCGGCGCACCCATCGGCGGCGTCAGCCTGTCGATGCTCGCGTTCGAGCTGGAGCCGGAGCGGGTGCGCCCGCTCGCCGCGCTCGTCGTCCAGGCCGCCGACACCATCACCCGCGACCTCGGCGGCTGACGCGCTCCCGCCCGGGGCGCTCAGCCCAGGCTCGCGGCCTCGCGAGCGAGCCGCTCCACGGCGTCCCAGTCGCCGCCGGACTGCGCGTCGGCGGGCGTCAGCCACGAGCCGCCGACGCACGCGACGTTCGCGAGCGCCAGGTAGCCGGGGGCCGTGGCCGCCGTGATGCCGCCGGTCGGGCAGAACACGACGTCGGGCAGCACCGACGCGAGCGACGCGAGCCACGGGCGCCCGCCCGCCGCCTCGGCCGGGAACATCTTCAGCGTGGTGTGACCGCGCTCGCGCAGCGCCAGCACCTCGGACACCGTGGCCGCGCCCGGGAGCAGGGGCAGCCCGGTCTCCTCGGCGGCGTCCAGGACCGACGGGGTCGTGCCCGGGGTCACCAGGAACGCCGCTCCGGCGGCCGCCGCGGCGTCGGCGTCACCGGGACGGGTGACCGTGCCCACCCCCACGAGCACCTCGGGCACCTCGGCGGCGATCCGGCGCACGCCCTCGAGCGCGGCCGGCGTGCGCAGCGTGACCTCCACGGTCGTGACCCCGCCCCGCAGCAGCGCGCGGGCGAGCGGCACGGCCAGCCCCGCGTCGGGCAGGACCACCACGGGGACGACGGGCCCCCGGCCGAGGACGTCGCGGGTCGTCACCATGCCCACATCCCACCACGCCCTCGCGTCGAGCCGGGCCCGGTGGCACGATCGCGCCATGACCGACGTCAAGGCCAAGGCCTCCGAGCTCCTCGCCCTGCACCACACCGGCTCGACCCTGGTCCTGCCGACCGTCTGGGACGCGTGGTCGGCCCGCGCCGTCGTCGACGCCGGCTTCCCCGCCCTCAGCGTCGGCAGCCACCCGGTGGCCGACTCGCGCGGCCAGGCCGACGGCGAGGCGATGTCGCTCGACGACGCCCTCGACGGCATCCGTCGCGTCACCGGCGCGGTGGACGTGCCGGTCACCGCCGACGTCGAGTCGGGCTACGACACCCCCGCCGCCGAGCTGGTCGAGCGGGTGCTCGAGGCCGGGGCCGTGGGCATCAACGTCGAGGACACCGTCCACAGCCAGGGGCGGATGCGCTCGGTCCAGGAGCACGCCGACTACATCGGGCAGCTGCGCGCCGCCGCCGACGCCGCCGACGTCGAGCTCGTCATCAACGCCCGCACCGACGCGTTCGTCGGGTCCACCCAGGTGTTCGACGACCCGCTGGCCGAGGCGATCGCGCGCGCCCAGGCGTGCGAGGCCGCCGGCGCCCGCTGCGTCTACCCGGTGCGCGTGCCCGACAACGCCACCCTGCGCGCGCTCATGGCCGAGCTGTCGGGACCGATCAACGTCACGGCGCACCCCGAGCAGGGCTCGATGTCGGGCTCGCTCGACGAGCTGCGCGACGCGGGCGTGCAGCGCGTCACGTTCGGGCCGCTGCTGCAGATGGCGCTCACCGACAAGATCAAGGTGCTCGTGACCCCCTGGCGCTGATCGGTTCCCACCGTGACGATCGAGGTCCACCCGGCGACCCACGCGCGGTTCGACGACGTGGCGACGGTCCTCGGGCCGCGCAAGCCGCAGTCGTCGGTCTGCTGGTGCCTGAGCTACCGCATCCCGTCGAAGGACAACCGCGCGCTGACGGGCACCGACCGGCGCGACCTGGTCGAGCAGCTCACCCGCGGACGCACCCCGCCCGGCGTGCTGGCCTACCTCGACGGCGACGTCGTCGGGTGGGCCGGGGTCGCGCCGCGGGCCGACCTGCACGCGTTCGCCCGCAGCCGCCTGATCCCCCACGTCGACGACCTCCCCGTCTGGACGATCTGGTGCTTCCGGGTGCGAGGAGGCCTGCGCGGCAGGGGGATCGCCGCAGGTCTGCTCGACGGTGCCGTCGCCTTCGCCCGCGACCGCGGCGCCCCCGCGGTCGAGGGCTACCCGGTCGACAACGGCGGGGAGAAGGTCGACCTGACGATGGCGTACGTGGGCACCCGCGGCATGTTCGAGAAGGCCGGATTCTCCACGGCGGCCGACACCGGCTCGGTGCTCGACGGGTTCCCGCGCGTGCTGATGCGGCTCGGCCTCACCTGAGCGCCGCTACGCTCCGTCCATGTCGACGCCCACCACCCCGGCCCCGCCCGACCGGGCGGCGGCCGAGGCCACCGAGCGGGTCGCCCAGCACCCCGCGGTCGTCCGCGTGCGGTCGACGCTCGAGGGCCTGGGAGCGACGGGCACCATCACGGTCCTCGACGAGCACGCCCGCACGGCCGCCCAGGCGGCGGCGCAGCTCGGCGTCGAGGTGGGCGCGATCGCCAACTCGCTGGTCTTCGCCGTCCCGGACGAGGGTGCCGGCCGCCGCGCCGTCCTCGTCCTCACCAGCGGTGCGCACCGGGTGAACACCGAGCGGCTGGCCGACCGGCTCGGCCTCGAGCGCCTCGACCGCGCAGATCCTGACTTCGTCCGCGAGACCACGGGTTTCGTGATCGGAGGCGTCGCCCCGGTCGGGCACGCCACCCCGATGGAGACCTGCATCGACGTCACCCTCGCCCAGTTCGAGCAGGTCTGGGCCGCCGCGGGCCACCCCAAGACGGTCTTCCCCACCCACTACGACGAGCTGCTGCGCATCACCGCCGGGCACCCGGTCGAGGTCACCTGACCGAGGCGCACCGCCGCGGGCGCGCCGCCCAGGTGAGCGCCAGGCCGGCACCCAGCACGGCCAGCGCCGGACCCGGCGTCACCGGGAGCGCGACGAACGTCCGCTCGCGCCCGCCGACCAGGTCGACACCGGTGATCGACACCGCCATCACCCCGAGCACGACCACCGCCACGCCGAGCCCCGCGAGCCGGTCGCAACGAGAGTCGTTCTGCGCGAACGATTCACGTGAGGTGGGACGGGCCGCGTCGAACCGGCGGGCGAGCAGCACGAGCGCCGCGGTCGGCACGAGCAGGACCGCCACCCACAGCGGCCGGGTGGCCCACCAGGTGGCGGTCCCGGGCTCGGGCAGCGTCACGTCGAGGAGCCGTACGACGAGCATCACCGACATCAGCGCGGTGAGGTGCCACAGGAACACGGTCATCGACACCGACCCGGCGACCACCACGGCCTTCCAGGCCCGGGGACGGGCCAGCACGCGGGTCATGGGTCCGCGCAGCAGCACCGCGAGGCCGCAGAGCCCGACTGCCCTGCGCCAGCAGCGCCACCGTGGGCGGGGCCATGTTCGACACGGCCCCTCCGGGGACGCCGACCATGCTCACCGGGTACGGCCCGGCGGTGACGGCGAGCAGCAGCCCGCCGAACCCGGCGCCCACCATCGTCCACGCCACCCGGCGGGTGAGCAGGCCGTCCTTCCAGCCGTAGCCGAGCTGGTGCAGGGCGAGCCAGACCAGCGCGAAGTTCAGCGTCCCCACGAGCGTCTCGCCCGTGGTGAAGCGGACGACGTCGACGACGACGACCCCGGCCACCAGCACACCCACGGCCCGCAGCCCGCTGCGGCGGTGCCACCGGTGCATGGCGGGGGCGAGCGCGGCGACGCCCAGGTAGACGCCGACGAACCACAGCAGCTGGGTCGACAGCGACAGCACGCCCTCGACCAGCCCGGCGTGCGGCCCCGACGCCAGGCCCGTCGTCCGCGCCGCGACAGCCAGCGCCACCCACACCAGCAGGTACGCGACGGTCGGGCGCAGCAGCCGCCCGGTGCGGGCGCGGACGAACGCGGCGTAGCGGCCGCGGCGGGAGCCGGGGACGCGGGCGGCCGACGCCAGCGCGTGCGCGTGGGCCACGCCCCCGACGAGGAAGAACAGCGGCATCACCTGCAGCAGCCAGGTGAGCGGCTGCAGGGCGGGGACCTGCGCCAGGACGTTGGTGGCCCGGCCGTCGGGCGTCAGCGCCCCCATCAGCCAGTGGCCCAGGACCACCACGAGCAGGGAGCCGACCCGCAGGGCGTCGACCCAGCGGTCGCGGTCGGCGGGCGTCAGGTGCTCGAGGTCGGCGGCGGGCGCGGCGGCGGGCACGGCGGCGGGCACGGCGGCGGTCGCGGTCATGGCGCCAGCGTGCTCGTCGCGGGCGGTCCCCTCCCCCGCCGCGCTGCTCGACCTCGGTGGGTGCGGCTACTCACCGGTCCTCGGGTGCCGGGCCCTCGGGTGCCGGGCTGGGGTGCCGGGCGGGTGCCGGGCCCTGGGTGCCGGGCCCTGGGGTGCCGGGCACCGGGCGCGCGTGCGAGGGTCGGACCGTGCCCGCCGTCCCCGACGTCCCCCACGTCGTGCTGCACGTCTGGCGCGTGCGCTCCCCCGCCCGGGCGCTGCTGAAGATGGGCACCGACGGCCGCCGGCTCGCCCGCAGCGGCGCGGGGTTCGTCAAGCTCCTCGGCACCGCCGGCAGCGGGTTCGGGCTGCGCGACGCCGACCTGCACCGGTGGGCCCTGCTGACCACCTGGACCGACCCGGCCGCCGCCGACGCCCTCGAACGGCACCCGGTGGTCCGCGGCTGGGACGCGATCGCCGTCGAGCGCGCGCGGCTCGTCCTCGCGCCGCTGGCGGCTGTCGGCCGGTGGGACGGCGTCGAGCCCTTCGGTGCCCCCGGGGCGGACGGTCGCGACCTGCACGACGGGCCCGGTGCTGGCCATCACCCGGGCCCGGCTGCACCGACGCACCTCGCCGCGGTTCCGCCGGTCGGTGCCCCCCGTCGCCGCCGAGCTGGCCGCGTCGCCGGGTCTGCTGACCTCGTTCGGCGTCGGCGAGCGCCCGGTCGGTCTGCTCGGCACCTGCTCGGTGTGGCAGGACGAGGCCTCGCTGCTGGCGTTCGCGCGCCGGGCACCCGCGCACGTCGCGGTCGCGAGGGCCTCGCGCGGGCAGGACTGGTTCGCCGAGGAGCTGTTCTCCCGGTTCGCCGTGACCGCGGCCGCGGGCGTCCTGGACGGCCGGCCGGTGCCGCAGGTCGGGACGCCGCCGCCACCGTCCCCGTAGGATCGGGGCCCACCGGCCTGCGGGGGTCCGCGTCCGCAGCGTCCGGGTCAGGGGCCCGACGACGCGAGGGGGCACGACGTGGAGCTGCTGCCGTGGGTGTTCACGTCCGGCTGGGCGAGCGGCATCAACGCGTACCTGGTGGTGCTGATCCTGGGCGGGACCGACCGGTTCCTCGCCCTCGAGCAGATCCCGGACGCGCTGGCGCGCACCGACGTCCTGGTCGTCGCGGGGGTGCTGTTCCTCATCGACCTGGTGGCCGACAAGGTCCCGTACGTCGACTCGACCTGGGACGCCGTGCACACCGTGATCCGACCGGCGATCGGCGCGGCGATCTGCGCGCTGCTCGCCGGTGAGGCGTCCGACCTCGAGCAGGCCGTCGCGGCCACCGCGGGCGGCGTCACCGCACTCGCCAGCCACGCGGTCAAGGCCGGGCTGCGCGCAGCGGTCAACACCTCGCCCGAGCCCGCCAGCAACGTCGCCGTCTCGGCCGGCGAGGACGTCGCCGTCGCCGGCGTGGTCTCGCTCGCGGTGATCGCGCCGTGGGTCGCCGCCGGCATCGCGGCCGTGCTGCTGTTCGTGGGCATGACGGTGGTGGTCGTGCTGATGCGCCGCGTCCTGTCGTGGCGGCGCGAGCGGCGGGCCCGCGCGCTCGCCCGCGAGCAGTCGCCGCCGCGCGCCGAGGTGCGGTGAGCCCGGCGGCGCCGGGCCGCTTCGTCCGCGACGGCCGCCCGCTGCCCCTGCGCGAGCAGGCGGCGGTGCGCGACCGCTGGCTGGACGAGCGGCTGCGCACGCTGCTGCCCGGCCTGATGGACCGTGCCGGGCTCGACGCCTGGGTGGTCGTCGCCCGGGAGTACGCCGAGGACCCCGTGCTCGCCAGCCTGCTGCCCGCGTCGTGGCTGTCGGCCCGCCGCCGCACCGTGCTGGCGTTCCGGCGCACGCCCGACGGCGTGGAGGGTCGCAGCCTCACCCGCTACCCGGTCGGTGCGTACGCCCCCGCGTGGGACGCGGACGCCGGGTCGCAGCACGAGGCGCTGCGGGCCCTGCTCGAGGCCTGGGACCCCGCGCGCATCGGCGTCGACGTCAGCGAGACCCTCGCCCACGCCGACGGGCTCACCCACACCGAGCACCGGCTGCTGGTCGGGGCGCTCGGCCCGCTGGCCGACCGGCTGGTGCCGGCCGAGGACCTCGTCGTCGGCTGGCTCGGCACCCGGCTGCCCGAGCAGGTCGAGGCGGCACACGAGCTCAACCGGCTCGCGCACCAGGTGATCGCCGAGGCGTTCTCCCGCGACGTCGTCGAGCCCGGGACGACCACGGCCGAGGACCTGGCGTGGTGGATCCGGCAGCGGTTCCACGACCTCGGCGTGGAGCCGTGGTTCCAGCCCTCGGTGCTCGCCCAGCGGGCCGGCGCGCCGCTGGTCGACGAGCGCGGCCTGCCGTCCGGCGGGGTGCCGGTCGACGCGCCCGTCGAGCCGGGCGACCTGCTGCACTGCGACGTCGGGCTCACCAGCCTCGACCTGCGCACCGACACCCAGCGCAACGCCTACGTGCTGCGACCGGGTGAGCGCGAGGCCCCCGCCGGGCTCGTCGCGCTCGCTCCGGGTCGGCAACCGGATGCAGGACCTCACCACCGCGGCGCTGGTGGTCGGGAGCACCGGCGACGAGGTGCTCGCCGCCGCCCGGGCCGCCGCGCAGGCCGAGGGGGTCGACGGCGACGTCTACTCGCACCCGGTGGGCCACCACGGCCACGGCGCCGGCCCCGCCGTCGGCCTGTGGGACAGCCAGTCCGGCGTCCCCGGCACCGGCGCGCTCGTCGTGGGCGCCGACACGCTGTGGGCGCTCGAGCTGTGCGTCCGCACCCCCGTCCCCGAGTGGGGTGGTCAGGTCGTGCGGATGGCGCTCGAGCAGGGGGTCGTCGTCCGCGACGACGGCGTCGAGTACCTCGACGCCCGCCAGACCGACCTGATCGTGCTCCGAGCACCCACCTAGACTCGGACGGGTGAGCAGCCCCGCGACGGTGCACGCCGGTCCGCGCGGGCCGGTGCCGCAGCTGCTGCCGCTCGCGCTCGCGGCGCTGGTCGTGCTCGTGCAGATCCCGTACCCCCTGCTCGACGGCGAGGGCCTGCGGCTGCTGACCATCGCCACCGTGCTGGTGACGGTGTCGGCCTCGCTCGCGCACGCGGCGGTGGCGCACGGCGTGCGGACGGCGGTCACGGTGCTCGTCGCCGTGGGCGCCACGACGCTGGTGCTCGAGGCCGTCGGCGTCCGCACGGGGTACCCCTTCGGCCGCTACGAGTACAGCGGCACCCTCGGGCCCGAGCTGCTCGGCGTGCCGCTGCTGGTGCCCCTGGCCTGGACGATGCTCGCCTACCCGCTGCTGCTCGCCGCCCGGGTGACGTGCGCCCGCGTCCCGGCGCTCGTGGTGCCCGCGACCGCGGTGGGCCTGGCCGGCTGGGACCTCTACCTCGACCCGCAGATGGTCGACGCCGGCCACTGGACCTGGGCGTACCCGTCGCCGCACCTGCCGGGCGTCGAGGGCATCCCCCTCACGAACCTGGCCGGCTGGCTGCTGGGCGGGCTGGTCGTGGCGGCGGTGCTGCAGCGGGTCGTGCCGCGGTCGCCCGCCGACCGGCTCGACCCCGGGCCGGCCCTGGTCGTGGGCTGGACGTGGATCGGGTCGGCCGTGGCCCTGACCGTGTGGCTCGACCGCCCCGCGGCCGCCGCCTGGGGGTTGGTCGTGATGGCACCCGTCGTCGCGCCGGCGCTGCTGCGCACCCTGCGTGGCGCGCGCGCCGCGCGGACCGCCGCGTGACGCCGTCGCGGGCGGGCGCCCTGCTGGTGCGCGCCGGGTCGCTCGCGGCCGCCGCCGTCACGGCCCACTCGCTGCTCAACCTGGCGCTGCTGCGCCGTCCCGACCCCCGTCCCGAGCCGGTCGCGGAGCGGGTGAGCGTGCTCGTGCCCGCCCGTGACGAGGAGCAGCACGTCGGCGCCCTGCTCGCCGACCTGCGCGCCCAGGTCGGCGTCGACGACCTCGAGGTGCTCGCGCTCGACGACGCCAGCACCGACGGCACCCGCGCGGTGCTCGACCGCGCCGCCGGCCTCGACCGGCGGCTGCGGGTGCTCACCGGCACGGGCCCGCCGCCCGGGTGGCTCGGCAAGGCGTCGGCGTGCGACCGGCTGGCGGCGCAGGCGTCGGGCGACGTGCTGGTCTTCGTCGACGCCGACGTGCGGCTCGCCCCGCACGCCGTGGCCGCCACCGTCGCGCTGCTGCGCACCCACGGCCTCGACCTCGTGAGCCCCTACCCGCGCCAGGTCGCGGTCACCGCCGCCGAGCGGCTCGTGCAGCCGCTGCTGCAGTGGTCGTGGGCGAGCCTGCTCCCGCTGCGCGTCGCCGAGCGCACCCCCCGTCCGTCGCTGAGCGCCGCCAACGGCCAGCTGATGGCCGTCGACGCGCGGGCGTACCGGCGCGCCGGCGGGCACGCGGCGGTGCGCGCCGAGGTGCTCGACGACGTCGCCCTGGTGCGCCGGGTCAAGGCGACCGGAGGACGCGGCGGCGTCGCCGACGGCACCCACCTGGCCACCTGCCGCATGTACGACGACCAGGACGACCTCGTCGAGGGGTGGTCGAAGTCGCTCTGGTCGGCCACCGGCCACCCGGTGGCGGCCGCCGCGCTCGTCGGCGCCGCAGCGATCACCTACGTGCTGCCCGCGGCCGCCGCCCTGCGCGGATCGCGCTGGGGGGCAGCCGGTTACGCTGCCGCGGTGATCGGGAGGACGGCGGTGGCCCACCGCACGGGCGGACGCGTGCAGGACGCGTGGACGCACCCCGCGTCGGTCGTGGCGTGGTCGCTGCTCGTCGTGCGCTCGTGGCGCGGGCGACGGGCGGGCTCGCTGACCTGGAAGGGCCGCACCCTCCCGGACCCGGCGGGCGCAGCCTGATGGCGCGGGTCGTGGTGGTCGGGGGTGGCGTGGCCGGTCTCGCCACGGCCGTGCGGCTGCGCGCGGCACGGCACGACGTCGTGGTGCTGGAGCGCTCCGACGAGATCGGCGGCAAGGCCGGGCGGCGCGAGGGCGACGGGTACGGCTGGGACCTCGGACCGACCCTGGTGACGCTGCCCGCGGTCTACCGCGACCTGTTCGCCACGACCGGCCCCCCGCTCGAGGAGTGCCTCGACCTGGTGCCGGTCGACCCGGTGTGCCGCTACACCTTCGCCGACGGCACGACGTTCGACATGCCGAACGCCTCCCGCGCGCGCATCGGCTCCGCCCTCGACGAGGCGCTCGGACCGGGCGCCGGCGAGCAGTGGCTGGCGCTGCTGGCCCGCGGCGGCCTGATCTGGCAGGGCACCCGCGACAGCTTCCTGGGCGCGCCGCTGCGAGGGCTGCGCGCCGTCCCGTCGCTGGCCCGCGGCCCGGGCGCGCTGCGGGCGGTCGCCCCGCACCGGTCGCTGCGCGGCCTCGGCGAGCAGTACCTGCGCGAGCCGCACCTGCGCACCCTGCTCGACCGCTACGCCACCTACTCCGGCTCCGACCCGCGCCGGGCACCGGCCGCCCTGGCGGCGGTGCCCTACGTCGAGCAGGCCTTCGGTGCCTGGGCCGTGGTGGGCGGTGTGCACCGCCTCGCCGCCGAGACCGCCCGCCGCGCGGCCCTGCTCGGCGCCGAGGTGCGCACCGGTGCGGAGGTCGCCGAGGTGCTGGTCGAGGGCGGCGCGGTGCAGGGCGTGCGCCTCGCCGACGGGTCCACCGTCCCCGCCGACGTCGTCGTCTCGGCCCTCGACGCGCACGTGCTGTACCGCGACCTGCTGCCCGGCCGCCAGGCCGCCCGCGAGCTCGCCGCGCTGCGACGGCTCCCGCCGTCGTCGTCGGGCTTCCTGCTGCTGCTCGGGCTGCGCGGGACCACCCCCGGGCTCGACCGGCACAACGTGCTGTTCGGCCCCGACTACGACGCCGAGTTCGACGCGCTGTTCGGCACGGGCACCCACCAGGGCCGTCCGCGCCCCGTCGCCGACCCGACGCTGTACCTGCACCGAGGGGGGAGCGCGCCGGACGGCCACGAGGCGCTCACCGTGCTGGTCAACGCCCCCCCGCACCGACCCGACCGTCCCGACCTCGGGATCGACTGGGACGCAGATGGGTCTGGCGAGCGCGTACGCCGACCGCGTGCTCGCGGTGCTGGCCGAGCGCGGCACCGACGTGCGCGACCGCGTCGTCACCCGGGCCTGGCAGTCGCCCGCCGACCTCGCCCGTCGCGCGGGCGACGTGGGCGGCTCGATCTACGGCAGCGCGACCCACGGTGCGCTCGGGCCGCTGCGGCGCCCGGCCAACGCCGGGCCGGTGCGCGGGCTGTACCTCGTCGGCGGGTCGACCCACCCCGGTGGTGGCCTGCCCATGGTGGGCATGTCGGCCGAGGTCGTCAGCGGCCTCGTGGGTCGCGCCTGACCTCGGCGTCGCCGTCCTGACGGCGTGCCGCCACCGACAGCTGCCCGGCCGCCACCGCGCCCACCGCCAGCCAGACCCACGCACCGGCAGCGGCCCACGACTCGTCGTCGAGCACGCCGGTCGCCAGGGCGAACATGCTGACCACGAGGACGCGGGTGGGCCTCTCGCCGAGGGTCGGGGGCAGGCCCGGCCGCCCGGAACGGCGGCGCGCGCTGCGGCGGGCCTCCGCGGCCCAGCCCAGCGTCAGCGCCCCCGCCGCGACCGGCCACGGCGCGCCCGCCAGCCCGAGCACGGCGGCGAAGCCGAGCTCGCCCAGCCGGTCGGCGGTGCGGTCCAGCGCCGCCCCGTGCGGCGTGCCGCGTCCGCCGAGCCGGGCCACCGCGCCGTCGAGCCCGTCGACCAGGCCGGACACGAGCACCGCGGTGCTGGCCAGCGCCGGGCGCCCCGACCCGGCGGCGGCCACCGCCCCCGCGACGACCGCCAGGCCGCCCACGGTCACGACGTCGGGGTGCACGCGGGCCCGGACGAGGGGCGCGGCCAGCAGGTCGACCGCGCGCAGCCACCCGGCCACGAACGGGGACGCCGTCAGGCCGTCGTGCTGGTCCGACCAGGACCGGTGCGGCCCGTCGGACCGGGGCCCGTCAGGCAAGGGCCCAGGTGACGTGCACCGACACCTGCATCTCCGCCGCGCCCGGCTCGACCGCCACCTCGGCGCTCGCGGCCATCCTGGCCATCACCGGCCGCGGCCCCCCGACGGCACCGTCCTCCACCACCTCGAGCACCTCGCCGAGAGCGGCCCCGGCCGCGGCGGCGTGCTGGGCGGCGCGGGACCGGGCGTCGTCCCACGCCCGGTCGCGCGCTGTCGCGCGCAGCGCGGTCGTGTCGGCGACCGAGTGCTCGACCGAGTCGAGGGCGACGTCGTCGCCGGCGGCCGCCAGCACCGCCGTCAGCACCGCGCCGAGCACCTCGACGTCGCGGACCCGGACGGTGAGTCCGTGGCCGGCGCGGAAACCGTTGCGCTGGCGCGAGTTCCGCCCGGTGCCCGGATCGCTCGACCAGGTCTCGTCGGCGTGCAGCGTCAGCGACGTCGACTCGACCGCGAGCGCGGGGTCGACGCCGTGCGCGGCCGACCGCACCCGGTCGACGCACTGCTGGGCCGCCCGCACGGCCTCGCCCGCCGTGGGGCGCAGCACGTCGGCCCGCACCTGCACCACGGCCTGGTCGGGCGGCGACGAGGCCCGCCCGGTGCCGGTGACGGTGACCCGGCGGGAGCGGGTCACCGCGACGCCGACCCTGCCGGTGCCGAGCCCACCGGCCTCGTGCCCACCGGCCTCGTGCCCACCGGTCTGCTCGGGCCGAGCCCGAGCGTGCGGTGGATCTCGGCGGTCACCGTGGAGCGGTTCAGCGTGTAGAAGTGCAGCCCGGGCGCACCCGCAGCGAGCAGGTCGGCGGCCAGCGTGGTGGCGGCCTCGAGTCCGGCGGCACGGAACGCCGCCCTGTCGTCGCGGTGCACCATCAGCCGGTCGACCAGGTGCTGCGGGACGGCGGCGCCGGAGAGCAGCCGGAACCGCTCGATCTGGCCGAGGTTGGTCAGCGGCATCAGACCCGGGACGATCGGGACGTCGACGCCGTGGCGCGCTGCGCGGTCGACCAGCTCGAGGTACTTCTCCTTCTCGAAGAACATGTCGGTGATGGCGTAGTCGGCACCGGCCCGCACCTTGGCGGCCAGCACCCGCGCGTCGTGCTCGAGGCTCTCGGACTCGGCGTGCTGGTGCGGCGAGGCGGCGACGCCGATGCTGAGGTCGCCCAGCCCGCGCAGGAACTCGACCAGCTCGACCGCGTAGCGGAACCCGCCCTCGGTGGGGGTCCACGCGGTGCCGGGCCCGCCCGGCGGGTCGCCGCGCAGGGCGAGGATGTTGCGCACGCCGCCGTCGACGTGCTCGGCGACCACGCGGCGCACGTCACCCCGGGTGGCCGACACGCAGGTGAGGTGGGCGACCGGCGTCATCGTGGTCTCGGCCGCGATCCGACGGGTGACCCGGGCCGTGCGGTCGCGGGTGCCGCCGCCGGCGCCGTAGGTGACCGAGACGAAGGTGGGCTGCAGCCCCTCGAGGCGCCCGATGCTGTTCCACAGCACCCGCTCGCCCTCGTCGTCGCGGGGCGGGAAGAACTCGAACGAGAACGACTGGTGCCCGGCCGCCAGCAGGTCGCGGACGGTCGGCGCGGTCGCCGGCCGCACACCGGCGGCCGCGGGCCTGCCGGGGGCCACGGGGGTGGCGGGTCGCGGAGCCATGGGCACCAGCCTACGGCTGCGCGACCCGCCCTCCCCCCTGCACTCAGCCCGCGGCCGCGACGGCCTCGTCGAGCGCACCGACGAAGTCGTCCAGGCCCCAGGTGAGCGAGAGCGCGGTCGGTGGCGACACCGACGAGATGACCGACTCGCCCACGACGTACGCGACGGTCCCGCTCCGGAACTGCGGCATCGTCTGCAGCTCGGGCGCGTCCTGCTGCCGCTGCACGTCCTCCTCGGTCTCGGAGTACGACAGCAGCACGTCGGAGGTCAGCCGGTCGACCAGCTCGCCGGAGAGCGTGTAGTAGAACGTCGCCTCGCCGGTGTCGAGCTCGGACACGCTCGGCGCCACCGTGAAGCCGAGGTCCTCCAGGAACTCCACCCGCGGGTCGGCCGGCGTGTAGACGTAGTAGGCGGTCGGGTCGAAGGCCACCGCGGCGATCGTGCGGCCCTCGAACTGCGGGTGCGCCTCGGCGGCCTCGGCCACCTCGGCCTCGATGCCGGCGAGCAGCTCGTCGGCCTCGGCGGTGAGGCCCAGCGCCTCGCCGGTGGTCGCGACGACCTCGCGCCACGGGGTCGACCACGGCTGGTCGGGGTAGGCCACCGTCGGCGCGATCTGCGCGAGCTTGTCGTAGTCGGCCTCGGTGATGCCCGAGTACTGGGCCAGGATCAGGTCGGGCTCGAGCTCGTCGATCTCCTCGAACGGCGGCGCACCCTCGTCGGCGAGCAGGGTGGGCATCTCGCCGCCGGCCTCGTCGAGCGCCTCCTCGGTCCAGGGCATGTAGCCCTCCTCGTCGGCGCCGTAGACCATCTTCGGGATGCCGACGGGCACGACGCCGAGCGCGATGGCGGCGTCGGTGCTGCCCCAGCCCCAGGTGACCACGCGCAGCGGCTCCTCGGTGATCTCGGCCTCGCCGAAGGCGTGCTCGATCGTGACCGGCTCGAAGGCGGTGCCGTCGCCGGCGGCCGCGGTGGTGCCGGCGTCGGGGGCGTCGGAGCCGCCGCAGGCGGCGAGCGCCGCGGCGAGCACGATCGCGGCGGGTGCGGCCAGCAGGGGCCGCAGGGGTCGGGTGGGTCGCACGGGTCGCTCCTGGGGGTGCTGTGGTGCCCGCGGCGGCGACCGCGAGTAAGCACAGCCTAACCTCACTCGGTGCGGCCGCGAGACCGGGCCTCGGGCACGACCAGCGGCGTCCCGGTCACCGGGTCGGCCACCACCCGGCAGGCCAGGCCGAACGCCTCCTGCACCACCTCGGCCGTGAGCACCGTCGCCGGCGGCCCCTCCACGAGCACCCGCCCCCGGTGCATCACCACGAGGTGGTGGGCGTACCGGGCGGCGAGGTTGAGGTCGTGCAGCACCATCACCACGGTGGTGCCGTGCTCGTGGTTCAGGGTGTCGAGCAGCTCGAGCACGTCGACCTGGTGGGCGATGTCGAGGTACGTGGTCGGCTCGTCGAGCAGCATGATGCGGGGCGCCTGGGCCAGCACCATCGCGATCCAGACCCGTTGCCGCTGACCGCCGGACAGCTCCTCGACCCGGCGTCCGGCCAGGTCGTGGGTGTCGGTGGCCGCGAGCGCCGAGGCGACCACGTCGCGGTCGTGCGCGCCGGCGCGGGCGAGCACGCCCTGGTGCGGGTAGCGCCCGCGCGAGACCAGGTCGGCGACGGTGATGCCCTCGGGCGCGACCGGCTGCTGCGGCAGCAGCCCGACCACCTCGGCCACCCGCCGGGTGGGCAGGCTGCGGATGTCGGTGCCGTCGAGCTCGACGACGCCCGCGACCGGCCGCAGCAGCCGGCCGAGGCCGCGCAGCAGGGTCGACTTGCCGCACCCGTTGGCGCCGACGACGACCGTGACCTGTCCCGGGCGCACGTCGAGGTCGACCTCGTGCACGATCGGCGCGCGGTCGTAGGCGAGCGTGAGGCCGCGGGCCGCGAGCCGAGGCACGTGCCCGTCGAGGGGGTCGGCGGGACGGGCGGCGACGGGCGTGGTCATCAGCGGTCCTCCGTGGTGCGGCGCTGCGAGGCGAGCAGCCAGATCAGGTACGGGCCGCCGATCACGCCGGTGACGACGCCGACCGGGACGGCCTGGTCGAGGCGCAGCACGTGCTGCGCGACCAGGTCGGCGGACACCACGAGCACGGCGCCGACCAGCGCCGAGGTGAGCAGCGCGCTGGTGCCGTCGGCACGCAGCCGGCGGGCCACCGGGGCGGCGACCAGCGCGACGAACGCCACCGGCCCGGCCGCCGCGGTCGCGAACGAGGCGAGCAGGACGCCGAGCACCACGACGACGAGGCGCACCCCCTCGGTGTGCAGCCCGAGGGCGCGCGAGCCGTCGTCGCCGACGAGCAGCACCTCGAGCCGCGGCCCGACGACCGCGGTGAGCGGCAGCAGCACCGCCAGCGCGACCGCGAGCTGCGCCACGGCCTCCCACGAGGCCTGGGCCAGGTTGCCGCTGAGCCACTGCAGGGCGACCTGCGCGTCGCGCACCTGGGCCCGGGTGAACACGTAGCCGGTGAAGCTGGTGGCGAGGTAGGCGACCCCGATGCCGGACAGGACGAACCGGTGGCCCGACAGTCCCGACCGCCACGACACGAGGTAGAGCAGCAGCCCCACCGCGACGCCGCCGGCCAGCGCCAGCAGCGGGAGCAGGAACCCGGTGGTGCCGACCAGCAGCACCGCGACGACGGCGCCGACGCTCGCGCCCTGGGTGACGCCGATGATGTCGGGGCTCGCCAGCGGGTTGCGCAGCACCGACTGGAACAGCGCGCCGGCGGCACCGAGACCGAGCCCGACGAGCAGGCCCTCCAGCGTCCGCGGCAGCCGTAGCACCCGCACCGTGAACGTCCCCTCGTCGCTCAGCCACAGGGCCGTGCGCACCGCCTCGAGCGGGGTGAGCCGCGACTGGTCGACGACCAGCGACGCGACGGCGAGCACGAGCAGCAGCGCGACCAGCCCGCCGACGACGAGCACCGCCCGGCGGCGGCGGCGGGCGTCGGCCCGCCGGATGCCGGCGCGGGCGAGCCCGGCGCGGGAGCGGTCGACGTCGGTCGGCGCCTGCGCGGTGGCGCTCACGAGGCGACCTGCCGCGACGTGCGCACGAGCAGCACCAGCACCGGGGCGCCGATCACGGCCACGACCAGCCCCGCCTCGACCTCGGACGGTCGCGCGACCAGCCGTCCGAGGACGTCGCCGGCCAGCAGCAGGGCCGGACCGAGGACGGCCGACAGCGGGACGAGCAGCCGGTAGTCGGGCCCGACCAGGTACCGGCCGACGTGCGGCACGACGAGCCCGACGAAGGCGATGGGCCCGACCAGGGCGGTCGCGGCCCCGCACAGGAGCACGACGGAGGTGAGCACGACCCCCCGTCCGAGCGTCAGGTCCTGCCCCAGGCCGCGGGCGACGTCGTCGCCCAGCGCCATCAGGTTGAGCATCGGGCTGGCGGCCAGGGCCAGCACCACCCCGACCACCACGAACGGCAGCAGCACCAGCGCGAGCGAGACCGACCGCCCCAGCAGGGTGCCCACCTGCCAGAGGCGGAACTCGTCGAGCGTGCGCTGGTCGCGCAGCAGCACCAGCGTGACCAGCGAGGTCGCCACCGCGGTGACGGCGGCCCCGACGAGCGCGAGCTTGACCGGCGTGACCCCCTCCCAGCCCAGCGAGGCCACGACGTGGACGACGACGGCGGCCACGGCGGCGCCCCCGAAGGCGAACCACAGGTACCCCGCGGGAGCGGTGATGCCGAGGCCCCAGATCGCGACGACGACCGCCAGGCCCGCGCCGGCGTTGACGCCGAGCAGCCCCGGGTCGGCGATCGGGTTGCGGGTGACCCCCTGCATCAGCGCGCCGGCGACGCCGAGGGCCGCGCCCGCGACCAGCCCCACGACGGTGCGCGGCACCCGGCTGTCGAGGACGTAGACGTGGTCGTTGTCGCCCGCGACCGGGTCGGTCAGCGCGTCGAGCACGGTGCCGAACGGGATCTGCCGGGTGCCGAGGGCGATGCTCTCGAGCACGGCCAGGGCGAGCAGCAGCAGGCAGCCGGCCACCACGACCGGCCGCCACCACCGAGCGCGCATCAGGGTAGGCATGCCTAACGCAGGATAGGGCTCCCGCCCACGACGGGCACCAGGGTGGGCGCGTCCGCCGGACGTTTGGCACGCTGAGCCCGTGGACGCTCCGCCCCGCACGGCCCCCTCCCCTCCTCCGCCTCGCACCGTCCCCTCCTCGACGCCCGGGGGGACGGCCGGCGAGGGCGCCGCGTCCGACCTCCTGGCCCGGGTCCAGCGCGAGCTCGACGACGTGCTCGCGCACCAGCGCGGCCTGCTCGCCGAGGTCGACCCGACCTGCCTCGACCTGCTCGACGCCGTCGCCGACCTGCTCTCCGGCGGCAAGCGGCTGCGCGCCGCCTTCTGCTACTGGGGCTGGCGCGCCGCCGGCGCCGACGACGACGTCCGGGCCGTGCGCGCCGGCGCCGCGCTCGAGCTGTTCCACGCCGCCGCCCTGCTGCACGACGACCTCATCGACGGCTCCGACACCCGCCGCGGCCTGCCCGCCGCGCACCGCCGCCTCGCGGCCGCGCACCGCGACCGCGGCTGGGACGGCGACGCCGACCGGTTCGGCGAGGCCGGGGCGGTGCTGGCGGGCGACCTGTGCCTGGCGTGGAGCGCCGAGGTGCTCGCCGGTGCCTCGCGCACGCTGCCCGCCGACCGCCGCGAGGCCGGTCGCGCGGTGTTCGACCGGATGGCGACCCAGCTGGTCGGGGGCCAGTTCCTCGACGTCGTCGTGCAGGCGCGCCCCGCCGCCGACGCCGACGCCCAGCTCGAGCGCGCCCGTCGGGTGATCCTGTTCAAGACCGTGCAGTACACCGTCGAGCACCCGCTGCACCTCGGCGCGCGCCTGGCCGGCGGCGACGACGCCCTGGTCGCGAGCCTGTCGCGGTACGCCACCTCGCTCGGCGAGGCGTTCCAGCTGCGCGACGACGTGCTGGGGGTGTTCGGCGACCCCGCGGTCACCGGCAAGCCGTCCGGCGACGACCTGCGCGAGGGCAAGCGCACGGTGCTGCTGGCGCTCGCCCGGGCCGCGGCGACGACCGGGCAGCGGGCCGTCCTCGACGCCGACGTCGGCGACCCCGGGCTGGGCGCCGAGGGCGTCGCGCGCGTCCGCGAGGTGCTGGTCGGCACCGGCGCGCTCGCCCAGGTCGAGCGCCGCATCGACGACCTGGCCGACGACGCGCTGCGCGAGCTCGAGGAGCTGGGCCTGCCCGCACCGGCCGGCCCGGCCCTGGCCGGGCTCGTCGGCACCGCCACCCGGAGGGCGTCGTGACCGGGGGCACGGTCGGCAGGGGCACCGTCGGCAGGGGCACCGTCCGCGGCCGCACCGACCGCGTCGTCGTGGTCGGGGCGGGCCTGGCCGGGCTGAGCGCGGCGCTGCACCTCGCGGGCGCCGGCCGCGAGGTCACCCTGCTCGAGCAGTCCGACCGCGTGGGCGGCCGGGCTGGGCAGCTCGAGGTCGAGACGCCGTCCGGCACCTACCGGCTCGACACCGGACCGACCGTGCTCACCGTGCCCGAGCTGCTCGACGACGCCTTCGCGGCGGTCGGCGAGGAGCGGGCCGACCGGCTCCCGCTCGACCCGGTCGACCCGGCCTACCAGGCGCGGTTCGCCGACGGGTCGCACCTCGACGTGCGCACCGAGGTCCCGGCGATGGCGCAGGCCATCTCCGAGCTGTGCGGGCCGGACGAGGCGGCGGGCTACCTGCGCTTCGTCGACCACGTCGCCGAGCTGTACCGGCTCGAGATGCGGCACTTCATCGACCACAACATGGACTCGCCGGTCAGCCTGCTGGCGGGGCCGGGCGCAGCGCGCTCGATGGCCCGCCTGGTCGCGATGGGCGGGCTGCGCAAGCTGGCGCCCGCGGTCGGCTCGTTCCTCAAGGACGACCGCACCCGGCGGCTGTTCTCGTTCCAGTCGCTGTACGCGGGGGTGGCGCCGCAGAAGGCCCTGGCGCTGTACGCCGTCATCGCGTACATGGACACCGTCGCCGGCGTCTGGTTCCCCCGCGGCGGCGTGCACGCCGTCCCGACCGCGATGGCCGACGCCGCGCGCGCGCACGGCGTCACGATCCGGCTCGGCACCGAGGTCGAGGTGGTCGAGCGCACCGGCGGCCGCGCCACCGCGGTCGTCACCGCCGACGGCGAGCGGATCCCGCTCGACGTCCTGGTGCTCACCGCCGACCTCCCGGTCGCGCGCCGCGACCTGCTCGACGACCCGCTGCGCCGCACCCCGCGGCTGTCCCCGAGCTGCTGGCTGCTGCTGGCGGGCGGGACGGGCTCGCCCGCGGGACCGGACGGCCTGCGCCACCACACCATCTCGTTCGGGTCCGCCTGGGACCAGACCTTCGACGAGCTGGTCGGCGGACGGCTGATGAGCGACCCGAGCCTGCTGGTGAGCGTGCCGAGCTCGAGCGACCCGGGTCTGGCGCCGGAGGGCCGGCACGCCTACTCGGTGCTCGCGCCGACCCCGCACCTGGCGCACCGTGACCCGCTCGACTGGGCCCAGGTCGAGCCGGCGTACCGCGAGCACGTGCTCGGCACCCTGCGCGAGCGCGGGCACGTCGACATCGGCACCGGCCTCGAGGTCGACCACGTGACCACGCCGCAGGGGTGGCTCGAGCGCGGCATGGAGGGCGGCACGCCCTTCGCGCTGGCCCACACCTTCGGCCAGACCGGGCCGTTCCGGCCCTCGAACCGCTGGGGCGACAACGTCGTGCTCGCCGGCTCGGGCACCACCCCCGGGGTCGGCGTCCCGATGGTGCTCATCAGCGGACGCCTGGCGGCCGAGCGGGTCACCGGGCCGGACCCGTCGTACCGGTCGCGGGCGTGGCCGTGAGCGGCGCGAGCCGCGCCGCCCGCCGCGCCGCGCGCGACCGGGTCGAGGCCAGCCTGGACGCCGCGTGGGTGGTGGACCCCGCGCTGCGCGCGGACCTGGAGTCGTGCCGTCGGCTGCACGCCCTGCACGGGCGCAGCTACTACCTGGCCACCTGGCTGCTGCCCGCCGACCGCCGGCCGTGGGTCTGGGCGCTCTACGGCTTCTTCCGCACCGCCGACGAGCTGGTCGACGCCGTGCCGCAGCCCGACCCCGCCGAGCTGCGCGGCTGGGTCGACGCCACCCGCGAGTCGTGGCGCACCGGGGTGTCGCAGGACCCGTCGGTGCGGGCGCTGCTGGCGCTGCGCGACCGGTTCGACGTCGACGAGGCGCTGGTCGAGCGGTTCTGCGTCTCGATGCTCGACGACCTCGAGGTGGCGCGGTACCCGACGTACGCCGACCTGCAGGGGTACATGGCGGGCTCGGCCCGGGCCGTGGGCCAGCTGATGCTGCCGGTGCTCGGCACCCGCCCCGGCGTGCCCCGCGAGGACGCCGACCCGTTCGCCGCCCTGCTCGGCGAGGCCTTCCAGCTGACGAACTTCGTCCGCGACGTCGGCGAGGACCTCGTCCGCGGGCGGCTGTACCTGCCCGAGGAGGACCTCGCCCGCTGCGGGCTGACCTTCGAGGACCTCCAGGTCGCCGCCGCGACGGGCACGGTGCCGGTCGGGCTGCGCGAGCTGGTCGACCTGGAGATCGCGCGCTGCCGGCAGCTGTACCGCGACGCCGAGCCGGGCATCGCGCTGCTCGACCGCCGGGTGCGCCCCGGCGTGCGGGCCGCGTTCGAGCTGTACGGCTCGATCCTGGACCGGGTCGTCGCCGAGGGGTACCCCGTGCTGCAGCGGCGCGTGGTCGTGGGGCGGCGGGGACGGGCGCGGGCGGTCGCCGCGGCGCTCGCGCGCGCGGGCTGAGCGACCCTAGAAGGCGAGCGCCTGCGCGAGCCGGCGCACCTGCGCCTTGTGGCCGGCACGCAGGTGCGCGACCGGGCTCTCGCCGAGGGTCTCCTCGGGCGTGAACAGCCAGCGCAGCGCCTCGAGGTCGTCGTGGCCGGTGTCGGCGAGCACGGTCAGCGTCCCCGCCAGGCCGGGCAGCGGCTCGGGCTCGACCAGCGCGGCGGGCACCGACAGCACCCGGGGACGGCCCCGGCGCACGGCCACCAGGTGCCGGTCGTCGAGCAGCGAGCGCACCCGGGTGACGTCGCACCCGAGGACCTCGGCCACGTCGGGCACGGTCAGCCACCGGCCGACCAGGTCGTCGAGCCGGCGCAGCACGTCCTCGGTCCCGTTCTCGCTCACGCGTCCCAGCCTGCCACCCCGACCGGACGCAGCCGGTGCGGGGGCCGTCCTCCGATCGTGTGAGCGCGGTACCGGCGCGCAGCCGCCGGCGCCGTCCGGGGGCCCGGGACGACGAATTACACGACTGCAATTTGCAGCAAACGACATCAAGACCTGTATCTTCGCTCGAGTCACATCCGTCACTTCCGTGACACCAGCCCCTGCTGTCGCACGCGTCGCAGGCGCGTCCCCTGCACGCCGACCGTGAGGACCCCCGATGTCGCCCCGACCCCGCACCCGCACCACCACGGCCGTCGTGGCCGTCGCGCTCGGCTCGTGCGCGCTGCAGGCCGTCCCGGCCGTCGCGGCCGAGGCCGACCTCGCGCCCGAGGCGCGCGGCGAGCGGACGCGGGCCAGCGCCCCCCTCGTGCCCGTCGCGGCCGCCACGCCCGCCCCGGCGCCGGTCGTGCTCGCCGCCCCCGTCCGCGGCGGCACGACGACGTACACGGTCAAGCGCGGCGACACCGTGGGGCACATCGCGCTGCGCCTGGGCGTGAGCCAGGCATCGCTCCTGCAGGCCAACGGGCTCGACGCGCGCGGCTTCATCCGCGAGGGCCAGACCCTGGTCGTGCCCGGCGCCGCGACCGCCACCGCGGCCCCGGCGGCGCGCGGCGTCGTCCACCTACGTGGTGCGCCGCGGCGACACCCTGAGCCACATCGCGGTGCGCACGGGCACCACGGTCGCCGCCCTGCGCGCGGCCAACGGCCTGGACGCCCGCGGCTTCATCCGGGAGGGCCAGCGCCTCACCGTGCCCGGCGGTCGAGCCGCCCCCACCGCCGCCCCTGCGGCCCCCGCCGCGGCCACCAGCGGCGGCACGTCGACCTACACCGTGCGCCAGGGCGACACCCTCAGCCACATCGCGGCCCGCCACGGCGTCTCGCTGACCCAGCTGCGGGCCGCGAACCCCGGTGTCTCGGACCGGCTGCAGATCGGCCAGCGCGTCACGGTGCCGTCGGCGCGCACCTCGTCCGGCACGGTCGGGAGCACCTTCGCGGGCCGCACCTACCCCGCCGCCACGGTCGCCGCGGCGCAGGCGAACAAGGACGCGCTGAACGCCCGCTCGGTGCCCACCCGCGCGCAGATGCAGTCGATGGTCGCGAGCACCGCCCGCGCGCAGGGCGTCGACCCCGCCCTGGCCCAGGCGATCGCCTTCCAGGAGTCCGGCTTCAACATGCGCGCGGTCTCGCCGGCCAACGCCGTCGGCGTGATGCAGGTCATCCCGTCGTCGGGCCGGTGGGCCTCGGAGATGGCCGGCCGTCCGCTCGACCTGCTGCACCCGCAGGACAACGTCCTGGCCGGCGTGCTCGTGCTCAAGGCGAACCTGCGCGCCGCGGGCGACGTGCCCACCGCGATCGCGGCGTACTACCAGGGCCTGTCGTCGGTGCGCAAGAACGGCATGTTCGCCGACACGCGGCGCTACGTGGCCAGCGTGCAGACGCTGGCGGCCCGCTACCGCTGAGCGAGCCTGCGCCGCTCGGCGGCGCGGCGTCCTTATGCTCGACGGCGTGAACCAGGGCCCGCGCACCGTGGCCGACCACGTGGTCGGCCGCGCCCTGGACGGCCGGTACGAGGTGGTCTCGCGCATCGCGCGCGGCGGCATGGCGACGGTCTACCTCGCCACCGACACCCGGCTCGACCGCGACGTCGCCGTCAAGGTGATGCACCCGCACCTGGCCGACGACGAGCAGTTCGTGGCCCGCTTCCACCGCGAGGCGCGCTCGGCGGCGCGGCTGTCGCACCAGGGCGTGGTCGCCGTCTACGACCAGGGCCGCGACGACGACCTGGTGTACCTGGTGATGGAGCACGTGCCGGGCACCACCCTGCGCGACCTGCTCAACGAGGCCGGCGCGCTGACCGCGGGGCAGGCGCTCGCCGTCCTCGAGCCGCTGCTGGAGGCGCTGGCCGCCGCGCACCGCGCCGGCATCGTGCACCGCGACGTCAAGCCCGAGAACGTGCTGCTCACCGACGACGGCCGGGTCAAGGTGGCCGACTTCGGGCTGGCGCGGGCGGCGAGCTCGACCCAGACCAGCGCCACCACCGGGCTGCTGATGGGCACCGCCGCGTACCTGTCGCCCGAGCTGGTGCTGCGCGGCATCGCCGACGCGCGCTCGGACGTGTACGCCGTCGGCATCATGGCGTTCGAGATGCTCACCGGCCGCCAGCCCTTCACCGGCGAGGTGCCGGTGCAGGTGGCCTACCAGCACGTGCACGAGCGGGTGCCGCCGCCGTCCTCGCTCGACCCCGGCGTGCCCGCCGCGCTCGACGAGCTGGTGACCCGGGCCGCCGCCCAGGACCCCGACGAGCGCCCCGTCGACGCCCGCGAGCTGCTGCAGGACGTGCGCGAGGTGCTCGCCGGCCTCACCGACGACCAGCTCGACCGCGAGCCGGTCCTCGCGCCGCACGTCGACGGCGCGCTCCCGCAGGACGACCCCGACGTGCCCACGCCCGACCAGCACGCCACCCGCATCGTCGGCACCCGGCTCGGGCTCGACGCCGCCCGCTCCCCCGCCCCGGCACCCGCCGGCACCCCGGGACGGGAGGCCGTGCGCACCGCGCCGGCCACGACGGACGAGCTCGACCGCAGCAGCGAGTGGGGCTACGGCCCGCAGGGCGGCCGCCGCCGGCGCGGCCTGTGGGCGCTGGTGCTGCTGCTCGTGCTCGCCGTCGCCGGCGGCGGGGTCGGCTGGTACTTCGTCACCGGGCCGGGCTCGTACACGGTCGTCCCCACGGTCGCGGGCACCGCCGAGGAGGCCGGTCGCACCCTCGACTCGGCCGGCCTGGCGATGAAGGTGGTCGAGCAGTACGACGAGCAGGTGGCAGCGGGCGGCGTCGTCGGCACCCAGCCCGGCGCGGGCGAGCAGGTGCGCAGGGGCGGCACCGTCACGGTGCTCGTCTCGCGCGGCAGCGAGTTCACGCTGGCGCCCGACCTGGCCGGTCGCACGCTCGAGGAGGCCGGGCCGCTGCTGGCCACCGAGGACCTCACCGTCGCCCCCGACCCCGCCCAGGAGTTCAGCGAGACCGTGCCCGAGGGCGCCGTGGTCAGCCAGGTGCCGGCGGCGGGCGAGCAGGTCAGGCGCGGCACCGAGGTCGCGGTGGTGCTCTCGCGCGGACGCGAGCCGGTCCCGGTCCCCGCCGTCACGGGCCAGGAGCGCGCGGCCGCCGAGCAGGCGCTCACCGACGCCGGTCTCGCGCCCTCGGTCACCGAGGAGTTCAGCGACGACGTCGCCGCCGGCCTGGTGGTGAGCCAGGCCCCCGCCGACGGCACCCTGTTCCGCGGCGACGAGGTCGCGCTCGTGGTGTCGAAGGGACCGCCGCTGGTCGAGGTGCCGCAGGTGCGGGGCCGCCAGCTCGACGAGGCCCGCGCCACCCTGGAGGAGGCCGGGTTCAGGGTCGAGGTGCGACGGCTGGTCGAGAACGGCTTCGGCACCGTGCTCGGCACGAACCCCGGGGCGGGCCAGCAGCTCCCCCGCGGCAGCACCGTCACCGTCGACGTGGTGTGAGCGTGGCCGCTCCCGGCCGCGTCGGGGGCTGGGCCCCGACGCTGGCGATGACGGCCATGACGGCCGTGTGGGGCTCGACCTTCTTCCTGATCAAGGACGTGCTGGAGTCGCTGCCGTCGGCCGACTTCCTCGCCGTGCGGTTCTGGGTGGCCGCGGTGGTCCTGCTGGCCGTGCTGTGGCCGCAGACGCGCCGGCTCGACGCCCGCGACCGGCGGCGCGGGGTGCTGCTGGGTGGGCTCTACGCGGTGGCGCAGCTGCTGCAGACCGAGGGTCTGGCCACGACGGCCGCCTCGGTCTCGGGCTTCGTCACGGGCCTGTACGTGGTGCTGACGCCGGTGCTCGCGGCCGTGCTGCTGCGCCAGCGCACGCCCGCCTCGACCTGGGTCGCGGTCGCGGTGGCGACCGTGGGGCTCGGCGTCCTCAGCCTGCGCGGGCTGTCGGCCGGCGCCGGCGAGCTGATGACCCTGGCCGCCGCCGCCGTGTACGCGCTGCACATCGTCCTGCTGGGACGGTGGTCACGCCCTGCGACGGCACTGGGCCTGTCGAGCGTGCAGATGCTCGTCATCGCCGTGGTCTGCACCCTCGCCGCGCTGCCCGGCGGGGTCGAGCTGCCGCAGGGCGCGGACGCCTGGACGGCGGTGCTGTACATGGCGCTGGTGGCCGGTGCCGCCGCCCTGGTGGTGCAGACCTGGGCCCAGGCGCACATGAGCGCCACCCGCGCCGCCGTCGTGATGACCACCGAGCCGGTGTTCGCCGCCCTGTTCGCCGTGCTCTTCGGCGGCGAGGTGCTGGGGCCGCGGGTGCTCGTCGGGGGCGCGCTGGTGCTCACGGCCATGTACGTCGTCGAGCTCGTGCCGCGTCGTCGCGACCCGGCGCGCGCCGGTGCCCTGGCCGTCGACGACCCACCGGCGGAGGCGCTCCACCACGAGCCGTGACCGGCGCCGTCATCGGCCGGCCCCTCGCCTCTCACTCCTGGTAGGCGTACCGCTCCTCGCGCCACGCGTCGCCGACGACGTGGTAGCCGCGCTGCTCCCAGAAGCCGCGCACGGGGTGGCGCAGGTACTCCAGCCCGCGCAGCCACTTCGGTCCCTTGAACCCGTACAGGTGGGGCACGACCAGCCGCAGCGGGTAGCCGTGCTCCGGCGTCAGCGGCTCGCCGCCGAGCTCGTCGGCGACCACGGCCCGCGGGCTGGCGACGTCCTCGATCCGCAGCGTCGCCGAGTACCCGTACTCCGCGAAGGCGAGCACGTGCGTCACGTCGGGCGCGGGCGGCACCAGGTCGAGCAGGGTGCGCACCAGCACCCCGCCCCACGACAGGTCGGGCACCGACCACTTCGACGCGCAGTGCAGGTCGCCGCGCACGTCCGAGCGCGGCAGCGCGCGCACCTGCTCGAGCGTGAGCACCGTGCTCGTCCCGGACGCCGTGGCGCCGGTCAGCGAGAGCGTCCAGGTGTCGAGGTGCATCCGCGGCACCCGGCCGTAGTGCTTGGTCCGCAGCTCGGGCGAGAGCCGCTGCCCCGGCGGCAGGACACGACGGTGGGGGTCCTCGTGCGGGCTCACGCCGTCCGGGCCCCGGTCGGCGTCCCCGTCCGCACGGCGCCCGCGAGCGCGTCGGCGAGCACGAGGCCCGCCCGGTCGACGTCGTCGTCGTCGACGTCGAGGTGCGTGACCGCCCGCAGCACGTGGCGCCCCATCGCCGAGACCAGCACGCCGCGCTCGGCGGCCGCGGCCACGACGTCGGCCGCGAGCACGCCCGCACCCGCCAGGTCGAGGACGACGATGTTCGTGCGGGTCGCCCCGGGATCGACCGCGGAGGGGACGACCTCGGCGCACGCGGCGGCCAGCGCCCGCGCGCGTCGGTGGTCGTCGACCATCCGGTCGAGGTGGTGCTCGAGCGCGAACAGGCCTGCGGCGGCGAGGATCCCGACCTGCCGCATGCCACCGCCCATCCGCTTGCGCCACACCCGGGCGCGCGCGACCTGCTCGGCCGACGACACCAGCACCGACCCGGCAGGCGCGCCGAGCCCCTTGGACAGGCACACCGACACGGTGTCGAACAGCCGGCCGTACTCCTGGAGCGGGACGCCGTCGGCGACGTGCGCGTTCCACAGCCGGGCGCCGTCGAGGTGCAGCGCCACGCCGTGCTCGGCGACACCGGCGCGCAGCTCGCGCAGCACCTCCAGCGGCTGGACGGTGCCCCCGCCGAAGTTGTGGGTGTTCTCGACGGCGACCGCGGCCGTCGACACCAGGTACGGCCCGCCGTCGGGCACCAGCATCGCCAGCGGCAGCGCCGGGTCGAGCAGGCCGACGGGACGGCCGGGCGCGTGCGCCGACCAGGTGCGGGTGGTCACGCCGGAGGTGACGGCGTGGGCGCCCAGCTCGGCCCGCACGACGTGGGCGAGGCTGTCGCACAACAGCTCTCGCCCGGGCTCGACGAGCAGGCGGACCCCGAGCACGTTGGCGAGCGATCCGGTGGGGCACCACAGGGCGGCCTCGTGGCCGAGCAGCTCGGCGACCCGCTCCTCGAGCGCGGCCACCGTGGGGTCCTCGCCGTAGACGTCGTCGCCCACCGGCGCCTCGGCCATCGCAGCACGCATGCCCGGGGTCGGACGCGTGACCGTGTCCGAGCGCAGGTCGACCCCGCGCCCCCCGTCGTCCCTGCTCGCCACCATCGGGTCAGCGGCCTCGCAGCATGTCGGAGACGAGGAACGCGAGCTCGAGCGACTGCTGGTGGTTCAGGCGCGGGTCGCACAGGCTCTCGTACCGGGTGGCGAGGTCGGCGTCGGAGATGGCCTCGAAGCCGCCGAGGATCTCGGTGACGTCCTCTCCGGTGAGCTCGACGTGCAGGCCGCCCGGGACCGTGCCGACCGCCCGGTGCACCTCGAAGAAGCCGCGCACCTCGTCGATGACGTCGTCGAAGCGGCGCGTCTTGTAGCCGCTCGGCGAGCTGAAGGTGTTGCCGTGCATGGGGTCGCAGACCCACAGCGGCTGCGCGCCGCTGGCGTGGACCTTCTCGACCAGCCCGGGCAGCGCCTCGCGGATCTGCCCCGCGCCCATCCGGGTGACGAAGGTCAGGCGGCCCGGCTCGCGGGTGGGGTCGAGCCTGTCGATCAGCGCCAGCGCGTCGTCGGCCGAGGTCGTCGGGCCGAGCTTGACGCCGATGGGGTTGCGCACGCGCGAGAGCAGGTCGACGTGGGCGCCGTCGAGCTGGCGGGTGCGCTCGCCGATCCACAGGAAGTGCGCGGACACGTCGTAGGGCAGGCCGGTTCGCGAGTCGATGCGGGTGAGCGCGCGCTCGTAGTCGAGCAGCAGGGCCTCGTGGCTGGAGAAGAACTCCACCGTGCGCAGCGCGTCGAAGTCGGCGCCGCAGGCGTCCATGAACTGCATGGCCCGGTCGATCTCGGCCGCGACGGTCTCGTACCGCGCGTTCGCGGCCGACCCGGCGAAGCCCTTGTTCCACTCGTGCACCTGCCGCAGGTCGGCGAAACCGCCCGTGGTGAAGGCCCGGATCAGGTTCAGCGTCGACGCGGCCGTGTGGTACGCCTTCAGCAGCCGCTGCGGGTCGGGCCGGCGCGACTCCTGCGTGAACGCGTAGTCGTTGACGGCGTCGCCGCGGTAGGCCGGCAGCGTCACGCCGTCGCGGGTCTCGTCGTCGCTGGAGCGCGGCTTGGCGAACTGACCCGCCATCCGGCCCATCTTGATGACGGGCATCGACGAGCCGTAGGTGAGCACGACCGCCATCTGCAGCACCGTCTTGATCCGGTTGCGGATCTGGTCGGCGGTGGCACCGGCGAAGGTCTCGGCGCAGTCGCCGCCCTGCAGCAGGAAGGCGCGACCGGCGGCGGCCTCGGCGAGCCGCGAGCGCAGCAGGTCGGCCTCCCCGGCGAACACCAGCGGGGGCATCGCGGCGAGCTCGGTGCGCACGGCCGACAGGGCCTCGGCGTCGGGCCAGCTCGGCTGCTGCGCGGCGGGCAGCGCGAGATGGGCGTCGAGCCCCGCGACGACGTCCGGGGACGGTACGGGGTTCACGGCGGCACTGGTCACCGTCCCAGGGTAGATCCGTCTCAGGATCCGGCTGCGCCCGCGTCCGCGCATCGGACCGGGCGGCACCGGACAGGCACCGCCCGACGCGTCGCTACGCTCTGCGTCATGACCGTCCGCCGCGTCGCCGTCCTGACCGCCGGCGGGTACGCCCCCTGCCTGTCCTCCGCCCTCGGCGGGCTGATCGAGCGGTACACCGAGCTCGCGCCGCAGGTGGAGATCCTCGCCTACCGGCACGGGTACCACGGCCTGCTCACCGGCGACTCGGTGCTGGTCGACGACGCCACCCGCCGCGACGCCTCGGTGCTGCACCGGTTCGGCGGCTCCCCCATCGGCAACAGCCGGGTCAAGCTCACGAACACGGCCGACTGCGTGCGCCAGGGCCTGATCGAGGAGGGCCAGGACGCGCTGCAGGTGGCCGCCGAGCAGCTGAGCCGCGACGGGGTCGACGTGCTGCACACGATCGGCGGCGACGACACCAACACGACCGCGGCCGACCTGGCCCGCTACCTGGCCGAGCACGACTACGGGCTGACCGTGGTGGGCCTGCCGAAGACCATCGACAACGACATCGTGCCGATCCGGCAGAGCCTGGGCGCGATCACGGCCGCGGAGCAGGCGTCGCTGTTCGCCCGCAACGTGCTGGCCGAGCACGGGTCGAACCCGCGGATGCTCATCGTGCACGAGGTGATGGGGCGCGCCTGCGGCTGGCTGACGGCGGCCGCCGCGCGCGAGTACGTGCGCTGGCACTCCGAGCAGCAGTGGGTGCCGGGCATCGGCCTGTCGCCCGAGCGGTGGGCCGTGCACGCGGTCTACGTGCCGGAGGTGCCCGTCGACCTCGACGCCGAGGCCGATCGGCTCAGGGCCGTGATGGACGAGGTCGGCTGCGTGAACATCTTCCTGTCGGAGGGCGCGGGCGTCGACGACATCGTCGCCCAGCTGGAGGCGGCCGGCACCGAGGTCGCCCGCGACCCGTTCGGCCACGTCAAGCTCGACACGATCAACCCCGGTGCGTGGTTCGCGAGCACCTTCGGCGAGCGCCTCGGCGCCCGCAAGACGATGGTGCAGAAGTCGGGCTACTTCTCGCGCTCGGCGCCCGCGGGCGAGCGCGACCTCGCGCTGATCCGCGAGATGACCGACCTCGCGGTCGACTGCGGCCTGCGCGGCGAGGCCGGCGTCATCGGTCACGACGAGGACCGCGACGGCGAGCTGCGCGCGGTCGAGCTCGACCGGATCGCCGGGCACAAGGCGTTCGACACCTCCGAGCCCTGGTTCGGCGAGCTGCTCGACGCGATCGGCCAGCCGCGCCCCTGATCACGCGCCCCTGATCACGCGCACTGATCACGCGCCACTGATCACACGCTCGGCCCGCCCCCGACGCGCCCGGTACCCACGAGCTCGACGGCGCCGCGCGGCACCGCGAGCACCCCGTCGGCGTCGCGCCACGGCTCGGCCGGGGACAGCGTCGTCCGCACCCCGAGCGCGAGCGAGAGGTAGCCGAGCAGCGACGTCCGTCCGACCGGTGTCGACGGCCCGTCGAGCACCACGAGGTCGACCGCGTCCCAGCGCTCCTCGGCGCCGGTCGCGACGGCCCCGGTGACCCAAACCCGCGTGACGCCGTGCTCCGCGAGCGTCTCCAGCAGCCTGTCCTTCGCCTCGAGCACCGCCTGCCCCAGCGGCCCGGTGAGGTGCCGGCCCACCGGGTCGGCCGGAACCAGGCCGAGCTGCAGCTCGAGATCCGCCGCCAGCGCGAGTCGCTGCAGCACCGCCAGCGGCGGCAGCCGGCGGCCCCGCTCGTAGGCGCTGATCGCGCTCTGCGGGACGCCGGCGAGCCGAGCCAGGTCGCGCTGGCCGAGGAAGGCGCGCCGACGCACCGCGCGGGTCAGGTCCGCGACGTCGCCCGTGCGGAACACCAGCGGTCGCTCGTCCACCTCGTCGCTCGGCCCCATGACGTGATCCCAGCAGGCGGTACCGACAACGTGGCCGACGACGGCGCGCCGTCCGGGCCCCGTCGCGATTTCCGGCGTGATCACACCAGAGGATCACGACCGGCGGTGATCCCCTGGTGTGATCGGCCCGGAAATCGACAGCCACCCTCCCCGCCGCGGCTGCGAGCGGCGCACTGGCAGGGTCGGCTACCGTCCGGCCCATGCCTGTGGAGCGTCGCGCTGTCCTGGCCGTCGACGAGGGGACGACGGGGGTGACCGTCCTGCTCGTCGGGGTCGACGACGACGAGGCGGGCGTGCTGCTCGCCCGCGGGTACGAGGAGTTCCCGCAGCACTTCCCGCGCCCGGGCTGGGTGGAGCACCAGCCCGAGGAGATCTGGCAGGCGACGATCGCCGCGGCCCGCGCCGCGCTCGACGCGGGCGACGCGAACCCCGGTGGCGCCGTCGAGGTGGTGGCGCTCGGCATCACCGACCAGCGCGAGACGGCGGTGCTGTGGGACCGCAGCACGCTGTCCTCGCCGCGCCGGGCCGTGGTCTGGCAGGACCGGCGCAGCGCCGAGGTGTGCACGCGGCTGCGCGAGGCCGGGCACGAGGAGCGCGTCGCGGAGCTCACCGGGCTGCGGCTCGACCCGTACTTCACCGCCACCAAGCTCACCTGGCTCGCCGAGCACGACCCCCGGTCGTGGGCCGGCGTGCAGGACGGCTCGCTGGCGATCGGGACGGTCGACTCCTACCTCGTCGCGCGGCTCTCAGGGGGCCGCCGGCACGCGACCGACGCGTCCAACGCGTCCCGGACGCTGCTGCTCGACCTGCGCACCGGCGAGTGGTCCGACGAGCTGTGCGAGCTGTTCGGCGTGCCCCGCTCGGCGCTGCCCGAGGTCGTACCGAGCTGGGGCGAGGTCGCGCGCACCGACCCCACCGCCTTCCTCGGCCTCGACGTGCCGATCAGCGGCATCGCCGGGGACCAGCAGGCCGCGCTGTTCGGCCAGGCCTGCTTCGAGGTCGGTGACACCAAGTGCACCTACGGCACGGGGTCGTTCGTGCTGGTGAACACCGGCTCCGAGCCGGTCGCGGCTCCGCTGGAGGGCGGTACCGGGCTGCTGTCGACGATCGCGTGGATGTCGCCGGACGGCGAGCGCACCTACGCCCAGGAGGGCTCGATCTTCGTCACCGGTGCTGCCGTGCAGTGGCTGCGTGACGGCCTGCAGATCGTCGGCTCGGCCGCCGAGACCGAGGCGGTCGCGCGCACCGTCGAGGACACCGGCGGCGTGGTGTTCGTGCCCGCCCTCACCGGCCTCGGCGCCCCCGAGTGGGACCCGCAGGCGCGCGGCACCATCCTCGGCCTCACCCGCGGCACCACCCGCGCCCACCTCGTCCGCGCCACGCTCGAGGCGATCGCGTACGAGGTCCGCGACGTGCTCGGGTCGATCGAGCAGCAGGTGCCCGTCCTGCGCGTCGACGGCGGCGCGAGCGGCAACGACTGGCTGATGCAGTGGCAGGCCGACCAGCTGGCGGTACCGGTCGAGCGGCCGACCGTGCTCGAGACCACCGGCATGGGCGCCGCGTTCCTGGCCGGGCTCGGCGCCGGCGTGTGGTCCTCCCAGGACGAGGTCGCGCAGGCGTGGCGGCTCGACCGGCGGTTCGAGCCGGGGCACCGCGACGAGCCCGGCTACCGGCGCTGGCGCGCCGCGATCGAGCGGTCCAAGGGCTGGGCCGACCTGGTCGACTAGGGCGCGACGCGGCCGTTCTTCTCGAACGCGGCGTGCGTGAGCGGCATCAGCTGCGCCCACGCCGTCTCCATCTGCTCGGCGCACATCTCGATCTCGCGCTGCGGGAACGAGGGGAAGTGCGCGTCGTCGCGCTTGGTGCGCAGCGACAGGAAGTTCATCAGCGACCGGGCGTTCACCGTCACGTACATCGAGGAGTAGATCGTCACCGGCAGCACGATGCGGGCCACCTCGCGGGCGACGCCCGCCTCGAGCATCCGCTGGTACGACGCGTACGCGGCGGTGCAGACCGCGCGGGTCTCGCGGTCGACCAGCTCGTGCTGCTCGGACGAGCCCTCCACGAACTCGTAGGCGCCCGGCTTGCCCTGCTGCACCAGCCGACGCTGCGGCCCGGGCACGTAGAAGACCGGGCGCAGCTCGCGGTAGCGGCCCGACTCCTCGTTGTAGGAGGCCATCCGGTGCCGCATGAACTCGCGGAAGACGAAGATCGGCGCCTGCACGTAGAAGGTCATCGAGTTGTGCTCGAACGGGCTGCCGTGCCGGTCGCGCATCAGGTAGTTGATCAGGCCGGTCGAGCGCGAGGCGTCGGCGTCGACGTCCTCCAGGCTCGACTCGCCCTTGGTCGACACCCGCGCCGCGAACAGCACGTCGGCGTCCTGCGCGCTCGCGCGGACCAGCTCGACGGCGACGTCGGAGCGGAAGGTGAGGGCGGGGTCGGCGGCGGGGTCGGGACTCACCCGAGCGACTCTAGTGAGCCGGTCGCGTCCTCAGTGAGCGGGTCGGGGCGGCTTGGTGTCCGACACGGCGGGTCCGGACGGTCGCACCGGCCCGGCGGCCAGCCGCTCGGCCTCGTCGGCCTCGAGCCGGCTGGTCGCACCGCACATCGCGCACTGCACGGCGTACCGGGTGCTGACGGGGAACAGCGGTAGGAAGAACAGGGTGAACTTCGTGACCCGCTTCTCGACCCGCTGCGCGGCGGGGTTGCCGCAGACCGCGCAGACCGCCATCACGGTGGCCAGCACGCTCGCGTAGGCCTTGGTCCCGAAGATCACCAGCATCTGCCCACGGTAACCCCCGGTGAGAGGATCGGCGGGTGGAGACCCCGGACCTGCTCGGCCCCGCGGGAGCCGACGCCTCGGTGCGGCCGGCGACGGCGGCCGACCTTCCCGCCGTCGGCGCCGTGCACTCGCGCTCGTGGCGCACCGCGTACGCCGACCACCTGCCGCGCGAGGTGCTCGACGCGCTCGAGCCGGACGGGCTGGCGCAGGCGTGGCGGACCGCGGTCACCGCTCCCCCGTCGCCGCGCCACCACGTGCTCGTCGCCTGCGCGGGCAGCACCGTCGTCGGCTTCGCGGCCGGCGACGGCGAGGGCGAGCTCGTCGCCCTGCACGTCGACCCGGCGCACCAGCGCCGCGGCCACGGCTCGCGGCTGCTGTCGGCAGCGGCCGACCTCGCCCGCGCCGACCGGGTGCCGGTCCTGAGCGCGTGGTGCCCGCTGGTCGACACCGCCCGCCGCGGGTTCCTGGAGTCCGCCGGCTTCGGCCCGAACGGTGCGTGGCGCGAGCTCGAGGTGCCCGGCGCCGGCGGTCTGCGTGAGCTGCGCATGGTGGCGGCGCTCCCCGAGGACGGATGAGCGACCCCGTCCGGGCGGCCACCCGCCAGGGGGTCTCGGTCGGCATCGCGGTCGGCGCCTACGGCGTCTCCTTCGGGGCCCTGTCCGTGGCCGCCGGGCTCGACGTCTGGCAGACCTGCCTGCTCAGCCTGCTGATGTTCACCGGCGGCAGCCAGTTCGCCTTCGTCGGCGTGGTCGGCGCGGGCGGTGCCGGCGCCGCCGCCACGGCGGCCGCCGCCCTGCTCGGCGTCCGCAACATGCTCTACAGCCTCCAGGTCGCCCCGCTGCTCGCGCTGCCGGCGACCGCGACCGGCCGGCTGCGCCGGCTGGCCGCCGCCCACCTCACCATCGACGAGTCGACCGCGGTCGCGATCGCCCAGGACGACCCGCAGGCGCGCCGGCGCGGGTTCTGGGTGACCGGCGTCGCGGTCTTCGCGCTGTGGAACCTCACCACCCTCGGCGGCGCGCTGCTCGGCGACGTGCTCGGCGACCCCCGCCGGTTCGGCCTCGACGGCGCCGCCGCCGCGGCGTTCCTGGCCCTGCTGTGGCCGCGGCTGCGCTCGGCCGACGCCCGGGCGGTCGGCGCCGCCGCCGCGGTGCTGGCCGCGGTCGCCGTCCCGCTCACGCCGCCGGGGGTGCCCGTCCTGGTGGCCGGCGCCGCCGCGGCGCTCACCGCCGGCTGGCAGCTGCGCCGCGACGCCGGGCAGGCCGCCGCGTGACCCTGTGGGGCTGGGTGCTGCTCGCCGTCGCGATCTGCTTCGCGTTCAAGCTGGCCGGGCACCTGCTGCCGTCGCGCCTGGTCGAGGACCACCGGGTCGCGGCGCTCGCCGGCTCGGTGACGATCGGCCTGCTGGCCGCGCTCGTCGTGACCCAGACCGCCGCCACCGGCGCCGCGCTCGTGGTCGACGCCCGGCTGCCGGCGCTCGCCGCGGCGGCGCTGGCCCTGTGGCTGCGCGCCCCGTTCGTCGTCGTCGTGCTCGTCGGCGCGCTGGTGGCCGCGGGCCTGCGGGCGCTGGGGTGGGGATGAGCGCGCTGGGGTGGGGATGAGCGCGGGACGAGGCGGCGATGATGGCGTGGTGAGCGACCCGACGACCGTGGCGTCGACCGCACCGACCACCGCCTCGCGCCTGGTCGGCGTCGACCTCGCCCGGGGCCTGGCGCTGGTCGGGATGATGGCGACCCACGTCGTGCCCGTGCTCGTCGTCACCGGCAGCGGACCCGGTGGGGCCCTGGTCGAGCAGGTGCACCCGCTGCACCTGCTGGCGGGCGGACGCGCGTCGGCCCTGTTCGCGGTGCTGGCGGGGGTCTCGCTCGCCCTGGTGGCGGGTCGCGACCGGCCGCCCGCCGGACCGGCCTGGGCCAGGGCGGTGCGGTCGCTGCTGGCCCGGGCGCTGGTCGTCGCCGCGGTCGGGCTCACGCTCGGCTCCCTCGACTCCGGCATCGCGGTCATCCTGGTGAACTACGCCGTCCTGTTCGTGGTGGCGTGCGCGTTCCTGCCGCTGCGCGCCCGCCGGCTCTGGCCGCTCGCCCTGGGCTGGCTCGCGCTGTCCCCGGTGCTCAGCCACCTCTGGCGCACGTCGCTGCCGCCCGGGCCCGGCGCGGTGCCCGCGTGGGGCGGCCTGCTCGACCCGGTCGGGTTCGCCACCGAGCTCGTCGTCACCGGCTACTACCCGGTGCTCACCTGGACGGGGTACCTGCTGCTCGGCCTCGCCGTCGGGCGGTCGTCGTGGCTGCACCGCGACCGTCCCGTCCCGCTCGCCGGGGCGGCGGTGGGCGGCACCGCCGTGGCCGTCGCGACCAAGCTCGTCTCGAGCGCGCTGCTGCAGCTGCCGGGCGTGCGCGAGCGGCTCGTGGTGCCGCCGGGCAGCTTCGTGCAGCCCGACCTCGACCTGGCCGTGCAGACCTCGATGTACGGGACGACGCCCACGACCAGCTGGTGGTGGCTCGCCGTCAGCGGGCAGCACTCGGGCACGCCGCTCGACCTGCTGCACACCGCGGGCTGCGCCGTGGCCGTGCTCGCCGTGTGCCTGCTGGTCGCCCGCGCCGCGCCGGCGCGGGCCGTGCTGCTGCCGCTCGCCGCGGCCGGGTCGACCACGTTCACCCTCTACACGCTGCACGTGCTGGTCGAGACGGTGCGGCACGCGGCGGTCCCCACCCCGAGCACCGAGGGGGCCGTGCTGGTCTGGCTCGTCCAGGTGGTCGCCGCCCTCGCCCTCGCGACGGCCTGGCGCCTGCTCGGCGGCGGCGGTCCGACCGAGCCCGGAGCCCGCGGTCCGCTCGAGTCGGTGGCCGCCTCCGCCTCGCGCGCCGCCGTCGGCCGGGCCGGTTGACTCAGCGCACCCAGACCCGCAGCGGCCCGACCTCGCGGAACCCGGCCGCCAGCGCGGTGCCGAGGTCCGGGCCGTGCTCGTAACCGACGACCGGCAGCACGCCGAGCCGCTCGCGGGCGGCGGCCACCAGGTCGGTGAGAAGCCGCGGGTCGCCGCCGGTCGCGACGTCCTGCAGGCCGATCACACCGTCGCAGCGGTGCGCCACGCAGCCCGCCCCGGCCGACCCGAGCGCGACCACGTCCGGGCCGGGCGGCGTGGCACCCGACCGGTCACGGGCGTCGACGTCGAGCACCAGCCACGAGGCCCGGAACAGCACGGTGAAACCCGCGTCCGACAGGTCGAGGACGGCGAACGAGTCCTTCACGCCGCACTCCCGCCGTCCGGCGACGGCGGCCGCGACCTCGGCCGCGGGCACGGTCGGGGTCGAGCGTCATCGCGTGCGGGTGGAACGGGGGCGGCGGGCCGGCGGTGACCAGCAGCCGCCCGTCGTCGGTGGTCGCGACCCCGTGCTCGTCGCAGACCCGCGCGCACCAGGACGCGTTCTGCCGCACCGCCTCCCGCAGACCCGTCATCCCGCGCGGCCCCCGTCCGGCGAGGCGGCGTGCAGGGACGCCGCGTGCCGCATCGCCCCCCGCGCGCGGCGACGGTCGCCGGCCGCGTCGTAGGCCAGGGCCAGGCGGAACCACGCGCGCCAGTCGTCCGGGGCCGCGTCGGTCTCGGCGCGGTACCGCGCGAACGCCTCGTCGGCGGCGGCGCGCACCACCCTCCCGCCCGGGGTGCGCGGCAGGTCGTCGGGGGGCAGCCCGCCCTCGTCCTCGAGCGCGCGCCCCATCCGCTCGGTCTGGGCGCCGAAGCGCACCTCGCGCAGGACCCCCGCCACCACCAGCACCGGCACCACCAGCAGGGCCGCACCGAGCGCCACCCCCACCGGCTCCCCGGACGTCAGCAGCAGCCACGCGCGCTGACCGAGCAGCACGGCGTAGAGCAGCACGAGGCCCACCAGCACGAGGGCGATCACCTTGGCGCGCACGGGTTCTAGAGGTCGAGGTAGTGCTCGAGGCCGACGGTCAGCCCCGGACGCGACCCCACCGTGCGCACGCCGAGCAGCACGCCCGGCATGAACGAGCTGCGGTCGAAGGAGTCGTGCCGGATGGTCAGCTGCTCGCCCGGCCCGCCCAGCAGGATCTCCTCGTGCGCGACCAGACCGCGCAGCCGCACGGCGTGCACGGGGATCCCGTCGACGCGGGCGCCGCGCGCGCCGTCCAGGCCGGTGCTGGTGGCGTCCGGCGGGTCGCCGAGGCCCGCCTCGCGCCGGGCGGCGGCGACCTGGGCGGCGGTGTGGCGCGCGGTGCCCGAGGGCGCGTCGACCTTGTCGGGGTGGTGCAGCTCGATCACCTCGACCGACTCGAAGTGCCGTGCGGCGACAGCAGCGAAGCGCATGGCGAGCACGGCGCCGAGGGCGAAGTTCGGGGCGACGAGCACGCCGACGCCGGGGTTCCCGGCGAGCGCCGCGCGCACGGCGTCGAGCCGCTCGTCGGTCCAGCCGGTGGTGCCGACGACCGCGTGCACGCCGTGCCGCACGCAGTGGTCGACGTTGCCGGGCGCGGCGTCGGGCACCGAGAAGTCGACGGCCACCTGGGCCCCCGACCCCTCGACCGCGGCGAGGTCGTCGCCGGCGTCGACCCGGGCGACCAGCTCGAGGTCGTCGGCGGCCTCGACCGCCGCGCAGGCCTCGCGGCCCATGCGCCCGCCGGCACCGAGCACCGCCACCCGGGTGCGTGCGCCCGCCCCGGGCACCTGCTCAGACATCGAACCGCACCCCCTGCGCCAGCGGCAGCCCGCCGGAGTAGTTGACGGTCGTGGTCTGCCGCCGCATGTAGGCCTTCCACGAGTCCGACCCCGACTCGCGCCCGCCGCCGGTCTCCTTCTCGCCGCCGAAGGCGCCGCCGATCTCGGCGCCCGAGGTGCCGATGTTGACGTTGGCGATACCGCAGTCCGAGCCCGTGGCCGACACGAACAGCTCGGCCTCGGCCTGGTCGCGGGTGAAGATGCTGGACGACAGACCCTGCGGGACGGCGTTGTTCAGCGCGATCGCCTCGTCGAGCTCGCGGTACGACAGCACGTAGACGACGGGCGCGAACGTCTCGGTGCGCACGACCTCGGACTGGTCGGGCACCCGGACGACGGCCGGCTCGACGTACCAGGCGTCCGGCGCGTCGTCGGCGAGCCGCCGGCCACCTCCCACCAGGACCTCGCCCCCGGCCTCGCGGGCGGCGTCGAGCGCCGCGAGCAGCGCGTCGTGGGCCCGCTGCCCCACCAGGGGCCCGACCAGGGTGCCCTCGGCGAACGGGTCGCCGACAGGCAGCCGCCCGTACACGTCCACCAGCCGCTTGGTGAGGTCGTCGACCACCGACTCGTGCGCGATCACCCGGCGCAGCGTGGTGCAGCGCTGCCCTGCCGTGCCGGCCGCCGAGAACACGATGCCGCGGACGGCGAGGTCGAGGTCGGCCGACGGCGCCACGACGGCGGCGTTGTTGCCGCCGAGCTCGAGCAGGCAGCGGCCGAACCGGGCGGCCACCCGCGGACCGACCTCGCGCCCCATCCGGGTCGAGCCGGTGGCCGACAGCAGCGCCACCCCGGGGTGGTCGACGAGCCGCTCGCCCACCGCGGCGTCGCCCAGCACCACCTGCCCGAGGTGCTCCGGCGCGCCGACCTCGCGCGCCGCCCGGGCGAGCAGCGCGTCGCACGCCAGCGCGGTCAGCGGCGTGAGCTCGGACGGCTTCCAGACCACCGGGTCGCCGCAGACGAGCGCCACGGCGGCGTTCCACGACCACACCGCCACCGGGAAGTTGAACGCGCTGATCACGGCGACGACGCCGAGCGGGTGCCACGTCTCCGACAGCCGGTGCCCCGGGCGCTCGGACGGCATCGTGCGGCCGTACAGCTGGCGCGACAGGCCGACCGCGAAGTCGCAGACGTCGACCATCTCCTGCACCTCGCCGAGGGCCTCGGAGCGCACCTTGCCCGCCTCCAGGCCGACCAGGTCGGCGAGCGCCTCCTTGTGCTCGACCAGCAGCTCGCCGAGCCGCTTCACCAGCGCACCGCGCACGGGGGCGGGCGTGGCGCGCCAGGCGAGGAACGCCTGCGCCGCCCGCGCCACGGCGGCGTCGACGTCGTCGGGTGCGTGCCAACCGATCTCGGCGATCGCGGTGCCGGTGACCGGCGTACGCACGGCGTGGTCACCGGGAGGCAGTCGCACGCCCAGCTCGGCGAGCCGCCGCTCGGCCAGGTCGCGCAGATCGGTCGGGGCGGGGAGCACGGTGGTCACGCCCGTCACCCTCCCACGACCGACCGTGCGGCTGGCAGGCTGCACCCCGTGGCGAGGCACCCGTTCGCGCGTGGCCAGGTGGCTGTGGTCGCGGCCGTCCTCCTGCTCGTGCTCGTGGCGACCTCGCCGGGGTACGGGTGGCACCGCGACGAGCTGTACTTCCGGATGCTGCCGGCGGCGTGGGGCTACACCGACCAGCCGCCCCTGGTGCCGTTGCTCGCCCGCACCCTCGCGGGCCTGGTCGACCAGCCGTGGGCGGTGCGGCTGCCGGCCGCGGCGTGCGCCGCCGCGTCGGTGGTGGTGGCGGCCCTGCTCGCCCGCGAGGTGGGCGGCGACCGTCGCGCCCAGGTGCTGGCCTCGGTGGCCGTCGGCGGGGGCACGGTGACGCTGCTGTTCGGCCACGTGCTGCTCACCGCCTCGCTCGACCTCGTGGTCTGGCCGCTGGTCTGCCTGCTGGTGCTGCGGGCGGTGCTGCGCGAGGAGCAGAGGTGGTGGGTGTGGTGCGGCGTCGTCGTCGGGCTCAGCACCTGGAGCAAGCTGCTGGTCGCGATGCTGCTGGTGTCGCTCGCCGCGGGCCTGGTGGCCACCGGCCGCGGGCGCGTGCTGCTGTCGCGCGGCGTGGTGGCGGGCGGGCTGGTCGCCGCCGTGCTCGCGGCGCCGAACCTGGTGTACCAGGCCACGCACGACTGGCCCCAGCTCGCGACGGGGGCGGCACTCGGCGCGAGCAACGGCGAGGAGGTGCGGCTGATGACGTGGGTCTTCCTCGCGATCGCTCTGGGCCCGCCGCTGGTGGCGTTCTGGGGCGCCGCGTGCGTGGCCGCGATGCGCCGGCCGGGATGGTCGGGCGTGCGGTTCCTCGTGGTCGCCCTGCCCGTCGTGGTGCTGCTCACCCTGCTGGCGGGCAGCCAGCCCTACTACCCGAGCGGACTGCTCGCCGCGCTCGTCGCCGTCGGCTGCGTCCCGGTCGCCGGCTGGGCATCGGGCTCGCGCGCCCGGCGGGCGACGGTCGGTGCGGCGGTGGCTCTGAACACCGCGGTGTCGGCGGTGGTCGCGCTCCCGCTCCTGCCCGTCGGCGTGCTGGGCGGCACACCCGTCCCGGCGATGAACCAGGCGGCTGCCGACCAGGTCGGGTGGCCACGGTACGTCGAGCAGGTCGCTGCGGTGTGGCACGCGCTCCCGGACGGCGACCGCGACCGTGCGGTCGTGCTCACCGCCAACTACGGCGAGGCCGGCGCGGTCGACCGGTTCGGTCCCGCTCTGGGGCTGCCCGCCCCGGTCAGCGGGCACAACGCGCTGGGCGACCTCGGTCCGCCGCCGGAGGGCACCGACGTCGTGGTGCTGGTGGGCGCCGAGGGCCTGCGCACGCTCTTCGCGTCCTGCGAGGTGGTCGACCACCTCGACAACGGCGTCGGCGTCGAGAACGAGGAGCAGGGGGTGCCGGTCGCCGTCTGCCGCGACCCCGCGCTGCCGTGGGACGACCTGTGGGAGCAGGCGCGTCACCTCGACTGAGGTGCCACCTCGCGCAGCGCCACGGCGGTCGCGACGGCCGCCTGCGCGGCCTCGTACCCCTTGTCCTCGGACGAGCCCGGGAGCCCGGCCCGGTCGAGCGCCTGCTCGTCGGTGTCGCAGGTGAGCACCCCGAAGCCGACGGGCACGCCGGTGTCGACGGCCACCCGGGTCAGCCCGTCGGTCGCGGCGGCGCAGACGTACTCGAAGTGGGGCGTGCCGCCGCGCACGACGACGCCCAGAGCGACCACGGCGTCGTAGCCCTCGCGGGCGAGCCGCGCAGCAGCCACCGGCAGCTCGAACGAGCCCGGCACCCGGACCACCAGCGGCTCGACGCCGGCCTCGGCCAGCGCCCGCCGGGCACCGTCGACGAGCCCGTCCATCACCCGCGTGTGCCACTGCGCGGCGACGACGGCCACCCGCAGGTCGCCCGCGGACGGGGTGCTGATGGTGGGTGCTCCGTGCTTGCTCACGACGCTCCTTCGAGGACGGACGGGACGTGCGGCAGGTGGTGACCCATCCGCTCGCGCTTGGTGCGCAGGTACACCTCGCTGTCGGACGTCGCCCCGACGACCAGGGGCTCGGTGCCGTCGACGAGCACGCCGTGCCGGCGCAGGCCGTCGACCTTGGCGGGGTTGTTGGTCAGCAGCCGCACCGACGCGACCTCGAGGTCGGCGAGAACGGCTGCGGCGACGGCGTAGTCGCGGGCGTCGACCGGTAGCCCGAGATCGAGGTTGGCGTCGACGGTGTCGCGCCCGCGGTCCTGCAGCGCGTAGGCCTGCAGCTTGGCCACCAGGCCGATGCCGCGACCCTCGTGCCCGCGCAGGTACACCACCACACCGCGGCCGGTCCTCTGCACGGCGTGCAGCGAGGCGTCGAGCTGGGGTCCGCAGTCGCAGCGGCGCGAGCCGAGCACGTCCCCGGTGAGGCACTCGGAGTGCACCCGCACGAGCACCGGCGACCCCGCGCCCCCGCCACCCCCGACGGCGCCGACGACCAGCGCGACGTGCTCGGCGCCGGAGGCGTCGCGGTAGCCGTGCGCGGTGAACTCCCCTGCCCCGGTGGGGAGCCGGGTCGTCGCGGCCCGCTCGAGCCGCGGTCGCGGCTCGACGCCGGCGACCCCGCGGCCACCCCCGAGGTACGCGACGAGGTCCTCGATCGTGACGACGACCAGCCCGTGCTCGTCGGCGAGCGCGCGGCACGACGGCGCGCGGCGCATCGACCCGTCGTCGTCGACCAGCTCGACGATGACCCCGACCGGGGCGCAGCCGGCGAGCCGGGCCAGGTCGACGGCGGCCTCGGTGTGGCCGGGCCGCTCCAGCACGCCGCCGGCGCGGGCCCGCAGCGGTGCCAGGTGGCCGGGCCGCACCAGGTCGGCGGCGGTGGTGCCCTCGTCGGCGAGCAGCCGGGTGGTGAGGGCGCGGTCGGCGGCGCTGATGCCGGTGCCGATCCCCTCGCGGGCGTCGGCGGTGACGGTGAACGCGGTGCCCATCGACTCCTCGCCGCGGACCACCATGAGCGGCAGGCCGAGACGGTCGGCGCGGCCGGCCTCCATCGGCACGCAGACGTAGCCGGTGCCCTCCCGGACGAAGAACGCCATCCACTCCGAGGTCATGTGCTCGGCGGCCATCACCAGGTCGCCCTCGTCCTCGCGGTCGGCGGCGTCCAGCACGATCACGGGCCGGCCGGCGGCGATCTCGGCGACGGCGACCTCGACGGGGTCGGTGACGACCTCGCGACCCACGCTCACCGCGCCACCTCCGGACGGGCGGCGAACGCCGCGATCCGCTCCACGTACTTCGCGAGCACGTCGACCTCGAGGTTGACGCGGGTGCCGACCGGGGCACGGCCGAGGGTGGTGAGGCCGAGAGTGGTGGGTATCAGCCCGACCTCGAACCACGCGACGTCCTCGTCCGGCGCGCTCACCGCGCTGACGGTCAGGGAGACGCCGTCGACGGTCACCGAGCCCTTCTCGACCAGGTAGCGGGCCAGGCCGGGGGGCACGTCCACCCGCACCCGCTCCCAGCGCTCGCCGGGCTCGCGCAGCGCGACCGTGCCCACGCCGTCGACGTGCCCCTGCACGACGTGGCCGCCGAACCGGCCGTCCGCGGGCATCGCCCGCTCCAGGTTGACCCGCGAGCCCGGGGCGAGGTCGCCCACCGTGGTGCGCACGAGCGTCTCGTGCATGACGTCGACCGCGAACCGGCCGCCGGACGGCTCCTCGTCGGTGACGGTGAGGCACACCCCGTTCACCGCGATCGAGGCCCCGTGGACGGCGTCGGCCGTGACGACGGGACCCTCCACCACCAGCCGCGCCGACTGCGCGCCGCGGTCGACCGCGACGACGGTGCCGAGCTCCTCGACGATGCCTGTGAACACCCTGCGCACCTCCTGGTGCCGTACGGGCGCGGTCACCGGGGTGCGTCGACGCGCGACCACGGGGCGACCGGGCGGCGCGTGCGACGACGCGACGCCGGACCGACCCACGGCCGTGCGGCGTGCTGCCTCCCATCCGGACTCTCACCGTCGGTCCTGGAGTTCCACCAGGTCAACCGGCCGCTGGCTGCGGTCGGGTCGCGGACTGTCACCGCCGGTTCGGAATTGCACCGACCCCGGAGCACGCGCAGATCGTGGTCTGCCTCGCAGGCGCCGCGTAGGACGGCACCCGCTCTCCCAGTATGCACCCGGCCCGCGGGCGGGTCGTCATGATCCGGCTCACGCCCCGCCCCCGACCTGCCATGCTGCCGGTGGACGCGCACCCGGTCCGGGACCGTCCCGGGAACGGCCGCGAGGAGCTCCGTGGACCCGAACCCTGGCCGGCGCCGGGACGACCCCGACCACCGCACCGACGACGTCGAGGGCCGGCTGCGGACCGCCCTGGACGACGACCGCCTCGCCATGGCCTACCAGCCGATCGTCGAGCTGCCCGGGTGCCGGGTGGTGGGCGTCGAGGCGCTGCTGCGCTGGGCGCCCGGCGACGACGGCACCGACTCCGGTGGCGACGAGCCCACACCGCAGGAGCTGGTGCACGCCGCCGAGCGGGGCCCCCTCATCCGCGACCTCGGCGCCTTCGTCCTGGAGCGCTCCTTCGCCGACGTGGTCGCCGCGTTCCCCGAGCCGTCCTCGCGGATCCAGCTGTCGCTCAACGTGTCCGGCGCCCAGCTCGCCGACGACGAGGTCGTCGCGCACGTCCGGACGCTGCTGGAGTCGACCGGGTGGCCCCCCGAGCTGCTCTGCCTCGAGATCACCGAGACGGTCGCGCTGGCCGACCTCGCCCAGGCGGCGCGGCGGCTCGCGGCGTTGCGGGCGCTCGGGTGCCGCATCGCGCTCGACGACTTCGGCACCGGCTGGTCCTCGCTCGGCCTGCTGCGCGACCTGCCGGTCGACGTGGTGAAGATCGACCGCACGTTCGTCGAGGACGTGCACCGCTCGGTCACCGACGCCGTCCTGGTGCGCTCGGTGCTCGAGGCCGCGCACGCCCTCGGCCAGCGGGTCTGCGCCGAGGGGGTGGCGCTGCCCGAGCAGGCGCGCCAGCTGACCGCGATGGGGTGCGACCGCGCGCAGGGCTGGTGGTTCGGCCGGGCGGTGCCCGCGTCCCGGCTGGCGCAGGTGGCCTCGGCCACCCACCCGGGCCTGGCCACCGACCAGCCCCCGCCGATCGAGCTCGGCGAGCGCGACCAGCTCGTCGTCGTCACCGGCTCCGACCACGTGGTGCGCTACGCCTCGGCCGGCGCGATCCCCCTGCTCGGCACCTCGCCGGCGCAGATGGTGGGCCGGCGGTTCGAGAGCTTCCTGGTCGACGAGATCGCCGACGAGGGCGAGCACACCGTCCAGGTGCACCACGCCGACGGGCACCCGCACTGGCTGCGCGTCACCACCCAGCGGCTCGAGGGCGGCGAGGGACGGCCCGAGCAGGTGCTGTGGGTGGCGGTCGACGTCACGGCCGGCGTCCGCCTCGACGAGGCGCTGGCGGCGTCGGAGGCGCGCTTTCGCACCGCGTTCGACCGGGCGCCGATCGCGATGGCGGTCAACGACCTGGACGGACGCTTCCTGCGCGTCAACCCGGCGTTCTGCGAGCTCGTGGGTCGCGACGCGTCCGAGCTGGTGCGGCTGCGCTACCAGGACATCACCGTGCCCGAGGACGCCGAGACCGACCGGCGCAACACCGCCGAGCTGCTCGAGGGGGCGGTCGACACCCACACCTCGGCCAAGCGGTACCTGCACGCCGACGGCCACGCGGTGCCGGTGCGGGTGCGGTCGTCGCTGGTGCACGACGCCGGGGGCGAGCCCGCGCACGTGGTCGTCCACGTGCTGCCGGGCTGAGGAGCCGGCGGGCTGGGCGGCTCTCAGCCCAGGGAGGTGACCGGGTCGTCGTCGAACGGGCCGACGACGGTGAGCGAGCGCGGACGCTCGAGCAGCTCGGCCGCGAGGTCGCGCACCTGCTCGGCGGTCACGGCGCGGATGCGCTGCAGCGACTGCGTCGAGGGTGACGAACTCGCCGTAGACCAGCTCGGCCTTGCCGAGCCGCGACATCCGCGACCCGGTGTCCTCCATGCCGAGCACGAGGCCGCCGCTGAGCTGGCCGATGCCGCGCTCGAGCTCGCCCTCGTCGATCGGCTCGGTGGCCAGCCGCTCCCACTCGCTGGTGAGCAGCGACGACCACCTCGGCGACCTTGCCGGGCGTGCAGCCGGCGTACAGGCCGAAGTAGCCGGAGTCGGAGTAGGCCGAGGAGAACGAGTAGACCGAGTAGGCCAGGCCGCGCTTCTCGCGCATCTCCTGGAACAGCCGGCTGCTCATGCCGCCGCCGAGGACGGCGTTGAGCACCGACATCGCGTAGCGGCGCGGGATCGGTCGCGGCAGATGCCCAGGCCGCCGAGCAGGAGGTGCGCCTGCTCGGTGCTGCGGCGCACGGTGAGCACGCCGCCCGGCGCCGTCGCCGGCCGCGGGCCGGCCGCGCCGTCGCCGGCCGTGCGCGACGGCAGCGGCTCGACGCCGGCGTCGACGGACCAGCCGTCGGCCGCAGCGCCTGCACGACCTGCTCGCACGAGCCGCGTCGTGGTCGACCCCGCCGGCGACGGTGACGACGAGGCCGCGCGGGCACGTAGTGCTGCTGGTAGTGGTCGCCGACCGCCGTCGCGCGAGACCTCGCGGATGGAGTCCGGGCGTGCCGCCGATCGGCCGGCCGAGCGGGTGCCCGCCGAGCACCTGCTCGGCGAACCGCTCGTGCGCGACGTCGGCCGGGTCGTCGTCGTTCATCGCGAGCTCCTCGAGGATCACGCCGCGCTCGGCGTCGAGGTCCTCGGGGGTCGATCGTGGCGGAGGTGACCATGTCGCCGATGACGTCGACCGCCATCGGCAGGTCGTCGTCGAGCACCCGGGCGTAGTAGCAGGTGTGCTCCTTGCCCGTCACCGCGTTCGCCTCGCCGCCGACGGCGTCGAAGGCCTCGGCGATGTCGAACGCGCTGCGCCGGGTCGTGCCCTTGAACAGCAGGTGCTCGAGGAAGTGCGTGGCGCCGTGGTGCCCGCTGGTCTCGTCGCGCGAGCCGACGCCGACCCAGCAGCCCGAGCGTCGCCGAGCGCAGGCCCGGCATCTGCTCGGTGAGCACGCGCACGCCGCCGGGCAGGACGCGTGCGGCGCACGAGCGCCTCTCGACCTGCGCGGTCGATCGGGGGCTCGGGGGAGGGCCTGCCCGGCGGCGTCCGCCTGGCGGTGACGTCACCGGGTGGGCAGGTCATCGCGTCCGCGCCGGCGGGGGCCTCGGCGGACTCGGCCGCTCGGCGGACTGGCCCTCGGCGCGCCGTCCTCAGGACGACGGACCAGCGAGAGCTTGCCCCGCGGGTCGATCTCGCCGATCTCGACCTGGACCTTCTGGCCCACGCCGAGGACGTCCTCGACGGCGTCGATGCGCTTGCCGCCGACCATCTTGCGCATCTGCGAGATGTGCAGCAGGCCGTCCTTGCCCGGGGTGAGCGAGACGAACGCGCCGAAGCGTCGTCGTCTTCACGACGGTGCCGAGGTAGCGCTCGCCGACCTCGGGCATCTGCGGGTTGGCGATCGCGTTGACCATCGTGCGCGCGGCCTCGGCCGAGGGGCCGTCGACGGCGCCGATGTAGACGGTGCCGTCGTCCTCGATGGAGATCTGCGGCGCCGGTGTCGTCCTGGATCTGGTTGATCATCTTGCCCTTCGGGCCGATCACCTCGCCGATCTTGTCGACCGGGACCTGCACCGTGATGACGCGCGGGGCGTACGGGCTCATCTCGTCCGGGCGCGTCGATCGCCTCGTTCATGACGTCGAGGATGTGCAGCCGGGCGTCGCGCGCCTGGGTCAGCGCGCCGCGCGAGCACCGAGGCGGGGATGCCGTCGAGCTTGGTGTCGAGCTGGATCGCGGTGACGAACTCGTGGGTGCCGGCGACCTTGAAGTCCATGTCGCCGAAGGCGTCCTCGGCGCCGAGGATGTCGGTCAGCGCGGCGTACTGGGTCTGGCCGTCGACCTCGTCGGACACCAGGCCCATCGCGATGCCGGCGACCGGGGCGCGCAGCGGCACACCGGCGTTGAGCAGCGACAGGGTCGAGGCGCAGACCGAGCCCATCGACGTCGAGCCGTTGGAGCCGAGCGCCTCGGAGACCTGGCGGATCGCGTAGGGGAACTCCTCGCGGCTCGGCAGGACCGGCATCAGCGCCCGCTCGGCGAGCGCGCCGTGGCCGATCTCGCGGCGCTTCGGGCGAGCCCACGCGGCCGGTCTCGCCGGTGCTGTAGGGCGGGAAGTTGTAGTTGTGCATGTAGCGCTTGCGCGTCTCGGGCGAGAGCGAGTCGATCTGCTGCTCCATCCGGAGCATGTTCAGCGTGGTGACGCCCATGATCTGGGTCTCGCCGCGCTCGAACAGCGCCGAGCCGTGCACGCGCGGGAGGACCTCGACCTCGGCCGACAGGGGCGGATGTCGGCCAGGCCGCGACCGTCCATGCGGACCTTGTCGCGCAGGATGCGCTGGCGGACGACCTTCTTGGTCAGCGAGCGGAACGCGCGCGGAGACCTCCTTCTCGCGACCCTCGAAGCGGTCGGCGAGCGGCCTCCTTCGCGGCGTCCTTGATCTCGTCGAGGCGCGCCTCGCGCTCCTGCTTGCCGGCGATCGTGATCGCCTGCGCCGAGGTCGGCCTCGGCCTGCGCCTTGACGGCGTCGTAGGCGTCCTGCTGGTAGTCGAGGAACAGCGGGAAGTCCTGCGTCGGCTTGGCGGCGGCGTCGGCCACCTGCTGCTGCGCGTCGCACAGCTGCTTGAGGAACGGCTTGGCGGCCTCGAGGCCCTGCGCGACGACGTCCTCGGTGGGCTTCGGGGCGCCGCCCTGGATCAGGTTCCAGGCGCCGTCGGTGGCCTCGGCCTCGACCATCATGATCGCGACGTCGTCCCGCGGCGTCGGTGACGACGCGGCCGGCGACGACCATGTCGAAGACGGCGTGCTCGAGCTGGTCGCACTTCGGGAACGCGACCCACTGGCCGTCGATCAGCGCGACGCGGACGCCGGCGATCGGGCCGGAGAACGGCAGGCCGGACAGCTGGGTCGACAGCGACGCGGCGTTGATCGCCAGCACGTCGTAGGGGTCGTGCGGGTTGAGCGCGAGGACGGTGATGACGACCTGGACCTCGTTGCGCAGGCCCGTCGACGAACGACGGGCGCAGCGGCCGGTCGATGAGGCGGCAGGTCAGGATCGCGTCGGTGGACGGGCGGCCCTCGCGGCGGAAGAACGAGCCGGGGATCTTGCCCGCGGCGTACATCCGCTCCTCGACGTCGACCGTCAGCGGGAAGAAGTCGAAGTGCTCCTTGGGGTGCTTGCCGGCCGTGGTGGCCGACAGCAGCATCGTGTCGTCGTCGAGGTAGGCGACGACGGAGCCGGCGGCCTGCTTGGCGAGGCGGCCGGTCTCGAAGCGGACGGTGCGCGTGCCGAAGCGGCCGTTGTCGATGACGGCTTCGGCGAAGGTGATCTCGGGACCCTCCATGGGGGGTTGCTCCGTTCTGCCGCGTGAGCGGCTGCTGGAGGAGCGAGGGCGTCCCGGCCGGTGCTGCACACGTCTTCGATCGAGACCCGACGGGGAGCGGTGCTTCCCGGAGGCCACTACCGAGGACCTGTGCCAGCCGTGGGGGCCGACGCTCCTGGGTGTTCTCGTTCGGTCTTCAGCTGTGTACTGCGTGCGAGCGTGGTGCTACGTGCGGGGTGCCCCGGCACGGGTGCCGGAAGCGGCGACGCGGCCCCTCCCGGGGGAGGAGCCGCGTCCGTGGTCACCGGCGCAGGCCGAGCCGCTCGATGAGCGAGCGGTAGCGCGTGATGTCCGTCTTGGTCAGGTACTTCAGGAGGCGGCGGCGCTGACCGACGAGCAGGAGCAGACCACGACGGCTGTGGTGGTCGTGCTTGTGCTCCTTCAGGTGCTCGGTCAGGTCCTTGATCCGCTGGGTCAGCATCGCCACCTGGACCTCGGGGGAACCGGTGTCGCCCTCGGTGGTCGCGTACTCGGCCATGATCTTCGCCTTGGTGGCGGCATCGAGCGGCATGCAGGTTCTCCTCGTGGTCGTTGCGCGGCGCACCGGGGCTTGTTCACCCGGGCACTCTGGGTCCGCGGCCGTTCTGACGGCGTCTGCCAGGCTACCAGCGGGGTGGGGGCCCGACCGAATCGGCGACTCGGCGGTGCTGCTGCTCGCCGGCGTGGTCCGCTGGGTGCCGCCGCGGCCGAACGGGGCCGACGCCGTGGTGGCGTCGGCCCCGTCGTCCGTGCGGCCTGCTACTTCAGCGAGTACACCCGGACGTGGTCGAACTCGGCGGTGAACACGCCCTCGGTCGTCGGCTGCTGGCCGAAGGCGGCCAGGCCGATCCGCGCGTCGCGACCCAGCGAGTGGGTCCACGTGCCGCCGCGCACCCAGGTCACGCCGTCCTGGCTGGTGTACGCCGTGTAGCTCTCGGTGTCACCACCCGCGGCCTTGCGCTCGGCGCCGGTGAGGCGCTCGACCGCGATCCGCAGGTACGTCCAGCTTCTCCGACGGCGGGCCGACGATGCTGTTGCCGTACCGCGCCCAGCCCTCGGGTGCCGACCCGGCCGGGATCTCCTTGGCCCACTCGGTCTGGCGGGTGTTCCAGATCGAGGTGTTGGTCAGCTTCACGTACGCGTCCTCGTCGCCGTAGACCATGATCCCGGCCTGCGCGTAGTTGAAGCAGCACCCGTCGTCGGGCACGTCGACCCGGACCCGGGTCTCCACGACGTAGTCCGCGCGCGGCGCGTCGCGCACCAGCACGTACGCGTCGTCGACGTCGACGTAGGTGTCGGCCCGCTGGATCTCGACCTCCAGCACGCCGCCGGTGACCGAGTGCGGCGGCAGGGCCGGCGCGGTGTCGTCGGAACCGGTCCAGTCCCAGTCCCAGGCGTCCTGCAGCGCCGACCCCGAGAACTCGTCGGAGTGGTCCCGGCGCAGCTTGTGCGGGTCCTGGGCGGCGGGCGGCGTCGGACGGTGCCGCGACTCCTCACCCGCCTGGCCGGCGGGGGCGGGCACCCGCGAGTCCGACGGCCCGCTGCCGCCGTTGACGGTGGGCCAGCCGTCGACCCAGTCGACCGCGTCGAGCAGCGCCGGCCGCTTGGTGAACCCGGGGGAGGTCTCGAAGAACGGGTCCTGCTGGTCGACCGCGTGGTAGATCGTCCACCAGTCGCCGGCGGCGTCCTGGAAGACGGTGTTGTGGCCGGTGCCCACCCAGCGGTTGCCGTTCATCGTCAGGAACGGGGTGCCGCCGGTCTGCGCGTCGACGAGCGAGTTGCCCTGCTGGTCCACGAAGACGCCGAGCGGGTCCTGCGACCTGCCGACGAAGACGCTGTACCCGGTGAGGGCGCCGTTGCAGCAGTTGGTCGCCGAGACGAAGAGGTAGTACCAGCCGTCGCGCTCGACGACGTTCGCGCCCTCGTACTTGTTGTCGATGGCGACCAGGACGGCGTCCTCGGCGGCGATCGAGGCACCGTCGGCGGTCAGCGTCAACGGGGCGCCGTACACCCCGCCGTAGTAGCTGCCGTAGTACAGGACGCTCTCGGTGCCCACGCTGTCGGCGAGGACGTCGGGGTCGTAGGTCCACAGGAAGTTGCACCCGTCGCCGCCCTGGCGCGGTCCGACGACCGGGGTGTCGGAGAAGGTCCACGGGCCGGTCGGGCCGTCGCTGGTGGCGACGCCGATGGCGTTGTCGCTGTCGCAGCCGGGTACGCCGCTGGTCTCGTCCGAGGTGTTCGTGACGCCGACGAACATGTAGTACTGGTCGAACTCGGTCGAGTAGGTGACCTCCGGCGCCCAGAGAGCCGCCGCGGGATCGGCCCACGACGGCACGGTGTCGAAGGCGTCACCCACGTAGGTCCAGTTCACCAGGTCGCGCGAGGTCATCGTCGGGATCCGGTGGAACACCAGGTTCCCCTCGGCGTCGAGGTCCTCGTCGTTCAGCGGGTCGGTGGTGCAGTACATGTACCAGGTGGTGCCGCCGGCGTCGTCGGCGCGGATCACCGTCGGGTCGGCGCACGACTCCGACCGCGCCGTCGTCGGGCACCTCGGGCAGGAGCGGGTTGGCTGTAGCGGCCGGGGTTCTTCCCCGTCGGCTCGCCGGCGGTGCCGGCCTGGGCGCCTCCCGCCGGGGCCAGCAGGCCCGCGGCGAGCAGCAGCGCCAGCAGGACCGGGGTCCTGCGGCGAGATGGGGGTGTTGCGGGACGGGCCATGTGCGTCTCCTCTTCGTCGAGGTCGTGCGCGGGTGGGTCTCGGCGGTTGGTTCAGCCGTCCTCGGGGTCGCCGACGACGGGGCGGACGCCGTCGCCGGACGTCTCCCACCGCAGCGGAGCGGTGTTCATCGCCCGGTAGGTGAAGTCGCCGTACCAGGAGTGGAAGACGATGCGGTCCTCACCGTCCGGGCCCTCGACGACGTCCTGGCCGCCGGGACCGAGGTAGGAGCCGTCCAGGTCGTCGCTGGCCAGCAGCGGCTCGGGGTCCTTGGTGTAGGGCCCCGTGGCAGCGGTCGCCGTCGCGTACCCGACGGTGTAGGCGTCGCTGCCGTAGTCGTTGGCGGAGTACATCAGCACGTAGGTGTCCCCCTCGCGCACCAGCGTGGGAGCCTCGACGAGGTTGCCCTCCCACTCCTGGTCCTGCTTCACCAGCTTGGTGGGCGCCGCGGTCAGCGTGAGGCCGTCGGCGCTGAGAGGTGACAGCTGCAGCCAGGTGTCGAGCTCGCAGCAGTTGCCGTCGTTCTTCCACAGCAGGTACCGGGTGCCGTCCTCGTCGAGGAAGGTGGAGGCGTCGATCGCGCCGCCCTCGTCCTCGGGGCAGACCAGCATGCTCTCGCCGACCACCGTGAACGGCCCGAGCGGGTCGGTGGCGGCGGCGACGCCGATGCACTGCAGCGTCGGCCGGTAGTTCGTGGCCGTGAAGTACAGCGCGTAGCTGCCCGGCGCGATCTCGGTGACCTCGGGCGCCCAGGTCTTGCCCGGGATGACCCAGGTCGGCAGGTCCGGCAGGGCGTCGGGCTGCTCCTCCCAGGTCACCAGGTCGGTGGAGGTCGCCACCCGCACGTTCCGGTTGTTCCCGTTGGTGGCGTAGGCGTAGTAGGTGCCGTCGACCTCGAGCAGGTCGGGGTCGGGGAAGTCGTCGTCCAGCACCGGGTTGACCTCCGCCGCGGGACCCTCCTCCGACGACGCCGGCGACCCCTGACCGGCGTCGTCCAGCCCGCCCGAGCCGCCCGCGCACGCCGCGAGCAGCACCGATGCCGCCAGCACGATCCCGGCGCGCAGCGTCCGACGTCGCACCCGGATCAGCCCTTGAGCCCGGACCGGGCGACGCCCTCGATCAGGTACCGCTGCAGGAAGACGAACAGGACCAGCACCGGCACGCTGGCGATCACGGCGCCGGCCATCAGCAGGTCGTAGCGCACCGCGTTCGCCGACTGCAGGGTCGACAGCCCGGCCGGCAGGGTCTGCAGCTCCGGGCTGAACAGCACGTAGATCGGCCACAGGAAGTCGTTCCAGTTGGTGAGGAACGACAGCAGCGCCAGGGTGGCGAGCGCGGCCTTCGACAGCGGGAGGACGACCTTCCAGAAGATCTGCCACTGGTTGGCGCCGTCGAGCCTGGCCGCCTCCTCCAGCTCGGCGGGGATGCCGAGGAAGAACTGGCGCAGGAAGAACACGCCGAACGCCGAGGCCGCAGTGGGCACGATGACGGCGGTGAGGGTGTTGAGCCAGCGCAGCTCGGAGACGATCAGGTAGTTCGGGATGATGAGGATCACCGGCGGCACGAACAGCGTCGCCACGATGGCACCGAACACCAGCCCGCGACCGCGGAAGTTCATCCGCGCCAGGGCGTACGCCGCCAGGGCGGAGGTCGAGACGACGAGCGCGGCGTGCGCCAGGGCGGCGACCATGCTGTTGGCGAACCAGCGCAGCACCGGGGTGCCGGCGGTCCCGAGGATCGACTCGTAGGCCTGGGTGGTGAACGGGTTCGGGAACCAGCTCGGCGGGATGGCGCCGGCCTCGGCCCGGGTCTTGAACGAGGTGACGATCATGAACACCAGCGGGCTGACGTAGAGCAGCGCGAGCAGCACGAGCAGCACGTAGCGCAGCGCGGTGCGTCCCCTGCCCGGGCCGGCGTCGGCCGTCCGGGTGGGGCGGTGGTCGTTCCCGGCCGAGCCGCGGCCCCGGTCGGTCTCGCGGGACGAGGGTGTCTGGACGACGGCCATCTCAGGCGTCCTTGTCTCGGAACAGGCGGAAGACGACCACGCTCAGCACCATGAGGAACAGCGTGAGCACGTAGCTCATCGCCGCCGCGTCGCCCATCTGGTAGTTGCGCAGACCGGTCTCGGCGATCTGGTAGATCGCCGTGCGGGTCTCACGGCCGGGTGCCCCCTCGGTGATGAGGTAGGACTGCCCGAACATGTTCACCGAGGCGATGATCGTCACCATCGTCACGAACGACAGGACCGGACGCAGACCGGGCAGGGTCACGTGGACGAACTGCTGCCAGCCGTTCGCGCCGTCCATCCGAGCGGCCTCGTAGAGCTCACCGGGGATGTCCTGCAGCCCCGCGAGGTAGATCACGGCGTTGAACCCCAGGGTCCACCAGACCGTGACGCCCACCAGGGCCACCCACGCCGCGGGCACCGAGGTGGTCCAGGCGATGTCGTCGGGCAGACCCACCAGACCGAGGTAGTAGTTGACCAGTCCGATGTTGGTGTCGAGCAGGTAGCGCCACAGCACGGCCACGACGGCCACGCCGAGCACGTACGGCGCGAAGTACACGGCTCGCAGCGCGTTGCGACCGGGGAAGCTCCTGTTCATCACCAGGGCGACCAGCAGCGGGATCACCAGGAGCAGCGGCACGCTCAGGACGGTGAAGACGCCCGTCGCCCGCATCGAGTCCCAGAAGATGCCGCTGCTGATCGCCTCGGCGTCGAACAGGTTCGTGTAGTTCTCGAAGCCGACGAACGGCTTGCCCGGGAGCGTGTAGTCGAACCGGTGCAGGCTGATGTAGAAGCCGTAGACGACCGGTGCGACGACGAACGCGACGAACAGCGCCAGGTAGGGCGCGAGGAACAACCACGGCGTGGCCGTGCCGTGGGTGGCCAGGCCCCGGGCCTGGCGGCCCGGGGCCGGCGTGCCGGCCACCTCGTCGGTGGCCGGCGTCGCCGTGGAGGTCGCCACCTCAGCCGCCGAAGCTCTCGAGGTTCTCCTCCATCAGCGTCGACGCCTGCTGGGCGGCCTCGCCCATCGCCGCGTCGGGCGCCTGCCTGCCGAGGACCGCGTTCGACAGCGCCGGCTCGAGCGCCTCGGCCTGGACGCCGCCCAGACCCGGGACGGGCGGCAGGAAGCGCATCGAGTCGATCTTGTCGGCGATGACGCCCTGCGGGGCGTCGTCGAGGACACCGCTGTCGCGCACGGACTGGCGCGCCGGGATCATCCCGGAACCGGCCCACTCCCCCGACTGCTCGCTCATCCAGCCGATGAACACCTGCGCGGCCTGCGCCTTGTTCTCGTCCTGCGAGGCCTGCTTGGTGATGAAGAAGTTGTGCGAGTTGGCCCAGACGGCGTCCTCGCCGAAGATCGTCGGGATCGGCGCGATGCCGTAGTTGACGCCCGACTCCTTCAGGTCGTTGATCTGCCAGATGCCGTCCCAGGTGATCGAGGTCTCGCCGGCCTTGAAGGCCGCGTACTGCGAGTCGATGGCCACCTCGGCAGGGCTGTAGCCCTCGTCGATGATCGAGCGCTGCCACTCCAGGGCCTCGACGGCCTCGGGCGAGTCGAAGCTCGCGGACGCGCCGTCCTCGGCGTAGACCTCGGCGCCGTTCTGCCACGCGAGCGACAGGTACATCAGGTGGCTCGGCCACAGGTTCGGCATCCAGAACGGCTGCTCGAAGCCGGCCGCCTCGAGCTTCTCCAGCGCGTCCATGAACGACGCCTCGTCGGTGGGTGCCTCGGTGATGCCGGCCTGCTCGAAGTGGTCCTCGTTGTAGTACATCGCCAGCGAGTGCACGTCGAGCGGGATGCCGTAGCGCTGGTCCTGGTAGATGCCGGCGTTCCAGACCTCGGCGGTGAAGTCGTCCTCGGTGAGCTCGAGGCCCTCGGCCACGTTGTCGACCGGCACGATCACGCTGCGGGCGGCGTTGGTGGCGAGCTGGTCGAGGTGCATGACCCCGACGTCGGGGCCCTCGCCGGCGTTCACGGCCGCGGGGAGGCGCTGGTAGAAGTCGGCCCACTGGATCGTGTTGGACGTGACCTTGATGTTGTCGTGCTCGGCGTTGAACGTCGTCGACCAGCTCCTGCATGAACGGGCCGTCACCGCCGGTGAAGCCGTTCCAGTAGGCCAGCTCCACGTCGGGGCCGGTGTACTCACCGGAGAACTCCTGCTGCTCGCCGCCCTGGGCGGCCTCCTCGGCGGTGGTGCCGCCTCCGCAGGAGGACAGCGCCAGTGCGGTGGCGGCCAGGGCGACCACGCCCAGCCGGCCCGTACGGCGACCATGCTGGGCAGGGCGGCGGAAGACATCAGACTCATCATCGAGCTCCTCTACAGGCGTCCGCTGTCCGTGCGGCGCGGGGGGCGCGGGCACGCAATACAACGTTGCATTCTTACCCCGAATCGCGGGTACGCCCTCACCAGAAGGTCACAGCATGGTCACGATGCTGCTCGGACCACCACGACCGGGCCCACCGCACCCGCGCCGGGCGGGGCGCCGTCACCCGCCGGGTCCGCGACGTGGTCCGATGGCGTGGTGAGACCCGCCCGACCGCCTGCCGACGCGGACCGCGCGCTCGTCCGGCTCGTGGACGTCCTCGGCCGCTTCGACGTCGCGCGATGGACGCCCGACCGGCTGGCGCAGGCGGCGCGAGGCCGGCCTGCCCGCGCCTGCTGCCGCTCAGCCTGGGCCGACCCGCGCGCGGCGTGCGGCTCGACGACGGGGACGTGGCCGGGCGTCCCCGTCCGCGTCTACCGGGGGCACGCCGCCCGTCGGCGCCGCGCCGCTCGTGCGTCAACGTCCACGGCGGCGGGCTGGGTGCTCGGCAACCTGCAGCAGAACGACTGGGCCTGCAGCCACCTCGCCGCGCGGCTGGACGCCGTCGTCGTGTCGGTCGACTACCGGCTCGCTCCCGACCACCCGGCGCCGGCCGGCCTGGACGACTGCTGGGCGGTGCTCGCAGCACCTGTCGCGCGACGCCTCCGACGGTCGGGGCCGACGCCGCCCGGGTCGCGGTGACGGGCGACAGCGCCGGCGGGAACATCGCCGCGCTGCTCGCCGTGCGGCACCGCGACGCCGTCCGGGCCGGTGGGTCGACGGCCCCCGCGGCACCGCTGCGGCACCAGGTGCTGGTGTACCCGGCGGTCGACCTCACGCTGTCGTCGCCGTCGATCGCGGCGCGGCCGGACGCACCGGTGCTGCCGCGGGCCAACATCGACCGGTTCCTCGCGCACTACCTCGACGGCAGCGGGCTCGCACCGGACGACCCGGCGGTCAGTCCGCTGCTGTGCACCGACCTGGCCGACGTGGCGCCGGCGCTGGTCGTCACGGCCGACAACGACCCGCTCGAGGACGACGGCGAGCGCTACGCCGACGCGCTGCGCGAGGCCGGGGTGGCGGTGCGGTACAGCCGGTACGAGCGGGTGCCGCACGGCTTCTTCTCGCTGCCGGGCTTCGGCCCGGCCGCCGACCACGCCCTCGCCGAGGTGGTGCAGGAGCTGCATCGGGCGCTGGCGTGACGGCGAGGCGATCAGCGCAGGGCGCGGTACACCGCGCGCACGCCGACGGCGTGCTCGAGCTCGGTGGTGATCTGGGTGAAGAACTGCCGCCGGTAGCTCTCGTCGGTGATGGCGTAGACGGTGAAGTACAGGCCGGAGAACGCCGCCAGGAAGATCGAGACCTGCGCCAGCTGGGTGCTGAGCGAGCCGCCGGTCGGCCGCACGCCGATCCACGACTCGACGATCTCCGGACGGATCGAGACGGTCCCGAACAGCACGAAGAAGGCGAACATGGCCAGCGGCGAGCAGCAGCACCTGGGTGGCCTGCACGACGAGGAGCACGAGCATCAGGTTGACCCGCTGCAGCCGGCCGAGCGGAGCGGCAGGGCGGTCGCGCTGCTGCGCGGTGAGGTCCTCGAGCAGGGCGTCCGCAGGCCTCCTCGACCGGGGTGCCCGTCGACGGCGCGCCGCAGCGCCGCGCCGTCGTGCGTCGTCGTCGACCTCCCCGAGCACGCGGTCGACCTCCTCCGGCAGCCGCGACGACGAGGAAGAGCACGGCGAGCCCGGCGAACAGCAGCACGGTGATCCACAGCACCCCGACGGGCAACGACGACGCGACCTGCCACACCTCGGTGTTGATGAACATGACCACGTTGAAGAACAGCAGCAGCGGCAGCGCGCGCGTGACGAGCGGGATGAGCAGGCCCGAGCGCCGACCGGGTGCGGCGCAGCGCCCAGGTCAGCACCGGGCCGAAGTGCAGCCGCCACAGCGGCCCACCCGAGAGCACGACGCCGACGACGGTGGCCGACACGGCCGCACCGCTGGCGACCTGGCCCGACAGCCAGCCGGAGCCGACGCCGAACGCGACGGCGAGCAGCGCGGCCAGCAGCACGATCTGGGTGAGCCGGCCGCGCTGAGCAGCGACTGCACCCGGTCGTGCTCGGCGTCGACGAACCAGGGCAGGCCCTTGGCGAGGAACCACGTCTCGGCCGCCTCGCGCACCTGCTGCGGGTCGTGCGGGTCGGGCTTCGTCGAGCCGCGTCACCGGCGCCTCACGCCCGGGTCGTCACGGCGCGACCACCGACAGCACCTCGCGGCAGCGGTCGACGTCGAGGTGCATCTGCTCGACCAGCGGGTCGATCCCGGTGTAGGCGACGGTGTCGCGCAGCCGCTCGACCAGCTCGACGGCGACGCTCTCGCCGTACAGCTCGAGGTCGGTGCGGTCGAGCACGTGGGCCTCGACCCGGCGCACGGTGCCCTCGAAGGTCGGGTTGGTGCCGATCGACACCGCGGCCGGCAGCACCCGGTCGGGCGCCTCGGCGTCGAGGTCGAGCCGCACCAGCCAGCCGGCGTACACGCCGTCGGCGGGCACCATCCCCGTGGCGTCCTGCGCCAGGTTCGCGGTCGGGAAGCCGAGCTCGCGGCCGCGGTGGTCGCCGTGCACGACCTCGCCGACGACCCGGTGGGGGCGGCCCAGCACGTCGGCGGCCGACGGCCACGTCACCGGCCGCCAGCAGCTCGCGGACCCAGGACGAGGACCAGCGCCGGCCGCCGGGCGGCTCGCCGTGCACCGGGCCGGTGACGTCGTCGAGGACGACGACGTCGAACCCGAGCTCGGCGCCGAGCTCGCGCATCGTCGTCAGGTCGCCCGAGTTGCGCACCCCGAACCGGATGTCGTGGCCGACGACGACCGCGACCGCGCCCAGCAGGTCGACCAGCACCTGCTCGACGTACTCGCGCGGGTGTCATCGCCGCGAGCTCGCGGGTGAAGGGCGTGACGAACGCGGCGTCGAGACCGGTGGCGGCGAGCAGGTCGAGCTTGGTGCCGGGGCCGGTGATCAGCTCGGGCGCGCGCGTCGGGGTGCAGCAGCTGCAGCGGGTGCGGGTCGAAGGTGATCGCCACGGCGCGTGCGTCGCGGGCCCGCGCCTCCTCGATCAGCCGCACCAGCACGCCGCGGTGCCCGCGGTGCACGCCGTCGAAGTTGCCGATCGCCACGACCGAGGGGCCGTGGCCGGGCGGCACGTCGCCCGCACTGGTCCACCGGTCCACGGCGAACACACTACGGGCGGGTCCGACCCCGGACGCGCACGCCCTCGACGGACGGCCCGCGCGAGCGCGGGCCGCCGATCAGGACGGGTCGCCCGCCACCGCGTCCGGCACCCGCAGCCGCACGAGGTGCCACGACGCGGGCGGCAGCACGAGGTCGAGCCGGCCGCCGTCGGCCGCGGTGCCGGGGACCACCTCGGTGGTGACCGCGTCGGGCGCCTCGGGGGTGTTCACCGTGGTGCCGTCGCCACCGAGGCGCACGTGCTCGACGACCTCGACCCGCGACCGAAGGCGGTGAGGTCGACCTGGACGGGCAGCGGCTCGTCCTGGCCGCGGTGCACCAGCAGCAGGCAGGCCTCCCCCGTCGCCGGGTCGTGCGTGGCGCTCACCTGCAGGGTGTCGACCTCGCCGTAGCGCTCGGTGCCGTGCCGCGGGCTGCTCACCTCCGTGCGCAGCGAGTGGCCCCGCGCGTGCCGCGCGGTGAGCGCGAACGGGTGGAACGCGCTCTGCCGCCACGCGGGTCCGCCGGGCAGCGTCCGGATCGGGGCGATCACGTTGACCAGCTGCGCCTGGCAGGCGATGGCCACCCGGTCGCTGTGCTCGAGCAGCGACATCATCAGGCTGCCCACCACGACCGCGTCGACGGCGGTGTAGTCGTCCTCGATCAGGTGCGGGGCGAACGTCCAGTCGAGGTTGGACTGGCCGACGAAACGGGCCTGGTACCAGACGTTCCACTCGTCGAAGGAGAGCGTGAGCCGCTTCGAGGAGCCGGCGCCGGCACCCACCTGGTCGGCGATGGCGGCGACCTCGTCGATGAAGGAGTCCATGTCGACGGCGCTGGCGAGGAAGCTGGGTCGGTCGCCGTCGTGCTCCTCGTAGTAGGCGTGCAGCGAGATGTGGTCGACCTGCTCGTAGGTGTGCTCGAGCACGGTGCGCTCCCAGCTGCCGAACGTCGGCATCTGGTGGTTGCTGCTCCCCACCGCCACCAGCTCGATGCGCGGGTCGACCATCCGCATCGCCTTGGCGGTCTCGTGGGCGAGCCGACCGTACTCGTGGGCCGTCTTGGCGCCCATCTGCCACGGGCCGTCGAGCTCGTTGCCGAGGCACCACAGCCGCACGTCGTGCGGCTCCGCGGTGGCCGTTCGCGACCCGCAGGTCGGACAGGTGCGTACCGCCGGGGTGGTTGGTGTACTCGAGCAGGTCCATCGCCTCGTGCACGCCGCGGGTGCCGAGGTTGACCGCCATCATCGGCTCGGCGCCGACCGAGCGGGCCCACGGGATGAACTCGTCGGGCCCCAGCTGGTTCGGCTCGATCGAGCGCCACGCCAGGTCGAGCCGGGTCGGACGCTGGTCGCGGGGCCCGACGCCGTCCTCCCACTTGTAGCTGGAGACGAAGTTGCCGCCCGGGTAGCGCAGCACCGTGGGCCCGAGCTCGCGCACCAGCTCGGTGACGTCGCCGCGGAAGCCGTGCTCGTCGGCGGTGGGGTGCTCGGGCTCGAACACACCGGTGTAGACGCACCGGCCCATGTGCTCGACGAACGAGCCGAACAACCTGCGGTCGATGTGCGCCCGCACCTCGGCCGGGGACACCCTCACCGTCGCCTCGTCAGCCATGGCACTTTCCTACCTTGCCGGTTACAACGTTGTACAGCATCTGGCGGCAACGATCCCGCCCGCGACCGGGAGAGGTAGCGTCAGGGTCGTGGTGATGTCGGGGAGCGCGCGCGTGGGCCTGAAGCAGGTGGCCCTGCACGCCGGCGTCTCGGTGAAGACGGTGTCGAACGTCGTCCGGGGCACCGTCCGGGTGTCGCCGTCGACCCGCGAGCGGGTCGAGGCGAGCCTGGCCGAGCTCGGCTACCGGCCGAACCTGTCGGCCCGCCAGCTGCGCCAGGGCCGCACCGGCGTCGTCGCGCTCGCCGTCCCCGCGCTCGACGCGCCCTACTTCAGCGCGCTGGCGCGCGCGATCATCGCCGCCGCCGACGTCCACGGGTGGACCGTGCTCATCGACCAGACCGACGGCGAGCGCGACCGGGAGCTCGAGCTGCTGCACGGGCGCGGGGCGCACCTGGTCGACGGCGTGCTGCTGAGCCCGCTGGCGCTCGGCGCCGACGACCTGAGCGGACGGCGGCCCGCCGTGCCGGTGGTTCTGCTCGGCGAGCGGGTGCTGCACGGCCCCGTCGACCACGTCGCGATCGACAACGTCGCCGCGGCGCGCGAGGCCACCACGCACCTGCTCGACCTCGGCAGGCGACGGGTGGCGGCCGTCGGCTGGCAGTCGCACGAGCGGGCCGGCACGGCGCACCTGAGGCTGCAGGGCTGGCGCGAGGCGCACGAGCGGGCCGGGCTCGCGCCCGACGCGTCCCTCGTGGTCGAGGTCGACCGCTTCGGTCGGGCCACCGGTGCCCGCGCCGCGCGCGAGCTGCTGGCCCGTCCCGACCGTCCGGACGCGCTGTTCTGCTTCGACGACCTGCTGGCGGTGGGCGCGCTGCGCGAGCTCGCGCTCGCCGGGGTGCGTGTCCCCGACGACGTCGCGGTCGTCGGCGTCGACGCCATCGAGGACGGCGAGTTCTCGGTGCCCTCGCTCACCAGCGTGCGGCCCGACCTCGACACCCTCGCCCGCGAGGCGCTGGCCCTGCTCGACCGCCGCGTCCGCGACGACCACGACGACCCGCAGGAGGTCGTCGTCGGGCACGAGCTCGTGGTGCGCGAGAGCACCGCCGGCCGCTGACGCGCGGGGGCGCCGACCTCAGCCCGCCGCGTGCAGCACGAGCAGCGGCCGGGCCCGTCCGTCGACCTCGCTGAGCAGCGCGACCAGGGTGCCGTCGGGCGCGATCGCCGCCACCGGCCCCTCCCCCAGGCCGGCCGCGTCGAGCCGCTTGCCGTAGGAGAGCGCCACCGCCTCGTCGTCGGTGAGCTCGCGGACCGCGAAGGCGGCACGGGCCGCGTCGGCGGCGGGCAGCAGCGCGAGGTCGTCCTCCAGCTGCTCCAGGGTGCGGCAGCGGTCGAGCCCGTAGGGCCCGACCCGGGTGCGCCGCAGCGCGGTGAGGTGACCGCCGGTGCCGAGGGCGGCGCCGAGGTCGCGGGCGAGCGCCCGCACGTAGGTGCCCGACGACACCTCGACCTCGACGTCGAGGTCGACCACCGGCACGCCGTCGTGCTCGCCCCGGCGCAGGGCGAGCAGGTCGAACCGGTGCACGGTGACCGGGCGCGCCTCGAGCCGCACGTCCTCGCCGGCCCGTACCCGGGCGTAGGAGCGGCGCCCGTCGACCTTGATCGCGCTCACCGCGCTCGGCACCTGCGCGATCGCGCCGGTGAGCGCCGGGAGCGCGCGGCGGACGGCGGCGTCGTCGACCGCAGCCGCGTCGACCACCGCCGTGGGCTCGCCCTCGGCGTCGTCGGTGACGGTGGCCACGCCGAGACGCACCGTGGCCGTGTAGGTCTTGTCGGCTCCCACCAGGTAGGTGAGCAGCTTGGTCGCCCGGTTCACCCCGAGCACCAGCACGCCGGTCGCCATCGGGTCCAGGGTGCCGGCGTGCCCCACCCGCCGGGTGGCGGCCAGCCGGCGCACCCGGGCGACCACGTCGTGGCTCGTCCAGCCGGCCGGCTTGTCGACGAGCACCAGCCCGTGGGGCCCGGACGGTGCCGCGCGGCGGCTCACCCCTCGTCGTCCCCGTCGGGGTCGTCGTCGGTGTCGTCCTCGTCCGCGTCGGGGTCGTCGTCCTCGTCCTCGGTGTCGACGTCGTCGACCTCGGGGTGGCGGTACGGGTCGGCCTCGCCGGCGTACTGCTTGCCCTGGGCGAGCGCCGCGACCTCGGCGTCCTTGGCCGCCGCGACCGCGAGCAGGTCGGCGATCGACGCGGCGTTCTCCGGCACGGCGTCCGGGACGAACTCGAGCGTCGGGGTCAGCCGGATGCCGACCGCCTTGCCCACCTCCGAGCGCAGCTTGCCCTTGGCGCTCTCCAGAGCCGCTGCGGTGGAGGCCTTCTCGGTCTCGTCGCCGTACACCGTGTAGAAGACGGTGGCGTGCTGCAGGTCACCCGTCACGCGGGTGTCGGTGACGGTGACGAAGCCGAGCCGCGGGTCCTTGACCCTGCGCTCGAGCGTCTCGGCCACGACCACCTTGATGCGGTCGGCCAGCTTGCGTGCACGTGCTGGATCAGCCACGTCGTCCTCCTCGGGAATCCATCACTCGTCCTCGTCGTCCCACACCCGCAGCCGTGCCGACAGCAGCTCGACCTCGGGGTTGGCCGCGACCACCCTCTCGCACCGTTCCAGCACGGTGCGCACGTGGGCGTGGTCACCACCCGCCATCGCCACGCCGACCTCGGCGCGGCGGTGCACGTCCTGGTCGCCGGTCTCGGCCGCGCTCACCTCGAAGCGGCGCAGCTCGGCCAGCAGCGGCCGCAGCACCGCCCGCTTGTGCTTGAGCGAGTGCACGTCGCCGAGCAGGACGTCGAGCCGCAGCGACCCCACCACCATCAGCAGTCCTCCCGGGACGGCACCGGGCCGCCGTCAGGGACGGCGGCCCGGTGCGTGCTCCACGCGGATCAGGCTCGCGCCTTCTCCTGCATCTCGAAGGTCTCGATCACGTCGTCGACGCGGATGTCGTTGAACGACCCCAGGCCGATACCGCACTCGTAGCCCTCACGGACCTCGGTCGCGTCGTCCTTGAACCGGCGCAGCGACTCGATGGCGAGGTTGTCGGCCACCACGGTGCCGTCGCGCACCAGACGCGCCTTGGTGTTGCGTCGGACGATGCCCGAGCGCACGAGGCACCCCGCGATGTTGCCGAACTTGGAGGAGCGGTAGACCTCGCGCACCTCGGCGGTACCGAGCTGCACCTCCTCGTACTCCGGCTTGAGCATGCCCTTGAGCGCGCTCTCGACCTCCTCGATGGCGTTGTAGATCACCGAGTAGAACCGCAGGTCGACGCCCTCGCGGTCGGCCAGCTCGGCGACCCGCTCGGCGGGACGCACGTTGTAGCCGATCACGATCGCGTTGTCGACCGTGGCCAGGTTGACGTCGTTCTGGGTGATCGCACCCACGCCGCGGTGGATGATCCGCAGCTCGACCTCGCCCTCGACCTCGATCTTGAGCAGCGACTCCTCGAGCGCCTCGACCGAGCCCGCACCGTCACCCTTGATGATGAGGTTGAGGGTCTCGACCCGACCGGCCGCGAGCGCCTCGGTGAGGTCCTCGAGGCTGATCCGCTTGCGGCGCTTGGCCAGGACCGCGGCGCGGTCGGCGGCCTCGCGGCGCTCGGCGATCTGCCGGGCGGTGCGGTCGTCGGGCGCCACGATGAACGTGTCACCCGCGCCGGGCACGGCCTGCAGGCCGAGCACCATGACCGGACGGGACGGGCCCGCCACCTCGACGTTCTCGCCGTGCTCGTCGACCATCGCGCGGACGCGGCCGTGGGCCGCACCGGCGACGATCGCGTCGCCGACGCGCAGCGAGCCGGACTGCACCAGGACGGTCGCGGTGGCGCCGCGGCCCTTGTCGAGGTGCGCCTCGATGGCGACGCCTCGGGCGTCCTTGTCGACGATCGCGCGCAGGTCGAGCGCGGCGTCGGCGGTCAGCAGGATCGCGTCCAGCAGCTGCTCGATGTTCTGACCCTGCTTGGCCGAGACCGGGACGAACATCGTCTCGCCGCCGTACTCCTCCGCCACGAGGTTGTACTCGGTGAGCTGCTGCTTGACCTTGTCCGGGTTGGCGCCCTCGACGTCGATCTTGTTGATGGCCACCACGATCGGGACGTCGGCCGCCTGCGCGTGGTTGAGCGCCTCGATCGTCTGGGGCATCACGCCGTCGTCGGCCGCCACCACCAGGACGGCGATGTCGGTGACCCGGGCACCACGGGCACGCATGGCGGTGAACGCCTCGTGGCCCGGGGTGTCGATGAACGTGATCGCCCGCTCGACGCCCTCGTGGTCGGTGCGCACCTGGTACGCGCCGATGTGCTGGGTGATGCCGCCCGCCTCGCCCGACAGGACGTCGGCCTGGCGGATGGCGTCCAGCAGCCGGGTCTTTCCGTGGTCGACGTGACCCATGACGGTGACGACGGGCGGACGGGACTCCAGGTCCTCGTCGCTCTCCGCCTCCGCCTCGGCCTCGAGGTCGATGTTGAACGACCCGAAGAGCTCGCGCTCCTCGTCCTCCGGCGAGACCAGCTGGATGTCGTACCCCAGCTCGGTGCCGAGCAGCTGGAACGTGTCCTCGTCCAGCGACTGGGTCGCCGTCGCCATCTCACCGAGGTGGATCAGGACGGTGACCAGCGCCGCGGGGTTGGCGTCGATGCGCTCGGCGAAGTCGTTCAGCGACGAGCCGCGACGGATCCGGATGACCGTGCTGCCGTCACCGTGCGGAACGCTCGAGCCGGCCATCGACGGCGGCGCCTGGGCGTCGAACTCCTGACGCTTCGCGCGCTTGGACTTGCGACCACGGACGGGACGCCCGCCGGCGCGCCCGAAGGCACCCTGCGTGCCGCCGCGACCGCGGCTGCCCTTGCCGAAGCCACCACCGACGGGACCGCCGGGACGACCGCCGCCGCCACCGAAGCCGCCGCCGCCACCACCGGGACGACCTGCGCCGCCGCCGCCGGGGCCGCCGGGACGGCCGCGGCCGCCGGGACCGCCGGGCGCGGGGGCGCCGGGACGACCGACCGTGGAGCGACCGGGCATCATCCCCGGGTTCGGGCGCGGGCCGCCGGGACGCGGACCGCCGGCACCGGCCGGCGGGCGCGGACCACCGGGGCGCTCGCCACCGGGGGCGGGACGCTGGCCGGGACGCGGCATGCCCTGGGAGGTCGCGAACGGGTTGTTGCCCGGGCGCGCGGCGCCGGGGCGGGGGCCGCCGGGACGCTCGCCACCGGGCGCGGGACGACCGCCGGAGCGGGGCATGCCCTGCGAGGTCGCGAACGGGTTGTTGCCCGGACGGGCACCCGGACGCGGACCCGGAGCGGGACCGTCGCCGGCGGGCGGCTCGGCCTGGGCGGCGGGCGCCTCGGCCGGTGCCTGCGCGGCAGGCGCGTCCTCGACCGGGGCCGCCGGGGCGGCCGGGCCGGGACGCGGCGCCGGACGTGCCGGCGTCGCCGGGCTCGCCGGCGCGGCGGGGGCGGCCGGGGCGGCCGCCGCGGGAGCGCTCGTGGTGGTGGGCTCCGGCGCGGCCGGAGCGGGGGTGTCGGCCGGGGCGGGTGCCGCCGGCGCGGGGGTGGCGGCCTTGGCCGCCGGCTTGGGGGCGGCCTTCTTCGCCGCCGCGGTGTCGGTGCCGCCGCCGGACGCCGGGAAGGCGTCCCTCAGCCTGCGGACCACGGGCGCCTCGATGGTCGACGACGCCGACCTCGTGTACTCGCCCATCTCGTTGAGCTTGGCCATGACGGCCTTGCTCTCGACCCCGAGCTCCTTCGCGAGCTCGTAGACCCGGACCTTCGCCAAAACCTGTCCTGTTCCCGGTCCGGCTGGGAACAGCGCGGACCGTCGTTAGTGCTGCAGGGCGTTCATTGCCGGTTGCTCATCGGGTGCCCATCAGATGCTGACCCGCTTCCGATCTCGACGGTTCGTCCCGGACCGGATCGCCCGGGGACGGCTGGTGGTGCGTGCTGTGCTGGTGGTGCCGGTGGCAGCTGCTCGAGGTGCTCGCGCACCGCCTCGAGGTCGACCGGGGCCTGCAGGCGCAGGGCCCGGGCGAACGCCCGGCGGCGCACGGCCTGGTCCAGGCACCCGGGGTCGGGGTGCACCCACGCACCGCGTCCGGGGAGCCGGGTCCGGGGGTCGGGGACGAGGGTGACCGCACCCCTCGGGGCGCCGTTCCCGTCCCCGGCCGCCACCACGCGCAGCAACCGCGACCGGTCGGCCTTCCGGCGGCACCCCACGCACGTGCGCTGCGGCACGTGGGGCGTGGGAGGCTGCCGGGCGTCCGGCCCGGTCCCCACCACTCTACCCCTCCTGGGCCCCGACGCCCGCACCGGAGGCGGCGGCGCCCTCGGCGTCGGAGCGGATGTCGATGCGCCAGCCGGTCAGCTTCGCGGCCAGGCGGGCGTTCTGCCCCTCCTTGCCGATGGCGAGCGAGAGCTGGTAGTCGGGGACGACCACGCGGGCCGAGCGGGCCTCGAGGTCGACGACCTCGACGCTGCTCACCCGGGCCGGCGACAGCGCGTGGCCGACGAACGCGGCCGGGTCGTCGCTGTGGTCGACGATGTCGATCTTCTCGCCGTGCAGCTCGCTCATCACCGCGCGCACCCGCTGGCCCATCGGGCCGATGCAGGCACCCTTGGCGTTCACGCCGGGCACGGTGGAGCGCACCGCCATCTTGGTGCGGTGCCCGGCCTCGCGGGCCAGCGCCATGATCTCGACGGTGCCGTCGGCCACCTCGGGGACCTCGAGCTCGACCAGGCGGCGCACCAGGTTCGGGTGGGTGCGGCTGACGGTGATCGACGGGCCCTTCATGCCCTTGCGCACCGACACCACCAGGGCCCGCAGCCGGGCGCCGTGCTCGTAGCGCTCGCCCGGCACCTGCTCCTGCGGCGGCAGCACGGCCTCGATCGTGCCGAGGTCGATCTGCACCATCCGGCGGTCGTGGCCCTGCTGGATCACGCCCGAGACGATCGCGCCCTCGCGGTCACGGAAGTCGCCGAGCACCTGCTCGTCCTCGACGTCGCGCAGCCGCTGGATGATCACCTGCTTGGCGGTGGTGGCGGCGATCCGTCCGAACCCGGTCGGGGTGTCGTCGAACTCGCGCAGCACCCGGCCGTCGTCGTCGGTCTCGGCGGCCCACACCACCACGTGCCCGCTCCCCCGGTCGAGCTCGACCCGCGCGTGCTCCACGGCGCCGGGCGTGCGGTGGTAGGCCACCAGCAGCGCCGCCTCGATCGCCGTCACCAGCACGTCGAAGGGGACCTCCTTCTCCCGCTCGAGCATCCGCAGGGCGGTCATGTCGATGTCCACGTCAGTCCTCCTCGTCCTTCTCGTCGTCGTCCGCGGCCTCGTCGTCAGCGGCCTCGTCGGCCGCGCGGCTGAACTCCACCTGCACCCGGCCGGGGCCGAGGTCGGTCCACGCGAGCGTGCGCCCGGCACCCTCGACCTCCAGCACCACACCGTCGTCGTCGACCTGCAGCACCCGCCCGGTCAGCTCCTCGCCGCCGGCCGTCACCGTGACCAGCCGGGTGCGGGCGCGCGACCAGTGCCGCCGCTCGGTCAACGGGCGGTCCACCCCGGGGGTGCCGACCTCGAGCACGTACGGCGCGCCGCCGAGCACGTCGGTGGCGTCCAGGGCGTCCGAGACCGCGCGCGAGACGTCGGCGACGCGATCGAGGTCGACGCTGCCCACGACGTCGTCGGGGAGGTCGACGACCACCCGCACGACCCGCCGCTTGCCGGCCGGGGTGACGGTGACCCCCTCGAGCACCAGGCCGCCGTCGGCGACGACCGGGCGGAGGAGGGAGGCCACCTCGTCGGTGCGCTGACCGGACCGGCCGCCGGGCTGGCTGGGCGGAGCCATCGGTACCTCCCTGCTGTGGTGTTGTGGGGCTACGACCCTACCCCCGCCCGCGTGCGAGGATCGCCGCGTGCCCCACCGCCCCACCCGTCGCGCGCTGCTCGGCGCGGCGCTGCTGGGACCCCTCGCCGGGTGCGGCGTCCGGTGGGACGACGTGCGGCTCGACGACGTCGCCACGCCCGCCCCGCCGACCCTGACCGGCGACGACCTGGCCCGGTTCGAGGCGGTCGACCTGGTCGCCGCGCTGCGCGCGGCGTCCGCCGGCCTGACCGACCCGCGGCCGTGGCCGCCGCGGCCGCCCACGACCGGCACCTGGAGGCCCTCGGCCCGCTGCCCGGGCCGGTCCCGTCGCCGTCCGCCACGCCCGAGGGCTGGCCCACGCCGCTCGCCGGCACCGCCGCCCCGCCGGCCGACGCCGCGGCGCTCGGCGTGCTCGAGCAGGACGCCGCGGCCCGGCTGCTCGCGCTCGGGTGCGGCGCCACGAGCACGGTCGGGGGGCCGCTGGCCCGGTTGCTCGCCGGCGTCGCCGCGGGCTGCCGCACCACCGCGGCCGCGCTGGGTGCGACGACGCCCGACGCGGTCCTGCCCGACGAGGTCGACCCCTCCGGCGCCGCGACGGCGCAGGACGCCGCGGTCGCGCTGGTCGAGGCGCACCGTGCGGCGGCCTACGGGTTCGGCGTGCTCGGCGCCGCGCTCGACGACGCGGGCCGCGACGCGGCACGCACCTCGCTGGCCGGCCACGGCGTCGTCGCCGACCTGCTCGCGGGCCTCGCGACCAGCGGCGGGCTCGACGTGCCACCACCGGCGCCCGCCGTCTCGGTGCCGCCGGCGGCCGACGCCGCAGCCGCCCGCGCGCTCGCCCACGCCCTGGAGACCGACGTCGCCGCCGCGGCGGCCGACCTGGTCGCCGTCACCACCGGCGGCTGGCGCACCCTGGCCGGCGACCAGCTGGCCCGGGCCGCGACCGACCTGTCGGCCTGGGGCGCGGCGCCCGCGTTCCCCGGGCTGCCCGAGCTGGCCTGACGATCAGGACCCGGTGACGACCTGCCAGCCGAGGCGCAGCACGAGCGCGCCGACGACGACCAGGAAGAAGACCCGCACGAACCGGCTGCCGCGGGCGATCGCCGTGCGGGCGCCGAGGTAGCCGCCGAGCAGGTTCGCCACCCCCATCGCCAGGCCGAGCCCCCACAGCACCGCGCCCTGCGGGACGAACACCAGCAGCGCGCCGAGGTTGGTGGCGAAGTTGACGATCTTGGCCTTGGCGCTGGCCTCCAGGAACGCGTACCCCATCAGACCCACGAGCGCGAAGACCAGGAACGAGCCGGTGCCGGGGCCGAGGATGCCGTCGTAGAAGCCGATGCCGAGCCCGGCGCCGCCGGCCGCGACCAGGTGGCGGTGGCCCGAGAAGCGCAGCGCCGTCTCGTCACCGAGCGACGGCCGGGTGACCGTGTACACGGCCACCGCCAGCAGCGCGACCACGATGACCGGACGGAACACCGACGCCGGCAGCAGGCTCGCGCACAGCGCGCCCCCGGCCGCGCCGCCGCACGCCAGCGCCGCCATCGGCAGCGCCGTGCGCAGGTCGGGCCGCACCCGCCGGTAGTAGGTGATCGAGCTGGTGATCGTGCCGCAGATGCTGCCGAGCTTGTTCGTGGCGAGCGCCTGCACGGGGGCGATGCCGGGCACGAGCAGCAGCGCGCGGCAGCTGCACGAGCCCGCCGCCGCCGACGACGGCGTCGATGAACCCGGCGAGCACGGCGGCCAGCAGCAGCAGGGCCACGCCCCACCACGGCAGGCCGCCGAACCAGTCGGCGAGGACGGCGTCCACCGCCGGGCTCAGCGCCAGCCGTCGACGACGTCGAGCAGGTCGATCAGCCGGCGCACGACGGCGTCCGGCTCGACGTCGTCGCGGCCGACGCCGGCCACCTGCTGGTCGAGCGGGATGTCGGAGTGCGGGACCAGCACGGCGCGCATGCCGACGGCCTGGGCGCCGTGCACGTCCTCGAACGGGCGGTCGCCGACGTAGACGGCGCGGCCGGGGTCGGTGACGCCGACCGCGCGCAGCGCGGCGCCGAACGCCTCGGGGTGCGGCTTCACCCAGGGGATCTCGCTGGAGTAGACGTCGCCGTCGACCAGGTGCAGCACGCCGTCGCGCTCGAAGACGCGCGCGGTGGTACTCGCGGGTCCAGATCGTGTTGCTGCAGCACGCCGACCTTGATGCCGCGCTCGCGCAGGCCCTCCCACAGCGGCGGGACGTCGGGGTCGGTGCAGCGTGTGCGGCTCCCAGAACTCCTGGTACGCCGCGAGCGCCGGCGCGTGCCCCTCGTGGTCGGTGCGGACGCCCGCACTGGCGAGGATCTCGTCGAGCCGGGCGCTGGCGCCCTCGGACCGGCCCGCCGTCCAGGCCGCGACCTCGGCCGTCCCAGATGCGGCGGGCCAGGTCGTCGGCCTCGTCGAGGTGACCGGCGTGGGCCTGCGCGTAGACGTGCCACTGCCGGTCGAGGTCGATCGGGTGCCACGGCGTGAGGGTGCCGCCCCAGTCGAAGACGACCGCCTCGACCGGTCCGAGGGTGCGCTCGCTCACGGGCGGACCAGGTCGCGCAGCGCCTGCGCGGCGCCGTCGACGGCGAGGTCCTGCCGCTCCCCCGTGCGCCGGTCCTTGACCTCGACGACGCCGTCGACGAGCCGCTTGCCGACCGTGACGACGGTGGGCACGCCGATCAGCTCGGCGTCCTTGAACTTCACGCCGGGGCTGACCTTCCAGCGGTCGTCGAACAGCACCTGCACGCCGAGCGACTCCAGGTCGGCGGCCAGCTTCTCGGCGGCCGCCGCACACGTCGTCGTCCTTGCCGGTGGCGACCAGGTGCACGTCGGCGGGCGAGACCTCGCGCGGCCAGACGATGCCGTGCTCGTCGTGGCTGTTCTCCACGATCGCGGCGACGGCGCGCGAGACGCCGACGCCGTACGAGCCCATGGTCACCGTGACGAGCTTGCCGTTCTCGTCGAGCACCTTGAGCCCGAGCGCCTCGGCGTACTTGCGGCCGAGCTGGAAGACGTGGCCCATCTCGATGCCGCGGGCGGACTCGAGCGGCCTGCCGCAGCGCGGGCAGGCGTCGCCGTCGCGCACCTCGGCGGCCTCGATGGTGCCGTCGAGCCTCCTGCCCGCGCGGGAAGTCGCGCCCGCGACCAGGTCGACGCACGTGCCGGCCCGGCTCGTCGGCGCCGGTGACCCAGCGGGTGCCGGCGACGACGCGCGGGTCGAGCAGGTAGCGGATGCCGGTGCGGCTCCCGCTCGCCGAGCGCGCCGGGGCCGATGTAGCCCTTCGCCAGCCCGGGGTGCGCGGCGAAGTCGTCCTCGGTGAACGGCTCGACCTCGGCCGGCTCGACCTGCGCGCCGAGCCGCTTGGCGTCGACCTCGCGGTCGCCCGGGCACGGCCGACGGCCAGCGGCTCGCGGGTGCCGTCGGGGTGGCGCAGCACGACGAGCACGTTCTTCAGCGTGTCGGCGGCGCGCCAGGGCCGGTCCTCGCGCGCGGAGGTGCTCGTTGAGGTGCGCGACCAGGGTGTCGATCGTCGGGGTGCCCGGGGTGTCCTCGACGTGCGCGGCAGGCAGGCCCTCGAGCGGGACGGCGTCGGGCGTCGGCACCTCGACGGCCTCGACGTTGGCGGCGTAGTCGCACGAGGTGCAGCGCACGAAGGTGTCCTCGCCGTCGACTGCCGGGCACGAGGAACTCCTCGCTGGCCGAGCCGCCCATCGCGCCGGACATCGCCGTGACGATGACGTACTCGCATGCCGAGCCGGTCGAAGGTCCGCACGTAGGCGTCGCGGTGCCGCTGGTAGCTCTTCTGCAGGCCCGCGTCGTCGACGTCGAAGGAGTAGGAGTCCTTCATCACGAACTCGCGCCCGCGCAGCAGACCCGGCGCGGGGGCGCGCCTCGTCGCGGTACTTGGTCTGGATCTGGTAGATCGACAGCGGCAGGTCCTTGTACGAGGAGTACAGGTCCTTCACCAGCAGGGTGAACATCTCCTCGTGCGTCGGCCCGAGCAGGTAGTCGGCGCCCTTGCGGTCCTTGAGCCGGAACAGGTTGTCGCCGTACTCGGTCCACCGGCCCGTCGCCTCGTAGGGCTCGCGCGGCAGCAGCGCCGGGAAGTGCACCTCCTGGAAGCCGGCGGCGTCCATCTCCTCGCGGACCACGCGCTCGACGTTGCGGAGCACCCGGTAGCCCAGCGGCAGCCACGAGTAGATGCCGGGCGCGGCGCGGCGGATGTAGCCGGCCCGCACCAGCAGCCGGTGGCTCGGCACCTCGGCGTCGGCCGGGTCGTCGCGCAGGGTGCGCAGGAACAGGGTGGACATCCGCAGCATGCCGCCGAGCCTATCCGCCGGTGTCGCGCCGGTTTCCGCGAGCGTCCCGCCCGGCCACGACGTCCTGCACGGAGGCTGCGACCCAGTCCCTGTCGAACATCACGTCCTCCCACGAGAACCGGAGCACCACCCAGCCCGCACGCCCGAGGGCGGTGTAGCGACGGCAGTCGCGGTGCAGCGCCTGGCGCGTGCCGTGGAACTCGAAGCCCTCCGCCTCGAGCACGATGCGCCGCCCGGGGTCCCCGAGGTCGACGAAGCCCGAGGCGCCCGGCACCCGGAACGGCAGCTGCGGGACGAACCCCTCGATGCCCTCCTCGAGGACGACGGCCCGCAGGCCCGACTCGAAGGGGTCGTCCGCCCGGCCGTCGGCAGCCTGCAGCACCCGCCTGGCCGCGCGCACACCCGGCGCCGAGCTCGCCCCGGCAGCCGCGACGAGCTCGTCGCGCTCGAGCAGACCACGGCGCAGGGCCGAGTCGGCGATCGCGAGCGCCTCGGCGAACGGCAGGGTGCGCGCGCAGTCGAGGACGGTGCGCAGCGGGCTCGTGACGCGACCGCGCACCTCGTGCTCCTCGAGGTCGGACCAGTGCACGACCGCACCACGGCGGTACCGGGGCCGCCGCCCGCGCGGGACGGTGACGTGGGTGGCCCGGGGTTCGTGCAGGGTCTCGAGGAACCACAGCCGTGCCGCCGACTCGTGGGACGCGCAGCCGCCGAGGTGACCTGCCGCCTGCAGGGGGTCGCCCGCACCGGCGAGCGCGTACGCACCCCGCCCCAGCCGGACCAGCGTGCCGTCGCGCACCGCCGCCTCGATCTGCCGTCGCGTCAGCCGCGACCGCAGCTGGCGCCAGCTGGGTACGCCCTGGTGCTCGGCAGCCACCTGCACGACCATCGCCTCGTCCACGGCGCGAGCGTCGCGCCCCGAGGTGCCGCAAGGAGCCGGCATCCCGGCCGACCTGTGCACAGCTACTGACACCGATGCCCTGTGGACGACGCGAGCACGTCGTCGCGACGACCGTGTCAGTCGCTGTGCCCGCGGCTCAGAACAGCACGGTGGCGAAGGTGCCGACCTGGGCGAAACCGACGCGGCGGTAGGCCGCGAGCGCCGGGGCGTTCCACGCGTTGGCGTACAGGCTCACGGTGCCCACCCCGGCGGCCCGGGCGAGCTCGACGACGGCCGCCATCCCCGGCGCCGCCAGGCCGCGGCCGCGCAGCCGCGGGTCGACGTAGACGCCCTGCACCTGCGCGACCCGGCTGCTGAGCGCGCCGAGGTCGGCCTTGAACACGACCTGGTCGGCCCCCTCGACGTCCTCGATCCGGACGAAGGCGCACCCGTCGTCGACGAGCTGGGCCACCCGCTGGCGGTAGGCGTGACCACCGTCGTAGGCGACCGGGGAGTACCCGACCTCCTCGGTGAACATGGCCACGGCGGCGGGCACCAGCAGCTCCAGGTCCTCGCGCCGGGCCCGGCGCACGGCGGGGTCGGGCGCGGTGCGGGGCGGGCCGGCCAGGGCCAGCAGCGGCTGGTCGGGGCGCACCTCGCGCGCCGGGCCCCAGCGGCGCTCGAGCTCGCCCCACATCCGCAGCACGTCGGCGGCCGACCCGACGAGCGAGGAGCAGCGCCGTCCGGTCTGCAGGGCGTGCTGGGTGAACGCGTGCAGCGCCTCGGGCACCGCCTGGACGGGGACGAGGTTGGCGCCGAACCAGCAGGCCGACACCAGCTCGCCGCGCGAGAACCAGCCGTACAGCTCACCGCCGCGGCCGCCCGGACGGTCGATGCCGTACCGCTCGACCCGGGAGGCGACGAAGACGTCGGTGACGGGGTCGCGCTCGCACAGGGCGAGCAGGTCGGCGACGTCGTCGGGTCCGAGCGGGCGCAGCTGCTGCCGTCGGAACACCCTGCGCCCCCTCGCGTCCGGCCCGGGAGCCGCCCCGCTGGCGTCAGCCCACGGTCACCGTAGGGGATCCGGCGTCCGCCGACGCGTCGGCCTCCATCGACTCGGCGATGCGCATCGCCTCCTCGATCAGGGTCTCGACGATCTTGCGACTCGGGGACGGTCTTGATGACCTCGCCCTTGACGAAGATCTGGCCCTTGCCGTTGCCGGACGCGACGCCGAGGTCGGCCTCGCGGGCCTCCCCCGGGCCGTTGACGACGCAGCCCATGACGGCGACGCGCAGCGGCACCTCCATGCCCTCGAGGCCGGCGGTGACCTCGTCGGCGAGGGTGTAGACGTCGACCTGCGCGCGTCCGCACGACGGGCAGGAGACGATCTCGAGCTTGCGCGGGCGCAGGTTCAGCGACTGCAGGATCTGGTTGCCGACCTTGACCTCCTCGACCGGAGGCGCCGACAGCGAGACGCGGATGGTGTCGCCGATGCCCTTCGACAGCAGCGCGCCGAACGCGACGGCCGACTTGATCGTGCCCTGGAAGGCCGGGCCCGGCCTCGGTGACGCCGAGGTGCAGCGGCCAGTCGCCCCGCTCGGCGAGCAGCTCGTAGGCGCGCACCATGACCACCGGGTCGTTGTGCTTGACCGAGATCTTGAAGTCGTGGAAGTCGTGCTCCTCGAACAGCGAGGCCTCCCAGACGGCCGACTCGACGAGCGCCTCGGGCGTGGCCTTGCCGTACTTCTCCAGCAGCCGCGGGTCGAGCGAGCCGGCGTTGACGCCGATGCGGATCGAGACGCCGGCGTCCTTGGCCGCCTTGGCGATCGCGCCGACCTGGTCGTCGAACTTGCGGATGTTCCCCGGGTTGACCCGGACGGCCGCGCAGCCGGCGTCGATCGCGGCGAAGACGTACTTGGGCTGGAAGTGGATGTCGGCGATGACCGGGATCTGCGACTTCCTCGCGATCGCGGGCAGCGCGTCGGCGTCGTCCTGCGTCGGGCACGCGACCCGGACGATGTCGCACCCGGTCGCCGTCAGCTCGGCGATCTGCTGCAGCGTCGCGTTGATGTCGGTGGTCGGCGTCGTGGTCATCGACTGGACGCTGACCGGCGCGTCGCCGCCGACCTCGACCTTGCCGACCTTGATCTTGCGGGTCTTGCGGCGCGGGGCGAGCACGGGCGGCGGGGCGGCGGGCATGCCCAGCGAGATCGGGACCGACATGCCACCAGTGTCCCACCAGTCAGGGGCTCCGCCCCCGACGGCCCCCGGCACCCCTGAAGACAGTCAGGGGCTCCGCCCCCGACGGCCCCCGGCACGCCAGTCGGCGGGGGACGCGTCAGCCCCGCAGCGTGATGGGCCGGACGATGTCGGCGTACAGGAGCATGAGCGACATCGCGATCAGCACGACCGACACCACGTAGACCAGCGGCAGCGCCTTGGCGACGTCGACCGGGCCGGGGTCCGGCCGGCGGCGCAGCTTCGCGAGCCGGCGGCGCAGGCCCTCCCAGAGCGCGCCGGCGACGTGGCCGCCGTCGAGCGGGAGCAGCGGCAGCAGGTTGAACACGAACAGCGCGATGTTGACCTGGCCGAGGATGCCGATGATCGTCGAGACCTTGTCGCGGGTCTCGATGTCGTCGAGCGAGGCGATCTCGCCGGTGAGCCGGCCGACGCCGACGATGCCGATGGGCCCGGTCGGGTCGCGCTCCTCGGTGCCGAACGCGGCCTGGGCCACGTCGACCATGCGCACGGGCAGGGCGATCACGAGCCGGGCGGTCTGGACCACGTTGTCGCCGACGAAGCCCGGCACGGCGCCGACGCCGACCGGCTCGGTGGTCTGCACCGGCACGAGCCCGAGGAACCCGGCCTCGACCGTGCGGACCTCGCCGTCGTCGTCGAGCACGGCCTCGCCCTCGTCGTCGAGCTGCGCCACCTCGTTCGGGACGGGCGTGACGGTGAGCCGCTCCTGCTCGCCGGCGCGCAGCACGACGACCTCGGTCGGGGTGTCGACGCTCTCGCGGATCAGCCCGCGCACCTGCTCCCAGCTGTCGATCGGGGTGCCGCCGAAGCTGCGCAGCTCGTCGCCGGGACGCAGGCCCGCCTCGAACGCGGGCGTCTTCGGCAGCCCCTCGTCGCTGTCGGGGTCGCACACGGCGTCGACGTCGGAGGCGTCGGCCATGCAGACCTGGACCTCCTGGATGGTCGTGGTGAGCACGGGGTTGCGGGGGTCGCCGAAGCCGACGAGCAGGACGGTGAGCAGCGCGATGCCGATGACGAGGTTCATCGTCGGGCCGCCGAGCATCACGACGACCTTCTTGGGCACCGACAGCTTGTAGAAGACGCGGTCCTCGTCGCCCGGGCGCACCTCCTGGGCGCTGGCGTGCCGGGCGTCGTCGGCGAGGGTCTGGAAGGCGCCGGTGGAGGAGTCGCGCAGGTGGTGCTCGTCCTCGCCCGGGCGGGGCGGGAACATGCCGATCATGCGGATGTAGCCGCCGGCGGGGATCCACTTGAAGCCGTACTCGGTCTCGCCGCGGCGCCAGGAGAACACCGTCGGGCCGAACCCGATCATGTACTGGGTCACCTTCACGCCGAAGCGCTTGGCGGGGACCATGTGCCCCACCTCGTGCAGGGCGATCGAGGCGGCCAGCACCACGACCACGATCAGGATGCCGCCGACGTACTCGAGCCAGTCAGGCACCGGCGCCCACTCCTCCCAGCAGCTCGTCGGCGCGCCCGCGCGCCCACGACTCGGCGGCCAGCACGGCCTCCACGGTCAGGTCGACGGCGACGTCCCCCGTCGCGTCCCGGCGGACCGACCAGTCGTCGACCACCGCCCTCACAGTGTCCACGATCGCGAGGAACGGCACGTGCCCTCCGAGGAAGGCGTGCACGGCCTGCTCGTTCGCCGCGTTGTAGACGGCCGGGAAGGTGCCGCCCGCCGTCCCCACCTCGCGGGCGAGGCGCACGGCCGGGAAGGCGTCGTCGTCGAGCGGCGAGAACTCCCAGGTGGACGCGGTCGTCCAGTCGATCGGGGCCGACGCGCCGGGCACCCGGTCGGGCCAGCCGAGGCCGAGCGCGATCGGCAGCCGCATGTCGGGCGGCGAGCACTGGGCCAGGGTCGAGCCGTCGGTGAACTCGACCATCGAGTGGACGAGCGACTGCGGGTGCACGACGACCTCGATCCGGTCCATCGGCACGTCGAACAGCAGGTGCGCCTCGACCACCTCGAGCGCCTTGTTCACCATCGTCGCGGAGTTCACCGTGATGACCGGTCCCATCGCCCAGGTCGGGTGGGCGAGCGCCTGCTCGGGCGTCACGTCGGCGAGCTGGGAGCGGGTGCGTCCGCGGAACGGGCCGCCGGACGCGGTGAGCACGAGCCGGGAGACCTCCTCGCGGTCGCCGCCGCGCAGGCACTGCGCGAGCGCGGAGTGCTCGGAGTCGACGGGGACGATGCGGTCGGTGGCACCGGGGCCGCGGCCGCCGGCCGCGCGGGCGGCGTCGAGCACGAGCGGCCCGCCGACGATCAGCGACTCCTTGTTGGCCAGCGCGAGCGTCGCGCCGGAGGCGAGCGCGGCGAGGGTCGGACGCAGCCCGACCGAACCGGTCATGCCGTTGAGCACGACGTCGGCGCGGTGGCCGGCCACCTGCGCGACGCCGTCGGCACCGGAGACGACCTCGGGGGTACGGCGCCCGCCGTGCACGGCGATGGCGGCGACGAGCTCGTCGACGACGTCGGTGCGCGCGACCGCGACGGCCTCGACGTCGAGCTCGACCGCCTGGCGCGCCAGCAGGTCGACGTCGCCGCCGCCGGCAGCCAGCGCGACCACCCGGAACCGGTCGGCGCGGGCGCGGACGACCTCGACCGCCTGCGTGCCGATCGACCCGGTGGACCCCAGCAGGACGACGTCTGTCACGGCACCAGTGTCCCCCCGCCGCGGGGGCCCACGGACCGGGGCCCGTCCGCGGCGGGTCAGGTCGCGATGCCGACGTACTTGGTCTCGAGGTACTCCTCGATGCCCTCGGCGCCGCCCTCGCGGCCGAAGCCGGAGTGCTTGACGCCACCGAACGGGGCGGCGGGGTTGCTCACGACGCCGGCGTTCAGCCCGACCATGCCGGTCTCGAGCCGCTCGACGACCGACAGCGCCCGGTCGAGGCCCTGGGTGAACACGTAGGCGACCAGGCCGTACTCGGTGTCGTTGGCCATCTCCACCGCCTGGTCGTCGTCGGTGAACGTGACGACGGGGGCGACCGGGCCGAAGACCTCCTCGCCGAGGATGCGCGCCTCCGGCGGCACGTCGGCGAGCACGGTCGGCGCGTAGAAGTACCCGCGCTCCCCCACGGCCTGGCCGCCGCAGCGGACGGCGGCGCCGCGGTCGACGGCGTCGGACACCAGGTCGGACACCTTGTCGCGGGTGGCGGCGTCGACGAGCGGGCCGACCTGCACGCCGTCGTCGGTGCCGCGGCCGACGGTCAGCCCGCCCATCCGCTCGGCGAGGCGGGCGGTGAAGTCGTCGGCCACGTCGGAGTGGACGAGGAACCGGTTGGCGGCGGTGCACGCCTCGCCGCCGTTGCGCATCTTCGCCAGCATCGCGCCCTCGACCGCGGCGTCGAGGTCGGCGTCGGCGAAGACCAGGAACGGCGCGTTGCCGCCGAGCTCCATCGACACCCGCAGCAGCTGCTCGGCCGACTGCTCGACCAGCCGCTTGCCCACGCCGGTGGAGCCGGTGAACGAGAGCTTGCGCAGACGGCGGTCGCGGATCAGCGGCTCCATCACCTCGCCGGTCGACGACGTCGTCACCACGTTGAGGACGCCGTCGGGGAGCCCGGCCTCGGTCATGATCGACGCCAGGGCGAGCATCGACAGCGGCGTCGAGGACGCCGGCTTGACGACCATGGTGCAGCCGGCGGCGACGGCCGGGCCGATCTTGCGGGTCCCCATCGCCATCGGGAAGTTCCACGGCGTGATGAACAGGCAGGGGCCGACCGGCTGCTTCATGGTCAGCAGGCGGGAGGCGCCGTTCGGCGCCGTCGACCACCGGCCGGCGATGCGCACGGCCTCCTCGCTGAACCAGCGGAAGAACTCGGCGGCGTAGGCGATCTCGCCCTTGGACTCGGCGACCGGCTTGCCCATCTCGAGGGTCATCAGCAGGGCCAGGTCGTCGGCCCGCTCGGTCAGCAGCTCGAACGCGCGGCGCAGGATCTCGCCGCGCTCGCGCGGCGGCGTCGCCGCCCACTCCCGCTGCGCCCCGGCGGCGGCCGCGAGGGCCGCGGCGCCGTCGTCGACCGTGCCGTCGGCGACCGACGCGATCACCTCGCCGGTGGCGGGGTCCTCCACGTCGATCCGACCGCCGCCCGAGGCCGGCCGCCAGCTCCCGCCGACGAACAGGTCGGTGTGCACGGTCCCGACGACGTCCTGCTCGCGTCCGCTCAGCGCCATGCCCCCATCCAACACGGGGCCGCAGACGACCGCCAGACGACAGGCGTCACCGATTCCGTCGCCGAAGGTCTCCTCGACGGGCGTTCTCGGCACTACCCTGCGGCCATGACCGACGTGATCAGCACCCCCGCCCGGCCGAGCCGTCTCGTGACCGAGCTCCCGGGCCCCCGCTCGCGCGCGCTGACCGCACGCCGCCAGGCGGCCGTGGCGGCCGGCGTCTCGTCGGTGCTCCCGGCCTGGGTGGCCGGCGCCGAGGGCGCGCTGCTCACCGACGTCGACGGCAACGCCCTGATCGACCTCGGCTCGGGCATCGCGGTCACCGGCGTCGGCCACGCCCACCCCCGCGTCGTCGAGGCGGTGCGCGAGCAGGTCGCCCGGTTCACGCACACCTGCTTCATGGTCTCGCCGTACGAGGGCTACCTCGAGGTCTGCGAGGCGCTCGCGCGGCTGACGCCCGGCGACCACGACAAGCGCAGCGTGCTGCTCAGCTCGGGCGCCGAGGCGGTGGAGAACGCGGTCAAGATCGCCCGCCACGCCACCGGTCGCGACGCGGTCGTGGTCTTCGACCACGGGTACCACGGCCGGACGAACCTGACGATGGCCATGACGGCCAAGGTGATGCCGTACAAGAAGGGCTTCGGCCCGTTCGCCGGCGAGGTGCACCGGGCGCCGATGTCGTACCCCTTCCGCGACCCCCGGGGGATGACGGGCGAGCAGGCCGCACGGCGCGCGCTCGACCTGGTCGAGAAGCAGGTGGGCGCCGACCAGGTGGCCGCCGTCGTGATCGAGCCCGTGCAGGGCGAGGGCGGGTTCGTCGTCCCGGCGCCGGGATTCCTGCCCGCCCTGCAGGAGTGGTGCCGCGCGAACGGCGCGCTGCTGGTGGCCGACGAGATCCAGACCGGTTTCGCCCGCACCGGCGCGATGTTCGCCTCCGAGCACGAGGACGTCGTCCCCGACCTGGTCACGACGGCGAAGGGCATCGCTGCCGGGCTGCCCGCTCGCCGCGGTCACCGGGCGCGCGGACGCGATGGACGCCGTGCACCCCGGTGGGCTCGGCGGCACCTACGGCGGCAACCCGGTGGCGTGCGCGGCGGCGCTGGCGGCGATCGAGGTCTACGCCGAGGAGGGGCTGGTCGAGCGGGCACGGTGGATCGAGCAGCAGGTCGGGTCGGCGCTGCGCGAGGCGCAGTCGCGCCACCCCGGGATCGGCGACGTCCGCGGACGCGGCGCGATGATGGCGTTCGAGCTGGTCGGCGACGACGGCACCACGCCGGACTCCGCTGCGGCGTCGGCGATCTCGGCGTACTGCCACTCCCAGGGCGTGCTGACGCTCACCTGCGGCACCTACGGCAACGTGATCCGGCTCCTCCCCGCGCTGGTCATCACCGACAAGCAGCTCGGCGAGGGCCTCGAGATCCTGGTCGGCGCCGTCGACGAGGTGCTCGGGGCGTGACCGGGGTCGACCCGTCCCGGGTGCACGAGGTGCACGCCGGCGCGGCCGCGCGCCTCGTCGCGGCGCACCCTCGGTGCGCCGCCGAGCACGAGCGCGCCCGCACGCACCTGCCGGCCGGCGTCCCGATGAGCTGGATGGCGAAGTGGGCGGGACCGTTCCCGCTCTGCGTCGCGGAGGCGTCCGGGTCGGCCTTCACCTGCCTGGACGGGGTCGAGGTCACCGACCTGTGCCTGGGCGACACCGGCGCCATGACCGGTCACAGCCCGGCGGCGACCGTGGCGGCCGTCGCCGACCGCGCCGCCCGCGGCATCACGACGATGCTGCCGAGCACCGACGCGCCCGACGCCGCCGCCGAGCTCGCGCGACGGTTCGGGCTGCCGCAGTGGCAGTTCACGCTGTCGGCCACCGACGCGAACCGCCACGTCATCCGGTACGCGCGCCACCTCACCGGCCGGCCGAAGGTGCTGGTCGTCGACTTCTGCTACCACGGCAGCGTCGACGAGACGTTCGCGACGCTGGACGGCGACGCGGTGGTGCCGCGCCGCGGCAGCATCGGTCCGCCGGTGCCGCCGTCGCAGACCACCGTCGTGGTGCCGTTCAACGACGTCGCGGCTCTCGAGCGCGCGTTCGCGGGCGGCGAGATCGCCTGCGCCCTGGTCGAGCCCGCGATGACCAACATCGGCATCGTGCTGCCCGACGACGGCTGGCACGACGCGCTGCGGCGCCTGACCCGCGAGCACGGCGCGCTGCTCGTCCTCGACGAGACCCACACGCTGTGCGCCGGCCCCGGCGGCATGACCGCCCGTGACGGCCTCGAGCCCGACGTGGTCACGCTCGGCAAGGCCATCGGCGGCGGCGTGCCGTGCGGCGCCTTCGGCCTGACGGCCGACCTCTCCGAGCGCGTCCTGGCGTCGGTCGAGCTGGAGGACGTCGACCTCGGCGGCGTCGGTGGCACCCTGGCGGGCAACGCGCTGTCGCTGGCCGCGATCCGCGCCACCCTCGGTGACGTGCTCACGCCGGAGGCGTTCTCGCAGATGGAGTCCCTCGCCGTGCGCTGGACCGAGGGCGTGCAGGCGGGCATCGACGCCCACGGCGTCCCGTGGCACGTGACCCGCCTCGGCGGGCGCGCCGAGTACGCGTTCCGCCCCACCGCGCCGCGCGACGGCGCCGAGGCGGCGGCCGCCGACGACTTCGAGCTGCAGTCCTGCCTGCACCTGGCGGCGCTGGCCGACGGGCTGCTGCTCACGCCGTTCCACAACATGGCGCTGATGGCGCCGACCACGACCGCCGCGCAGGTCGACGCCCACACCGCCTCGTTCGACCGGGTGCTGGCTCAGCTGGTCTGAGGCACGCGCTCCTGGAGCTCCCAGGGGCTGCCGTAGCCGTCCTCGAGCAGGTCGAGGAACGGGACGGCGTCGAACGCCTCGGGGCCGAGGACCCCTGCGCCCGACCAGGTCCCGGTGGCCAGCAGCTCGAGCGCGACGACGGGGTTGATCGCGGTCTGCCACACCACGCACTGGGAGCCGTACTCGCGCATCGACCACTCGTTGTCGACCGCGTGGTAGAGGTACACCTCGCGCGGGGCGCCGTCCTTGCCGGTGCCGGTGACCCACATGCCGGCGCAGGTGGTGCCGGTCATGCGGTCGCCGATCGTGGCGGGGTCGGGCAGGCAGGCGGCGACCAGGTCGCGCGGCGAGACCTCCACCCGGCCGGCCGAGCTCGGGACGGAGACCGGCGTCGTGCGGTCGAGGCCCAGCGCGTGCAGGGTGCGCAGCACCGAGATGAACTCCTCGCCCAGGCCGTACTTGAACGTCACCCGCTTCGCGTCGACCCAGCGCGGCATGAGGAGCACCTCCTCGTGCTCGACGTTGACGCACTCGACCGGGCCGATGCCGGCGGGGAAGTCGAACACCTCGGGCTCGCTGAACGGCGCCGTGGTGAACCACTCGCGGCCCTTCTCCCAGATCACCGGCGGGTTGAGGCACTCCTCGATCGTGGTCCAGATCGAGAACGACGGCGCGAACGAGGGCTCGCCGTCGCGTCCGGCCACGACGAGGTTCGAGCCGTCGCGGGTGCCGAGCTCGTCGATCTCGGAGAACAGGTGGTCGGCCGCGTAGCGGGCGAACACGTCCGAGAGGCCGGGCTCGACGCCGATGCCCACGAGGGCGAGCCGGCCGGCCTGCTCCCACTGGTCGGAAGCCGCGAACTGCTCGTCGCCGAGCTTGACGCCGGGCAGCTCGTGCGGCTTCTCGGGGTGCGGCGTCGACAGCGACATCGCCATGTCGAGGTAGTCGGCGCCCGCGGCGAAGGCGCCCCGGAACACGGGCATCACGAACCGCGGGTCGACCGCGTTCATCACGTGGGTCGCGCCGTGCTCGCGCGCGAGCGCCTCGACCGACGCCTGGTCGGACGCGTCGACCTGCGCGGCGACGAACCGGTCGTCGCCGGGGTGGCGCTCGGCGACGGCCGCCACCGAGCGCTCGGCGCGGGCGAGGTCGTAGTCGCTGACCACCAGGCGCTCGAAGAAGTCGCGCCTCGCGGCGATGCGGACGAAGGCGTCGCCGACGCCGCCGGCTCCGACCAGCAGGATCCTCATGGGTGAACTCCTCGTCGTTCGGGTGGGTGGTCAGACCTGGGCGGCGAGCTGCTTGCGCCGCCGGGCGGCGACGAGCTGTCCCCCGACCACGACCAGGAGGGCGATGACGAACATGGCCGAGCCGACGACGTTCGCCTGGGCGGGGATGCCGCGCGTGGCGGCGACGTAGACGAACTTCGGGAACGTGTCGGTGTTGCCGCTGTTGAAGTTGGTGATGATGAAGTCGTCGAACGACAGGGCGAACGACAGCATGGCGGCGGCGGCGATACCCGGGAGCAGCAACGGGAAGGTGACCCGCCAGAACGCCTGCAGCGGGCCCGCGTACAGGTCGGCGGCGGCCTCCTCGAGCCGCGGGTCGAGCCCCGCGACGCGCGCCTTGACCGTCACCACGACGAAGCTGATGCAGAACATCGTGTGCGCGAGGACGACCGTGGCGAAGCCGGGGTTGACCCGCAGGTTGAGGAACTGCGCGAGCAGCGCGGCGCCGAGCACGACCTCGGGCGTGGCCAGGGGCAGGAACAGCAGCAGGTTGGCCGACGCGCGGAACCGGAAGCGGTACCGCACCAGCGCGATCGCGATCATCGTCCCGAGCACCGTCGCGACGATCGTGGCCAGCAGGCCGATCTGGATGCTGTTCACGACCGACTCGCACACCGCCGGCGCGCCGCAGGGGTCCTTCCAGTTGTCCAGGGTGAATCCGCGCCACACCAGGTTCGTGCGTCCGGCGTCGTTGAACGAGAACGCGAACGTGTAGGCGATGGGCGTCAGCAGGTACAGCAGCGCGACGCCGGCGAACACCGGGAGCACCAGGCGCCCGAGGGAGCCCCTCACAGCAGCTCCTCCGTCCCCGCGCGGCGCACGTACAGACCCACCAGCACCAGGATCGCGAGCATGAGCAGCACCGACAGCGCCGAGGCCGTCGGGTAGTCGACCACCCGGAAGAAGCGCGAGTCGATGACGTTGCCGACCATGGAGGTGCCGGCGTTCCCGAGCAGGGCGGAGTTCACGTAGTCGCCCGCGGCGGGGATGAACGTCAGCAGCGTGCCCGACACCACCCCGGGCAGTGACAGCGGCAGCGTCACGTGCCGGAACGTCTGCGCCGCACCGGCGTACAGGTCGCCGCCCGCCTCGACGAGCCGCAGGTCGAGCCGTTCGAGGCTGGCGTAGATCGGCAGCGTCATGAACGGCAGGAAGTTGTACGTGAGCCCCGCGACGACGGCGATCGGCGTCGCGGTGAGCCGCGCGTCGTCGGGCAGCAGCTGGATCGTCTTCAGCACCGAGACGACCACGCTCTCGTCCGCGAGGATCTGCTTCCAGGCGATCGTGCGCAGGATGAAGCTGGTGAAGAACGGGGCGATCACGGTGACGAGCAGCAGGCCCTGCAGCAGCGGGCGTCCGCGGCAGCGCACCGCGATCACGTACGCGAGCGGGTAGCCGATCGCGAGGGCGAGCACCGTCGCGATCAGCGCGTACGAGAACGAGCGGCCGAACTGCGGCGCGTAGGCGGCGATCGCCTCGCTGTAGTTGGCGAGCCGGAAGGCGGGCTGGGTGGCCCCCACCGGTCCCCCGGGCACCCGCTCGTACAGCGAGGTGAGCAGCAGCGCGCCGACCGGTGCGACGAAGAACAGCAGCAGGTAGAGCAGCCCGGGTGCGAGCAGCAGGTACCCGACCCGGCCACGCCGGCGGGTGTCGCCGGCCGGACGGTCGCCGCCGGACGTGGCCGCCGCGTGCGCCAGCCCGGACAGGCTCACGCGAGCACCTTCTGGCGGTCGATGCCCTCCTCGCCGGCGCGGGCGTCCTGGTCGCCGGCGAGGCCGAAGGTGTGGCGGGGCAGCCAGGCCAGGTGCACGACGTCGCCGCGGGCCGCGCGCACGACCGCGTCGAGGTTCTGGGCGAAGACGGTCATCGTCCCGAGGCCCTCGACGTCGACGAGGTACTCGGTGCTCACGCCCGAGAACGAGGCGTCGAGGACGCGGCCGGGACCGACGACGTTGGTGCCGTCGGGCACCTCCTCGTCACCGGCGACGAGGTGCACCTTCTCGGGCCGGAAACCCACGAGCACCCGGCCCGAGCGGGCGACCGCGCGGGCGGCGGGCACGTGCACGCGGCGGCCGGCGACGTCGACGCCGAGCAGGTCTCCCCCGTCGTCGACGACGGTGCCGGGCACCAGGTTCGAGCGGCCCAGGAAGTTGGCGACGAAGGCGGTGCGGGGTAGGTCGTACAGCTCCTCGGGCGCCCCCATCTGCTCGATCCGCCCGGCGTTCATCACGGCCACGGTGTCGGCCATCGTCATGGCCTCCTCCTGGTCGTGGGTGACGTGGACGAAGGTCAGGCCCACCTCGTCCTGGATCCGCTTCAGCTCGACCTGCATCTGGCGCCGCAGCTTGAGGTCGAGCGCGCCGAGCGGCTCGTCGAGCAGCAGCACAGCCGGGTTGTTCACGATCGCGCGGGCCAGCGCCACCCGCTGCTGCTGGCCGCCGGACAGCTGCGCGGGCCGGCGGCGGGCCAGGTGGCGCAGCTCGACCAGGTCGAGCGCGGCGAGCGCCCGCTCCCCGGCGTCCTCCACCCTCTTGCGCCGCAGGCCGAACGCCACGTTCTCGACCACGTCGAGGTGCGGGAAGAGGGCGTAGCTCTGGAACACCGTGTTCACCGGACGCTGGTGCGCGCGGGTGGCCGTGACGTCGTCCCCGGCGATCAGGACCTGCCCGCTCGTCGGGTGCTCGAGGCCGGCGACCATGCGCAAGGTGGTGGTCTTGCCGCACCCGGACGGCCCGAGCAGCGCGAAGAACGAGCCGGACGGGATCGTCAGCGACAGGTCGTCGACGGCGACGAAGTCGCCGAACCGCTTGGTGACCCCCCGCAGCTCGAGGTCGCGACCCTCCTCGCCGGGCACGGCCTCAGTTGCCGATCGCGGTCTGGAACTGCCCGCCGAACTCGGTCTCCTCGTCCGGGCTGAGGCTGCGGAACACCGTCACCTGCGAGAGCGTCTCCTCGTCCGGGAAGATGCTGGTGTCCTCGGCCAGGGCGGGGTCGATGTCGGCCATCGCCTCCTGCGCCCCCTGCACCGGGCAGATGTAGTTGACGTAGGCCGCCACCTGCGCCGCGACCGCGGGGTCGTAGTAGTAGTCCATCAGCGTCTCGGCGTTCTTCTTGTGCGGCGACCCCACCGGCACCATCAGGTTGTCGCTCCACAGCGTGCCGCCGGCCTCGGGGATCGCGAACTCCCACAGGTCGCCGTTCTCGAAGTTCAGCTGGGTGATGTCGCCCGACCAGCAGATGACCGCGAGGGCGTCGCCGGAGATGAGGTCCTCCTTGTAGGAGTTGCCCTTCACCTGGCGGATCTGGCCGTTCGAGACCTGCTCCTGCAGCACCTCGACCGCGGCCTCGAACTCGGCGGCACCCCAGTCGCCGGAGGGGTCGACGCCCTGCTCGGCCATGATCAGGCCGATCGTGTCGCGCATCTCGTCGAGCACCTCGACCCGGCCCTTGAGCTCGGGCTTCCACAGGTCGGAGACGGTGCGCAGCCCGCCGGGCACCTCGGCCTTGTTCCAGGCGATGCCGCCGAAGCCGGACTGCCAGGTGAGGGAGTGCTTGCGGCCGGGGTCGAAGTCGACCTCGCGCAGGTCGGGGAGGATGTTCTCCCAGTTGGGGATGTTCGCCTGGTCGAGCTCCTGGGTGTACCCGAGCGAGATCATCCGCCCGGCCATCCAGTCGGTGAGGGTGACGATGTCCTGGCCGATGTCGTCGCCGTTGGCGAGCTGGCCCTGCACCTTGCCGAAGTAGGTGTCGTTGCCGTCGACGTCCTCGCTGTAGTCGACCTCGATGCCGGTCTGCTGGGTGAACGCCTCCAGCGTCGGGTAGGTGACGCCGTCGTCGGCCAGGTCGAGGTACAGCGTCCAGTTCGCCCAGGCGAGCCGCTTCTCCTCGTCCGACCGGTCCTGGGCCGCCGACGGCGCCGCGCCCGTGCCGCTGCTCGCTGCACCCGGGGTGCCGGACGTGCCGCAGGCTGCCAGGAACGCGCCGAGCCCGAGGAGCCCGGCACCCTGCAGCGCCGACCGCCGCGAGACCTGGTGTGCGGCACGCGTTCCCAGACCCAGCCGCGCCAGGGCACGGACCTCGGGAGGCGCTGCTGCCAGGCGGGCCGCACGCTCGGCGGGGCTGAGGTCGAGACGGTGCAGCGGGCGGGGGCGTCGGGTCATCGGGTGTGTCCTTCCGGGCCGGTCGGGCGAGGGGTTCGGCGGGCAGGGCGGGGTCAGTCGAAGGCGATCATGACGTGCTTGACGCGGGTGTAGTCCTCGAGCCCGTACATCGACAGGTCCTTGCCGTACCCGCTGTGCTTGAAGCCGCCGTGCGGCATCTCGGCGACGATCGGGATGTGGGTGTTGACCCAGACGCAGCCGAAGTCGAGCGCGCGCGACACCCGCATCGCGCGGCCCACGTCGCGCGTCCAGACGCTCGAGGCCAGGCCGTAGCGGACGCCGTTGGCCCAGCGCACCGCCTCGTCCTCGTCGGTGAACCGCTGGACGGTGATGACGGGACCGAAGATCTCGTCCCGCACGGCCTCGTCGTCCGGACGAAGGTCGGACACCACCGTGGGCTCGAGGAAGAAGCCGTTCGCGAACGCGTCGCCGGTGACGCGGCTGCCGCCCGCGCGCACCTGGGCGTGGCCGGGCAGCCGGTCGAGGAAGCCGGTGACGCGGTCGAGCTGGGCCGGGTTGTTGACCGGGCCGAGCGCGGCGTCGGCGTCGTCGGGCAGGCCGACCCGGGTGGCGCGCGCCTGCTCGGCGAGGGCGGCCGCGAAGTCGTCGTGCACGCGGGGGCCGACCAGGACGCGGGTCGCGGCGGTGCAGTCCTGCCCGGCGTTGAAGTAGCCGGCACCCGCGATGCCCTCGGCCGCCGCCTCGACGTCGGCGTCGTCGAAGACGATCACCGGCGCCTTGCCGCCGAGCTCGAGGTGCACCCGCTTGAGGTCGGGCGCCGCCGCGGCGGCCACCTCGGACCCGGCGCGGATCGACCCGGTGATGGCGACCAGCTGGGCGGTGGGGTGGCTGACGACCGCCCGGCCCGTGGTGCGGTCGCCGGTGACCACGTTGAAGGTGCCCTCCGGCAGGAACTCCGAGGCGATCTCGGCCATCAGCAGGGTGGTCTCGGGCGTGGTGTCGGACGGCTTGAGGACGATCGTGTTGCCGGCCGCCAGGGCGGGGGCGAACTTCCAGACCGCCATCATCATCGGGTAGTTCCAGGGCGTCACCTGGCCGACGACGCCGATCGGCTCGCGCCGCACGTACGACGTGTGGCCGCTCATGTACTCGCCCGCCGACTTGCCCTCGAGCACCCGCGCCGCGCCGGCGAAGAACCGGAGCTGGTCGACCATCGGCGGGATCTCCTCGCTCGCCGTGAGGGCGTGCGGCTTCCCGGTGTTCTCGGCCTCGAGGTGGATGAGCTCGTCGGCCCGCGCCTCGATCGCGTCGGCGATCTTGAGCATCGCCTGCTGGCGCTCGGACGGCGTGGTGCGTCCCCACGTGGTGAACGCCTTCTCGGCCGCGCGGTAGGCGGCGTCGACGTCCGCCTCGGTGCTGACCGGGGCGGTCGCCACCACCTGTCCCGTGCTGGGGTCGACGACGTCGCTGCGCGCGCCGCCCTCGGAGTCGACGTACCCACCTGCCACGAAGCTGCGGAGCTCGCGCACCTGTTCCTCCTCGTCCGGGGCCGGCCGGGGGGCCGGACCTCCGCAGGGTAACCAGACGAGCCCCAGATGGGTACGGGATCAGCCGAGAATCGTCCGGCTGATGACGGATCCGCGCGTCCGAGACCCCGATCGCCACGGATTCCCTCGTCGCCCTGCTTGCCGCGGGACGGGCTCACCGCCAGGATGACGGGGTGCCGACCACGACCCGCGCCCCCCTGGACGAGGTGTCGAAGCGCATCATCGAGCAGCTCCAGGAGGACGGACGCCGTGCCTACGCCAGCATCGGCAAGGCGGTCGGGCTGTCCGAGGCGGCGGTGCGCCAGCGGGTGCAGCGGCTCGTCGACTCGGGCGTGATCCAGATCGTGGCCGTCACCGACCCCCTGCAGGTCGGCTTCACCCGGCAGGCGATGATCGGCGTGCGCTGCGACGGCGACATGGAGGCCGTCGCGCAGGCGCTCGGCGAGATCTCCGAGGTCGACTACCTGGTGATCACGGCCGGGTCGTTCGACATCCTCCTCGAGGTCGTCTGCGAGGACGACGACCACCTGCTCGACCTGCTGACCAACCGGATCCGCTCGACGCCCGGGGTCCGCACGACCGAGACGTTCGTCTACCTGAAGCTCCATCAGCAGCACTACGACTGGGGAACCCGATGACCACGACCACCCCGCGCGGGACCGAGCGCACCGACGCCGCGCGCGACCACCTGTGGATGCACTTCACCCGGCACTCGGCGCTGGAGACCTCCCCCGTCCCGGTGATGGTGCGCGGCGAGGGCGTGCGCGTCTTCGACCAGCACGGCAAGAGCTACCTCGACGGGCTGTCGGGGCTGTTCGTCGTCCAGGTCGGCCACGGACGCACCGAGCTGGCCGAGGCGGCGGCGAAGCAGGCGTCCGAGCTGGCGTTCTTCCCGCTCTGGTCGTACGCGCACCCGGCGGCGATCGACCTGGCCGAGCGGCTGGCGTCCTACGCACCCGGCGACCTGAACCGCGTCTTCTTCACCACCGGCGGCGGCGAGGCGGTCGAGACGGCCTGGAAGCTGGCCAAGCAGTACTTCAAGCTCACCGGGAAGCCCAACAAGCACAAGGTGATCTCGCGGTCGGTCGCCTACCACGGCACGCCCCAGGGGGCTCTGTCGATCACCGGCATCCCGGCCGCCAAGGAGCCGTTCGAGCCGCTGGTGCCGGGCGCCTTCAAGGTGCCCAACACGAACCACTACCGCGCTCCGGAGCACCTGCGGGACGACGAGAAGGCCTTCGGGCGCTGGGCCGCCGACCGCATCGCCGAGGCGATCGAGTTCGAGGGACCCGACACCGTGGCCGCCGTCTTCCTCGAGCCGGTGCAGAACTCCGGCGGCTGCTTCCCGCCGCCGCCCGGGTACTTCGAGCGGGTCCGCGAGATCTGCGACGAGTACGACGTGCTGCTGGTCAGCGACGAGGTGATCTGCGCCTTCGGCCGCATCGGCTCGATGTTCGCCTGCGACGACTACGGCTACGTGCCCGACATGATCACCTGCGCGAAGGGCATGACGTCGGGCTACTCCCCGATCGGCGCGATGATCGCGTCCGACCGGCTGTTCGAGCCGTTCTCGAAGGGGCACACCAGCTTCCCGCACGGCTACACGTTCGGCGGGCACCCCGTGTCGGCCGCCGTCGCGATGGCGAACCTGGACGTCTTCGAGCGCGAGGGCCTCAACGCCCACGTGCACGAGAACGCCCCACGTTTCCGCGCCACCCTGGAGAAGCTGCTCGACCTGCCGATCGTCGGCGACGTGCGTGGCGACGGGTTCTTCTACGGGATCGAGATGGTCAAGGACAAGACCACGCGCGAGACCTTCGACGACGACGAGTCGGAGCGGCTGCTGCGCGGGTTCCTGTCCAAGGCGCTGTTCGAGGCCGGCCTGTACTGCCGCGCCGACGACCGCGGCGACCCCGTCGTGCAGCTCGCGCCGCCGCTGATCAGCGGTCAGGCCGAGTTCGACGAGATCGAGTCGATCCTGCGCTCGGTGCTCACGGAGGCGTGGAACCGGTTGTGACCCAACCGGTTGCGGGGCGTCAAGCCTCGCTGACCACCCCGCTGTGGCAGGCCGAGGGCGTGCCCGGCCCGCGACCACCGCTCGACGGCGACACCACCGTCGACGTCTGCGTCGTCGGCGGCGGGTTCACCGGTCTCTGGACCGCCCTGCACCTCGCGCGCGCGGACCCCGCGCTGCGGGTGCTCGTCGTCGAGGCGCAGCACCCCGGGTTCGGCGCGAGCGGGCGCAACGGCGGCTGGTGCTCGGCGCTGTTCCCCCTGCCGCTGGACGCCGTGGCCGGCCGCCACGGCGGCGAGGCGGCGCTGGCGATGGCCGCCGCCTGCCGCGAGGCGGTCGACGACGTGGGGCGCCTGGCGCAGGAGGAGGGCGTCGACGCCGGCTTCCGCAAGGGCGGCAGCGTCGTGGTCGCGCGCGGGCCGGCAGGGCTGCAGCACGCCCGGCACGACGTCGCCGCGGCGGCGTCGGACCCCGGCTCGCGGCTGTCGCTGCTCGATGCCGACGGCGTGCGCGCGCACGTGGCCGTCGAGGGCGCGGTGGGTGGCACGTTCACGCCCGACTGCGCCTCGCTGCACCCCTTCCGCCTGGTCACCGGGCTCGCGGCCGCCGCCGAGCGGCACGGCGTGCGCGTCGCGGAGGGGACGCGGGCGCTGGCGGTGCGTCCCGGCGAGGTCCGCACCGACCACGGCACGGTGAGCTGCTCGCACGTGGTGCTCGCCACCGAGGGGTACACGCCCCAGCTCGACCGCGGACGACGCCGGGCCGTGGCGCCGGTGTACTCGCTGATGGTCGCCACCCAGGTGCTGCCGCAGCAGGTCTGGGACGAGATCGGCCTGACCGACGGGCAGACCTTCTCCGAGCACCAGCACCTGGTCGTGTACGGGCAGCGCACCCTCGACGGGCGGCTGGCGTTCGGCGGCCGGGGTGCGCCCTACCACTGGGGCTCCGCCGTCCGTCCCGGGTTCGACCAGCACCCGCGCGTGCACGCCGGCCTGGCCGCCCTGCTGCGCCAGTACTTCCCGGTGCTGGCCGACGTGCCCGGCGGCGCCACGCGCCTGGCCGGCATCGGCATCGACCACACCTGGGGCGGCCCGCTCGGCATCGCCCGCGACTGGCACCCCTCGGTGCGCCTCGACCCGACGTCGCGGATCGCCTGGGCGGGCGGCTACGTGGGCGACGGCGTCGCGCTGAGCCAGTTGGCCGGCGCCACGCTGGCCGACCTGGTGCTCGGACGCGAGACCACACGCACCGCCCTGCCGTGGGTGGGGCACCGGCCGCGGCAGTGGGAGCCCGAGCCGCTGCGCTGGCTGGGTGTGAACGCCGGGCTGCTGGTGGCGCGGGCCGCCGACGCGCACGAGCGCCGCTCGGGACGGCCGAGCCCGCTCGGCGGCGCGCTGGCGCGGCTCACCGCGCACTGACCGCACCTCGCTCACCGCCACGACGCCTGCTCAGGCGGCGCGCCGGTGCCAGGGCACGGCGAACACCAGGTCGACGGGACCGCGGCCGGAGCCCGGTGCCGCCCTCGGCGGCCCGAGCGGGGGTGGTGGGCGGGTCGTCGTGCTGTGCCCGGTCGGGGTCGTGGAGGTGACCGCCCCGTCCGGGGCGCGGGTGGCGCGCCACCCGGGTGCCTCCTTGGCGAGGTTGCAGCGCTCGCACAGGCCCTGGCCGTTCTCGCGACTGGTGTCGCCGTCGTCGGCGACGGACCGGACGTGGTCGCTGGCCCGGATCGGGGCGTCGCACCAGGGCGCGCGGCAGGTCTGGTCGTCGAGGGCGATCAGCTCGGCCAGGCCCGTCGGGAACAGCCGGGACCGCGAGTCCATCGCGACGAGCCGGTCGCGCTGCGGCGACTGGTACAGCCGGCGCAACCACGCCCGACCCGAGGCGCCCGCCCGGGCGACCAGAGCGCGCGCGACGGGCGCCGGGACGGGGAGCGGTGCCAGACCGCGGGCCCGCACGGTGGCCGGCTCGTCGCGGCCCGGGTCGCCGGTGTCGCCGAGCAGGGTGGTGTCACCCATCACCAGCTCGACCCGCACGTCCGCCGGGGTGGTCAGCGGGTCGCGACCGGTGACGCGCTGCACGAGCAGGTCGGCCATCAGCTGGCCGCGTCCGCGCGGATCGCCGGAGGCCTTCGCCGATGCCGCGTCGCGGTGGAGCGAGGCGTACGAGGCGACGCCGTCGACGACCGGGAGCAGCGCACCGACCCACACCATCGCGTCCGGCGCCGGCCGGATCGACACCCGACGGTCCGAGGCCGCCTTCGCCGCGCGACGCACGGCAGCGGCGGCGTCGAGCCGCTGGGCCGCGCACCGCGCCGCACGCACCAGCTCACCGTGCGAGCGACCGTCCTCGACGAGCATCTCGGCCAGCTCGGCGTCGACCTGGGTCCGGTGCTCGAGGCTGAGCACCGCCGTCTCGCGCACCAGGCCTGCCGCGGTCCACTCGCCGATGCGCCCGGCGGTGAGGGCAGCCAGCGTGCAGGGCATCTCGCGGACGAGCGCACGCGCCAGACCGACGTAGGTGTCGCCGCGGCTGGGCGCCTCCCGCCGCGCCCTCGCCACCTGGTCGGCGACCCCTCGCGACGCCCGCTCCGAGCGCACGCCCGCCTCGATCTGCACCGCACGCTGGGAGCGGGCGAACGCGTCGGTGATGCGAGCCTGCGCGGCGCAGATGCCGCGCTTGAGGTCCTCGAGCAGGCCGATCTGGTCGATCCGCGCCGCGTCGTCGACGGCGCACTCCATCGCCTGCACCTCCTCGACGAGCGAGCGCAGCCGCGTGAGCACCGACTCGTCACCAGCGCCTCGCTCGTCATCGAACACGTGTTCGATACTAGCGCCTGATGCCCGGCCTGACAACGCCTTGTGGAGACGTCCTGGGCTAGCGGGGCCGGCGTCGGTCGCGGGCCCGCCAGCAGGCGGTGTGCCAGTGCCGCCGCTGGTCGAGGCCCTCGCCCACGAGCGTGTCGGACGGCCAGGCCACCACGTGCGGCGACGTGGACGGCACCTGCTGCTGGCAGCCGGGGCAGACGTAGGAGCGGGCCGGGCCGGTGCGCGAGCCGCTCACCTGACGGACCAGCCAGCCGCCGTCGGGATGGTCCTCGTGCCGCTGCATGCCCGACAGCGCGCGGTCGGGGTCGAACCCGTCGTCGGGACGGGCGCCGCCGCTGCGGCGGCGCGGGCGGTTCGAGCGGGGCACCCGCCCAGTCTCCCCGACCCGGCGGGGTCAGTCCTGCGCGGCCGGCATCGCGGTGCGCGTCCGCTCCAGCACCAGGTCGGCCAGCCGCTGGGCGTCGGTCTGCGCCTGGTCCGCACCGCGGACGTCGACGACCTCGACGCCGACGAGCACGTCGCCCGAGCGGGCGACGGCGCGCAGCACGGGCGCACCGAAGACGTCCTCGCCCTGCACCACGAACCGGGTCGGGCCGTCCCAGGGTGCGCCCGGCGAGGTGACCTGGTCGACCCAGCGGCACCGTCCGGTGTCGGTGCTCGCCTCGGTGAGCGCCTGCGGTCCCCCGCCCTGTGCGAAGACCGTGACCGTGACGTCGACCGAGCCCGCGCCGGGGTCGCGCGGGTCGAAGTAGCCGGCGGTGCGACCGCCCTCGGGGACGAGACCGTCGCCGACGGGGTCGCACTGCTGCCCGGACACGACCGGGACGTCGGCGTACTGACCGAGGTCGTTGACCAGCTCGCGCCCGAACCCGACCTCCTCACCGGTCGGCAGCACCCCGTCGGGCACCAGGGTGCGGTCGACCGGCGGCGGGACCACCACCGCCGTCGTCGGCTCGTCGGTCGTGGCCGTCGACGTCGGGGGCGGCTGCGCCACCCGGGCCGCGTCGGGCCCCGGCTGCAGCGTCCAGGTGAGACCGCCGGCCACGAGCACGGCCGCGACGGCACCGCCCGCCCCGACCGCCTGCCGACGCCGCCGGCGGCGACGGTGCCGCACCAGGCCGTCGACGCCGAGCCGCAGCGACGCCAGGTCGAACGGCTGCGCCGAGGCGCTGTCGAGGGTCTCGACCAGACCGGGCAGCTCGGGTCCGGGGTCGCGGGTGCGCAGGGTCGTCGTCATCGCAGGGCTTCTCTCGTCCGCGCGTCGGCCCGCAGGTCGGCGCTCGAGTCGTCGGTCGTGTCGTGCAGGCCGCTGCGCTCGCGCAGCGCGGCGACGCCGCGGTGCACGAGGACGCGGAAGTTGCCGGTGCTGCACCCGAGCGCGGCGGCCCCCTCGACGTCGGGCAGGTCCTCGTAGAACCGCAGCACCACGGCGGCGCGCTGGCGTGGTGGGAGCTCGGTCACGGCGTCCCAGAGCACCTGGGAGTCGACGACCTGCCGGGCGGGGTCGGGTGCTGCGGGAGCGCGCACGTCGCTGGTGACGACGTCGTGGTGCACGAGCTCCTTGCTCGACATCTTGCGGGAGCGCGAGATCCAGGCGTTGACGAGCATGCGGCGCACGTACGCGTCGACGTCGTCGGCCCGACGCACCCGGCGCCAGCGCAGCACGACGGTCGCGAGTACGTCCTGCACGAGGTCCTCGGCGTCGTGGGTGCGACCCGTGAGCAGCACCGCCACCCGCAGCAGGCGCTGGGCGCGCGACTCGAGGAAGTCCTCGACCTCCACCGCGCCTCCCGCTGCTCGTCGACCGTTGCACCCCTCAGACGAGGTGGCCGCCCGCGACGTTACGCGTCGGCGCCGGCGTCAGGACCGCGTGCCACGTCCGAGGTGCCGCAGGTCCCGCCATCTCAGAACCAGCGTCCTACCGCGTCGTCAGGCTCGCGGGTAATCGCGGGTGGCCTGCTGGTACTGGATGCGGCTCTGGACCACGGTGTGCAGGGCGTTGTTGAGCTGGCGGTCGCCGTAACGGTTGAGCCGGTACCGGGTCGTGACCTGGCCGCTGTTCGCCGGGATCGGTGCCACGCCGGCGAGCATCGCGAACGGTCGGAGCCGATCCGCGTGGATGATCCGCGTCGGGATGTCCACCGGGACGGCGACGAGCTCCAACATGATCCCGTGTCGATCGGGCCCAATGACGAGCAGGCGCTCGTCACCTTCGTACTCGTACTCGACCAGCCTCGTGGCGTGCCGCCAGGCGTGCTCGATGTCTCGGTCGGCGATGCCATGTTTCCGGGCCGACGACCGGATCTCCACCTGTCAATGGTGGCTTGACGCTGATGGCGCTGTCAAGATCTGACTTGACGCCGAGAGGCGCCCCACATCGCCGCTACCGGCGTAGCCCACTCCGTCACCTGTCCACCTCGTCGCGGAACTTCGCGAGTCCATCGACGCCGGCCCCGACTGCAGCACGAGTTCGACCGAGCGGGGCTGCCGTGACCTGGGCGAGGCAACGGAAGCACGGATGGAACAACCACCGCGACACGGTCCGGTACCAGGCGACCGCCCGCGACGGGTTCGTGGAGCAACCGCGCTCGCTGACGAGTAGCCAGCGCGTCCGCGAGGCGTAGGCTTCGTCGGCCTGGCCGGGCGGCCAGCCGACGACAGAGGGAGCAGGCGATGACTGCGAGGATGACCACGATCGGTCGGACGTTGGCGGTGGCCGTCGTGTCCGCGGGACTGTGCCTCACGGCGTCCACGGCCACGGCCGTCGACGGGTGGGTGTCCAGCTCGTCGAGCAACGGCAAGGGCTGGGGCGGAAGCCACATCGACTTCACCGGGTCACGCTCGGTCGACTTCGGACGCACCGAGCTGAACGACCTCGTCTGCGACGGCAAGAAGGTGTGGATCATCCACTGGATCTCCCCCTACCACGACGGCGCCTTCTTCAACGTCGGTCAGACCGGGCGCCAGGACTGCGAGGCCGACAAGGTCTACCGGTTCGACGGGCCCCAAGTCACGCACCCGGATCCGATCCGACGAGCAGCCATCAGCGTCTGCTACGGGGAGTACTCGATCGACAACTGCTCGGCGCTGATCAAGCGCGACAACGGGCACAACTGACGTAGATCCGCGCCTGCGGCGCGGCGTCGTCGAGCCGCACCTGCCCCGGCCCCGCAAGTTCGCGGCACTCCCAGGCTGACCGGCCCGCTTGTCCGTCTCGACGGCGTGCCGTCGCCGACGCGTACCCCGCGACTCCGAGGCAGGCCGTCCACCAGTGCGCCAGCGTCGCAACGCCGCCTATCGCCGTAGCGGGAGTCCCGACACTTCCCGTCGAAGCGTGAACTCCCCGGACCCGGCCCGGCTCGAACGGGCTGCCACCCTCACCAACGACGGGCTGGGCGCACCCTTACCGGGTAGATGCGCCTTGGGCGGGCTCACTGCGAGCGTAGGCGGCCAGCAGCGACGGTGACACCGAGTTGCGGACGTCAGACCTGACCCACTCCGCCGCCTGACGGCATCGCGACCGCAGGTTGCTAGGTTTCCTTGACCGTCGCGCGAGGCGTTGTGGTTGACCTCGAGCCACTACCAGGAGGCCGGGTCGAGTGGGACCATCACGTCGTGACCGACCGCGACGAGTTCATCACCTGGGTGCAGTCCGTTCTCAAGGACGCAGAGATCGCCGTCCACAACGGTGATGCCGGGCCTCGCCGCGCCATCTGGTCGCGAAACGACCCGGTGACCGTGCTGGGCGCCTGGAAGAACGCGGTCGGGCAGACGGAGCTCGACGAGCTCTTCGAGCATCTCGCCAACAGCTTCTCCGACTGCACTTCCTACGAGTTCGACCTCGTGGAGGCCGAGGTTCTCGGAGACGCCGCCTACACGGTGGGCTTCGAGCACACCTCCGCGACCGTCCACGGCGCACCGCAGAGCTACACCCTGCGCGCGACCCAGATCTACCGGCGCGAGGACGGAGCATGGAAGGTTGCGCACCGGCACGGGAGTGCGCCGCCCGAGTAGCTCGACGGCCCCACCGTGCCAGCAGAATCGAGGCGCGATCCCGCGTCCTTCCGCGTCGTCAGGCTCGCCCCTCTGCCGAGGGCTGGTTCGGCTCGAACACCGCCCGCTGCACGCCGTCGTCACTTCAGTGCTCGATGCAGATGAAGTACCGCCGCATGGTGATGTACTTCCCTCGCGCCGTCTGGGCCCGGGTGGAGGCGCGTCGATCCGCCGCCGGCCTCCGTGCCTAGGACCATCGCAGTCCCAGGCCTTCTGGCTGAGTTCTCGTGACGCCCGGGTGCGGATGCTGGTGGTCACGGGCACGATTAGGCCATGTTCGCCTTCTTCAGCAACCGTCTCGGTTGCGTCGGGTCGTTGCTGGTCTCGCTGGTCGGCACCGCGGTGCTCGTCGGGGTCTTGATCCTCCTCAACGGGCGGTAGCGGCAGTCAACCGCGGAGCTCCGCACTTGCAGCGTCGAACCCCGTCTGGGCCCTTCCGTCGCCTGTCGGCGCTGTCTGAACCCAGCGACCCGCTACCTTCACGTGCCGATCGCGGGCGATCCTGATGGTGTGGTCCTCGTTCACGACGGGGTTGCAGACCGGTTGCTCTGGCAGCCGAGGTAGCCACGCCAGCCAGCGCGACGCCTCGTCTGCCTAGCCGTTGTAGTCGACCCGCCAGAGTCCGTCCTGGTTCAGCACGTGCAGAGCACCGGCGGGGCTGACTGCGAGGTCGACGACGCGGCCGAACGCGGTGCCGAAAGTCTGCCGGGTGTCGGTGGCCACGTCGTACGCCCAGACTGTGCCCGCGCAGAAGTCGGCGAAGAAGTAGTCGCCGTCGTAGCTGTTGGGGTAGGGGCGAGTTGGCGCCTGGTAGAACGCGCCACCGGCGATGGAGCAGCCGAGGTCGTGGCCGTAGTAGTCGATCGGCGCGGTGAAGCCGGCGACGTTGTCGGGGCCCTCGCTGACCGGCCAGCCGTAGTTTCCCGCACGCACCCCGCGGTTGACCTCCTCCCAGGTGTCCTGCCCCACGTCGTTGATGTGCAGACGCCCGGTCGCGGGCGACACCGCGAAGGTGAAGGGGTTGCGCAGGCCGTAGGCCCAGATGCGCTTGGCCCAGAAGTTCGACCGGCTGATGAACGGGTTGCCCGCCGCGGGCGCCCCGGTGGCGGGCTCGATGCGCAGGATCTTGCCGAACGGGTTGGTGAGCTGCTGGGCCCGGCCGGGCACGCCGTTGTCCCCGACGGTGGTGTACAGCTTGCCGTCGCGGCCGAAGTGCAGCGCTCCCGCGTTGTGCAGGCCGGCGCCGAGCGCCGGCAGGTCGAGCAGCCGCTTGCGCGAGGCTGGCGTCGCCACGTTGCTGCCGGCCGGCACCGTCCACCGCTCGATGCGGGCGTGGGCCGCGGCCGTGGCGGTCGCCGGCACCGTGTAGTGGATGTAGACGAAGCCGTTGCTGGCGAACGCCGGGTCGGCGGTGACCCCGAGCAGGCCGCGCTCTCCGCTGGAGTCGACGGCCACCGTCAGCATCGGCGTGGGGAGCAGCGCCCCGCCCCGAACGACCCGCAGCCGCCCACCCCTCTCCGTGACCAGCAGCCGGCCGTCCGGCAGGAAGGCCATGGCCACCGCGCTGGTCAGGACCGGCGTCAGCTTGCGGGCCGTGAAGCCGGTCGGGACCGCGGCCGCGGCCGCCTGCGGGGGCAGCACCAGCGCGGCCACGAGGGCGAGCAGGAGCACGAACCGGGCCGGCCGGTGCCGGGTCACTGTCAGGGCCATCGCTGCCTCCGGGGGAGTCGGTCCACCGCCCGCACAACCTAGGCGCCCCCGCCGCCCCGCACCAGACCCGTACGGTGATCGCCACTGGCGCCGTACGTCGACATCGAGGGTGGCTGGCACTACTACCGAACCCTCGGGACCACCGAGTCCTGACGGCGCCCACTGCGCCGTCGTCAGCGCCGCGGTCGAGCTCGGACCCGTGTCGGCCCTGGGCCCTTGCGGCGCTGCGGGCCGGCGGTGACCGAGAGATGCTCCGTGCTGCGGTCGGTCCGTGACGCACGCGCCCTGCCACGGTCGGGGGCGGGCAGCACCGGGTGCCTAGACCATCCGCATCGGGCCGAACCGCGACTCCAGCTCTGGTAGCCAACCTCGGTCGAACGAGAGCCCGTAGCGGTCGCACAGCCCGTAGACGTCCTCGTCGTCCGGCGGGGGCGAGTGCTGCAGGAGGGTGGCGAGCTCCTCGAAGAAGACCTCGAACCCTGCCGGCGAGATCGTCTCCAGCAGCCGCGCCGGCTCCGGTCCCGGATTCCAGAACGTGTGCAGCACATTCCGTGGCTTCCACACGTACGAACCGGCCGCGGCCTCCACCTCCTGGTCCCCCACCCGCGCCCAGACGGTTCCCTCGAGCACGTAGGACAGCTCGTCCTCGTGCTGGTGGACGTGGGGCTCCACGATGATCCCGGGCGAGATCGGATGCTCCACGACGGCGAACGCGCCACCGGTCTGCTGGCCACGCAGCTTGAAGTGGACCCCGAGCCCGCCCAGGTCGACCGTCGCGCCGCCGCCAGGGCTCAGGTACACAGCGTCGTCGTCCATGAGCAACGGTACCGCTGCCGCACGCCTCGCCCGAGACGGCGTTCGACGTGGCTGCCCGGCCACTCCTGCGTCACAGGGACCCGCGTGACGGCGAGTCACTCGGTCCGGCGGACGGCCTCAGCCGCCGTGATGAACGTCCGCCACTGCGCGTGCAGCTCGTCCAGCCGCGCACGTCCTGGAGCCGTCAGCTCGTACACCTTGCGCGCAGGACCCGACTCACCCTCCTCCCACCGCGCCTGGACCGCTCCCTCGTCCTCGAGGCGGACCAGGGTCGGGTAGAGCTGAGCGCCCTTGATGGGTTGGAGTCCGGCCGAGACGAGCGCCTGGGAGATGCCGTACCCGTGCCTGGGCGCCGCCGCGAGGACGTCGAGCACCAGCATCGGCAGCGACACCCGCTGCCACCCGGCGAGTGTCATGCCTGCTGAGCCGTCGGTCGTCCGCCCCAGGCGATGACCGGACGGGAGAGACCCACCAGCAGGAAGGCGACGCCCAGCGGGATCGTCAGCGCACCCCAGCTGTCGTTGGCGAGGATCAGCAGGCCCACCGCGAGGGGTGCGCCGGCGCCGACGACGGTGGTCAGCCACCAGCGTCGCGCGCGGGCGGTCCGGTCAGCAGCGGCAACCTCCCTGGCCAGCACCAGCGGGTGGCCGAACTCCACGTGAGCCGGCACCCCGGACGACGCCACCTGCTGCTCGACCTCGGCGACGTGAGCCGTGGCCGCGGCCCTGGGCACCAGCCGGGACGACAGCCCGCCGCGGAAACGACGCAGCCACTCCGAGTCGTCCCAGTCCAGCCGCAGGGTCTGCTGCGGCATCCGGCCGGCGACCACGAGCGTCACGGCACCGGGGGTGAGCAGCCCGACACCCAGCAGCAGCACCGGTACGTCACCGGCCGCGACGGGGTCAGGACCCACGCCGGCAGCCACCGCGATGCCTGCGGCGGCGACGACCAGGGCGGCCAGGAGCACACCAGCCATCCAGCGCGGGCGACCGGCGGAGAACAGGGAGCGACCGACGACCCCACCCAGGAAGACGGTGGTCACGCTCACCGCCACCAGCATCTCGGCCACCCCGAGGTCGACGTACCAGCCGTCGCGCAGGACCGTGACCACCAGGGCGACGGCGCCGATCCCCGTCAGCGTGCCTCCGACCTCCCGCAGCGCGGGACGCAACCCACCGCCGTAGGACGTCCGCACCACCTCCTCCGTGGTCGCCAGCTCGGTCACGTCCTCGTCGGCGAGGTCGCCAGCCGCACCGAGGACCTCGGCCGCCGGCAGCCCGGCCGCGCGCACGGCGTCGAGCAGCTCGTCCTCACGCCGCGCCAGCACGTCCGCAGGAACGTGCCTGCCGGCTGTCGCAGCCCGGTACCCCGCCACCCACTGGCGGTCCCGCTCCGGCCACCCCCGCTGGTCCATACGATCCCGCCGCTCTTATCTAGGTTGTTTCTGTAGGTAGATACAAGCAGGAACGCCGGCGCGGCGCAAGGGAGCCGTCTCGCGCGTCACGGGCCGGTCGTGCTGATCGCTGCTCGGCGGCGCAGCCGTGCCCGTCGCGCCCGACGCGACACCGATCAGGCGCCTGCCGCAGCGGCGGTGTCGTGCAGGACGAAGGTGGCGAACCCGAGCTCTCTCCGTGCACCGCCGATCCAGGCGTCACGCTGCTCGCGGGCGACGGCGAGCGCGTGGTCGCGGTCGAGCCGGCCGAAGGCGTGGCTCGCGCCGACGCACAGCACCACGTCGAAGACCCCGTCATCCCAGGTCGCGGCATCGGTCTCGACCCAACGCACGCGCTCGGTCAGCCCCCGCTCGCCCGCGCGCCGGACGGCAGAGGTCGGGAGCATGTGGTCGATCCCCACGCCGGTGGTCCGAGGGTGGGCCACCAGCAGCTCCTGCAGCCACTCCCCCTCGCCGCACCCGAGGTCGACGGCGCGGGCACCGTCGCCCGGGCTCAGCCACCCGACCAGCTCGCGGAGCCGCTCGGACGCCACCGGCGCCGCGATCGGGTGGCGCCGGTGCGCGGTGTCGAAGATCTCGGAGCGGTCCACGGCGGCGACGCTACAGACGACTGCCTCAGGCGTAGGTGCGGAAGCCCCGTCCGGTCTTGCGTCCGAGGTAGCCGGCGGTGACCAGGTGCTCGAGCAGCGGCGCGGGCGCGTAACCCCGCTCACGGAACTCGAGGTACAGCTCCCGCTCGATCGCGAGCGACACGTCGAGGCCCACGACGTCGAGCAGCTCGAACGGGCCCATCGGGTAGCCGCAGCCGGTCTTCATCGCGGTGTCGATGTCGTCGGTCGAGGCGTAGTTCGCCTCCACCATCTTCACCGCGTCGTTCAGGTACGGGAACAGCAGCGCGTTGACGATGAAGCCCGAGCGGTCGGCGCAGGTCACCGGGTGCTTGCCGACGCGGCGGCACAGGTCGACCACGGTGTCGACGACGTCGTCGGCGGTCGCCACGGTGCGCACCACCTCGACCAGGCGCATCACCTGGGCGGGGTTGAAGAAGTGCAGGCCGACGACGTCGCCGGGTCGCTGCGTGGCGGCAGCGCACTCGACCACCGGCAGCGACGACGTGGTGGTCGCGAGGATCGCGCCCGGCTTGCAGATGCCGTCGAGGTCGGCGAACAGCGTCTGCTTGACCGACAGCTCCTCGACGACCGCCTCGACGACCAGGTCGACGCCCGAGAGGTCGGCCAGCGTCGCCGACGGGCTGACCCTCGCGAGCGCGGCATCGGCGTCGCCCTGCTCGATCTTGCCTCTGGTGACGGCCTTCTCGAGGCTGCGGCCCACCGCGGCCACGACGGCCTGCGCCTTCTCGTCGCTGCGCGCGACCACCAGGACGTCGAGGCCCGCCTTGGCGAGCACCTCGACGATGCCGGTGGCCATCGTCCCGGAGCCGACGACCCCGGCGGACGACACGGAGCGCAGCCCGTCGGCGGCGACGACGCCGTCGGCGGGCGTCAGGGCGTCCGGCACGACCTTCGACGAGCCCGGCTCGGCGTAGGTGTAGAAGCCGCGCCCGCTCTTGCGTCCCTTCAGGCCCGCGGTGACCATCTGCTTGAGGATCGGGGTCGGGGCGTGCAGGCGGTCGCGGCCCTGCTTGTACATCGTGTCGAGGATCTCGTACGCGGTGTCGAGGCCGATCAGGTCCATCAGCGCCAGCGGGCCCATCGGCAGGCCGCAGCCGAGCGTCATCGACGCGTCGATGTCCTCGCGGGTCGCGTAGCGCGACTCGTACATCGACACGGCGTGGTTGAGGTAGCCGAACAGCAGCGCGTTGGCGATGAACCCTGCCTTGTCGCCCACGACCACGGGCATCTTGCCGATGCGCGCGGCGAGGTCCTCCACGTCCTCGACGACGTCGTCCTCGGTGACGACGGTGCGGATCACCTCGACGAACTTCTGCACCGGGGCCGGGTTGAAGAAGTGCAGGCCGACCACACGGCGCGGGTTGCTGGTGGCCACCGAGATCTCGGTGACCGACAGCGACGAGGTGTTGGTGGCGAGCACCGCCTCGGGCCGCACGATGGCGTCGAGCGCCGTGAAGATCTGCCGCTTCAGGTCGAGCTGCTCCGGCACGGCCTCGACCACGAGGTCGCAGCCGGCGAGGTCGGTCAGGTCGCTGGTGAAGGTGATGCGGCCCAGCAGGGCCGCCTGGTCGTCCTCGCCGAGCTTGCCGCGCGCGACGGCCCGGCCGGTGGAGAACTCGACGTGGCCGCGCCCGCGCTGCAGGCCGTCGGCGTCGGGCTCGTGGGCGACGACGGCGAGGCCGTTGCGGGCGAACACCTCCGCGATGCCGGCGCCCATCGTGCCCAGACCCACCACACCCACCGTGGCGAACTCGCGTGCCATCTCGCTCCTCTGGTCGTCGTCGTCGGCCTCGTCGGCCCCGTCGGCCTCGGCATCCTCGCAGAGCGTCCGAGCCGGGCCGGGGCTTCGTCACGCACGTCACACCAGGGCGGTCGGGCCCGCGTACTCAGCGCGCGGACGGCGCGCACGGGCAGGGTGGAGGGCATGAGCACAGCGTTGAAGGTGGTCGCGTGGGTCCTCGGGTCGGTCGTCGTGCTGGTGCTGCTGGGGGTGGGCGCGTTCGTGTGGACCCTGTCGGGCGGCTGGGACGGCATCCGTCCGGTGGCGCAGCCCGACGACGCCGACGTGGTCGCGGCGCGCGAGGCGGGGACCGAGCCGCTGGCCGCGCTGGCGGACCCCGTCGAGCGGGCCCTCGCCGAGGGCGGCGCCGACGTCGGCCGGGTGGAGGTCGAGGGGTGCGACGAGGGGCAGAACAACTGGAAGGTGCAGGACGGCTGGACGCTGTCGTGCGCGCAGACGTCGGTGCTCGGGGCCACCTCGGCGGCGTCCGGTGTGCAGACCGCGGCCTCCGACGTCGACGCCCGGGTACGCGACCTCGGCTGGCGTCCGACCTCGTACGGCGAGATGGAGACGGTCGGCTCCGGCGAGAACGCCGAGGGCCGCTACGAGCACCCCGACGATCCCGGGGCGCTGCTCGTGGTCGGCGTCGCGGCGCCGGGCCAGGATCTCCCCTTCGTCTCGCTCGGGCGCTTCGGGCCGTCCGACGACCCGGCCGCGCAGGCGCTGCTGGACGAGCTCGCCGCGTCCTCGCAGGTCACGGTGCTGGCCACCGTCGAGCGCACGTACTTCCAGGACGACTGAGTTCCGGGGCGAACGGGCGCCCCGGCTAGGGTGGCGGCCGTGCGCCTCGTCATCGCCCGCTGCTCGGTCGACTACGAGGGACGGCTGACGGCCCACCTCCCGCTCGCCACCCGGCTGCTGCTGGTCAAGGCCGACGGCTCGGTCCTCGTCCACTCCGACGGCGGCTCGTACAAGCCGCTGAACTGGATGAGCCCGCCGTGCGCGATGGCCGAGCAGCAGCCCGACGACGACGAGGCCGCGACCGGCGTGGTCGCCCTGTGGCGGGTGCAGCACGCCAAGAGCGACGACCGGCTGGTGGTGCGCATCCACGAGGTGCTGCACGACTCGGCGCACGAGCTCGGCGTCGACCCCGGCCTGGTCAAGGACGGCGTCGAGGCGCACCTGCAGAAGCTGCTGGCCGAGCAGATCGAGCGGCTCGGCGCGGGCCACAGCCTGGTGCGGCGCGAGTACCCCACCGCCATCGGCCCGGTCGACATCCTGGCCCGCGACGCGTCCGGGGTGACCGTGGCCGTCGAGATCAAGCGGCGCGGCGACATCGACGGCGTCGAGCAGCTCACCCGCTACCTCGAGCTGCTCAACCGCGACCCGCTGCTGTCGCCGGTGAAGGGCGTGTTCGCCGCGCAGGAGATCAAGCCGCAGGCACGCGTTCTCGCCGCCGACCGCGGCATCGCGTGCCTGACGCTCGACTACGACGCCATGAAGGGCGTCGACGACGTCACCTCACGCCTGTTCTGAGGTCGCCTCCGCCGTGGCGCGCGAGCCGAAGCCGACCGGCTCGAGGTTCCCGTCCTCGGTGTCGTGCGGCTGCTCGGGGCAGGGTTCGAGCACCCCGGCCTCGTCGCGGAACGGCACGGGCACCCGGTCGGCGAGGGTCGGGTCGTCGTCGAGGCGGGCCTGCACCAGCCAGCGCACCCAGCCGTAGACCACCGTGACGACGTGGAAGAGCCACTCCTGCTCCTCGTGCGTCATCTCGTTGCGGTTCTTGAACACCGCCAGGACGATGTGGCCGCCGATGGCCAGGCCGCAGTAGTAGACCCAGAAGAAGTGGAACGGTCCGGCGAGCAGGCGCCCGAGGTCGGTCTCGGGCGCGAGGTCGCCGTAGCCGATGGTCAGCGAGGCCACCTCGCCCCACCAGTAGGCGTCCAGGAAGCTCCAGTCCTCGATCACGCCGAACGTCAGCACCGCGAGCAGGCGGGTCAGCAGGTACGCCACGACGACCCGTCGCAGCCTCGAGGTCGTCCAGACGAACAGGCGGGTGGCGGGCTGCAGCAGGGTCCTCATCGTTCTCCCCCTCGGAGTGCGGTGGCGCCCGACTGCTCGGGCCAGCGCACAGGGTCCCAGATGCAGCAGGATGAGCCCGTGCAGCGCGTCGTGGTGGTGGGTGCCGGGGTCATCGGTCTGTCGTGCGCCGTCCGGCTGGCCGAGGCCGGGTACGACGTGCACGTGCTGGCGCGCGACCTGCCGCTCGAGACCACCTCGGCCGTGGCCGGCGGGCTCTGGATGCCCTACCTCGCCTCGCCGCGCGAGCGGGTGGCCGCGTGGGCCGCCGCGACGCTGCACGAGCTCACCGCGCTCTGCGACGACCCCGCCACGGGCGTGCGCCTCACGCAGGGGTACGAGCTGCACCGCACCCCCGACCCGGCGCGGCCGGACTGGGCCACCGCCGACGAGCCCCGGCTCGACCTGGTCGCCGACCCCGTGCCGGGCTACGCGTCGGGCTGGCGGATGACCGTGCCCGTCGCCGAGACCACCACGTACCTGCCCTGGCTCGCGGCGCGGCTGGCCGCCGCCGGCGGCACCGTCACGCGGATGCCGCTCGCGGCGCTGCCGCAGCGCGGCGTGGTCGTGAACGCCACCGGCGTGAGCGCCCGCGCGATGGCGCGCGACCCGGACGTGCACCCGGTGCGGGGCCAGGTGGTCGTGGTGGCCAACCCCGGGCTCACCCGGTGGTGGTGCGACGACACCGATCCCACGCGCCCGCTGTACGTCATCCCCCGCGGCGACCACGTCGTCGTGGGCGGCACGGCCGAGGACGGCGAGTGGGACACCACGCCGCAACCCGCTGTGGCGCAGTCGATCCTGGAGCAGGCGGCGGTCGTCGAGCCGCGCCTGCGGATGGCGCGGGTGCTCGCCCACCGGGTCGGCCTGCGACCGGCACGTCCCGCCGTGCGGCTCGAGACCGTCGTCGACGACGAGCGGGCGCTGGTGCACTGCTACGGCCACGGCGGGTCGGGCGTCACGCTGTCGTGGGGCTGCGCCGACGAGGTGCTGCAGCAGGTCTCGGCGCTGCGCTGAGACGCCCTACCCCGGCTCGACCACGAGGCGCCAGCCGTCGGCGTCCCCCTCGACGAACGCCTCGTCGGCGGTCGTCGCGCGACCGGTGAGCAGCAGCACCAGCGCAGGCACGTCGTCGGTGACGACCACGACCGTCTCGCCGCGGTGCAGGTCGGCGAGGTCGTCGAGCGTGCTGGTCGCGGTCGGCGACGCGGCCGGGACGTGCGCCACCTCGCCGCGACCCGTGACGGGGTCGGCCGTCACCACGCGCAGCGTGACCGGGCACTGCAGGTCGCTCACCGCGCCACCCTCAGGCCAGGACGACCTCGACGCCCGCCTCGCGCAGCGCCTCCACGTGGGCGCCGTCGGCGTCGTCGTCGGTGACCAGCACGTCGATGTCGCCCGCGTCGCAGATGCGGGCGAAGGCGCGGCGGCCGAGCTTCTCGGCGCCCGCCACGACGACGACCTTCTTGCTGCGGCGCACCATCTCGGCGTTGATGCCGGCCTCGCCCTCGTGCTGGGCCGACGCGCCGTCGGACTGCGAGAAGCCGTCGACGCCGAGCACCATCGTGTCGATCCACAGCTGCTCGAGCACGATCGCCGCGAGCGGCCCCGTCAGCTCGTACGACTGCTGGCGCGCGACGCCGCCGAGCGTCACCGTGCGCACGTGCGGGCGCAGCACCATCTCGGTGGCGATGTTCAGCGCGTTGGTCACCACGGTGATCGCCGGACGCGTCGAGGTGGCCGCCAGGTCGGCGCGCGCCGCCAGCCGCCTCGCCACCGCCGAGGTGGTGGTGCCTCCGTTGAACGCGACCACCGTCCCCTCGTCGAGCATCTCGCAGGCGGCTGCCGCGATGCGCTCCTTGGCGCCGGTGCGTCCCGACCCGCGGTACCGCGCCGGCAGGTCGTAGGCGACCGCCGTGGCGACGATGCCGCCGTGGGTGCGGGTGACGAGCTGCTGCTCCGCGAGGGCGAGGAAGTCGCGGCGGATGGTGGCACCGGACACGCCCAGCCGGTCGACGGCCTCGGTGACCGACAGCCGGCCGTGCTGGGACACGGCGTCGAGCAGGGCCTGCCACCGGCGCGAGCGGTCGAGCACCTGCTCACCGCGGCGCGGCTCGGCCACGACGTCGTCCGGCGTGGCGCTCACTTCAGCGTCCCGCTCGTCAGCCCGGCCTGGATCTGGCGGTAGAACACCACGTAGACGAGCACGACGGGCAGCATGGCGATCGCGAGCGCCGCGAACAAGCCGCCCCAGTCGCTCTCGTACCTGGTGCTCGCCAGCAGCGTCGCGATGCCCTGCGCCAGAACGGGTTTCTCCGGCGAGAGGAACGAGGGCAGGACGAACTGGTTGAACTGCCCCAGCACGTTGAACACGCCGATGCTCAGCAGCCCCGGCTTGGCCATCGGCAGCATCACGCGGAAGAAGGTGCTGGTGTGAGAGCAGCCGTCGAGCACCGCGGCCTCGGCCACCGAGGTCGGCAGGGTGCGGAAGAAGGCGTGCATGAAGAAGACGGTGAACGGCAGCGAGTACGCCGTGTAGACCAGGATCAGGCCGTGGTAGGTCGAGAGCATGCCGAAGCCGCGCACCACGAAGAACAGCGGGACGATCGCCAGGAAGACCGGGAACATCATCCCGGCGGCGAACAGGTAGTAGATCGCGCGGTTGCCGGGGAACGGATAGCGCGCCAGCACGTAGGCCACCATCGAGCCGAGCAGCATGGTGAGCACCACGCCGCCGGTGACGACGACGACGCTGTTCAGCAGGTACTCCCCCACGCCCTTGTCCCAGGCGCTGGCGAAGTTGCCCCACCGCGGCGTCTCGGGCAGCGACCACGGGCTGCCGAAGATCTCGCGGGTGGTCTTGGTCGAGGCCAGCAGCGCCCACGCGAACGGGACGACCACCGTGACGGTCCACAGCGCCAGCACCACGTGGGCGAAGGCGTTGCCCAGGTCGGACGACCGTGAGCCGCGGTGCGGCTCGGCCCTGCGCGGGGCGTCGTCGTCGGCCGCCACCACGTGCTCGTCCTTCGTCAGCGACACGTCCCCACCTCAGTACTCGATCTGCTCGCGCCGGGTGGCGCGCAGCATCACCACGGCGATGACCAGCGTGGTGAGGAACAGGACCACACCCATGGCGGACGCGTACCCCGCCTGCCCGTACTGGAAGCCGTTGCTCGCGATCTGCAGCGACATCACCTGCGTGGCGTTGTCCGGTCCGCCGGGCCCGACCGTCATCACCGCGACGAGTGCGTACACGTCGAGCGCCAGGATCGCGATGTAGACCCAGGCGGTCTGGATGGTGTCCCACAGCAGCGGGATCGTGATCCGCACGAAGGTCGCGACGCGCCCGGCCCCGTCGATCAGCGCGGCCTCGAAGACGTCGCGCGGGATCGAGCTCATCGCGGCGTTGAACAGCACCAGGTAGAAGCCCACGCCGCCCCAGACCAGCACCCAGATCACGCACCACAGCGCCATCGACGGGTCGGCGAGCCAGCCCTTCGGGTCGATGCCGACCGCGCCGAGCAGGCTGTTCGCCAGCCCGTCGCCGGTGGGCGTGAGGATCACGGACCAGATCACCGCGATGACGGGGACCGACAGCACCTGCGGCATGAAGAACACGAGCTTGTAGAAGTCGGCGCCGCGCACGCCGCGCACGCCGGCCGCGCCGGCGCGTCCACCCACGTTGAGCAGGAACGCGTAGAGCAGCGCCAGCACGATCGTCAGGACCGGCACCAGCACGAGGAGCACGGCGTTGTTGGCGATGGCGCGCAGGAACACCGAGTCGTTCGCGAGCCGCTCGAAGTTCTGCAGCCCGACCATCTCGAACTGCGGCGAGACGCCGGTCCAGTTCGTCAGCGAGTAGTAGAACGCCTGGACGAACGGCGAGAGGACGAAGACGGCGTAGAGCACGAGCGGGACGACGAGGAAGCCCACCACGAACCGGTACTTGCCGTGCTGCATGGGTGGGCCTCCTCGTCGTCCGTCAGCTCGTCAGGCGGTCGCGCCGCAGGTCAGCTGCGGGTGCGCTTCTTCGTCGAGGGGTCGGCCGCGGTCTCGTCGGCCGCCTTCTGCGCCTCGGCGACGAAACCCGCCGCGTCGAGGCGACCGGCCGCGAGCTCGCCCACGATGGTCTCGATCTTGTCGGCGAGCGGCGTGTACCAGACGTGGAAGTACATGTTCCAGTTGTCGTCGCCGCCGGAGTCGACCAGCTCCTGCACCGACGCCGCGGCCGGCGTCAGGTCGACGCCCTCGGCGCCGCCCTGCACGACGGTCGGGGCCGCGGTGAGCTCGGTGAACTTCGCCGCGCCCTCCTTCGACAGCATGATCCGCAGGAACTCCATGCCGCCGGCCTTGTTGGCCGCCTGCTCGGGGACGATGAACGCCTCGGCGGCGCTCAGGCGGGTGCAGCCGTAGGGCAGCTTCGCGCCGTCGAGCAGCGGGGTGGGCGCGACCGTGGTGCGGAACTCGGCCGGTGCCACCGACTTCTGCTCGTTCTCGAGCCACGAGCCGGACGGGATGAAGGCGGCCTTGCCCTCGTTCCAGGCGGTCTGGGACTGGATGTGGTCGAGACCCTCGGTGCCCTCGAGCATGTAGCCCTTGGCCTTGATCTCGGCCAGCGCCTCGGCGGCCGCCAGCACCGACTCGTGCTTCCACGCGTCGGGCTCGAGCGAGTCGATGGCGTAGATGACGTCGGTGCCGCCGTGCTTGACCGCCATGTCCATCAGGATCTGCTGGATGTAGTACGGGTACTTGCCCTGGTGGGCCATCGGCGCGATGCCGGCGCCCTTGATCTCCTCGCACAGCGCGAGGAAGTCGGTCCAGGTCTCGGGCGGCGTCCAGCCCTTCGACTCGAACAGCGCGGCGTCGTACCAGAGGCCGTAGCACTCCAGCGCGTAGTTGAGCACCAGCGGCTTGTCGTCGTAGGTGCCCGCCTCGATCGCCACCGGGACGAGCGACTCGCGCACCGTGCCGCCGTCGACCGACTCGGCGTCGAACAGCATCGTGAGGTCGGCCAGCTGGCCGGTGTCGGCCAGGGTCGAGATCGGCAGCGACTCGGCGCCGGAGTTGTCGACGACGTCGGGCGGGTTGCCGGCGTTGAAGCGCGGCTGCAGCTGCTGGCGGATGTCGGTGATGCCGGCGTGCTTGATCTCGGCGTCGGGGAACTTCGCGCCGTACAGCTCCTCGTGGAACTTGGCGTAGTCGTCGCCGTAGCCGCCCTTGAAGATGACGACGTCGAGCGGGGCGTCGGCGGTGACGCCGAACGGGTTGTCGTCCGACACCTCGCCCTCGCCGGTGGCCTCGCCGCTGCTGCTGCCGCCGCTCGCGCACGACGCCAGCGTGCCGGCACCGCCTGCCGCGACGAACGACGCGAACGCCGCCCGCTGCAGGAACACCCGGCGCGAGTGCTGGTTCGGGAGGGACATCTGGTGCTCCTTCTGTGGGTGGGTGCGTCTGCTGCTGCTGGGTGCCGGCGGTGCTCAGGCGCCGCGGCGGATGCGTCCGGCGTAGCGGGCCTCGAGGGCGTGGTTGTGCTCGTCGCCCTCGGGGACGTTGGCGGACAGGTAGACCGGCGGGACCACGCCCGCCTCGAGGATCCGGCGCACGACCTCGGCCCCGACCATCTGGGCGAGGAGCGCGCTGGTGATGGAGGAGATGCCGCACACGGTGCCGCCGCCGGGCAGCGCGAGCACGGCGTCGCCGTAGGGGGCGCCGTTGTCGAGCACGACGTCGGCGACGTCCTTCAGGCGCAGGCCCGACGGGTGCCGCGAGGGCACCTGCGCGGTCTGGGTGAGCGAGGTGATCGCGACCACGGGGTGGCCGTGCTCGCGCGCGACCCGGGCCATCTCGACCGTCGAGCCGTTGACCCCGGAGTTGGACGCGACGACGAACGCGTCCTGCGGGGCCGGCGCGGTGAGCTCGTACAGCCGCACGGCGACCGACGGGTCGCGCTCGAGCGTGCCGTCGGAGAGCACCGAGGCGTCGGCGCCGCCGCGCAGCACGAGGTCGCGCAGGGCGATCCGGTTGCTCGGCACCAGGCCGCCCGCCCGGCCGGCGACCTCCATCGCGAGCGCCTCGGAGTGGCCGGTGCCGAAGGCCTGGACCACCCCGTCGGCGAGCACGCTGCGCGCGAGCAGGTCGGCCGCGTCCTGCACCGGCCCGTCGGCCTGCGCGGACACCCGCGCCACCGCGTCGTCGACGGCCGCGCGGAAGGCGTGCGCGGTGGGGACGGGCACGGTGGCGGCGGATCGGTCATCAGGCTCCTCTCGGCACGCGCGGCAGGTCGCGGACGGGCGATCGGGTCGCACCCGGACGTCCTCGACCTGGGCTGCGCAGGACCGTAGCCTGATCGGATGAGTCCGTCCAGGGCCCCGAACGATCAGAACGGATCGCTGAACGTGATCGAAACGGTCGTCGGGGCAGACCTCGGCGGGACGAGCACCCGCGTGGTCGTCGCCGACCCGGGCGGGCGGGTCCTCGGCCGGGGACGGTCCGGCGCCGGCAACCCGGTCTCGAGCCCGCAGATCGCGGCCCGCTCGCTGCACGCCGCCCTCGACGAGGCGCTCGCCGCGGCCGGACGCCCCGCCGTCGTCCGGGTGGTGCTGGGCGTGGCGGGTGGATCGGCGCTGCGCGACGGACCGGTGGCCGAGGAGTTCGCGGCGGCCCTGGCCGGTGCCGGGGTGCACGCGGCGCCCACCTACCTGCCGGACCTCGCCGTCGCCCACGCGGCCGGTTCGGCCCGTCCCGACGGGCTGGTGCTCATCGCGGGCACGGGTGCCAGTGCCGGCGTCGTCGCCGACCACGTGCTGGTGCGCACGGCGGGCGGCCACGGCTGGCTGCTCGGCGACGAGGGCGCCGGCTTCTGGCTCGGCCGGGAGTCCGTGCGCACGCTGCTCGCCGACGTCGACGCCGGGCGTCCGCCCGGCCGGCTCGGCCGGCGAGCGCTGGCCGCGCTCGTCGCCGGGACAACCGGACGACGGGACGCCTCACGACGACCCCGACGCGCTGCGGCGGCGCGTCGTGCGCGCGGTGCACGCCCGGTCGCCGGTGCGCCTGGCCGACCTCGCCCCCCTGGTCGTGGCCGCCGCCGACGACGGCGACGAGGTCGCCCTCGCCGTGGTCGCGCGGGCGGGCGAGGCGCTGGCGGCGCTGGTCGACGGACTGCTCCCGTCCGGCGCCGGGGGTGACCTCGTCGTGGCGGGCGGCCTGCTCGGCAGCGGCTCGCCGGTGCGGACCGCCCTGGAGCGCGTGCTGGCGCGCGACCCGGCGGCGCCGCCGGTGCGCACGGCCGGGCCCGGGGAGCTGGGCGCCGCGTGGCTCGCGCTCGGCGCGCGGGCCGACCTGCGTGCTCCGCTCGGCCTGGATGAGCATTCGTGATCGGGACCGCGCACAAAGCGTCATGTTTGACACCGCTGACGCGGTTCGCGATGCTGACGGCGCCCGCTCCACAGCCCTCGACCACGGGGAGTCCCCGGTGACCGTCAGCGACACCCACCAGTCCGAGGACGCGACCCCCGCGCCGGCGGCCGGTGCCCACCTCGAGGCCGAGGTGGCCAGCCAGCCCGCGCTCTGGACCGCTGCCGCGGCCCGGCTGCCGCAGGTCGCGCACCTGCTGCCCGCGCCGGGCGAGAGCGTCGCCGTCGTCGGCTGCGGCACCTCGCTGTTCATGGCGCAGGCCTACGCCGCGCTGCGCGAGGACGCCGGGCACGGCACCACCGACGCGTGGCCGGCCAGCGAGCACCGCCTCGCCCGCGGCTACGACCGCGTCCTGGCGCTCACCCGCTCGGGGACCACCACCGAGGTGCTCGACCTGCTGCGCGACCTGCCGGACGGCCAGGCGCGCACCGTCGTGACCGCCGACCCCGGCACGCCCGCGGTCGACCTGGCCGAGCCGCTGGTCCTCGACGACGCCGACGAGCGCTCGGTCGTGCAGACGAGGTTCGCCACGACCGCCCTCGCGCTGCTGCGGGCCTCCCTCGGCCACGACCTGACCGGCGCCGTCGCCGACGCCGAGCAGGTGCTCGCAGCCGGAGTCGACGCCCTTCCCGACGAGGTGGTCGACGCCGAGCAGATCACCTTCGTCGGACGCGGGTGGACCGTCGGCCTCGCGCACGAGGCGGCGCTGAAGCTGCGCGAGTCGGCGCAGCTGTGGACCGAGAGCTACCCGGCGATGGAGTACCGGCACGGCCCGATCTCGATCTCGACGCACGGCCGCGCGACCTGGGCCCTGGGCGAGGTGCCGGACGGGCTGGTCGACGACGTGCGCGCCACCGGCGCCCACCTCGAGCACGCCGCGATCGACCCGCTGGCCGACCTCGTCCGGGTGCACCTGCTGTGCCTGGCCCGGGCCCGCCGCGCAGGCCTGGACCCCGACGCCCCCCGGCACCTGAGCCGGTCCATCATCCTGGACCGGTGAGCACACCACCGGTCAGCTGCGTCCTGGCCGTCGACGTCGGTGGCACGAGCACCAAGGCCGAGGTGCTCGACGGCAGGGGCCGCACCGTCGTGGCCGGGTCGGTCGGCACCCCCCGGGGCGACGGCGACGGCGCGCTGCGGGCGGTCGGCGACCTCGTCGTCGACCTGCTCGCGCGCCTCGACCCCGCGACCCGCGCGGCCGTCGACCGGGTGGCGGTCGCCGTGCCCGGCCTCGTCGACACCGACGCCGGGGTGAGCGTCCTGGCGGCGAACCTCGGCTGGCGCAACACCCCTGTGGCGCAGGTGATCTCGGACCGGACGAGCCTGCCGGTCGTCCTCGGTCACGACGTCACCAGCGCCGGCACCGCCGAGTGGCAGCTGGGCGCCGGGCGCGGCGTCGACGACCTGCTGGTCGTCGTCATCGGCACCGGCATCGCGGCGACGGTGGTCGCGGGCGGTCGCCTCCTGCGCGGTGGGCCGCACCAGGCCGGCGAGATCGGGCACGTCGTCGTTCGTCCCGACGGACCGGTCTGCGCGTGCGGTGCGCGCGGGTGCCTCGAGGCCATCTCGTCCGCCCGCGCCATCGCCGACCGCTACGAGGACCTCAGCGGACGCCCGGTCGACGGTGCCGCCGGGGTGCACGCCCTGCTCGGACGCGACGCGTGCGCCGACCAGGTGTGGGACGAGGCCGTCGACGCGCTCGCGGACGGCCTGCTCACCGCGGTCACGCTGCTGGCGCCCTCGCGCGTGGTGCTCGGCGGCGGGCTGTCGCAGGCCGGCGTCGCGCTCATCGCACCGGTGCGCGACCTGATGGTGCGCCGCGCCCGCGTGGTCAGCGTGCCGCCGATCGTCGCGGGCGAGCTGGGTTCGCGCGCAGGTGTTCTCGGCGCCTCGCTGCTGCAGGGACCGGTGCGCGTCGCGGGAGCGGCGTTGTGAGCGAACTGCTGGAGGTGGTCCTCCGCGGGCGCGTCGTCACGCCGACCGAGGTGCTCGCCGACGGGGTCGTCGCCGTCCGCGACGGGCGGTTGGTGTTCGTCGGACCCGCCTCGGGGTGGACGGGAGCGCCCGCCGTCCCGGTGGGCACCGTGCTCCCCGGCCTGGTCGACGTGCACGCGCACGGTGCGGCCGGCCGGTCCTTCCCCGAGGGGACGGTCGAGGCCGGTGAGCAGGTGGCCGCGCACCACCTGGCGCACGGCACCACCACGATGCTGGCCAGCCTGGTGTCGGCGCGCGAGCCCGACCTGGTGCGCGCGACGGCGGCCGCGGCGGACCTCGCCGAGCGCGGTCTGGTCGCCGGGGTGCACCTCGAGGGACCGTTCCTGTCGCCGCAGCGGCGCGGGGCGCACGAGACGGCGGCGCTGCGCGACCCCGACACCGGGTTGCTCGAGCGCGTCGTCGAGGCCGGGCGGGGCCACGTGCGCTCGCTCACCTACGCGCCCGAGCTGCCGGGTGCGGCTGACCTCGCCGCCCGGGCCCGTGCGCTCGGCGTGCTCGTGAGCGTCGGGCACACCGACGCGGACGCCCGTACCGTGACGGCCGCACTCGCCCCCGGTGGCGGCTCGGTCACCCACCTGTTCAACGGCATGCCGTCGCTCCACCACCGCTCCCCCGGGCCGGTCGCCGCCGCGCTGCAGGCAGCCGCCCGCGGCCTGACCGTCGTCGAGCTGATCGCCGACGGCGTGCACCTCGCCGACGAGACCGTCGCCGCAGTGCTCGATCTCGTCGGTCCCGACCAGGTGGTCCTGGTGAGCGACTCGATGGCCGCCGCCGGGGTCGGCGACGGCAGCTACCGCCTCGGCGACCTCGACGTCGACGTGGTCGACGGCGTGGCCCGGTTGGCCGGCGACGGGCCCGCCGAGGAGCGCTCGATCGCGGGCGGTACCGCCCGCCTGCTCGACGTCGTGCGACGCACCGTGCAGCACGCCGGGGTCGACCTGGCGACGGCCGTGCGGTCGGCCTCGCTCACGCCCGCCCGGCTCCTCGGCCTGGACGGCGAGATCGGCTCGCTGACAACCGGTCTGCGCGCCGATCTCGCGGTCGTCGACGACGACCTGCGGCCGGTGCGGGTGATGCGGCAGGGGACGTGGGTCGAGTGATCCTGACGGTCACCCCGAACCCGGCCACCGACGTCACCTACGGCGTCGACGTGCTCGAGCCCGGTGCGGTGCACCGCGTGCGGACGGTGACCACCCGCGGCGGCGGCAAGGGCGTCAACGTCGCGCGGGTGCTGAACGACCTCGGGACCCGCTGCGAGGCGGTCGGTCTGGGGTCGGGACCCGACGCCGCGTCGCTCGTCGACGAGCTCGCCGCGGCGGGCGTGCCGGCCGCGCTCGTCGGGACGATGCCACTGCGGCGCACCCTCGTGGTCCAGGGCGACGACGGCACGACGACGTCGCTGTGGGAGCCCGGGCACCCGCTGCACGACCCGGCCGCGGCCGAGGACCTGCTCGTCGCCGAGGTGGCCGACCGCCTCCCCCGCGCCCGGGCGCTCACCGTCTCGGGCAGCCTGCCGCCCGGTGCCGACCCCGGGCTGCCGGTGCGGCTCGCGGCCCTCGCGGCCAGGGCCGGCGTGCCGTGCGTGCTCGACCTCGACGGTGAGCCGCAGGTGCGCGCTGCGGCGGCGCGCACCGCGGTGCTGACCCCCAACGCCGACGAGCTCGGCCGGCTCAGCGGGCACCGTCCCGGCTCGGTGCGCGACGCGGCGGCGGCCGCCGACCGGCTCGTGCGCGGCGGCGTGCCGATGGTGGTGGCGACCCTCGGGACGCAGGGCGTCGTGGTCGTGGCGCCGCACGGTGCCGCGCACGCGCGCCTGCCGGAGCCGTTGCCCGGCAACGCGACCGGCGCGGGCGACGCCGCGTGCGCCGCCCTCGCCCGCGCACTGGCCGACGCCGGCCGGGTCGACCGGCTCGACCTGCGCGCCCTCGTCCACGACGTCGTGGCGGTGTCGGGTGCCGCCGTGCTGCAACCCGTCGCCGGCGCGGTCGACCTGCTCGACGTCGAGCGACTCGCCCGTCTCGTCCACGTGGAGGCACCTGTGAGTCTGGCTCGCATGTCCGACCTCGTGCACGCGGCCCGCGAGGCGGGCCGCGGCATCGGCGCGTTCAACGTCGTGCAGCTCGAGCACGCCGAGGCGATCGCCGCGGGCGCGGAGGCCGCGGGAGTGCCTGTGGTGCTGCAGGTCTCGCAGAACACCGCCGACTACCACCGCGGCCTCGCCCCGCTCGCGCTGGCGACGCTGGAGGTGGCGCGGCAGGCGTCGGTGCCGTGCGTCGTGCACCTCGACCACGCCACCAGCCCCGACCTGGTGCACGAGGCGGTCGACCTCGGCCTGCCGTCGGTGATGGTCGACGCCTCGACGCTGGCGTACGACGACAACGTCCGCACCACCGCCGAGCTCACCGCCTGGTGCCACGAGCACGGGGTGTGGGTCGAGGCCGAGCTCGGCGAGGTCGGCGGCAAGGACGGCGCCCACGCACCCGGCGTGCGCACCGACCCCGACGAGGCGGCGGCGTTCGTGGCGGCCACCGGCGTCGACGCCCTCGCCGTGGCGGTGGGCTCCTCGCCACGCCATGACCAGCCGCGACGCCGTGCTCGACGACGAGCTCATCGGCCGGGTGGCCGCTGCCGCCGGCGTCCCCCTGGTGCTGCACGGGTCGTCGGGCGTACCCGACCACGGCCTGGCCTCGGCCGTCCGGCACGGGATGGTGAAGGTGAACGTGGCGACGCACCTCAACGGCGTCCTCACCCGGGTCGTGCGCGAGCGGGTGGCGGCGAGCACGTCGGTCGACCCCCGGTCGTGGCTCGGACCCGCGCGCGACGCGGTCGCCGACGAGGTCGCCCGCCTCCTGCGCGTCCTCGACCCGGCAGGATGAGCCCCGTGATCGTCGACCTCACGGACCAGCAGGCCCGCCGCACCCTCCCGCTGAAGTGGGGCACGGTGCCGCCCGACGTGCTGCCCGCCTGGGTGGCAGAGATGGACTACGCGCTCGCGCCGCCGGTGCACGAGGCCGTGCTGCGCGCCGTGCACGACCAGGTCACCGGGTACCACGGCGCCTCGGCCCCCGTGGCCGACGCGCTGGCCGGCTTCACGGCACGCCGGTTCGGTTGGGACGTCGACCCCGGCCACGTGGTGCTGACCGCCGACGTGATGACCGGGGTCGGGCTGGCGCTCGAGCTGTTCAGCGAGCCGGGCCCGGTCGTCGTCCCGACCCCGGCGTACATGCCGTTCCTCGACGTCGCGCAGACCGTGGGACGCGAGCCGGTCTTCCTGCCGCTCGACCCCGACGCCGGGCGCGCCGAGCTCGACCTCGACCGGCTCGACGCGCTGCTCGCCGGCGGCGCCCGCACCGTGCTGCTCAGCCAGCCGCACAACCCCTGGGGTCGCGCCTTCACCCGCGGCGAGCTCGAGGGCCTGCGCGACGTCGTGCTGCGGCACGGCGCCCGCGTGGTCAGCGACGAGATCCACGCGCCGCTCGTGCTCGACGGCGCCGAGCACGTGCCCTACCTCTCGATCGAGGGGACGCGCGACCACGCCGTCGCCGTCGTCGCGGCGTCGAAGGCCTTCAACACCGCCGGGCTCAAGTGCGCCCAGGTGGTCGCGCCGGGGGCCGGCGAGGCCGCCGCCGTGCGGGGCGTCCCACTGGTGCGCAACAGCGGCATGTCGCCGCTCGGGGCGGTGGCCGCGGTCGCCGCGTACGCGCAGGGCGACGCCTGGCTCGACGCCCTGGTCGCGCGGCTGTCGTCCCAGCGCGACCTGTTCGCCGCGCTGGCCGCCGACCAGCTGCCGCGGGCGCGGGTGCGCCGCCAGGAGGCCACCTACCTGGCCTGGGTCGACGCCCGCGGGTACGGCCACGACGACCCGGCCGGACGCGCGTCCGCCCGAGGACGGGTGCAGGTCAACGCCGGCCCCACCTTCGGCCCGGGCGGCGAGAGCCACGTGCGCGTGAACCTCGCCACGTCGCCAGACCGGCTGCACGAGGTCGTGCGGCGGCTCGCGCTCGCGTGGGGCGACGCCGGCTGAGGCGTCCACGATGTGGGACCGCCGGGAAGATGCGGCGGCACGGGCGGTTGGACCAGGTATGACCACCACCACCGAGGGCAGCGCCCCGACCAAGATCGTCTACACCGCCTCCGCCACCGCGTCCGGCGGCGGCCGCCGCGAGGGCCGCTCGGTCACCTCCGACGGCCAGCTCGACGTCGTGCTGCAGGCCCCCACCGAGCTGGGTGGTCCCGGCGGCGGCACCAACCCCGAGCAGCTGTTCGCCGTGGGCTACGGCGCGTGCTTCACCGGCGCGCTGCACGCCGTCGCGAAGAACCAGGGCGAGGACGTCACCGGCGCCACCGTGACCGTCGACATCGGCTTCGGCCCCGAGGGCGACTCGTTCGGGATCACCGCCGACCTCAAGGTCGCCGTGCCGGGCAAGGACCTGGAGACGGTGCAGCGCATCGCGGACCTCACCCACGACTTCTGCCCGTACAGCAAGGCGATCAAGGGCAACGTGCCCACGACCGTCACCGCCGTCGAGGCCTGAGAGACCCCGCTCAGCCGCCGCGCCCGCGCGCCCGTCAGTCGAGGCCGCGGGTGCGGCGCACGGCGTCGACCACGACGCCCATGATGTCGGTCAGCCCGAAGTCCTTGGGCGTGAACACCTCCGCCACCCCGAGCTCGCGCAGGGCCACCGCGTCGGCGTCGGGGATGATGCCGCCGACCACGACCGGGACGTCGTCGACCCCCGCCGCGCGCAGGCCGTCGAGCACCTCGGGCACCAGGTGCATGTGCGAGCCGGACAGCACCGACAGCCCCACGACGTGCACGTCCTCGGCCACCGCGGCGGCCACGATCTGCTCCGGCGTCAGCCGGATGCCCTGGTAGACCACCTCGAACCCGGCGTCACGGGCGCGCACCGCCACCTGCTCCGCGCCGTTGGAGTGGCCGTCGAGCCCGGGCTTGCCCACCAGGAAGCGCAGCCGGGTGCCCAGCTGCTCGCCGGTCGCCCTCACCTTCGCGCGCACCGCCGTCAGCGACTCGGACGCCGCGCCGGGCGCCCCGCCCGCAGGTGCACCGCCGACGCCGGTGGGCGCGCGGTACTCCCCGAAGACCACGCGCAGCGCGCCGGCCCACTCCCCCGTGGTGACGCCCGCGCGGGCGCAGGCCACGGTGGCAGCCACCAGGTTCTCGTCGGTGCCGGCCGCCGCCGTCAGCGCGGCGAGCGCCTGCTCGGCCGCCGCCCGTCGTACCGGGTCGCCGTCGCGCTCGTCGCGCCACACCCGGACCGCCTGTGCCGCAGCGGCTTCCACGTCCGGATCGACCGTCTGGATCGCGGTGGTGAGGTCGGCCGTCAGCGGGTTGGGCTCGGTGGTCGCGAACCGGTTGACGCCCACGACCACCTCCTCGCCCGACTCGATCCGCGCCCGGCGGCGCGAGTGCGAGGCGACGAGCTGCTGCTTCATGTACCCGCTCTCGACGGCCGCGACGGCCCCGCCCATCTCGGCGACGCGGGCCATCTCGTCCTTGGCGCCCGCCACGATCTCGCGCACCTTGGCCTCGACCACCGGCGAGCCGTCGAAGAGGTCCTCGTGCTCGAGCAGGTCGGACTCGTACGCGAGCACCTGCTGGATGCGCAGGCTCCACTGCTGGTCCCACGGCCGCGGCAGACCGAGCGCCTCGTTCCACGCCGGCAGCTGCACGGCGCGGGCCCGCGCCCGCTTCGACAGCGTCACCGCCAGCATCTCCAGGACGATGCGCTGCACGTTGTTCTCGGGCTGGGCCTCGGTGAGCCCCAACGAGTTCACCTGCACCCCGTAGCGGAACCGGCGCGCCTTGTCGTCCTCGACGCCGTAGCGCTCACGCGTGATCTCGTCCCACAGCTCGACGAAGGCGCGCATCTTGCACATCTCCTCGACGAACCGCACACCGGCGTTGACGAAGAACGAGATGCGCTGGACGACGTCCGGGAACCGTTCTGCCGGAACCTGTCCCGAGTCACGGACGGCGTCGAGCACCGCGATCGCGGTGCACAGCGCGTAGGCGACCTCCTGCACGGGCGTCGCCCCGGCCTCCTGCAAGTGGTAGCTGCAGATGTTGATCGGGTTCCACCGCGGCACCGCGGTGACCGTGTGCGTGACCATGTCGGTGATGAGCCGCATGCTGGGGCCGGGCGGGAACACGTAGGTGCCGCGCGACAGGTACTCCTTGATGATGTCGTTCTGCGTGGTGCCGGCGAGCTCGCCGGGTGAGGCGCCCTGCTCCTCGGCCACCACCTCGTAGAGCGCGAGCAGCCACATCGCGGTGGCGTTGATGGTCATCGAGGTGTTCATCTGCCCGAGCGGGATGCCCTCGAACAGCTGGCGCATGTCGCCGACGTGGCTGACCGGCACGCCGACCTTGCCGACCTCGCCGCGGGCCAGGACGTGGTCGGGGTCGTAGCCGGTCTGGGTCGGCAGGTCGAAGGCCACCGACAGGCCGGTCTGGCCCTTGTCGAGGTTGCGCCGGTAGAGCGCATTGGACTCCCGTGCCGAGGAGTGGCCCGCGTACGTGCGCATCACCCAGGGCCGCTCCCGCGCGTCGTCGCTCACAGCGTGGGACGTTACCGACGGGTCACCTCGCGGGGACAGGGTGGACGCGGGTGAGGCTGCTCACCTCACCCCAGCTGCTCGTCGACGTAGCACCAGCGCCACGCCTCGCCCGGTTCGACCGAGCGCATCACCGGGTGGCCGGTCTCGGCGGCGTGCACCGACGCGTGGGTGCCGCGCGAGGAGTCGCAGCAGGCGACGGCGCCGCACCCCAGGCACATCCGCAGGTGCACCCAGGTCCAGCCCTGCGCCACGCAGGCGGCGCACTCCCCCGGGTCGATCGGCCGCACCGCGGCCGGCGCAGCGGCCAGGTGGTCGCACGTGCCCGCCGCACGTCGTGGCGCGACCAGGTCGGTGTCGCGCTCGGGCAGCGCGTCCATCGCCTCGGTCGCCCGGACGAGCACCGACTCCTCGACGTCGAGGGCCGCCATCACCGACTGCAGCACCTCGTGCGGCACCTCGGCCTCGTCGCGCAGCCGCAGCACCTCGGCGCGCTCGGCCGCCAGCATCGCCAGCCGCAGCCGCTGCTGCTTCTGCACCGGTGACTCCGACCCGCCCTGGCCGCCGAGCCGCTCCCAGACCGCGTACGTGCGCCGCCGCGACTGCGCCCACCGCGAGGGTCGTGACGACCACGAGCACGACCGTCACGACCCGTGCGGGCTCCACGGCCCGATCGTGTCAGGCGCTGGCAGCCCGCGGAACCAGCGCCCCGGACGTACCGGTGTGCAGCACCCGGTCGAGGCGGGTGACGCGCAGCACCCGGACCAGCGGGGCCGGTGCGTCGAGCAGCACCAGCCGGCGCCCGGCGCGCTCGGCCCGGCGGTGCGCCTCGAGGAACAGCCCCAGGGTCGAGACCTCGGCCATCACCACGCCGGCGACGTCGACGAGCGCGTCGCCGCACCCGTCGTCGACCAGCTGCTGCAGCGCCTGGCGCAGGTCGGGGGCGGAGCGGGCGTCGAGGCGCCCGCGCGCCAGGAGCACGCCCTGCTCGCTGCGAACCACGTCCATGGTGCGTCCCTGCCTGCCTGTCCCGAGTGGGCACAGGCTAGGGACGACGACCGTCCGGACCTCGCAGGCGCGCCGGGACGCGCGCAGGCGGATGGTGCGCGCAGGCGGATACTGGACGGGCGGATACTGGACGGGTGGCCGTCCGTGCCGCGCGGAGGGAGGTGCCCGGTGCCGGGTCTGGGTGGCAGCTACGGGCACATCGTCGGTCCGCTGATCGCCGTCGCCGTGCTGCTCGTGCTGATGGTGCTGCTGCGCTGGACGTGGGCGAAGGGCCACTCGCTGGTGGCGCGCGCGCCCCGCCGCGGCGAGCCCCAGGACTACGGCCTGCTGGTGCCCGTCGCCGCACCGTCGACGCTGGTCGAGGCCGAGGTGATGCGCCGCACGCTCGAGGCGGCCGACCTGCGCGCGACCGTCGCCGACACCCTGCGCGGCCCGCGGGTGATGGTGCTGCCGCAGCACGAGGACCTCGCCCGGCAGGTGCTCGCCCGCCGTCCCGGGGCCTGACCGCTCGCCCGGACGGCCGTCAGTCGAAGGCCGGGACCGCGTCGGTGGCGCGGCGGACGTCGGCGCCGAGGCCCGCGAGGTGGCCCACGAGGTCCTCGTAGCCGCGGTCGACGTGCTCGACGCCGCTGACCACCGTCTCGCCCTCGGCCGCCAGGCCCGCGACCACCAGCGCCGCGCCGGCGCGGATGTCGCTGGCCTCGACCGGCGCGGCCGACAGGCGGGACACCCCCCGCACCAGCACGTGGTGGCCGTCGATGGTGAGGTCGGCGCCCAGGCGCACCAGCTCGTGCGCGAACCGGAACCGCGCCTCGAACAGGTTCTCGGTGACGACCGCCGAGCCCTCGGCGACCGCACCGGCGGCCAGCGCCATCGGCTGCAGGTCGGTGGGGAACCCCGGGTACGGCAGCGTCGCGACGTCGACGGCGCGCGGACGGCGGCGCGACGACACCCGCACCCCGGCGGCGTCGGACCGCACCTCGACACCGGCGAGGCGCAGCTTGTCGAGCGGGATGCGCAGGTGCTCGGCCCGGGCGCCGCGCACGAGCACCTCGCCGCCGGCGACCGCGACCGCGAAGCACCAGGTGCCGGCGACGACGCGGTCGGCGACGACGCGGTGCGTGGTGGGGTGCAGCCGGTCGACGCCCTCGATCGTGAGTCGGCTGGTGCCCAGGCCGTCGACCCGTGCGCCCATCTGCTGCAGCATCTCGGCGAGGTCGTCGATCTCGGGCTCGCGCGCGGCGTTGTCGACGATCGTGGTGCCGGACGCGAGAACCGCTGCCATCAGGAGGTTCTCGGTGGCCCCCACCGACGGGAACGCCAGCGGCAGCACCGCCCCGCGCAGCCCGCCGGGCGGTGCGGTGGCGACCAGGTAGCCGTGGTCGACGTGCACGTCGGCGCCCATCGAGCGCAGCCCGTCGACGTGCAGGTCGAGGCCGCGTGAGCCGATGGCGTCGCCGCCCGGCAGCGCGACGTCGGCCGCGCCGACGCGCGTCACCAGCGGCCCGAGGACGCTGATGGAGGCCCTCATGGCGCGCACCAGGTCGTAGTCGGCGCGGTGGCCGGGCGCCTCGGGCACGTCGATCGACACCGTGCCCGCGGCACGGTCGTGCTCGACCTCGCACCCGAGCCGGCGCAGCAGCTCGGCCATGATGCGGACGTCGACGATGTCGGGCACCTGCTCCAGCACCGTGCAGCCCTGCGCCAGCAGCGCCGCCGCCATCAGCTTCAGGACGCTGTTCTTGGCGCCGCGCACGGGCACCTCGCCGTGCAGCAGCCCGCCCGCCGACGACGTGGATGGTGCCGGCGGACGCCGTCACGTCACCTGCCCGGTGCGGCCGGGCGGCGAGGACTCCAGCCAGGACGCCAGGCCGGTGTACGCCTCGGCCGACATCGCCATCTCGAGCTCGTCGGCGTCGTAGCGCGCCCCGACGACGGTGGCGCCCGGCAGCACCGCGTGCGCCTCGGGACCGGCGGGCGCGCGGTGACCGGTGACCTCGAGGCGGTCGCGCTCGAAGGTGCGGGCCGGCCGCAGCGAGGGCGAGAAGACGCGGAACCAGTCGATCCGGCCGTGCTCGTAGCGGGCGACGCCGATCGTCCAGCGCGCGCCGGCGCGGCGGGCGGCGGCGGAGGAGGCGCGCAGCGAGCAGTCGAAGGCGGCGCCGCGCGCCAGCCAGACCCGCCGTGCGCTGAGCCAGCCGGCGGTCACGACGAGGAGGAGGACCAGGCCCGCGGCGATCTCGAGCGGGATCGTCCAGCCGCCCACCGCGCCGCTCGGCTCAGTGGGAGCGGCGGGACGAGGACGCGGCCTCACCGATGCGGACGCCCTCGGCGACGACCAGGACCCGGTCGTTCTCGACGGACAGGAAGCCGCCGTCGACCTCGGCCGAGACGCCCTCACCGCCCTCCGCGGGGACGACCTTGACCTCGCCGGGGGCGAGGATGCCGAGGAGAGGGCTGTGCCCGGCCAGGATGCCGATCTCGCCGTCCAGGGTGCGGGCCAGCACGGAGGCGGCCTCGCCGGACCAGACGGTGCGGTCGGCGGCGACGAGCTCGACGGTCAGCGCCACGGTTGGTGCCTTCCTTCTCGGGGGTGCGGACAGTCTAGCGAGCCGCGGGGGGTGCGCCGACCAGGGTCCGTCCGCCCGCTGGCTAGGCTCGCGGCATGCCCGTCCGGATCACCCGCCCCTACACCCGCACCGGCGACGACGGGACCACCGGTCTCGGCGACTTCTCGCGGGTCAGCAAGACCGACCCGCGGCTGGCGGCGTACGCCGACACCGACGAGGCGGGCGCCGTCCTCGGCCTCGCCGTCACCCTCGGCGATCTCGACGACGACGTGCGGACGCTGCTCGTGCGCGTGCAGAACGACCTGTTCGACGTCGGCGCCGACCTGTGCCTGCCGCTGGCCGAGAGCTACGAGCACGAGCCGCTGCGGGTGCAGGAGCCGTGGATCGGCGAGCTCGAGGGCGAGATCGACCGGTACAACGAGCACCTGGGCCGGCTGACGACCTTCGTCCTGGCCGGCGGCACGCCCGCCTCGGCCTACCTGCACCTCGGGCGCACCGTCGTGCGGCGGGCCGAGCGCTCGGTGTGGGCCGCGATCGAGCAGCACGGCACCGGCACCGACGGCGGCGTGAACCCGCTCGCGGCGCAGTACCTGAACCGGCTGTCCGACCTGCTGTTCGTCCTGGCCCGGCACGCCAACCGCGAGACCGGTGACGTGCTCTGGCAGCCCGGCGGCGGGCGCGACGCCGAGGGCTGAGCGGCCGCCCGCCCGTACCGCGACGCACGAGAGGCCCGTCCCCACCGGGGACGGGCCTCTCGCGTCAGGCTGGGAGGGATCGGCTCAGGCGCCGGTCTCCTTCTGGATGCGCTGCCAGTTGCGCTCGACGTCGTCGAGGCCACCGCACATGAAGAACGCCTGCTCGGCGACGTGGTCGAACTCGCCGTCGGCGATGCGGGTGAACGCGTCGACGGTCTCGTCGACCGGGACGGTCGACCCCTCGATGCCGGTGAACTGCTTGGCGACGTAGGTGTTCTGGGACAGGAAGCGCTGGATCCGGCGGGCCCGGTTGACCAGGATCTTGTCCTCCTCGGACAGCTCGTCGATGCCGAGGATCGCGATGATGTCCTGCAGCTCCTTGTTGCGCTGGAGGATCTGCTTGACCCGCACCGCGGTGTCGTAGTGCGCCTGCGAGATGTACCGCGGGTCGAGGATCCGCGACGTGGAGGTCAGCGGGTCGACGGCCGGGTAGATGCCGAGCGAGGCGATGTCGCGCGAGAGCTCGGTGGTGGCGTCCAGGTGCGCGAACGTCGTGGCCGGCGCCGGGTCGGTGTAGTCGTCGGCGGGGACGTAGATCGCCTGCAGCGAGGTGATCGAGTGACCACGCGTCGAGGTGATCCGCTCCTGCAGCACGCCCATCTCGTCGGCCAGGGTGGGCTGGTAGCCCACGGCCGACGGCATCCGGCCGAGCAGGGTCGAGACCTCGGACCCCGCCTGGGTGAACCGGAAGATGTTGTCGATGAACAGCAGCACGTCCTGCTTCTGCACGTCGCGGAAGTACTCCGCCATCGTCAGGGCCGACAGGGCGACGCGCAGGCGGGTGCCCGGCGGCTCGTCCATCTGGCCGAAGACCAGCGCGGTCTGGCCGAGGACGCCGGCCTCCTCCATCTCGGCGATGAGGTCGTTGCCCTCGCGGGTGCGCTCGCCGACGCCGGCGAACACCGAGACGCCGCCGTGGTCCTTGGCGACGCGCGCGATCATCTCCTGGATCAGCACGGTCTTGCCGACGCCGGCGCCGCCGAACAGGCCGATCTTGCCGCCCTGCACGTACGGGGTCAGCAGGTCGATGACCTTGATGCCGGTCTGGAACATCTCGGTCTTGGACTCGAGCTGGTCGAACGCGGGCGCCTTGCGGTGGATCGGCCAGCGCTCGGTGACCTCGAAGGTCTCGCCCTCCTCGAGGTTGAGGACGTCACCGGTGGCGTTGAAGACGTGGCCCTTGGTGATGTCGCCGACGGGCACGCTGATGCCCGCGCCTGTGTCGCGCACGGCCATGCCGCGCACCAGGCCGTCGGTGGGCTTCATCGCGATGGCGCGCACCATGGCGTCGCCGATGTGCAGGGCGACCTCGAGCACCAGGGTGCGCTGCTCGCCGGCGAGCTCGAAGTCGATCTCGAGCGCCTGGTAGATGTCGGGGATCGAGCCGGCGGGGAACTCGATGTCGACGACGGGGCCGATCACCCGGGAGATGCGGCCCTCGCCGGCGGCACCGGTGCTCTGGGTCTCGGTGGCAGTGGCGGTCATGTCACTCACTCTCTACGGACTGTCTCTCGCGGGTCAGTGCTCGGCGCCCGAGGAGGCGAGGGCGTCGGCGCCGCCGACGATCTCGCTGATCTCCTGGGTGATCTCGGCCTGGCGGGCCTGGTTCGCCAGCCGGGTGTAGGTGCGGATGAGGTCCTGCGCGTTGTCGGACGCGGACTTCATCGCCCGCTGGCGGGCGGCGTGCTCGCTGGCGGCGGCCTGCAGCATGCAGTTGAACAGGCGGCTGTCGACGTAGCGCGGCAGCAGCGTGTCGAGCACCCGGTCGGGGCTCGGCTCGAACTCGTACAGCGGGAGGAGGTCCTCCGGCGCCGGCGGCTCGAGCGGCTCGACGACCTCGATCGGGAGCAGCCGCAGCACGGTCGGCTCCTGGGTGACCATCGACACGAACCGCGTGTAGACCACGTGGATCTCGTCGACGCCGCCGTTCTCGGAGCCGGCCAGGAACGCCTTCACCAGCGTCTTGCCGATGGTGCGGGCGTCCTCGAAGGTCGGGGCGTCGGAGAAGCCCGACCACTCGGCCTCGACGTGGCGGCGGCGGAACTTGAAGAACGCGGACGCCTTGCGGCCGGCCAGGTACGGCACGGCCTCCACGCCCTGCTCCTGCAGCATCCGGATCAGCTGGTCGCCCTCGCGCAGCACGTTCACCGAGTAGGCACCGGCCATGCCTCGGTCGGACGTGATGAGCAGGACCGCCGCGCGCTTGACCTGCTCGCGCTCGGTGGTGAGGGGGTGGTCGACGTCGCGGGTGAAGGTCGCCACCGCCGACACCGCGCGGGTGATCGCCCGCGCGTACGGGGTGGACGCCGCCACCGCCTGCCGGGCCTTGGCGATCCGGGACGTCGCGATCAGCTCCTGGGCGCTGAAGATCTTCCTCAGCGCCGTCGTGGACTTGATCCGGTTGCGGTAGACCCGCTGCTGCGCTCCCATGCCCGCCTCCTCTCGTCTGGTCTGGTCGTCAGGTCGGTCTCGGGGTCAGGTCGCCGTCGAGCGCTCAGGAGCGCTTCTGGACGGTGATCTGCTCCTGCTCGACCTCGGCCGCGTCCAGCGGCTCGGACTCCTCGTGCCCGGCCTGCACGGCGGGCTCGACGTCGTCGCTGCTGAAGCTGCGCTTGAACTTCTCGACCTCGGCCGTCAGCGCCTCGTCGGTGGAGTCCTCGAACCTGCCGGTCTCCTTGATGCCCGCGAGCAGCTTGCCGTCGCGACGCAGGTGGGTGAGGAAGTCGGCCTCGAACCGGCGGACGTCCTCGACCGGCACGTCGTCGAGCTTGCCGGTGGTGCCGAGCCAGATCGAGACGACCTGCTCCTCGACCGGGTACGGCGTGTACTGGCCCTGCTTCAGCAGCTCCATCAGGCGCTGGCCGCGGGACAGCTGCTGGCGCGAGGCCGCGTCGAGGTCGGACGCGAACAGCGCGAACGCCTCCAGCGCGCGGAACTGCGCCAGGTCGACGCGCAGCGAGCCGGCGACCGACTTCATCGCCTTGATCTGCGCCGCACCACCCACGCGGGAGACCGACACACCGACGTTGACGGCCGGCCGCTGGTTGGCGTTGAACAGGTCGGACTCGAGGAAGATCTGGCCGTCGGTGATCGAGATGACGTTGGTCGGGATGTAGGCCGACACGTCGTTGGCCTTGGTCTCGATCAGCGGCAGGCCCGTCATCGACCCGGCGCCCAGGGCGTCGGACAGCTTGGCGCAGCGCTCGAGCAGCCGGCTGTGCAGGTAGAACACGTCGCCCGGGTAGGCCTCGCGGCCCGGCGGGCGGCGCAGCAGGAGCGACACGGCGCGGTAGGCCTCGGCCTGCTTCGACAGGTCGTCGAACACGATCAGGACGTGCTTGCCCTCGTACATCCAGTGCTGGCCGATGGCCGAGCCGGTGTACGGCGCGAGGTACTTGAAGCCCGCGGCGTCGGACGCCGGGGCGGCCACGATCGTCGTGTACTCGAGGGCGCCGGCCTCCTCGAGCGCACCGCGCACCGCCGCGATGGTGGAGCCCTTCTGGCCGATCGCCACGTAGATGCAGCGCACCTGCTTGGCCGGGTCGCCGGTCTCCCAGAACTCCTTCTGGTTGATGATCGTGTCGATCGCCACGGCGGTCTTGCCCGTCTGGCGGTCGCCGATGATCAGCTGGCGCTGGCCGCGGCCGATCGGGGTCATCGAGTCGATGGCCTTGATGCCGGTCTGCAGCGGCTCGTGCACCGACTTGCGGTCCATCACGCCGGCGGCCTGCAGCTCGAGCGCGCGGCGCTCGGTGGTCTCGATGTCGCCGAGGCCGTCGATCGGGTCACCCAGCGGGTTGACCACGCGGCCGAGGTAGGCGTCGCCCACGGGCACGGCGAGCACCTGGCCGGTGCGGCGCACCTCCTGGCCCTCCTCGATGCCGGAGAACTCGCCGAGGACGACGACGCCGATCTCGCGGACGTCGAGGTTCAGCGCCAGGCCGAGGGTGCCGTCCGCGAAGGTCAGCAGCTCGTTGGCCATCACGCCGGGCAGGCCCTCGACGTGGGCGATGCCGTCACCGGCGTCGGTGACGCGCCCGACCTCCTCGCGGGAGGCCGCGCCGGGCTCGTAGGACTGGACGAAGGAGTCCAGCGCGTCGCGGATCTCCTCCGGGCGGATCGTCAGCTCGGCCATCTCTGCCTGCTCTCCTGTGCGGTCGTGTCGGTGGTGCGAAGTCTGTGCGGGTGGTGGCGTCGCCGGGTCAGGAACCCGACAGCAGCCGGTCGGCGCGCGCGAGGCGGGCGACGACGCTGGCGTCGATCACCTCGTCGCCCACCTGGATGCGCAACCCGCCCACCAGGGACGGGACGACGTCGACGTCGAGGTGCATGGTGCGGCCGTACACGCGTCCGAGCGCGGCGGTGAGCCGCTCGCGCTGCTGCTCGGTGAGCGGGATCGCGCTGGTGACGCGGGCGACGGCGCGGTCGCGCCGACGGGCCACGGCCTCGCCGATCTCCTCGAGCACCTGCTCGAACCGGCGTCCGCGCGGCTGGCCGGCGGCGTGCCGGGCCAGCGCGACGGTGGCCGGGGCGGCCTTGCCCTCGAGCAGGTCGCCCACGAGCGCGGTGCGGGACGAGGCGGGAACGGAGCGGTCGGTGAGCGCGGCGCGCAGCTCGCGCTGCCCCACGACCACGCGGCCGAACCGGAACAGCTCGTCCTCGACCCGCTCGAGCGCGCCGAGCTGCTCGGCACCGGCCAGGGTGGCCTGCACGCCCAGCTCCTCGAGCGCGTCGACCAGGTCGCCGCCGGAGGACCAGCGCGAGCGGGCCAGGCCCGCGACGACGTCGACCGTCGCCCCGGAGACCTTGCCCTCGAGCAGCCGCTGCACCAGCGCCGCCTTGCTCTCGCCGTCGGCGTTCGGGTCGGTGGCCGCCCGCCGCAGCGACGCCGAGCCCTCCAGCAGCCGCGACACCGCGAACAGCTCGTCGCCGACGACGGAGCGCGTCGGCGCTGCTGCCCGCGCCGGACAGCAGCGGCTCGATCCGCTCGCGCGCCGAGGCGAGCGCCTCGGCGCTGGCACCGCGCATGTGGCTCGCCATCAGATCTGCTCCGGCGCCTTCGCCGCGCCCGCGCGCACCTCGGACGGCTCGGCCTGCTCGAGCTCGGCGAGGAACCGGTCGACCACGCGCGACTGGCGCGCGGAGTCCTCGAGCGACTCGCCGACGATGCGGCCCGCGAGGTCGGTCGGCGAGCCGGCCCACCTCGGTGCGCAGCGAGGTGACCGCCTGCTGGCGCTCGGCCTCGATCTGGCGCTGGGCGCTCTCGACGATGCGGGTGGCCTCGGCGTGCGCCTTGTCGCGCACCTCCGAGGCGACGGCCGCGGCGTCGGCCCGGGCCTCCTCGCGGATGGCGTTGGCCTCGGTGCGCGCCTCGGCCAGCTGCGCCTTGTACTCGGCGAGCGCGGCCTCGGCCTCCTTCTGCGCCTTCTCGGCCTCTTCCATGCCGCCCTCGATCGAGGCCACGCGCTCGGCGTAGACCTTCTCGAGCGCGGGCACGACCTTCTTGGTGAAGATCCAGACGAGGATGCCGAAGCAGATGAACCCGACGATGATCTCGCCCGGGTGCGGGATGATCGGGTAGGCGTTCGCCCAGAACCCCTCGCCCTCCGCCGTGCGGATGGCGGCGAGGCCGGTCGTCACGTTGCTCACGGTGTCTCCAGTGCCGTCTCGTGCCGGGTGCTGTCAGGTGCGTCGTGCGAACGGTGCGGGTGCGCCGCGTCGGCGGCGCGACCCGTCACTGGAAGACGAACGACAGGCCCAGACCGAAGATGGCGAGCGCCTCGGTGAAGGCCAGGCCCAGGAAGGCCAGGGGCTGCAGCATGCCGCGCGCCTCGGGCTGACGGGCGACGCCGTTGATGTACGCGGCGAAGATCAGGCCGACGCCGATACCGGGGCCGATGGCCGACAGGCCGTAGCCCAGGATCGCGATGTTGCCTTCCATCTGGATCTTTCCTCTCGGTCGCCGGGTGCGAGGGTCGCGCCCGGTGCGGGGTGGGTCGTGCGGTGGAGCGGTCAGTGCTCGTCGGCGAGGGAGCCGGCGATGTACAGGGCGGCCAGCAGCGTGAAGATGTAGGCCTGGAGGAACTCGACGAGGATCTCGAACACGGTCATCACGAACGACATCGCGAACGGGCCGATCGACAGCACGTTCAGCGGGAAGCCGCCGTGCAGCAGCATGTACTCGCCGCCCAGGGCGAACAGCAGCAGCAGCAGGTGGCCGGCGAACATGTTGCCCCACAGCCGCAGCGCGAGGGTGACCGGCCGGGTGAAGAAGTACGAGATCAGCTCGAGGAACCCGACGAACAGCGCCAGCGGCAGCGGCAGGCCCGGCGGCACCATGTGCTTGATGTAGCCCGCTGCACCCATCTTCTTGACGCCGAGGTACAGGTAGAGGAAGTAGACGACCAGGGCGATCGCGGCCGGGAAGGCGACACGGGCCATCGTCGGGTACTGGATCAGCGGGATGATGCCGAACAGGTTGTTCACCAGGATCAGCACGAACATGGCGAACAGCAGCGGCAGGAACGGCCGGAAGTGCTTGCTGCCGATGATGTCGCGGGCGATGCCGTTGCGCACGAAGCCGTACCCGGCCTCGACCACGGCCTGACCCTTGCTCGGCACCACGCTGAGGCTGCGGGTGGCCCGCAGGAGCACGAGTGCGATCAGGACGGTCGACAGCACCAGGACCACCATCGGCCGCGTGATCGCCAGGGCGCCGTCGGTGCCGAACAGGGGCTGCCAGAAGTCGGAGACCCCCGGGGCCTCGAATCCGCCTTCCGCGGCGGCGCGGACGGCGAGCGCGCTCAGGCTCACGGCGAGTCCTCCTGGGGGCTTGCGTCGGGGGCGTCGTTCACGTCGTCAGGACCCGGGCGGCCGGTCGAGGCGGTCGCGTCCTGGTGTCCGCCGGTACCGTACCGGACCCAGATGGTCAGCATCGCCACGGCCGTCCCGAGCAGGATGCCGACGCCCACGATCCAGGTCGTGCCGAGCCACTGGTCGAGCAGCCACGCGGGCAGCCCGAAGCCGAGCAGACCGGCGAGCAGGTACGCGAGGACGTTCCACGCGGCGCTCTCGGGCACCGGCCCGTCGCGGTGGGCCAGGCGGTCCCAGTCGGGACGGCGGGTGGCGTCGGTGTGGTCGTCACGGTCCTGGTGCGGGCGGTCGGTCACGGCGCTCACCGCTCCCCCTCGTGCGGGGACGGGGCTCCGCCGGCGGGCGGCTGCTCGCCGAACACCAGCACCCGCATGCGGACGTAGGCGCGGGCCTCGAACACCAGCCACACCAGCGCGCAGCCGATGGCGGTGAGCCCGAACGCCGGGCCGGACAGCCACGGGGCGCGGCCGAACAGCACCAGGAAGACGCCGAGGACGAGCACCTTGCCCATGTACGTGGCGAGCGCGGCAGCCATCACGTTGGCAGGGCCGTTCTTCGCGGCCCAGCGCATCACCAGCAGGGTGGCGCTGAACGAGGCGCAGACGATGGCGACGGCGAGCAGCGAGCCGACCAGCCCGGGGACGCCCTCGAGCACCGTGGACACCACGACGGCCACCGCACCGACCACGAGGGTCGGCCACAGCGACCCGCGCAGCATGGCTGCGTACGGGTCGTCTGCCGGGGCGGCGGTGCGCGCTGCGCTGGGGTCGGGCGGGGTCACGGTCGGGCCTTCCGGTGGGGCGCCGCGGCCGGGGAAGCGGGGCCGGGAGCGGGGTCTCACGAAGGTCGTCGGGGGCGTCCGAGAACGCTTGTGAATGCTATCACAAGCGGTCGGACGAGCTCGTCCGGCGCAGCGCCCTCCCCCGCAGCGGGCCCGCCGTCAGCACCGCGCTGAGCGCCGCGACCAGCAGCCAGACCGGCAGCCAGACGCGGATCGGGACGAACGCCGTGACCACGGTGCCGAACGAGAGCACCGCGGTCCACAGGCACATGATCAGCACCGCGTTGCGGTGCGAGTGGCCGATGTCGAGCAGCCGGTGGTGCAGGTGCATCTTGTCGGCCGTGAACGGCGACTGGCCCCGGCGCACCCGCCGGGTGACGGCGAGCAGCATGTCGAGCAGCGGGATCACCAGCACGACGGCCGGCAGCACGACCGGGAACCACACGGGCACCAGCTGCCCGGCGCTGACGACCGCGGGGTCGACCTGCCCGGTGACGGCGACGGTGCTGGCCGCCAGCATCAGCCCGAGGAGCAGCGCGCCCGAGTCGCCCATGAAGATCCGCGCGGGGTGCACGTTGTGCGGCAGGAAGCCCAGGCAGCAGCCGACCGTGATGGCCGCGACCAGCGCGGCCAGGCTGGAGTAGTCGAGCTGGTCGGTCTGGCGGGTGAGCATGTAGGTGTAGACGAAGAAGGCGCCGGCGGCGACGCACATGACGCCCGCCGCGAGCCCGTCCAGGCCGTCGATGAAGTTCACCGCGTTCATCGTCACGACCACCACGAGCACGGTGAGCGCCAGGAACAGCACACCCGACCCGAGCACGACGCCGCCGATCGGCAGCGTCACCAGCTGGACGCCCTGCCAGGCGAGCAGGCCGGCGGCCAGCACCTGCCCGGCCAGCTTGGTGAGGGCGTCGAGCTGCACGACGTCGTCGACTGCGCCGACCACCGCGATCAGCGCGCCGGCGGCCAGGATCGCCCACGGCGACTGCGCCGACTCGAACACCCGGGAGAAGAACGGCAGGGTCGAGGCGACCACGAGCGCGGTGGCCAGGCCGGCGAGCATCGCCAGGCCGCCCAGCCGCGGGGTCGGCACGCTGTGCACGTCGCGGTCGCGCACCGGCGTCATCGCCCCGGTGCGCTCGGCCACCCGACGCGCCAGCGGCGTCGCCAGGTAGGTCACCGCCGCCGCGACCAGCAGCACCAGCACGTAGCCGCCCATGCGCCGTCGCTCAGTCCCTCGGGGTGGTGCCGGCCTCGGTGGTCGTGCCGGGCTCGGGCTCCGCGCGTCGCGGTGTCCGGCTCGGTGTCCGGCTCGGTGTCCGGCTCCGGCTGGGCTCCGGCTCGGGCTCCGGCTCGGGCTCCGGTGCGGGTACCGGCAGCGGGTGCTCGTCGGTGCCGTCGACCAGGTCGGGGACGACCTCGCGCAGCTCCTCCAGCGACAGCGCGCCGGCGCGCACCAGCCGCGGCGACTCGCCGGTGGCGTCGACGATGGACGAGGGCAGCGAGCCGCCGAGCTCGCCCACCTCGAGGTAGACCTGGACGCTGTCGCCGAGCTGCTCGCGCACCTGCTCGGCGGTGGCGCCCGGCTGCTGGCCGGTGAGGTTGGCGCTCGAGACCGCGAGCGGGCCGGTGGCGCGCAGCAGCTGGCGGGCCAGGTCGTGGTCGGGCACCCGCACGGCGACCGTGCCGCCGGTGTCGCCGAGGTCCCACTGCAGCGACGGCTGCGCCCAGCAGATCAGGGTGAGCGGCCCGGGCCAGAACCGGTCGCTGAGCGCGGTGACCTCGGGGGTGACGTCGCTGGTGAGCGCGGGGAGCACGTCGGGGCCGGCCACCAGCACGGGCGGCGGCATGTCGCGGCCGCGGCCCTTGGCGGCGAGCAGGGCCGCCACCGCGTCGGGCTCGAAGGCGTCGCCACCGACCCCGTAGACGGTGTCGGTGGGCAGGACGACCAGCCCGCCGCGCGCCAGCGCCGCCGCGGCGGCGGCGACGCCGTCGGTGCGGCCGTCGGGCTCCCGGCAGTCGTAGACGCGGCTCACCGCTCTCCCTCCCGGGCGCCGTGCGCCCGTCCGTCGTGCTCGCTCCCGGTCGCCGCCAGTCTGGCACCGTCGGGTGCGCCACCGGCGCGGGCCACGACGAAGCGCTCGCGACCGGTGAGGTCGTCGTGGCCCCGCACGTCGTCCCAGCCCGCCGCGGCGAGCGCCCGCACCAGGGCGGCACGCTGGCCGTGGGCGTGCTCCATCACGAACGTGCCCCCGGGCCGCAGCAGCACCCGCGCCCGCGCCGCCACCCGCAGCGGGACGCGCAGCCCGTCCGACCCGCCGTAGAGCGCGAGGTGCGGGTCGTGGTCGGCGACCTCGGGGTCGAGCGGGCGCATGTCGTCCGGGACGTACGGCGGGTTGGCGACCACGACGTCGACGGCGCCGTCGAGGTCGTACGGGGCGGCCGTGGGGTCGGTGGCGTCGGAGAGGTGCAGGACGACCCCGCTCGCGGCCAGGTTGCGCTGCGCCCAGGCGTGCGCGCCGGGGTCGACCTCGACGGCCTCGACGTGCGCACCCGGGACCTCGGCGGCGACGGCCGCGGCGATCGCCCCGGACCCGGTGCACAGGTCGACGACGACGGGTGCCGGCCCGGCGGCGGTCGCGGCCTCGACGGCGGCGCCCGCGACCAGCTCGGTCTCCGGACGCGGGACGAACACGCCCGGCCCCACCGCGAGGTCGAGGCCGCGGAAGCCGGCCGTACCGGTGAGGTGCTGCAGCGGCACCCGGCGCACCCGCTCGTCGACCAGCGCCGTGAACCGGTCGGCGTGGTCGCCGCCGAGGTCGGTGCCGCGCAGGGCGCGGGCCGCGAGGTCGCCGCGCGAGGTGCCGAGCACGTGCGCCGCCAGCGTCTCCGCGTCGGCACGGGGGCTGGCGACGCCGGCCTCGGCCAGACGCGCGGACGCGGACCGCAGCGCGGTCGAGAGGTCACGGGCGTCGGTCCACGGGCGTCTGGTCCACGGGCGTCAGCCGGTCGTCGCCGCTGCCAGCCGGGCCGCCTCGTCGGCGTCCACGGCCGACTGCACCACGGCGTCGAGCTCGCCGTCGAGCACGGTGTCGAGGTTGTAGGCCTTGAAGCCGGTGCGGTGGTCGCTGATCCGGTTCTCGGGGAAGTTGTAGGTGCGGATGCGCTGCGAGCGGTCGACCGTGCGCACCTGCGACAGCCGCTGCGCCGAGGCCTCGGCGTCGGCCTGCTCCTGCGCCAGCGCGTGCAGCCGGGCCCGCAGGATGCGCATCGCCTGCTCGCGGTTCTGCAGCTGGCTCTTCTCGTTCTGGCACGACACGACGACGCCGGTGGGCTCGTGCGTGATGCGCACCGCCGAGTCGGTGGTGTTGACGCTCTGGCCGCCGGGCCCCGAGGAGCGGAAGACGTCGATCCGCAGGTCGTTCGGGTCGATGCTCACCTCGACCTCCTCGGCCTCGGGCAGCACCAGCACTCCCGCCGCCGAGGTGTGGATGCGTCCGGCCGACTCGGTGACCGGCACCCGCTGCACGCGGTGCACGCCGCCCTCGTACTTCAGCCGCGCCCACACGCCGTCCTCGGGCGCCACGGTGCCCCGCGACTTCACCGCGATCGCGACGTCCTTGTAGCCGCCGAGGTCGCTCTCGGTGGCGTCGAGCAGCTCGGTCGACCAGCCGCGGCGCTCGGCGTAGCGCAGGTACATGCGCACCAGGTCGCCCGCGAACAGCGCCGACTCCTCGCCGCCCTCGCCGGCCTTGACCTCGAGGATCACGTCGCGGGCGTCGTCGGGGTCGCGCGGCACCAGCAGGGCGCGCAGCCGCTGCTCGGCGGCCTCGCGGGCCGCCTGCAGGGCGGGCAGCTCGGCGGCGAAGTCGGGGTCCTGGGCGGCCAGCTCGGCCCCGGCCTCGGCGTCGTCGGCGGCGGCGCGCCAGGCCGTGTGCGCCTGCACCACCCGGTCGAGCTCGGCGTAGCGGCGGCCGAGCGCCCGGGCGGTGGCGGGGTCGGCGTGCACGGCCGGGTCGGCCAGCCGCTGCTGCAGCTCGGCGTGCTCGGACAGCGCCGGCTCGACGACCTCGAACACCGCGACCTCCCGGTCTGGACGAACCCGTGACGACCCCGTACCGACCCCTGGACGGACGACAGCGCCGGCGCTCCCGCTGGGCGGGCGCGCCGGCGCTGCGGAGTCGCTACTTGCTGTCGGCCTCGGCGGACTGAGCCTCGGCGGTTCGCCTCGGCGGCCTTGTCGGCCTCGGTCTTGCGGCCGTAGCGGGCCTGGAAGCGGGCCACGCGACCACCGGTGTCGAGCAGCTTCTGCTTGCCGGTGTAGAAGGGGTGGCACGCGCTGCACACCTCGGCGGAGATCTTGCCGGAGGTGGCGGTGCTGCGGGTGGTGAACGTGTTGCCGCAGGTGCAGGTCACGTTCGTCTCGACGTACTCGGGGTGGATGTCGCGCTTCACGGTGGGCTCCTTCGGGGATGGCCGCCGGGTCGTGCCCGCCCCCTGTGGGCGGCACGTGAACCGGAGCCGACCTGACAGTGTGCCAGGCACCGCGTACAGCACGAAATCGTGCTCGGGTGTTCCCGTCCGGGGCCGGACGCACGAGCGCCCGCCCCCGGATCGGGGAGCGGGCGCTCGAGGGGTCGCGCGGTGTCAGTCGTCCTTGCCGTTGCCCGCGAGCGGGGCGGTGGTCTTCTGGATCTGCATCAGGAACTCGGTGTTCGTCTTGGTCTCGCGCAGCTTCGACAGCAGCAGCTCGATCGCCTGCTGGGAGTCCAGCGCGGTGAGCACGCGACGCAGCTTCCACATCACGGCGAGCTCCTCGCGCCCGAGCAGCACCTCCTCGCGGCGGGTGCCGGAGGAGTTGACGTCGACCGCGGGGTAGACCCGCTTGTCGGCGAGGGAGCGGGAGAGCCGGAACTCGGAGTTACCCGTGCCCTTGAACTCCTCGAAGATGACCTCGTCGGCCTTGGAGCCCGTCTCGACCAGGGCGGTCGCGATGATCGTGAGCGAGCCGCCGTTCTCGATGTTGCGGGCCGCACCGAAGAAGCGCTTCGGCGGGTACAGGGCCGAGGAGTCGACACCACCGGACAGGATGCGTCCGGACGCCGGCGCCGAGATGTTGTAGGCGCGGCCCAGGCGGGTGATGCCGTCGAGCAGGATCACCACGTCGTGGCCCATCTCGACGAGCCGCTTGGCCCGCTCGATCGCCAGCTCGGCCACCGTCGTGTGGTCGGACGCCGGTCGGTCGAAGGTGGACGCGATCACCTCGCCCTTGACGCTGCGCTGGAAGTCGGTGACCTCCTCCGGGCGCTCGTCGACCAGCACCACCATCAGGTGGACCTCGGGGTTGTTGACCGTGATCGCGTTGGCGATGGCCTGCATCATCATCGTCTTGCCCGCCTTGGGCGGGGAGACGATGAGGGCGCGCTGGCCCTTGCCGATCGGCGCCACCAGGTCGAGGACCCGGGTGGTGAGGACGTTCGGCTCGGTCTCCAGGCGCAGCCGCTCCTGCGGGTACAGCGGGGTCAGCTTCATGAAGTCGGGGCGGGCCTTGGCCTGGTCGATCGTCTGGCCGTTCACCGAGTCGACCCGCACCAGCGCGTTGAACTTCTGCCGCGCGCTGTTGCCGCTCCCCTGCTGCTCACCGTCGCGCGGGGCCCGCACGGCACCGACGATCGCGTCGCCCTTGCGCATGCCGTGCTTCTTGACCTGGCCGAGCGAGACGTACACGTCGTTCGACCCGGGCAGGTACCCCGAGGTGCGCACGAAGCCGTAGCTGTCGAGCACGTCCAGGATGCCGGCGACGGGCACGAGCACGTCGTCGTCGCTGACCTCCGGCTCGTCCTGCATGCCGCCGAGGTCGTTGCCGCCCCGGCCGCCGCCGCCGCTGCTGCCACGGCGCTTGCGGTCGCGGTACCGGTTGCGCCGGCGACGACCGCCGCCCTGCTCGTCGTCGTCGTCCCGGTCGTCGTTCCGGTCGTTGCCGCGGTCGTTGCGGGTGCCCCGGTTGTCGTTCCGGTCGCGGTTCTCGCTGCGGTCGCGGTTCTCGTTCCGGTCGCCGCGGTTGTCGTTCCGGTCGCGGTTCTCGTTCCGGTCGCCGCGGTTGTCGCTGCGGTCGCGGTTCTCGCTGCGGTCGCCGCGGCTCTCGGTGCGGTTCTCGGTGCGGTTCTCGGTGCGGTTCTCGGTGCGGTCCGCACGCTCGGTGCGGTCCTGGCGCTGCTCCGTGCGGTCCTGGCCCTCGGAACGGTCCTGGCGGTCCGCGCGCTGCTGGCGCTCGGGACGCTCCTGGCGCTGCTCCGGGGCGTCCGCGCGCTCCTGGCGGTCGGTGCGCTCCTGGCGGTCCGTGCGCTCCTGGCGGTCCGTGTGCTCCTGGCGGCCCGGCCGCTGCTGGCGCTGCTCGGTGCGCTCGGGTGCCGGGGTCTCGGCCTGCACCGGCAGCTCACCCTGGCCGGGCGAGCCGGCGGGGGCGACGGCGCGGCGGGAGCGGCGCGCGGGCTGCTCCTGGGCCGGGGCGGTCGCGGCGGCAGGAGCGGTGGCGGTCTCGGCGCGGGGGGCCCGGCCGTTCGCGGCCTGACCCTTCGCCGCGGGCGCGCCGCTGCCCTGGTGGGAGCGGATGGCCTCGAGCAGGTCGCTCTTGCGCATCTTCGAGGTGCCCTTGACGCCGAGCTCGGACGCGAGTGCCTGGAGCTGCGGCAGGCGAAGGCCGGAGAGGGCTCCCCGGGTGGCCGCGTCGCCGGAGTCGGCGGGTGCGGCGGTGGTGGTGGTGTCGGTCACGAAGGTCCTTCCCCCTCGTCGGCGGCCGGGGCTGGAGCCCTCGGCCGGGGACCGGCGGTGTCAGAGACGCCGGTGCTGGGAGTGCCAACGACCACCGGGCGCGCCGCGCGAGCAGGTGCGTGCGGGACGGGCCCGAGATCTGGTGGCTGGTGCCGTCGGGTGCGGGCCGTGGGAACGGCCGGCGCTGCGTCGGCGTGCTCACCATAACACCCGGCACCCCGTCGCGGCTTCCCGGCCGCGCCGCTCACCCGTCCGGCCTCAGGTGGTGAGCCGGGCACCCTCGCGGTCGACGCCCGGGTCGAGCACCCGCCAGCCCGGCAGCAGACCCGCGACGCGGGCGGGCAGGCCGGCGTCGACCGTCCCGAGCACGAGCAGGCTGGGTCCCGCGCCGCTGACGACGGCGGCCAGGCCCTCGCTGCGCAGCGTCGCCATCGCCGTGGCGGCGTCCGGCATGGCCGGCGCGCGGTAGGCCTGGTGCAGGCGCTCCTCGGTGGCGGCGAGCAGCAGGTCGGGGTGGCGCGCGAGCGCCTCGACGAGCAGCGCGGCGCGTCCGGCGGTGAAGGCGGCGTCGGCGTGCGGGACGGTGGCCGGCAGCATCGCCCGGGCCCGCGCGGTCGACAGCTCGGCGTCGGGCACCGCGACGACGCAGGCCAGGTCGGGGTGCGGGTCGACGCGCACCGCGCGCGCCGCGCCCGCACCGGTCCAGCCGATGGTGATGCCGCCCAGCAGGGAGGCGGCCGCGTTGTCGGGGTGGCCCTCCAGGTCGGTCGCGACCTCCAGCGCGGTGACGTCGTCGAGCAGGTCGGGGTTCTCGAGCAGCCCGCGGGCGGCCAGCACGCCCGCGACGACCGCGGCGGCCGACGACCCGACACCCCGTCCGTGCGGGACGCCGTTGCGGCAGCGCAGCACCAGGCCCGGCTGCGGCGCGCCGACCCGCGCGAGCGCGGTGCGGACCGAGCGGACGACGAGGTTGGTCTCGCCGGTGGCGATCCGGTCGGCACCCTCGCCCTCGACGTGCACCCGGGCGCCGCGGTCGGCGTCGACCGCCTCGACCTCGACGTGGTCGTGGACCGCCAGGGCGAGGCCGAGCGAGTCGTACCCGGGGCCGAGGTTGGCGCTCGAGCCCGGGACGCGGACGACGGCCGTGCCGCCGGGCCGCAGTCGCGCCATCACCTCACAACCCCAGGGCGTCGGCGACCGAGACGACGTCGACCTGCACGCGGCGCGGCTCGACCGGCGTGCCGTCGAGGCCCTGCATCGCCCACTGGGGGTCCTTGAGGCCGTGGCCGGTCACGGTGACGACGACCCGCGAGCCCGCGGGCAGGAGCCCGGCCGCGTGCCGCTTCAGCAGGCCGGCGACCCCCGCGGCCGAGGCGGGCTCGACGAACACGCCGTCGCGCGAGGACAGCAGCCGGTGCGCCGCCAGGATCTCGGCGTCGGTGACCGCCTCGATCACGCCGCCGGAGCCGTCGCGCGCCGCGACCGCCTGCTCCCACGAGGCCGGGTTGCCGATGCGGATGGCGGTGGCGATGGTGTCGGGCTCGTCGACGGGGTGCCCGAGGACGATCGGCGCCGCACCGGCCGCCTGGAACCCCCACATCGCCGGGGTGCGCGTCGCCGGCCCCGGCTGGTCGGAGCCGGTCGTGTACTCGCGGTAGCCCTTCCAGTACGCCGTGACGTTGCCCGCGTTGCCGACCGGCAGGCAGTGGATGTCGGGGGCGTCGCCCAGGGCGTCGACGACCTCGAACGCCGCCGTCTTCTGCCCCTCGATGCGGTACGGGTTCACCGAGTTGACCAGCTCGACCGGGTAGGCCTCGGCGAGCTTGCGGGCGACGGTGAGGCAGTCGTCGAAGTTGCCTGCCACCTGGAGGATCTCGGCGCCGTGGGCCACCGCCTGGCTCAGCTTGCCCATCGCGATCTTGCCGTCGGGGACGAGCACGGCGCAGGTCATGCCGGCGGCCGTGGCGTACGCCGCGGCCGAGGCGCTGGTGTTGCCCGTCGAGGCGCACACGACCGCCTTGGCCCCCAGCTCGGCCGCGCGCGTGATGGCGCTGGTCATGCCGCGGTCCTTGAACGACGCCGTGGGGTTGCAGCCCTCGACCTTGACGTGCACCTCGCACCCGGTGAGCGCGGACAGGTGCCGCGCGTGCACCAGCGGCGTGCCGCCCTCCCCCAGCGTCACCGCCGGGACGTCGGCCCCGAACGGCAGCCGGTCGCGGAACTCCTCGACCACCCCGCGCCACGCGTGCGCCACGTCAGCTCCCCCTCGACGCTCAGCACCGACGCCACGGCGTCGACGATGTCCAGACCCGCCAGCGCTCGCACCGTGTCGCGAGCGCGGCGTCGGGGGCGGTGTGCGTGACGACGACGAGCGCGGCGCGGGTGACCTCGGCGCCGTCGTCGTCCTCCTCGGTGACCAGCGTCTGGCGCACGGTCTCGATCGAGACCTCGTGGTCGGCGAACACCTGCGCGACCTGCGCCAGCACGCCCGGACGGTCGGCGACGTCCAGCCGCACGTGGTAGCGGGTGCTCACCTCGCCCATCTCGCCGGACGGGCAGGTCGGCGTACGTGCGACTCGCCCGGCCCGCGGCCGCCGACCACCCGGTGCCGCGCCACCGCGACGACGTCACCGAGCACGGCGCTGGCGGTGGGCTGGCCGCCGGCGCCGGCGCCGTAGAACATCAGCGACCCGGCCGCCTCGGCCTCGACGAAGACGGCGTTGTAGGCGCCGCGCACCCCGGCCAGCGGGTGGTCGCGCGAGAGCATCGCCGGGTGCACGCGCACCGAGACCGCTTCTCCTGCCTCGGTCTTCACGCGCTCGCAGATCGCGAGCAGCTTCACCACGCACCCAGCCGCGTGCGCGGCGGCGACGTCGGCGGCGCTCACCGCGGTGATGCCCTCGCGGTGCACGTCGGCGGCGCCAGACGCGGGTGTGGAACGCGAGCGAGGCGAGGATCGCGGCCTTCGCGGCGGCGTCGAAGCCCTCGACGTCGGCCGTCGGGTCGGCCTCGGCGTACCCGAGCGCCTGCGCCTGCTGCGACCGACTCCTCGAAACCCGCTCCGGTGGTGTCCATCTGGTCGAGCACGTAGTTCGTGGTGCCGTTCACGATGCCGAGCACGCGGTCGATGCGGTCGCCCGCCATCGACTCGCGCACGGGTCGCACCAGCGGGATCGCGCCGGCGACGGCGGCCTCGAAGTACAGGTCGACGCCGTGCTCGTCGGCGGCCTCGTACAGCGTGGGGCCGTCCTCGGCCAGCAGCGCCTTGTTGGCGGTCACCACGCTGGCGCCGTGCGCCATCGCCTCGAGCAGCAGGGTGCGGGCCGGCTCGATGCCGCCGATCACCTCGACCACGACGTCGGCCCGGCGCGACCAGCGCGGCGGCGTCGGTGGTGAAGAGCGCGGGGTCGACGTCGAGGTCGCGGCGCCGGCCGACCCGGCGCACCGCGATGCCGACCAGCTCGAGCGGCCGCCCGACCCGGGCCGCGAGGTCGACGGCGTTCGACGTCAGCAGCCGCGCGACCTCGGTGCCCACCACGCCGCAGCCGAGCAGCGCCACCCGCAGCGGGGCGTCGTCGCGTCCGTCACCGGAGTCCGTCACCGGGCGATCCTCTCCCGCGTCCACGTTCTGACCGCACGCCGTCCCGCCATGCGGACAGGGCCGCCGGATCGTCCTGGCGGGGCGAGCACCGTCTTCGCGAGGCCCGCCCACCACGTTCGGTAGGCGCTCACCTACTGAACGTGGCGTGCGGGCCTCGCCAGGTGTGCGGTCACCTCGCCAGGACGGCCGGACGGGCCGTCAGAGGTTGCCGCGGCGCTCCTGCTCGCGCTCGATCGCCTCGAACAGCGCCTTGAAGTTGCCCTTGCCGAAGCCGAGCGAGCCGTGCCGCTCGATCATCTCGAAGAAGACGGTCGGGCGGTCGCCGATCGGCTTGGTGAAGATCTGCAGCAGGTAGCCGTCCTCGTCGCGGTCGACCAGGATGCCGCGGCGCTGCAGCTCCTCGATCGGCACCCGCACCTCGCCGATGCGGGCCCGCAGCTCGGGGTCCTCGTAGTAGGAGTCCGGGGTGTCGAGGAACTCCACGCCCTCGGCGCGCATGGCGTCGACGCTGGCCAGGATGTCGTTCGTCGCGAGCGCGAGGTGCTGGGCGCCCGGGCCGCGGTAGAACTCGAGGTACTCGTCGATCTGGCTCTTGCGCTGGGCGACGGCCGGCTCGTTCAGGGGGAACTTCACCCGGTGGTTGCCGTTCGCCACGACCTTCGACATCAGCGCCGAGTAGTCGGTGGCGATGTCGTCGCCGATGAACTCGGCCATGTTCACGAAGCCCATGACCCGGTTGTAGAAGCCGACCCACTCGTCCATGCGGCCGAGCTCGACGTTGCCCACCACGTGGTCGAGCGCCTGGAAGATGCGCTTCGGGGCCCCGGGCCGCGGCTGGTGCGAGGACGTGCGGGCCACGTAGCCGGGCAGGTACGGGCCGTCGTAGCGCGACCGGTCGACCAGGGTGTGCCGGGTCTCGCCGTAGGCGCCGATGGCGGCGATCCGCACGGTGCCGTGCTCGTCGGTGACGTCCTCGGGCTCGCGCAGGATGGTCGCGCCCTCGCGGCGGGCCTGCTCGACGCAGCGGTCGACGTCCGGCACCTCGAGCGCGATGTCGACGACGCCGTCGCCGTGCGCGCGGTGGTGGTCGTGCAGCGGGCTGCTCGGGGTCGACCCCGCCGTCCAGCACGAACCGGATCGAGCCGGAGCGCAGCACGTAGGAGTGGTGGTCGCGGTTGCCGGTCTCGGGGCCGCTGTACGCCTCGAGCCGCATGCCGAAGGCCGACTGGTAGAAGTGCGCGGCCTGGGTGGCGTTGCCGACGACGAAGACGATCGCGTCCCAGCCGGTGACCGGGAAGCGGTCGCTGTCGGCGTCGTACTCGACCAGGCCGACCAGCTGCTTGAGCTGGTCGAGGTCGAGGTCGGCCAGGCGCTCGGACGGGGTGAGGTCGACGGTCACGGCGTGCCTCCACGGTGAGACGGGACGGGCGGTCCCGCCCACTGTCACGGCGCGCTCGGCGCTGGGCAAGCGGCGTCCGCCCTCCTGGGCAGGTTGCACAAACTGCGCTGTCGCTCCGGCGTCCGACCGGGCACAATGACCACGTGATCGCCGACCCGAGCGCGGCGCCCAGGCCGGTCGACCGGCTCGACGCGCGGTTGGTGGGCGCCCTGGCCCGCGCGCCGCGCACCGGGGTGCTCGAGCTGTCGCGGCTGCTCGGCGTGGCCCGCGGCACCGTGCAGGCGCGGCTCGACCGGCTGGTGCGCACCGGGGTGCTGTCGCTGCGGCCCGTGCTCGACCCCGCCGCCCTGGGCTACCCGGTCACCGCCTTCCTGACCCTCGAGCTGCACCAGGACACCGGCCGTGCCGCGGTCACCGCGCAGCTGTCCGGCATCCCGCAGGTGCTCGAGGCGCACACGACGACCGGCACCGGCGACCTGCTGGTGCGGGTCGTGGCCCGCGACAACACCCACCTGCAGCAGGTGATCGACACCGTCGTGGCCACGCCCGCGGTGAGCCGCACGTCGACGGTGATCGCCCTGCAGGACGTGGTGCGGCACCGCACCCTCCCCCTGCTCGACGAGGCGACGACGGACCCGCCGTGACGGCCCGGCCGGTGGGGCTCAGGTCGGGTGCGGGCGCAGCCGATGACAGCGGGGTGCCGACGCTGCAGCGCACGCCCCTGACCGCCGTCCGCGCGGTCCTGCTGGCGTGCGCCCTGGTCGTCACGGCGTTCGTGCCCGTGTTCCTGCGCCCACCGGGTGTCACCGTGGCGGTGTTCTGGCCCGCGGCCGGGCTGGCCCTGGTCGCGCTGGTGGTCACGCCGCGCCGGCAGTGGCCGCAGGTGTGCGCGCTGGTGCTGCTGGCCACGGGCACCGGCAACCTGGTGGCCGGGCGCGACCTGCTCCCCTCGCTGCTGCTCGGCTCGGCGAACACCCTCGAGGCGGTCGTCACCGCCGCGACGTTCCTGCGGCTGGGCAACCAGCGTCACCAGCTGGAGCGCCTCACCGACGCGTGGAACCTGGTGCGGTCGGCCCTGCTCGGCGGGCTGGCCGGCGGGCTCGTCGCCGCGCTCACCGCCGCCCTCGTCCTCGACGGCGGGTTCCTCGCCGCCTGGGCCACGTTCCTGGCCTCGCACCCGGCCGGGATCCTGATGGTCGCGCCCGCGCTGCTGCTGCGGCCGGGCCCGCCGGTGCGGGTGTCGGACCTCGAGCGGGGCCTGCACACCGCCGTCCTGCTCGTGGCGACCACGGTGTCGTACTGGCCGCACGGCCTGCCGCTCGGCTTCCTCCCACTGCCCGTGCTCGCCTGGGCGGCCGCGCGGTTCGGTGCGCGCACGGCCGCCGCCGAGATGCTCCTGGTGGGCAGCGTGGCCACGGTGGCGACGGTCTACGGCGTGGGGCCGTTCGGCAACCCCGCCAGCCCGTCGGTCACCACGGCGACGCTGCAGGCGTACCTGCTCTCGCTCGGCGTCGTCATCGCCGTGCTCGGGCTGACGGTCGACGACGTGCGCCGCAAGGCCCAGGTGCTCGCCGCCGGCGAGCTGCTGTTCCGGCGCACCTTCGACGAGGCGATGCTGGGCATGCTCCTGCTGCAGGTGGTCCCGGGCCCCGGCGGCCCGCGGGTGCGCCGGTGCAACCCGGCCGCGTCCGAGATGCTCGACCGCCCCGCCGAGGACGTCGTCGGCCACCCGCTCGAGCACCTGCTGCACCCGGACTCGGCGGCGGTGTTCACCGGCGCCATGGACCGCGTGCTCACCGGCGAGCTGGGCACCTGGCACGGCGAGCTGCGCCTGGCCGTGCTCGGGCCCGCGGCCGAGAGCGCGCCGTCGCACGAACGGCGGGTCGCGGTCACGCTGTCGCCGCTGCGCGACGCCGACGGCCGGGTCGAGCGCGTCACGCTGCAGATGCAGGACGTCACCGCGCGCCACCACGCCGAGGCGCGGCTGATCGAGATGGCCCTGCACGACGCCCTCACCGGGCTGCCCAACCGCACCCTGCTGCGCGACCGGCTGGGCGAGGGCCTGTCGCCCGCGACGGCGCCGGACGCCGACGGCACCGAGGGCCGCCTCGCGCTGCTGTTCTGCGACCTCGACGACTTCAAGCTGGTGAACGACTCGGCAGGCCACCGCGTGGGCGACGCCCTGCTGGTGGAGGTGGCGCGGCGGCTGGGCGCCCTGCGTCCGGACGACACCGTCGCGCGGCTCGGCGGCGACGAGTTCGTCATCCTGTCGCCGGTCGGGCCCGGCGACGCGCACGCCTACACCGACGAGCTGGCCGCCCTCGTGCTCGAGATGCTGACCGCCCCGGTCGAGGTGGCCGGCGCCCGCTACCGCCTCTCGGCGAGCATCGGCATCACCTTGTCGCGGCCCGGCAGCACGCCGGAGTCGCTGCTGCGCGAGGCCGACTCGGCGATGTACCAGGCCAAGCGCACGGGCAAGAACCGCAGGGCCTGGTACACCGAGGAGCACCACCTGCAGGCGCGGCGGCAGCTGCGGCTGGCCGAGGAGCTGCGGGCCGGTCTCGAGCGGGGCGAGTTCGTGCTGCACGTGCAGCCCGTCGTCGACCTCGTGGCCGGGCGCGTGGTCGCCGGCGAGGCGCTGGTGCGCTGGCAGCACCCCGACCGCGGCCTGCTGCCCCCCGGCGAGTGGCTCGACGTCGCCGAGGCGTCCGACGTCATCCACGCCCTGGGCTCGTGGGTGATCGACGAGTCGTGCCGGCTGGCGGCGAGCTGGCGCGAGGTGCTGGGCGACGGCGCCCCCGTCGTGCACGCCAACGTCTCGGCCCGCCAGCTCGGCCAGGGCACCCTCGTCGCCGACGTGACCACGGCGCTGCTGCGCCACGGCCTGCCCGGCACGAGCCTGGTGCTCGAGCTCACCGAGACCCAGCTCGACCACGCGCACGGAGCCGTCCTCAGCGAGGTGGTGCAGCTGCGCGCCGTCGGCGTGGGCCTGGCCGCTGACGACTTCGGCACCGGGTACAGCTCGCTCACCCGGCTCACCGAGATGCCGGTCGACGTGATCAAGATCGACCGGGCGTTCGTCGCCCGGATGAACGAGGACGAGCGCGCCCGCGCCATCGTGTCGAGCCTGGTGACGATGGGGGCGGCGCTCGACGTCGACGTCGTGGCCGAGGGGGTCGAGACCCACGCCCAGGCGCAGACGCTGGCGCGGATGGGCTGCCACCTGGCGCAGGGTTACTGGTGGAGCCGTCCGGTGCCCGACGAGGACTTCGTCGCCTTCGTCGCCGGGCACGTGACGGCCGTCGGCGCCTGAGCGTCAGCCGCGGCCGACGAACCGCGAGCGCAGCAGGTCGATGCGGGCCTGGATCTGCTCCTCGCTCGCCCGCGCCACCTCGCCGCCGCCCGTGCGGGTGCGCAGGTCGGCGTGCACGACGCCGTGCGGCTGGCCGGTGCGCCGCGCCCAGGCCGACACCAGCGCGTTCAGCTCCTTGCGCAGCGTGGCCAGCCGGCGGTGCGCCGCCTCGGACCGCTCGACCTCCTCGGGCGGGCGCGGCGACGCGCGGCGCGTGCTGTGGTCGCGCTGGTGCTGGCGCAGCAGCGTGGTGACCTGGTCGGCGTCGAGCAGGCCGGGGATGCCGAGGAAGTCCTGCTCCTCGGGCGAGCCGATGTCGGCGCCGGTGCCGAACTCGCCGCCGTCGAAGAGCACCCGGTCGAACGAGGCCTGCGCCTCCAGCGCCTGGAAGCTGCCGAGCAGGTCGTCCGAGGCCCCCTCCGCCTGGTTCGCGCGCGCGACCAGCCCCTCCTCGGGGCTCCAGTCGAGCCCGTCGTCCTCGCGCGGCGACCGGTCGAGCGCGTGGTCGCGCTCGGCCTCGAGCCCGCCCGCCAGCGCCAGCAGGGTCGGCACGCTCGGGACGAAGATCGACGCGGTCTCGCCGCGACGGCGGGCGCGGACGAACCGTCCGACCGCCTGGGCGAAGTACAGCGGGGTGCTCGCCGAGGTGGCGTAGACGCCCACGCACAGGCGCGGCACGTCGACGCCCTCGGAGACCATCCGCACGGCCACCATCCAGCGCTGGTCGCCCTCGGCGAACTCCTCGATCCGCGACGAGGCGCCGGAGTCGTCGGACAGGACCACGACCGGCGGCTCGCCCGTGACCTGGCGCAGCACCGCCGCGTAGGCGCGCGCGGTGGGCTGGTCGGAGGCGATGACCAGGCCGCCGGCGTCGGGGACGACGCGGCGCACCTCGGTGAGCCGGGTGTCGGCGGCGTGCAGCACCGAGGTGACCCACTCGCCGTCGGGGTCGAGGGCGGTGCGCCACGCCTGCGCCACCTGGTCCTGGGTCAGCGGCTCGCCGAGGCGCGCGCTGATCTCGTCGCCGGCCCGGGTGCGCCAGCGCATCTGGCCGCTGTAGGCGAGGAACATGACCGGACGCACGACGCCGTCGCGCAGCGCCTCGGAGTACCCGTAGGAGTAGTCGGACCGCGAGCGCCGCACGCCCTCGGCGTCGGCCTCGTAGCGCACGAACGGGATGGCGGCGGTGTCGGACCGGAACGGGGTGCCCGTCAGCGAGAGCCGGTGCGGCGCAGGGGCGAAGGCGTCGCGGATGGCGTCGCCCCACGACAGGGCGTCACCGCCGTGGTGCACCTCGTCGAGGATCACCAGGGTCGAGGCCGCCTCGGTGCGCGAGCGGTGCAGCTGCGGGCGCGCGGCCACCTGGGCGTAGGTGAGCGCGACGCCGTCGTACCCCGCGGCGTGGCTGCCCTGGTTGTTGCGGAAGGCCGGGTCGAGCTGGACGCCGACCCGCGCGGCGGCGTCGGCCCACTGCCGCTTCAGGTGCTCGGTGGGAGCGACCACCGTGACCCGCCGCACCCTGCCGCGCTCGAGCAGCTCGGTGGCCACCCGCAGCGCGAAGGTCGTCTTGCCGGCGCCGGGGGTGGCGACGGCGAGGAAGTCGGTGGGCAGGCTCGCGAGGTACTGCTCGAGGGCGGCGGCCTGCCACGCACGCAGCCGCGAGGCGGTGCCCCAGGCGGCGCGCTCGGGGTAGGCCGGGGACAGGTGCGAGGCGGCCGCCGAGCTGGCGTGGAGGGGCAGGCCGTGCTGCTCGGACGGGGAAGGGCTCACGATCACCCGAGGCTACGTGACCGGGCCGACGCAGGTCCCGGGGGCTCGCGGGTCGGGCGCGGGTCGTCTCAGGACGTGCCGCCCAGCAGGTCGGTGACCAGCCCGAACAGGCAGCACGACAGCAGCACGAGGGTGCCGACGACCCCGACCACGACCAGCCGGCGGTTCGGGCGCGGGGCCTGCGCGCGGGCGGCGCCTCGGGCCGGGCGCGCGCCCGGTGGTGGCGGCGCCGGCCAGCCGGGGGGCTGTCCGGGGCGCCCCTGCTGCTGCTGCTGAGGGTGCGGGCGCTGCTGCTGCGGGCGTGGGCGCTGCCGCGGGGCCGGCTGCACCGTGGCCGCGGCCGGGACGTGCAGCGGCGCGCGCGGTGCGGAGGCGCAGACGGCGCGCGCGGCACAGGCGGTGCGGACGGTGGCTGGGGGGTGGAGGGCGCGGGAAGTGCGGCGGCGACCGGCGGGGGCAGCGGCTCCCGCTCGACCTCCTCGCGCAGCCGGGCCGCGGCGCGCTCGACCACCTGGGCGACCTCGGGCTCGGCACGCACCCGCAGGGCGGCGCCCCAGGCGTCGAGCTGGGCGACGACGTCGCGCTCGCCGTAGGCACCGAGGTGGAAGACGTAGCCGAGGCGCGCCGGCAGGGTGGCGGCCTTGGCCTCGTCGACGCCGGCGGCGACGAGCAGCAGGGCCCAGGCGTCGGCCGACGGCGCGCGCCCCGCCGCGTCGGCGAGCACGGTGCGGACCGCGGGGCGCAGCATGCGGCGATTCTGGCGCACCCGGGGTGGGTCGCGCGGCGCTACGCGGTGGCCGGACGGGCGCGCCACCCGACGGCGACCCCCAGCAGGGCGACGGCGGCCAGGCCGAGCCAGATGGCGACGAACAGCCCGGCGTCGGACCCGCCGGGGTCGTGGCCGGCGGCGAAGACGGCGCCGCCGAGGCCCACGCCGCTGACCGCGCCGAGGGAGTCGCTGATCTGCAGCGAGGCGCTGTTGCGTCCCTGCTCGCGCGGGGGCGACATGCCCAGCACCAGCACGCTGGTGCTCGACATCGCCAGGCCCATGCCGACGGCGCCGACGGCCCAGACCGGTGCCGCCACCCAGGGCGAGGTGCCCGGCAGCATGCTCAGCCCGAGGCCGGCCACGCCCGCGGCGACGAATCCGGCGCCCAGCGCCAGCAACCCGTGGCGGGGCACGCGCAGGCCGGGACGACCCTGCACCCACGAGCCGAGCGCCCACCCGAGCGCACCGGCGGTGAGGGCGATGCCGGCCTGGGTGAGGGAGAGCCCCTTCTCCTGGTGCAGGGCGAGCGGGACGTAGGTCTCGGCCCCGAAGAACGCGGCCGTGTACAGCCCGCGCACGACCACGACGGACGGCAGCCCGCGGCGCACGCGCAGCGTCCCCCTCGGCATCAGCGGGGGCAGGCCGGCGGCGACCAGCGCGAGCCCGGCGACGCCGGCCAGGACGGGCAGCGGCGTGGGCGGCACGACGTGCTGCACCGACCACTGCAGCAGGCCGGCGCCGCCGGCGAGCGCCAGACCGAGCAGGGCGCGGCGCAGCGGGGTCAGGGCGGCCGGGCCGGCTCCGGCGGTCGACGGCGCGGGCGCCGGGAAGCGCCTCACCTGCGGCAGCAGCACCGCCAGCGACAGCAGGGCGACCGGCGGCACGACGAGGAACACCGCGCGCCAGCTCACCTCGGCGGCGAGCCAGCCGGCGACGGGAGGCCCGACCACGGCGGGCACCACCCAGGCGGCGCTGATCCAGCCGAACACGCGCGGGCGCGCGTCCTCGGGGTACACCGCGGCGACGACGACGTAGAGCGCGACGACGAGGGCGCCGGCCCCCGCGCCGGACACCACCCGGCCCGCGAGCAGGACGGGGAACGTCGTGGCGGTGCCGCAGACGACCAGGCCGCCGGCGAACAGCAGCATGCCGCCGACGAGCGGGCCGGTGGGGCCGCGCGAGTCGGCCAGGCCGCCCGCCACCACCATCCCGAGCAGGCTGGCGGTCATGAACAGCGAGAACGCCAGCGAGTAGCTGCGCACCGCGCCGAGCTGCTCGGCGACCAGCGGCATCGCGGTGGCGACCGCGAGCGCCTCGAAGGCGACGAACGTGACCTGCCCGACGATCGCGAGCGTGACCACCCGGGTGCTGGGCAGCCCACGTCCCGGCGAGGACCGCTGCCGTCCGCCCGCCTGCGGCGGGCGGACCTCAGTCATCCGAGCGGTCGCCGCCCTTGCCGCCGTCCTGGGGGTCGCGCAGGCCCTCGTAGATCTCCTGGCAGACCGGGCAGACCGGGAACTTCTTCGGGTCGCGCCCGGGCACCCAGACCTTGCCGCAGAGCGCGATCACCGGCTCGCCCGACAGCGCGGACGACAGGATCTTCTCCTTGCGCACGTAGTGCGCGAACCGCTCGTGGTCGCCGGGCTCGACGGTCTGCTCGAGCTGCTCGCGCTCCAGCACGGCCGTGCCCTGCGACCCGGGGCCGGACGGCTCCGACAGCGGCTGGGGCTGGGGGGTGCTGGGAGGCAGCGGCTCGGACATGGGACCAGTCTACGAACTGACCAGGGGCACCTGAGCGCTAGTTGAGCAGTGGGTCCCGCGGGTAGCTCGCGACCAGGGCGAGGTCGCCGCCCTGGCGCAGCAGCACCGCGGGCCACAGGCCCTCGGGGTCGTGGCTGAAGGCGTCGCCCGACTCGGCGTCGACGACGTACCAGGACCCCTCCTCGATCTCGTCCTCGAGCTGGCCGCCCGACCAGCCGGCGTAGCCGGCGAACACGCGCAGGCCGCTCACCTGGGCGGCCAGGTCGTCGGGTGCGGCGTCGAGGTCGACGACGGCGACCGACCCGATGATGCGGCGCAGCCCCGCGGCGGCCGGGCCGTCGCCGGGGACGCGGGCGAGCCCGAGCGCGGTGTCCTGCGAGACGGGGCCGCCGGTGTAGAGCCGTCCGGGCTCGGTGGCGAGCGGCTGCCAGCCGGGCAGCACCGCCTCGACGTCGACCGGGGACGGCCGGTTGACCACCACGCCGAGCGCGCCCGCGTCGGAGTGGTCGAGCAGCAGCACCACGGTGCGCCGGAACGTGGGGTGCTCCAGGCTCGGCGTCGCCACGAGGAGGCGACCGATCAGCCGGTGGTCCACGCACCCATTCTGCCCGCAGCGCGCTCGGGCGTCCCGGGCAGGAAGACCACCTCGCCCACGACGCGGACGCCCACCCGCTCGCCCGGCGGCACCGGGCCCTGGGTGCGGCAGGTCAGCGCGGAGCCGTCCGGTGCCACCAGCTCGACGGTGGTGTCGTGCCCGTGGAACCAGACCCGGCGCACCGAGCAGGTGACGCCGTCGGCGGCCGGCACCAGGTGCAGCTGCTCGGGACGCACCAGCACCTGACCGGCGGCACCGCCGAGGGCGGCGACGTCGCGGCCGAGCACGGCGACCGGGCCGAGCACCGTGGTGGCCAGCGCTCCGTCGACGACCGCGCCGAGCACGAACGCCTCGCCCACCGCGCGCGCGACGACCGGGTCGACGGGCTCGCGGTAGACCTGCTGGGGCGTGCCGACCTGCAGGATGCGGCCCTCGTGCATGACGGCGACCTGGTCGGCGGTGCCGAGCGCCTCCTCCTGGTCGTGCGTCACCAGCACCGCGGTGGCGCCGGCGGCCGCGAGGACGTCGCGGACCTGGCGGCGCACGCTGGCGCGCAGGTCGGTGTCGAGCGCCGAGAACGGCTCGTCGAGCAGCACCACCTCGGGGTCGGGCGCGAGCGCCCGGGCCAGCGCCACCCGCTGCTGCTGCCCGCCGGACAGCTCGGCGGGCCAGCGACCGGCGAGGTCGGCCAGGCCCACGAGCGCGAGCACCTCGGCGACGCGACCGCGGCGGTCGGGGTGCCGACGCGGCAGGCCGAACGCCACGTTCGCACCGACGTCGAGGTGGGGGAACAGCGCGCCCTCCTGGGGCACGACGCTCACCCCGCGCCGCTCGGGCGGCAGCTGCCCCGCCGGGCCGGCGACCTCGCGGCCCCCGAGCAGCACCCGCCCGGCGTCCGGGCGCTCGAAGCCGGCGACCACCCGCAGCAGCGTGGTCTTCCCGCAGCCGGAGGGCCCCAGCACCGCGGTGAGGGAGCCCTGCGGGACGACGAGGTCGAGGCCCCGCAGGACGGCGAGCCGGCCGAACGCCTTGTCGACGCCCTCGACCCGCAGCTCGCTCACCGCGCACCCCAGCGGGCGAGCAGCACGGTCGGGACCGCCGACAGCAGCACGAGCAGCGCGGCGTACGGCGCGGCGGCGGCGAAGGCGGCGTTGCCGGTCTGGGTCCACAGCTGGGTGGCGAGGGTGTCGGTCCCCGTGGGACGCAGCAGCAGCGTGGCGGGCAGCTCCTTCATCGCCGTCAGCATGACCAGGGCGGCGCCGGCGGCGATACCGGGGGCGGCCAGCGGCACCGTGACCCGCCGCAGCACCTCGACCGGCCGGTGGCCCAGCGAGCGCGCGACCTCCTCGAGCCGGGGCGGGCTGAGGGCCACCGACGAGCGCACCGCACCCACCGCCGCGGGCAGGAAGAGCACGACGTAGGCGAGCACGAGGAGCGGGACCTCCTGGTAGATCGCCGGCACCAGGCGCACGCCCAGGAAGACCAGGGCCAGCGCGACGACGATGCCGGGCAGCGCGTGGCCGGCGAAGGTGGCGGGCTCGACGGCCCCCACGGCGCGGCTGCGGTAGCGGGCCGCGAGCACGCCGACGGGCACCGCGAGCACCACGGTCGCGAGCGCCCCGAGCCCCGAGACGCCCACCGTCGCCAGCGCTCCCGAGAGCAGGGCCTCGACGTCGACGACGCGCCGTCCGCGCAGCAGCCAGTACCCGAGGGAGGCGAGCGGGACGACCAGGGCGACGACGAGGACGGCGGCGGCCGCCAGCGCCGCGGGCAGCCGCCACGCGCCGAGGCGAGCCGCGCAGCCGGCGCGGCGCGAGGAGCCGCCGCCGGTGCGCACCTGCTCGGTGCGCGAGCGGGCCCGGCGCTCGGCGAGCGTCAGCGCCACGGTGAGCAGCACGAGCAGCAGCCGAGAGCACCGCCGCCGGGGTGCGGTCGAAGCTGGCCTGGTACGAGGTGTGGATGACCCGGGTGAAGACGTCGTAGCGCAGCAGCGAGACCGCGCCGAAGTCGCTGAGGACGTACAGCGCCACCAGCAGCGCGCCGGCGGCGGCCGCGGGGCGCGCCTGCCGCAGCGTCACCCGCAGCGCGGTCGCGACCGGGCCGTGGCCGAGCGAGCGCGCGACCTCCTCCTGGGCGGGGTCGCCCGCGCGGAGCGCGGCCAGGACGGGCAGGTACACGTAGGGGTAGCTGCAGGCGGCGAGGACCAGCACCGCGCCGTGCAGGCCGGCGACCTGCGGCGCCACGCCGAGCCACCCGTACGCGGCGACGTAGCTGGGGATCGCGAGCGGCATCGGCGCGAGCACCGCCACCACCCGCCGGCCGGGCAGGTCGGTGCGGGCGACGAGGTAGGCCAGCCCGGCACCGACGACGACGCAGACCGCCGTGACGGCGACGGCGAGCACGAGGCTGCGCGCGAGCAGCTCGGCCGTGCGGTCACGCAGCACCAGGTCGACGACCCGCGCCGGGCCCGCCTCGGCCACCCGCACGAGCAGGTAGACCAGCGGCAGCACGGCGACGGCGGCCGCCACCAGCGCGGCGGCGAGCGCGGCGGGCGGAGGGCGGCGGACCGTGCGGGCGGGCGCGTCCGACCGCACCGGCGGGACCACGCCGGTGTCGGTGCGGAGCACGCCGACGCTCAGCTGAGACCGACCTCCTCCAGCAGCGCCAGGGTGTCCCCGAGGCTGTCGAGCTCGTTCAGGTCGACCTGCGCGCCGACGAGGTCGTCGAGGGGGACGAGGTCGTGCTCGGTGGTGGTGACGCCCTCGACCACCGGGTACTCGGCGGTGGTGTCGGCGAAGTACTGCTGCGCCTCGTCCGAGACCAGGAAGGCGAGCGCGGCGGCGGCGGCGTCCGGCTGGTCGGTGCCCTCGAGCACGCCGGCGCCGGCCACGTTGATCAGCGACCCGGCGTCGCCGCCGGGCAGGTAGCGCAGCTGCACGCGCATCTGGTCCTCGCCGACCTCGGCGGCCTTCTCGAACCAGGTAGTAGTGGTTGATCAGGCCGAGCGGCACCTCACCGGTGTCGACCGCGTCCAGGATCGCGATGTTGTTGTCGTAGACCTGAGGGTCGTTGGCCGCGAACGTCTCCAGCCACTCGCGCGCGCCGTCCTCGCCCTCGCTGACCCGCAGCGCCGTGACGAAGGACTGGAACGAGGCGTTCGTCGGCGCGTACGCCACCTTCCCCGCGTACGCCGGGTCGAGCACGTCGTCGATCGTGCTCATCTGGGCCACCTCGGGGACCTGCTCGGGGTCGTAGGCGACCACCCGCGCCCGCGCCGAGGTCGGCACCCAGCGGCCCTGCGCGTCGCGGAAGCGCTCGAGCGGGCGCCCGGCGGTCGACTCCTCCAGCGGTGCGAGCCGGCCGGCCTCGGACAGCGCGCCCAGCGCACCGGCGTCCTGGCTGAAGAAGACGTCGGCGTCGGTGCCCTCGCCCTCCTCGAGCAGCTGCGCGGCGAGCTCGCTCGACCCGGCGTACCGCACCTCGACCGGCACGCCGACCTCCTCCTCCAGCCGCTCCAGCAGCGGCGCGACGAGGTTCTCGTTGCGGCCGGAGTAGATGACCAGGGCGTCCTCGGACGAGCCACCGCCGTCGCCGGCGCAGGCGGCCAGGGACGCGACGAGGGCGGTGGACGCCGCAGCGGCGAGGAGCGGCCGGCGCAGCGCGGCGGGCGTGATCGGCATGGCAGGAGTATGGCAACCTGAGGTTTGCCTAACCAAATCTCCCCAGCCCCGAACCTCCTGAGCCCCGAACAGGTCCGACCGTGCCCTCCCCCACCCTGCGCCCCGCGGCGTCGCCGCCCGCGTTCGTGCGGCGCCTCGCCGAGCGCGGCTCCGCCGTCGCCCTCGTCGAGGACGGCACCACCACGACGTACGCCGAGCTGGCGACGGCCGTCCGCGGGCGTGCGACCGCGCTCGGTCCCGGACGCCGGCTGGTGCTGCTCGTCGCCGAGCCCACGCGCGAGTGCGTCGTCACCTACCTCGCGGCGCTGGCGACCGGTCACGTGGTGCTCCTCGCGCCCCGCGACCGGCCGGGCACCGTGCAGGCGCTGCGCGAGCGCTACCGGCCCGACACGGTGGTCGACGGCGGCCCGCCGGTGCCGGTGCACGAGGAGCCGCAGCACGAGCTGCACCCCGACCTGGCCCTCCTGCTCACCACCTCGGGCTCGACCGGCTCGCCCCGGCTGGTGCGGCTCTCGCACGAGAACCTGGCCTCCAACGCCGACGCCGTCGCCGCCTCGCTCGGGCTGACCGCCGACGACGTCGGGGTCACCGCCCTGCCGCTCAGCTACTGCTACGGGCTGTCGGTGCTGCACAGCCACCTCGCCGTCGGGGCCGCGGTGCTGCTCACCCGGCTGTCCGTGGTCGACCCCTGCTTCGCGCAGGCCGCCCGGTCCGCCGGGGTCACGTCCCTGCCCGGCGTGCCGTACACCTTCGACCTGCTCGACCGCGCGGGGCACGACCGTGCTCGGCCTGCCGTCGCTGCGGCTGGTGACCCAGGCGGGCGGGCGGCTGGCGCCGGAGCGGGTGCGCGCGCTCGCCCTCGAGGGGCGCGAGCGCGGGTTCGACCTCGTCGTCATGTACGGCCAGACCGAGGCGACGGCGCGGATGACCTGTCTCCCGCCGCACCTCGCGGTCGAGCACCCGCACGCCGTCGGGCTCCCGGTGCCGGGCGGACGGGTCCGGGTCGATCCCGTGCCGGAGCGCGGCGACGGCGTCGGCGAGCTGGTCTTCCAGGGCCCGGGCGTCATGCTCGGGTACGCGCAGGACGCCGGCGACCTGGCGCGCGGCCGCGACGTGACCGAGCTGCGCACCGGCGACCTCGCCCGGCTCGGCCCCGACGGGCTGGTCGAGATCGTCGGCCGCACGACCCGGTTCGCCAAGGTGTTCGGGCTGCGCATCGACCTCGCGCACGCCGAGGAGCTGCTCGCCCGGCACGGCTTCGTCACCAGCACCGTCGAGGTCGACGGCACGGTGCTGGTCGCGGTCGAGGGCGACCACGACGTCGACTGGGTGGCGCGGCTGGCCGCCGAGGACCTCGGGCTGCCCCGGCACGCGGTCAGCGCGGTGGCCGTCCCGGCGCTGCCCCGGGGCGGCGCCGGCAAGGTCGACGCCGTGGCCGTCCGGGCGCTGCACGCGCCGGTCGCACCCGCCACCGCGACGCCGGAACCCGACCTCCCCGTCCCGGACGTCCGCGCGCTGTTCGCCGAGGTGCTCGAACGCCCCGACGCCACCCCGGACGACACCTTCGTCGGCCTCGGTGGCGACTCGCTGTCGTACGTGGCGGTCTCGGTGCAGCTCGAGCAGGAGCTGGGGCACCTGCCGCCCGCCTGGCACGTGACGCCGATCCGCCTGCTGCAGCCGCGACGGCGCCGTTCCCGCTGGCTGCGCGAGGTCGAGACCGGCGTCGTGCTGCGCGCCGTCGCGGCGGTCCTGATCGTGGCCACGCACGTGGGCGTCGTCCACGTGCCCGGCAGCGCCCACGTCCTGCTGGCGCTCGCCGGGTACACCTTCGCCCGCTTCCGGCTCGACGACCGGCCGCGCGCCGCGCGGCTGCGCGGGACGCTGGTCGCCCTCGCGCGGGTGGCGCTCCCGAGCGTGGTGTGGATCGCCCTCGCCGCGGTGCTGCTCACCGACGCCTACGGCCCGCTGAACGTGCTGCTGCTGAACCACGTCCTCGGCCCGCCGACCTGGGACGCCTCGTGGCACTTCTGGTTCGTCGAGGTGCTCGTCTGGACCCTGCTGGGGGTGGCGCTGCTGCTGGCGGTGCCCGCGGTCGACCGGTGCGAGCGCCGGTTCCCGTTCGCGCTGCCGCTGGCCGTGCTGGGGGTGGGTCTGACGGCGAGGTTCGAGCTGCTGCCGCTCGACCTGGTCCACCCGAGGCCGACGCTCTGGCTGTTCGCTCTCGGGTGGGCGGCGGCGCGCGCGAGCACCTGGTGGCGCCGCGCCGCGGTCACCGCCGCCGCGCTGGCCTGCGTGCCCGGCTTCTTCGGCGACCCCGCGCGCGACGCGGTCATCCTGGTCGGGGTGCTGCTCGTGCTCTGGGTGCCGCGGCTGCCGGTGCCCGCCCCAGTGGCCCCGGCGCTGGCGGTGGTCGCCGGAGCCTCGCTGTTCGTCTACCTCACGCACTGGCAGGTCTACCCGCTGCTGCGGTCGGTGGACCCGTGGCTCGCGGTCGCCGCCAGCCTCGCCGTGGGCGTGCTGTACGCCGAGGTCGCGGGGCGGGTGAGCGCGGTGGCGGAGCGAGGGACCGGTCAGCTCCTGGCGTCGGCCCGCCACGCGGCCGCCGCGGCCCGGCCGGGACGCGCGGCGAGAACGCCCGCGACGACGCCCGCCGCGTCCGCGAGCGCGTCCCGCCAGTCGCCGGTGCGCTCCGGCACGGCGTAGGCCTGCAGCAGCTCGCTGAGGACCGCGTGCGCGAGCAGCACCCCCACGACCACCGCGGGCCGCAGCCCGGCCCGCACCGCGCACAGCGCGACGGCACCGAACACCGCGACGTGCACGAGCAGGTCGAGGCCGGGCACCGACGCCGCGGCGTCGGGCGGTCGCGGCCAGTACAGGACCGCGAGGTGCACGACGACGGCGCCGAGCAGGAGGACCCGCCAGGTACCGCGGGTCACGCGGTCGTGGCGCCGCCGGCGAGGACGGCCTTGCGGACCGCGTCGGCGACGACGCTGGTGACGTCGGGGTGGAACACGCTCGGGACGATGTAGGTCGGGTTCAGCTCGTCGTCGCCGACGACCGCGGCCAGCGCCGTGGCAGCGGCCAGCAGCACCTGGGGCGTGATCTCCCGCGACTGCGCGTCGAGCAGGCCGCGGAAGATGCCGGGGAAGGCCAGCACGTTGTTGATCTGGTTGGCGAAGTCGCTGCGTCCGGTGGCGACCACGGCGGCGTGCCGGGAGGCGTCCTGCGGGTCGACCTCGGGCACCGGGTTGGCGAGCGCGAACACGACGGCGTCGTCGGCCATCGTCGCCACGTCGTCGGCGGTGACGACGTTCGGCGCGCTGACCCCGACGAACACGTCGGCGCCGGCGAGCGAGCCGGCGAGCGAGCCCGTGACGCCGCGGGGGTTGGTGTTCTCGGCGATCCAGCGCCCGGAGTCGTCGAGGTCGTCGCGGCCGGTGTGCACGACGCCGCCGATGTCGCTCACCACGACGTCGCGCGCGCCCGCCTCGAGCAGCAGCTTGAGCACGGCGGTGCCCGCGGCACCCGCGCCCGACATGGCGATGCGGACGTCGCCGATCTGCTTGCGCACCACCTTGAGGGCGTTGGTGAGGGCGGCGACCACCACGACGGCGGTGCCGTGCTGGTCGTCGTGGAAGACGGGGATGTCGAGCTCTGCCCGCAGCCTGCGCTCGATCTCGAAGCAGCGCGGCGCCGAGATGTCCTCGAGGTTGATGCCCGCGAAGACCGGCGCGATCGCCTTGACGGTCGCGATGATCTCCTCGGTGTCGGTGGTGTCGAGGCAGATCGGGAAGGCGTCGATGCCGGCGAACCGCTTGAACAGGGCGGCCTTGCCCTCCATCACCGGCAGCGCGGCGAGCGGACCGATGTCGCCGAGGCCGAGCACGGCGGTGCCGTCGGTGACGACCGCGACGCAGTTGCGCTTGATCGTCAGGTTGCGCGCGTCGTGCGGGTTCTCGGCGATCGCCAGGCACACGCGCGCGACGCCGGGGGTGTAGACCAGCGACAGGTCGTCGCGGTTGCGGATCGGCACCTTCGACTCGATCGACAGCTTGCCGCCGAGGTGGGCGAGGAAGGTGCGGTCGGAGACCTTGCCGATGGTGACGCCGTCGAGCTCGCGCAGGCCGTCGACGATGCGGTTCGCGTGGGCGTTGTCGCCGGCCGCGCAGGTGACGTCGACGCGCACCCGGTCGGCGCCGGAGGCGGTGACGTCGAGCGCGGTGACCAGGCCGCCCAGACCCTCGATCGTGTGCGTGAGCTCGCTGACGGCCGTCGGCCGCGCGGGCAGCTCGAGCCGCACCGTGATCGAGTAGGACACGCTGGGCAGGGGCGGGCGCGGGCTGGCCTCGGCGGACGTCATGGACCCCATTCTGTCGAGCGGCGGCGGTACCGACGAGTAGCGGGAGGTGCGGCGTGCGGGTCGAGCACGAGGGGCTGGTGCTGCAGGTCGAGGAGCACGTGCCGGCGGAGGTGGTCGACGACGTGCCGGTGATCGCCCTGCACGGGTTCCCGCAGTCGCCCCGGTGCTGGGACGACGCGGTCGCCTACCTGGTCGCTGCGGGGCGGCGCGTGCTGGTGCCGTGGCTGCGCGGCTACGTCGCGAGCGCGCGGCCGCAGGACGACGACGCGTACGCGCTGGCGCGGGTGGTCGGCGACGTGCTGGCCGTCGCCGACGCCGCGGGCGCCGGGCAGGTCGACCTGCTCGGCCACGACTGGGGCGCGGTGGCGGCGTGGGCGGTCGCGGGCCACCACCCCGACCGGGTGCGCTCCCTCGTCGCGGTCTCGGTGCCGCACCCACGTGCCTACGCCGCCGCGCTGGCCGACGACGCCGACCAGCAGGAGCGCTCGGCGTACCTGCGGCTGTTCCGGCGCAGCGGTCCCGAGCACGGGTTCCGCGCCGAGGACGTGCTGCTCGCCGACGGCGGGCTCCGGTTGCGTGCGACGTTCGCGCCGCTGCCGCCGGAGCGGGTCGCCGTGCACGCCGCCGGGACGGGTCGCCGCGAGACGTTGACCGGCGCGCTCGGCTGGTACCGGGCGATGGACCGTGACGAGCTGCTCGCGGTCCCCGCCGTCACCGTGCCCACCACGTTCGTCTGGGGCGCCGAGGACGTCGCGATCGGGCCGGGCGCCGCTCGCGGGTGCGCGCGGCACGTGACGGGCAGGTACCGGTTCGTCGCGCTCGACGACGTCTCGCACTGGGTGCCCGACCAGGCCGCCCACGTGCTGGTCGAGGCCGTGCGGGTGACCGCGTCCGGTCTGCCGTGGGGCGAGCTCGTCCCCGGCACCGCCGAGTCGCGGGCCGAGCGACTCGCCGTGCTGGCGCACCGCGGCCAGCGTGACGAGCTCGGCGTCGACTACGTGGAGCACCCGCGCGCGGTGGTCGCGCTGCTGCGGGGCTCGGTCCTGTTCGACGACCTCCCGGCGCCGGACCAGGAGACGGCGGTGCAGGCCGCGTGGCTGCACGACGTGGTGGAGGACACCCCGGTGACCCCGGACGACCTGCGGCGGCACGGGTTCGGCGCCGACGTGGTCGAGGCGGTGGGGCTGCTGACGCGCACCGCCGACGTCGCGCCGCCGGACTACTACGCGGCCGTGCGCGCCCACCCGGTGGCGCGCGCGGTCAAGGTCGCCGACATCGCCCACAACACCGACCCCGGACGCCAGTCGGCGCTCGAACCCGTTGCCCGCGAACGGCTCACGGCGAAGTACGAGGCAGCACGCGCCGCCATGTCTTGACGACGACTTGACGGTCGCGGGGGTGGGCCTTGAGCCCCGGCGCCCCACGCTCGTGCTGCGCCGGGGGACGAGCTCCCGGCCGACCGAGGCCGAGGAGCCTGCCGTGCACACCACCCCACCCCCGTCGGCGCGCAGGCGCCTGCTCGCCGCCCTGGCCGTGCTGGCCGCCGTGCTCGGCCTGGCGAGCCTCCCGTCGGCCGCCCGGGCCGCCTCGAGCGACGACTGCACCGGCGGCGGCTTCTCGCTCGTGCTGCCGGGCCGCACCGTCACCGCCCGGCCGGGCCAGGACCTGCGCACGACGATCCCCGCCCGCGACCTCGGCACGTCGTTCCTGGTCAAGGGACGGTACGTCGAGTTCACCGTCACCTCCGCCAACCTCGGCGTCAGGAACTGGACCTACACCGGCGCCGCCAACCCCAGCGACCTCACCGGCAACCGGCGCACCGTGGTGTTCGCGTCCAAGACCCCCGACCTGCGTGGCGCGCGTCTGACGAGCGGCATGGAGATCCGGCTGCGCGACGGCGACCTTCGCCTGATCCGCGGGGGGTCGCAGGTGGAGATGAAGATCCAGGCGAAGGACTGCACGCAGGGTGGCATCTTCCAGATGGAGCCCGAGCGCGAGGACGGCACCGCGACCACGATCACCCACGTCCTGGCTCCTGCGGTCTTCTACTTCGACAACCCGCGCTTCCGCGAGCGGATCGGCACCACCGTCCCGTTCGTCACCGAGGACGGGCGCACGATCCAGATGCCCGTGACCGCGCGGGTCAACTTCGGCAACCGCACGTCGGCGAGGTTCGTCGGACGCGACTCGGCGCAGGTCGCGACGCGCATCGACCAGTGCAGCAACGTCTTCGGGACGCACTGCGGCGGCGTGTCGCGGTGGAGCGTCGCCAGCGGCGGCCGGATGGGCCAGGTGATGGGCGAGGACGCCGTCGAGGTCTCCCCCTCCTCGAGCGACTGCGTGCAGGACTGCCAGGCGCAGAACCGCATCCGCGGGCGCGCCGTCGTGCTCGGCTTCCCGTTCCCGGTGCCGGCCGCCTCGGTGCTGACCCCGCGGACGCCCTGACCGGCGACCCCTGACCGGCGACGCCCCCTCCACCCCCGAGGAGGGGGCGTCGTCTCGCCCGGACCGGCACAGCTTCCTCACGTCCCGTCGAGCGACTCCGGCAGGCCGAGCTCGGGGAACCAGCGGTAGCCGAACGTGGTGATCTCGGCGACGCGGTCGCCCTCGACCCGGAGCACGTCGAGCTTGAACGGCCGGAAGACCGTGTCGCCGGGCCGGCGCAGGTAGCTGGCGGCCGCCGGCATCCGGTTGACGGCAGTCGGCAGCAGGCGCCAGTCACCGTCCCGTCGCGGCCCGAACGCCCTCTCCAGCAACGGTGCCAGCTGGTCGAGACCGTCGACCCGCATCGGGTTCGGCGGCATCGTGACGCGCAGGTCGGTGGCCGCCACGGCCAGCACGGCGCCGGTGTCGAGGCGCTCGTGCGCGTCGACGAACGCGGCGAGCAGGCGCTTCTCGTCCGGGCTCGGGTCGCGCGCGGTCCAGTCCGCGCGGTGCGAGGGGACGTGCCGCCGCATCGTCTCCCGCGCCCGCTGCACGGCGCTGTTGGCGGCCGCGACGGTGGTGCCGAGCAGCCCGGCCGTCTCCTGCGCCGTCAGCCCGAGCACGTCGCGGGCCACGAGCGCCGCCCGCTGGCGTCCCGGGAGCACCTGCAGCGCCGCGAGGAACGCCAGCTCGACGGTCTCGCGCCCCACGACGACCACCTCGGGCGCCTCGTCGGCGGGAGCGGCGAGCTCGTCCAGCAACGGGTCGGGGTACGGCGTCAGCCAGGCGATCTCCGACATCCGCGAGGACGACGCCCGCCGCCGCCGGGACCGGGTCACGTCGAGGCAGACGTTCGTGGCGATGCGGTACAGCCACGCGCGCAGGCGGGTGCCGTCGAACGCGTCCCGAGCCCGCCACGCGCGCAGGTAGGTCTCCTGCACGGCGTCCTCGGCGTCGTCGTAGGACGCGAGCATCCGGTAGCAGTGCACGTGCAGCTCGCGCCGGTGCGCCTCGGCCTGCTGCTCGAACGTCACGACGGGGCGTCCCGCCGCACCTCCTGCACGGCGAAGGTGTTGCCGTCCGGGTCGGCGAAGTGCACGTAGGAGTGGAACGTCCGCCGCTGCGGGTCCGGACCCGGCGCCTGGCCGCTGTCGCCGAAGTGGACGATCCCGTCGTTCGGCACCCCCGCCTGCTCGAGGTGGGCGTGCGCGGCGACGACGTCGCTCACGCACAGGTGCACGCCCTTGAGCGTCCCGGGCTCCCCCGCCCCGACACCGACGCCGAAGGTCAACGAGCAGCCCGATCCGGGCGGCGTCACCTGCACCACGCGGAACTGCTCGTTCGGCGCGTGGTCGACGTCGAGGGTGAACCCCAGCCTGTCGACGTAGAACTCCTTGGCGCGGTCCACGTCGGTCACGGGCACCAGCACGTTCTCGATCGTCCAGTCCATCGTCGTCTCCTCGGTCGGCTGCCCCTGCGGCACGCTGTCAGGAGGTGGAACGGCACCGCCCACCCTCACTCATCGGTGCACCGGTGATCCTCACCCGTCCGGGCGCGGCCACCTGACGGCTCACAGCCGGCGGAAACCCGCGCAGACCGCGTTCACGCGGGCGATCCGCCCCTGGTCGTCGAGGTCGAAGTAGACGCGCTGCTCGACCAGGTGCGCGCCGTCGGGGTTGCGCACGCGGAACCGGTAGTCGACGCGCGGCCGGTCGTGGGCGGCCCCCGACTCGAGCGACAGCACCTCCTCGACCACGTCGGACGGCTCGACCCAGCGGTAGGGCACCTCGTGCACGGCCTGGGCCTCGAGGGTCGGACGGGCGACGGGGTCGGAGGACGACGGCGCGCCTCGTTGTGCGACGCCCGGACGGGCAGCGGTGGTGCGGACGGTGGTGGTGCGGGTGTCGGTGGGCGGGAGTAGGAAGGGTGCGGACCCGACGACCGATCCCCAGGAGGACACCGTGGCCGAGACCGACGACCGCACCCGGCTCACCGGGCAGCAGGTGCTCGAGGAGGGCCTCGACGGCTGGCGGGTGGTGCTGGGCCGGCTGCAGGCGCGGTTCGGCACCGGCGACTTCTCCTCCGGCGCGAGGCTGGTGGCCGAGATCGCCCGGGTCGCCGACGAGGCCGACCACCACCCCGACGTCGACCTGCGGTACCCGCACGTGACGGTCACGCTGGTCAGCCACGACGTGAAGGGCCTGACCGCGCGCGACGTCCGGCTCGCCCGCCGCATCAGCGAGCTCGCCGCCGACGCCGGCGCCGACCCCGATCCGGCTGCACCGCAGCTGGTCGAGCTGGCGCTCGACACGCCCTCGACCGCCGGCGTCCTGCCGTTCTGGCAGGCGGTGCTCGGCTACGACGCCAGCGACGACGACGTCACCGACCCCGCCGACCGCCAGGTGCCGCTGTGGTTCCAGCCGACGGACTCGACCGAGCCCGACCGGCAGCGGTTCCACCTCGACGTCTCGGTGCCGCACGACGTCGCGCAGCAGCGCATCGCGGCCGCGATCGAGGCCGGCGGCACGCTCGTCGACGACGGCGCCGCCCCCTCGTTCTGGGTGCTCGCCGACCCCGAGGGCAACAAGGCCTGCATCTGCACCTGGGAGGGCCGCGACTGACGCGGTCCGAACCCACCAGCGACCTGGTCCGCGGGTGGGCCGGATGGAGCTGCCCCGGCTCACGACCGTGCCCTGGCGTGGGCGATCACACCGACGGGGACCTGGTCGGCGGGCACGGGTCGCGAGAACAGGTAGCCCTGTGCGCTCGGGCACCCCAGGCGGACGAGCTCGTCGCGCACCTGCTCGGTCTCCACGCCCTCGGCGACGAGGTCCAGGCCGAGGGAGGCGGCGAGGGTGACCGTCGAGGCCACGATCGCACTGGATCGGTTGTCGCCGTCGAGCACGGTGACGAAGGAGCGGTCGAGCTTGAGGCCGGTGATGTGCGGCAGGTCGCGGACGTAGCCCAGCGAGGCGTAGCCGGTGCCGTAGTCGTCGACGACCATGGTCGCGCCGGTCTCGCGCAGCATCGCCATCACCCGGTCGCCACGGACGGGATCGACCATGAACAGGTCCTCCGTCAGCTCCAGGACGAGGTGCTCACCGGGCAGGTCGTGGGTCTCGAGCAGCAGCGCGACGCGCTCGGGGAACTCCACGTCCAGCAGGTCGCTCACCGACAGGTTGACACCCACCCGCATGGCTGTGCCGGCCGACCGCCACGCCGCACACTGCGCGAGGGCCTGGCCGAGCACGTCCGCGGTGAGCTGCCGCATGAGCCCACCGTTCTCGGCGTGACGCAGGAACGCGGCAGGCGGCAGCAACCCTCGTTCGGGGTGCTGCCAGCGGACCAGGGCCTCGACCGCCGTCACCTCGCCCGTGACCAGGGAGACCTGAGGCTGGTAGTGCAGCACCATCTCGCCGTCCCGGATGGCGGCTCGCAGCCGCTCCACCCGCTCCACCCGCTCCCGGGTCGCACGGTGCACCTCCGGACGGAACCAGCCGTGCCCGGTGCGGTGGGTCTTCGCGTCGTACATCGCCAGGTCCGCGTTCTGCAGCAGCTCCGACGGCTCGGCGCCGTCCTCGGGAACACGGCGATGCCGATGCTCGCGCTCACGGTGACGTCACGTGACGCCAGCACGAACGGAGACTGCAGGGCGGCCCGCAGCCGCTGCGCGACGGGGCCGGCGTGGTCCCTGTCGGCGGCCTCGAGGACGACCGCGAACTCGTCACCGCCGATCCTGGCCAGCAGGTCCTGCCCGACGCAACGCCAGCTGCAGCCGCGTCGCGACCAGCACGAGGAGCTCGTCGCCGCGGTGGTGGCCGAGCGAGTCGTTGACGGCCTTGAAGTCGTCGAGGTCGACGACCAGGAGGGCGAGCGGCTCTGCGGGCCGCGCCCGACGCCCTGGTCCAGCTGGCCGGGAGCACGTGCGCGGTGACGGCACGCGAGGCCACCGGGACCGAGCGGGAGCGGTGTGGGAGGTGTGGCGCACGATCGACACCGACCTCGACGGGTTCGCCGCCCGACGACCGACGCCGACCGCGGTGGTCGTCCTCGAGCCGCGGTCGGCGGGCTCGGCCAGCGGGCGCTGACCGCCGGGCACGACGAAGGCCCCCACGCGTCGCGTGGGGGCCTTCGTGCGGTGACCTGACGTGGAGGTGGGGAGAATCGAACTCCCGTCCGTCGTCGTACCCCTAGGGCTTCTCCGGGTGCAGCTCGCTACGGCTTTTCTCGGCCCCGGCGCTCACGCGAGCATGTCCGCCGACGGGCCCAGTCGCCTGAGAGTCCCGTCAGCACCGACGACGAGTGCTGACAGCAGTGGCTCTCTAGATGACGCCAGCGACCGGGTCGAGAGCAACCCCGGGCTGACGGACTATCGCGGCTCGCTCAGGCGGCGAGGGCGAAGTCGGTGCGCTTGGAATCGGCACCTGTGGTTTGCGGAGGGCGTTAACGAGATAACCCCGCGTCCTCGACCCGCTTCCCCTAGTTCGACATCCGACGTCGAAACCAGTCACCCCCTGTGGAGTTGTCACCACCCGTCCGGCACGCCGTGCGGGCACCGTCAGGGTACCCGGCACAACGGTCGCCGCGCTCCACGGATTCCCGGTGGCTACGGCGTGCCGGTCTCCGTCGGCGCCGGCGCGCACGTCGGCGGCGTCGTGGGGTCGGGCGACGGCGACGTCGTGGGGGGCGCCGTGGGGGAGGTGGGCGGCGCGCTCTCGGTGGGGCACGGCGGGCAGGTGCCCTCCGGCGGCGGCTCGGTCGGGTCCGGGGACGGCGAGGTCGTGGGACCGGTCGTCGGGCCGGTCGTGGGCCCGCCGGTCGGGGTCGTGCACGTGGGCGACGGCGTCGGGTCGGTGGGAGGTGCCGTGGGGTCGGTGGTCGGCGGAGCGGTCGGCGTCGGCCCGGTGCCCGGCGGCCCGGTGGTCGGCGGCGCGGTCGTCGGGGAGGCGGTCGGCGACGTGGTCGCGGACGCGGTGGGCGCCGGGCCGACCGGCAGCACCGGGGTGTTCCCGGTGGCGTAGGCGCGACCGATCGCGAGCACGAGCGCGACGTAGGCGTCGCTGTGGTTGTAGCTGAACACGGCCTCCCGCAGACCCTCCTCGGTCGACAGGTCGCGGTCGGCCCCGCACAGGTACCGGCCCGCCGCGAGCGCGGTGTCGTCGAGGTCGTGCACGTCGGACCGGCCGTCGAGGTCGCCGTCGGCCGACCAGCGCGCCCACGTGCCCGGGATGAACTGCATCGGGCCGACGGCGCGGTCGTAGGTGGTGTCGCCGTCCATCAGGCCGTCGTCGGTGTCGAGGATCGTGGCGACCCCCGGACGCCCGTCGAGGGGGATGCCCACGATGCGCGGCGACGACGTGCCGTCGGACAGCAGCACGGCACCGGCGAACTGGCCGTGGCCGGACTCGACCCGACCGATCCCGGCGAGCAGCCACCACGGCAGCCGGCACCCGGGGTGTTCGGCCGCGACCGTCGCCTCGGCCGCCCGGTACGCGTGCAGCGCGACCTCGGGGATGCCGGACGCCGCCATCGCCGACGGGTTGAGAACCGTTCCGGGAAGCTTGGATCTCGGGCGCGGTGATCTCGCGGACCGCACCGAGGTCCTCGACGACGAGGCGCTCGCGCGCTGCGACGGGGAGGGCGGCGGCCGGGCCGAGCCCGCCGCCGAGGAGCGGCGCGTCCGGGTCGTCGACGAGGCGGACGCCGGAGGAGCCGGTGACGGGCCCGAGCACGAGGAACGGCCACAGCAGCGAGGCCACCACCAGCACCGCGACGGCCGGGGCGCGGGCGAGCCGGCGCGCACGCGCCGCGCGCGACGGGGTGGGTGCGCCGGGAGCCGCCGGTGCCGTGCCCGTGGAGCGCGGCCGCAGCCCGAGGTGGATCACCCGCGGCTGGCGCTCGGCGGGGCTGGGCACGGTGGAGCTCCTCGGTCGTGAAAGGCCCCCCGAGGGGCCTGGTCCCTAGACCTTCGCACGATCCGCAGCCGGAGTGAACCCCGGGGGCGAAGCGGAACAGGTCGGGAAGGGGGTCCGCTCAGCGGCGGCGCTTGCGCAGTGAGTCGGACATCGCGCGCGCGGCCTCGCGGTTGTCCTGCTGCTCGCGCAGGGTGTGCCGCTTGTCGTACTCCTTCTTGCCGCGCGCCATCGCGATCTCGACCTTGGCGCGGCCGTCCTTGAAGTACAGCGACAGCGGGACGATCGTGTAGCCCTTGTCGTTCGAGCGCGAGGCGAGCTTGTCGATCTGCTCGCGGTGCAGCAGCAGCTTGCGCTTGCGACGGGGGGCGTGGTTCGTCCAGGTGCCGTTCAGGTACTCGGGGATGTGCACGCCCTCGAGCCAGGCCTCGCCGCCGTCGACGCTCGCCCAGCCGTCGACGAGCGAGGCACGACCCATGCGCAGCGCCTTGACCTCCGTGCCGGTCAGCACCAGGCCGGCCTCGAAGGTGTCGTCGATGTGGTAGTCGTGCCGCGCCTTGCGGTTGCTCGCGACCAGCTTGCGGCCTTGCTCCTTGGGCATCGCCCGAGTCTACGGACAGGTGCTACAGGTACCCCATCGGATTCACCGGGCTGCCGTTGACGCGCACCTCGAAGTGCAGGTGGCAGCCGGTCGAGGACCCGGTGGTGCCGACGTAGCCGATGACCTGCCCGCGCTGCACCCCGCCGCTGCGCACGGTGTACCCCGACAGGTGGTTGTAGGTGGTGGCCAGGCCGCCGCCGTGGCTGACGATGATCCGGTTGCCGTACCCACCGGCCCAGCCGGACGACACCACCGACCCCCCGGTCGCCGCGTACACCGGCGTGCCGCAGGCGGCGCCGAAGTCGGTACCGGCGTGCAGGCGGCGGCTGCCGTAGATCGGGTGGATGCGGTAGCCGAAGTGCGAGGTGATGTACCCGTTCACCGGCCGGGCCAGCGACCCGTCGCCGCTCGGCGGCGGCGCCGGCGCGGCACGTCCGGCCTCGCGGGCGCGGCGTGCCTCCTCGGCGGCGCGGCGCGCCTCCTCCTGGGCGATGCGGCGCAGCTCGGCCTCGAGCGCGGCCTGCTCGGCGGCGTAGACCGCCATCTGCCGCTGCTCCTCGGCCTTGCGCGCCTCGATGGCCGCGGTCTGCCGGGTCTGCTGCGCCAGCAGGGTCGCGACCTCCTGGCGGCGCTGGGTCGCGGCGGCCCGGGCGGCCTCGGCCTGCTCCAGGGCGGCGGCGGCCTGCGCCCGCAGGTCGGTGACCTCGACCTCGACGGCGTCGAGGCGGGCCTGCGCGTTGACCTGCTGCGCCTTCCGCTCGTTCAGGTCGTTCAGCGCCCCGACCCGCGACCGCAGCACGGTGTCGGCGAGGGTGTAGCGGGTCGCGAAGTCGTCCGGGCTCTGCGCGCCGAGCGCGATGGTGAGCTGGGGGTTGGCGACGCCCGAGCGGTAGACCTCGCCGGCGAGGCGGCCGATGTCGGCCTCGGTGCTCGCGATGTCGACGGCGCTGGCGTCCAGCTCGGCCTTCGCCTGCTCCTGCGTCGTGCGCGCGGCCTCGAGCCGGACGGCGAGGTCGGCGTCGTGCTGCTCGGCCGCGGCCTCGGCCACGAGCGCGGCGTCGAGCGCGGCCTGGGCCACGGGCAGCTGCGCCTGGGTGGCCGCCAGGGCCGAGTAGGCCGCCTGCAGGGCCTCGGACGTGCCGGCCAGCGCCTCCTGGAGCTCCTCGATCGCCCCGTCGACCTGCCGCTTGCGCTCGCGCGGGTCGGCGCCGGCCGGCGAGGGGGCGGCGACGACCAGGCCGGCCGCGCACACCGCCACGGCGGTGCACGCCACCACCGCTCGGGCGAGGAGCCCGAGCGGTCCGGCGGTCCGAGGACCTGGGGGCATGGACGACTCCTGGGAGGGGAAGGGGAGCAGCTCGCACTACACCCTGAGGTACCGGGACAGGCTCGCCAAGGACGACACGCTGGCGATGACCACCCCGATGAGGAACAGCCAGGGTGCGGTGGCCCACACCTCGCCCGTCCCGATGTACTCGAACAGCGGGAGCTCGCCGACCAGCACGCCCTCGACGAGGAACCGGACGATCAGGTAGAGCGCCACGACCGACAGGGCCGCGCCGACGCAGACCGTGATGATGCCCTCGAGCAGGAACGGCAGGGCGAGCATCGTCCAGGAGGCGCCGACCAGGCGCATGATCTCGGTCTCGCGCCGCCTGCTCACCGCAGCCAGCCGGATCGTGGTGGCGACCAGCAGCATCGCCGCGACCAGCATGAACACGGCCAGGGCCAGCGCGATCGCGGTGCCGACGTTGAAGATGCGGAACAGCGGCTCGAGCAGCTCCTGCTCGTCGACGACCTCCTCGACGCCGGGGCGGCCGGCGAAGTACTGCGCGATCACCTCGTACCGCTCGGGGTCGACGAGCTTGACCCGGAACGACTGCGGCATCTGCTCGGGGGTGACGTTGGCCGTGATCGCCGGGGTGTCGTCGAACTGCTCGAGGAAGCGGTCGTAGGCCTCCTCGCGGTCCTCGAAGAACACCTGGTCGACGTACGGCTCGAGCTCGGGCGAGGCGAGCTCGCCCTCGATCTCGGAGCGGACGACCTCGTCGGCCTCGCCGGCGGCGCAGGTGGCGGCCTGGCTGTCGGCCGTGCACAGGAAGATCGAGACCTGGACGCGGTCGTACCAGTAGGTCTTGAGCTCCTCGATCTGGCTCTGGAACAGCAGCCCGCCGCCGACGAAGGTGAGCGACATCGAGGTGACGATGACGACCGACATCACCATGGCGACGTTGCGCGCCAAGCCCTTCCACAGCTGCTCGAGGATGAACTGCGCTCGCATGGGGTGGGAAGCCTCTTCGGGGTCGGGGGGCGTGTGCGGGGACGTCAGGCGTCGCGCTTGAGGCCGTAGACGCCGCTGGCCTCGTCGCGGATGACGCGGCCGTCGTCGAGCTGGATCACGCGCTTGCGCATCTGGTCGACGATCTCGTCGTCGTGGGTGGCCATCACGATCGTGGTGCCCGTGCGGTTGATGCGGTCGAGCAGCTTCATGATCCCGACGCTCGTGGTGGGGTCGAGGTTCCCGGTGGGCTCGTCGGCGAGCAGGATGTCGGGCCGGTTCACGAACGCGCGCGCGATCGCCACCCGCTGCTGCTCACCGCCGGACAGCTCGTTCGGGCGCCGCTTCTCCTTGCCGCCCAGGCCCACCAGCTCGAGGGTCTCCGGGACGGTCTGGCGGATGCTGTGGCCCGAGCGGCCGATCACCTGCAGCGCGAACGCGACGTTCTCGTACGACGTTCTTGTTGGGCAGCAGGCGGAAGTCCTGGAACACCACGCCGATCTGCCGGCGCAGGTGCGGCACCTTCCACGAGCTCATCGCCGCGAGGTCGCGACCGGCCACGTGCACCGAGCCCGCGGTCGCGCGCTCCTCGCGCAGCACCAGGCGCAGGAAGGTGGACTTGCCCGACCCCGAGGACCCCGACCAGGAAGACGAACTCGCCGCGGTCGACCTCGACGGTGACGTCGGCCAGGGCGGGACGCTGCTGCTGGTCGTAGAGCATCGTCACGTCGTCGAAGCGGATCACGGAGATCGAGCATACGTGCGCGACCCGGACGTACCGGGACGGCCCGCGGGCGTGCGTGTCGAGCCGGTCAGCCCGTCGCGGCGGCAGCGGCCTGCTCGCCCTGCTTGCGCCAGCGGATGCCGGCCTCGAGGAAGTCGTCGATGTCGCCGTCGAACACGCCGCTGGTGTTGCCCATCTCGTGCTCGGTGCGCAGGTCCTTGACCATCTGGTACGGGTGCAGGACGTAGGAGCGCATCTGGTTGCCCCACGAGCCGGAGTCGTCGCCCTTGAGCGCGTCCAGCTCGGCCTGGCGCTCCTTGCGGGCCCGCTCGAGCAGCTTGGCCTGCAGCACCCGCATCGCCGCCGCCTTGTTCTGCAGCTGGCTCTTCTCGTTCTGGCAGGAGACCACGATGCCGCTCGGGAGGTGCGTGAGCCGCACCGCGGAGTCGGTGGTGTTGACGCTCTGCCCGCCCGGGCCGGACGAGCGGTACACGTCGACCCGCAGCTCGTTCTCGGGGATCTCGATGTGGTCGGTCTCGGCGACGACGGGCAGCACCTCGACGCCGGCGAACGAGGTCTGGCGGCGGCCCTGGTTGTCGAACGGGGAGATCCGCACCAGCCGGTGGGTGCCCTGCTCGACCGAGAGGGTGCCGTAGGCGTACGGCGCGCTGACCGGAAGGTCGCCGACTTGATGCCGGCCTCCTCGGCGTAGGAGGTGTCGTAGACCTCGGTCGGGTAGCCGCGCCGCTCGGCCCAGCGCAGGTACATCCGCATCAGCATCTCGGCGAAGTCGGCGGCGTCGACGCCGCCCGCCTCCGACGCGGATCGTCACCAGCGCCTCGCGCTCGTCGTACTCGCCGGACAGCAGGGTGCGGACCTCGAGCTCGCCGAGCTGCTTGCGCAGCGCGCTCGAGCTCGACCGCGACTCCTCGAGCACGGCGGCGTCGGACTCCTCGCGCGGCGAGCTCGACCAGCACCTCGAGGTCGTCGATGCGCGAGCCCATCCGCTCGACCCGGTCGAGCTCGGCCTGCTGGTGCGACAGCGCGCTGGTCACCTTCTGCGCGGCCTCGGGGTCGTCCCACAGGTCGGGCGCGGCGGCCTGCTCGCGACGAGCTCGGCGATCCGCGCGCGCAGCGCGGTGAGGTCGGTGACCTCGACGATCGAGTCGTAGGTCGTGCGCAGGGACCTGATCTCGGCAGGGAAGTCGACGGCAGCCACGACCGTCGAGACTACCGCCGACCGCTGCGGGGTCGTCGGACCGCACCCGGCCCCCTGGTCAGGGACGGGTCCGGTGTGGTCCACTCGACCGGTTCGTCCGGGTACGGGGGCCCTGCCACCCGGAGCGCGCACGAGGAGAGCCGATGACCCGCACCCGATCCCTGCTGATGGTCGCCGTCGCGACCTCGGTCGCCCTCGCGGGCGTGGTGGCCCCGGCGAACGCCGGACGCCCGTCGCCGCAGACCTCGCCGGTCCTGGCCGACCTGGACGCCGCGACCATCCCCCACATCCAGCGCGAGATGCGCCGCGGCACCCTCGACTCCGCCGCCCTCACCCGCGCCTACCTGCAGCGGATCGAGGACCTCGACGACGGGCTGAACGCCGTCCTCGAGGTCAACCCGCGGGCGATGGGCGAGGCGCGGTCCAGCGACCGCCACCGCGCGAGCTACGGCGCGCGCAGCGCGCTCGAGGGCGTGCCGGTGCTGCTCAAGGACAACATCGACACCCGCGTGCAGGGCGCCACCGCCGGCTCGCGGGCGCTGCTGGGCAGCCGTCCCGACGACGCCGGCATCGTGCGCCGGCTGCAGGCCGCCGGTGCCGTCGTCATCGGCAAGGCGAACCTGTCGGAGTGGGCCAACTTCCGCTCCGAGATGTCGTCCAGCGGCTGGTCGGCCGTCGGCGGCCTCACCGGCAACGCCTACGTGCTCGACCGCAACCCGTGCGGCTCCTCGTCCGGCTCCGGCGCGGGCGTCGCGGCCTCGTTCGCCCAGGTGGCGGTCGGCACCGAGACCAACGGCTCGATCGTCTGCCCCGCGGCCGCCAACGGCGTCGTCGGCGTCAAGCCCACGCTCGGGCTGGTGAGTCGCGACGGCATCGTCCCGATCTCGGCCGAGCAGGACACCGCCGGCCCGATGGCCCGGCACACCGTCGACGCCGCGATCGCGCTGTCGGTGCTGCAGGGCCGCGACCGCGCCGACGCCGCCACCCACGAGATCCCCGCCGACCAGACCCGCGTCTACCAGCGTGCGCTCGACGCCGGCTCGCTCGACGGCGCCCGCATCGGCGTCTGGCTGCGCGGCGCCAGCGGCTCGCCGGAGGCCGACGCCGTCACCGAGCAGGCGGTCGCGGCCGTCGAGGCCGCGGGCGGCACCGTGGTCGACGTCTCACTGCCCTACCAGGACGTCGTGGGCGCCGACGGCTACGCGGCGCTGAAGTCGGAGTTCGTCCGCGACCTCGAGAAGTACCTGCAGGCCACCCCCGGCCGCCACCCCCGCACGCTGGAGGGCCTGATCGCCTTCAACGAGCAGGACCCGGTCGAGCTGGAGTACTTCGGCCAGAACATCTTCGAGCTGTCGCTCGCCGCACCGCCCGCCGGCTCCCCCGAGCACCTCGCCGCGCGCGAGCGGGCCACCTCGGCCGCCCGCGCCTCGATCGACGAGACGCTCGCCGCCTACGACCTGGACGCGCTGATGGCGCCGACCAACAGTCCGGCGTGGGAGACCACGCTCGGCGAGGGCGACGCGTTCGTGTTCGGCACCTCGGGCCCGGCCGCCGTCGCCGGCTACCCGAACGTCACCGTGCCCGCGGGGTACGCCGGCGAGCTGCCCGTCGGGGTCAGCTTCTTCGGCGAGCGGTGGTCGGACGCCGAGCTGCTCTCGTACGCCTACGCGTTCGAGCAGCAGACCCAGGTGCGCCGGGCGCCGCAGCTGCTGCCGACGCTGGGTGACTGAGCGAGCTGGCTGACGGCGTCACCTACGCGTCGCGCAGCAGCGCGACGAGCGCGTCGAGCTCGCCCACCTCGCCGACCATCACCGAGGTGATGCCGAGCTCCTCGCGACAGCGCAGGAGCTTGTCGGCCAGCGCGCCGACCGGCCCGACGAACACGTGCGGGCTCTCGGCCAGCATGGCGACGTCGACGTGGGTGTCGGCTCGCGCAGCCAGGCTCGCCGCCAGGTCCTCGAGGTACGGCGTCGGGTCGTCGGTGACCGTGATCGGGTGCATCGACGGGTAGACGTTCAGCTCGAGCCGGTCGAAGCGCTCTCCCGCCGCGGCCCGCACCCAGGAGATCTTCTCCGCCGTCCCGGCGAAGGTGATGCTCGCCGGGTCGGCCACCGGCCCGCCGTCGAGCGCCGAGCGACGCAGGCGCGGGGCCAGCCCGACGGTCTGCGCGCGGGTGGCGGCGAGCTCGAGGGTGGCGCGGCCGCCGCCGCCCACGAAGAACGGCGGGTGCGGACGCTGCACCGGTTTGGGCATCGCGTCGTAGCCCGTCACCCGGTAGTGCTCGCCGGCGTGGTCGAACGGGCCGTCGGCGAAGCAGCCCTCCAGCACGTCGAGCGCCTCGACCAGGCGGTCCTGGCGCACGCGCACGGCGTCGAACGGCAGGCCGACCGCCTCGTACTCGGCCCGGTTCCAGCCGGCGCCGATCGCGACCTCGACCCGGCCCTCGCTCAGCACGTCGAGGGAGGCCAGCTCCTGGGCGAGCACCGCGGGGTGGCGCAGGTCGTTGTTCAGCACGAACGGCGCCACCCGCAGGGTCGTGGTGGCGGCGGCGGCGACCGCCATGGCCGGCACCGGCGCCAGCTGGTCGATCAGGTGGTCGGGGAAGACCAGCACGTCGACACCGGTGTCCTCGGCGCGCCGGGCGGTCGCGCCCAGCGTCCTCGCCGAGGCCGCGGTGCGGGCCTCGGCGAGGATGCGGAACGGCTTGTGCGACATGCGGTGTCGTCCGTCGTGTCTCGGCGTCAGCCGAAGAGCTGGCCGCCGCCGCTGCCGGCGGGCATCGGCGCACCCTCGCTCGGCTGCACGACGACGAAGCCGGGACCGTGGTAGGCGAGCTGGAAGTTCTCGCCCGAGCCGCGTCCGATCAGGGCGCCCAGACCGGCCGTGCGCACCACGCTCGGCACCAGGTTCGCCGACCACCCGAGGACGGCCTGCGGGTCGACGAAGACGGGCTGCTGCGAGCAGTCCATCAGCATCGGCGGGCCGTCGGAGGTGATCGCGACGGTGCCGCGCCCCTCCAGGACGGTGTTGAACAGCCCGGCCGAGGCCATCGCCCCGGCACCCTGGACGCGCTTGATGTCCCAGTTCAGCGTCGCGTCGAAGGCGAGCAGGTTGGAGCCGCCGATGCTGATGGCGTCACCCTCGAGCTCGATCATGAAGATGTTCTCGGCCAGCCGGGCGAAGTAGCACAGGCCGCCGCCGCTCACGCGCATCAGCGGTGCGTCGTCGGAGCTGATCATGCGGCGCAGCAGGCGTCCCATCGAGCCGGAGCCCTCGTGGGCGAACGTGAGCTGGCCGGTGTAGGCGACCATCGCGCCCTTGGCCGCCAGCACGTCCGGCCCGAGGCCGACCCGGAGCATCTTGTCGCTCTGCAGCGCCCAGCGCTCCTGGGACGTCAGTGGTGCGGTGTGCTTGGCGTCGAACAGTGTGCTGCGCAACGGATCTCCCCTGTCGTGTGACCGCGGTGGCGCGTCACCACCACTCCTCGTCGAGCTTGCCCTCGATGCTGCGCATGTTCGCACGGGCGCACGCCTCGCACACCCACCTGGTGCGGCCGCGCTCGATGCCGGCCGACCAGCCCAGCGGCGGGGGGTCGGACGGTGAGCGGGTACCGCACCGCTGGCACACCACCTCGGGCACGCAGCGAGCCTAGTGGCGCGCGGGGTCGTCGGGGCCCGGAACGGCGCACCCCGGGAACGACGACGGACCCGGCCGAGCGGGTGCTCGGGCCGGGTCCGTCGGGTGGGCGGGTCGCGCTGCAGGTGCCGTCCCGCTCAGACGGCCACCAGTCGGGCGGCGCGACCGGCCCGGAGCAGCGCCCGCTCGGCGAGACGCTCCTGGCGCCTCGCCCGGCGCTGCGCGAGCAGCGCCCGCGCGAGGCGGTACCGCTCGGCATCCTGCTGGTCCTCGCGCACGCGGGCGCGGGCCAGCACGGCCTGGTCGTACATGTCCTTCTCCTTGCTCTCACGGGTGGCGGTGGTCGTCCGGCTCAGGCGACGAGCTCGTCGTCGCGCTGGGCCGGGACGGCCGAGATGCGGTAGCCGGCCGCCTCGACGAGGCGGACGGCCGCCTCGTGGGCGGTGCGCTGCGCCGAGGCGGGCTCGGTGTAGCGCGGGTCGTCCTTGCGGGGACGGCCACGCGGCCGCTTGCGGGCGACCACGACGCCGTTCTCGAACAGCTCCCCGCCCCAGACGCCCCACGGCTCGCGCCGCTCGAGCGCGCCGGCGAGGCACGCGGTCGCGGCCGGGCAGTCGCCGCACAGCGACTTGGCGAGCTCGACCTCGGTCGGGGTGTCGGCGAACCAGAGCTCGCTGTCCTCCCGCTGGCACGGGGTCGCGCGCACCTGGGGCTGCGTGGGACGGGTGTCGGCGCCGCGGGCGCCGTCGTGGGGGCCGGTCTCGTGCTCGGTCTGCGCGAGCCGGTCGAGCAGTGCCGCGAGCTGCATCGCGGGCACCTCCTCCGGGTTCGGGCCACGGTGGTGGCCGGAGCGGTTCTGGCTGGTCTGCCGGGTCTGGCTGGTCTGCTGGGTCGGGCTGCTCACTGCTGATCCCCCGTGTCGGGTGTTCGTCGGTCAGCTGTGCGGCGATCCGGTCGGAGCGCCTCGTGGAGGGACGAGAAAGGCCGCGGTCCCCCTGGTGGGGGTCCGCGGCCTGGTGGCTCCGGTGGTCGACCTCGTCGACCGGGTGGTCGACCTAGGTCTGCCGGATGCCTCCAGGCGAGACGAACCCCGCGAACGGGTTGTAGCCCTCGGCGGGCTCGGTGCCGATGACGGCGACCGGACGGGTGCGGACGGCGAGGGACGCGTGCACGTCAGCGGTGCGCGGACGCACCTGTCCCGTGGTCGCCGGCAGATCGCCCTGCACGCACCGCGTGCCCAGGAGCACGGAGGGGTCCTGGATGCCGGCGCGCGACAGCGCGATCGAGCTCTGCAGCGTCATGGTCGTCATGCTCTCCACGGTGGTCCCCTCCTCTCCTGCGTGCCAGCCCGCTCCGGGCTGTCGGTCGAGGTTAGAGCGGCGGGCGCGCAGGGGGCAACGCCTTTAACGACGGATTCAGGAACTTTTCTCGGCGACGACCGCGAGCACCTGCTCGCCGTACCGCTCGACCTTGGTGCGGCCGATGCCCGAGATCTTCAACAAGCCCTGCACGTCAACGGGTTTCGCGAACGACAGCGCCTCGAGCGTGGCGTCGGTGAAGACGACGTAGGCGGGCACCTTCTGCTCCTTGGCGACCTGCGCCCGCCACTCGCGCAGCGCCTCGAACAGCGCCTCGTCGTGGTCGGGCGGGCAGGTGGAGCAGCGTCCGATCTTGCGCTCGACGGCGGTGGACAGCCGCGCGCCGCACCCCCGGCAGGTGGTGTGCAGCGACGACCGCCGGGCCCGGCGGCGGGCGGCCGCGCCCTCCTCGGGGGCGCCGCGACGGCGCGCGGCGGGTCCGCCGGCCAGGCCGTCGAGGAAGCGGGAGCGGCGGCGGGTGGCGCGTGCGCCCGGGGTGCGGGCGCCGGCCCACGACAGCACCAGCCGCTCGCGGGCGCGGGTGACGCCGACGTACAGGAGCCTGCGCTCCTCCTCGACCTGCTCGGGCGAGTCGGCCGCGAAGGAGATGGGCACCAGCCCCTCGCTGAGGCCGACGATCGCCACGACGTCCCACTCCAGGCCCTTGGCGGCGTGCAGCGACGACAGTGTCACGCCGTCGACGACCGGGGCGTGCTGGGCCGAGGCCCGCTCGTCGAGGTCGGCCACCAGGTCGGGCAGCCGGGCGTCGGGGCGCACGATCGCGAGGTCGTCGGCGAGCACCGCGAGCGCCTGCAGCGACTCCCACCGCTCGCGCACCGCCCCGGAGCCGGCGGGCGGCTCGTGCGTCCAGCCCGACCCCGCGAGCACGGCCCGCACCGTCTCGCCCAGTGGTTCTGAGCCGTCGTCGGCGCGCGCGGCGCCGCGCAGCAGCAGGATCGCCTGGCGCACCTCCTGGCGCTGGAAGAACCGCTCGCCGCCGCGGACGAGGTAGCCGACGCTCCTTGTTCGGCGAGCGCCTGCTCGATCGCCTCGGACTGGCCGTTGGTGCGGTAGAGCACCGCGATCTCGCGGGCCGCCGTGCCGGCGTCGACGAGCTGCTTGATGCGGGTGGCGAGCCACTCGGCCTCGGCGACGTCGTCGTCGTGCTCGACCACCTCGGGCTCGGGACCGGAGGGGCGCTGGGCGACCAGCTCGACCCGGGCGGTGCGCGCGGACGCCGGCGCGCGGTCGAGCAGGCCGTTCGCGAGCGCCACCACCTGCGGGGTGGAGCGGTAGTCGCGCACCAGCTTGACCAGCGCGGCGTCGGGGTAGCGGGTGCGGAAGCCGAGCAGGTGCTTCGGGTCGGCCCCGGCGAAGGAGTAGATGGTCTGGCTGGCGTCGCCGACGACGCACAGGTCGTCGCGCTCGCCCAGCCACAGGTCGAGCAGCCGCTGCTGCAGGCCGCTGACGTCCTGGTACTCGTCGACGACGAACTGGCGGTACTGGCCGCGCACGGTGGCGGCGATGTCGGGCCGGTCCTCGAGCACGCCCGCGGTGAGGAGCAGGACGTCCTCGAAGTCGATGACGCCGCGGTCGGTCTTGAGCTCCTCGTAGCCGCGCAGCAGGCGCGCGACGGTGACGGGCGTCGAACCCGCCGACCGAGCGCGACGCCCGGGCCGCCGCGGCCGGGTAGTCGTCGGGGTCGACCATGCTGACCTTGGCCCACTCGATCTCGGCCGACAGGTCGCGCACGGCCGCGCGGTCGACCTGCAGCCGCAGCCGCGCCGCCGCCGCGCCCACCAGCGGCGCCTTGTGGCCGACCAGCTCGGGCAGCGGGCCGCCGACCGCCTGCGGCCAGAAGTACTGCAGCTGGCGCAGGGCCGCGGAGTGGAACGTGCGGGCCTGCACCCCGCCGACGCCGAGGTCGCGCAGCCGGGTGCGCATCTCGCCCGCGGCGCGGGCGGTGAACGTGACGGCGAGCACCTGCTGCGGCACGTAGCGCCCGGCGTGGACGCCGTAGGCGATGCGGTGGGTGAGCGCCCGGGTCTTGCCGGTGCCGGCGCCCGCGAGCACGCACAGCGGGCCGGTGAGGGTGGTGGCGACCTCGCGCTGCTCGGGGTCGAGCGCCTCGAGCACCGCGTCGGCGCGGCTCGCGGGGTCGGCGCCGCTCGACGTCGACGTCCGGGGCGGTCTGGCTCACCGGACCCATCCTGCCTGCTGCCCCCGACAGCCACGGCGCCGGTCACGGGACCCGGTCGGAACACCCGTCGCGGCCGGGTGGTTGAGTGCTGGCATGACGACCCCGACGCTGCCGTCCGCCGGCACGGTGACGATGTTCAGCACCACCTGGTGCGGCTACTGCCGCGTGCTCAAGCAGGCACTCGACCGCGAGGGCATCGGCTACGCCGAGGTGAACATCGAGGACGAGCCGGGCGCCGCCGAGTACGTGCAGCAGGTCAACGGCGGCAACCAGACGGTGCCCACCGTGCTGTTCCCGGACGGCTCCGCGCTGACCAACCCCTCGCTCGCGCGAGGTCAAGGCGGCCCTGGCCTGACCCCTCCCCGGGTGCGCCCGGTCTCCCCCGCGGTCCTCGCGGACGAGGTGGCCGACCGGGCCCTCGGCGTGCTCGCGTCCGGACGGGTGTGCGCCCGCGTGGGGGTCGACGGCGCCGTGCCCGACGACGCCGTCGCCCTCGCCGACCTGGTCGCCGAGCGGCTGCGCGAGCACGGGCGGGCGGTGCTGAGGGTGTCGGCGGCCGACTTCCTGCGGCCGCGCTCGGTGCGGCTCGAGCACGGCACGCGCGACCCCGACACCGGGTACGAGTGCTGGTTCGACCACCTGGCGCTGCGCCGCGAGGTGCTCGACCCGCTCGGTCCGGGCGGCGACCTCACCTGGCTGCCGACGCTGTGGGACGCCGGGCGCGACCGGGCGACCCGGGCGGCGCGCCGGCCGGCCGCGGCCGGCAGCGTCCTGGTGCTGGACGGCAGCTTCCTGCTGCGGTGGGAGACCGCCGACGCCCTCGACGTCGGCGTCCTGCTGCTGGCCGGCGACGCCGCCCTGGCGCGGCGGCTGCCCGACGGCGACGTCGAGCGGGTCGCCGGCGCCTGGCGCCGCTACCTCGAGGAGACCTGGCCCGAGCAGCGGGCCGACGTGGTCGTCCGCGTCGAGCACCCCGACCGCCCGGCGGTCGTCGAGCCCTCGTGACGCGTGCGCCTAGCGCCAGGTGCCGCTCTCGGGCAGCGCGCCGCCGTACCAGTGCTCGACCAGGCGGCGGGCGATCGAGATGCCGCTGGGCAGCAGCACCTCGCCCGCGGCGGCGAGGTCGCGCAGCTCGTCGCGGGTGAACCAGCGGGCGTCGGTGACCTCGTCGTCGTCGACGACGATCTCGGTGCTGGTCGCCACCGCGGAGCAGCCGATCATCAGCGACGCGGGGAACGGCCAGGGCTGGCTGCCGAGGTACTGCACCGGGCCGACGACGACGCCGGCCTCCTCGTGCACCTCGCGGCGCACGGCGTCCTCGAGCGACTCGCCGGGCTCGACGAACCCGGCCAGGGTCGAGAACCGCCCGGGCGGCCAGGAGCCGCCGTGGCCGAGCAGCAGCCGGTCGTCGGCGTCGCGCACCGCCATGATCACCGCGGCGTCGGTGCGCGGGTAGTGGTCGGAGCCGTCCTCGGTGCAGGTGCGGGTCCAGCCCGACGTGGTCGGCCGGGTGGGCGCCCCGCAGCGCGGGCAGCGGGTGTGGGTGGCGTGCCAGTTGGCCAGGGCCTGCGCCGTGGTGAACAGCCCGGCGTCGCGGTCGCCGAGGTCGGCGCCGACCTCGCGCAGGGTGCGCCACGCCTCGCCCGGTGCGTCGACGGCGGGCTCGCACACGGCGAGGTGCTCGCGGCCGTCGGGTGCGCGCCCGAGGTACAGCCAGAGGGCGGGGTCGGCCGCGTCGTCGCCGCGGTCGAGGACGAGCTCGTGCCCCGCCGTGAGGGCGCGGTCGCCGCGCAGCCGCAGCACGGCGGTCGCGGGGTCGGCGCGCAGCCGGTCGACCAGGTCGGGGTCGGTGCGGCGGTGGGCGTCGCGCTCGACGCCGGACCGGGCGAGCAGCAGGTGGCCCAGGGGGCCGACGTCCGGGCGCACGTCGCCACCCTACGGCGGGCACCGGCGCAGGGCCGTACGGTGGTCCGGTGCCTCGTTCGCCCCTCGTCCTCGCCGCGCTCGCCAGCGCCGCCGAACCCGGGCTGGTCCCCGTCTCGACGCGACCCACCACGTCCGAGGGCGGCGACTACGACACCGCGGTGGTCAGCGACGACCGCGGCCGGCACTGGATCGTGCGGGCGCCGCGTCGCCCGGCCGCGGGGGCGGCGCTGGAGTCCGAGCGCGCCCTGCTGGCGCGACTGCGCGGCACCGGGCTTCCGTTCGCGCTGCCCGACCCACGCCGCACGGTCGACCTGCCCGAGGGCGGACGCGCGATGGTCTACCCCTACCTCGACGGCACGCCGCTGCACCCCGGCGACCTCGCGCCGGGCCCTGGCCTGGCGCCGGCGCTCGGGCGCGCGCTGGCGGCGCTGCACGACCTGCCGCGCTCGGTGATCGAGGACGCCGGGCTGCCGTCCTACGGCGCCGACGAGTACCGCACCCGCCGCATCAGCGAGGTCGACGAGGCGGCGGCGACGGGCCACGTGCCGAGCGGCCTGCTGACCCGCTGGGAGAAGGCTCTCGAGGACGTCGGCCTGTGGCGGTTCCAGCCCACCGTCGTGCACGGCGACCTGGCCGCCGAGCACGTGCTCGTCGACGGCACCGAGGTCGTGGGGCTCGTCGACTTCGGCGAGGCCAAGGTGGCCGACCCGGCCGACGACCTCGCCTGGATCGCCGTCGGCGCCGACGAGCGCGCGCTCGACACCGTGCTGGAGTCGTACGCGATCGCGCTCACCGACCAGCCCGACCGGCACCTGTCGACCCGCGCCCGGCTGGCCGGCGAGCTCGCGCTGGCCCGCTGGCTGCTGCACGGCGTCCGCACGTCCGACCAGGTCGTGGTCGACGACGCCGTCGGCATGCTGCGCGAGCTCGACGCCGACGTCGGCGGCACCCCGCTCACCGACTAGCCGCCTCCTGCGGCACCGCCGCCAGCACCCGCTCGAGCAGCTGCTGGTCACCCTCGTCGTCGAGCCAGACGGTGCGCCCGGCCGCGACGTGCACGAAGGCGGCCCGGACGTGCTCGGGCGGTACGCCGTGCAGCCGCGCCCAGGCCAGCCGGTACACGGCGAGCTGCACCTGCGCGGCGCGCAGGGCGTCGCCGGTGGGCACCGCACCGGTCTTCCAGTCGACGACCACGAAGCGCGGACGCCCGTCGTCGCCGGTGCCGTCGCGGAACACCGCGTCGATGCGCCCGCGCAGCACGGTGCCGGCGACGGAGGTCTCGAGGTCGACCTCGACGTCGAGCACCTCGCGGTCGGCCCACTCGCTGGCCAGGAAGGCCTGCTGCAGCGCCTCGAGCTGCGGCGGTGCGGCGTCGTCGCGGTCGCCGCCGCCGGCGAGGTCGTCGAGGTCGAGCAGCGCGTGCGAGCGCAGGTGCTGCTCGACCCACTCGTGGAAGGTGGTGCCGAGCCGGGCCTGCTCGCGGGGCTCGACGGGCACGGGGCGGCGCAGCGCCAGCGCGAGCTCGGCGGGGTCGCGGGCCAGCCGGACGGCGCGCGAGGCCGACAGGTGCGGGGGCAGCACGACCTCGCGGGCGCTGCGGCGCACCAGCGCGCGCTCGGCCAGCAGCCGGTCGACCTCGTGGCCGAGGGCGGCGACCACCGGGCTGGCCGGCACCAGCGCGAGCTGCCCGGTGGGGTCGCCGGCCGCACGCGCCGCGCGCACGGCCGCAGCGGCCCGCAGCAGCACGACGTCGTCGGCCGCGGGCGGCGGCCACGGCCGCACGGTCGGCACGGACTGCAGCGGGTTCGGGCCGTCGGGCGGGTGGTCGAGCCGCTCGGGCAGGCACCCGACCAGCTCGGCGCGGGCGTCGCCGGTGAGCGCCGCGACCGCCTCGCGCAGGAACCGTGACGGCGTCATCGGGGTCTTGCGGGTGCCCCACCACGAGCCGCTGAGCAGCAGCAGGTGCCGGGCCCGGGTGACGGCGACGTAGGCGAGCCGCCGCTCCTCGCGCACCTCGTGGGTGCCGCACGCCAGCTTGTGCTCGGCCACCGAGGCGGCGGCCTCCTTGACGTGCGCGACCGAGCGCCACGGCCAGGCGGGTAGCGAGCGCGCGTCGCCGCGCAGCTCGTACGGCAGCGAGCCGATCGGCGTCAGCCACCCGGACGCGGAGTCGCGACCCTCCTTGGTGCGCCCGGCGGGGAACTTCTCCTCGACCAGGCCCGGGACGGCGACGACGTCCCACTCCAGCCCCTTGGCGGCGTGCACGGTGAGCACCTGCACCGCGTGCGGGTTCACCTGCACCTCCTCGGGCACCGAGGCGGCGTCGGCGTCGTGGCCGGTGACGTCGTCGGCCTGCTCGAGGCCGCGCTCGCGGGTCTCGGCCGCGCGCAGCCAGGCCAGGAACGCACCGAGCGTGGGCCGGTCGGAGGTGTCGTGGAAGCGGGCCGCGACGTCGGCGAACGCGTCGAGCTGGGCCCGGGTGGCGGCGGCGTCGGGCCGCCCGCCCGCCGCGAGCTCGACGTCGAGCAGCAGGGTGCGCTCGACCTCGACGACCAGCTCGGGCAGCGAGAGGTCGACGGCGCGGCGCAGCCGGGCCAGCTCGGACGACAGCTGCTGCAGCCGCTCGCGGGCCGCCGCCGAGAACGCGTGCCCGGCCGGGCTGCGCCAGCCGGTGGGCGGCAGCTGGTCGAGGGCCTCGACGACCGAGGACTCGTCGACGACGTCGGGATCGTGCACCGGGGCCTGGTCACCCTCGGGGCGGGGCGCCGCACCCTCGGGGCGGGCGAGCTGGCGGGCCCAGGCGCCCAGCGCCACCAGGTCGCGCGGACCGAGCCGCCAGCGCGGGCCGGTGAGCAGTCGCACCAGGGCGTCGCCGCGCAGCGGGTCGTGCAGCACCCGCAGGGTCGCCACGACGTCGGCCACCTCGGGCCGGTGCAGGAGCCCGCCGAGGCCCACGACCTCGACCGGGACGCCCAGCTCGCGCAGCGCCTGCTCGACCGCCGGGAACTGCGCCCGCTGGCGGCACAGCACCGCGACGGTCGCGTCGCCGGGCGCCCGCCAGACCTGCGCGACCCGCGCGGCGAGGTCGGCGACCTCGTCGTCGACGGTGTCGTGCCAGGCCACCCGCACCGCGCCCGCCGGCGCGTCCGGACGCGGCCGCAGCCCGCGGACCGGCACGCCGCCCGGCTCGGCGAGCGGGGCCGACAGCGCGTTGGCGAGGCCGAGCACCACCTGCGGGTTGCGCCACGACGTCGACAGGCCGTCGACCCGGGCGGTGCCCCCCGTCCCGTCGCGGAAGGTCTCGCGGAAGGTGGTGAGGTTGCCGGCGCTGGCGCCGCGCCAGCCGTAGATCGACTGGTGCGGGTCGCCGACCGCGGTGACCGCGTGGCCGTCGGCGAACAGGCTGGACAGCAGCGCGAGCTGGGCGTGCGAGGTGTCCTGGTACTCGTCGAGCAGCACCACCGCGTACTGCGACCGCTCGGCGACCGCGACCTCGGGCACCTGCGCCAGCCGCGCCGCCAGCCCCACCTGGTCGCCGAAGTCGAGCACGCCGAGGTCGCGCTTGCGGCGTGCGTAGGCCTGCAGCAGCGGGACGAGCGCGCGCCGCGTGCGCAGCGACCGCAGCACCCGGCCGAGCTCGGACGAGGGCGTGGGGCCGGTGGCGGCGCCGCCCCTGTCGTCCTTGGGCAGCCCGACCAGGCGGGTCTCGACGTCGTCGACCAGCCCGGTGAGGTCGGTGGGGTCGAGCAGGTGCTCGGCGCACTGACCCGCCAGCGCCAGCACCGCGCCGACCAGGGTGTCGAGCGCGTACCCGAGCGGCTCGAGCGCGGTGGCGTCCCAGGACTCGACGACCTCGTGGGCGAGCTGCCACGTGGCGGCCTCGCCGAGCAGCCGGGCGCCGGGCTCGAGCCCGAGCCGCAGCCCGTGGTCGGCGACGAGCGACGCGGCGTAGGCGTTGTAGGTGGACACGCGGGGCAGGGCGTCGAGACCCGTTGCGGCGGTGGGGTCGTCGGTCGGCGGGGGCAGCACCCGGCGCAGCGCGCGCAGCCGCCGCGTCAGCCGCTCGGACAGCTCGCCCGCCGCCTTGCGGGTGAAGGTGAGGCCCAGCACGGCGTCGGGCGCGACCAACCCGTTCGCGACCAGCCAGACCACCCGCGAGGCCATCGTCTCGGTCTTGCCCGAGCCCGCCCCCGCCACCACGAGCTGCGGGGCCAGCGGCGCCTCGACGACCTCGGCCTGCTCGGACGTGGGTGCCGGCAGGCCGAGCAGCGCGGCGACCTCGGCGGCCGAGCGGCTCACGACCGCCACCCCGCGGGGTCGAGCTGCTCGCCCTCGGGCTGGGCCGGGCAGGAGGTGCGCACCGGGCACCGGTCGCAGTCGCTGCTCACCCGCGCCTCGAAGGCGGCGCCGGCCATGCCGTCGGCGGCGCGCGCCACCATCGTCCGCGCCCACCCCGGGTCGGACGCCTGGGACGTGGGGGGCTGGGTCTGCACCCGCACCGCCCGGGCGCCGTGGCCGACGTGCACGAGCGCGGCACCCCCGGCCTCGCGGTCACCGAAGGCGCCCTCCTCGACGGCCACCTGGTAGGCGCCGAGCTGGGGGTTGGCCTCGATCCGGTCGTTCGGGGGCGGGTACTTCGTGGTCTTCAGGTCGACCACGACCAGCCGTCCGTCGTCGTCGGTCTCGAGCCGGTCGACGCGGCCGGTGAGCACCGCGCGGCCCACCTGCACGCGCAGGTCGAGCTCGGACCCGACCAGCGCGCCGGCCCGGTCGTGCAGGTACCCCGCCAGCAGCGCGACCATGCCGCGGGCGCGGTCGGCCTCCTTGCGGCCCACCCACCCCTGGAGGCCGAGCGCCGGCCAGCGCCGCTCGAGCTCGGCGACCAGCCGCTCGCGCAGCGGCTCGGTGCCGACCTCGCCGGCGGTGGCGCCCAGCTCGTGCGCCAGGTCGTGCAGCAGCGACCCGACGCCGGCGGCGGTACCGGTGGCGCCGTCGCGCCCGCCACCGGTCTCGAGCAGCCAGCGCAGCGGGCAGCCCTCGAACTTCTCGATCGCCGACGGCGACACGGTGACGGGGGCGGCGTCGGGCAGCAGCGCGCCGTCGTCGGACACCCCCTCGCACCCGTACCAGGACCCCGGGTCGGCACCGGGCACGCCCTCGTCGGCGAGCCGGGCGAGCAGCGCGGCCAGCTCGTCGACCAGCGCGTCATCACCGTCCGAGACCGCCTGCAGCAGGCGGGATCTCAGGTCGGCGACGACCGCACGCAGGGTCGTCGTGCGCTGCACCCGCTGCACCGGCCGCTCGTCGACGCCGTCGGGCAGGGGGTCGACCAGGTCGAGGAAGGGCGAGGGCACGTCGTCGGCGTCGCGCACGGCCGTGACGACCAGCCGCTCGCTCGCGCGGGTGAGCGCCACGTGGAGCATGCGCAGCTCGTCGTGCAGCACCGCCAGCCGCGCCGAGCGGATGCGGGCCTCGCGCTCGAGGTGCACGCCGGCGACGGCGTCGACGAGATCGGGCGCCCCGAGCAGCGACCCGCGCAGTCGCGTGTTGGGCCAGACGCCGTCCTGCACGTCGGCGACCACGACCACCCGCCACTGCCGGCCGGCGGCCGACTGCGGGGTGAGGACGGCGACGGCGTCGTGCTGCGGGGCCCGCTCGGCGAGGGTGTCGGCCGGCACGTCCTGCTGGTCGAGGGTGTCGAGGAACGCGGCGGCGCCGGCGCCCGGCAGCCGCTCGGTGAAGCGGGTGGCGGCCTCGAACAGGGCCACGACGGCGTCGAGGTCGCGGTCGGCGCGCCGGCCGCGGCGCCCGCCCGCGAGCGCGTCGGACCGCCAGCGCTCCCCCAGCCCGGACGCCGACCACAGCGCCCACAGCAGCCGCTCGGCCGACGGACCGGCGGCGCCCGTCGCCGCGGCGACCTCGCGGCGTCCGGCCGCCAGCACCGCGGCCACCCGCTGCAGCGCGTCGTCACCGCCCCGCGCCGACGGCACCGCCTCGACGGGGTCGAGCAGCGCCTCGACGACGACGGCGTCGCTGGCGCGGGTGCCCCCCGCGGCCCGCTCGCGGGCCAGCAGGCCCTGGCGCAGCCGGCGCACCTCGAGCGCGTCGGCGCCGCCGAGCGGGGACGAGAGCAGGTCGGCCGCCGCGGCGGCGTCGAGGTGCTCGGGGTGCAGGCACACCTGCGCCGCGAGCAGCAGCGGCCGCACCGCGGGCTCGTCGCGCACCGGCGCCTCGGCCGCGGCCGTGCCGACCGGCACCCCCGCCGCCGCGAGCGCGCGTCGCAGCGTGGTGGTGCGGGCGGCGCTGCGCACCACGACCGCGAGCTCGCCCCACGGCACGTCGTCGGCCACGTGGGCGCGCCGCAGCACGCCCGCGACGTGCGCGGCCTGGGCGTGCTGGGAGCCCAGCACGACCACCTCGACGGCATCGCGCCGCCGGCCGGGCTCGGCGCCGCGCCGGCCGCCGACCGAGCCGCCCGCGCCGCCGATGGCCGCGGCCACGCGCCGCGACACCTCGGTGACGGCCGGCCCGCTGCGCCAGCGGGTGGGCAGCACCACGAGCGGGGCCTCGCCGCCGTCGGCGGTGCGGTGCCGCGAGGACGCCGCGGCGACCGCGCCGGGGTCGGCGCCGCGGAAGCCGCCGGTGGTGGCGTCGGGGTCGCCGGTGACGAGCAGGTCGGCGCCGCGCCCGCACAGCTGCTCGAGCAGCCGCGAGGTCGCCTCGACCGACTCGTGGTGGTCGTCGACCGCGACCAGGCGCCAGCGCTCGCGCTCGGCCGCGAGCAGCTCGCGGTCCTCGCGCAGCAGCGACACGGCCTCGTCGACGATGCCGGCGGGGTCGAACGCGCTCGGCGAGCGCAGCGCGGTGACGTCGAGGTACTCGCCGAGCAGCGTGGCCGCCGCCTCCCACTCGGGCCGGCCGTGCCGGCGGGCCAGCTCGACCAGGCCGTCGGGCCCGAGACCGCGCTCCATCGCCCGCATCAGCAGCTCGCGCAGCTCGGCCCGCAGGCCGCTGAGGGCCAGCGCCGGACGCACCGCCGGCGGCCAGACCGGCGGCGTGCCCTCGCCCGCGACGTGCCCCTCGAGCAGGTCGCGCAGCACGGTGTCCTGCTCGGGGCCCGAGATCAGGCGCGGGCTCGGGTCACCCGCGCGCACCGCCGAGCGGCGGATCAGGCCGAACGCGTACGACGCGGGCGTGCGGGCCAGCGGCTCGCCGACGGCGACCGGCCCCAGCCCCGCCAGGCGCGACGAGACGCGCTGCCGCAGAGCGGCAGCCGCGACGCGGCTGGGGGCGAGCACCAGGACGGACGAGGGGTCGAGCCCGTCGCGGTGCACGCGCGCGGCCACCGCCTCGACGAGCGTGGTGGTCTTGCCGGTGCCGGGGGCGCCCACCACCACCACGGGACCGCTGCCGGCGCGCCGGTCGACGACCTGCGCCTGCACGGGGTCGAGCTCGGGGACCTCGGCGCCGGTGGCCGGGCGACGCACCAGCCGCAGGGCGCTGGCGTGGTCGGTCCGTGGCACCCGTCGATCCCACCACAGCGCCCCGACAACCGGTTCCGGGTGTGGTGCCTAGGGCCGCCAGCGCGCCCGGGCGAGGTCGACCCGCTCGCCCGCCGGGTGCAGCGGCGTCCGCTCGCGGCGGTACTCGCGCAGCGCCTGCCGCTCGTGCCCGACCGGCGGCAGGCCGCCGGCCCGCAGCACCCGCCACCACGGCACCCCCGACCCGTACCGGGCCATCACCGACCCCACCCCGCGCGGGCCGCCGCGGCCGACCAGCTCGGCGACGTCGCCGTAGGTGAGCACCCGGCCGGGCGGGATGCGCGCGACGACGTCGAGCACGTCCTCGGCCAGCTCGGACGGCACGCCCCTCACGGGCGGCTCACGGGTAGGGCCAGGCGTTGCGGGCGCAGCCCTGCAGGCCCAGGGTCTGCTGCAGCATCACCGGCGCCACCGCCCCGGTGCCGGGGCAGCCGACGTGACCCTTGCCGAGGTAGTGCCCCACCTCGTGGTTGACCAGGTAGGAGCGGTAGGCCGTGAGGTCGTCGGCGTAGTCGGCCGTGCCGCCCACCCAGCGGAAGTGGGTGAGCGCGACCACGCCGCCGTTGCGGCACGAGACCTTGCCGTAGGTGGTGAGCGGGCGGCACAGCCGCTCGGTCATCGCCGGGCTGCCCAGCACCACCTGCACGTCGGCGGCAGCGGCGTCGCCGGTGCGGCCGAACGCGTAGCCCTCGTTGCCCCAGCCGCGCGGGTCGTTCAGGGTCGCCAGCACGAACGCCGCGAACGCCGCCCCGTCGACGGGCACCCCGCCCTCGACGGCGACCGCCACCGTCACCGGCCGCTCGCCCGCGGGCGCCGGGACCTCGCCCGGGACGAACACCTGCGTGCCGTCGCCGCTGTCGGGCACCTCGCGCGAGAGCACGCCCGCGAGCGCGTCGGGGTCGGACGCGGGGGGCTGCGCGGGGGGCTCGGTCGTGGGCTCGGTCGTGGGCGCCGGGGCGGCCGGGGTGGCGCCGTCGCCCAGCACGGCGTCGCCGAGCAGGCCCTCGCCCTGCAGGATCGCCGAGGTGGTGGCGTCCGGCGACGACGCGGCGGGCGCCGGGGCGTCCTGGTCGGCGCAGCCCGCGAGCAGGGCGCCGAGCGCCGCCAGCACGCCGGCCGCGACCCGGCGGGAGAGGACGGTGCGCACGTCCCGAGGATGTCACGCGGTACCCGTCGGTAGGCTGAGGCGACCCCGAGGAGGACCATGACCACCCAGGACACGCGCTCGCGCGGCGCCCGGCTGCCCCGCAGCGCCCGGCGCGCGCAGCTGCTCGTCGCGGCGCAGGAGGTCTTCGTCGAGAACGGCTACCACTCGGCCGCCATGGACGACATCGCCGAGCGCGCGGGCGTGAGCAAGCCGGTGCTCTACCAGCACTTCCCCGGCAAGCTCGAGCTCTACCTCGCGATCCTCGACATGCACAACGCCGAGCTGGTCGCCAGCGTCGGCGCCGCGATGCGGGCGCACCCCGAGAACAAGGACCGCGTGGCCGCGGCCATCTCGGCCTACTACGAGTTCGTCGACCGCGACGACGCCGCCTTCCGGCTGGTGTTCGAGTCCGACCTCACCAACGACCCGCTGGTCAAGGACCGCGTCGACCTGGTCGAGCGCACCGTCTCCCAGACGATCGCCGACATCATCACCGAGGACGTCGGGCTCGACCGCGCCCGCGCCGAGCTGCTCGGCGTGGCCCTGGCCGGCATGGCGCAGGTCAGCGCCCGGGCCTGGCTCCAGGCCGAGCGCCCCGTCCCGCGCGAGCAGGCGGCGGCGCTGATCTCCCAGCTGGCCTGGCGCGGCATCGGCGCCTTCCCCCTGACGGGTTCGCCCACGGCGGAGGCCGCGGGGGAACAGCCGGGCTGACGCCCGTCGTTGGCCCGGGCAGGTCCGGCACGAACCGAGAGCACGAACCGAGGCACGACGAAGGAGCAGGCGTGGAGGTCAAGATCGGGGTCCAGCACGTGACCCGTGAGCTGGTGATCGAGTCGGTGCAGTCGCCCGAGGAGGTCAAGAAGGCCGTGGCCGACGCGCTCGCGGGCGGCTCGACCACCCTCGAGCTGGTCGACGACAAGGGCCGGGTGCTGGTGGTCCCCACCGCCAACCTCGCCTACGTCGAGATCGGCGCCGAGGAGTCGCGCCGGGTCGGCTTCGGCACCTGAGCGACCCGACCGCCGTCCGCGTCCCGGGATGCGGACGGCGGTCCACGGTGGGAGCGTTCTCGGGCACCGGGGCCCCCACGTGGGTGCGGCCCCTGCCTGACTGGGGGCCCCGAGCCCCCGGAGAGGAAGTACACGATGGGCACCATCATCGGCACGATCATCTTCGGAGCGGTCATCGGAGCGCTCGCGCGCCTGGTCCTGCCCGGCAAGCAGAACATCAGCATCCTCATGACCGTCGTCCTCGGCGTCGTCGGCGCGCTGGTCGGCTACTTCGTCTGGGGCCTGATCTCCGGCGACGGCTTCATGGGTGGCGACACCGGCGGCATCGACTGGATCCGCCTGATCATCTCGGTCGTCGTGGCCGCGGTCCTCGTGGGCGCGTACGCCGGCACGTCCGGCCGCCGCTCGGTGCGCTGACCGCACCACCTCGCACGACGCACCACCCGCACGACGCGGAGGCCGCAGCCCACCCGGGCTGCGGCCTCCGTCGCGTCCCGGCGGCGAAGGTCAGTCCTCGGTCGTCCCGCGCAGCCGCTTGGTCTCGCCCCGCTCGCGCTTGCCGCGCAGCCGCCGCTCGACCGAGCCGCGGGTGGGACGGGTCGCCCGCCGCGCCGGCGGCGGGGGCGCGAGCAGCTCGCGCAGCCGGGCGGCCAGCCGGTCGCGGGCCGCGACCCGGTTGCGTCGCTGCGCCCGGTGCTCGGACGCCGCCACGACCAGCACCGGGTCGGGCGAGCGCCGCAGCGCCCGCGCCCGCTGCACCTCGGTGAGGCCGGACGCGGTGCGCAGGTCGAGCTCGAGCTCGACCCGGCTGTCGGCGGTGTTCACGCCCTGCCCACCGGGTCCGGACGAGCGGGAGAACCGCTCGACCAGGTCGCCCGCGGGCACCACGAGGCCGTCCGGGAGCCCCGGGCCGGAGGGCACGACGAGGTCCATCAGGACGCGAGCCCGAGCCGCCCCATCCGGGCGGTGTGGCCCTCGGTGATGCGGCTGAACATGCGTCCGATCTCGAGCAGGTCGACACCGCCGGCGCCCTCGCCGCTGACCAGCAGGTCGGCCAGCGAGTCGCGGTCGGCCGCCACCCGCTGGGCCTGGCTGAGCGCCTCGCCGACCAGGCGGCGCGCCCACAGGGCGAGCCGGCCGGCCACGCGCGGGTCGCGCTCGACGGCGGCGTGCACGGCGCGCACGACGAAGTCGGCGTGCCCGGTGTCCTCGAGCACCTGGTGCACGAGGTCGCGCGTCGCGGGGTCGACGAACGCCGCGACCTCGCGGTGGAAGTCGCTGGAGATGCCCTCGCCGACGTAGGCCTTGACCAGGCCCTCGAGCCAGTCGCTCGGACGGGTGCGCGCGTGGAAGTCGTCGACCGCGTCGGTGAACGGCGCCATCGCCTGCTCGGGGTCGGCGCCGAGGCTCTTCAGGTGCGCGACGAGGGTCTCGAAGTGCGCGAACTCGGTGACGGCGATGCGGCCGAGCCGGGCCTTGTCGCGCACGGTGGGCGCCATCTGGGCGTCCTCGGAGACCCGGACGAACGCGGTCAGGGCGCCGTAGGCGAGCACCCCCAGCAGGTCGACCACCGACTGCGCGGCCGGTGCCGCGGGCTGCTCGCTCACCTCGCGAACACTAGCCCGGCTACACTGGACCCGTTCAACGGTTGACCGGTCGTGGGAAGCGTCCGGCTACCGACCGCTGCGGAGCGGCCCGCCTCGACCCCGGCTGGACCGGGACGAGTGTGCGTGAGGCCCCGCCAGATGCCGACGAGGTATGCGTGACCCTCTCTGACCCCACCCTGTCCTCCCTCGAGCCCACCGCCGAGGAGATCGCCGCGGCGACCGACGCGATCGAGACGATCGACGTCGCCGACGTGGAGCCGATCGCCCCCGACAAGACCTTCGCCGACTTCGGCGTCTCGGCCGAGATCGCCGACGCGCTCGCCGAGGTGGGCATCGTCCACCCGTTCCCGATCCAGGCGATGACGCTCCCGGTCGCTCTGCAGGCGCACGACATCATCGGCCAGGCCAAGACGGGCACCGGCAAGACCCTCGGCTTCGGCATCCCCGCCCTGATGGCCGTCCGCGGCCCGGGCGAGCCCGGCTGGGACGACCTGGCCGAGCCCGGCCGACCGCAGGCCCTGGTCGTCGTCCCCACCCGCGAGCTGGCCGTGCAGGTGGCGTCCGACCTCGACCGCGCCAGCGCCAAGCGCACCGCCCGGGTCCTGACCGTGTACGGCGGCCGCGCCTACGAGCCGCAGGTCGACGCGCTGACCAAGGGCGTCGAGGTCGTCGTCGGCACCCCCGGCCGCCTGCTCGACCTGGCCCAGCAGGGCCACCTCCAGCTCGGCCACGCCCGCACCGTCGTGCTCGACGAGGCCGACGAGATGCTCGACCTCGGGTTCCTGCCCGACGTCGAGCGGCTGCTGTCGATGACCCCGGCCGGCCGCCACACCATGCTGTTCTCGGCCACCATGCCGGGCGCCGTCGTGGCCCTGGCCCGCCGGTACATGAGCCAGCCCACCCACATCCGGGCGTCCGAGCCCGACGACGCCGGTGCGATCGTCAAGGCGATCACCCAGCACGTCTACCGCGCCCACGCGATGGACAAGGTCGAGGTGCTGGCGCGCATCCTGCAGGCCGAGGGCCGCGGGCTGTCGATCGTGTTCACCCGCACCAAGCGCACCGCCGCCAAGGTCGCCGACGATCTGATGGACCGCGGCTTCGCCGCCGGCGCCATCCACGGCGACCTCGGCCAGGGCGCCCGCGAGCAGGCGCTGCGCGCCTTCCGCAACGGCAAGGTCGACGTGCTCGTCGCCACCGACGTCGCCGCCCGCGGCATCGACGTCGACGACGTCACCCACGTCGTGAACTACCAGTGCCCCGAGGACGAGAAGATCTACGTCCACCGCATCGGCCGCACCGGTCGCGCGGGCAAGAAGGGCGTGGCCGTCACCTTCGTCGACTGGGACGACGTGCCGCGGTGGGGCCTGATCAGCAAGGCCCACGACCTCGGCAAGGCCGACCCGGTCGAGACGTACTCGACCTCGCCGCACCTGTACACCGACCTGTCGATCCCCGAGGGCACCACCGGGCGGCTGCCGCGCAGCAAGCGCACCCGCGCCGGCCTCGACGCCGAGGTGCTCGAGGACCTCGGCGAGACCGGCGGCAAGGGCCGCGACGGCGGGCGTGGTCGTGACAGCGGTCGCGACGGCGGACGCGGCCGCGACGGTGGACGCGGCCGCGACGGTGGTCGCTCCTCCGAGAGCCGCCCGTCCGAGAGCCGCCCGTCCGAGGGCGAGCGTCCGCGTCGCGACCGCGAGCGGCGCCGCACCCGCGGCGGCGAGACGGCGCACGAGGGCTCGGCCCCTGCCACCACGGCGCCGTCCGCCGGCACCACGCCCGGCGAGGCCCCCGCCGACGCCTCGGGCGACGCGCCGCGCCGTCGGCGCCGTCGCCGCCGCGGCGGCTCCGGTGGCGGCGCGGGCGGCGACTCCGCCCCCGCCGCGTCCGAGCAGGGCTGATCCTCTCGGGGGCGGTCAGCCCCCGAGCGCCTCGACCCGGTCGAGGCCGACCTGCAGCCACCGGCGCAGGCCGGCCTCGTCGTCGACCGCACCCGCGCCCACGTGCAGCCAGCCCGTGGCCGGCCGACCGTGCATCAGCTGCTGCTCGACGTGGGGCTCGCGCAGGTGCCGCTCGGCGTCGTCGGGGTCGCAGCGCAGCATCAGCGCGCCCTCTCCGGAGACGGCCACGGCCATCTGGCCGCCGACCAGGAACGCCAGCCCGCCGAACATCGGCGTCTCGCGCACGTCGTCGCGGGCGCCGAGCAGGTCGCGCACCCGGACGGCGAGATCCTCGTCGTAGGCCACCGTCCCACGGTGGCCTGCCGCACGAGCTGCGGCAAGCACCGTCCGCGAGGTGTCGCCCTTCGCTACCCTCGGCGACCGTGCCCGCCCCCCGTCCCACCCTCGTCGCCGAGGCCCGCCGCGTCGCCGACGGCCTGACCGCGCGCTGGGAGCGGGTGGGCGTCCACGTCGTGATCGAGGGGCGGTTGCGCTGCCTGGCCGCGCCGGGCGCGGCGCAGACGCTCGACGGCGCCCGCCCCGGCGACGACGCGACGGGGCGCGCGCTGCGCACCGGCGCCACGGTGGTCGACGACGGGCAGGTCTGCGTGCCCGTGCTGCTGGGCGGCCGGGCGGTCGCCGTCGTGGTCGTCGGCGCCGCCGGCCCTCCCCCGCCCGACGCGGTCGCGGCGGCCGAGGCGGCGGCGGCGGACCTCGCCGCCGCGCTGGTCGCGCTCGAAGGGGTCCCGAGCAGCCCCCTGCAGCGGCTGGCCGCCCTGGCCGTCGACCTGCGCGGCGACGCCGACCGCGAGCGGATGCGGCGCGTCGTCGTCGAGGGCGCCGCCGAGCTCGCGCGCTGCTCCAGCGCCGCGCTGGTGCGGCACCTGCCCGACGGCAGCTGGCGGGTCTCGGCCGCCACCGGCCCGCTCGCGGCCGCCGTCCACGGCTGGACGAACGACCAGCTGGCCGCCGTCGCCGGCCGGGTCGACCCGGCGACGGTGCTGCAGCTGGCACCGGACGCCGGCGACGACCCCGCCCTGCGCTTCCTGGTCGAGGTCGGCGTGCGGACGGTGCACGCGGTCCCGCTGCAGACCGCCGGCGAGGTGGGCGGGGCGCTGGTGTGCCTCGGCGACGTGGCGGCGGTGCCCGACCCGTCGGTCACGGCGGCGCTCGAGCTGTTCGTCTCGGTGGCCGCCGGCAACCTGCGCACGGCGCGGCTGTCGGCCGAGCTGGCCGAGCGGCGCGAGGAGGTGCTGGCCCGGCTCGGCACCGCCGACGAGCTGCGCGACGACCTCACCGACGCGTGCATCGACGCCATCCGCGGCGGCGAGGTGAGCCGCACCTGCCTGCTGCTGGGGTCCACCGGCCCGCTGGAGGACCCGGCGGTCGTCGCCACCCTGGCCGAGGCCGTCAACGGGCAGCTGCGGCACGGTGACCGGCTGTACCGCGCGCACGACGACGGCAGTGGTGGGACCCGGGTGGCGGTGCTGCTCGCCACCGGCACCGCCGCGAGCGCGGCGGCGGTGGCCGAGCGGCTCGTGCGCTCGGCCGCGGCGGTCGGCGTGGACGTGCGGGCCGGGTGGTCCCTGGTCGACGGTCCCCCGGCGCGGGTGCTGCAGGACGCCGAGCGGTCGCTGGCCGGCAGCGGCGGCGACGCTCAGGACGTGGCGCCGAGCCCCCACTGAGCCGCGAGCGAGGCGGCCACCTCGCGGTAGGCCCGCGCACCGGGCGAGGAGCGGGCCGTGCGCAGCACCGAGCGCCCGACGGCAGGTGCCTCGGCGAACCGCACCGACCGCGGGATCGGCGGCGAGAGCACCGGGACGCCGTACCGCTCGCCGACGTCGGCGAGCACGGCGCGGGCGTGCGAGGTGCGGGCGTCGTACATGGTGGGGAGGATCCCCAGCACCTGCAGCCGCGGGTTGAGGATGCGGGTGACGTCGGCGACGGTGTCGAGCAGCTGCCCCACCCCGCGGTGGCTGAGCATCTCGCACTGCAGCGGCACCAGGACGTCGTCGGCCGCGGTGAGCGCGGCCAGCGTCAGCACGCCCAGCGACGGCGAGCAGTCGAGCAGCACCACGTCGTACTCGTCGCGGACGCCCTCCAGCGCGGTGCGCAGCACGTACTCACGTCCGGGCCGGCCGAGCAGCTGGGCCTCGGTGCCGGCCAGGTCGATGGTGGCGGGTAGCAGCCGCACGCCGTCCTCGACGTCGACGGCCACGTCGTCGGGGGTGAGCGTGCCGATCAGCACCTCGTGCATCCCGGCCTCGACCTCGTCGGGGTCGATGCCGAGGCTGAAGGTCAGGCAGGCCTGGGCGTCGAGGTCGACCAGCAGCACCCGGTGGCCCTGCTCGGCCAGCGCGGCGCCGAGCGCCGCGACGGTGGTCGTCTTGGCGACCCCGCCCTTCTGGTTCGCGACCGCCAGCACCCTGCCCACGGGGCCCATCGTGCCAGCAGGCCCCGATCACCCGGACAGGTGCCGCACAGTGGGAGGATCGGGACGTGGAGCTGATCGCCGAGCTCGGGTCCGGCCCTCGGGAGGTCAGCCGGGCGCGCCGCGCGCTCGCACGCAGCCTCGACGCCTGGGGGTGGGGCGGCGAGCACGTCGACGTCGCCATCCTGCTGACCAGCGAGCTGGTCACCAACGCCATCCGGCACGCGGGCGCGCCGATCCGGCTGTCGGCCGGGCTGGTCGCCGACCGGCTGCTGCGGGTCGAGGTGCACGACCGCACGCCCGACCCCGTCGCCGCGCGCGAGGCGGGGTTCGACGACGAGGACGGCCGCGGGCTGCACCTGGTGCAGGCGCTGGCCCGCTCCTGGGGCTGGCGACCGGTCGAGTCCGGCGGCAAGCGGGTGTGGTTCGAGCTCGACCCGCCCGGCTAGGGCAGCAGCACCGGCAGCCGTCCCGTCGCCTCGATCCGCTCGAGCACGTCGGGTTGGGTCGTGTTCTCCCCCAACAGGTTCTGCTTGCCGGTGCCGTGGTAGTCGCTCGACCCGGTGACGAGCAGGTCGTGGGCCGCCGCGAACGCGCGCAGGCGCCCGCGGGCGCGGTCGTCGTGGTCGCGGTGGTCGACCTCGAGCCCCGCGAGGCCGGCCTCGACCAGCTCCTCGATCGTCTCCTCGTCGAGGGTGCTGCCCCGCTGGTCGGCGAACGGGTGCGCCAGGACGGGCACCCCGCCCGCCTCGCGCACGAGCCGCACCGCGTCGGCGGGGTCCGGCGCGTAGTGGCTGACGTGGTAGCGCGACGACCGGTGCAGCGCCTGGGCGAACGCGGCGTCGCGGTCGGGGAACGCGCCGCTCGCGACCAGCGCGTCGGCGAGGTGCGGCCGCCCGATCGTGGCGTCGCTGCCCGCCTGCGCCAGCACGTCGTCCCACCCGATCGCGAAGTCCTCGGCCAGCCGCTCGACCATCCGCCGGGCCCGCGACTCGCGCGAGGAGCGCGCCCGCTCGGTCTCGGCCAGCAGGCCGGGCGCGAGCGGGTCGTGCAGGTACGACAGCAGGTGCACGCTGACACCCCAACGGGCGCAGGAGATCTCGGCGCCGCGCACCAGTCCGATGCCGTGCTCGGCGGCCGCGGCGGCCGCCTCGTCCCAGCCGCGGGTGCTGTCGTGGTCGGTCAGCGCGACGACGTCGAGACCCACCTCGGCGGCCTCGGCGACCAGGTCGGCCGGCGCCTGGGTGCCGTCGGACGCGACGGAGTGGGTGTGGAGGTCGATGCGCACCCGGTCAGGGTAGGGACGGCTCCGGGTCGGGGACGGGGGCGGGGTCCGGCACGGGACCGGTCGGCACGGGGTCGGTCGGCATGGGATCGGTCGGCTCCGGCGCCGGGGACGGCGAGGGGTGCGGGACGGGGACCGCAGGTGGCGTGACCGGGGCGGTCGGCACGCTCGGGACGGGGACGACGGGCGAGGGCACCGGCGCCACCGGGGCGGCGGGCACCGCGGGCGCGGGGGGCGGCGCGATCGTCCCCTCGGCGCCCGGGACGGCGACGACGCGGTCGCGGTAGGAGGTGCCCCACGCCAGCACGGCGTCGACGTACTCCTGCGAGTTGTTGTAGCGGCGCACCGCGCGCTGCAGCTGCTCGGGGTCGGCCAGGTCGCTACCGCCGCGGCACAGGTACAGGCCGGCGCTGAGCGCGGCGTCGTCGACGTCGTGCGGGTCGGCCCGGCGGTCGCCGTCGGCGTCGGCGCCGGTGGTGCGCCAGGTGCCGGGCAGGAACTGCATCGGCCCGACGGCGCGGTCGAAGAGCGGGTCGCCGTCGAGGGCGCCCGCGTCGCTGTCGACGATCACGCGGGTGCCGGCGAGGGTGCCGTCCAGACGGGGGCCGAGGACCTCGCCGCGGGTGCGCCCGCCGGCGTCGACCCGGCCGCCGCTGGCGTGGTGCGACTCGATCCGCCCGATGCCGGCGATCAGCCACCACGGGGCGTGGCAGCCCGGGTCGCGGCGGGCGAGCTCGGTCTCGGCCAGGTGGTAGGCGGCGAGGACCCGGTCGGGGACGCCCAGCGGACCGGACTCCCCCGGCGGGCCCGTCAGAGCGGCCGGCAGGGCCGAGGCGACGGTCGCCGCGGACGGTGCGGCGAACCCGTCGACCGCGCCGGGCGGCGACACGACCACGGGGTCGGCGTGCGGGGCGCGCACGTGCAGCACGACGTCGAGCGCCGTCAGGCCGGACGAGCCGCGGGCGGGCGCGTCGGGGACGTCGCGGACCGCGGTGGGCGCCGAGGCGCCGACCGCACCGAAGGCCACCAGGCCGACCACGACCCCGGACGCGGCGCGTCGCCTCCCGAGGACCCACCACTCCCGCACCTCGAGGTCGTCGGTGCCGCGGGGCCGCGGCTTGACCTCGTCCGCGGCCGACCGCCCGGACGCCCGGGCGGGTCACCGACCGCCAGACGGGCTCACCCGATCGGGGCTAGCCTCGCCGGGTGCACCGCATCTTCACCACGGCCGTCGCCGACGTGTACCCGCACTACGTGACCAAGGCCGAGCGCAAGGGCCGCACGAAGGCCGAGGTCGACGAGGTGATCTCGTGGCTGACCGGGTTCGACGGCGCCGCGCTGCGCCACCACCTCGACGCCGGCACGACGTTCGAGGACTTCTTCGCCGCCGCCGAGCTCAACCCCGCCACCTCCCTCATCACGGGCAGCGTCTGCGGCGTGAAGGTGCAGGAGGTCGAGGACCCCCTGATGCGCCGCATCCGCTACCTCGACAAGCTCGTCGACGAGCTGGCCAAGGGGCGTCCGATGGAGAAGGTGCTGCGGGCCTGAGCGGCGTGACGCTCAGGCGCCGGTCGGTTCCGGCCGGCCCGGCTGGTCGCCGCCGCGGGCGTCGAGGTAGCTCTGCTTCGGGACCATCACGGCGCGGGTGAACACGCAGACGAGCGTGCCGTCCTGGTTGTACCCGCGGGTCTCGACGGTGACCACGCCGCGGTCGTCCTTGGACGTCGACTCACGGGTCTCGAGCACGGTGGTCTCGCCGTAGATCGTGTCGCCGTGGAACGTCGGCGCCACGTGCTTGAGGCTCTTCACCTCGAGGTTGGCGATCGCCTTGCCCGACACGTCGGGCACGCTCATGCCGAGCAGCAGCGAGTACACGTAGTTGCCGACGACGACGTTCCTGCCCTGCACCGTGGTGCCCGCGTAGTTCGCGTCCAGGTGCAGCGGGTGGTGGTTCATCGTGAGCAGGCAGAACAGGTGGTCGTCGTACTCGGTGACGGTCTTGCCGGGCCAGTGCTTGTAGACCGCGCCGACCTCGAACTCCTCGAATGTGCGTCCGAACTGCATGGCGGTCATCCTGCCGGGCACCGCGGCCGCCCGGAACGCGCGAGCGGCGTGGGCTCGGTCACGTGCGAGGATGCCCGGATGTCCGAGCACGTCGACGCATCCGAGACCACGCCCGCCGACGACCAGCCCCTGCAGGAGCGGGTCGACAACCGCAGCCAGCGGCCGACGTCCGAGGCGTTCAAGGCCTTCATCGCCGACCGCTGGGAGCCGCGTCCCACCGGCCTGCCCGAGCTCGCCGAGGTGGCGCCGTACGCCGCCGCCCGGCGCGAGGCGGTCAGCGCGCTGTTCCCGGGCGAGCGGCTGGTGCTGCCCGCGGGTCCGCTGAAGGTGCGCTCGAACGACAGCGACTACCGCTTCCGTCCGCACTCGGCGTTCGCGCACCTCACCGGCCTCGGCACCGACCGCGAGCCGGACGCCGTGCTGGTGCTGCACCCGCGCGCCGCCGACGACGAGCGCGGCGAGGGCCACGACGCCGTCCTGTACTTCCGTCCGCGCGCCGAGCGCGACACCGAGGAGTTCTACGCCGACGCGCGGTACGGCGAGCTCTGGGTCGGCGTCCGCCCGTCGCTCGAGGAGGTCGAGGCCGAGCTCGGCCTCGCCACCGCGCACGTCGACGAGCTGGGCGACGCGCTGCGCAAGGACGTCGGCGAGGGTGGCGTCCGGGTGCGGGTCGTGCCGCTGTCCGACCCGTCGGTCGAGGCCGACGTCGCCGAGGCGCGTGCGGCGTCCGGACTCTCCGACGAGGAGTACCTCGAGCTGGATGCCGCTCTGGCAGAGGCGCTCTCGGAGCTCCGTCTGGTGAAGGACGCCTGGGAGGTCGAGCAGCTGCGCGCCGCCGTCGCCGCCAGCGCCGCGGGGTTCGAGGACATCGTGCGGGCGATGCCCGAGGCCGTCGCGCACCACCGCGGCGAGCGCGTCGTCGAGACCGTGTTCAACCTCAGCGCGCGGCGCGAGGGCAACGGGCCGGGCTACGACACGATCGCGGCGTCCGGGAACCACGCCAACACGCTGCACTGGATCCGCAACGACGGGCAGGTGCGCGAGGGCGAGCTGATCCTGGTCGACGCGGGGGTCGAGGTCGACTCGCTCTACACCGCCGACGTCACCCGCACCCTGCCCGTCGACGGCACCTTCACCGACGCCCAGCGCCAGGTCTACGACGCCGTGCGCGAGGCCGCCGACGCCGCGTTCGCGGTCGCGCGACCCGGGACGCGGTTCCGCGACCTGCACGCCGCGGCCATGCAGGTGATCGCGCAGCGGCTCGAGGAGTGGGGCCTGCTGCCGGTGAGCGCACAGGAGTCGCTCGACACCGAGAACGGCGGCTACCACCGGCGCTGGATGGTGCACGGCACGTCGCACCACCTCGGCATCGACGTCCACGACTGCGCCCAGGCGCGGCGCGAGATGTACCTCGACGCCGAGCTGCGCCCGGGCATGGTCTTCACGATCGAGCCGGGCCTGTACTTCCGCGCCGACGACCTCGCGGTGCCCGAGCACCTGCGCGGCATCGGGGTGCGGATCGAGGACGACGTGCTCGTCACCGACGACGGCTGCGACAACCTGTCTGGCATGCTGCCCCGGTCGTCGGGGGACGTCGAGGCCTGGATGGCCCGGCTGCGGGGCTGAGCGCCCGCGGTCCGCCGGAGCGAGGGAGCACGACAGATGAGCCGGGAGCTGCCGGACCGCCAGCGGCTGCGACGCCGCAACACGGCGGTGGTGCTGGTGTTCGCGTCGGTGGTCTGCGTCGTCGGGCTGTTCCTGGCCTTCGACACCCTCGGCCAGGGCACCGACCAGGCGGCCGACGAGCTGGTGCCCGCGACCACGCAGCCGTCGATCCCCGCCACCCCCGGCGGCGACGCGCCGCCGGTGGAGGGGGCCGGCGCGCCGGCGACCACCCCACCGCCCGCTCCCGCACCGCCCCCGCAGACCCTGTTCGCCTCGCCCAGCGGCAACATCTGGTGCGCGATCAGCGAGACCGGCGCCCGCTGCGACATCGCCGAGAAGACCTGGAACCCCGGCCCGCAGCCCGCGACGTGCACCGCGCCGGTGTGGGGCCCCGGCGTCGCCGTCGACGGGAACGGGCCGCAGGTCGTGTGCGCCGACGCCTCCATCGTCCGGGGCGGGGGCGGCACCCTCGAGTACGGCCGCAGCGTCACCGTCGGCGACTTCGTGTGCGCCTCCAGCGAGGCGGGCATGCGCTGCGTGCAGAGCAGCACCGAACACGGCTTCTCGCTGTCGCGGCGGGCCTACACCTTCTTCTGAACCGCCCGACTTCGTCCCGGGCGCTACACCTGAGGCCCCCCCGAGCCGATGGGACGGGATGCGCGTCGTGCGTCCCGATCTGCGCACCGGCCCGAGGCTGTTCCTCACCTACGCGGTGGCCAGCCTCGTCCCGGTGCTGGCTCTGGGCGCCGTCCTCACCCACGGGCACCGCCAGGACGGTGCCCAGCGAGGCCTGTCGTCGGCGCTCTCGCAGTCCGCGGTGATCGAGGAGATGGCGATCGCACCCGCTCTGTCCGGCGACGACCTGCGCGACGGGCTCTCGACCGGCGAGGAGCAGCGGCTGCAGGACGCGACCGACCTGGCGATCTTCCGCGGGTCGGTGCTCCGGCTGCGGCTGCGCGACTTCGACGGGGCCGTGGTGTTCTCCGACGACGGCCGGGTCAGCGGCGCGCTGCCTGCCGACCACCCCGACTTCGAGGCCGCCGCGCTCGGCGACGCCCGCGCCGCGGTCGACGGGTCCACCGAGCGGGCCCGCATCCGGGTGCTGCAGCCGCTGATCGCCAGCGCGTCAGGCCGCGCGGTCGGCGTGCTCGAGCTGACCCTGCCCTACGAGGCCATCCAGGACGAGGTCGACGCCTCGACCACCCGCACCTTCCAGCGCCTGGGGATCGGGCTCGCCCTGCTGTACGTGGTGCTGGGGCTCATCTCGTGGTCGACGACGCGGCGGCTCAGCCGGCACGCCGACCGGGCCGCCCACGACGCCGTGCACGACCCGCTGACCGGGCTCGGCAACCGCGAGCTGTTCCGCCGCAAGGTCGAGAGCGCCACCCGTGCCGAGGGCCAGGTCGCCGTGGTGCTGGTCGACCTCGACCGGTTCAAGCAGGTCAACGACACCCTGGGCCACCACGCGGGCGACGAGCTGCTGCGCTGCGTGGGCCGGCGCATGGTCGAGACGCTGCGCACCGACGACACCGTGGCGCGGCTCGGCGGCGACGAGTTCGGCCTCGTCCTGCCCGGCATCGGCACCGCCGAGGCCGCCCGCTCGCTGCTCGACCGCGTCGTGCACGAGGTCACCCGCAGCATCGACCTCGACGGCGTGCAGGTCTCGATCGAGGCGAGCTTCGGTGTGGCGCTGCACCCCCGCGACGGCACCGACGGCGACGCGCTGCTGCGCGCCGCTGACGCCGCGATGTACGAGGGCAAGCGCGGGACGACGAGCGTGGTCGTCTACGACCCCGAGCTCGCGACGTCGCCGACCGGCGGGCTGAACCTGCAGACCGAGCTGCGGCGCGCCCTCGAGCAGGACGAGCTCGTCCTGCACTACCAGCCGGTGATCGACCTGGCGTCCGGCGCCACCACCCGGCTCGAGGCGCTGGTGCGCTGGCAGCACCCGGAGCGCGGGCTGGTGCCGCCGGCGGCGTTCCTGCCGACGATCGAGCAGTCCGGGCTCATCGAGCCCTTCACCCGCTGGGTGCTCGAGCGCGCACTGCGCGACTGCGCCACCTGGACCGGGGCCGGCGCGCCCTGGGACCTGTCGGTCAACGTGTCGGCGCGCAACCTGCACGACGGACTGGCCACGGCGGTGATCGACCAGCTCGCCGCCGCCGGCGTCGACCGGGGCCGCCTGCTGCTCGAGGTCACCGAGACCGCCCTCGCCGTCGACGCCTCGGCCGCGGCCAGAGTGCTCGAGCAGCTCGACGCCGCCGGCGTCCGCACCGCCCTGGACGACTTCGGCGTCGGGTACGCGAGCCTGTCGCACCTGCGCTCGCTCGCCCTGCACGAGGTGAAGATCGACCGCGCGTTCGTCGCCGAGGTCGAGACCAGCACGGCCGACCGCGAGGTGGTCAGCTCGCTGGTGACGATGGCGCACGGGCTGGGCCTGACGGTGACCGCCGAGGGCGTCGAGACCGAGCGGGCCGCCCGCTGGTTGCGCGACCTGGGCTGCGACAGCGCCCAGGGCTACTGGTACTCCCGCCCGACCCCGTGGCCCGACCTGCTCGCGTCGCACGTCGCCCCCAGCCCCCAGGAGGCCCTGTCATGAGGACCACGCGCACCACCCTGCTGCTCGTCGCCGCCCTCGGCGCCGCCGCGTGCGCGCTGTCGGCCTGCGTGCCCGGCCCGGCCGACGCGGTCGTCGAGGAGACGACCGCCGCCGACCCGGCGCTGCGCGAGCTGCTGCCCGACGACGTGGTCGACGCCGGGGTGCTGACGGTCGGCACCGACGCCTCGTACGCGCCCGCCTCGTTCTTCGCGCCGGACGGCCGCACCGTCACCGGGTTCGAGCCCGATCTCGCCGCGGCGATGGGCGCGCTGCTCGGCGTCGAGGTCGAGGTGGTCGTCACCGACTTCGACACGATCCTCGACGAGGTGGCCGCCCACGACATCGACGTCGCGATCGCGGCCGTCACCGACACGGCCACCCGCCAGGAGGTCGTCGACTTCGTCAACTACTTCAGCGCCGGCAGCTCGATCGTGGTCCAGCGCGGCAACCCGCACGGGCTGTCGGACCTCGACGACCTGTGCGGGCAGGTGGTGGCGGTCGAGGAGGGCACGGTGCAGGTCGATCTGCTCGAGCGGACCCAGAGCTCCTGCGCCGCAGGTGATCCGGTCGACGTGCGCCTCCACGACACCAACGACGACGCCCTGGTCGAGCTGCGCACCGGCCGTGCCGCCGCCGTGCTGAACGACTACCCCCCGGCCGCCTACCTGTCGACGGCGGAGCGGACGCAGGCGGACTACCAGCTCGCCTCGGACGTGCAGTACGAGCCCGGCCTGTACGGCATCGCCGTCGCCAAGGACCGCACGTCGCTGCGCGACGCCCTGCGCGCCACGCTCGAGACGCTGGTCGAGTCGGGCGAGTACGAGCGGGTGCTGCAGGAGTGGGACGTCGAGGACGGCGCCGTGCGCACCGTCACCCTCAACGCCGGAGCGCGCTCGGACCGCTGAGGTCGCTTCCCCGTCAGTAGAGGAAGAACGCCAGCCAGTCGCGGTTGTGGGCGTGCACGAGCACGAGGTACAGCACCAGGTCGAACAGCAGGTGCACGCAGACCACGTAGGTCAGCGACTTGGTGATGCGGAACGTCCACCCCTGCACCAGCGCGAACGGGTAGATGAGGAACGGCCCCCAGGCGTGGAAGCCGAGCTCCCACAGGAACGAGGTGAACAGCACCGCCTGCAGCAGGTTCGCGAGCCAGTCGGGGTAGTGCCGGCGCAGCAGCGCGAAGCAGGTGCAGATGAAGAACAGCTCGTCCCAGATGCCGAGGGCGTTGGTGCCGACGAACAGCCGGGTGAGCGTGCTCGTGTCGGACGCGGCCGGCCAGTTCTGGTAGACGCCGCTGTTGATCATGTACACGGGCAGGATCAGCCAGCCGAGCACCACCACGGCCACGAGGTACCAGCGCTCGGCCGTCGTCCAGCGCTGGCCGGTGGTGATCGGGAACCGGATCGCGTGGTCGCGGTAGCCGTACCGCGACACCAGGTACGGCACCGCGACCGCCACCGTGAGCGCGACGCCCATCACGGCCATGTGCGGGTACGAGATGTCGGTGTTGATCTCGACCAGGCTGATCATCACCAGCCCGAACGCGATCAGCGCGAGGTCGCGCGCCAGTCGCCGGTCGATCGCGAACGCCGTCGCGACCGCCGCCAGCAGGACGACGTAGCCGCCCGGACGCCAGTGCAACCCGAACAGCGCCAGCCCGGACGCCGCGGTGAGCACGCCCGGGACGAGCCGCCAGGACAGGGCGGACGGCGCCGCGACGTCGGTGCCGGCATCGGTGTCGGTCGCCACCCGTCGAACCGTACCCGCCCTCGACCGGTGGCACGACGACCCGGTGGCACGATGACCCGGTGATCACCGAGGTCCCCGGCGTCCTGGTCGGGCACGCGCAGCGCAGCGGTGGTGGTTGGGCGACCGGTGTCACCGCGGTGGTGCTGCCGCCCGGCACGGTCGGTGGGGTCGACGTCCGGGGTGGCGGACCCGGCACCCACGAGACCGACGCGCTCGCGCCCGGCACTCTCGTCGACACCGTCGACGCCGTGGCCCTCACCGGCGGCTCGGCGTACGGCCTGGTGGCCGCGCACGGCGTGCAGCGCTGGTGCGAGGAGCAGGGCCGCGGGTTCGTCGTCGGAGCCCGCGACGACGGACGGCCGGTCGTGGTGCCGATCGTGCCCGCGGCGTGCGTGTTCGACCTCGGTCGCGGTGGCGACTGGGACGCACGCCCAGATGCCGAGATGGGCTACGCCGCAGCGGCTTCCGCGTCGTCCGACGAGGTGGCACGTGGTGCCGTAGGCGCCGGGACGGGGGCGCGCACGCAGCGCGGAGCGGCGCCCGGCGGCGTCGGGCACGGGCTGGTGCGGTTGCCCGGCGGCGTGCTGGTCGCCGCGCTGGCGGTGGTGAACGCCGGCGGCCGCGTGGCGGGCACCCCGCTCGTTGACGTCGCGGGTGACGCCGGGCTGAACACCACTCTCGCCGTGGTGGTCACGAACGCGACGCTCGACGTCGCCACCGCCACCCGCACCGCCTCGGCCGGCCACGACGGCCTGGCCCGGGCGATCGACCCCGTGCACACCCTCGGCGACGGTGACACCGTGTTCTGCCTCGCCACCGGCGCGCTCGACCCCTCCGACGCCGCACCCGACGACGTCCCCGGCTGGCCCGGCGCCGCCCGCGTCGCGGGTGTCGGCGCCGTGCAGGCCGCAGCCGCCGAGGCCGTCCGGCTCGCCGTCGTCGACGCCGTGCGCGCCGGTTAGGTGAGGCTGTCCGGTCTGGACGCGGGCGCCGAACGGGCGGACGGTGTGGACATGACCACGATGAACCTGCCCATCGTCAGCACCTGCAGCGCGGACGGCTGCTCGTACAACCACGACCACGACTGCCACGCCGCCGCGATCTCGATCATCGGGACGTCGTCGGCGTGCGGCACGTTCCACGCCGGGGACGCCAAGGGCGGCACCGACGAGACCGGCCACGTGGGCGCGTGCCACCGCGCCGACTGCGTGCACAACTCCCAGCTCGAGTGCGGCGCCGAGAGGGTCGAGATCGGCGCCGGCGCCGACGTCGCCGACTGCCTGACCTACGCCCCCGCCTGACCCCAGGCCGGAACCACACGAGGGGGTCTCCATCAGACCGGCGGCAGGACAGTCGTGGTCAGTGACGCGTAGGGCGGCCGACCACGCCATGTGAGCGGACTGGCCGTCATGCTGCTGACCGCCTGCGGTGCCGAGCCTGCTCCCCCAACCGAACCTGCCGCCGACTACGTCACCATCGATCCCGGCGTCGGACTCGAGGCGTTGCTCGAGGACGCCGAGCTGGTCATCGATGGTGGGTGCCTGTTCTTCGAGGTGCCACCGGACTCGGTCCTGATCGACGAGGTTGCGCGCAGCCTTCTCCGCCCAGGCGCGGATGGACGAAGCCACCGTTCGTGTCGGGAACGCCCTCTACCTGGTGGGTGAATCCAGTGACGTCCCGGGAAGGCTGCTGGAGGGAACCTTCGGCATCGACGTCGACATCCCGGCCGCGTGCGACGAACCGTGCCGGTCTGGGCCGTGTCGGATCAGAACCTGTAGCACTCGTCCAGATGGTGCGTTGCCGTCTCTTTGACGTCGACTGGGTGTCAGTGGTGGCGTCTACGGTTGGTACATGAGGTCGGAGGACGTCGGGCGCACCCTGGTGGCTGGGTTGCGGGCGCACTCGCTGGCTGGCTTCGCGTGGGAGGCCGAGCGGTGGCGCCGGGTCTGGGCGATCACCCAGCACGTGCACGCCGAGCAGGGCTGGCGGCTGGACCCGGGTGAGCGAGGCCGGGCGCTGGGGTGCGTGCGGCTCAGCACGCACGACCTCGACGTGCTGGCCGCGGTCGAGGTCGCCGCCGCGACCGGGCTGAGCGTGTACCGGGCCGAGCAGGAGGTGCACCTGGCCCGGGCGTTCTGCACCCGGCTGACCGCGACCCTGGCCGCGGTGTCGGTCGGCCGGTTGGACGGTGCGCGGGCCCGGACCCTGGCCGACGCGACCGCCGACCTGACCGCGGCGCAGGCCCGTGAGGTCGAGGCGCACGTCCTGAAAGGGCTGCCCACCCATCCGCTGGAGGGCGCGGGTCCGGTCGGGCCGTGGGACGGCGCCGCACCCAAGGCGTTCACCGAGCGGGTGAACCGGGCGGTCGCGCGGGTCCGCACCGACACCGAGGAGAAGGTCCGCCGCGACGTGCGTCAGCGCACCGGCATCTCGACCTGGGTCGACCCGGCGAACCCGGCCGTGGCCACGATGACCGTGACCGGCCCCGCCGAGCAGGTCCTGGCCCTGGACGGCGCCCTGGACGCCGCCGCGCGGGCACTGACCGGCGACGAGCTCGCCGGGCGCACCCTCGGGCAGGCGAAGGTCGACCTGCTCACCGACGCGGTGAGCGGCAGTGGCCCGGATCGACCCGGCAGGGTGCGGCGCGATCTCGGTGTCGTTCTGCACGCCGACACCCTGCTGGACGACGGGCCCGCCGCGGCCGAGCCCGGCGAGGTCCGCGGCGCCAGCACCCCCGTCCCGGCATGCGCCGCCACCGCCCGCGTCCTGGCCGAGCAGGCCACCCAGCACGGAGCCCGTACCTGCGTGCTCCTCGCCGACGCCGCTGGCCACCTCATCCGGGTGCTGCGGGTCGGTGCCGCGCCCGAGAACGGCTGGACGAGAGCCACCCTCGTCGCTGCCGCCCGGCGAGCCATGGAGAGGTCACCGATCCCGCGGCACCGAACCGACACCTACGCCCCCAGCACCGAGATCGCCGACACCGTCCGCGCCCGCGACCCCGTCTGCACCTTCCCCGGCTGCGGCGTCCCGAGCTCGCACTGCGACCTCGACCACACCGTCCCCCACCCCCGGGGCTCGACCTCGGTCCTGAACACCTCACCTCGCTCCCGGAGGTGCCACCGCTACAAGACCGCCGGGCTCTGGCGCGCCCGCACGCTCACCACCGACCACGGCCACGGACCCGTCGTCACCGCCCACCACTGGACCAGCCCCCTCGGCACCCGCCAGGTCGTCGAGGTCCGACCCCTGCCCGGATGGTGACGACGCGGCCTAGGGTGGCCGCCGTGCCGCTCACCTTCGCCGGGACCCTCGACCGCGACGCCCTCGCGCCGCTCCGCCGACGCCCTCGCCGGGCTCGTCGCCTCGTCCGAGGTCGAGCAGGCCTGGCAGGAGGAGTCCGCGCTGCCCGGGCTCACCGTGGGCGGACTCGCCAGGCACCTGGTCAGCCAGGTCGAGACCGCGACCGAGTTCCTGCGGATCCGGCCGGTGCCGCCGCACGCGCAGGTCGTCTCCCTCGCCGAGCTGTACGAGCGCACCGACTGGTTCGCCGCCGCGGTCGACGCCGGGGAGAACACCTCCATCCGCGACGACGTCAACGAGATGGCCGGCGCCGGTCACGCCGAGGCCGTGCAGGCGCTGCGGACGGCGCGGGCCGACCTGCCCGCGGCCCTGGCCGCCGCCGGACCCACCACCTACGTGCCGTGGCAGGACTGCTGCCTGGCCACCGACGACTTCCTGGTCGTGCGGCTGATGGAGGTCGTGGTCCACGCCGACGACCTCACCGCCAGCGTCGGGGCCGAGCCGGTGGCCCTCGACGACGAGGTGCTGCACCCCGCCCTCGCCCTGCTCGCCCTCCTGGGTGCGCGGCGCCACGGCCAGGCAGCGGCCGTGCGAGCGCTGTCGCGCGCCGAGCGCGACGACCGGGCCCGCCAGCGCCTTCTGAGCCCGGCGCTCAGCCGCCTGACGACGAGCTCGGCGGGCCGTCGAGGTCGACGAGCTCGACCTCGTCGTCGAGCACGCCCGCGCTCGCGTGCAGGACGACGTCGCCCGCGAGGTGCACCTCGCTCACCAGGCCGGTGTCGACGTCGGAGACCGTCCAGGTCTCGTCGAGCAGGACGCCGTCGGGCGCGTCGTGCCGGGTGGCGGCGAGCCGGGCGACCCGCAGCCGCACCCGCAGGCCGGCGAGGGCGTCGGCGCCGAACCGCAGCACCTCGAGGTCGGCGGTCGCGGCCTGCTCCCCCGGCGCGAGCCACCGACCGCAGCAGCGCCACGACCGAGCCCGGTGACGGCGTCAGCACGCCCGACGGCGGCGGTGGTGCGCTCGGCACCGGGGTCGTCGGCAGGCGCCCAGACCAGCACCGGGCGCGCCGTCGTCCAGGCGCAGTCCCCCACCACGCACCTGCGCACCACCGGGCCACGACACGACGAAGCGCACGGCCCGGAAGGCGTTGTCGCAGGCCAGGTCGAGCGTCGCGGAGACGAAACGCCAACCGGCCGGTCCCGGGGCGCAGGAGAACGCCTCGGGCCGGCCGGCCAGGTGGTAGGTGCCGCGGGGCACGCGATCAGTACCGGTAGTGCTCCGGCTTGTACGGGCCCGCGACGTCGACGCCGAGGTACTCGGCCTGCGGCTTGGTGAGCTCGGTCAGCCGGACGCCGAGGGCGTCCAGGTGCAGCCGCGCCACCTTCTCGTCGAGGTGCTTGGGCAGCGTGTAGACCTTGTTCTCGTACTCGCCCGGCTTCGTCCAGATCTCGATCTGGGCGATCGTCTGGTTCGCGAACGAGTTGCTCATCACGAACGACGGGTGACCGGTGGCGTTGCCCAGGTTGAGCAGGCGGCCCTCGGACAGCACGATGATCGACTTCTCGTCGTCGTCGCCCGAGGCCGGGAAGGTCCACTCATGTACCTGCGGCTTGATCTCGGTCTTGGTGATGCCGGGCAGCTTCGCCAGGCCGGCCATGTCGATCTCGTTGTCGAAGTGGCCGATGTTGCCGACGATCGCCTTGTTCTTCATCCGCGACATGTGGTCGGCGGTGATGACGTCGTAGCAGCCGGTGGTGGTGATGAAGATGTCGGCGGTCTCGACGACGTCCTCCATGCGGGCCACCTGGTAGCCCTCCATCGCGGCCTGCAGCGCGCAGATGGGGTCGACCTCGGTGACGATCACGCGGGCACCCTGGCCGCGCAGCGAGTCGGCCGAGCCCTTGCCCACGTCGCCGAAGCCGGCGACGACGGCGACCTTGCCGCCGATGAGCACGTCGGTGGCGCGGTTGATGCCGTCGATGAGCGAGTGGCGGCAGCCGTACTTGTTGTCGAACTTCGACTTGGTGACCGAGTCGTTGACGTTGATGGCCGGGAACAGCAGGTCGCCGCTCGCGGCGAACTGGTACAGCCGGTGCACGCCGGTGGTGGTCTCCTCGGTGACGCCCTTGATGCCGGCCGCCATCTTCTGGAACCGGTCGGGGGTCGCCGCCAGCGACGCGCGGAGCACGTCGAGGATGACCGCGTACTCCTCGGAGTCGTTCTCGTCGGTCGACGGCACGGCGCCGGCGAGCTCGAACTCCCGGCCCTTGTGCACCAGCAGCGTGGCGTCGCCGCCGTCGTCGAGGATCATGTTCGGACCGTCCTCGCCGGGCCAGGTGAGGATCTGCTCGGTGCACCACCAGTACTCGGGGAGGGTCTCGCCCTTCCACGCGAACACCGGGACGCCGGTCGGCGCCTCGGGGGTGCCCTCGCCCACGACGACGGCCGCGGCGGCCTCGTCCTGGGTCGAGAAGATGTTGCACGACGCCCAGCGGACGTCGGCGCCGAGGGCGACGAGCGTCTCGATCAGGACGGCGGTCTGCACGGTCATGTGCAGCGAGCCCGCGATGCGGGCGCCGGTCAGCGGCTTGGTCTCGCCGTACTCGGCACGCAGCGCCATCAGGCCGGGCATCTCGTGCTCGGCGAGGCGGATCTGGTGGCGGCCGGCCTCGGCGAGGGTGAGGTCGCGGACCTTGTAGTCGGTCTCGTTCAGGGTCATCTGGGCGTTCTCCAGTTGGGGTCGTGGATGAGGACGACCCGGCGCAGCCCCTCTGGGCCAGCGGCATCACCGACGCCGGAACACCCCCATCGTACCGCCACCGGCGGGGTGCTCCCCCGACCGCGCTGTCGTACCCCGCCCCTACGGTGCCCGGCATGACCGCGACCTCGCCCAGCACCTCCCGACCGACCCTGCCGGACGGCTACGGCCTGCCGGCCAGCACCGACGGCCTGCTCGACTGGGCGGCCGTCGAGCAGCGGCTCGTCGCGTCGCTGCACTACTGGCTGTGCTCGGTGCGACCCGACGGCACGCCGCACAGCGTCCCCCGCTGGGGCGTCTGGGTCGACGGCCGGTTCTGGTACGACGGCGCTCCGACCACCGTCCACGCCCGCAACCTGGCGACGAACCCGGCGGTGACGCTGACCCTCGAGGACGGGAAGGAGGCCGTGATCGTCGAGGGCGTGAGCGAGGCGACCCGGGCCGACGCCGACGACCTCGGCGCCCGGCTGAGCGCCGCGTTCGCGAAGTACCACGACGAGGGCTACAGCCCGGCGGCCGACTCCTGGGCGGGCGAGGACGGCGGGGGCCTGCGGGTGATCACGCCGCGGCGGGCGCTGGCGTGGTTCTCGTTCCCCGCCGACTGCACCCGCTTCACCTTCTGAGGGCGGGCTCCAGGTAGATCACGCGGGCGATCGGCACGACCTCGCGGATGCGGTGCTCGGCGGCGTCGATGCCGTCGGCGACGTCCTCCGCGGTGGCGTCCGCCGACACCGCGATCTTGGCGCCCACGAGCAGCTCCTCCGGGCCGAGGTGCAGCGTCTTCATGTGGATGATGCTCTCGACGCAGCCGCCGGGGATGGCCGCCTCGATCGCGCGGACGTTCTCGGGGGTGCCGCCCTCGCCGAGCAGCAGCGACTTCATCTCGACCGCCAGGATCGCCGCGATGACGATGAGCAGGATCCCGATCGACGCGGTGCCGGCGGCGTCCCAGAGCCCGTTGTCGGTCAGCAGCGTCAGGCCCACGCCGAACAGGGCGAGCACGAGTCCCACGAGCGCGCCGAGGTCCTCGAGCAGGATCACGGGCAGCTCGGGCTCCTTGGCGGTGCGCACGAAGTCCTTCCACGACCGCGAACCGCGCACGTGGTTCGACTCGACGATCGCGGTGCGGAACGAGAACGACTCCATCACGATGGCGACCACGAGCACCACGACCGGCACCCACCACCAGCGGCCCTCGATCGGGTGCGGGTCCTGGTACTTGTGCCACGCCTCGTACAGCGCGAACAGGCCGCCGACGCTGAACAGCACGATCGAGACGATGAACGCGTAGACGTAGCGCTCGCGGCCGTAGCCGAAGGGGTGCTCGGGGGTGGCGGCGCGCTTGGCCCGCTTGCCGCCGACGAGCAGCAGCACCTGGTTGCTGGCGTCGGCGACCGAGTGGATCGACTCCGCCAGCATCGAGGACGACTGCGTGAGCGCCCACGCGATGAACTTCGTGATCGCGATCCCGACGTTGGCCAGCAGGGCCGCCACGATCGCCTTGGTACCTCCGCCGCTCGCCATGGCGACGACCCTAGGGGCTCGGCCGTCCGGGCGCGTGTCAGCGCAGCGAGTCGCGGAGCTCGGCCACGTGCGGCGAGCGCGCCGGGTCGAGCCCGGTGGCCAGCGCGAGGTAGGTCGCGGCGAAGTCGACCCGCGCCACGACCCGGGCGAACCGCTGCATCGGCGTCTCCGCCGGCCCGCTGGGTCCGGTCTCGAGGTCGTCGCCCAGCTCGGTGTGCGCGCGCACGTCGCTGACCCGCACGCCCGAGCGCTCGGCGAGGTCGCGGACGGCGCCGAACCCGATGCCGTCGCCCACGTCGAGCAGCAGCAGCCGCAGCCGCGTGGCCGCGGGGCCGTCGAGGAACGGGTCGGCGAACACCTCGTCCGAGGCGTCGGACGCGAACGGCCCGCCGAAGGTGGCCACGACGTCGCCGGCGTCGTCCGGGAGCATGCCGTGCACCGCCGGCACCCGGGCCGTGCGCGCCAGCACCGACGCCGCCCGACGGCCCGCGACGCCGGCCAGCGGGCTGTCGCCGAGGATCACCGGCACCGAGCCGTCGACCTCGAGGGCGAGCGACTTGGCCGGGTTGACGAAGGCCTCGGACGAGGGCCGGCAGGCCTCCGCCTCGGCGTCGAGCGCGTCGGCGAGCGCGGCGAGGTCGTGCTCGCCGCCGGACGCGTCGTCGGGCAGCAGGCCGAGCCGGTCGCACGCCAGCAGCGGCGGGGTGAGCAGCGACCACAGCGCCGTCCGCGAGGTCGGGGTGGTGGCGGCGGACCGGTCGACCGGCAGCGGGACGTGCGCCCCGCGGAAGCGGCGGCTCACCTGCTCCAGCGGCGACCCCGCGGCGCCGACCGTCAGCAGCTGGGCGCCGCGCCGGCCCGCCTCGGACGCCACCGCGACCGCGCCCTCGGCGCGCCCGGACAGCGAGATGGCGACGACCACGTCCATGGAGCCCACCCAGGACGGCAGCCGCGAGCCCGACAGGGCCAGCACCGGCACCGGGCCGGCGCCCCCGACGACGGCGGCGAGGGCGTCGCCCACCACCGCGGCACCGCCGCGCGCGGCGACGACGACGGCGCGCGGGCGGCCGCCGTCGGTCCACGACGGCGGCAGCGACTCCTGCGTCAGCGCGAGGGCCTGGCGCACCTGCGCCCCCGCACCGGCCAGCGAGCGGAGCACCGCGCGCGGGTCGGCGGCCTCCAGCCCGGCGGCGTCGTCGAGGAGCTGCTCGTCGACGGCCACCTCAGGCTCCCGGTCGGCGCGCCTCGTCGACGAGCAGGACCGGCACGCCGTCGTCGACCCGGTACGCCAGGCCGCACTCGGTGCGAGGTGCAGACCAGCTCGGGCCCGCCGTCGGGGCCGGTGGCGTCGGTCAGCTCGGACCGGCACGCCGGGCACCGCAGCAGCTCGCGCAGCCACGGGTCGATCGTCATGGCGGCGTCCGCCGTCCCGTCGGTCATCAGGCCTCCTGCCGGACGAGCGCGAGCACCTCGTCGCGCACCGCCGCCATGGTGTCACCATCGGCGGCCTCCGCGTTCAGGCGCAGCAGCGGCTCGGTGTTCGAGGCCCGCAGGTTGAACCACCACATCGGCCCGTCGCCGGTGCCGGTGACGGTGGTGCCGTCGAGCTCGTCGACCTCGCCGCGGCCGGCGAAGGCGGCCCGCACCCGGGCCACGGCGGCCGGGACGTCGTCGACCCGGGAGTTGATCTCGCCGCTCGCGGCGTAGCGCTCGTAGTCGGCCATCAGCGCCGACAGCGAGCCCGGCGCCTCCTGCAGCGCGGCGAGGACGTGCAGGGCGGCGAGCATGCCGGTGTCGGCACCCCAGAACTCGCGGAAGTAGTAGTGGGCGGAGTGCTCGCCGCCGAAGACCGCTGCGCTGGAGGCCATCTGCTCCTTGATGAAGGAGTGGCCCACCCGCGTGCGCAGCGGGGTGCCCCCGGCCTCGGTCACCAGCTCGGGCACCGCCCGCGAGGTGATCAGGTTGTGGATCACGACGGCGTCGCGGCCCTGGGCCTTCTCCTTGGCGATCTCGCGGACGGCCACCAGCCCGGTGACCGCGCTCGGGCTCACCGGCTCGCCGCGCTCGTCGACGACGAAGACCCGGTCGGCGTCGCCGTCGAAGGCCAGGCCGATGTCGGCGCCGTGCTCGACCACCGCGGCCTGCAGGTCGCGCAGGTTCGCGGGCTCGAGCGGGTTCGCCTCGTGGTTCGGGAAGGTGCCGTCGAGCTCGAAGTACATCGGCACGACCTCGAGCGGCAGCGGGTCGAGGCCGGACGCGGTGCCGAGGACGGCGGGGACGGTGTGACCGGCCATGCCGTTGCCGGCGTCGACCACGACCTTGAGCCGCCGGCCGCCGGACAGGTCGACCAGGGTGCGCAGGTGCTCGGCGTAGCCGCGCAGCAGGTCGCGCTCGGTGCGGGTGCCGGGCGTGGTCGGCGTGGGCAACCCGTCGGCGAGGTAGCGCTCGGCGCCGGCCCGGATGGCCGCCAGGCCGGAGTCCTGGCCCACGGCCCTCGCTCCGGCGCGGCAGACCTTGATCCCGTTGTAGCGGGCGGGGTTGTGGCTCGCGGTGAACATCGCGCCCGGGCAGTCGAGCACGCCGCTGGCGTAGTACAGGCCGTCGGTGGAGGCCAGGCCGATCAGCACGACGTCGACGCCGCGGGACTGCAGGCCGCCGGCGAAGGCGTCGACCAGGCCGGCCGAGGAGGGGCGCATGTCGTGGCCGACGACGAAGGAGCGGCCGGGGAGACCGAGCTCGTCGGCGCTCGCGGCGCCGAGGGCGGCCGCCTCACGGGGGCCCCACTCGTCCGGGACGACTCCACGGACGTCGTAGGCCTTGACGACTCTGCTCAGGTCGGCGCGATGCTGGTCGCGGTCGGTGGCGCTCATGCGCCGCAGGTTACTGGTCGCCGTGCGACCTGCTGGTGCTCAGGCGGGCTTGCGGGTGCGGTCGAGCACGTCCTGCACCGACAGCGCCACGCCGTCCTGCTCCCAGCGACGGGCCTCGCAGCCGCGGCAGGAGGTGAAGTCCACGCAGGTGCCGTCGGTCAGCCGCATCGCGAGCCGGGTGAGCTGGGTCGAGCCGCACTCGTGGCAGGTGCGGGAGGTGCGCACCTGGGTGAGGGAGCCGAGGGGGGCCATCGGGGCGGCGGCGCGGGAGCGGCGGCGGGAGGGGGCTGCGGTGGCGGGCATCGGTGCGACCTCTTCGGGAACGGCGGGTGCTGCGCTGACGACAACACATCGACCACCGCCACGAATGGCTGAAGCATCACCGGTTTGCCCTAGCCCGGACGGGTGACTGACACCGTTTGCAGACCTCGTCCGGCGGAGCAGGCGGCGCGTCGGGAACCGATCAGCCCGAGATCGGTGACGCAGCGTGCACGGAGGTCAGGGGGTGTCGTCGCGCAGCACCCGCAGGTGCCCCCGCCGGCCGACCTCGATCGTGCCCGCCGGCTCCTGGGCGCGCGGCGGCGACAGCGGCTGGGCGGCCTCGCGCACGGCGTCGGCCAGGGCGAGCAGGTCGTCGTCGCTGGGCCCGTGCAGCGGCTCGGACGGGGCCAGGCGCACGACCTCCCACCCGCGCGGGGCGGTCAGGCGCTGGGAGTGCGTGGCGCACAGGTCGTAGCAGTGCGGCTCGGCGACGGTGGCCAGCGGGCCGAGCACGGCGGTCGAGTCGGAGTAGACGTAGGTCAGGGTCGCGTGCGCGGGCTGCACGCACCCGCTGCGGCTGCAGCGGCGGACTCCGGGACGGACGGCGCTCACCCGTCCGAGCCTAGACCGGGCCGGCCGCCCTGCCCGGGACGCGCGGCCGGGACGCGCGGCCGGGGCGCAGCCGGGCGCCGGGCTACGCTGCCGCCGTGCCTGCCCGCCCGCGTCGCCGCGACCGGCACGGCCGGGGCCTGCGCGGCCAGCTGCTGCCGTCCGCCCTGCCCGCCGCGCGCACCCGCGCCGAGCGCTTCGACGACCTCGTCCTGGACGCCGCGGACGACCTGCCGCGACGCTGGCGCGAGCGGGTGCAGGAGGTCGAGCTGGCCGTCGAGGACGTCCCGCCGGCCGACCCCTCCCCGTGGGAGGGCGGCGAGGTGCCGCTCGGGCGGGTGTTCCCGGCCGACCGCGGCCTCGCGGCCCGGGTCGTGGTCTACCGCCGACCGGTCGAGGCCCGGGCGCAGGGGCCGGGCGACCTGGCCGAGCTGGTGCGCTCGGTCGTCGTCGAGCAGCTCGCCCACGTGCTCGGGGTCTCCCCCGACGACCTGGAGTCGCGCGACTGAGCCCGGCGGTCAGGGCTCGCTGCCGGCGGGCGCGCGCAGCACGTCCGGCGACAACCGGTCGACGCGGACGTCGTCCGGCGCCCGCGGCGGCACCAGCACCGGCACCACCGCCACGAAGCTCACCCGCGCCCGCGTGCCCGGCTGCGACCACAGCACGGTGGTCGCGGCCACCTGACCGGAGCGCACCTCCAGCCGCAGCGCCGCGGCGTCGGCGGGGACGCGTGACGACGGCGGTGCGGCCGGGCTCGACCCGCACCTCCTGCACCTGGCCGACCCGCGCGCCGTCGGCGTCGAGCACCTCGACCTCGACCGCGCCGCCACCGTCGGAGGCGGCCAGCGCCAGCGCGCTGCGCACCCGGTCGTCGGCGGCCACCGGGACGACCGCCGTGCCGTCGAGCAGCGCCGCCGTCGGGGCCACCGCGTGGTCGGCGAGCCCGTCGTCGCGGGCGACCGTGGTCTGCACCGCGGCGGCGACCGGCTGGTCGGAGGTGACCTGCAGGGCCAGGGCGACCGGCACCCTGGCCGCGGCGCGGCGGACCTCCTCGACCGGCACCTCGACCACCGACCCGGCGGGCACCGTGACCACGCTCTCGCCCTCCTGGGTCTGGGTGCCGTCGGGCCCGAGCAGCTGCCAGCCGACGGCGGCGGGAGCGGTGCCCGGGTTGGCCAGGCGCAGCGACGGCGTCGGTGGCCGGGCCGGGCAGCACGCCCGGCACCATCAGCGAGGTGCCGGCCTGCGTCAGCGGAACCTGCTCGACCCCCTGCGCGCGCACCCCGGCCAGCCGGCTGTCGACCAGGTGCGCCGCCACCGCCCCGCCGCGGGCGCTGACACCGACCGCGAGCGCGGGCGTCGGGCCCAGCAGGCCCTCGAGCAGCACCTCGCGGCTCGCACCGCCGGGCACGACGACGTCCTGGCCGGCGGGCGGCGACACCGGCCCCTCGGGCGTCAGCACCACCAGGTCGACCGTCGAGGTCGTGGCACCCGGGTTCGACAGCACCACCCGTCCGCTGCGGCCCGCCTCGACGCCGCCGCCGACCAGCCAGCCGCTCTCGACCGGGTAGGTGCAGGAGGAGGCGGCGAGGCCGGCCAGGTCGCCCTCGTCGGCGACCGCGACGGCGAGCGCGCCGACGGTGACACCGGGGGCCGCCTGCACGACGGCGGGCGCGAGGCCGTCGGCGCTCGCCACCGAGCCGTCGCCGGAGGCCTCGACGGCGAGCCGGGACGCCGGACGGCCCTCGTCGCCCAGCACCGCGGCGGCGTCGGCGACGCCGCCCGCGGTGCGCAGCACGGTCTCGGTGCGCGCGGGCGACTCGGCCCGGAAGTCCTCGTCGGCGTCGTCGTCGCTCACCTCGGCGACCAGCCGCGGCGCCGGGGGCAGACCAGCACGGACGGGCGTCCGCCGAGGTCGACCGCGCCGGAGCCGGGCTGCTGCGCGACGACGGCGCCGGCGAGCGACCAGCCGCGCGGGTCGACGACGCCGGTCGCGAGCACGCCGAGCGCGGCCACCGCGAGCGTCGTGACGGCGGCGCGCGCGACGAGCGGACGGCCGGGTCGCCTCACGAGGACACCGGACGGACGGTCTCAGGACGCACGGTTTCAGGACGCACCGGGACGGCGAGCAGCACGGTGACCACGAGCACGAGCAGCTGCAGGGCGAGCAGGCCGGGCACGGCGGTGTCGACGTGGCGCACCTCGACCCGTCCGGCGGAGTCGGGGAGGGTGAAGCCCTGCGCCCAGCCGTCGACCGTGACCGGCTGGAGGGGCCTGCCGTCGAGGGTCGCGCGCCAGCCGGCGTCGGCGCGCTCGGCCAGGGCGAGGACGCGTCCGTCCGCGCCGGCGGGCACCTCGGCCGAGGTGCCACGGGGGTCGGACGGCAGCGCCTGCCAGGCCGGTTCGCCCGCGACCGGCGCCGCACCGGGCGGCGGCAGCACGCGGACGGCGGCGACGCGGTCGGGCGCCGCGGGGTCGCCCTGCACCCGCCACGCCCGCGCCGCTGTCGTCTCGCCCGCGGGGACGAGCCCCTCGACGGCGGCGAGCCGCGCGGCGAGGGCGTCGGTGGCGGCCGTGTCGGCGGCGGTGCCCGACGTGGGCAGCAGGACGGCGACGGCGCCGACGCCCAGCGGTGCGAGCAGGTCGCGCGCCGGCGCCCGGGCGCTCACCAGACCGCCGACGGCGTCGTCGAGGGCGGCGCGGGCGGGGTCGTCGGCCAGCGGCCGGTAGGCCTGCCCGACGGCGCCGGACGCGCCGGTGGTGGCGAGCGAGGGCCCCTCGTCGCGGACCAGCACGGCCTGCAGGTCGGGCAGCGCGCCCTCGCCGCCGGCGGAGGGCGTGGCGCGGAGCACGAGGGTGCGCACCTGGTCGGAGGAGCGGGCGGCGTCGACGACCACCGCCGGCAGCGCCGGCACCGAGCGCGCCAGGTCGGTGGGGGCCGGGTCGGTGGCCTGCGTGACCGCCCAGCCGCCGAGGGACAGCAGCGGCAGGGCGCACAGCACCGCGGCGACCGCGGGCAGCACCCGTCGCACCACGACCCGCGCGCTGGTGCCGGCCGCGACGGCCGAGCCGGCGGCGAGCAGGCCGAGCAGGGCCAGGCTGGTGCCCGGGCCCGCCCAGCCGGTGACCGGGGCCTCGCCGGTGTCGAGCCCGACGCACGGTGCCGGCCTGCACGAGGGCGACGACGAGGCCGGCGACGGCGACCACCAGGCCGGTGCGCACCGCCGTGCCCGCGCGGCCGGCGGCGAGCGCCAGCGGGAGCGCGAGCACCGCGGCGACCGCGGGCGCCGCCCGGCGAGCAGCAGCGCGAGCGGCGGCAGCCCGGGCAGCACGACGAGCGGGTCGGTGGGCCAGCCGAGCAGCACCTGCCAGGCCGGCGGGGCGACCGCGGGTGCCGGCGTGCCGGGGCCGGCGAGCAGCACCGCGGGGAGCCGCACCGCGTCGAGCAGCAGGGGCAGCGCCAGCACCGCGGCCGGCACGCACGACCAGGGCCGGGGCCAGGCGGCGCGCGACCACGGCGGCGACCACGCCGGCGAGCAGGACGGGCACGGCGAGCACCGGCGCGCCGCACACCACGGGCACGACCGCGAGCGCGCAGGCGGCGCTCCAGGTCCAGGCGGACCGCCTGCTGCGGGCGCCGACGGCGTGCACGAGCAGGCGCGCGGCGACCGGCAGCGCCAGGTGCGCGAGCACCGCGCCGTACCGGCCGGCGGCCACCCCGAGCAGCAGCGCCGGGGCCGCCGCCCACGCGAGCCCGCCGAGCAGGCGCCACCACGCCGAGCGGGTCAGCAGCCCTGCGCCCCACCAGCCGGCCACGGCGGCCAGGGGGAGCGCGGCCAGGGTGAGCAGCAGGAACGCCGAGGCCGCGGAGCCGAGCGGCAGGGCCAGGGCGAGCAGCGGCCACAGCGCGGGGTCGGGGGCGGCGGCGACGCCCGTGCCCGCGGCCTGCCAGCCGGAGGTCAGCGCGTCGACCAGGCCGCGGACACCCTCGGGCGCGGGGGCCGCGGCGGCCGAGGTGACCGCCCCGGCACCGAGCAGGCGCCACAGGCCGACGAGCGCGGCCGCGGTGCCGAGCAGCAGCAGCGCGAGCACCGCGACGACGCGGTGCGTCCCGGGCGGCGCGGCGGGAGCCGGGACGGTGAGCCGGCTGCGGTGCCAGCGCCAGGTCTCGCGGTGGTCGGCGAGCAGCGGGTGCAGCTGGTGCACCGGCACCCGCCGGGTGCGCCGGGCCCGCGCCCGGGCGCGCAGCAGCAGGTCGGGACGCGCCAGCGGCGCGAGCACCTGGCCCGCGGCGCGCAGCCCCACGAGCGGCTCCTTGGCCGCGAGCCCGCCGAGCACGCGCAGCAGCGCGCCGAGCACGACCTGCGCCAGCACGAGCGGGAACGCCGCGCGGCCGGCCCCCACCAGCCGCAGGTAGGCGGTGCTGCGGCGCTGCCGGGCCGGCGGCGCGACCGGCTCGTCCGGGGGCCTGACCAGCACGGCGGCGGGCACCACCTCGACCCGGTGCCCGGCCAGCCGGGCGCGCCGGCACAGGTCGATCTCCGCGCCGGGCAGGCCGGGGCGCGAGAGGGCGGGGTCGGGGCCGCCGAGCTCCAGCCAGACGTCGGCGCGCACGAGCATGCCGGTGAGGCCGACGGCCAGGACGTCGCAGGTGGCGTCGTGCTGACCCTGGTCGACCTCGCCGTCGTCGAGACGGGTGAGCCGGCGCGAGCCGCGGGTGGTGGTGAAGCCGGTGTCGAGGAGCACGTCGCCGCCCGGGCCGCCGCGGTGCTTGGTGCCCACCACGGCCACGTTGTCGCTGCGCCGGACCCGGTCGACCAGCCGCTCCAGCGTCGGCATCGTCGGGCGGTCGCGGTCGTCGAGCACCCACACCCAGTCGCGCGACGGCGCGACGCCCGCGTCGGGGACGGCGGTACGCGGGTCGGTGCTCGGGCGCAGGTCGTGCACCGCGAGGTGGGTCAGGGCGGTGGTGACGGCGTCGCCGAGGGTGCTGGAGGGGTCGAGCCGCAGCACGTGGTCGCAGTGGGCACCCAGGACGGCGGCGACGAGCCGGCCGGCGTCGTCGTCGGCACTGGCGTCGACCCCGACCACCAGGTCGGGGGAGCGGGTCTGCGCGGCGACCGCCTTGAGCAGGCCGGGCAGGTGCTCGGGGTCGCGGGCGTGCACCACCGCGACGACCCGAGGCCGCCCGGGGTGCGTGCGTCCCGTCACCGGCGCCCCCGCCGGCTCGGGGCGGGCCCGCACGATGCGCAGGCCCTGGTCGAGGGACACCGGGTCAGACGGCGCGCTTCTTGAGCTTGCGCCGCTCGCGCTCGGACAGCCCGCCCCAGATGCCGAACCGCTCGTCGTTGGCGAGGGCGTACTCGAGGCACTCGGCCTGCACCTCGCAGCCCACGCAGACCTTCTTGGCCTCGCGGGTCGACCCGCCCTTCTCCGGGAAGAAGGCCTCGGGGTCGGTCTGGGCGCACAGCGCCCGCTCCTGCCAGCCGAGCGCCCCTTCGTCGCCCTCGTCGAGCTCCCATCCCCGCTGGGACGGGACCAGCGACAACGCCGCGAAATCGTCCATGGCTCCCACGTTCTCGACCCTTCTTCGGTGGTGCTCCCCACGTACGGTGCCCGCACCAGGTCGCGCTGGTCCGAACGGGAACGACAGTAAGGGAATTACACGCGTGTCGCACCGCGTTCGTCAAGCCCGTCGGTGCTATCCGCCGGGGACTCGAGCCCTCGGTGCGACCCGGTCACCCTGGGTGGGCGAGGATGTGCGGCATGCGGATCACGGCCCTGTCCGGCGGCGTGGGCGGCGCCCGGTTCCTCGCCGGCCTCGTGCACCACCTCGCGAGCCGCTCCCCGGGTGGCGCCGAGGAGGGCCCGCACGAGCTCGTGGTGGTGGGCAACACCGCCGACGACATCACCCTGCACGGCCTGCGGGTCTGCCCCGACCTCGACACGGTCATGTACACCCTGGGCGGCGGCGTGCACCCCGAGCAGGGCTGGGGCCGCGTCGACGAGACCATGGGCGTCGCGGCCGAGCTCGCCGCGTACGGCGCCGGGCCCGACTGGTTCACCCTCGGCGACAAGGACCTCGCGACCCACCTGGTGCGCTCGCAGATGCTCGGCCTGGGCTACCCGCTGAGCCAGGTCACCGCCGCCCTGTGCGCGCGCTGGGACCTCGCCGCGAGCGGGGTGCGGCTGCTGCCGATGACCGACGACCCGGTCGAGACGCACGTCGTGGTCGACGACGAGGAGGCCGAGGGCGGGCAGCGCGCGATCCACTTCCAGGAGTGGTGGGTGCGCCACCACGCCGCGCTGCCGGCGCGGCGCATCGTCGCCGTCGGCGCCGAGCAGTCCTCCCCCGCGCCCGGGGTGCTCGACGCGCTGCGCGAGGCCGACGTCGTGCTGCGTCCCGCCGAGCAACCCGGTCGTGTCGATCGGCACGATCCTGTCCGTCCCCGGCGTCCGCGACGCCCTGCGCGGCACCCGGGCGCCGGTCGTCGGCCTCTCGCCCATCGTGGGCGGCAAGCCGGTGCGCGGCATGGCCGACGCCTGCCTGGCGGCGATCGGCGTGCCCAGCACCGCCCGCGCGGTCGGCGGCCTGTTCGCCGACCTGCTCGACGCGTGGCTGGTCGACACCTCCGACGCCGACCTCGACGGCACGACCGTCCCGGGCGGACGGGCGCGCGTGCACGCCCGTCCGCTGCTCATGACCGACCTCGCCGCGACGGCCGCGATGGCCGGCGCCGCGGTCGACCTCGGCCTCGACCTCGCGGCGGCGACGCCGGGACGCGCGTGAGCGTCACCGCGGTCGCCGTCCCGGGCCTCGGCGAGGTGCGGGCCGGCGACGACCTCGCCGCCCTGGTGGCGGCCGCGCTCGCCGCCGCCGGTCTGGTGCTGCGCGACGACGACGTCGTGGTGGTGGCGTCCAAGGTGGTCGCCAAGGCCGAGGGGCGCACCGTCCCCGCCGCGACGCGCGAGCGCGAGATCGACGACGCGTCGGTGGCCGAGGTCGCCTCCCGCCGACTCCCGGACGGGCGCCGCACCCGGGTGGTGCGCACCCACCTGGGCCCGGTGCTCGCCGCCGCGGGCGTCGACGCCTCCGACGTGCCCGACGGCACCGTGCTCCTGCTGCCGGCCGACCCCGACGCGTCCGCCCGCGCGCTGCGCGCCCGGCTCGGCGAGCTCACCGGCGCCCGTCCGGCCGTGCTCGTGACCGACACCGCCGGACGCCCGTGGCGCGAGGGCGTCGCCGACTTCGCCCTCGGCGCGGCCGGGCTGGCCGTGCTCGACGACGCCCGCGGGCGCCTCGACGCGCACGGCCGCGCGCTCGAGGTGACGGTGCGCAACGTGGGCGACCAGGTCGCCGCGCTCGGCGACCTGGTCAAGGGCAAGGCGCTCGGCACCCCCGTCGCGGTCGTGAGCGGGCTGGGCGCCGCGGTCGTGCCCGACGACGGGCCCGGCGCCGCGGTGCTGGCGCGCGGACCTCGCGGCGACTGGTTCCGGCACGGGCACGTCGAGGCGGTGTGGCACGCGCTCGGGCTGGCCGCCGGCACCGACGAGGTGCCGGCGATCGACCCCGGCGCCGAGGGCAGGCCGCAGCGGCTGGCCCGCGCGCTGCGGATCGCGGTGCACGACCGGCTCGACGTGCAGGCCGTCGTCGAGCCCGACGGCGTCCGGCTGACCGGCTCGCCCGTCGACGTCGGACGCGCGGCCGAGCGGCTCGCGGCGGCGCTGTGGGCCGAGGACGTGCCGGTCACGGGCACCACCACCGACGGCACCGCGGACGCGGCGTCGGTCGTCGTCCACCTCGGCTGACCGTCAGGGCCGCGAGCGCAGGAACCTCGCCGGCGTGTGCGTCGGGAGGGTGATCCGCGGCGCCCGCCGAGGCCGGCGCGAGCCGGCCATCTCGAGCAGCCGCTGCACCCGGTAGCGGTGCCCCGCGTACCTGGCCACCACCTCGGCGCACGCGTCGTCGTCGAGCACCTCGCCGGTCAGCGACCACGACACGTCGCGGGCCACGTGGAAGTCGCCGAACGACATGGCGTCGGGGTCGCCGTGCGCGCGCTGGCGCACCTCGGCGGAGGTCCAGCGGCCGACGCCGGGCAGCGTCCGCAGCGCCGCGTCGGCGCGCTCGTGGCTGCCGCCGAGGGTGCGCTCCAGCCCGTGCGGCGAGCCCGCGCCGGCCAGCAGCGCGGAGCGGCGCTGGTGGTCGACGCCCGCGCCGAGCCAGGTCCAGCTCGGCACCCGCCGCCACGACGCCGCGGTCGGCGCGGTGCGCATCCCGTGCGCCGGGCCGCCCGCCAGCGCCGGCGCCCCGGGCGCCGGCTCGCCGAACGCGAGCAGCAGCGCGCGCCAGCCCTTGGCCGCCTCCATCCCGGTGACCCGCTGGTTCAGGCAGGCCAGGGCGAACGCGTCGAGCACCCGGCGGGTGCGCGGCACCCGCCACCCCGGCCGGGCCCGCCAGGCGCCGACCAGCACGGGGTGCTCGGCCGCCGGGACGAAGGCCTCCGGCTCGTCGCGCGCCCCCAGCAGCTCGGGGACGCCGTCGAGCAGCCACCCGGCACCCTCGCCCCACGCCGCGGCGACCACCACGCCCTCGGAGGGGCGGGCGCGCAGGCGCAGCAGACCGGTGCCGTCGGGGGTGGTGGTCGCCCACCAGTGGGTGCCGTCGGCGTCGACGCGCCAGGACGGGTCACCGCGTCCGCACCGGAGCGCGGCCAGGGTGGCGCCGACGTCGAGCCGGTGCCCCGGCCGGTACGTCCGCTCGCCGCCGTCCACCCGGCCAGGGTGCCACCCGCCGTGGCACCCCGACCCGTTGCCTAGACTGCGCCCGTGGCGAACAAGAAGAAGGAGACCGCCGACCGGGCGGCCAAGATCGAGCAGATGCGTGCCGCCCAGGCCGCCAAGGAGCGCCGCCGCACCCTGCTGGTGGCCGGCGCCGCGACCACGATCGTCGCCGTCCTGGTCGTCCTGGTGGTCGTGGTGGTCCTCGACTTCCGCCGCAACAACCCCGACGAGCTGCCGCTGATCGGCGTCGCCGCGGGCGAGGCCGACTGCGACCCCGTCGCCGAGGACGACGCGGCGGGCGACGACGTGAGCAACCACGTCGGCCCGGGCACCCCGTCGGCCGACGTCGACGTCGTCGAGTACGAGACCGTCCCGCCGTCGTACGGCCCGCACTACGCCTCGCCGCAGTACCCGGCCGCGCCGTTCTACTCCGCCGACGACCGGCCGCGGATGGAGAACCTGGTCCACAACCTCGAGCACGGCTACACCGTGGTCTGGTACGCCGAGGACCTCCCGCAGGCCGAGGTCGACCAGCTCGAGCAGATCGCCGGCATCGCCCGCGACGACGACGCCACCGGCGGCAAGTTCATCGTCAGCGCCTGGGACGACGCCTACGGCGAGCTGCCCGAGGGCAAGCAGGTCGCGCTGTCGCACTGGGCCGCCGAGAGCGGCCACCGCCAGCTGTGCGGCTCGGTCTCCGGCGAGGTCGTCGAGACCTTCATCACCGACTTCCCCGCCTCGGACTCCCCCGAGCCCAACGGCGCCTGACGCGGTGCCTGACGTCCGGACCCTGCTCGGCGCCCTCGAGCGCGACGACCCCGGCCGGCCGCGGCTGACCTGGTACGGCCCGCTCGCGGGCGAGGGCGCCGGCGAGCGGATCGAGCTGTCGGCGCGCGTGCTGCGCACCTGGGTCGCCAAGACCGTCGGGCTGCTGCAGGACGAGCTCGACGTCGAGCCCGGCAGCACGGTGCACCTGCACCTGCCGGGGCACTGGAAGTCGCTGGTCTGGGTGCTCGCCTGCTGGGCCGCCGGCGCCGACCTGGTCGCGCCGGGCGAGCCCGCCGACGTCGTGGTCACGGCCGACCCGGAGGCCGCCGACGCGGACCCGTCGGCCCTGCTGGTCGTCGTCGCGCTGCCGTCGCTGGCCCGGTCGTGGGCGGGCGCGCTCCCCCCGGGGGCGATCGACTACGCCGCGGTGGTCACCGGGTTCGCCGACGACCTGCCGCCCGGTCTGCCCTCCGCCACGCTGCCCGCGCCCGCGTCCGTCGCGGCGGGCACCCGTGCCCTGCTCGACGCCCGCGACCGCGACCCGGTCGGCCTGGCGGTCGAGGCGCTCGGCCCGCTGGCCGTCCTCGGCTCGGTGGTGGTGGCGGCCCGCGAGCTGTCCCCCGACGAGCGGGCGTCCGAGCGCGTCAGCGGCTGACCGGCTCCAGCTCGCCCTCGCGGGCGGCCTGCGCCAGGGCCTCGCGCCAGCCCCGCATCGGACCCAGCCCGGTGCCCGTCCAGCCGCCGTGCCCGAGCACCGAGTACGCCGGACGCGGCGCGGGGCGGGCGAGGACCGACGACGGCACCGGACGCACCCGGCCCGGGTCCTCGCCCACCAGCTCCAGCACCGCCCGGGCGAGGTCGTCGCGGGCCACCTCGCCGCCGTTGGTCGCGTGGTAGGTGCCCGGCGGCACGTCGAGGCGCACGACGTCGACGACGCGCTGCGCCAGGTCGCGCACCCAGGTGGGCTGGCCCCGCTCGTCGTGGACGACGTCGAGCGGCCCCTCGCGCCGCGCCAGGCCGCGGATCGTCGCCGGGAAGCCGCGTCCGCGTCCGTAGACCCAGGCCGTGCGCAGCACCCACGCGTGCGCCCCCGAGGCCCGCACCGCCTGCTCGCCGGCCGCCTTGGTGCGCCCGTACGCGGTGCGCGGCGCCGTCGGGGCGTCCTCGGCGTAGGGGGTGCCGGCACCGCCGTCGAAGACGTAGTCGGTCGACACGTGCACCAGCCGCGCGCCGTGCCGGGCGCAGGCGCCCGCGAGCAGACCCGGGGCCACGGCGTTCGCCGCGCGGGCGGCGGCCTCGTCGTCCTCGGCGGCGTCGACGGCCGTGTAGGCCGCCGCGTTCACCACGACGTCGCGGCCCGCGACGGCCGCCTCGACGGCGGCGGGGTCGGTGACGTCGAGGTCGGCCCGCGCGAGGGCGCGGACGTCCTCACCCGGCCCCAGCAGCCGCACCACCTCGGCCCCGAGCAGACCGGCGGCGCCGGTGACGAGCCAGCGGGTCATCGCCGGCGCGCCGGCGCTGCGCCCAGCCCGATGCGGCCCACCACCCGGCTGGCGGCGTACCGGGCACCGAGCCCGAGCCGCAGGGCCCAGCGCACCGGCGCCTGCCAGGGACGCGGGTAGCGGCGGGTGGTGTAGCGGATCGCGCTCGCGTGGTGGGCCTTGATCATGATCGCCGGCTGGTCGCGCCAGGAGTGGCCGCCGACGTGGGTGACCGGCACCGACGGCACGTACACGCACTCCCACCCCGCCCGGCCGAGGCGCTCGCACAGGTCGACGTCCTCGAAGAACATGAAGTACGACGGGTCGAAGCCGCCGACCTGCTCGAAGGCCTCGCGGCGCAGCAGCAGGCACGAGCCCGACAGCCAGCCCACGGGCCGCTCGACCAGCGGCCCCTTCTCCTGCCGGTAGGCCGCGGTCCACGGGTTGGTCGGCCACCACCAGCCGAGGAGGGCGTGGCCCACGCCGGTGCCGAGCGTCGGCAGGGCCCGGGCGGACGGGTAGACCTCGCCCTCGGGCGTGTACAGGCCCGGGCCGAGCACCGCCGCCCGCGGCCACCGGTCGGCGGCGTCGACGAGGGCGTCGAGCGAGCCCGGCGTCCACACCACGTCGGGGTTGGCGACCACCAGCCACTCGCCCGTGGCGCCCTCGGCGCCCTGGTTGGCGGCGGCGCCGTAGCCGAGGTTGCCGCCGGTGACGTGCAGCCGGGCGCGGCCGGCGGCGGCCGCCGCCTCGGGCACGCCGTCGGTGGACCCGTTGTCGGCCATCACGACCTCGTGCGGGCGCTGCGTCGCGGTCTCCAGCGAGTCGAGGAAGTCGGCGAGCGAGTCGCCCGGCGAGTAGGTCACGGTCACCACCCGCAGCGGCCCGCTCACGTCGCCGCTCACGTCGTCGCTCACCGGGCCACCCGCGCGAGCAGGTCGAGGTGCGCCCGCGCGCACCGGTCCCAGGTGAAGGTGCGGGCCCGCTCCAGCGCCGCCGCGCCGAGCGCCTCGCGCCGGGCGGGGTCGCCGACCAGCCGGGTCAGCCCGGCCGCGACCGACGCCGGGTCGGGCTCGCAGTAGGCGACGGCCTCGCCGCCGACCTCGGGCAGCGCGAGCCGGCGGGTGGTGAGCACGGAAGCCCCGCACGCCATCGCCTCGAGCACCGGCAGCCCGAAGCCCTCGCCGAGCGAGGGGTACGCGACGACCGCCGCGCCGGTGAACAGCGCCCGCAGGTCGTCCTGGGGCAGGTAGCCGGGACGCACCACGCGCAACCCGGCGGGAAGCCCGGTCAGCTCGGCGTCGAGGCCGCGGTCCCACCCCGCGCCACCGGCGAGCACGAGCGGCGGCGGGTCGGTGGCGTCGCGGAAGGCGTGCACCCAGCCGCGGACGAGTCCGACCAGGTTCTTGCGGGGCTCGAGGGTGCCGAGGAAGGCGACGTACCCGCCCGGCGCCAGCTCGTGGGTGGCGGCGAACCGGGCCACGTGGTCCGGGCCGGCGGGACGGAAGACGTCGAGGTCGACCCCGTGCGGCACGACCTCGACCCGACGGGGGTCGGCACCCGCCCAGCGCACCAGCTCGTCCCGGGTCGCCTGCGACGGCACCACGCACGCGTCGGCGACGTGCAGCGCGGTGCGGGTGGCGGCGCGGAAGAACCGCGCCTTGACGGGCAGGTGCACGCCGGGGTCGGAGAAGAAGGTGGCGTCGTGCAGGGTCACCACGCGCGGCAGCCGCGCGGGCAGGCTGGTCGTGTAGTGCGGCGACAGCAGCACGTCGGCGCGGGTGCGGGCCGCGAGCGCGGCCAGACCGGTCTGCTCCCACGCCATCCGCACCGGACGGCGCTCGAGCGCGGCGGGCACCTCGTGCACGGCCGCCCCGGGGGCCAGCCGCCCCCACACCTCGCGGTCGCGGGGCTGCGCCGCCACCAGCACCCGCGCGCCCAGCCGGTCGAGCCCGGCGACCACGTTGTCGAGGTAGCGCCCCACGCCACCGCGGTCCTGCGGGACGGCGGTGGCGTCCACGAGGATCCGGGGGGCGTCCACGGGCGACCACTCTAGGCACCCACTCCCGGCCCCCCGTTCGTGTGGCCCGGGCACGTCCTGGCCCGCCGTCGCGCGCGGCTAGGCTCCCCGGCCATGGACAAGGTGGTTCTGAGCGCGGCCGAGGCCGTGGCCGACGTGCCCGACGGCGCGTCGCTGGCGGTCGGGGGCTTCGGCCTGTGCGGCATCCCGTCGGTGCTGATCGGGGCCCTGCTCGAGCAGGGCGCGGGCGACCTGGAGGCGTTCAGCAACAACTGCGGCGTCGACGGGTGGGGCCTGGGCGTGCTGCTCGGCGCCGGCCGGCTGCGGCGGATGGTGTCGTCGTACGTCGGGGAGAACAAGGAGTTCGCCCGCCAGTACCTGTCCGGCGAGCTCGAGGTCGAGCTGACCCCGCAGGGGACCCTGGCCGAGCGGCTGCGCGCGGGCGGGTCGGGCATCGCGGCGTTCTTCACCCCCACCGGTGTCGGCACCCAGGTCGCCGACGGCGGGCTGCCCTGGCGCTACGACGCGCACGGCGAGGTCGTGGTCGCCTCCCCGCCCAAGCAGACGCAGACCTTCGAGGTCGACGGCAAGCCGCGCGAGTTCGTGCTGGAGACCGCGCTGACCGCGGACTTCGCCCTGGTGCGGGCCTGGAAGGGCGACCGGCACGGCAACCTCGTCTACCGCTCCTCGGCCCGCAACTTCAACCCGCTCGCCGCGATGGCCGGACGCGTCACCGTCGCCGAGGTCGAGGAGCTGGTCGAGCCCGGCGAGCTCGACCCCGACCACGTCCACACCCCCGGGGTGTTCGTGCACCGCGTGGTGCCGCTGACCCCCGAGCAGGCCGGCGACAAGCGGATCGAGAAGAGGACGACCCGTCCCCGCCCGGAGGAGAGCTGAGATGGCGCTGACCCGTGACCAGATGGCCGCCCGGGCCGCCGCCGAGCTGTCCGACGGCGACTACGTCAACCTCGGCATCGGCCTGCCGACGCTCGTGCCCAACCACGTGCCCGACGACGTCGAGCTCGTGCTGCAGTCCGAGAACGGGCTGCTGGGCGTGGGGGCGTACCCGGTCGACGGCGACGAGGACCCCGACCTGATCAACGCCGGCAAGGAGACCGTCACGCTGCGTCGCGGCGCCAGCGTGTTCGACTCGGCCACCAGCTTCGGGATGATCCGCGGCGGCAAGATCGACGCCGCCATCCTCGGCGCGATGCAGGTCTCGGCCGCCGGCGACATCGCCAACTGGATGATCCCCGGGAAGATGGTCAAGGGCATGGGCGGGGCGATGGACCTCGTCCACGGCGCCCGCACGGTGATCGTGCTGATGGAGCACGTCGCCCGCGACGGCTCGCACAAGATCGTGCCCGAGTGCACGCTGCCCTACACCGGCCGCGGCGTCGTCCAGCGCATCATCACCGACCTCGCCGTCATCGACGTCACCCCCACCGGCCTGGTCCTGCGCGAGCTCGCCGACGGCGTCACCCTCGACGAGGTCCGGGAGAAGACCGGCCCCCCGCTCGCCGACGGGCGCTGACCCGTTCGGGCGCATCCGCCCGGTTGTCACCACGCGTCACCCCGCGGTTACCTACCGTGAAGACCATGGTGCTCAGAAGGCCGCTGGCCGTAGCGGTGGCGTGCGCGGTCGTGGTCGGTGGCGCGTCGGCGGCGCAGGCGAGCGACGCCGCCCCCGCCGGGCTGTGCCCGTCCGCGCAGGAGGTCTGCGCGCTCGTGGTCGAGGTCGACCCGGGCGCCGTGGGCGAGGTGCTCGACGACGTCCGCGACGCCGACGCGTCGGCGGCCGAGCCCGTCGGGCCCGACGCCCTCGGCGTGCGCGCCGACGGCGCCGACGCGGCCGCGGTGCTGCAGGCGCTGCGCCGCGCACCGGGCGTGCGCGAGGTCCGCGTCGACCCCGTGCTCGAGCTCGCCGCCCTGCCGTCCGACACGTACCTGCCCCAGCAGCGCGAGTACCTCGACCCCGTCCGCCTGCCCGCGCTGTGGGAGACCGGCCGGGCCGACGGGCAGCTGGTCGCGGTCGTCGACAGCGGGGTCGACGACACCCACCCCGAGCTGGCCGGACGCGTGGTCGACCGGTTCGACGCCACCACCGGCGCGGCCTCGGCGGTCGACCTCGACGGGCACGGGACGATGGTGGCGTCGGTCGCCGCCGCGAGCACCGACAACGGCCTGGGCATCGCCGGCAGCGGCTGGGGGGCCCACCTGCTCGCCGCCAAGGTCGAGGACGTCAACGGCGACATCTACGCCTCGGCCGTGGCGTCGGCGGTGCGCTGGAGCACCGAGCAGGGCGCCGACGTCATCAACATCAGCCTCGGCGGCCCGGTCGGCGACCCGCTGCTGCGCGCGGCGGTCGAGGACGCGCACGCCGCCGGCGTGCTGGTCGTCGCCTCGGCCGGCAACGACGGCACCACCTCCCTCAACTACCCGGCCGCGTACCCGACGGTCCTGGCGGTGGGGTCGACGACGCGCGACGGCGCCGCCCGCAGCCACTTCAGCCAGTACGGCGCGTGGGTCGACGTCGCGGCACCGGGCGAGGAGCTGGTCGCCGCGTACCCGGGCGGCGGGTACGTCCTCGCCGACGGCACCTCGTTCAGCTCCCCCCTCGTCGCGGGCGCGGCCGCCGTGCTGCGCGCAGGCCGTCCGGACGCCACCCCGGCGCAGGTCGCGGCGGCCCTGACCACGACCGCCCGCGCCACGCCCGCCGGCTTCGGCAGCGGGCTGGTCGACGTCGCGTCCGCGGCCGACGCCCTGGTACCGGGCGGAGCGTGCCTGCCGCCGCACGCCGCCGTCTCCGGCGCGCTGCGCGCCGACGGCACCACCGCGCGGGCCTGGCGTGACGCCGCGACCGGCGGCGTCCGCGTGCAGCTGGTCGGCGCCGACGGTGTCCGCGGGCCCGTGGAGAACGCGGGAGGAGCGCTGCTCGGCATCCCGTCGGTGGCCTGGCGCGGTGACGGCTCGCTCGAGATCGCCGGGCGAGGCACCAACGGGATCCTGTACCTGCGCAACCGCGCCGCCGCCGGCACCTACGGCCCCTGGACGAACTTCGGTGCCCGCCTGACCGCGCGGCCGGAGCTCACCTCCCGCCCGGACGGCGGCGTCGACGTGCTGCTGCGCGGCGGCGACGGCGCGCTGCACCTGCACGCGTCGACCCGGGTCGGCGCCTACGGCGCGCGGGTGGGCGTCGGCGGGGCGCTGCTGGCCGGGTCCGGCCCGGCCGCGTCGTACGACTCCGCCGGCCGCCTCGTGGTGGCCGTCGTCGGCACCGACCGCTCCCTCTGGGTGCGGGCGCGCACGGGGTCGGCCTGGACCCCGTGGCGCAAGGGCGGGGGCGTCCTGACCGGTGACGTCGACGCCGCGGCGCCGGGCGGCGCCGTGCAGGTCGCCGGGCTCGGCACGAACGCCTCGGTCTACGCCCTCGGCGTGCGCGTCGACGCCACCGCGACCGCGTGGACGCGCGTCACGGGGCCGGACGTCGGTGAGCTCGCCGGCGCTGGCCGGCCGCGACGGCCAGGGCTTCCTGCTCGCCACCACCCGCGCGGGCCAGGTGCACAGCGCGGCCTGGGACGGGCGGACCTTCTCGGGCTGGGCGCCGCGCTGCTGATCGGTCCGCACGGCGGACGCTAGCCTTCGGCCGTGCGGGTCGCGGTGACGGTGGAGCAGTGCTGGCACGCCGTCCCGGGCGGCACGGCGACCTCGGTGCTGCGCACCCTCGGCGCGCTGCGGGCCCGCCCGCAGGCGCCCGACCTCGTCGGCGTCGCGGCCCGGCACGCCGCTCCCCCGCCCGAGCCGTTCGTGCCGCCGGTGCCGGTGCGGCACCTGCCGCTGCCCCGCGTCGCGCTCTACCGCTCGTGGCAGCGGCTCCGCGCCCCCCGGGTCGAGCGTGCCACCGGGCCGGTCGACGTCGTGCACGCAACCACCTTCGCGATCCCGCCGCGCACCGTGCCGCTGGTCGTCACCGTGCACGACCTCGCGTTCCTCGACGACCCCGCCCACTTCACCGCGCGCGGCACCCGGTTCTTCCGTCGCGGGCTCGACCTCACCCGGCGGCACGCCGACCTGGTCACGGTGCCGTCGCCGCACACGTGGGACGCGTGCGCGCAGGCCGGCGTCGACGAGGAGCGGCTGCGGCTGGTGCCGTGGGGCGTCGACGCGGCCCGGGTCGGCGCCGACGAGGTGACCCGCGTCCGCGACCGCTACGGCTTGGTGCGGCCGTACGTGCTGTGGTGCGGCACGCTCGAGCCGCGCAAGAACCTCCCGACGCTGCTCGCCGCCTTCGCGCGGCTGGCGCCGCGCACCGACCTCGACCTGGTGCTCGTCGGGCCGCCGGGGTGGGGCGACGCCGTCGGCTCCGGCGAGCGACCGCCCGACCGACCGGGTGCGCACCCTCGGGTTCGTCCCGGACGCCGACCTGCAGGCGCTCTACGCCGCGGCCCGGGTGTTCTGCTACCCCAGCCTGCGCGAGGGGTTCGGCATGCCGGTGCTCGAGGCGATGGCGCACGGCACGCCGGTGGTCACCTCGACCGGCACGCCGATGCAGGACCTGGTGGGCGAGGCCGGGCTCGCCGTCGCCCCCACGGACGTCACCGCGCTGGCCGACGCCCTCGCGGCGGTCGACGACGACCGAGACGCGCTCGGCGCGCGCGCCCGGGCACGGGCGGCCCCGATGACCTGGGAAGCCACCGCCGAGGCGACGCTCGCCGCCTACCGTGAGGTGGCGGGCTAGGGACGTCCGCACCCGGCGCGGATCTGACTACTCCGGCCGGGACCGCACGATCAGGTCGGCGAGCAGCGCCACCGCGCCGATGATCAGGCCGGTGAGCACGACGAGCACGGTGTTCACCGGGATGTAGACCGGCGGGATCACCAGGTCGACGACGGCCTTGACGAACCCGATCACCAGCAGCCACAGGGCCACCGGCATCAGCGCCTTGAGCGGGTTGAAGTACATCGTCATCCGCAGCACCTGCAGGATGTAGCGGTAGGCGTCGCGCAGCGGGTGGAACTTCGACTGGCCCGACCGCTTGGCGTAGTCGATGTCGAGGTAGTCGACCGGGTGCTGGTTCGACAGGAACGACAGCGTGAGCGTGGTGACGCAGGAGAACCCGGGCGGCAGGAGCCGCAGGTACGGCAGCGACACGGTGCGGCGGAACGCGCGCAGACCGGAGTTCAGGTCGGGGATCTTCGTGCCCGACAGGCTCTCGGCGAACTTGCGGATGACCCACTTCGCCGGCACCCGGAGCGCCTTGTGGGTGCCCTCCTCGGTGCGCCGGGCGCCCACCACCTGGTCGCAGCCGGGGTTCTGCAGCAGGTAGTCGACGAACTCGGGGATGCGCTCGTTCGGGTAGGTCATGTCGGCGTCGGTCCACACCACGATCTCGCCGTAGGCCTCGCGGCTGCCGATGCGGCGCGCCGTGCCCGAGCCGCCGTTGCGCTGGAACGGCATCAGCCGCATCTGCGGGAAGCGCGGCTGCACCTCGCGCAGGATCTGCAGCGTGTCGTCGGTCGACTTGTCGTCGATGACGAGCAGCTCGTAGCTGTGGCCGCTCGCGTCCATCGCCACGGTGATCCGCTCGATCTCCTGCGACGACGTGGTCGCGCTCGTTGTAGCAGGGCAGCACGATCGTCACCAGCGGCGCCGCGTCGGCGCCCGGTACCTGCACGGACGCGTGCTCGCCGGGCAGGGGCGGGCGCGCCACCTGGGTGCTGGTCTGGTCGGTCTGGGACATCGCTACGTGCATCCTCGCGTCGTCGGCTGGGGGGAATTCGCTCCGACATACTGGCACGGTGCGAGGCATCATCCTGGCCGGCGGGTCCGGCACGCGGCTGCACCCCATCACCCGGGGGGTCAGCAAGCAGCTGCTGCCCGTCTACGACAAGCCGATGATCTACTACCCGCTGTCGACCCTGGTGCTCGCCGGCATCCGCGAGATCCTGGTCATCACCGCCCCGCACGACGCCGACGCGTTCGGCCGCCTCCTCGGCGACGGCAGCCACCTCGGCCTCGACCTCACCTACGCCGTGCAGGACGAGCCGCGGGGCATCGCCGAGGCCTTCGTGCTCGGGGCCGACTTCGTCGGCGACCAGAACGTGGCGCTCGTGCTCGGCGACAACATCTTCTACGGCCCCAGCCTCGGCACCCGGCTCGAGCGGTTCCGCGACGTCGACGGCGCGGCGATCCTCGGGTACTGGGTGGGCGACGCCAGCGCCTACGGCGTGATCGACCTCGTCGACGGCGAGGTCGTCGGGCTGCGCGAGAAGCCCGACGACGTCACCGCCGGCCTGGCGGTGCCGGGCCTGTACTTCTACTCCTGCGACGTCGTCGACGTCGCCGCGCGGCTGCGGCCCTCGGCCCGCGGCGAGCTCGAGATCACCGACGTCAACCGCGCCTACCTGGCGCAGGGACGGCTCCAGGTCGAGGTGCTGCCCCGCGGCACGGCCTGGCTCGACACCGGCACCTTCGACTCGCTGCTCGACGCCGGCACGTTCGTGCACACGCTGGAGGCGCGGCAGGGTCTCAAGGTCGGCTGCCCCGAGGAGGTCGCCTGGCGCCGCGGCTTCATCGACGACGACGCCCTGCGCGCCCTGGCCGAGGGTCTCGGCCGCAGCGGCTACGGCCGGTACCTGCTCGACCTGCTCGAGCGCGAGGGCGGCGCCGCGTCCGGCACCTCCCGGTGAGCCGGGTCGTCGTCGACGCCACGCCGCTGCTCGGGCGGCGCACCGGCATCGGCCGGTACGTCGAGGGCCTGCTCGGCGCCCTCGCCGACGGCGTGAGCGGGGGACGCCCGGGGTACGCGGACCTCGACCTGGTCGCGAGCCCGCTGACGCTGCGCCCCTCGCGCCCGGACGACCTGCCCGCCGGAGTGGGTTGGCGTGCCGTCCCCGCACCGGCGGGCCTGCTGCACCGGCTCTGGGCGCGCGGCGGCGGTCCCCCGGCCGACCTGCTGACCGGGCGCGCCGACGTGCACCACGCGACCAACTTCGTGCTGCCGCCGAGCCGGGCGGCGGGCGTCGTCACCGTCCACGACCTCGCCTTCGACCGCGACCCGTCGCTCGTGACCCCCGGTGCGCTGCTCTACCGGCGCCTGGTGCCGGCGGGCCTGCGCCGGGCACGGGTCGTGCTGACGGTCTCCGAGACGGTGCGCACGCAGGTGCTGGAGCGGTACGACCTCGACCCCGACCGGGTGCTCGTCACCCCGAACGGGGTCGACCCCTCGTGGGTGCGCGACGAGCCGACCCCGGACGACCGCCGGCGGCTCGGCCTGCCCGAGCGGTACGTCGTCTTCGTCGGCACCCTCGAGCCGCGCAAGAACCTCGGCGTGGCTGGTGCGTGCGCACCGGCTGGCCCGCAGCCGGCACGGCGACGCCGTGCCCGAACTGGTGCTGTGCGGCGCGGCCGGGTGGCGACCCGACGACGCGACGGCCGACGACGGCGTGCTGCGCACCGGCTTCCTGCCCGCCGACGACCTGCGGCGCGTCGTGTCGGGGGCGCGGGCGCTGGTGCTGCCCTCGCGCGACGAGGGCTTCGGCTTGCCCGTCCTGGAGGCGATGGCGTGCGGCGTGCCCGTGGTCTGCACCGACCTCCCGGTGCTGCGCGAGGTCGCCGGCGGGCTGGCCACGACCGTGCCGCTCGACGACGACGACGCCCTCGCCACCGCGCTCGCCGGGCTGCCCGCCGCGGACGCCGACGCGCTGGTCGCGCACGCGGCGCGGTACACCTGGCAGGCGTGCGCCGACGCGACCGTGCGCGCGTACGCGCAGGCGCTCGACGGCTGAGCGGCGGGCGCTAGCGCTCGGGGACCTCGACCGGGACGGCGGTGCCGTCGGCCTCGAGGTCGCCCACCCAGATGCTCACCGTCAGCGGGAGGGTCTCGTCGGGCGGGCCGAACAGCACCCGCTCCCACACCGTCTGCCCGATGATCACGGTGGGCGCGGGCACGTCGTCGCGCCAGGGGACGTTGGGGCCGTTGCCGGTGACGACGGCGGCCTCCTGCGTCCCGAGGGCGGCAGCGGCGTCGGCCAGCGCCCCGGGCGAGCCGTCGACCACCCGGACGGCGGGCACCTCGCAGACGGCGACCACCGTGGGCAGGTAGGTGTTGGCGCCGACCACCACGGTCGGGCGTCCGTCGACCTGGTCGCACAGCCGCTCGACCCCGGCCTGCGTCCCGCTCTTCTGCGTGCTGCGGAACAGCCCGTCGAGGTTCACCCCGGTGGGCACCACGACGGCCGCGCACCCGGCCAGCGCGAGCACCGCCGCGACCGGGCGGCGTCCGCGCAGCCACGGCGCCTGCGCCAGGCGCGCCAGCAGGAAGGTGCCACCGACCAGCAGCACGGGGAACGCGACCGGCAGGAACCGCCGCACCGCCCACACCTGGTCGGGCGTGATCGAGGGCTGCCACAGGTAGACCAGCGTGGTCGGCAGCGCGAGCAGCACGAGCACGACCCGTTCGGGGTGGTGCCGCGACAGCAGCACGAGCAGCGGCAGGCCGAGCACGCCGAGCGCGACGGCCGGCCACCCGACGAACCACGCCATCCAGTTCAGGCTGAGCTCGGCGTAGGTCTGGTACGGGTCCTGCGGCACGCCGGCCTGACCCTGCAGGCCCGAGACCAGCGTGTTCTCGATCGGGAACCGCGCGACGTACCACCACGGCCGCGTCAGCAGCACCGCGAACGCGGCCAGGACGCCCGCTGCCCCGACACCGAGCAGGGCGGGCCAGGCGCGGGCGACCCGCTCGCGCAGCCGCTGCGGCCACGGCACGGCCACCAGGGCCAGCGTCAGGACCAGCGCGGCCACCGCCGCCGAGCGCATCAGCACCAGCTGGGGCGAGAGCGCGCGGACGTACGGCCCCGCCCACAGCAGCACGTCGAGGTAGGCCAGCGCCGCCCACGGCACGGCCGCGGCGAGCACCACGAACGGCCACCAGCGACGCCGGTCGGCCCACCACGCCGGGTGGGTGGCGACGACGCCGGCCAGGCACACCGCGAGCCCGATGACCACCAGCAGGCCGTCGATGCGCGCCAGGCTCACCGCGCCGAGCGCGGTGCCCGCCAGCACGACGTCGCGCGCGCGACCGCGCTGCACCGCGCACACCAGCGCCGCGCAGCCGGTCCAGAACAGCGCCATCGCGACCGGCTCGGTGTACAGCGAGCGGCTGAAGGCGAGCATCGGCAGCGAGACCGACAGCGCGGTCGGCGGCAGCAGCGCCCACCACGGCCCGAGCAGGGTGCGGCCGGCCCAGTACACGGCCAGGAGGGCGCAGGCCCCGATCGCGACGTTCGCGGCCAGCACCGCCTCGTACCCGAGCAGCCAGCCGGGCACGGCGGCGAGCGCCGGCGCCAGGTGCTGGCCCTGCGGGCGCAGCAGGCCGTCGACCACCGGGAAGCCCGCGCCGCCGAGGCTCGGCGGCGGGCTCGGCCATGCCGGGGGCGGGGTTCTCGACCAGCCACCACGCGGTCAGCGTGTAGATGTCGGGGTCGCGGTCGACCAGCAGGTTCTCGGACGCGAACGGCGCGTTGACCAGGGCGAACCCGACCGCGAGGCCGACGGCGAGCAGGCCGGCCACGCCGCCGGCGCGGCCGGCGGGCTCCTCCAGCGGCACCAGCCTCCAGGTCGCCACGAGCACGACGAGCACCAGCGGCAGCGACCAGCCAGGGCCGCAGCTGGCCCGCGGTCACGAGCACGCCGACGACGAGCGAGGACCACAGCAGCACCAGGCTGAGCCGGGCCGGCAGCGCCGCGCCGACCACCGCCCAGCGCGGGACGGTGTCGCTCCGCGGCTCGATCTCGTCGGCCGTCTCGCTCACCTGCACCTCACTGCCCCGTCGAGCAGCGCGAGGTCGGCGTCGACCATCCGGCCCACCACCCCCGCGAAGTCGACCGTCCGGCGCCAGCCCAGCACCTGCTCGGCGCGGGTGGGGTCGCCCACCTGCACCGAGGCCTCGACCGGCCGCACGAACGACTCGTCGACGCGCACGTACCGCTGCCAGTCCCGGATCCCGACGCGGGCGAACGCCGCCTCGACGAAGTCGGCGACGCTGTGGTCGACGCCGGTGGCCAGCACGAAGTCCTGGGGCTCGGGGTGGCGCACGGCGAGCACCATGCCCGCGACGTAGTCGGGGGCCCAGCCCCAGTCGCGGCGGGCGTCGAGGTTGCCGAGGACGAGCTCGTCGGCGCGCCCGCGGGCGATCGCCGCCACCGTGCTGGTGATCTTGCGGGTGACGAACCCGTGCGGACGCCGCACCGACTCGTGCCCGTAGAGCACGACCGCCGTGGCGGGCAGGCCGCGACCGCGGTAGACGTCGACCAGCAGGTGCGCGAACGCCTTGCTGGCGCCGTACGGGTTCACCGGCGCGATCGGCGTGCGCTCGTCCTGCGGCGTCACCGGGGCGACGCCGAAGACCTCGGCGCTGGAGGCCTGCAGCACCCGCACCGGGCGCCCCGTCGACTCCTGCACGCCCAGCGCGGCCTCGAGCAGCCCGGCGACGGCCAGGCCGTTGACGGCGGCCGTGAGCACGGGCTCCTGCCACGACAGCGCGACCGAGCTGATCGCGGCCAGGTTGTAGACCTCGTCCGGGGCGACCTCGCGCACGAGGTCGCCCACGGCCGTGGTGTCGGTGAGGTCGACCAGGTGGCAGGTGGCGCCGGCCAGCCACGGCAGGTCGACGTCGGTGCCGGGGCGCTCGAGCACGTGCACCCGCACGCCCTCGGCCGTCAGGCGCTCGACGAGGTACCCGCCGTCCTGCCCGGCCGCCCCGGTCACCAGCGCCGTGCGGTCGGTGACCGGCGCCTCGCTCATGCGAGCTTGCGCTGCTCGGCCAGGTCGGAGTCGACCATCATCTGCACGAGCTCGGTGAAGCCGACCTTCGGCTCCCAGCCCAGCTTCTCCTTGGCCTTGGACGCGTCGCCGATCAGCAGGTCGACCTCGGCGGGCCGCATGAACCGGGGGTCCTGCACGACCTTGTCGGACCAGTCGTCGATGCCGACGTGGGCGAACGCGACGTCGAGCAGCTCGCGGATCGAGTGCGTCTCACCGGTGGCGACGACGTAGTCGTCGGCCTCCTCCTGCTGCAGCATCAGCCACATCGCCTCGACGTAGTCGCCGGCGAAGCCCCAGTCGCGCTTGGCGTCGAGGTTGCCCAGGCTGATGGAGTCCTGCAGGCCGAGGCTGATGCGCGCGACCGCCCGGGTCACCTTGCGGGTGACGAACTCGGGCCCGCGGCGCGGCGACTCGTGGTTGAACAGGATGCCGCGACGAGGCGTGCATGCCGTACGACTCGCGGTAGTTGATCGTCATGTAGTGGCCGAACACCTTGGCCACGCCGTACGGCGAGCGCGGCCACAGCAGCGTCTCCTCGCGCTGCGGCACCTGCTGCACCTTGCCGAACATCTCCGAGCTGGACGCCTGGTAGAAGCGCACCTTCGACGGGTCGTCGCCCGCGTGCAGCCGGACGGCCTCGAGCATGTTGAGCACGCCCTTGCCGGTGACGTCGCTGGTCAGGTGGGCGTTCTCCCACGAGTACGCGACGAACGAGATCGCACCGAGGTTGTAGACCTCGTCCGGCTGGGACGTCGCGAGCGCGCGCACCAGGCTCGACAGGTCGATCAGGTCGCCGGTCAGCAGCTTGACGTCCGGGACGACCGCGCGGACCAGGTCGGCCTTGGGGTTGTTCTGGCCGCGGATCAGCCCGTAGACCTCGTAGCCCTTGGACAGCAGGAGCTCGGCGAGGTACAGACCGTCCTGTCCGGTGATGCCGGTGATCAGTGCGCGCTTCATGGGACCTTCGTTCGCAGGGTGGCTGGTCGGCGGACACACTACCGACGACCGGGCAGGCGACGACCCTCCCGCGGTCCGGCCCGTAGGATCACCCCTCGTGAGCAGCACCCTCGTCTCGCACGCCCAGAACCAGGAGGACGTCGTCCTCTGGCGGGCGCTGCGGCACCTGCCGACCGGTCGGTACCTCGACGTCGGCGCCAACGAGCCCTCCACGTTCTCGATCTCGCGGGCCTTCTACGACCTGGGCTGGTCGGGGGTGGCGGTCGAGCCGGTGCCCGAGTTCGCCGACGCGTTCCGCGCGGCGCGCCCGCGCGACGTCGTGGTGCAGAAGGCCGTCACCCGCGACGGCGAGGGCAGCGTGCAGATGACCGCCTTCGCCGGCACGGGCCTGTCGACGCTCGACGACAGCACCGCGGCCCGGCACCGGGGCGCGGGCTTCGAGGGCGAGCGCATCGAGGTCGAGGCCACCACCTTGCAGCGCATCGCCGACGAGCACCTCGCGGGCGAGGACGTGCACTTCTGCAGCATCGACGTCGAGGGCCTCGAGGAGCAGGTGATCGCCTCGGCCGACCTCACCCGGCTGCGGCCGTGGGTGCTGGTGATCGAGTCGACGGCGCCGCTGTCGCGCGAGCAGCGCCACGGCTCCTGGGAGCCCGCCCTGCTCGAGGCGGGGTACGAGTTCTGCCTGTTCGACGGCCTGTCGCGGTACTACGTGGCCGCCGAGCACGCCGAGCGACTGCGAGCCGACCTGTCCTACCCCGCCTGCCCCTTCGACGACTACGTGCCGGCCGCCACGCACGCGCTGCACCGGCAGGTCGACGCGCTCGACGCCGAGGTGCAGCAGCTGCGCGGCGACCTCGTGCACTGGCGCTCGGCGGTGCTGCGGCACTGGGCCGACGCCGTCGCCGGCCCGGGCGGCCCGGCCGAGTCCGACGAGGCGCAGCGCATGCGCGAGACGCTGTCGTGGCGCGTCACCGCTCCCCTGCGCGGCGTGCGCCGCGTCGCCGGGCGGTTCGGCCGGTGAGCCGGGACCAGGACGGTCCCGCCGGGCTCGCCCGCGACGCGCTCGCGCAGCGGCTGCGCGCCGTCGCGGGCGCGCTGCTGCCCGTCCCCCTGCCCGCGCCCGAGGCCGACGGCGCGCACGACGCCGCGATCGTCCTCGACCTGCTCGTGCGCGACCTGTTCCGCGAGCCCGGCCGCGACCGGGTGTGGGCGGCCCTGGTCGCCGTCGGCGCCGCCTACCCCTCGTCCGAGCTGGTGGCGCGGGGTCACCGCCTGCTCGACCTGTCCTCGCCGAGCGGCTGGACGGTGTGGGTCCTCGACGAGGGCATGGCGCTGCTGCGCGAGCGCGGCCGCCCCGACGCCCGGGTCGAGGTCGTGCACGACGAGGTGCTCGTCGACGTCGACTTCTGCGCCCGCCACGACCACAACACCGGCATCCAGCGGGTCGTGCGCACCGCGTCGCCGTTCTGGGCCGGCGACCCGATGCGCCCGGCGCGGTTCGTGGCCTGGACCGACGGCGACGGCGGGTACCGCGACCTCACCGCGCTCGAGCGCCGACGCGTCCTGGAGTGGGACCGCCGCGCGGAGTGGCTGTCCGGCCGCGAGCCGCGCGGGCGCTCGACGGCGACCGTGCTGCTGCCCTGGCGCACCACCGTCCTGCTGCCCGAGGTGCCCTCGACCGAGCACTGCCAGGTGCTCACGGCGCTGGCCCAGCACAGCGGGGTCGCGGTGGCCGCGATCGGGTACGACTGCATCCCGGTGCTGAGCGCCGAGCACGTGCCCGACGCCGAGCCCAACCGGTTCGTGCACTACCTGACGCTGGTCAAGCACCTGCGCCGGATGGCGGGCATCAGCGTCTCGGCGACCGTGGAGTTCCAGGGCTTCGCCGAGGCGCTGGCGGCCCAGGGCCTGCACGGCCCGGACGTCGTCGAGCGGCTCCTGCCCGCCGAGGCCGACGCGAGGCACCCGGCGTCGCGGACCGGTGCGGCCCGCACGCGCCCGCTCGTGCTGAGCGTCGGCAGCCTCGAGCCGCGCAAGAACCAGCTCGCGCTGCTGTACGCCTGCGAGGTGCTCTGGCGCGAGGGTCTCGACTTCGAGCTGCTGCTGGTCGGCCGGTACGGCTGGCCCACGAACGCGCTGCGCGAGGAGCTCCAGCGGCTGCAGCAGGCCGGGCGCCCCGTGCGCGCCGACAGCCTCGACGACGCCGCGCTGTGGGCCGCCTACCGCGACGCCCGGTTCAGCGTGTTCACCTCGCTGCACGAGGGCTACGGGCTGCCGGTCGCGGAGTCGCTGGCCTGCGGCACACCGGTGGTGACCACCCGGTACGGCAGCACCGCCGAGATCGCCGCCGAGGGCGGGGCCCTGCTCGTCGACCCCCGCGACGACGACGACCTGGTGCGGGCGCTGCGCCGCCTGCTCACCGACGACGACGAGCTGGCGCCGGCTGCGCGCCGAGGCCGCGGCCCGACCCACCCGGTCGTGGGAGTCCTACGCCGCAGGGGTGTGGGACGCCCTGGTGGTGCCCGCGTCCGAGGGGGTGCTCGCGTGAGCCTGCTCAGCCGCTCGCGACAGCGCGCCGACGCCCTGCTGCGCGGCCGCGGCACGGTCACCACCGCGCTCGACGAGCGCCTCGCCACCGTGCTCGACACCCTCGGGCCGCGTCCCGACGGCGACGCCGGCCCGGTCTCGGCCGGCCCGGCGGCGCGGCTCGCGCACCGCCTGGCGGGCGCCGACGGGTCCGAGCTGTGGCTCACCCGGGCGGTTCTCACCGGGTCGCTGCCGCTGGCCGAGGACGTGCTGGCCGACCGGCGGCGCGAGCGCCTCGACGGCCCCGACGCGGTCGTCGAGCCGCTGGTGCGCACGGTCCTGGGGTGGCTGTCGCCCGACCGGGTCCGCAGCGCACGGGTCGAGGTGCTGGTCGGGCGGCACCACCGTCGACGTGCACCACACCTCGCAGACCGACCTGGCCACCGGCATCCAGCGGGTCGCCCGCGAGACCGCCCGCTGCTGGGACCGCGACCGCGACGTGCAGCTGGTCGGCTGGTCGCCGATGTACACCGCGATGCGGCGCCTGGACGACAACGAGCGCCGCACCGCCCTGCACGCCGCTCCCCCGGTGCGGCGCGGCAACGGCCAGCCGTTCGAGGTGCTCGTCCCCTGGCAGGGCCGCCACGTCACTGCCCGAGCTCGCGACCGAGCCGCCGCGCACCTCGCGGATGCTCGCGCTGGCCCGCTGGTCGCGCTGCACGACCGGCGTGATCGGGTTCGACTGCGTCCCGCTCACCTCGGCCGAGACGGTCGGGCCCGGCATGGGCGGCGCGTTCGCGGGCCAGCTCGCCGCCGTGCGCGAGATGGACCGCGTCGCCACCATCTCCGAGGCGGCCGCCACCGAGTACCGCGGGTGGACGCGGATGCTGCGGCGGCCTCGGCGTCCAGGGCCCCGAGGTGGTGCCGGTGCAGCTGCCCGTCGCCGCCCACGAGCCGTCGGCGCAGGCGAGCGAGCGGGTGCGCCGCGACCTGGCCGTCGGCACCCTGCCGATGGTGCTGGTGGTCGGCAGCCACGAGCCGCGCAAGAACCACCTCGCCGTGCTGCACGCGGCCGAGCTGCTCTGGCGGCGCGGGCGCCGGTTCTCCCTCACCCTGGTCGGCGGCAACTCCTGGGGGTCGCGAGGGCTTCGAGCGCCGTCTCGACGAGCTCGCCCGCGCCGGTCGCCCCGTCGTCAGCGTGCGCGGCATGCCCGACGACGACCTGTGGGCCGCCTACCGCGCCGCGCACGTCGTGCTGTTCCCCTCGCTGAACGAGGGGTTCGGGCTCCCCGTGGCCGAGGCGCTCGCCAGCGGCACGCCGGTCGTCACCTCGGGCTACGGCTCGATGGCCGAGATCGCCGCGGGCGGCGGCGCCCTCACGGTCGACCCGCGCGACGACCGGTCGGTGGCCGACGGCCTCGACCGGCTGCTGCAGGACCCCGCGCTGCACGCCTCGCTCGTCGAGGCCGCCCGCGCGCGGCAGCCGCGCGGCTGGGACGAGTACGCCGCCGAGCTGTGGGACGTCCTGGCGTCGGGGTCGCGCGGGTGAGCGCACCGCGAGCAGCGCCTGCAGGCCCTCGCCGACCAGCCGCTCGCGGTCGGTCGGCGCCTGCCGGCGGGCAGCTGGCGCGGCTGCGCGACGTGCTGGAGCATCCGCGAGCTGCTGTCGCTGCTGGTGCGCCGCGAGCTCAAGGTCCGGTACAAGGACAGCACGCTCGGCTTCCTGTGGAGCCTGCTGCGCCCGCTCGCGCTGCTGGCTGGTCTACTACGTCGCCATCGGCAAGTTCCTCGGCGCCGAGCGGGCGATCCCCGACTTCGCGATCTACATCTTCACCGGCCTCACGGTCTGGCAGCTGTTCGCCGAGACCGTCGTCGTCCGGCACCGGCGCCGATCGTCGGCAACGCCGGCCTGGTGAAGAAGGTCTACCTGCCCACGCGAGGTGTTCCCCCTCAGCGCGGTCGGGTCGGCGCTGTTCAACTTCGGCATCCAGCTGGTCATCCTGGTCGGCGCCACGATCGCCCTCGGCGCGTTCCCCACCGGCGGCCGGCTGGCTCTACCTGCCGCTGTCGGTGGTGCTGGTCCTGGTCTGGGCGCACGGCGCTCGGCATGCTGTTCGGCGCCCTCAACGTGTACCTGCGCGACGTCCAGTACCTGGTCGAGATCGGCCTGATGGTCATGTTCTGGAGCACGCCGGTCGTCTACTCCTGGGCGCAGGTGCTGACGGTGTCCGAGTCGGCGCCGTGGGTGCAGCAGGCTCTACCTCGCCAACCCGGCCGCCGTCGCCGTCCTCGGCCTGCAGCAGGTCTTCTGGGTGAGCGGCGACGGCGCCGCGGTCCCCGACGGCCTCGCCACCCGGATGCTGCTGCTCACCGCCGTGGGCGCGGTCGTGCTGTGGCTCGCGCACCGCGCGTTCGCCCGGCTCTCCGGCAACTTCGCCCAGGAGCTGTGATGGCGGGCCCGGTCGATCGTGCGCGTCGACGACGTGTCCAAGCGCTTCGTGATCCGCAAGGACAAGTCGCTCAAGGAGCGCGTGGTCAACGCCGGCCGCTCGCGCGCGGCACACCGAGGACTTCTGGGCCCTGCGCGAGGTCGACGCTCGACATCGAGCGCGGGCACCACGGTCGGCCTGATCGGTCCGCAACGGGTCGGGCAAGTCGCACCCTGCTCAAGACCATCGGCGGCATCCTGCAGCCCACGTCCGGCACGGTGAGCCGGCGCGGCCGGCTCGCGGCGCTGCTCGAGCTGGGCGCCGGCTTCCACCCCGACCTCACCGGGCGCGAGAACGTCTTCCTCAACGCGTCGATCCTCGGGCCTGACCCGGCGCCAGACCGAGAGCTACTTCGACGCGATCGTCGACTTCTCCGGCATCGAGCCGTTCATCGACACCCAGGTGAAGTTCTACTCCTCCGGCATGTACGTGCGGCTGGCGTTCGCCGTCGCCGTGCACGTCGACCCCGACCTGCTCCTGGTCGACGAGGTGCTCGCGGTCGGCGACGAGCCGTTCCAGCGCAAGTGCCTGGACCGCATCCGCACCTTCCAGCGCGAGGGCCGCACGATCGTCCTGGTCATCGCACGCCCTCGACCAGGTCGGCGAGCTGTGCGACCGGGCCGTGGTGCTCGAGCGCGGCAGCGTCGTGGCCGACGGCGAGCCGCGCGAGGCGCTGCGGGTGCTGCGCGACGACTACGAGACCGCCCGGCGCGAGCACGACCTCGCCGACGCGCGCCCCGAGGACCTGCCGCAGGTGTCCTCGGTCGAGGTCAACGGCACCCCGGCGCGCTCGCACGTCCTCGACACCGGCGAGGACCTGCTGGTCGACCTCACCGTGCGCGCGGGGAACCGCCCGTTGAGCGACTGGCTGGTCGGCGTCGGGCTGCAGACCACGCTCGGCCAGGTGGTGTTCGGCACCACCACCGAGATGCTCGGCCACGACCTGGCCGAGCTGCCGGCAGGCCAGGAGCGCCGGGTGCGGCTGCGGCTGCGCGCCCCCTCGCTCGGCGAGGGCGCGTACAGCCTCGAGGCCGCCGTGGCGACGCGCGCCGGCGGCGAGCTGCACCGGCTCCCCCAGGCGGCGCTGGTGCAGGTGCGCTCGCGCGGTGACCAGATCGGCGTCCTCGACGTCGTCACCGAGGTGGTCGAGGGATGAGCCGCGACCTCGACGCCGAGCTCGACGACGCGCAGCTGGCGCGGGTGCGGATGACCACGTCGTGCCGCGACACCGACCCGCTGCCGAAGGTGCCGGGCGCCGGCACCGTGCGCGACCACGACGGCACCAGCGTGCAGGTCATGCACAACGGCCTGCTCGTCGAGGAGGGCTGCTACTACGGCCCGTGGATGACGCGGATCATCCACGACCTGCGCGGCCACCACGAGCCGCAGGAGGAGGTCGTCGTCGCCGCCGTGCTCGAGCGCCTCGCCGACGAGGACCAGCCGGTGATGGTCGAGCTCGGCAGCTTCTGGGCGTTCTACACGATGTGGTTCCTGCAGCGGCACCCGTCCGGGCGCGCGGTCGGCATGGAGCCCGACCCGGCCTACCTCGAGGTCGGACGCCGCAACCTGGCCCTGAACGGCCTCGAGGCGACGCTGCTGCCCGGCGCGGTGGGGCCCGAGCCGGGGTCGGTCGCCTCCTTCACCGCCGAGAGCACCGGCGAGCAGGTGCAGGTGCCGCAGCACTCGCTGGCGAGCCTGATGGACCTCACCGGCGTCGACCGCGTGTCGGTGCTGATGTGCGACATCCAGGGGTTCGAGCTGACCCTGCTCGAGGGGGCGCGCGACCTGCTGACCTCCGGCCGGGTGCGGTTCCTGGTGGTCTCGACCCACCACTGGAGCTTCACCGACGACCCGCTCACGCACCAGAAGGTGCTCGAGCTGCCTCACCGGGCTCGGGGCCCACGTGGTCGCCGAGCACAGCATCAGCGAGTCCTACAGCGGCGACGGCCTGGTGGCGGTCTCGTTCGACGAGCGCGACCGCGACCTGACCGTCGACCTCAGCCACGCCCGCTCGCGCCAGACCCTGTTCGGCGAGTCCGAGCTGCAGCTCAACCACGTCTGGCACGAGCGCGAGGCGGCCCGCGCCGAGGCGGCGCGGCTCGCGGCGGAGGTCGACCGGCTGACCGCCGAGGCCGACCGGGTCAGCCGGGCACAGCGGCGACGACTGCCTCGCCCGTTCCGGCGAGGCTGAGCGCGCCGGCGGCGGCGGGCACGAGCGCCGCCGACCCCTTCGCCACCTCCAGCTCGCCCGCGTCGGTGCGCAGCACGACCCGCCCCTCGAGCACCAGGACGATCCGCGGTCCCGTCGCCTCGAGCGGCACCTCGGTGCCGTCGACGCGCGCGAAGGCCAGCTCGAACTCCTCGGCGCCCGGCCGGTAGCGCCGCACCCCGTCGCGGATCTCGGGGTGCACCCGCGGCAGGTCGGCCGGGGCGGCGTCGACCACCCGCAGCACCTCGTCGACGTCGACGTGCTTGGGCGTCAGGCCCGCGCGCAGCACGTTGTCGGACGAGGCCATCACCTCGACGCCGACGCCCTCGAGGTAGGCGTGCACGTTGCCCGCGGGCAGGTACAGCGCCTCGCCCGGGGCCAGCGTCACCCGGTTCAGCAGCAGCGAGACCAGCACGCCCGGGTCGCCGGGGTGCAGCTCGTGCAGCAGCACCACGGTGCGCGCCGACCCGGCCACGGCGGGGTCGCTGTCGTCGACCAGGTCGGCGCAGCGGGCGGCGACGCGCGCCACCAGGTCGGGCTCGCTCGGTCGCAGCAGCGCGGTGAGGACGTCGCGGGTGCCGGTCTCGACGTCGTCGCCGTCGAGCAGGGCGCGCAGCCGCGCCCACGCCGGGCCGCCCGGGTCCGCGGCGGCGAGCGCCCGCCGGGTCTGCTCGACCGGACGCAGGCCGCACAGCGCCTCGAACGGCGTCAGCGCCACGATCATCTCGGGCTTGTGGAACGGGTCCTTGTACCGGCGGTGCGCGGCGTCCTGCGGCACGCCGGCGTCCTGCTCGGCCTGGTAGCCGCCGCGGGCCTGCTCGGCGCTCGGGTGCACCTGCAGCGACAGCGGGGCGCCCGAGGCGAGCACCTTGAGCAGGTACGGCAGCCGGTCGCCGAAGCGCGTGCGGACCTCGGGCCCCAGCACCGACTGCGGGTCGGCGGCGACCAGCGCGTCCAGGGCCTGCACGCCGCCGTCGGCCAGGCGCACCTCGGCGGGCTGGTCGGGGTGGGCACCGAGCCACAGCTCGGCGTGCGGGTCGCCGTCCTCGGCCGTGCCGAGCAGCCGCGGCAGCGCGGTGGGCGACCCCCAGGCGTACCTGCGCACGTCGCCGCGCAGCGGCACCGGGCCTGACGGGTTCACGTGGCATGCTCCTTCGGACGGGCGGTGCGGGCGTCGACGGCGCGCCCGGCGCGGCGGGCCCAGCCCGTCGACGGCACCTCGACCAGGCGGTGCGTCAGGTGCGCGAGGGCGAGCGAGACCACCAGGGCGACCAGCAGCAGCACGGGCAGCGGGAGCACGCCCTGGCCGAGGCCGAGCACGGCCAGCAGCACGGGCAGGTGCAGCAGGTACACGCAGTAGGAGATGTCGCCGAGCCAGGTGAGCACCCGCAGGTGCAGCAGCCGCTGCAGCAGGCCCTCGTTCAGCACGGCGAGGATCAGCCACGCCGACCCCAGCCCGACCACCCAGTTGTCGAGCGGCGCCGAGCGCAGCAGCTCGGGGACGGGCAGGTTCGGTGCCACGTAGCAGGCACCGGCCAGCGCCAGGCCGAGCAGCCGCACCGGGCCGGGCAGCGCGCGGTACCAGGTGCCGAGCGCCGTGCGGTGCCGGGCCAGCAGCGCCCCGACGGCGAACAGCAGCAGGAACTGCAGCGTGTAGCCGAGCGAGACGTAGTCGTCGCCGAGCACACCCGTCGCGAGGGCGCCGACCACGCCGAGCGCGGCCGTGACGGCGAGCGAGAGCGCGGCGCCGCCGCGCAGCACGAGCAGCATCAGCAGCGGGAACAGCAGCGAGATGCGCATCTCGTGGGCGAGCGACCACATCGGGCTGTCGACCATGTAGTACGGGAAGGCCGTCACCAGCGGGACGTGCTCGAGCACCCCCCACGCGGTGAGGTCGGGCTCCCAGTTGGGGCGCAGGAACGAGCCGGCCCTCGAGAGGTCGGGGTCGGGCACGGCCAGGCGCAGCACGACGCCGATCGCGAGCGCGGCGACGAACGTCGGCCACAGCCGCAACCAGCGCCGCACCGCGAACCCGGCCCAGCCGCCGCCGCGTCCGGCGACGAACGGCAGCGCGAGCACGAACCCGCTGAGCACGAAGAACAGCCGCACGGCGGCGCCGCCGCTGACGAGGATGCCGAGCGGGGTCGAGGTGACGGCCACCTGCAGCACCCGCAGGAAGCCGTCGAGCCTCTCGCCCTCGAGCAGCGGGTACACCGACAGGGCGTGGGCGGTCAGCACCGTGAACGCGGCGATGCCGCGCAGGCTGTCGAGGTGGCGCAGCCGGTCCGGCGTCGCGTGCGGCGCCTGCTCGACCGGCGCCGCGGCGCTCACGAGAGCACCGCGTCGACGTAGGCGTCCCACGCGGGCGTGCGGTCGCGGCCCTGGGTGGCGCGGCGCAGCCGCACCAGCACCTGCGGGTCGGCGAGACGCTCCAGCGCCCGGGCCAGCGAGCCGACGTCGTCGGGCTCGACGACGAGGCCGTCGACGTCGTCGGTCACCGGGTCGGCCAGGGTGCCCGCGCGCGTGACGACGCTCGGGACGCCGTACGCGGCGGCGAGCTCGGCGTTCCACGAGCCGGTGCCGCTGCGGTACGGCAGCAGCGAGACGTCGGCGGCCGCGAACAGGTCGGGCATGTCGCCGGCGGGCACGTACCCGTCGCGCAGCTCGACCCGCTCGCCGAGGCCGAGCTCGTCGACCAGGGCGCGGTACTCCTCGACCGGCTCCCAGAAGTCGCCGGCCACCACCAGGTGCGAGCCCGGCACCTGCGCCATCGCGCGCAGCAGCACGTCGAGGCCCTTGTAGGCGCGCACCGTGCCGAAGAAGAGCATCCGCAGCGGGCCCTGCCCGCCGTCCGCGTCACCGGCGCCGTCGGTCGCGGCGGCCGCGTCCCGCCGCGGGAACGCGGGGGCGAGCGGCACGACGACGAGGGACGCGTCGGTGACCCCCAGCGTGCCGGCGAGCGCGGCCTGGTCGTCGCTGTGCACGACCACCCGGTCGAGCCGGCGCAGCAGGCGGCCCATCAGCGCGCGGTCGACCGCCGAGCTCTCGTGCGGGAGGACGTTGTGCACCAGCCCGACGGTGCGTGGACCCCCGCGCCGTGAACCCGACCCGGCCCCCGCGAGCACGCCCGCGTAGGGCACGCCGTGGAACGGGGTGACGACGGCCAGGACGAGCCGCTCGGCCTCGCGCACCGACCGCCCGGCCGACCACCACGACTGCGGACGGTCCCACCGCAGCGGGTAGGTCGTCGGGTCGAAGACCGGCACCTCGGGCTGGTCCACCGCCACCGTGGAGGTGCCCTTGTGCAGGAACGACGGGTACTGCCGCTCCCACGACACCAGCGCCGCAGGGACGCCCCGGCGGTCGAGGTGGTGGCACAGCTCGGTGGTGTGGTGCGCGATGCCACCGGTGTACGGGTGCGTCGGACCGATCACCGCCACCCGTCCGGCGACGGGTCGTGGCGCGGGTGCAGCAGGCACGGAGGATCTCTCCCGGAGGGTGGGGCGGGGCCACCGCACCCTACCCGCCGGGCCCGCCGCGACCGGTCAGCCCACGCGGCGGGCGGTCAGCCCACGCGGGACCAGCCGGCCGACCAGGCGCCGCCGAGCAGGTCGCGGCGGTAGAGCACGCCGTTGGTGCCGACGGCGAGCAGGTGCAGCCCGGCGCCGTCGACCCGCGCGGCCGTGGGCGACCCACCCAGCGCGCCACCGAGCCCCGCCCAGCCCGAGGCGGCGTACCCGGGCACGACCCGCGCCCAGCCGGCGCCGTCGGTGCCGCGGGCGAGCACGACCGGGAGCTCGCGCGACCCGTCCCAGGTCACGGCGGGGTCGCCGGTGACGGCTCCCCCGACCGCGGTCCAGCCGGCCTGCCACGGCGAGCCCGGGTGCCACGAGCGGGCCCACACCGCGTCGTCGGTGCCGCGCACGACCACGACGAGCGAGCGGGTGCCGGAGGTGGCCGCCGACACGCCGGACCCGGCAGCGACGGCGCCGCCCAGGCGCTCCCAGCCGGCCCAGGTGCCGCCGGTGCGCCAGGTGTGCCAGACCGCCCGGTCGGCCCCCACGGCGAACGCGTGCAGGGTGCCGTCGGACCACGAGGTCAGCGCGGGGCGTCCGGACAGGACCGGGCCGCCGGGCACCCGGGTCCAGCCCGACCAGTCGCCGCCCGCGGGGCGGGCGGCGGCGTAGAGGGCGCCGTTGGTGCCCACGACGACCGCGTCCAGGACGCCGTCGCCCCGTCGCGCCAGCGCCGGTGCGGCGTCGGTGGCGCCGCCGAGCGAGGCCGGCGCCGACAGCGTCGACCCCGACCACAGCCGCGAGGCGGGCTCGCCGGACGCCTGCCGGCTGAGCAGCTCGCCGCGTCCGGTGCCGGCCGCGACGGCGCTGATCTGCGTCAGCGGGTCGGCGGGCACGCGGACGGCGAACCAGGACGAGCGCAGGCCGCCGGTGGCGCCGCAGCCGCTCATCGACGAGCGCACCTGCTGGTCGTCGCCCAGCGGCGACCCGGTGCCGCCGACGACGACCGTGCCCGAGGCGAACTCGAGCCGCATCTCGCGGATGCGTCCGCCCCAGGTGCCGTGCCCGTCGCGGGCGACCACGACGAGCCGCTGGAACGCGCCGCGTCCGGGGTGGCGCGACTGCAAGCAGGAGGCGCTGACCTCGCGGGTCCACGGGTTGACGGGGTCGAAGGCGTCCTGGCGGGCCGGGAGGTACGACGTCCCGCCGTCGACCGACCAGCCCCCGTTGGACGAGCTGAACATCGCGGTGGCGGCGCGGCCGCCGGTGGTGAGCACCAGCCCGCGCACGTCGGACGGCGAGGCCGACCGCAGCTTGGTGGTGGCCGACGACGACTCGGCGCCGACCCCGCCGTAGACCTGGCACGAGGTGGTGTCGCAGATGTCCCACTGCCGGGCGGTGGAGCGCTCGGCCGCGGCCACGGCGTAGGTGCGCGCGGCGACGCCCTGGGCCTGCACGGCCGCGGTGGCCCAGCTGGCCGGCATCTCGTCCGGCACGACGCCGAGCAGGTAGTCCTCGAGGCCGATCACGTTCACCCGCGCCAGCTGGCCGGGCGCGGTCCACACGGCGCGCACGAAGCCGCGGTAGTCGTGGGTGCCGTTCGACCACTGGGTGCGGTGCACCTGGTCGGGGCTGCCGAGGTCGACCGGTCCGGCGAAGGTGCCGGTGCCGAGCCGGCTCCAGCCACCCGCGTACACCCACAGCGACAGCCCGCCGGGCTCGGACCCGATCGCGACGGCGGTCACCGCGCGCCCGCCCGCGGTGGCGGGCACGAGCACCTTGGTGTTCGTCGCGCGGTCGAGGAAGGCCTGGCCGGGCTCGGCCTGCACGTTCCAGCACGGCGACGACGCGGCCGGCTGCGAGGTGCAGGTGGTGCGGCCGTCCCAGCGGGTGAGGACGACCCGCAGCTGGCCGGTGGAGGGCGCCGCGAGGGTGGTGCCCGGGTAGTACGTCTGCAGCACCTGGTGGGCGGTGCGTCCCTGGTCGGCGGCGACCTTGGCGCCGTACTGCGACATGCCGACGCCGTGCCCGTAGCCGCGGCCGTCGAGGGTGAGCACGCCCGCGACGGGGGCGTGCACCTCGGCGGCCCGGGCCGGCGCGGCCCCGGCGACGAGGGCTCCGGCCGTCGCGACGACGGCGGCGAGGGCGGCGAGGACCCGGCGGGCGGGGGTGGTGGTCGACATGGTGGGGCTCCGGTTCTCGGTCAGGTCCGGCGGCGCAGCCGCGGGAGGACGAGCAGGGACGCGACGCCGGCGGCCAGCAGGTCGACGACCGTGATGACGGCGCGCGAGACCAGGGCGAGCGCGACGGCCGCGTCGGGGGTGAGCAGGCCGGACAGCGTGAGCGCGAGGACGACCTCGCGGACGCCGGCACCGGCCGGGGCGACGACGACGACCATGCCGATCGACATCGCGAGGGCGTACCCACCGGTGACCTGCACCAGGTCGGACGCGTCGAGGGGGCCCAGCTCGCGGGCCAGGAGCCAGGTCGACAGCCCGTACCCGGCCCAGGCGAGCACGATCAGGGCCTGGCTCCCGTAGAGGGTGCGGGCGGTGAGCCGGATGTTCAGCGGTCCGCGGCGCACGAGCGCCAGGGCCCGGTCGACGGCCCACCCGGCGAGCCGGGGCACGAGCATGAACGGCAGCGCCACCGCGAGGGCGGCGAGCGCGGCCGCGAGGTACCAGCCCTGCAGGGTGGCCCCGACGCCGGCGGCGAGCCCGACGAGCAGGCCGATGCCGAGCGAGAGCCCCATCGCCAGCAGCCCCACGGTGGCGCTCACCCCCACCGGGATGCCGGCTGCGCGGCCGAGCGCGGCCTGGGTCACCACCGGCCACACCGACCCGGGCAGGTACTTGCCGAGCTGGCTGACCAGGAAGATGCGGCCGGCGTCGGCGAGCGGCAGCCGGTGGCCAGCGCCCGTCAGCAGCACCCGCCACGACAGGCAGCTGGCCACCAGGGCCAGCGCGATGCAGGCCCCCGCCGCCACCAGCACCCACGGGCGCAGCCGCGCGAGCTGGGGCGAGATCTCCGGCCAGCGCGAGGCCACGACCGCGACCGCGGCGACGACGATCGCGACCCCGACGGCGCGCTGCACCAGCACCCACCCCCGGGCCCGCCCGGAGGCGGGCGCGGGAGCGGGAGCGGGTGCAGCGGTCGCGGTGCGCTCGGTCACCGACTGAGCGTAGGCGCGCTGGTCGCGGTTGGTGCAGGCGTTCGGCCCACTCACCCCGCAGGGGTCCAGGAGCCCCATCGGCCGGACCAGGTGCTGAGCACGGTGTCGCCGCCCAGGTCGGTGCTCGCGAGCGCGCCGCGGCCGTTGGGGGTCGCCGCCAGCGCCGGCGCCTGGCCGAGGACGGGCGTGCCGACCCGCGACCACGAGCCGCGGGCGCCGCCGATCAGCGCCTGCACGTACGGCGCCCCGTTGGTGCCGAGCGAGCTGAGCCAGACGGTGCGCCCGTCCAGGGTCGAGGTCGAGACGCCGTCGACGAGCGCGCCGCCGACCGCCCGCCAGCCGTTCCAGCGCGTGCCCACCCGGGTGGACAGCCAGACCTGGCGGTCGGTGCCGATCACGGCCACGTGCACGGCGCCGTCGGCGGTCTGCACCAGGCCGACGCCGGTGCCGGGCTGCACGCCGCCGCCCGGGCCGCCGGCCGCCCGCCACGAGACGTGGTCGGCGGAGGTCCAGGTCGCGAGGCCGCCGGTCGTCGAGCGGGCGGCCATCTCGACCGTGCCGTCGGTCCGGGCCAGCAGCGCCGGAGCCCCGGTCACCCGGACGTAGGTGTTGCGCCAGGACGACCACCGTCCGTCCGCGGCGCGCGTCGCGGTGTACGCGTAGCCGTTCGTCCCCTGCACGGCGGCCACGACGCGGGTGTCGCGCAGCAGCACGAGCGCCGGGGCGCCGACCGCCTCGCCGCCGAGCCGCACCGTGCCACCGGTCCAGGCACCCCGGTAGTCGCGGTTGCGCACGGAGACGGCACCGTCCCCAGCGGCCTCCGCGACGACCATCGCCCCGCTGGAGGACGAGACCGCCCCGATGATCGAACGCCGCTCGACGTCGAAGGTGCGCGAGAACGGGTGCCCCTGCGAGCTGCCCGCCCACGTGGTCGCCTGCACCGTGTACCGGCCGGGCGGCAACGGGCCGCCCGAGGGGATCGTGCGCGGCAGGGTGACGTCGATGCGCGCGCCGGTGCTGCCGGTCGCGCTGCGGACGGTGACGCCGGCGGGGTCGGTGATCGCCACCGACCAGCCCTGCGTGCGCTGCACGCCGGACTCGAACCGCACGCTCGCGTCGGTGATCTCCATGCTCGGGGCGACGAAACCGGCGCCGATGGCCGCCTCGGCCTCGGCCCTGATCTGACCCATCGTGGAGTAGAGCGCGTCGCCCGGGCAGGAGGTGCTCCCCGTCTGCCGGTGCCCGATCACGTTCGGGAGGGTCACCTCGGTGCCGGCCGGCCAGCGGGCCGTGCCGCCGCCGGCGCTGGTGAGCCGGGACGTGCCGCTCGGGTCGACGTCGTGCAGCGCCAGCTTCCAGGCGATGACGCGCGAGATCGAGCTCACCATCGCCGCGGGCGGCGTGGTGGAGCTGTAGGTGCCGAGCGCCGAGACGCCGAAGGTGTCCTTGTTGAACCCGCCGGAGTGGGCGCCCATCACGGGGCGGTGCACGCCACCCGCGCGGCCCTCGTAGACGCGGCCGAACTTGTCGACCAGGAAGTTGTAGCCGACGTCGGACCAGCCGAGGGTGCGCGTGTGGTACGCGTAGATCGCCCGCACCTGGGCGGCCGCGTCGCCGCTGCCGTAGGAGTTGGTGCTCGCGGTGTGGTGCACCACGCCCACCTTCACGGTGCTGGTGTACGTGATCGAGCCGCGCAGCGACTCGTCGGCGCCCCACTGGGCGCGGCTGATGATCGCCGGCTGCGAGACCGCGGCGTCGGCGGTCGCGGCGGGGGCGGGCGCGTCCAGGTGCGCGTCGTGGGCCGAGCGTCCGGCGTCGACGAGCTGGACCTGGACGTCGTCGGGGAGCTCGCCGGCGGGGGTGTCCAGGCGCACCTGGTAGGCGTCGGCGCCGGAGGTCAGCAGCGGCGCGCTGCCGCCGCGGGAGCGTGCGTGCTCCTCGGTGCCCGGGTCGGGGCCGCCGTCCTCGGCGGGGAGCAGCTGCCACTCGCTCCAGCCCTCGTCCTCGCGGACCCGCACCTGCACGACGGGGGTCTCGTCGGCGGGCAGGTCGTGGTCCCAGGTCACCGCGAGCAGGTCGAACCGCTCGGCCTCGGTGGGCGCGGTCAGCGCCTCGGGGGCGGTCTCGGTGACGGCCGGGGCGTCCTCGGCCCGCTGGTCGGCGACCGGGCCGGGGTCGCCCTCCTCGCGCAGGTCGCTCAGCGCGCCCGCCTCGACGCCGTCCAGCGGCGCGACCTGCACCTCGGGCGCCACGGCGTGGGCCGCGGGCACGGGCAGGGTCAGCACGGGGAGGGTCACGAGCAGGGCGGCGGCGGCGACGCCGGCGACGAGTCGGGCGGCGGCGCGGCCCGCGGCACGCGGGTCGGTGGGGCGGTCGGACGGGCGGCGGTGGCTGCGCATGGGGTCCTCGGGGTGGAGCGGCGGGTCGCGTTCGGCACGATCTGTTCGGGGTCCGCCGGGACGGGCCCTGGACCTGCCATCGGCCGATCCCCCGGTCGCCTTGACCGTCCGCGACTAGCCCGTGTGGGTGATGACGCGGAGCGACCCTACGTCAGGACGGGCGGGTTCGGAACGGTTCGTCCCCCACCCACCCGGGTGCACGACGGCGGTCCGGCCCCGGCCGCGCGGCGGGTAGCCTGGCCCGCGTGAGCGAGCGAGCACCCCAGCTGGCCTACTCGGAGCTGCAGGCCAAGATGCTCGACGAGGCCAAGCGGCGCCAGAAGGCCGAGAAGATCACCAGCGTCGTCCGGCACTTCCTGGGCCGCGACGACCTCTCCGGCCTGGTCGTCCTCGACATCGGCTGCTCGGCGGGCTTCATCGCCGACGCCCTGCACTCCGCCGGGTCCGAGCGCGTGATCGGCACCGACATCGACGTGCCCGGCCTGGCCAAGGCGCAGGCGCGCTTCGGCGACACGGTCGGGTTCACCTGCGCCGACGGCTCGCAGATGCCGCTGGCCGACTCCAGCGTCGACGTCGTCGTGCTCAACCACATCTACGAGCACGTGGTCGACGCCGACGCCGTCGTCGCCGAGATCCGGCGCGTGCTCTCCCCCACCGGCTGCGCGTACCTGGCCCTGGGCAACAGGTGGAACGTGATCGAGCCGCACTACCGGCTGCCGTTCCTGTCGTACCTGCCCAAGCCGGTCGCGCACCGCTACGTGCGGGCGTCCGGCCGGGCCGACTCCTACTACGAGACCTACCGCACCCGTCCCGGGCTGCGGCGCATGCTCGACGGCTTCGGCATCTGGGACTACACCCTCCCCGTGCTGACCGAGCCCGACCGCTTCAGCTCCGGCGACGACGTCGGCGGAGCCGTCGCCCGGCTCCCCCTGCCGGTCAAGCGCGCGCTGATGCCGGTGGTGCCCACCTACATCTGGGTCGTCACCAAGGACGCCGACGGCCCCGCGCCGCAGGGCCCCGCCGGCGCCGTGGCGCCCGTGCGCCTGGCCTGAGCGCCTACCTCAGCAGCTGGCGGGCCATCACGACCCGCTGCACCTGGTTGGTGCCCTCGTAGATCTGGGTGATCTTGGCGTCGCGCATCATCCGCTCGAGCGGGAAGTCCTGCACGTAGCCCGACCCGCCGAGCAGCTGGACGGCGTCGGTGGTCACCTGCATGGCCACGTCGGACGCGAAGCACTTGGCCGCGGCGCCGAAGAAGGTCAGGTCGGCGTCGTCGCGCTCGGAGCGGGCGGCGGCGACGTAGACCAGCTGGCGGGCGGCCTCCACCTGCATGGCCATGTCGGCGAGCATGAACTGGATGCCCTGGAAGTCGGCGATCCGCTGGCCGAACTGCTTGCGCTCCTTGACGTAGGCGAGCGCGTGGTCGATCGCGCCCTGCGCGATGCCGACGGCCTGCGCGCCGATGGTGATGCGGGTGTGGTCGAGGGTGCGCAGCGCGATCTTCAGGCCGTCGCCGACCTCGCCGACGCGGCGGTCGTCGCCGATGCGCACCCGGTCGAGGTGCAGCTCGCGGGTGGGCGAGCCCTTGATGCCGAGCTTGCGCTCCTTCTCGCCGTAGGTGAAGCCCTCGTCGCCGTCCTCGAGCACGAACGCGGTGACGTTGCGTCCGCGCGGCCCGTCGGGGTCGGTGACGGCCAGCACCGTGTAGAAGCGCGAGACGCCCGCGTTGGTGATCCACGACTTCTGGCCGGTCAGCACCCACTCGTCGCCGTCGCGGACGGCGCGGGTGCGCATGGCGGCGGTGTCGGAGCCGGCCTCGCGCTCGGACAGGCCGTAGGAGAACCCGCCCTCGCCGCGCGCTAGCGGCGTCAGGTAGCGCTTCTTCACGTCCTCGGACGCCCCGAGCACCAGCGGCATCGAACCGAGCTTGTTCACCGCCGGGATGAGCGAGGACGACGCGCAGACCCGCGCGACCTCCTCGATCACGATGCAGACCGCGAGCGCGTCGGCACCCACGCCGTCGTACTCCTCGGCCACGTGCGGCGCGTGGAAGTCGGCGGCCACGAGGGCGTCCTGCGCCTCCTGCGGGTAGCGTGCCGACTCGTCGACGTCGGCCGCGTGCGGGGCGATCTTCGCCTCCGCCACGGCCCGGACCGCGGCCCGCAGCTCCTCGTGGTCGTCGGTGGTGCGGAACAGGTTCGCGACGTCGGAGCTCACCATCCGATGCTACCTAGCGGTAGCCTCACCCGGCCCGTGCCCTCGACGCAGGTCCGGGCGGCGTGTCGCGCAGCCGGACGAATCACACCAGTGGTATTGCTCCGGGCGCCTCAAGGCCGCTCGAACCGACGCCGACGCACCAGGGTCCCTGTCGTCGACGAAGGCCACCATGCTCCCTCGCACCGCCAGCCCCGCCGCCCGTCCGACCCTGCGCGCCCTCGCCGGTCTGCTGCTCGCCGCCGTCGTGGCGTCGGTGCTCCCGGCGGGCGCGGCCACGGCGGCCGTCCCGACCCCGCGGGCCCCGCAGTTCCCGCCGCAGATCGAGGACTACCCGCGGTACGAGCGCGAGTCCGAGTGCGACCCCACGGCCAAGCCCGGCGCGCTCGACCTCGCCGCGCTGATCAAGGCCACCTACGGCAGCACCCAGCGCACCAACATCCCCCGCTCGTGCAGCGGCTCGGGCAGCAGCGGCCACCACTCCGGCCGCGCCGTCGACTGGATGGTCGACGTGCGGGTACCGGCCGAGAAGCAGCTCGGCGACGCCTTCGTCGCCTGGCTGCTCGCCCCCGACCAGTACGGCAACACCCACGCGATGGCCCGGCGGCTCGGCATCAGCTACGTCATCTGGGACAGCCGCAAGTTCTACCTCTGGGCGCCGCAGAACGGCTGGACGGAGTACTCGGACTGCCTGCGCGTGCGCACCGCGCCCGCCGACGACAACTACTGCCACCGCAACCACGTGCACACCTCGATGCTGTGGGCCGGCGCCGACCGCACGACCTCGTGGTGGACCGGCGGCGCCGGGCTGCCGATGCGTCCGGCCGTCGACGAGTTCGGCCTGGCCACCACGGGTGCGGCGACCGGGCTGCTCGCCCGCGCCGACGACGACGGCGCGGTCGTCGAGCAGTCCTGGCAGGACGCCGACCTCGGCGACCCGACCGGGCTGGGCGGCGCCACCTGGTACGCGCCCGCCGTCGCCACGCGCCCCCTCCGGCGCAGCCGACGTGGTCGTCGTGGGCACCAACGGCGCGCTCTACGCCGCGTCGCGTCCGCGACGAGGACGTCGCCTGGTCGGCCTGGCGCAAGGTGCCCGGCCCCTCGCTGCGCGGGCGGCCCGCCGCGGCCGCGTGGCCCGACGGCAGCCTGCACCTGTTCGCCATCGGCACCGACGACGCGCTCTGGCACGTCAGCAGGCGCGCCGACCAGACCTGGTCACCGTGGCGCTCCCTCGGCGGCGCGATCGCGCCCGGCGCGGGCGTCAGCGCCACCGCCGCGCCCGACACCACGCTGCGGGTCGTCGTGCGCGGCACCGACTCCCAGGCCTGGGTGAAGTCCTTCCTGCCCCGGACGCGGCTGGCAGGCCGGCTGGTCCGGCATCGGCGGCGTCATCGTCGGCGACCCGTCCGTCGCGGTCGACGGCGCCAGCGGTGCAGCCGTGGTCGTGGTGCGCGGCACCAACCACGCGGCGTACTCCCTCGACCTCGCCCCCGGCGTCCCGCTGACCTGGCGACGCCTCGGCGGAGTCCTGCTCGGCTCGCCCGGCGTGGGCGGCGTGCAGGGCAGCGGCGTGCAGGTGCTGGTCACCGACACCGGCGGCGACCGCTACCGCATCGCCCGCGAGCAGGGCGCCTGGACCGGCTGGGTGCGGGTGGGCTGAGTCCTCACCGCAGGGCGGGGACGACCTCGCGCTCGAACAGCTCGATCGCGGACCGGTCGTACGCGGCGTCGGCGAAGTAGCAGATGGCGTAGGTCGAGCCCGGCGTCCTGCGCGGCGCGCAGCGTCTCGACGACCTGCTCGACGCGTGCCGACGGCCGGCCCGTCGCGGAACCCGCGGACGATGTCGTCCGCGCGGTCCGGCAGCGCGCGGCGGTAGTGGTCCTCGATCCACGCCAGCCGGTCGGCGACCTCGGCCTCGTCGCGGCCGACCACCACGTTGTAGTTGCCGCTGCGGGTGATCTCGGCGGGGTCGCGACCGACGTCGCGGCAGTGCGCGTCGAGCACCGCGGACTTGTGCGCCCAGACCTCCGGCGTCGCGTCGAAGTTCGTGTACTGCGCGTGCTGCGCCGCGATCCGGAGCGTCTTCTTCTCGCCGCCGCCGGCGATCCACAGCGGGATGCCGTTCTCCTGCAACGGCTGCGGTCGGACGATCGCGCCGTCGACCTGGTAGTGCCGGCCGTCGAGGGTCGCGGTGCCCGTGCTCCAGGCCTGCCGCATGATCTGCACGCCCTCGTCGAGCATCGCGATGCGCTCGCCCGCTCGCGGGAAGCCGTAGCCGTAGGCGCGCCACTCGTGCTCGTACCAGCCGGCGCCGATGCCCATCTCGACCCGGCCGCCGCTGACGACGTCGACGGTGGCCGCGACCTTCGCCAGGTAGGCGGGGTTGCGGTAGGCCATGCAGGTGCACATCTGACCCAGCCGGACGCGGCTGGTGGAGGCGGCGAACGCCGCCATCAGCGTCCACGCCTCGTGCGTGGCCTCCTGCGACGGCTCCGGCGTGGTGTGGAAGTGGTCGTAGACCCACACCGACTCCCAGGCGTCGCCGTCGTCGGCGTGCCGCGCGAGGCCCGACATGGTCGACCAGTGGTCGACCGGGTCGACGCCGACGAGGTCGAAGCGCCAGCCCTGCGGGACGAAGAGACCGAATCGCATGCGAGGCGACCCTACGACCACGCCGGCGGCGCCGCCCGACGGCGCGGTGGTGCGCCGACGGACCCGGACCGGGCGTTACCGTTCTCGTCATGCCGAGCTCGCGCACGCCGAGCTCCCGTACGCACGGCTCCGGGGACGAGCCGCGCTGGGGGCCGGCCACCACCTACCGGTCGTCCCCCTCGGGACGCCGTAAGCAGGCGCGTTCGGACGCCGGCCCCGCCGTCGCGACGGCGCCCGCGGCCGCCCGCCACGACGACCGGTACGACGACGAGCCCGACGGGTACGACGAAAGCGGGTACGACGACGGCGGGTACGACGACGGCGGGTACGACGACGGCGGGTACGACGACGGCGCCGGCTACGGGGAGCGCCGTGCCTACGGGCGCACGCGGCCCGCCGCCCGGCGGCGACGCCGGCCCGGCCGCACCGTGGCGCTGGTGCTCGTGCTGCTGCTCGTGCTGGCCGTCGCCTACCCGGTGCTGCTGGCGCGCACCGCCGCCCAGAACGTGCACCGGGTCGACGCGCTGTCGGGGTCCTCGCTCGCCGACACCCCGGGCCGCACGATCCTCGTGGTGGGCTCCGACACCCGCGAGGGCACCGACCTCGAGGCGGTCGAGGGCGCGCGCACCGACACCATCCTGCTGCTGCACCGTCCGCGCACCGGGCCCACCGTGCTGCTGAGCATCCCCCGCGACTCCCTGGTCGAGATCCCCGGCCACGGCGAGAACAAGGTCAACGCCGCGTACACGATCGGCGGTCCGCCGCTGCTGGTGTCGACGGTCGAGCAGGCCACCGGCGTGCACGTCGACGACTACGTCGAGACCGGACTGGCCGGCTTCGGCGAGGTGGTCGACGCCGTCGGCGGCGTCACGATCTGCCCGACGCGCGACATGGTCGACCCCATGTCGGGCCTCGACGTGCGGCCCGGCTGCCAGCCGGCCGACGGCACCACGGCGCTGGCCTACGCGCGCTCGCGCTACGAGGACCCCCTCGGCGACCTCGGACGCGCCCAGCGCCAGCGCGAGGTGATGGCCGCGATCGCGAGCAAGGCGTTCTCGCCGTCGACGGTGCTCAACCCGTTCAGCTCGTTCCCGCTGGCGCGGGCCGGCGGCAACGCCCTGACGATGGACGAGACGGACTCCACCGCCGACCTCGGCTGGTTCCTGCTCAGCATGCGCGACAGCGCCGGCGGAGACGGCCTCTCGCTCACCGTGCCGGTCGCCGACACCACGCGGCGCACCGAGCACGGCGTCGTCGTCGACTGGGACCAGGCGCAGGCCGAGAGCGTCTTCGAGGCGCTGCGCGACTCCTCGACCGAGGCGGTGCGCCCCGTCGCCGAGGCGCAGCAGGCCGCGCTGCAGGCCGGCGGCTGACCGCACCCCGAGGGGTCAGCCCTGCGAACGCCTGCGGCGCAACGACTCTCCCTTGGCGTGCGCCTGGTCGCGCAGGGCGTCCTGGAACGCGACCATCGCCGTCCGGAGCCGTTCGGCCTCGGGCCCCTCCCCCGCGGCGAGCACCCGCACGGCGAGCAGGCCGGCGTTGCGGGCGCCGCCCACCGACACGGTGGCGACGGGGACGCCCGCCGGCATCTGCACGATCGACAGCAGCGAGTCCATGCCGTCCAGGTGCTTCAGCGGCACCGGCACGCCGATCACCGGCAGCGGCGTCACGGCCGCGAGCATGCCCGGCAGGTGCGCGGCGCCCCCGGCGCCGGCGACCAGCACGCGCAGCCCGCGCGAGGCGGCCGAGCGCCCGTACTCGATCATCTCGGCCGGCATCCGGTGCGCCGAGACGACGTCGGCCTCGTAGGCGACGCCGAACTCCTCGAGCGCCTCGGCGGCGGCCTGCATGACGGGCCAGTCCGAGTCCGAGCCCATCACCACGCCCACGACCGGTCGTGCGGCGGAAGAGGTTGCAGCAGAGTCGTTCACGAGTCGATCGACCCCTTCGATGAAGTCTGCGGCGTGACGGGCGCGGGCGCGCACGTCGTCGAGGTCGTCGCCCCACGCGGTCACGTGCCCCACCTTGCGGCCGGGACGCACGCCCTTGCCGTACAGGTGCACCTTCACCGCCGGGTCGTGCGCCATCACGTGCAGGTACGAGCGGTACAGGTCCTCGTAGCGTCCGCCGAGCACGTTGGCCATCACGGTCCACCGCGCCCGCGGGCGCACGTCGCCCAGCGGCAGGTCGAGCACCGCGCGCAGGTGCTGCTCGAACTGGGAGGTGGTCGAGCCGTCGATCGTCCAGTGCCCGCTGTTGTGGGGACGCATCGCGAGCTCGTTGACCAGGAAGCGCCCGTCGGCGGTCTCGAAGCCCTCGACCGCGAGCACGCCGGTGACGCCGAGCTCGCCGGCCACCTCGAGCGCCGCGCGGGTGGCGCGCGCCGCCAGGTCGTCGTCGAGGCCCGGCGCGGGGGCCGTGACCTCCTTGCAGATGCCGTCGACCTGCACGGTCTCGACGACGGGCCACGCCGCCGCCTGCCCGGACGGGCTGCGCGCCACCAGCACCGCCAGCTCGCGGACGAAGTCGACCGCCTCCTCGACGAGCAGCCCGTCGGCGAAGGAGGTGAACCAGTCGGCCACGCCGTCGAGGTCGGCCACCGAGCGCAGCAGCGCGACGCCCTTGCCGTCGTAGCCGCCACGGGGTGTCTTCAGCACCACCGGCCACGACCCCGCGGCCGCGAACGCCTCGACGTCGGCGGCCGCGCGCACCCGGCCCCAGCGCGGGCACGGCACGCCGAGCGCCTCGAGCCGCTCGCGCATCACCAGCTTGTCCTGGGCGTGCACCAGGGCCTGCGGCGGCGGGCCGACCCGCACGCCCTCGGCCTGCAGCGCGAGCAGGATCTCCTGCGGCACGTGCTCGTGGTCGAAGGTGAGCGCGGCGACGTCCTGCGCGACGGCGCGCACGGCCTCGGCGTCGGTGTGGTGGCCCAGCCGGGTGTCGGCCACGACCTGGGCGGCGCTGTCACCGGCGTCGGTGGCCAGCAGCCGCAGCCGCACGCCGAGCGCGATCGCGGCCGGCTGCATCATCCGGGCCAGCTGCCCGCCGCCGACGACCGCGACGGTCGGGAAACCTCCGGGCACCGCGGGGCTGCTCACGGGCGCCCAGCGTAGGCGGTGCCGGTCCGCAGGGGGCCACCAGGCTGCTGGGATGCTGGCTCCGAACCGCTCGGTCGCGTCCACCAGGGAGAGGAGCACGGTGCAGCTGCTCGGCCGGCTCCTCGACCGCGTGCGCGCGCTCGTCGGCGTGCTGTGGCGCGAGGTGATCAAGTTCGGCGTCGTCGGCGCCGCCGCCTACGTCGTCGACATCACCGTGTTCAACCTGCTGCGCTTCGGGCCCGGCGAGCTGCTCGGCGACAGGCCGCTGACGGCGAAGGCGGTCTCGGTCGCCGTCGCGACCTGCGTGGCCTGGTACGGCAACCGGCAGTGGACGTTCCGCCGTCGCCGCACCGCCGCCCCCGTCCGCGAGCTGGTGCAGTTCTTCGTCATCAACGCGATCGGGCTGGGCATCGGCCTGGCGTGCCTGTTCGTGTCGCACTACGTGCTCGGCCTGCGGTCGGCGCTGGCCGACAACGTCTCGGCCAACGGCGTCGGGCTGGTGCTGTCGACGCTGTTCCGCTTCTGGGCCTACCGCCGGTTCGTGTTCACCGCCGAGCTCGCCGACGACCCGGTGCTCGGTCAGCGACGGGCGTAGACCAGCAGCACGACCCCGCTCTCGAACGGGCGCGTCGACACCAGCCGGAACCGGTCGACCGGCGCCGGGGCGTCGTCCGGGCCACCGAGCGGGGGCGCGTCGAGCAGGGGCGCACCGGCACCGAGCAGCACCGGGTTGAGCTTGAGGTGGACCTCGTCGATCTCCTCGCGCAGCGCGGCCGCAAGCGACCCGCCGCCGCACAGCCAGATGTCCTGGCCCTCCTCGGCCTTCAGCGCGCGGACGCGCTCGACGGCGTCGGTGCGGACGACCTCGACCGCCGGGGCGGCGGGCTCGCCCATCGTGGTCGAGAACACCAGGTGCCGCAGGTGCGGGTAGGCGTCGGCGACGCCGAGCGCGACCCCCGTCTCGTACGACACGCGCCCCTCGAGCACGGTGTCGAAGTGCCGGTTCGGCACGCCGTCCATCCCGAGGTGGGCCCGCACGTGGCCGGGCAGCATCTCCGGGTACTCCTGGGCGAGCGCGACCAGGTGGTCGCCCTCGACCTCGAAGACGTCGCCGGAGGGGTCCGCCCGCGAGGTGCGGGCGATGAAGCCGTCGAGGGTGGACGCGACGAGGTAGACGAGCTTGCGCATCCGCCCAGCCTGCCAGCGACCGTTCAGCGCAACGACGCCACCCGGCGGCGCAGGCCCACGACGTCGCGCACCCGCGCCTCGTACCGCGCCCCGACCGCCAGCAGCACCGCGCCGACCACCGCGAGGGTGGCCCACCGCGGCACCACCTGGTAGGCCGCCGCGACCCACGGCGCGAGCTGCACGACGGCGTGCGCGGCGAGCACCAGCGAGGCGAGCACCACCGGCGCCTGCCAGCGCAGCCGCACCGCGACCAGCAGCAGCCCCGCCGTCCCGACCGCGAGCAGCGCCACCCGCAGCACCGAGCCGCCGGTGGCCGAGAGCACCAGGCTCGGGACCAGCCCGACGAGCACGGCCGGCCCCGTCCAGGGCCACGAGCCGAGCGCCGGCCGCCGGCGCATCCGCGCCGCGCCGGCCACGAGCAGGGCGGTACCGGCCGGCACGGTGAGCAGCTCGACCGGACCCGCCGGGTCGCGCACCAGGCCCGCGACCAGGGAGAGCACCAGCAGCCCGAGCGCCGACCAGCCGAGCGGCCGCAGCCGCTCGCCGGCCGCGGCGACGACCAGGACGCCGCCGGCCGCGGCCAGCGGCAGGACGTGCCGCGCCAGGTCGACGCCGTCGGCACCGGAGGAGCCGTGCACCAGGCTCGGCAGCACGCCGGCCGCCAGGGCCGGCACCAGGTCCCACCCGGCGAGCCCGCCCGGACGGGTACGGCGCAGCACCACGGCGGCCGCGGCGAGCACCAGCGCCGCCGGCACCGACCACGCCTCGGCGCCGATCGACCACGTGCCGGCGACGTCCGCCCCACCCAGGGCCCGCAGCAGCGGGCCCGTCACCACGGTGAGCGCCGCCGAGCCGAGCAGCAGGTCGACGACCTCGACCCGCGTGCGCGAGCCCGCACCTGCGAGCAGTGCGGACGCGACCGCGGCGGCCGCGGCGACCGAGCACGACCACGGGCCGCCACGGCGGCCCACCCACCGAGGCCAGCGCGGTCGGCAGCACCAGGGCGAGGGCGCCGGCCACCAGGCTCGGTCGCAGCACCGTCCCGTCGCGGCGCGCCGCGAGCGTCCCGGCCGCGAGCAGCACGAGCGCGGGCGGCAGGCTGAACGCCTCGACGGTGCCGACGTCGGCCGCCCCGAGCCGGTCCCACAGCGCGAGCGAGCCGAGCAGCAGGGCCACCCAGGCGGCCGGGCGGCGGGCCGGGAGCAGCGCCAGGACGGCGGTGCCGGCGGCCAGCACCAGCAGCACCTGCCAGGGCGAGCCGTCGAGCGCGCCGACGGCGGAGCCGGCGGCCAGCAGCACGAGCAGGGCGCCGGTGACCGCGGCGCTCAGCTCGGTGCCGAGCGCGACGACCGAGCGCGCGCGGTGCAGGGTGGCGGCGACCGCCAGCGCGCCGCCCGCCACCAGCGCGGCGGGCAGGAACGGGTCGACCCCCGTCACGTCGACCAGCGCGAGGGCGCGGGCACCGAGCAGCGCGAGCACGGGCACGGCCGCGACGGCCCCCGCCACCCGCTCGGGCCCGCTCCAGGCCCGGCGCGGGTCGGCGGCGACGACGAGCACGGCCGCCGCCAGCACCGCCAGCGCGAGCACGACGCGGCCGTCGCGGTCGGCCGAGGCCAGGGCCGGCGCGAAGGCGACCAGCACGCCGGTCACGCCGACGCCGGCGAGCACCCGCCGGTCGGCGACCGGCAGCGCCGTGCCGAGCGTGGCGGCTGCCACGAGCAGCACGCCCGCGAGCGCGCCCACGAGGCCGGCGTCGACCAGCGGCGCACCCGTCCAGGCGACGACCGCGCCGACCACGACCAGGCCCGACACCGCTGCCGGCAGCAGCAGGACCGGCTGACCCGCGGCGCGGCGGGCCAGCACGAGGGCGGCGACGCCGAGGGCGGTGACGGGCACCGACAGCGGCTCGACGCGTCCAGGCGGCGAGCACGGCGAGGGTGCCGACCACGGCGCCGGCCGCCAGCAGCACGCCGCCCTCGAACTGCCAGCCGGCCACGCGGCGCAGCACGTGGCCACCCGCCGCCGCCGCGACCGCGAGCAGCGCGGCCGTGACGACCACGGTCAGGACCGGCAGCTCCACCTGCCAGGGGAGGCTCGCGACCAGCACCGCGACGCCCACCGTGGCGAGCCGGCGCACCGCGGTCGTGCCCGACACCCGCCACCACGAGGCCAGGACGCCGGCCAGCACGACCACCGCCGCGAACGAGGCGGTGCGCTCGGTGCCGTCGACGACCTCGCCGACGGCGAGGATCCCCGCGGCCTCGCCGAACGGCGTGCCCAGCCCCGACGCCCACGGACGGCCCACGCCGCCGAGCCCGGCCACCGGGTGCACCAGCACGACCAGCGCGGCGGGGGTGACGACGACGCCCAGGGCGACCAGGGCGCTGCGGGCCGCGACGAGCACCCGCCCGGCCGACGCCGTGGCGCCCGCAGACCGCTGCGCCGCGACCAGCCGCAGTGCGAGCGCGAGGGCGCCCGCGGCCATCGGGGCGCCGAGCAGGGCCCAGGTCCCGAGCACGTGCACGGCGGCGGTCGACAGGGCGAGCGCGCCGAGGGCGCCGGCGGCCGCGGCCCACATCCGCTGGGCCCCGGTCCTCGTGACCCCCGGCACGGCGGCGTGGGCGGCGGCCAGGAGGGCGGCTGCGCCGGTGGTCAGGGCGCCGAGGTCGGCGCTCCACAGGTCGAGCACCAGCAGCAGCGGGGCCGCCACGACGGCCGCGGCCACGCCCGTCCAGCGCAGGACGCCGCCCTCGAGCCGGGCGCCGCGGCCGGCGAGCGGGCCCGCCACGAGCGCCGTCGCCGTCGCGCCGAGCAGGCCCGCGACCGTCCAGGCGAGCGCGGCCGCACCGTCCGCGTGCAGGGCGAGGTGGACGCCGAGCAGCAGCGGTGACAGCGCGACCAGGGCGGCGGCCGACGCACCGGCCGCGCGCAGCCGCCCGAGCCGGGCGACGCCGGCGAGCACGGCCGCGCAGACGGCGGCCGCCGCGGCGGCGTACGACAGCGCGCCCATGCCCTCGCCGGCGAGCCCGGTGATCCGGACGGCCACGGCGTCGAGGACGACGAGCACGGCGCCGAGCGCGGCGACCGCCTCGGCGGTGAGCACCATCCGGGCGCGGCGGGCCAGGACCGCGCCGCCGAGGACGGTGACGGTCATGGCGGCGACGACGACCGAGCGCCCGGTGACACCGAGCCGGTCCCACGAGAAGGCGAGGAAGACGATCGAGGCGACGGCCAGCAGCAGCGCACCGAGGCCGACGAGCAGGGTCTGGACGCTGAGCACCGAGCCGCGGGCCGGTGCTGGTCCGGCCGGGGCTGCAGGACGCGGCACCGGCGGGGCCCACCCGGCGGCCTGGGGCTGCAGGACGGGCTGGGGCTGCGGGACGGCCTGGGGCTGCGGGACGACGGCGGGCAGCACGCTCGGCGCGCTGCGGCGGGCGCGCTCCTCGGCGCGCAGCACCTGCACCAGCCGCGACCGCTCGGCCACCCAGCCGTCCGCCTGGCGGCTGGCCTCCAGGAGCTGCACCGCGTTCGGGCCGACCAGCTCGAGGCCGCAGCGCGGGCAGCGCGGCCCGGCGAGCGGGGCCGAGCAGTCGGGGCAGATGTCGGTGCGCGCGAACCGGGGCGACGGGATGGTCGACGAGGGCGCAGGAGCGGTCATGGCACCAGCCTGGCGGCCCGCGCCGGCCGCGTCAGGCGACCCGCTACTCAGCACCCGGGTGCGCGTGCTGGGGCGCGGTACTCAGCCGACCCACCGCAGGATCAGGGCAGCGGCTGCTCGCCGGGCCAGCGGGGGCGCCGCTTCTCGGCGAACGCCGCGACGCCCTCGGCGCGGTCGGCGCTGAACGCGGTCGCGCGCCAGGCGGCGTCCTCGACCTGGAGCCCGGCGGCCAGCGGCACGTCCATGCCGAGCCGCATGGCCCGCTTGGCGTTGCGCACCCCGACCGGCGAGTTCGCCGCGATCTGCGCGGCGAGCGCGAGCGCGGCCTCGCGCGCGGTGCCGGCGTCGACGAGCCGGTCGGCGAGGCCGAGCCGGTACGCCTCCTCGGCGTCGACCCGGCGGGCGGTGAGCACGAGGTCGGCGGCCCGCGACCAGCCGAGCCGACGGGTCAGCAGCTGGGTGCCGCCGCCGCCGGGGATCACGCCGACGGCCACCTCGGGCAGGCCGAGCACCGCGGAGCGTCCGGCGACGACCAGGTCGCAGGCGAGCGCGATCTCGCACCCGCCACCGAGGGCGTAGCCGTCGACCGCCGCGACGACCGGTACCTCCAGGTCGAGCACCGAGCGGTACGCCGGGGCGGTGACCAGGCGCTGGCGGCGCAGGTCGTCGTCGCTGAACCGGTTGCGCTCCTTGAGGTCCGCGCCCACGCAGAACGCCGTGGGGTGCGACGACGAGACGACGACCGCCCGCACGGCGGGGTCGGCGGCGACCTGCGCGGCGGCCGCGGTGAGGGCCCGCGCCATCGCGGTCGACACCGCGTTCATCGCCTCCGGCCGGTCGAGCACCAGCTCGACCACGCCGTCGTCGTGCCGCCTCAGGTCCACCAGCGCGTCGTCGCCCACGCGCTGCAGGCTAGTGCTCGACGTCGTCGCCGACCTCGTCCGCACCGGCGAGCGGCTGCGACGACGGCAGGTCGGTCGAGCGGGTCGCCGCGGGCACGCCGCGGGCCGCGCTGCGCGTCACCAGCCACGGCGACACCGGTCCGATCCCCTTCAGGGTGCGCCGGCGCAGCGGCGTGCAGGCGAAGCCCGACGTCTCGCCCAGGGCGGTCGCCGTCTGGTCGTCGGCGAGCACCGTGCCCTGCGCCGCGATCGAGGTGAGTCGGCTGGCGCGGTTGACGGTGGTGCCGAACACGTCTCCCATCCGGGCCAGCACCTGCCCGCTCGAGAGGCCGACCCGCACGTCCGGCAGGAGGGGGTCGGCGCCGATCTCGGCGACGAGGTCGAGCCCGATGCCCGCCGCCGCCGCGGGTGGCCAGGCGACGAACAGCACCTCGTCGCCCACCGTCTTGATGATGCGCCCGCCGTGCGAGGCGACGACGTCGGAGGCGGTCGCCTCGAACCGCTGCACCAGGGCGGCGAGCTCGCGCTCGGACAGCCGGCGCACGACGCGGGTGAACGAGACCAGGTCGGCGAAACCGATGACGCGCAGCATCGTGGTGGTGCCGGGGTCGTCGTGCGCCTCGCTGCGGTACCGGATCAGCGCGGACGCCAGGTGCCGGCGCCACGCGTAGACCAGCAGCGGCTCGAACTGCTCGGCCAGCTCGGCCGCGAGCGCGCCGATGTCGCCCTCGTCCTCGTCGAGCCCCGCCGCGGCGTGCTCGCTCATCACCTCGCCGAGCAGCTGCACCTGCCACGACGCGAGCCGGTCGACCGACCGGCCGACGGCACGGGTGAGGCCGAGGGCGGTGACCTCGTCGACCGCCCCGCCGCGCACCAGGTCGGAGATGCGGGTCAGCGCCTCGACGTCGGCCTCGGTGAACGCGTCGAGGTCCTCGTCGACCTCGGGGAAGCCGAGCGCGCGCCAGAACTTGCGCGCCGAGCGCACCGACACCCCGGCGCTGCGCGAGACCTCCTTGGACCGCAGGTGCGGCCGCTCCCCGAGGACCTGGTCCTCCGGGTCGAGCTCGGCGCCGCTCACGAGGTCCCCCGCAGGTGCACGACGTCGCCGGCGGCGACGGCGGTCAGCGCGCCGGACCGCTCGCGCACGAGCAGCCGGCCGTCGTCGTCCAGGCCCTCGGCGTCGCCGAGCAGGTCGCCGGCGGGCCGCACGACCCGCACCGGCTGCCCGAGGGTGACGCACAGCTCGCGCGCGGCGCCCGCGAGCCCGGACGCGACCGCGTCGCCCCCCTCGTCGTCCCAGGCACCGACCTGGCGCACCAGCTCGCGGACGAGGGCGCGCAGCACGGTGTCGCGGTCGGTGGTGGCCGCACCGGCGAGCCGCAGCGAGGTGCCGCCGGGCGGCAGCTCCTCGGTCGTCGAGGTCACGTTCAGGCCGACGCCGAGCACGACGGCGTCGCCGTCGACCTGGGCCAGCAGACCGGCGACCTTGCCCGCACCGTCGTGGGTGTCGCCGTCCGTCCCCGGGCGCGGCGGCAGCAGCACGTCGTTGGGCCACTTCAGCCCGGCCTGCACGCCAGCCACCTCGCGCAGCGTCCGCACCACCGCGACGCCCGCGAGCAGCGGCAGCCAGCCCCAGCGCCCGCGGGGCGCGGACGGCCGCAGCAGCAGCGACAGGGTCAGCGCGGCCCGCGGCGGCGTCACCCAGGTGCGGTCGAGCCGGCCGCGGCCGGCCTGCTGGTGCTCGGCGACGAGCAGCGAGCGGTGCGGGCGGTCGGCGGGGTCGCCGGCGCGGGCGAGCAGGTCGGCGTTGGTCGAGCCGGTGGCCGCGACGACGTCGAGGCGGGCGAGCGCGGCCCCGGGCCCGGGACCGACCAGCGCCCGCCGCAGGGCGGCCTCGTCGAGGGGGGGCCGGTCCAGGTCGGTGAAGCGCGAGCCCGGCATGTGACCAACCCTACGGCGCAGGGCCCGTCGCCACCGGCCGTGCCGCTACTACGCTGCGGCAGCGTGAGCGCACTCGAGAACGAGGCAGACGGGCACCCCGAGGCAGACCCCGCGCAGGAGGCCGACCTCGTCGACGTCCGCACCACGGCCGGCAAGCTCGCCGACCTGCGGCGCCGGGTCGACGAGGTCGCCCACGCGGGGTCGCAGCGGGCGGTCGACAAGCAGCACGCGCGCGGCAAGAAGACCGCGCGCGAGCGCATCGAGCTGCTGCTCGACGAGGGCTCGTTCATCGAGATGGACAAGTACGCGCGGCACCGCTCCACCGCCTTCGGGGCGGACGCGAACCGTCCGCTACGGCGACGGCGTCGTCACCGGCTACGGCACCGTCGACGGCCGCCAGGTGGCCGTGTTCGCACAGGACTTCACCGTCTTCGGCGGCTCCCTCGGCGAGGTCTTCGGCGAGAAGATCGTCAAGGTCATGGACTTCGCCATGAAGATCGGCTGCCCCGTCATCGGGCTGAACGACTCCGGCGGGGCGCGCATCCAGGAGGGCGTGGTCTCGCTCGGGCTGTACGGCGAGATCTTCCGCCGCAACGTGCACGCCTCCGGGGTCATCCCGCAGATCTCGCTGATCATGGGCCCGTGCGCCGGCGGGGCCGTCTACTCCCCCGCCATCACCGACTTCACCGTGATGGTCGACCAGACCTCGCACATGTTCATCACCGGTCCCGACGTGATCAAGACCGTCACCGGCGAGGACGTCGGCATGGAGGACCTCGGCGGCGCGCGCACCCACAGCACGCGCTCCGGCGTCGCCCACCACATGGGCACCGACGAGGACGAGGCGCTCGAGTACGTCAAGGCGCTGCTGTCGTACCTGCCCTCGAACAACCTCGAGCAGCCGCCGGCGTTCGAGGGCGGCGGCGACCTGGTGAAGACGCCCGACGACGAGTGGCTCGACACCTGCATCCCCGACTCGCCGAACGTCCCCTACGACATGCGCCAGGTGATCGAGCACGTCGTCGACGACGGCGACTTCCTCGAGGTGCACGCCCTGTTCGCACCCAACATCATCTGCGGCTTCGCCCGCGTCGACGGCACGAGCGTCGGCGTCGTGGCCAACCAGCCGATGCAGTTCGCCGGCTGCCTCGACATCGACGCCTCCGAGAAGGCCGCGCGGTTCGTCCGCACCTGCGACGCCTTCAACGTCCCCGTGCTCACCTTCGTCGACGTGCCCGGCTTCCTGCCCGGCACCGACCAGGAGTGGGACGGCATCATCCGCCGCGGCGCCAAGCTGATCTACGCCTACGCCGAGGCGACCGTCCCGCTGGTCACCGTGATCACGCGCAAGGCCTACGGCGGCGCGTACGACGTGATGGGCTCCAAGCACCTCGGCGCCGACATCAACCTGGCGTGGCCGACCGCGCAGATCGCGGTGATGGGCGCGCAGGGGGCTGTGAACATCCTCTACCGCAAGCAGATCCAGGCCGCGGCCGACGCCGGTGACGACGTCGAGGCCGTCCGCCAGGAGTTCGTGACGCGGTACGAGGACACCCTCGCCAACCCCTACGTCGCGGCCGAGCGCGGCTACGTCGACACCGTGATCTCGCCGTCCAACACCCGGATGAACGTCACCCGCGCGCTGCGGGCGCTGCGCACCAAGCGCGAGACGCTGCCGCCCAAGAAGCACGGGAACATCCCTCTGTGACGAGCGACGAGCCTGCCACGCTGCGCGTCGTCCGCGGCGACGCGACGCCCGAGGAGCTGGCCGCGCTGCTCGTGGTGCTGCAGGCGGTCGCCCCGGCGGCCTCCGACGCAGCAGGCCCCGCGCAGCGAGTGGGGCGCGCCCCGCCGCCTCGTGCGCGCACCCCTGACGGCCGGACGCGGCGCCTGGCGCGCGAGCGCCCTGCCGGGCTGACCCGCTCGACGGGCGTCCCGCTCCTGCTGCGGCACACCGGATAGCGTGACCCGGTGACCTCCAGCGCCGCCCGCCCCGCGTCCGCCGTCGACGCCGCCGCCGACCGCTACGTCGAGACCGTGTGCCGCCTCGACCCGCTGCTCGCCACCTACCTCGGCGCCGCCGGGCACGACGACGAGATGACCGACCTGTCACCCGGCGGCGTCGACGAGCGCGCCGAGGTGGGCAGGGCGCTGCTGCGCGAGCTCGACGGCCTGGAGCCCACCGACGACGTCGACCGGGTCACGGTGGCCGCGATGCGCGAGCGGATCGGGCTCGAGGTCGAGATCCACGACGCCGGGCTCGGCTACGGCGACCTGAACGTCATCTCCTCGCCGCCGCAGTCGGTGCGCGAGGTGTTCGACCTGATGCCCACCGGCACCGAGCCGGACTGGGCGACCACAGCCCGGCGGATGTCGCTGGTCCCGGACGCGCTGGCCGGCTACCTCCAGGGGCTGCAGCACGCGGTCGGGCTCGGGCACCCGCCCGCGCGGCGGCAGGTCGAGGCGGTCGCCGCCCAGTGCGAGCGCGTCGCCGGCGCCGACGGCGAGGGGTTCTTCGCCCGGCTGGCGGCCGGGGCGCGACCGGACGGCGCCGAGCCGTCGGCCGCGCTGGCCGCCGACCTCGCGTCCGGCGCCCGGGCGGCGGGCGCCGCCTACGCCGACCTCGCCCGCGCGCTGCGCGAGGACGTGCTGCCCGGCGCCCGCGAGGAGGACGCCTGCGGGCGCGAGGCCTACGGCCTGTGGTCGCGCAGCTTCCTCGGCGCCGCCGTCGACCTCGACGAGACCTACGAGTGGGGCCGCGAGGAGCTCGCCCGGGTCGAGCGCGAGATGGCCGAGGTGTCGCAGCGGATCGTTCCCGGCGGGACGGTCGAGGACGCCGTCGCCGCGCTGGACGCCGACCCGGCCCGCACCGTCGAGGGCACCGACGCCCTGCGCGCGTGGATGCAGCAGCTCTCCGACGCCGCGGTCGAGCAGCTCGCCGACGTGCACTTCGACGTGCCGGAGCAGATCCGGCGGCTCGAGTGCATGATCGCGCCCACCCAGACCGGCGGCATCTACTACTCCGGGCCGAGCGAGGACTTCAGCCGGCCGGGACGGATGTGGTGGTCGGTGCCCGAGGGCGTCACGACGTTCAGCACCTGGCGGGAGACCACGACCGTCTACCACGAGGGCGTCCCCGGCCACCACCTCCAGGTCGGCCAGACGCTGGTGCGCTCGGAGCTGCTGAACCGCTGGCGCCGGATGATGAGCTGGTCGTCCGGCCACGGCGAGGGCTGGGCGCTGTACGCGGAGCGGCTGATGGCCGACCTCGGGTACCTCGACGACCCGGGCGACCGGCTCGGCATGCTCGACGGCTCCGCCCTGCGGGCCCTGCGCGTGGTCGTCGACATCGGCACCCACTGCCGGCTGGAGGCCCCGGCCGAGGTCGGCGGCGGCACCTGGGACGCCGACCGGATGTGGGCGTTCATGCAGGCGCACAGCCGGATGGACACCGAGTTCCTCGCCTTCGAGCACGCGCGGTACCTGGGCTGGCCCGGGCAGGCGCCGTCGTACAAGGTCGGCGAGCGGCTCTGGCTCGAGGCCCGCGAGGCCGTCCGCGCCCAGCAGGGTGAGGCGTTCGACCTCAAGGAGTTCCACCGCCGCGCCCTCGACCTCGGGTCGGTCGGGCTCGACGTGCTGCGCGACGCGCTGGTCCGCTGAGGTTGGCAGCGGGGGAATACGACCGGGTCGGACGGGATTGTCACCTCCCGTGAGCTCCACCCTGACCCGACGTCTGCACGTCGACCTGCTCCTGGTCGACAGCGCGGTCTGTCGACGCGCCTGAGCACCCGCGCGTCCCGTCAGACCCCCTCGCCACCCCCTCCTGGAGCTCCCCCGTGCTGTCCGCACTGCGCCGCGTCCCCTTCGGCGCGCAGATCCTGCTGTCCCTCGTCCTCGGCGTGGTCCTCGGCCTCGTCGCCCTGCAGATGGGCGACGTCGGCACCGCCGACGGCCCCGCCCCCAACTGGCTCGAGTCGACCCTCGGCACCATCGGCTCGGCGTTCGTGGCGCTGCTGCGCACGATCGTCCCGCCGCTGGTCTTCCTCGCGATCGTCGCCTCGATCGCCAACCTGCGCCAGGTGTCGAACGCCGCGCGCCTGGCCGGGCAGACCCTGCTGTGGTTCGCCGTCACGGCCCTGGTCGCGGTCGGCATCGGCATCACCCTCGGGCTGGTGCTGCAGCCCGGCCGCCACACCTCGGTGACGCGAGGCCGCCGCCGGCTACGACGGCGGTGCCGGCACCTGGACCGACTTCCTCACCGGCCTCGTCCCGGCGAACGTGCTGGGCCTGCAGGCCTCCGACAACGGCGACGGCACGATCGGCCTGTCGTTCAACGTGCTGCAGATCATCGTCGTCGCGATCGCCGTCGGCATCGCCGCGCTGAAGCTGGGCGAGCGCGCCGAGACCTTCCTGGCGTTCAACCGCTCGGCCCTCGAGGTCGTCCAGAAGGTGCTGTGGTGGGTCATCCGCCTGGCGCCGATCGGCACCGTCGGCCTGATCGGCCGGGCCGTCTCGGCCTACGGCTGGGACTCGCTGCAGTCGCTCGCCACGTTCTCGGTCGCCGTGTACGTCGGTCTCGCCCTGGTGCTGTTCGTCGTCTACCCGGTGGTGCTGCGCGTCAACGGCCTGAACCCGCTGCGGTACTTCGCCGGCGCCTGGCCCGCGATCCAGCTCGCCTTCGTGTCGCGCTCCTCGATCGGGACGCTGCCGCTGACGCAGCAGGTCACCGAGCGCAACCTCGGCGTGCCGCGCGCGTACGCCTCGTTCGCGGTGCCGTTCGGCGCCACCACGAAGATGGACGGCTGCGCCGCGATCTACCCGGCGCTGGCGGCGATCTTCGTCGCGCAGTTCTTCGGGCTGCAGCTCGGTGTCACCGACTACCTGCTGATCGCGTTCGTGTCGGTCATCGGCTCGGCGGCCACCGCGGGCGTCACCGGCGCCACCGTCATGCTCACGCTGACGCTGTCGACGCTGGGCCTGCCGCTCGAGGGCGTCGGCCTGCTGCTGGCGATCGACCCCATCCTCGACATGGGCCGCACCGCGGTGAACGTCGCCGGTCAGGCGCTCGTGCCGACCGTCGTCGCCAAGCGCGAGGGCATCCTCGACCAGGCGGTCTACGACGGCCCGCGCGGCCGCGACGCCCTGCGCGAGGACGAGCCGGACGTCCACGACGCCGCGGTCGACGTGCGCGACAAGGAGCCCGTCGGCGCCTGACCCGTGCCGCCCGACCACCGTGCGCCCGTGCTGCCCTGGACCGCTCAGGTCCAGGGCAGCACGCGCCACACGGCGAGCGTGACGCCGCTGACCGCCGCCGACAGCGCCGTGCCCCAGGCCAGGTCGATCGGCACCAGCCGCGCGGGGAAGTCGCGGATCGTCGCCAGGTTGGTGAGGTCCCAGGTCGCGTAGGTGACGAACCCGAAGAACGCGCCCAGCACGAGCGCCTTGGCCATCGAGTCGGCCTGCACCGCCGGGTGGATCACGAAGACCACCAGCCCCAGCAGGAAGATCGCGTAGAACACGACCGCCGCACCGACGCGCGGCTTGTCGGCCAGCAGGTCGCCCAGCAGCTCGCGGTACAGCGACGCGGCGACGAACTTCAGCCAGACGTAGTCGAGGACGCAGAAGACGGCGACGGCCACGAGGTACTGGGTGAGTCCCGCGCGCACGTCCACGGCGGTCACCGTAGCCGTACGGTGGACGCCGTGCCCGCACCACCGCCCTTCCGCACCACCCGCGCGCGCGAGGGCTACGACCGCGCCGAGGTCGACGCCTTCCTGGCCGAGGTGGTCCCGCTCGTGGCGACCGCGCGCTCGGGCGACGACCTGGTCGGCCGCATCCGGGCGGTCGCGTTCGCCCCGACCCGGCTGCGGGCGGGCTACGACCAGGCCGAGGTCGACGCCTACCTCGACGACCTCGCCGACGCGGCCACCCGCAACGCCCGCGAGGTCGACGCCGACGGCCGTGGCGCCCAGGGTCTCGTCCCGGCCACCGGGGCGCCCGTCCCCGCGGCGCCGACGTTCTCCTCGACGGTGTGGCGCGAGGGCTACGACCGCGAGGAGGTCGACACCCTCGTCGACGACGTGCGCCACGTGCTCGAGCACGGCCCGGTGCCCGTCGGCCTGCCCGACCGCATCGCGGGGACGACGTTCCAGGCGACCCGGCTGCAACCGGGCTACGACCAGGACCAGGTCGACGACTACCTCGACGTGCTGCTCGAGGCGGCACGAGCCGCTGTGGCGCAGGCGAAGTCGTCGCAGCTGACGATGCGCGAGGCTCGCCGCCAGGCGCGCGAGCTGGCCGGGCCGGGACGCGCGCCCGCCGGGTCCAGGTTCGAGCGGGCCGACCGCCGCGACTCGGGCTACGCCGTCCGCGAGGTCGACGCCCTCGCCGAGCGGGTCGCGCGCGAGCTGATGGCGCTGGTGCCGGCCACCGGGGCCGACGACGTGCGCGCCACCCGGTTCGGCCGCGAGCGGGCGGGCTACCGCCTCGACGAGGTCGACGCCTGGCTCGCCGACGTGGCGGGCCACCTCACCCGGCGCGAGCTGGGCTGAGCACCACTACGCTCGGCGCGTGGTCCGCCTCGTCCTCGCCTCCGCCTCCCCCGCCCGCCTCACCACGCTGCGCAACGCCGGGCTCGCGCCCGACGTCGTCGTGTCCGGCGTCGACGAGGACGCCGTGGTCGAGCGCTACGGCGTGACCGACGCCCACGACGTCGCGCTGGTGCTCGCCCGGGCCAAGGCCGAGGACGTCGCGTCGCGCGAGGAGGCCGACGACGCCCTGGTGCTCGGCTGCGACTCGGTGCTCGAGCTCGACGGCGAGGTGCACGGCAAGCCCGGCGACGCCGCCGAGGCCGTCGCCCGCTGGCGGCGGATGCGCGGCCGCTCGGGCGTGCTGCACACCGGGCACTGGCTGGTCGACGGCCGCGACGACGACGGCACCGGCGCGACCATCGGCGCGGTCGCCTCCACGACCGTGCACTTCGCCGAGCTCGACGACGACGAGATCGACGCCTACGTGGCGACCGGCGAGCCGCTCGCCGTGGCCGGCGCGTTCACCACCGACGGGCTCGGCGGCGCGTACGTGCGCGGCATCGAGGGCGACCACCACACCGTGGTGGGCGTGAGCCTGCCGCTGCTGCGCGACCTCGTCGGCGAGGTCGGCGTGCGCTGGCCCGACCTGTGGGCGTCCCGCCAGGCCGGTGGCAGCCGGACCGGTGGCGGCTAGACCGGTGGCACCCCGTGCCGGCGGTGGCTGAAGGTGCGGTCCTTGCCGGCGGCGTAGCGCAGCCGGGTCACGACCTCGCGACGCAGCTCGGCGGGCTGCACGATCGCGTCGAGCACCAGGTCGCTGGCGAGCCGCTCGAGGTCGATGTCGTCCTCGTACTCCTCGCGCCGCGCCGCGACGAAGGCGGCGCGCTCGGCGTCGTCCTCGATCGCGCTGATCTTGTTGGCGTACACCGCGTTCACGGCGGCCTCGGGGCCCATCACGGCGATCCGCGCGGTCGGCAGGGCGAGGCAGGCGTCGGGCCCGAAGCCCGGCCCCGCCATCGCGTAGAGCCCGGCGCCGTAGGCCTTGCGCAGCACCACGCACACCTGCGGCACGGTGGCCTCCGAGACCGCGGTGATCATCTTGGCGCCGTGCCGGATGATGCCGGCGCGCTCGACCTCGGAGCCGATCATGAAGCCGGGGACGTCGGCCAGGTAGACCAGCGGGATGTCGAAGGCGTCGCACCACCAGATGAACCGGGCGGCCTTGTCGGCGCGAGTCGCCGAACAGCACGCCACCCTTGACCGCCGAGTTGTTGGCGACGACACCGACGGTCGAGCCCGTCGATGCGTCCGAACCCGACGACCAGCTCGGCGGCGAACAGCGGCTTGACCTCGAAGAAGCGAGTCGTCGTCGACGAGGCCGTCGATCACGTCGTGCACGTCGAACGGCTGGCTCTCGACCTCGGGGACGGTGCTGTCGTCGCAGCTCGGCGGCCGGGGCCTCGGGGGCGTAGGTCGGCGCCTCGGAGCGCCAGCTCGAGGGCAGGTACGAGAACAGCAGCCGCGCCTGCTCGATGGCGTCGGCGTCGTCGACGGCGAGCAGGTCGCCGCAGCCGGAGACGGTGCAGTGCATCCGGGCGCCGCCCATCTCCTCGAGGACGACGCTTCTCCCACCACCATCTCGGCCATCCGCGGGCGAGCCGAGGTACATCGAGGCGTTGCCCTCGACCATGATCACGACTGTCGCAGAACGCGGGGATGTACGCGCCGCCGGCGGCCGACGGGCCGAACAGGCAGCAGATCTGCGGCACCTTGCCCGACAGCGCCACCTGGTTGTGGAAGATGCGCCCCGCCCCGCGGCGGCCGGGGAACAGCTCGACCTGGTCGGTGATGCGGGCGCCGGCCGAGTCGATCAGCCAGAAGATCGGCAGCTCCTCGCGCAGCGCCGGTCTCGGTGGCCCGGACGATCTTCTCCACCGTCCGCGCGCCCCACGAGCCCGCCTTGACGGTCGGGTCGTTGGCGACGACGACCACGCGGCCGGCCGTCGACCGTGCCGCGGCCGGTGACCACGCCGTCGGCGGGCAGCGCCGGCTCGGCCGACCGGCGTTGGCGTAGCCGGCCGTCCTCGACGAACGAGCCCTCGTCGAGCAGCAGCGCGATGCGGTCGCGGACGTAGAGCTTGTCCTGGCTCGCCAGCTTCGCCGCGGCGGCCCTCGGTGGGCGCGGCCGACGCGCGGCTGGGCCGCGACGAGCCGCTCGCGCAGCGTCGCTGGACCTTCGGGTCCGTCGGGGTGGCCGGCCATCATGTCGACCGGCAGGCCGAGGCCGCGGGCGATGACGAGCCGCTGCACCTCGCGAGGTGCCCTCGCCGATCTCGAGGATCTTGGCGTCGCGGTAGAACCGGGCCACGGGGTACTCCTCCATGAAGCCGTTGCCGCCGAAGACCTGCGTGGCGACCCGGGTCGCGGCCGTGACGGCGGCCTCGGTGGAGTACAGCTTGGCGATCGCGGCCGCCTGCTTGACCTCGGCCGCGGGCGCGCGCCCGGCGTGCTGCTCGTCCTTGAGCCAGGCGGCCTTGTAGGTCAGCAGCGCGGGCCGCCTCGACCGCGACCGGCGAGGTCGGCGACCGCGAACGCGACCCCCTGGTTGCGCGCCGATCGGCGTGCCGAAGGCGATCCGCGTCTTCGCGTAGCTCGGTCGACAGGTCCAGGCACGCCTGCGCGAGCCCGACGGCGAGCGCCGAGATGGCGATGCGGCCGTCGTCGAGGATGGCGAGGAACTGCTTGAACCCGCTTGCCGCGCTGCCCGAGCAGGTTGTCCTCGGGCACCCGGCAGCCCTCGAAGGCGAGGCCGTGGGTGTCGGAGGCGTGCCAGCCGAGCTTGCGGTAGGGCGGCTCGACGGTGAAGCCCGTCGGTGCCGGCGGGGATCATGATCGCGCTGATCTCGGGCCGGCCGTCGTCGCGGGTGCCGGTGCGGGCGGTGACGGTGACCACGCGAGGTGAGGTCGGTGCCGGAGTTGGTGATGAACGCCTTGGCGCCGTCGACGACCCACTCGCCCGTCGCCTCGTCGAGCGCGGGCGCGGGTGCGGGTGGCGCCGGCGTCCGAGCCGGCCTCGGGCTCGGTGAGGCCGAAGCGCGGCGAGCGCGCGGCCGGCGACGAGGTCGGGCAGCCAGCGCTCGCTTCTGCTCGTCGGTGCCGTAGCTGAGGATCGGGTTGATGCCGAGGCCGACGCCCGGCGCTCAGGGTGATGCCGACGGACTGGTCGACCCGGCCGAGCTCCTCGATCGCGACGCACAGGCAGGTGAAGTCTCGTCGAGCCCGGCGCCGCCGTACTCCTCGGGCACCACCAGCCCGAACAGGCCGAGGTCGCCCATCTGCGGCACCAGGTGCGCCGGGAAGTGGTGGTCGCGGTCCCACTGCGCGATGTGCGGGGCGACCTCGGCCTCGGCGAAGTCGCGGACGAAGGCGCGGAAGTCCTCGTGCTCCTTGGACAGCTCGAACATGGCGGTGGGTCCCTTCGGTGGCGGTCGCCGCCGGGGATCGCCCGGCGGTGGACCTCTCGATCATGCGCGATGTTGACGTTGACGTCAACGTCAAGCACGATGGCGGGATGGCGAGCGACACGCGCACGGCGACCCGCACCTGGACCATCGCCGAGGTGGCCGAGGAGTTCGGCATCACCCACCGCACCGTGCGCTACTACGAGCAGCAGGGCCTGATCTCGCCCGAGCGGCGCGGCACCACCCGCGTGTTCCACCCCCGCGACCGCGTCCGGCTGGCGCTGGTGCTGCGCGGCAAGCGGATCGGGTTCGACCTGGACAAGATCCGCACGATCGTCGACATGTACGACGACGTCCCCGGCGAGGCCGGCCAGCTCGAGTACCTGCTCGAGCAGGTCGACGGGCGGCGCGAGGAGCTGCGGGCGCGCCGGGCCGACATCGACGCCGTGCTGACCGAGCTCGACGAGCTCGAGCGCCGCTGCCGCGAGGACCTCGCGGGGCTGCGGTCGTGAGCAGCGCCACGTCCCCGTGCCCGGGTCGCCCCGCCAGCGCGCCGCTAGGCTCCGACCGGCCCACCGACCCACCACGAGCGAGGACGACGTGAGCGAGAGCGCGACCCCCGACCGGACGATCACCAAGGTGCTCATCGCCAACCGCGGCGAGATCGCGGTGCGCGTCGCGCGGGCCTGCGCCGACGCCGGCATCGGCTCGGTCGCGGTGTACGCCGAGCCCGACGCCGACGCGCTGCACGTGCGAGGTCGCCGACGAGGCGTACGCCCTCGGCGGCTCCACCCCCGGCGACTCCTACCTCGTGATCGACAAGCTGCTCGAGGTGGCGCAGGCGGCCGGCGCCGACGCCGTGCACCCCGGCTACGGCTTCCTCGCCGAGAACGCCGACTTCGCCCAGGCCGTGATCGACGCCGGGCTGGTCTGGATCGGCCCGCCCCCGCAGGCCATCGACGTCGCTCGGCGACAAGGTCAAGGCCCGCCACATCGCCGAGCGCGCCGGCGCCCCGCTGGTCGCCGGCACGCAACGACCCCGTGGCCGGCGCCGACGAGGTCGATCGCGTTCGCCCGGCGAGCACGGCCTGCCGGTGGCGATCAAGGCCGCCTTCGGCGGCGGCGGCCGCGGGCTCAAGGTCGCCCGCGAGGCGCGACGAGGTCGCCGAGCTGTTCGACTCCGCGGTCCGCGAGGCGGTCTCGGCGTTCGGCCGCGGCGAGTGCTTCGTCGAGCGCTACCTCGACCGGCCCCGGCACGTCGAGACCCAGTGCCTGGCCGACGCCCACGGCAACGTCGTGGTCGTCTCCACCCGCGACTGCTCGCTGCAGCGCCGCCACCAGAAGCTGGTCGAGGAGGCGCCCGCGCCGTTCCTGACCGACGAGCAGGTGCGCCGAGCTCTACCGGTCGTCCAAGGCGATCCTGCGCGAGGCCGGCTACGTCGGCGCCGGCACCTGCGAGTTCCTCGTCGGCCAGGACGGCACCATCTCCTTCCTCGAGGTGAACACCCGCCTGCAGGTCGAGCACCCGGTCACCGAGGAGGTCACCGGCCTCGACCTCGTCCGCGAGCAGCTGCGCATCGCCGCCGGGCGAGCCGCTCGGCTACGACGACCCCGAGATCCGCGGCCACTCCATCGAGTTCCGCATCAACGGCGAGGACGCCGGCCGCGGGTTCCTGCCCGCGCCCGGCACGGTCACCGACGTTCGTCGCCGCCGTCCGGCCCCGGCGTGCGGCTCGACTCCGGCGTCGGTCGCGGCGACGTCGTCGGCGGCGCGTTCGACTCGATGCTCGCCAAGCTCGTCGTCACCGGCGCCACCCGGCCGCAGGCGCTCGAGCGCTCGCGCCGCGCGCTCGGCGGAGTTCGTCGTCGAGGGCATGCCGACCGTGCTGCCCGTTCCACCGCGCCGTGGTGCGCGACCCGGCGTTCGCCCCGGCCGAGCGACGAGCCGTTCACGGTGCACACCCGCTGGATCGAGACCGAGTTCGACAACACCATCGAGCCGTGGTCCGGCGACGGCCGGGCGAGGCGCCCCGAGGCCGGCGAGCGGCAGCGCGTCGTCGTCGAGGTCGACGGCAAGCGGCTCGAGGTCGTGCTGCCCGCCGGGCTCGCCGCGGCGCCGGCGGCGCCGCGCCGCGGCGCCGCCGCAAGGCGCCGCGCCGCTCGGCCGCAAGGGCTCCGGGCGCCGCGGCGTCCGGCGACGCCCTCACCTCGCCCGATGCAGGGCACGATCGTCAAGGTCGCCGTCGCCGACGGCGACGACGGTCGCCGAGGGCGACCTGGTCGTCGTGCTCGAGGCGATGAAGATGGAGCAGCCGCTCAGCGCCCACCGGCCGGCACCGTCACCGGCCTGGCCGCCGAGGTCGGCGCCACCGTCACCGCCGGCGCGGTGGTCTGCCGCGATCGCCGACGCCTGACGCCGCGCCCGGTCGCCGCCGGGGCGCCGGCGTCAGCGTCGGGCGGGTGCAGGCGGCGGGCGGCCTCGGCGATCGACCCCGACAGCGACGGGTAGACCGTGAAGGCGTGCGCGACGTCGTCGACGGTGAGCCGGTGCTCGACGGCGAGGGTGACCGGGAAGATCAGCTCGCTCGCCCGCGGCGCCACGACGACGCCGCCGATCACGGTGCCGGACCCGGTGCGGCAGAACAGCTTCACGAAGCCGTCGTGGATGCCCTGCATCTTCGCCCGCGGGTTGCGTGGCCAGCGGCAGCTTGACCACCTGCGCCCTGCGCCTCGCCCGACTCGATCTGCGCCTGCGTCCAGCCGACGGTGGCGATCTCGGGCGCGGTGAAGATGTTCGCGGACACGGTGCGCAGGTCGAGCGGGCGCACGGCGTCGCCGAGGGCGTGCCACATCGCGATCCGGCCCTGCATCGCCGCCACCGACGCCAGCGGCAGCACGCCGGTGCAGTCGCCGGCGGCGTAGACGCCGCGGGCCGAGGTGCGCGACACCCGGTCGACCTCGACGTGGCCCGACGGCGGTCGAGCTCGACGCCCGCCTCCTCCAGCCCGAGGCCGGCGGTGTTCGGGATCGAGCCGACCGCCATCAGGCAGTGCGAGCCCTCGACGGTGCGGCCGTCGGCGAGCGTGACGACGACCCCGTCGCCCGGTGCGCTTCGACCGACTCGGCGCGCGAGCGCGACAGCACCGTCATGCCGCGGCGGCGGAAGACCTCCTCGAGCACCTCGGCGGCGTCGGCGTCCTCGCCCGGGCAGCACCCGGTCGCGGCTGGAGACGAGGACGACGTCGACGCCGAGCGCGTCGTAGGCGACGGCGAACTCGGCCCCGGTGACGCCGGAGCCGACGACGACGAGCCGCTCGGGCAGCTCGTCGAGGTCGTACAGCTGGCGTCCAGGTGAGGATGCGCTCGCCGTCGGGCATCGGCGTCCGGCAGCGCGCGCGGGGCGCGCGCCGGTGGCGAGCAGCACGACGTCGGCGTCGAGCGTCGTCGAGGTGCCGTCCGCGCCGGCTCGACGTGACACGCGCTGGGGCGACAGCAGCCGGCCGGTGCCGCCGACGACGCGCACGCCCTCCGTTCTCGAGCCGGCGGTGCACGTCGTCGGACTGCGCCTGCGCCAGGCTGCGACCCGGTCGTTGACCCGGCCGAGGTCGACCGCCGAGGCCCGTGCCGGGATCGGGGTCGCCGCCACCGGGGAAGCGCACGCCGAGCTCGGCGGCGCCGTCGACGAGCGTCATCACCTCGGCGGTGGCGATCAGGGTCTTGCACGGGACGACAGTCGGTGAGCACCGCGGCGCCGCCGAGGCCGTCGCGCTCGACCACGGTGACGTCGGCACCGAGCTGGGCGGCGACCAGCGCCGCCTCGTAGCCGCCGGGGCCGCCCCCGACCACGACGACGCGGGTGCCCGGGCGCACCTCGCCCGGCTCGTCGGGCGTCGGGGCATCGGACGGCGTCTGCGGAGGGCTCGTGTCGCGCGTCTGCTCGCTCATCACCCCCATTGTGCCGTGCGCCTGCGCGATGGGCCCACCCGCCGTCGCTACCCTCTCGGCGTGGCGCTCTACGCGGCCTACGGCTCGCAACCTCGACCCGGACCAGATGCAGCGCCGGGCGCCGCACTCACCCCTGCGCGGCACCGGGTGGCTGCGGGGCTGGCGCCTCACCTTCGGCGGTGAGGACCGCGGCTGGGAGGGTGCGCTGGCCACCGTCGTCGAGGACCCGGCGCTCCGAGGTGTACGTCGCGCTCTACGACCTGACCGACGCCGACGAGAGGGCCCTGGACGAGTGGGAGGGCGCCGGCATCGGCCTGTACCGCAAGGTGCGGGTGCGGGTCGACCTCTCGACGGCGAGGTCGTCGCCTGGCTCTACGTGCTCGACGCCTACGAGGGCGGGCTGCCCAGCGCCCGCTACCTCGGCGTGGTGGCCGAGGCCGCGGAGGCCGCGGGGGCGCCCGACGACTACCTGTCGCGGGTGCGGGCGACGCCCTGCCGCTCGGTGCCCTGACGCCCGTCCGCCCTGAGTAGTCTGCGCCGGTGACCGAGACCGACGCGAGCACGCAGACCGACCCCTTCGAGCGCCGCCCGCGAGGCCGCCGCCGTGCTCGCCGAGCGCACCGGCAGCGAGCGCCACGACGTCGCGCTGGTGCTCGGCTCGGGCTGGGCCGGCGCCGCCGACCTGCTCGGCGACACCCTCGCCGAGGTGCCGGCCGACCAGGTCCCGGGCTTCCACCGGCCGGCCGTGAGCGGCCACGTCGGCACGCTCCGCTCGATCGCGATCGGCGGCACCGACGCGCGGGCGCTGGTGCTCGGGGCCCGCACCCACCTCTACGAGGGACGCGGCGTGCGCCAGGTCGTGCACGGCGTCCGCACCGCCGCGGCGGCCGGGTGCCGCACGGTCGTGCTGACCAACGGCTGCGGCGGGCTGCGACCCGACGTGGGCGCCGGGCACGCCGGTGCTGATCACCGACCACCTCAACCTCACGGCCACCTCGCCGCTGGAGGGGGCGACGCTTCGTCGACCTCACCGACCTGTACTCGCTCGCGGCTGCGCGACCTCGCGCGCGAGGTCGACCCCTCGCTCGACGAGGGCGTGTACGCGCAGTTCCCCGGACCGCACTACGAGACGCCCGCCGAGGTGCGGATGGCCCGCACGATCGGCGCCGACCTGGTGGGCATGTCGACCACGCTCGAGGCGATCGCGGCCCGGCACGCCGGCCTGGAGGTGCTCGGCATCTCGCTGGTCACCAACCTCGCGGCGGGCATCAGCCCCGAGCCGCTCGACCACGCCGAGGTGCTCGAGGCCGGGCGCGAGGCGGCGCCGCGGATCGGCGCGCTGCTCGCCGAGATCACCCGGCGCATCGCGTGACGCCCGAGCTGGTCGCCGCGGCCCGTACCTGGGCCGCGTCCGACCCCGACCCGCAGACCGCGGCCGAGCTGATCGAGGTGGTCGAGCGCGCGCAGGCCGGCGACGCGGCGGCGGCCGCCGACCTCGCCGACCGCTTCGACGGCACGCTGCAGTTCGGCACCGCCGGGCTGCGCGGCGCGCTCGGCGCCGGGCCCAACCGGATGAACCGGGTGGTCGTGGTGCGGGCGGCGGCGGGCCTCGCGTCGTACCTGCTGCACCGCGGGCCCACCACCGGGCTCCCCCGCCGCGCGTGGTCGTCGGGTACGACGCACGGCGCAGCTCCGACGTCTTCGCCCGCGACACCGCCGCGGTGATGACCGGGGCCGGCGTCGAGGCGATGCTGCTGCCGGCGGCGCTGCCCACCCCCGTGCTCGCGTTCGCCGTGCGCCATCTCGGCGCCGACGCCGGCGTGATGGTGACCGCGAGCCACAACCCGCCGCAGGACAACGGGTACAAGGTGTACCTCGGCGGGCCCGGCGAGGACGGCGCGCAGATCGTGCCGCCGGCCGACGCCGCGATCGCCACCCGCATCGCCGCGGTCGGCGAGCTCGCCGACGTGCCTCGGCCCGACGACGGCTGGCAGCTGCTCGGCGACGACGTGCACGACGCCTACCTCGACGCCGCGGCCTCGGTGGCCACCCCGGGCACGCCGCGCGACCTGCGGATCGTGCTCACGCCGCTGCACGGCGTCGGCGGCCGGACTGCGCGAGAGGCGTTGCGGCGGGCCGGCTTCGACGACGTCCACCTGGTGGCCGAGCAGGCCGAGCCCGACCCCGCGTTCCCCACCGTCGACTTCCCGAACCCGGAGGAGCCCGGCGCGATCGACCTCGCGCTGGCGGCGGCCCGCGAGCGCGGCGCCGACCTGGTGATCGCCAACGACCCCGACGCCGACCGGTGCGCGGTGGCCGTCGACGACCCGGCGGCGGGCTGGCGGATGCTGCGCGGCGACGAGGTGGGCGCCCTGCTGGGCGAGTACCTCGCTACCCGGCCGGGCGCCCCGACGTCCGGCACGCTGGCCTGCTCGATCGTGTCGTCGCAGCTGCTCGGCCGCATCGCCGCTGCGCACGGCCTCGACCACGCGCAGACCCTCACCGGGTTCAAGTGGATCTCGCGGGCGCCGGGCCTGGTCTACGGCTACGAGGAGGCGCTGGGCTACTGCGTCGACCCGCACACCGTCCGCGACAAGGACGGCGTCAGCGCCGCTGTCGTGGTGGCCGTGCCTGGCCGCCTCGCTCAAGGCCGAGGGCCGCACGCTGCTCGACGTGCTCGACGACCTCGCCCGCACTCACGGCCTGCACGCCACCGACCAGCTGTCGGTGCGGGTCGACGACCTGACGCTCATCACCCGGGCGATGCGCGCGCTGCGCGGCCGTCCCCCGGTCGAGCTCGCGGGCGCGGCCGTGGTCCGGGCCGACGACCTCGCCCTCGGCAGCGAGGACCTGCCGCCGACCGACGGGCTGCGCTACGTCACCGACGGCGGCGACCGGGTGGTGGTGCGCCCGTCCGGCACCGAGCCCAAGCTCAAGGCCTACCTGGAGTCGGTGGTGCCGGTCGGCCCCGACGGCGACGTCGCGGCCGCCCGCGAGGTGGCCGCCGCCCGGCTGGCGCGGCTGCGTGCCGACCTGTCGTCCGCGATGGGGATCTGACCCGTCCCACCGGGGCCGGACGTCAGACGACGGCGGCCAGCAGGCACAGCGCCGCCAGCACGACCGCGCCGAGCGCGACCGGCAGGTTCCACTCCCGGGTGACGGGGCCGGCGCCGGCACCGCCGCCCTGCTCGCGCCACACGTCCCACCGGTGGCGCACGAGCAGCGCCGCGGCACCGGAGTCGGTGTTGGGGGCGGCGCTCGCGCTCAGCCCCTGGTCGACGGGTGTCCCCATCGCCTGCACACCCCCGGCGTCCTTGCGCGTGATGCCCCACGAGCTGGTGCGGCCGGGCGCGGGCGAGGACCAGCTCGTGTAGCTGCCCTGGGCCGTGTCGAGGGTCAGCGCGAAGCGGGTGCGCACGTCCTCGAGCCGCGCGAACGGGATGCGCACGTCACGCACCACGTTGGTGAGGGTCACGCCCTCACCGTCGACCTCGATCCGCGGCCGCCAGAACAGGGCGTGCACCACGAGGGCCCCCAGCGCCGTGTACGGCAGCAGCCGCAGCGCGGCGGGCAGGTCGTCGACGGCGGTGACCACCAGCGAGAACGCGAGCAGCACCCAGGTGGCGACCGCCAGCACGCGGACGCCGACGGGCCGCAGGACGACGGGCTCGGCCGCTGCGCCGACGGTGCCGTTCACGTCCTCATCGTCGCACGGCTTCTGACTTGAACGTGTTCAAGTGTCTGCGCTAGTGTGTTGAACACGTTCAAAAAATGCCCCGCGAGGGCACGAGAGAGAGGGGGACCCGATGAGTCCCGTCGTCGTCACCTACCTGGTGTACGTCCCGCTGACCGTCGGCCTGACCTACTGGGTCGCACGCACCCTGAGCCGCAACGGCGCGCTGTTCCTGCGCGAGGTCTTCGCCGGCGACGAGCGGATGGCGGGCGCGGTGAACCACCTGCTCGTCGTCGGCTTCTGGCTGATCAACCTGGGCTACGTCGCCCTCGCCCTGCGCACCGGCGCCGACGTGCCCGACGCCCGCACCGCGATCGAGACGCTCGCCACCAAGGTCGGCGGCGTCCTGCTCGTCGCTGGGCGTGATGCACTTCCTCAACCTGTTCGTCCTGTCGCGCATGCGTCGCCGCTGGCACCGCGCCGCCGACCCGGTGCCGCCCGTGCCGCCGGTCGGACGCACCCAGTGGGCACCGGTCGGCTTCCCGCCCGTCCCGCCCCCGCCCCCGGCGGGCTGAGGTGGGCCCGGTGGGGCGGCTGACCGTCCTCTACGACGCGGACTGCGGCCTGTGCCGCTGGGTGCGCACCTGGCTCGAGGGCTCGGCGCTCCTCGTCCCGCTCGACTGGGTGGCCTGCGGCTCGGACGAGGCGCGCCGCCGGCTGCCCCACCTCGACCACGACCGCACCCGCGAGGAGGTGACCGTGGTGGCCGACACCGGTGAGGTCTGGTCGGCCGAGGGCGCGTGGATCGTGTGCCTGTGGGCCACCGAGGCGCACCGCGACCTCGCGGTGCGGCTCGGGGCCTCGGCCGCCGGGCGGCGGACGGCCCGCGCGGTCGCGCTCGCCGTGGCCGCGACGGTGCAGGGCCGTCCCGCTCCCCCGGCCTGCGCGCCACCAGTAGCGTCGGTGCCGTGACCGAGGCGACCCCGACCAGCAAGGGCGAGCAGACCCGGGCGCGCATCGTCGACGCCGCGATGGCGCTGCTCGAGGAGCGCGGCTACGACGGCATGACGATGCGGGCCGTCGCCGAGGCGGCCGGGGTCAGCCAGGGCAACGCCTACTACTACTTCTCGTCCAAGGAGCACCTGGTCCAGGGCTTCTACGACCGGCTGCAGCAGCTGCACGCCGACGCCGCCGCCGGGTCGCTCGACGGCCTCACCGGGCTCGGCGAGCGGTTCGCCGCCTGCGAGCTCGCGTTCCTCGACGTCGCCTCGCGCTACCACGGCATCGCCGGACGCATGTTCGCCGTCGCCGCCGACCCGGCCAGCCCGCTCAACCCGCTGAGCAGCGACAGCACCCCGGCGCGCGAGGCGTCGACGCGGATCATGCGCGACGTCGTGGCCGGCTCGGCCACCAAGGCGGACGACCGGCTGCTGCGCGAGCTGCCCGGCCTGCTGTGGCTCGCGCACCTGGGCGTCGTGCTGTTCTGGGTCTACGACGCCAGCCCCGACCAGCGCCGCAGCCGGGCCCTGGTGACGCGCGCCTCCCCCGTGCTGGAGCGGCTCGTGGGGCTGAGCCGCTGGCGCGCGCTGCGGCCCACCGTCACCGAGCTGCTCGACCTCGTCGCCGATCTCGGACGCCCGGCAGGGGGCGGTAGAGTCTCGCGGTGACGACTTCCAGCGCCTCGGCCACGGTGGCCGGTCCGCCGTCCGCGTCCTCGGTGCTCGGTGGCGAGGTCACCGACGCCTCGCTGCGGCGCTACCTGCACGGCCTGCCCGGCGTCGACGCCGTGGGCGCCGACCAGCGGGCCGCCGGTCTCGGCAGCCGGTCGATCAAGACCACCTCGAAGGCGTGGGCCCTCGACGCCGTGATCCGCATGATCGACCTCACCACCCTCGAGGGCTCCGACACCCCGGGCAAGGTGCGCACGCTGTGCGCCAAGGCCGCCCACCCCGACCCCGGTGCCCCCGACACCCCGCGCGTGGCCGCGGTCTGCGTCTACAACGACCTGGTGCCCGTCGCCGTCGAGGCGCTGCAGGGCACCGGCGTCCACGTCGCCGCCGTCGCCACCGCGTTCCCGTCCGGCCGGGCCCGGCTCGACGTCAAGCTGGCCGACACGGCCGACGCCGTCGAGGCGGGCGCCGACGAGATCGACATGGTCATCGACCGCGGCGCCTTCCTCTCGGGCCGCTACCTGCAGGTCTTCGAGGAGATCGTCGCGACCCGCGAGGCCTGCCACGCGGGCGGCCGCGAGGCGCACCTGAAGGTCATCCTCGAGACCGGTGAGCTGGTCACCTACGACAACGTCCGCCGCGCCTCGTGGCTGGCGATGCTGGCCGGCGCCGACTTCATCAAGACCAGCACCGGCAAGGTGCAGCCGGCGGCCACCATGCCGGTGACGCTGATCATGCTCGAGGCCGTGCGCGACTGGCGCGAGCAGACCGGGCGGCAGATCGGCGTGAAGCCGGCCGGCGGCATCCGGCACGCCAAGGACGCGCTGAAGTACCTGGTCATGGTCAGCGAGGTCGCCGGTCCCGACTGGCTCGACCCCGACTGGTTCCGGTTCGGCGCCTCGACCCTGCTCAACGACGTGCTGCTGCAGAAGCAGAAGCTCGTCACGGGGGCCTACAGCGGTCCCGACTACGTCACCCTCGACTGAAGGCTGGTCCCGTCCCATGGCTTCGCTCGGCACCTTCGAGTACGCGCCGGCGCCCGAGTCGCGCTCGGTCGTCGACCTGCGGCCCTCGTACGGGCTGTTCGTCGACGGCGAGTTCGTCGACGGCGGCGGCTCGTCGTTCAAGACCGTCAACCCGGCGACCGAGGAGGTGCTGGCCGAGGTCGCGGAGGCCGACCAGGCCGACGTCGACCGCGCCGTGGCCGCGGCCCGCCGCGCGTACCAGCGGGTCTGGTCGCGCATGCCGGGCGCCGAGCGCGGCAAGTACCTGTTCCGCATCGCGCGCATCATGCAGGAGCGCTCGCGCGAGCTGGCGGTGCTCGAGACCCTCGACAACGGCAAGCCGATCAAGGAGTCGCGCGACGTCGACGTCCCCACCGCGGCGGCGCACTTCTTCTACTACGCGGGCTGGGCCGACAAGCTCGAGCACGCCGGCTTCGGCCCGTCGCCGCAGCCGCTCGGCGTGGCGGCGCAGGTGATCCCGTGGAACTTCCCGCTGCTGATGCTGGCGTGGAAGATCGCGCCGGCGCTGGCCGCCGGCAACACCGTGGTGCTCAAGCCCGCCGAGACCACCCCGCTGACCGCGCTGCTGTTCGCCGACATCTGCCGCCAGGCCGACCTGCCGCCCGGTGTCGTCAACATCGTCACCGGCGCCGGCGCCACCGGGCGCGCGCTGGTCGAGCACCCGGGCGTCGACAAGGTGGCGTTCACCGGCTCGACCGCCGTGGGCCGCGGCATCGCCCAGCAGGTCGCCGGCTCGCGCAAGAAGGTCACCCTCGAGCTCGGCGGCAAGGCCGCCAACATCGTCTTCGACGACGCCCCGCTCGACCAGGCGGTCGAGGGCATCGTCAACGGCATCTTCTTCAACCAGGGCCAGGTCTGCTGCGCCGGTTCGCGGCTGCTCGTGCAGGAGGACGTGCACGACGACCTCGTCGCGCGGCTCGAGCGCCGCCTCGGCACGCTGCGGCTCGGCGACCCGATGGACAAGAACACCGACGTCGGCGCCATCAACTCGCGCGCCCAGCTCGACCGCATCACGTCGCTGTCCGACGCGGGCGAGGCCGAGGGCGCGGTGCGCTGGTCGGCGCCGTGCGACCTGCCCGCGAAGGGCTTCTGGTTCCCGCCGACCGTCTTCACCGGCGTGTCCAAGACGCACCGCATCGCGCGCGAGGAGATCTTCGGCCCGGTGCTGTCGGTGCTGACCTTCCGCACGCCCGACGAGGCGATCGCCAAGGCGAACAACACCCCCTACGGCCTGTCGGCCGGCGTGTGGACCGAGAAGGGCTCGCGCATCCTGTGGGCGGCCGACCGGCTGCGCGCGGGAGTGGTGTGGGCCAACACCTTCAACCGCTTCGACCCCACCAGCCCGTTCGGCGGCTACAAGGAGTCCGGCTACGGCCGCGAGGGCGGCCGTCAGGGCCTCGGCGCCTACCTGCACACCGAGGGAGACGACCTGTGAGCCCCCGTTCCGCCACCCGCGTCCCGGAGCGGGCCGAGATCCGCAAGACGTACAAGCTGTACATCGGCGGGAAGTTCCCCCGCTCGGAGTCGGGCCGCAGCTACGAGGTCACCGACGCGCGAGGTCGTTTCTGGGCCAACGCCTCCCACGGCTCGCGCAAGGACGTCCGCGACGCCGTGGTGGCCGCGCGCGGCGCGTTCTCCGGCTGGGCCGGTGCCACCGCGTACAACCGCGGCCAGGTGCTCTACCGGGTGGCCGAGCTGATGGAGGGCCGTCGCGCCCAGTTCGTCGACGAGGTCTCCCGGGGCGAGGGCCTCACCCGCCCGCAGGCCGAGCGGGTCGTGTCGGCCGCGATCGACCGGTGGGTCTGGTACGCGGGCTGGACCGACAAGGTCGCGCAGGTGGCGGGCAGCGCGAACCCGGTCGCCGGGCCGTACTTCAACCTGTCGGTGCCCGAGCCCACCGGCGTCGTCGGCGTGCTGGCACCGCAGGAGTCGTCGCTGCTCGGTCTGGTCGAGGTGCTCGCCGCGCCGCTGGTCACGGGCAACACGGTGGTGCTGGTGTCGAGCCACGACCGCCCGCTGCCGGCGGTGACGCTCACCGAGGTGCTGGCCACGTCCGACGTGCCCGGTGGCGTGGTGAACGTGATCACGGGCTCGGTCGACGAGCTGGGCTCGTGGCTCGCCTCGCACCACGACGTGAACGCGCTCGACCTGGCCGGTGCGGCCGACGCCGACTGGGCGGCGCTCGAGGGTGAGGCGGCAGGCACGCTGAAGCGGGTCCTGCGTCCCTTCGACGGTGAGAAGGACTGGGCGGCAACCCCTGCAGGTCCTGCACGCGCCCTCGCGTTCACCGAGACGAAGACCGTCTGGCACCCCAAGGGGCGATGACCCCACCCCAGACCGAGCAGGACCAGCCAGGGCTCTTCGACGCGCCCGGCTCCTCGGGCGGTGCGGCCGCGGGCCCGGGTGGTGCTGCTGTGCGGGCCGTCCGGGTCGGGCAAGACGTCGCTGACCCGCCGTCTCGGGCTGCCGGTGCTGCAGCTCGACGACTTCTACCGCGACGCCGACGACACCCGCACCGACCCGCTGATGCCGCACCGGTTCGGCATCGTCGACTGGGACGACCCCGACTCGTGGGACGCCCGGGCGGCGCTGGAGACGCTGGTGCGGCTGTGCGTCGAGGGCGCGGCCGACGTGCCCGTGTACGACATCCCGTCCTCCCGCCGGACGGGCACCTCGCGCCTCGACCTGGCCGGCGCACCGGTCGTGGTGGCCGAGGGCATCTTCGCGGCGCAGCTGGTCGAGCGCTGCCGCGAGGCCGGTGTGCTGGCCGACGCCCTGTGCCTGCGGCTGCGTCCGGCGGTGACCTTCTGGCGCAGGCTCGCCCGCGACCTGTCGGAGTCGCGCAAGCCGCCGCTCACCCTGGTGCGGCGCGGCCTCGGCCTGATGCGCGACGAGCCCGGGCTCGTGCAGCAGTGGGTCGACCTCGGCTGCCGCCCGGTCGACGTCGCCGAGGCCGAGGCCGCGATCCGTGCGCTGACGCGGACCTGACGTTCAGCGCGACGCCTCCTGGTCGAGGCACAGGATGTTGCCCTCGCTGTCCTTGAACCAGGCGGCCCTGCCCATGCCCTCCATGTCGGCGATGCCGTCCTGCCACCGCACGCCGGGCATGTCGTAGGTCTCGAAGGTGACGCCCTTCGCCTGCAGGGCGCGCACCTCGGACTCGATGTCGGCCACGTGCCACTGGGCGATGGTGTGGCCCGCGGTGCCGGCGAAGTCGGTGCGGTACACCTGGAAGCTGGTGCCGCCCGCGGTCTCGTACACCAGCACCTCACCACCGACCTCCGCGGTGGGCTCGAGCCCGAGCTTGTCGGCGTAGAACGCCCGGGCCCGGTCGAGGTCCGCAGCGGGGATGTTGGCGGTGACGGTTCCGTCGGTGAGCATGGTTCCTCCCGGTTCGTGCTTCCGCGCACGGGAGACGCGCGACCTGACGCTAGACCTGGTGCGACACACCGACAAGCCCCCGGACAGGCACTGTGCGCCGAGCGGTGGGACGAACTACGCCGCTGCGCGCAGATCGCCCTCCGCGCCTCGGAGCGAGCGCCCCATGGCACGTTCCCTGTCCACAGGCGGACGATGTCGGCGGTGGGCCTGTGGACACCAAACCCGTTGTCGTACCTGGCATCTAGAGTGGGTGCATGAGGTCGGACGACACCAGCAGCACCCTGGTGGCCGACCTGCGTGCGCACTCGCTGACCGACTTCGCCCGCGACGCGGCCCGGTTGCGCAAGATCGACACGATCACCCGGCACGTGCACGCCACCGAGTCCTGGCAGCTCGGCCTGCCCGCCCTGGTCGGTGCCGCACGCGACGGCCGGATCGGGGCGCACGACCTGGACCTGATCGCCGCCGACGAGGTCGCCGCCTCCACCGGCCTGGCCCGCTGGCACGCCGAACGCGAGGTCCACGCCGCCCGCCGGCTGTGCCGGGTCCTGCCCCGCACCCTCGCGGCGTTGGAGCACGGCCGCCTCGACGGCGCCCGCGCCCGGGTCCTGGCCGCAGAGACCGACGGACTGCCCGACCACCTCACCCACCAGGTCGAGACCACCGTGCTCGACGCGCTACCCGCACTGCCGCTGACCGGGACCGGCCCGGTCGGCCCGTGGGACGGGGTCCAGCCGCCGGCGTTCACCGCCCGCGTCCGCAAGGCCGTGGCCGCCGTACGCACCGACCACGAGGAGAAGGTCCGCCGCGAGGTCCGCGAGCGCACCGGCACCTGGGTCCAGGTCGACCCCACCAACCCCGCCGTCGCGACCCTGACCGTGACCGGCCCCACCGCCCAGGTCGTGGGGATCGCCGACGCCCTCGAGACCCGCGCCCGGTCGATGACGCCGGACGAGCTGGGCGACCGCACCCTCGGGATGGCCAAGGTCGACACCCTCGAGGCCGCCGTCCTCGGCGACGCAGGCGGCGGGCCCGCAGGTGGGCCCAGCAGTGGCCGGCGCGAGCTCGGCGTGGTGCTGCACGCTGACACCCTGCTCGACGACGGCGACGCCAAGGACGCCCCGGGTGAGGTCCGCGGCGTCGGCGCCCCCGTGCCCGCTTCGGCCGCGGTCGCCCGCGTCGCCGCGACCGACCTGCTCGACCGCGGCGCCAGCACCTGCGTGCTGCTCACCGACGACACCGGCCACCTCACCCGCCTCGTCCGCGTCGGCCGGGCACCCGAGACCGGCTGGACCCGCGCGGCCCTGATCGCCGCCACCCGCCGCGCCCTGCGCACGCAACCCGACCCACGCCACCACAGCGACGCGTACGCACCGACGGTCGAGATCGACCAGACCGTCCGGGCCCGCGACCCGGTCTGCACCTTCCCCGGCTGCGCCGTCCCCGCCGCCCGCTGCGACCTCGACCACCAGGTCCCCCACCCCACAGGACCGACCACGGTCGCCAACCTGAGCCCGAGGTCTCGCCGCTGCCACCGCTGGAAGACCGCCGGCCTCTGGCGCGTACAGCCACGCCTCGACCACAACGGCCACGTCGTCGCCCACCACTGGACCAGCCCCCTCGGCACCCCCCAGGTGGTCGACGTCCCGACCCTGCCCGGCTGCTGACCGTCCCTCAGCGCCAGCCTGACGCTGCGACGGCCACGGCGGCGACGGCCTCGTCGTACTGGGCGCGACCGAACCGGTGCGGGCCGAAGGCGCCGTAGTCGCGGTCCGGGCTGCGCGGCTGCTCGTAGTACCGGGCGATCCTCGCACCCGAGGAGCAGACTGGGCGCGTGGACGAGCTGCTCGCCCTGCGACCCCTGACGGTGGCCGACGCGCGCGTGATGACGGCCGTCCTGGCCGACCCCACCCTCTACGCCTTCACCGGTGGTCGGCCGCCGACCGAGGACGACCTGACCCGCCGCTACCAGGCGCAGGCCCGCGGCCACTCCGCCGACGGCACCGAGCAGTGGCTGAACCTGCTCGTGCTGCTGGGCGCCGCGCGCGAGCCGATCGGCTACGTGCAGGCCACCATCCCCGCCGACGGCTCGTCCACCGAGGTCGCCTGGGTGATCGGCCGGCCCTGGCAGGGGCACGGCCACGCCGTGCGAGCGGCCCGCCTGCTCCTCGACCACCTGGCCGAGCGCGGGGTCAGGGACGTCGTCGCGCACATCCACCCCGAGCACCACGCCTCGAACCGGGTCGCGACCCGGCTCGGTCTCAGACCGACCACCACGGTGCTCGACGGCGAGGTCCGCTGGACGGGGAGCCCTGCCTAGGATCGACGGCATGGAACCCGGTCGCATCCGCCACACCGTCGCGTTCACCCTCCGGCACGAGAAGGGGTCGGCCGAGGCCGAGTCGTTCCTGGCCGACGGGACCAGCATCCTCACCGGCATCCCCGGCGTGGAGGGCTTCGAGTGCCTGCGTCAGGTGAGCCCGAAGAACCCCCACCAGTACGGGTTCTCGATGGAGTTCGCCGACCAGGCCGCGTACGACGCCTACGACGCGCACCCCGACCACCAGGGCTTCGTCCAGGGACGCTGGGTGCCCGAGGTCGTCGAGTTCCTCGAGGCCGACTTCACGGTCTGAGCGAGGCCTCAGACCACGCCCGTCGCGGCCGCCCGGCGAGGGTCGCCGGCCGCCTGCAGCGAGCCGTCGCGGCCGAGCACGGCGGCACCGACACCGCCGAAGTACATGTGGTTCGCCGGGTGCGCGTGCGCCGGCAGGCCCAGCCCCGCCGCCACCTCGGCCGCACCGACGACGTCGGCCTCGTGCTCCAGCCTGGGCTCGGGATCGAGCCGCACGTGCACCCGCGGCGCGTCGATCGCGTCCTGCAGCGGACGCCCGCCGACGCAGTAGGCCAGCAGCACCTGCAGCAGCGCGGTGGTGATGCGGTCGGCTCCGGGGCTGCCGACGGCCAGCACCGCGCCGTCGTCCGACCGCCCGGTGGTGGGCGCCATGTTCGACGCGAGCCGGGTGCCCGGCACCAGCGCGTGCACGCCGAGCCGGTTCAGCTCCGGCTCGCCCAGGCAGTTGTTCAGCAGCAGCCCCGTGCCGGGCACCGTCGCCCCCGAGCCGTACCCGCTCGACGCGGTGATCGCGCAGGCCGTGCCGTCGGCGCCGACCACCGACACGTGCGCGGTCGACGCCGACGTCGGCAGTCCATCGACACCCCTGTCGCGCACCAGGTCCCACAGCTCGTGCCCGGCCGCCTCGAGGTCGGCGGCCCGGTCGAGGTTCTCGGACCGGTAGGCCAGCACGCGCCGCTGCACGTCGACCACGTCGTCCAGCCCACCGGCCGAGTCGACGACCAGCCGCAGCATCGCCGCCAGCACCGGGCCGCCGATCGCCGGCGGCGGGTTCGTCGACAGCGACCACGCACCCACCCGGGTCCGCAGGCCAGGACGCACGACCGGCCGGTACGCGGCCAGGTCGTCGGCCGTCACCAGCCCGCCGCGCGCGAGCATGTCGTCGGCCACCGCGCGCGCCAGCGACCCCGTGTAGAGCGACGACGGCCCCTCGGTCGCCAGCGCCTCGAGCGCGTCGGCCAGGTCGGGCGAGCGGACGAGGTCGCCGGGCTGCACGAACGTCCCGTCGGGCCGGGTGAGGGCCGCGCGCGTCTGCGGGTCCCACCCGAACACCTCCTCGCCCGTGATCGCGAGGTAGCTGCCCGCCGCCGACCCGAGCCGGTACCCGGTGCGGCACACCGCCGCCGCCGGTGCCAGCACCTCGCGCCACGGCACCCGGCCGTACCGTGCGTGCGCCTCCCCCAGCGCCGCCAGCGCCCCGGGCGTGGCGACCGACCCGTGGCCCACCGACAGCGTCAGGCCGCCGCCGTAGGTCGTCGTCACCTCCCGCAGCCCGGCGCCGAACCGCTCGCGCCCCGCCCCGCGTCCGGGCATCTCGACGTTGCCGTCGACCACCAGCTGCTCGCCGGACGGCGTCGCCAGGGCCACGAACGCGCCGCCGAGCGGTGACACCACCCCGGGCTCGGTGACCATCGCGACCAGGACCGCCGCCACCGCCGCGTCGACGGCGTTGCCGCCTGCCAGCCCGATGTCGGTCGCGGCCAGCACGGCGTCGGGGTTCGGGGCCGCCACCGCGAGCCGCGTCGCGCTCACGCGGGGCCCACCCGCACCACCGTCATGCCGGGCCCCGGACGGTCGGCCGCCGCCAGCGCCTCGCCGGCCTCGTCGAGCCCGACCACGCGCCCCACCAGCCGCTCCGGCCGCACCCGTCCGGACGCCACGAGCTCGAGCATCCCCGGGTAGTCGGCCGCAGCCATCCCGTGCGACCCGTACAGCTCCAGCTCCCACCCGATCACCCGGTCGAACGGCAGCGCCGGCGACACGTCGGCACCGTGCAACAGCCCGACCTGCAGGTGCCGTCCGCGTCGGCGCAGCGACAGCACCGACGCCCGCGCGAGCACCGCCGACCCCAGCGCGTCGACCGACACGTGCGCGCCGTCGCCGAGATCGACCACAGCAGAGGCGATCTGCTCCGCCGACCAGTCGCGTCCGACCTGCACGGCGTCGGTCGCACCGAGGTCGCGCGCCCGCTCCAGCGCGTCGGCCGAGACGTCGACGGCCACCACCCGCGCGCCCAGCGCGGCGCCGAGCGCCACGGCAGACAGGCCCACCCCGCCGCAGCCCAGGACGGCCAGCACCTGCCCCGGCTCCAAGCCGGCCGTGGTGGGTCAGCGCCCGGTAGGCCGTCGCGAACCGGCACCCGAGCGACGCGGCCGCCACGTCGTCGAGCCCGTCGGGCAGCGCCACCAGGTTGAGGTCGGCCGCGTGCAGCGCGACCAGCTCGGCGAACGAGCCCCACCCGGTGAAACCGGGCTGGGTCTGGTCGGGGCACACCTGCGGCTCACCCGCGGCGCACCAGTCGCACCGCCCGCACCCGCACACGAACGGCGCCGTGACCCGCTGCCCGACGGCCCATCTCGTCACCTGGTGCCCGACCTCGGCCACGACACCCGCCAGCTCGTGCCCCGGCACGTGCGGCAGCGCCACCTCCTCGTGGCCGCGCCACGCGTGCCAGTCCGACCGGCACACGCCGGTGGCGCCCACGCGCACGACGACGCCGTCGGGCGGGCACACCGGGTCGGGGACCTCGCGCACCCGCAGCGGACCGCCGACCTCGTCGAAGACCACCGCGCGCACGGTCAGGCGCCCAGCTCGGCGTACCCGGGCTTGATCACGTCCTCGATGAGCGCGAGCCGCTCGTCGAACGGGATGAACGCGCTCTTCATCGCGTTCACCGTGACCCAGCGCAGGTCGGAGAGCGTCCAGCCCGCCTGCTCGACCAGCAGGGTCATCTCGCGCGTCATCGAGGTGCCGGACATCAACCGGTTGTCGGTGTTCAGCGTCACGCGGAACCGCATGTCCTTGAGCATCGTGATCGGGTGCTCGGCGATGGTGCCGGCGATGCCGGTCTGCAGGTTGGACGACGGGCACATCTCCAGCGGGATGCGCTTGTCGCGCACCCAGCCGGCCAGACGCCCGAGGGCGCCTGTGCCGCTGTCGATGTCGTCGACGATGCGGACGCCGTGGCCGAGCCGGTCGGCCCCGCACACCTGCACGGCCTCCCAGATCGACGGCAGCCCGAACGCCTCGCCCGCGTGGATCGTGAACGGGAGGTTCTCGCGGTGCAGGTAGTCGAAGGCGTCGAGGTGACGCGACGGCGGGAACCCGGCCTCGGCACCGGCGATGTCGAAGCCGACCACGCCCGACTCGCGGTGCCGCACCGACAGCTCGGCGATCTCGCGGCCGCGCGCCTGGTGCCGCATCGCCGTCAGCAGCGTGCCCCAGCGCACCGGCGTGCCCGCGGCGGCGGCGTCGTCGGCACCCTCGGCCATGCCCGCGTGCACCGCCTCGACCACCTCGTCGAGCGAGAGACCGCCCTCGAGGTGCTGCTCCGGCGCGTACCGGGCCTCGGCGTACACGACGCCGTCGGCGGCCTGGTCGAGCACCCACTCGCGGCCGACGCGGCGCAGGCCCTCGGCGGTCTGCATCACCGCGATGGTGTGGTCGAAGGTCTCCAGGTAGCGCACCAGCGAGCCGGAGTCGGCCGACTCGACGAACCAGCGGCCGAGCGACGCGGCGTCGGTGGCGGGCAGCGGGTGCCCCACCGCGTCGGCGAGCTCGACGACCGTCGCCGGGCGCAGCCCGCCGTCGAGGTGGTCGTGCAGCGAGACCTTGGGGACCGAGGCGATCTCGGCGGGCGCGGGCGTGGTCATCAGGCCACCCGCTCTGCCACGAGCGGCATCAGGTCGGGACGCGCTCCGTCGGGCCCCACCTCGAACCCGCCCTCGAGCGCCTCGAGCGCGCGCTCGAACCGCTCGGGGGTGTCGGTGTGCAGGGTCATCAGCGGCTCGCCCGCCGCGCACGCTCGCACCCGGCTTGGCGTGCAGCTCGACGCCGGCGCCCGCCTGCACCACGTCCTCCTTGCGCGCCCGTCCGGCACCCAGCCGCCACGCGGCCACGCCGACCGACAGCGCGTCGAGGCGCACCAGCACGCCGTCGGCGGGGGCGAGCACCTGGTGGGTCTCGCGCGCCACCGGCAGCTCGGCGTCGGGGTCACCGCCCTGCGCGCGGACCATGGCGGCCCACACGTCCATCGCCGAGCCGTCACGCAGCCGGTCGGCCGGGTCGACGTCGTCGACGCCTGCGGCAGCGAGCATCTCGCGGGCCAGCGCCAGGGTCAGCTCGACGACGTCGTCGGGCCCGCCGCCGGCCAGCACCTCGACCGACTCGCGCACCTCGAGCGCGTTGCCGGCCGTCAGCCCGAGCGGGGTGTCCATGTTCGTCAGCAGCGCGACCGTGCGCACGCCGGCGTCGGTACCGAGGTCGACCATCGTGCGCGCCAGCTCGCGGGCGTCGTCGAGGGTCTTCATGAAGGCGCCGGAGCCGACCTTGACGTCGAGGACGAGCGCGCCCGTCCCCTCGGCGATCTTCTTGCTCATGATCGACGACGCGATCAGCGGGATCGCCTCGACGGTGCCGGTGACGTCGCGCAGCGCGTACAGCTTCTTGTCGGCCGGCGCGAGGCCGTCGCCGGCGGCGCAGACCACGGCGCCCACCGACTCGAGCTGCGCGAGCATCTCGGCGTTCGACAGCGACGCGCGCCACCCCGGGATCGCCTCGAGCTTGTCGAGGGTGCCGCCGGTGTGGCCGAGCCCGCGGCCGGACAGCTGCGGCACGGCGACACCGCAGGCGGCGACGAGCGGCGCGAGCGGCAGGGTGATCTTGTCGCCCACCCCGCCGGTCGAGTGCTTGTCGGCGGTGGGCCGCGACAGCGACGAGAAGTCCATCCGCTCGCCGGAGGCGATCATCGCCGCCGTCCACCGCGAGATCTCGCGCCGCTGCATGCCGTTCAGCAGGATCGCCATCGCCAGCGACGACATCTGCTCGTCGGCCACGGCGCCGCGGGTGTAGGCGTCGACCACCCAGTCGATCTGGGCGTCGCTCAGCTCGCCGCCGTCGCGCTTGGTGCGGATGACGTCGACGGCGTCGTGGGTCTCGCTCATGCTCGCTCCTCCAGGTCGGTGGGGCCGAAGGCGTCGGGCAGCACCTCGGCCATCGTGCGCAGGCCGCTGACCGTCTCGAGGACGAGGTCGGGCCCGCCGTGCTCGAACAACAGCTGGCGGCAGCGTCCGCACGGCATCAGCACCGCGCCGTGCCGGTCGACGCAGGTGAAGGCCACCAGCCGCCCGCCGCCGCCGCGCACCAGGTCGCTGACCAGGCCGCACTCGGCGCACAGGGTGACCCCGTAGGCGGCGTTCTCGACGTTGCAGCCGGTGACGACGCGCCCGTCGTCGACCAGGGCCGCGGCCCCGACCTCGAACCGCGAGTAGGGCGCGTACGCGTGCCGCATCGCCTCGGACGCGGCCGCGCGCAGCGCGTCCCAGTCGACCTCGACGAGGTCCGCAGAGCCGCTCACTTGACGTACGGCGTTCCCTCGGCCGCCGGCGGGCGGACCCGGCCGACGACGCCCGCGACCGCGATGATCGTCGCGATGTACGGCGTCATCAGCAGCAGCTGGCTCGGGATGGGCGAGTTGATGCTGCCGAAGAACACCTGCAGGTTGGTGGCGAACCCGAACAGCAGCGCCGCCAGCAGCGCGCCGCGCGGCGACCAGCGCCCGAGGATCATCGCCGCCAGCGCGATGAAGCCCTGGCCGGCGGTCATCTCCTTGCCGAAGGCCAGGCCCTGGGCGATGGTGAAGAACGCGCCGCCGAGACCGGCGACCGCGCCGCCCAGGATCGTGTTGCGCACGCGGGTGCGGTTGACCTTGATGCCCACCGTGTCGGCGGCCTTGGGGTGCTCCCCGACGGCCCGCACGCGCAGGCCCCACCGGCTGCGGAACAGCATGATCTGCAGCACGACCACGACCGCGTACATGATGTAGACCAGCACGTTCTGCCGGAACAGCACCGGGCCGAGCACCGGGATCTCCGACAGCAGCGGGATCGCGATCGTGGGCAGCCGCGGCACCCCGCCGAACACCTCGCGGTTCTGCGAGAAGACGGTGGAGAACACGAACCCGGTGAGCCCGATGACCAGCACGTTCAGCACGACGCCGACGATGATCTGGTCGACCAGGTAGCGCACCGCGAAGAACGCGAGCAGCGCACCGACCAGCGCCCCCGCGACCGGCGCGGCGACGAGCCCGGCGTAGGCGGTGCCGGTGATCGCGCCGACCGCCGCCGCGAGGAAGGCGCCGCTGAGCAGCTGGCCCTCGATGGCGACGTTGATGATGCCCGAGCGCTCGCACAGCAGGCCGGCGAGCGCACCGAAGACCAGCGGGATCGACAGGAACAGCGCACCCGCCAGCAGCCCGGTCAGGGTGACCGTGCCGCGGCCCGCCGCGCCCCAGGTGATCAGGGCGAGCACGACGAGGACGCCGAACACGGTGGGCAGCCAGGCCCCGGCCGGTCGCCGCCGCCGGGCCAGCGCGAACGCCACGCCGGCCAGCACCAGCGCGAGCACCGACAGCACGATCGACGTCGGCCTGGACGGCAGGGTGAGGTCGGGGATCTGGAGCAGGTCGCTGCCCGTCGAGAACCGGTAGGTGATCTCGCGGCCCCCTTCCTGCAGCAGCCCGAAGACCACCAGCGAGAACAGGCCGACGACCGCGAGCGCGATCGGGGCCTTGCGGCTCACCGGCTTCAGGGCCGCGGGGGCCTCGTCCCGGACGACGACGTCGTCGGGCGCCACGGTCGCGCTCATGCCGCCGCTCCCTTCGTCTCGACCTGGCGCGCGGCGCGGCGCCGTCGGCGCCGCGTGCCGTCCTCGGACGGCAGGAAGAACATGCCGCGCACCAGCGGCGGCGCCGCGATGAAGAGCACGATCAGCGACTGGATCACCAGGATCAGGTCGATCGGCACCCCGGTGCCCTGCATGGCGAACCCGCCGGCCCGCAGACCGCCGAACAGCAGCGCGGCCAGCACGGTGCCGACCGGCCGCGAGCGACCGAGCAGGGCGACGGTGATGGCGTCGAACCCGAACGAGGCCGCGATGCCGCCGGTGAGGGCCCGCTCGGTGCCGAGGATCTGGGCCGAGCCGCCGAGGCCCGCCAGGCCGCCGGCGATGACCATGACCCACAGGTACCCGTTCTCGACGTTCATCCCGGCGGTGCGCGCGGCGTGGGGGTTCTCGCCGATCGCCCGGAACTGGAAGCCGAGGGTCGAGCGCTCCATCAGCCACCACACCCCGGCCGCCGCCACCAGGGCGAGCAGGAACCCGGCGTGGATGCGGTACCCGAGGTCGCCGAGCAGCAGCGGGTACCGGGCGGAGTCGGCGATCGGTGCGCTGATCGGCTGGTTCGTCGCGCCGCCCTGGAACAGGTCGGTCGTCAGCAGGTAGGCCAGCAGGTACAGGGCCACCGAGTTCAGCATGATCGTGACGATCACCTCGTTGGCGCCGGTGCGGGCCTTGAGGAAGCCCGCGATACCGCCCCAGAGCGCGCCGCCGAGGAACGCGCCGACGACGGCGACCAGCAGGTGCAGGCCGACCGGCAGGTCCGTCGCGAAGCCGATGAACCCGCCGACCGTGGCGCCGAGCACGATCTGGCCCTGGGCACCGATGTTGAACAGACCGGCGCGGAAGCCGATGCCGAGGCCGAGCGCCGCGAAGATCAGCGGCACCGACACCGTCATGGTCTCGGTGAGCGAGCGGATGCCCTGCCGGAAGGTGTCGGCCTCCCAGTTGTAGACCGACCCGCGCAGCAGGGCGCCGAAGGCGTCGCCGACCGCGTTGGTCGAGTAGTAGACGAAGTCGTTCGGACGGGCGAACAGGTAGCCGGCGGAACCGCGCACGTCCTCGTCGGTGACGACGATCAGCAGGGCGGCGACCACCAGCGCGATCACCACCGCCAGCACGACGACCAGCGTCGAGGACGCCAGCACCTGCTGCAGGTACGACGCCTGCCGCGAGGGCGGCGCGGCTGCCGCCGGCTTCCGCAGCGGGTCCGGCTGGTCGCTCACGTCAGCTCCTCGCGGGTCGGGGCGGCCTCCTGGTCGGCCTGACCCAGGACGGTCTTGTGGGTGGCGGCCTGCTGGCGGGCCTCGTCCTCGGGGACGCCCGCCATCATCAGGCCGAGCACGTCGCGGTCGGTGCCGCCGGGGACGATGCCGACCACCCGGCCGCGGTACATGACGGCGATGCGGTCGCCGAGCTCGAGCGCCTCGTCGAGCTCGGTCGACACGATGATCACGGGGGTGCCGTTGTCGCGCTCGGCCACGATCCGCTTGTGCAGGAACTCGATCGAGCCGACGTCGACGCCGCGGGTGGGCTGGCTGGCGACGAACAGCTTGAGCGGGCGCGACAGCTCGCGCGCCATCACGACCTTCTGCTGGTTGCCGCCGGAGAGCTTGCCCGCCGGCTGCTCGGGCCCCTGGGTGCGGATGTCGAACTCGGCGATGCGCTGCTCGGCGTTGCGGCGCAACGCGTCCGGGCGCATCGAACCGCCCGAGGCGAACTCGCCGTCGTCGTAGCGGTCGAGCACGAGGTTCTCGGCGACCGAGAACCCGCCGACGATGCCGTCGACGCTGCGGTCCTCGGGGACGAAGCCGACACCCGCGCGCAGCACCTTGCCGACGCCGCGCCCGACGAGCTCGGTGCCCTCGAGCCGGATCGACCCGCGCGTGGGCCGGGTCAGACCGAGGATGCACTCGGTGATCTCGGTCTGGCCGTTGCCCTGCACGCCCGCGATGCACAGGATCTCGCCGCGCGCGACGTCGAAGCTGACGCCGTCGACCTGGGTGACGCCGGCGGCGTCGACGACGGTGAGGTCCTGCACCGAGAACGTCGTCTCGCCCGGCTGCGCCGGCGACTTCCGGACGCCGAGGTCGACGCTGCGGCCCACCATCAGCGAGGCGAGGTCGGTCTCGGTCGAGGTCGGCGAGGCCTCGCCGACCACCGTGCCGCGGCGGATGACGGTGATGCGGTCGGCCACCGCCCGCACCTCGCGCAGCTTGTGGGTGATGAACACGATCGAGGTGCCCGACTCCTTGAGCTGGCGCATGATGCCGATCAGCTCGTCGGTCTCCTGCGGCGTGAGCACCGCGGTGGGCTCGTCGAGGATGAGCACCTCGGCCCGCCGCGAGAGCGCCTTGATGATCTCGACCCGCTGCTGCGCACCGACCGACAGGTCCTCGACCACGGCGTCCGGGTCGATGTGGAAGTTGAAGCGGTCGGAGATCTCGCGCACCAGCGTGCGGGCCCGGTTCAGGTCGAGCAGCCCGCCCACCGCGCCGCGCGTGGGCTCGTGGCCGAGGGCGACGTTCTCGGCGACGGTGAAGACCGGGACGAGCATGAAGTGCTGGTGCACCATGCCGATGCCGGCGGCCATCGCCTGCCCGGGGCCGTCGAAGGACACGGGCCGGTCGTCGACGAGGATCTGGCCGCCGTCGGGGTCGTAGAACCCGTACAGCACGTTCATCAACGTGCTCTTGCCCGCGCCGTTCTCGCCGAGGAGGGCGTGGATCTCCCCCGGCTCGACCACCAGGTCGATGTGGTCGTTCGCGACCAGGGACCCGAAGACCTTCGTGATCCCGCGCAGCTCGAGCCTCACGCTCGCTTCCCTTCGCCGGGGTGTGGTGCCTAGGCACCCTAGTGGTCACCTGGGTGCGCGACGACGGCCCGGGCGCAGGGCCCGGGCCGTCGTCAGCGGTGCGGTCGTCCCGCGGGGGTCACGGGGAGTTCGGGGACTCCACCACGAGCTCGCCGGAGATGATCTGCTCCTTCAGCGCCTCGACCTCGTCGGCCAGCTCGGCCGGCACCTGCGACTCGAAGTCGTGGTACGGCGCCAGGCCGATGCCCTCGTTCTCGAGGGTGCCGACGTACGGCTCGGAGGAGTAGCTGCCCTCGACGGCCTCGGCCACGGTGTCGAAGACGGCCGGGCCCATGTTCTTCATCACCGAGGTCATGATGATGTCGCCGTACTCGGTGGTGTTGTAGCCGTCCGAGTCGACCCAGATGATGCTGACGTCGCCGCGCTCCTGGGCGGCGGCGGCGGCGCCGAGGCCGACCGGGCCGGCCACGGGCAGGATGATGTCGGCACCCTGGTCCATGAACGTGTTGGCCTGGTTCGTGCCGTTGCTCTGGTTCTCGAAGTCACCGGTGAAGGCGCCGGTCTGGCTCTCCTTGTCCCAGCCGAGCACCTCGACGGCGGTGCCCTTGTCCTCGTTGTGCTTGGCGACGCCGTCGGCGAAGCCGTCCATGAAGATGGCGACCGACGGGAGCTGGATGCCGCCGAAGGTGGCGACCTTGCCGGTCTTGGTCATGCCCGCGGCCAGGTAGCCGGCCAGGTACGACGCCTCGGCGGTGTTGAACAGCAGCGGCTTGCCGTTCTCGAGCTCGACCGGGGAGAAGTCCGGCGCGGAGAACGAGGAGTCGATCAGCGCGAAGTCGGTCTCGGTGTTGGCCTCGGCGGCCGCCTGGATCGGGTCCTCCAGGAGGAAGCCGACGCCGATGATCAGGTTGCAGCTCTGGGAGACGAGCTGGTCGACGTTCGGCGTGAAGTCGGTCTCGGCGGCCGACTCGAGCTCGACGACCTCGATGCCCAGCTCGGACTCGGCCTGGTCGAGGCCCTCCTTGGCGGCCTGGTTGAACGACTGGTCGTCGAAGCCGCCCGAGTCGGAGACCATGCAGGCCTTGTAGTCGACCTGCTCGGCGTCGCCGCCGGCCGAGCCGCTGGTGGTCGTGGTCTCGTCGGGTGCCTCACCGCACGCCGCGAGGACCAGGGCGGCGATGCTCAGCACCGCTGCACCGTGAACGAGTCTCTTCACTGGGGGTTCCTCCACATCCGACGCGGCCCGCTGCGCACGTCGCTGGTGGAGTGTAGGAGCCGCCGAGGACCGCGGACGGCCCTTCCGCCGCAGCGCCCGGGGACCGTTACCCATCCGCAACTCGCCGGTAGGCCGAGGCGTTAGCCCGAGTGGGGGGACGCCAGCGCGGCGGCCACGAGCAGCCGCACGCCGACGCCGATCGCGTCCTCGTCCGGCTCGAAGTCGCCGCGGTGCAGGTCGTAGGTGTGACCGCCGGGTGCCCGGGTGCCGAGCCGCGCCAGCGCGCCCGGGACGGCCTCGAGGTACCAGGCGAAGTCCTCCCCGCCGAGGCTCTGCTCGGTGGGGGCGACGGCGTCCGGCCCGACGCCGGTGCGGGCGGCGTGCTCGAGCAGCGCGACGGAGGTGGCCTCGTTCACCGTCGGCGGGACCCCGCGCGAGTGCAGCAGCTTGGCCTCGACGCCGAGCGGCGCCACCAGGTGCTCGAGCACCTCGGCGAGCACGTCGCCTGCGCGGGCCCACGCGGTCGCGTCCAGGACGCGCAGCGTGCCCTCGACCTCGCCCGAGCGCGGGATGGCGTTGGCGGCCCCGCCCGCCTGCACGCGTCCCCAGACCAGCGAGGCGCCGGCGCGCGGGTCGAGGCGGCGCGACAGCGCCGCCGGCAGGCCGGTGACGACCTGACCCAGCGCGAACACCAGGTCACCGGTCAGGTGCGGACGGGAGGTGTGGCCGCCGTCGCCGGAGAGCACCACCTTGACGTGGTCGGCGGCGCTGGTGATCGGGCCGACGCGCAGCCCGACCTGCCCGGTGTCGAGGTGCGGGTCGCAGTGCACCGCCAGGATGCGGTCGACGCCGTCGAGCCCGCCGGCCGCCAGCACGTCGAGCGCGCCGCCGGGGTTGGTCTCCTCGGCGGGCTGGAAGACCAGCCGCACCCGGCAGCGCAGCCGCTCGCGCTGCGCCGCCAGCACCAGCCCGGCGCCGAGGACGGTGGTGGTGTGCACGTCGTGGCCGCAGGCGTGCGCGATGCCCGGGACCGTCGAGGACCACGGGGTGCCTGTCTCGTCCGGCAGCGGGAGCGCGTCGAGGTCGGCGCGCAGCGCCAGCGTGTGCAGCGGTCCCGACGGCGCGTGCAGCGGCTCGATGTCGCACGTCAGGCCGGTGCCGGGCAGCAGCCGGGGCTCGAGGCCGGCGGCGCGCAGGCGGGCCGCGACCACGCCGGTGGTGCGCAGCTCCGTGCGCCCGGTCTCGGGGTGGGCGTGCACGTCGCGGCGCACGGCGACCAGCTCGGGCAGGAGCGGCTCGAGGACGGCGTCGACCAGGAGGTCGCGCGCGGGGCTGGGCTGGGGCGTCGTCTGGGAGTCCACGATGCCGTCCAGGGTATCGCCGCTCCTGCGGGCCCGCGGTCCGGCGTCAGCCCAGCGCGTCGAGCAGGGCCTGCGCGGCGAGCGTCGGCGTCAGCGTCCCCGACCTCACCTCGGCGGTCACGCCGGGGAGCCGCCGCGCCACGCCGGGGTCGGTGACCAGCCGGTCGAGCAGGCGGTCGCGCACCATCTGCCACATCCAGTCGACCTGCTGGTCGGCGCGGCGGGCGGTCAGCTCGCCGGCCTGCGCCAGCGCGTCGCGGTGGGCGCGCACCCTCGCCCACACCTCGTCGAGTCCAGCGCCGGTGAGCGCCGAGCAGGGCAGCACGGCCGGCCGCCAGGCCGCGCTCGTCGGCGTCATCAGCCGCAGCGCGCCGGCCAGCTCGCGCGCGGCGGCCCGCGCGTCGCCCTCGTGGGCGCCGTCGGCCTTGTTCACCGCGACCACGTCGGCGAGCTCGAGGATGCCCTTCTTGATGCCCTGCAGGGAGTCGCCCGTGCGCGCGATCGTCAGCAGCAGGAAGGTGTCGACCATCTGCGCGACGGCGGTCTCGGACTGGCCCACCCCGACCGTCTCGACCAGCACGACGTCGTACCCGGCGGCCTCGACCAGCACCATCGTCTCGCGGGTGCGCCGCGCCACGCCGCCGAGGGTCCCGGCGGTCGGCGACGGCCGCACGAACGCGGCCGGGTCGTTCGACAGCGCCGGCATCCGGGTCTTGTCGCCGAGGATCGACCCGCGGGTGCGGGTCGACGACGGGTCGACCGCGAGCACCGCCACCCGGTGCCCCGCCGCGGTCAGCCGGGTGCCCACCGCCTCGATGAAGGACGACTTGCCCACGCCCGGGCACGCCGGACACGCCCACCCGCGTCGACGGCGCGGCGTCCGGGTCGGGCGCCAGGGCGAGCAGCAGCTGCTGGGCCCGCTCCTGGTGGTCGGCGCCGGGTCGACTCGACCAGCGTGATCGCCCGGGCGAGCAGCGCGCGGTCACCGGTCCGCACCCCGCGGACCAGCGCGTCGACGTCGGGCAGCGCCCGGGCCATCAGCCGTCGTGACCCAGGGCCGCGGACAGCTTCGCCAGCAGGTCGGTGGCGGCCCGCGCGATCACGGTGCCGGGCGGGAAGACCGCGGCCGCCCCCATCTCCAGCAGCGTGGGCACGTCGGCGGGCGGGATCACGCCGCCGACGACGACCATGATGTCGTCGCGGCCCAGCTCGGCCAGCGCCGCGCGCAGCTCGGGGACGAGGGTCAGGTGGCCGGCGGCCAGCGAGCTCGCGCCGACGACGTGCACGTCGGACTCGACCGCCTGCCGCGCGACCTCCTGCGGCGTCTGGAACAGCGGGCCGACGTCGACGTCGAAGCCGAGGTCGGCGAACGCGGTCGCGATCACCTTCTGCCCTCGGTCGTGGCCGTCCTGGCCCATCTTCGCGACCAGGATGCGCGGCTGGCGCCCCTCGCTCGCGGCGAACCCGGCCACCAGCTCGCGCGCCGTCGCGATCGCCGGGTCGCTCCCGGCCTCCTCGGAGTACACACCGGAGATGATGCGCACCTGGCCGGCGTGGCGCCCGAAGACCTTCTCGATCGCGTCGGAGATCTCGCCCACCGTCGCCTGCGCGCGGGCGGCCGCGATCGACAGCGCGAGCAGGTTCTCGTCGTCGCCGCGGGTGCTGCCGTCGACCGAGCGCGCGGCCGCCTCCGTGAGCCGGCGCAGCGCGTCGTCGACCGCGGACGGGTCGCGCTCCTCGCGCAGCCGGCGCAGCTTGTCGAGCTGCTCGCGGCGCACCTGGGCGTTGTCGACGCGCAGCACCTCGATCTCCTCGTCGACCTCGACGGCGTACTTGTTGACGCCGATCACCGGCTGGCGGCCGGAGTCGATCCGCGCCTGGGTGCGGGCCGCGGCCTCCTCGACGCGCATCTTCGGGATGCCGGCGTCGATGGCGGCGGCCATGCCCCCCGCGCGCTCGACCTCCTCGATGTGCGCCCAGGCCCGGCGGGCGAGGTCGTAGGTGAGCCGCTCGACGTAGTGGCTGCCGCCCCAGGGGTCGACGACGTCGCAGGTGCCCGACTCCTGCTGCAGCAGCAGCTGGGTGTTGCGGGCGATGCGGGCCGAGAAGTCGGTGGGCAGCGCGAGCGCCTCGTCGAGGGCGTTGGTGTGCAGCGACTGGGTGTGCCCCTGGGTGGCGGCCATCGCCTCGGCGCAGGTGCGCACGACGTTGTTGAACACGTCCTGCGCGGTGAGCGACCAGCCCGAGGTCTGCGAGTGCGTGCGCAGCGACAGCGAGCGCGGGTTCTGCGGCTCGAACCCGTTGACCAGCTTGGCCCACAGCAGCCGAGCGGCGCGCATCTTGGCGATCTCCATGAACACGTTCATGCCGATCGCCCAGAAGAAGCTCAGCCGCGGGGCGAACACGTCGACGTCGAGGCCCGCCTCGACACCCGCGCGCAGGTACTCGACGCCGTCGGCGAGGGTGTAGGCGAGCTCGAGGTCGTTCGTCGCCCCGGCCTCCTGGATGTGGTACCCGGAGATCGAGATCGAGTTGAAGCGAGGCATGTTCGCGCTGGTGAACGCGAAGATGTCGGAGATGATCCGCATCGAGGGCTGCGGCGGGTAGATGTAGGTGTTGCGGACCATGAACTCCTTGAGGATGTCGTTCTGGATCGTCCCCGTGAGCTGCTCCGGCCTCACCCCCTGCTCCTCGGCGGCCACGACGTAGAGCGCCAGCACCGGCAGCACCGCGCCGTTCATGGTCATCGACACCGACATCCGGTCGAGCGGGATGCCGTCGAAGAGCTGGCGCATGTCGAGGATCGAGTCGATCGCCACGCCCGCCATGCCGACGTCGCCCGACACCCGCGGGTGGTCGGAGTCGTAGCCCCGGTGGGTGGCGAGGTCGAACGCGATCGACAGGCCCTTCTGGCCCGCGGCCAGGTTGCGGCGGTAGAAGGCGTTCGACGCGGCGGCGGTCGAGAACCCCGCGTACTGGCGCACCGTCCACGGCTGCGTCGTGTACATGGTCGGGTAGGGACCGCGCAGGTACGGCGTGGCGCCCGGGTAGGTGGCGAGGAAGTCGACGTCGCGCAGGTCGTCGGCGGTGTACAGCGGCTGCACCGGCACGCCCTCGGGCGAGTCCCAGGCGGGCGGGCGCGGCCGCCCGGCCAGCGCGTCGTCCCAGCCCGCGCGCGCCGTCGTCGGCGAGGCGAGCGGGACGCCGGTGAAGTCGGGGACGGTGCTCACGGCGCGGCCTCCTCGCTGGTGCGGTGCACGAGGTCGATCACGGCCGGCGCGTCGCACCCGGCGTGCACCAGCCCGTCGACGCCGGGGACGGGGTCGGCCGGGCGTCCGGCCAGCAGCACCAGCGCGGCACCGGCGTCGTGCAGGGCGGCCGCCGTCGACTCGGCGCGCTCGTCGTACAGCGCGTCGCTCGAGCACAGGACGGCCACCGGGGTGCCGGCGGCGCGGAACGCCTCGACCACGGCGTCGACGTCGTCGGTGGGCCCGGCCTCGGGGGTCGCGACGCCACCTCCGGCGAACAGGTTGCGGCAGAACGCTGCTCGCGCCGTGTACGTCGCGAGCGGGCCCAGGGTCGCGAGGAACGCCGTCGGCCTGCGGCCGGTGCGGGCGAGCGCGTCGTCGGACCGGTCGCGCAGCTCCTCGAAGGCGCCCGCCGGGCGGTAGCGCGGCAACCCGCCGGGCTCGGGCCGCCCGGGAAGCGGGTCGCGGGCGAGCGGCTTCTCGTCGAGGTCGGCGAACTCGCTGACGCCGGTGACCGGGTCGGTGCGCCGTGCCGCGCGGCGCTCGCGCCCGGCCCGCACCTCGGCGACCTCGGCGGCGAGGGAGCCGTCGTCGAGCACCGCGAGCGCACCGCCCGCGGCCTCGATCCGCTGGAAGGCGTCCCACCCGGCGCGGGCGAGGTCGTCGGTGAGCCGCTCGACGTACCAGGAGCCGCCGCCGGGGTCGATGACGCGCGCGACGTGCGACTCCTCGACCAGGAGCAGCTGGGTGTTGCGGGCCAGACGGCGCGAGAACGCCTGCGGCGCACCGACCTGCACGTCGAACGGCGGGACGGTGACGGCGTCGGCGCCCCCGACGCCGGCGGCGAACGCGGCGACCGTGCCGCGCAGCACGTTCGTGTACGGGTCGCGGCGGGTGAAGGTGGTGTCGGTGACGACGGCGTGCTGGCGCTGGGCGACCTCGGTCGTGCCGCACGCCTCGAGCACCCGCGCCCACAGCCGCCGCGCGGCGCGCAGCAGCGCGATGGTCGGGAACTGCTCGGCGGTGACGGCGTAGCGGAACTCGAGCACCCGGGCGGCGGCCGCGACGTCGAGGCCGCCGTCGGCGAGCGCGCGCAGGTAGGCCACGCCGGCCGCCAGCGAGAACCCGAGCTGCTGCGCGTCCGAGCCGCCCGCCTCGCGCACCGGCGAGGCGTCGACGGTGACCGCGGTGACGTGCGGGTACGACTCCGCCACCCGGCGGGCCAGCGGGACCACCGAGGCGACCTCGGGGCCGGCGCCGGTGCGGGCGCGGAGCCCGACGGGGTCGACGCCGAGCGAGGCGAGCAGGTCGGCGGGCGCGGTGCCGCGGGCGTCGGCCAGGTCGAGCAGCGCCTGGGCCGCCTGCGGCGCCTCGGCACCGGCGTCGAGCGCCACGGCCGCGAGGTCGAGCAGGACGCCGTCGAGCGCCGCCGGCAGGTCGGCCACGGGCACCCCGCCCTCGCCGACCGCCAGCCAGACCGAGGTGACGCCGCCGTCGAGGTCGGCCAGCACCGCCTCGCGGACGGCGGCCGCGTCGGTGCCGGTGTGCCGCTGGCGCACGTCCCAGCCGTCGGGACGACCCTCGGCGCGCGAGCCGCGGGTGAACGGCCAGGCGCCGGGCGCGCCGGCGTCCTCGACCCCCTCCACGTCGGCGGCGGTGTACAGCGGGAGCACGGCGACGCCGTCCGGGCGGGTGCGGGTGAGCGCCTCGACGCCGGCCCCGGCGGGCGCGTCGTCGGGCAGCCGGCCGGCCGTGCGCAGGACCGCGTCGACCGCCCGGAGCCACTGCTCGCGCTCGGCCGGGGCGAAGTCCCCGGCCAGCCGCAGCACCTCGGGCTCTGGGGGTGGGGCCGCCGCGGGCTCGGTACCGGTCACCCGCGCGAGTCTAGGGAGCGGGGCCGGGACCGGCCTCCCGCTGTGACGCAACCGACGCGCTGCGGGCGCCGTCAGAGCAGGTCGTCGCGGCCGTCGGCGCGCAGCCGCTCGACGACCTCCTTGACCCGCTGGGCGTGACCGGTGGTGGTGACCAGCAGGGCGTCGGGGGTGTCGACGACGACCACGTCGTCGAGGCCGACGACGGCGACGGTGCGCCCGGACGCGGGGACGACGAGCCCGCCGCTGCCGACCTCGACGACCGACCCGTCACCGAGCACCCGGGGGCCCGAGACCGCCTGCGGCAGCAACGAGGTCAGCGACGCCCAGTCGCCGACGTCGTCCCAGCCGAACCCGCCGGCGACGGTGGCGACCCCGCCCGCGGCGGCGACCGGCTCGGCCACCGCGTGGTCGATGGCGATCTTGGTCAGGCCGGGCCAGACCCGGTCGAGCACCTCGTCGTCGCCCGCCTCCAGGCCCGCCGCGATCTCGACCAGCCCGTCGTGCAGCGCCGGCAGCTGCCGGTGCAGGTGCTCGAGCAGGGTCGCGGCGCGCACGACGAACATGCCCGCGTTCCAGCGGTAGCCGCCCTCCTCGAGGTAGCGGGTGGCGGTGTCGTGGTCGGGCTTCTCGACGAACTCGGCGACCGCCGTGGCGTCCGGCGCGCCGGTCACGTCGAGGGCCGCGCCGGAGCGGACGTAGCCGAAGCCGGTGGCCGGCGACGACGGCTCGATGCCGACCGTGCACACCCAGCCCTCGCGGGCCACGGCGACGGCCTGGCGGACGGTCGCGTGGAACCCCTCGACGTCGCCGATGACGTGGTCGGCCGCGAACGACCCGATCACCACGTCGGGGTCGCGACGCACCAGCACGGCGGCGGCCAGCCCGATCGCGGCCATCGAGTCGCGCGGCGACGGCTCGGCGAGCAGGTTCGACGCCGGCAGGTCGGGCAGCTGCGCGCGCACGGCGTCGGCGTGCGCCCGGCCGGTGACCACGAGCACCCCGCCGTCGCCCGTCAGCGGCGCCAGCCGGTCCCACGTGCCCTGCAGCAGCGTCCGGCCGGAGCCGGTGAGGTCGTGCAGGAACTTCGGCGACGAGGCGCGCGACAGCGGCCACAGCCGCGTACCCGCCCCGCCCGCGGGGACGACGGCGACGAAGCCCTCGAGGTGATCGGTCGACATGCGACCAGCGTTCCACACGCGCAGGGCCTGCCAGGTCGCCCCGTGGTCACCAGGTCGCCGTGCGACACCCCCCGCGAGGTCGACGTGGCGTCACCCGGGCGCGACAGCGTCGACGCGTGCGGGTCGCCGTGGTCACCGAGTCCTTCCTGCCGAGCGCCAACGGGGTCACCACCAGCGTGCTGCGGGTGCTCGACCACCTGCGTGCACGCGGCCACGAGGCGGTGGTGGTGTGCCCCGGCCCCGCGCCCGGTGCGTACGCGGGGTTCGAGGTGCGCACGCTGCCGTCGGTCCCGGTCCGCGGGTTCAGCCTCGGCCTGCCGTCCGCGGCGGTGGCCGCCACCCTCGGGTCGTTCGCGCCGGACGTCGTGCACGTGGCCTCCCCCGTGGCGCTGGGCGCGCAGGCGCTCGCGGCGGCGCGGCGGCTCGGCGTGCCGTCGGTCGCCGTGTTCCAGACCGACGTCGCCGGGTACGCGCGCCGGCACGGGCTCGGGTGCGGCCGAGCGGCCCGTGTGGCGGTGGCTGCGCCGCGTGCACGACCTGGCCGACCTGACGCTCGCGCCGTCCGGCCCCACGCTGGCCGCGCTGCGCCTGCGGGGGTTCCGGCGGCTCGCGCTGTGGGGACGTGGCGTCGACACGGTCGCGTTCCACCCGCGGCACCGCGACGCACCCGCGGGACGCGCGCTGCGCGCCGGGCTCCTCGACGGCCGCGAGGTGCTCGTCGGGTACGTCGGGCGGCTCGCGCCCGAGAAGGACGTCGAGCGGTTGCGCGCGGTCGCCGACCTGCCCGGCGTGCGGGTGGTCGTGGTGGGCGACGGGCCCTCGCGCGCGTCCGTGCAGGCCGCGCTCGGCGGCACCGGCGCCCGGCTCCTCGGCCGACTCGACGGCCACGAGCTCGCGACCGCCTACGCCGCCCTCGACGTGTTCGTGCACACCGGTGCCCACGAGACCTTCGGCCAGACCCTGCAGGAGGCGATGGCGAGCCGGGTCCCGGTCGTCGCCCCGGCGCGCGGCGGACCGCTCGACGTCGTCGACCACGGACGCACCGGCCTGCTCGTCCCGCCCGGCGACCCGCGCGCGCTGCGCGCGGCCGTGTCCGACCTCGTCGTGCACGGCGAGACCAGCCGCCAGGTGCGGCTGGTCATGGGCGAGACCGGGCGCCGGGTCAGCCTGGGACGCACGTGGGAGTCGGTCGGTGACGCCCTGCTGCGCCACTACGCCACGGCCGTCGCCCGGCACGGTCTGGATGCTCCGCGGGCCGTGGGGCATCTCACGACGGCCCGGTGAGGCGGGTGCCCGATCCGTCCGTAGACTGACCACGATCCGGGACGGCCCGACGCGCGGGCCGCTGAGAGGAGGCGGTCCCGTGGCCGACACCACGACACGACCCCCGTCGGCCGGCAGGGTCCGCTCCGCCGGCAAGGTGCAGGGCAGCCTCTACCGGGGCCGCGAGGGCATGTGGTCCTGGGTGGCGCACCGCGTCACCGGGTTCGCCATCTTCATGTTCCTGCTCGTGCACGTCCTCGACACCGCCCTCGTGCGCGTCTCCCCCGAGGCGTACAACGACGTCATGGCCACGTACAAGAACCCGGTGATCGGTCTGGGCGAGGCCGGTCTGGTCGCCGCCGTCCTGTTCCACGCCTTCAACGGCATCCGCATCGTGCTGGTCGACTTCTGGGCCAAGGGCCCGCGCTACCAGCGCCAGATGCTGTGGGCCGTCGGCGTCGTGTGGGTCGTCCTCTTGGTGCCGTTCCTGGTCCGCCACCTGTCCCACGTGTTCGGAGGCTGACCGTGAGCGCGCCCCCCGCCCTCGACGTCCCCCGCTCGCCGTACCGCCGCAACCCGGCGAACCGGCCCGGCTCCGAGCTGCTCGCCTGGGTCTTCATGCGCATGTCCGGCGTGCTGCTGGTCGTGCTGGTGCTGGGTCACCTGTTCGTCAACCTGATGGTCGGCGAGGGCGTCAACGCGATCGACTTCGCGTTCGTCGCCGGCAAGTGGTCCAGCCCGTTCTGGCAGGTCTGGGACCTCGCGATGCTGTGGCTCGCGATGCTGCACGGCGCCAACGGCGTGCGCACGATCATCAACGACTACGCCGAGCGCGACGGCACCCGGCTGTCGCTGAAGACGCTTCTGCTCGTGGCCACGGTGGTCGTGGTCGTGCTCGGCACGCTCGTCATCTTCACCTTCGACCCCTGCCCGGCCGGCGCCGACCCCGAGCTGCTGGCGTCGTTCTGCACCGCCTGACGACCGAGGAGACCACCCATGCAGGTCCACAGCTACGACGTCGTCATCGTCGGTGCCGGCGGCGCCGGCATGCGCGCGGCCCTCGAGTCGAGCACGCGGGCGCGCACCGCGGTGCTCACCAAGCTCTACCCGACGCGCTCCCACACCGGCGCGGCGCAGGGCGGCATGTGCGCCGCCCTCGCCAACGTCGAGGAGGACAACTGGGAGTGGCACACCTTCGACACCGTCAAGGGCGGCGACTACCTCGTCGACCAGGACGCGGCCGAGGTCATGTGCAAGGAGGCCATCGACGCGGTCCTCGACCTCGAGAAGATGGGCCTGCCGTTCAACCGCACGCCCGAGGGCCGCATCGACCAGCGCCGCTTCGGCGGGCACACCCGCAACCACGGCGAGGCCGCCGTGCGCCGCTCCTGCTTCGCCGCCGACCGCACCGGCCACATGATCCTGCAGACGCTGTACCAGCAGTGCGTCAAGCAGGAGGTGGAGTTCTTCAACGAGTTCTACGTGCTCGACCTGCTGATGAGCGAGGTCGACGGCGAGGAGCGCGCGGCGGGCGTCGTCGCCTACGAGCTCGCCACCGGCGAGATCCACGTCTTCCGGCGCCAAGTCGGTCGTGCTCGCCACCGGCGGCTCCGGCAAGGTCTTCAAGACCACCTCGAACGCCCACACCCTCACCGGCGACGGCATGGGCATCGTCTACCGCCGCGGCCTGCCGCTGGAGGACATGGAGTTCTTCCAGTTCCACCCGACCGGCCTGGCCGGGCTCGGCATCCTGCTGTCCGAGGCCGCCCGCGGCGAGGGCGGCATCCTGCGCAACGGCGAGGGCGAGCGCTTCATGGAGCGCTACGCCCCCACGATCAAGGACCTCGCGCCGCGCGACATGGTCGCCCGCGCGATGGCCAACGAGGTGCGCGAGGGCCGCGGCGCCGGGCCGAACAAGGACTACGTCCTGCTCGACCTCACCCACCTCGAGCCGGCGCACATCGACGCGAAGCTCCCGGACATCACCGAGTTCGCGCGCACCTACCTCGGCGTCGAGCCGTACACCGAGCCGGTGCCGGTGTACCCGACCGCGCACTACGCGATGGGCGGCGTCCCGACCAACGTCGACACCGAGGTGCTGCGCGACAACACCACGTCGTCCCCGGGCTGTACGCCGCGGGCGAGGTCGCCTGCGTGTCCGTCCACGGCGCCAACCGGCTGGGCACCAACTCGCTGCTCGACATCAACGTGTTCGGCAAGCGCGCCGGCATCGCCGCCGCCGAGTACGCCGTCGGCGCGCAGCACGCGCCGCTGCCCGAGGCGGCCGAGGTGCCCACCGTCGAGCTGCTCGAGGGCATCCGCGGTCGCGGCGAGGGCGAGAAGGTCGCGGTGCTCCGCAAGGAGCTGCAGGAGACGATGGACCTCAACGCCCAGGTGTTCCGCACCGAGGCCACGCTCAAGCAGGCGCTCGCCGACATCGCACGTGCTCCAGGAGCGCTACCGCCGGTCACGGTGCAGGACAAGGGCAAGCGGTACAACACCGACCTGCTCGAGGCCGTCGAGCTCGGGTTCCTGCTCGACCTCGCCGAGGTCATCGTCGTCGGCGCGCTGGAGCGCAAGGAGTCGCGCGGCGGCCACTTCCGCGAGGACTACCCCGACCGCGACGACGTCAACTTCATGCGGCACACGATGGCCTACCGGCGCCGTCGACCGACGCCGCCGGCACCACGGGCGTGCGGCTCGACTACAAGCCCGTCGTCACCACCCGCTACCAGCCGATGGAGCGCAAGTACTGATGAGCGCCAGCACCGTCGACCGGCCGACCGAGGCCGACAAGCCCGCCGTCAAGGAGATCCCCTCGTTCGACGTGACGCTGCGGATCCGGCGCTACGACCCCGAGCAGGACGCCGAGGCGCACTGGGAGGACTACCCGGTCAAGGTGCACGGCACCGACCGCGTGCTCGACGCCCTGCACAAGATCAAGTGGGAGCAGGACGGCACGCTGACGTTCCGCCGCTCGTGCGCGCACGGCGTCTGCGGCTCCGACGCGATGCGCATCAACGGCCGCAACCGGCTGGCCTGCAAGACGTTGCTCAAGGACCTGAACCCCGACAAGCCGATCACCGTCGAGCCCATCAAGGGCCTGCCGGTGGAGAAGGACCTCGTCGTCGACATGGAGCCGTTCTTCCAGTCCTACCGCGAGGTGATGCCGTTCCTCATCACCGATGGCGCACGAGCCGACCCGCGAGCGGGTGCAGTCGCCGGCCGACCGCGAGCGCTTCGACGACACCACCAAGTGCATCCTGTGCGCGGCCTGCACCTCGTCGCTGCCCGGTGTTCTGGACCGACGGCCAGTACTTCGGGCCCGCCGCCATCGTCAACGCCCACCGCTTCATCTTCGACAGCCGCGACGAGGGCTCGGACCTGCGCCTGGAGATCCTCAACGACCGCGAGGGCGTGTGGCGCTGCCGCACCACCTTCAACTGCACCGAGGCCTGCCCCCGCGGCATCGAGGTCACCAAGGCGATCCAGCGAGGTCAAGCAGGCCCTGCTCACCCGCCGCTTCTGACCGGGTCCCCGCTCAGTCGTCGTCGTCGCGGCGGCGCAGCAGGCCGAACGCCGACGTCGTGGCGCGTCCGACGACGCGGGCGACCACCACGACGGTCGCACCCAGGACCACGCCGGCGGCCACGCTGGTGCGGTCGGCGGCGCGCTGCGACACCGTCGCCGCCGGGCCGGGGCCGAAGGTGCGCGTGCTGGGGTCGGCGGCGCGCAGGTAGGCGTCCGACTTCGCCAGCTCGACGGCCTCCGGCGGACCGTGCTCGAGCACGGCGTCGGGGTCGTCGTAGACGACCATCCAGCAGGCCGCCACGAGCATCACCCGCGAGACCAGGTTGAGCACGACCAGCAGACCGACCAGCACCGCACCGGTGGCCAGCAGGGCGTTGCGCGAGCCGGCGCTGCCGATGAGCAGGCCCGACAGCTGCGTGATGGCGGCGAGCGCCACACCGCCGCCGATCGCGGCGCCGCGCATGCGGATCCAGGGCAGGTGCAGCCCGGCCAGCAGGCGGAAGACCACGAGCAGGATCAGGGCGTCGGCGGCGGCGACGACGAGGAACGCCAGCAGCCGCAGCGACACCGAGCCGACCGGCCCGCCCTCCATGCCCACCTGCTGGAGCAGCCACGACGCGGCCGAGCCGGTGCCGATGCTCAGCACGGCCGAGGTGAGGACGGCCAGGCCGAGGGTGGCCAGCACCAGCACGTCGACGAGCTTGGCCCGCACGACGTTCTGCTTCACCGGCGGCATCGCGAACATCGCGCGGACGCCCTCGCGCAGGGCGTCGAGCCAGCCCAGGCCGGCGAACACGGCGGTGAGGAAGGCGATCGCGCCCGTCCAGCTCACCAGGTCGGGGTCGACGAGCGAGGCGGGCTCGATCACGCCGTCGCCGGCGGGGACGTCGAGCAACCCGGGCAGGGTGTCGTCGACCGCGGAGACGACGGCGTCGAACAGCGGGCCGTTGGAGCCGAGCACCAGACCGAAGACGGAGAACCCCGCCACGACGGCGCCGAAGACCGAGAACAGCCCGACGTAGGCGATGCCGCCCGCGAGCACGGGGCCGCGGCGGTGGCCGTACAGCTGCCAGGTGCGCCACGCGTGCGATCGCCGGAACCGCGGCCCACAGCTCCTTCAGCGCACCCACCTCACACCGTCCCCAGGTCGAACTCGTGGTCGACGCGCCACACGCCGTCGCCGTCGTGCAGGTACGCGGTGAACGAGGTGACGGTGAAGGCGGCCTCGTAGTCGGCGAGCGTGGTCGAGGCGCGGTCGAGGTTCGCGTGCGGCAGGTCGTGGGCCACCGTGACGTGCGGGTGGTAGTAGAAGGCGAGGTCGCGGTGCAGCGGGCCGCTGCGCACCTCGCGCTCGATCTGCTCGCACTCGGCGATGCCCTCGGCCACCTGGACGAACACCACGTCCGACACCGGGCGGAACGAGCCCGTGCCGCGCAGCACCATCGGGAAGGGCCCGTGCGTGGCGGCGGCGCGGTGCAGGTGCTCGCGGATCGCGGGCAGCACCTCGCGGTGCACGCGGCGTGGGCGGCAGCAGCGTGACGTGGGCCGGGATGACGGCGGCCTGCGGGTCGCCGAACTCGGCGCGCCAGCGCTCCAGCTCGCTGCCGAACGGCTCGGGGACGGCGACGGCCACGCCGATCGTGACGTGCGGGTCGTCCTGGCCCCCGGGCGGGGTGTCGGGGCGGATGACGGGGATCGCCATCGTGTCGCCGTAGGCGTCCGGGGGCAGCGCGCCGCGGACGCCCTGGTCAGCCACGACGCCTCGGCAGGAAGCCGACCCGGTCGTAGACCCGCTCGAGGGTGGCGGCCGCGCGCCGGCGCCGCGCGGTCGGCACCGTCGGCGAGCAGGCGGTCGAGCTCGGCGGGGTCGTCGAGCAGCTCGAGCGCCCGCTCGCGCACCGGGCCGAGCGCGCCGACCACGACCTCGGCGAGGTCCTTCTTCAGGTCGCCGTAGCCCTTGCCCTCGTAGTCCTGCTCGAGCTCGGCGACGGACCGGCCGGACAGCGCGGAGTGGATCGTGAGCAGGTTGGAGATGCCGGGCTTGGCCCCGGGGTCGAACCGGATCTCGCGCTCGGTGTCGGTGACGGCCGAGCGGATCCGCTTGGCGGTGACCTCCGGGTCGTCGAGCAGGTCGATGACGCCGCTCGCCGACGCCGCCGACTTGCTCATCTTCGCCGTGGGGTCCTGCAGGTCGAGTGATCTTGGCCGTCTCCTCGACGATGTGCGGGCTCGGCACCACCAGCGTGCGCCCGAAGCGGGAGTTGAACCGCTGGGCGAGGTCGCGGCTCAGCTCGAGGTGCTGGCGCTGGTCCTCGCCGACCGGCACCGCGTCGGCGTCGTGGACGCAGGATGTCGGCGGCCTGCAGCACGGGGTAGGTGAAGAGCCCGACGGTCGAGGTCTCCCGTCCGCCCTTCTGGCTCTTGTCCTTGAACTGGGTCATCCGGACGCCTCGCCGAAGCCGGTGAGGCAGCCGAGCACCCACGCCAGCTGCGGCGTGCTCGGGCACGTGGCTCTGCACGAACAGGACCGAGCGGGCCGGGTCGACGCCGGCCGCGAGGAACTGCGCCGCGGTGCGCCGGGTGCGCTCGCGCAGGACGGCGGGGTCGTGCTCGACGGTGATGGCGTGCAGGTCGACCACGCAGTACGTGGCGTCGTGGGTCTCCTGCAGGGCGACCCAGCTGACGCAGCGCGCCGAGGTAGTTGCCGAGGTGCAGCGAGTCGCTGGTGGGCTGCATGCCCGAGAACAGCCGGGGACGCGTGGCCGGCTCGTCGACGTGGTCGGGCATGACGGGCATTCTGCCGGACCCGCGACCCGGCGCACGACCAGGGCCCGTCAGCCCTTGGTGGAGCCGAGGGTCAGGCCCGCCACGAACTGCCGCTGCAGGACGAAGAACACGATCAGCACCGGCAGCGCGACCAGCACCGAGCCGGCCGACAGCAGGTTGTAGTCGGTGAAGAACTGGCCGCGCAGGTTGTTCAGCGAGCTCGTGACGGGCAGCTTGTCGAAGCTCTGGATCAGCACGGTCGCCCAGAAGAACTCGTTGTAGATCCACGTCGTCTGCAGCACGGCGAGCGCCGCCAGCGCGGGGCGGATCAGCGGCAGGGTGAGCTGCCAGAACTGGCGCAGCACCGAGGCGCCGTCGATCTGGGCCGACTCGTAGATCTCGAACGGCAGCGTCTTCATGTAGTTGCTGAGGACGAAGGTGCAGAAGCCCATCTGGAAGCCGACGTTGATCAGGATCAGGCCGAGGTGGCTGTCGAGCAGGAGGTCGCTGCCGAAGACCGCCTCGGACAGCGGGATGCGCCGGTACATCTGGAACACCGGCACGAGCAGCGCCTGCGGCGGCAGCAGGTTCGCGGCCAGGAACACGCCGAGCAGCGTGAGGTTGAACCGGTAGCTGAACCGGGCGAGGACGAACGCCGTGCACGAGGACAGGAAGAGCGTCAGCAGCACCGCCGGCACCGTGATCAGCAGCGAGTTGACGAAGCTCGGGGCGAAGTTGCCCTGCTCCCACGCGTTGACGTAGTTGTCGAAGGTCCAGCCGCCGAGGCTGACGTAGCCGTTGGCCGAGGTGTAGGCGTAGTCGCGGAACGAGTTGAGCACGGCCCAGCCGATCGGGAAGAGCCACCCGACCGCGACCAGCACGAGGAAGGCCTGCAGGAGGACCCGGGCGGGCCGCACGCGCTTGCGCGCGACCGGCACCGCGGAGGTGTCGACGGCGCCCGTCGGGGTGGCCGTGCTGGTCATCGGTCCTCCTTCATGACGACGCGCAGGTAGATCGCGATGAACACCGACGACAGCAGCAGCATGAAGGTCGACATCGCCGAGCCGAACCCGATGCGGCTGGCCTCGCCGATCACGTTGCTGGTGACCAGGGCCGCGATCAGCTCGAGGCCGTTGCGGCCCTTGTTGATGATCCAGACCAGGTCGAAGGCCCGCAGCGACTCGATGAACACGACGACGACCACGATCAGGTTGATGGGCCGCATCACCGGCAGGATGATCCGGAAGAAGGTGGAGACCTCGCCCGACCCGTCGACCTGGGCGGCCTCGCGCAGCGCGGGGTCGACCCCCTTCAGGCCCGCCAGGTACAGCAGCATGACGTAGCCGGTGTGCTTCCAGCCGTTGGCGAACAGCACGGCCCACAGGTTCACCGACGGGTCGCCGTACCAGTCGACGTCGGTGCCGAGCACCGCGTTCAGCAGGCCCTGGTCGGGCGAGTAGATCAGCTGCCAGATGAAGCCGATGAGCGCGAGCGACAGCACGACGGGGATGTACAGGGCGGTCTGGTAGATCCGGCTGCCGCGCACCTCCTTGTCGAGGAGCACCGCCAGGAAGATGCCGAAGACCGTCGGCAGCACGAACAGGAACAGCAGCCACACGACGTTGTTCTGCACCGCCGGCCAGAACGGCGGGTAGATCGTGACGACGTCCTGGTAGTTCTTCGTGCCGATGAACTCGATGTCGGCGATGTCGCCGATGCCGTTCCAGCTGGTGAACGACAGCACGATCGACATCAGCGCCGGGAGCCACACCAGGACGACGACGAAGAACGTCGGGACGACCACGAACAGCGCGACCACGAGCCGGTCGGTGCCGGTCAGGCGGCCCATGCGCGCGCGGCGCGAGGTCTTCGGTGCGGGTGGCGGGTCGTCCCCGCCCGCGGCGGTGGGGACGGCGGCCGGGGTCTCGAGCGACATCGCTCCTCCTGGGTGCTCGGTGCGTCGGCGTGGCGGGCCGCGACCGGCCCGAGGGTTCGCACCTCGGACCGGCCGCGGGGCTCAGCTGCCGAAGATCGAGACCTTCTGCTCCTGGATGCTCTTGGTGAGCGAGTCGACGTCACCGGGGTTGCCGATGAACTCCTGCAGCGCCGGGATGATCACCGTGGACGCGAAGTCCGGACGGGTGTCGCGGTCGAGGAACTGCGCGATGTTCTCCGCCTCGCCGACCAGCTGCGCCGACTTCTTCTGCAGCTCGGAGTACACCGAGGTGTCGGCCTCGGTGTTCGCCGCGATGAACGGCAGCCCGGTGGTGGCGGCTGCCGCCGCGGCCTCGGGACTGGCCAGGTAGGCCAGCCACGCCTTGGCGCCGGCCTCGTTGTCGGGGTTCGCCGACATGCAGAACCCGTCGATGGGGGCGTCGATGGCACCGGACCCGATGGCGGAGTCGATCTCCGGGAACGTGAAGAAGTCGAGGTCCTCCTCGTCGTCCGGGAACTGCTCGTTGACGAAGGTGCCGAGGACGTAGAGGCCGGCCTCCTTGCGCTGCAGGGTCTGCGCCGCCTCCTGCCAGGTGCGGCCCAGGGAGTCGGGCTGGTGGTAGGGCAGCAGCTCGGCCCAGGTCGAGAAGACCTCCTTGACCTCGCTGGAGTCCCACGACTCCTCGCCGGCCATCAGCGAGATGTGGTAGTCGAAGCCGTTGATGCGCATGTTGAGCATGTCGAACGTGCCCATCGCGGGCCAGCCGTCCTTGTCGCCGAACGCGATCGGGAACGAGGTTCGCGGTCTTCATCGCGTCCATCAGCGTGACCATCTCGTCGAGCGTGGTCGGCTGGCTCCAGCCGTTCTCCTCGAAGGTCGACTTCCGGTGGAAGACGGCCCACGGGTAGTAGCTCTGCGGGACGAAGTACTGGCTTGCCGTCGTTGCCGGTCGAGGCCTCCTTGAACGAGTCCGCGATGCCGTCGATGGGCCACACGTCGCTGACGTCGCCGATCAGCCCGGAGTCGGCGAAGAAGCGCATCCGGAAGCCGGCGAACCACGAGAACACGTCGTCGGCGTTGCCCTGGAGGTAGGTGTTGATGTTCTCCTGGAACGTGTTGTGGTCGACGGCGTTGATCTCGACCGTGACGCCCGAGGAGTCCAGGAAGTCGGCGGCCATCGCCTCGCGCTGCTCGGCGAAGGTCGTGCCGCTCTCGTTCGAGCCGAACGACACGGTGCCGGACGGGCTCTCGGACGATCCCGAGCCGCCGTCGTCGCCACCGCACGCGGCGAGCGAGCCGCCGACACCCAGCGCCGCACCGCCGAGCAGGAAGGCGCGCAGCACGTTGCGGCGGGCGAGGGCGGTGCCCGCGACGGACGACGGGACGAGGCTCGCGAGGTACTGACCCTCGGTCTGCGGGCGTGCCATGGCGTCTCCTTCGACGACGGCCCCGGCCTGGCCGGGGGTACTGATCCGAACGGAACCGAACACATCCGATCAGTTCCTGTCCGCAGACTGTGGCTCCCCGGAGCCGCCTCCGTCAAGTGTTCGATTGTGCGACAGGCGATTGCAACGTTGTAGCGGCATGTTCGTTTCTGTTGACATGCTCGTGGCGGGTGGTCCAGAGTGGCCGTCATGCGAGCCTGGCCCCGTGGGGGCGTCGCCCTGGGTGGCGACTACAACCCTGAGCAGTGGCCGCGCGAGGTGTGGCGCGACGACGTCCGCCTGATGCGCGAGGCCGGCGTCACCTTCGCCACGGTCGGCGTCTTCTCCTGGTCGTGGCTCGAACCCGAGCCCGGCCGCTACGAGATGGCCTGGCTCGACGACGTGCTCGACCTGCTGCACGAGGGCGGGATCGCCGTCGACCTCGCCACCGGGACGGCCTCTCCCCCACCGTGGTTCAGCCACAAGTACCCCGACAGCCGCCCGGTGCGCAGCGACGGCACGCGGCTGTGGCACGGCAGCCGGCAGGCGTACTGCCCGAGCTCGACGGTCTTCACCGAGCACGCGGTCGCGCTCGCGTCCGAGATGGCCCGGCGCTACCACGACCACCCGGCGCTGGCGATGTGGCACGTCTCGAACGAGTACGCGTGCCACAACCTGCCCTGCTGGTGCGAGGTGTGCGCCGAGGCGTTCCGGGCGTGGCTGCTCGACCGGTACGGCGACCTCGAGCACCTGAACGAGGCGTGGGGCACGGCGTTCTGGAGCCAGCGCTACACGGCCTGGGACCAGGTGATCCCCCCGCGGGTCACCCCGACCCTCGCGAACCCCACCCACCAGCTCGACTTCTGGCGGTTCGGGTCCGACACCCTGCTGGCCCAGTACGTCGCCGAGCGCGACGTGCTGCACGCTCTGTCGCCCGGCGTCCCGGTCACGACGAACTTCATGACCAACGAGCACTTCCGGCTGCTCGACTACGCGCGCTGGGCGCCCGAGGTCGACGTCGTCAGCACCGACCACTACGTGGTGCACCAGCCCGCGGGGCCCGTGACCGACCCGCACCACGACCCGCGCGCCGAGCTGTCGTTCTCGGCCGACCTCACCCGCGGCCTGGCCGGCGGTCGCCCGTGGGTGCTGATGGAGCACTCGACCAGCGCGGTGAACTGGCAGCCGGTCAACCAGGCGAAGGCGCCGGGCCAGATGCTGCGCGACTCGCTCGCGCACGTCGCCCGCGGCGCCGACACCCTCGGGTTCTTCCAGTGGCGCGCCTCGCGCGCAGGCGCCGAGAAGTTCCACTCCGGGCTGGTCCCGCACGCCGGCACCGACACCAAGGTGTTCCGCGAGGTCAGCGAGCTCGGTGCGATCTGCGGCCGGCTCGGCGAGGTGCTCGACTCACGGGTCGAGGCTCCCGTCGCGCTGGTGTGGGACTACCCCTCGGCCCGTGCCGCCACCCTGCAGGCCGTGCCCTCGACCGCCGTCGACCCCGGCCAGGTGGCGCACGACCTGCACGCGGCGCTGCGCGCGGCCGGCATCACCTGCGACGTCGTGCCACCGGGTGCCGACCTGGCGCCGTACCGGGTCGTGCTCGTGCCCACGCTGTACCTGTGCACCGACGGCACCGCCGCGGCCGTCGCCGCCGCGGCCGAGGCCGGAGCGCAGGTGCTCGTCACCTACTTCAGCGGCATCAGCGACGAGCACGACCACGTGCGGCTGGGCGGTTACCCCGGCGCCTTCCGCGACCTGCTCGGCGTGCGCGTCGAGGAGTTCTTCCCGCTGCCGGTCGGCGGCACCGTCGCCCTCGACGACGGTGCGACCGGGACGCTGTGGTCCGAGCTGCTCGAGGCGGTCGACGCCGACGTGCTCGCGCGCTACGCCGACGGCCCGCTGGCCGGCGTGCCCGCCCTGACCCGGCGCGAGGTCGGCGCGGGCGCCGCGTGGTACTGCGCCACCCGGCTCGACCCGGAGGCCACCGCCCGCCTGGTCGACGCCGTGTGCGCGGCCGCCGGGGTGAGCGCCCCCGCCGGGCGACCCGCGCACGTCGAGGTGGTGCGTCGCGGCGACGGCGAGCGCACCTGGACCTTCCTGCTGAACCACGGGGCGGACGCCGAGGTCGTCCTGGACGGCCACGACCTGGTGCGAGAGCGCGAGGTCTCCGGGTCGTGGACGCTGCCCGCCGGAGCGGTCGCCGTGGTGCGAGGATCCTGAGGTGCTCGCCAGCCAGCGCCAGGACCGCATCCTCGCCGAGGTCGCGCGCGACGGTGCCGCGCGCGTCTCCGACCTGGTCGACCTGCTCGGCGTCTCCGACATGACCGTGCGGCGCGACATCGAGGTGCTGGTGTCCCGCGGCCTCGCCGAGCGCGTCCACGGCGGGGTGCGGTCGGTGAGCGGCCGCCGCGCCGAGGAACCCGGGTTCGCCGCCAAGTCGATGCTGCGCAACGCCGAGAAGCAGGCGATCGCGCGCGAGGCGGTCGCGCTGGTCGAGCCCGGCGCCGCCGTCGCGCTCTCGGCCGGCACCACCACCTACGAGGTGGCCCGGCTGCTCGTCGACCTCGAGCACCTCACCGTGGTCACCAACTCCGTGCCCGTCGCGCAGCTGCTGCACGAGAACCCCCGCGTCGACCGCACGGTGATCCTCACCGGCGGCATCCGCACGCCCTCGGACGCGCTGGTGGGCCCGGTGGCGGTCGACGCCCTGCGGTCGCTGCACGTCGACTGGCTGTTCCTGGGCGCGCACGGCATCGACCCCTCGGCGGGGCTGACCACGCCCAACATGGTCGAGGGCGACACCGACCGCGCCCTGATCGCCGCCGCCCGCCAGCTCGTGGTCACCGTCGACAGCGGCAAGTGGGGCGTGGTGGGCCTCACCACGATCGCCGCGCTCGACGAGGTCGACGTGCTCGTCACCGACGCGGGGCTGGCACCGCACGCCCACCGTGCGCTGTCCGAGCGGGTGGGCCGGCTGGTCGTCGCCGACGTCGCCGCCGCCGGGGCGGGGGCGACGGCGTGAGCACCGACGCGCGCCTCGTCCGCCGCAGCAGCCACCGCCTCGCCGACGGTCGCGAGATCGTCTACTTCGACGACACCGCGCCCTGGGTCGACGGCGCCGAGCGGGTGGTGCACGACGACCGTCCGCTGCGCCAGGCCGAGCAGGCCGGCGAGGTGCGACGCGACCCCCTCACCGGCGAGTGGGTGGCGCTGGCCGCCCACCGGCTCAACCGCACCTTCATGCCGCCGGCCGACGAGTGCCCGCTGTGCCCCACCGGGCGCGGCACGGTGCCCTCGGAGGTGCCGAGCGAGGACTACGACGTCGTCGTGTTCGAGAACCGGTTCCCGTCGTTCTCGATGCGGCCGCACGGGGTCTCGGGGTTCGTCGACGACGACCCGACGTGGCCGGTCGAGCCCGCCGCCGGCCGCTGCGAGGTGATCTGCTTCAGCAGCGACCACGGCACCAGCTTCGGGCACCTGGCGGTCGAGCGGGTGCGCACCGTCGTCGAGGCGTGGGCCGACCGCACCTCCGAGCTGTCGGCGCTCGGGCCGGTGCGCCAGGTGTTTCCGTTCGAGAACCGCGGCAAGGAGATCGGGGTCACGCTGCACCACCCGCACGGGCAGATCTACGCCTACCCGTTCGTCCCGCCGCGCAGCGAGGTGGTGCTGCGCCAGGCAGAGCTGCACCGGCGCGCCACCGGCGGCTCGCTGCTCGCCGACGTGCTGGCCGCCGAGCGGCGGGCGGGCACCCGGGTGGTGCTCGCCGGCGAGCACTGGACCGCCTACGTGCCCGCCGCCGCCCGCTGGCCGGTCGAGGTGCACCTCGCGCCGCACCGCGACGTGCCCGACCTGGCCGCGCTCGACGGCGCCGAGCGCGACGAGCTCGCGCACGTGTACCTCGAGCTGATGCAGCGCCTCGACCGCTACTACCCCGGTGAGGACGGCCAGGAGCTGCTGCTGCCCTACATCGCGGGCTGGCACCAGGCCCCGCTCGACGAGCGCCGCGAGCTGGGACGCCTGCACCTGCAGGTGGTCTCGGTGCTGCGGGCTCCCGGTCGGCTGAAGTACCTCGCCGGCTCGGAGTCGGGCGCCGGGGCGTGGGTCAACGACGTCACGCCGGAGCGCATCGCCGACCGGCTGCGCGAGGTGGCCGGGTGAGCGGGGTCCAGGAGCTCACGGCGTCCGACCTCGCGCCACGGGTGGCCGAGGCGTTCGCACGCACGTTCGGCGCCGAGCCCGACGGCGTCTGGCGCGCGCCGGGCCGGGTGAACGTCATCGGTGAGCACGTCGACTACCAGGGCGGACTGTGCCTGCCGATCGCGTTGCCGCACAACACCTTCGCAGCCGTGCGGCGCCGCGACGACGACCGCGTGGCGCTGGTCAGCCTCGACCGCGCCGACGAGCGGTGGGACGGGCGGCTCGACGACGTCGGGCCCGGCGCGCCGCAGGGCTGGGCCGCCTACCTGGCGGGCGTGCTGTGGGCGCTGCGCGAGGACGGCGTCGACGTCCCCGGCGTCGACGTTGTGGTGGCCAGCGCCGTGCCGCTGGGTGCCGGGTTGTCGAGCTCGGCCGCGCTGGAGTGCTCGCTGGCGGTCGCGGTGGCCGACCTGGTCGGCCTGCCCACCGACGACGACGGCCGGGCTCGGCTCGCCGCCGCGTGCGTGCGGGCCGAGAACGAGGTGGCGCAGGCCTCGACGGGCGGACTCGACCAGGCGGCGTCGCTGCGCGCGCAGGAGGGGCACGCGCTGCTCGTCGACTGCCGCGACGGGTCGACCACGCCGGTCGCGACCGGTTTCGAGGAGGCCGGCCTGACCCTGCTCGTGATCGACACGCGCGCCCCGCACCGGCTGGTCGACAGCGAGTACGCGGCCCGGCGCGGCGACTGCGAGGAGGCCGCCCGCCTGCTCGGCGTCCCGACCCTGCGTGAGGTCGACGACCTCGACGACGCCCTGCGGCGGCTCGACGGGCACGACCGGCTGCCCTCGCGCGTGCGCCACGTCGTCACCGAGATCGAGCGGGTGCGGCAGGCGGTCGAGGTGCTCGGCGACGGTCGTCCGCGCGACCTGGCGCCGCTGCTCGACGCCTCGCACGCCTCGCTGCGCGACGAGTACGGCGTGTCGAGCGACGAGCTCGACCTCGCCGTCGAGAGCGCCTGCGACGCAGGTGCTCTCGGTGCCCGCATGACCGGCGGCGGGTTCGGCGGCTCGGCCGTCGCCCTGGTGCCCGACGACCTCGTCCGCGAGGTCGAGCGGGCGGTCGACGCCGCTTTCACCGACCGGGGTCTCGACCGTCCCGCGTTCGCGCCCGCCGTCGCCGGTCCGCCGGCCGGTCGGGCGGGCTGACCGCCTCGGGGCCGCCTCCGAGCACCTCCGGGTGCAGGCCGACGAACAGGCTCCACGGCTCGCCGTCGGGGTCGCTGGGCGCCGCCTCGATGTCGCGCAGCACGTCGTAGAGGCGCCCGAGCAGCTCCTCGCGGTCGCGGTCGGACAGCCGGAAGCCGAGCCGGCTCGTGCTCAGCATCCCGTCGGGGACCCGGTCGGACTCGTCCAGGAACGTCTGCAGCAGCACGTCGCGGCTGCCCCTCGGGGTCGGTGCACCCCCGTCCATCGCCCACGACTTGCCGGACGCGAGGTAGGGCACCTCGCGCGACCCGCGCTCCCCGCGTCGGCGCTCCTGCTCGATCAGGAACCCGGTGTCGACCAGCGTGCGCACGTGGTGCAGCACCGTGGCGGGGTTGCGTCCGACCGCCTCGGCGATCTCCTTGTTGGTGCGCGGCCCGTGCAGCGCGGCCCGCAGGATCTGCAGCCGCAGCGGCGACGCCAGCGCCTTGGCCTCGGCCTCGTCGGGGGCCCGCCGCGCCCAGCGCCCGCGCGGCGACCCGACCGGCAGCGGGCCGTACGGCGCCGTCTCCAGGGGCTCCGCGCCGGGACCGGTGGCCGTCATGCGCCCACGCTACCCGACTGATCGGCATTTCCCAATTGACTTTTCTCAATCAGTGCCGTCAGGCTGACCGGCGTGACCGACCTGCCCCGCGCCGAGACCGACCCCGGCGAGCTCGCGCCCCCGTCCGCGCCGCCGAAGCCGTTGCGCGGCGGGCTGTTCCGCCACCACGACTTCAGGCAGCTGTTCCTCGGCGACGCCATCAGCCAGGTCGGCACCCAGCTCACCGTGCTGGCGCTACCGGTGCTGGCGATCCGCGTGCTCGGCGCCGACGAGTTCGAGATGGGCCTGCTCGGCACCTTCGAGTTCCTGGCGTTCCTGGTCATCGGCCTCCCCGCCGGCGCCTGGGTCGACCGCTGGCGCAAGAAGCGGGTGCTGGTCAGCGCCGACGTCGCCCGGGCCTTCGCGCTCGGCTCGCTGCCGCTGGCCTGGGCGTTCGACGTGCTCACCCTGCTGCAGGTGTTCGCCGTGGCCCTGGTGGTCGGCGTCAGCACGGTGTTCTTCGACGTCGCCTACCAGAGCTACCTGCCCGAGCTCGTCCCGAGCGAGAAGATCAGCGAGGGCAACGCCAAGCTGCAGGGGCTCCAGTCGGTCGCGCAGGTCGCCGGCCCCGCGACCGGGGGCTTCCTCATCCGCGTGCTCGGCGCACCCCTGACCATCGCGCTCGACGCCGTGAGCTTCCTGGGCTCGGCCCTGTTCGTGTCGCGCATCCGGCACGCCGACGAACCGCCGCCCAAGGCCGGCCGGCGTCCCCTCGTCGAGGAGATCAAGGAGGGGCTCGCGTTCGTGGTGCACCAGCCGCTGCTGCTGCGCATCGCGGCCTGCACCTCGATCGGCAACCTGTTCAACACGATGTCCGGCGCGCTGCTCGTCCTGTTCGCGCTGCGCGAGCTGGGGCTGAGCGAGAGCGACCTCGGCATCGTGTTCGCGCTGGGGTCGGTCGGCGGCATCCTCGGCGCGCTGGTGACCACCCGCATCACCCGCCGGATCGGCGAGGGTCGAACGATCCCGCTGGCCGCGCTGGTGTTCGCCCCGTTCACCGCGCTGATCCCCCTGGCCGGGGACACCATCCCCCCGATGGTCGCCCTGGCGCTGTCGATGTTCGGGTTCTCGTTCGCGGTGCTGGTCTACAACATCACCCAGGTCAGCTTCCGCCAGCGGCTGTGCCCGAAGCCGCTGCTGGGCCGCATGAACGCCTCGATCCGGTTCGTCGTGTGGGGGACGATGCCGATCGGAGCGTTCGTGGGCGGTGTCCTCGGCGCCCAGCTGGGCATCCGCACGGTGTTCTGGATCTCGGTCGCCGGTGCCCTGGTCGCCGCGTTCCCCGTGCTGTTCTCCCCCCTGATCGGCATGCGGGACCTGCCCCGCGAGCTCGACGTGCACGCCGGCGCCGTCGACCTGGAGAAGAGCCCGTAGGCGGCACACTGGGCCGGGTGACGTCCGCGCGCCTGCTGCCGCACCTGCGCTCGACGAGCAGCTGGTCGACGCCCTGTGCACCAACCTCGCCACGGGGGTCGAGTTCGTGCAGGAGCCGTCCGAGCGTCCCTACGGGGTCGAGGCGATCCTGCGCGACGTCTCGGGCAACTGGCTGGTGCTGGTCGAGCGGACGGCGTACGACGGCGGCGAGATCCCGCACTGAGGTGGGTGCCAACTGTCGGTGCCCGCCTCGAGGTGGTAGAGACGTGGCATGACCACCGACACGCGCCCCTACCTCGACGACACCACGGCGATGGCCGGCGACCTGGCCGAGCTGCGGCACTCGCTGCACCGCACGCCGGAGATCGGCCTGGAGCTGCCCACCACCCAGGGCAAGGTGCTGGACGCGCTGTCGGGGCTCGACCTCGAGGTGTCCACCGGCACCGGCACCACGTCGGTCACCGCGGTCCTGCGCGGCGGCGGCGCCACCGCGGGTGACTCGGCGCGTCCGACCGTGCTGCTGCGCGGCGACATGGACGCGCTGCCCGTCGCCGAGCTGGTCGACATCGACTTCCGTTCGGACACACCGGGTCAGATGCACGCGTGCGGGCACGACCTGCACACGACGATGCTGGTCGGGGCCGCCCGCGCGCTGAGCGCCCGTCGTGACGAGCTGCCCGGCGACGTGGTCTTCATGTTCCAGCCCGGCGAGGAGGGCTTCGACGGCGCCGGCGTGATGATCGAGGAGGGCGTGCTCGACGCCGCGGGCCGCCGTCCCGACGCCGCCTGGGCGCTGCACGTGATGTCGGGGCTCGCCCCGCGCGGCGTCGTCGCCGGACGCGGCGGCCCGATGATGGCGGCCTCGAACGAGCTGCACGTGACCGTCAAGGGGGCCGGCGGCCACGGCTCGGCGCCGCACCGGTCCAAGGACCCCATCCCGGCGGCCGCCGAGATGGTCACGGGCCTGCAGGTGCTGCTGTCGCGCATCATCAACCCGTTCGACACCGCGGTGCTGACCGTCGGCCAGTTCCACGCGGGCACCAAGGCCAACATCATCCCGGACGAGGCCACGTTCGCCTGCACCTTCCGCTGCTTCGACGACGCCGTCCTCGACCTGGTCGAGCGCGAGACGGTGCGGTTCTGCCAGGGCACCGCCGCGGCGTACGGGCTGGAGGTCGACGCCCGCTTCGACCGCCAGTACCCGGTCACCGTCAACGACGCCGGCCAGGTGGCGGTGGCGTCCCAGCTGGTCGAGAACGTGCTGGGCGCAGGCCGTTTCGTCGAGATGCCCGACCCCATCACCGGGTCCGAGGACTTCTCCCGCATCCTGCAGGCGGTGCCGGGCGCGATGCTGTTCCTCGGCGCGTGCGTGAACGAGGACCACGCGAGCGCCCCCGACAACCACTCCCCCTACGCCGCGTTCACCGACGACGTGCTCGCCGACGGCGCCGCTCTGTACAGCGAGCTGGCCGTGAAGTCCCTGGCGTCCGCGTGAGCGAGGCGGCCGGTCCCGGTGCGGGCCGCGTGGCCGTCGTCACCGGGGCGTCGAGCGGCATCGGCGCGGCCACGGCTCGGGCGCTGGCGTCCGACGGCTGGCACGTCGTGGTCGCGGCGCGACGGGTCGAGCGCCTGGTCGAGCTCGCCGACGAGATCGACGGGACGGCGGTGGCTCTCGACGTCACCTCGGACGACTCGGTCGCCGGGCTGCTCGCCGCGGTCGGCGACCTCGGGCGCGACGTCGCGCTGCTGGTGAACAACGCCGGCGGTGCCTTCGGGTCCGACACGGTGGCCGAGGCGTCCATCGACGACTGGCGCCGCATGCACGAGGTGAACGTCCTCGGCACGCTGCGGGTGACGCGGGCGCTGCTCCCCGCGCTGCTCGCCGCCCCGACCGCCCACGTCGTCGTCGTCACCTCGACCGCCGCCTCGCTGGTCTACCCCGGCGGCGGCGGGTACACCGCGGCCAAGCACGCCGAGGGCGCCCTGGCGCGCACGCTGCGGCTCGAGCTGGTCGGGCACCCGGTGCGGGTCACCGAGATCGCGCCGGGGATGGTCGCCACCGAGGAGTTCTCGCTCGTCCGGTTCGGTGGTGACGAGGACGCCGCCGCCAAGGTCTACGAGGGCGTCGACCGTCCCCTGACCGCCGGCGACGTCGCCGAGTGCATCCGCTGGACGGCGTCGGTGCCGCCGCACGTCGACGTCGACCTGCTCGTGGTGCGCCCGGTCGCCCAGGCGGCCCAGCACCTCGTCCACCGGGGCCCGCTCTTCGACCGCGCCTGACCCCCCTCGTTCACCACGTTCAGTTGGTGGCCGCCAACTGAACGTGGCGTGCGAGCCTCGTGAAGTAGGTGCTCACCTCGCCAGGTGGGGTCGGTCAGCCGGCGCGGACGAGGCGGCGGTCGAACGCCTCCCGCAGACGGGCTCGGACGAGCGCGGGCTGGTGGACCTCGCCCCAGGTGAAGCGCACCACGGCCCAGCCGGCCCGCTCGATGGCGAGCTCGCGCTGGCGCTCGTCCACCAGCACGTCGCTCGCCGTCTCGTCCTCCTCGAGCAGGCGTCCGTACTTGATCTTCCCGTCGAACTCGCCCACGACCCGGCGCGTCGTCCACGCCACGTCGGTGCGCTTCTCGCCCCGGTCGGTGCGCACGAGCCACTGCAGCTCGTCGGGCGGGAACCCGACGGACCCGCACACCAGCCGCAGCAGCGTCTCGCCGGGTGACTCCGCCCGCCCGTCCGCGAGGGCGAGCGCCCGGGTGAACCGGACGGCGCCGGGCCAGTGCCGGGAGCGCTCCGCCTCCGCCTCCAGCGCCTCGAGCGCCAGGCCCCGGTGCAGCGCCGCGTCCGCCGCCACGACCGCACCGGGCAGGGGGACGATGCGCGCCAGGTCGGCGACCGTCCGCGCCAGTGTCGTTGACGGGCACGCCGGCGAGCCGCACGACCTCGTCGACGGGACCGGTGTGGTGCCGCACGCCTGCCTCGTACCGCGTCGCACCCGGCTGACCGGGACGGGTGACGTGGACGTCCGCGAGCTCGACCTGGTGCAGCGGCAGGTCGTGCGCGACCGCCGCCGTCACGTGGCTGGTGACGAACGTGGTCTCCAGGCGCGTCGCGACCGCCCGGGCGTGGAGCAGGTGCTGCTCCCGCGGGTCCGCCTGCGACCAGGTCGCCGTCGGCACGTAGACACCGCGTCGCAGGCGGACGGTGCGTCCGCTCGCGCGCAGGCGTCCGACCTCCTGGCCGGTCAGCCCCGCCTCCAGCGCCTGGGCGGTCGTGAAGACGCCGAGCTGGGAGTCGATCCGGGCGAGCAGCGACGGCGGGAGGTCCATGGCCGCACCGTCACCGCCCTGCGCCGCGGCGTCCACCCCGTCCCGGCCGGTCTGGGGACGGAGGCCGTCCGGGAGTGGCTGTGGACGACGCGAGGTGAGCGCTCGGCGTCCGCTCGTCCTGGCGAGGCGAGCAGGTACTTCACGAGGCCCGCACGCCTAGTGAAGTAGGTGATCGCCAACTGAACGTGGTGAACGAAAGGGGTCAGGGGGCGTTGGGCTCGGGCGAGTCGGTGGAGGGGAACCGGTCGACGAAGGCGGTGAGCGCCTCGCCGGACGCGGCGGAGCAGGCCTGGCGGACGCCGCCGTCGACGGTCCAGTGGGTCATCGTGACGGGACGGTCGTCGGGCAGCGGGCCGTAGGAGTCGTCCCACTCGACGACGACGAGCTTGCCGCCCGTCGACGGCGAGTCGCGCAGTCCCTCGGCGGCCTCGCGCAGCTGGTCGCGCTGCTCGACCGGCAGGTCGGGGGAGAACCAGACCAGGGTGTAGCCGTGCTCGAGGTTGTGCACGAGCTGCTCCAGCGGCGGGCGTCCGCCGGCGTCGTAGAACGGAGCGGCCGGGTAGACCGGGGAGGCGAGGTGGGGCCCCGTGGACGGCGGGACGACGTCGTAGGGCACGCGCGTCACCTCCGGCTGCGACGTGCCCGGGCCGACGTGGGTGCTGATGCCCTGGCCCTCGTCGCGCACGACCTCGTCGCACGCCGAGGCCGGGGCGCCGACCGCGCCACCGTCCGAGCGCGTCAGGAGCCATCCGAGCAGGGCGAGCCCGCCGACGAGCAGCGCGACCAGCAGCAGCACCAGGCCGACGACGACGGCCACGACGAGGCCGGTGCGGCGCTCGCGCGGCGGCGGGGCCCCCGGCACCGACCACGGGTCGTGCGGGGCGGCCCACGGCCCGGGTGGGCCGCCCTGCGTCACCCGAGAGCCCGCTCGGCGGTCTCGACGACGTTGGTGAGCAGCAGGGCACGGGTCATCGGGCCCACGCCCCCGGGGTTGGGCGAGAGCCAGCCGGCCACCTCGGCCACGTCGGGGGCGACGTCGCCGCGCAGCCGCGCCCTGCCGTCCTCGCCCGCGACCCGCGAGACGCCGACGTCGAGGACGGCGGCACCCGGCTTCACCATCTCGGCCGTGACGAGACCGGGGACGCCGGCCGCGGCCACCACGACGTCGGCCTGCCGCACGTGGGCCGCGAGGTCGCGGGTACCGGTGTGGCACGAGGTGACCGTGGCGTTGACCGACCTGCGGGTCAGCAGCAGCCCGAGCGAGCGACCGACCGTGATGCCGCGTCCGACGACGCAGACCTCGGCGCCGCGCAGGTCGACGCCGTGCCGGGTGAGCAGCTCGATCACGGCCCGCGGGGTGCACGGCAGCGGCGTCGTGATCTCCTCCGACACCCGCAGCACGAGGCGCCCCAGGTTGGTCGGGTGCAGCCCGTCGGCGTCCTTGGCCGGGTCGACCAGCTCGAGCACGCGCTGCTCGTCGCGGCCCTTCGGCAGCGGCAGCTGCACGATGTAGCCGGTGCACGCGGGGTCGGCGTTGAGCCGGGCCACCGCGGCCTCGATCTCCTCCTGCGTCGCGGTGGCGGGCAGGTCCTCGCGGATCGAGGAGATGCCGACCTCGGCGCAGTCCTTGTGCTTGCCGTTGACGTACCACCGGCTGCCCGGGTCGTCGCCGACCAGGATCGTCCCGAGACCGGGGACGACGCCGCGCTCGCGCAGCGCGGCGACGCGCTCGGCGAGCTCGGCCTTGATGGTGGCTGCGGTGGCGGTGCCGTCGAGGACGCGCGCCGCCATCACCAGCCCTCGAGACCGTCGTAGAGCGGGAAGTCGCGCGCGAGCGTCGCCACCCGGCCGCGCAGCGCGTCGACGTCGGCGGTGGGCTTGAGTGCGGCCGCGATGATCTCGGCCACCTCGGCGAACTGCTCGTCGCCGAAGCCGCGGGTCGCGAGCGCGGGCGTGCCGATGCGCAGCCCGGACGTCACCATCGGCGGCCGCGGGTCGAAGGGGACGGCGTTGCGGTTCACCGTGATGCCGGCCTCGTGCAGCCGGTCCTCGGCCTGCTGGCCGTCGAGGACGCTGTCGCGCAGGTCGACCAGCACCAGGTGCACGTCGGTGCCGCCGGTGAGCACCGACACCCCGTGCTCGCGGACGTCGGACCCGGTGAGCCGCTCGGCCAGGATGCGGGCGCCGTCGAGGGTGCGCTGCTGACGCGCCCGGAACTCCTCGCCCGCGGCGATCTTGAACGCCACGGCCTTGGCGGCGACGGCGTGCATGAGCGGGCCGCCCTGCTGGCCCGGGAAGACGGCCGAGTCGATCTTCTTCGCGTGCTCGGCGCGCGACAGGATGATGCCGGAGCGCGGCCCGCCGAGGGTCTTGTGCACGGTGGTCGTGACGACGTCGGCGTGCGGCACCGGCGAGGGGTGCAGGCCGGCCGCGACGAGCCCGGCGAAGTGCGCCATGTCGACCATGAACAGCGCGCCCACCTCGTCCGCGATCTCGCGGAACGCCGCGAAGTCGAGGTGCCGCGGGTACGCCGACCAGCCGGCGATGATCAGCTTCGGCTGCCGCTCCTTGGCGATCCGGCGCACCTCGTCCATGTCGACCAGGTGGGTGTCGGGCGAGACGCCGTAGGCGGCGACGTCGTACAGGCGCCCGGAGAAGTTGATCTTCATGCCGTGCGTGAGGTGGCCGCCGTGCGCCAGCTCGAGGCCGAGGATGGTGTCGCCGGGGCGGATCAGCGCGTGCATGACGGCGGCGTTGGCCTGCGCGCCCGCGTGCGGCTGGACGTTGGCGTGCTCGGCGCCGAACAGCGCCTTCGCGCGGTCGCGGGCCAGGTTCTCGGCCACGTCGACGTGCTCGCAGCCACCGTAGTAGCGCCTACCCGGGTAGCCCTCGGCGTACTTGTTGGTGAGCACCGAGCCCTGCGCCTCGAGGACGGCGCGGGGCGCGAAGTTCTCGCTCGCGATCATCTCGAGGGTGTCGCGCTGGCGGCCCAGCTCGGCGTCGAGGACGGCGGCGATCTCGGGGTCGAGGTCGCGCAGCGACGCGGTGCTGACCGCGCGGCTGGCGGCGGGGTCGGACGAGGCGGTCGGGTCGGTCATGTCGTCTCCTTCGTGGGGTGCACGGCGGGTGACGACGGGCCCAGGCGACCGACCCGTGTCGAGCTCTCGAGCGTCGCTCCCCGGTGGTGACCACCTGAACGCCAGTCGCGACGTGCTCAGGCTAGCAAGCACGTTCGTCCGCCGGAACCGAGCGCCCGCCCCTACGCTCGCGGGCGTGGAGGCCAACTCGTACGTGCTCGCGCTGTCGTGCCCGGACCGGCCCGGGATCGTGCACGCGGTCAGCGGTGTGCTCGCCGACGCCGGCGGCAACATCACCGAGTCGGGCCAGTTCTCCGACCCCGGCACCGGGCGCTTCCTGATGCGGGTGCAGGTCGACGTGCCCACGACCCGCGACGACCTCGCCGACCGCTTCGCCCCCGTCGCCGAGCGGTTCGCGATGACCTGGCGGCTCGACGTGCTCGGCCGCCAGGTGCGCACCCTGGTGATGGTGAGCAGCGAGGCGCACTGCCTGAACGACCTGCTCTTCCGGCAGCGGTCGGGCCTGCTCCCGATCGAGGTGCCGGCCGTGGTCTCCAACCACGAGGCGCTGCGCGACCTGGCCGGCTTCTACGGCGTCCCGTTCCACCACCTGCCGGTCACGGCGTCGACCAAGCACGACGCCGAGGCCCGGCTGCTGCGGCTGGTCGAGGAGCTCGACGTCGAGCTGGTGGTGCTCGCCCGCTACATGCAGGTGCTCTCGGACGGCCTGTGCCGGGCCATGGAGGGGCGCGTCATCAACATCCACCACTCCTTCCTGCCCTCGTTCAAGGGCGCCCGGCCCTACCACCAGGCCCGCGAGCGCGGCGTGAAGCTGATCGGCGCGACCGCGCACTACGTCACCGCCGACCTCGACGAGGGCCCGATCATCGAGCAGGACGTCGAGCGGGTCGACCACACGATGGAGGTGCCGGCGCTGCGCGCGATCGGCCAGGACATCGAGGCGCAGGTGCTCGCCCGTGCGGTCCGCTGGCACGCCGAGCACCGGGTGCTCCTGGACGGGACGCGCACCGTCGTCTTCCGCTGAGGTGCCCCGGCGCCACCGGGTACCTACGGTGGGCGCCATGAGCATCCCCTTCACCACGACCGTCCGGGGCGTCGAGGTCCCGACCATCGGCTACGGCACCTGGGAGGTCGAGGGCGACGACGCCGTCGAGGGCGTGCGCGACGCGCTCGTCGCCGGCTACCGCCACCTCGACACCGCCTTCGTCTACGGCAACGAGGAGCTCGTCGGCGAGGGCATCGCCCGCAGCGGCGTCGCGCGCGAGGACTTCTGGCTCACCACCAAGGTCTGGACGGACGACTACGCGCCGGACGACGTGCGGGCCAGCGCCGAGCGGTCGCTGCGGTCGCTGCGCACCGACCACCTCGACCTGCTGCTGCTGCACTGGCCGGTCGGTGGGGACGAGGCGATGGTCGACGCGCTCGGGGCGCTGGTCGGCCTGAAGGAGCAGGGCAGCATCCGCGAGCTGGGCGTCTGCAACGTCCCGGCCGGCATGCTGACCCGCCTGCACGACGCGGTTCCCCAGCTGTTCGCCGACCAGGTCGAGTTCCACGCCCAGCTGGGCGCCGACCGCCTCCTCGAGGTCGCCCGGGCGCGCGAGGTGATGGTCACGGCGTACAGCCCCCTCGGCAACGGCAAGGGGCTGATCGAGGCCGACGCCGTGCAGCAGGTGGCGGCGGCCCGCGGCGCCACCCCGGCGCAGGTCGCGATCGCCTACCTCGCCCGCCAGGACGGCGTGAGCGTGCTGCCCCGCTCGACGGACCCCGACCGGCGGCGCGAGAACCTCGCCGCCCTCGAGGTCGACCTCACCGCCGACGACGTCGCGGCGCTGGACGAGCTGGCCGCCACCGGCCGGCGCGTGGTCGACCCGCCGTGGGCGCCCGACTGGCAGGACTGACGCGCGCCGCCGTGCCAGGGTGACGCCATGCGGACCCTCTTCAGCGGCGGCGTGGTGTTCGACGGCTCGACCTTCTCCGAGGGCGACGTCGTCGTCGAGGACGGGCGGGTGGTCGAGGTCGGCGTCGGGCTCGACGGCGACGAGCGGGTCGACTGCACCGGACGCACCCTCACGCCCGGTGTCGTCGACTGCCACGTGCACGCGATGTTCTCCGGCGTCGACATCCTCGCGATGGTGCAGAAGCCGTTCTCGTACGCCTTCTACGAGGCGGCGCGCAACCTCGGCCTGACGCTGCGGGCGGGCGTCACCACCGTCCGCGACGCAGGCGGGTCGGACGCCGGGCTGCGCAAGGCGGTGCAGGACGGTCTGGTGGCGGGGCCGCGGATGCAGGTCGCGATCACGGTCCTCAGCCAGACCGGTGGGCACGCCGACGACTGGATGCCGTGCGGCGCCGACATCCCGCTGCTGGTGCCGCACCCGGGCCTGCCGTCCAGCGTGGTCGACGGCGTCGACGCGATGCGCAAGAAGGCGCGCGAGGTGCTGCGCGCCGGGGCCGACGTGCTGAAGGTGTGCACGACGGGCGGCGTGCTGTCGGCCGCCGACGACCCCCGGCACTCCCAGTTCTCCCCCGCCGAGCTCGACGCGCTGGTCGAGGAGGCGAACGCCCAGCACAAGCCGGTGATGGCCCACGCGCAGGGCGCCGAGGGCATCAAGAACGCGGTGCGCGCGGGCATCCGCTCGGTCGAGCACGGCATCTACCTCGACGAGGAGGGCATCGAGATGATGCTCGCGAACGGCACCTGGCTGGTGCCGACCCTGGCGGCGCCGCGCGCCGTCATCGCGGCCGCCGCCGCGGGCGCGGGCATCCCGGCCACCATGGTCGAGAAGGCGGTCGCCACGGCCGAGATCCACGTGGCCGCCATCTCGCGCGCGGTCGAGGCCGGCGTGCGGGTGGCGATGGGCACCGACTCCGGGGTGGGCCCGCACGGGCACAACCTGGAGGAGCTCGGGCACATGGTCGCCTGCGGCATGAGCGCCGAGCAGTCGCTGCACGCCTCGACCGCGAGCGCGGCCGAGCTGCTCGGCCTGCACGACGAGATCGGTCGCGTGGCAGAGGGCTTCGTCGCCGACCTGGTGCTCTTCGACGGCGACCTGCGCGGCGACGACCTCGACGACCTGGGCGAGCGGGTCGTGGGCGTGTGGCAGCGGGGTCAGTCGGTCGCGCTCTGACGCGAGGCCGCCCGCGCGGTCAGCACCACGACGAGCGGCCACGCCGACTGCGCACCGGCCGCCACGCGCTCGGCCAGGCCCACCCGGTCGCCACCCAGCTCGGTGCCGAACCAGGCGAGGGTGCCGAGGAGCACGGTCGAGGCCCCGACCACCACCGGCGTCCGCAGGCCCGCCGGCAGACCGGCCGGTGCTCCGCGCCCGCGGGCGAGCCGCTCCACCAGCGGCCAGGTGCCGAGCAGCCCGAACGCGGCCGCGGCGGTCAGCGCGTGCAGCGGCGCGCCGCCCTCGGACTCCCCGGCCGGCAGCGGGAAGAACGCCACCGCCGTCGTCGCCAGACCTCCGAGGGCGTACCAGACGCGTCCGGCCGTGGTCGCGCGCCGCAGCGCCAGCGCGGTGACGACGTGCGCCACCCCGGTGCCCGCGATGCCGGCCGTCATCACCCAGCGGTGGTCTGCGTCGAGGGCGGCGAGGGCGCTGATCGTGCCCGCGACCTGGTCGAACCCGTTCTCCTGCAACGCGGCTGCGAGCGTCCACCCACCGATCAGCAGGACGGGCGCGGCGACGGCGCTCGGCACCCCCCACCACGGCGTCCCTGTGCTCACGCGTCCACCCTGTCGTGCCCGTCGTCGTCCGGCACCCGGACGACGAGCAGCGCGATGTCGTCGGCGGCGTCGTCCTGCTGCACGCGCAGCACCTCGTCGGCGACCCGGGCAGCGAGGTCGGCCGCGCCGAGCCCGCGGCAGCCGTCGAGCAGCTCGATCAGCCGGGCCTCGCCGAACAGCCCGTCGGGGCCACGCGCCTCGGTGACGCCGTCGGTGAACAGCACCAGGGAGTCGCCCGCACCGAGCTCGACCACCACGTCGTGCACCTCCACCTCGGCGAACAGGCCCACCGCGTCGCCCGGCTCGCCCACCGCCACCACCGGCCCGCGGGCCGGCACCAGCAGCGGCTGGACGTGGCCGCCGAGCCCGAGCAGCACGGTCGCAGCGCCCGGGGCGGTGGTGAGCAGGCCCACGGCGAGGGTCAGGTACGTCTCCTCCTCGGTGTCGTCGACCATGTGCCGGTTGAGCCGGGCCAGGGCGTCCGACGGCGGAGCCCCCGGCGTGACGAGCGCCCGCAGGGTGTACCGGGCCATCGCGGTGATCGCCGCGGACGAGGCGCCCTTGCCGCTGACGTCGCCGATCGCCAGGCCCCAGCCGCCGGCCACGGCGAAGACGTCGTAGAAGTCGCCGCCGACCTCGCGGCCGGCACCGGCCGGCCGGTACACCGCGCCGAGGTCGAGACCGGGCACGACCGGCAGCGCGCTCGGGCGCAGCGATTTGCTGAGCGCCGCGGCCACGCGCGCCTGGTCGGCCAGCCAGCGCTCGCGGCGGCGCTCCTCCTCCCGCCGTCGGGTGACGTCGCGCAGCACGAGCAGTCGGCCGGAGTCGTCGCCGAACGTCCCGGGCAGCTCGCTGACCTGGATCTCCAGGTCGCGCGGGCCTGAGGGCCCGTCCAGCGCGGCGTCGCGCGTCCCCGGGTCGGACGCCGCGACCAGCCGCAGCCCGTCCGGGAGCACCCGGTCACGCCAGCGGGTGCCCCACCCGAGGAGCGCACCGGCCGCGGGGTTGGCCTCGAGCACCCGGCCGCGGTCGTCGAGGACGAGGACGCCGTCGGTCATCCGCTCGACCACGGTGCTGTGGGCGATCGGCGCGAGCCGCAGCATCCGGCGCTCCAGCAGCGCCCGCGCCAGCACGCCCGAGGCGACCGTGAAGGCCAGCGGGGTGAGGTCGACGGCGCCCAGCCGCCCCAGGCCGAGGTTGTAGCCGAGGTTGACGGCGAACGGCAGCAGCGCGGCCACGACCAGCGTCCACGCCTCGACGCTCAGGTGGCGCGAGCGGCGCAGCAGGCTGGTCACGAACACCACGACCGACCCGACCAGCAGGGCGTTCACGTAGACCAGGTGCGGCCAGAACAGCGGCCCGGACAGCACCCGGGCCGGACCGGAGGGGTCCGAGGCCGGGTCGAGCGGGCGCACCAGGTCGCGGGTCGCGGGCAGCGCGAGCAGCACGACCACCAGCACCGGCTCGATCGCGAGCGCCAGCAGCAGCCGCGAGCTGACCGCGCGGGAGCGCCCGATCCAGCACAGGACGAACGCCACGAACGACGGGACCAGCGCCCCGATACCGAGGTACTTCGCGTCGCCCCACCGCAGCGAGGTGGTGCCGCTGGTGAGCAGCTCGCCCGCGTAGGCGGCGCTCCAGACGGCGGTCGACAGCAGCAGGGCCGCGAGGGCGTTGCCGGCGGGGCTGCGCCGGCGCGACCACACGAACCAGGCGAGGACGACGGCGAGCAGCGCGTTGGCCACGAAGCACGCACCCACCACGGTGGCGGCCACTGCGTCCTCCCCCCGGCGCCTGCCCGGTGCGCCTGGGACATCCTGTCCTGTCCGGGGCCCGCGCGCCGCCCGTTCGGTGCAGGACGCGCGGACGGACCTCGGACGGGGTCGTCACGTAGGTTCGGTGCATGCGTCCCGAGCACCTCGACCACCTCCGCACCGCGTCCGCGCCGTCCCTCACCCCGGACGGCTCGCTGGCGGTCACCGCCGTCTCGCGCCCCGACATCGTCGCCGACCGGTACCGGTCCGCGCTGTGGGTCGTCCCGACCGACGGGTCACCCGCCCGCCGCCTCACCGGCGGACCCGCCGACTCGGCGCCCGAGGTGTCGCCCGACGGCCGCTGGGTGGCGTTCCTGCGGGCACCGGAGAAGGGGGCGCCGCAGGTGGCGCTGACCCGCCTGGACGGCGGCGAGCCGCTGGTGCTCACGGACGCGAGGACCGGCGCCGGCGCCCCGCGCTGGAGCCCCGACGGCACCCGGCTGGTGTGGAGCGCCCGCGTGCCCGAGGAGGGCCGCTACGGCACCGACGAGGAGGTCGGGCCCGAGGCCGAGCCGCCGCGCCTGGTCACGTCCAACAAGTACCGGGTCGACGGGCTCGGCTACACCCGCGACCGGCGCCGGCACCTGTTCGTGCTCGACCTCAGCGACCTGCTCGACGCCGTCGACCGCCCGGTGCGCGACCTGCCCGACCTGCCGCTGACGCCGCACCAGGTGACCGACGGCGACCACGACGACCTCGCGCCGGCGTGGAGCCCCGACGGCCGGGTGCTCGCCTTCGTCTCCGACCGGCACGCCGCGCCCGACGACGACCTGCGCGCGGGGGTCCACCGCGTCTCGGCCGACGGCGGGCAGGTGCACGCGCTCGTCGGCGGCGACCTGTCGGTCGACCAGGTCGAGTGGGCGGGCCCGAACCGGCTGGCGCTGCTCGCCGCCGACCTGGGCCCGGAGGGGGCCGACTTCGTCGGCGCGCAGGCCGGGGTGTGGCGGGTCGACCTGCCGTCCGACCTCACCGGGCCGGTCGAGCCCGTGCGCCTCACCGACGCCGAGAGCTGGGACCTCGGCGAGTCACGGGCCGTCGTCACCGGCGGGCACGTGCTGGCCGTCGCCCGCCGCCGCGGCGCCGTCGACCTGGTCCGGGTCGCGCTCGACGCCGGGCCCGACGCCGGGCCCGAGGTCGTCAGCGCCGGGCCTCGGCTGCTGCGCGACGTCGCCGCCACGTCCGACGGGTCCACGGTCGTCGCCGTCGTCGCCGACCCCGACCGCACCGGCGACCTCGCCGTCGTCGAGGCGGGCGGACCGCGGCTGCTCACCGACCTGTCGTCGGGCCTGCCCGACCCGGTGTCGCCGCCGCACGAGCGGGTGGCGCACGCCCCCGACGGCTACGAGGTGCACGGGTGGGTGCTGCTGCCCGACGCCGAGCGGTACGGCGAGGGCCCGCACCCGGTGCTGCTCAACATCCACGGCGGCCCGTTCGCCCAGTACGGCTGGGGGCTGTTCGACGAGGCGCAGGTGTACACCGGCGCCGGCTACGCCGTCGTCATGTGCAACCCGCGCGGGGCGGCCGGCTACGGCAGCGCCCACGGCCGGGCGGTGAAGGAGGCCTTCGGGACGGTCGACGCCGACGACGTGCTGGCCTTCCTCGACCACGTGCTCGAGAACGACGAGCAGCACCTGGACGCCGGGCGCGTGGGGGTGATGGGCGGCTCGTACGGCGGCTACATGACCGCGCTGCTCACCACCCGCACCGACCGGTTCGCCGCCGCCGTCGTCGAGCGCGGGTACCTCGACCCGGAGACGTTCGCCGGGGCGTCCGACATCGGCTGGTTCTTCCCCTGGCGGTACCACGGCAGCGTCGAGAACATGCGCGAGCAGTCGCCGATGACGCACGTCGCGAAGGTGAGCACGCCGACGCTGGTGATCCACTCCGAGGCCGACTGGCGCTGCCCCGTCGACCAGGGCCAGCGGTGGTACGCGGCGCTGCGCCGCCAGGGCGTCGAGGCCGAGCTGCTGCTGTTCCCCGGCGAGGGCCACGAGCTGACCCGCTCGGGTCGTCCGAAGCACCGGCTCGCGCGGTTCGAGCACCTGCTGCGGTTCTGGCAGCGGCACCTGCCGGTCACGCCGGCCGCCGAGGCCTGACCGCGTCCGCCTCGGCACCGGACGAGGCAACCTGGCACCGAACGCGTGTCGTCTCGCTGGTTCAGTGCCACGTCGAGCACTGAACTAGCGAGACGGACGGGGAGGGAGCGGGTCTCAGGCGCGCAGGCGGTCGAGGATCGCGTTCAGCGTGGCCGACGGGCGCATCACGGCGTCGACCTTGTCGCGGTCGGGGCGGTAGTAGCCGCCGATGTCGACAGGGCTGCCCTGCACGGCGAGCAGCTCGGCGACGATCGTCTCCTCGTTCTCGCCGAGCGCCTGCGCGACGTCGGTGAACGCGGCGGCCAGCTCGGGGTCGTCGGTCTGCTGCGCGAGCTCGCGGGCCCAGTACAGCGCCAGGTAGAAGTGGCTGCCCCGGTTGTCGATCTGCCCGACCCGCCTCGCGGGAGAGCGGTTCTCGTCCAGGAACGTGCCGGTGGCGCGGTCGAGGGTGTCGGCCAGCACCTGGGCGCGCGCGTTGCCGGTGGACTGCGCGAGGTGCTCGAACGAGACGGCCAGCGCGAGGAACTCGCCCAGGCTGTCCCAGCGCAGGTAGTTCTCCTTCACCAGCTGCTGCACGTGCTTGGGGGCCGAGCCGCCCGCGCCGGTCTCGAACAGGCCGCCGCCGTTGATCAGCGGGACGACCGACAGCATCTTCGCGCTGGTGCCGAGCTCGAGGATCGGGAACAGGTCGGTGAGGTAGTCGCGCAGCACGTTGCCGGTGACCGAGATGGTGTCGTCGCCGCGGCGGATGCGCTCGAGCGAGTACGCGATCGCCTCGACGGGGCTCTTCACCTCGATCGTGAGGCCGTCGGTGTCGTGCTCGGGCAGGTACCGCTCGACCTTCGCGATCAGGTTCGCGTCGTGCGGGCGGTCGGCGTCGAGCCAGAACACGGCGGGGACGCCGGTGGCGCGCGCACGGGTGACGGCGAGCTTGACCCAGTCGCGGATCGGCTCGTCCTGGGTGCGGCACATGCGCCAGATGTCGCCCTCCTCGACCTCGTGCTCGAGGACGACGGCGCCGGCGGCGTCGACGACGCGCACGGTGCCGGCGGAGGCGATCTCGAAGGTCTTGTCGTGGCTGCCGTACTCCTCGGCGGCGCGGGCCATCAGGCCCACGTTCGGCACCGAGCCCATCGTCGACGGGTCGTAGGCGCCGTTCGCGCGGCAGTCGTCGACGACGACCTGGTAGATGCCGGCGTAGGAGGAGTCGGGGATCACCGCGAGGGTGTCGGCCTCCTGGCCGTCGGGGCCCCACATGTGGCCGGACGTGCGGATCATCGCCGGCATCGAGGCGTCGACGATGACGTCGCTCGGCACGTGCAGGTTGGTGATCCCCTTGTCGGAGTCGACCATCGCCAGGCGCGGGCCCTCGGCGAGCTCGGCCTCGAACGAGGCCCTGATCGCGTCGCCGCCGTCGACGGTGTCGAGGCCCGCCAGGATGCCGCCCAGGCCGTCGTTGGCGCTCAGACCGGCCGCCTTCAGCGCGGCGCCGTGCTCGGCGAACGTGCGCGGGAAGAACGCCTTCACGACGTGCCCGAAGACGATCGGGTCGGAGACCTTCATCATCGTGGCCTTGAGGTGCACCGAGAACAGCACCTCGTCGGCCTTCGCCCGGGCCACCTGGGCGGTGAGGAACTCGCGCAGCGCGGCCGCGCCCATCGCGGTGGCGTCGACGACGTCGCCGGCCAGCACGGGAACCGACTCCTTCAGCACGGTGGTGCTGCCGTCGCCGCCGACGTGCTCGATCCGCAGCGAGCCGTCGGCCTCGACCACCGCCGACCGCTCGTTGTGGCGGAAGTCGTCGGCGTCCATCGTCGCCACCTGCGTGCGCGAGTCGGACGACCAGGCGCCCATCGAGTGCGGGTGCTTGCGGGCGTAGCCCTTCACCGACGCGGGCGCACGCCGGTCGGAGTTGCCCTCGCGCAGCACCGGGTTCACGGCGCTGCCCTTGACCTTGTCGTAGCGCGCGCGGGCGTCGCGCTCGTCGTCGGTGCGCGGCTCGTCGGGGTAGGCGGGCAGGTCGTAGCCCTGCGCCTGCAGCTCGGCGACGGCGGCCTTGAGCTGCGGCACCGACGCCGAGACGTTCGGCAGCTTGATGATGTTGGCCTCGGGACGCGTGGCCAGCTCGCCGAGGAAGCCCAGGGCGTCGGGGACGCGCTGGTCCTCGGGCAGCCGGTCGGCGAACGCCGCCAGGACGCGGCCGGACAGCGAGATGTCGGGCGACTCGACCGACACCCCCGCCGTCGAGGCGTAGGCGGAGACCACGGGGAGCAGCGAGTGCGTCGCCAGCGCCGGCGCCTCGTCGGTGTACGTGTAGTAGATCGTCGTCTCGTTCACGTGTCTGCCTGCTCCGTCCGCGTCGACCGCCTGGATAGTTCGACGTCAAGATATCGGACCGGGCACTCCCCGGCAGCGCCTGCGCGTCCTACCCTTCGAGCAGGGGCCTGACCACGGCCCCGGGGGGAAGGGGTGGGTCGTGTTTCGCAACCTGGCGGACAACCCGTGGCTGCTGCTGGTGCTGGTCGTCTTCGTCGGTGTCGTGCTCGTCCTGGTGCTCGCCGTCCTGGCCCTCGCGGTACGGGCCCTGGCGGGCCCGCGCGGCGCGGTGCGCCCCGCACGGTGGCGGCGGGGCGGGTACGCCGGCTCGGACGGTGGTGACGGCGGCTCCTGCGGCGGCGGCTCGTCCTGCGGCGGCGGCTGCGGCGGAGGGAGCAGCTGATGGCGACGACGGTGGTGGTGCTGGCCGCGGCAGGCGTCGTGGTGCTGCTGATCCTGCTGCTCGTGGTGGGCGTCGCGGTCGCGGCTGCTCGCGGCGGGGGGTCCGGTCCGCGCCGGCGCCGCCGGGGCCCGCGGGGACGTGACGCGGGGTACGCGGCAGGTGGTTACTACGTCGGGTCGTCCTGCGGCGGGTCCGACGGGGGCTCCGACGGGGGCTCCGACGGCGGCTCGTCCTGCGGGGGCGGATCCTCGTGCGGCGGGGGCTCCTCCTGCGGCGGCGGGGGCTGCGGGAGCAGCTGAGGCCGATCCGGCCCGCGGGCACGTCCTGCGCTAGCGTCGGGCCGACCGACCACCACCCCGCGGAGGGATCCTCGTGAGCGTCACGCCCGTCAAGATCGCCGTCACCGGCGCCGCCGGCCAGATCGGCTACAGCCTGCTGTTCCGGCTCGCCGCCGGGAACCTGCTCGGCCCCGACACCCCGGTCGAGCTGCGCCTGCTGGAGATCGCCCCGGCCCTGAAGACGCTCGAGGGCGTCGTGATGGAGCTCGACGACTGCGCCTTCCCGACGCTGGCGGACGTCGAGATCGGCGACGACCCCACCAAGGTCTTCGAGGGCGTCAACCTCGCCCTGCTCGTCGGCGCCCGCCCCCGCACCAAGGGCATGGAGCGCGGCGACCTGCTCGAGGCCAACGGGGCCATCTTCACCGCCCAGGGCAAGGCGCTGAACGAGGTCGCCGCGTCCGACGTCCGCATCGGCGTCACCGGCAACCCGGCGAACACGAACGCGCTGATCGCGATGACGAACGCCCCCGACATCCCGTCCGAGCGGTTCTCGGCCCTGACCCGGCTCGACCACAACCGCGCGATCTCGCAGCTGTCGGCCAAGACCGGCGCCGCGGTCACCGAGATCCGGAAGATGACCATCTGGGGCAACCACTCCGCCACCCAGTACCCCGACATCTTCCACGCCGAGGTCGGCGGCCGGAACGCCGCCGAGGTGGTCGGCGACCAGGCGTGGCTCGAGGACGACTTCATCCCCACCGTCGCCAAGCGCGGCGCCGCGATCATCGAGGCGCGCGGCTCCTCCTCGGCCGCGAGCGCCGCGTCGGCGACGATCGACGCCGCCCGCGACTGGCTGCAGGGCTCCGCGGAGGGCGACTGGGTGTCGATGGCGGTGCGCTCCGACGGCTCGTACGGCGTGCCCGAGGGCATCGTCTCCTCGTTCCCCGTCACCACCTCGGGCGGCGACTGGTCGATCGTCCAGGGCCTGGAGATCGACGACTTCTCGCGCGGACGCATCGACGCCAGCGTCGCCGAGCTGCAGGAGGAGAGGGACGCGGTCACCCAGCTCGGGCTGATCTGACCCACGCACCTCCCCCGGACGCCGCCGCGAGCACCTGCTCGCGGCGGCGTCCTGCGTCCGGGGCCGGGCTACCCTGGCGCCATGGAGGGCGCATCGCTCGCTGGACGGGGGCTCGCCGGCCGGGGGGTGGGGGTCGCGTGGCGACCACCGCTGGCGACCTGGCTGCTCGACCGCGCGCAGGACGCGCCGCACCCGCTGCGGTTCAGCGAGGTGGTGGCCGAGAACGTCTCGCCCGCAACGATTCCGGCGGACCTCGTCGCCCTCGTCGACTCGGGCGCAGCGGTCGTGCCGCACGGCGTCGGCCTGGGGCTGGCCGGCGCCGACCTGCCGGACGCCGGGCGCCTGGCCCACCTGGCCGAGCTGGTGGTCGCGCTGCGCGCCCCGCTGGTGAGCGAGCACGTGGCGTTCGTCCGGGCGGGCAAGCCGGGCCCGGACGAGCTGCACGGCGACGTCCTCGAGGCCGGGCACCTGGTACCGGCGCCGCGCACCCGCGAGGCGCTCGACGTGCTGGTCGAGAACGTGCGGGCCGCCCAGGACGCGCTGCCGGTGCCGCTGGCGCTGGAGAACGTCGCCGCCACGCTCGCCTGGCCCGAGGACGAGCTCGACGAGCCCGACTTCCTCACCGAGCTGGTCGCCCGCACGGGCTGCTGGGTGCTGCTCGACGTGGCCAACCTGTACGCCACCTGCCAGGTGCACGGGGGCGACCCGCACGCCCTGCTGGCACGGATGCCGCTGGAGCGGGTGGCGTACGCGCACGTCGCCGGCGGGCAGGTGCAGCACGGCGTGTACCTCGACACCCACGCGCACCCGGTGCCCGAGCCGGTGCTCGACCTCGTCAGCGACCTGCGCGAGCGCACCGGCGCCGGTGGGCCACCGCTGCTGCTGGAGCGCGACGAGGACGTGTCGGTGCAGACCGTGGCGCCCGAGCTGGCGGCGCTGCGGGCGCGGGTGCACGGCGTCGTCACCGTGACGAGCCCGTCGTGACCACCGACGCGCGGGATAGGTTGCGGCACAGGCAGTCCGAGGTGCTGGCCGCGGTGATGGCGGGCGACGTGCCGACGGGTTTCGACGAGGCGTCGACCCGCGTCACCGGGATCGTCCTGCGCGCGAAGCGGCGCCGTGCCGCCCTGCGGGCGCTGCCCTGGCTGGCCGAGGTGGCCGACGTCGCCGACCACTTCGACCGGTTCGCGTGCGAGCACCCGCCGGCCGGCTGCGGCCACGACGACGGCGACGCGTTCGCCGGGTGGGCCGAGGGTCGCGGCCTGCTCGACCGGGTCGCCCTGTCGGCCTGGCGGGTGCGGCAGGTCGATCTCGGCGTTCGGCGCACGGCCCTGCTGCGGCGCCCCGGAACCCGCCCGCGGTGGGTGCTCGGCGTGGGACCGTACGTCTACGAGGTGCCGCTGCCGGCGGGGCGCGAGCCGCTCCGGGGCGCCGGCTGGCGACGGCGACAGCAGCTGCGGCGGGGGCGACTGACGCGATGACCACCCGCGAGGCGCACCTGGTCGGGAGCCTGCCCGGCGCGACGGCCGCCGAGGCGATGGGCACGGCGCTCGACCTGCTCGGCCCGCACCTGCGCAGCCTGCCGGACGGCGAGACCGGCGAACGACGGAACTGGATCATCTCGGTCGTCGAGGGCCTGCGCACCCACCCTGCCCTCGCCCCGGCCAGGCCCGGCGACTGGTCCGACTACGACCGCACCCCGACGCTGCGGGTGCGCCACGGCCGCAACCTCTGGGGCGCCTCCCTCGACTTCGGTCACGTCGCGGCGGCCCGTGCGAGCCTGCCGGACTTCGAGGCCGCCACGCAGGCCGCCGGACGTCCCGACGTGGTGTTCCAGTCCGGGGTGCCGGGCGACTTCGACGTGGCGATGTTCACCCTCGGTCCGGCAGGCGCCCTGCGGCACCAGCGCGCCTTCACCGAGGCCACGCTGGCCGAGATCCGCGACGTCGCGGCGATCGCCGGGCCGGGCACGGTCTTCCAGGTCGAGGTCCCCGCCGAGCTGGTGCTGCTGACGAAGGCACCGCCCCGGGCCCGGCCGGCTCTGGCCAAGGTGCTCGCCCGCAACGTGACCCGGCTCGCCGGCGGGGCCGCGCCGGGCACCCGGTTCCAGGTGCACCTGTGCCTCGGCGACATGAACAACAAGGCGTTCGGGACGATGGGCGACGTGAGCCCGCTCGTGCTGCTGGCCAACGCGATCCTCGCGGGCTGGCCCGCTGAGCAGACGCTCGACCTGGTGCACGCGCCGTTCGCCGCCGCCGACGAGCCGGCCACGACCGACCCCGCGTTCTACGCGCCGCTCGCCGACCTGCGGCTCCCGGCCGACGTGCGGTTCGCGGCGGGCTTCACCCACGAGTCGCAGTCGATCGAGCAGCAGCGCGAGGTGCTCGGTGTCGTCGAGGACCGGCTGCGCCGGACCGTGGTGGTGTCGGCGGCCTGCGGCCTCGGCCGCCGGCCGGACGCCGCCGGCCGCCAGGTGCTCGAGCGCACCGCCGAGCTCTGCGCGGGCTGAGGCCCCAGCAGGTGCGCGCCCCGCGGCTGCGGTCAGGGCCGGGTGGGGACGATCTGCAGGGCCACGACGATCAGCACGGCCAGCACGAGGCAGACCGCGACGTCGAGCGGCTTGGACCGCACCACGAGCGGGCCGGCGGCGCCCGCCGGCAGCACCAGCCGGGCGAGGGCCGCGAGCACGAGCAGGGCGACCAGGCCGGCGGCCGCCACGACCGCGCCGACGAGCAGGCCCGCGACCACCACCGCGGCGAGGCCCAGGACGAGCAGCAGGTACCACCACGAGCGGAACCCGTGCGCGGACGTCGCGACCACCCTCACCCCCGATCGTGCTGCGCGCCGAGGCGGTCGACGCGGCGGGGCCACGCTAGCGCGCCGTGCGGGGGCGCGCGCGCGCGGCGCGGCCCGCCGCGGGCCGCGCACCGAGGTGGCTACCCCGGTGACCGTCGGGGGTGGTCAGTGCGCGAAGTGCCGGGTGCCCGTCAGGTAGAGGGTGGCCCCGGCCGCGCGGGCGGCCGCGACGACCTCCTCGTCGCGCACCGAGCCGCCGGGCTGCACGACGGCGCGGACGCCGGCGTCGAGCAGCACCTGCAGGCCGTCGGCGAACGGGAAGAACGCGTCGGACGCCGCGACCGCGCCGCGAGCACGCTCCGCGCCGGCGCGCGAGACCGCCAGGCGGCACGAGTCGACCCGGTTGACCTGTCCCATACCGACGCCGACGGTGGCGCCGTCGCTGGCCAGCAGGATCGCGTTGGAGCGCACCGAACGCACGGCGCGCCAGGCGAACTCGAGGTCGGCCAGGGTCTGCTCGTCGGCGGCCTCACCGGTGGCGAGGGTCCACGACGAGGGGTCGTCGCCCTCGGCGTCGATGCGGTCGCAGACCTGCACCAGCACCCCGCCCGACACCTGGCGCAGCTCGGCCGCGTCCCGGCGGTAGCCGTCCGGCAGCTCGAGCAGGCGGATGTTCTTCTTGCGCGTCAGCAGCGCGTAGGCGTCGGCGTCGAACGACGGCGCCACGACCACCTCGGTGAAGACCTCGGCCACCTGCTCGGCCATCGCGAGCGTCACCGGGCGGTTCGCCGCGATCACGCCACCGAACGCCGAGACGGGGTCGCAGGCGTGGGCGCGGGCGTGGGCCTGCGCGACGTCGTCGCCGACCGCGAGGCCGCACGGGTTGGCGTGCTTGACGATCGCGACCGCCGGACGCTCGTGGTCGAAGGCCGCGCGCAGGGCGGCGTCGGCGTCGACGTAGTTGTTGTACGACATCTCCTTGCCGTGCAGCACCGCTCCCTGGGCGATGCCCGGGGTGGCGTCCTTCTCGACGTAGAGCGCACCCGCCTGGTGCGGGTTCTCGCCGTAGCGCAGCACGGCGGCGCGCTCGAGGGCGAGCCCGGTGTAGGCCGGCCAGCCGTGCTCGCCGAGGTCGTCGAGGTTGGCTGCGCACCAGCTGGCGACGCCGGCGTCGTAGGCGGCGGTGTGGGCGAAGGCCTGCGCGGCGAAGCGTCGGCGCGCGGTCAGGTCGAAGCCGCCCGCTCCGGCCGCCTCGACGACCGACCCGTAGGCGGCGGGGTCGACCACGACGGCGACGCTGGCGTGGTTCTTGGCCGCGGCGCGCACCATCGACGGCCCGCCGATGTCGATCTGCTCGATGACGTCCTCGGGACCCGCGCCCGAGGCCACCGTGGCGGCGAACGGGTACAGGTTGACCACGACCAGGTCGAACGGCTCGACCTCGAGGTCGCGCAGCTGCTGCTCGTGGTCGGGGTTGCGGCGGTCGGCGAGGATGCCGGCGTGCACCCGCGGGTGCAGGGTCTTGACCCGTCCGTCCAGGCACTCGGGGAAGCCGGTGAGGTCCTCGACCCGCGTGACCGGCACGCCGGCGTCGGCGATGCGCGTGGCGGTCGACCCGGTCGAGACGAGCGCGACGCCGGCGGCGTGCAGCCCGACCGCGAGCTCGGCGAGGCCGGTCTTGTCGTAGACCGACACCAGCGCGCGGCGCAGCGGACGGCGGCCGGGGTCGGGCGCTGCGGCGGCGTCGGGGGTGGCGGGGGTGGTCGTCACGGGACGGTGACCTTCCTGTCGTCGAGGGTCCAGCCGGAGCGGACCATGCGGCCCACGGTGTCGACGAGCATCGCCCGCTCGACGGTCTTGATGCGCTCGTGCAGCGTGCCGACGTCGTCGTCGTCGAGCACGTCGACGGCGCGCTGGGCGACCACCGCGCCGGTGTCGACCCCCTCGTCGACGAGGAACAGCGTGCAGCCGGTGACCTTCACCCCGTAGGCGAGCGCGTCGGCCGGGCCGGACGTGCCGGGGAACGACGGCGACAGCGCCGGGTGGGTGTTGAGCACGCGGCCGCCGAAGCGGGCGAGGAAGACCGGGCCGGTGAGCTTCATGAACCCGGCGAGCACCACCAGGTCGGGCTCGTGCGCCGCGACCGCGTCGGTGAGCGCGCGGTCCCAGTCCGCGCGGTCGGGGTGCTCCTTGAGCCGGCGGGCGAAGGTGGGGACGCCGGCGCGGGCGGCCCGGGCGAGGCCCTCGACGCCGAGCCGGTCGGACCCGACGGCCACCACGCGGGCCCCGTAGGCGGGGTCGTCGCAGGCGTCGAGCAGGGCCTGGAGGTTGGTGCCCGGCGCCCGAGACCAGCACGACGAGCCGCGCCGGCCGCCCCGGGGACAGCAGCGGGGGCACCCGGGTGCGAGACTCGGCCGTCACGGGTGCCGACGATAGCGGTGCCCCGCACCCACCCCGGACGGAGGCTGCCGTGCCCGACCCCGACGCGCGCGGCGCCGCCCCGGCCGGCGCAGGGCCACGCACAGGTGGCCGCACCGACCCGCGCACCCCCGGGCGGGCGCTGGCGTGGTGCCTGCTCGGCGGCGTCGTCGCCTCGCTGCTCCCGCTGCCCTGGTCGCTCGCCTCGGGCGCGTTCTACGTCGCGGCGGTGGTGGCGGCCGTGGTCACCCTGGTGCGCCTGTCGCGGGCGGGCCGCGGACGCAGCGTCCTGGGCGTGACCATGGTGTCGGCCGGTCTCGCGCTGGCCCTGGTGATGGTGCTCGGCGTGGTCGGGCAGCTCGCCTTCTACCCGCTGTTCAGCCAGGCGCAGGAGTGCCTGCGCACCTCGCTCACCGAGAGCGGCCAGGCCGCCTGCGAGGAGCAGTTCAGGCGCGACGTGCTCGAGCTGCTGACACCCACGCGCTGACCCGGCGCCCGGCGAGCAGCACCCCGACCAGCACGCCGACGGCGACCTCGAGCGGCGACGACCCCGGCGAGCACGACGGGGGTCGGCCCGACGTCGGCGAGCCGTCCGGGCCCGGCCGAGCCCGGACGCGGCCAGGCCCAGCAGCAGCACGACGAGGCCCACGCCCAGGACCACCGCGGCGGCGTCGACGGCGAGCGGGCGCCAGCCCCCGTCGGGGTCGCGCCGGGCCAGCAGCACGCCGCCGACCGCACCGCAGGCGACGACCGCGAGCACACCGAGCAGGGCCGTCACCGGCGAGGTGCTCGTCCCCGGGTCGGGCAGGCCGCCCAGCACCGGCAGCGCGGGCAGCGGGCCGAGGACGGTGCTGCCGGGCTGCACCAGCGTGCCGGCGCCGACGGTGAAGCCGGGACCCGCCAGGTACGACAGCGCCCACACCGCCAGCACGGGCAGCAGCGCCAGCTGCAGCAGCGCCAGCCCCACGTGGCCCGCGGCGCCGGGGTGCAGCGCCTCGTGCACGGCGAGCACCCGCTCGCGCCCGGCCCACAGGGCCGCACCCGTCAGCAGCGTCGCGACCACGGCGAGCGCGCCCAGCACCCACGCCCCGGCGCGCGCCGCCGACAGCAGCCGGTCGCGGTGCGGCCAGCGGCCGAGCCACGCGGGCAGCATCGGGAGCAGCGCCCCGACGAGCGAGACGGCGACCGCGCCGGCGACGGCGCGCCCGGTGTGGGGCCGCACGGCCGCGGTGCCGGCCACGACCGCCACCGCCGACGCGGGCACGGCGTACCCGACGACGAAACCGGCCAGCGCCAGCCCGAGGTCGCGTCGCGGCACGGGGTCGCGCAGGGCGCGCAGCGCCTCGTGCACGCGACGCCCGCCGACCCAGCACAGCGTGACGACCAGGGCGGTCAGACCGAGGGGGACGAGCGACAGCTCACCGGACGGCAGCGCGACCGGGGCGCCGTGCGCCAGCGCGAACGCGTCGGCGCCGACCCGGGCGGCCTCGGTCCAGTGGGCGCCGACGCGGGCCGAGGTCAGCCACACCAGCATCACCGGGACGAGCGCGAAGACCAGGCCGGCCAGCACGGCCTGGCCGCCCGCCAGGACGCCCACGAACGCCGGCGACCCGAGCGCGGTGCGCTCGGGCGGGTCGGTGGCGCGCTCGCGCGCGGGTGCGCGCGGGTCACGGGCGAGCAGGCTCATCGCCTCCATGGTCGCCCGGCCGGCGGCCGGGGTGGTGCTCCCACGCCGGTCAGGGACGGTCCCGGTCCGGCTGCCCGTCCGGCTGCTCGTCGTCCAGGTCGAGGTCGCGGGTGCGCCACTCGTCGGCGAGCAGGGCGTAGGCGAGGCCGTCCATCCACTCGCCGCTGCGGTGCAGCGACTCCTTGACCGCGTGCGTCTCGCGCCGCATGCCGAGCCGCTCCATGAGCCGCCACGACGGCCCGTTGGCCGCGAAGCAGTGCGCCTCGACCCGCCGGACGCCCAGCTCCCAGAAGCACATCCGCAGCAGGTCGGCGACGGCCTCGGTGGCGTAGCCCGCGACCGCCCGACGCGGGTGGAAGGCCCAGCCCAGCTCGACCTGGGTGCCGGCCGCGCGCTCGCGCACCTCGGCCTGCGACCACGCGTCCTGCACCTGCACCATCAGGTCGCCGACGACCTCGCCCGGCACGTGCGCAGGCTCACCACGAGGGTGTCGCGCAGCCGCTGCGGCGTCTGCAGCGCGGTGAACGCCTCCAGGTCGGCCGGAGCCGAGGTGATCCACTCGCTCACCTCGGGCAGCGACCGGTACGCCCACATCGCGGCGGCGTCCGACGGGGTGGCCCGACGCAGCAGGAGCCGGGCGGTCTCGCGCGGCCAGGTGAGGCCTGCGAGCCGGTCCGGCCCCTGGTGCTGGTCGCTCACAGCGACTGCATGATCTCCCGCATCAGCTGGGCGGTCTCGCTCGGCGTCTTGCCGACCTTGACACCCGGCGGCCTCGAGGGCCTCCTTCTTCGCCTGCGCCGTGCCCGAGGACCCGGACACGATCGCGCCGGCGTGGCCCATCGTCTTGCCCTCGGGGGCGGTGAAGCCCGCGACGTAGCCGACGACCGGCTTGGTGACGTTGTCCTTGATGTACGCCGCCGCCCGCTCCTCGGCGTCGCCGCCGATCTCACCGATCATCACGATGGCCGCGGTGTCGGGGTCGTTCTCGAACGCCTCGAGGCAGTCGATGTGGGTGGTGCCGATGATCGGGTCGCCGCCGATGCCGACGGCGGTGGAGAAGCCGAAGTCACGCAGCTCGAACATCATCTGGTAGGTCAGGGTGCCCGACTTCGACACCAGGCCGACCTTGCCCGGACCGGTGATGGTGGCGGGGATGATGCCGGCGTTGGACTGCCCGGGGCTGATCAGGCCGGGGCAGTTCGGGCCGATCGACCCGCGTGGTGCCCTTCGCCTTCGCGTGCGCCCACAGCTCGGCGCTGTCCTTGACCGCGACGCCCTCGGTGATGATCACCGCGAGCGGGATGCCGGCGTCGATCGCCTCGATCGCGGCGGCCTTGGTGAAGGCGGCCGGCACGAAGACGACGGACACGTCGGCGCCCGTCCTCTCCATCGCCTCGGCGACGGAGCCGAACACCGGGACGCTCACGCCGCCGTCGAACTCGACGGTCTCGCCCGCCTTGCGCGGGTTCACCCCGCCGACCACGTTCGTGCCCGAGGCCAGCATCCGCTGGGAGTGCTTCATGCCCTCGGAGCCGGTCATGCCCTGGACGATGACCTTGCTGTCCTTCGGTGAGGAAGATCGCCATGTCGTCGGAACTCCCTGTCTCAGTTGGCCGAAGCCAGCTCGGCGGCCTTGCGGGCCGCGCCGTCCATGGTCTCCTCGATCGTCACGAGGGGGTGGTTCGCGTCGGCCAGGATGCGCCGGCCCTCGTCGACGTTGTTGCCGTCGAGCCGCACGACGAGCGGCTTGGTCGCCTCGTCGCCGAGCAGCTGCAGCGCCTGCACGATGCCGTTGGCGACCGCGTCGCAGGAGGTGATGCCGCCGAAGACGTTCACGAAGACGCTCTTGACCTGCTCGTCGCCGAGGATGACGTGCAGCCCGTCGGCCATCACCTGCGCCGACGCGCCGCCGCCGATGTCGAGGAAGTTCGCGGGCTTGACGCCGCCGAGCTCCTCGCCGGCGTAGGCGACGACGTCGAGGGTGCTCATGACGAGGCCGGCGCCGTTGCCGATGATGCCGACCGAGCCGTCGAGCTTGACGTAGTTGAGGCCCTTCTCCTTGGCCTGCGCCTCGAGCGGGTCGGTGGCGGCGGCGTCCTCGAGGCCGCGTGGCCGGGCTGGCGGAAGTCGGCGTTGGCGTCGAGCGAGACCTTGCCGTCGAGGGCGATGATCCTGCCGTCCTCGGTGCGCACCAGCGGGTTGACCTCGACCAGCGTGGCGTCCTCGTCGCGGTAGACGACCCACAGCCTCTGCAGGACGTCGGCCACCGGTCCGCGCAGCTCGTCGGCGAACCCGGCGGCGGTGACGATCTCGTCGGCCTTGGCGGCGTCGATGCCCACGGCCGGGTCGACCTCGACCTTGGCGAGCGCCTCGGGGCGCTCCTCGGCGAGCGGTCTCGATGTCGACGCCGCCCTCGACCGAGCACATCGCCAGGTAGGAGCGGTTGGCGCGGTCGAGCAGCAGGGAGAAGTAGTACTCCTCGGCGATCTTGGCACCCTCGGCGATCATCACGCGGTGCACGGTGTGGCCCTTGATGTCCATGCCGAGGATCTCGCCGGCCTTCTCGGCCGTCTCGTCCGGGCTGTGCGCGAGCTTGACGCCGCCGGCCTTGCCGCGGCCACCGGTCTTGACCTGGGCCTTGACCACGACGGTGCCGCCACCGAGCTCCTCGGCGGCCGCGCGGGCCTCCTCGACGGTGGTCGCCACGATGCCGCGCAGCACGGGGACCCCGTGCGTCTCGAACACGTCTCGCGCCTGGTACTCGTACAGGTCCACGGGATCCGTCCTTCGTCGTCGAGACCGGGTCGGTCGACACCGGGTCGGGGGGAAGTCCGGGGCGAGCCTAGCGGGGGGCGGGTGACCGGCCCCCGGGCACCGGGTGAGTCCGCTCACGCGGTCGGCCCCGGCTCACCGGCCCTCGACGGCCGTGCCACCAGCCAGGGACGCCCTCTCGGCCGCCCAGGTTCCCGCCGCCCAGCCCTCCTCGTCGCGAGCCCGTCCGAGCCGGCCGTGGGTGAGAGCGGGGAACAGCGACGTGACCGCCTCGTCGACCTCTGCGACGCGATCTGCCAGCACGACGACGAGGTCGGCGCCCGACCCGCTGCCGCGTCCCGTCCCGGCGCCCGTGTCGCGCCCCGGCGCGCTCCCCCGTCCCTCGGCCAGCGCGCTGTCGACCTCGGCGTCGGTCACCGCGCGCAGCCGCTCGCCGATGCGGTGCGCGTACGCGAGCAGGAAGGACTGCCGGAACGACCGCGTCCGCGAACCGCCGCCGCGCGCGGAGCGGGATCCGTGGCCGGTCATCGCGTGCGTGGCCTGCACCAGCAGCGACAGGTACAGGGCCTGCGTGGCGGCGACGTCGGACTCGAAGCCCACGACGGTCGAGAACCCGAGGTCGCGGGACCACACGGTGCGGCACCGGTTCGCCACGGCGACGGCCTCGAGCAGGCCCGCCCTCGGGGCCTCGTACGGACGGTCGACGCCCACCCGCCTCGCCACCGGCGCCTCGCGTCGACCCGCCGGGCCGGACCGGGCGAGCAGGGCCTGGTCGATGCTGTGCCGGGCCATCAGCGACTGCGCCGCTGCCGAGAACGTCTCGGCCTCGGCGGGGTACGGCGTCGACTCGGCCTGGGCCAGCAGCGCGCGGACCCGCGTCAGCACCCGCTCGGTCACGGGCGGGGCCTCGCCCGGAGGGTGCTCGGCGGACGCCCGCCACCGGCCGGGCAGGGCCTCGACCGGCTCGAGCGGCGGCAGGCGGACCAGCAGGTCGAGCAGGGACGACGCGTCGGCGAGCACGTCGGCCGCAGCCACCGGGTCGGTCGGCAGCGCCGCCGTCAGGTGGTCGGTCGAAGGAGCCCATCGCACCCGGACGTCGTGGGCCGCCAGCTGATCTGCCCACCGCGGCGAGACCGACGCGCTCGCGTACCTCGACAGCGACGCCGCGACCGCGTCGCGCGCGACCGCCGCCTCCCTCTCGCCGAGTCGCCTCGAGACCTGGCGCAGGACGTCTGCCGGCTCCCAGTGGTGCTCCCACGCCCAGGTGATCGCCTCGGCGAGCCGCGACACCAGACCGGCCACGACGGCGGCGCGGACGGGGCCTCTCGCGAGCGCCGCCCCGACCTCGCGACGGACTGCGGCCGCCTCGGCCGCGTGGCCCGCCTCGCGCAGACGCACCCACGTCTGCAGCGACGACCGGGCCCGCTCGACCTCGGCCTCGTGCGCACGGGCCGCGGCACCGGACCCCGGTGGCCTGCCGCCCGGCCGGTCACCCGCCGTCGCCCTCCGACGCCGCTGGCTGTTGCGCCCCATCGCCTACGCCCCCTCGTCCTCGTTCCCACCTGCGACCGCCACCCTGCCAGCGCCCTCCGACGGTCCCGGGCGCCGAACGGCGGAGAGGACCGTCCCGGCGTAGGTTCGATCCATGCAGACCGGGCGACCCGTGGACGACGACCGCGACCTGAAGGTCACCGAGCCGAAGGGCGCCGCCGCCGGGCCCGAGGCGGTGGCGATCTCGCTGAAGTACGCCGTGCGCAACATGGGCCCGGTCCGCGCCGCCAAGGCGCTGCTGGCGCTGAACCAGACCGACGGCTTCGACTGCATGAGCTGCGCCTGGCCCGACCCCGAGCCGGGGCACCGGCACACGGCCGAGTTCTGCGAGAACGGCGCCAAGGCGGTCGCGCACGAGGGCCAGCGGGCCCTGGTGGGTCCGGAGTTCTTCGCCCGCCACTCGGTCGACGACATCGCGGCGGCGTCGGGCTACTGGCTCGAGCAGCAGGGTCGGCTCGCCCACCCGGTCGTCAAGCGGGCCGGGTCGAGCCACTACGAGGCGATCTCGTGGGACGACGCGTTCGCGCTGGTCGCCGACCACCTGCACCGGCTCGACTCCCCCGACCAGGCGGCGTTCTACACCTCGGGCCGCGCGTCGAACGAGGTCGCGTTCCTGTACCAGCTGTTCGCCCGCGTCTTCGGGACGAACAACCTGCCCGACTGCTCGAACATGTGCCACGAGTCGACCTCGGTGGCGCTGGCCGAGACGATCGGCATCGGCAAGGCGTCGGTCTCGCTGCAGGACGTGCACGAGGCCGAGCTGATCGTGATCGCCGGCCAGAACCCGGGCACGAACCACCCGCGGATGCTGTCGGCGCTGCAGATCGCCAAGCGCGACGGCGCGAAGATCATCGCCATCAACCCGCTGCGCGAGGCGGGGCTCCAGGGGTTCATGAACCCGCAGGAGCCGATGGGCATGGCGGGCAAGTCGTTCGAGCTGGCCGACCTGTACCTGCAGATCCGCAGCGGCGGCGACCTCGCTCTCTACCAGGGCCTCGCGCGGCTGCTGCTGGAGGCCGACGACGCCGCGCCCGGCACCGTGGTCGACCGCGAGTTCATCGAGCAGCACACCGTCGGGTTCGCCGAGTGGGAGCAGCACGTGCGCTCGCTCGACTGGGACGACGTGCTCGCCGCGACGGGCCTGGGCATGGACGAGATGCGCAGCGCCGCCGAGATGATGGCCGCCTCCAAGCGCACCGTGACCTGCTGGGCGATGGGCATCACCCAGCACCACAACGCGGTGAACACGATCAAGGAGTTCGTCAACGTCGCGTTCCTGCAGGGGAACCTCGGCAGGCCGGGTGCGGGGCTCTTCCCCGTCCGCGGCCACTCCAACGTGCAGGGCGACCGGACGATGGGGATCTGGGAGAAGTCCCCCGACTCCTTCCTCGACGCCCTCGGTGCCGAGTTCGGCTTCGAGCCGCCGCGCGAGCACGGCCACGACAGCGTCGACTCGGTGCGCGCCATGCGCGACGGCGAGGTCAAGGTGTTCATGGGCCTCGGCGGCAACTTCGTCTCGGCGATGTCGGATACCGAGGCCGTCGAGAACGCGCTGCGCAAGACGTCGCTGAGCGTGCAGGTGTCGACCAAGCTGAACCACTCGCACGGCGTCACCGGCGAGGAGGCGCTGATCCTGCCGACCCTGGGCCGCACCGAGATCGACCGCACCGGCGGGCGCGAGCAGCAGGTCACCGTCGAGGACTCGATGTGCAACGTGCACGCCTCGCGCGGACGGGTCGAGCCCGTCTCGCCGCACCTGCGCTCGGAGGTCGACATCGTCAGCGGCATCGCCGCCGCCACCCTCGGCGACCGGCACGGCATCCGCTGGGACGTCTTCGCCACCGACTACGACGAGGTGCGTCACCACATCTCGCGGGTCGTGCCCGGCTGCGAGGACTACGTCGAGCGCATCAAGCGCCCCGGCGGCTTCATCCTCCCGCACCCCCCGCGCGACTCCCGCACCTTCCCGACCAAGGTCGGCAAGGGCGTCTTCACGGTGAGCCCGCTGCAGGTGGTGCAGGTGCCGCAGGGCCGGCTGGTGCTGCAGTCGCTGCGCAGCCACGACCAGTTCAACACCACGCTGTACGGCCTGGACGACCGGTACCGCGGTATCCACCAGGGCCGGCGGGTGCTGTTCATCAGCGCCGACGACCTGCGCGAGCTGGGCCGCAGCGACGGCGAGCTGGTCGACCTCGTCAGCGAGTGGGAGGACGGCGTCGACCGGACCGCGAAGGCGTTCCGGCTGGTCGAGTACGACACCCCCAAGGGTTGCGTGGCCGCGTACTACCCCGAGACGAACCCGCTGGTGCCGCTCGACTCCACGGCCGAGGCGAGCAACACCCCGACCTCCAAGTGGGTCGTGATCCGCCTCGAGGACCACCAGCCCGGTCGCACCGAGCCGACGCCCGACAGCGGCCTGCACGCACCGGAGGGCCAGGAGCAGCGTCCCTTCCCCATCCCGCGCCACCAGAGCTGAGGACACCCCCGCCTCACGGTGGGTCGGGTTCGGGCGTGCGCCAGCGTCGCCCGGTGGCGCGGGCCTCACGGGCGGTGTCGTGGAAGGTGTTGCGCAGCAGCGTGCCTGGTGGGTGGCCGTGGTGCGCGGGTGGTCGGAACACCGGTCGCCCGTCGCGCATCAGCATGATGCCACCCCCGCTCGTCGTCGGGTTGGGCGTGGACCTTCGTGTGGTGGCGGGTGCAGAGCAGGGCGAGGTTGTCGATGGTGGTGGGGCCGCCTCGGGACCACCAGAGGACGTGGTGGGCCTCGCACAGCGCCGGTGGTGTCGTGCAGCCGGGCCAGCTGCAGCCCTGGTCGCGGGCGGTCAGCGCCGCGCGCTGGCCGGGGGTGGCCAGGCGGCCCAGGGACGTCATCGAGACGACCCGCCCGCAGGAGAGGGTGACGCGTTCGAGGACGGCGTCGCAGACCATCCTGGCCAGCGTGCCGGGGCTGACCTTCTGCCCGGTGCTGGTGGTGGCGGCCTGCTGGTCGGCGTCGACGTGCACCACGACCCGTGGCACACCCGAACGGAGCCCGTCCGTGCGCGTCCCGTCCGTGCTGGCGGGCAGGCGCAGGTGCTCGTTCGCGAGCTCGGCCATGCGGACCAGTGCGTCGGCGCGGCGCTGACCCCGGGTCCGCAGGTCGGGGTCGCCGTCCTCGCGCAGGGCGTACCGGTCCTGCTCGGCGAGGTGGTCCAACGTCGCGACGAACGCCGACCCACCCACGGCGTCCAGCTGGCCGGAGACCACCACCATGCCGGTGGAGTCGGTGACGGCGCCGAGGTGGCGGCGTTCGTGAGCGTGCTCGTCGAACCGGTCCGACGCGTCGGGCACCAGGGCCTGGAGCAGGTGCTGGGCGAGGACCTCGGCCGAGGCGGGGTCCCACTCGAGCGCGCGCTCGGTCAGCTCGGTGTCGACCTCGGCCCGGTGCTCGCGGACGAGGCGGCGGGGAAGGCGGTGCAGGCACGCCCGGGCGACGACCACGTGCTCGCGGGTCACCTCACCGGCCGCCCACGCGGCGCCCAGCGCCCGCAGGTCACCCGACACCGGGCAGGTCACGGCCGCGTTCTCCAGGTCGGCGGTGGCCCGGCCGCGGCTGACCCGGCACCGGTCGGTCAGCACCGCCCTGGTCACCGCCCCACGTCGCCCACGTGCGTCCGGTGCCTCACGTGAGACCGACTCGCGCAGCAGCGCCGCCTTGGCCGCCGACACCCGGGCCTCCTGCACGGTGAGCGCGACGACCAGCTCGTGCACCTGGGTGTCGGTCAGCGACCACAGCGAGGCGCCGAGCAGGTCGTCCACGCCCTGCTCGACGAGCGCGAGCCCACCCGCAAGCGCCCCACCCACGGCCCCCACCGACATGCCCTCAGACTAGAGGCGACGACTGACAACGCCTTCTGCCGCAAGGCGATCCGTGGTCAGCTCGCCCGCGCGGGCACCGCGATCGACATCGCGCAGTTCTTCAGGCCCTTGGGCCGGACGTCGGTGCACCCGAGCCGCTCGCAGAGCCGGCGGGTGCCGTTGTAGAGGAACGACGAGGGTCGCGTCGGTGTGTCCACGGGTGCGCCGCAGGCTGACTACGGACGATCTGCGTCCGGTGGTCGCGCTGACGTACGGGCGTCAGCCGCCGAACAGCGACGAGGCCCTCACGACGGTCTGGTAGACGCCGTAGACGAGCGGGACGCCCACGAGCGCCCACGCGATCGCGATGCGCGCGGTCACCTGCCCACCTCCTTCGCCGTCGGCTGCGGTTCGCGGACGTCGACCGCGAGGTCCTGCTCCTTCTGCTCGTGGAAGCGCTCGGCCACCGGCTTGACGAGCAGGTTGGCGACGAAGCCGATCGCGAGCAGCACGACCATCGTCAGCAGAGCCGGACGGTAGGCGGCGGCGGTCAGCTCACCCGGGGTGCCCTGCGCGTCGAGGAAGGCGTTGACGATGAGCGGACCGGCCACACCGGCCGCCGACCAGGCGGTGAGCAGCCGGCCGTGGATCGCACCCACCTGCAGGGTGCCGAACAGGTCGCGCAGGTACGCGGGGATGGTCGCGAAACCGCCACCGTAGAACGACAGGATGACCACGGCGAGCAGCACGAACAGCGCCGTCGCGGTCGAACCGGCCAGGGCCAGCGCGAGGTACGCCACGACGCCGACACCGAGGTAGACCATGTAGATCGGCTTGCGGCCGATCACGTCGGAGGTGGACGACCACACGAAGCGTCCGGCCATGTTCGCCATCGACAGGATGCCGACGAAACCGCCTGCGACGGCGGCCGACACGGTCGACGTGCCGCCCTCGCGGAAGAAGTCCTGGATCATCGGCGAGGCCTGCTCGAGGATGCCGATCCCCGCGGTCACGTTGCAGAACAGCACGACCCACAGCAGCCAGAACTGCGGTGTGCGGATCGCGTTGTTCGCGGTCACGCTCGCGGTCGTCACCAGCTTCTTCTCGCGCAGCGTCGACGGGTCGAACCCGTCCGGGCGCCAGCCCTCGGCGGGAACCCGCACGGTGAACGCCCCGAACAGCATGTAGGCGAGGTACACCACGCCCAGCGTGACGAACAGCATCGCGACCGCCTCGCCCGAGGCGACCGAGCCCGGGTCGGACGGGGTGAAGCCGCTGTCGTAGCGCTGCAGCAGGACCGTCGAGACCGGGCTGGCGATGAGCGCGCCGCCGCCGAAGCCCATGATCGCCATGCCGGTCGCGAGACCGGGACGGTCGGGGAACCACTTGATCAGCGTGGAGACCGGCGAGATGTAGCCGATGCCCAGCCCGATGCCGCCGATCACGCCGTAGCCGAGGTACAGCAGCCAGAGCTGGCTCGTCCAGATGCCGACCGCGCCGACCAGGAAGCCGGTGGCCCAGAAGCAGGCCGAGGTGAACATCGCCGCCCGCGGCCCGTTGCGGTCGACCCAGGTGCCCATCACGGCCGCCGACAGCCCCAGCATCACGATCGCGATCGAGAAGATGAGGCCGATCTCGGTCAGGCCGACGTCGAAGTGCCGCACCAGCGCGGTCTTGTACACGCTGGTCGCGTACGCCTGGCCGATGCACAGGTGCACCGCCAGTGCGGCGGGTGGGATGAGCCATCGGTTGAAGCCGGGTGCGGCGACCGTCCGGTCACGCGCGAGGAAGCCGGGCAGCGTCGTCGCCATGGGCAGAGCATCACCCGGTGCGGCCGATCCCGCGCGCCGAAGCACCGGCGACCACGACGAGCGGTCGGTCGGCCGCGACGAGCGGTCGGGTGCCACGCACGCGGGGCCGGACCGCTCGCCCGGTGCGCCGGCGGTCGCCGCTGTTGCTACGTTGCGTGCGAGGAGGGCCGTCGATGTCGCTGCCGCTGGGGTCCGTCCCGGACCGCGCCCCCGGGCCCGGCCCGGAGGCGACGCGCGCCCCCGCCTCGACCTTCTCCCGCGCCCTCGGCGCCACCGGCGCAGCCGCTCGGGCGCTGCTGACCCCGCGCGGCGTGGTGGGCGTGGCCGTCGAGGCCACGTGGAACGCCGCGCACCTGGCCGTGTACCCGCTCGGGCTGCTGCGCGACCGCCACCGCGACCCGGACGACTACCGGCTCGAGGGCCTCGGCCCCGTGCAGCGGGGGCTGCTGGTCGGCGACGTCGAGGCGGCCGGCACCCCGATCCTGCTGCTGCACGGCATGGTCGACAACCGCTCCATCTTCTCCCTGCTACGACGTGGCCTGCGCCGCAAGGGGTTCGGTCGAGTGCTCACCCTGAACTACTCCCCCGTCACCAACGACGTCCGGGCGGCTGCGAGGGCTCTCGCCGAGGAGGTCGAGAGCATCTGCGAGCGCACGGGGTACGAGCGCCTGCACGTCGTCGGCCACAGCCTCGGCGGGCTGATCGCCCGCTACTACGTGCAGCGCCTCGGCGGCGACGCCCGCGTCCACACCCTGGTCACCCTGGGCACCCCGCACGCCGGCACCCGGATGGCGCACCTGCTGAGCACCGAGCTGACCCGCCAGCTGCGACCCGGCAGCGACCTGCTGCGCGAGCTCGCCTCGCCGCAGGACCAGCGCTGCCGCACCCGCTTCATCGCCTACTGGTCCGACCTCGACCAGATGGTGGTGCCCCAGCGCAACGGCCGGGTCGTGCACCCCGGGCTGCACGTGCGCAACCACCTGGTGCGCGGCGCCGGCCACATGTCGCTGCCCGTCTCGAGCCGGCTCGTGCACGAGATCACGGCTGCGCTGTGCCGTCTCGACAGCGACGGCACGGTCTCCGAGCACGGCGTGACCGCCCTGCGCTGACGCCCCCGGACGCACCTGCGGCGACCGACCCTGGTGGCCGGCCGCCGGAGGCGGTGACTGAGGACCCGAGAAGGCCTCAGCCGCAGCGGATCACATGTCGGGCCGCTGCACGACCGAGATGGCGTTCACGACGGGCTTCTTGTACGACCGGCGGTCCCAGAACCCCGGACACGTGCGCGAAGGGGTGGCGGCCGTGCCGGCGCCGGCCGGGTCGGGGAGCGCGAGCGTGCTCGACCTGCGCCGGGTCGACAGGGCCGGACGGGCCGAGGCGGCGGCGGTGCCCGACCCGAGGGCGAGCCCGGAGACCGGTATCGACGACGGCGTCGTGGTGTGCGTCGGGCTCGCCCCCGAGCAGGCCCTGGCCGTGCTGCAGCTCGTCGGGCGCGCCACCTCGGTCGTGCTCGCCCCCGACGCCGCCCACGCCGCGCGGCTGCTCGGCCGGGCCGCACCCGAGGCCCCCGCACCCGCCCCGACGCGCGGGCTGCACCGGGTCGGTGACCTCGAGGTCGACCGGGGCGCCCGCCAGGTCACCTGCCGCGGGCGCGCGGTGCCGGTCTCGGCGCGCGAGTTCGACCTGCTGGTGGTGCTCGCCGGCGAGTCCGGACGCGTGCACGGCTTCGGCGAGCTCACCGAGCGGGTGTGGTCGCGCGACTACCTGGGCGACGACGACTCGGTGGCCTCCGCCGTGAAGCGGCTGCGGCGCCGGCTCGCCGACGCGACCGACGAGGTACGGGTCGAGTCGGTGCGCGGCATCGGCTACCGGCTCGTCGTCGGCTCCGGGACGGGTACCTAGAGCTTCTCGACCGGCGCGTAGCGCAGCAGCAGCCGCTTGGTGCCCTCGGAGCGGAAGTCGACGTGGGCGACGGTCTTGTCGCCCGTGCCGACGACCTCGGTGACCGTCCCCAGCCCGAACGTGTCGTGGGTGACCTGGTCGCCCGGCTCGAGGTGCACGATCTCGCGGTTGCCCGGGCTGCGGACGCCGGGACGCTGGGCCAGCCGCGCGATCGCCGGGGCCTGCCCGAGGCCGACCCGCGGACCGGCGGTGAGCTCGCGCCGCCAGGTGAGCAGGTGCTCGGGCACGTCGCCGAGGAACCGGCTCGGCGGCCCGTACTGGGGGGCGCCCCACGCGCTGCGCACGGCGGCACGGGTCAGGTACAGCCGCTTGCGCGCGCGGGTGATGCCCACGTAGGCGAGCCGTCGTTCCTCCTGCAGCTCGACGGGGTCGTCGAGCGAGCGCATGTGCGGGAAGACGCCGTCCTCCATGCCGGTGAGGAAGACGACGTCGAACTCCAGGCCCTTCGCGGTGTGCAGGGTCATCAGGGTGAGCACGCCCTGGTCGGCCCTCGCCTGCGCGGCCTCCTCGGCGGCGCCGTCGGCCACCGCCTCGTCGGGCACCTCGTCGGCGTCGGCGACCAGCGAGACCTGCTCGAGGAAGTCGGCGAGCGTGCCCTCGGGGTTCGCGACCTCGTACTCGGACGCCACCGCGGCCAGCTCGGCCAGGTTCTCGATCCGGCTCTCGTCCTGCGGGTCGTCGCTGGCGCGCAGCTCGGCCAGGTAGCCGGTGCGGTCGAGCACCGCCTCGAGCACCGTGACCGGCCCCGCGCCCGCCTCGACCACGGTGCGCAGCTCGTCGATGACGGCGTTGAAGCCGTGGATCGCCTTGAGCGAGCGCGTGACCAGGCCCGGCGCCTCGCCGGCGCGCAGCAGCGCGGCGTTGAAGCCGATGCGCTCGCGCTCGGCGAGGAAGGCGATCATCGCCTCGGCGCGGTCGCCGATGCCGCGCTTGGGCACGTTGAGGATGCGCCGCAGGTTGACGGTGTCGTCGGGGTTGGCCAGCACCCGCAGGTAGGCCAGGACGTCCTTGACCTCGCGCCGCTCGTAGAACCGGGTGCCGCCCACGACCTTGTACGGGACGCCGGCCCGCACCAGCACCTCCTCGAACGCCCGCGACTGCGCGTTGGTGCGGTAGAAGACCGCGACGTCGCCGTACCGCAGGCCCTCGCGCTCGTGCAGCGTCGCGACCTCCTCGGCCACGAACGCCGCCTCGTCGTGCTCGTTGTCGGCCGCGTACCCCACCACCGGCTCGCCGTCGCCCGCCTCGGACCACAGGTTCTTCGGCCGCCGGTCGGGGTTCTTGGCGATCACCGCGTTGGCGGCCGACAGGATGGTCTGGGTCGAGCGGTAGTTCTGCTCGAGCAGCACCGTGCGCGCGTCGGGGTAGTCGGCCTCGAACTCGAGGATGTTGCGGATGGTGGCGCCGCGGAAGGCGTAGATCGACTGGTCGGCGTCGCCCACGACGGTCAGCTCGCCCGGCTCGAGGGGCGGCGCCGACGGATCCGTGGGGTGCGCGAGATCGTCTGCGCCGCCGACGATCTCGCGGATCAGCGCGTACTGGGCGTGGTTGGTGTCCTGGTACTCGTCGACCAGCACGTGCCGGAACCGGCGGCGGTAGTGCTCGGCCACCTGCGGGAAGGCCCGCAGCACGTTGACCGTCGTCATGATCAGGTCGTCGAAGTCGAGCGCCTGCGCCTGCCGCAGCCGCTGGGTGTACATCGTGTACGCCTGCGCCAGGATCTTGTCGTCGGGGCTCTCGGCCTGCGCGGTGTAGGCCTCGTCGTCGACGAGCTCGTTCTTCAGCGCCGAGACCCGGTGGCTGAACCTGCGGGGCGGGTACCGCTTCGGGTCGAGGTCGAGCTCGCGGCAGGCCAGCGCCATCATCCGCTGGCTGTCGGCGGCGTCGTAGATGGAGAACGACTGCCGCAGGCCGATCGTCGAGGCCTCGCGCCGCAGGATGCGCACGCACGCGCTGTGGAACGTGCTGACCCACATGAACTTCGCACGCGGCCCCACCAGCGCGCCGACCCGCTCGCGCATCTCGCCGGCGGCCTTGTTGGTGAACGTGATCGCGAGCACCTGGCCCGGGTGCACGTCGCGGGCGGCGAGCAGGTGGGCGATGCGGTGCGTCAGCACCCGGGTCTTGCCCGACCCCGCGCCCGCGACGATCAGCAGCGGGCTGCCCGAGTGCAGCACGGCCTCGCGCTGGGACGGGTTCAGCCCGGTGAGCAGCGCGTCGGCGCGCTCGCGCGCGGCCTGCTCCCGGGTGGGACGGGCGGGGGTGGGCTCGGGCACGCCGAGCTCGTCGAACAGGGTGCTCATGTCACCCACCACCCTAGGCGCCGCGGCCGACACCCCGGCCCGCGGCCGGACCTCACCCGAGGACGGCGACCAGGACGTCGACCAGCGCCAGCCCGCCGACCAGGTGGAACGCCCAGGTGGGCAGCGGGTCCCTGCGCTTGGTGGCCTCCGCGACACCCGTCAGCACGATCGCCACGGCGAGCTTCGCCGCCACCTTCGCGCGGTCGGGCTCGTCGCCGGTGGCACCCGACTCGAGCAGCCCGACCAGCAGGATGCCGGTGACGATCTGCGCCCGGGCGCCCCAGACCAGCGCGCCCGGGAACCGCGGGGCGCGCAGGCAGGTCAGGTAGCCGCCGACGACGGCGGCCATGCCCACGAGGTGGGCCACGACCAGGACGCTGTGCAGGATCTCCACGGGGAGACGGTACCGACCGTCAGCGGCCGGCCGCGTACCCCTGCGCCCCTCGCGGGTTCGCCGCCGCGCGGATCCACTCGCCGTCGCGGGCGACCGCGCTCAGCCGTCCGAGCGACCAGCCGTCGACGACCTCGACCTCGTGGCCGAGCCCGCGCAGCGCCTCGACGGTGGACGCCGGGAAGCGGTCCTCGACCACGACCACGCCCGGACGGGCCCGGCGCGGGTAGAACGAGGACGCGACGTGGTCGGTGTGCAGCATCGGGGCGTCGATCGCCGCCTGGAGCGCCTGCTCGACACCGCGGTCGCCGTGCACCGCCCGCAGCAGGAAGGTGAGCTGCCACTGGTCCTGCTGGTCGCCGCCGGGCGTGCCGAACGCCGTCCAGGGCCGCCCGTCGCGCAGCGCCAGGCTCGGCGAGAGCGTCGTGCGCGGACGGGCGCCGGGCCGCAACGACGACGCCAGGCCCTGCTCCAGCCAGAACATCTGCGCCCGGGTGCCGAGGGGGAAGCCGAGGCCGGGGACGACCGGCGAGGACTGCAGCCAGGCGCCCGACGGCGTCGCCGAGACCAGGTTGCCCCAGCGGTCGGCGACGTCGACGTGGCAGGTGTCGCCCCGCGCCGCCGTGTCGCCCTCGACCCGGCGGACGGTGGGCTCGCCCACGCCCGGGCTGGGCGCCGCTCCCCCGCCGCCGGTGGCCTCGGCCAGCGACGCGACGGGCGCCGGCAGCCGCGGGTCGGCGCCGCCCAGGCGTCCCGGTCGCAGGTCGTGCGAGGCGCGCGCGGGGTCGAGCAGCGCGGCCCGGTCGGCGGTGTACCCGGGGTCCAGGAGAGCGGCGCCGTCGGCGTCCTCGCCGTACCAGGCCTCGCGGTCGGCCATCGCCAGCTTGAGCGACTCGACCACGGCGTGCACCCAGGTGGGGTCGGCGTCGTCGAGCCGGTCGGGCAGGCCCGCGCGGTCGAGCACGGCGAGCGCCTGCAGCAGCGTGGGGCCCTGCCCCCACGGCCCGGTCTTGGCGACCTGCACGTCGCGGTAGGTGCCGAGCAGCGGCGCCTCGACCGTGGCCCGCCAGCCCGCGAGGTCGTCGCCGGTGAGGAGGCCGTGGTGCCGCTCGCCCGAGGTGTCCATCCAGGCGCGGTCGCGACCGAACGCGTCGACCGCCTCGGCGACGAACCCCTCGTACCAGGCCCGGCGCGCGGCCTCGAGCTGCACGAGCCGGTCGGGGCCGGCCGCCTCGGCCTCGGCGAGCACCCGCTCGTAGGTGCGCCCCAGGGCGGTCAGGCGCAGCCGGCTCCACGGCGCGGGCGCGGCGCCGTCGACCAGGTAGGTGGCGGCGCTCGGCCCCCACTCGGCGTCGAAGGTCGGTGCCATCGCCGCGATCGTCGCGCTCACCCGCGGCAGCACGGGCGCGCCGTCGAGGGCGTACCCGATGGCGGGGGCCAGCACCTCGCGCAGCGGCAGCGTCCCCCACCGCGCGAGCAGCTCGAGCCAGCCGCCGAACGCGCCGGGCACGACGGCCGCGAGCGGCCCGGTGCCGGGCACGGCGTCCAGCCCGAGGTCGGTGAACGCCTGCGCGGTCGCGGCCGCCGGCGCGACGCCCTGCCCGCACACCACGTGCGCCTGCTGGTCGGTCTCGCTCCACAGCACCACCGGCAGGTCGCCGCCCGGCCCGTTCAGGTGCGGCTCGACCACCTGCAGCACGAAGCCCGCGGCCGCGGCGGCGTCGAAGGCGTTGCCGCCGCGCTCGAGCACCCCCATCCCCGTCTGGGTCGCGAGCCAGTGCGTCGAGGCGACGGCGCCGAACGTCCCGGCGATCTCGGGTCGGGTCGAGGTGAGAGGCATCCCGCCACCCTCGCAGACCCGCCCCGGCCCGGCAGGGCGAGACGGGGCGGGTCGCTCAGGCCGCCTCGGGGAGGTAGTCCTCCCAGGTCACGTGCCGGCGCTCGGTGCCGCGCACGACCCAGCCGGCGCCGTGCGGCGCCACCGGCAGCGAGCGCAGCGTCCAGCCCATCTCCTGCGGCGTGCGGCTGCCCTTGAGGTTGTTGCAGCGCACGCAGCAGGCGACGAGGTTCTCCCACGAGTCCTTCCCGCCGCGGCTGCGCGGGAGCACGTGGTCGACGGTGCCGGCCGTGGTGCCGCAGTACGCGCACAGGTGCCGGTCGCGCCGCAGCACGCCGCGACGCGAGACGGGCACGGAGCGGCCGAACGGCACCCGCACGTACCGGGTCAGCAGGATCACCGACGGGCGCTCCAGGCTCACCGAGCCGGACACCACCGGGTGGTCGTCGGCGGCCAGCACGGACGCCTTGCCGGCCAGCACGAGGACCAGGGCGCGGCGGAAGGAGACCACGGCGAGCGGCTCGAAGCCGGCGTTGAGGACGAGAGTGCGCATGCGTTCCACCTCGCTGTGCGGGTCCCGACGGCTTCGGGACACGTGAGGACGTCTGCTCGCACGCCTGCCCCGCAGACGTCGACAGGCGCCGTCCGGTACGGACGACGCCTGCTGACGGGCTCGCGGTGCGGGCGCACCTGACGGTGCGGGGGCCGGCTCATCGCCCGGCTCCCACTCCGCTGCGGCCCCCAGCAGGGGTGGCTGCCGGGCAGCGCGTCACGGCTCCGCGCCCGGTGCGGGCGAAGTCGCGAGGCGTGGCCACGGCTACCTCCTGGGGTCGAGGTCCGGGGCGGCGGCCCCGGACAGCGCCAGGGTACGCGGCGGGGTCCGCGAGGTCACCGCCTTTCGCGCACGACGCGCAGGTGAACGGACGCAGAAGAGCCCGGCCCCCAGGGGGGCCGGGCTCCTGCTGGCGGTGCTGGTGAGCGGCGGTGGTCAGCCGTTCAGGACGCGGTAGAACCCGAAGTCCGAGGACCACATCTCGCGCTTGGAGACGTCGCCGCCCGAGCTGGGCGCGTCGTACATCATGTTGCCGCCCGCGTAGATGCCGATGTGGCCGGGCTTGTAGACCAGGTCGCCGGGCTGCGCCTCCGCGCGGGAGATCCGCGTCGCGGCGCCCGCGATCGGGCACCGGAGGTGCGCGGCAGCGAGATGCCCACCTGGGCGAAGACGTACTGCAGGTAGCCCGAGCAGTCGAAGCCCGACGGGCTGGTGCCGCCGTAGCGGTAGGGGACGCCCACGTAGCGGGCGGCGACGGCCATCACGTTCGCGCGCGAGGCCGACAGGTCGCCGGTCGGCGCCGAGGCCTCCTCGGTCTCGGCCTGCGACTCGTCGCGGCCTCGGCGTCGGGCGGCGACCCGCTCGTCCGAGCGCGAGACGCGGGTGGTCTCCCGCGGGGCCGGCGGCGGCGGGGGCGGCGGCGGCGGCGCCACGACCTGCGCGGCGACGGCGCTCACGGCGACCACGGCGACGTCGGCCGGGACGGTGAGCTGCTGCTCGGTGCCGTCGGTGGCCTCGGTGACCGCGTCGGCGACCGGCGCGGCCTGGGGGGCCGGCGTCGGTGCCGGCGGCGGTGCCGGCGCTGCCCGGCAGGTCGATCACCGGGGCGGCGTCGGCGGCGCTGACGCCGAGCGAGACGACCAGGCCGGAGGACGCGGCCAGGACGGCGCCGCGGCGACCGACGGTGCCGGCACCGGCGGTGACCTGGGTGGCGAAGGTGGACAGGGGTGTCTTGGGGCGGACCGCAGCGCGGTGCCGTCCCGGGACGCGACTCGTCACGAAGTGGGACCTCTCCTACCGCCTACGAGGTGAGCTGTCGGGTTCGGGTGGGAGGTTCGTGGTTCACCCGGCCGGTTCCGCAGCGTGCGGTCCCGGCTTCACCCCTAGGTACGTCGGCCCCCGGCCGTCGTACCGCGTGTGGTTCCCCCGCCCCTGCCAGGCGACGATCGAGGGGGCCTGGTCGCGGTGGCAGGGCTCGGCGTCCGCGGCAGGGCCGCCCCGAGGGTCCGAAGCGGCGGGGAAACCGTAACCCAGCGCCCATGCGAATGTCACACCACGGTCACGACGGCGCGTCGAGGCACCGGCGTGGTGGACCCAGCGTGAGCCGTCGGCTCCGACGTCACCCGGTCGGCGCAACCGGACGTCCTCGACCGGGCTGGTCCGATCGGACCAGCCCGCGCGGACGGGTGAGGGCCTCGCAGGCCCCGCCGGGCCGTCAGGAGGGGACGGTGACGAAGATGTGGCTGGCGGTGGGGGTCGGCAGGTCGACGGCCTCGTGACCCTCGGCGCCCACGACGACGCCCCCGTCGACGCGGCGCACCTGCACCGTGCTGCCGGGCCGCACGCCGCTGACGCTGAGCTGGCCGAGCAGCTCGGTGTCGACCTGCAGCGGCTCGCCGAGCCGGCGCACCTGCACCTGGGCGGCGCCGCCCTCGACCGCCGCCACGAGCGAGACCACGCCGGTGAGGAAGACGTCGTCGTCGGGGTGCTCGCCCAGCTCCTGCAGGCCCGGGATCGGGATGCCGTAGGGCGAGTGGGTGGGGTGCCCGAGCAGCTTGACCAGGTGCCTCTCGACCCGCTCGCTCATGACGTGCTCCCAGCGGCACGCCTCCTCGTGCACGTGCTCGTAGTCGAGCCCGATGACGTCGATGAGCAGGCACTCGGCGAGCCGGTGCTTGCGCATCACCGAGGTGGCCTTGGAGCGGCCGTCGGCGGTGAGCTCGAGGTGGCGGTCGCCGGAGACGACGAGGAGCCCGTCGCGCTCCATCCGGGCGACGGTCTGCGAGACGGTGGGACCGCTCTGCTGCAGGCGCTCGGCGATGCGGGCGCGGAGGGGCACGATGCCCTCCTCCTCCAGCTCGAAGATGGTCTTGAGGTACATCTCCGTGGTGTCGATCAGGTCGCTCACGTTGCGCTCAGTCCTCCGGTGCCGCCAGCTGCCGCCTGCCGCGCCAGCCTAGTGCTCAGCGTCCGGGGCGCCCCCGGTGTTCCGGGGCCCGCCCGTCGAGGTGCCCCGCCGGCCCCCCGGCGGCAGGGTGGAGGCGTGCCCGACACCGTGCTCTGGTTCCGCCGCGACCTGCGCCTGCTCGACCACCCCGCCCTGCACGCCGCCGCCGAGCAGGCCGACGGCGGGCGCGTCCTCCCGCTGTTCGTCCTGGACCCCCGGCTGCTGCGCGGGGCGGGTGCGGCCCGCACCACCTACCTGCTGCGCTCGCTGGCCGCCCTGCGCGTGGCGACCGACGGTGCGCTCGTCGTGCGGCGCGGGCAGCCGCAGGAGGTGCTGCCGCGGGTCGTGCGCGAGCTCGGCGCCGACGCGGTGCACGTCAGCGCCGACACCGGGCCGTTCGGACGCCGCCGCGACGACGCCGTGGAGCAGGCGCTCGAGGTGCCGCTCGTGCGCACCGGGACGCCGTACGCGGTGGGTCCGGGCAGCGTCACCAAGAAGGACGGCACCCCCTACGCGGTCTTCACCCCGTTCTCGCGCGCCTGGGCCGACCACGGCTGGCCCACGCCGGCGGGCGGTCCGCCGTCCGGGCTGCGGTGGGCGCGCGACGTCGACGGCGGGGACCTGCCGGACGAGCCGGCGACCGACGCCGACCTCCCCGCCGCCGGCGAGCAGGCCGCCCACGACCGGTGGGAGGAGTTCGTCGACGCCGACCTGGGCGGGTACGACGGCGGCCGCGACCGGCCCGACCAGGACACGACCAGCCGGCTGTCGGTGCACCTGAAGTACGGCGAGCTGCACCCGCGCACGCTGCTCGCCGACCTGGCCCGCCGCCGCGGCCCGGGCGTCGCGACGTTCCGCACCGAGCTGGCCTGGCGCGAGTTCTACGCCGACGTGCTGTGGCACCAGCCGCGCTCGGCCTGGGAGTACCTCAAGCCGGAGATGGCGCGGATGCGGTACACCCGCCCCGGGACGGCGTTCGAGGCCTGGCAGCGCGGCGAGACCGGGTTCCCCTTCGTCGACGCCGGCATGCGCCAGCTGCTCGCGCAGGGGTGGATGCACAACCGGGTGCGGATGGTGACGGCCTCGTTCCTGGTCAAGGACCTGCACGTGGAGTGGCAGCACGGCGCCCGGCACTTCCTCGACCACCTGGTCGACGGCGACCTGGCCTCGAACAACCACGGCTGGCAGTGGGTGGCCGGCAGCGGCACCGACGCCGCTCCGTACTTCCGGGTGTTCAACCCGGTCACGCAGGGGCAGCGCTTCGACCCCGACGGCGAGTACGTGCGCCGCTGGGTGCCCGAGCTGCGCCACCTCGACGGCAAGGCCGTCCACGAGCCGTGGGAGGCCGACGACGGCTACGCCCACGGCTACCCCGAGCGCGTCGTCGACCACAGGGCCGAGCGCCAGGAGGCGCTGGACCGCTACGCCGAGGTGCGCGGCTGAGCGCTCAGGCCCGGGAGCGGTGCAGCAGGTAGAGGAAGTGCGGCGCGCCGATCACGGCCACGAGCAGGCCGGCCGGCAGCTGGCTGGGGGCGATCACCCAGCGTCCGAGGGTGTCGGCAACGACGAGCAGCACCGCACCGAGCAGCAGCGCCACGGGCACGACCCGCAGGTGCCGCCCTCCCACCAGGGCCCGCGCCACGTGCGGGGCCACCAGCCCGACGAAGCCCACGACCCCGACGGCGCTGACCGCCGCCGCGGTCAGCAGTGCCGCCAGCACGAGCACGACCAGCCGGGTGCGCTCGAGCCGGACGCCGGCCAGGCGCGGGGTGTCGTCGTCGAGGGCGAACAGGTCGAGGTCGCGGTGCGCCGTCCACGCCACGGGCAGCGCCGCGGCGAGCACCACCAGCAGCGGGACCACCTGCTCCCAGGTGCGGTTGTACGTCGACCCCGACAGGAAGGTGTAGATCGTCGGGGTGTCCCACGGGTTGTCGTTCACGATGAGCAGGGCCGTCACCGCCGCCGTCCCCGCCGCGACGCCGATGCCGACCAGCACCAGCCGGTCCGAGCCGAGGCCGCCGCGCCAGGAGAGCCCGTACACGAGCACGAACGCGGCGAGCGCGCCGGCCGAGGCGCCCAGCGACACCGACCCGGTGCTGACGGTGCCACCCGCGGCCGCCACGGTGACCACCACCGCGCCGAGGCCCGCGCCGCCGGTGATGCCGAGGATGCCCGGCTCGGCGAGCGGGTTGCGGCAGACCGCCTGCACCACGGTGCCCGCGAGCGCCAGCGCCGCCCCGCCCGCGAGCGCGGCGACCACGCGGGGGGCGCGCTCGCCGGCGGCTGCCGGGTGGGCCCGGCGTCGCGCGAAGCGGCGCGCCAGCAGCACCAGCACGACCGCCCCGAGGATCGTCGTGGTCACGCCGGTGGGGACCCGCAGCGCCGCGCCGGCGCCCAGCGCCTGCCGCATCAGCGCGTCGGCCAGCAGCACCACGAGCGCGCCGACGAGGCCCGACAGCGGCAGCAGCACGGTGTGCCGGCTGACCGCCGGCACGGCCTTCGCGAGCAGCCGCACCGCGGCCGGCGCGGCCAGGCCGATGAACCCGATGGGGCCCGCGACGTCGACGGCGGCGGCGCACATCACGACGGCGAGCAACCTGAGGGTGCCCTTCGGCCGACCGGTCGGGATCGGGTCAGAGCAGCCCGGCGTCGTGCATCGTGATGGCGACCTGCACGCGGTTCGTCGCGCCGAGCTTGGTGAAGATCCGCGAGATGTGGGCCTTCACCGTGGCCTGGCTCATGTACAGCTCGGCGGCGATCTCGGCGTTCGACCCGCCGCGGCCGACGGCGACGGCCACCTCGCGCTCGCGCTCGGAGAGGGCCTCGACCTGGGTGCGGGCCCGCGTCTCGCGCGGGTCGTCGGCCGCGCCGGCCACCTGGCGGATCAGGCTGCGCGTGATCACCGGCGACAGGATCGGCTCCCCCGCCACCACCTTGGAGATGGCGTCGATGATGCCCGCGGGGCCGGTGTCCTTGAGCAGGAAGCCGTTGGCCCCGGCCGCGAGCGCGCGCACGACGTAGTCGTCGGCGTCGAAGGTGGTCAGCACGATGACCGCGGGCGGGTCCGGGAGGGCGCGGATGCGCGCGGTGGCCTCGATGCCGTCGAGCACCGGCATCCGCAGGTCCATCAGCACGACGTCGACGCCGCCCCGGCGCACCCGGTCGACCGCCTCCTGCCCGTCGGCCGCCTCCCCCACGATCTCGAGGTCGGACGACCCGCCGAGCATGAGGGACAGCCCGCCGCGCACGAGCGGGTCGTCGTCGGTCAGCAGCACGCGGGTGGTCATCGCGCTCACCCTGGCACAGGCCACGGCAGCCAGGCGGTGAGGACGAAGTGGTCGTCCTCCGCGCGGGCGTCGATGCGGCCGCCCGACAGCGTGGCGCGCTCGGCCAGCCCCACGAGCCCGAGCCCGGACGAGGGCGCGCTGGTGCGGCTGCCCGGGGCGAGCGGGTTGCGCACCCGCACCTCGATGCCGTCGTCGGGGGCGCCGGCCACCCGCAGCTGCACCACGGCGTGCGGGGCGTGCTTGCGGGCGTTGGTCAGGGCCTCCTGCACGACCCGGTAGAGGGTGCGGCCGGTGGTCTCCGGGACCGCTGCGAGGTCGGTGCCGCCGAGGTCGACGTCGACCCGCATGCCGTCGGTCACGAGCTCGTCGACGAGCGCGGGCAGGTCGCGCGCGGCGGGCTGGGGCCGCTCGGGCTCGGCGTCGCCCGGGTCGTCGCGCAGCACGCCCAGCACCTCGCGCAGCTCGACGAGCGCGCGGTGCGAGCTCTCCTGGATGACCTCCGCCGACGTGCGCAGCTGCTCGGCGTCGAGGTCGGTGCGGAACACCATCGCGTCCGCGTGCATCGTGACCAGCGAGATGCGGTGCGCCAGCACGTCGTGCATCTCGCGCGCGATGCGCGTGCGCTCCGCCGTGCGGGCCTGCGCCACCCGGGTGGCCTGCTCGCCCTCGGCCCGCTGGGCCCGGTCGCGCAGCGTCCAGAGCAGCTCGCGGCGCGACCCGACGTACAGGCCCCAGGCGACGAAGGCGGCGATGAAGGGCACCCCGATACCCGCCTGGAACACCACGTCCCAGGTGCCGCCCTCGGCGATGACCGCCCCCGGCCACATCAGGGCGTACACCACGCCGGACAGCAGACCGAGCAGCGCCACCGGGACGATCTCGCGCCAGCGCCGCCGGGTCGCCAGCGACACCAGAGCCAGTAGCGCAGGCCCCGCCGCCAGGCCCGACACCCCGCTGGCGAGGGTGGTCGCCACCGCGACCGGCACGGGCCAGCGGCGGCGGAAGAACACCAGCACGAACGCCGCCACGCCCAGCACGAGGTCGACGGCCACGAGCAGGCCGGCCACCGGACGCTCGTCCTCGGCCATCGTGACCAGCGCCGAGCTCGAGATGGCGAGCACGAGCAGGGTGCGCCAGGTGTGGCTCCACCACGTCAGGCGCGGCTGCTGCGACGGCGAGAAGGGCACGTCCGCAGGCTAGGCGAGCCGGGACGACCTGCGGCACGGCCGCACGGCGCCAACGGGTGGCCGCGGGTCGGTGACCGGTGGCCGGAAGTCGTAGTGCGACCTGGCCGGGTGCGGGACGGGCGCCGCCCCGCGGCCGATGCCGCCGGCACCGCGGCGGGAGGAGCGTGGACGCCATGATCACCGTGCAGAACCTCACCAAGGACTACGGCTCGTTCCGCGCCGTGGACGACGTCACCTTCACCGCCCGTCCCGGCGCCGTCACCGGCTTCCTCGGCCCGAACGGGGCCGGCAAGTCGACCACGATGCGCATCCTGGCCGGACTGACCCCGCCGAGCACCGGCACCGCCCTGGTCGGCGGCGTGCGCTACCGCGACATCCCCAACCCGGCGACCCAGGTCGGCGTCCTGCTCGACGCCTCGGCCCAGCACGCCGGCCGCACCGGCCGCGAGGTGCTCGACCTGGCCGCGCTCACGATGGGCCTGCCGCGGCGTCGGGTGGACCAGATGCTCGAGCGGGTCAGCCTCACGCCGAAGGAGTCGAAGCGGCGCCTGCGCCACTACTCGCTCGGCATGCGCCAGCGGCTGGGCATCGCGCACGCCCTGATGGGCGACCCCAGCGTCCTCGTGCTCGACGAGCCCGCCAACGGCCTCGACCCCGCCGGCATCCACTGGATGCGCGGACTGCTGCGCGAGTACGCCGACCGCGGCGGGACGGTGCTGCTCTCCTCGCACCTGCTGCACGAGATCGAGGTGGTCGCCGACGACCTCGTCGTCATCGGCAACGGCCGCGTCGTGGCGCAGGGCGCCACCCGGGAGCTGCTGCGGACGGCGGGCACCTTCGTCCGCGCCGCCGACGCGGCAGCGCTGGCCGCCGCCCTCGCGGCGGCCGGCATCACGACCCAGGACGCCCACGACGGCGGGGTGCGCACCGAGACCGACCCCGACCGGGTCGGGCAGGTGGCCGCGGCCGCGGGCCTCGCGCTGGTCGAGCTGCGTCCGGCCGACGGCCTCGGGCTCGAGGCGATGTTCCTCGAGCTCACCGCCACGGAGCAGCGCGACGCGCGCCCCGTCCCCACCCAGCCCGCCCTCGCCACGACCGGAGCGACCCGATGAGCACCGCCACCCTGACCAAGAACCCCTCTGCCGCAGACGTCCCCGTCACCATCGACACCACGCAGCCGCGCGTCCCGCTGCTGCGCCTGGTCGCCGTGGAGGCGCGCAAGCTGGTCGACACCCGCGCCGGCTTCTGGCTGGTGGCGCTGATGGTGCTGGCGAACCTGGTCGTCGTCGCCGGCGTCGTGGCGTTCGCCCCTGACGAGATGCTCACCTTCGACTCGCTGCTCGCGATGTCGACGGCACCGGCCGGGTTCCTGCTGCCCGTGCTGGCGATCCTGCTCGTCACCAGCGAGTGGTCGCAGCGCTCGGCGCTGATCACCTTCGGCCTCGAGCCGCGGCGCGGACGCGTCGTGGTCGCGAAGCTGCTGGTGTCGCTGGTCGCGACGGCCGTGACCCTCGTGGTCGCCGCGGCCTTCGGTGCGGCGGGCACGGCGGTCGCCGCGGCCACCCACGACCTGGCCGACCCGTGGTCGATCACCGTCGCGGGGGTCGCCAACGCCGGTCTGGGCCTGGTCATCGGCCTGCTGATGGCCTTCGCCTTCGGCATGCTGCTGATGAGCTCGCCGGCCGCGATCGTCCTGTACTTCGTGCTGCCGACGGTCTGGTCGATCATCGCCTCGTTCGTGCCGTGGGTGCGCGACAACCTGCAGGAGTGGGCCGACCTCGGCGCCGCGCAGGGGCCTCTGACGGGATCGGAGTGGGCCACCGGCGGGGAGTGGCTCCGGCTCGGGACCGCGTTCGCGCTCTGGGTGCTCGCACCACTGGCGGTCGGCATCTGGCGGCTGCTGCGCTCCGAGGTCAAGTGAGGAGGGCACTACGGTCGGGGGCGTGACCTCGCTCGTCGTGCCGCACCGGTTCCACGGCCCACCGGCCTCCGGCAACGGAGGCTGGTGCGCCGGTGCGCTGGCGGCCCACCTGCCCGGCGCACCCGCCGTGCGGGTGCGGCTGCAGGCACCGCCGCCGCTCGCCGTCCCGCTCGACGTCGAGGTGTCCGAGGGCACCGCGACCGCCGGGCGGGACGGCGCCGTCGTGCTCACGGCCACCGCCGTCGACGAGCCCGACCTCGTCGTGGTCGACCCCGTCGACCTCGCCACGGCCGGGGCGGCGGCGGCCCGGTTCGACGGCCTGGCCGACCACCCGTTCCCCACCTGCTTCGTCTGCGGCCCCGACCGGCTGCCCGGCGACGGCTTGCGCCTGGCGCCCGGCTGGCTCGACGACCGCCCCGGCGAGACCGCGTGCGCCTGGGTGCCCGACGACACCGTCGACCTCGCGCAGACCTGGGCGGCGGTCGACTGCCCCGGCGGCTGGTCGGGCGGCCTCGCCGGCCGCCCGATGGTGCTCGGGACGATCACCGCGCAGGTCCGCCGTCCGCCCGCGCCCGGCGAGCGCTGCGTCGTCACCGCGCGGCACCTCGGCACCGACGGCCGCCGCACCCGCTCGGCCGCGACCCTGTGGTCGCTCGGCCCCGGCGACGGCGACCCCGAGCTGCTCGCCACCGCCGAGCACGTCTGGGTCCAGGTCGACCCCGCCACCTTCCGCCCCGCCACTCCCCCCGTTCACCACGTTCAGTAGGCGATCACCAACTGAACGTGGCGTGCGAGCCTCGCGAAGTAGTCGCTCACCTCGCCAGGACGGCGATCAGGGCCGCGGACGCAGCACCCGCAGGTCCGTCGGCGGCGGGTCGATCCCCAGCTCGCGCCGCAGCCGGGTGAGGTCGAGCTCGCGGCTGACGGCCAGGTGGCTCACCACGTAGCGGGTCAGCAGCGGCGGCTCGGCGGCACCGCGCGCGCGGGCGACGGCCTCGAGCGCCGTCCCGAGACCGAGCGCGACCGGGAACGGGAGGTGCACCCGCGCGGGTGCCTCGCCGGTGGCGGCCCGGAACGCCTGGTCGAGCGCCGCGGCGAGGGGCAGGGTCGCCGCGTCGGCCACGTTCACCACCCCGCCGGCGGACGAGCGCACCGCCACCGCGCACACCCGCGCCAGCAGCTCGACCGACGTCAGGTGGATGCGGGTCGTCGACCACCCCGGCACGACCAGCACCCGGCGTCCGCGCACCACGCGGACGGCGTCGAGCAACCGCGGCAGCAGCGTCGGGTCACCGGGCCCGTAGACCGCGTGCGGGCGCAGCACGATCGCGTCGCGTCCGGACGAGACCGCTCGACGCCACCACACGTTCCGCCTCGGCCTTGGCGCGGCTGTACGGCCCCTCGACGCAGGCGTCCGGGCCGTCGTCCTCGTGGACGAGGCCGCGCCGCCACGGCGGGTACACGCTGGCGGTGGAGACGTGCACGAACCGGGCGTCGGGCCAGGTCGCCAGTGCGTGCCGGGTGCCGTCGACGGTGGCGGGACGCTGCTGCGGCAGCGGCGCCCAGTCGTCGACCGACGCCGCGCAGTGCACGACGGCGCCGACGTCCGGCAGGCCGCCGGCCGGGCCGAGCGACAGGTCGTGGCGCCGGTAGTCGACGGCGCCGGGCAGCCCGTGCGGCCGTGGCCGCCGACCGAGCCCGACGACGTCGTGGCCCGCGCGCAGCAGTGCCGAGCACACCGCCCCGCCGACGAAGCCGCTCGCCCCCGTGACCGCGACCCTCACCGGGTCACGCCGTCTTCCGCAGCCGCGCCGAGACCCGTTCCCGCAGAGCGTCCTTGTCGACCTTGGCCGACCGGCCGGACGTCGGCAGCGCCGCCTCGACGAGCACGTGGTCGGGCAGCCACGCGGCGTCGAGCAGGTCGGGCAGGCGGCGGCGCACGTCGTCGGCCAGCCCCCGGCCGTCACCGCTCGCGGGCACCACGACGAGCACGACCTCCTCGTCGGCGGTGCGCGGGTCGGGCACCCCGACCATCGCGGACGCGGCGACGCCGGGCAGCCGGTCGACCAGCGGCTCGACCAGCGCCGGGTAGATGTTGGTGACGCCGCGCAGGACCATGTCCTTGGCCCGGCCCCGCAGCTCGAGCCGTCCGCCGGGCAGCCGCGCGACCAGGTCGCCCGTGGCGACCCGCTCCAGCGGTGGCCCGCCGAGGTAGCCGGGCGAGACCTGCGGGCCCGACACGTGCAGCTCTCCCGCCTCGTCGACCTCGAGCCGGGTGTCCTGCACCGGACGCCCGAGGAGCAGCCCCGCGCGCGGCACCCGCGCGTGCGCGAGCAGCTCGTCGCCCTCGACGGTGGCCACCGGCAGCGCCTCGGTGAGCCCGTACACGCCGAGCACGCGGGCGGCGGGCACGGCGTCCCGGACCCGTTGCACCACAGCGGGAGTCACCGGAGCACCGCCCATCGCGACCAGCCGCAGCGACGCCGGCAGCGCACCGGAGGCCGCGGCCGCGTCGACGGTCGAGGTCACCGCGTAGAGCACGGTGGCGTCGCGCTCGGCGGCGGTGCGGGCCAGCCGCGCGCCGTCGGCGCCGAGCGGCGCGAACGACCAGGTGGCCCCCGCGACGAGCACCGGCAGACCGACCATCATCTGGTCGGTGTGGACGACGTCGGACGCGACGAGGTCGAGGCGCGGCAGCAGGGCGTGCAGCCCGGCCGCGAGGCTGCGTCGGCTGTGCGTGACGGCGCGCGGCGCCGCCGTGGTGCCGGACGTGAACACCACCAGCGCAGTGGCGTCCGGACGCGCGGGCGGCGGAGCGGCGCCGTCGGCGTCGCGCAGCAGGTGGGTCCAGCGCAGCGCGTCGCGCGGGACGCCGGGCAGGCGCCGCCCCCCGACCAGCACGTGCCGCAGGCCGGGCGACCGCAGGTCGGGCAGCGACAGCCCGCGCCGGGCCAGGAGCCCCCGCAGCGGCCCGCTCGTGGCGAGGTGCACCAGCGGCTCGGCCATCGTCCACACCGGGTGGGCAGCCGCGAGTCGCTCGGCCGACAGGCCCTCGCCCGCACCGGGATCGGCGACGACGACGATGCCACCCGCGGCGACGACGGACAGCGCGGCGACCACGGCAGCGGGGCTGGGTCGCACCGCGAAGAGCACGCCGTCGCCGGGCACCAGCCCGTGCGCGACCAGCGCCGCGGCGCCCCGGCGCACCTGGTCGGCCAGCACGCCGTAGGTGAGCACGTGGTCGTCGGCACCGACCGCGGCCACCCGCCCCGGCGAGGTGGCGCCGTGCGCGAGGACGGCCTCGACCAGGTCGGGCGCGTTCACGCCGACCGCCTCAGCACCAGTCGTCGGTACGACGGGACGAGCACCCCGCGCGCGGCCTCGCGGCGCACCACCCCGAGCGGCCGGTCGACCGTGTGGGCGTCGAGCACCGCCGACGCGACCTGCTCGATCTCGGTGCGGGCCAGTGCGGCACCCAGGCAGAAGTGCGGGCCGGCGCCGAACCACAGGTTGCGCACCTCGGCGGGGCAGGTGCGTCCCGGCTGCAGCCCGCCGGCGAGCCGGGTCGCCCACCAGGTGGCCACCAGCACCCGGTCGCCCGGACGCACCTCGACCGGCCCGATCCGCCCGTGGACGGTGGCACGGCGCAGCATCGCCGGCGACGGCGTGGCCAGGCGCAGCGCCTCGGCCGCGAACGGCGCGAGCAGGGTGCGGTCGGCGGCGACGTCGCCGAGGTGCCCGCTGTCGTGCAGCATGGCCACGACGCGCGGCGCCGCGCTGGTCACCGTCTCGGTACCGGTGAGGAGCAGCACCGCAGCGAGCGACGGCGCCTGCGCCCGCGAGATCCCGAGCGCCGGAAGGCGTCCCAGCACGCTGTCGGTGCCGTCGGCGCGGTCGTACGCCGCCGTCGCCGCCGCGGTCAGCGGTGCGAAGAGCTCGCGCACCCGGGCCACGCGCCCGGCGTCGAGCCGGCGGGTGCCGAGGCCGACCATCCCGAGCACCTCGTCGCCGGCGTGCAGGAGCAGGTCACCGGCCGCGACGACCTCCTCGGACGTCGCGTCGTCGTCGACCAGGCCGACGAGCGAGGCGATGACGGCGGTGGCGGCCCGACGCGTCACCTCGACCAGGTCGACCGCCCGCCCGGACGCGAGCTCGCCGGTCACCTCGCGCAGCGGCGCGGTGAGCACGCGCGCGCAGACCTGCTCGGCGGCACGGGGGGTGAACAGCCCGTTGAGGGCGGTGCGCAGCCGGCGGTGCGGCTCGCCGTCCATGCCGATGAGCGTGCGGTGGCCGAGCACCCCCGCCCACAGCGCGCCGGACGACCCCGGCCCGTCCTTGCGGTAGGTGGGGTCGGTCAGCACGCCGCGCACCAGCCCGGGGTCGCCCACGAGCACGCCGACGCCGGGCACCCGCCGGGCGGCCCGTCCACGCAGCAGCGCGTCGACGAGCGGGAACGCCACCGGGTGGGCGGCGCGCAGGAGAGCGTCCTCGTGGCGCCGCACCGCGTCGGCGCGCGGCGGCAGCGCGACGGCCGTCACGGCCCGGCCGCGAGCCGCACGTCGACGACGTCCGGCGCGTGCCCGTGGTCGAGGTACCACCGCAGCGTCGCGCGCAGCCCGTAGGCGCGCAGCCGCCGGGCGGACGCGCGGACGACGACGTCGCGGCGGTACGCCACCCGCTCGCTGACCACGCGCACCCGGTTCACCAGCGCGCGGTCCTCGTGCACCTCCTCGATCGCGGTGCGCGGGAAGCCGCCCGACGCCTCGTACGCGCGAGCGCTGACCCCGAGGTTGCACCCCGGGCACATCACGTACGGCCCGCGGAACGGACGGCCGTGCTCGTCGGCGCCGCGGTTGCTCGGCCGGTAGCGCCCGAAGACCGCGGCGCCCGGTACGAGCAGCGGCACGAGCGTGCGCTCCCAGAGCCGGAGCGGGAACTCGTCGGTGCGCGGCAGCATCGGGCCGGTGAGCAGCTCGTCACCGGAGGCGAACCAGCGACGGGCGTTGGACGTCCAGTCGTGGCGCGGCAGCGTGTCGGCGTCGCACCGCAGCACGTGCGTCGCACCCCGCGAGATCGCCTCGCGCACACCGGTGTCGGCGGCCGCACCGGTGCCCTTGCGGGTCTCGGTGACCAGGTGCACGCCGAACGGCGCCACCGCCGCGAAGCGCTCGACCACCCCGACGGTGCCGTCGGTGCTGAGGTTGTCGACCACGACCAGCTCGAACGCCGTGTCGTCCTGGCCGGCGAGCGCCGCCAGCGTCGCGCCGATGCCGTGCTCCTCGTCGAAGGCCGGCACCACGACCGCCAGCCGCACGGGCACCGGGCCGGTCACCACCGCAGCACCATGGTGCCGACGCTGATGCCGCCGGCCAGGCCCACCAGCCCGACGAGCGAGCCGCGCTCGACCCGTCCGGTCTGCACCGCCCGCTCGAGCTGCAGCGGTAGTGAGGCGGAGGCGCAGTTGCCGTGGTCGGCGACGGTGATCTCGAGCTTGTCGCGCGGGATGCCGCAGCGGTCGGCGAACGCGTGCACGTAGGGCAGCGTCACCTGGTGCACGGCGACGAGATCACAGTCCTCCCAGGCGATACCGGCCTCGGCGAGCACGCGGGTCACGGTCGCGGGCCCCACCGCCTCGAAGGCGTCCTTGAGGCGCGCGCCGTCGAGGTGGAAGTAGGTGTCGTCGAGCTCGCGTGGGCTGCGCGAGCCGCCGCCCGGGAGCGTGCCGGCCGACCAGGCCGTGGAGTCGGCGGCGTGGCCCTGGGCCAGGATGCCCGTCCCCGGCTCGCACGTCTCGACGAGCAGGGCGGCACCGGCGTCCGAGAGCGTGTAGCCGGCGAACGACTCGGCCAGCTGCCGCAGGTCGCGCACGGCCCAGCGGGTGGCCCGCGAGGGGCTCTCGCCGGTGACGACGAGCACCCGGCGGTACTGGCCGGCCCGCACCAGCGCGTCGGCGACCTGGACGGCGTTGAGCACCGAGTTGCAGGCGTTCTTGACGTCGAAGACCGGGCAGCGCGCGCCCAGCGTGGCGGCGACGATGTGCGAGGTGGCCGGCTCGACGAGGTCCTGCGAGGCCGACGCGAAGACCAGCAGGTCGACGTCGCCCACGTCGAGGCCCTGGTCGGCGAGCAGCTTGCCGGCGGCCGCGACGGCGAGGTCGGAGGCCTGCCAGTCGTCGGGCATCACGTGCCGGCCGTGGATGCCGGTGGCCCGACGGACGATGCCGGGCGGAGGACGGAAGCCGCCGCTGCTGTCGACGACCCGCTGCTCGGCCTCCTCGCTGCTCGTCCAGCGCGACGGCAGGTGCGTCGCCACCCCCGCGATCCGCGCTCCCCTGGTGCTCATGGTCCCCTCCCCCGTGTCGGCCCCGTCGGCCGGTGGACGGCCCGTCGGGCGGGCGTCCAGCGGCTCTACGGTAGGGGGTGGGAAGGGCGCGCCCAGGGCGTCCTGACGAGGTCCACGGGGGACGCGTGCTCTTGACAACGGGCGGACGCACACCGCGCGGTGGCGGCGCGGTACTGGGAGCAGCGGCTGCTCGCGGCGGCCGACCCGGGCCTGTCGGCGCTGGTCGCGACCGGCCGCGCGCTCGGGCCCCGTGCGCGGCGGCGTGCTCCGGGTGCCCCGGCTCGGCGTCGTGGTCACCGACGCGGTGCTGATCCGCGAGGTGCTCAAGGACTACCGGTCGACCTCGCTGCTCGGCGAGGGCGGCGTCGGTCACCTGTGGACGCAGGTGCTGGGCGACTGGGTGGTCGACTCCTTCGACGGGCCCGGCCACGTCGACCTGCGCCGCCGCTCGCGCGACCTGTTCACCGAGGCGAACGCCGCCGGGATCGTCGGGCCCGTCTTCGCCGGGCCGGTCGGGCGGGCGGTGCGGCTGCTCGAGGACGGCGGCGTGCTCGACGTCGCCGCGCTGGCCCGCGAGCTCGTCGGGCGGATGGTGGTCGCCCTGCTCGGCCTGCGGCTGCCCGGCCTGGCCGACGACGACACCGACCCGCGTCCCTACCTCGAGGTGTACGCCGCCGGCGAGCGGCTGGCGTCGCTCGCAGTGGGTACCCAGGCCAGCACGCACCTGTCGTCCGAGACGGTCGCCCGCGCGCGCACGCTGGTCGACGAGCTGACCCGCGACGTCCCGCAGGCGTTCCGCGAGAGCGGGTCCGACACCCTGCTCGGACGCTGCCGCGAGATGGGCCTGTCCGAGCGGGAGTCGACGGGGCTGGCCACCCTCCTGCTCGTGGCCGGAACCGAGACGGCCGCGAGCGCGATGGGACGCACGGTCGCGCTCCTGGCCGACACCGGCCAGGTCGCCGACGTGGTGGCCGACCCCTCGCTCGTCCCCGACGCGGTGCGCGAGGGGTTGCGGGTGAGCACCCCCGCCCCGGTCATCGGACGCAACGTCGTGCGCGACACCACGATCGGCCGGCTCCCGGTGCGCGCGCGGCGAGCGCGTCGTGCTGCTCACCTACGTCGCCGACAACGTCACCGGCCCGTTCGACGTGCACCGTCCGTACGACCCGTCGACCCGGCAGCTGTGGTTCGGCGCCGGACGCCACCTGTGCCTGGGCGCACCGGTCGCCAGGGCCGAGATCGCCCACGTGGTGGGCGCTCTCGCGGGCACGGGACGCCGGTGGCGGGTGGTGCGCCGCGACCCCGCGCGCCGGGCGCTGATCCCGACCTACGCCCGGCTGGACGTCGCCCTGCGTGAGCGGCTCGTGAGCCCCGGTACCCATGCCGATCACGGCACCACGCCGCACCATGGCGTCATGACCCTCCTGCGCGCCTGCTGTCGGCCTCCTCTGACCCTCTGCATCGCCGTGCCACCGTCGTCACCGTGTCGCGCTGGCACGGGCGGCGGGGTGACCTCTCTCGGCGGTGGCGGTACGACACCGAGTTCATCGACACCGCGACCTACGCCCTAGCTGGCTCGCGTCATGGGCGTCGCGGTCGCGGCGTGGTGGTGGGCCCTGGCCGCGGCGGTCGGACTGGGCGGCGTGGTCGCCGCGACCGTCGTCGGCATGGTGGTGACGGTGCAGCGCTACGACGAGTCCGGGTGGGGCAGCGGGCTCGAGTACCTGGGGTTCGTCCTGCCATCGGCCAGCTGGTGGTCGGCTCCGCACGTCGGGGTCGCGGTGCTCGTCCGTCGCGCGGCGACGCGCCGACGCGCCCGCGTCATCGCCCCGACCGTGAGCGCGCCTGCACCGGTCCCGCCGGCGCGTGACCGGACGTCGGCGACCTCGACGTCCAGCGCCGCCTCGAGCGCCCGCACCTGGTCGGCGAGGACGTCGACGGCGACCGGACCTCGCCGGGGAACACCCGCACCTCGAGCGCCCGCCGGCGCCCCGACCCCACGAACCGCCACGAGCCGCGCAGCCGGCCGTCGTGCAGCAGGACGGACGCGAACAGCCCGTTGCCCTGCGTCCAGTACCAGGGCAGGTGGGCGTCGTCGACGAACCGCTGGCGCCGCTTGCTGTCGCGACCCATCAGCAGCCCGTCGAACTCCGGCAGCAGCCGGGTGCCCGGGTCGGGGTCGCCGCCGCGCACCCCGTCGGCCAGGTCGAGGTAGGTCTCGCCGTCGGGACCGGTCCGTCCGACCAGCTCGTCACCCAGCGCGGCGACCGCGGCGTCGACGTCGCTGAGGCGGTCGCCGGTGAACCACGCGACGTCGCGGCGGCTCGACGGGCCGAACCAGCGCACGTGGCAGCGCACCAGCTCGACCAGCGCGGCGTGCGGATCGACCACGACCGCGCGCGGACGCCCGAGCAGCTCGGCCGCCTGCCGGTAGACGGGCGCGGTCTGCCGGTCCCACGCCGGCGAGCCCGCCGGCCGCCGCACGAGGGCGCCGTGGCCGTGGGCGAGGTTGCGCGCGAACGAGTCCAGCTCGTGGGCGCGCGGGTGACCGAGGACGCGCAACCGGTCGGCGAGGTGGTCGCGCAGCTCGTCCGGGGTGCGCCAGGTGCCGGTCGCGAACGCCTCCACCGAGGCCCGGACGTCGACCACCTCGTCGGGCGTCAGGCCCAGCCCGCGCTCCCACCAGGCCGTCAGCGTCGGTCGCGACACGACGTCGAGCAGCTCGTGCTGCTCGACCGTCGCGGTGTGCACCGTCCCGCGGACGGAGGTGCCGCGCAGCAGCCGGAGCGACTCGTACGCCTGCACGACGGCGTCGTGGTCGACGCCCGGCAGGCGCGACGACGCGGTGACGAACGGCGAGCGCGCCACCTGCGACTGCACCGGCCCCACCCGGTGCACGAGCTCGACCACGGCAGCCGGCCCGCGTCCGCGCACCGCGGGGAACTGGCGGCGCAGGGTGGCGCGGGCCAGCTCGTCCCAGCCGTAGGGCCTCACCTCAGGCGGACGCGGACGACCCCAGCCGCGCGCCCTCGTCCTCGACCCAGAGGCCGACGAGTCCGCGGAAGTGGTCCATGAACCGGTCCTGCTCGTGCGCCGGGTAGGTCGCCTGCACGGTGTCGCGCAGCAGCCGCTCGAACGAGGGCCCCTGCACCCACGCGTGCACCTGCTCGGGCAGGTGCGCCAGGTCGGTGGCGCAGAACTCCGCGTAGCGCTCGGACTCGAAGTGCTCGTCGGCGAGCGCGAGGTAGGCGTCGACCTTCTCCTCGTAGGTGCGCTCGGAGTCGGCGACCTCGAAGTACCGGGACGTGCGCAGGTCGACCTGCGGCGTGCGTCCGCGCACCAGGGCGAACGTCGACCACCGCACGAGAGCCGTGATGGCCCAGGGGAAGTAGTAGTGCAGCGAGGTGACGGCGACGTCGGGGCAGGCGTTGGCGTAGTCGATCGGGTAGACCTCGTCGCCGGCGACGAGCATCTCGGCGGAGTTGAAGTCCCAGCCGAAGAACGCGTTGACGATGCGGCTGATCGCGGCGCACTCGTGACCGGCCTTGGGCGGCAGGAACTCGTGCGAGACCGCGTACCGCTCGTGCATCGGCCTGTCGGGCTGGAACCGCATCACCATGGTCTCGGGCCCGATCGACAGCGCCCGGGCGAACTCGTCGTAGTCGACGGTGGCCTGCAGGTGCATCAGCATCTGGCCCGACTCGTCGTACGCGCGGTGCAGGTCGGCACGGTCCTCGATGCGCGAGACCCCGCGCCACCCGCCGCCGTCGAACGGCTTCATGTACAGCGGGTACCCCAGGTCGTCGGCGATCGCGTCGAGGTCGAACGGCTGGTTGTACTTCTCGGACGTGTACGCCCACCGCACGTTGTCGACCGGGTTCTTGTACGGGACGAGGACGGTGCGCGGCACCTTCAGCCCGAGGCGCAGCATCGCGCAGTAGGCGCTGTGCTTCTCCATCGACTGGAACGTGAACGGCGAGTTCAGCAGGTACGTGCCGTTCATCAGCGCGGCCTTCTTCAGCCACTCGCGCGGGTGGTAGTACCAGTAGGCGAGGCGGTCGATGACGAGGTCGGGGCGCACCGCGTCGGTGAGCTCGAAGGGCTCGATCGTCAGCCGCTCGCTCGCGAGCTCGTGGGTGCGGCCGTCGCGGGTCAGCGGCCCGACCATGCGCAGCACGTGCTCGAACGCGGTGGGCCAGTCCTCCTCGGCGCCGAGGAGCAGACCGATCAGGTGCGTGGTGCGGTCAGCCATGCCCAGAACCTAGAGCAACCGGGGCAGGTGGTGGGCGACCTGCTTCTGCCACCACGGCCAGTCGTGGGCGCTGTCGTGCCCCCACTCGTCGAGCTCGCACCAGATGCCCTTGTCCTGCAGCAGCTTCGCCATCGTCCGGGTGGACGGCAGCGACCGGGTCGGGTCGACCTCCCAGGGACCCTGGCCGACGACGAGCACCGCGCGCAGCCGCGAGCGCAGCCAGTCGAGGTGGTCGCCGCCGAGGCCGTGCACGTAGTCGGTGGGGTTGGTGAAGTAGGCGGCGTCGCCGCGCTCGCCCCACGAGTGCCACTGGGACGGGTCGAAGCTGCCCGAGAGCGCGAGCACCCGGTCGACGACGTCGGCGTGCCGCAGCCCCAGCGACAGCGCGTGGAACGCGCCGAGGCTGCACCCGGTGGCCACCAGGCCGCGGCCGCCCTCGTCCGAGCCCGGGCTGTCCTGCCGGACGAACGGCACGACCGCACCGAGCAACCAGCCCTCGTAGTCCTGGTGGCGGCGGGCGCGCTGCTCGAGCGACGCCCCGCGGTCGCTCCACGACAGGTGGTCGAAGGAGTCGACGCAGTAGAGCTTGATCCGCCCCTCGTCGAGCAGCGGACGCAGCGCGTCGACCATGCCGTTGCTCTCGTAGTCCCACGCCCGGCCCTGCTCGGACGGGAACACCAGCACCGGCTGCCCGTAGTGGCCGTACCGGATCACCGTGCCCGGCCGGTCCATGCCGATCGTGCCCAGCTCGACCTGCTCCCTCACGGTGCGCCACCCTCGGTCCAGAGCCGACGCAGCAGGGTGCCCAGGCGCGGGTCGAGCACGTCGCGCCACGAGGTGTAGTTGTGCATGTCGGGGTGCTCGACCCAGTCGACGTCGAGCCCGAGCGAGGACAGGTGCGCCGACATCACGCGGTTGCAGTGCACGTTCTCCTCGGTGGCGCCGCACGACATGGCGACGAGCGGCGTCGAGGGCGGCTCGGTCGCCGCCAGCACGTCGGCGACGAACCCGGTGACCTCGGCGTAGTGCTCGAAGCCGCTCTCCTGCGGGTCGGTCTCCGGGGTGAAGAACGACCCGGACTGCAGCAGCAGCGCGCCGAACGTCCCCGGGTGCGTCCACTCCGCGTGCAGGGCGGCCAGGGCTCCCAGGCTCGCGCCCGACAGCGCGAGGTCGCCCGAGACGGCGTAGGTCTCACGCAGGAAGGGGACGACGTGCTCGACGAGCGCGGCGGCGTAGTCGGGGTTCGCGGCGTAGCGGCGGTTGCGCTCGCCCGGTACGAGCAGCGCGACCCGCATCGGCGGCAGCTCCTGCGTCGCCACGCCCGCGCCGACGAAGTGGGTCAGCCCGGCGAAGAGCGCGAACTCGGGCCCGTCGTGCGCGACCAGCATCGGCAGCGGCAGCGCCGGGCCCGCGCCGTCGGGTGCCCAGACCATCAGCTGCACCTCGCCCACGGGCGTCCCCGCGACGACGTGGTCGGTCACGGTCCACGGCACCGACTCGGTCTCGGTCCACGCCGGCACCTGGTACCCCGGCAGCGCCAGCCACGACTTGTCGCCGAACGCCCCGCCGACGACGTTCGGGTTGGTGGGGTCGAGGAACCAGACCTCCTCCCCCGAGGTCAGGACCCCCTGCAGCTTGTACTCGAGGCGGTGCACCGAGGGCCGCGGCAGCCGCAGCTCCCACCCGCCGTCGACCCGGGTGAAGTCGAGCTGGTCGCCGGGCACCCCGATCTCCTGCCAGAGCCGCAGCGACGCCAGCTCGCCGTCGGGGTCGGCGTGGCGGAACACCAGCTCGTTGCCCTCGGGACCGCTGATCCAACCGGGCTCGTCGGGTGCGCCGGGCTCGGGTGCCGCCACGGGCGCGACGTCGGACGGCACGGACATCCGTCCACGGTATCCGCCCCGCCCGCGCCCGCGAGGCGAGACGCTCAGGGCTGCGGGTCGCGGGCGTCGTAGGCCCAGAACCGCGGCTGCCGCACCGCCAGCACCACCGTGACCACGAGCACCGCCAGGCCGCCGGCGATCGCCGCCCACGCCTCGGTGGTGAGGTCGCCCAGGGTGCCGAGGCACGAGGTCGCCGAGGCGCGGCCCACCGGCGACGACGACGATGAAGACGCCCTGCAGGCGTCCGCGCATCGAGTCGGGCGTCGCGGTCTGCAGGATCGTGGTGCGGAACACGGCCGAGACCGTGTCGCTGGCGCCGGCGGCGGCCAGGCAGGCGGCGGCCGGCCACAGCGTCCAGTGCGCCCCGCCGCCGGCCGTGGGACCCGGCGACAGCGCGACCACCACGCCGAACGCGGTGACCCAGGCGCCCCACGACAGCACCGCGAGCACGACCGCGCGCCCCTGGTGCCGCACGCCGCCGAGCGGGCCCGAGAGCAGACCGGCCAGCACCGTGCCCGCCGCGAGCCCGGCCGAGAGCACGCCCACCGTGGTGGCGCCGCCACCGACGAGCGAGGCGCCGATCGCGGGGAACAGCACCCGCGGCATGCCGAGGACCATCGCACCGAGGTCGACGAGGAACGTCATCCGCACGTTGGGCCGGGTGCCGAGGTAGCGCAGCCCCTCGACCACCGAGCGCAGTCCCGGCGGGCTCGTCTGCCCCTGCGGCGGCACCGACGGCAGCCCGACGAGCAGCACCAGGGTGACCACGAGCAGCAGCGCCTCGACGCCGTACGCGCCGGTGTAGCCGACCTGGTCGATGAGCAGCGCGGCCAGCAGCGGGCCGATCATCAGCCCGGTGCCCATCGTCAGGCTGCCCAGCGCGTTGGCCGCCGGCATCAGCTCCGGCGGCAGGATGCGCGGCATGATCGTCGTCCGCGCCGGCGCGTTGATGCCGAACATGCCGTTCTGGCACGGCCACCAGCAGGTAGAGCACCCACACGCTCTGCAGGTCGGCCCACGACTGCAGCGTCAGGGCCACCGCGACGGCGAAGGTGCCCGTGGTCGAGAAGATCACCACGGTGCGACGGTCGTGCGCGTCGACGACCGACCCGCCGTACAGCCCCATCGCGACGAGCGGGACGAGCGCGAACAGGCCCACCAGGCCGACCGAGAAGGTCGAGCCGGTGATCTCGTAGACCTGCAGGCCGACCGCGGTGGTGGTCAGGTGGGTGCCGATGGCCGACAGGAAGGCGCCGGACCACAACCGCCGGTACGGGACGCTCACCCGCAGGGGGGTCACGTCGGCGAGGAGGCGGGGCACGTGCTCCATCTTCTCCCGCGACCCGGACGACGGCGCACCCGGGCAGGGAACAGCCCACGGGGTTCCGGTCCCCTCCCGAGAAGGAGGGCCGGCGCTCGCTGCGGACGATCAGCGACCCCGTGGGCTGCGGTGACTGCCGGAGACTGCCGGTAGTCCGCCCGTTGTACGACGGGCTGCCTAGGCGGCAGCCACCTCACGCGTCCGACTGTCATTCACGACGTGGACCACCTCCTTTCCCGTGTCCGATCAACGCTACGTCGCGATCGCGCCGACGTCCACGGGGTTCGCCCGATCCGGCTTCAGCGGTCGCGGCGCCGGTCCCACCAGCCCGCCGTGAGGTGCGCGACCAGCGCCCGGGCGCCGACGTCGGTCAGGGCGGTGGTGGTGCAGACGGCCTGCACGTACGGCGCCGAGTCGGGCGGGGTCACGAGCGCGACGCTGTGCCGGACGGTGCGCCCGCCGACGACGTCCCAGCCGTTCTTGTGGGCCACGTCGGTGCCGGGCGGCAGGCCCGCGACGACGTCGTCGACGTGCTGGTTGGCGCGCAGCAGCCCGAGGGCGTACGCGGTCGCGGCGGCGCCGAGCAGGCGCCCGCCGGCGAGCGCGCCGAGCAGCAGCGCCAGGTCGCGCGGGGTCGTCGCGAGCCGCAGCCCGGCCGCCGCGGCCGGCGCGTCGTCGACCATCCGGTCGACCGACGTGGCTCGGCAGCCCGCCTCGCGCAGCACCTCGCGCACCGGAGCGAGACCGGTGCGCTCCAGGACGAGGTCGGTGGCCAGGTTCGACGAGCGCGTCACCATCCGCTCCACCAGCCACGCCGCCGGGACGGACGACCCCACGGCGCGCCAGACGTCCTCGTCGTCGTCCTCCGCGCGCAGCACCTCGAACCCGCGGCCGGGGACGGCGGAGTCGAAGCCGGGGTGGACGTCGACCGTCCCGGACGAGGCGTGCAGACCGGACCGCACGGCCGCCACGAGCACCGCCACCTTCACCGTGCTCGCCGCGTGGTGGACGGCGTCGGCGTCCTGCTCGGACCACGCGGCGGTGCCGGGCCGGACCTCCGCCGGCCCCACCCACCAGCCCACGCCGGAGGTCGGGATCTTCACAGCACGCTCACGCGCAGGAGTCTGCCGGGTCACGCATACTGCCGGGGTGCTGACCGAGCTGCGACGTCCGCGACCGCTCGTCCACGGCGACACCGTCCGCGTGATCGCACCCGCAGGCCCCATCGACCCCGACCGGCTGCAGGCCGGGGCGCACCTGCTGGAGTCGTGGGGCCTGCAGGTCGAGGTCGGCGAGCACGTGCTCGGCCGCCATCGCAACGGCTACCTCGCCGGCACCGACGGCGAGCGCGCCAGCGACCTGGTCCGCGCCTGGTGCGACCCGCACGTCGCCGCGGTGCTGTGCGCCCGTGGCGGGTACGGCGTGCACCGGATGCTCGACCAGGTCGACTGGTCGGCGCTGCGCGCCGCGCGGCGTGACGACCTGCCGCCGTTCCTCGTCGGCTTCAGCGACGTCACCGCGCTGCACGAGGCCGTCGCCGTCGAGCTCGGCGCCGCCACGCTGCTCGGCCCGATGGTCGCCTCGCACCGCTTCCACGACGACCCGGTCTCGCAGGAGCACCTGCGCGACACGCTGTTCGGCAAGGACGCCGGTCCCGTCGCCGGCGACGACGTGCGCACCCTCGTGCCGGGCACGTCCGAGGGCGTCCTGGTGGGCGGCACCGCGACCTTGCTGGCCGCGGGCGTCGGCGCGCGCTCCTCGCGCCGCTCGGCCGCGGGGGCGCTGCTGGTGCTCGAGGACGTCGACGAGCCGATGTACCGCCTCGACCGTGCGCTCACCCAGCTGCGGCGCGCGGGAGTGCTCGACGACGTCGCGGGCGTCGTCGGCGGCACCTGGTGGGGCTGCGGGTCGCCCGACTCGGTCGACGAGCTGCTGCTCGACCGGCTCGGTGACCTCGGCGTACCGATGGTGAACGGCGTCGACGTCGGTCACGGCGTGCGCCACCTGACCGTGCCGCTCGGCGTGCGCGGACTCCTGGACGCCGACCGGCGCGTGCTCGTCCCCGGCCCGGCCACGCACGACTGACACGCCCCGGCGTGTCGACCACCGGACGCCGGCTCCGACGTCCCCGACGACCGACCGCCAGACCGACCGGAGGAACCGCCGTGCGCTACGTCGTCCTGATCCACAGCAACCCCCAGCCGTGGGGCCATCCCACCAGCGACTACCTCGCCGAGCACCGGGCGCTGCCGCAGGCCGAGCGCGACCGGCTGCAGTCCGAGTTCGAGCGCGTGCTCACCGAGCTGAGCGAGGCCGGCGAGCTGGTGCACGGCGAGGCGCTCGGCGACCCGTCCGCGGCGCGGCTGTACCGCTGGGCCGACGGCGGCGCCGTCGCCACCGACGGTCCGTACTCCGAGGCCAAGGAGCACCTCGCCGGCTTCTTCCTCGTCGACGTCACCCCGGAGCGGGCGCGCGAGATCGGCGAGGCGTTCGCCGGGCCGGCCGAGACGGTCGAGGTGCGCCCGGTGATGTGGCCCGGTGGCGACGACGACTGAGGTCGCCGCGGCCGTCGGGGGCGTGTGGCGGCGCGAGTCGCCGCACGTCCTCGCCGCGCTGCTGCGCCGCCACGGCGACCTCGGCGAGTGCGAGGACGCCGCGCAGGAGGCGCTGGAGGCCGCGGTGCGCCAGTGGCCCGGCGACGGAGTGCCGGACAACCCGCGCGGCTGGCTCGTGCGGGTGGCGTCGCGCCGGCTCGTCGACCGGGTGCGGTCGCGGACGGCGCGCGAGCGCCGTGAGCTGGCCGACGCGACGGCACTGCGGGTCGACGACCCGGTCGGGGCGCACCGCGACGAGCTGCCGGCCGGCGACGACACGCTGCGCCTGATGCTGCTGTGCTGCGACGGGTCGCTGAGCCGGCCCTCGCAGGTGGCGCTGACGCTGCGCTGCGTGGCGGGCCTGACCACCGAGCAGGTCGCGGCCGCCTACCTGGTGCCGACGACGACCATGGCGCAGCGACTGAGCCGGGCGCGGGCGACGTTGCGCGACAACGGGATCCGATTCGAGCTGCCGTCCGCCGACGCGCTGCCCGCGCGCGTGGGTGCCGTGCTCGACGTGTGCCACGCGCTGTTCACCCAGGGCTACGCGCTCAGCGGCGGCGACGCGGTGCTCGACGCCGACCTCGCCGCCGAGGCGGTGCGCGTGACCCGGCTGCTGCACGCGGCGGTCCCCGACCACGCCGAGGTGGCCGGGGCGCTGGCGCTCATGCTGCTGACCCACGCCCGCACGCCGGGCCGCACCGACGCGGCCGGCGACCTGGTGCCGCTGCGGGAGCAGGACCGCACCCGCTGGGACGCCGCGATGCTGACCGAGGGGCGCGAGCTGCTCGAGCGCACGCTGCCGCGCGGGCACGTCGGCCGCTACCAGCTGGAGGCGTCGATCGCCGCGGTGCACGCGGACGCCCGCACCTGGGAGGACACCGACTGGCCGCAGATCACGCTGCTCTACGCGATGCTGCACGACCTCGCCCCGTCGCCCGCCGTGACGCTGAACCGCGCTGTGGCGGTGGCGATGTCGCGCTCACCGCAGGCCGGTCTCGACCTGCTCGCCCCGCTGCTCGACGACCCGGTCGGCCGTCGCCTGCACCGGGTGCACGCCGTCCGGGCCCACCTGCTCGAGGACGTCGGCGACGTCGGGGGCGCGCTCGCCGCCTACCGCGAGGCGGCGCGGCTCACCGCGAGCGGCCCCGAGCAGCGGTACCTGCACCGCCGGGCGGACTCGCTGGTCAGCGAGAGCGGTCGGTGAGGCGGCGGTTCAACGAGAACAGGCGGCCGAGGACGGGCATCAGGACGATGTTGATCCCGTGCAGCACCCCGATGATCACCAGGATCCCGGCGATGCGGGTGAGCTCGGCACCGACCTGTCCCGCCGTGACGGTGCCGGAGTACCCGCTCCACGCGCGCTGGTCGACGTGGACCGTCGCCAGCACGTAGGCGGCGAAGATGAGGTAGTAGACGACGTCGGTGAGCAGGATGTAGCTCTTGCCCGGTCTGCGGGTTGTCGTGGAACACGTCGGCGGCGTACGCCCGTCCGAACCGCTTGATGAACGGGCCGAGCCACAGCGCCAGCCCCAGCAGCAGGACGGTGGTGGCCACCTCGAGCACCCACCACGGCATCATCAGCCGGCCGCCCTCGCGGGGCGTGAAGGCGACCACCGCGGCGGTGACGAGGACGACCAGCGCCACCCCGCCGGCCAGCGTCAGGCGGACCGAGCGCCGGCGCAGGCGGTCGCCCTCCACGGCGTCGACGACCCGCTCGAACAGGTCGGGGGACGGACGCGCCACCGAGGCCGGCTCGAGGGCACGGCGCAGCCGGTGCTCGGTGGCCGACGGCGGGTCGGGGCGTGCGGTCATCGGGTGCCCTCCAGCTGCTGCTCCAGCGCGCGCAGACCGCGGCGCAGGTGTGTCTTGACCGAGTTGCGGGACAGCCCCAGGGCCGCGGCGACGTCGTCGACGCCCATCTCGAGGTAGTACCTCATCACGAGGCAGTCGCGCTGGCGCGGGGCGATCTCGCGCAGCGCGGCGATGACCTGCCGCCGGTCCTCGTCCTGCTCGACGACGTCGTGCGCCGAGGGCTCGTCGACCGCGGCGGGCGGGGTGTGGCGGCGCGAGACCAGGCCGCGGCGGTTGTGGTCGCGGGCGAGGTTCACCACGATCGTGCGCAGGTAGGCGGCCGCCCGGTCGGGGTCGCGGATCCGGTGCCCGCCACGAGCCAGCCGGATGAACGCCTCCTGCACGAGGTCCTCCGCGGCCGTGCGGTCGTCGGTGAACCACCGGGCGATCTGCACGAGGCGGGGCGCCTCGGCCTGGAAGAGGGCGGCCAGCACCGAGTGCGGGACCGCCTCCCGCTCCGCAGGAACGACCCCGGAGGGCACCACCTCCGCCGTGACGTCCACTCCACCTCCGCAGCGAAGACGCGCGAGCCAGTCTGGCGGGTGACACGTCCGGACGTGGGATCGGTCTCGTCGACGGCGCGTCACCCGCGACGTCCGCACGGGCGTCCTCTCCACGACATCCGCGCACCACGTTCTCGACCCGGAGGCTCCCGTGCCCACCACCGCCGTTCCCGACGTCCCGACCCCGACCGCCGCCCGCACGACGGAGGCCGCCACGCGCCCCCCGCGCACGCCGGCCCGGCTCGCCCGCGGGGCGGGGTCCGGTCTCCTCCTCGGCGTCGGCCTGGGCGTGCTGGCGCGCGCCTGGATGCGGGGGGTGTCCACCGACCCGTCGTTCAGCTGGGAGGGCACCGCGTTCATCCTCGGCCTGTTCGCGTGGGCCGGCCTGCTCGTCGGGGTGGTGCGGACGCTGCGCCTGTCCGGACGCTCCCCCTGGTGGAGGCTGCTGCTGCTGCCCGGGCTGGCGCTGTTCGGCGGCCCCGGGGCGGTGCTGCTGCCCGGGACGCTCGTCGCCGGCTGGGCTCTGGCCGGACGCGGGCCGCGGGTGCTGCGCGTCGTGTGCCTGGTGCTGGCGCTCGCGGTGCTGCCGGTGGTCATGTGGTTCGTCGTGGCCAGCCCGCTGGAGCGCGAGGTGCTGAGCCCGGTCGTGCTGGTCGGCGGGTTCGCCCTCGTGCAGGGCCTTCTCGGCGCGGGCGCCGCCGAGCTGTTCCGCCGCCGCCCGGCCGCAGCCTGAGGCGAGCGTCCGGCAGGGTCAGGGCTGCAGGCGGGTGCCCGTCCAGCGCGTCGGGTCGTCGAGCAGCGCCGGCTGGTCGTCGGCCGCCGTCCAGAGCCAGCGGTCGTGCAGCCGCGAGCGCTGGCCGGCCCACAGCTCGACCGAGTGCGGGCGCACCCGGTAGCCGCCCCAGAAGTCGGGAACAGGCAGCTCCTCGACGCCCTCGAACCGGCGCTCGACCTCGGCGACGGCCGCCTCGAGGTCGGCCCGCGAGGCCAGCGGCTCGGACTGCGCGGAGGCCCACGCGGCCACCTGCGACCCGCGGGGGCGGGAGGTGAAGTAGGCGAGCGTCTCGTCGTCGCTGACCCGCTCGACCTCGCCGCGGGCGCGGACCTGCCGGTACATCGGGTGCCACAGCAGCACGACCGACGCGACCGGGCGCGCCTCGAGCTCGCGTCCCTTGGCCGAGGTGGTGCAGGTGAAGAACACCAGGCCGCGGGCGTCCAGCATCTTCAGCAGGACGGTGCGCGCGTCCGGCAGGCCGAGCTCGTCGACGGTGGCGACCACCATCGCGCCCGGCTCCTTCACCCGCTCGTCCTCGGACGCCTCGAGGTACCAGGTGGTCATGGCCTCCAGCGGCGTGCCGGACGTGAGCACCTCGGGGAGGTGGTCGCTGCTGTAGTCGATCCGTGCGCTGGGGTCGACGACCCCGTCGTGAGCCATGCCCCGACCCTAGCCGCGCGCCCCGACCCCCACCCCAGCCGGTCGCTGCACCATGATGGGCTCGGCACCACGGGCCGGCGGCGACGAGGTCGCGGGCCCCGGGCGATCGAGGAGGACCCCCATGGCAGCGCAGGCCGATCCGTCGTTCGTCCCCGGCCTCGAGGGCGTCGTCGCCTTCGAGAGCGAGATCGCCGAGCCCGACAAGGACGGCGGGGCGCTGCGCTACCGCGGCGTCGACATCGACGACCTGGTCGGCCGGGTCTCGTACGGGCACGTGTGGGGGCTGCTGGTCGACGACGCGTTCAACCCCGGCCTGCCGCCCGCCGAGCCGTTCCCGCTGCCCGTGCACACCGGCGACGTGCGGGTCGACGTGCAGAGCGCGCTGGCCCAGCTGGCGCCCATCTGGGGCTTCCGGCCGCTGCTCGACATCGACGAGGCGCAGGCCCGCGACGACCTCGCCCGCGCCTCGGTGATGGCGCTGTCGTTCGTCGCGCAGTCGGCCCGCGGCCAGGACCGGCCGATGGTGCCGCAGCGCGAGGTCGACCGCGCCGCGACGATCGCCGAGCGGTTCATGATCCGCTGGCGCGGCGAGCCCGACCCGCGGCACGTCGAGGCCGTCGACGCCTACTGGGTGTCGGCCGCCGAGCACGGCATGAACGCCTCGACCTTCACCGCCCGCGTGATCGCCTCCACCGGTGCCGACGTCGCCGCCTGCCTGTCCGGCGCGGTCGGGGCGATGAGCGGCCCGCTGCACGGCGGGGCACCGTCGCGGGTGCTGCACATGCTCGAGGGCGTCGAGCGCACCGGCGACGCCCGCGCCTACGTGCGCGAGGTGCTCGACAACGGCGAGCGGCTGATGGGCTTCGGCCACCGCGTCTACCGCGCCGAGGACCCGCGCGCCCGGGTGCTGCGCGAGACCTGCCGCCGGCTCGACGCCCCGCGCTTCGAGGTCGCCGCCGCGCTCGAGGAGGCCGCGCTGGCCGAGCTGCACGAGCGGCGGCCCGACCGGGTGCTGGCCACCAACGTCGAGTTCTGGGCCGCGGTCGTGCTCGACTTCGCCGAGGTGCCGGCGTCGATGTTCACCCCGATGTTCACCTGCGCGCGCACGGCCGGCTGGTCCGCGCACGTGCTCGAGCAGAAGCGCACCGGACGGCTGGTGCGCCCGTCGGCGCGCTACGTCGGCCACGGGCCGCGCGGTGTCGACGAGGTGACGGGCTGGCCGCTGCGCTGAGACGCGCCGCCGCCTGCCGGCGGTGGTGCGGCAGGATGGCCGGGTGAGCACGACCACCCCGCAGATCCAGATCCCCACCGACCTGCTGCCCGCGCGACGGACGCTTCGGCTCCGGCCCGAGCAAGGTGCGCCCCGAGCAGGTCGACGCGCTGCGCGCGCAGGCGACCACGCTGCTCGGCACGTCGCACCGGCAGGCGCCGGTCCGCGCCCTGGTCGGGCGGGTGCGGAGCGGCCTGGCAGAGCTGTTCTCGCTGCCCGACGGCTACGAGGTGGTGCTCGGCAACGGCGGTTCGACCCGTTCTGGGACGTCGCCACCCTCGGCCTGGTGCGCGAGCGCTCGCAGCACCTGTCGTTCGGGGAGTTCTCGGCGAAGTTCGCCGCCTGCACTGCCGCCGCGCCGTTCCTCGCCGACCCCTCGGTCATCTCGTCGGCTCCTGGTACGCGCCCGGACCCGTTGGCGGAGAACGGGGTCGACGCCTACTCCTGGCCGCACAACGAGACCTCCACCGGCGTCATCGCGCCCGTCCACCGGGTCGACGGGGCCGCCGACGACGCGCTCGTGCTGGTCGACGCGACGTCGGGCGCCGGCGGCATCGAGGTCGACGTCGCCGCCTCGGACGTCTACTACTTCGCGCCGCAGAAGTCCTTCGCGTCCGACGGCGGGCTGTGGCTCGCGCTGCTGTCGCCCGCCGCGATCGCAGCGGGCCGAGGAGATCGGCGGGTCGGGCCGGTGGATCCCGGACGGGCTGAGCCTGACGACCGCGATCACCAACTCGCGGCTCGACCAGACCTACAACACGCCGGCCCTGGCGACGCTGGTGATGCTCGCCGAGCAGGTCGACTGGATGCTCGCGGGCGGCGGGCTGGCGTGGGCGGCCGGCCGCAGCGCGGAGTCGTCGGCGCACCTGTACGGCTGGGCCGAGGCGCACCCGCTGGCCACGCCGTTCGTCGCCGACCCGGCGCACCGCTGCCCCGTGGTCGGCACGATCGACCTGGACGAGTCGGTCGACGCCCTCGCGGTCGCGGCGGTGCTGCGCGCCCACGGGGTGGTCGACACCGAGCCGTACCGCAAGCTCGGCCGCAACCAGCTGCGGGTGGCCATGTTCCCGGCGATCGACCCCGACGACGTGCGGGCGCTGACCGCGTGCGTCGACCACGTGCTGGAGCGGCTCACGCCCTGAGCATGCGGGCCAGCGCCGGCTCGACCTGCCACTGCTCGACGAGCTGCTCGTACTCGGCGACGACGTCGGGGCGCGCCGGCGCACCCGTCCGTACCGCCCTGATCATCGCGTTGCGCGGCGTGTGGGTCGAGTCGACGAACTCGACCACCTCGACGCGATAGCCGTTCTGCCGCAGCAGCAACGAGCGCAGCGCGTCGGTGAGCACGTCGGCGAACCGCTCCCGCAGGATCGGGTGCCGGGTCAGCGCGCCGTACGGCGAGGGCGGCTCGTGGCCCGTTGCGGTGAGCTGGCGCTGCACGTCGTGGTGGCAGCACGGCGCGGCCAGCACCACCGGCGCCTGCCAGCGCACGGCCTGGGCGAGCGCCTCGTCGGTGGCGGTGTCGCAGGCGTGCAGCGCGAGCACGACGTCGGGGTCGCCGCCGAGCGCGGCCCGCGGGTCGGTGCCCGCGATGGTGCCGGGCACGAGGTCGAGGCCGTCGAGCCCCGCCTCGCGGGCCCGCTCGGTGCTGCGCACCACCAGGTCGTCGCGCAGCTCGACGCCCACGGTGCGGGTGCCGGGGCGCGTGGTCGACAGGTACCGGTGCGCCGCGAACGTCAGGTAGGCGTTGCCGCAGCCGAGGTCGACGACGCGCAGAGGTCCGTCGCCGAGCGCACCGGTCTTGCGGGCCCGGGTGAGCACGGCCTCGGCCGAGCGCAGGAACGCGTCGACCTGGCGGCGCTTGTCGCCGTCGGCGCCGAGCACGGTGAACAGCGGGTCGGACGGGTCGACCAGGTGCTCGCGGGTGCGGTCGTGGGCGGTGTCGCGCGCCCGCTCGGGCGGGGGCCCCTCGTGCAGCAGCGCGTCGCCCTTCTTCGTCACCCGCAGCTGCAGGGTGGCCGTCGTGGTCTCGACGTGCCAGTGCCGGTACGGCAGGGCCAGCGCGTCGTCGACGGCGCGGGCGAGGGCCTCGGCGTCGCGGGCGGGCACCGTGCGCGGCGACACCCGCGGGCCGGTACGACCGGTCAGCTGCAGGGCGGGGCCGTCGCGCAGGTCGACCGGACGCACCTCGAGCCGCTCGGGGTCGGGCGGCGCGGCACCGCGCACCCTCCCGGTCGCGACCGCGCGCACCAGGTGCTCGACGTCGAGCAGCGCGTCGCGCACGCGGGCGAGGGGCTCGGCGTGGGCGGGCACGGGGTCCTCCGGGGTGGGTGCTGCGGTGACGGGGCGTGACCCCAGGGTCCCTCATCCGTTGGACGGGGTGAGCGCGGGTGGACGTCGGGCCGATGGGGGCCCGGGAGGAGGCAGCGGCGATGGACGCAGCGACGCGAGCGGGCACGACCCGTCCGCCCACGGGGCGCCGCACGCTGCGGCTCGACCCGGGCCGCCTCGCCGCGGCGGTGCCCGTGCTGGTGCTGCTCGCCGCGGGGTCGGCCGTCGCCGTCGGCGGCGGACCGACCGCGACGGACGCGCCGCGCGTGCCCGACCAGGCGATCCAGGCACCCAGCGGCGCGTCCGGCGCCGCGCTCGACGACGGCGACGGCTTCGTGCGGGTGCCCGGCGGGGCCGGCCCGGTGCTGCCGGCGGCCGGGCCGGGCCCGGTGGCCCAGGGCGACGGCGGGGGCCGGGTGCGCATCGACCGCGGCGGCATCCCGGCACGCGCGCTGGTCGCGTACCAGCAGGCCGAGCAGCTGCTCGGCGCCGGCGACCCCGGTTGCCGCCTCGACTGGGCGCTGGTCGCGGCCATCGGCCGGGTCGAGTCCTCGCACGGACGGTTCGGCGGCAACGCCCTCGGCAGCGACGGCGTCGCGCGTCCGGGCATCATCGGCATCGCCCTGGACGGCAGCCGGGGCACCGCACGCATCCTCGACACCGACGGCGGCCGGCACGACCGCGACACCCGCTTCGACCGGGCCGTCGGCCCGATGCAGTTCATCCCCGGTACCTGGTCGTCGGTCGGGGTCGACGCCGACCGCGACGGCGCCCGCGACCCGCAGGACGTCGACGACGCCGCCACGGCGACCGGCGTGCTACCTGTGCTCGGGCCCCGGCGACCTGACCCGGCGGGCCGACCGCGAGCGAGCCGTGTTCCGCTACAACCGCTCCGACGAGTACGTGCGCACCGTGCTGGCGATCGCCGACGCGTACGCCCGCGGGGTCGACGTCGTCGACGCCTCGGCGCTGCCGGCCGGCGCCCGCCCGGAGGCCACCCGCACCGGGGCCCCGCCCGCGGTGACCGCGGCGACCGCCCCCGCTCCGTCGCCGTCCACCACCGCGCCGCCGGCGGCGGCTCCCCCGGCGTCGTCCCCCACCTCGCCGCCGCCCGCGGCCGCGCCCGCGACGACGACGGCACCGCCGGCCGCTCCCGGTGTGGTCGAGGGCGTCGTGGGTGGCGTGGTCTCGGCGCTGCCGCTGCCCACCAGCGCCACGCCGGTCCCGGGGCCGACCACGACGCCGCCCCCGGCCGGCACGCCCGCACCCCCGGGCGGGTGGGTCCCGGGCGTCACCTGCCGGCTGGAGCCGCTGCTCGGCCCGTTGCTGCCGGACCTGCCGCCGTGCCCCGAGGGCACGCCGCCGACCCCAGCACCCTGACGCGTCAGGCCGCGGCCGTGCGCCCCGCCGCGTCGTCGAGCTCGAGCGCCTCACGCGTGCGCTCGCGCTCGGGTGGGCTCAGCGTCAGGTGCGGCAACGGCGACCAGCGGTACCCGACCACCAGCCGGCGCTGGCGCACCACCACCGCGGCCGCCACCAGCGCTGCCACGAGGGTGACGATGCCACCCAGCCCGATCGTCCAGCGGGCGCCGAACTGCTCGCCGACCCACCCGACGATGGGCGACCCGATCGGCGTGCCGCCCATGAAGATCGCCATGTAGAGCGACATGACGCGTCCGCGCATCTCCGGCGCCGTGCTCATCTGGACGATGGTGTTCGCGGCCGTCATCAGCGGTCAGCGCGCTCAGGCCGGTGGGCACCAGCGCGATCGCGAAGGTCAGGTAGGTCGGCATCATCGCCGACAGCGACGCGGTCACACCGAAGCGCGAAGGCCGCACCGACGAGCAGCCGCATGCCCGGCCGCGTCCGGCGGGCGGCCAGCAGCGCCCCGGACAGCGAGCCGATCGCCATCACCGAGCCGAGCACCCCGTACTCGCCCGCGCCCTTGTCGTACACCTGGGTGGCCATCAGCGCCGTCGTCATCTGGAAGTTCATGCCGAAGGTGCCCACCACCCCGACGACGGCCATGATCACCATGATGTCGGGCCGTCCGCGCACGTACGCGGATGCCGTCGCGGATCTGCCCCTTGCCCCGCGGGGCCTTGGCCACCGGCAGCAGCTCGCGCACCCGCATCCGCGACAGCGCGTAGATGGTCGCGCCGAAGCTGGCGGCGTTGATCAGGAAGACGGGGCCGGTGCCGAACGCGGCGATCAGCAGGCCGGCGAGCGCAGGACCGATGAGCCGCCCGAGGTGGAACGAGGCGCTGTTCAGCCCGACCGCGTTCGAGAGCCGGTCCTCCGGCACCATCTCGGCCACGAACGTCTGCCGTGCCGGCGCCTCGAGCGCCGCCGCCGCTGCCCGACAGGAACGCGATCACGTACACGTGCCACAGCGCGGCGACGTCGAGGATCACCATCAGGCCGAGCAGCAGCGAGAGCGAACCCGCCACGGCCTGGGTCGTCATCATCCAGGTGCGCTTGGGGAACCGGTCGGCGATCAGCCCCCCGACCGGCGCGAGCAGCAGCATCGGCAGGAACTGGAGGCCGGTGGTGATGCCCACGGCCACGGCGGAGTGGTCGGTGAGGACGGTCAGGACGAGCCAGTCCTGGGCGACCCGCTGCATCCAGGTACCGGCGTTGGAGACGATGGCACCGGTGGCGTAGACCCGGTAGTTGAAGACCTTGAGCGAGGCGAACGTGGGGCTCACCGTGGCGACCACCCGGCGCAGGATGTCGGCCGCGCGGGCCAGGGTGTCGCGCTCGTCGGGGGTGAGCTCGGCCAGCCGGCCCGCCAGCCAGGCCGTGCGCCGGCGCCGGGTCTCCCTGACCTCGGCCCGGCCGGCGTCGGTGATGTCGACGAGCACCTGCCGCCCGTCGTCGGGGTGGTCCGCGCGGCGTGGCGAGGCCCGCCTCGACCAGGCTGTTGACGATGCGCGTCATCGACGGCGGCTGCACGTGCTCGCGGTCGGCGAGCGCCCGCGGGGTCTGCGCGCCGTCGCAGTCGAGCGCCGCGAGCACCGAGTACTGCGCGTCGCTGATCGCCTCGGACGACTTCTCGGCGCGCAGCCGCCGCGTCGTGCGCATGACGGCGACGCGCAGGTCGGCCGCGAGCGAGGCGGAGGCGAGGGTGGGCACATGGTTACCTTAGGTCATTAGCGTTGCTAAGGAAAATCGGGGGCCTGCGATCTCCTGCGCAGTCGCTGCCCCTTGCCGGGCTGACGAAGCGGCGACGAGTGCGCAGGTCCGTCGTCCACAGCCGCGGCCCGGGCGGGCGGCGGTCCACAGATCCGGCGGACGACACCGACGCGATGCGGCGACCTCGGCACGCTCGGCGGGTGCCCGCCCCACGACTGCCGTTCCCGGACGACCTCCGGCAGCGTCCGTTCACCGTCGCCGAGGCCGTGGCGCGGGGTCTGACCGCGAAGCAGCTGCGCCATCCCGACCTGCGGGCTCCTCACCGAGGCGTCCGCGTGCCGGCGCACCTGCCCGACGACCTGCGGACCCGGTGCGTGGCGGCATCGCTCCTGCTTCCCCCGGGACACGCCTTCGAGGGCGCGACGGCGGCGGCGCTGCACGGCCTGCCCCTGCCCCCGGGTCTCACCGGGTCGGACCCGCTCGAGGTGAGCGTGCCGGTCGGCGCACCGCGACCCCGGGTGGAGCGGGTGCACGTGCGGGTGCGAGCGGGACGGGGCTCGCCGGCTGCGCCGCCCGGCACGCTGGTGGTCGCCACGCCGGCCCGGGCGTGGGCGGCGCTCGGGGCCCTGTCCGTCGACGACCTGGTCGTGCTCGGTGACGCCGTGGTGCGTCGGCGCCCCGACACGGGCGACCTGCGCCGGGCCCTCGACCGCGCCGCCCGGCTCACCGGACGCGCCCGCCTCGAGCAGGCGCTCGCGCTCGTCCGCACCCGCGTCGACTCGCCGCAGGAGACCAGGACGCGCCTGCTGCTCGTGCGTGCAGGCGTCCCGGAGCCCGTGCCGAACCGCGACGCGTACGCCGACGGCGGCTGGCTCGCCGTGCCCGACCTGTCGTGGCCGCAGGTGCGCGTCGCGCTGGAGTACCTGGGTGACGTGCACCGGGTGCAGCGCGGACGCTGGCGGCGCGACGTGCCGCCGGCGCGAGGTGCTCGAGGACCACGGCTGGAAGGTCCTGCTGGCGACCGCCGACGACCTCGACCGCTACCCCCACGACCTGGTCGCACGCGTGACGTCGACGCTGCGTGAGCGCGGGCTGCGCTGGTGAGTGGTCGTCGCCCCTTCAGCGGGAGCCGAAGGGGCGACGAGTGCGCAGGACGTGTCAGCCGACGCCGACCAGCTCCTTGAACGGGTCGATCGCGAAGTAGAGGACGAACAGCGCGGCGGTGACCCACAGCAGCGGGTGCACCTCGCGGGCCTTGCCGCGCACCAGCTTGATCAGGACGTAGGTGACCATGCCGGCGCCGATGCCCGCCGCGATCGAGTAGGTGAACGGCATCAGGACGATGGTGAGGAAGGCCGGGATGGCCAGCTCGAGGTCGTCCCAGTCGATGCCCTTGACCTGCTGCATCATCAGGAAGCCGACGACGACCAGCGCCGGGGTCGCGGCCTCGTAGGGCACCACCGCCACGAGCGGAGCGAAGAAGGTGGCGAGCAGGAACAGCACGCCGGTGACCACCGACGCCAGCCCCGTCCGCGCACCCTCGCCGACGCCGGAGGCGGACTCGATGTAGGAGGTGTTCGACGAGATCGACGCCGCGCCGCCGGCGATCGCGCCGACCGAGTCGACGACCAGGATGCGCGTGGTGTTCGGCGGGTTGCCCTCGTCGTCGAGCAGGTCGGCCTCGGCGCCGATGGCGACCATCGTCCCCATCGTGTCGAAGAAGTCGGCGAGCAGGAGCGTGAACACCAGCAGGACGGCGGCGACGAACCCGATCTTGCCGAACGAGCCGAGCAGGCTGAACTGACCGAGCAGCCCGAAGTCCGGCACCTCGAGCACCGACGACGGCAGCGCCGGGACGCCCAGCCCCCAGGCCTCGGGGTTCACGACCGCGCCGGTCTCGTCGAACTCGCGCGGGCCGATCTTCGCGACCGCCTCGATCACGATCGCCAGGACGGTGGCGCCGACGATGCCGATCAGGATCGCGCCGCGCACGTGCAGCACGTACAGCACGATGATCGTCAGCAGGCCGAGGACGAAGACCAGCGTCGGCCAGCCGGACAGGAACCCGCCGATGCCGAGCTCGAGCGCGGGACCGCCGCCGGCCTTGCGGACGAACCCGGCGTCGACCAGGCCGATGATCGTGATGAACAGGCCGATGCCGACCGAGATCGCGACCTTGAGCTGCGGCGGCACGGCGTGGAACACGGCCTGGCGGAAGCCGGTGAGCACCAGCACCAGGATGATCAGGCCCTCGAGGACGACCAGGCCCATCGCGTCGGCCCAGGTCATCTCGGGCAGCTTGGCCACGCCGAACGCGACGAAGGCGTTGAGACCGAGGCCGGTCGCCAGCGCGAGCGGGTAGTTCGCCACGACGCCCATCAGGATCGTCAGCAGGCCGGCGACCAGCGCGGTCGCGGCCGCCACCATGGCGAGGTCCGGGGCGTCGCCGCCGCCGAGGAAGCCCCCGGTGGAGTCGGCCTGGGTGCCGATGATGATGGGGTTCAGCACGACGATGTAGGCCATCGTGAAGAACGTGGCCAGCCCGCCGCGTACCTCCTGACCGACGGTCGAGCCGCGCTCGGAGATGCGGAACCAGCGCTCGAGCGCGCCGTCGCGGGCGGGTGCCTTCGCGCCGGCGGGCTCGTCGCTCTGCAGTGACGTCAACGGTGCTCCTCGGTGCGGGGTCGGCTGAGCCGCGGCGCATCCTGCCAGAGCCCGCACCGTCGCGGACGACCCGTCCGCCAGATCGTCGGGACCGCCTGCTCCGGGCGCCTACCCTTGACCTCGTGGGGAGCCAGGACGTCGAGCAGGAGCCGCGCGGGGAGCGACCCGTGGTCGAGCCGCTGCGCACCAACGACCGGCTCACCGTGCTCGTGGGCAGCGCCGTCTGGGCCGTGCTGCTGGTGGTCTGCCTGCTGCGTCTGGACCGGCTCGAGGCCGACGGCACCGGCTGGTGGCTGTGGACCTGCGTCGCGGGGCTCGCCCTCGGGGTGATCGGCCTGGCGTGGCTGCAGCTGCGGCACGTCCGGGGCCACGAGGGCACCTGAGAGGCGCCCCTCAGCCCAGCGCGTCCTCGACCAGCGCGGCCGCGGCGGCGTCGTCGTCGAGCAGCTGCCCCACCAGGTGACGCGACGCCCAGTCCCCGGCGGCGTGCGCCACCGCCCGCGCCAGCCCGTCGCCGGTCGCCGCGTGCAGCACCGTCGGCTGCCCCGGGACGGACTCGACCCACCAGTCGACCTCGACGTCGTCGACGCGCAGGTCGTCGTGCTCCTGCCAGGTCGACGGCAGCCGCGGCCAGCGCGCGAGCACCGCCGGCGGCAGGGGCGCGGCGGTGCCGGTCGAGGTCACCTCGCCCGCCGCCCGGTCGGACGCGAGGTCGAGGTCGAGCAGGTCGGCGAGCCGCTCGGCGCGACCCGGCGCGGCCACCACGCGCGGCGCGAGGTCGAAGCGCTGCCACCACCGGGCGTCGTCGAGCACGACGGGCTCGTCGGCGCGGCACCGCACGGGGCTGCCGTCGGCGGCGAGCGCCCAGGTGAGCTCCCCGAGGTCGACGTCGGGCTCGTCGGCGTCGCCGGGCTCGTCGGCCGTCAGCGCGGCCCAGGTCGCCAGCAGGGTGGTCACCTCGGCCGTCCCCCGTCCACCCATCCGCCGCAGCAGGTCGGCGCGCCCGGCCGGGTCGAGCTCGGCGACGGTGCGCACCATGCCGACCGCCGCGGCGACGTCGTGCGGGAGGTCGGCGGTCCAGGCCGGGCCCTGCGGCACCACCGCGTCGCCCGCGGTCCCCGCGGGTCGGCGACCGGCGAGGCCGGCGTGCCGGCGCAGCCACCACGCCGTGTAGGACGGCGCGCGGCGGGCGCCGCGCGCGGACCGGACGACGACCTCGCGCACCAGCGCCGCGCGCAGCTCCGGGTCGGACGCGAGCGCCGCCAGCAGGTCGCCCCGGCGGTCGGCGTCGACCAGGTCGAGGTCGCGCACCGCCAGCACCGGGCCCTCGACCACCGCGCCGGCGTCGGCCCCGGCCACGGCACGCACCCAGCGGTCGGCGTCGTCGAGGTCGTCGAGCGCGGGCGGCAGGTCGTGCGGGTCGACCTCGCCGACCCGCACCAGCAGCGGCCGGTCGGCCACCCCCACCGCGCGCAGGACGTCGGCGCCCCACCGGGTCCAGCACGTCGTCGTCGACCAGGCCGACGGCGTCGGGGTCGAGCAGGTCGGCGGCCGGGGAACCCGGCTGCACCAGCACCGACGCCGGCGCGAGGTCGCCGTCGTCGTCGGGCAGCGGCAGGTCGCCGAGGAACGCGTGCTCGCCCGGCTCGACGGCACCGGCCTCGAGCGCGACCTGCACCAGCCCCAGGACGGCGTCGACCGCATCGGACGGGTCGGGGTCGTCGACGCAGGCGCGGACCAGCTCGTGCAGCGCCGGGTGGTCGAGCAGCTGCGCCGCCGAGACCGGTTGCGCACCGAGGCGCTCGAGCAGGTCGGACGCCGCGCCGTCGGCCGCGAGGACGGGGTGCACCGCACGCAGGCCGTGCCCGCCGAGCGCCGCCAGCACGTGCGTCGGGACGCCCGGGGCCGGCAGCACGAGCCCGCGCACGCCGCGCACCAGCCGACCGTCGGCGAGCGGCACGGGCAGCGCGGCCAGCGCCTCGCGCACGGCGGGGTCGGAGGCCGCCGGCAGCAGCGCCCGGTGCAGGGCCGCGTGCTCGTCGGGACCGCCCACGTCGGGCCACTGCTCGACGACGTCGGCCAGCGTGGTGCGGCGCACCTCGAGCACCCGCAGCACGGGCTCGGCACCCGGACCCGCGGCCACCAGGCCGTCGACGCACCGGCGCCAGCACGCCGACGACCGCCGGGTCGTGGTCGCCCGGCCCGGTGAGGGCGACGGCGTCGCGCGGACGCAGCGGCTCCGCCGCGGGGTCGGCGGCCGGCAGCACCCGCGCGGCAGGCAGCGCGGCGAGCACGCCCTCGCGCAGGCGGTCGGCGACCCAGCCGACCCGGCAGCCCGGTGGGGACGAGGTCGAGCACCGCGCCGTCGCGGGCCAGCTCCTCGAGCAGCTCGGCGTAGGCCTCCGCCGCGGCGACGAGCACCGCCTCGGCCGCCGCGCCCGGCACGACGTGCCGGCGGTCGGGGTCGAGCGGGAGGTCGGCGACCAGCAGGGCGGGCCAGCCGAGCACCTCGTCGGTCGGCGTCGGCGCGTGCACGGTCGGCGGCACCGCCGGCCGACCGGTCGCGGGCGGACGGCCCACGCCAGCGACCACCCCGGACGCGCCCGCTCCTCGGTGGGACGGTCGGCCAGCACCTGCGGCGTCGTGGGACCCGTTGCGGCGCAGCAGGTGCCACCGCTCGTGGACGTCGGCCAGCACGCGGGTCGCCTCGCCCGGGCGCTCGACCACCACCTCGGCCAGCCCCGGGAGCGCCACCAGCAGCGAGTCGTCGAGCCGGTCGAGCAGGCGCCGGGCCAGCTCGAGCGCGCCGCCGTCGCGCAGCGGCAGCAGCACGGCCGTGTCGTAGCCCGGCGGGGCGCTGCCCTCGGCCGGGTACGGCAGCCGCAGCACCGGCACGTGCTCGTCGCGGCGCCTGAGCTCGTCGGCGAGCCCCGGCGACGTCGACTCCCGGACGTCGGCCCGGGTCTGCGCCCGCGAGAACCGCACCCCCTGGCCGTGCGAGACCACGGCCGGCTCGTCCGACAGCGCCAGCACGGCGCTGAACCCGACCCCGAACCGGCCCGTCGCGGCACCGTCGCGCTTGGCCGACGCCCGCAGCGTGGCGAGGGCGCGCACGCCCTCGGCGTCCAGCCGCGCACCGGTGTTGGCCGCGACCAGGACCGACTCGGGACCCTCGACCAGCCGCAGCAGCAGCCTCCCGGCGACGCCCGCGCGAGCGGCCGCGTCGGCGGCGTTCTGCGCCAGCTCGACCAGCACGCGGTCGCGGTACCCGCCGAGGGCGAGGTCCTCCTCGCTGTTGGCGTCCTCCCGGAACCGCTCGGGCGAGGCCGACCACGCGGCCAGCACCCGCTCGCGCACCTGCGCGGTGCCGAACGGGTCCCTACTCACCCGGCGGCTCCGGCGCGCCGGCGCTCCGACGCCTCCGGGCGCTCGCGCGGCTGCGGACCCCGGCTCGCGGCGAGCGGTCGACGAGCGTCGTCGAGCTCGTTCTCGTCGAGGGAGGGCTCGTTCGGACGCGAGGGCTCGGGCTCGAGGTCGGTCTCGCTGTGGGCGCCGCAGCCGAACGCCGAGGCTCACGACCCGGCCGTCGGCCACCGACCACTCGTTGGTGCAGATGCCGAAGCCCTGACGCAGCACGCCCGCCATCGGCAGCAGGAATCCGCAGCTGCGGCACTGCTCGGCGGCGTCCTTCGGCGTGGTGGGGCCGGGGCCGAAGTCGCCCGCGTCCCAACGGGTCCCGGCCTGCAGCCGGACCTCGCGGGCGAGCACGCGCGGGCGGCCGAGACCGAGCTCCCAGATCGCGACCTGGTCGACGTCCTCGTCGCCCGTGGCCTCGAAGCCGGCCTCGAGCCGCTCGTCGTCGTCGATGCGGGGCAGCACGTCGCCGGCGCCGACGTCGCCGGGGCGCAGCCGCTCCGACCACGGGAGCCACTCGGGCGGCAGCAGCGAGCCGTCGCCGGCCAGCAGGTCGACCTCGCAGACGGTGGCGACGCGGGCGCGCGGGGCCCGCGCGAGGGTCACGGACCAGACCCAGCCGCGGTACCCCCTGGCCGTGCAGGCGAACGCGTGCGAGACGAGCCGCTCGCCCACCGCCCGGACGCCGAGGTGGTCGCCGACCGAGCCCGCGCGCCGGCGACCTCGTCGACGGCGGCGCGGGCGAGGTCGACGGCAGCCGCGGCGACGGCGTCGGACGGGTGGCGGTGGCAGCGGGCACCGGCTCAGCCCTCGAGGTCGTCGGCGACGGCGCGCAGCACGTGGCGATCTTGCTCGCCCCCTGGCGCTCGGGGTAGCGGCCCCGGCGCAGCGACGACGACAGACCGTCGAGCAGGCGGATCAGGTCCTCGACGATGACGATCATGTCCTCGGGGCTCTTGCGGGTCGCGGCGGCCACCGACGGCGGCGCCTCGAGCACCCGCACCGACAGCGCCTGCTTGCCCTTGCGGCCGTCGGCGACGCCGAACTCGACCTTGGCGCCCGGCTTCACGGTCGGTGCCCTCCGGCAGCGCCGACGCGTGCAGGAACACCTCCTCGCCGTCGTCGGTCGCGAGGAAGCCGAAACCCCGCTCGGCGTCGAACCACTTGACCTTGCCAGTGGGCACGTCGGGAACCTTCTCGTGGGGGACGTCGGGCGCGCGGTCGCGCCCGCGTCCTCAGGCTAGCCGCCGGGCGGCCGGGCACGACGACGTCGTCGCCGGCGACGTCCGGGACGTAGCGGAACCGCTCGGGCTCGGGCAGCAGCTCGTTCATCGACCCCGACCGGAAGCCTCGCGGGTCGACCTCGCACGGGCGAACCCCTCGTCGAGCACCAGCGCCCGCACCCGGTCGAGCAGCGTGCGCCCGTCCGAGCGCACCGCGGCCAGCGCCCGGGGTCGAGCTCGACCCGGGCGCCGTCCGGCGCCGAGGTCGCGCACGCGCAGGTCGACCACCGGCACGGCGGCGTGGGCGAGCGCGGCGCGCACCGCCCGCTCGGCCCGGTCGACGCGCACCAGCCGCGCGGGCGTCACCTCGACCCCGAACGCGACCCGGCTCGACAGGCAGGCCGCCGCGGGCTTGTCCCAGGTCGGCAGGCCCCAGGCCAGCGACACCCGTCGCACGTCCTCCTTGGTGAGGCCGGCGTCGGCCAGCGGCGTCAGCGCACCCCGCTCGGCCGCCGCGCGGATGCCCGGGCGGAAGCCGGCGCGCAGGTCGTCGGCGTTGGTGCCCGTGGCCACGTGGGCGATGCCGTGCTCGCGGGCGAGCGGCACCAGGACGTCGAGCAGCTCGGCCTTGCAGTGGAAGCAGCGGTCCCCGTCGTTGGCCCGGTACCCCTCGCGCCGCAGCTCGTGGGTGCGCGGGGTGAGCCAGCGGGCGCCCAGGTCGCGGGCGAACCGGCCGGCGGCGTCCTGCTCGCCGTCGGCCAGCGACGCCGAGACCGCCGTCGCCGCGGCCACGGCGCCGGCGCCCAGCGCGCGGACGGAGGCGGCGAGCACCAGCGCCGAGTCGGCACCGCCGGAGAACGCCACGAGCACCGACCCGAGCCCGCGCAGCCGCCGGTCCAGGTCGTCGACACGCGCCGCCAGCTCCGGCGGGAGGTCGGTCTCCACGCGGACAGGCTACGGACGGAGCAGCCCCCCGGCGGACGGCCGGGGGTCTGCAACCGCGCGGGGACGCACCGTGGCACCTGCGTGCACCCGTTCGGCCGCCCGGGGCGCCGCGGGTGACGCCGGGCCCCGCAGGCCGCGCCCGGTCGCGCCGCAGGTCGGCAGGACGACCGCCCGGGTTGATCGGCTGATCGGGGCAAACCCTTGACCCGGACGGCTCACACAGAGTGTGATCGTCCCGCCCACGTGCGCGTGTCCGGGTTGTCCTGTGCCCGGGTGCGTTCACCAGGTGCCGTGAGCTGGTCAGGGGTCGACCCGCCTGCGGCCACCGACAGAGTGCGTCCCCCTTCGGAGGGGTGGTCTCTGCCGACCCCGGACAGCAGCAGGCGACCGCTCCACCACACCAGGAGGCCGTACCCGTGTCACCCACCTTCACCAGCGGGAGGCGCCGCACCTGGCGCGCCGCCACGCTGGCCATCGGCGCCGCTCTGGCGACCACCGTCAGCCTGACGGCGCCCGCCAGCTCGGCACCGCCCACCACCGCGGCGCCCGCCGCCCCGGCCGTCGGCGCGGCCGAGGAGGCCACGGCCCTCGAGGCCGGCAAGTACGTCGTCCTGCTCAAGGGCGAGCCGGCCGTCGGCTACGAGGGCGGCGTCGCCGGCCTCGCTGCCACCAAGCCCGCCGACGGCGAGCAGTTCGCCGGCTCGGCCTCCGCCACCAAGAGCTACCGCGGGTACCTCAAGAAGCAGCAGGACGCCGCCATCGCCGCCGCGGGCGTCGACGACGTCTCCTACCGCTACACCGACGCGATCAACGGCTTCGCCGCCGACCTGAGCGCCGACGAGGCCGCTGCCCTGGCCAAGGACCCCCGCGTCCTGGCGGTCACCAAGGACGAGCTGCGCCAGCTCGACACCAACGCCTCGCCGAAGTTCCTCGGCCTGACCGGCACCAACGGCGTCTGGGCCCAGCTCGGCGGGACCAACAACACGCGCAGGGGTGCGGGTGCGGGCGTCGTCGTCGGCATCATCGACTCGGGCATCTGGCCCGAGAACCCCGCGTTCTCCGGCACCGGCTTCGGCCGCCCCACCGGCTGGAACGGCGTGTGCCAGACCGGCGAGTCGTTCACGACCCGCAACTGCAACAACAAGCTGATCGGCGCGCGCTACTTCGTCGAGGGCTTCGGCGCCTCGAACATCGCCGACTACGAGTGGCTCTCCCCGCGTGACGCGGACGGCCACGGCACCCACACCGCGGGCACCGCGGCGGGCAACGACGGCGTGAAGGCCGTCGTCGACGGCCGCAACTTCGGCAAGGTCTCCGGCATGGCCCCCGAGGCGCGCATCGCCGCCTACAAGGTCTGCTGGGACGGCGCCTCCGGTGACGGCGGCTGCTTCGGCTCCGACTCCGTGGCCGCCATCGAGGCCGCCATCAACGACGGCGTCGACGTGCTGAACTTCTCCATCAGCGGCACCTCGTCGAACTACCTCGACGCCGTGGAGCTCGCGTTCATGTACGCGGCCGACGCCGGCATCTTCGTGGCGGCGAGCTCGGGCAACAGCGGCCCGACGGCCTCCACCACCAACCACCCGTCGCCGTGGCTCACCACGGTCGCCGCCTCGACCCACACCATCTACGAGAAGACCCTCGTCACCGGTGACGGTCAGCGCTTCATCGGCTCCTCGATCACCGAGGCGCTGCCCGAGCAGACCCCCATGGTCCTGTCCGACGCCATCGCCGCCGAGGGCGTCGACACGGCCGAGGCCCGCCTGTGCGCCCCCGACTCGCTCGACGAGACCGAGGCCGCGGGCAAGCTCGTGGTCTGCGACCGCGGCGTGTACGACCGCGTGGCCAAGAGCCGCGAGGTCGCCCGCGCCGGCGGTGTCGGCATGGTGCTGGTGAACGTCGTCCCGGGCTCGCTGGACAACGACCTGCACATCATCCCGACCGTCCACCTGGACCACACCCAGCGCGACGCGGTCCGGGCCTACGCCTCGACCGAGGGTGCCACCGGCGCCATCGTCGACGACAACACCGGCTCCACCACCCAGGTCCCCGAGGTCGCCGGCTTCTCCAGCCGCGGGCCCTCGCTGGGTGCGGGCGGCGACATCCTCAAGCCGGACATCTCGGCCCCCGGTGTCGGCGTCCTGGCGCCGTACTCGCCCCGCTCCGCGGGTCGCGACTTCGACTTCCTCTCCGGGACGTCGATGTCGTCGCCGCACATCGCGGGCCTGGCGGCCCTGATGGTCGACGCCCACCCGGACTGGTCCCCGATGGCGATCAAGTCGGCCATGATGACGACGGCGCAGCCGCACGCGTCCGCCGCCAGCAACGACGTCTTCGCCTCCGGCGCCGGCTTCGTCACCCCGCGCAAGTTCCTGGCCCCGGGTCTGGTCTACGACGCGGACCAGGACGACTGGTGGGCGTTCCTCGCCGGCCAGGGCGTGACCTACAGCGACGGCACCCCGGTGTCGGACAACCCGATCGACGCCTCGGACCTGAACCAGGCCTCGATCGCCAGCGGCTCGCTCGTCGGGTCGCAGACGATCACCCGGACCATCACCAACGTCGGTCCCCCGGCGGCCTGGGGCGGTCGGGTCACCGGCCTGCCGGGCTTCGACGCCTCGGTCTCGCCGCGCAGGGTCGCCCTCGGCACCGGTGAGTCGGCGACGATCGAGATCACCTTCACCCGCACCTCGGCCCCGTTCGGCCAGTACTCCCAGGGCCAGCTGATCTGGAACGACGGTCGCGGCACCGCGGCCAAGAGCCCGATCGCCCTGCGCCCGGTGCCGCTCACGGCTCCGGGTGAGGTCACCGTGACCGAGGGTGAGACCACCTCGGTCGAGGTCGTCCCCGGCTTCAGCGGCACCATGACCACCCAGGTCAAGGGCCTCACCGCCGGCGTCGTCACCGAGCAGACCGCGCAGAACACGGGCGGTGCGGCGTTCAGCCCCACCGACCCGCGCAACGTGCGGCAGCCGTTCACCATCCCGGCCGGCACCACGCTGACCCGGGTGGAGCTGCGGGCGAACGACCCCGCGAACGACGACCTGGACCTGTTCCTGCAGAACGCCACCACCGGCGCCGTCGTCGCGCAGGCCGCGTCCGGTGCGGCGAACGAGCGGATCACCTCGGTGGCGCTCCCTGCCGGTGACTACGTGATCCACGTCCAGGCGTGGGCGGTGGCCGGCAACGCGCCGACCACGACGTTCGACGTCCGGACGTTCACGGTGCCGAACACCGACGCCGGCAACCTGGCGGTCGACCCTGCCTCGCAGCAGGTCACCTCCGGCACGCCGACCACCGTGGGGCTCACGCCCACCGGTCTGACCGACCCGCCGTACCTGGGCTGGGTCGGGTTCTACACCGGTTCCACCCTGGCCGGCCGGACGATCGTGTCCAACGGCTGATCCAGCACCACGTGGAGGGCCCCGCCGGCGACGCCGGCGGGGCCCTCCCGCGTCCGGGGCCGGTAGGGTCGCGGGCTGTGCCTGACGTCGTCGCGTTCGCGACCGAGCCCACCGCGATCGACGGGCTGCTCGTGGTCACCACCAAGCAGGTGCACGAGCCGCGCGGCACCGTGCGCGAGGTGTTCCGCTCCTCGGCCTTCCCCGGCATGGGCCCGGTGCAGCAGGTCAACCTCACCTCCACCCACCGCGGCGGTGTGCGGGCCCTGCACGCCGAGGACGTCACGAAGCTCGTCGGCGTCGTGCGCGGCGAGGCGTTCGGCGCGTGGGTCGACCTGCGCGCGTCGTCCCCCACCCACCGGGTCGTCGTGACGCGCCCGCTCGTCCCCGGCGTGCAGGTGCTGGTGCCCCGCGGCGTCGCCAACGGGTTCCAGTCGACCGGCGAGGACGGCTGCGACTACCTCTACTGCTTCGACGCCGAGTGGACGCCCGGCATGGCCGGAACGGCGGTCACCCCGCTCGACGACCAGCTCGGCATCGACTGGCCCCTGCCGCTGGTGGCCGACGACCCGGCGATCCTCTCGCCGAAAGACGCTCGGGCGCCTCGTCTCTGCGAGCTCTGACGCGCTCGATCTCGGCGTGGACCGTCAGGACGTCGAGTCGGGCGAGAGGATGCGCGTTGCTTGATCCCTCATCTCGACCTTGCGGACCTTGCCGGTGACGGTCATCGGGAAGCCGTCGACGACGTGGACGTACCGCGGCACCTTGTAGCGGGCGAGGCGGCCGTCGCAGAACGCGCCCACGGCCTCGACCGTCAGGGGCTCCCGGTCGGGCTCCATCACCACCCACGCCATCAGCTCCTCGCCGTAGCGCTCGTCGGGGACGCCGATCACCTGCACGTCCTGCACGTCGGGGTGGGAGTGGAGGAACTCCTCGATCTCGCGCGGGTACACGTTCTCGCCGCCGCGGATGACCATGTCCTTGATCCGGCCGCTGATGGCGACGTAGCCGTCCTCGTCCATGACGGCGAGGTCGCCGGTGTGCATCCAGCGGGCCGCGTCGACCGCCTCGGCGGTCCGGGCCGGCTCGTCCCAGTAGCCGAGCATCACCGTGTGCCCGCGGGTGCACAGCTCGCCGATCGTGCCGCGCGGCACGGTGAGACCCGTTGCGGGGTCGACGATCTTGCTCTCGAGGTGGGGCATCGTGCGGCCCACCGTCTCGGTGCGGCGGGCGAGGTCGTCGTCAGGACGCGTCATCGTGGACACCGGCGAGGTCTCGGTCATGCCGTAGCAGATGGCCACCTCGCCCATGTGCATCTCGTCGATCACCCGCTTCATCACCTCGACCGGGCAGGGCGAGCCCGCCATGATCCCGGTGCGCAGGCTGCTGAGGTCGTAGGTGCCGAAGTCGGGCAGGCCGAGCTCGGCGATGAACATCGTGGGCACGCCGTAGAGCGAGGTGCACCGCTCCTCCTGGACGGCGCGCAGCGTGGCCGCGGGGTCGAAGGTCGGTGCCGGGACCACCATGGCCGCACCGTGGCTGGTGCACGCGAGGTTGCCCATCACCATGCCGAAGCAGTGGTAGAAGGGCACCGGGATCGCCACCCGGTCGGCCTCGGTGTACCCGACGAGCTCGCCGACGAAGTAGCCGTTGTTGAGGATGTTGTGGTGCGAGAGCGTGGCGCCCTTGGGGAATCCCGTGGTCCCCGACGTGTACTGGATGTTGATCGGGTCGTCGGGCGACAGCTCCGCCATCCGCGCGACCAGCTCGGCGTGGTCGGCCTGGCCGCCCACGTCGACCAGGTGCCGCCAGCTGTCGTCGCGGCCGTGCACCGCCGGGTCGGCGTCGGGCTCGAACGGCTCGGAGACGAACACCACGTCGGTGAGGCCGGGGCACTCGCCGCGCACCTGCTCGACCATCGCCCGGTAGTCGCTGGTGCGGTACCGGCTGGCTGCCACCAGCATCCGCAGGCCCGACTGGTTCACCACGTACGCCAGCTCGTGCACGCGGTAGGCCGGGTTGACGTTGACGAGCACCGCGCCGATCTTCGCGGTCGCGTACTGCAGCATCACCCACTCCGCGCAGCTGGGCGACCAGATGCCCACGCGGTCGCCCTTCGCGATCCCGCGGGCGAGCAGGCCGAGCGCGACCTCGTCGACCTCGACGTCGAGCTCGTTGTAGGTCCAGCGCCTGTGCGTCGCGCAGTCGACGAGGGCCTCGCGGTCTCCCCAGCGGGCGACCGTGCGCTCGAGGTCGTCGCCGATGGTGTCGCCGAGCAGCGGCGTGGTGGACGTGCCCGAGGTGTACGACGGCAGGGGGCGGGTGAGCACGGTGAGCTCCTTCGCTCTCGGGGCGCGGGCCGGACGAGAACCACGTCGTTCGGCCATCCTTCTCCCGTGGACATCGATCGGCAACGCACCCTCGAGCGCCTGGCGGGCGGCGTCGTGGCGCTCGCGCCCGTCGTCTTCACCGCGGGGTGGGTGTGGGCGGGCCACCGGACGCCGGACGTGCCGCACGCCACCCGCAGCGTCAGCGCGCTCTCGGCGGTGGGCCAGCCGTGCGCGGGGCCGGTGCTGGCCGGGCAGACCGCGCAGGGCGTCGCGCAGCTGGTCAACGCCGCGCTCGCGCACCGGGCCGGCCACGGAGCCCTCGCCCTCGCGCTGGCCGCATCGGGCGCCGGGACGCTGGTGACCACCGCCGTCCCGCTGCCGCGCGAGCGCGACGAGGTGTGGCGGGGCCGCGTGCACACCTGGTCGAGCGGCGTCGGGATGGCGGCCTTCCACCTCGCACCGCTCGTCGGTGCGCTCGACCGGCGGCTGCCGGGGCGCACCCGCGCCGGCGCGGTGGTGTCGCTGGCCGTCGCGCTCCCGGCCACCGCGTACTTCGTGCACCGCCTCGCGGCGCGCGGTGGCGAGGGCACCCTCTACGGCTGGTCCGAGCGCACCTTCCTCAGCGCCCTGCTGGCCTGGTCGACCGCGCTGCCGCGGGCGTACCCGCACAGTCAGGGGGCTCCGCCCCCCGCGTACCGTTGACCGGATGACCACCCGGCGCGGCGGGGCCCCGCGCAGCCTGGCCGACGACCTGCGCGCGCGCGACGACGCCGCGCTGGTCGCGCTCCTGCGCGAGCGCCCGGACCTGGCGCAGCCGACCCCGGCCGACCTGGTGCAGCTGGCCGCCCGCGCCTCGACCCGGGTCAGCGTGCACCGCGCCCTGTCCCGCCTCGACCGCCCGACCCTGCAGGTGGCCGAGGCCGCGGTCGCGCTCGCGGCGCCGTCCACGGCCGCCGCGCTCGCCCGGGCGTGCGGCGAGCCGGCCCGGGGCGTGGCCGCGCCGCTCGCGCGCCTGCGCGACCTCGGGCTGCTGTGGGGCGGCCCGCGCGCGCTGCACCCGGTGCGGGCGCTGGCCGAGGTGCTCGGCCCGCACCCGGCCGGCCTCGGCCCGCGCCTGGCCGACCTGGGCCTGGTGCGCTCCCCCGCCGGCCTGGCCGAGGTGGTGCGGGCGCTCGGCGAGAGCCCGTCCGGCGACCCCACCGACGACCTCGCACGCGTCGTGGACGTGCTCGGGGCGCCCGAGCGCCTGGAGGCCCTGCTCGCGGGCGCGCCGGACGGCGTCCGGGCGCTGCTGGCCCGCCTCGACGCCGGGACGCCCGTCGGCAGCGTCGGTGCCCGCCGCAGCGAGGGCTCACCCCTGGACTGGGCGCTGCGGCACGGCCTGGTCGTGCCCGTCGACGACGACCGCGTCGTGCTGCCGCGCGAGGTCGGCACCGCGTTGCGCGGCGGGCGCGTGCACGACGGCCTGGAGCAGCCGCCGGCACCGGCACCTGGCGGGCCCGGGCGCGACCCGGCCCGGGTCGACCGGCAGGCGGCGGGGGCGGCCGCCGAGGTGGTGCGCCTGGTCGAGCGCCTGCTGCGCACCTGGGGCGAGGACCCGCCGGCCGCGCTGCGCTCGGGCGGCCTCGCCGTCCGCGACCTGCGGCGCACCGCCACCGACCTGGAGTGCGACGAGCGCACGGCGGCCCGCGTCGTCGAGCTCGCCGCCGGTGCCGGGCTCGTCGCGCAGGACGCCGAGGAGCTGCCCGCGCTCGCGCCCACCGACGGGACCGACGCCTGGCTCGACCTCCCGCCGGCAGGTCGCTGGGTCGCGCTGGCCGAGGGGTGGACCCGCCACCCCGGCTCCGCGGCCGCGGTCGGCAGCCGCGACGAGCGCGGGACGGTGCGCGCGGCGCTGTCGGCGTCGGTGGCCCGCACGTCCGAGGCCGAGCTGCGCCGCACCGTCCTCGACCTGCTCGCCGGCGCGCCCGAGGGAGCCGTCGCCGACCCGGCCGCGCTCGGCGCCGCGGTGCGCCACCGCGCACCCCGCGGCGCCGCCGTCGCCGCGCTGCCCGCGCTCGCCACGGTGCTCGACGAGGCCGCGTGGCTCGGCCTGGTCGGTCTCGGCGCGCTGGGCGCGCCGGGGCGCGCGCTCGCCCTCGGCGACCACGCCACGGCCGCCGAGGTGCTGGCGGCCCTGCTCCCGCCGCCGGTCGACCGCGTGCTGCTGCAGGCCGACCTCACGGCGGTGGCCCCGGGGCCGCTGGTGCGCGAGGTCGAGGACGACCTCGCGCTGCTCGCCGACGTCGACTCGCGGGGCGGCGCGACCGTGTTCCGGTTCTCGTCCGCCTCGGTGCGCCGGGCCCTGGACGCCGGGCGCGACGCCGACGACGTGCTGCGCCGGCTCGCCGAGATCTCCTCGACGCCGGTGCCGCAGCCGCTGGACTACCTCGTGCGCGACACCGCCCGCCGGCACGGACGGCTGCGCGTCGGCGCCGCCGCCGCGTACCTGCGCAGCGACGACGAGGCCGCGCTGACCGAGCTGCTGGTCGACCCGCGCGCCGGGGCGCTGCGGCTGCGGCGGCTCGCCCCCACCGTCCTGGTGAGCGGTCTCGACCCCACCGCGCTGCTCGCGGGCCTGCGGCGGATGGGGCTCGCCCCGGCCGCCGAGGGGGCCGACGGCACCCTCGCCCTGCCCGCAGGCCCCGCCGCCCGGCGCGCGCGGCCGGGCCAGGCACCCGGACGCGTGCAGGTGCACGCGGTCGACGACGAGCGCGCCGAGGCGGTGGTGCGGGCGGTCCGCGCCGCGGACGCCGTGCCGACCCGCTCCGTCCCGGTCGACGGACGGCCCGAGGTGCCGGTGCTCGACCCCGCGGCGTCGCTGCACCTGCTGCGCTCGGCCGCGGCGCAGCGGCGCCGGGTGTGGGTCGCCACGAGCGACCCCGCGGGTGCGCTCACCCGCCGGCTGGTCGAGCCGCTGAGCGTCGACAGCGGACGCATCAGCGTCCTGGACGTGCACAGCGGCGGGCTGAGCACGCTGTCGCTGCACCGGCTGGCGGGTGTGCTGGAGGTCCCGTGACCGCGGCCGCGTACGAGCGCGTCGAGGTCCGGCGCGCCGAGAGGGAGCGCAGCGACCGGGTCGAGGCGGGAGGACCTCGACCTGCTCCGCGCGAGGAGCGCCGCCTAGGGTGAGGTGGTGACCGACGGCCCGCTGATCGTGCAGAGCGACAAGACGCTCCTGCTCGAGGTCGACCACACCCGGGCCGACGAGTGCCGCCGCGCGATCGCCCCCTTCGCCGAGCTCGAGCGCGCCCCCGAGCACGTGCACACCTACCGCCTGACCCCGCTCGGGCTGTGGAACGCGCGGGCCGCCGGTCACGACGCCGAGCAGGTCGTCGACGTGCTGATGGAGTTCTCCCGCTACCCCGTGCCGCACGCGCTGCTGGTCGACGTGGCCGAGACGATGGCCCGCTACGGGCGGCTCGAGCTGGTCTCGCACCCCACCCACGGGCTGGTGCTGCACGCCCTCGACGTCCCGGTGCTCGAGGAGGTGCTGCGCAGCAAGAAGGTCGCTCCGCTGGTCGGCACCCGGGTCGAGCAGGACACCGTCGTCGTGCACCCCAGCGAGCGGGGCCAGCTGAAGCAGGTGCTGCTCAAGCTCGGGTGGCCGGCCGAGGACCACGCCGGGTACGTCGACGGCGAGGCGCACCCGATCGCGCTGGCCGAGGACGGCTGGTCGATGCGGGCCTACCAGCGCGAGGCGGTCGAGAACTTCTGGCACGGCGGGTCCGGCGTGGTCGTGCTGCCCTGCGGTGCGGGCAAGACGATCGTGGGCGCGGGCGCCATGGCGCAGGCGTCCAGCACCACGCTGATCCTGGTCACCAACACCGTCGCCGCCCGGCAGTGGAAGGACGAGCTGGTGCGGCGCACCAGCCTCACCGAGGACGAGATCGGCGAGTACTCCGGCACCCGCAAGGAGATCCGGCCGGTCACGATCGCGACCTACCAGGTGCTCACCACCCGCCGGAAGGGCGTCTACACCCACCTCGAGCTGCTCGACGCCCGCGACTGGGGCCTGGTCGTGTACGACGAGGTGCACCTGCTGCCGGCGCCGATCTTCCGGATGACCGCCGACCTGCAGGCGCGCCGCCGGCTCGGGCTCACCGCCACCCTGGTGCGCGAGGACGGTCGTGAGGGCGAGGTGTTCTCGCTCATCGGGCCCAAGCGCTACGACGCCCCGTGGAAGGACATCGAGAACCAGGGGTACATCGCGCCCGCCGACTGCGTCGAGGTGCGGGTCACGCTGCCCGAGAGCGAGCGGCTCGTCTACGCCACGGCCGAGCCGCAGGACCGCTACCGCCTGTGCGCCACCTCGCCCGGCAAGACCGCCGTCGTGCAGCGGCTGCTCGCCCGCCACGAGGGCGAGCAGGCCCTGGTCATCGGCCAGTACATCGACCAGCTCGACGACCTCGCCGAGCGCCTGGACGCGCCCGTGATCAAGGGCGAGACGCCCGTCGCGCAGCGGCAGAAGCTGTTCGACGCGTTCCGCGCCGGCGAGATCACGACCCTGGTGGTGAGCAAGGTCGCGAACTTCTCCATCGACCTGCCGGAGGCCTCGGTCGCGGTGCAGGTGTCGGGGGCGTTCGGCTCGCGGCAGGAGGAGGCCCAGCGGCTCGGCCGGCTGCTGCGTCCCAAGCACGACGGTCGCGCCGCCCGGTTCTACACCGTGGTGGCCCGCGACACCCTCGACTCGGAGTTCGCGGCGCACCGGCAGCGGTTCCTCGCCGAGCAGGGCTACGCGTACCGCATCGTCGACGCCGACGACGTGTCGTCGGCCTGACCCGGCCCCGACGGGCAGCCGCGCGCCCCGGCTCGTCCCGGTGCATCCCGATCCGGGACGGGGTGCGCCTGCCACCGTCGGTGCCCGGCTTGCTCCTCCCCGGCACACCTCGGTCGGCCCAACCCGGGAGACCGGTTCCCCAGGGTGATGCGTTTTGCCCGTTCTGAACCGACTCGCCCGGTGCAGTTCGCCCGTATGGATGAGTATCACCCCCATCCACAGCACCCGTAGACGGGTTCTCGGTGCCACACTGTGAGCACCCAGCCGGGCTCTTCACCCCCTCGGAGGAACCCTGATGTCCACTCGTTCGCGCGTCCGCACCCTCGCCGTCGCCGCCAGCTCCCTCGCTCTCGCGGCCGGCGCCGTCCTCGGCGGAGCCTCCCTCTCGGGAGCGTCCCTGTCCGGAGCCTCGCTCTCCGGCGCATCCCTGTCGAAGGGCGCCTCCCTCTCCGGCGCCTCGCTCTCCGGCGCCTCGCTCTCCGGCGCCTCGCTCTCCGGCGCCTCGCTCTCCGGCGCCTCGCTCTCCGGCGCCTCGCTCTCCGGGCGCCTCCCTGTCGGGCGCCTCGCTGTCCGGCGCGTCCCTGTCCGGTGCCTCGCTCTCCGGCGCCTCGCTGTCCGGCGCGTCCCTGTCCGGTGCCTCGCTCTCGGGTGCGTCGCTCTCGGGCGCCTCCCTGTCGGGCGCCTCCCTGTCGGGCGCCTCCCTGTCGGGTGCGTCGCTCTCGGGTGCCTCCCTGTCGGGTGCCTCCCTGTCGGGTGCATCGCTCTCTGGCGCTTCGCTGTCGGGTGCATCGCTCTCCGGCGCTTCGCTGTCGGGTGCATCGCTCTCCGGCGCTTCGCTGTCAGGTGCATCGCTCTCCGGCGCTTCGCTGTCGGGTGCGTCGCTCTCCGGGGCGTCGCTCTCGGGCGCCTCGCTGAGTTGAGCCCCCGTCCGGGTGGACCCGCCACCCGGGTGAGGGCCCTCCTCGTGCGCCGTTCGGGGAGAAAACCCGTGCTCTCGACGCCACGGGTACACCGGCTGGCGCACACTTGCTGATGTGCCAGGCGTGGCGTTGCCGTCCGTGACGCCCGGGCAGTGGCGACTGATCGCCCTGTCCGGGCTGCTCGGCGCTGCCGGGACGGCCGCGGCGATCGGCTCCTCGGACCTCTCGCACCCGGTCGACCTCCCGCCGGCCCTGATGTTCGTCGTCGTGACCGTGATGTTCGCGGTCACGGAGTCGGCGAAGTTCCACGTCGAGGTGCGCCAGCAGGCGCTGTCGGTCTCGCTCACGGCGCTCCCGCTGGTGGTCGGGCTGTACACCCTCGACATCGAGTGGGTCGTGGTGGCGCGGCTGATGAGCGCCGCGACGGTGCTGCACCTGCGACAGCAGCCGGTGCACAAGACGCTGTTCAACCTCAGCCTGTACACCCTCGAGGTCGGCCTGGCGTTCGTGCTGCGCAACGCCACCGTCGCGCTGTGGGGCGACCCGGAGTCGATCTGGGTGCACGCCGTGGCGATCGTCCTGGTCGTCGACCTGGTGGGCGTGCTCGCGGTGGTCGTGGCCATGACCGTGCTGGGCGGGCGCCCCGGCGGGCGGGCCGTGGCGGTCATGACCGCGTCGGTGCTGCTGTCGGGCGTGCTCAGCGCCACCATCGCCTCGCTCACCCTGAACGCGCTCGACCACGGGTCCGAGGGACTGCTGCTCCTCGCGATCATCTCGGCCGCCGTCGTGGTCGCGTTCCGTCAGTACGCCAAGCTCGTCCGCCAGCACGCCGACCTCGGCGAGGTGCTGGGCGCCGCCCGCACCATGGGCCAGGCCCAGACCGGCGAGGACCTCGCCTCCACGCTCACGGCCGAGGCGGCCACCCTGGTCAGCGCCCGCGGCGCCGAGCTGTGGATGCTGCGTGACCCGGTGACCACCGCGCTGCTGCCCGCCACCGGCGCGCAGGCCGTGGTGGTGCGCACCTCGACCCGCGACCCGCTCGAGCGCGCCTGGCTCGTCGAGCGCGGCTGGCGCGACGCGATCGTGCTGCCGATCGACGTCGGCGACGAGGTGCCCGCCGTCCTGGTCACCTACGACCGGCAGGGGTCGTCGCTGTCGACGTTCAGCCCCGACGACCTCGACCTGCTGCAGACCCTGGCCACCCACGCCGCGGTGGTCTGGAAGAACAACGACCTGGTGGCGCGGCTGCGGCACGACTCGCACCACGACGACCTCACCGCCCTGCCCAACCGGCTCGCGTTCAGCGTGGCCGTCACCCGGGTGCTCGCCGCGCGCGAGCCGGGCGACGACGACTGCCAGGCGGCGGTGATGCTGCTCGACCTCGACCGGTTCCGGGAGGTCAACGACACCCTGGGCCACCACGTGGGCGACATCCTGCTCGTGCAGGTGGCGCGCCGGCTGAGCGAGTCGGTGCCGCGCGTCGCCACCGTGGCCCGCCTGGGGGGCGACGAGTTCGCGATCCTCCTGCCCGACGTGCGCGGCCGCGAGGAGGTCGACCGGGTCGCCGACTCCCTGGCCGCGGCGATGATCACCCCGTTCGACCTCAACGGCACCTTCGTCGACGTCTCCGCGTCCCTCGGCGTGGTCGGCATCGCCAGCACGGGCGGCGACGCGGCCACCGTGCTGCGCCACGCCGACGTCGCGATGTACGAGGCGAAGCGGAAGATGGCCGCGTCCTGCTGGTACGAGCCGCAGCGCGACCGCACCAGCCTCGACCGGCTCACCCTCGTGGGCGACCTGCGCCGGGCGATCGACGACGAGGCGATCGACGTCGAGTTCCAGCCCCAGCTCAGCCTGCGCGACAACCGGGTCACCGGCTTCGAGGCCCTGGCCCGCTGGAACCACCCCGAGCGCGGGCTGATCTCGCCCGCCGAGTTCGTCCCGCTCGCCGACCACACCGGCCAGGTGGGCATGCTCACCACGCTGGCGCTGCGCAAGGCGCTCGCCCACTGCGCCCGCTTCAGCGGCGCCGCGTTCGGCGTCTCGGTCAACCTGCCCACCCGGCTGCTGCTCGAGCCCGGCCTCCCCGACCAGGTGCGCCAGCTGCTCGAGGAGGTCGGCGTCCGCCCGGACCGGCTCACCCTGGAGCTCACCGAGGACTCGGTGATGAGCTACCAGGTCGAGTCGCTGCGTCCCATGCACGCCCTGCGCGACCTCGGTGTCCGGCTGTCGGTCGACGACTTCGGTACCGGCTACTCCTCGCTGGCGTACCTGCGGCACCTGCCGATCCACGAGGTGAAGATCGACAAGACCTTCGTCATCGGCATGGGCAACGACCGCGGCGCCCGCTCGATCGTCAGCTCGATCATCAACCTCTCCCACGACCTCGGCCTCGAGGTCGTGGCCGAGGGGGTCGAGGACGACGCCACGCTGCTGGCGCTCACCGACGCCGGCTGCGACATCGTGCAGGGCTACCTGCTGGGCCGGCCGATGCCGGCGCACCAGGTCGGCGGCTGGCTCGCCACGCGCCACACCACCCACTGACCCTGACCGGGTCCGTCCAGGCCACGTCCAGACGGTTCCCAGGTTCGCGGTCCACCATGGGGTCATGACGCTGGGGAAGCAGGCGACGCCGGAGGCCAGGCTGCTCGTCGTCGACGACGAGCCGAACATCCGCGAGCTGCTGTCGACGTCGCTGCGCTTCGCCGGCTTCGAGGTGCACACCGCCCCGGACGGGCAGCAGGCGCTGGCGGTCGCCGAGAAGGTGCGCCCCGACCTGCTCGTGCTCGACGTGATGATGCCGGGCCTGGACGGGTTCGCCGTCACCCGCCGCCTGCGCGAGCGCGGCCGCGACACCCCGGTGCTCTTCCTCACCGCCAAGGACGACGTCGCCGACCGGGTCGCCGGGCTGACCGTCGGCGGCGACGACTACGTCACCAAGCCGTTCAGCCTCGAGGAGGTGGTGGCGCGCATCCGCGCGATCCTGCGCCGCACCGGGGCCGGCGCCGACGGCGCCGAGGGTCGGCTGGTCTTCCACGACCTGGAGATGGACGAGGACTCGCACGAGGTGCGGCGCGGCGGGCGCGACGTCGACCTGTCGCCCACCGAGTTCAAGCTGCTGCGCTACCTCATGCTCAACCCGAACCGGGTGCTGTCCAAGCCGCAGATCCTCGACCACGTGTGGAACTACGACTTCAACGGCGAGGCCGGCATCGTCGAGTCCTACATCTCCTACCTGCGCCGCAAGATCGACTCGCCGCCGCCGGGTACCGATCCCGAGGCCTGGCCGGCGCTGATCCACACCCGGCGGGGCGTGGGGTACGTGCTGCGGCTGCCCCGCGAGAGCGCGTGAGCGCGGCCGCACCGCGACCCGCCCGGGTCCCCCTGGCCGAGCGCCTCTCGCTGCGGATCCGCCTGCTGGCGGTGGTGGCGGTGCTGCTCGCGGTCGCCCTCGTGGCCGCCGGGACCCTCACGGTCACCAACCTGCGCGGCCAGCTGGTCACCCAGGTCGACGCCCAGCTCACCTCGGTGACGCAGGACCCCGGCTCGCTCGAGCGCCTGGTCGAGCAGCTGCAGCGCGAGGGCCAGCCGATGGGCGAGGACGCGCTGCCGAGCCGTTACGTCGTCGAGGTGTTCTTCGACGACACGTCGGTCGAGGACAGCGGACCCCTCTCGGACGGCACGACCAAGGGCCTGCCCGAGCTGCCCGAGCTGACCTCCGCGCAGGCCGAGGCCGTCGAGGGGCGGTTCCGCACGGTGGGCGGCACCGACGGCACCACCTGGCGGATGGTCGCCGTCCCGGTCGTGGCGCGCGTGCCGCAGGGGGGCGGCCCGCAGCCGGCCGCCGCGCTGGTGGCGCTCCCGCTCGACGACGTGCAGGCGACGCTGAAGTCGGTGTCGGCGCGGTTCGTCGTGCTCGGGACGGTGCTGGTGACGGCCCTGCTGCTGATCGGCTGGTTCCTGGTCGGCCGCGCCTTCCGCCCGCTGCGCGAGGTGCAGAGCGTCACCACCGCCTTCGGCGCGGGCGACACGACCCGGCGGGTCGACGTCAAGGCGCCCAGCACGGAGGTGGGCCAGCTCGGCTCCGACGTCAACGGCATGCTCGACCGGATCGAGACCACTCTCGCCGCGCGCGAGGCGTCCGAGCAGCGGATGCGCCGGTTCATCGGCGACGCGAGCCACGAGCTGCGCACGCCGCTGGCCACGCTGCGCGGGTTCGCCGAGCTGTACCGCATGGGCGCGGTCCGCGACCCCGACGAGGTGACCAGCACCTTCCGCCGGATCGAGGACGAGTCGACCCGCATGGGCGGGCTCGTCGAGGACCTGCTGGTGCTCGCGCGCCTGGACGAGCAGCGTCCGCTGCGGCACGCCCCGGTCGACCTGCTGGTGCTGGCCGCCGACGCCGTGCACGACAGCAGCGCGCTGGCCCCCGGGCGCGCCGTGCGGCTGGTCGGCGTCGACGGGCGCCCCCCGCAGCCGGCCGTCACCGCCGGCGACGAGGCGCGGCTGCGCCAGGTCGTCACCAACCTGCTGAGCAACGCCTTCCGGCACACGCCCGCCGGGTCGCCCGTGGAGCTGGGCGTCGGGGTGCGGCAGGACGCCGTGGTGCTGCAGGTGGTCGACCACGGCCCCGGCGTGCCACCGGAGGAGGCCGACCGCATCTTCGAGCGCTTCTACCGCGCCGACGCCTCCCGCACGCGCACCAGCGGCGGGTCGGGCCTGGGCCTGGCCATCGTCGACGCGATCGTGCGCGCGCACGGCGGCGTGGCGCTGCTGCACCCCACCCCGGGCGGGGGCGCCACCTTCGAGGTGCGGCTCCCGCGGGCGGTGCAGGACGAGGCCACGGGTTCCCAGCAGCCTCCCAGGGTCGGCCCAGGGCGTTCGGAGCCACGTCCGGTCGACTAGGGGTGTACCGGCCGACAGGGCCGGACGAGCGACCCGAAGGCGATGATGACGATGACCCAGACCCTCCCTCCCGCGGACGCGTCCACCGGATCCGGCAGCACCGGGACGGGGTGGCCGGCCCCCGCCGCCGGCGACCACTGGGGCCCCCGCTCCTCCGACACCCGCGCCTTCGACCCCTGGGGCGCTCCCCCGGCGCCGCCGCTGCCCCCGGCCGACCCCACCCCGCAGCCGCGACCGCGCCGCCGTCCGGGCTGGGGCGCGCTCGTGCTGGCGACCCTCGGGTCGGCGGTGCTGGCGAGCGGCGTGACGGCCGGCACCGTCACCGCCCTCGACGGCGACGCCGCTCCGGCGGTCGCCCAGGAGCAGCAGGCCGGCCCGCCGGTCGCGGTCGGCGCCGACGGCGTCGACTGGACCGCGGTCGCCGACGCCGTCTCGCCGAGCGTGGTGAGCATCCGGGTCGCGAGCGCCTCGGGCCAGGGCCAGGGGTCCGGGGTGGTGCTGGACGAGCAGGGTCACGTGCTCACCAACAACCACGTCGTCACCGGGGCCGGCGACGGCGCGCAGATCCAGATCGTGCTCGCCGACGGCCGGGTCTTCGGTGACGTCGAGGTGGTGGGCCTGGACCCCGCGACCGACCTCGCGGTGCTGCGGATCGTCGACCCGCCGGCCGACCTGGCGCCGGCCACCCTCGGCGACTCCGACTCCGTCGTCGCCGGCCAGCCGGTGATGGCCGTGGGCAACCCGCTCGGCCTGTCCGACTCCGTCACCACGGGCATCGTCTCCGCCGTCAACCGCCCGGTCAGCACGGCCGCCAGCGAGTCGCAGCCGCAGGACCCGTTCTCGGGCGGCGGGTCGGCCGCGGAGCCGGTCGTCACCAACGCGATCCAGACCGACGCCGCCGTCAACCCGGGCAACTCCGGCGGCGCGCTGGTCGACGCCTCCGGCGCCGTCGTCGGCATCCCGTCCTCGATCGCGAGCACCGCGACCGGGTCGGGCCAGGCCGGCAGCATCGGCCTCGGTTTCGCGATCCCGGTGAACGAGGCCGAGCGCATCGCGGACGAGCTGATCGCCGACGGCAGCGCCGACCACGCCTGGCTGGGCGTGAGCCTGCAGGACGGCTCCGGCAGCGCCGACGGCACGACCCGCCAGGGCGCCGAGGTGGTGGAGGTGACGGCCGGCACGCCGGCCGCGCAGGCCGGGCTGCAGGCGGGCGACGTCATCGTCGCCGTCGACGACGAGAACGTCTCCGGCTCGGAGTCGCTCACCGCGCAGGTGCGCGAGCGGGCACCGGGCGCCGAGGTGACCCTGCACGTGGTGCGGGGCGAGGAGCTGGTGCAGGTCGAGGCCGTGCTGGGTACACGCGCCGACGACTGACCTGCACCGCCGGGCCGACGACCCCCTTCGGTCGGCCCGAGGACGGAGGGGGCGGCGACCGGGGTCGCCGCCCCCTCCGGCGCGTCCACCACCGCGTCGACCAGGAGCAGACTGGTCGTCGTGGACGTGCGCGCGGAGGGCTTCGTGGACGCGGTCGCCGCCCTGGGTGGCGACGCCGGCGCGGGTGCGGGGTCGGCGGCCGAGGACCTGGTGCGCCGGTGGTCGGACGCCGAGCGGGGCTACCACGACCTCGAGCACCTCGACGAGGTGCTGGCGCGGCTGCACGACCTCGACGGCGCGACACCCTCGGCGGTGCTGGCCGCGTGGTTCCACGACGCCGTCTACCGCGGTCGCGCGGGCCGCGACGAGCGCGACAGCGCCGACCTGGCCGTCGAGGTGCTGAGCGGCCTCGGCGTCGCCGCGGACGCGGCGCGGCGGGTCGGCGACCTGGTGCTGGTGACCACCGACCACGTGCCGGCGCCGGACGACGACGAGGCGGCGGCGCTGTGCGACGCCGACCTGGCGGTGCTGGCGAGCGAACCCGGACGCTACCGACGGTACGCCGACGGCGTGCGGCACGAGTACCGCCGGGTGCCCGGCCCGCTGTTCCGTCGCGGGCGCGCCGAGGTGCTGCGGCGCCTGCTCGCCCGGGCGCAGGACCCGCAGCACCCGGACGGCCCGCTGTTCCGCACGCCGCGCGCGCGCGGACGCTGGACGGCCGCCGCCACGGCGAACCTGGAGGAGGAGCTCGCCCGGCTGTCCTGACCCCTGTGGATGATGTCGTTTGACGACGTTGGACGCTGCTAACGTGGTTTGGAGGCCGCCCGGGGCGGGTGGCCACCCACAGGGAGGGCAGCCATGAGCCGGTTCGAGGTCGACAGCGCGCAGGTCGCGAGCGCGAGCACCGCGGTGAGGGGGTCGGCCGGCACGATCAGCACCGAGGTCGACCGGATGATGAAGCACCTGCTCGAGCTGCAGGGCAGCTGGCGCGGCCAGGCCGCGGGGCAGTTCCAGTCGGTGGTCGAGGAGTGGCGGGTGACCCAGGACCGGGTGAAGACCTCGCTGGAGAGCATCAGCACCGCCCTCGGGCACGCGGCCACCACCTACGCCGACGCCGAGCAGGCGAACGCGCGGATGTTCACGCGCTGACGCGTCGCGTCCCGCGGCAGGTCCCGGGGCTGGCAGCATGGGCCGGCACCGGGGCCTGCGCAGGAGCAGGGCGGCCCCCGGGCACCGAGGGGGACACGTTGTTCGGGATGCTGCGGCCGTGCCGCAACCGGCTCTCGCCGCAGCTGCGTCAGGCGTGGCTCGCGCACCTGTGCGGCATGTGCCTCGCGCTGCGCGACCGGCACGGCCACCTGGCCCGGCTGGTCACCAACTACGACGGGCTCGTGCTCTCGGCGCTGGTCGAGGCGCAGCAGCCGCAGCGGCCGGGGGCGCGCCGCCAGGCCGGCCCGTGCGTGCTCCGCGGTCTGCGCGGCGCCCAGGTGTCGCAGGGCGCCGGGGCCGAGCTGGCGGCGTCGGCCTCGCTGCTGCTCGCGTCGGCGCAGCTGCGCGACCACGTCGACGACGGCGACCTCACCGGCGCCGTCCGCGCCCGCACCGCGACCCTGGTCGCCCGGCGCTGGGAGCGGGCCGGGTCGAGCGCCTCGACCGGCCTCGGGCTCGACGTCGCGGTGCTGCAGGGCGCGGTCGCGCGCCAGGGCGACCTCGAGCGCGCGCTCGCGGCCACCGGCCCGGGCGAGGACCCCGTCGCCGCGCTGCTGCGCGTGACCGCGCCGACCGAGGAGGCGTCGTCCGAGGGGTTGCGCGCCACGGCCGTCGTCGCCGGTCGTCCGGGCAACGCCGACGCCCTGGCCGAGGCCGGACGCCTGTTCGGCCGGGTCGCGCACCTGCTCGACGCCGTCGAGGACCTCGCCGACGACTGCGCCGCGCACCGCTTCAACCCGGTGCTGGCCACCGGGCTCACGCCGGCGCAGGTGCGGCAGGTCTGCGACGACGCCGCGCTCGGCGTCCGGCTGGCGCTCGACGACGTCGAGCTCGACGACCCCGCGCTGGTGCACCTGCTCCTGGTGCACGAGCTGCCCCGGGCGGTCGAACGCACCTTCCGGCAGGTCGGTTTCCCCTCGGCCGGCCAGCAGCCCCCGGCGCTGCCGCCGGAGTGGAAGCCGCCGCGCACCCCGGGCGGGCACCCGGGGCAGCAGGGGCCCTACGGCGCACCGCCGCCGCAGCACGGCGGTGGGTACCCACCGCCCCCGGCCGGAGGTGGCCGCGGTGGCGGCGGCGGCTGCCTGGCGACCCTGCAGGCGTGCGGGTCCTGCCGCGCCTGCGGCGGCGGGTCGCACGGCCCGGCCCGCCGCGGGCACGCCGCGCGCGGCCCGCACGGCCAGGCACCCGCACCGACGCGCTCGCGCACGCGCGACGGCTGCGGCGAGTGCTGCGGCGACGGTTGCGGCGACTGCTGCTGCGACTGCTGATGGCGCACCACCCGTCGGGCCAGGCACCCCCCGACCTCCCTCCGGCCTGGAAGCCCCCGCACACCCCCGGCCGCCCGCCGCACCAGCACCCCGGGCGGCGGGGCGTGGCCGGCACCGGTCTGCTCGCCGGGGTGATCGCCTGCCTGACCTGCCGGTGCGGGCAGTCGCACGACGACCCGTCGGGCCAGCGCAGGCGCAGCTGGTGCGACGGCTGCTGCGACTGCGGTGGCTGCGGTGGCGACGGCTGCGGCGACGGCTGCGACTGCTGCTCGTGCGACTGCAGCTGCTGACGTGACGCGCTCGCTCGCCCTGCGGCTGCTGCAGCTCGTCGTCTCGTGCGTCGTGCTCGGCGTCGGCGTGGCGCTGCTGCTCGACGCGCGGCTGGGCTCCGACGGCTACTCGATGTTCGTCAGCGGGCTGTCGATCGCCACCGGCACCTCGTTCGGTCTGGTGAACGCGGCGGTCGGCGTGGTGCTCGTGCTGCTCGCGTGGGCCCGTGGCCGGCGTCCCGGCGTCGGCACCGTGGTGCAGGCGGTGCTGGTGGGCTACGTCGTGGCCTGGACGCTGCCGCTGCTGCCCTCACCCGACGACCTGGTGCTGCGCTGGGCCGAGCTGCTCGGTGGCTTCGTGGTCGTCTGCCTCGGCGTGGCGGGCTACCTGGCCGCCGACCTCGGCGCCGGTCCGGCCGAGGGTGCGGCCCTCGCGCTCGACCCGCCGCTGCCGTTCCGCTGGAGCTACACCGCGCTGCAGGTGGGCGGCGCGCTCGTCGGCTGGCTGTGCGGCGCGAGCCTCGGGCCCGGCACCGTGCTGGTCGCCCTGCTGGTGGGTCCGGCGGTCGACCGGCTGCTGCGGCTGTGGCGCGAGCGGGTGGTCAGGGTCGCCCCCGTCGGACCGCCCGCCCGGTGAGCACCGGCCGCGACCGCGGCGGCCGGACCGGTCGACGTGGCGTCGTCCGGTGCCTTGCGAAGCAGGCAGTTCCAGCCGTCACGACCGGCGGCGCGCCACCAGCCAGGTGAGCACCGCGGTGACCACGACGGCCAGAGCCGTCACCCCGTAGCGCTGCAGCAGCGCCGGGCCGACCACGCCACCGAGGTCGAGCTCGGCGGGCTCGGCCACGGCGCGGGCCGGCGCGGAACGGGCGGCGGGTGCCGGCGCCACGGCAGGCGCGGGCACCTCGGCCTGCACCGCAGGTGCCGGCTCGGCCTCCGCGTCGCCGGCTCGGCCCGCGGCCGCCGGCTCGGCCTCCGCGGTCTCTGGCTCGGCGGCGGGCTCGACCACCGGCGCCTCGTCGACCTCGCCCGCCGCGCCCTCGGGCGCGGCGAGCAGCGTGGTGAGGTTGGCGGCGAACTGGTCGAGGATCTTGCTGCCGACGTCCTGGATCACCCCGCGGCCGAACTGGGCCGGCCGGCCGGTGATCTTCAGGTCGGTGTCGAGCAGCACCCGGGTGCTGCCCTCGCCCTCGGCGGTCAGCGAGGCCATGATCGTGGCGCCGGCGGTGCCGTTGCCGCGACGGTCCTTGCCCTGCGCCTCGATCACCGCCGTGCGGGCCTCCTCGTCGCGCTCGGCGAATCGTCCGGTGCCGTTGTACTGCAACGAGATCGGACCGAGCTTGACCTTGGCGGTGCCGGTGAACCCGTCACCGTCGACGCCGGTGACGGCCGCGCCGGGGAAGGCGGGACCGATGCGCTCGAGGTCGTTGAACGCCTCCCACGCCGCGTCGATGCCGATCGGGACGACGAACTCGTGGTGCAGCTCCATGCGGCCTAGGCTCCCGCGGCGGCCAGCACGGCGCGACCGGTGAGCACACCGGCGAGGTGGCGGCGGAAGTCGGCGTCGGCGTTGGCGTCCGAGGGCGGGTTCGTGCCCTCGCCCGCCGCGGCGCACGCGGCCTTGACCTCGTCGGCCGTCGCGGCCCTGCCGACGAGCGCCTCCTCGACGGCGTGGGCGCGCACCGGCACCGACCCCATGTTGGTGAGCCCCACCCGTGCCTCGGCGATGCGTGCCGCCCTCGACCCGCACCGCGGCCGCCACGCCGACGATCGACCAGGCGTGCGAGATGCGGTTGAACTTCTCGTAGTGCCCGCCCCAGCCGGTGTGCTTGGGGATGCGGATCTCGACGAGCAGCTCGTCCTCCCCGACCGCCGTGGTGAACAGGTCCTCGAAGAAGTCGGCCGCGGCCACCGTGCGGCGAGCGCCGTCGGCGCCGGCGATCACGAGCTCGGCCCCGAGGGCCAGCACCGGTGCGGGCAGGTCGCCCGCGGGGTCGGCGTGCACGAGCGCGCCGCCGAGGGTGCCGCGGTGGCGCACCTGCAGGTCGGCCACGGTCTCGGCCGCCAGCGCGAGCACCGTCGCGTGCTCGTGCACGAGCGGGTCCTTGCTGACGACGTGGTGCGTCGTCATGGCGCCGATCACGATCGCGTCGCCGTCGTCGCGGACGCCGCGCAGCTCGCCGACCCGGTCGAGGTCGACGAGCAGCTCGGGCGCCGCCATCCGCAGCCGCAGCACCGGCATCAGGCTCTGGCCGCCACCGAGCACCTTGACGTCCGTGCCGTCCGAGACCGCCTGCCGCAGAGCGGAGACCGCCTCGTCGATCGACGTCGGAGCCACGTACTCGAACTCGGCGGGGATCATGCCGGGCTCCCCTCGTCGGTGGTGCCGGTATCGGACCGCTCCGCGCTCGGCTCGACACCGGCGGTCTGCGCCGGCTCGTCCCAGTGCGGCGCCGGCCGCGGCCTGCTCGCCCGCCGCGCCCGCCTCGCCGTCGCGCAGCGCGCGCCACACCCGCTGCGGCGCTCAGCGGCATCTCGATCTCGGGCACCCCCAGGTGGCGCACGGCGTCGAGCGCGGCGTTCACCACGGCCGGGGTCGACGCGATCGTGCCGGCCTCGCCGACTCCCTTGACGCCCAGCGGGTTCGTGGTCGACGCGGTCTCGGTGCGGTCGGTGTCGAAGTGCGGCAGGTCGGCCGACGTCGGCAGCAGGTAGTCGACGAACGTCGCCGTCGTCAGGGTGCCCTGGTCGTCGTGCACGGCCTCCTCGTAGAGGGCCTGCGCGATGCCCTGGGCGAGACCGCCGTGCACCTGGCCCTCGACGATCAGCGGGTTGACGACGTTGCCGATGTCGTCGACGCACACGTACTTGCGGATCTTCACGCGCCCGGTCTCGGTGTCGACCTCCATCGCGCACAGGTGCGTGCCGTGCGGGAAGGAGAAGTTCTCCGGGTCGAACGTGGCGTCGGAGTCGAGCGAGGGCTCGACGCCGTCGGGGAGGTTGTGCGCGGCGAACGCGGCGAACGCGAGCTCGGCCATCGACACGCCCTTGTCGGTGCCGCGGACGGTGAACTTCCCGTCGCCGAACTCCAGGTCGTTCGCGTCGGCCTCGAGCAGGTGCGCCGCGATCGGACGCGCCTTCTCGATCACCTTGTCGGCGGCCTTGACCACCGCGATGCCGCCCACGACCAGCGAGCGGGAGCCGTAGGTGTCGAGGCCCTTGTGGCGAGATCTGGGTGTCGCCGTGCAGCACCTCGACGTCCTCGAAGGCGACGCCGAGCTGGTCGGCGACGATCTGGCTCCACGCCGTCTCGTGGCCCTGGCCGTGCGGGCTGGTGCCCGTGACGACCTCGACCTTGCCGGTGGGCAGCATCCGGATCGCCGCGTGCTCCCAGCCGCCGGCGCGCGTACGACAGCGAGCCGAGCACGCGGGACGGCGCCAGGCCGCACATCTCGGTGAACGTCGAGATCGCCGATGCCCAGCTGCACCGGGTCCTTGCGCTCGCGCCGCTCGGCCTGCTCGCGCCGCAGCCCCTCGTAGTCGAACATGTCGACCGCCTTGGTCGGTGGCGGCCTCGTAGTTGCCGGAGTCGTACTCGAGGCCGCACACCGTGGTGAACGGGAACTCCTCGTGCGTGATCCAGTTCTTCTCGCGCAGCTCCATCGGGTCCATGTCCGAGCTCGACCGCGAGCTCGTCCATGATCCGCTCGATGCCGAAGGTGGCCTCGGGACGACCGGCGCCGCGGTAGGCGTCGGTCCAGGTCTTGTTCGTGAACACGTTGCGGGTGGTGAACCGGTACGCCTCGAACTTGTAGATCGAGTTGAACATGAACGCGCCGAGCACCGGCACGCCCGGCGTGACCAGGCCGAGGTAGGCGCCCATGTCGGCGAGCAGGTCGACCTTGAGGCCGGTGACGCGTGCCGTCCTTGGTGGCCGCCAGCGTGAGCCTCTGGATCTGGTCGCGGCCGTGGTGCGCGGTGAGGATCGACTCGGTGCGGGTCTCGGTGAACTTCACCGGCTTGCCGAGGCGGCGGGCCACCAGGAAGCAGACCAGCTCCTCCGGCGTGAACTGCAGCTTGCCGCCGAAGCCGCCGCCCGACGTCCGGGGCGATGACGCGGATCTTGCGACTCCGAGCACGCCGGTGACCAGCGCGAGCATCACGCGCAGGATGTGCGGGACCTGGGTGGCCGTCCACATCGTGATCTGCTCGCCGGTCGGGTCGACCACGGTCGAGCGCGGCTCCATGAACGCCGGCACCAGCCGCTGCTGGCGGAAGGTGCGCTCGACGACGACGCCGCTCGGTCGCGGGCGGTCGCGATCGCGGCCTCGACGTCGTCGCCGGTGCCGGCCTCGGCGGAGTCGAACACCCAGGTGGCGCTCTCGTTCGTGCCGAGGTCGGGGTGCACCAGCGGCGGCGCCCTCGTCGAGCGCGGCCTCCATGTCGAGCACGGCGTGCAGCTCGTCGTAGTCGACGTCGATCAGGTCGGCGGCGTCACGCGCCTCGGCGGCGCTGCGCGCCACGACGACGGCGACGGCCTCGCCGGCGAACGCGACCCGGTCGGCGGCGATCGCCGGGTGCCGCGGCGTCTTCATGTCGGGGGTGATCGGCCAGGCGCAGGGCAGCGAGCCCTGCTCCTCGTCGAGGTCCGCGCCGGTGTAGATCGCCACCACGTTCGGCGAGGCCTCGGCGGCCGTGGTGTCGATCGAGGTGATCGTGGCGTGCGCGAACGGGCTGCGCACGAACGCCAGGTGCAGCATCCCGGGCAGCACGATGTTGTCGGTCCAGCGGGTGCGGCCGGTGATGAGCCGGGCGTCCTCCTTGCGCGTGCGCGCCTGGCCGAGCTCGGCGGACGCGTCTTCGGCGTCTCGGCACGGTCGTCGACGGCGGTCATCGCGCGCCTCCCTGCTCCGCGGCGGCCAGCACGGCCTTGACGATGTTCTGGTAGCCCGGTGCACCGGCAGAGGTTGCCCTCCATGCCCTCGCGGACGTCGTCCTCGTCGGGGTCGGGGTTGTCCCGCAGCAGCGAGCAGGCCGCCATGATCATCCCGGGGGTGCAGTACCCGCACTGCAGGCGCGTGGTGCTCGTGGAACGCCTGCTGCACCGGGTGCAGCTCGCCGTCGCGGCCGACGCCCTCGATGGTCGTGACCTCGCGGCCGTCGGCCTGCACGGCCAGCACCGAGCACGACTTCACGCTCTCGCCGTCGAGGTGGACGGTGCAGGCGCCGCAGTTGCTGGTGTCGCACCCGACCACGGTGCCCGTCTTGCCGAGGCGTCTCGCGCAGGTAGTGCACGAGCAGCGTGCGGGGTTCGACGTCGTCGGAGTACGGGACCCCGTCGACCTGGACGGTGATGCGCGTCATCGGGCCTCCACCTGGTTCGAGCCGTCCGGGTCGTCGTCGACCCGGCGCTGACCCCATCCAACGTCGCGGTGGTTGAGCCCGCAAGGGATTCGGCCGAACGGTTTCCGCGACGGGAGGCCTACGGGCGCAGGCGGTCGGACGCCGTTGTCCGGCCGTTGTGGAACCGTTGACCCGGTGCCTACTCCGATCCGGGTTCGTGGTGCACGGGTTCGTGGTGCACCGGGTTCGTGGTGCACCGGTTCGTGGTGCACCGGCCCCCGGGTGCGGGCCAGCCGCTCCCCCGAGCCGCCCCAGCGCAGCGCGATGATCTCGGCCGCCATCGAGATCGCGGTCTCCTCGGGGGTGCGGGCACCGAGGTCGAGCCCGATCGGCGACGACAGCCGGCCCAGCTCGGCGTCGTCGAGCCCGGCCTCGCGCAGCCGCGCCAGCCGGTCGTCGTGGGTGCGCCTGGAGCCCATCGCGCCGACGTAGGCGACGTCGAGCCGCAGGGCCACCTCGAGCACCGGCACGTCGAACTTGGGGTCGTGCGTGAGGACGGCGAGCACCGTGCGCCCGTCGACCTCCCCGGCCTCCGCCTGCGCGGCGAGGTAGCGGTGCGGCCAGTCGACGACCACCTCGTCGGCCTCGGGGAAGCGCGAGGCGGTGGCGAACACCGGGCGCGCGTCGCACACCGTCACGCGGTACCCGAGGAACGCGCCGGTGCGGGCGAGCGCGGCCGCGAAGTCGATCGCGCCGAACACGATCATCCGCGGACGCGGCGCGAACGCCGAGACGAACACCCGCGTCCCCTCGCCGCGGCGCTGGCCGTCCGGGCCGTAGACCAGGGTCTCGGTGCGGCCCTGGGCGAGCAGCCCGAGGGCGTCGGCGGTGACGGCGTCGTCGAGGCGCTGCGACCCGAGCGAGCCCTCCGGCTCGCGGTCGGGCCGCACCACGCGGCGGCGCCCGAGCACCTGCGGGTCGGGGTGCTCGACCACCGTGCACACGGCGACGGGGCGCTCCGCGGCGACGTCGGCCGCGACCTCCTCCAGCTCGGGGAACGACGCCGGGTCGACCTGCTCGACGAAGACGTCGAGGATGCCGCCGCAGGTGAGGCCGACGGCGACCGGCCTCCTCGTCGCTCACCCCGTACCGCTGCAGCACCGGGGTGCCGTCGTCGCGCACCTGGGAGCCGAGCTCGTAGAGCGCGCCCTCGACGCAGCCACCCGACACCGACCCCACCGCCTCGCCCTCGGGGCCGACGACCATCACGGCGCCGGCCGGGCGCGGCGCGGACCGCCAGGTGGCCACCACCGTGCCGGTCGCCACCGTCTCGCCCGCCCGCCACCAGCGCAGCAGGTCGGGCAGGACGTCACGCACCGGGGCCGTCCCCGGGCTCCTGGACCGGGACGGGCGCCTCCACGACGCAGAACTCGTTGCCCTCCGGGTCGGTGAAGCTGCGCCAGTGCGCGCCCCACTGGTCCTTCTCGTGCAGCACGGTGGCGCCGAGCCCGACCAGGCGCTCGGTCTCGGCGTCGAGGTCGTCGGCCTGCAGGTCGACGTGCATCCGGTTCTTCGCCGTCTTGCCCTCGGGCACCTGCAGGAACAACCAGCCCGGGGTGTCGCGCGGGCGAGCCGGACCGCCGACGACGGCGACCTCGGCGCTCGCGTCGGGCCCCACGCCCCAGCCGAGCACCTCGGCCCAGAACCCCGCGAGCTCCGCGGCGTCGCGCGCGTCGACGGTGACGTGCTCCCAGTGCAGTGCCATGCCGCCATCCTGCCTCTCGCCCAGCGCGTCCGGGGGCCGGATCGCGCTCACGCGTCGCCGACGACCGCGAGCAGCTCGCCGAACGCCGCCAGCGAGTGCCCGGCGACGAAGTCGTCGAGGTGCGGCAGGACGGCCGCGATGCCGGCCTGCACCGGCTCGTACCCGGCCTTGCCGCGGTGCGGGTTCACCCACACCACCCGGTGCGCGAGCCGCGCCAGGTGCTCGACCTGCTCGGCGAGCTGCGCGGTGTCGCCGCGCTCCCACCCGTCCGAGCAGATGACGACCACCGCGCCGCGGGCGACGCCGCGCCGGCCCCAGCGGTCGACGAACGCGGCGAGCACCTCGCCCAGCCGGGTGCCGCCCGACCAGTCGGGGACGACGCGTCCGCAGGCGTCCAGGGCCGCGGGCGCCGAGCGCACCCGCCGCAGCACCGGGGTGAGCCGGGTCAGCCGGGTGCCCATGGTGAAGACCTCGACCCGGCCGGCGCGGCCCGAGCGGGACGCGCGCACGAGCAGGTGGCCGAGCCGCAGCAGGGCGTCGGCGTAGGGGCTCATCGAGCCGCTGACGTCCAGGAGCAGCACCACCGGGCGCGGGCGCCGGCTGCGCCGCCGGTACCGCACCGGACCCACCTCGCCCGCGCGGCGCAGCTGCTCGCGCAGCAGCGCCCGGGCGTCGACCTCGCCGTGGGACGCCCGGCGCCGCCGGGCGCTGGGACGCGTCGGCAGGCGGGGGGTGAGCCCGGCGAACAGGGCGTCCATCCGGGCCTTGTCGGCCGCCGACAGGTCGGCGATGTCGCGGTGGCGCAGCACCTCGGTGGCCGAGGCGAGCACGTGCAGGTCGGGCTCGGGCAGCGCCTCGTCCCCCTCCCCGCCCCGACCGACGTCGTCGAGGCTCGCCTCGACCGAGCGCTGCACCGGGGCGTGGCTGCGGGTGCCGCGCCGCGGGCGGTGCCCGGCGAACCAGGTCTCGAACACCCGGTCGTAGACGGGCAGGTCGTCGGGCTGCCCGCACAGGGTCGAGCGCCCGGCCCAGTAGACGCAGGCGCCGTCGGTGCCGAGCTCGTCGACGGCGCGGACGAACGACTGCGCCCGGTCGGCGGTGACGGGCACGCCCGCCGCCGCGAGGGCGCGGCCGAACCCGAGCAGCAGGACGTCGACGTCCTTCACCTCGGCGGTCTGCACGGCGGCACTACCCCGCCAGCAGCCGGTCCAGGTCGACCCGCACCCGGTCGGCGTCCTCGCGGTACTTCACGACCGCGCCGAGCGTGGCCGCCGCCGTCGCGGTGTCGAGCTCGGTGGCGCCGAGGGTGCGCAGCGCGGCGGCCCAGTCGAGGGTCTCGGCGACACCGGGCGGCTTGAGCAGGTCGGCGCCGCGCATCCGGTGGACGGCACCGGCCACCTGCTCGGCGAGGCGCTGCTCGATGCCGGGCAGCCGGGTGCGCAGGATCTCGACCTCGCGCGCCAGCGAGGGGTGCTCGACCCAGTGGTAGAGGCACCGCCGCTTCAGCGCGTCGTGCAGCTCGCGGGTGCGGTTGGACGTGAGCACCACCAGCGGCGGCTCGGCCGCGGTGACGGTGCCGAGCTCCGGGATCGTCACCGACCCGGTCGACAGCACCTCGAGCAGGAACGCCTCGAACTCGTCGTCGGCGCGGTCGATCTCGTCGACGAGCAGCAGCGACGGCTGCGTCCGCAGCGCCCGCAGCACCGGACGGTCGAGCAGGAAGCGCTCGGTGAACAGGTCCTGCTCGACGTCCTCGACCGTGCGCTGCTCGCCGTGCGCGGCCTCGACCGCCCGCAGGTGCAGCACCTGCCGCGGGAAGTCCCAGTCGTAGAGCGCCTGCGAGGCGTCGATGCCCTCGTAGCACTGCAACCTGATCAGCTCGGCGCCGGTGGCCTCGGCGAGCGCCTGCGCGAGAGCGGTCTTGCCCGTGCCCGGCTCGCCCTCGAGCAGCAGCGGCCGGCGCATCCGCAGCGCCAGCCAGGCGACCGTCGCCAGCCCCTCGTCGGCCAGGTAGCCGGTGGCCGCGAGGGCCTCGGCGAGCTGCTGCGGGTCGGCCGGCGTCGGCCGTGCCTCGTCGGTCATGGGCTCATCGTCGGTCCCCGGGCCCCGGTTGTCACGGCGGGCTGCCACGGCGGCCGGTCGCGGTTCCGCAGCACGCACGTACGCTGAGGACGTGACCACCGTCGGGCTGGGCCTGCCGGGAGTGCGCACCGCGCACCCCCGCACCGACCCCGCGCGCCCGGACGACCCCCGCCTGGTCGACCGCTACGGCCGCGTCGCGACCGACCTGCGGGTGTCGCTGACCGACCGCTGCAACCTGCGCTGCTCGTACTGCATGCCCGAGGACGGCCTGGAGTGGCTGCCCGACGACCTCGCCCTCACCGACGAGGAGGTGATCCGGCTGGTGACCCTCGCCGTGCGCGACCTCGGGGTCGAGGAGGTGCGGTTCACCGGCGGGGAGCCGCTGCTGCGCAAGGGCCTGGAGAAGGTCGTCGAGGCCACCACCGCGCTGCGGACGGCGTCCGGGCGGGTGGTGTCGACCTCGCTCACCACGAACGCGCTCGGCCTGCGCCGCCGTGCGGCCGGGCTCGCGGCCGCCGGGCTCGAGCGCCTGAACGTCTCGCTCGACACCCTCTCGCCGCAGCGGTTCGCGGCGATCACCCGCCGCGACCGGCACGCCGACGTGCTGGCCGGGCTGGCCGCCGCGCGCGACGCCGGGATGTCCCCGATCAAGGTCAACGCGGTGCTGCTGCGCGGCACCAACGACGACGAGGCTTCCGACCTGCTGCGCTGGGCGCTGCAGGAGGGCTACGAGCTGCGCATCATCGAGCAGATGCCGCTCGACGCCCAGGGCGGCTGGGAGCGCAGCGAGATGGTGACGGCCGCAGAGGTGCTCACCTCGCTGTCCGAGCGGTTCGACCTGACCGCGATGCCGTCGGCCGACCGCGGCGCTGCCCCCGCCGAGCGCTTCGGCGTCGCCGCCGGCGACGACCACCCGGCCGGCACCGTGGGCATCATCGCCTCGGTCACCCGCTCGTTCTGCGGCGCCTGCGACCGCACGCGGCTCACCGCCGACGGCCAGCTGCGCGACTGCCTGTTCGCCCGGGGCGAGACCGACCTGCGCGCCCTGCTGCGCCGCGGGGCCGGCGACGACGAGATCGCCGGGGTGTGGCGGCAGGCGATGTGGCGCAAGCGGGCCGGGCACGGCATCGACGACCCCTCGTTCGTGCAGCCCGACCGTCCGATGAGCGCCATCGGTGGCTGAGGTGCAGGTGCGGTACTACGCCGGTGCGGCCGCGGCGGCCGGCGTCCCCGAGGAGCCCGTCGAGGTGCCCGCCGGCACCCGCGTTGCGGGCCTGCGCGCGCTGCTGGCCGAGCGGCACCCCACCCTCGCGCCCGTGCTCGCGGTGTCGACGCTGCTGCTCGACGGCACGCCCGCCTCCGACCCGCAGGCCGTCGCCGACGCCGCCGCGCAGGTCGACGTGCTGCCGCCCTTCGCCGGCGGCTGACGGGCTAGGGGCAGTTCACCCACTCGTCGGCGCCGTCGGCGAACACCTGCCGCTTCCAGACCGGCAGCCGCGCCTTGACCTCCTCGACGAGGTCGGCGGTCGCGGCGAACGCCTCGTGCCGGTGGGCGGCCGACACCGCCGCCGCGAGCGCGACGTCGCCGATGCCGAGGTGGCCGACGCGGTGGCTGACCGCGAGCGCGTCGACCCGGTGCCGGGCCGCGACGTCGCGCGCCACCTGCGCCACCACCTCGCCCGCGGACGGGTGCCCCACGTACTCGAGCTCGCGCACCTGCCGCCCGTGGTCGTGGTCGCGCACGACGCCGGCGAAGGTGACCACGGCCCCGGCCGACGCGGTGTCGACGAGGGCGGCGTGCGCGGCGACGTCGAGCGGCGAGTCGACCACCTCGGCGCGCAGCACCTGCCGCGCGGGCTCGTCGAGCCGCGAGGAGTCCGGGCCCTGCTCGACGGCGCTCATGGGGCCAGCGTAGGTACCGGCCGGCGACGGCGCCGGATCAGCCCCGGAACGCGTCGAGGTCGGCCTGGGTGTCGACGTCGCGGCCGTCGCCCAGGTCGCCCACCTCGACCCGGCGCACCTTCTGGTGCTCGAGGTAGGCGCGCGCCCCGACGTCGCCGTCGGCCTCGAGGTAGACCCCGAGCCAGTGGTTGCGGCCGATCAGCACCGGGTGGCCGGGCTGCCCGCCGTAGGAGGCCTGCACCAGCGACCCGTGCAGGCTCGACCCGCGGGCGGACGACAGGGCGGAGTCGACGACGGCGCTGACGACGGCAGGGGTGAGCCCGGGGGTGTCGACGACGGCGACGACCACGGCCTCGACGTCGGCGCCGAGGGTGGTGAGGCTGCGCAGCGCGCCACGCAGCGAGGCGCCCATGCCGTCGCGCCAGTCGCGCACCTGCACGGCGCTCACGCCGGCGGGCAGCAGGTCTCGCACCCGGGTGCCCTCGGCGCCCACGGCCACCATCACGGGTCGGCAGCCCCCGTCGACGAGGGTCTGGGCGCGGGTCGCGACCCACGGCGCCCCTGAGGCGTCGCGCAGCAGGGCCTTGGGCCCGCCCATCCGCGTCCCTGCGCCGCCGGCGAGCACCAGGCCCGCGACGGCACGGTCGGTGCCGGGGTCGGACGAGGTCCGACGGGGACCCACCACGTGCGTCGTCATGGGCCCCATCATCGCGCACCGACCAGCAGCAGGGCGTCCGCGACCACGCCGGTGACCGGCGCGTCGCCGGGCCGGTCGGCACCCGGACGGTCACCTCGCACGCGGTGCGTGACGACCCCCGCCGGCACCGCGGCCGCGCCGGCCAGCACCCGGACGTGCGTCCAGGACGACGACCCGGGTCCGGGCGGCCGGGTGCGCACCACCCCGAGCGGGCGGACGGGACCGTCGGCCCAGTCCTGCGGCGGCAGCGTCCAGGCGCCGGCGACGCGCACCAGCAGCACCCCGTCGGCCGACGCGTCGAGCAGCACGCCGGCACCGGGCGGGGGCGGCAGGGTCGAGCGCACGACGTCGACGCGGACGCCGCCGGCGTCGGTGCGGCTCGCGAGCACCCGCTCGCCGCGGCGCTTGGGCACCCGCAGGCCGGAGGCCACCAGCCGGCCCAGCAGCACCCGGCCCTCGACCGGTTCGGCCCCCGCCGCCACGAGCTGGGCGTGCCGCTCCGCGGGCACGTCGTAGTGGTCGCCCTCGAAGGCCCGGCGCGGGATGCCCACGCGGTCGGCGAACCCGTGCAGCTCCTCGAGGTCGCTGTCGCTCACCAGGTGCGACCACAGGCGGCCGTGGGCGGGCCAGCGCGGGGGGTCGATCAGCACGGCCACGGGTCGAAGGTTAGCCGCGGCGGCGACCGGGGTAGGGAGAAGGCGGAGGCCCCTCCATGTATGAGATGGAGGGGCCTCCTGGCTTCACGCGGCTGCCCCGTCCGGCGCCGACCCCGAGGGGTCCGCGCCTCGCGAGGGCTCCGGATGACGTCCGTCCCGTCCCGGCCGTCCTTCGGCCCGAGGGCCTCCGGGGCACCGGGCGGGTGCCTCGTCCGTGCGGGTCCTCACGGGCCCGACGCCCTCGTCATCGGCGTCGCCTCACGGGTTGCCCCGCGCGGTGCGGCCCGTCGGTGTCCCGACCGGTCACGCCCTCTCCGGGTCCGCGTCCGGCCCGAGGTCTCCCTCCGGCCCTTCGCGCCCCCGTCGGTGGCGTAGGAGATTTCTACGCCTCAAAGCGATTGACCCGCAAGCGTTCTCGACGAAGTTTTCCCGGACGGGGTTGCGCCGGCCCACCGCCGTCTGTGGACCGGCCTGTGGAGGGGGTGTGCGTCCTGGGACGCGAGGGACGCCCGGCGTGCTCACGACCGTGTGCACGGCGCCGTGCACATCCTGTGGACGACGCGGTGGACGCCCGGCCGCACCGTCCCACGGGTCGAGACACCCGATCGGGTCATCCAGCCGGTCGGCCCGACGACCGACACCACAGGTTCGCGGACGGATCGTCATCGGCACCGGGCCGGCGCCGTCCCGCGCCCGGGGGGAGCCCGCACCATGACCGTCGCACGTCCAGTCCGCCTCACCGCCGCCGTGGCCCTGACCGGGGTCGTCCTGGCCGGGTGCGCCGAGGCCGCCCAGCAGGTCGCCCAGCAGTCCGGCCTGACCCCGGCCGCCCGCGTCGACGCGGCCGCGTCGTCGCTGCTCGACACCGACCGCCTCACCGTCACCGCCTCGCTCGACCTCGACGAGGCGAACACCGCGGCCGTCACGGCACTGGCCACCCAGGACGGCGAGGTGTCCGCGGAGGTCGTCGAGCGCGTCCTCGGCACCCGCCTGGTCGCCACCACCGTCGCGGACGACGGACAGCTGTCCGACCTGAGCCGGTCGCTCGCCCCCGGCGCCGTCCCCGCCGTGTCGACGTCCGTCGCCCTCGAGGTCGAGGGCGAGGCGCTCGCCGAGGTCCGCCAGGTGGGGACCGTGGTCTACGCCCGGGCCGACCTGGCCGCGATCGAGGACGCGTACGAGGCCGAGGGCGCGTTCGACGCGCTGGCCGACGGCCTGGACGACGACGCCCCGCGGAGATCGCCGAGCCGCTGGAGGCGATGACGTCCGGGGAGTGGGTCAGCCTCGACACCGCCGACCTGGCCGAGCAGCTGGAGGCGCTCGGCATGCCGGCTCCCGAGCCCGTCGACGAGGACGCCGACCGCGCGAGCGCCGCGGTCGAGGGCTTCCTGTCCGAGGCCGCCGCGGTGCTGCGCAAGGAGGTCGTCGTCACCGAGACCGGCACCGACTCCTACGAGGTGACCGCGCCGCTCGACCGGGTGGTCACCAGCCTCACGCCGTCGATCACCTCGCTGGTCGGGGAGCTCGTCACCTCGGGTGCGCTGCCGGACGACACCGGCGTCTCCGCCGACGAGCTGGTGCAGGAGGTGACGTCGGGCGTGCAGGACTCGCTCGAGGGCCTGCAGGACGACCTGGCCGGGCGCACCGCCACGGTGCAGGTCGGCCTCGACGGCGAGCGGCTGGCGAGCGCGCGGTTCGACGTCGTCCAGGTCGTCGACGAGGACACCCGGACCGAGATGGCGGCCGACGACGTGACCTCGCTGCCGGTGCTGCTGACCTTCGCCCACGAGGGCGAGGTGACGCGCGCCGCAGGGCGCCACCGCGGTCGACCTGGAGACCCTGGTCGGTGGGTTCGGCACGGGGCTCCAGGGAGTGCCGATGGGCGAGATGCTGGACGAGGGCCTCGCCACCGGCGGCGGCTTCGCCGTCGAGGATCTGGACCCCTCGCAGCTCGGCCAGCCGCTCGAGGCCACGGCCGAGGAGCTCGCCGAGATGGGCCTGAGCGCCGAGGCGCTGGGCATGGGCCCCGAGGAGTTCGACGCGTTCCTCGCGCAGAGCGGGATCGTGCTGGTCCCCTGACCGGCCGGACGGCTGGGGCGGCGTCGGTGACGGCGTCGCCCTCAAGCCGGGCAGCAGGGCGACCGATCCTCTCCCATGGGCACCACCGAGCAGGGACAGCGGATCCCGGCGCAGCGCGCACCCGTCGAGGACCTGCCCTCGTGGACGGCCGCCGACAGGTTCGCCGACCGGACCGGCCTCGCGGGCACCCAGGCCCGCGTCCTGCTCGCGGTGTTCTGCGGGGTCGCGCCCGACCACGCGGAGGGCGACGTCCGCACCTGATCCCGGACGCGCCGGAGGGCGGCACCCCGTGGGGTGCCGCCCTCCGTCGTGCTGGTGTCAGCGCGGGATCAGAAGTCCATCCCGCCCATGCCGCCGTCGCCACCGGGCATGGCCGGGGCGGCCTTCTCCGGCTTGTCGGCGATGACGGCCTCGGTGGTGAGGAACAGCGCCGCGATGCTGGAGGCGTTCTGCAGCGCCGACCGGGTCACCTTGACCGGGTCGTTGATGCCGGCGGCCAGCATGTCGACGTACTCGCCGGTCGCGGCGTTGAGGCCGTGACCGGTCTCCAGGTTGCGCACCTTCTCGGCCACGACGCCGCCCTCGAGACCGGCGTTGACCGCGATCTGCTTGAGCGGGGCCTCGACGGCGACCTTGACGATGTTCGCCCCGGTGGCCTCGTCACCCTCGAGCTGCAGGTTCGCGAACGCGACGACGCTGGCCTGGATGAGGGCCACGCCACCGCCGGCGACGATGCCCTCCTCGACGGCCGCCTTGGCGTTGCGCACGGCGTCCTCGATGCGGTGCTTGCGCTCCTTGAGCTCGACCTCGGTGGCCGCGCCCGCCTTGATGACGGCGACGCCGCCGGCGAGCTTGGCGAGGCGCTCCTGGAGCTTCTCGCGGTCGTAGTCGGAGTCCGACTTCTCGATCTCGGCGCGGATCTGGTTCACCCGGCCGGCGATCTGCTCGCTGTCGCCCGCACCCTCGACGATGGTGGTCTCGTCCTTGGTGATGGTGACCTTGCGGGCCTGGCCCAGCAGGTCCAGGGTCGCGTTCTCGAGCTTGAGGCCGACGGTCTCGCTGATGACCTGGCCGCCGGTGAGGATGGCCATGTCCTGCAGCATCGCCTTGCGGCGGTCGCCGAAGCCGGGCGCCTTGACGGCAGCCGACTTGAAGATGCCGCGGATCTTGTTGACGACCAGGGTCGCCAGCGCCTCGCCGTCGACGTCCTCGGAGATGATGAGCAGCGGCTTGCCCGACTGGGTCACCTTCTCCAGCAGCGGCAGGAGGTCCTTGATCGAGGAGATCTTGGACTCGACGAAGAGGATGTAGGGGTCCTCCAGGACCGTCTCCATGCGCTCGGCGTCGGTGACGAAGTAGTGCGAGATGTAGCCCTTGTCGAAGCGCATGCCCTCGGTGAGCTCGAGCTCGAGGCCGAAGGTGTTGCTCTCCTCGACGGTGATGACACCCTCCTTGCCGACCTTGTCCATCGCCTCGGCGATGAGCTCGCCGATCGAGGGGTCGCCGGCCGAGATGCCCGCGGTGGCGGCGATCTGCTCCTTGGTCTCGACCTCCTTGGCGGAGTCGAGCAGCGCGGCGGAGACGGCCTCGACGGCCTTCTCGATGCCCCGCTTGAGCGCCATCGGGTTCGCCCCGGCGGCCACGTTGCGCAGGCCCTCGCGGACCATCGCCTGGGCCAGCACGGTGGCGGTGGTGGTGCCGTCGCCCGCGACGTCGTCGGTCTTCTTGGCGACCTCCTTGACGAGCTCGGCACCGATCTTCTCGTAGGGGTCCTCGAGCTCGATCTCCTTGGCGATGGACACGCCATCGTTGGTGATCGTGGGGGCGCCCCACTTCTTCTCGAGCACGACGTTGCGGCCCTTCGGGCCGAGGGTGACCTTGACGGCGTCGGCGAGGGTGTTCATGCCCCGCTCGAGACCGCGGCGGGCCTCCTCGTTGAAGGAGATGATCTTGGCCATCTGGGTGGTTCCTCCCGGACACGGGTGGTGTGGGGTAGGCGCCGACCCGGTGCCCGCGACGGACGGACCGCCTCCCGGACGCACCCTGCGCGTCCGTGCGACGACCCTCACCAGGTGGAGCCGTGGTTCTGGCACTCACGTGCACGGAGTGCCAGAGCTGCCAGGACAATGATTAGCACTCGACCCCTGCGAGTGCAAGCGAGGAGGGGGCTGTCCGCCGTCGGCGGACGGCCTCAGGACGTGGGCGCGAGCGAGGGCGCGCGGCGCACGCCGAAGACGTCCTCCAGGGCCGTGCGCGCGGCGTTCCACCCGCAGATGCCGTGCACCCCCGGGCCCGGGGCGGCCGACGACGAGCACAGGTAGGCGCCCGGCACGCCCGTCCGGTAGGGGTTCGGCGCGAACCTCGGCCGGCCGAAGACCTGGCGCAGGTCGACCGCACCCGCGGCGATGTCGCCACCGACGTAGTTCTCGTCGTGCTCGCTCATCCGCGAGGCGGGGATGCAGCTGCTCGCGACCACGACGTCACGGAAGCCCGGGGCGAACCGCTCGATCTGCGCCGTGACGTCCTCGGTGACGTCGCGGTCGGAGCCGGACGGGACGTGGGCGTAGGTCCAGAACGGGCGCAGCCCGCCGACCTCGCGACCGGGGTCGGCGACGGTGGGGTCGCTCGCCAGCACCGTGGGCTGCTCGGCGTGCCGCCCGCGCGCCACCGCGCGCTCGGCCTCGGCCATCTGCCGCCGCGAGCCGCCGACGTGCACGGTGCCGGACAGTCCGACCTCGGGCACCGCCCAGGGCACCGGGCCGGACAGCACGAAGTCGACCTTGGCGGCGGCGTTGCCGTAGCGGAACCGCCGCAGCGCCAGCGCCGTGCGCGGCGGGACCCGGTCGGCCAGGATCCGCACGACCGCGTGCGGCGTGGTGTCGAACAGCGTCGCCCGGGCCGTCGGCAGGTCGGCGCGCGACGCGACCCGCCGTCCGGTCTCGACCGTGCCGCCGTGGGCGCGCAGGTCCTCGACCAGCGCCTGCACGATCGCCTGGCTACCACCGACGGGGATGGGCCAGCCGGTGCCGTGCGCGAGCGGGGCGAGCAGCAGCGCGGCGCCGGCCGAGGCGAGCGTCGGCATCGGGCTGATCGAGTGCATCGCGACCCCGCTGAACAGGGCCGGCGCGACCTCGCCGCGGAACCGGGCGCCCCACGCGTGCGTGCCCTGCTCCAGCGTCCGCAGGCCGAACTGCGTGGCGGCCACCAGGTCGGGGGGCACGCTGCGCAGGTCGCCCATCGCGAACGCGACCACGCCGTCCTGGCGGGCCGCGAGCCGCCCGACCAGCGAGCGCCACGCGGCCCCGTCGCGTCCGAGCCCGTCGACGGTGCGGTCGAGGTCGCGCCAGGCCAGGCCCGCGCGGCCGCCGTCGAGCGGTTGCGCGAAGGCCACCTCGGGCTGGACGAGCTCGACGCCGCGCGCCGCGAGGTCGAGCTCGGCGAAGAACGGCGAGGCGATCGCCATCGGGTGCACGGCCGAGCAGAGGTCGTGGACGACGCCCGGCGCCAGACCGAGGTCGAGGGTGCGCGCGCCACCGCCGACGGTGTCCTGGGCCTCCAGCACCTGCACCTCGAGGCCGGCGCGGGCCAGCGTGACCGCGGCCGCCAGGCCGTTGGGTCCCGAGCCCACCACCACCGCGTCCACCACGGTCCCAGCCTGGCACGGAGCGCCGGTGGCGGCTCAGCGGGCGGCGGGCGCGGTGGTGGTCGTCGGCGACGACATCGCCGAGGGAGGTGGTGAGGGTGTCGGTCACCGCGGGTGGACCGTCGGCGACCGACGGACTCACCGGTGCCGCCTCCGGCACGCCGGGACGTTCAGGACCCGGCGCGCCGGAGCCGCGCTGTCAGCCCGTCAGACCGGGCGGACCTGCTCGGCCTGCGGGCCCTTGGGGCCCTGGCCGACCTGGAGCTCGACCTTCTGCCCCTCGTCGAGGCTGCGGTAGCCGTCTGCCTCGATGGCGGAGAAGTGGACGAACACGTCCTGCCCGCCCTCCCCGTCGAGGGTGATGAAGCCGAAACCCTTCTCGGCGTTGAACCACTTGACCGTGCCCTGGGCCATCGCGTTGCTGCTCCCTGAGTGCGGCGAGCACCTTCGCCCGCCGGTCCGTCCGTCCCGGTCGAGCGACCGGTGCGGGCCGACCCTAGCGGCGCGACGCGGTCGCGACCAGCACCCGGGGGTGGGCTGCGGGTGGGGCTACGCGCGGTCCTCGCCGACGACGACCACGACGGCGGACGACGCGCCGTCGTCGAGCCGGGCCTGCACCCCCAGGTCGGACGCCACCGCCGCTGCCGTGGCCTCGTTCTCGGGGGCGTCGAACAGCACCACCGTCTGCGTGACCGGGCGGTCGTCGGCGTTGCCCAGCTCGCCGACCGTCCAGCCCAGGCCCTCCAGCTCCTCACCGGTCGCCGCGGCGAGCCCGCCCGTGGTGGTGCCGTTCAGCACGACCACCTCGATCGACCGGTCGGCCGTCGGGGCGGGCGGCTCGGTGGTGGCCGGTGGGGCCGACGTCGCGGGCGGCGCGGTGGTCGTGGCGGGGTCCGGCGGCGCGGTGGTCGCCGCGGGGTCGCTGGTCGCGGGGTCGCTGGTCGCGGGGTCGGTGGCGGTCGGGTCGCCGGTCAGGGCGCCGAGCGGCGAGGTGGGGGCGCCGCCGCCGGTCGCCCAGACGACGACCAGGACCAGGACGACGACGCTCGCGAGCGCGGCCAGCAGCCACGGCAGCTGCTCGAGGACGACGGGTGTGGCGGTGCGGTGGGCGCCGCGTCGTGCACCCGCCGGGTAGTCGACGTCGAACTCGTCGCGCGGGTGCTCCCGCGGGGACTCGCGCACGAGCCCAGCGTGTCAGACCTGCACGCCGAGGCGGCGCGCGGAGCGGGCGCGCTGGCGCGAGTGGCGCATGCGGCGCAGCCGCTTGACCAGCATGGGGTCGTGGGCGAGGGCGTCCGGGGAGTCGATCAGGGCGTTGAGCACCTGGTAGTACCGGGTGGCCGACATCTCGAACAGCTCGCGCACGGCCTGCTCCTTGGCGCCGGCGTACTTCCACCACTGGCGCTCGAAGTCGAGGATGCGGCGGTCGCGGTCGGACAGGGCCGACCCGGACTCGGACGGCGTGCCGATCTCGGCGGCGTCCATGCTGGTCCTCCTGCGTCGGGTTCCGGGCTGTCGGGTTCCGGGCTCCGGGGCCCCACGAGGCGTCCCGGACGCGAGCACTCTACGTCCGAACCACACGGTTGTCATTCCACCTCGCCCGGGTCGGCGGCGCCCCGCCCGACCGGCGTAACGTGCCGGACGTGACCGCCAGGCCGCTGTCCGAGCTGGTGCACCCGACGTGGGTCCCGGCGCTCGAGCCGGTGGCCGGCCGGGTGGCCGAGCTCGGCGCCATGCTGCGCGCCGAGGTGGCCGCCGGTCGCGGCTACCTGCCGGCGGGCGAGCGCGTGCTGCGCGCCTTCGCCGACCCGTTCGACGCCGTCCGGGTGCTCGTCGTCGGCCAGGACCCCTACCCGACCCCGGGGCACCCCATCGGGCTGTCGTTCGCGGTCGAGCGCACGGTGCGTCCGGTGCCGCGCAGCCTGCAGAACATCTACGCCGAGCTGCGCACGGACACCGGCGTCGAGCCGCCCGCCCACGGCGACCTGTCGGCCTGGACCCGCCAGGGCGTGCTGCTGCTGAACCGGGTGCTCACCGTGACTCCGGGCAGCTCGGGCTCGCACCGCGGCCGCGGCTGGGAGGACGTCACCGACGCCGCGGTCCGGGCCCTGGTCGCGCGCGACGCGCCGCTCGTCGCGGTGCTGTGGGGACGCGACGCGCAGTCGCTGCGCCCGCTGCTCGGGTCGACCCCGGTGGTGGCGAGCGTGCACCCGAGCCCGCTGTCGGCCTCGCGCGGGTTCTTCGGCTCGGCACCGTTCAGCACCGTCAACCGGCTGCTCGCCGACCAGGGCGCCGGCCCCGTCGACTGGACGCTGGACCCCTGAGCTCCGCCGCCGGGCGACGGTTCGGACCCTGTGTCGCGTGTCGTGTCGGCGTGTCGCGACCACTGCCCGAAAGTCCCTCTGCCGCAGGGGTCCGACGTCAGCGGCGTCGGCATTCGTGCCGGCGAACGCGCGCATCACCGTGCAGAACCGGACGCCCGTCGGCCGCAGCAACGCCGACGTCCACGTCGACGGCCTCGTGGTCGCTCGCCGACGGGACCTGCTACACGTGCTGACAGCGGTTTTCGGCTGACCGGGTGGCACGTCCTACCGTGGGTGGGTGACGTCCGACCGCTCCAACCCGCGCATCGGCTCGCGCGCCCGGCGCGCGCTGGTCGGCCACGCCGAGCCGACGCTGGCGATCGGCATCCGCTCGCCGCGTTCGGCGGTCGACGACCTCGCCGCGCACTCCGCGCTCGAGCTGGCGCTGCGCCTCGGCGAGGCCATGGTGGCGCTGGGCGTGCCGGCCGCCGACGTCACGGCGACGGTGCTGCGGGTCGCGGCCGCGTACGGGCTCGAGGGCTGCCAGGTCGACGTGACGTTCACGTCGCTGACGGTGAGCTGGGACCGCGACGACGGCATCCCGCTCACCGGCATGCGGATCGTGCGCGCCCGCACCCAGGACTACTCGCGCCTGCAGGGCGTGACCGACCTCGCCGGGCACGTGAGCCGCGGCGGCGTGCCGCTCGACGAGGCGCACCGCCTGCTCGACGACGTCGTGCGCGCACCGCACCCCTACCGCCGTGGCGTGGCCACGCTCGCCCTGGCCGTGATGGCGGCGGCGGTCGGCGTCCTGCTCGGTGGCGGCTGGCTCGTCGCGGTCGTCGCAGCAGCCACCACCGCGGCGGTCGACCAGCTGATGCGCGTGCTGGGTCGCTGGGGTCTGCCCCAGTTCTTCCAGCAGGTGCTGGGCGCGGCGCTCGCGACGACGATCGCCGTGGTCGCCGTCGCCACCGACGCGCCGTTGCGGTCCTCGCTGGTCGTCGCCGCCGGGATCGTCGTCCTGCTCGCCGGGCTCGGCCTCGTCGGAGCGGTCGAGGACGCGATCAGCGGCTTCCACCTCACCGCCGCCGCGCGGGGTGCCGAGGTCGTCACCCTGACCGCGGGCATCGTCGTCGGCATCGCCGGGGTGCTCGACGTCGCCCGCCGCCTCGACGTCGGTCTCTCGGTGCTCGGTCCGGCCGCGTCGCCGGCGTCGCTGTTGCTGCAGGTGCCGGCGGCCGCCACGATCTCCGCGGGCTTCGCGGTCGCCGCGTACGCCCGTCCCCGCGCCGTGCTGGTGGCAGCCGCGGCCGGCGGCCTGGCGATGGCGGCCTTCGGCGCGGCCTCCGGGCTCGGCGCCTCCGCCGCCGTCGCGTCCGCGGTCGCCGCCGCCGTCATCGGTTTCAGCGGCGAGGCCCTCGCCGACCGGCTGCGCGTGCCGTCGCTGCTCGTGGCGGTCTGCGGCATCATCGCGCTGCTGCCGGGCCTCGCGATCTACCGCGGCCTGTTCCTCCTGGTCGTCGGCGGTGACATCCAGGGCGGCCTCGGCAGCCTCACCGGCGCGCTCGCCACCGGCCTCGGCCTGGCCGCCGGCGTCACCCTCGGCGAGTTCCTGGCCACTCCCGTGCGCCGCAGCGCCGACCGGTTCGAGCGCTCCGTGCGCCGGCGGGCCGCCCCGCCCGAGTAGCCCTCGTCCGCGCTGCTCGTTTCGCTAGTTCAGTGACGAAAGTGGCACTGAACTGGTGCCTTTCGGCTAGTTCGGTGCCACCCGTGGCACTGAACTAGCGAAACGGACAGGGGTCAGTCGCGCGCGTACGGGTCCGCCGTGACGCCGACGCCGTTCTCGTCGTCGAAGCGGTAGACCTCGCGGCCGCCGATGAAGACGGTGCGGGCCCGCGACATCACGTCGAGCGGGTCGCCGGACCAGATCACGACGTCGGCGTCCTTGCCGACCTCGAGCGAGCCGACCCGGTCGTCCACCCCGCTGATCCGCGCCGGGTTGATGGTCAGCGACCGCAGCGCCGTCGTCGCGGTCCAGGCCCTCCTTGACGGCCAGCGTGGCCTGGTGCACCAGGAAGTGGATCGGGACGACCGGGTGGTCGGTGGTGATCGCGATGGTGACGCCCGCCGCGGCCAGCAGGCCGGGGTTGCGCAGCGACCGGTTGCGCAGCTCGACCTTGACTGCGCGTGGTGAACAGCGGCCCGATCACCACCGGGATGCCCTTCTCGGCCAGCACGTCGGCGATGAGGTGTCGCCTCGGTGCCGTGGTGCAGCACCAGGCGGTAGCCGAACTCCTCGCTGAGCCGGACGGCGGTCGCGATGTCGTCGGCGCGGTGCGCAGTGCTGCGCACCAGGGCAGCTCGCCGTCGAGGACGCGGACGAGCACCTCCATCGTGGTGTCGCGGTCGAACGGCTCCTTGGCCTCGAGCGCCTTGTCGCGGCGCACCTGGTAGTCCTGGGCCTTGGTGAACGCGTCGCGGATGACGGCGGCCACGCCCTAGCCGGGTCGACGGCAGCTTCTTCTGGTCGCCGTAGACCCGCTTGGGGTTCTCGCCCAGCGCGCTCTTCACGCCGACAGGGTGCTTGCACCAGCATCTCGTCGACGATGCGTCCCCACGTCTTCAGCGCGACCGACTGCCCGCCGATCGGGTTGCCCGACCCGGGCTTCACCACCGCGGTGGTGACGCCGCCGGACAGCGCGTCGCGGAAGCCCTCGTCGGCCGGGTTGATCGCGTCGAGGGCGCGCATGCGGGCGCCGTTCGGGTCGGTCATCTCGTTGGTGTCCTGGCCGGCCCAGCCCTCGGCCTCCTCGTGGACGCCCAGGTGCGCGTGCGCCTCGACGAAACCCGGCAGCACCCACTGACCGGTGGCGTCGACGACGCGGGCGCCCTTGGGCACGCGCAGCCTTCGCGCCGATCGCGGCGACCTTGCCGTCGCGCAGCCAGCACGGTGCCGCCGTCGATCGGGGCGCCCTCGACGGGGACGACGTACCCACCGGTGACGGCGACGACCTCGGGGGCGGGGCGGGGGGTGGACGGACGGTTCGGCACGGTGCGACCTCGTTCCCGCGGACGGCGTGCGCCCGCTCGATGGCTGGTCCTGCGGCTGCCGTCGATCCCATCACACCCGGGCGGACGCGGCCCGGCGGGCGTCAGGTGGTGCAGACCGCCTGGACCGAGCCGGTCGGCTGACTCGGGCTCGCGCGTCAGGCCCGCGCGACCCGGGCGACCACGCCCTCCACGTCGCGCGCGACCTGCTCGGCCGAGGTGGCCACGACGCGCCAGCCGAGCCGGCGCAGGGTGCCGGCGAGCAGCCGCTGCTCGTGCACGTGCTCGGCGGCCAGCGAGGTGTCACCGTCCCCGAGCGGGGTGCCGTCCCAGGTGAGCGCGACCTTCGTCCCGTCGTCGCGGGTGACCACGAGATCGGGTGGCACCCAGCCCGAGAACGCCTGCGCCGCAGCAGGTCCTGCGCTGTGACCGGCGGTGCGCAACGCGTCGGCGAGCCGGGCCAGCAGCGCGTCGTCGGGTGCTCCGCTGCCCTGCGCGGCGGGGCCGTCGGGCACGTCGGACTCGGCGGCGCGCAGCAGGTCGCGCAGCGCCAGCGCCCCCGGTGAGGTGAGCCGCTCGACGTCGAGGTCGTCGGCGCGCACGCTCGCCACGACGGTGAGGGACGTGCGCGCACGGGTGCTGCCGAGCCGCAGCAGGGCGGCGCCGGCGGGGTCGTCGAGAGGGCCGAAGCGGTGCAGCACCCGCCCGTGCGGGGTCCGTCCGACGCCGACGCCCAGCAGCACGTGGTCGCGCACGGTGTCGTGCGCACCCCTCAGGTCGGTGACGACGAACGGCTCGGACCCCTCGCCGATCCAGCGGGCCAGGTCGGGGTCCTCGCGCAGGGTGCGGCGCAGCAGGTCGGCGACGGCGACGGCCTCGGCGCGCCGCACGGTGAGCACGGCGAGCGAGCGGTGCGGGTGGGTGCGGGCGTGGTCGCCGACCAGGGCCACGAGCCGGGCGACCTCGGCCTGCGGCACCGGATCGGGGGCGTCGGCCGTGACGGGCACGGTGCCGTCGGCCACGTGCGACAGCGTCAGCGCCCCCGCCTGCGGCGCCGGGAGGGCGGACGGCAGCGGGTCGGGTCGCGGCGGCGCACCGACCAGCTCGCGCGGACGGTCGTGCACGCGGTCGAGCACCAGGGTGGTCAGCCGCTCGAGCGTGGCGTCGAGCAGCGAGCTGCCCGGTGTCCCCGTCCGCGCGCCGTCGTCGCCGCGGGCCCCGAGGTCGACCGGCGCGGGCGGGGCGCCGTCGGGCTCACCGACGACGAGCGCCTGCCGCCCCCGGACGAGGGCGAGCGCGCCCTCGGCGGCGCCGGTGCGGTGGGCCTGCAGCACCACCACGAGGTCGTGCACGCGGTCGCCCAGCTCGGGCACAGCGAGGGTGGTCGACGTGCGAACCGGCGCCGGGCTGTCCGTGACGGCCTCGGTGTCGGCCTCGACCTCCCACCCGGGTCCGGAGGCGTCCATCTCGTCGAGCACGCCTGCGTACCAGGCGATCTCGAGCTCGTCGGCGACCCGCTCGCGGTCGGCTCCCCGGGCAGCGAGGCGCTCGACGAGCGCGGTGAGGCCGAGCGCGTCGAGGTCGGCGAGCAGTCTGTTGCGGGCCGGAAGCACGCGCAGGTCGTCGGCCGCCTCGTGCAGCCGGTCGAGCCGCGCGAGCAGGTCGTCGACCTCGACCTCGTCGAACCCGCCACCCTCGGCGGTGCCCGCGAGCACCGGCTCGAGCAGCTGCAGGTCGTCGAGCACGCGGTGGTAGGCCGAGTCGGCGTCGACGAGGTCGGCGGGGGTGCCGGGCGTCCCGGTACCGCCCGAGAGCTCCTGCCACTCGCCGAGCTCGGTGCGGGCGCGCACCAGCGCGCTGTGCAGGTCGGGCACGCGCATGCCGGGACGGACGAGGGCCTCGCCCTCCTGACGCCAGCGCCGCCGCTCGAGCATCGACATCTCGACGCCGTTGTCCTTGCGCCAGCGCGAGCCCGCCGTCGCACGGATGATCTCGGTGTGCTGGCGCTCGTACACGGCGGGCGTGAACACGTCGAGGGTGTCGCGCACCGACACCAGCAGGTCGAGCCGCCGGCCCCAGTCGGCGACGGTCGACCCGGCACCGAGCCCGGTCTCGGTCGTCGCGGCGGTGACGAGCTCGCGGGCGGACGGCAGCCGCTCCTCACGCAGCCGCCGCACCACCTCGAGCGCCCGGCCCGCCTCCACGTCGTCGGTGAGGTCGGCACCCTTCCACGGGCTGGTGCGGGCGACCTCCTCGTAGGCGTCGACCTCGCCGGCACGCACCATCAGGGCGGCCGCCTCCGCCCGGGCGCGGTCGGAGGTGAGCGCGCGCAGCGTCCGCGGCCCCAGGTCGCGGCCGCGCGTGAGGGCGGGGTCGCCGGGGTCGGCCCCCAGCTCGACCAGGCGGCGCAGCACGTCGGCCCGGCTGCGCCCCCAGGGATGCTGCGGGCGGTGCAGCTCGGTGCGGGAGGTGACCGCCGCCGCCTCGCCGGACGGCGCGACCGGCTCGCCGAGGCGTCGCCGCACGGCCTCCAGCTCGGGGCGCTGCGGCGCGACGACGAGCACCGACAGCCCGTGCGCGTGAGCCTGCTCGACGGCCGCGGCCGCCACCTCGGTGGCGCCCGACCCCGCCGGGGCGAGCAGGCGGACGTCGTCACCGGCGGCGAGGGCGTCGAGGGCGGCGCGCTGGGCGCGGTCGAGGCGCTCGCTGCGCGTGGTGCGGGGTGCAGCAGCGGCCAGGCCGGTGCGCCCGGCGGGCACCGTGCCGAGCACCTTGCCGACCACCGGGTGGGTGGCCATGGCGGTGCGGCGGGCACGCAGGTCGGCGACCAGGCCGGGCCCGACGTCGGCGAGGGCGCCGACCAGCGTGCGGTCGTGCACGCGTCCGCCGAACCGCCCCAGCACCGGCGCCAGCCGTGCGAGGTCGCCGCTGGCCAGCTCGTGCGGCTGGGCGACGTGCACCAGCAGACGGGCCAGGGCGGGGTTCAGGCGCGGCTCGCCGCGCACGACCAGCTCGAAGTCGGACGCGCCGCGAGGCACCAGGGTGAGGGGCCGCAGCAGGACGGGGGCGCGCAGGGCCGGCTGCCCGCCCTCGCCGGGGCGCACCAGCAGGCCGGTTGCGAGCTGGCTGCCCGGCAGCCCGAGGTCGTCGACGAGGCGCGCGCTGGCGACCCGGATCACCCGGGCCCGGCGCAGCGCCTCGCTCAGCTGGGCCTGCTCGCGGAACAGCGTCGACAGCAGCGTGTCGCGGCCGGCGAGGAACGAGGCGATCCCGGACGGGTGGGCCGCCCCCAGGTCCAGCACGAGCGAGGAGGTGTCGTCGAGCTCGAGCAGGTCGTCGGCGTCGGCGAGGGCCCGCAGGTCGTGCTCCCAGCGGTCGAGCACCTCGTCCGGCGACGGCGCAGCCACCTCGGGCGAGGTCGGCGTCGCGTCGGGCTGCTCGGGCACGGAGCCACGCTACCCACCGCCGGGGCGGCCGCGGCGCAGGCGCCTCGCCGCAGTCGCTAGCGCGGGCGGGCGAGGTCGAGCGAGGTGGTGACCAGCCCCGGGAAGGTGGCGCTGACGTGCGCCGCGGTGGTCGACGTGCGCCGCGTCAGCACGTTGGCCAGGACGTCGCGGTAGTCGGTGCGGCCCGGCAGGTCGCCGTCGACGAGCTGGGCCGGTGCCAGGCCGGTCCAGCTGCCGTGCACGCGCCCGCCGTTGATCCCGCCACCCAGCGCCATCACCATGTTGCCGTGGCCGTGGTCGGTGCCGTCGGTCCCGTTCTGGGCCACGCGGCGACCGAACTCCGAGAGGGTGACCAGCGAGACGTCGGCGAGGTGGGTCCCGAGGTCGGCGGCGAAGGCCGAGATCGCACGGGCGAGCTCGTCGAGCTTGCGCGGGGTGCGGCCCCAGGTGCTGTTGACGCCGGCGCCCTCGTGGATGTCCCAGTCGCCGGAGTCGATCGTCGCCACCGACAGCCCCACCCGGGCCTTGATCAGGCGGGCGGTGTCGGCGAGCGCGCCGGCCAGCGGGGTGAGGTTGCCGTTGCCGTCGCGCGGGTAGTCGGCGTGCGGCGTCCACGGCTGCGCCTTGAGGCCGGTGACGGTGCCGACGGCGCCGAGCATCGTCTGCACCGACTGCTTCAGCCCGGTCGGCCCACCGGCGTGCAGGGCGGACAGGGCCGTCGACCAGGCAGCGACCTCGGCGGGCGTGCTCGTCCCCGTCATGGTGAACGAGTCGATCGACCGGACGACGCTCTCGGCCACCGGGCCGATGAACGACGACGGCGCGCTGCTCGAGCCGATCTGCGCGACATCGAGGGCGTCGGTGGCGCCCCGGGCGCCGGCGAGCCGGTCGATCCAACCCGTGCGCAGGCCCGAACCCGGTGCGGCGCGCTCCATCTCAGCCATCGCGTCGAAGTGCGAGCGGGTCGGGTCGGCCTGGCCGACGTCGGTGACGACGGCGAGGTGGCCGGAGTCCCACCACCGCTTCAGCGGCGCCATCGCCGGGTGCAGCGCGAACGTGCGGTCGAGCGGGACGGCCGTGGAGGCGGCCACGGCCATGCCCGGGCGGGCGGTCAGGTAGTACGGGTCGCCGACGGGCGCGATCGCCGAGATGCCGTCGAAACCGCCTCGCAGCGAGAGGATCACGACGGTGTCGCCGACGTTCTCGGCCGCGAAGGCGTAGCGGCTGTGGATGCCGTCGCCGGCGACGGCGTAGGCAGCACCGAGCGCCCCGCCGGCCGCCATCGCCCGCAGGACGGCGCGGCGCGACAGGCCGGCCTCGGGCGAGCAACCGCAGGAGGTCGTGGCGGTGGGCACGTCGGTCACGGTCATCGCGGGTCTCACCTGAGGGTGTGGGTGGGGTGGTCGAGCAGGAGGCTGACGAGGTGGCCGATGCGCCACGTCGACATGGGGCTCCACCTGTCCAGCGGGGTGGAGGGTGTGGTCTCGAAGAAGGTGCAGATCGCGGTGCGAACGGCGGCGCTGGGGGGCGGCACCAGCAGGCGCGCGGCCATGGCGTCGACCAGCGCCCCGTGGGTCGCGGGCAGCGCGGTGCCGAGGACGGTGGCGGGGCCGCCGTACCCCTCGAACTTCGGCCACCAGCCGTTCGCGACCGACAGGTGCATGTTGAACCGGGCGAGCATCGCGCTCGGGCTGGTCCACGGGCCGGCCACGTCGGGGTAGCCGTTGGGTGGCCGCCACGACAGCGGCTGGTGCCCGATGCCGTCGAGCAGCCAGCGGCAGCCCTGCATCGAGCCGCGCACCTTCGCGACGGGCGGCGGCGGCACCGCGAGCAGCCGCAGCGTGGCGGCGAGGTCCTCGTGCGGCGTGCGCACCTTGGCACCGGCGCTCGCGAGGAACTCGGCGGAGCGGAACAGCGCGGTCAGCACCGGGGCGATCGCGGTGTCGTTCGCCCGGTAGACGGCGGCGAGCCGGTCGACCAGCGCCGGCGGCGGGGTGTCGGAGACGAACCGCACGGCCAGCTTGGTCGCCACCCGGCGGGCGGTGTGCGGGTGGCGGGCGAGGTGCACCAGGTAGGAGCGGATCGCGGTCATGCCGTCGTCGGCGCCGGCGTTGGCGTGGGTCCAGCCGGCGACCTGCAGCGGGCCGACGTGCCGGTACGCCGGGCGGTAGACGAACTCCCCGGTGGCGCGGTCGACCGACAGGCCGGTGAGGGCGAGGGCGCTCTGCTTGACGTCGGCCTCGGTGTGGTTGCCGACGCCGAGGGTGTGCAGCTCGAGCAGCTCGCGGCCGAGGTTCTCGTTGACCCGTCCGGCTCGGGACCTGTCGGCGTTGAGGTACTTCAGCATCGCCGGGTGGGTGGTCGCGGCGACCAGCAGGTCGGCGAACCGTCCGAGGGCGTGCGTGCGGATGACCGTGTCGTAGTGGTGCCGGCTCAGGTGCACGCCGTCGGCCCACAGCGAGACGTTGAGGTGGTTGGACCACAGGTAGACCATCTGCTCGAGCAGCTGGCGCCGCGACCAGACGGTGCGGGCGATGGTCGACTCGGCGAGCTGGGCGAGGTACTCCCCGGTCCAGACCCCGCCGGCGGCCGCCGTGGCCTCGCCGATGGTGCGCCCGAGGAGCGGGAAGGCAGGCAGCAGGGCGGCCATCGCCGGGTCAGGAGCGGTCGCTGCCGCGAGCTGCTGGGACACCCAGCGCGCGACGGGCATCTTCGCCACGGTGGCCACGTCGGCGGGCGTGGGCCCCCAGGTGGCACGACGGAGCAGCAGCTCTGCGGTCTGGCGCCCCATGCCCGTGGTGGACTTGTCGGGCCTCGGCACGCGCGATCGGACGGTCGGCACGCTCCTGCATCGGCCGTCGGCGGGCGCGTCCTGACGACGGGGTGTCCGACATCGCCCGATCGCGTGCGGGCGTCACCGAGCGCGACGGCCGCCCGGGGCGCACGCTGGGGGCATGGACGGACGACCCAGCAAGGCCGACACCCCGATGCTGAACGCGGACGAGGGCGACGGTGACCACGACGTGCTCGGCGCCGACCTCGACGACTCGGGCACGGACGGACGTCCGGGGCCGCAGGAGCGCTCGCAGGACGTCCGCCAGGCCGACGCCGACCGCGGCGACCCCGACCGCCAGGACTGACCGAACACCTCAGGACGCGCGGCGGTGCCACGCGTCGGGTGCGTGGTGCAGGTCGAGGACGATCGCCCCGCCGTCGTCCCGGGGCGGGCCGGCGAGCCCGCCCAGCACGGGGGGTGAGGACCCGGTGTAGACGCGTCCGGTCGGGGTGGTGGTGGTGACGGTGCCGTCACGTGCTCGTCGGGCCGACCAGCCGGCGCCTGCTTGGCGTGGTTGCACCGCCGGCACAGGCCCTGGGCGTTGTCGCGGTCGGTGGGTCCGTCGTCGGCGTGAGCCCGGACGTGGTCGGTGTCGGCGATCGGGGCGTCGCAGAACGGGGTGCGACAGGTCTGGTCCAACCCGTGTGGATGACCGACCTACGAGTCGGAGTCGGACGCCTGCGCGTCGGTCGTCGGCGGGCCGCCCTTGTCCTTGCCGGGCGGCGCGGCGGGCGGGCCCGTGCTGTCGGACGGGGCGACCGGCGCGGTCGGGGACGGATCCTCGGTGGGGACGGGGTCCGCGCCCTTCTCCTTCCCTTCTCCTTCTCCTTCGGCGGGAGGGGCGCCTCGCTCTCGGCCGGCGCGGGGGCCTGGGTGGTCGGCGCGGCGGCAGGGACGGTGACGGTGACCACCTGGGTCTCGACCACCGTGGTGGACGCCGGCGGCGCGGGCTCGACGGCCGTGTCGGCCGCGGGCGCGGGCGCGGGCGCGGCATCCTGGTCCGGGGCGGGCGCCTGCGGCGTGGGAAGCACTGCAGGACGGGTGATCTCGGCGACGACGGGCACCTCGTCGTTGCCCGCCTCGGCCCGCTCGGCCAGCACGAAGCCGGAACCGAACAGGCAGCCGGCGACCACGAACAGCGCGGCCGACGTCCTGACCAGTCCTGCTTGGGTGACCTTCATCGCGTACCCCCTGAACTACGTCCCCCGACGCGGATGTCTCGTGCGTGTACGGGCCCGGCCCCGCGCCTCATTGGTACCGGTTCCTACGGGTCGGCGCGCGTCGAGATCGTCGCGCTGGTCCGGCCGGGCTCGGGTCGAGCACGGACGGGCGCGCAGGTCGGCTAGCCTTTCCGCCGAGGCGTCGCACCTGGTGCCACGCCGCGCTCCCGTAGCTCAGGGGATAGAGCAACGGTTTCCTAAACCGTGTGTCGGAGGTTCGAATCCTCTCGGGGGCACCCCCACCGCTGTGTGTGACTCTGCGGGCCGGGCTGAGGGTGGGCTCGCCCGCACGATCCGGTTGAACAGGCATCCGCACGGCCGTCGGCACCGAATGCGGTGCGACCTGGATCGTCCGGGCCCTCGGGGACGGCGTGACCACACGAAGGAGTGCGGAGATGGCAGGTAAGGGCAAGCTGGCAGCAGCGTTCGCAGGCAGCATCGGTCTCGGGGTGGGGCTCGTGCTCGGAACGGGGCCGGCGTTCGCAGGACACACCAACGCCGTGCTCGAGGGGCACCTCGACGGGCGGCAGGAGGTGGCCGCCGACGGGTCGAAGCGGCTCGCCGGGGACCCGAACGGCCGCGGGACGGTCTACGTGTTCGGCATCGACGGGGACCCCACGACCTTGTGCTACCTGCTCGAGGTGTCCAAGATCGACGAGCTCGCCCAGGCACCGGGCGCCGCGCGGATGGCCCACATCCACCGTGGCGCCGCGGGCACCAACGGCCCGGTCGAGGTCAACCTGGCCTTCCCGCAGGACGGTCAGGCGGCCGACTGCCTCACCGAGGGCGAGGCCGGCAAGGGCCTCGACCCCGGCGAGGTCCAGCAGATCCTCGCCAACCCGTCGGCGTACTACGTCAACGTCCACAACACCGAGTACCCCTCGGGCGCCGTCCGGGCGCAGCTCTCCGCAGGGCACTGACGGTCGGGGCGGGCGAGGGCTCGGCCTCGCCCGCCTGCCTGCCTGCCTGCCTGACCTCGATCGGCGACCTACCCGCCCCCGGGCGCCGCCGTGCTGGACCGTACGACCAGGTCGGGGAGCACGGGCCCGCTCTCGGCGCCGGGGCCCTCCAGCAGCCCCATCACCAGCTCGACGCAGCGCCGGCCCAGCTCGGCGAAGTCCTGCCGCACGGTCGTCAGGGGCGGTGAGAGGTAGGCGGCCTCGGGGATGTCGTCGAACCCGACCACGCTGACGTCCTCGGGCACGCGCAGGCCGGCCTCGGCGAGCGCGCGCAGGATGCCGACGGCCATCTGGTCGTTGGCCGCGAACACGGCCGTGACCGACTCGCCCGCGGCGCGGCGGGCCACGAGCCGGTGCCCGGCCTCGTACCCCGACACCGCCGTCCAGTCCCCGTGCTCCAGGTCGGGGACGTCGCGGGAGGCGTCGGTGAGGACGTCGCGCCACGCCTGCACGCGCGCCCGCGCCTCCTGCGAGTCCTGCGGTCCGCTCACGTGGTGCACCGCGAGGTGGCCGAGGTCGAGCAGGTGCCGGGTGGCGAGCCCGGCCCCCACGGTCTGGTCGACCGACGCCGTCGGCAGGTCGCCGTGGCCGGCCTGCACGGCCACCAGCGGGACCGGCACGCGCAGCCCGGCCACGGCGCGGACGGCCTCGTCGTAGGTCGCCTGCACGACGACGGCGTCGACGGACTGCGCGACGAACCGGTCGACCGCCTCGGTCATGGCGTCCTGCGACAGGTCGTCGAGGATCGTCACGCCGAGCGCGTACCCGGCGCCGCGCACCGCCTCCTCGAGCCCGAGCATCGTGTGCGCGGGCCCGTACTGGCTGATGTTGACCGTCACGAGCCCGATGGTGCGGTTCGAGCGGGTGACCAGCGCCCGGGCGGCCGTGTTCGGCCGGTAGCCGAGCTCGGCGATCGCCGCGCTCACCCGGGCGCGGGTGCCCGGCGCGACGCTCGGGTGGTCGTTGATGACGCGCGAGACCGTCTGGTACGACACGCCCGCGCGGCGGGCGACGTCGGCCATCACCGGCGCGCGGCCGGTCCCGTTCACCGTGGTCATGCGTCCTCCCCTGCCGACGGACCGGGTCCGCGGCGGCTCACTTGGACGCGGAGGCCCGGCGCTTGTTGTAGACGTCGAACGCGACGGCGAGGAGCAGCACCAGGCCCTTGACCACCGACTGGGTGGGCTGCTCGACGCCCATCAGCTGCATGCCGTTGCTCATCACGGCCATGATCAGACCGCCGATCATCGCCCCGGTCACCGTACCGATCCCGCCGGTCACCGCCGCGCCGCCGATGAACACCGCGGCGATCGCGTCGAGCTCGAACATGTTGCCGGCGCTGGGCTGGGCGCCGTTGGACCGCGCGGAGAAGATCACGCCGGCGATGCCGGCGAGCATGCCCATGTTGACGAAGATCATGAAGTTCGTGCGCCTGACGTTGACGCCGGACAGCTGGGCCGCCGACAGGTTGCCGCCGATCGCGTACACCTGCCGCCCGAAGACGCTGCGCTTCATCACGACCGCGTAGGTCAGCACCAGCACGGCGAGGATGATCAGCACGATGGGCAGGCCGCGGGCGGTCGACAGCCGCCAGGCGAACGCCATCACCACGGCCCCGACCGCGAGCACCTTGAGCACGAACAGCGGGAACGACTCCACGGGCTGCTCGTACCGGATCCGCGCCATCCGGGTGCGGAACTGGCTCACCGCGTACCCCGCCACCGCGAACACCCCGATGAGCAGCGTGAACGCGTCGTAGCCGAACCCGCCCAGCAGGCCGTTGAGGAAGCCGCTCGCGATGCGCGAGTACTCGCCGGGGAAGGGCGACAGCGACAGGTTGTCGAGGACGATCTGGGTCAGGCCGCGGAAGAGCAGCATGCCGGCGAGGGTGACGATGAACGCGGGGATGCCGACGTAGGCGACCCAGAACCCCTGCCAGACACCGACGAGCATGCCGACCGCGATCGCGGCGATGACGCCGACCCACCACGGCTGCCCCTCGCGGATGACGAGGATCGCCGACACGGCCCCGGCCAGCGCCACCACCGAGCCGACCGACAGGTCGATGTGGCCGCCCACGATGACGATGACCATGCCGATCGCCAGGACGAGGATGTAGCTGTACTGCAGCACCAGGTTGGTGACGTTGCCCGGCGACAGCGAGACGCCGTCGGTCAGCACGGCGAACAGCCCGACGATGACCACGAACGCCACGAAGATGCCGCTCTGGCGCATGTTGCGGGTGACCAGCTGCACCAGGTTGCTGGTGCCTGCGTGCAGGGCGGCCGACGCGGTCGCGGGGTCGTCCTCGTCCCCGGGGCCCTTGCCCGGTCCGGGCGACTTGGTCAGGGCGGTGGTCATCGGGTCAGCTCCTTGTCGGTGGTGGCCTGTCGCGTCATCAGCTCCATGAGCCGCTCCTGCGTCGCCTCGGCGACGGGGACCTGCCCGGTGATGCGTCCGGCCGACAGCGTGTAGATGCGGTCGCAGATCCCCAGCAGCTCGGGCAGCTCCGAGGAGATGACGACGATCGCCTTCCCCTCCGAGACGAGCCGGTTGATGATCGTGTAGATCTCGAACTTCGCCCCGACGTCGATGCCGCGGGTCGGCTCGTCGAGGATCAGCACCTCGGGATCGGTGAAGATCCACTTCGACAGCACGACCTTCTGCTGGTTGCCGCCGGACAGCTTGCCCGTCAGCGACAGCACGCTGGGCGCCTTGATGTTCATGCTCCGGCGGCTGGCCTCGGCGACGCGGGTCTCCTCGTTGTCGTTCACCCACCCGCCGCGGCTCAGCCTGCCGAGGCCGGCCGCCGAGACGTTGCGCCGGATGTCGTCGATCAGGTTCAGGCCGTACTTCTTGCGGTCCTCGGTGACGTACGCGATGCCGTGCGCGATCGCCTGCGGCACCGTGTCGACCTTGACCGGCTTCCCGTGCACCAGCACGCGACCGGCGACGTGGCGGCCCCACGAGCGGCCGAACACGCTCATCGCCAGCTCGGTGCGGCCCGCGCCCATCAGGCCGGCGATGCCGACCACCTCTCCGGCGCGGACGTCGATCGACACGTCCTTGACGACGGTGCGGTCCTGGGTGGGGTGGCGCACCGTCCAGCCCTCGACGCGCAGCACCTCCGCACCCGGCGGCACGTGCTCGCGCGGCGGGTAGCGGTGCTCGAGGTCGCGGCCGACCATGCCGCGGATGATGCGGTCCTGCGACACCAGCAGCTCGCCGTCCGGTCCGCGCATGGGCAGGGTCTCGATCGTGAGCCCGTCGCGGATGATCGTGGTGGTGTCGGCGATCGCCTCGATCTCGTTCAGCTTGTGCGAGATCATGATCGAGGTGATGCCGCGCTCCTGCAGCGAGCGGAGCAGGCCCAGCAGGTGCGCCGAGTCGGTGTCGTTCAACGCCGCCGTCGGCTCGTCGAGGATCAGCAGCTTCACGTCCTTGCTGAGCGCCTTGGCGATCTCGACCAGCTGCTGCTTGCCGACGCCGAGCTGCCCGACCGCGGTGACGGCGCTCTCGCTCAGCCCCACCTGCGCCAGCAGCCGGTCGGCCTCGGCGTTCGCGCGGTTCCAGTCGATCAGGCCGCCGCGGCCGCGACGCTCGTTGCCCAGGAAGATGTTCTCGGCGATCGACAGGTGCGGCACCAGGGCGAGCTCCTGGTGGATGATCACCACGCCGTGGTGCTCGCTGTCGCGGATCGAGGAGAAGTTGACCGGGCTCCCGAAGAGCTCGATCTGCCCGTCGTAGCTGCCCGTGGGGTACACCCCCGACAGCACCTTCATCAGCGTCGACTTGCCGGCGCCGTTCTCGCCGCAGATCGCGTGGATCTCGCCGCGGCGCACCGCCAGCTCGACGTCGGACAGGGCCACGACGCCGGGGAACGTCTTGGTGATGCCCCGCATCCGCAGCGCGTGGTCGTGGTCAGGCACCGTCGCCTCTCTCCTGCCGCCGCGCGCCGGCGCGGCGACCTCGTCCGGGGTCCCGGGGTCCCCGGGCCGGCAGCCGGTGCTGCCGACCCGGGGGTCCGGGGTCGTGCTCGGGTGGTCGGTGGTCGGTGAGGTCGGGTCAGCCGGCCTGACCCGCCGCGACCTCCTCGGCCGTCCAGTACCCGGTGTCGACGAGCTCGGCCTCGATGTCGTCGGTGAACACCGTGACCACGGGCAGCAGGTACGACGGCACGACCTTCACGCCGTTGTCGTAGGTCTCGCTGTCGTTCGCCTCCGGCTCGCCGCCCTCGAGGTAGGCCTCGGCGGCGATGACGGCCTGCTCGGCCAGCAGGCGGGTGTCCTTGAAGATCGTCGAGGACTGCACGCCGTCGGCGATCAGCTTCACCGAGGCGATCTCGGCGTCCTGGCCGGTGACGACCGGCATCGGCTGCGCGCCGCCCTCGAGCGTCGGGCCGTAGCCCGCGTTGGACAGGGCGGTGATGATGCCGCGGGAGAGGCCGTCGTACGGCGAGAGCACGCCGTCGACCCGGCTGCCGTCGTTGTAGGTCGACGTGAGCAGGTCCTCCATGCGCTTCTGCGCCGTCTCCTGCTGCCAGCGCAGGGTCGCGACCTGCTCGATCTCGACCTGGCCCGACTTCACCACGAGCGTGCCGTCGTCGATCTTCGGCTGCAGCACGCTCATCGCGCCGTCGAAGAAGAAGAAGGCGTTGTTGTCGTCGAGCGAGCCGGCGAACAGCTCGATGTTGAACGGGCCCCGGTGGCGCTGTCGCCGCCGAGGCCCTCGAGCAGCGCCTCCGCCTGTGCGACACCGACCGCGAAGTTGTCGAACGTCGTGTAGAAGTCGACGTTCTCGGTGTCGCGGATCAGCCGGTCGTAGCTGATCACGGGGATGTCGTTGTCGGCGGCGTTCTGCAGCTGCGCCGACAGCGCCGTGCCGTCGATCGCCGCGATGATCAGCGCGTCGGCGCCCTGGGTGATCATCTGGTCGACCTGCTGGGACTGGGTCGGGATGTCGTCGTTCGCGTACTGCAGCTCGACGGTGTAGCCCTTCTCCTCCAGCTGCTCCTTGACGTTCTCGCCGTCGGCGATCCAGCGCTCGGAGGTCTGGGTCGGCATCGAGACGCCGATCGTCAGGTCCTCGGGTGCCGAGTCGGTGGCGCCGCCACCGCTGGTGCCGCCGGCGCCCTCGCCCCCGCAGGCGGCCAGGCCGAGCACGAGGGCTGCGCCCACCGCCAGGAAGCTGAGCTTCTTGCTGCTCACGGATACTCCTCGTTCTGTCACGTGCCGCGATGGGCGGCCGGTCGCGTCGTCGCGGCCTGAGCAGATTGTGAACGCTCACATGCGGGTCTCGTCAAGTGGGCCGAACGCTCGACCCTCATCACGATCTCGTAACGTCCGGTTCGAGAGGCTTGCCGCCGAGCCTCAGAGCCGAGCCGAGAGACGGTGGTAGGCGGCGCTCCAGCGCAGCCCGTCGCGCAGCGCGGGGACCGTGCTGGCGCCGTCGATGACGACCAGCTCGGTGCGCAGCATCTCGGACAGCTCGCGCAGCTCGGCGGTGCCCACCGCGGTCGACAGGACGGTGTGGTGGGGGGCACCGGCGAGGATCCACGACTCGGTCGAGGTGGCGAAGTCCGGCCTCGGCTCCCAGACCGCGCAGGCGACGGGCAGCCCGGGCAGCGGCTCGTCCGGCTCGACGACGTCGATCTCGTTGAGCGTCAACCGGAACCGGTCACCGAGGTCGCTGATGCCGATCACGACCGCCGGCGCCGGGGCCGCGGTGAACCGCAGCCGGACGGGGTCCTCGCGGCCGCCGATGCCGAGCGGGTGGATCTCCAGCGTGGGCCTGCCACCGGCGATCGTGGGGCACACCTCGAGCATGTGCGCGCCCAGGACCTTCTCCGCGCCCGGCGTCGCGAGGTCGTAGGTGTAGTCCTCCATGAACGAGGTGCCGCCGGGCCTTCCGGCCGCCATCGCCTTGGTCGTGCGCAGCAGCACCGAGGTCTTCCAGTCGCCCTCGCCGCCGAAGCCGTACCCGTCGGCCATCAGCCGCTGCACCGCCAGGCCCGGCAGCTGGCGCAGCCCGCCGAGGTCCTCGAAGTTCGTCGTGAACGCGGTGAAGCCGCCGTCGACGAGGAACGTGCGCAGACCCCACTCGATCGCGGCGCCGTACCGCAGCGAGTCGTGCCTCTCACCGCCCGAGCGCAGCTCGGGCGCGACGTCGTAGAGGTCGTCGTAGGCCGCGACGAGGTCGTCGACCTCGGCCGGCGGCGCCGCGTCGACCAGCTCGGCGAGCTCGGTGACCCCGTAGGTGTTGACCGACACCCCGAACCGCAGCTGCGCCTCGACCTTGTCGCCCTCGGTGACCGCCACCTCGCGCATGTTGTCGCCGAAGCGCGCCAGCCGCATGGTGCGCAGCTCGTGCGCGCCTCGCGCGGCACGGGTCCAGGTGGCGACCCGCTCGCGCACCACCGGGTTCGACACGTGCCCGGCCACCACGGTGCGCGCGACGTCCAGACGCGCTGTGACGAAACCGAACTCGCGATCGCCGTGCGCAGCCTGGTTGAGGTTCATGAAGTCCATGTCGATGGTCGACCACGGCAGCTGCGCACCGGCCTGGGTGTGCAGGTGCAGCAGCGGCTTGCGCAGCGCGTCGAGGCCGGCGATCCACATCTTGGCCGGCGAGAACGTGTGCATCCAGGTGATCACGCCGGCGCACGCGGGGTCGGCGTTCGCCTCGAGCACGGCGCGGTGGATCGCCGCGGCGTCCTTGAGCACCGGCTTCCAGACGACCTCGGCCGACAGGTCGCCCTCGGCCTGCAGCTGCTCGGCGACGGCACGGGACTGGTCGGCGACCTGGCGCAGGGTGTCCTCGCCGTAGAGGTCCTGGCTCCCGGTGAGGAACCAGACCTGCAGCGGGCGGACGGGGATGGCGGACATGGTGGGTCTCCTCGGGTGGGGCCGTCGGTGGTCGGGCGTCGGTGGCGGGCCGTCGGTGGTCGGGCCGTCAGTGCTGGCCGTAGACGTTCTGGTAGCGGTCGAACAGGGCGTCGACGTCGGCCTGGGCGATCCGGTCGGGCTCCCCCAGCTGGCGCGCGACGTGGACCGAGCGGGCGACGTCCTCGAGCATGACCGCCGCCTTCACGGCGTCGCGGGCGTCCTTGCCGATCGTGAAGGGGCCGTGGCCGGCCATCAGCACCGCGCGGCTGCGCGAGGCGCGCAGGGTCTCGACGACGCCCCGCCCGATCGAGTCGTCGCCGATCAGGGCGAACGGGCCGACCGGGACGTCACCGCCGAACTCGTCGGCCATCATCGTCAGCACGCACGGGATCGGCTCGGCCCGGGCCGCCCAGGCCGTGGCGTACGTCGAGTGCGTGTGCACCACGCCGCCGACGTCCGGCATCTCGCGGTAGACGTACGCCGCGGCCGCCGTGTCGGACGACGGCGCGTGGTCACCCTCGACGACGCGGCCGTGCAGGTCGCAGACGACCATCGACTCCGGGGTCAGGTCGTCGTAGGAGACGCCGGAGGGCTTGATCACCATCAGGTCGTGGTCCGGCACGCGGGCCGAGACGTTGCCGGCGGTCCAGACCACCAGCCCGTACCGCACCAGCTCGCGGTGCAGGTCGCTGACGGTGCGCCGGAGCGCGGTGACGGTGGCGGCGACGTCGGAGGCGGCGCTCATCGTGGTCCCTTCCTCGGGGGTGCGGTCGACTCGCGGACGACGAGCCGGGCGGGCAGCAGCGAGACGGGGGGCAGCCGCTCGCCGCGGATGGCGGCGGACAGCAGCGTGAGCGCCTGCTGGCCGACGCCGCCGAAGTCCTGGTGCACGGTCGTCAGCGGTGGGGCGAGGAACGCGGCCTCGGGGATGTCGTCGAACCCCACCACCGAGACCTCCTGCGGCACGGCGCGACCCGCCTCGTGCATCGCGTGCAGCAGACCGACCGCCATCTGGTCGTTGCCCACGAACACGGCGGTGACGTCGGGGTCGGCGGCGAGCGCCCGCCCGGCCTCGTGGCCGGAGGCCGCGGACCAGTCGCCGACCACCGGTGCGGGTGCCGCGACGCCCGTGCGGCGCGCCGCCGCCCTCCAGCCCTCGACCCGTGCGCGCGCCTCGGCCCAGTCGGCGGGCCCGGCGACGTGGTCGACCCGCCGGTGGCCGAGGTCGACCAGGTGCTCGACGGCGGCTGACGCCGCGGCCACCTGGTCGACGCCCACCGACATGGGCGTGCGCGAGAGGTCGCCCTCGACGACCACCACCGGCAGGCGTCCGGGACGCGAGCGCGCGACGTCGACGGCGGCGTCGTGGCCGGCGACGACCACCACGCCCTCGACGCCGGCGCGGGCCAGGTCGTCGACGGCTGCAGCGAGCGCCTCGGCCGTGACGTCCGGGAGGTCGACCGACGCCACGGCGTAGCCCGCCGCGCGCGCAGCGACCCCGACGCCCTGCTGGGCGCTGCGCGGACCGAACAGCCCGCCGGACGCGGTGACGATGCCGACCATGCCGGAGCGCCCTCTGACCAGCGCGCGGGCGGCGGTGTTCGGCCGGTAGCCGAGCTGGGCGATCGCCCGCACGACGCGCTCGCGCGTCTCGGGACGGATGCTCGCGTGCTCGTTGACCACGCGCGAGACGGTCTGGTGCGAGACGCCGGCGAGCCGGGCGACGTCGGCCATGACCGCCGGGCGACGGGATCGATCGTCGACCATCTCGCCTCCTCCTCCGCGCCGCTGGTTTGTGAACGCTAACACCGTGCGGCTGCCGATCACCAGGCTCTGCCCTGCAGCTGATCTGGTGGAGGTCACGACGTCTTCCCCGGGCCTGTCTGTGAGCGCTAACATCATCAGCGTCCGTGCCCGACCACCGGAACGAGGACGTCATGGTCGACCAGTCCCAGCGCGACCCGCACGACGAGATCGCCTCCGGCCGAGCGGTTCTCGGCATCGAGCTGGGCTCGACCCGGGTCAAGGGGGTGCTGGTCGACGCCGACGGCCGCCAGCTCGCCGGTGGGCACCACGAGTGGGAGAACCGGTTCGTCGACCGCACCTGGACCTACGACGAGGACGACGTCTGGGCCGCGCTGCGAGCCTGCTTCGCCGCGGTCTGCGCCGACGCCGAGCGCCGCCACGGCGCGCGGCCGACCACCCTGAGGGCGCTCGGGGTCTCGGCGATGATGCACGGCTACGTCGCGCTCGACGGCGAGGGCACCCTGCTCGTGCCGTTCCGGACCTGGCGCAACACCGGTACCGGCCGCGCGGCGTCGGAGCTGACCGGGCTGCTCGACTTCAACGTGCCCCTGCGCTGGTCGGTCGCCCACTGGTACCAGGCGGTGCTCGACGACGAGCCGCACGTCGCCCGGGTGGCGCGGCTGACGACCCTCGCGGGGTGGGTGCACGAGCGGCTCACGGGCAGGCACGTGCTCGGCGTCGGGGACGCGTCGGGCATGTTCCCGATCGACTCCGCGACGGGCACGTGGGACGCGGACCGGCTCGCCCTCGTCGACGCCCACCTCGCCGGACGGGTGCCCACGGGGTCGCTCGCCGATCTGCTTCCCGAGGTGCTGACCGCCGGCGCACCGGCCGGCACGCTCACCGCCGACGGGGCGCTGCTGCTCGACCCGTCCGGCGCCCTGCAGCCCGGTGCCCCCGCGTGCCCGCCCGAGGGCGACGCCGGCACGGGCATGGTCGCGACGAACGCGGTCGCCGCGCGCACGGGCAACGTCAGCGTCGGCACCAGCGTGTTCGCGATGGCCGTGCTGGAGCACCCGCTCTCGCAGGTGCACGAGGAGATCGACATGGTCACCACCCCCGTGGGCGACCCGGTCGCGATGGTGCACTGCAACAACGGCGCCAGCGAGCTCGACGCGTGGGTCGGTCTGCTGGCCGAGGTCGTCGCCGCCACCGGCGGCACCGTCGACCGCGACCGCGTGTTCGCCGCGGTGCTGGGGGCCGCGCTCGAGGGCGACGCCGACGCCGGCGGCCTGCTCGCCTACAACTACCTCTCCGGGGAGCCGATCACGGGCCTGGACGAGGGCCGCCCGCTCGTCGTGCGCACTCCCGGCAGCCGGCTGACCCTGGCCAACTTCGCCCGCGCGCAGCTGTACGCGGCGTTCGCGACGCTGGCGCTCGGCATGCGGATCCTGGAGGCGGAGCAGGTCGCGCTCGACGTCGTGGTCGCCCACGGCGGGCTGTTCCGCACCGAGGGCGTGGCGCAGCGGGTGCTCGCGGCCGCGCTCGGCGCGCCCGTCGCCGTCGGCGAGGGCGCCGGCGAGGGCGGGGCGTGGGGCGTCGCCGTCCTCGCGCTCTACCTCGAGCACGCGCAGGAGACCGACCTGGCGAGCTGGCTCGGCTCCCACGTCCTCGCCGGCACGACCGCGGCCGTCGTGAGCCCCGACCCGTCCGACGTCGACGGGTTCGCGGCCTACCTGCAGCGCTTCGAGGCCGGGCTGGTCGTCGAGCGCGCCGCCGCCGGGCTCGACTGAGACCCCCCACCCCAGGGAGGGCGAGGACCCGACCCGAGGCGTGCGCTTGACCGCCCTGAGGAGGTTCTGACGCACTTCGGTGCCGAATTACACTCGTGAGATCTGTTGTCGGTCAGTAGTGGTAGACAACAGATCGAACACGTGTACGTAGGCTCCGCCCGGCGTCCGGCCGGCGTGCGAGGGACGACAGGGGTGGGACGTGGTCACGGTGCTGGTGCTGCACGCGCAGGGCCTGGTGAGGAGGGCCCTGGAGGACGCCCTGGCGGGGGCACCGGGGCTGGCGCTGCTGGCCGCCGGGTCCGCGGACGAGGCGGTCCGGGCGTCCCCCGGATCCTCCCCCGACGTCGTGGTCACCGACGCGCGCACCGCCGTGTCCGACCCGTCCCGCCGTCCGCTCGCCGCGTCCGGCGCGCGCTGGCTCGTGCAGGTCGGTGCGCACGAGACCGAGGTCGTGCCCGAGGTCCTCGTCGCCGGGGCCAGCGGGCTGTTCAGCGACTGCGCCGGTCACGCCGAGCTCGTCGCCGCGGTGCGCCACGTGGCGGCCGGCCGGGGCTGGGTCTGCCCCGAGCTGGTGCCGGCGCTCGTGCGCGACCTGGTGCCGTACCACCGGCGGCTGGTCACGGCGCGGGCCCGCCTCGACGGGCTCGGGCAGTCCGAGCTCCGGCTGCTCGCGCTGGTGGCCCGCGGGTGCTCGAACGCCGAGATCGCGGCCGAGCTGCACCTGGCCGTCTCCACCGTCAAGGACTACGTCGGCACCCTGCTCGGCCGGCTGGGCACGACCCGGTCGGAGGCGATCGCCCTGGCCGTCCGGGCCGAGGTCGGCGCGTGACCCCCGGGTGCGGCGCGCAGGGGGACGCGCGTCGCACCCGGGGGCGTTCACCCGCGCGGCCGGTCGCTGCCGAGCACCGCGCGGACGATCTCGCCGACGACCCACGCCGCCACCACCACGCCCACGGGCAGCAGCAGCTGCGTCGTCCAGCCGAGCACCGCCCACCCGACCAGCACGGCGAGGGCGACACCGGCGACGAGCGCGGTCAGCGCCGCACCCACCCGTCGGGCCAGGGGCACGGCCACCGTCAGCAGCGCACGAGGGCCGGGCGCGTGCTGGTCCCGGTCGAGTAGGTGAACAGGCACCGGTCGTACCTGGTGATCGCCGTCCACCAGGTGGTCAGCGCCGCACCGACCGTGGCGACCAGGATCTTGCAGACCGTCACGTTGCGGCAGGCGACCACACCGCCGGCGGCGACCGCGGCGATCGCCGCGGCGACGAGCACCTTGGACTCGGTGTTGGTGTACTTCACCCCGCATCGCAGCGCGCCCGACACCCGCTCGCAGTGCGGGGCGATGAGGGGCTGCGCCGAGCCGTCGTCGACGACCGCCGACACCGGCTGGTGCCGGACGGGGCGCTCGGCCGCGCTGCCGGGGGCCGCCGGGGTGGCGACCAGCAGCGCGCAGAGCAGGGCGGTGACCATGACCAGCAACGCTGTGCGGGTCGTGGTGCTGCGCAGGACCATCGTTCCTCCAGAGGGAGACGCGTCCCCGGCGCGGGACGCCGGGCGCGGACGTCGGGTGACGTCGCTGCGCGAGACCCTTCCGGGCGCGCGGGCGCGGAAGTACCTGCTGCGGGCGGGATCTCGACCTACTCGGGTCGGCCGCGATCCCTCCGCCCGGCGGCGGTCAGGGCCGCCGCACGTCGCCGCCGTGCACCCAGCCGCTGACCGCCTCCCCGGTGCGCGGGTCGACCAGCTCGCAGAAGACCGACGGGAAGTCGTCCCCGGGGTAGGCCCACCGCAGGGCGTGGGCGCGGCACCGGCGGGTGGCGCCGTCCGACCAGCGCAGCTGCACCACCACCTCGACCGGCGTGCGGGGCGCCACCATCCGGGCGGTCACGGCGACCTCGCGCCACACGATCGCGCCCGGACGCGGGCGTCCGGGGTCCGTCACCGGGTCCACCCTCCGAGGCTAGGCAGGCCCGACCCGCCGGGCGAACCCGGGCCCGGTGCATCCACCGGGGCCCTGCGGGCAGAACGCCTGGACGAGACCGACCCGTGGAGGTGAGATGTCCGCCCAGCCCGTCACCGGCGCCGCGCACGTCGTGCTGCTCGACGACCTCGGCCACGCCGTGGGCGCCCGGCCCGAGTCGGCGCTGCACGACGCGTCGACCCCGCTGCACCTCGGACTCAGCGTGTTCCTCGTCGACGAGGACGAGCAGGTCCTGGTGACCCGCCGCGCCTACCGCCGCCCGACCTTCCCGGGCGCGTGGAGCAGCGTCGGCGGGCACCCCGCCCCGGGCGAGCCGCTCGAGGACGCCGTGCGCCGCCGGGCGCTGCGCGAGGTGGGGCTGCGTGCCGACGACATCCGCGTCGTCGTGCCCGCCCACCGCGTACGTGCCGACCGCGACGGCGTCCTGGAGAACGAGATCTGCCCGGTGGTCGTCGCCTCCGTCCGGCACCAGGTGGTCACGGGGCACCCGGACGAGCTCGACGACGCCGACTGGGTGCCCTGGCCCGACCTCGTCGACCGCGCGCGGTCGGACCGGTGGACCGTGACGCCGTGGTACCGCGAGCAGCTGGGCCTGCTGCACGGCCTGCCCGGGTCGCCGGCCGACTGGCCGGCGTGCGGGACGGGCGACCTGCCGCCGGCGCTGCGGGCACCGGCCCCGACCCCCTGACGGCCCTACCCCGGCGGCGGGACGGGTGCTCCTCGCAGCGTGAGCTCGCGCTCGGCCGCCACCAGGGCGAGGTCGAACCCCTCGTCGGGGTGCGTCCGCAGCCGCTGGGTCGCCAGCGCGTGCGCGCGCACCTCGGGGTCGCGGTGCCCCGTGGCCCGCTCGACCGCGGCGGCCCCGGCTGCGCCGAGGTCGACCAGCGCCCGGCTCAGGCTGAGCCGCACCTCCCGGTCGCCGCGGCCGAGCTGGCTCACCAGCCGGGCGGCGAGCGCGTCCTCGGACCCGGGCGTCACCAGGACGACCGCCGCGCGCCACGCGGCGCGCGCGACCTCGACGTCGGCGTGGTGCAGCAGGGCCGGGGTGATCGCCGCGAACGCCCGGCGGTCGCCGATCTTCGACAGCGTGTGCAGCGCCTGGCTGCGCGCCTGCGGCTCCGGCGACCCCAGCTCGACCACCACCCGGTCGACCGTGCGGCCCGGCTCGTGCCGGGTCAGCGCCCAGGTGAGCACGTCCCGCACGAAGAACTCGGGCTCGACGGCGCAGCGCAGGACCAGGTCCTCCAGGTCGTCCTCGTGCGGGCTCGTCCCGGCCGCGAGCGCGGCGCGCAGCCGCACCGACGGGTCGGGCGCCGCGAGCGCGGCGCGCAGCCCGGCCGCGCGGCCGTCCCTCTCCTGCTGGGTCACGGTGACCACCTCCGCCGGCGATGGTCACCCGCGCGGCGGTGCCGCGTCACACCGTTTCGCGCGTCCCGGCTCAGATCACGACCGTGCGCGTGATCTGCCCGTTCGCCTCCCAGTAGGTGCGCCGCTCGGCGACCCGCGGGTCGTCCGGGGCCGGCTGGACCTCGCCGTCGCGGGACACCGCCCGCGAGGTGATGGTGTGCTCACCGGTGCCCGGCCTGCCCCAGTCGAGCGACCAGAACCGCCACGCGGCGCCGCCGGAGGGGTCGCGCCGGTCGCCGGCCACCTCGGCCGCGCGCCAGGGACCTCCGTCGACGCGCACCTCGACCCGCGCCACCGGGTCGCCCCACGCCACGCCGATCACGCGGTGGTGGCTGCCGTTGCGGACGACCTTCGCCGGCGCCGACTTCAGCCGGTCGTGGCCGACGGTCGAGAAGGTCCAGCTCGTGACGCCCGTGGCGTCGGTGCGCTCGCGCACCGTCACGTAGTCGCGCGCCATGAAGCGACCCGCGAACCGCTGCGAGGTCACCTCGATGCGAGTCAGCCACTTCACGTTCGCGACGCCGTACCAGCCGGGGGCGATCAGCCGCACCGGGGCGCCGTGCTCGGCCGGCAGCGGGCCGCCGTTCATCTCGTCGCAGAGCAGGTTGGAAGGGGTCATCGCCTCCTCCAGCGACATGCTGCGCGCGAAGTGCTCGGTGACCGTGAGATCGAGCCCGCCGCCCTCGTCGGGCACGCCGACGCCGGTGGACCCCGCGCCGGTGATGCCGCTGTTGTCGCGGACGGTGACCGTCCCCGAGTCGGCGCCCCAGAAGACGACCTCGGCGGCCTCCTCCGTGGGGCGGGCACGGCGCAGCACCGAGGCCAGGGCGGTCCCGCCCCACACCGCGTTGCCGACCCCGCCGGCGAAGAAGGGCAGCCCGGTGTTGCCGGAGCACTCGAGCGTGTACTCCACCTGGCGACGACGACGCGCCTGCAGCTCCGGCAGCGACAGCGACAGCGGGCGGTCGACGAGACCGGTGACCTCGAGCCGCCACGTGGCCGGGTCGACGACCGGCTGGCCGTAGTGCTTCACGGTGAAGAAGTCGTCCGCCGGCGTGAGCCGGGTCGACAGCGCCTCCCAGTCGAGCAGGTTGCCGACGACGTCCTGCGCGGGTGGCGGCACCGGGTCCGGCTGGTCGACCCACGGCAGGACGACGTCACCGGGGCGGCCCGGGTAGGTCTCGTGCAGGTCGTCGACGTGCACCGCCGTCGCGTCCGCACCCGCCCGCGCCGCACCACTCCCCGACTGCTGCAGCACGGTCAGGCCGGCGAGGACGCCGCCACCCCTGACCAGGTTCCGACGCGTCACGGTCGTCTCAGCCATGGGACCCCCTTCGGGTCGCGCCCGACCGTACGCCCGGCGGGCGCACGGGAGAAGGTCCGATCGGGCCGAGTCCGGCCCCCGCCTCCTACGATCGTGACGACGGCACGTCCCCGCTGGAGGAGAGAGCACCGATGGTGACCAGGCACGGCGTCGGCACCACCCCGGACGGTCGCGAGGTGACCTGCCTCGTGCTCGGCGCAGAGCCGGGGGTCGAGCTGCACCTGCTCGACCTCGGCGCGACGATCCACCGGCTGCGGGTCACCGGGGCCGACGGCGTGCGGCGCGACGTCGCCCTCGGGCACGCCACGGTCGCCGAGCACGTCGCCTCGGACGCCTACCTCGGCGCCACGGTCGGCCGGTACGCGAACCGGATCCGCGACGGCAGGTTCGAGGTCGACGGCGTCGCGCACCAGGTGCCGCCCAACGACCGCGGCAACGCGCTGCACGGCGGGCCCGACGGGTTCGACTCCCGGGTCTGGGACGTCGTCGACCTGAGCGACGACGCCGCGGTGCTGTCGCTGACCAGCCCGGCCGGCGACCAGGGCTTCCCGGGCCGGCTCGAGGTCACCGCGCGGTTCGAGGTGACCGCCGACGCGATCGCGCTGGAGCTGTCCGCGACCACCGACGCGCCCACGGTCGTCAACCTCACCCAGCACGTCTACCTCAACCTCGACGGCGAGGGGTCCGGCACGGTCGACGACCACGAGCTGGAGGTCGCCGCGTCGCGGTACACGCCGGTCGACGGCACCGGCATCCCGCTCGGCGGCCACGCCGACGTCGACGGCACGCCGTTCGACCTGCGCACCGCGAGACGTCTGGGCGACGTCGTGCGCGAGGGCCACGAGCAGCTGGTGGGCGCGCAGGGGATCGACCACAACCTGGTGCCGGACGGCGCGGGCCTGCGCGAGGTGGCCCGGCTCCGCGGCCCCCGCAGCGGCACGACGCTCACGCTCAGCAGCGACCAGCCGGGTCTGCAGGTGTACGCCGGCAACTTCCTGGACGGGACGCTGCCCTCGCGCCGCGGCGGGCGGTACCGCCAGGGCGACGGCGTCGCCCTCGAGCCGCAGCTGCCGCCCGACTCCCCCAACCGCCCGGACCTCGCCGACCCCGTGCTGCGCCCGGGCGCGACCTACCGCTGGCGGGCGGTCTGGGCCTTCGGCTCCTGAGCCGACGCGCCGCCGGCCCGCACCTCCGCCCAGGTGCGCGTGGCGACCCAGCCGACGAGCACCACCGCGTGCAGCACCCACAGCCACAGCAGCACCGCCACGACGGCACCCACCCCGACGAGCCCGCCGAACGGCAGCCCGAGGTCGATCGGCAGCGTCAGGAACAGCACGAAGCCCTGCAGGAACCCCGCCACGAACGCGCCCGTCGCGAACGCGCCCACCACCGCGTGCCGCACCGGCGTCGAGTGGGGCACCACGGCGACGAACACCCACGCGAGCACGACCGACACCGCGATCCAGCAGACGTTCAGCGCGACGTAGGTGCCGAGCAGGGTCGGGCCGGCGCCGCCGGCGAGCAGGTCGGCGAGGAGGGGGGTGACCGACAGCACCCCCAGCAGCAGGGCGGGCGCCACCACCACCAGCGGCAGGGTGGCCAGCCGTCCGCGCCAGGCGATCCAGCGTCCGGGCGCGATGCCCACCAGCGAGCTGCACGCCCGGCGCAGGCCCTCGCCGTACACGCTGGCCGGCAGCGTCGCGATCAGCACCGCCACCAGGTCGAGGTCGATGGCGCTCTCGACGAGCGCCCGCGCGACCGGCCCGGCGCCGAGCGCCTGCGGCAGCGCGTCCTCGAGCGAGGCCGCGAGCGCCCGCACGCGGTCCTGCCCGGCGATCGCCGCCGCGGCCCGGCCGGTGACGAGCACCACGGGCACCAGCGACAGCGCGGAGTAGAACGTCAGGGCCGCCGCGTGCAGCGGCAGGTCGCGCGGACCGAGCGCCTGCGCGGTCGCCCGCGGCAGCCGCCGCAGGGCGCGCCGCCACGGCACCGGGTGTGAGACCACCCGCCCATCCTGTCCGAGGTCTCAGGTCTCGGCCCGATCTGCCGATGGGTCCTCGTCGGCAGGGAACGGTCCCGGCCCACGACGCGGAGGAGTCACCGGCGATGGAGGACGTGGACGAGATCGTCCAGGAGTTCCTCGTGGAGAGCCACGAGAACCTGGACCAGCTCGACCGCGACCTGGTCGCAGCTGGAGCGCCGAGCCCGGCTCGCGCGAGCTGCTGGCGAGCATCTTCCGCACCATCCACACGATCAAGGGCACCAGCGGCTTCCTCGCGTTCAACCGGCTGGAGGCGGTGACGCACGTCGGCGAGAACCTGCTCGCCCGGCTGCGCGACGGGCGGATGACGATGACGCCGGCGAGCACCGACGTGCTGCTCGCCATGGTCGACAGCGTCCGCGAGCTGCTCGCCGCGATCGAGGTCGACGGCACCGAGGGCCAGGTCGCGGTCGACGCCGTGGTCGCCCGCATCACCGCGGTGCTGGACGGCCAGGACGCCGCCCCGGCACCGACGCCCGCCGAGGAGCCGGTCGAGGCCGCCGCACCCGTCGAGACCCCCGCGCCCGTCGAGACCCCCGCGCCGGTCCCCCACCAGCGGACCGCGGCCGAGCCCGTCCCCGCGGTCGCCGAGCCCGTCGTCCAGCAGCCCGCCACCCAGCAGCCCGTCGCCGCAGCCGTCGCCGAGCCCGAGCCCGCCGACGACCACGGCCAGCGCCGCAGCGTCGCCGACGCGTCCATCCGCGTCGACGTCGAGCTGCTCGACTCCCTGATGCGCCTGGTCGGCGAGCTGGTGCTCACCCGCAACCAGATCGTGCGCCAGACCTCCAGCTCGACGCCGACGGCGCGGCGGGCGGCGGCGCCGACCTGGTGCGGGCCTCGCAGCGGCTGAACCTGATCGCGAGCGAGCTGCAGGAGGGCGTCATGAAGACGCGCATGCAGCCGATCGACACACCTCTGGTCGAAGATGCCGCGCGTCGTCCGCGACCTGGGCGCCCTGTGCGGCAAGCAGGTGCGCGCTGGCCCAGGTCGGCAAGGAGACCGAGCTCGACCGCACCCTGCTCGAGGCCGTCAAGGACCCGCTGACCCACCTGGTGCGCAACGCCGTCGACCACGGCCTCGAGCCGCCGGCCGACCGCGTCGCGGCCGGCAAGCCGGCCGAGGGCGTGCTGACGCTGCGGGCGTACCACGAGGGCGGCCAGGTCGTCGTCGAGGTGTGCGACGACGGCGCGCGGCATCGACGCCGCGACGGGTCGGCCGCCAAGGCCGCTGGAGCAAGGGCCTGCGCACCGCCGGCGCAGCTGGCCCAGATGTCGCCGACCGGACGTGCTGCAGCTGATCTTCCTGCCCGGCTTCTCGACCGCCGCGGCCGTCACCAACGTCTCCGGCCGCGGCGTCGGCATGGACGTGGTGAAGACCAACATCGAGACGCATCGGCGGCACCATCGAGGTCGAGTCGGCGCTCGGCCGCGGGCACCACCTGCCGGCTGCGGATCCCGCTGACGCTGGCGATCGTCCCGGCGCTGACCGTCGAGTGCGCCGGCGACCGCTACGCCATCCCGCAGGTCAGCCTGCTCGAGCTGGTCGCGCTCGACGCCGACCGCGCCGGCACCGCGATCGAGGACGTCGCCGGCGCGCCGGTGCTACCGGCTGCGCGGCGCGCTGCTGCCGCTGGTGCGCCTCGCCGACGTGCTGGGCGTCGAGTCCGAGCGCTCCGACGGCCACGTGCTCATCGCGGTGCTGCAGGCCGAGGGCAAGCGCTTCGGCCTGGTCATCGACCGCGTGCTCAGCACCGAGGAGATCGTCGTCAAGCCGCTCGCCACCCGGCTGAAGGCGCATCGGGACGTACTCCGGCGCCACGATCCTCGGCGACGGCCGGGTCGCGCTGATCCTCGACGTGCAGGCGCTCGCCCGCCGGGCGCTCACGGCCGAGGTCGCTCGACCGGCAGGCCGCCGAGGAGACGACGACCGTCGCGACCGGTACCGACGAGGACCGCGTGCTGGTCGCCGGTGTGGGCGGCGGACGCCAGGTGGCGATCCCGCTGTCGTCGGTGACCCGGCTCGAGCACCTGCCCGCGGCGGCGCGTCGAGCACGTCGGCAACCGCGAGGTCGTGCAGTACCGCGGCGCGATCCTGCCGCTGCTGCGCCTCGACCGGCACCTCGGCTCGGTCTCCGAGCGCGAGGACGAGAACCTGGTGGTCGTCGTCTACACCGCCGGCGAGCGCAGCGTCGCCATCGTGGTCGACGAGATCGTCGACATCGTCGAGGGCGCCGGCGCCGTCCCGCAGCGACATCGACGACCACGGCCTGGTCGGCTCCACCGTGATCCGCGACCGGGTGATCGAGCTGCTCGACGTGCGCGCCGCGATCCTCGCCGCCGACCCGCGCTTCTACCGACCGCGCGGGTCCGCCCGGCCGGAGGTGCCGATGAGCACCCGGCTGGTCACCTTCACCCTGGACGAGCGCCTCTACGGCGTCGAGGTGTCGTCGGTGCAGGAGGTGCTGCGCGGCCTGCCGCGCACCCGCATCCCGCTCGCCCCGCCCGCCATGGCGGGCCTGATCAACCTGCGCGGGCAGGTGCTGCACCGCGGTCGACCTGCGGATCCAGCTCGGCCTTCCCGCCCGCTCGGACGTCGAGCCGATGCTCGTGGTCGTGCGGGTCGGCGGCGAGCCGCTCGCGCTGCTCGTCGACTCCATCGGCGCCGTCGTCGACGTCGAGCAGGACCAGTTCGAGCTGCCGCCCGACACCCTCGCGGGTCCCGTCCGCGACCTGATCGTCGGTGCCTACAAGCTGCCCGACCGGCTGCTGCTCTCCCTCGACGTCGACCGCGCCGTCGCCGCCTGACCCACCTCCGCCCCAGCCACCAGGAAGAACTGACATGAAGACCATCCGCTGGACCGTCGGGCGCCGCATCGCCCTCATCGCCGGGATCGGCGTGGCCGCCACCGCCGTCGTCGGCGGCGTCGCGTTCGCCACCGCCGCGCAGACCGCCGAGGCCTCGCACCTCGCGATCCTCCACAGCGAGGCCGCCGAGCTGGCCCGCGCCCTCGACACCCGCTCGAGCGAGCTCAAGGTCACGGCCTACCGCGCCGTGACCGAGCCCGACCCCGCGGGTCTGCAGGCCGACATCGCCGAGGACAAGGCGACGGTCGACGAGCTGCTCGCCGAGCTCGGCGGCGCTCGACCTGCACGAGGACGACCAGCAGCGGGTCGCCGACCTCCAGGGCGACCTTCGACACCTACACCGGCAGCCTCGACGCGTTCGTCGACCTCGGCCGTCGAGGACCAGGAGGCCGCCAGGGCCGACGCGGAGTCGATCCAGGACGCGAACAACCTCGTGGACGAGGTGCTCGGCGAGGCCGTCGACGTGTTCGGCGCCGACTCCGATGCGTACGCGGCCGAGGTCGTCGCGATCGAGAAGCGCTCGACCGTGGTCATCCTCGTGGTGTCGCTGCTCGGTATCGGCCTCGCGGTCGTGGTCTCCACCCTGATCAGCCGCAGCCTGATCCGTCCGCTGCGCGCAGCCGTCCAGGGGATGGAGAAGTTCGCCGACGGCGACCTGACCCACCGCCTGGAGGAGCGGTCCAGCGGCGACCTGGGCGACCTGGAGAAGGCGTTCAACCGCTCCATCGACCGCGACCCACGAGGTGGTCGAGTCCATCGTCGGCTCCGCCGACGCGGTCGCCGCCTCCTCCGAGGAGCTCGCCGCGTCGTCGCAGCAGATCGCCGCGGGCGCCGAGGAGACCTCGGTGCAGGCCGGCGTGGTCTCCGCCGCCGCCGAGGAGGTCTCGCGCAACGTGCAGACCGTCGCCGCCGGCTCCGAGCAGATGGGCGCCTCGATCCGCGAGATCGCCCACTCCGCCAACGAGGCCGCCCGCGTGGCGCCAGCAGGCCGTCGACGTGGTCGCGACCACCAACGACACCGTCGCCAAGCTCGGCACGTCCTCGGCCGAGATCGGCAACGTCGTCAAGGTGATCACCTCGATCGCCGAGCAGACCAACCTGCTCGCCCTCAACGCCACCATCGAGGCCGCCCGCGCCGGCGAGGCCGGCAAGGGCTTCGCCGTGGTCGCCAACGAGGTCAAGGAGCTGGCCCAGGAGACCGCGCGGGCCACCGAGGACATCGCCCGGCGGGTCGAGGCCATCCAGGCCGACACCGGCGGCGCCGTCGCCGCGATCGGCGAGATCTCGACGATCATCACCTCGATCAACGACTACCAGCTGACCATCGCCTCGGCCGTCGAGGAGCAGACCGCCACCACCAACGAGATGGCCCGCAACGTCGCCGAGGCCGCCACCGGCTCGGGCGAGATCGCCGACCAACATCACCGGGGTGTCCGCCGCCGCGAGCTCGACCACCCAGGCGCTGGCCCAGACCCAGTCCGCGGTCGACGAGCTGGCCCGCATGGCCGGCGACCTGCGCACCACGGTCGGCCGCTTCCGGTACTGACCGCAGCGACGAACGGGCGACCGGCTGGTCCGGGTGGGTGACCACCTCGGGCCGGCCGGTCCCGCGTCCTGGTGGTGTCGTCCCGCTCCGGTGGACGGCGCCGCGGCGGTGGGCGATCCTCACGGGGAGGGCGCGCACCCGGCGCACCTCGAGGGAGGTGCCGACCGTGCCGTACACGCTGGTCAGCTCCCCGGCCCTGGCCTTCGACCTGGTGCGCCTGCCGGACGGTCCCGCAGCCGCCGCGGTGCTGCGGGTGGCCCTGCAGGCCGGCGCCGCGACCGTGTCGCTGCTCTCGGCCCGCCACCCCGGGCCGCACCGGGCCGACCGCTGGGAGCGTCTGGTCGCCGAGCCCCGCGGCACGGCGGCCGACACCGTCCACCTGGCCGGCCCTGCCGTCGCCGTGGCGGCCACCGGCGACACCGGCGGCGGCGACCGTGCTGAGGGCGCGGCTCGAGGCCGCCCCGCTCGGCCACCTCGCCGCCCTCGAGCGGTTCGTGCGGCACGAGGCGCTCGGGTCCACCTGGATCAGCAGCGGCGACCTGTCCGTGCAGGACCCCGAGGGGTCCCGGGCGGCCGACGTGCTGGCCGACGCCGTGGCCGCGGCCTACTGCGCGAGCACCCTCGACCCCGCCGAGCGCGAGGCGCTCGCGGCCCCGTTCCGCGCCGCCCGCACCGTGCCCGAGCCCACCACGGGCCACGGCCCCGCCGACGCCCTGCTGGCCCGGCTCGGCGCCGGCGACGCCGCCGTCCGCACGGCCTGGCGCGCGGCCTCGGCCGGCCACCTCGTCGACCCCGCCGGCTGGGCGGCCGGCATGCACGAGGCCACCTGGGCGCTCGCGCTGTCGGACCGGCTGCAGCTGGCGGCCGACGCCCAGCTGGCCGCCGTCGCGGCGTTCCACCGCAGCGGCCTGACCCGCACCGACGCCGCCCAGGGCGTGTGGAACGCCGTCAGCGGGGCCCTGCACGCCACCCTGGTCGCCGACCTGGTCGAGCCCGGATCGGTGCGGGTGCTCACCGCGCCGCTGCGCCTCGTCCACGACGCGGAACAGGCCGGGCCGCAGCAGGTCTGACTCCTCCGGTCCGACACCCGCAGCCCGGCCAGATCGGGCGCGGGCCGACGTTCAGGTCGCCCCACCACGTGCCGATGCAGTCCAGGTCGGCCACCGTGGCCGGCGTCGGGACGGAGGACGCACCACGATGACCGCGATCAGGGTGCTCGTGGTCGACGACTCGGTCGTCGTCCGCCGCCTCGTCGCCGACGTGCTGGGCCAGGACCCCGCGATCGAGGTCGTCGGCACCGCCGTGAACGGGCGGGCCGCCCTCGCCAAGGTCGAGCAGCTGCGCCCCGACCTGATCACGATGGACATCGAGATGCCCGAGCTCGACGGCGTCGCCGCCGTCCGCGAGCTGCGCCGGCTCGGCGACCGCACGCCGATCATCATGTTCAGCACCCTCACCGAGCGCGGCGCCGTCGCCACCCTCGACGCCCTGTCGGCCGGTGCGAGCGACTACGTCACCAAGCCCGCCAACGTCGGCAGCGTCAGCCAGTCGATGGAGCAGGTGCGGTCCTCGCTCGTCCCCAAGATCCTCGCGCTGGTGCCCCGCGGCGCCCGCGGCGCCGCCGTCCCCGCGCCCCGGTCGGGCGCGCTGCCGCCGGCCGCCCGCCCGGCCCTCCCGACCGTCCAGCGCCCGGACGCCCCCGTGCGGCTGGCCGCCCGCCGCCGTCCCCCCGCCGGCTACGACCTCCTGGTCGTCGGCTGCTCGACCGGTGGCCCCGAGGCGCTCACGACGTTCCTGTCGTCGCTGCCGCCGCTGCGGGTGCCGGTCGCCGTCGTCCAGCACATGCCCGCCGTCTTCACCCGCCAGTTCGCCGCGCGGCTCGACCGCCTGCTGCCCTTCCGCGTGGTCGAGGCCTCCGACGGGCTCGTCCTCGCGCCCGGCGACGTGGCGATCGCCCCGGGCGACTTCCACCTGCACCTGCACCGGGCCGGCGGACGGCTGGTCTCGCGCCTGACCCAGGACGCGCCCGAGAACTACTGCCGCCCAGCGGTCGACGTGCTGTTCCGCACCGCCGTCGCGGCCCAGGGCGCGGGGGTCCTCGCCGTCGTCCTCACCGGCATGGGCCAGGACGGCTGCGCGGGTGCGCGACGGTCGTCGACGCCGGCGGCAGCGTGCTGGCGCAGGACCGCGCGACGTCCGTCGTGTGGGGCATGCCCGGAGCCGTCGCCACCGCCGGCCTCGCCGAGGAGGTGCTGCCGCTCGCCGCGCTCGGCCCCGCCGTCGCCGCCCGGCTGGCACCGGCCCGCGACCCGCAGCGCGCAGGGAGCCCGTCGTGAGCATCGCCCCCGAGGCCTTCGTCTACGTGCGCGACCTCGTGCGGCGCGAGAGCGCCATCGTCCTCGACACCGGCAAGGAGTACCTGGTCGAGTCGCGCCTGATCCCGCTCGCCCGCGAGGCGGGTGCGGCCGACGTCGACGCCTACGTCGCCGCCCTGCGGCAGCGGACGACGCCCCAGCGACCCGCGCGGTCGTCGAGGCGCTCACCACGAACGAGACCTCGTGGTTCCGCGACGGCGACCCGTTCTCGACCCTGCGCAGCACGGTGCTGCCCGACCTGGCGACCCGCAGACCCGCACGGGGACTGCGGATCTGGTCGGCCGCCTGCTCCAGCGGGCAGGAGCCGTACAGCATCGCGATCGCCCTCGCCGAGACGCCGGCGGTCGCCGGCTGGCGCATCGAGGTGCTCGGCACCGACCTGTCCGAGGAGATGGTGGCGCGGGCCCGCGCGGGCCGGTACACCCAGCTCGAGGTCAACCGGGGCCTGCCGGCGACCTCGCTGGTGCGCCACTTCGAGCGCGACGGCACCCACTGGCGGATCGCGCCCGCGCTCACCGCGCACGTGTCGTTCCGGACGCTCAACCTGGTGCGCCCGTTCCCGCCGCTCGGCCGGTTCGACGTGGTGTTCCTGCGCAACGTGCTCATCTACTTCGACGTCGCGACCAAGCGCGACATCCTGCGCCGCGTGCGGCAGGTGATGGCACCGGACGGCTACCTGTTCCTGGGGGCGGCCGAGATGACCATGGGCGTCGACGACGCCTGGGAGCGTGTGCCGGCGGGCAGGTCGTCGGTCTACCGGATCAGGGAGGAGGACCGGTGATGCGAGCACTGGTCGTGGACGACTCGAGGGTGATGCGCCGCATCGTCATCCGCACGCTCGACGAGCTCGGCTACGAGTGCGTCGAGGCCGGCGACGGCCAGGAGGCGCTGGACCGCCTCGGGGAGGGCTTCCTGCCCGACCTGGCCTGCGTCGACTGGAACATGCCCGTGATGGACGGCCTCGCGTTCGTGTCGGCCGTGCGCGGCCGAGCAGCGCTGGCGCTCCATCACGCTGATGATGGTGACGACCGAGAGCGAGCACTCCCAGATCGTGCGCGCGCTGGCGGCCGGCGCCCACGAGTACCTGATCAAGCCGTTCACCCCGGACGCGTTGCGCGACAAGCTCGACCTGCTCGGGCTGCTGCCTCTCGAGGTGACGTCGTGAGCGCCGTCGACGAGGAGACCGTGCAGGCCGTCGTCGAGCAGGTGTGGGAGTCGCTGCTGGCGCAGCCGGCCGGTGCCCTGGACCGACCCCGCCGACACCGGCACCGCCGACGGGCTGCGGGCCGAGGTCGCGCTGCACGGCGACTGGACCGGCCACGTGCGGCTCAGCTGCGACGGCCCGACCGCGCGGTCGCTGGCGCGCACGATGCTCGGCGCACCGGACGGCGCACCGGTCGCCGACGCCGACGTGCTCGACGCCGTCGGCGAGGTCGCGAACGTCGATCGGCGGCAACATCAAGGGCACGCTGCCGGGCACCACGTCGCTGGGGCTGCCGCGGGTCTCGAGCGCCGGTGCCGGTGCCGCCGACCCCCGGGCCGTGCGCCACCTCGTCCGGTGGCAGGCCGGCCCGGTCGTCGTCGACGTCGCCGTGCACGCCACCGTCCCGTCCCCCACCGCCGACTGACCCAGCCCTCCCTCACCGCACACCCCACCCCGCACCGAAGGACGCACCCCACCATGGACATCGTGATCGCCGACGACAGCCGCGTCATGCGGCAGATCGTGCTGCGCACCCTGCGGCAGGCCGGTTTCGACCACCACACCTACGTCGAGGCCGTCGACGGCGCCGACGCGCTCGACAAGGTCGGCCAGGTCCAGCCGGAGCTCGTGCTGTCGGACTGGAACATGCCGAACATGACCGGCATCGAGCTGCTGGAGGCGCTGCGGGCGTCCGGCAACACCGTGCCGTTCGGGTTCGTCACCTCCGAGGGCTCGCCCGAGATGCGCACCACCGCCGAGCGCGCCGGCGCCGAGTTCCTGATCGCCAAGCCGTTCACGCCCGAGGCCTTCGAGCAGGCCCTCGGCGGGATGCTGGGGTGACGGCGTGAACCAGCTGCCGGACCGCAAGCAGGTCCGAGACCTGTTCGAGGGGCTCCTGGGTCGCGACGTCGCCGTCTCCGACGGCTCGCCGGTCGAGCCGGGCAGCGCGCTCGGCCCGCTCGTCGGCGTGTACGTCGACGACCACACCGCGCTGTCGGCCGTCGTGCTGATGGAGTTCCGCCTGGCCGCCTACGTCGGCGCCGCTCTCGGCCTGGTGCCCAAGGGCGGGGCCGACGCGGCCGTGGAGGACCGCGAGCTGCCCGCGATGCTCGCCGAGAACGCCGCCGAGGTGCTGAACGTGCTGGCCGCACCGATCGGCGACGCGAGCGGCGTGCACCAGCGGCTCTACCAGACCGTGGTGCCGGGCGAGCAGATCCCGGGGGACGCCGCCGCGTGGGCCGTGCGCCTCGGCAGCCGCGTCGACCTCACCCTCGACATCAAGTCGTACGGGCCGGGGACGCTGTCCATCGTCTCGGCGCTGGTGGAGCCGTCGTGACCAGCCTGTGGCCGCTGCACCAGGTCGACGAGGCCGCGCTGTCGACCCGGATCGCCCGCCAGCAGATCGTCGACACCACCGGGCGCCAGGTCGCGAGCGAGCTGCTCTTCCGCGGGCGGCACGCCGAGGTCTCGGGCCTGACCTCGGCGTGGGACGCGGTGCGCGACGAGGCCATGACCGCCGAGCTGCACCGGGCGGCCGCCGACCAGGCGACCTCGCACGTGATCGTCTCGACCTTCGGCGACTTCGGCCTCGACCGCCTCAGCAGCGGGCTGCCGCTGTTCCTCAACGTCACCCGCTCGTTCCTGGACGGCACCTACCCGCTGCCCTTCGACGCGCAGCACATCGTGCTGGAGGTGCTCGAGGACGTCGAGGTCGACGACGCGGTCGTCGACGGGGTGCGGAACCTGCGCGAGCAGGGCTTCGCGATCGCGCTGGACGACTACGTCGGCCAGCCCGGGCGCGAGCGCCTGCTGCCGTACGTCGACGTCGTCAAGATCGACGTGCTGGAGCCGGGCATCGACATCGAGGCCGTCGTGGCCTCGGTGCGCGAGATGGCACCCCACGTGCAGCTGCTCGCCGAGCGCGTCGAGACCGAGCAGCAGCACCGCCGCTGCCTCGACGCGGGCTTCGACCTCTTCCAGGGCTTCCTGTTCGCGCACCCGCAGGTGCTGGAGTCGACGCAGCTGTCGCCGAACCAGGTCTCCTGCGTGCGGCTGCTCCAGCTGCTCAGCGACCCCGAGGCCGCGGCCGACGACCTCGAGCGCGTCGTCGCGTCCGACCCCGGCATGGCCGTGCGCGTGCTGCGGACGGCCAACTCGGCCGCCACAGGCAGCCGGCGCACGATCTCCTCGCTCAAGCAGGCGCTGGTGCTGCTGGGCCCGAAGACGCTGCAGTCGTGGGTGGTGCTGGCGCTGCTGGGCGGCGGCACCGCCGCCGAGCCGGCCGAACGGCTCGCGACGGTGCTGACCCGCGCCGAGGCCTGCCAGGCCGTCGCCGGGCGCACCGGCCGCGACGCGGCGGCCGCCTACACGCTGGGGCTCATCTCCGGCGTCGCCGAGGTGCTGCGGGTGCCGGCCGGGCAGATGGCCGAGGACGCGGGGCTGCCGGACGAGGTGGTGGCGGCGCTCGTGCGGGGCGAGGGTGACCTGGGGCCGGTGCTGCGCACCGTCCGGGGCCACGAGCTCGACCTGCCCGACGCGGCGCACGGCTCGGGCCTCGACCCGCTCACGCTGTCGAACCTGTACCTCGGTGCCTGGACGCGGGCGCGCGAGGTCGTCGCGTCGCTGCTCGGCAGGGCCTGACGACGATCCGGGGGTCGCCTCAAGGTGGCCCCCGGATCGGCCGAAGCAGTGTCGTCAGCACGTCAACGTCGTCAGGTGAGCGAGGACCCGCGCGGATGAACGCCGTCGACCTCAGGGGCAGCCAGAAGGCCGCCGTCCTGCTGGTGCACCTCGGCAAGGACGCGGCCAGCCGCATCCTGTCGACGATGACCGAGGCAGAGGTCGAGGAGATCACCGCCGAGATCGTCAAGCTCGGCTCGCTCGACCCCGCGGTGGCCGACGAGGTCCTGGCCGAGTTCCAGCAGCAGGCCTCGGTGCTGGGCAGCGCCCCGGGACGCGGTGGCGTCGACTTCGCCCGCGAGGCCCTCGAGGGCACCCTCGGGTCGGTGCGTGCCGACACCCTGATCGACAAGGTGTCCAGCGGGCCCGGTCGTATCCCCTTCTCGTTCCTGCGCGAGGCCGACCCGCGCCAGCTGCACAACTTCCTCGCCGAGGAGCACCCGCAGACCATCGCCGTCGTGCTCGCCCACCTGCGCGCCGAGCAGGCGTCGATGGTGCTGGCCGGTCTCGAGCCCGACCTCGCTGCCGAGGTCGCCCGACGGATCGCCCTCATCGACCGGCCGTCGTCGGAGGCGGTGCGCACCCTCTCGGAGGTCATGCACCGCCGGACCTCGTCGGTGCTGTCGATCCCGGTGCCCGAGTCGTCGGTCGGCGGCCTCGAGCCCCTGGTCGAGATCATCAACCGCACCGACCCCGGCACCGAGAAGCTGCTGCTGGAGGGCCTGGAGAACCTCGACCACGAGCTCGCCGAGGACGTCCGCAGCCGGATGTTCGTCTTCGACGACATCCTCGGGCTGGAGGACCGCGCCATGCAGACCGTGCTGCGCCAGATCGAGGCGAGCATGCTCGCCCGCGCCCTCAAGGGCGCGTCGGGGCCGGTCAGCGAGAAGGTGCTGGGCAACATCTCCGAGCGGGCGCGCGAGAACCTGGAGGAGGAGATCGAGCTGCTCGGCCGGGTGCGCGTCACCGAGGTCGAGGAGGCCCGCGGCGCCATCGTCGCCGTGCTGCGCCAGATGGAGGCGGCGGGCGAGATCGTCCTGCGCCGGTCCAACGACGAGGACGAGTACGTCGCCTGAGCCCGGTCAGGTCGTCGCGGTGCGCCGTGACGACGTCCGTCGACGTCGACGCGCGGCCCGCACCACCACGTCGTGCAGCACGTGCTCGCCGCCGCCGGGACGGGTGACCGCCCGGTCGGGCTCGACGGCGGTGACGACGTCCCACTGCGCGGGGTCGAGCAGCGAGACCACCTGGGCCGCCGTCGCGGTGGCGTGGTCGGGGTGGTGCGCGCCGTGCCCGTGGCCCTGGACCCGGCCGAGGTCGTGGCGGTGCCCGACCACGAGCAGCGTCCCGCCGGGCGCGACCCACTGCGCGACGCGGGCGTAGAAGGCGAGCTGGGGCATGGCCGGGTGGGCGTAGTGGGTGCTGACGAGGTCGTGCTCGACCCGTGGCGCCCAGGTGCTGGAGCGTGGACCACGACTTCGACGGGGTCTACTGGGAGTCGCACTGGCAGCAGGCGGGCGGGCGCGTCCCGGTGCCGCTCCCTCCCGACGGCGGGGCCGCCCCGCCGCCGGCACCAGGGTGCGCTGCTGGCGGTGCGTTCGGCACACATGGTTGCTGTTCTGGCAACGCGGCGCCGCGATCTCACCGTGCGTCACACCAGATGACACCGTGTGACGACAAGTCCCGTGCCTGCGCCCGTTCGGGTCGTCGAGCGCTCAAGGTGGGGCCGCGCAGCACCGATCTCACCTGACGTGACCACTGTCGACCTCGCGCCCGCCGTCCGGCGCCCCCTCGCCCGGCCGCTCGCCGCCGGCACCGTGGCCGTCGCCCTGCTGGCGATGCTCCTCGTCGCGCTCCCCGGTGCCCGCCCCGCCGACGCCGCGATCACCACGCCGTTCGCGCAGGCGTTCTCGGTGAACACCAACGGCTCGATCCAGGTTCGCGGCAACACGCTGCTGAGCTGCACGACGGGCGCCGCGAACTGCGACGCCGCCCGGTCGTGGGTCTCGCCCGCCGGGCCGTCGAACGGCCTGGACGCCAACGGCACGAACCTGAACAACAACCAGTTCAGCGCCGCCTACGTCGACGTCGACGCCGACGGCACCACCTTCAACTCCTCGACCGCCCGCGTGGACGTGCCGGCCGGCGGCAACGTGCTGTACGCCGCCCTGGTCTGGGGCGCCGGCACGGCGGCGCCGGACCCCGCGCTGCGCAACCAGGTCCAGCTCCACGCTCCGGGGACGGTGGGCTACACGACCGTCGTGGCCGACGACTTCATGACCCGCACCGACGGCTCGTTCCAGGGGTACACCGACGTCACCGACGAGATCGCCGCGGCCGGCTCGGGCGCGTACACCGTCGCGAACGTGCAGGTCTCCTCCGGCGCGATCAACCGGCACGCCGGCTGGGCGCTCGTGGTCGTCCTGGCCGACCCGGCCGCCCCGGCGCGCAACCTCACCGTCTACCGCGGCTTCGGCGACGTCAGCGCCTCGGCCGGCAACCAGACGGTCGACCTGACCGTCGACGGCTTCATCACCCCGCCGTCGGGCCCGGTGCGCACCGAGCTCGGCATGGTGTCGTACGAGGGTGACGCCGGCTCCGTCGGTGACCAGCTGCTGCTCAAGGCCGGCGCCGCGTCGTCCCCGACCCCGTTCACGAACGTGTCGGACGCCCGCAACGCCCGCAACAACGTCTTCAACTCCAGCCTGACCGAGCGCGGCGTCGAGACCGCCGGCCGCAACCCGGCGTACGCGAACCAGCTCGGCTTCGACGCCGACGTGCTGGGCGCGGACGGGATCCTGCCGAACAGCGCGACCAGCGCGACGATCCGGCTGACCACCGACAGCGAGACCTACTACCCGGGCGTGGTCACCTTCGCGACCGAGCTCTACGACCCGACGCTGCTCGGGTCCAAGCAGGTCACCAACGTCACCGACGTCGGCTCGCCCGGCACCGCGACGTCCGCCGACCCCGGCGACGTGCTCGAGTACGCCGTGCCGGCGGAGAACATCGGCCTCGACACCGCCGCCGACTCCACCTTCTTCGACGCCGTTCCGGTGGGCACCACCTACGTCCCCGGCTCGCTGAGCGTGGACGGCGTGGCCGTGAGCGACGAGAGCGGTGACGACGTCGGCGAGTTCGTCACCGACGCCAACCAGGGCCACGTCGTGGTCCGCATCGGCAGCGGGGCGAGCAGCACCGCCGGCGGCACCATCCCGGCCGACGGCGGCGCCACCCGGCACACCGTGCGGTTCCGGGTCGTCGTCGACGCCGACGCGCAGGGCCAGGACCTCACCAACGTCGCCGCCTACACCTACCGCGGCCAGACCACCGGCGCCCGGCAGTCGACCGCGAGCAACTCGGTGGTCGGCACGGTGCCGGCGACCCCGTCGGCGAACACCGAGCCGTCGGCCCCGTCCTACCTCCGGTCGCTGCGGCCCGCGCCCGGCGACGGCTCGCTGGTGCTCGACGTCCTCGCGGGCTCGACCGACCCGGACGGGGACACCCTGTCGCTGCTCGGCGGCACCGACGGCGCCGGAGGCTCGGTCGTCGAAGACGCCGAGGGCCGCCTCGTCTACACGCCGCGCCCGGACTTCGCCGGTCGCGACGCCTTCACCTACACGATCACGGACGGGCAGGGGGGCACCTCGACCGCCGTCGTGCGCGTCGACGTCGTCAACGACGCCCCGACGGCCGACGACGAGACCGCCTCCACCCCAGCGGGTACCGCCGTGGCGGTCGACGTGCTCACCGGTGACACCGACGCCAACCGCGACGCACTCACGGTGAAGTCGGTCGCGACGCCCGCCAACGGCACCGTGACGCAGCTGCCCGACGGGCGGCTGCAGTACACGCCGAACCCGGGTTTCCGCGGCACCGACTCGTTCGAGTACGTGGTGCAGGACACCCGCGGCGGCACCGACACCGGGCTCGTCACCGTCACCGTGACCAACCGGGCCCCCGACGCGGTCGCCGACCAGGTGAGCGTGCAGCTGGGCGCCACCTCCGCGCCGCTCGCGCTGCGCGGCAACGACTCCGACCCCGACGGCGACACGACCACGGTCGTCTCGCACACCCAGCCCGCCCAGGGCACCGTGACCGTGGCCCCGAACGGCACCGGCACCTGGACGCCGCCGGTGGGCTTCGTCGGCACGACCACCTCCACCTACACGCTGTCGGACGGCAGCGCCACGGACACCGCGACCGTCACCCTGACGGTGAACGGCCCGCCCGTCGCCGCCACGAGCAGCGCCACGACCGCGACCGACACCGCGACCGAGATCGACCTGCTCGCGGGCTCGTCCGACCCGAACGGCGACACCGTGACCGTGGCGTCGGTGACCCAGCCCGCAGCCGGCGCGGTGGTGCTCGGCACGGACGGCGTGGCCAGGTACACGCCCCCGACCGGGTTCACCGGGACGACGACGTTCGACTACGTCCTGACCGACGGGCGAGGCGGCAGCACGACCCGCACCGTCACCGTCACCGTCACCAACGCCGACCCGGAGGCCGCGGACCTCCTCGCCACCACCGGCACGGACGTGCCCGCGGTGGTCGACGTCCTCGTCCACGCGTCGGACCCGAACAACGTGCCCACGCCGACCCAGACGCTCACCGTGGTGCCGGTGTCGGCGACCGCCGGCGCGACGCTGTCGGTCGACGCGGACGGGTACCTCGTGATCACCCCCGCCGCCGGCTACAAGGGCACCGTCGTCGCCACCTACCGCGTCAGCGACGGCGCGGGCGGCACGAGCGACCCGGCCACCGTCGTGCTCACCGTCGACAACGGCGCGCCCGTGGCGGTTCCGGACGGCCCGGTGCCGACGGCCACGAGCACCTCGGTGCTCGTCGACGTGCTCGACGGCGACTCCGACCCGAACGGCGACCCGCTGAGCCTGACCGGCGCCCTCGGCACGCCCCAGGACGGCGACGGCACCACCCGCGGCTCCGTCGCGGTCGAGGCCGGCCAGGTGCGGTACACCCCGCCGACGGGTTGGGCCGGCGCCGTGACCTTCACCTACGAGGTCACCGACGGCACGACCACCTCGACCGGCACGGTCACCGTCACGGTGGAGAACGCGCCGCCCGTGGCCGCCGACCTCGCCACCAGCACGGGTACCGACGAGCCCGTGACCGTCGACGTCCTCGCCGAGGCGAGCGACCCGAACGTCCCCGGCTCCGACCAGGAGCTCGTCGTCAGCTCGGCGAGCGCCGACAACGGCGCGAGCGTCGTCGTCGACGCCGACGGCGCGCTGCTGGTCACCCCGGCCGACGGCTTCAAGGGCACCGTCACCGTCACCTACACCGTCTCGGACGGCGCCGGCGGCACCGACTCCGGCACCGTGCTCGTCACGGTCGAGAACGGTGCGCCGCTCGTGGCGACGCCCGCGTCGGCCGTCACCCCCACCGGCATCGCGGTGCTCGTCGACGTGCTCGACGGCGCGTCCGACCCCAACGGCGACCCGCTGTCGGTCGGAGCCCTGGGCTCCCCGGTCGACGCCGGCGGCACCGTGCGCGGCGGCGTCGTGGTCGAGGGCGGCCAGGTGCGCTACACCCCGCCCGCGGGCTGGGCCGGCACGGTGAGCTTCACCTACGAGCGTCACCGACGGCACCGGCACCACCACGGCCACCGCGACCGTCACGGTGCTGAACGCGCCGCCGGTCACGGCGCCCGACACCGCCGCCACCGTCGCGGGCCGCCCGGTCGTGGTCGACGTCGTCGGCAACGACAGCGACCCGAACGTGCCCGGCACCACGCAGGTGCTGACGGTCGTGTCGTACGTCGCCGACAACGGCGCCTCGGTCGCGCTGGACGCGCAGGGCCGCCTCGTCGTGACGCCGGCTCCCGGATTCCACGGCGTCGTCACCGTCACCTACACCGTCGACGACGGTGCGGGAGGAACGGCCACGGGGACGCTGACCGTGACCGTGTCGACCGCGGGTGTCGGTGGCGGCGGTACCGCCCCGGCGCCCGGTGCGGGTGCGGGCTCGGGGTCGCCCTCGCCCGTCGCCGCGGCGTCGCGCCTGCCCCGGACGGGGGCCGCAGGGACCGGCGGGCTCACCGCGCTCGCCGGCGCCTCGCTGCTGGTCGGCGCCGCCCTGGTGCTCGCCGCCCGGCGGCGCCGCGCCTGACCCGGCACGCCCGCGCCCCGTCCCCGGACCACGTCCGGGAGGGGGGCGTCGGCGTAGGCTCTCCCCGTGGCCGGGGGCGGAGGTGACCGAAGCGGTTCGCGCAAGGTCGATCTCAAGCAGCTCGACTGCTACCGCGCGACGCGGGGCACGTTCCGGGTCCTCGACGTCCCCGACCTGCGCCACCTCGCGATCCAGGGGCACGGCGACCCCGACGGCGAGGAGTACGCGGCCGCCCTCGCGGCGCTCTACCCCGTGGCCTACGCGGTCAAGTTCGCCAGCAAGGTCGACCTCGGGCGCGACTACGTCGTGATGCCGCTCGAGGGGCTGTGGTGGGCCGACGACATGGACGCGTTCACCTCCGCCCGCGACAGGACCCGGTGGGACTGGCTGCTGCTGACCGTCGTGCCCGACTGGGTCGACGACTCCCTGGTCGAGGCGGCCGCCCTCCGGGTGCGGGCGAAGAAGGGGGTGCCGGCGCGGCTCGACGACGTCTCGCTGCAGACCCTCTCCGAGGGGCGTTGCGTGCAGACGCTGCACGTCGGCAGCTACGACGACGAGACCGAGGTGCTGCGGCGGCTGCACGAGGAGTACGTGCCGCAGAACGGCCTGCGGCTGACCGGTCGCCACCACGAGATCTACCTGAGCGACCCGCGGCGGGTCGCGCCGGAGAAGCTGCGCACCGTCCTGCGCCAGCCGGTCGCGGAGGTTCTGGCGTGAGCGCCCCGGAGCCCGCGGTCCTCGAGCGCGGGAGCGTCGCCGTCGTCACGGGTGGCGCGCGGGGCATCGGCCTCGGTGTCGCCACCGCCCTGGCGGCGCATGGCGTGGCCGTGGCGTGCCTCGACCAGGCGGGTGCCGACACGACCGCCCTCGAGCGCGCGTGCGACGACGCCGAGGTGGCGCACGTGGTGCTACCGGTCGACGTGCGCGACCAGGACGCGGTGCGCGAGTCCGTCCGGCGCGCAAGCGATCTCGGCCAGGTGCGGTACGCGGTCAACTGTGCCGGGGTGGACGGCCTCGAGCCGTCGGCGGGCATGGGGGCCGAGGCGTGGCGCCGGGTGGTGCAGGTCGACCTCGACGGCGTCTTCTTCGCCTGCCAGGCCGAGCACGAGGCGATGCGCGGGCAGGGCGGCGTGATCGTGAACATCGCCTCGATGTCCGGCCACGTCGTCAACCGCGGCGTCGACCACGCCGCGTACGGCGCGGCCAAGGCCGGCGTCGTGCACCTCTCGCGCAGCCTCGGGGTCGAGTGGGCGCGCGACGGGGTGCGGGTGAACTCGGTGAGCCCCGGCTACGTCGACACCGAGATGACCCGGCACACGCCCTCCGAGCTGCTGCGCTCGTTCGCCGACCAGACGCCGATGGGCCGTCTCGCGAGCATCGACGAGGTGGTGGCGCCCGTGCTGTTCCTGCTCGGCCGGGGCGCCGGGTTCGTCACCGCCACCGACCTGCTCGTCGACGGCGGCTTCACGGCCTGGTGACGGGCGGCGGGTCGGTCTCCCACCGCGCGCGCCGCTCGTCGTCGGTCTGCTCCCACCACGGCGTCCCGCGTTCTCCCAGAGCGACCTTGGACGCCTGGACACCCGCGCGGGCGCGCGCCTCGCCGTCAGTGCCCTTCGCGCGGCGCACCTCCCGGCGCCAGGCCATCAGCGCCTTCACCAGCTCCTCGCGCCGCTCGACCGGGATGTCCGGGTCGCTCGCACGCCACCGCCTGCCGTCGATCACGAGGTAGCGGCCGTCGTCGGTCCGCTCCGGTCCGGTCACCACAGGACGAGCGTAGCCTCCTGGCGGACAACGGCAACCGTTGCGACGGAACGGTTGTCAGTGGTCGCCTCTAGGGTTGAGTCATGTCGGTGGGGGCCGCGGACGGCGCGGGTGGGGTGGCGGGGGCTATTGCGGCCGTCGCCTGCGGCGTGGACGACCTCGCGACCGTGCCGCTGTGGTCGGCGCCCGACGGTGAGCTGCGGGACGCGTTGGCCGCGGTGGTGGAGCAGGAGTCCCGGCTCGGGGCGGCCAAGGCGCGTCTGATCCGTGAGTGCGTCGCGCGTGAGGCGCCGGACGCCCGCGGGACGTCGCGGCGCGGTGACCAGGGCGGTGCTGACCGACCGGTGCCGCGTCAAGGCCGGGCGTGCCACGGCCGACCTCGCCAACGCCGCCGTGACCTGCCCGGTGTCGGGCGACCTGCGCGAGCTCGGTGCGGCGTGGGCCACCGGCGAGGTCAGCGGCGAGCACGTCACCGTGGCCAGGGCGTGCCTGGACCGCATCCCCCGCTCCGTGATCCGCGAGCACCGCGCCGACGGTCGACCGGCTCCTGACCGAGCACGCCTGCGAGTGGGACCCCCAGACCGCCGACGGCCTGGCGGCCTACCTGCTGGACGCGCTCGTGCCGGACGCGTCGGACCGGTTCGACGAGCACGCCCACGAACGCCGCCACCTCGGCGCCGTCACCGACGCCACCGGGATGGTCATCGTCGACGGCCAGCTCGACCCCGCCGGTGGGTCGACGTTCGTCGCGACCCTGGACCACCTCGCCGAACAGGACCGGCACGCCCTGCGCGAGGACGGCGACCCCGACCTGCGCACGAGGGGTCAGCGCCGCGCCGACGCCCTGGTCCGGATGGCCGAGCTCGCCGCCCAGCAGCTGCAGTCCCCGACCACCCCGGACGGCATCCGGGTCGGTGTCCCCCGGGTCGTGGTGCACGTCGACGCCGACCAGCAGGCCGCCACCACCAGCACCGGGCAGAAGGTCGGCCCCGGCACCCTGGCCCGGATGGTCTGCGACGCCGTCCTCGAACGCGTCACCCTGTCCTGCGGGCGGGTCGTGTCCATGACCTCCCTGGGGCGCCTGGCCACCCCCGGCCAGCGCGCCGCCCTGACCGCCAGGGACAAGGGCTGCAGCTGGCCCGGCTGCACGCACCACCGGCGCTGTGCGAGGCCCACCACGTCCTCTGGTGGTCCCGAGGCGGCCCCACCACCATCGACAACCTGGCGCTGCTGTGCACCCGCCACCACACCAAGGTCCACGCCCAACCCGACGACCCACCCCACGAGCCGAACCGGGCGTGGCAGATGCTGATGCGCGACGGGCGACCCGCGTTCCGGCCACCGCACCACCACGGCCACCCACCAGGCACCCTGCTGCGCAACACCTTCCACGACACCGTCCAGGCCACGAGGGCCACCGGCCGTCGCTGGCGCACGCCCGAACCCGACCCGCCGTGAGACGTCAGACGACGCCGACGGTCGCGACAGCCGGCGGCATCACGCGCTCGGCGCGTCCGGCGCGCTTCGAGCAGTACATCCGCTCGTCGGCCACGCTGACGAGGTCGTCGTACCCGTCGGCGTCGACGGGCCAGGAGGCGGCGCCGGTCGAGGCACCCACCGGCACGTCGTACGCGAGCGCCAGGTCGGCGACGGCGGCGGACAGCCGGCGCTGTACCGCAGTGACCGCGCCGACGTCGTCGAGGAGCAGGGCGAACTCGTCGCCGCCGAGCCGCGCGACCAGGTCGCCCGCCCGCACCAGCTCGGTCATCTGCGCGGCGACGGCGACCAGCAGGGCGTCACCCGCCTGGTGGCCCAGGGTGTCGTTGACCGCCTTGAACCGGTCGAGATCGACGAGCACCAGGGCGCAGGGCGTGCCGCCGGCCGTCCTGCGGTCGAACTCCGACCGCAGCAGGCTGCGGTTCGCGAGCCCGGTGAGCGGGTCCTGGGACGCGCGTAGCGCACTCGCGCCGGCGTCGACGATGAGGATCCGGTGCCGGCGTACGAGGGCGATCCAGCACGTGCCGAAGAGCAGCACCGCGAGCAGGGTGCACGACGGCACCAGCCACGAGACGCGTTGCGCTGTCTCGGCTTGCGCCGTGCGGGCCGCTGCCGCCCGTTTCCGGTGCCGTTCCACGGCCCCGGCCATCGAGTCCGACATCGCGTCGAGCGCCGGCCCCGCCACGCGGTCCTGCGCCCCCGTCGCCTGGTCCAGCGTGCGACGCGTCTCGTCGACGTAGATGTCGTTGAGCCCGGCGAGGTAGGTGACCGTGCTGGCGTCGCGTCCGTCACCGAGGTCCCTCACCACGTCGAGCTGCGCGGGGACGGCGGTCATGGCCGCCTCCAGGCGCCCGCGCGCCTGGTCCGGAGGGCGCGCGACGGTAGCCGGCCTCGGCGAAACCCTGCTCGGCCACGACGAGCTGCAGCTCCCGCCAGGCCGTGACCTCCGCCGCGAGGTCCTCGGTCTCCCGCTGGTAGCTCCGGATCGTGCCGACGCTGAGGACCGCGACGCCGGCGAGCGCGAGCAGCACGACGACGACGACGGAGCTGGCGGCTGCCAGGAACCGTCCCCTCGTTCGTCTCGCCACGTCTGCCTCCTCCGGGCCGGGAGCGGATCCGCCCGGCCGGCGCCGCGCCTCCTGCGCGACCGCCACCTCGTTCCATCGGCTCGTCCGGGCGCGCTCTTGACCGTTGATCACGGTGGCGCCCCACCTGCAGCAGACGCAGGGTGGGGCCATGACACCCGTCCTGCACCTCACGGTGGGCCTCCCCGGCGTCGGCAAGACCACCCTGGCCCGCCGGCTGGCGGCCGACCTGCCCGCCGTGCGCCTCACCCCGGACGAGTGGATGGCGCCGCTGTTCGGGGACTCGGACGCGGGCGGTCGTCGCGACGTGCTCGAGGGACGCTTCGTCTGGCTCGCGCACGAGACGCTGCGGTGCGGCACGTCGGTGGTGCTCGACCTCGGGTGCTGGTCGCCGCAGGAGCGGTACGCGGTGCGCGCCGTGGCGGGTCTCGTCGGCGCGGGCTTCGTGCTGCACCACCTCACGCTGGCCGAGGCGGAGCGACAGCGGCGCTGCGCGGCCCGCTGGCGCGAGACCCCGCACGAGACGTTCGAGATGACCGAGGTCGACCACGACCGGTTCGTGCGCTCCTTCACGCCGCCGGACGAGGACGAGCTCTCCGGGGCACCGCTGCCCGGCCCGCCGGGCCCGTTCCCGACCTGGGCGGCGTGGGCGTCGGACCGCTGGCCGTCGCTGCCGCTGCCCGACGGGGCCGACTGAGCAGCGGCCGGTCTCAACCGCCCCATCGCGCGACGGCTGCGCCGAGACCCAGGTGCTCGGACGCCGGGAGGTCGCCCGCTGCCGCACCGGCCTCGCGCGGAGCGGCCGCAGCCAGGACGCCGTCGTCGGTGCGTCGCAGGGCCCCGCGCGCGACCAGGTGCGGGTGGTCGGGGGCCTCCGACATCGAGAGCACCGGCGTCACGCAGGCGTCGGTGCCGTCGAAGACGGCCTCCCAGTGCGCCCGGGGGTGCGCGGCGAAGCGGTCGGCCAGCACGTGCGCCAGCTCGGGCCAGCACCCCGGGTCGTCGCGGTCGGGCACGTCGTCGGGCGAGAGCCCGAGGCCGTCGAGCAGCAACCGGTAGAACGCCGGCTCCAGCGACCCCACCGCCATCCAGCCATCGTCGGCGCAGCGGTAGGTGCGGTAGAACGGCGCGCCGCCGTCGAGCAGGTTCGACGCGCGCCGGTCGGACCAGCGTCCGACGGCCTGCAGCGACCAGACCAGCTGCATCAGGCTGCTCGCGCCGTCGACGATCGCCGCGTCGAGCACGCACCCTCGGCCCGTCCGCCCCCGACGCAGCAACGCCGCCAGCACCCCCGCGACCAGGTACGTCGAGCCGCCGCCGAAGTCGCCCACCAGGTTCAGCGGGGGCACCGGGGAGCCCGGGCGCCGATCGCGTGCAGCGCGCCGGTCAGGCCGAGGTAGTTGATGTCGTGCCCGGCCGCCGAGGCCCACGGACCGTCCTGGCCCCAGCCGGTCATCCGGCCGTAGACCAGGCCGGGATTGGCCTCGTGCAACCGTGCCGGTCCCAGGCCCATCCGCTCCGCGACGCCTGGGCGGAAGCCCTCCAGCAGCACGTCGGCCCGCCCGGCCAGAGCCACCACGCCGGCGAGGGCGTCGGGGTCCTTGAGGTCGGCCTCGACGACGAGCCGGCCGCGGCGGGTGCCGTCCCACGACCAGGTGGCCGCGTCGCCCGCCCGCTCGACCCGCAGCACCTCGGCGCCCAGCCCGGCGAGGAGCATGCCCGCGTGCGGCACCGGCCCGAGGCCACCGACCTCGAGCACCCGGACGCCGTGCAGCAGGTCGTCGACCGCGTCGTCCGAGCTCACGCGCCCCACACGCCGAGCTCGTTGCCCTCGCTGTCGCGGAAGTGGAACCGCCGCCCGCCGGGGAACTCGTAGGGCCCCTGCAGCACCTCGCCGCCCGCAGCACGCACCGCCTCGACGCTGTCGTCGAGGTCGGCCGACCACAGGAGCACCAGCGGCCCGCCCGGGCCGGGCGCCGCCTGCGGGTTCAGGCCGCCGACCTCGCCCTCGCCGTCCGGCGCCTCGATGCCGGCGTAGGCGCCGCCGTAGTCGTGGAACACCCAGCCGAACGCGCTCGCGTAGAACGAGCGCGCCCGGGCGAGGTCGTCGACCGCGATCTCGGTGTAGTCCAGCGCGTGGTGGGTCTGCGTCGTCGCCATCGCGCCATCCTGCCCGGCCCCACCGACGACGAGGTGTCGTCCACCGACCGGTGGACGCGTCGTCCACCGGTGGACCCTCGACCGCACCGCCCCGGCCCAGGAGGCTGGGCGACGTGGACGCACCGGTGGACGTGAGGGGCCTGCGCAAGCTCTACGGCGGCAGGGCGGTGGTCGACGGCCTCGACCTGCGGATCGAGCGGGGGGAGGTGTTCGGGCTGCTCGGGCCCAACGGCGCCGGCAAGACCACGACGGTCGAGGTGCTGGAGGGGCTGCGGCGTCCCGACGCCGGCGTGGTGCGGGTGCTCGGCGAGGACCCGCACGCCGCAGGCCGCGCGTGGCGCGACCGGGTCGGCATCGTGCTGCAGTCCTCGACCGGGCTCGACCTGCTCACCGTCCGCGAGGTGGTGTCGAGCACCGCCAAGGCGTTCCACCGGCCGCGCCCGGTCGACGAGGTCCTCGACGCGGTCGGGCTGACCGAGCAGGCGGGCGCGCGCGTAGGGCGGTTGTCGGGCGGCCAGCGGCGCCGCGTCGACGTCGCGCTCGGGATCGTCGGGACACCCGAGCTGCTGTTCCTCGACGAGCCCACCACCGGCTTCGACCCGCAGGCCCGGCGCGGGTTCTGGGAGCTCGTCCGCTCGCTCGCCCACGACGGCACGACGATCCTGCTCACCACGCACTACCTGGACGAGGCGGAGCACCTCGCCGACCGGGTGGGCGTGATCGCGTCCGGGCGCCTGGTCGCCCTCGGCACCCCCGAGGCGCTGGGCGGGCGGGCGTCGGCGCTGGCGACCGTGTCGTGGACGCACGACGGCGAGCGGCGCACCGAGCGCACCGACTCACCGACCCGGCTCGTCGCCGCGCTCGCCGAGGTGCTCGACGGCGAGGTGCCCGAGCTCACCGTCAGCCGCCCGACGCTCGAGGACACCTACCTCTCGCTCATCCGTCCGCACCTGGACGCGACCTCCGGCGCAGCGGCGCGCCCGGCGGACGAGCAGGTGCCGGCGTGAACGCGTACGCGCTCGGGTGGGACCGCACGCTCCTGGAGCTGCGGCAGTACTTCCGCGAGAAGGAGTCGGTGTTCTTCTCGTTCGCCTTCCCCGTCCTGATGCTGTCGATGTTCGCGGTGATCTTCGGCGACGACTTCGACGCGGGCGCGCAGACGACCGGCGTGAGCGCGGCCCGGTTCTTCCTGCCGGGGATGATCGCGGCCGGCGTGGTGCTGACCAGCTTCCAGACGATGGCCCTCGGCGTCGCCACCGAGCGCGACGACGGGACGCTGAAGCGGCTGCGCTGCACACCGATGCCCCCGCTGGCGTACTTCCTCGGCAAGGTCGGTCTGGTCGCCGTCACCTCGCTCGCGCAGCTGGTGCTGCTGCTCGCGGTGGCGCGGCTCGCGTTCGGCGTCGACCTGCCGACCGACGCCGGTCGCTGGCTGACCTTCGCCTGGGTCTTCGGGCTGGGCACCGCCGGCGGCACGGTCCTCGGCGTCGCCTACTCCTCGCTGGCGTCCTCGGCCCGCGCCGCGTCCGCCCTGGTGATCGCGCCGGCGCTGGTGCTGCAGTTCGTCTCGGGCGTCTACGTCGTCTTCAGCGACCTGCCCGGCTGGGTGCAGCAGCTCGCGTCGGCGTTCCCGCTGAAGTGGATCGCGCAGGGCATGAGGGGGGTCTTCCTCCCGGACTCGTGGCAGGTGCGGGAGATGGCGGGCTCGTGGGAGCACGGGCGCACCTCGCTCGTCCTGGCCGCGTGGCTGGCCGTGGGCCTGGTGCTGTGCGTGCGCACCTTCCGCTGGACCCGGCACGGCTCGACCTGATGCTCGTCATGATGGTGCCGTGAGCCTCGACACCGCTCCCCCGGCCGCCGGGCAGGACCACGCCCTGGAGGAGATGTGGCGGCGCCAGCAGCTGGTGTGGCACGCGCTGTTCGCGGCGCTGCTGGCCGTCGCCGCCGTGGTGGTCGTGCTCGAGCCGAGCAGCACCCGCGGCCAGCAAGCTCGCCTGCCTCGCGGCGATGGCCGTCGCCTACCTGGTGTGGGGCGTGCGCGGGCTGCGCCGTCAGGGCCGCGAGGGACTCGTCTACGTCGTCGTCGCCTGGGTCCTGTTCCTGCTCCTCGTCGGGCTCGACCCCGAGACCGAGGCGTGGCTGCTGACGTTCGCCCTGTTCCCGCAGACCTGGGCGATGGTGCCGCGGCGGACGGCGGTCCTCGTGGTGGTCGTCGGGATCGGCGCCTTCACCGGGCTGCGGGTGTGGCAGGTCAGCGCCACCGACGAGGGGCTGGGCGGCCTGTTCGTCGGCTCGCTCATCATGCTGGCCCTCTCGCTCGCCATGGGCCTGTTCGTCGACCGGCTCGTCACCGAGGCGGAGTCGCGGTCGCAGGCGTTGCACGCGCTGCGGCTCGCCCAGGCCGATCTCGCTGCAGCCGAACGGGCGCAGGGGGTCTCGGCCGAGCGCGAACGCATGTCGCGAGAGATCCACGACACCCTGGCGCAGGGCTTCACGTCGGTGCTGACGCTGGCCCGCGCCACCGAGTCGGCCCTCGACCGCGGCGACCTCGACGTCGTCCGCGAGCGGCTGCGCCTGATCGAGCGCACCGCCGCCGACAACCTCACCGAGGCGCGGCTCATCGTCGCCGAGACCGCACCCGGCCACCTGCAGTCGAGGTCGCTGGCGCAGTCGCTCCAGCGCCTGGTCGAGGCCATCACCGAGGGCACCGGGCTGCCTGCGTCGCTGCGGGTCGAGGGCGACCCCGCGCCGCTGCCGGCAGCCTGCGAGGTGGTGCTGCTGCGCACCGCCCAGGAGGCGCTGGCGAACGTGCGCCGCCACGCCGTCGCCTCGAGCGTCGACCTGCGGCTCGCCTACCGGTCCGACGACGTGCTGCTCGAGGTCGCCGACGACGGAACGGGTTTCGACGCCGGCGCCCGACGTCCGGGCTACGGCCTCGACGGCGCGACCGCGCGCGCCTGCGAGGTCGGCGGCCGGCTCGAGGTGACGAGCGCACCGGGCGACGGCACCGTGCTGCGGGTACGGGTGCCGCGGTGACGCTGCGGCTGCTGGTGGTCGACGACCACCCCGTCGTGCGCACCGGCCTGGTCGCGATGCTCTCCGAGCACGACGACTTCGACGTCGTGGGCGAGGCCGGCGACGGCGACGAGGCGGTCACCCTGGCCGAGCGGCTCCGTCCCGACGTGGTGCTGATGGACCTGCGGATGCCCGGCACCGACGGCGCGTCGGCGACCGCGGTCCTGCGGGCCTGGGAGGACCCGCCCGCCGTGCTGGTGCTCACCACCTACGACACCGACGCCGACATCGTCCGCGCGGTCGAGGCGGGCGCCACCGGCTACCTGCTCAAGGACGCCCCACGCGACGTGCTGGCCGACGCCGTCCGCGCGCGCCGCCCGCGGCGAGACCGTCTTCGCCCCGCCGGTCGTGGCCGCCCTCACCGCCCGGCTGCGCGGCCCCGCCGGCCCGCAGCTCACCGTCCGCGAGGTGCAGGTGCTGCAGCAGGTCGCGCGCGGTGCCTCGAACGCCGACGTCGGCCGGGCCCTGCACATCGGCGAGGCGACGGTGAAGACGCACCTGCTGCGCGCCTTCGACAAGCTCGGCGTCGCCGACCGCACGGCCGCCGTCACCGCCGCCTACCGCGCCGGCCTGGTCGACCTCGACGGCGACCCCTGACCCCCCTGCTCGTTTCCCCAGTTCAGTGCCCGTCGTGGCACCGAACTGGCGTTCCGACACCCGTTCGGTGCCAGGTTGCCTCGTTCAGTGCGCGCCGGTGGTCCGGTGGGCGTTGGTCTCGGTGCCGAGCAGCTCGGGGTCGTCGGTGACGGGCGAGTCCATGCCCGCCCGCAGCGCCTCCATCTGGGCCGCGAGCGCGGTGCCGCCGAACAGCGACGCCGCCGACAGGTAGCACCACAGCAGCAGCGCGAAGATGCCGGCGAGCGGCCCGTACACCGCGTCGAACGACGCGCTCAGCCGGACGTAGAGGGCCAGCAGCGCGGTCGAGCCCATCGTCAGCGCGACCGCCACGAGGGCGCCGAGCGCCAGCCACGACAGCGCCGGCTGGCGGCGCCGGGGCACGTGGTCGAGCAGCACCGCGATCGTGAACGTGGTGGTGACCACGCCCGCCGGCCAGCGCGCGAGGTTCCAGGCCAGGTGCTGACCGTCGGACCAGCCGTACACGTCGGTGAGCGCGTCGCCGAGGGCGCCACCACCCACGAGGAGGACGAAGCCGACCCCGACCGGAACCATCAGCACCAGGGTCAGGACGACGGCCCGGCCGTACTTGTGCAGCGCCGGCCGGTCGCGGCGGATGCCGTACAGGCGGTTGGTGCCGCGCTCGATCTGCGCGGTGGCGGACACCATCGCGGCGAACGCCGCCAGCAGGCCGACGACCAGCGCCACCTCGCCGACGTCCTCGTCGACCTCGCCGTCGAGCAGCTCGGCCATCACCCGGTCGGCCTGCTGGCCCGGGGTGACCTCGGCGACGGTGCGTGCGACCACCTCGGCGGCCTCGCCCGAGTCGACGTCGCCGGCCAGCCCGGTGAGGGCCGCGAGGAACGGCACCAGGCCGAGGGCCATCTGCAGCGCGAGGGCACGGCTGCTGCTGAAGCCGTCGCCGAACCGGAACCGCAGGAACGACTCGCGGAGCACCCGGAGCACCCCGTGGTGGCGGACGGTGCGCCAGGCGTCCTCGGCGTCGAGCTCGTCGCCGGACATGTCCGTCGTCACGGGGACTCGGCGGGCTGTGGTCACCTGACCCATCCTCCCGTGCGCCGGTCCCGGCGAAGGTACCGTTCACCCCGACGGATCCGACGGGGAGGGAACCCAGTGACCCAGCTCAGCAAGGGCGGCAACGCGCCGCTGTCGACCCACAGGCTCGTGCTCACCGTGGACGTGGGGGCACCGGCCGACCTGTCGGCGCTGCTGGTCACCGAGAGCGGCAAGGTGCGCTCCGACTCCGACTTCGTCTTCTACAACCAGCCGACCGGTCCGGGCGTGCGCTGCGTGCCGCCCGCCGGTGGCCAGGGCTGGAAGGTCGAGGTCGACCTCGACCAGGTGCCGGACGACGTGCACGCGGTGCGCCTGGTCACCTCGCTCGACGACTCCACCAGCCAGTTCGGACGCGTGGGCCAGCCCGTCGCGCGGGTCAGCGACTCCGGCGGCGGCCAGCAGGCCGAGTTCACCATGACCGGTCTGACGTCCGAGAGCATCGTCGTCGCCCTCGAGCTGTACCGGCGCCAGGGGTCCTGGAAGGTCCGCGCCGTGGGCCAGGGCTACGCCGGCGGCCTCGCCGACCTGATCACCGACCACGGGGTGAGCGTCGACGACTCCCCCGCGCCGGCCACCGCGCCACCTGCCGCCGCACCGCCGCAGCCCACCCCCCAGCCGACCCCCCAGCCGCAGGCCGCACCGGCCTACGGCCAGCCGCAGGCTCCCGCGCCGGCGTCCCCGCCCTCGCAGCCCGCGCCGTCGTACGGCGGCCCACCGACCCCGGCCCAGCCCGCGCCCTCGTACGGGCAGCCGGCGCCGTCCTACGGCCAGCCCGCGCCCGCGTACGGCCAGCCCCAGCCGCCCGCCCCGCAGCCGCCGGCCGCGCAGCCGCCCGCCGCACCCTCGTACGGCCAGCCGCCCCAGGCGCCGCCGTCGTACGGCCAGGCCCCGGCGCCCGCCGCCGCTCCGGCGTCGACGGGCGAGGTGAGCCTGTCCAAGAACCGCACCGTCAGCCTGTCCAAGGGCCAGAAGGTCACGCTCACCAAGGACGAGGGCGTGGCCCTCACGATGATCCGGATGGGCCTGGGCTGGGACCCGATCAAGAAGGGCGGCTTCTTCGGCTCGCGCGAGGTCGAGGTCGACCTGGACGCCTCGTGCGTGCTGTTCGCCGACGGCCAGCCGGTCGACGTGGCGTTCTACAACCAGCTGCGCACCAAGGACGGCTCGGTCCAGCACACCGGTGACAACCGCACGGGCGAGGGCGACGGCGACGACGAGGTCGTCATGGTCGACCTGTCCCGGGTGCCGGTGCACGTGAGCACGCTGTTCTTCATCGTCACCTCCTACGAGGGCCAGACCTTCGAGCAGGTGCAGAACGCGTTCTGCCGGCTCGTCGACCACACCACCGGCGCCGAGCTCGCGCGCTACACCCTGGCGGGCGGCATGGCCTACACCGGCATGGTGATGGCCAAGGTCTACCGCGAGGGCGGCGCCTGGAAGCTGCAGGCGATCGGCGAGCCCATCGCGGCCCGCGTGCCCACCGAGGCGATCCAGCAGCTGCCCCGGTTCCTGAAGACCTCCTGACGGACCTCGGGGGGCGGCGGCCGTGGTCGTGCAGCTGGTGAACGGGCAGAACGTGCCCTGGCCCGCACCGGTCGTCGCCGTCGAGGTGCAGCACGCCGGCGACGTCTCGGCGCTGCTGCTCTCGGCGGCCGGACGCGTGCGGGGCGGCGACGACCTCGCCTTCCACGACCAGCCCGACACCGGCGCGGTGCGCTGGTCGGCCGGGCCGCCGCAGCAGGTGCGGGTCGACCTCGCCGCGCTCGACCCCGAGGTCGCCACGGTCGCGGTGGTGGTGAGCACCGACCCCGGCACGCCCGCGCTCGGCGCCCAGCCCGCCCCGGTGGTGCGGCTGCTCGACGCCGCGCACGCGCAGGTGGCGGGCTTCGTGCCGCAGGGCCTGTCCACCGAGCGGGCCCTCGTGGTGGTCGAGGTCTACCGGCGGGGCGGGACGTGGAAGGTGCGCGCCGTCGGGCAGGGCTACGACGGCGGGCTGGCGCAGGCGCTGACGGCGCACGGCGTGGCCGTCGAGGAGCCGTCCGCGGCGCCGACCACCCTGCCGCCCGACCCGCCGGTGCCCGACCCGCCGGCGCCTGACCTGCCGAGCACCCCGTCGTCACCCCCACCCCAGCCGCCGCCCCCGCCGGGCACCTCCCCGCAGGAGAGGCTGGTGCGCCAGTCGGCCGGGATCCTCGAGGACGCCTCGCGCTCGACGGCCTCGCTGCGCTCCACGCTGTCGTACGCCGCCGACCGGCTCGAGCGGCGGCTGGAGGAGCTGGTCGCCGACCCCACCACCCGGATCGGCCCGCAGGGCGACGCGGCCAGGACGCGTGCCCAGGCGGAGCACGACGCGATGGTCGACCAGGCCCGTCGGCACCACCGGCGCGACGTCGACCACCTGACCCGGGAGCTCGACGGACTCGAGCACTCGCTCCCTGCGCCGATGGCACGCTGGGACTCCCCGGCCTGGACGGCGTGGCAGCCGGCGCGCGAGCACGCCGTCGCGGTGCGCATCGGCACGCTGGGCGTCGACGACGCTCCGTCGCTGCAGGTGCCGATGCTGGTCGGCCTGCCGCTGCGCACGCCCGTCTGGGTCGACACCTCGACGGCCGGTCCCGCCGCCGCCGCGCAGGTGATGCGCGCGGTCGCGGTGCGGGTGCTGGCGGGCCACCCGCCCGGCTCCCTGCGCGTGCTGCACCTCGACGTCGGTTCGTCGAACCCCGTCCCCCTGCAGGGGATCGGCACCCTCGTGAGCGACCCGACGGGCGTCACGGCCGCGCTCGAGGACCTGGTGCGCCGCGTCGACCTGGTGCGGATGGCGCTGCAGTCGGGCCAGTCCGACGCGCTCGCCGAGCTCGGCGGCCACCTGCACCTGGTGCTCGTGCACGACGTGCCCACCGGTGTCGACGACCGCGCGCTCGCGCTGCTGCGTCACCTCGTGGACGACGGTGGCGGCCTGGGCGTGCAGCTGGTGCTCACCGGCGCCGACAGCGAGGCCGCGCCGAACCCGCTGGTGTCGACGCTGCTGCGCGCCTGCCGGCGCGTGCCCGGCGGGCCGGGCGGGGTGCTGGTCGACGGGTTCGGCGGCACCGCGTGGGACTTCACGCCCGACCTCGGACCGGTCGACCAGGCGCTGCTGCCCGGCCTGCTCCCCCGCCTGTCGGTGCCCGACCCCACCACCTGAGGTGACGGTCGGCCGAGGTCGTCTCGGTCTCTGACGACCGCGGGAAGCGTCCCGCCGGACGCGGTGTTGCGAGCGGCATGAGGATCGACATCTGGTCGGACGTGGTGTGCCCCTGGTGCAGCGTCGGACGCGCCCGCTTCGCCCGCGCCCTGGAGTCCTTCGAGCACCGCGACCAGGTCGAGGTGGTGTGGCGCTCGTTCGAGCTCGACCCCTCCGCCGCGCCGAGCACCGCGGCCACCGGCGGCCAGGTCGAGCTGCTGGCGCGCAAGTACGGCCGCAGCCTGGCCGAGGCGCAGCAGATGCTCGACCAGATGACCGCCACCGCCGCCGCCGACGGCCTGACCTTCCGGTTCGACCTGATGCGCGGTGGCAACACCTTCGACGCGCACCGGCTGCTGCACCTGGCGCTGGCGCGCGGTCGCCAGCACGAGCTGAAGCAGGCGCTCGACACCGGCACGTTCGCCGAGGGGCTGTCGGTCTCCGACCACGACGAGCTGACCCGGGTGGCCGTCGCCGCCGGGCTCGACGAGGTCGAGGTGCGCCGCGTGCTGGCCTCGGACGAGTACGCCGACGCCGTGCGCGCCGACGTGGCCCAGGCCCGTGCCTACGGCATCACGGGCGTCCCGTTCTTCGTCCTGGACGGGCGGTTCGGCGTCTCCGGCGCGCAGCCGGCCGAGCAGGTTCTCGCCGCCCTGGAGCAGGCGTGGGGCGAGCGCTCGCCCGTCACCGTGCTGGCGGGCGGCGCCGACGCGCCGAGGTGCGACGACGACAGCTGCGCGGTCTGACCCCTCAGGGCGTGGAGTCGAGCTCGCGCCGGCCGTCCTGCGCGACCACCTCGTTCTCGGCGTCCCTCACCACGATCCCCTCGAGGGTCAGTCCGGGGTGGTGTTGAGGCGGTGCAGCAGGTCGGCCAGCGCCCGGACGTCGTCGGCGGGCCAGGCAGCCAGACGCTCGCGGAAGTGGGCGTTGCGGGCGCGGCGCGCGCGTCCGACCCGCTCGGCCCCCTCGGTCGTGAGGCTGACGCGCTGGGCGCGGGCGTCGTCGGGGTCGGGGGCGCGCTCGATCAGCTCGAGCCGCTCGAGCTCGGCCACCTGCCGCGACATCGTCGGCTTGCCGACGCCGAACCAGGCGGCCAGGTCGGTGAGGCGGGCGTCTCCGGCGTCGGCGAGCCGGGTGAGGATCCCGTAGGCAGCCGGCTCGAGGTCGGGGTGCACCTCGCGGGCGAGCTGGCCCCAGGTGCCGCGAGCACGGCGCAGCAGGACGCCGAGCTCGCGCTCGAGCAGCTGGACGTCCTCCTCGCGCACGTCGGCTACCCCAGCACGCGGACGCGGACGGTCTCCGGCATCGCGCGCAGCTCCTCGAGCAGGTCGGCGGGCAGCGGGCCGGCGACGTCGGTGACCACGTACCCGGTCTCGCCCGACGTGGCGAGCAGCTGGCCCTCGATGTTGACGCCGTGCTCGGCCAGGACGCGGTTCACCGTGGCGAGCACCCCCGGGGTGTTGCGGTGCACGTGCGCGATGCGGCACAGGCCCGGGTGCGCCTCCAGCGCGAGGCCGGGGACGTTCACCGACAGCGTGGTCGCGCCGCGCTCGACGTAGTCGCGCAGCTTGGTGGCGACGAACCGCCCGATGTCCTCCTGCGCCTCCTCGGTGGAGCCACCGATGTGCGGGGTGAGCACCACGTTGGGGATGCCCCGCAGCGAGGACTCGAACGGGTCGCCCTTCTTCTTCGGCTCGTCGGGGAAGACGTCGATCGAGGCCCCCGCGATGTGCCCGGAGAGCAGGTTGTCGCGCAGCGCCTCGTAGTCGACGACGAACCCGCGCGAGAGGTTGAGGAACAGCGAGCGCGGCCGCATCCGCTCGAACTGCTCGCGGCCGAAGAAGCCGGCGTTGCCCATCCGCCCGTCGACGTGCAGCGTGACGGCCTCGGCGACCTCGAGCAGCTCGTGCAGCGAGGAGCAGCGGCGGGCGTTGCCGAGGGCGAGCTTGTCGGCGGCGTCGTAGAAGTACACCTGCATGCCGAGCGCCTCGGCCACGACCGAGAGCTGGCTGCCGATGTTGCCGTAGCCCACGATGCCGAGCCGGCGGCCGCGGATCTCGTGGCTGCCCGCCGCCGACTTCTCCCAGACGCCGTCGTGCAGCGCGCGGTCCTTCTCGGTGAGACGGCGCGCCATCACGATGATCTCGGCGATCGCGAGCTCGACGACCGACCGCGTGTTCGAGAACGGGGCGTTGAAGACCGCGACCCCGTGGCCGGCGGCGGCTGGCAGGTCGATCTGGTTGGTGCCGATGCAGAACGCCCCCACGGCGAGCAGGTCGGGCGCCTGCGCCAGCACCGACGCGGTCACCTCGGTCTTGGACCGGATGCCCAGCAGGTGGACTCCCTGGAGCGCCTCGACCAGCTCGTCCTCGTCGAGCGCGCCCACGCGGGTCTCGACCTCGACGCCGGACTCCTCCAGCAGCGCGGTCGCGAGCGGGTGCAGGTTCTCGAGCAGCAGGGCCTTCAGCACGGCCCCATGGTCGCAGCAGACCAGGGGGTGGGACGGACCGCGTCCGGGATCCGGGCGCCTTGACAGCACTCCGTCTCACCTGTCTGATACAGGTTGATGACAACTCACCGGTTCCGTGAGGTGGCCCAGGCGCTGCGCGAGCAGATCGCCCTGGGCGGGCTCGACCCGAGCGGCGCCCTGGAGAGCGAGGCGGCGCTCGGCGCCCGGTACGGCGTCAGCCGGGTCACGGTGCGTCGCGCGCTCGAGCTGCTGCGCGAGGAGGGCCTGGTCGAGGCCCGACGCGGCTCGGGCTGGTTCGCGGTCGGCGGGCCGTTCCACCAGCGGCTGGCCCTCGGCACCTTCCGGCACGCGGGCTCGGCCCTCTCCGGCGCCGGGCGCCGCGCTGTGCGCACGGTCGTCGCGATCGGGCTCGACCGCGCCCCCGCCGACGTCGCCCCGGCGCTCGGGCTCGACGACGGGGACCGCGCGCTGCGGGTGGTGACGGTGCGCTCGGTCGCCGACGCCCCGCTCGACGTCACGACCGAGTGGGTGCCGGCCGCGCTGGCCGGCCCGGTGAGCCCCGCCCGCGCCGCCGACCCCGGGGTCTGGGCCACGCTGCGCGCCGACGGCGTCCGGCTCGCCCGGGTGCGCCAGAGCATCACCGCCGGCGCGCTGCGCGCCGACGAGACCGAGCTGCTCGCGGCACCCGCCGGCACACCGCTCCTGCTCGTGCGCCGCGTCGCCGTCGGCGACGACGGCTCCCCCGTCGCCCTGGCTGACCACCGCTACCTGGCCCACCGGTTCTCGCTCGAGGTCGAGTTCGCCGGCGGGCCCCCAGGTACCGAACCCCCTGGGCTGCAGCAGATCCCGGCTCCACCGAAGGAGAGCGCACAGTGAAGGTCCTGGTCACCGGCGGCGCCGGGTTCATCGGCGCGAACTTCGTGCTGCGGCTGCGTAGCACCCGTCCGGACTGGGAGGTGACCGTCCTCGACGCCCTGACCTACGCCGCCAACCCCGCGACGCTGGCGCCCGTGCGCGACACCGTCGAGCTGGTGGTGGGGTCGGTCGCCGACGCCGACCTGGTCGACCGGCTCGTCGCCGACCACGACGTGGTGGTCCACTTCGCCGCCGAGTCGCACAACGACAACTCCCTCGAGGACCCGTGGCCGTTCGTCGAGACGAACCTGGTCGGCACCTTCCGGGTGCTCGAGGCCGTGCGCCAGCACGGGACGCGGCTGCACCACGTCTCGACCGACGAGGTCTACGGCGACCTCGCGCTGGACGACCCCGCCCGCTTCACCGAGCAGACGCCGGTCAACCCCTCCAGCCCGTACTCGGCGACCAAGGCGGGCGCCGACCTGCTGGTGCGCGCGTGGGTACGCTCGTTCGGCATCACCGCGACGCTGTCGAACTGCTCGAACAACTACGGCCCGTACCAGCACGTGGAGAAGTTCATCCCGCGCCAGATCACGAACGTCCTCGACGGCGTGCGGCCCAAGCTGTACGGCCAGGGCACCAACGTGCGCGACTGGATCCACGTCGACGACCACAACGACGCGGTCGTGGCGATCCTCGAGCGGGGACGCCCCGGCGAGACCTACCTGGTCGGCGCCGACGGCGAGCACGACAACCGGCAGGTCGTCGAGCTGCTGCTCGACATCATGGGCAGGCCGGCCGGCTGGTTCGACCTCGTGGGTGACCGTCCCGGCCACGACCTGCGCTACGCCATCGACCCGACCAAGCTGCGCGCCGAGACCGGCTGGGAGCCGCGCTACCGCGACCTGCGGGCAGGGCTCGAGCAGACCGTCCGCTGGTACACCGAGAACGAGCACTGGTGGCGCGCCGCCAAGGCCGAGACCGAGCAGACGTACCGCCGGCTGGGTCGCTGACTACAGCAGGTCCAGCGACGCCAGCCGCGCCGACAGCGCGGCGCCGTCGGTGCCCTGCACCCACTGCGTGCCAGGGACCGACTTGGCCTGGTCCATCGGCACGGGCAGGCCGCTGGCGAGCACCTGCTCGGTGGGCAGCAGGTGCCGGATGGCCACGGCTGCCACGTTGTCGGGGTGGGTGCGCGCGAACTCGGAGTACAGGTCGGGATCGTGCTGGCCGTCGTCGCCGATCAGCAGCCAGCGCACCCGCGGGAAGTCCTCGGCGAGCCGGCGCAGCGTCTGGCGCTTGTGCGCCTGGCCGCTGCGGAACCAGCCGTCCTTGGTGGGGCCCCAGTCGGTGAGCAGCAGCGGCCCGCGCGGGTAGAGGTGCCGCGACAGGAACCGCGTCAGGGTCGGCGCCACGTTCCACGCGCCGGTCGACAGGTAGATGACCGGGGCGCCCGGGTGCGCGGTGACCAGCCGCTCGTAGAGCACGGCCATGCCGGGGACGGGACGGCGCGCGTGCTCGTTCAGCACGAACGTGTTCCACGCCGCGAGCAGGGCGCGCGGCAGCGAGGTGACCATGACGGTGTCGTCGATGTCGCTGACGATGCCGAGGTCGGCGTCGGGGTCGATGACCAGGACCGGCGCCATCACCTCGCCGTGCGACCGGTAGGCCGCCGGGGTCTCGCGCCCGTCGCCGTCGTCGTCGCGGTCGGCGTCGGCCGGGTCGGACGGGTCGTCGCCGTCGGCCGGCTGCACGGCCTCGACGTGGCCGCCCTGGTCGGGGCCCACGACCTCCAGGCCCACCTCCTGCCAGCCGAGCGGCAGGTCGCACTCGACCCGCAGGTCGACGTAGCCGCCGCGGTCGGTGGTCGCCAGGGTCTCGACGGCGCCGGCGCGCACCCGCACCTGCACACCCACCGCGGGCACCGTGACGAACTGGTGCCAGCCGCGGCGCAGCTCGTCGGGCGTGCTGCTCGGGGTGGGCCGGGTGCGCAGCACCCGCGCGAGCACCCGCACCCACCCGGGCGCGCCGTAGCCGGTGTAGGCGGTGACCTGCGGGGTCCAGCCCCGTTCGACGACCTTGCTCTCGAGGCGCGCGTGGAACACGTCCTCGAACCGGGCCGCCCGGTGCAGCGCCCGCGAGGGCGCTCGGGTCGTGCTCGTCACGTGGTGTCCTCCTGCGCGCGTCGGGAGCCGGGACGGAGCCGTCGCACGCCCAGGCCGGACGACGATCGAACCACGCTCCCGGACCGGTTGCGAGCGCGGCTCGCCCGCCCCCTACCGTGGGCGGGTGAGCGCACCCCCGGCCCGGACGGCGACCCCGGCGGCGCCGGCCGAGGACCGCGGCCGCGCCGGCGTCCTGATGGGGCTGGGCGCCTACACGCTGTGGGGGGTCTTCCCCCTGTACTTCCTGCTCATGTCGCCCTCGCCGGCGCTCGAGGTGCTGCTGCACCGGGTGCTGTGGTCGGTGCTGGTGTGCGGGGTGCTGCTCACCGTCATGCGCTCGTGGCGCGGCATCGGGGCCGTGCTGCGCTCGCGCCGCTCGATGCTGCTGCTGACGGCGGCCGCCGTCCTGATCGCGGTGAACTGGTTCGTCTACATCTACGGCGTGACGTCGGAGCAGGTCGTGCAGACCGCGCTCGGCTACTACGTGAACCCGCTGGTCACCGTCCTGCTCGGTGTCGTCGTGCTGCGCGAGCGGCTGCGCCGGCTGCAGTGGGTGGCGGTCGGCGTGGGCGCCGTCGCGGTCGGCGTGCTCGCCGTCGCCTACGGCGGCGTGCCGTGGATCGCGCTCACCCTGGCCGCCAGCTTCGGTCTCTACGGGCTGATGAAGAACCGCCTCGGCCGCGACGTCGGCGCGGTGCACAGCCTCTCGGTCGAGACCGCCGTGCTCACCCTGCCCGCGCTGGCGGCGCTGGTGTGGCTGCACACCAGCGGCCAGGCGACGTTCGGCAGCGAGGGCCCCGTGCACGCGCTCCTGCTGGCCAGCACGGGCATCGCCACGGCCGTGCCCCTCCTGCTCTTCGCCGCCGCGGCCAGCCGGATCCCGCTGTCGACGGTGGGGCTGCTGCAGTACGTCACCCCCACGCTGCAGCTGCTCGCCGGCGTCGTCGTGCTGCACGAGCCGATGCCGACGGCCCGCTGGATCGGGTTCGGGCTCGTGTGGGCGGCGCTCGCCGTCCTCACTGTCGACACGCTGCGCTCGGCCGGACGCGCACGGGTCACCCAGACTTCACCCGCCGGCCACGCGGTCGTCGACTGCCGGTAGGGGCTCGGCTCCTAGCGTCGGGGGTCCGGTGGTTCCGCCGGACGCCGACGCGAGAAGGAACGAGCCACACCGTGACGATCGCCCCCGAAGACCGCCGCCTGCTGCCCATGACGGGCCGCACCCACGGCCGGCGCAGCCCCGTGACCTGCCACCTGCGCTGTGGTGACGCGTGCGCCCAGCCCGTCCCCAACACCAGCGAGAACGAGTACTTCCGCGACGTCGCCGGCGCCGCGCTGAGCCGCCGCTCCCTCCTCGGCGGGACGGGGGCGGCCCTGGCCCTGGCCCTCGCGGGCACCGCGACCGGCGCACGCCCGGCCGCCGCCGCTCCCGGTGGCGCGGCCGCGGCCCGCGCCGGCGGACGCCTGCTCTTCACCCCGATCGCGCCGGTCCCCGGCACCGTCGACGCGATGACCGTGCCGGCCGGGTACTCCTGGCAGCCGGTGATCCGCTGGGGCGACCCGATCCTCGCCGGCGCGCCGGCGTTCGACCCGATGGCGCAGACGCCGCGGTCCCAGGCCGGCCAGTTCGGCTACAACTGCGACTACCTCGACGTCATCGAGACCGACGCCTCGGGCCGCAAGGGCCTGCTCGTGGCCAACCACGAGTACACGAACGAGGGGATCATGTTCCCGCCCGGCACCCCGGCCGAGACGGTGATCCGCACCGCCTGGGCCGCGCACGGCATGTCGGTGGTCGAGGTGCGCCGCAAGCGCCGCGGCGCCGCGTGGGAGGTGCAGGTGGGTGCCCGCCGCAACCGCCGCATCACGGCCGACACCGAGTTCGTGTTCGACGGCCCCGCCCGGGGCAGCGACCTGCTGAAGACGGTCGAGGACCCGCGCGGCGTCCGCGTCCGCGGCACGCTGAACAACTGCGCCGGCGGCACCACCCCGTGGGGCACCGTGCTGTCGGGCGAGGAGAACTTCAACCAGTACTTCCGTGCGGCCGGCACGGCGCGCGAGGCGCGGTACGGCCTCGGCGCCTCCGGCGACGCGCGCGGCTGGCGCTCGCTCGACCCGCGCTGGGACGCCACCCGCCCCGAGTACGCCAACGAGCCCAACCGGTTCGGGTGGATCGTCGAGCTCGACCCGATGAAGCCGAACAGCAAGCCGGTGAAGCACACGGCGCTCGGGCGGTTCAAGCACGAGGGCGCCACCGTGGTCGTGAACGCCGACGGCCACGCGGTGGCCTACATGGGCGACGACGAGCGCTTCGACTACGTCTACCGCTTCGTCTCGCGCGACACGATGCGCAAGGGGAACGGCGAGGCCGCCCGCGAGCACAACAAGACCCTGCTCTCGAACGGCGACCTGTCGGTGGCGCGGTACACCGGCGACGGGCTGGGGGACGGCGTCAGCGACGGCACCGGCGAGTGGATCCCGCTCACCGTGGGCGGCGAGTCGGTCGTCCCCGGCTTCAGCACCGAGGAGGTGCTGGTGTTCACGCGGCTGGCCGCCGACGTCGTGCAGCCGACGAAGATGGACCGGCCCGAGGACGTCGAGCCCAACCTGGTGAACGGGCGCATCTACGTCGCCTGCACCAACAACACCGCGCGCACGACGGTCGACGAGCCGAACCCGCGTCCGGCCAACAAGGACGGCCACGTGGTCGAGATGATCCCGACCGGTGGCGACCACACCGGGCCGACGTTCGCGTGGAACCTGGTGCTGATCTGCGGCGACCCCGCGACGGCCGGCACCTACTTCGGCGGCTACACCGGCCCGGTGTCGCCCATCGCGTGCCCCGACAACGTCGCGTTCGACAGCGCCGGCAACCTGTGGGTCTCGACCGACGGCCAGCCGTCGGCGCTGGGCCTGAACGACGGCCTGTTCAAGGTGCCGGTCGACGGCCCTGAGCGCGGCCGGGTGCAGCAGTTCCTCGCGGTGCCCGCCGGCGCCGAGACCTGCGGCCCGGTCGTCCGCGACCGCGACGGCACGGTGATGGTCGCCGTCCAGCACCCGGGCGAGGACGGCAGCTGGGACGCCCCGCAGTCGTACTTCCCCGACTACGTGGGCGCCACGGGCACCCCCGCTCCCGGCCAGCACAGGGGTCCGCGCCCGACCGTGGTGCAGGTCGTCCGCGGCTGACCCTGGCCGCGTCGCACGACGCCCTCCGTCGCTCGGGGACGGGGGGCGTCGTCGTGCCCGGCCGGGTTGTCAGACCCTCGACCCGGTCGACCGGCACCAGGGTCTGACTGATCGCCCGGGCCGACCGGCTGTCAGACGCTCCTCCCGGTCGATCGGCACCAGGGTCTGACAGCTCGCCCGCGGGTCAGGTGGTGCGGCTCGCGACCTGGCCGGCGAGGTCGGCCAGGGCGGTGCGCACCTCGCCGTCGGGCAGGGTGTCGAGGGCGGCGACGGCGTCGTCGGCCCAGCGGCGGGCCTGGCGGCGGGTCTCGTCGGTCACGGCGTGCTCGCGCAGGGCCTGCACGGCCTCGGCGAGCGCGGCGTCGTCGTCGAGGTCGGCGTCGAGCAGCTCGACCACGCCCGCGGCGTCGGTGTCGCCCGCGGCGGCGGCCCGGCGGGCGAGCAGCACCGGCAGGGTGGGCACCCGCTCGCGCAGGTCGGTGCCGGGCGTCTTGCCGGTGACCGCGGGGTCGGCGGTGAGGTCGATGACGTCGTCGGCGAGCTGGAAGGCGACCCCCACCTTCTCGCCGTAGTCGACCAGGACGTCGACCACCTCGCGCGAGCAGCCGGAGAACATCGCGCCGAACCGGCCGGACGTCGCGATCAGCGACCCGGTCTTGTCGGCCAGCACCTGCAGGTAGTGCTCGACGGGGTCCTGGCCGCCGCGCGGGCCCACGGTCTCGTGCATCTGGCCGAGGCACAGCCGCTCGAACGTCGCGGCCTGGATCCGGACGGCCTGCGGGCCCAGGCCGGCGACGACGCGCGAGGCCCGGGCGAACAGCAGGTCGCCGGTGAGGATCGCGACGTTGTTGCCCCACAGCGCGTGCACCGCGGGGGCCCCGCGCCGCGTGGGCGCGGAGTCCATCACGTCGTCGTGGTAGAGCGTGGCCAGGTGCGTCAGCTCGACGACGACCGCGGCGTCGAGCACCTCGGGACGCCCGGGGTCGCCGAGGTGCGCGGCGAGCAGCGTCAGCGTCGGACGCGTGCGCTTGCCGCCCGCCTCGACCAGGTGGCGCGAGACCGAGTCGGCCAGGTCGTCGGTGTGCGACACCGCGTCGCGCAGCCGCACCTCGACCTCCTCGAGGCGCCGCGCGACGGCGTCGGCGACCGACTCGCTCACCGGGACGGGGGTCGTCACGTCAGGGCGCGGCGGTGGTGGTGATGGCACCGGCCAGGTCGAGGAACGGCTGCGGGAACACACCGAGGACCAGGGTGGCGGCCACCCCGATCGCGACGGCCGTGCCGGTCAGCCAGCCGCCGACGACGACCGTGGTGCCCTCGGTGGACGGCTCGGTGAAGTACATCAGGACGACGACCCGCAGGTAGAAGAACGCCGCCGCGGCGCTGGCGAGCACGCCGAGCACGGCCAGCCACGCGACGCCTCCGGTGACCGCGGCCGAGAACACGCCGACCTTGGCGATGAAGCCGCTGGTGAGCGGGATGCCCGCCATCGCCAGCAGCAGGAAGGTGAACGCGGCGGCCAGGACCGGCGAGCGGCGGCCGAGGCCGGCCCACTGCGACAGGTGCGTCGCCTCGCCGACGTCGTTGCCGTCCTCGTCGAGGGCGCGCACCAGCGTGACGATGCCGAACGCGGCGACCGTGGTGAGGCCGTACGCCAGCACGTAGAAGAGCACGCCGACGATGCCGGCCTCCTGCACCGTCACCAGGCCGGTGAGGATGAAGCCGGCGTGCGCGATCGAGGAGTAGGCGAGCATCCGCTTGACGTCGAGCTGGCGGATCGCGACGAGCGAGCCGACCACCATGGTGAGCGAGGCGACCACCCACAGCGCGGGCTGCAGCACCTCCTCGGTGCTGGCCAGCGACACGTAGAGCAGCCGCACCAGCGCACCGAACGCGGCGACCTTGGTGCAGGCGGCCATGAAGCCGGTGACCGGGGTGGGGGCGCCGGTGTACACGTCCGGGGTCCACGCGTGGAACGGCACCGCACCGACCTTGAACAGCAGACCCACCAGCACGAGCAGGATGCCCGCGACGAGGAACGGGTACTGGCCGGTGAGGTCGATGCCGGCCTCGCGGGCACCGGCGAACACCGAGCCCATCCCGTTGATCGTGATGGTGCCGGTGATGGCGAACACGATCGCCATGCCGAACAGGAACAGCGCGGACGAGAACGCACCGAGCAGGAAGTACTTGAGCGAGGCCTCCTGCGACAGCAGGCGCCGGCGCCGGGCGAGCCCGCACATGATGTACAGCGGCAGCGAGAACACCTCGAGCGCCACGAACATCGTGAGCAGGTCCTGCGCGCTGGAGAAGATCATCATGCCGCCGGCTGCGAACATGGTGAGCGGGAAGACCTCGGTGCTCTGGCGGCCGGCCTCGTTGGCGAGCCGCTCCTCCTCCGAGCCCGGCGTGGTCGCGGCCTGCGCGGCGAACGCGTCGAGCCGACCCGCGCCGCGCTCGCCCAGCACCAGCAGCGCCAGCGCGGTGAGGACGATCAGCGTGCCCTGCAGGAACAGGGCGACCTTGTCCTGCTGCATGCCGAGGTGCGTCGGGTCGAGCGCCGAGCCCACGACGGAGCGGGTCTCGTCGCGGGTCCACATCCACACCACGAAGCTCAGGGACGCGAGCAGGCCGACCCCGGCGAGGCCGAGCTGGGTGCCGCGGCGCGCGGCTCGCGGCACGAAGGCCTCGACCAGCACGCCGATGACGGCTGCGGCGAGCACGGTGACGACCGGACCCGCTGCGACCCAGTCGATCTCGGGCGGCGTGAACCCGGACGAGCCGGGGGGGACGAGGGCGGCGGGCAGCGCGGCGGCGGCCACGGACGTCAGGCTCACTGGTCGGCTCCGTCCTCGGCGTTGGTGACCATGTGGTCGGGGTCGGTCACACCGACCACCACCATGGTCTGCTCGATCGCCGGGTTGATGACGTCGAGCACGGGCTTCGGCACGAAGCCGAGGGCGACGATGACGGCGAGGACCGGCGCCATCACCCAGATCTCGCGGGCGCGCAGGTCGGGCGCGCCCTTCATCGACTCGGGCACCGGCCCGGTCGCCATCCGCTGGTAGGTCAGCAGGATGTACAGGGCGGCCAGGACGATGCCGAGCGTCGCGAGCACCGCGGCGACCGGGTACCGGGCGAACGTGCCCACCAGCACGAGGAACTCGCTGACGAAGCTCGACAGGCCCGGCAGCGCGAGCGACGACAGGCCGGCCACCAGGAACGACCCGGCCAGCAGCGGGGTGACCCGCTGCACGCCGCCGTAGTCGGCGATGCGCGAGGTGCCGTAGCGGGCGATGAACATGCCCGCCGCCAGGAACAGGGCAGCCGTCGAGAAGCCGTGGTTGACCATGTACAGCACCGACCCGGCCTGCCCCGACGAGGTCATGGCGAAGATGCCGAGCACGATGAAGCCGAAGTGCGAGATCGAGGTGAACGCGATCAGGCGCTTGAGGTCGCTCTGGCCGATGGCGAGCAGCGCGCCGTAGAGCACCGAGATCACGGCGAGCACCACCACGACCGGTGCCGCCCAGCGGCTGGCCTCGGGGAACAGCGGCAGGCAGAGCGTGATCATGCCGAAGGTGCCGACCTTGTCGAGCACGCCGACCAGCAGGACGGCCCCGCCCGGGGTGGACGACGCGGCGGCGTCGGGCAGCCAGGTGTGCACCGGCCACATCGGCGCCTTGATGGCGAAGGCGATGAAGAACCCGACGAACAGCCATCGTTCGAGGCCCGTGCCGAACTCCAGGGCCACCAGGTTCTCGATCAGGAAGGTGCCGGGCTCGATCGCGAGCTGACCGGTGGCGGGGTCGCGGACGACGCCGAGCACCAGCCCGATCAGCGCGACGAGCATGATCAGCCCGCCGGCGAGCGAGAACAGCAGGAACTTCATCGCGGCGAACTTGCCCTGCGCTCCCCCGAAGGACCCGATCAGGAAGTACATCGGGATGAGCATCGCCTCGAAGAAGACGTAGAACAGGAAGACGTCGCGAGCTGCGAAGACGCCGACGATCATCGTCTCGAGCACCAGCACCAACGCGAAGAACAGCCGCATGCGCTGCGGGTCCGCACCGGCGTCGTGCCACGACGCGAGGACGCAGACGGGCACGAGCACCGCGGCCAGCACGACCATCACCAGGCCGATGCCGTTGACGCCCAGGGCGTACGAGACGCCGAACTGCGGGATCCAGCTCGCGGTCTCGGTGAGCTGGTACTCGCCGCCGCGGGCGACGTCGAACTGCAGGGCCATGACCACCACGGCCGCGAGCGTGAGCAGCGAGACGCCGAGGGCGATCTCGCGCGAGAGCCGGCGCAGCCCCGCGGGCAGTGCGGCGAGCAGCAGCGACCCCACGAGGGGCAGCAGGCCGATCGTCGTCAGCCAGGGGAACGTCTCCATCGTCACCTCACCACCAGGACGACGCCGACGAGCACGGCGACGCCGACGAGCATCAAGGACGCGTAGGAGCGCACGAAACCGTTCTGCCACCTGCTCAGCCAGCCGCCGAGGCCGGTCGTCAGGCGGGCACCGCCGGTGACCGCGCCGTCGACGCCTGCCTGGTCGACGTAGACCAGCGAGCGGGTGAGGTACAGGCCCGGGCGCTCGAAGGCGGCCTGGTTCACGACCTCCTGGTACAGGTCGGACCGGGCAGCCGTGGCCGCGAACGACGTGCTCGGCGCGCCGACGTCGGACAGGTGGTACTGGCGCCACGCCAGGCCGACGCCGATCGCCACCAGGGCGATGGTCAGGCCCATGATCACGGGGATCGGCAGCACGGGCTCGAGGTGCTCCTCGGGCACGACCGGCTCGAGCCAGTGCACGAACGAGCTGTTCAGCGCCAGCAGCCCGCCCAGCGCGACCGAGCCGACCGCGAGCACGACCATCGGCACGGTCATCAGCAGCGGCGACTCGTGCGGGTGCGCCTTGTCGGCCCAGCGCCGGCGTCCGTGGAAGGTCATGAAGAACAGCCGCGACATGTAGAACGCGGTGAGGCCGGCGGCCAGCAGGGTGATCGTGCCGAACACCCAGGCGCGCCACTCCGACTCGACGGGCATGAAGGCGGCCTCGATGATCTTGTCCTTGCTCCAGAAGCCGGACAGGAGCGGGAAGCCGATGATGGCGAGCCAGCCGGCGCCGAACGTCAGCCAGGTGGTGCGCATCGACCCGGCGAGCTGGCCGAACCGGCGCATGTCGACGACGTCGTCCATGCCGTGCATGACCGAGCCGGCGCCGAGGAACATGCCGGCCTTGAAGAAGCCGTGCGTGACCAGGTGGAAGATCGCGAACACGTAGCCGACCGGGCCGAGGCCGGCGGCCAGCATCATGTAGCCGATCTGCGACATCGTCGAGGCGGCCAGCGCCTTCTTGATGTCGTCCTTGGCGCAGCCGACGATCGCGCCGTACACCAGCGTGATCGCGCCGACGACCACCACGGCGAGCGAGGCGGTGGGGGCGCCCTCGAAGATCGCGCCGGAGCGCACCACGAGGTAGACGCCGGCGGTGACCATCGTCGCGGCGTGGATCAGGGCCGACACCGGCGTGGGGCCCGCCATCGCGTCGCCGAGCCAGGACTGCAGCGGGAACTGCGCCGACTTGCCGCAGGCGGCGAGCAGGAGCATCAGGCCGATGAAGGTGAGCCAGCCCTCGGAGGCGTCCGGGGCGCCGGTCAGCACGGTGTCGAAGTCGACGGCGCCGAACACCACGAACATCGCCATGATCGCCAGGCCGAGACCGACGTCGCCGATCCGGTTGACCACGAAGGCCTTCTTGGCGGCGGTGGCGTACTCGGGCCTGTGGTTCCAGAACCCGATCAGCAGGTAGGACGCCAGACCGACGCCCTCCCAGCCGACGTAGAGCAGCAGGTAGCTGTCGGCCAGCACCAGCAGCAGCATCGAGGCCACGAACAGGTTGAGGTAGGCGAAGAACCGGCGCCGGTCGGGGTCGTGCTCCATGTACGCCACGGAGTAGACGTGGATGAGCGACCCGACGAAGGTCACCAGCAGCACGAACGTCAGCGACAGCGGGTCGATCCGCAGCCCCGCGTCGACGACGAAGTTCCCGGCGGGCACCCACGAGTACAGGTGCAGGTCCTGCGCGCGCTCCTCGGCCGGCAGGCCGAGCAGCGTCACGAACAGCACCGCGCCCAGCACGAACGAGCCCCACGACAGGGCGACGGCCAGCCAGTGGCCCCACCGGTCGGTGCGGCGCCCGCCGAGGAGCAGCACGAACGCCCCGGCCAGCGGGAGCGCGACGAGGAGCCACGACGACGTCACGACGCCCTCGGCCGCCAGCACGCTCCCGTGCGCCGCCTCGCCGGCGGTCTGCACTGCGGACAGGGGGTTCACCTGATCCGTCCCTCCATGTCGGCCACCGGGGCCCTCAGTACTTCAGCAGGTTGACGTCGTCGACCGACGCGGACCTGCGGGTGCGGAAGATGGACACGATGATCGCCAGCCCGACGACCACCTCGGCCGCGGCGACGACCATCACGAAGAACGCGATCACCTGGCCCTCGAGGGTGCCCTGCTGGCGGGCGGCGGTGACGAGCACCAGGTTCGCGGCGTTGAGCATCAGCTCGACGCCCATGAACACCACGATGGCGTTGCGGCGCACGAGCACCGTGGTCGCGCCGATCGAGAACAGCAGGCAGGCCAGCACCAGGTAGGCCGTGACGGTCATCGGGTGCCCTCCGGCGCGTCGGTCGGGCCCTGGCGGGCGGGGTCGGCGGGGTCGCCGGGCGGGGAGCCGACGGCGTCGTCGCCGGTCTGCGGCGAGGCGTTGCCGGCGTCGCGGCCGGTGCCTCCGCCGTCGCGGCCGCGCGGGCGGCCCGCGATCTCGGCGCGCACGACGTCGACCTGACCGGCGAGCCGGTCGGCCGAGCGGTTCTGGCCGCGCACGGCCAGCACCCGGGAGACCGACAGCTCGCTGGGGCTGCCGTCCGGCAGCAGCGCCGGGGTGTCGACAGCGTTCGAGCGGGCGAACACGCCGGGCGCGGGCAGCGGCGGCACCTGGGTGCCCTGCCGCACCCGCTCGCGGGCTAGCGAGGCCTGGGTCGGACGCGCGGTGAGCCGCTCGCGGTGGGTGAGCAGGATGGCGCCGAGGGCGGCGATGACGAGCAGGGTCGCGACCACCTCGAAGGCGAAGACGTAGCGGCCGAAGACCTCGCGGGCGACGCCGACGGGGTTGCCGTCGGCGTTGGCGAGCTCGAGACCCACCGGCTCGCCGAGGCGCAGGCCGTCGGTGCGGTAGACCGAGGCCTCCATGACCGACAGCGACACCCCCGTGATCGAACCGATCAGCAGGAACGCGATCGCCGCGCCGGCCAGCATCCCGATCCAGCGCTGCGCGGTGATCGTCTCGACCAGCGAGTCGGCCGAGTCGACGCCGACCAGCATCAGCACGAACAGGAACAGCATCATGACCGCGCCGGTGTAGACGACGATCTGGGCCGCGAAGAGGAACTGGGCGTCCTGGGCCGCGTACATGACCGCGAGGCAGATCATCGTGAACGCGACGAGCACCGCGGCGTGCACGGCCTTCTTCACGAACAGCAGGCCGAGCGAGGCGATGACCATCAGCGGCGCGAGGATCCAGAACAGCACCGTCTCGGCGCCACCGAGCTGCGGGTCGGCCGGCAGCGCCGGCGTCTGCGCGACGAGCACGTGCGCGAGGTTCACGAGCCACCGCCGGAGGTGGTCGTCGACCCCGGGCCGACGCCGAACTGGCCGAGGCTGTCGTCGTCGGGACGGTGCGCGGTGACCCAGGCGACCTGCTCGGGGACGGCGCGGGTCACCTCGCCGCGGTAGTAGCTGGTGTCCTCGGTGCCGGGCGCCATCGGGTGCGGCGCGGCGAGCATGCCGGGCAGCATCGGGCCGAGGAGGTCCTGCTTCTCGTAGATCAGGCCCTCGCGGGAGGGCCCGGCCAGCTCGTACTCGTTCGTCATCGTCAGCGCGCGGGTCGGGCACGCCTCGATGCACAGGCCGCAGAAGATGCAGCGCAGGTAGTTGATCTGGTAGACGCGCCCGTACCGCTCACCCGGCGAGAACTGGGCGTCGGGGGTGTTCGACGCGCCCTCGACGTAGATGGCGTCGGCCGGGCAGGCCCACGCGCACAGCTCGCAGCCGATGCACTTCTCCAGGCCGTCCGGGTGCCGGTTCAGCTGGTGCCGGCCGTGGTACCGCGGCTGGGTGGGCACCTTCTGCTCGGGGTACTGCTCGGTCTGCACCTTGCGGAACATGGTGCGGAACGAGACCCCGAAGCCGGCGACCGGCGCCAGCAGGTCGGTGAGGGCGTTGCCCCTCTTCGGGCGGCTGCCCTCGGGCAGCACGGGGGGCTTGTCAGCCACGGGTGTCCTCCTCGGTGGAGCCGTCGGCGGCAGGCGGGCCGGCGGGGCCGTCCGCGGTGGTCTTCGTCAGCTCGGGCGCGCCCACCGTCACCGGCTCGCGCACCTCGCGGGCGGCGCGGCGGCGCGACGGCGCGACCTGCTGGCCGGGCATCGGCGGCACCGGGTGCCCACCGGCGAACGCGTCGAAGGGCGCCGCGGCGTCGTCCTGCTCGTCCTTCGGCGGGTTGACCCGCTCCCACAGGTAGAGGCCGACGGCGAGCACGCCGAGGAAGACCGCCGCGGGGACGAGCAGCGAGCGCACGTCGAGCTCGAGGAAGGTCTGCGCCGCGCGCACCAGGCCGGACAGCACGATCCAGGCCAGGGCGACCGGGATGAGCACCTTCCAGCCGAACCGCATGAACTGGTCGTAGCGCAGCCGCGGCAGCGACCCGCGCAGCCAGATGAACAGGAACATGAACAGCCAGACCTTGGCCGTGAACCACAGCAGCGGCCAGTACCCGGTGTTGAGCACGCCGTCGCCGATCGCCGACAGCGGGAAGGGTGCCCGCCAGCCGCCGAGGAACAGCGTGGTGGCCAGGGCCGAGACGGTGACCATGTTGACGTACTCGGCGAGGAAGAACATCGCGAACTTCAGCGCGGAGTACTCGGTGTGGAAGCCGCCGACCAGCTCGCCCTCGGCCTCGGGGAGGTCGAACGGCAGCCGGTTGGTCTCGCCCACCATCGAGATGACGTAGACGACGAACGCGGGCAGCAGCGGGATGCCCCACCACAGCGACTCCTGGCTGGCGACGATCTCGGAGGTCGACATCGAGCCGGCGAAGACGAACACGCTGACCAGCGCCAGGCCCATCGACAGCTCGTAGGAGATGACCTGCGCCGTGGAGCGCACGCCGCCGAGCAGCGGGTAGGTCGAGCCGGACGCCCAGCCGGCCAGCACCAGGCCGTACACGCCGATGCTGGTGACGGCGAGGATGTAGAGGACGGCGACCGGCAGGTCGGTCATCTGCATCGGGGTCACGATGTCGGTGAACGGCAGCCGCACGGCCGGGCCGAGCGGGATCACCGCGAACGACAGGAAGCACGGGATCGCCGCGATCGCCGGCGCCAGGATGTACAGGGTGCGGTCGGCGCCCTTGGGGATGATGTCTTCCTTGAGCATCAGCTTCACGCCGTCGGCGAGCGACTGGATCATGCCGCCGGGGCCGGCGCGGTTCGGGCCCGGACGGTTCTGCATCCGGCCGATGATCTTGCGCTCGAGCAGGATCGCCAGCAGCACGTTGACGACCAGGAAGAGGAAGACGAACAGCATCTTCCCGGCGATGACCCAGCCGTTGTCCTGGCTGAAGTCGGCGGCGCCGTCGACGGCGACGCCTGCCTGCAGCACGTTCACGCCGGGCTCCCCTCGGTGGTGACGGTCGTGACCTCGACCGGGGCCGCGCTCACCCGCACCAGCGACCCGGCGCCGGCCCGCAGGTCGCGGCTCACGTCGCAGCCCTGGCTCGCCGACGGCAGCCAGACCACGCCGTCGGGCATCTCGGTGACCACCAGCGGCACCGTGACCGAGCCGTCGGGCGTCGAGACCCGCACGCGGTCGGCACCGGTGACCGAGGCGGTCTCCGCGGTGCCCGCGCTCATCCGGGCGTGCGCGCGGTGCGCGGTGCCGGCCAGGAACGGCTCGCCGTCCTGCAGGCGCCCGGTGCCGAGGAGCAGGCCCCAGGTCGCCAGGACGGCCTCGCCGGGTGCCGGCGCGGGCGGCTCGCCGGCCGCCGACCTGCGGGGCGGGCACCTCGCGCTCCCAGCCGCCGAGCTCGGCGAGCTCGGCGCGGGCCGAGGCGGCGTCGCGCAGGCCGAGGTCGACGTCCATCTGGTCGGCGACGGCACCGAGCACGCGCAGGTCGCTCATCGCGCGCGAGTCGAGCACGGCGTCGAACGGACGCAGGCGACCCTCCCAGTTCAGGTAGGAGCCGGCCTTCTCGGCGACCGGAGCCACCGGCAGCACGACGTCGGCCAGCTCGGTGACCGCGGACGCGCGGACCTCCAGGCTCACCAGGAACGGCACGGCCTCGAGCGCGGCCCGGGCGGCGCGCCCGTCCGGCAGGTCGTCGGGGTCGACGCCACCGACGACGAGGGCGTCGAGCTCGCCCGCGGCGGCGGCGGCCAGGATCGCCGCGGCGTCGCGGCCGGGAGCCGAGGGCACCGCGTCGACTCCCCAGGCGGCGGCCAGGTCGACCCGGGCCTCGGCCTCGGAGACCGGGCGTCCGCCGGGCAGCAGGCCCGGCAGGGTGCCGGCCTCGACGGCGCCGCGCTCACCGGCGCGGCGCGGCACCCAGGCCACCCGCGCGCCGGTGGACTGCGCCACCCGCAGCACGGCCGACAGGGCGCCGGGCACGGCCGCGGCGCGCTCGCCGACGAGCACGACCGCACCGGGGGCCTTGAGGGCCTCGGTGGTCGTGGCGACGTCGACCTCGCCGGAGGCGATGGCAGCCAGCACCTCGGCCTCGGTGCCGGGGGCGGCCGGCACCAGGGTGCCGGACAGCTTGGTGAGGCCGCGGCTCGCGTAGGGCGCGACCGCGTGCACCGCGGTGCGGTGCTTGCGCACGCCCTTGCGCAGGCGCAGGAAGACGATGGCCGACTCCTCCTCGGCCTCGAGCGCGACCAGCAGCACGGCCGGCGCCTTCTCGAGGTCGCCGAAGGTGACCGCGCCCGCGGAGGCGAGCGAGCGGCCGGCGACGTGGTGCGCGAGGAACTGCTCCTCCTCCGCGCTGTGCGGCCGCGAGCGGTGGTCGACGTCGTTGGTGCCGAGGGCCATGCGCGCGAACTTGGCGTAGGCGTAGGCGTCCTCGACGGTCAGGCGACCGCCGGGCAGCACGCCGACGCCCTTGCCCTCGCGCGCGGCCTCGAGGCCGCGCGCCGCGGTCTCGAGCGCCACCGGCCACGACACCTGCTCGAGCTCGCCGTCGGCGCCCCGCACCATCGGCACGCTCAACCGGTCGGTGCCGCTGGCCCAGGTGAAGCGCGAACCGGCCCTTGTCGCAGAGCCACTCCTCGTTGACCGCCGGGTCGTCGCCGGCCAGCCGGCGCATCACCGTGCCGCGGCGGTGGTCGGTGCGGGTGGCGCAGCCGCTGGCGCAGTGCTCGCACACGCTGGGCGTGGAGACCAGGTCGAACGGGCGGGAGCGGAACCGGTACGAGGCGCTGGTCGAGCGCACCCACCGGACAGATCTGGATCGTGTTGCCGGAGAAGTACGACGCGAACGGCACCCCCGACTCGTCGAGCATCTGCTCGCCCTGGGTGGCGATGCCGAGCACGCCCGGCGAGAAGGTGCCGATCTGCTGCTGGATGCCGCGGTGCTGCAGGTCGATGAACGGGTCGCCGGCGATCTCCTTGGAGAACCGGGTGCACCGCTGGCACAGCACGCAGCGCTCGCGGTCGAGCAGGACCTGGCTGGAGATCTTGATCGGCTTGGGGAAGGTGCGCTTGACGTCGACGAAGCGCGAGGTGGCGCGGCCGTCGCTCATCGCCTGGTTCTGCAGGGGGCACTCGCCGCCCTTGTCGCAGACCGGGCAGTCGAGCGGGTGGTTGATGAGCAGGAACTCCATCTGGCCGTGCTGGGCCTTCTCCGCCACGGGCGAGGTGGCCTGCGTCTTCACCTCCATGCCCTCGGTGAGCTCGATCGCGCACGAGGGCTGCGGCTTCGGCATCGGCCGCAGCGAGCCGTCGGGGCCGGGCGTCGCGATCTCGACCAGGCACTGGCGGCAGGCGCCCACCGGGTCGAGCAGCGGGTGGTCGCAGAAGCGCGGCACGTGCACGCCGATCTGCTCGGCGGCGCGGATCACCAGGGTGCCCTTGGGCACCGAGATGCTCACGCCGTCGATGCTGGCGGTGACCATCTGCTCGGCGACCTGCGCCGGGCGGTCGGTGGTGGCGGTCATGTCAGGCCTGCACCTCCGCGAACACGGTGGAACGCTCGTACGGGAACAGCTCCCACGCGGGCGTCGTCATCCCGGCCTCGAACTCGGACCGGAAGTACTTGATGGCGCTGGTCACCGGGCTGGTGGCGCCGTCGCCGAGGGCGCAGAACGAGCGCCCCAGGATGTTGTCGCAGGCGTCGAGCAGCACGTCGATGTCGTCGGGCGTGCCCTGGCCCGCCTCGAGGCGGCGCAGCACCTGCTTCATCCAGAACGTGCCCTCGCGGCACGGCGTGCACTTGCCGCACGACTCGTGCGCGTAGAACTCGGTCCACCGCAGCACCGCGCGCACCACCGAGGTGGTCTCGTCGAAGATCTGCAGCGCCCGGGTGCCGAGCATCGAGCCGGCCGCGCCGACGGCCTCGAAGTCGAGGGGGACGTCGAGGTGCTCGGCGGTGAAGATCGGCGTGGACGAGCCGCCCGGCGTCCAGAACTTCAGCTCGTGGCCCTCGCGGACGCCGCCGGCCATGTCGAGCAGCTCGCGCAGCGTGATGCCGAGCGGCGCCTCGTACTGCCCGGGGCGCGTCACGTGGCCCGACAGCGAGAAGAAGCCGAAGCCGGTCGACTTCTCGGTGCCCATGCCGGAGAACCAGTCGGCGCCGTTCAGGACGATGGCGGGCACGGACGCGATCGACTCGACGTTGTTGACCACCGTGGGGCGCGCGTACAGGCCGGCGACCGCCGGGAACGGCGGCTTGAGCCGCGGCTGCCCGCGACGGCCCTCGAGGGAGTCGAGCAGCGCGGTCTCCTCGCCGCAGATGTACGCGCCGGCGCCGGCGTGCACGGTGACGTCGAGGTCGAACCCGCTGCCGTGCACGTTCTTGCCGAGGTGACCGGCGGCGTACGCGTCGGCGACGGCCTTGAGCACCCGGCGGTAGACGTGCAGGATCTCGCCGCGGATGTAGATGAACGCGTGGTTCGAGCCGATCGCGTACGAGGTGATCGCCACGCCCTCGACCAGCGAGTGCGGGTTGGAGTACATGAGCGGGGTGTCCTTGCAGGTGCCCGGCTCGGACTCGTCGGCGTTGACCACCAGGTAGCGCGGGCCGCCGTCGGGCTTGGGCAGGAAGCCCCACTTCATGCCCGTGGGGAAGCCGGCGCCGCCGCGGCCGCGCAGGCCGGAGTCCTTGACCGCCTGCACGAGCTGCTCGGGCGTGCGGCCCAGCGCCGCCCGCAGGCCCTCGTAGCCGCGGGCGTGCTGCACGTAGCCGTCCAGCGTCCAGCTGCGGTCCTTGTCCCAGGTGTCGGACAGGATCGGGGTCAGGGTCGTCGCCACGGTCAGGCCTCCTCGCCGTGCTCGGTGCGGCCGCTGCGCGCGGGTTCGGGTGCGCGCCAGCCCTTCTCACGTGCGAGCCGCAGCCCTTCGAGACTGGCACCCGCGGCCGACACGCCCTCGTCGGCGCGTCCGTCGTCGAAGCCCGCGAGCACGCGCGACATCTGCTTGAAGGTGCACACGCTGTTCGCGCCGCGCGTCGGCACGACCTCGCGCCCGGCGCTGATGTCGTCGACGAGCGCCTTGGCGGTGGAGGGGGTCTGGTCGTCGAAGAACTCCCAGTTGACCATCACGACCGGCGCGAAGTCGCACGCCGCGTTGCACTCGATCTTCTCGAGCGTGATGCGGCCGTCGTCGGTGGTCTCGTCGTGCCCGACGCCGAGGTGGGACGACAGCTCGGAGTAGATCCGGTCGCCGCCCATCACGGCGCACAGCGTGTTGGTGCAGACGCCGACGGTGTACTCGCCGTTGGGGTGGCGCTTGTACTGGGTGTAGAAGGTCGCCACCGCCGAGACCTCGGCCGCGGTGAGGTCGAGCACCTCGGCGCACAGCTGGATGCCGTCGGGGCTGACGTAGCCGTCCTCGGACTGCACCAGGTGCAGCATCGGCAGCAGCGCCGAGCGCTCCTGCGGGTAGCGCGCGATGATCTGCCGCGCGTCGGCGACCAGGCGCTCGCGCACCTGCGGGTCGTAGGGCATCAGCGGTCCACCCCTCCCATGACGGGGTCGATCGAGGCCACGGCGACGATGACGTCGGCGACGGTGCCGCCCTCGCACATCACCGCGACCGACTGGAGGTTGTTGAACGACGGGTCGCGGAAGTGCGCCCGGTACGGCTGGGTGCCGCCGTCGCTGACCAGGTGCACGCCGAGCTCGCCCTTGGCCGACTCGATCGCCTCGTAGACCTGGCCGGCGGGGACCCGGAAGCCCTCGGTGACCAGCTTGAAGTGGTGGATCAGCGACTCCATCGAGGTGCCCATGATCTCGCGGATGTGGTTCAGGCTGTTGCCCATCCCGTCGCCGCCGAGCGCGAGCTGCGCCGGCCACGCCACCTTCTTGTCGGCCACCATCACCGGGCCGGGGCCCATCCGCTGCAGCCGGTCGGCGCACTGGCTCACGATGCGCAGCGACTCGTAGATCTCGTCCATGCGGATGCGGAAGCGGCCGTAGGCGTCGCAGGTGTCGCGGGTGGGGACGTCGAACTCGTAGGTCTCGTAGCCGCAGTACGGCTGCGACTTGCGCAGGTCGTGCGGCAGGCCGGTGGAGCGCAGGATCGGGCCGGTGAGGCCGAGGGCCATGCAGCCGGCCAGGTCGACCTCGCCGACGCCGACGAGGCGGGCCTTGACGACCGGGCTCTCGTTGGCCAGCAGCTCGAGGTCGCGCACGTAGCGGTGCAGCTCGGGGATCGCCTCGCGGACGGAGTCGAGGGCGCCCGGCGGGATGTCCTGCGCGAGACCGCCCGGGCGCACGTACGCGTGGTTCATGCGCAGGCCGGTGATCATCTCGAACAGGCGCAGCACGACCTCACGGGCGCCGAACCCGTTGGTCATCATCGTGGTCGCGCCGAGCTCCATGCCGCCGGTGGCGAGGAAGACCAGGTGCGAGGCGATCCGCTGCAGCTCCATCATCATCACGCGGATGACCGTGGCCCGCTCCGGCACGTCGTCGGTGATGCCGAGCAGCCGCTCCACGCCGAGGCAGTAGACCGTCTCGTTCATGATCGGCATGACGTAGTCCATGCGCGTGACGAAGGTGACCCCCTGCGTCCACGTGCGGAACTCCATGTTCTTCTCGATGCCGGTGTGCAGGTAGCCGATGCCCGCACGAGCCTCGGTGACGGTCTCGCCGTCGATCTCGAGGATCAGGCGCAGCACGCCGTGCGTCGAGGGGTGCTGCGGCCCCATGTTGACGACGATGCGCTCCTCGCGCAGCGACGACGACTCCTCGCTGACCGCGGCCGCGACGTCGTCCCAGTCACCGCCCGTGGCGTTGTAGACCCGGCCCTCGCTCATGGTGTCCTCGCTCATCGCTGCCTCCCGTCCGTCGTCACCGGTAGCGCCGGCGGGTGTCCGGCGGCGGGATGGTGGCGCCCTTGTACTCCACCGGGATGCCGCCCAGCGGGTAGTCCTTGCGCTGCGGGTGGCCCGGCCAGTCGTCGGGCATCTGGATGCGCGTCAGCGCGGTGTGGCCGTCGAAGACGATGCCGAAGAAGTCCCAGGCCTCGCGCTCGTGCCAGTCGTTCGCCGGGTACACCGAGGTGATCGACGGGACGTGCGGGTCGGCCTCGGAGCACACGACCTCGAGCCGCAGCCGGCGGTTGTGCGTGATCGACAGCAGCGGGTAGACCACGTGCAGCTCGCGGCCGGACTCCTGCGGGTAGTGCACGCCGCTGGCGCCCAGGCACATCTCGAACCGCAGGTCGTCGTCGTCGCGCAGCGCCTGCGCCACACGCACCAGGTGCTCGCGGCGCACGAACAGCGTCAGCTGGCCGCGGTCGACGACGACCTTCTCGATCGCGGCGTCCCAGCCGGGGCCGGGCGAGCCGTCGTCGCCGGCCTCGCCGAGCACCTCGGCCAGCACGTCGGCGGCCTCGTCGTACCAGCCGCCGAAGGGCCGCTGGGCCGCGCCGGGCATCGCGATCGCCCGCACCAGCCCGCCGTACCCGGAGGTGTCGCCGGTGCCGCGGACGCCGAACATGCCCTCGCGGACCGCGATGACCTCGGCCCGCGGGTCGAGCAGGTCGACGTCCTGACCGTCGGCGACCTGGCCGTGCGCGGGCTGCGCGTCGGCGCCCTGCGGGTCGGGCGCGCCGGTGCCCGGGGTGGTGCCCTGGCTCATGCCAGCAGGCCCTTCATCCGCGACGTCGGGACCGCGGCCAGCGCGGCCTCCTCGGCCGCCTTGGCGGCCTGGGTGCGGTTCACGCCGAACGGCATGGCCTTGATCTGCTCGTGCAGCTCGAGGATCGCGTTCATCAGCATCTCGGGCCGCGGCGGGCAGCCCGGCAGGTAGACGTCGACGGGCACGACGTGGTCGACGCCCTGCACGATCGCGTAGTTGTTGAACATGCCTCCGGACGAGGAGCACACGCCCATGGCGATGACCCACTTCGGCTCGGGCATCTGGTCGTAGATCTGCCGCAGCACCGGCGCCATCTTCTGGCTGACCCGGCCCGCGACGATCATCAGGTCGGCCTGGCGCGGGGTCGCCGAGAAGCGCTCCATGCCGAACCGGGCGATGTCGTACTTGGGGCCGCCGACCGCCATCATCTCGATCGCGCAGCAGGCCAGGCCGAACGTGGCCGGCCACACCGACTTCGAGCGCATGTAGCCGATGACGTTCTCGACCGTGTCGAGCAGGAACCCGCTCGGCAGCTTCTCCTCCAGCCCGCCAGCCATCAGCGCGGCCCTCCGTCCGTGGTGGTGGTCGTAACCCTGTCCTGCGCGGTGCTCGTCAGTCCCACTCCAGACCTCCCCGGCGCCACTCGTAGACGAACGGGACGGTGATGAGGAACAGGAACCCGAGCATCGCCACCAGGCCGAACAGCGCCAGCTCCTCGAAGGCGACCGCCCACGGGTAGAGGAAGACGACCTCGATGTCGAAGATGATGAAGGTCATCGCGACCAGGTAGTACTTCACCGGGAAGCGGCCGCCGCCCGCGGCGTGCGGGGTGGGCTCGATGCCGCACTCGTACGCGTCCAGCTTGGCGCGGTTGTAGCGCTTCGGGCCGACCAGCGAGTTGGTGACCAGCGACAGGACGACGAACCCCACCGACATGGCCAGCATGGCCAGGATCGGGATGTACGGGTTGAACGACGACGTCTCCACCCTCAGGCTCCCCTCTGGGCTGCAGGACGGTGGCCTGCAGGTGGCTCGGTGCCGGGTCGACCGGTACCAGGTGGCTGGGCGCCGCCCATCCTAAGGGCGGCGCAGGTCACGTCTGCGCAGGCGCCCGCGGTGGCGCGGGACGTGCTCGCGATCGCGTCCACAGCCGTCCTCCCGTCCCGCGGTGGCGCCTCAGCCGAGGCGCTTGTGAAGCCTTTCACTAACCAGCGGGCCACTCTACGCAGGCCCGCGCACCCCTGTCCGGTGAGGTCGGCCTAACCCGCGGTCGACCCGTCCGGGAGCGGTACGCGCACGTCGGGCCCGTCGCGAGCTCGCGACGGGCCCGGGCGCGGACGGTCAGCGCTTGAACGCGTCCTTGACCTTCTCGCCGGCCTGCTTCACGTCGGAGCGGCTCTGGTCGTTCTTGCCCTGCTGCTCGAGGCGCTCGTCGTCGGTGCCCTTGCCGACGGCCTCCTTCGCCTTGCCGCCGAGCTTGTCCGTGGCGTTGTCGACCTTGTCGTCGAGACCCATGACGTCCTCCGGTTGCCGGGTCGCCGTCAGGAGCGGCGACTGCGTCCACGACAGCACGGGACGGCGCGCCCCGCACGTCGGGACCGCGGGCGCGGTCGGTCGGTGCGGGGAGGCGCCCTCAGGGGGCGGTGGCGTGGTGCAGCGTGACGATGCCGCCGGACAGGTTGCGCCACCGCACCTCGCCCCACCCGGCCTCCCGCACCTGGTCGGCGAGCGCCGCCTGGTCGGGCCAGGCCCGGATCGACTCGGCCAGGTAGACGTAGGCGTCGGGGTTCGAGCTGACCCGGCGCGCCACCGGCGGCAGCGCCCGCATCAGGTACTCGGAGTAGACGGTGCGGAACGGCGCCCAGGTGGGGTGGCTGAACTCGCACACCACCAGGCGCCCGCCGGGACGCGTCACCCGCCGCATCTCGCGCAGGGCCGCCGGGTGGTCGACGACGTTGCGCAGCCCGAACGAGATCGTCACGGCGTCGAACGAGGCGTCGGCGAAGGGCAGCCGGGTCGCGTCGCCCGCCACGAGGGACAGGTCGGGCCGGCGTCGGCGACCGACCCCGAGCATGCCGAGCGAGAAGTCGCTGGCCACGGAGCGCACGCCGGCGTCGGCGAACGGCTCGGTCGAGGTCGCGGTGCCCGCGGCCAGGTCGAGCAGCTTCTCGCCCGGCTGCGCGTCCACGGCGCGCACGACGGCGCGCCGCCACCGACGGTCCTGCCCGAGGGACAGCACGTCGTTGGTCAGGTCGTAGCGGTCGGCGACGTCGTCGAACATCGAGGCGACGTCGCCCGGCTGCTTGTCCAGCTGCGCCCGGGTCACGACCCGATCCTCCCACCCGCCTACCCTTGCCGTGATGTCGACTCATCCCCTGGCGCCCGCGGACGCCCCGCACCCGGCGGCCCAGGGGCAGCCGCTGGTGAGCCGCACCACCGCCGTCGACGACCCCGGGGCGCTGCTGGCGCTGCTGCCGCAGGGCCCCGTCACCGCGTGGGTGCGCCGCGGCGAGGGCCTGGTCGGCATCGGCGAGTGCCTGCGCGTCGACCTGCCGTCCGAGAGCGCGGTGGCCGAGGCTCCCGCGGTCTGGTCCGACCTGGTCCGGCACGCCGTGGTGCGCGACGACGTGCACCTGCCCGGCACCGGCCCGGTCGCCTTCGTCTCGTTCCCGTTCTCCCCGCGCTCGGCCGCCGGCGGCGTCCTGGTGGTGCCGCGCGCCGTCGTCGGGCACCGCGACGGGCGCTGGTGGGTCACCCGCACCACCGTCGGCGCCGAGCTCCCGCCCGCCGGTCCGCCGGCGGCGGCCGACCGCCCGACGGGTCCGGGCGTGGTGCGGTACGCCGACGGAGCGCGGTCGGGCCCGCGCTGGATGACGGCGGTGGGCGCCGCCGTGGAGCGCATCACCGCCGGCGACCTCGACAAGGTCGTGCTGGCGCGCGACCTCGAGGCGGTCGCCGAGCACCCCGTCGACCTGCGCTGGGTGCTGGCGCGGCTGGCCGAGGGCTACCCGTCCTGCTGGACGTTCGCCGTCGACGGCCTGGTCGGTGCGACGCCCGAGCTGCTGGTGCGCAGCGAGCGCGGCCTGGTCACCTCGCGGGTGCTGGCCGGGACGATCCGCCGCACCGGCGACGACGAGCACGACCTCGCGCTCGCCGGCTCGCTGGCCCGCTCCAGCAAGGACCTCGAGGAGCACGAGTACGCGGTGCGCTCGGTGGCCGACGCCCTGGCGCCGCACTGCGACGGCATGAACGTGCCCGAGGCGCCGTTCGTCCTGCACCTGCCGAACGTCATGCACCTGGCCACCGACGTCACCGGGGTGCTGCCGCGCGACGGCGGGCGTGGTCCGTCCGTGCTCGATCTCGGGGCGGCGCTCCACCCGTCCGCCGCGGTGTGCGGCACGCCGACGCCGCTGGCGGCGGCGCTGATCGACGAGCTCGAGGGCATGGACCGCGACCGGTACGCCGGCCCGGTCGGCTGGGTCGACGCGCGTGGCGACGGCGAGCTCGGCATCGCCCTGCGCTCGGCCCGTCAGGATGCCGAGAACCCTTCTCGCGTCAGGCTGTTCGCCGGGTGCGGCATCGTCGCCGGGTCCGATCCCGAGGCCGAGCTGGCCGAGTCCGACGCCAAGCTCGTGCCCATGCGCGACGCCCTGGGCTGACGACCGCGGGGGCCTTGCGCGCGGGCCCCTTGACCGCCTCCGCCGGTCGGGCCAGGGTGTCACCCACCCGGAGCACACCACCCCCACGCCGCACGACGGCACCGGGGTGCGCCCGGCCAGGCGGGCAACGGCGCCCGCCGCCGCACCGGAAGGACCTCCATGCACCTCTCCCCCAGCAGGGGACGGCTCGCCGTCGTCGGCGCCCTCGGCACCGCCGCCCTCGTCGCCTCCCTCGCCGTGCCCGCCACCGCGGCGCCGGCGAACCCGCAGCGCCTCGCGGAGCGGCTCGTCCGCCAGGCCGACGGCGCGGACGCCAACCGCCACCTGATCGCCTTCCAGCGGATCGCGGACCGCAACGGCGGCAACCGCGCCGCGAACACGACGGGCTACGACGCGAGCGTCGACTACGTGGCGCGCCAGCTGCGCCAGGCCGGGTTCAAGGTCTCGACCCCCGAGTTCACCTACGAGGAGGAGGTCGCGGTCGTCAACGAGGTGCGCGTCGGCGACGCCACCTACACGGCGGACCTGCTCGTGGAGAGTCCGGAGACGCCGCCCGGAGGCGTCACCGCACCCCTCGCCACGACGGTCGACGCGGACGCCGACGCCACGCCGGGGTGCGAGTCGACCGACTTCGCCGGCAAGGACTACACCGGGAAGATCGCCGTCGTCCGCCGCGGCGCGTGCACCTTCGAGATCAAGCACCTCAACGCGGCGGCGGCGGGCGCTGTCGCGGTGCTGATCGCGAACAACACGGCGGGACCGCTGACGAACGTGACCCTGGGCAACCCCGGTGTGGTGCCGACGGCCGGCGTGAGCCAGGCGGACGGCACCACGCTGTTCGGCCTCGACGGGCAGACGGCCACGGTCGAGCTCGACTACGAGGTCGTGACGCGCACCCAGCGCAACGTGATCGCCCAGACCCGCACCGGGCGCACCGACAACGTGGTGATGGCGGGCGCCCACCTCGACAGCGTCGAGGTCGGCCCGGGCATCAACGACAACGGCACCGGATCGGCCGGCCTGCTCGAGGTCGCCACCGAGATGGGCGGCAGCCCGAGCGTGAAGAACGCCGTGCGCTTCGGGTTCTGGGGCGCGGAGGAGCTCGGCCTGATCGGGTCGACCGAGTACGTCCAGTCGCTGTCGTTCCAGCAGCAGCTCGACATCGCGCTGTACCTCAACTTCGACATGATCGGCTCGCCGAACGCCGCGTACTTCGTCTACGACGGCGACGACTCCGACGGCGTCGGGGCCGGCGCCGGGCCGTACGGGTCCGCGCAGATCGAGAAGACCTTCACGGACTTCTTCGCCGACCGGCTGGACGTGCCCACCGAGGGCACCGACTTCTCCGGCCGCTCCGACTACGGCGAGTTCATCGCCGTGGGCATCCCCGCCGGCGGCCTCTTCACCGGCGCCGAGGGCGTCAAGACCGCCGACCAGGCGGCGAAGTGGGGCGGGACGGCGGGCATCGCCTACGACCCGTGCTACCACTCCGCGTGCGACACCCTCGGGAACGTCGACCGCACGGCGTTCGACCGCAACATCGACGCGATGGCGTGGTCGGTCGGCATCTACGCGCTGTCGACGGCCGACGTGAACGGCGTCGACTCGCGCACGGCGAAGGCGAAGGTGCGCGCGACGACCAAGGTGGCCACCACCGCGTCCGCGCACGACCACGACGCGGCGGCCTGACGGCCTGACGCACCGCACGGCGAAGGGCCCCGCACCGTGGTGCGGGGCCCTTCGTCGTGCCGTGGCCTGCTCAGCCGGTGGTGGCCTGACCGCCGACGACGGGCTCGGCGGCTCGACGCCGACCAGCGGGCCGGCCCGCGCCGGCGTCTGCACCGAGGGCGGCGACCAGCACAGGGTCAGTTCGCGGCGCCAGCGACCGCGGCCGAGGTCACCTCGCGCAGGCGGGCGTGCAGCGGTGCCAGCCAGGCCCGGTCGGCCGTCACCGCGACGAGCGAGATACCCTGCGGCACAACCCGTATCGCCCCGACGATGTCGTCACGGCGGACGGCGCGGCGGGCTGGCACGCCCAGGGCGGCGGCGGCCGCGACGAGGTCGGCTCCGTGCGGCATGCCGAAGACCCGCTCGAACACCTCGGGCCTGTCGGCGTGCTCGAGCAGCCCGAAGATGCCGCCGCCGTCGTCGTCCAGCAGCACCACCTGCAGGCGCAGCCGGTCGCGCTCCGCGGCCGGCACGACGAGGCCGCCGAGGTCGTGCAGGGCGGCCAGGTCGCCCACCAGCACGCGGGTGGGGCGACCCGCGACGACGGCGGCGCCCACGGCGGACGAGAGCGTGCCGTCGATGCCTGCCAGGCCGCGGTTGGCCAGCACGACGGTGCCCTCGGCCGGCGGCGCGACGAGGTCGAGGTCGCGCACCGGGTTCGACGAGGCCGTCACCAGCACGTCGGCGCGGCCGCTGGCCCGGGCCACCTGCCGCGCCAGCCACGGTCCGCTGGTGCGACCGTCGTCGTCGAGCACGTCGTCGACCGCCTGCTCGGCGGCGCGGCCGGCGGCGGTCCACGCGTCGAGCCACCGCTCGTCGCGGGAGCCGGGACCGGGGACGACGGGACCGACGTGCCGCTCGACCGGGCGTCCGGGACCCGGCTCGTCGGGGTGCCGCACGACCTGCACGACCGCGACGTCCGGACGGGCGAGCAGCCGCGTCACCGGGCGCGACAGCGTCGGCCGGCCCAGCACGACCACCCGATCGACGGCGTCGACGAGGCGCGGGGCGCCCAGCACCAGGCGGTGGGCGCCGACCCGGTGCGGGCCACCCTTGGCGCCCGACGAGGGCTCGGCCAGCAGCGGCCAGCCGGCCCGCTCGGCCAGCTCGCGCGCAGCGGGACCGGCTCCGGCGCCGGCCACCACGAGGGTGCGCGGGCCGAGGTCGAGCACCGTCGGGCGAGGGGCCGCCGCGGGCGCCGGGAGGTCGACGGCGCGCGGCGCCGGGGTGGCCGCGCCGGCGTCCGGGACGAGCGGCTCGTCGAAACCGACGTCGAGGTGCACCGGGCCGGCAGGGCGACCGGTCGGGCCGAACCCCAGCGAGGCGTGCACGACGCGGCCGGCGAGCGCGTGCCAGTCGACGTCGCCGGTGGCCTCGACCACCTCGGTCAGCACCGGGGCGGCGCCGAGCATCGCCGGCTGCAGCGCGCTGGTCTGGTTCGCCCAGGTGCCACGCAGCGCGGCCGGCCGGTCGGCGGTGAGCAGCAGCAGGGGCACGGCGGCGTGGTGGGCCTCGGCGGTGGCCGGGAGCAGGTTGGCGACCGCCGTGCCCGAGGTGGTCACCACGACGGCCGGGCGGCGCGGATCGGCCAGCGCGCAGCCGAGCGCGACGAAGGCCGCGGAGCGCTCGTCGTGGCGCACGTGCAGCCGCACCCGGCCCTCGCCCTCCAGGCGGGCGAGGGCGTAGGCCAGGGGCGCCGAGCGCGACCCGGGGCTGAGCACGACGTCGCGCACGCCGTGGTCGAGCAGCCCCTGCACGAGCCGGGCGCCGGCGTCCGCCGAGCCGCTCACGTGGGCAGCACCGACCAGTGCTCCTGCAGGGCGTCGTGGCAGCGGCGCACCCGCTCGCGCCACCAGAGCTCGCGCTCGGGGGCGGCCGCCAGCTCGCGCAGCAGGTCGGGATCGGGCTCGACCGTCCCGGTCGCGAGCGCGCCGTCGACGGGGACCAGCGGCGAGGTCGTGACGTCGTGGGCGAGCAGGCCGACCGTGCCCAGGCCGCACGCGAGCTGCTCGCCCGGCACGGTGAGCGCCGCGGCTGCCGCGACCCCCGCGCTGATGCCCACGGACGTGTCGAGCGCGCTGGAGACGACGACGGCGACGTCGTACCGGGTGGCGAGCTCGTCGGCCACCGCGAGGGTGCGGCGCACGCCGCCCATCGGCGCGACCTTGACGACGGCGACGTCGACCGCGCCCGTGGCGGCGACCGCGAACGGGTCGTCGGCCTTGCGGATGCCCTCGTCGACGGCGAGCGCGACCCCGATCCCGAGCTCGTCGAGCCGCTCGCGCAGCCGGACGGTCTCCTCGAGCGTGCGCACCGGCTGCTCGACGTACTGCAGGTCGTAGTGGCCGAGGACGGCGAGCGCCCGGGCGGCGGCGTCGACGTCCCAGGCGCCGTTGGCGTCCAGGCGCAGCGCGACGTCCGGGCCGAGGTGGTGGCGCACCCGGTCGACCCGGCCGATGTCGTCGGCGAGCTCCTGCCCCGGCTCGGCGACCTTGATCTTCACCGTCCGGCAGCCGGGGAACCTGGCCAGCACCTTCGCCACGTCGTCGGGCGCGACGGCCGGCACGGTCGCGTTGACCGGCACCTGCGTCCGCAGCGGCTCCGGCCAGCCGGCCCAGGCGCTCTCCAGCGCGCTGGCCAGCCACCAGGCCGACTCGCGGTCGTCGTACTCCAGGAAGGGGCTGAACTCGCCCCAGCCGGCCGGACCGCGCACCAGCGCGACCTCGCGCTCGAGCACCCCCCGGAACCGCACCCGCATCGGGACCGTCACCACGACCAGCGAGGCCAGCACGTCGTCGAGGGGCACGTCGGCCGGGTCGGGCAGCACCTGCCTATCCTCGCCCACGTGAGCGCCTCCTCGTCCGACCGTCGCGTCTCGGAGATCTTCGACCCGTCCGCGTGGGAGCCGGTCGAAGGGTTCGACCTGCAGGACACCACCTACCACCGCTGCGTCCTCGACGGGCCGAGGCGCGGCACGGTGCGCATCGCGTTCGACCGTCCGGAGGTGCGCAACGCGTTCCGTCCCGGCACGGTCGACGAGCTGTACCGCACCCTCGACCACGCCCGCCGCTCCCCCGACGTCGGCACCGTGCTGCTCACCGGCAACGGCCCGTCGCCGCGCGACGGCGGCTGGGCGTTCTGCTCGGGCGGCGACCAGCGCATCCGCGGCCGCTCGGGCTACCAGTACGCCGAGGGCGACACCGCCGCCACCGTCGACGCCGCGCGGGTGGCCGCCGAGGGCGGGCGGCTGCACATCCTGGAGGTGCAGCGGCTGATCCGGACGATGCCCAAGGTCGTCGTCTGCGTGGTGCCCGGGTGGGCCGCCGGCGGCGGGCACTCGCTGCACGTGGTCTGCGACCTCACCATCGCCTCGCGCGAGCACGCCCGGTTCAAGCAGACCGACGCCGACGTCGGGTCGTTCGACGGCGGGTACGGCTCGGCGTACCTGGCGAAGATGGTCGGCCAGAAGTTCGCCCGCGAGATCTTCTTCCTCGGGCGCACGTACTCGGCCGACGACATGCACCGGATGGGCGCGGTCAACCTGGTCGCCGACCACGCCGAGCTCGAGGCCGTCGCGCTCGAGGTGGCCGGCGAGATCAACGCGAAGTCGCCCACCGCGCAGCGGATGCTGAAGTTCGCGTTCAACCTCCTGGACGACGGGCTCATGGGCCAGCAGGTGTTCGCCGGCGAGGCGACCCGCCTGGCCTACATGACCGACGAGGCCGTCGAGGGCCGGGACTCGTTCCTGGAGAAGCGCGACCCCGACTGGAGCGCGTTCCCCCGCTACTACTGAGACCGACGTCGGCGCCACCGTCCGTGACGATCCGCGCGTCCTCGGCGCCGGCACGGACCGATCCCGAGGACCGGCGCGTCCGCAGCGCCTCTGGGAGGGTCGGGACATGAGCACGCTGCCGGACGACGCCGCCCGTCCCTGCTCGCACGTGGCCGCCGACGCGCTGGCCGGCGCCGACCCCACGCCGGGCATGACCCGGCAGGTGGCGCGGCACGGCGAGGGCATGTGGAGCGGGACGGTCGACACCGAGCCCGGCGCGGTGTCGGGATGGCACCACCACGGCGAGCACGACACGACGCTGTACGTGGTGAGCGGGCGGATGCGGCTCGAGTCGGGCCCCGGCGGGTCGTCCGTCGTCGAAGCCGGGCCCGGCGACTTCCTGCACGTGCCGGCCGGCGCCGTGCACCGGGAGTCGAACCCGTCCGGTGAGCCGGCCCGGGCCGTGATCGTGCGCTGCGGCACCGGTGAGCCGACGACGAACGTCGACGGCCCGGCTCCCGCCTAGACCTCCTCGTCCAGCCGCCGCACGAGCGCCTGCGGTGCGACGCAGCGGTAGGCGTCCTCGACGTGCGCCTCGACGGCGTCCCAGTCGACCTCGCCCTCGCCGTGCCCGGCCAGGTCGAGCCGGACCCCGAGCCAGCCGCGGTGCCCGACGTAGGGCGGGACGAAGTAGCGCACCGGGTCGGCCTCGACCAGCGAGTGCTGGGCGCCCTCGGGCGCGGCGCACCAGAACCCGAGCCGGTCGTCGTGGTGGTGGTCGGCGGTCATCACGAACGACCGCTTCCCGCGCACGAACCAGGTCGGCTCGCCGTGGCTCAGCCGCTCCTGCACCTCGGGCAGCGCCAGGCACAGCGCCCGCAGCCGCTCGACCTGCTCACCCTCGCCCCTGGCCACCTCCCCATCATGGCGGGGCGGACCGACGCGTCGGGGTCGAGCGCTCCACGAGGTCGTTGACGGCCGCAGGAGGCGCCGACCCCGACGCCACGGTCCGCCCTCCTACGCTGGGCGGCATGCGCGTCGAGGTGGTCGTGGTCGACGGCCCGGACGCCGTCCCCGTCCCCGACCTGGTAGCCCGGCTGCGGGCCGCGCTCGACGGCACCGGGCCGGCGCTGCTGCCGGTGCCGGACGGACCCGGCGCCGCCGCCGTCACCGCCGCGGCGCACCTCGACCAGGACGTGCCCGACGAAACCGCGCTGCTGCTGCCGACCTCGGGGTCGACCGGCGCACCGCGCGTCGTCACGCTCCCGGCGGCTGCGCTGCTCGCCGGCGCCCGCGCCACCCACGCCCGGGTGGGCCCGCCGGGACGCTGGCTGCTGGCCCTTCCGCTCACCCACGTCGCGGGCTGGCAGGTGCTGGTGCGCGGCCTGCTGGGGGCGCGGGACGAGCAGCTGCCCGCCACGCTCCCGACCGGGCCGTTCACGGCCGCCGCGGTCGCGCGCGCGCTGGACGACGCCGACCCGCCGCCGCGCTACGCCTCGCTCGTCCCCACCCAGCTGACCCGGCTGCTGGACGACGCCCGCGCCACCGCCGCCGCCGGCGACCTGACCGTCCTGCTGGGGGGCGCGGCGGCCCCCGCCACCCTGCTCGACCGCGCCCGTCGCGTCGGGCTGCGGGTCGTCACGACGTACGGCTCCACCGAGACCAGCGGGGGCTGCGTCTACGACGGCGTCCCGCTCGACGGCGTCGGGGTGGCGCTCGGCCAGGACGGGCGGCTGCAGGTCGGCGGCGATTTGGTGGCGGCCGGGTACCGCGACGGGTCATCGGGCTTCGCCGACCGCAACGGCACCCGGTGGTTCACGACGTCGGACCTCGCGCGGCTCGACGGCGGCCGGGTCGAGGTGCTCGGCCGGGCCGACGACGTCGTGGTGACCGGTGGCGAGAACGTCGCGCCGGCAGCGGTCGAGCGGGTGCTGCACGGTGTCGACGGCATCGAGGCCGCGGTCGTGGTGGGCGTCCCCGACGCCGAGTGGGGCCAGGTGGTGGTCGCGCTGGTCGCCGGCCCCCGCGTCCCGGACGAGGCGACGCTGCGCGCGACCGTCGCCGAGCGGCTCGGTCGCGCGTACGCACCGCGGCACGTCCTGGTGGTCGACGCGCTGCCGCTGCACGGCATCGGCAAGCCCGACCGGCGCGCGGCCGCCGCGCTGGCCGCCCGTACCCTCGTGCGGTGACCGCGACGACCGGGACGACGGCCCGCCACTGGGTGGCGGGCGCTCGACCGCGCACCCTGCCCGCCGCCGTCGCCCCCGTGATCGTCGGCACCGGTGCCGCCGTCGACCTCGGCGCCGTCGAGCCGGTGAGAGCCGTTCTGGCGCTGGTCGTCTCGCTCGCCCTGCAGGTCGGCGTCAACTACGCCAACGACTACTCCGACGGCATCCGCGGCACCGACGCCGAGCGGGTCGGTCCGGTGCGCCTGGTCGGGCAGGGCCTGGCCGAGCCGTCGGCGGTGAAGCGCGCCGCGTTCGCCGCGTTCGGGGTCGCGGCCGTCGCCGGCCTGGTCCTGGTCGCCCTGAGCGCGACCTGGTGGCTGCTGCTCGTCGGCGCCGCCTCGATCGTGGCCGCCTGGTGCTACACCGGCGGCCGGAACCCCTACGGCTACAGCGGTCTCGGCGAGGTCTTCGTCTTCGTCTTCTTCGGGCTGGTCGCGGTGCTCGGCACCACCTACACCCAGGCGCTGCGCGTCTCGGTGCCGGCGGTGCTCGGCGCGGTGGCGGTGGGGCTGCTCGCCTGCGCGATCCTCGTCGTCAACAACCTGCGCGACGTGCCCACCGACACCACCAGCGGCAAGCGCACCCTCGCGGTGCGGCTCGGCGAGCGGCGCACCCGGTGGCTCTACACCGGCCTGCTGGTCGGCGCGTTCGCCTGCGTCGTCGCGACGGCTCTGCACGCCCCCGGGTACCTCTGGGTGCTGCTCGCCCTGGCCCCGGCGCCGCTCGCGGCGATCGCCGCCACCACGGTGCTGCGCGGTGCCTGGGGGCCTGGCCTGGTGCCGGTGCTCGCCGCCACCGGGAGGCTCGAGCTGCTGCTGGCGCTGCTGCTCGGCCTCGGTCTGGCAGCATGACCGCCGTGCTGGAGCCCGACATCCGCGTCGTCGACGCCCACGTCTACGCCGTCGACGTCACCCGCGACGACCGCACCGTCTCGACGCACACCGTCCGGGTGCCGGCCGACCTCAGCGAGTCGTGGGGCATCGACCTCACCGATGAGCCGCCGCTCGTGCGCGCGGCGGTCGAGCTGCTCGTGGCCCACCACGGCGCCTCGCTGCCCGACGACCTCACCCTCACCGACGAGAGCGTCGCCTACGACGGCTTCCTCGACGAGCTGCGGCTGCGTCTCACCGTCGCGCCCTGACGCCCAGCCCGCTCAACGCTGGTCGTCGGAGTCCTCGGCCGCGGCGTCCTCGTCGAGGCGCTGCCCGAGCCGCGAGCGGGTGCGGCCCTCGACCCGCTCGTTCAGCGCCACCGCGGCCGCCTCGCGCGCGCCGCGCAGGAACACGTACGACACGACGAGCGACAGCAGCGCGGTGAGCAGCAGCCACAGCCAGCTGCGGGCGCCGGCGACCCACATCAGCGCACCGACGCCGACGAGCACGAGCAGGCGCAGCAGCGAGTAGCGGACGAAGGGACCCACCCGGCCAGGGTAGGACGGGCCGCAGGTCAGCCCGGCAGCGGACCCGGCCGGTTCTCCCAGCGCGTCGAGAGCACCACGGTGGTGCGGGTGCGCGCGACGCCGCGCAGGCGGCGGATCTTGCCGATCACGTGCTCGAGTGCCGCGGTGTCGGCGGCGCGCACGAGCACGACGAACTCCTCCTCGCCCGCGACGAACCAGCAGTCCTCGACCTCGGGCACCTCGCGCAGCCGGCGCGCGACGTCGTCGCTCTCGGCGTTGTCGCTGGAGTAGATGCCGACGAGCGCGCTGACCCCGAGGCCGACGCTGCGGGGGTCGACGGCGGCGTGGAAGCCGGTGATCACCCCGCGCTCCTCGAGCCGGCGCACCCGCTCCTGCACGCTCGGGGCCGACAGCCCGACCTGGCGGGCCAGGTCGGCCCAGGAGGCGCGGCCGCGCTCGCGCAGCACGCGCACCAGGGCGAGGTCGGTGTCGTCCACCCCGCCAGTCTGCCCGCGTCGCCGGCGCGCGACCCGGCCGGGCCGCTGCGAGGCTGGGACGGTGCACCTGCTGCCGACCGCGTCCTCGTCGTCGCCGGACGACCTGCCGGGCCTGACCGGCTGGGTGGCCTCGGTCATGGACGCGCTCGGCGAGCTCGGCGTCGCGGCGCTGACCGCGCTGGAGACGGTGTTCCCGCCGATCCCCAGCGAGGTGGTGCTGCCGCTGGCCGGCTTCCTCACCCGTCAGGGCAGCCTGTCGCTGCCGCTCGTGCTGGTGGCGGCCACCGCCGGGTCGCTGGTGGGCGCGCTCGCGCTCTACCTGCTCGGCGCGTGGCTCGGGCACGACCGCGCCGCCGCGGTGCTGGCGCGCATCCCGCTGGTCGACCGCGAGGACGTCGACCGCGCCTCGGACTGGTTCGACCGGCACGGGCGCGCGGCGGTGTTCCTCGGCCGGCTCGTCCCCGGCGTGCGCAGCCTGGTGTCGCTGCCGGCCGGGGCCAACCGGATGCCGCTGGTGACCTTCACGGTCTACACCGTCGCCGGCTCGCTGCTGTGGAACGGCCTGCTGGTGGGGGCCGGCGCCTGGCTCGGCGACCAGTGGGAGCAGGTCGACCAGTACGCCGGGTGGATCGACAAGGTCTTCGTCGGGGCCCTGGTCGTCGTGGTCGCCTGGGCCGTGCTGCGGCGGCTGCGCAGCCGGCGCGCGAAGCGGGAGCGCCAGCGGGTGTGAGGTCGTTCACACCTGCTCCACCTGGGTGACGTCTGTGCCGAGGAATCTTAGGTAACTGACCGTTGTTGCCTCAGAATCAGAGCAACACCCACCGCTGTAACCGAGGAGAAGTGACCGAGATGGCTCCCGCCGTCGAGATGGCCCAGACCCACGCCGCCGACCTGCGCCGCAGCGCCGACGCCTGGCGCGTCCGCCGTGACGCACGTCGGATCCTGCGCAGCCGCTGACCCGGCCGACGCAGGCACCACGCAGGACCTCGACCCCCCCGGGTCGGGGTCCTTCGCACATCCGGCGTTCACCCGGCGCGGCAGCGGCCGCGGCTCGTACGATGGTCCCGTGCTCCGCGCCCTGATGGTCCTGATCCCGCTGGCGCTGACCCTCTACGCGCTCATCGACTGCATCCGCACCGACGAGTCGCTGGTCAAGGGTCTGCCGAAGATCGTCTGGGTGCTGATCATCATCCTGCTCTGGGTGGTGGGCCCGCTGGCGTGGATCTTCGCCGGCCGCGACCGCACCTGGGAGCCCCCGCGCCGGGCCGCGCCGCCGCGGCCCGTGGCACCCGACGACGACCCCGACTTCCTGCGCGACCTCGACGTCAAGCGCCGCCGCGAGTCCGGCGAGGAGCCCGCCTGACGCGCTGTTCGTCCGAGGCTCAGCCGATGCCGGCGTAGGAGTGCTGGCCGCTGAAGAAGATGTTCACGATGCCGAAGTTGACCAGCACGCAGACGAAGCCGGCGATCGCCAGGTAGGTGGCGCGACGCCCGTCCCAGCCGCGGGTGGCGCGGGCGTGCAGGTACGCGGCGTAGACCACCCAGATGACGAAGGTCCAGACCTCCTTGGGGTCCCAGCCCCAGTACCGGCCCCAGGCCTTCTCGGCCCAGATGGCGCCGGCGACGAGGGTGAACGTCCAGAGCGGGAACGACAGCGCCACCAGCCGGTAGCCGATCGCCTCGAGCTCGGGCGAGCCGGGCAGCCGGTCCATGAACCTGCCGCGCGCGGGCTCGGTGCCGGCGGCGCGGGCCTGCTCGCGGCGGTCCTGCACCAGCTGCAGCACGTGCACCGAGAACGCGAGCGTGAACAAGGCGCTGGAGATGAACGCGATCGAGACGTGCACGACGAGGAACGGGCTCTGCAGCGCCGGGACGAGCTGGGCCGACTCGGTGTACATGACCGTGACCGCGAGGCCGAGGGTGAGCAGCACCGGCCCGACGGCGAAGATCCCGAGCCAGCGCAGGTCGCGGCGCCACACCACGAGGCCGAGGTAGACCGCGGCGACCACGAGCGAGCCGGTGAGGGCGAACTCGTACATGTTGCCCCAGGGCACACGGGACGCCGAGAGGCCGCGGGTCAGCACGGCGACGAGGTGCAGGCCGGTCGCCAGCCAGGTGACGGCGGTCGCGATCGCCGCGGCGCGACGGCCGCTGGTGGTGGGCCCGTCGCCGAGGCCTCGGACGCCGCCGGCGCGTCGGGTGCGCCCGCCCCGACGAGCACCTTCTGCTCCGAGCGGGGACGCGCGCCCCGTCCGGACAGGTCGACCGCGTAACCGACCAGCGCGACCGAGTAGGCCGCCATCGACGAGTAGACGAGCACGTTGCTCATCTGGGCGAGCGTGGTGTCGACCGACATCAGTCCTGGCCTCCTGGTCCGGTGGTGCGCCGCGCACCCAGTGCGGCGGCGACGGCCTCGACCTCGGCCGCCAGCCGCGGGTCCTCGCTGCGGGCGAGGGCCGCGACCTCGACCACGATACGTCCGGCCCCTGGTGTGACCTGCGTCCCGTCCCCCGTCGCCGGGGCGACCCGCACCCAGAGCCGTCGGCGCGGCACGAAGAGCGACGCGACCAGGCCCGCGATGGCCGCGAGCGAGAAGCCCAGCGCCCAGCCCTTGGCGGGGTCGTGCCGGACGCCGAAGGCGGCGAACCGGTCGATGCGCTCGAGGGTGACGGTGCCGAGCCCGTCGGGGAGCTCGACGGTCTCGCCGATGCCGATGCCGGCGGCGAAGGGGCCGTCGTCGACGGTGAGCTGCTCCATGTCGGTGGTGTCGAGCTCGTACACGTTCTGCGGGCTGCCGTCGTCGATACCGAGGTCGCCGCGGTAGGCGGTGAAGAACAGCCGCGGGTCGAGCGCGTCGGGGAAGACCGAGGTCGGGCCGAGCTCGGGGTCCATCTCCCAGGTGGGTAGGAAGATCCCCTGCAGACCGATCTGCGGCTGCGTCTCGAGCACCTTCACCGCGCCGGGGGACTGGTAGAACCGGCCCTCCGGAACGAAGACGACGGGGCCGGACTTGACCACCCGTCCCTCGCCGTCGCGCACCGTCAGCACCGGCGCGTAGCCGTTGCCCTGCAGGTACACGTGCGAGTCACCCACGGGGAGAGGCTCGTTCACGCGGATGGTGCGCGGCTGCGGGTCGGCGCCGGGCTCGTCGGTGAGCGTCACCGCCGCCTCGAACTCGCGCGGAGCCGCGAACTGGTTGCCGGCCACCTCGGTCTCGAACCCGACGGTGAGGTCGTCGAGGGTCATCTGGAACGGGTCGATGTCACCCTCGTCGACCCACGTGCCCGGGTCGAACTGGTCGTACTCCGACAGCGTGTTCGCGAACCCCGTCCCCGTCGTGAGCAGGAACTGGCCGCGGTAGCCGAGCAGCGAGCCGAGAGCCACGGCCACGAGCAGGCCGAGCAGCGACACGTGGAACAGCAGGTTGCCGGTCTCGCGCAGGTAGCCGCGCTCGGCGCAGACGGCGCCGTCGCGCAGGTCGACGCGGTAGTGCTTGCGGCGCAGCAGCTCTCGCGCCGTCTCGAGCACCTCGTCGGCCGAGCCGTCGACGGTGGCGGTGGTGTGCGCGGGCATCCGCGACAGCCGGGACGGCGCCCGCGGCGGACGTGCGCGCATCGCCGCCAGGTGCACCCGCGTCCGCGGGACGACGCACCCGACCAGCGAGACGAAGAGCAGCAGGTAGACGGCCGAGAACCAGACCGAGGAGTAGACGTCGAACAGCCCGAGCCGGTCGAGCCACGGCGAGACGCCGGGGTTCTCCTCCTGGTACCGGGCGACCTCGGTGGGGTCGACCCCGCGCTGCGGCAGGATCGATCCGGGCACCGCACCGACCGCGAGCAGCATCAGCAGGAACAGCGCCGTGCGCATGCTGGTGAGCTGGCGCCAGGCCCAGCGCAGCGTGCCGACGACACCGATCGCCGGCGCGTCCGGGCGCTCGGGACCGTCGGGGGTGCCGGCGCGCCGCGTGGCGAGGTCCTCGACCACCTAGATCACCGTCCTGAAGCCGGAGTCGCCCTCGATCCAGAGCCGCAGCGCGTCGACCCACGAGATCCACAGGCCGGACACGAGCAGCAGGCCGACCACCACGAGCATCGCGCCGCCGGCGCGCGAGACGGCGCGGCGATGGCGCGAGAGCCACCCGACGAGGCGGCGGTTGCGGTCGAGCCCGGCGGCCACCAGCAGGAACGGCAGCCCGAGCCCGAGGCAGTAGGCCAGCGCGAGCACGGCGCCGCGGGTGGCGCCGCCCGCCTGCAGCCCGAGCGCGGCGACCGCGCTGAACACCGGGCCGATGCACGGCGCCCAGCCGAGCCCGAACACGACGCCGAGCAGCGGGGCGCCGGCCAGGCCGGCCGCCGGACGCCACGACAGACGCCGCTCGGTCGAGCCGCCCGGCACCCAGCCGAGGAAGACCAGGCCCATCAGCAGCACCACGACGCCGAGGACGCGTGAGACCTGGTCGTCCCAGCGCACCAGGAGGTCACCGAGAGTGCCTGCGGTGAAACCGATCACGACGAAGACGGCGCTGAACCCGAGGACGAACAGCAGCGCCCCGGCCAGCACCCGCCAGCTGCGGCGTCGCTGGGCCGTCCCGGCGGTCGCCGAGACCCCGGTGAGGCCGCTGACGTAGCCGAGGTACCCGGGCACGAGCGGCAGCACGCACGGCGACGCGAACGACACCAGGCCGGCCAGCAGCGCGATCGGCAGCGCGGCGACCATCGGCCCGGACAGCACCTGCTCGCTGAGCTCGGACCCCACGCCTACGCGCTCTCCTCGAGGGCGTCCTCGACCAGGGTGCGCAGCACCGAGGCGTCGATGCGTCCGGACACCCGGGCCGCGACGCGGCCGTCGCGGTCGACGACGAGCGTCGTGGGCACCGCGTTGGGGACGAGCTGGCCGCGCAGCGCGAGCACGGCCGACCCCTGGGTGTCGATGATCGAGGGGTAGGGCACGTCGAAGGTCTGCTCGAACGCCAGCGCGCCCGCGGCGTCGTCGCGGGTGTTCAGGCCGACGAACCGCGCGCCCTGCGGCTCCAGCTCGTCGGCGAGCGCCACCAGGTCGGGCGCCTCGACCCGGCACGGGCCGCACGCGGCGTACCAGAGGTTGAGCACGACCACGTCGCCGCGCAGGTCGGCGAGGTCGACCTCGTCACCGCCGGCGGTCGGGCCGGCCACCCCCTCGACCGGCTCGGCACGGGCGTCGGGCGCGAGCTCGAGCACGGTGCCGTCGCCGGCCACGTACTGCTTGGAGTCGCCCGCGCGGGCCTGGTCGTCGACCCCCTGCATCGCCGTGCAGCCGGCCAGCAGCGCCGCGGCGGCGACCAGCGCGGCGGGACCGCGCGCGCGCCTCATGCGCCCGGCACCTGGTCGCGGGCGGGGACGAGGTCGCGTGCCGGCTCGGCGTAGCGCACGTCGACCAGGCGGTCGTCGTCGTAGACGAACGAGGTGAGGGAGGCGAGGTCGCAGACGCGGCGGCGCGGGTCGTGCCAGAGCCGGCGGCCCTCGGCGCGGCGGCGGGCGGTCCAGATCGGCAGCTGGTGGCTGACGACCACCGCCTCGGCGCCGGTGGCGGCGTCGCGCGCGGTGCGGGCGGCGGCGTGCATGCGCTCGGCGATCTGCTCGTACGGCTCGCCCCACGAGGGGCGGAAGGGGTTGCGCAGGTGCACCCAGTGCCGGGGGTGCCGCACGGCACCCACGCCCACCCCGAACTGCTGGCCCTCGAAGTGGTTGCCCGACTCGATCACGCGCTCGTCGGTGGTGATCGGCAGCCCGAACACCTCGGCCACCGGTGCAGCGGTCTGCTGCGCCCGCTCGAGCGGGGACGCCACGAGGTGCACGACGCGGTGCCCCTCGGACTTGAGGTGGTCGGCGACGCACTGCGCCATCAGCTGCCCCAGCTCGGACAGCCGGTACCCCGGGATGCGTCCGTACAGCACGCCGTGCGGGTTGAAGACCTCGCCGTGGCGAAGCAGGTGCACGGTGGTCAGGGCCATGCCCCCAGTCTCTCAGGCGGCCCGTCAGCAGGCGTCGCCCGGTGCGGGCACGGCCTCCTCGACCGTGCCGACCAGGCGGGTGGCGATCGCGGCGAGGCCGACCAGCTGCTCGCGGGTGAGCGCGCCCTTTGCTCAGTTCAGTGCCAGACGTGTCACCGAACTGGGAGCGCGACACCACTTCGGTGCGACGACTGGCACTGAACTGACGAAACGAGCAGGGGGGCGAAAACGAGCAGCAGCGGGCGACGCGAGCAGGGGGGACGCGGGGGCTCTCAGGCGCCGAGGGCTGCGGCCGCGGCGGCGGCGGCGTGCGGCAGGGCGTCGAGCACCTGGTCGACGGCGGCGTCGTCGTGGGCGGCCGAGACGAACCACGACTCGAACGCGGACGGCGGCAGGTAGATCCCGCGGCCGAGCATCTCGTGGAAGAACGCGCGGAACGCGCCGACGTCCTGGGCCTGGGCGCCGGCGTAGTCGCGCACGGGCCCGTGCTCGGGCTGGACGCCGAAGAAGACCGAGAACATCGACCCGGCCCGCCCGAGCGTGTGCGGGACGCCCACCGAGGCGAGCGCGCCGGAGGCGGACGAGGCGATCGTCGCGGCCACCTCGTCGACCCGGGCGTAGACGGCGTCGTCGGCGAGCCGCAGCGTGGTCAGGCCCGCGGCGGTGGCGACGGGGTTCCCGCTCAGCGTGCCCGCCTGGTAGACGGCGCCGGCCGGCGCGAGGTGCTGCATGATCTCGGCGCGCCCGCCGAACGCGGCGGCGGGGAAGCCGCCGCCCATCACCTTGCCGAAGGTGAACAGGTCGGGGGCGCCCTCGTTGGCGCCGCCCTGCGGCCCCTCGAGCCCGAACCACCCGGCCCGCGAGAGCCGGAAGCCGGTCATCACCTCGTCGCTGACGAGCAGCGCGCCGTACCCCGCGGTCACCTCGCGCAGCCGCGCGGTGAACCCGGGCGCGGGCGGGACGACGCCCATGTTCCCGGCGGCGGCCTCGGTGATGACGCAGGCGATCTGGTCGCCGTGCAGGTCGAAGGCGGAGTCGAGCGCCGCGGTGTCGTTGTAGGGCAGCACGATCGTCTCGGCGGTGGTCGCCCCGGTGACCCCCGGGGTGCCCGGCAGCCCCAGCGTGGCGACGCCGGAGCCGGCCTGGGCGAGCAAGGCGTCGACGTGACCGTGGTAGTGCCCGGCGAACTTCACGATCTTCGGACGCCCGGTGAACCCGCGGGCGAGCCGGATGGCGGTCATCGTCGCCTCGGTGCCGGACGACACCAGCCGCACCTGCTCGACCGGTCCGACCCGGGCGGCGATCTCCTCGGCCAGCTCGACCTCGGTCTCGCACGGCGTGCCGAACGAGGTGCCCCGTGCCACCGCCTGCTGCACGGCCTCGACGACCGCGGGGTGCGCGTGGCCGAGCAGCAGCGGGCCCCACGAGCACACCAGGTCGACGTAGCGGCGGCCGTCGGCGTCGGTGAGGTACGGGCCCGAGCCCGACGCCATGAACCGCGGCGTCCCGCCGACGGCCTGGAAGGCGCGCACCGGGGAGTTGACGCCCCCGGGCGACACGGCGCGGGCGCGGTCGAACAGGCGCTCGGACACGGGGGCGGAGTGCGGGTGGTTCACTCCTCCACCCTCGCACGGGCCGCCCGCGCGGGCGTCCCCGACCGCCGCACCTCGCGCAGGTGCTCGGCCACCCGCCCGAGGGCCCGTCCGAGCACCTCGAGCTCCTGCGGCGGGACGGGGTCGAACAGGTGCTCGCGCACGCCGGCGACGTGCACCCCGGCACGCTCGGCCAGTGCCCTGCGCCCGGCGTCGGTGACCGCGGCGAGCACGCCGCGGCCGTCGTCGGCGGCCGGCTCGCGGCACACCAGGCCGCGCTCCTGCATCCGCGTGATCGTGTGGGTGAGGCGGCTGCGCGAGTGCGACAGGGCGTCGGCCAGCTCGCTCATCCGCATCCGGCCCCGCGGCGCCTCGGACAGGCGCACCAGGACCTCGTACTCCGACAGCGGCAGGTCGCCGGCGTCGTCGAGCTCGCGGGCCAGCTGCTCCCACAGGCGCTGGGTGACCTCGAGGTAGGTGCGCCAGACGTCCTGCTCCTCGGCGCTCAGCCAGCGCGTCACTGCTCGGCCCGGGTCATGGACCACGATCCTAGGACCCGAGGAATATTTGAACTCTCACGGACATTGTGGTTCCGTGAGTGCAGGAGCGCACCTCGACCCGAACACCCGGAGGACCACCATGACCGACACCACGACCACCACCGCCACGCCGCTGCCCGAGACCCTCGTGGCCGGCACCTACGTCATCGACCCCTCGCACAGCGAGGTCGGCTTCGTCGCCCGCCACGCCATGGTGACCAAGGTGCGCGGCCGCTTCACCGACGTCGAGGGCAACCTGACCTTCGGCGACACGGTCGAGTCCTCCTCCGCGAACGCCACCATCGTGGTCGCGTCGGTCACCACCGGCAGCGAGCAGCGCGACGGCCACCTGCACAGCCCCGACTTCTTCGACGTCGCGACCTACCCGAGCATCACCTTCACCAGCACCGGCGTGCGCGCCGAGGGCGGCGAGTTCGTGCTCGAGGGCGACCTCACGATCAAGGACGTGACCAAGCCGGTCTCCGTCCCGGTCGAGTTCGAGGGCACCGCCACCGACCCGTTCGGCAACCAGCGCGCCGGCTTCTCGGCCGCGTTCGACGTCGACCGCGAGGAGTGGGGCCTCACCTGGAACGCCGCGCTCGAGACCGGCGGCGTGCTCGTCAGCAAGAAGGTCAAGCTCCAGCTCGACATCTCCGCGATCAAGCAGGCCTGAGCCTCACGCGGGCCGCAGGGCCCGCAACGCCGACGCCACGTGGCCGTCGCCGCCCTCCAGGGCGGCGGCGGCCGCGTCCGCGTCCACGTCGGCCAGCAGGGTGACCAGAGCGACCTTCAGCCGTCCGCCGGACGCGACCAGCGCTGCGGCGCAGGCGCTCTCGTCGTCACCCGAGGCCTCGACCAGGATCCGCACCGACCGCTCGCGCAGCTTGGCGTTGGTGGCGACGAGGTCGACCATCAGGTTCGACCACACCCGGCCCATCCGCACCATCGTCGCGGTCGACAGCGCGTTCAGCACCAGCTTCTGCGCGGTCCCGGCCTTCATCCGGGTCGAGCCGGTGAGCGCCTCCGGCCCGGTCGCGACCCCCACCAGGACGTCGACGTCGTCGCCCGCCGCGGCGCGCGGGTCGGCGCACACCAAGGCGGTCGCGGCGCCCTGGCGCCGCGCCTGCGCCAGCCCGGCGAGCACCCACGGCGTGCGGCCGCTGGCGGCCACCCCGACGACCAGGTCGCCCGTCCGGACGTTCTCGCGCACCACCCGCGCGCCGTCGTCGCGGTCGTCCTCAGCGCCCTCGACGGCGCGCGTCATCGCCTGCGGACCGCCGGCCAGGTGCGCGGTGAACCACTGCGGCGGTGCGCCGAACGTCGGACGGAGCTCGACGGCGTCGAGCGCCGCGAGGCGACCCGACGTGCCGGCACCGAGGTAGTGCACGCCCCCGCCGCCGCGCAGCGCCCCCACCGCGAGCTCGACCACCTCGGCCAGCTGCGGCAGCACCTCGCGCACCGCCGGCGCCACCCGGGCGTCCTCGTCGTTGAGCGCGGCCAGCAGCTCCTCGGTGCCGAGGTCGGCCAGGCCGCGGGTGGCCGGGTTGCGCCGCTCGGTGGGGGGCAGCCCGGTCGGCGCGTCCGCACGCCCGGGGGTGGTCACCGGGTCCGCCCGCGGTCCTCGTGCCGGACGCGGACGGCCTCCCAGGTGGCCTCGAGCGCCTCGACGGTCGCGTCGAAGCTGCGGCTCGCGACCGCGACGAACAGCGCGTCGACGACCGTCAGCTGCGCCGTGCGGCTCGCCATCGCGCCCGAGCGGAACGTCGTCTCGTGCGCCGCGGTCGTCAGCACCAGGTCGACCGCGCGCGCCAGCGGCGACCGGGGGAAGTTGGTGATGGCGACCGTCACCGCACCGCCGGCACGGGCGCGGGCGACGGCGTCGAGCACCTCGGTCGTCGTGCCCGAGTGCGAGATGCCCACGGCCACGTCACCCGTCCGCAGCAGCGCCGCCGAGGTCAGCATCATGTGGGCGTCGGACCAGGTCTGCACCACGCGGCCGATCCGGTGGAACTTCTGCTGCAGGTCGAGCCCGACGACCGCGCTCGCCCCCACCCCGTACACGTCGGTGCGGCGGGCGGTGCCGACCGCGTCGACCACGCGGGCGAGCACGTCGACGTCGAGCTGGGCAGCGGTGTCCTCGACAGCGCGTGCGCTCGCGTAGGCGACCTTGCGCACCAGGGTGGCCAGGTCCTCGTCCGGCACGACGTCGCCGGGCGTGAGGTGCCCGCCGCCGGGGACCTCGGCGCGCGAGGCCTCGCGCGCCAGCGCGAGGCGCAGCGCCGGGTAGCCGGACAGCCCGACCGAGCGGCAGAACCGGCTCACCGAGGCCTGCGAGACGCCGACCGCCGCGGCCAGCGCGCCGATGGTCAGGTGCGAGCTGTCGGACGGGTGCTCGAGCACGTGGCGGGCCACGGCCTGCTCCGAGCGCGACAGCGACGGCAGCAGCGAGCGCACCACGACCGGCAGGTCGCCCGCGGGCGGACGGGAGGTCACGCGCCCATCCTCCCGTGCCGCCGCCCTGTCGGGCGACGGCTCACCGGTAGAGCAGGTGCGGCCGCCGGTGCCGCTCGAACGCCGCCAGCTCCTCGGCCCAGGCGCCCACCACCTCGTCGACGCCGGCGCCGGCATCGACCTGCTCGCGCAGCCGGGTGCTGCCGGTGAGCTTGTCGATCCAGTACGGACGGGCGGTGTCCCACGCGTCGACCCGCCAGGCGAAGTCGGCGTACCGCGCCTTCAGCGTCACCAGCATCGTGACGGCGGTGCGGATCGCGTCGAAGCGCCCCGGCTGGGTCACGTGCACCTGCACGCCCGCGCAGGTGACGCCCTCGTGCTTGGAGAACGACGGCACGAAGTAGCTCTCGCGGAACCGCACGCCCCGCAGCCCGGCGGCGTTGAGGTCGTCGGACCAGTGGTGGTCGGCCCACGGCGCACCGACCCACTCGAACGGCCGGGTGGTACCGCGGCCCTCGGACAGGTTCGTGCCCTCGAACAGGCAGGTGCCGGGGTACACCAGCGCGGTGTCGGGGGTCGGCACGTTCGGGCTCGGCGGCACCCAGGGGAGGCCGGTCGAGGCGTGCAGGTCGCCGCGGCGCCAGCCCCGCACCTCCTGGACCACCAGCTCGGCCGGGCTGCCGGCCTCCTCGAGGACGAAGGTCGCGTTGAACATCCGGGCCAGCTCGCCGACCGTCATGCCGTGCTGCTGGACGATCTCCTTCAGGCCGACGCCCGAGGTGTACTCCGGCGTCATCATCGGCCCGGCGGCCCTGCCGCCCACCGGGTTCGGCCGGTCGAGCACCACGAACCGACGTCCGCTGCGCGCAGCCGCCGACCTGGGCGTGGTACATCGTCCAGATGTAGGTGTAGAAGCGCGCGCCGACGTCCTGGATGTCGAACACGACCGTGTCGACGTCGGCCCGGTCGTAGAGCGCCTCGAACGCCTCGCCGTCGGCGCCGTAGGCGTCGTAGACCGTGAGGCCGGTGCGCGCGTCGGTCCCCGTCCCCTCCGACCCTCCCGCCTGGGCGGACCCGCGGAAGCCGTGCTCGGGGCCGAACACGCCACCGATCTCGAGGCCGGCGCCGTGCATGGCGTCGACCAGGTGCGACAGGTCGTCGAGCACCCCCGTGGGGTTGCTGACGACGCCGACGCGGCGCCCGCGCAGGCTGCGGAAACCGCTGCGCGCCAGCGCCATCGCGCCGGTCGTGACGCGTCCACCCTGCCCGCCGCCGCTCGCCTGCGCTGCGGCCGCCGTGGTGCCCACCGCCAGCGGCGCCGCGGCGCCTGCGGCGAGGAACGCCCTGCGGCCCAGCGGATTCCGTCCGTCCCTGCTCATGTCGCTCACCAACCCAGTCCGTGTCCGATGGGGTACAGCACCTGGTCGGGCTGCCCGGCGACCGGGACGTCGACGGGCAACGAGCCCGTCGGTGGCACCTGGCCGGTCAGCACCTTCGCGACCGACTCCATCGAGACCGCGGTCGCGGAGTACGTGGCGAGGAACGGCAGGTCGGGCGAGACGTACGCCGCGTCGTAGGGGTCGCGGACCGCGACCACCACGACCGGGACGCCGGTCGCCTGCAGCTGCGAGACCAGCTGCTGCTGAGCCGGGTTCGCCCACGCCTTGTTCGTCAGGACGACGACGAGGTCCTTGCCCGAGGCCGCCGCGACCGCGTCGGCCTGGCGCTGCGCCGTCGGCGCGAGGCCCGTCTCGACGACCTGGCTGGCCGCCCCCTGCGCGACCAGCCTGTCGCCGAGCGCCGTGGTGGGGGCCGTGCCGGCACCCGTGACCAGCACCGACTCCCCCTCCACCGGGAGGGGCAGCGCGCCCCCGGGGTTCGCGACCGCGGTCACGGTGCGGTCGGTGATCGCCTGCGCCGTCTGCTGGTGCTCGGGCGTGCCGACCACGCGGTCGACCCGGCGCTCGGTGACGTAGGGCTGCTGCACGACGCCGCGCTCGTACTTCATCCGCAGGATGCGCTCGACGCTCTGGTCGAGCCGCTCGGCCGGGATGCGGCCGGACGCGACGGCCTCCTGCACCGCCTCGTAGGCGACGTCCATGTCCATCGGCATCAGCAGCTGGTCGGCGCCCGCGAGGAACGCCCGCACCGCCACCTCGTCGTCGCCGTACTTCTCGCGCACGCCCTCCATCTGCAGCGAGTCGGTGACGACGACGCCGTCGTAACCCAGGCGCTCGCGCAGCAGGCCGGTGAGGATCGGCTTCGACAGCGTGGCGGGGTCCTCGCTCGGGTCGAGCGACGGGACGACGATGTGCGCGGTCATGATCGAGTCGATGCCGGCCTCGACCGCGGCCCGGAACGGCGGCTCGTCGAGCTGCTCCCACTCCTCGCGGGTGTGGTCGATCACGGGCAGCCCGTAGTGGCTGTCGGTGCTGGTGTCGCCGTGGCCGGGGAAGTGCTTGGCGGTGGCCGAGACCCCCTGCGCGCCGGGGTTCTCGAAGCCGCCCACCTGCGCGGCCACCATCCGCGAGACCAGTCGGGGGTCGGACGAGAAGCTGCGGACGCCGATGACCGGGTTCTGCGGGTCGACGTTCACGTCGGCGTCCGGCGCGTAGTTCTGGTTGATCCCCATCGCCCGCAGCTCGCGCCCGGTGACCTGCGCGGCCTGGCGCGCCGCACGAGGGTCGCCGGTGGCGCCGAGCGCCATGCTGCCGGGCAGCTGGGTGGCCGGCGGGCCGACCCGCACGACGACCCCCATCTCCTGGTCGGTGCTGATGAGCAGCGGCGGGTCGACCTTCGTGTCGCGGTTCGCCGCGGCGCGCTGCAGCCCGTTCGACAGGCTCGCGATCTGCTGGGGGTCCTGGACGTTGTTCGACCAGGCGAAGTAGATGACGCCGCCCAGACCGTACTTGTCGACCACCTCGGCGGGGGTGCGCACGCCGTAGGCGGCCAGGTTCTGGGCGGCGTCGGCCTCGGTGACCGTGCGCGCGTCGGTCCCGTACGCGTAGGTGACGAAGAGCTGGCCGATCTTCTGCTCGGTCGTCATCCGCTTCATCGTGCTGCGCACGTAGCCGTTGACGCCGCTCTCGGCGTGGGCCGGTACGGCCAGGGTGGTCGCCAGCAGCGCGGCGGCGGCGCAGGCCAGCACCCGCGTCGTGGTCCGGGGGACGGGCACGGCTCCTCCTGATGGAAGCAACTTCCGAGTTGATGGGTGCAGTTGAAACTATGTGCCGACGTCGCCGACGTCAACGGCCTGCGACGATGTGCCGGTGGCGCGCGGGGACGACGACGGGCACGCGGCGGCGCTCGAGGAGGCCGCCGAGCAGCTCTACGGGGTGGCACCCGAGGACTTCATGGCCACCCGCACCGAGCTGGTCGCGCAGGCCCGGGCCGACGGCGACCGCGCCCTGGCCGCGGCCGTCGGGAGGCTGCGCAAGCCGTCCGCCGCGGCGTGGCTGGTCAACCTGCTCGCCTACGAGGCGCCGGACGAGCTCGGCAGCCTGCTCGACCTCGGCGCCGCCATGCGCAAGGCGCAGTCGCGGCTGAGCGGCGCCGAGCTGCGGCGGCTCTCGCAGCAGCGCCACCAGGTCGTGCGCGCGCTGGCCACGCGGGCGCACCACCTCGCCGAGGAGCGGGGCGAGAAGGTCTCGCGCAGCGTGCTCGACCAGGTGGGCGACACCCTGCTGGCCGCGCTGGCCGACCCCGAGGCGGCCGAGCAGGTGCGCGCCGGCCACCTCGCGACGCCGCTGTCCTACAGCGGGTTCGGGCCTGCCGGCCTCGCCGTCGTCCCCGACCCGGTGGAGGACGACGAGGACGACGACACGGGCGAGGAGGACGACGACGAGCGCGAGCGCCGCGCGCAGGCCGAGCGCGAGCGGCAGCGCGAGGAGGCCAGGACGGCGCTGGCGCAGGCGCAGTCGGGGCTGGCGGCGGCGCGCCGCAAGGTCGTGCGCGCCGAGCGCACGGTCGAGACCTCGGCGGCCGAGCGCGCCCGCGCCGAGGAGCGCCGCCAGCAGGCCCAGGAGGCGCTCGACCGGGCCGTCGCCGACGCCGAGCGGCTGGCCGCCGCCGCCGAGGAGGCCGGGCGGACGCTGGAGGGGCAGCGTGCCGCCGAGCAGGCGGCCCAGGACGAGGTGGAGCGGGCCGAGCGGGCCGTGGCCGAGCTGGGTGGCTGAGCCCCCCTCCGGAATGCCCGTCGACCCGCCCTCGTTGTCGCGGGCATGACCATCACCGGTGAGTACGCGCCGTCCCCGTCCGAGTGGGTCCGCCAGCAGGTCGACACGATCGAGGAGACGGGCACGACGACGTCGGTGCACATCCAGAACCGCCCCGTCGTGCTGCTGACGATGCGGGGCAAGGCCTCCGGCAAGGTGCGCAAGGTCCCGCTGATGCGGGTCGAGCACGATGGCGTCTACGCGGCGGTCGCCAGCAAGGGCGGCGCCCCCGACCACCCGCTCTGGTACGGCAACCTGCTCGCCGAGCCCGACCTCGACCTGCAGGACGGCGCCGACGTGACGCCCCGCCGCGCGCGCGAGATCAGCGGCGAGGAGCGCGAGCAGTGGTGGGCCCGCTGCGTCGAGGCGTTCCCGCCCTACGCCGAGTACCAGACCAAGACCGACCGCCTGATCCCGGTGCTGCTGCTCGAGCCCCGCTGACCCCACCGGACGGGCGAGCCCGGGTCACCCGTGGGGGTGGTCCGGGCGCGTTCCGCCGGTGCCGGACGGCGCGCCCGGCTACCGTCGGCGAGGTGGAACGCGTGCACGTCTACCGCTACGACGACGGCGACGCCGCCACCTCGTACGCCGAGGTCGCGGTCGTGGCCGACGAGCCCGCCCGGGCGCTGCAGGTGCTGGTGGCGCGGGGCATCGACCCGCACCAGCTCTGGGACCGCGGGCGCACGCCCTGCGCGGTCGCGCCGGACGACCTCGCGCCCGACCTCGCGCAGGTGCTCGCCGCGGGCGCGGTTCTGGTGCGCCGGCACGACGTCGACGGCGCGGTCACCGGGTGGCACGAGCCGCACGGTGGGCTCGACCGCCGGCGTCAGGCCCGCAGCCGGGTCGCGACCTCGGCCGCCCAGTAGGTCAGCACGACGTCGGCTCCCGCGCGCACGAACGCGGTGAGCGACTCCTCGATGGCACGGTCGCGGTCGATCCAGCCGTTCGCGGCCGCGGCCTCGACCATGGCGTACTCGCCCGACACCTGGTACGCCCAGACCGGGACGTCGACGGCGCCCCGCACCGAGGCGAGCACGTCGAGGTACGGCAGGCCGGGCTTGACCATCACCACGTCGGCGCCCTCGGCGACGTCGAGGCGCACCTCGCGCAGCGCCTCGCGGCCGTTGGCGGGGTCCTGCTGGTAGCTGCGCCGGTCGCCGGTGAGCTGGGAGTCGACCGCCTCGCGGAACGGGCCGTAGAAGGCCGACGCGTACTTCGCCGCGTAGGCGAGCACGACCACGTCGGTGAGACCCTCGGTGTCGAGCGCCGCGCGCACGGCCGCGACCTGTCCGTCCATCATCCCCGACAGGCCGAGAACCGTTGCCCCCGAGCGCGCCTGTGCGAGCGCCATCGACGCGTACCGCTCCAGCGTGGCGTCGTTGTCGACCCGGCCGTCGGCGTCGAGCACGCCGCAGTGGCCGTGGTCGGTGAACTCGTCGAGGCACAGGTCGGCCATCACGACCAGGCGGTCGCCGACGGCGTCGACCACGTCGCGCAGCGCCAGGTTCAGGATCCCGTCGGGGTCGTCGGCGCCCGAGCCGGTGGCGTCGCGCGCCGTCGGGACGCCGAACAGCATGAGCCCGCCGACGCCCGACGTCGGCGGCCTCGACGGCGGCCTGCACCAGCGACGCGCGGGTGTGCTGCACGACCCCCGGCATCGACGAGATCGGCTGCGGCGCAGCGATCCCCTCGCGCACGAACACCGGCAGCACGAGCTGCGCCGGGTGCAGCCGGTGCTCGGACACCAGCCGCCGCAGCGCCGGCGACGAGCGCAGGCGCCGCGGCCGCTCGACCGGGAAGGGCACGGCCGTCAGCGCGCGCGACGCCGTGCGGCCGGGCGCTTCTCGCTCGGACGCAGCACCGGCTCGCCCGCCTCGAGGGCGGCGACGCGCAGGCCCGAGCCGTACTCGGCCAGGGCGTCGACGACCGACGCCGCGCTCGGCTCGGCGGCCAGGACGTCGACCCGCAGGCCGTGCTCCTCGGCGGTCTTCGCCGTCGCCGGCCCGATGCACGCCACCACGGTGGACGGGTGCGGCTTGCCCGCGATGCCGACCAGGTTGCGCACGGTCGAGGACGAGGTGAAGACGACGGCGTCGAAGGTGCCGTTCTTGATCGCGTCGCGCACCGGCGCCGGCGGCGGGGCCGCCCGGACGGTGCGGTAGGCGGTGACGTCGTCGACCTCCCAGCCGATCTCGACCAGACCGGCGACCAGGGTGTCGGTGGCGATGTCGGCGCGGGGCAGGAACACCCGGTTGATCGGGTCCAGCACCGCGTCGAACGGCGGCCAGTCCTCGAGCAGGCCGTGCGCCGACTGCTCGCCGGCGGGCACCAGGTCGGGCTCGATGCCCCACTCGCGCAGCGCGTCGGCCGTCACGCCGCCGACCGCGGCGACCTTGAGGCCGGCGAAGGCACGGGCGTCCAGGCCGTACTCGGCGAACTTCTCGCGCACGGCGCGCACCGCGTTGACCGAGGTGAACCCGATCCACTCGTAGCGGCCGGTGACCAGGCCGGTGACGGCCTTCTCCATCTGGTGCGGCGTGCGCGGCGGCTCGACCGAGATGGTCGGGACGACGTCGGCGACAGCGCCGTAGGTGGCGAGCCGGTCGGTCATCGGGCCGGACTGGGCCTGGGTGCGGGGCACCAGCACGCGCCAGCCGAACAGCGGCTTGGTCTCGAACCACGAGACCTTGCTCGCGCAGCGCGACGGTGGGGCCGGTGACGGCCACCAGCGGCCGCGGGAACTGCTCGTCGTCGGACCCGGACGAGCACCGAGGCGGCGGCGCCGAGGGTGGAGTCGAGCGAGGACTGCCGCGTCGTCGAGCCCTGGGCGGTGACGACGACCGGCGCGTCGGCCGAGCGGCCGGCGGCCACGAGGGCCTCGCAGGGCCGCGCCGAGGTCGCCGCGCTGGCCGAGCAGCACGACGGTCGACCTCTCGTCGAGCAGGCTCGACCAGTCGACCTTGCCCGCGACGTCGACCACGTGCACGGCGGAGACCGCGCTCGAGGTGGTGGGCACGCCCGCGTAGACCGGGACGGCGGTGTGCAGGGCGACGCCCGGCACGACCTCGAACGGCACGCCCGCCTTCTGGCAGGCCACCATCTCCTCGGCCAGGCCGGAGAAGGTGCGCGGCGTCGCCGTCGAGCAGGCGCACGACCCGCTGGCCCGCCTTGGCGGCCCGCGTGATCACCTTGGCCCGGCCCGCGTGCGTCAGCGGCTGCCCGTTCTCGCCGAAGCCGGCGTCGAGCACCTCGACCCCGCGCGGGCACCACCGCGCGACGAGCTCGTCGCGCTGCTCGTCGCTGATGCCGCGGTCGAGCACGACCGCCTCGGCGCCGGCGAGCACCTCGGTGGCGCGCACCGTCAGCAGGCCGGGGTCACCCGGGCCGGTGCCGACGAAGGCCACCTGGCCGGCCGGCTTGTTCTTGCTGCTCACTGCTCACTCTCCTGCACTGCTGAACCGATGCGGACGAAGGTCTGTTCCGGGTTCGGTACGCCGGCGGGCCCGGTGGATGCGAGGCCTCGACGAGATCGGCGGCGCCGTCCTCGAGCAGGACGTGCGGCGAGCCGCCGGCCGAGGCCCCCGGGGTCGGACGCGGGGCCGGTGGCCGAGCGTCGCAGGTCGAGCGAGCCGTCGGGTGCGAGCGCGACCGCGCGCAGGTACAGCTCGGCCTCCTCGCCGGCCTGCGGGTCGCCCTCGACCCAGTCGGCGAGCGCGCCGACCGGCGCGGAGCACCCGGCCTCGAGCCCGGCGAGCAGGGCCCGCTCGGCCGTCGACGCACGGCGCGGGTCGGCGCGTCGTCGAGCACGGCCAGCGCGGCCGCGGTGGCGGCGTCGTCGGCGCGGCACTCGACGGCGAGCGCGCCCTGGCCGGGCGCCGGCAGCACCTGGTCAGCGGGTCGAGCACCTCGGTGACGTGCGTCGAGCCGGCCGATCCGGGCCAGGCCGGCCCGGGCCAGCACGACGGCGTCGACCGCGCCGGAGGCGACCAGGCCGAGCCGGGTGTCGACGTTGCCGCGCACCGGCACCACCTGCAGGCCGCGCCCGAGGGCGTGCAGCTGCGCGGCCCGGCGCGGCGACCCGGTGCCGACCACGTCGCCCTCGCCGAGCTCGACGAGGGTCCGGCCGCCGGAGGCGACCAGCACGTCGCGCGGGTCCTCGCGCGGCGGCACCGCGGCCAGCACGCAGCCCGGGCGCGGGCGCGGTCGGCAGGTCCTTGAGCGAGTGCACGGCGAGGTCGACCTCGCCGGCGAGCAGCGCGTCGCGCAGCGCGGACGACGAACACGCCGGTGCCGCCGATCTGGGTGAGCGGGGCGGTCGAGGTGTCGCCGTGCGGTGCACCATCTCGACCAGCTCGACGTCGTGGCCGTGGGCGCGCAGCGCGTCGGCGACCTGCTCGCTCTGGGTGCGGGCGAGCAGGCTGCCGGCGGGTGCCGAGGCGCAGGGCGCTCACGCACGGCACCCTGCCCGCGCCCGCTCGCCCGGGACGGCGGCGAGCACCTCGGAGACGTCGGTGATGGTGGCGCCGCCGGTGACGGCGTCGATGTCGAGGTCGAACAGCTCGCGCAGGGCGGCGGCGTAGTGCGAGCCGGCGCCGTCCTGCTCGGCCGCGAGCGTCTTCACCCGCACCGTCGGGGTGTGCAGGATCTTCTCGACGACGCGGTGCACGCTGAGCTCGACCTCGCCGGCGACCGTCGGGTCGACGCTCGCCGAGGCGCGAGCGCAGCCGGGCGAGCTCGGCCTCGACGACCTGCCGCGCGTACGAGCGCAGCGCGACCACCGTGGGGCGACCTCGTCGGCGCGCTGGCCGTGCAGGTAGGCGGCGACCTCGTCGTCGACGACGCGGCGGGCGGCCTCGACCTGCGTCGCCCACCTCGGCGTCGGCGAGCTCGCGGCCGAGGGTCTCGAGGTCGACCACGTGGACGCCGGGCAGGCGCGGCGACCGCCGGGTGCGACGTCGCGGGGCAGCGCGAGGTCGACCAGCAGCTGGTCGGCGGGCTCGACGCCGTCGAGCGCGGCGCGGGCGGCGCGCAGCTCGCGCGCGGCGGCGACCCGCTCGACGGTGAGGACGTGACCGACGGCGCCGGTGCAGGAGACGACGACGTCGGCGCCGGCCAGCGCCCGCACGAGCGCGTCCGGGTCGTCGAGCGCGAGCCACTCGCCGTCGACGGCGGCCGCGAGCCGCTGCGGCCCGCTCGGCGGTGCGGTTGGCGACGGTGACGGCCGCGGCGCCGCTGCGGTGCAGGGTGGCGGCGGCCAGCCCGCTCATCGCGCCGGCGCCGACGACCAGCGCCCGGCGAGGACCCCAGCGGCACGCCCGAGGCCGCGGCGTGCGCGAGCGCGGCCTCGACCAGCGAGTGCCCGGCGCGGTCGAGCCCGGTCTCGGTGTGCGCGCGCTTGCCGGCCCGCAGGCTCTGCTGCAGCAGCGGGTCGAGCACGCGGCCGAGCGGTGCCGTCCTCCTGCGCGCGGCGCAGGGTGGCGCGCACCTGGCCGAGCACCTGGCGTCTCGCCGAGCGCCATCGAGTCCAGGCCGGCGGCGACGCGGAACAGGTGCTGCGACGGCGTGCTCGGCGTACCGCACGTACAGGTGCGGGGTCAGCTCGGTCAGGTCGAGCCCGGCGCGCTCGACCAGGCGCCGGCCGATGTCGGCCAGGCCGCCGTGGAAGGTCGTGACGTCGGCGTAGACCTCGAGCCGGTTGCAGGTGGCCAGCACGGCGACCTCGCGCACGTGCTCGGCGCCGGCGAGCGACGGCGGCCAGGTCACGGGTGCGCGCGGCGTCGAGCGCCAGCCGCTCGAGCACGTCGAGCGGAGCGGTGTGGTGGGAGATGCCCACGGCGAGAAGGCTCATCGCGCCACCTCAGGGCGTCGGCAGCGGCCTGGGCGGCGGGCGCGAGCCCAGCGGTCGGCGAGCTCGCGGTCGGCGAGCCGGCGCTGCTCGTGGAAGGCGAGGATCTGCAGCTCGGTCGACAGGTCGACCCGGCGCACGACGACGTCGTCGGGCACCTGCAGCACGGTCGGGGCGAAGTTGAGGATGCTGGTCACGCCGCCCGCGACCAGCCGGTCGCAGACGTCCTGCGCCGCCGGTCCGGGGGTCGCGATCACGCCGATCGGCGACGCCGTGGTCGGCGACCACGCTGCTCGAGCTCGGACGCCGGCCGGACCGTGAGCCCGGCGACCTGCTCGCCCACGACGTCGGGGTCGGTGTCGAGCAGCGCCACGACGCTGACGCCGCGGGAGGCGAAGCCCGCCGTAGTTGGCCAGCGCGTGGCCGAGGTTGCCGATGCCGACGATGACCACGCGCCAGTCCTCGGCCAGGCCGAGCTCGCGGCTGATCTGGTAGACGAGGTACTCGCAGTCGTAGCCGACGCCGCGGGTGCCGTAGGAGCCCAGGTGCGACAGGTCCTTGCGCAGCTTCGCGGAGTTCACGCCCGCCTCGAGCGCGAGCTCCTCGGACGACACGGTGGCGACGCCGCGCTCGACCAGGGCGGTCAGCGAGCGCAGGTAGACGGGCAGCCGCGCGACGGTGGCCTCGGGCACGCCGCGGCCGGTGTGCGGCGCGGGCAGCCGGTGCGGGGCCTGCGCCGACGCCGCGGCCGCGGCGGGCAGGTCGTCGCGCGGGGAGTTCACGGTGCTGGGCCGCCTCCTCGCAGGGACGAGCGGGCGGACGACCCCGGGACCTCGCCGGACCCGGGGCGCGCGGTCTGACCACAGCAGCGTAGGCACTTGTGAACGAACGCACAAAGTCGAGAGGGCGGACGGGTGAGCAGGCTCACGCCGAGGCGGCCGCCGGTCAGGACCTGCGGCCGCGCAGCCAGCGCAGCGCGCCGCGTCCGCGCGGGTGCAGCGCGCCCGCGAGCGCGACCGGGTCGACCCGCAGGGCGCTGTGCCGCTCGCCGTCGACCAGCACCACCGGCACCTCCTCGCCGTAGCGGGCGCGCAGGCCCGCGTCGGCGTCGACGTCGACCTCCGACCAGCCCACGCCCTGCTCCCGGGCCACCTCGTCGACGACCGCGCGGGCGTCGTCGCACAGGTGGCACCCGGTGCGGGAGACGAGCACGATCCGGTCCACGTGACCAGGTTAGGGCCGGACCTCGCGCAGGACCGGCCGGACGGGGCCCGCGCGCGTACCATCGTGAACCGGACGTGACCGGGCGGCCCGACCGCCGCGGCGCTCCGGCGCGAGGACGCGCCGACGCACGACGACCGGGGTGGACGACATGGCCGCACGCACGGGGACGCCGCGTCCCCTGCTGGTCGCGCCCGTCCCTGCCGGCCCGGCGCCCGGCCCGCTCCCCTCCGGCTCGCTGCACCGGCTCGGCGCGGCCGTGCTGGCGATGGCCGCGACGTCCACGCCGACCGGACGCGGCGGCGGCTCGCGCGGACGGCCGGACGAGCGCGACCCCGCGCACGCCGCCCGGGTCGAGGCGCTGGTCGACCTGGCGCAGGCCGGCGACGTCGAGGCGTTCGGCCAGGTCTACGAGCTGTACGTCGACACCGTGTACCGGTACGTCTACGCCCGGGTCGGCGACCACCAGCAGGCCGAGGACCTCACCGCCGAGACCTTCGTGCGGGCGCTGCGCCGGCTCGACTCGTTCACCTTCCAGGGCAAGGACATCGCGGCCTGGTTCCTCACCATCGCGCGCAACCTCGTCACCGACCTGCGCCGCTCGAGCCGCTACCGCCTCGAGCTCAGCACCGACGAGATCGTGGGCGCCGAGCGCGACGCCGGCGCCGAGCGCACCGGCGTGCCCGGCGCGAGCACCACGCCCACCCCGGAGCACGAGGTGCTCGGCCGCGAGCGCGACCGGCGCCTGGTCGAGGCGCTGCGCACCCTGCGGCCCGACCAGCAGGAGTGCCTGGTGCTGCGGTTCTTCCACGAGCTGTCGGTGGCCGAGACGGCCGCGACCCTCGGGCGCAGCGAGGGTGCCGTCAAGCAGCTGCAGCTGCGCGCGGTGCGCCAGCTCGCGCAGGTGCTGGGAGCCCGGCCGTGAGCGCCGTCTCGGTTACCCGCGGGTACCGGGACGCGGTGCGCCGCACCGTAACCGGAGCCCCCCCGATCCGTTGGACGGGTGAGCGCGTCCGTGGGGGCCGCGCACCGGGGGCGACGACGGGGAGGTGCAGGCGATGAGGACGCACGCGTCCGAGACCTTCGGGCGAGAGCTCGAGGACGCCCTGCGCACGGGTGCGTCGGCCGGCCCCGGCACGACCGGGTCGGACGCGGCCCTGGTCGCGCTCGCCGTGGAGCTGCGCGACGCCGGCCGGCCGGTGGCGACGCTGGTGCCGCGCCAGCAGTTCCGGGTCGAGCTCGCCGAGCGCCTGCGCGAGGAGGCCGAGCAGCTCGCCCCGGCGCGCCGCGAGGCCGCCGCGCGCGCCGACCGACGGCCGCCGCCCCGCGCGGTGCGCCCGGCCACCGACCGCCGGTGGCGCCGCGTCGCGACCGGGCTGGCCGCCGTGCTGGTCGTCGGCGGCGCCGGAGCGGCCGTCGCCAGCGAGGACGCGCTGCCCGGCAGCCCGCTGTACCCGCTCAAGCGCCAGGTCGAGGAGCTGCGCGTGCAGCTGGCCTCCCCCGGCCAGGCCCGCGGCGACGCCGAGCTCGACCTCGCCCGCGAGCGCCTCGAGGAGGCCGAGCGGCTCGCCGTCGACGGCGGCGGCAGGCTGTCGGCCGGGCGCGAGCAGGACGTCCGCGGCGCGCTCGAGGACTTCGGCGACAGCGCCCGCACCGGCATCTCCGCGCTCGACCGCGACTACACCGAGCGGGGCGACCCGGCCGCGCTGGTCTCGGTCGACGACTTCCTGGACGAGTCGCTCCCGCTGCTGGAGCGGCTGCGCACGATGACGCCGGCCTCGCTGCATCCCGTGATCGACGCCCTGCTGCTGGAGCTGGGCCAGCAGCAGGTCGACCTCGCCGACGCCGTGGCCAGCTGCGGCCCGGCCTGCAGGGACCTCGACCTCGACCTCGTGGTCGCCGAGCCGACCCCCTCGCCGTCGGCCCCGTCGACCCGGGTGGCCCCGGGCGGCGGCCCGGTCGCGGCGCCCACGACGGCCGTCCCGCCCGGGGCGTCGTCGCCGGGCGGGCTGCTCGACCCGCTCGACCCGGTCGTCGACCCGCTGCCGCTCGACCCCGTGCAGAGCCTGGTCGACGACCTGCTGCCGGCACCGAACCCCTCGAGCACGCCGCTGCTGCCGCTGCCGACCGTGAGCGTGCCGCCCGTCACGGTGCCGTCGCCGCCCGTGCCGTCGGTGTCGCTGCCGTCGGTGAGCCTGCCGTCGCTGCCCCTGCCGACCGTGAGCGTCCCGCCGCTGCTGCCGTCGCCGACGCAGACCACCTGCCTGCTGCCGGTGCTCGGCTGCGACTGATCCCCGGACCGGGTCAGAAGAAGACCGAGCGGCGCTGCATCAGCAGCGAGTACAGCGTCTGCTGGATCGTCTCGCGCACCTGGTCGGTGACGTCGAAGATCATCATCGGGTCGTCGGCGGCGCCCTCGCCGGCCTCGTCGGTGGGGATGGGCTCGCCGAACTCGATCAGCCACTTCGACGGCAGCGGCACCAGGCCCAGCGGGCCGAGCAGCGGCCAGGTCGGGGTGATCGGCGCGTACGGGACGCCCAGCAGCCGTGCGACGGTGCGGCTGTTGCCGAGGATCGGGTAGATCTCCTCGGCGCCGACGATCGCGCACGGGACGATCGGCGCCCCGGTGCGCAGCGCCGCCGACACGAAGCCGCCGCGGCCGAAGCGCTGCAGCTTGTACCGCTCGCTGAACGGCTTGCCGATGCCCTTGAACCCCTCGGGCCACACCCCCACCAGGTGGCCGCCGGCCAGCAGCCGCTCGGCGTCGGTGCTGGCGGCCAGCGTGGAGCCCGACTTGCGGGCGATGTCGCCCACCACCGGCGTCGAGAAGACCAGGTCGGCGCCGAGCATCCGCAGGTGCCGTCCTGCGGGGTGCTCGTCGCGCACCGCCACCTGCGTCATCAGCGCGTCGAGCGCGACGGTGCCGGAGTGGTTGGCCACCAGCAGCGCGCCGCCCTCGGACGGGACGTTCTCGATGCCGCGCACCTGCACCCGGAACCAGTGCCGGTACAGCGGACGCAGCACCGCGAGCAGCACGGAGTCGGTGAGCTCGGGGTCGAACCCGAACTCGTCGACCTCGTAGTCACCGGTGAGCCGGCGGCGCAGGAACGCCAGCGCCTCGGCCACCTTGCGCTCGAGGTCGCTCGGCGAGGCGGTGCCGGCGGCGGCGCGGGCCAGCCGCTCGCCCAGCTCGGACGCCTCCGCGCCCAGCCGCTCGGCGTCGAGCTGCTCGCGGGCCGCCGACGGGCGCGGGGTGGTGCGGGCGCGGGACGTGCGGGTGCGCGGCGCCACCTGCTGCTCGGCCTCGGCCTGCTCGAGCAGGGGCGTGGTGCGCCGGCGTCGGCGCTCGCGCTCCCCGCCCGCGCGGGAGGCGCCCTGGGAGAGCGCGGCGCGGGCGCGGGCGGTGCCGCGTCCGCCCTCGCCGTCGGGACGCTCGCGGCCGCCGTCGAACGGGATCACCCGGGCGTCGGGCACTCAGCCCACCTCCGCCGTCGTCGTCGGACGTCGCGAACCGCTCGCGGACAGGCCCGCGAGCAGCGCGCCCGCCCCAGCGAGCGCGCGGTCGAGCCCGCCGGCCAGCGCGACCAGCCGCGCCGCCGCGGCGTCCAGGGTCGCCGGCTGCACCGGCCCGGCCAGGCGACGCGAGGTGACGTACGCCGCGAACGCCTCGCGCGTCGTGTACGCGGGCTCCAGGCCGAGGTCGGCGCGCATCCGGGTGGTGTCGAGCCCGCGGCCGTGGGTGAGCAGCGCGAGCGTGTCGGCGCTGAGGTCGACCCGGTACAGCCGGCGCAGGGCCTGGGTGAGCGCGTCGACCAGCGGCGGGGGCACGGGCAGCACGGGCCGCCCGATGCTGCCGAGCGCCTGCTGCAGCGTGATCACGCCGTCGCCGGCCACGTTGACCACGCCCGTCACGTCGCCGACGGTCGCGAGCCGCATCCCCTCGACCAGGTCGTCCTCGTGGACGAACTGCAGGCGGGGGTCGAACCCGAGCACCACCGGCGCCACCGGCAGCTCGAAGTAGTCGGTGATGCCGGTGCGCATGCCGGGACCGATGGCGTTGGCGAACCGCAGCACGGCGACGTCGACGTCGGGCCGGCGCCGGGAGAAGCCGCGCACGTACCCCTCGACCTCGACCGAGTCCTTGCCCCAGCCCGCGCGCGGCAGCCGCCCGGCGGGGGTCTCCTCGGTGAACTGCGCGGGGTCCTTGGCGCTGGCCCCGTAGACCGACGACGTCGACTTCACCACGAGCCGACGCACCCCGGACGCCTTCTGGCAGGCGGCGAGCAGCTGCATCGTCCCGATCACGTTGATCTCCTTCATGGAGACCCGCCCGCCCGCCGAGGTGGGCGTCGCGATCACGTTCATGTGGACGACGGTGTCGACACCCGCCCGCTCGATCACCTTCGCGATCACGGGGTTGCGGATGTCGGCGCGGACGAAGTCGGTGCTGCCGATGTCGTGGGTGGGCGGGACGACGTCGACGCCGATCACCTGGCGCACCGCGCCGCTGGTCGACAGCGTGCGCGCGAACCGGCCGCCGAGGTACCGGGACACGCCCGTGACCAGCACGACCTCCGCCATGGGCCGATCCTAGGTGGTGCCGGGACCCTGCGCAGGGACGCCCCCGGACGCAGAGGGACCCGCCCGCCGGCCTGCTCGGCCGGCCCGGACGGGTCCTCGTGCGCGACGCTGCTCACCCCGCGGGGCGAGCGCGCGTCACTTCTTGTTGCGGCGCTGGTGGCGCGTCTTGCGCAGCAGCTTGCGGTGCTTCTTCTTGGCCATCCGCTTGCGGCGCTTCTTGATGACGGAACCCATGGGGCCTCATTCGTCTCGAGGGGGCAGGTGCGGTCAGGTGGAGCGCACGTGCGCCCAACAGGGGCCCAGGATAGCCGGGGCGACCGGCTGGGCCCAACCGGAGGTCAGGCGGTCTCGACGAACGAGCCGCGCAGGTAGGCGTCGACGGCGTCCTCGGGGACGCGGAACGAGCGCCCGACGCGCACCGCGGGCAGGTCGCCCGCGTGCACGAGGCGGTACACCGTCATCTTCGAGACGCGCATGATCGAGGCGACCTCGGCGACGGTGAGGAAACGCACCTCGCTCAGGTCCCGGTCAGCTGCCATCTGCACCCTGGTCCTCCGGCCGTGCGGGTGCGCCGTGCAGGCCCCCGGCCGGCTGCGTCGTCCGCGTTCAGTGACCTCCCAGATTAGGGGCCCGTGTGGCCCGTGGGGAAGTGGTGACTCCCGGAGGGAGCAATCACAGTGTTGTCTTTCAGCGGCTCCGCGCGCACGCAGGTCAGGCCCTCCCGCCTCGACCCGGTCGCTGCGCTCCCCTCGGCGCGCCGGGACCTGACGCGCGCGCCCCCGCTGCTAGTCGAAGTACGGGTCCAGTCCGTGGAGGGGGAACACCTCCTTGCGGGTGGCCATCACCGCGCGGTCCAGGGCGCTCTCGGGGTCGTAGCCGACGTCCCACGACTTCCACCAGGTGTCGGCGCCGTCGGTCATCCGGGCGGGGCCGGGGCGGCCGAAGGTGGTGCGCACGTGCTCGCTCCAGCCGTCCGGAATGGTGGACGCGGGGTCGACCGGGGCGTGCGCGGCGATGGCGACGAGGTGGGTCCACGAGCGCGGGACGACGTCGACGATCTCGTACCCGCCGCCGCCGGTGGCGAGCCAGCGTCCGTCGCAGACCTCGTGCGAGAGGTCGTGCAGCATGGCGGCGACCGCGCGCTGGGCGTCGAGCGAGACCGCGAGGTGCGACAGCGGGTCGAGGACGTGGGTGTCGCAGCCGTGCTGGGTGACGAGCACGTCCGGGGCGAAGGCCCGCACGACCTGCGGCACGACCGAGTTGACCGCGCGGAGCCAGTCGCGGTCGCCGGTACCGGGCGGCAGGGCCACGTTCACGGCGCTGCCCGGGGCGCCCGGCCCGCCCGACTCGTCGGGGAACCCGGTGCCGGGGAACAGGTACCGGCCGGTCTCGTGCAGCGACACCGTCAGCACCCGCGGGTCGTCCCAGAACATCGCCTGGGTGCCGTCGCCGTGGTGCACGTCGACGTCGACGTAGGCGACCTTGCGGGCACCGAGGTCGAGCAGCCGCTGGATCGCCGCCGCGACGTCGTTGTACACGCAGAAGCCCGCCGCGCGGTCGCGCATCGCGTGGTGCAGGCCGCCGCAGAAGTTCACGGCGTGCAGCACGTCGCCGCGCCAGACCTGGTCGGCGCAGTCGACGCTGGCCTGCAGCACCCGGGCGCTCGCCTCGTGCATCCCCGCGAACGCGGGGTCGTCGCCGGTGCCGAGGCCGCGCGCCTCGTCCGCGTCGTCGGGGTGCTCGGACGCGTGCCGCACCGCCGTCACGTAGTCGAGGTCGTGCACGGTCGCGAGCAGGTCGTCGCCTGCGACCTCGGCGCCGCCGACCTGCACGCCGGGCAGGGAGAACAGGCCGAACGCGTCGGCGAGGCGGGCGGTGAGGTCGAGGCGGACCGGTGCCATGGGGTGCGTGGGGCCGAAGTCGTACCGGTTGAAGTCCGGGTCCCACACGACCCTGGTGCCGGAGACCATGCCGTGACGCTAGCGTCAGCGCAGCGCGCGGGCGCGGCAGGTGCTCGCCGACGGGCCCGGGGACGGTCCGCAGGGACGGGGAGGTGGCGGGTGTCGCAGACGAACGCGCCCCGCACCTACGTCCCCGCCGGCGCCGGGGTCCTCGTGCGGATGCGCGCGAGGGTCGACGAGGTCGGTCGCAACCAGCCGGCGCGCCTGGCGCTGGTCGTCTTCGCGATCGTCATCGCCGCCGTCACCGGGCTGCTGTCGCTGCCGGCGGCCACGGCCGGCGGCGAGCGCGCCCCGTTCGTCGACGCCCTGTTCACCGCCACCTCGGCGGTCTGCGTCACCGGCCTGGTCACGGTCGACACCGCCACGTACTGGTCGGGGTTCGGCCAGGTGATCATCCTGGTCGCGATCAAGGTCGGCGGGCTCGGCGTCATCACCCTGGCCGCCCTGCTCGGCCTCGCGGTGTCGCGGCGGCTCGGGCTCACCGGCAAGCTGCTCGCCGCCCGCGAGACCAAGGCGGAGCGGCTCGGCGAGGTCGGCACCCTGCTGCGGGTCGTCATCGGCACCTCGCTGGTGCTCGAGCTGATCCTCACCGTGGTGCTGTTCCCGCGCTTCCTCGTGCTCGAGGAGGGCGTGGGCACCGCGGCGTGGCACGCGGTCTTCTACGCGATCAGCGCCTTCAACAACGCCGGCTTCGTCTCCCACCCCGGCGGCCTGCCCGGCGACGCGGTCGGCGACTGGTGGCTGTGCGTGCCGCTCGCGGTCGGGGTGCTCGTCGGCAGCGTCGGCTTCCCGGTGCTGGTCGCGGTCGGCCGGGCCTGGCGCCGTCCCCGGCAGTGGGGCCTGCACGCCCAGCTCACCGTGACGACCACGCTGCTGGTGCTCGTCGTGTCGATCGTGGTGCTCGGCGCCTTCGAGTGGACCAACGAGGGCACTCTCGGCCCGCTCGACCTCGACGAGAAGATCCTCGCCACCCTGTTCATGGCGGTGATGCCGAGGTCGGGCGGCTTCGCCACGCTCGACGTCACCGAGATGCACGGCGAGACCTGGCTGGCCACCGACATGCTGATGTTCGTCGGCGGCGGCAGCGCCTCGACCGCGGGCGGCATCAAGGTCACCACGCTGGCCGTGCTCTTCCTCGCCGTCGTCGCCGAGGCGCGCGGCGACGCCGACGTCGAGGCGTTCGGCCGCCGCATCCCGTCCGCCACGATGCGGCTCTCGGTCACCGTCCTGCTGGTCGGGTCGACCCTGGTGGCGGTCTCGACGATGGCGCTGCAGGCCATCACCGACGAGGACCTCGACACCGTGCTGTTCGAGGTGATCTCGGCGTTCGCCACCTGCGGGCTGTCGGCCGGGCTGAGCCCCGAGCTGCCCGACGCGGGCAAGTACCTGCTCACCGCCCTGATGTTCCTGGGGCGGACGGGCACCATGTCCCTGGCTGCCGCGCTGGCACTGCGCGAGAGCCCCAAGCTGTTCCGGCTCGCGGAAGAGAGGCCCATCGTTGGGTGACAAGAACCTGCACGAGGACGCCATCGTCGTCATCGGCCTCGGCCGCTTCGGCGCCGCCATCGCCGACGCCCTGAACCGGCTCGGCCACGACGTGCTCGCGATCGAGCGCGACCCCCGCATCGTCCAGGAGTGGGCGGGCAAGCTCACCCACGTGGTCGAGGCCGACGGCACCAGCATCGACGCCCTGAAGCAGCTCGGCGTGCAGGAGTTCAAGATCGCGGTGGTCGGCATCGGCACCTCGATCGAGGCGAGCGTGCTCGCCACGGCGAACCTGGTCGACATGGGCAACAAGCAGGTGTGGGCCAAGGCGATCACGCCCTCGCACGGCCGCATCCTCGAGCGCATCGGCGCGCACCGGGTGGTCTACCCCGAGGCCGACGCCGGCGAGAAGGTCGCCCACCTGGTCTCGGGCAAGCTGCTCGACTACATCGAGTTCGACGACGGCTTCGCGATCGTCAAGATGCGCCCGCCCCTGGAGGCGCAGGGCTTCACCCTCGCGCAGTCGCAGGTGCGCAAGAAGTACGGCGTCACCGTCGTCGGCGTGAAGAGCCCCGGCGAGGACTTCACCTACGCCGTCCCCGACACCATGGTCACCCGCCACGACATGCTCATCGTCGCCGGCAACACCCAGCTGCTCGAGCGGTTCGCCGCCCGCCCCTGACCTCGGTACCGCAGCGTCGGGGTCGACCCCCTCACGCGCCCGTTCGGGGCCGCGACCGCCGTCGACCCCGACGCCCCGGTCCGCGTGACCGGAGCGCGACCGTCTCCTGGACCGTGTCGGCCACCCACGTCTGGTCGGACACGACCTGCTCCCACGAGAACCGCAGCACGAGCCAGCCGGTGCGAACCAGCTCGTCGTAGCGCCGGCAGTCGCGGTCCATCGCCTGGCGCGAGCCGTGGAACTCGAAGGAGTCCGCCTCCAGGGCGATGCGCCGGTCCGGGTCGCCGAGGTCGACGAACCCGCGCAGCCGCGGCGTGCGGAACGGCAGCTGGGGCGTGAACCCGGGGACCCCCCGCTCGAGCAGGATCGCGCGCAGCCCGGACTCGAACGGGTTCGCGGCCCTGCCGTCGGCGGCGGCCACCACCCGCCTCGCACGCACCGTCCCGCGTCCGACCAGGTCGGCCGCTGCCACGTCGAGCTCGTCACGCTCCACCGCCCGGCGCCGCAGGGCCGAGTCCGCGACGGCCAGGGCGTCGGCGAACGGCAGGGTGCGGGCGCAGTCGAGCACGGTGCGCAGAGGGCTGGTGACGCGGCCACGCACCTCGGTGGGATCGAGGTCTCTCCAGTGCAGCCGCGTCCCGCGGGTCGCCGCCCGGGAGCGCCCGTCGACCGGCACCGTCACGTGCACCTCCTCGGGCGGGTGCAGCGTCTCCAGGAACCACAGCCGCGCCGCCGACCCGTGCGAGACCGCACCGCGGTGCACCAGGGCCTGCCGCAGCTCGGACGGGGTGGTTCCCAGCGCCCAGCGTCCTCGAGCGACCCGCACCAGGAGGCCGGCGTCGACGGCTGCCTGCACCCGACGCCGCGGGTGCTCCTCCAGCAGCTGCCCCCACGTGAGCACCCCCTGATGACGGGCGGCGGTGCGGGCGACGGCGTCCAGGTCCATACCGGGACGCTGGCTCCGCCGGGAACACGTCGGAAGGTGCTCCGAAGGATCTGTGGACCGGGGCGTCGGGGTGGGGGGCTGTGGACGACGCGACGATGCACCTGGGTCGGTCGACCCCGACGCTGCGGTCCGCGTCCTCAGAGCGCCTACCCTGTCGCCGTGATGATCCGACCGGCGACGTTGCGGGCGATCGAGGCGGGCGAGGTCGACCTGGCGTTCCGCCGCTGGGACCGGCCGCGGGTCGTCGTCGGCACCCGGATGCGCACCGGCGTCGGCCTGATCGAGGTGACGTCGGTCGACCGCGTTGCGGCGAGCCGCATCACCGCCGCCGAGGCGCGCCGCGCCGGGTCGTCGCTGCCCGATCTGCGCCGCCTCCTCGAGGTCAAGGCCGACAGGCCGGTGTGGCGGGTGGGCCTGCGCCACGCGGGCGAGGACCCGCGGGTCGCGCTGCGCAACGCGGCCCCGACCCCCGAGGAGGTCGACGAGATCCGTTCGCGGCTGGCCCGTCTCGACAAGGCCTCCCCCATCGGTCCGTGGACGCAGCAGGCGCTGGAGATCATCGACCGCCGCCCCACCGTCCGGGCGCCCGACCTGGCCGCCGAGCTCGGCCGCGAGACGCAGGACTTCAAGAAGGACGTGCGCAAGCTCAAGGAGCTCGGGCTCACCGAGTCGCTCGACATCGGTTACCGCATCTCGCCGCGCGGCATCGCCGTCCTCGACGCCGACGGCGCGCGACGCGACCGCGAGCCGGCACCGTCGGGCACCTCCTGGCCGCGCATCGGCGCCCCGACCACCAGGGCGCTGCGGGCCCAGGGGTTCAGCACCCTCGAGGAGCTCGACGGCGTGAGCGAGGCGTGGCTGCGCGCCCTGCACGGCGTGGGGCCGGTCGCCGTCGACCGGCTGCGCGAGGCCCTCGAGCGGGCCGGCCTCGCGATGCGCCCCTAGCCGAGGGGCTTGCGGCGCACGTGCTCGGTGACGTGCTCGCGCGGCGGCGCGAACGCACCGGTGCGGCCGGTCGGCTCGAACCCCGCTGCGGCGTAGAGCCTCACGGCCGCCTCGTTGCCGTCGGCGACCTCCAGCGTGAGCGCCGCAGCCCCGAGCGCGCGTCCGCGGCGCTCCAGGTCGGCGAGCAGCGCACGACCCACCCCGCGGCCGCGCGCCGCCGGGTCGACCCAGAACGTGACGACCGCGAGCTCGCCGGGCACGTGCCGGTCGGGCACCAGCCCGGCCAGGCCGACGTCGCGCCCGTCGAGCACCGCCACGACCACGCAGGCGCCGTCGCGGGCGAGCCAGCCGTCCCAGAACGACGCCGGCTGGTCGACCTCCTCGGCGTGGGTGCGGTAGAAGGCGTCCGGATCAGCCTGCAGCGCAGCCAGTCTCAGCCGTCGCAACCGCTCGCCGTCGTCGGCACCCAGCGCCTCGACCCGCGGCGTCACCGCAGCGCGACCTCGTCGCCCTCGCGCACCAGGCCGGGGCGCACGACCTCGGCCAGCACCCCGAACTCGGCGGCGGCGTGCTCGGTCAGCGTGCGCAGCACGGTGCGGTCCTCGGGGAGGTCGGCCTGGGCCATCGTCGTCATCACGCACCGCGGCATCGGCATCACCACGCGCAGCAGCACCTCGCCCGCCTGCACCTCGCGGCCGACCCACGACTGCTCGACCGGGCCGTCGCCGTCGAGGTCGACCACGAGGTTCGGCCGGAACCGCGCGGCCGGCACGTCGTGCCCGAGCAGCCCGGCGAGCCAGCGCAGCGACGCCGTGGTGAGCAGGTGCACCGGACCGTCGTCGTGGTGGTCGACCTCGCTCTCGCGCAGGACCCGCACCCGGCGTCCGGCCAGCGCGCTGAGGTCGTCGTCCAGGCCGGCGTCGCCCACGGCACGCCGACGGCCGTCGGACCAGGTGATCTCGGGGACGTCCGACCCGGGCGGCACGGCGGCCGCGAGGCCGAGCAGCCCCTCCAGCTTGCGGAAGCGGGTCGAGCTCTTGCCGCTGCCGAGCTTGCCGTCGTCGTCGACGACGGCCCAGAGCCGGTCGCCCAGCAGCCCGCGCGCGTCGACCTCGACGTCCGGAACACGTTCGCCGAGAACCGACTTCACGGGGTAGCGCCAGACCTCGGCGACCGACCCGACCGGCTGGGTCACGCGATGCCCGACGACAGCTCGCGCGAGCGGTCGCGGGCGGCCTCCATGGCGGTCAGGAAGGCGGCCCGCACCTTGTGGTCGTCGAGCTGGCGCAGCGCGGCCATCGTCGTGCCGGCCGGGGACGACACCTGCTCGCGCAGCACGGTCGGGTGCTCGCCGGTCTCCTTGAGCATCGTGGCCGCGCCGTACAGCGTCTGCACCACCAGCTCGGTGGCGGTGGCCCGCGGCAGGCCGAGCAGCACGCCGGCCTCGATCATCGCCTCGACCACGTAGAAGATGTACGCCGGTCCCGAGCCGGAGATGGCGGTCACGGCGTCCTGGTAGTGCTCGGGGACGGTGACGACCTTGCCGGTGGCGGCGAGCAGCGCGCGGGCGCGCTCGAGGTGGTCGTCGTCGCAGTGCGACCCGGCCGACAGCGCCGCCATCCCCTGGTCGACCAGGGCGGGGGTGTTGGGCATGACCCGCACGACGGCGACGCCGTCCGGCAGCCGCTTCTCGACGTACTCGGTGCTGATGCCGGCGGCGATGCAGACGACGAGCGCGCCCGGGCGCAGCGACTCGGCGATCTCGGCGAGCAGCGCCGACATGTCCTGCGGCTTCACCACCACCACGACGGTGTCGGAGGAGGCGGCGGCCTCGGGGTTGCCGGTGACCCGCACCGAGTACCGCTCGGCCAGCTCGGCGGCGCGGTCCGGGCGCCGCTCGGTGACGACGATGTCGTCGGGCGACCAACCGGCGCGCAGCAGGCCCGACAGGAGCGTCTCGCCCATCACGCCGGCACCGAGGACGGCGACCCGCTCGCGCACCCCGCTCACCCCCGCGTCGCCAGCGCGCGCAGGAAGAAGGCGACGTTGGCGGGCTTCTCGGCCATCCGGCGCATCAGGTAGCCGTACCACTCCTCGCCGTAGGGCAGGTAGACGCGGACGGTCTCGCCCAGCTCGGCCAGCCGCTTCTGCTCCTCGGGCCGGATGCCGTACAGCATCTGGAACTCGTAGGTGCCCGCCTCGCGGCCGGCCTGCACGGCGAGCGCGCCGCCGATGTCGACCAGGCGCGGGTCGTGGGTGGCGAGCATGGGGTAGCCCCGGCCCTGCATCAGCACCTTGGTGCAGCGCACGTAGCTCTTGTCGACGTCGGCCTTGTCGGCGTACGCGACCGACTCGGGCTCGGAGTAGGCGCCCTTGCAGAGCCGGATGCGCGAGCCCTCGCCGGCGAGGTCGCGGCAGTCGCCCTCGGTGCGCCGCAGGTACGACTGCAGCACCGCACCGACCCACGGGAAGTCCTCGCGCAGCGCGCGCACCGTGCCGAGGGTGGCGTCGGTGGTGGTGTGGTCCTCCATGTCGACCGTCACGGTCGTGCCGGCCGCCGCGGCGGCCTCGCAGATGGCGTGCGCGTGCTCGGTGCTGATCCGCTCGCCGTCGGCGCCGAGCGCCTGGCCGAGGGCGGACAGCTTGATCGAGACCTCGGCGCGACCGGCCTCGGTGAGCCCGGACCCCGACAGCCGCTCGAGCAGCACCAGGTAGGCGTCGCGGACTCCCTGGGCCATCGCCGGGTCGGTGGTGTCCTCGCCGAGGTGGTCGATGGTGACGGTCAGGCCGTCGTCGAGCAGGGACGTCGTGGCGCGGACGGCGTCCTCGGTGTGGGCGCCGGGGACGAACCGGGCGACGACGTCGCGCGAGACGGGGGCGGTCTCGACCAGGTCACGCAGCCGGTGGCTCCGTGCGGCCTGCAGGATCGGCGCCCGCAGCAGGGTGCTGAGCATGGGCCGAACACTACGCGGCCCGCGACGAGGCGCACACGGGGTCGCAGTTGACAACGGTTCTCATTTGTTATGCGAATCATTCTCATGCAGATCAGACCCCGCTCCCGCACCGCCCTGCCCGTGGCCGCCCTGGCCGTCGCCCTCCTCGCCGCGTCCTGCGCCGAGGCCGACGGCGGCGCGGCCGACGCGGCCGGCAGCCCGTCCCCGACGTCGTCCGACACACCCGCTCCGACCGAGACCGACTCTCCCGAGCCGCGTCTGGCGGTCACCTACGACGGCGGGGTCCTCGTCGTCGACGCGACCGACGGCGAGGTGCTGCTCGACGAGCCCGTCGAGGGCTTCACCCGGCTCAACCCGGCCGGCGACGGCCGGCACCTGCTGCTGTCGTCGTCCGGGGCGTTCGCCGCCCTCGACACCGGGACGTGGACCGAGGCGCACGGCGACCACGGCCACTCCTACGTCACCGACCCGGCCGTCGTCGGGTTCTCGGTCCAGGCCGACGAGCCGGGGCACGTGGTGGTCCACCACGGCCGCACGACGCTGTTCGACGACGCCACCGGCACGATCACCGCGTTCGACCCCGACGACCTGGCCGACCTGGCCGAGGAGCAGCCCGAGCTCGACACCTGGACGACCGACGAGGCGCACCACGGCGTGGCCGTGCAGGAGGGCCACGGCCGCCTGATCCACACCGTCGGCGACGAGGACTCGCGCTCGGGGCTGCGCGTGATCCGTCCCGGCGGAGAGGTGCTGGCCGAGAGCCAGGAGTGTCCGGGCGTGCACGGCGAGGCCCACGCGGGCGAGGTGCCCGCGGTCGGGTGCGAGGACGGCGTCCTCCTCGTCGTCGGCGACGGGTTCGCCAAGGCGCAGAGCCCGGACGCCTACGGCCGGATGGGCAACCTCGCCGGGCACGAGAGCTCCCCGGTGCTGCTGGCCGACTACGAGGTCGACCCGGACGCCGAGCTCGAGCGCCCGACGCGGGTGGCGCTCGTCGACAGCCGCGACGCCTCCGTCCGCCTGGTCGACCTCGGCACGAGCTACACCTTCCGCTCGCTCGGACGCACGCCCGCCGGGGACGCCCTGGTGCTCGGCACCGACGGCGCCCTGCACGTGATCGACGTGACCAGCGGCGCGGTGACCACCACGGTGCCGGTCGTCGCGCCGTGGGAGGAGCCGACCGAGTGGCAGCAGCCCCGCCCGACCCTGCACGTGCAGGGCGACCTCGCGTACGTCACCGAGCCGGCGTCGAGCACCGTGCACGTCGTCGACCTCACCACCCTGGCCGTCACCGGCTCGCTCGAGCTCCCGGTGGTGCCGAACGAGATCCAGGTCGTCACCGGCTGACGCAGACGCCGGTCCACAGACCCCGGGGACACGCTCCCCCCGGGACCCGTGCCCCGTCGCGCCCTCCTGGTCAGGGGGTGCGGCGGGGCAGCGTCGCGGCGCCGAGCGCGAGGGCTGCGACGATGAACGCCGCGACGACCGCGAGCTCGCCGCCGATGCCCGGCCACGGCTCGGCCCCGCGGGCCACCGCGGTGAGGGCGTCGACGGCGTACGACAGCGGGAGCACGTCGGACAGCAGCCGCAGCGGCGTCGGCAGGTCGTCGCGTGGCACGAGCAGCCCGCAGAGCAGGAACTGCGGCAGCACGATCGCGGGCATCAGCTGCACGGCCTGGAACTCGCTGCGCGCCAACGAGCTCGCGCCCAGGCCCAGCGCCGTGCCGAGCAGCGCCACGCAGACGGCGATGACCATCAGCCACCACAGCGGTCCCGCGACGTCGAGCCCGCACACGTAGCGGGCGAACAGCGTCGCCACGACCGCCTGGGCGATCGCGGCCAGGCCGATCGCGACCGCGTAGCCGGCCACCAGGTCGGCGCGGTGCACCGGCAGCGTCATGAGCCGCTCGAGCGTGCCCGACTGCCGCTCGCGCAGGGTCGACACGCTCGTCACGAGGAACATGACGACGAACGGGAAGACGCCGAGCAGCTGGGCGCCGACCCGGTCGAAGACCGGTGTGCCCTCGAACACCCAGGCGAGCAGCCCGATCAGCACGCACGGCAGGACCAGCACCAGCGCGACGGTGCGGTGGTCGTGCCGCAGCTGCGCGAGCACGCGGGCCGCGACGACGAGCGCGAGCCGGGGGCTCATGCCGCACCGGCCTGGTCGACCAGGCGCAGGAACGCCTCCTCGGCGTCGGCGGCCCCGGTGCGCGCCAGCAGGTCGGCGGGCGGCTCGTCGGCGAGCACCCGCCCCTCGCGCAGCAGCACGAGGCGGTCGCAGCGGGCCGCCTCGTCCATCACGTGGCTCGAGACCAGCAGCGACGTGCCGCCCTCGGCGAGGCGCCGGAACAGGCTCCACAGGTCGCGCCGCAGCACCGGGTCGAGGCCGACCGTCGGCTCGTCGAGCACCAGCAGCCGCGGCGACCCCACCATCGCGGCGGCCAGCGACACCCGGGCGCGCTGCCCGCCGGACAGCCTGTGCACCACCGCGTCCCGCTTGTCGGCCAGGTCGACCTCGGTCAGCACCCGGTCGGCCGCCGACCGGTCGGCACCGACCAGGGCCGCGAAGTGGCGCAGGTTCTGCAGCACGGTCAGGTCGCCGTACACGCTGGGGTCCTGGGTGACGTACCCGACGTCGCGGCGCAGCGCCGGGTCACCGGCCGGACGACCCAGGACGCGGACGGTGCCGGCGGCGACGCGCTGCACGCCGACCACCGCCCGCAGCAGCGTGGTCTTGCCCGAGCCGCTCGGCCCGAGCAGCCCGACGACCTCGCCCGGCGGGAGGACGAGGTCCAGGCCCGGCAGCACGGTCGTGCCGCCGCGCACCACCCGCAGGGCGCGCACCTCGACCGCCGGCGATTTCTCCATGTGAGGAATCTAGCGCGCCGCCGACGCCCCCGCCAGCCCCCGGACCGCGTCGCGAGCGAGCCGGCGGTGGGCGCGCGCGAGCATCGCCCGCACCACCGGCGGGTGCACCCGGCGCACGACCGCCAGGTAGGCCCGTCCCCGCCGGTTGCGCGCCCGGGCCAGCGTCGTCAGCGTGACGGCGTCGTCGCCCACGTGCACCGACGCCCGGAAGTCCAGGTGGCCGGCGTCCTCGCCGAGCAGCGCCTCCTCGCAGGTGCGCGCCAGCGTCGCGAACGAGGACTCCGACCCCTGCCGGATGCCGACGAACGGCACCAGCGCCTGACGCAGGGCGAGCAGCGCGACGACCCAGCGCGGCGGGTCGCGGAAGACGGCGTCGGCCCAGGCCTGCGCGTCCGTCGGCAGCCCGCGCCGGAGCGGCACCGTCCACGCGTCGGCCAGATCCACCTGCGGCCACCTCTCCCGGACGTCGACGGCGAGCACGGCACCCGCCGGGATCGGCACCGCACGCGCCCGCACGCGCTCGGTCAGCGGCTGCCACAGCCGGACCCAGGGCGACCAGCGGGCCGGGCGGCGCACCGAACCGGTCGCGACCCGCTCGGCGTCGTCGAGCAGGTCCTCGAGCAGCGCGTCGTGCAGGGGGACGAGCAGCAGCGGCCCCAGCAGCCGCATCGCGCCACGCAGCCGGCAGGTCAGGACGTGGCGCACCCGCGTGCGCGAGGGACCCAGGGGCTCGAGCGTCAGCTCGTGGTGGCCGAGCAGGCCGGTACCCGGGTGCAGCTCGAAGCGGACGCGCCTGCCGGCCTCGTGCTCGCTCACCCGGTAGCGGATCCCGCCGTGGCCGCCGTTCGCGCCGACGCCCAGGGGGCGGTCGAGGGTCATCGGCCACCAGGCGGGCGACGGCCACAGCTCGTCGTCGGGACCACCGACCTGCTCGAGCAGCGGCGACAGCCGCTCCAGCGGTGCGTCGATCTCGCGCTCGTGGACGTTGTGCAGCATGTCGCTCTCCCCTGCCCGGTTCGTCCGTACGCCACCGTACGGTTGTCCGTACGCTAGCGTACGGAGGTGCCCCGACAGGTGTCTGCTGACTCACAGCGCTCCCGCCTCACCGCGCACGACTGGGTGCGAGCCGCCCTGACCGCCATCGCCGAGGGCGGGCTCGAGGCCGTGGCGGTCGAGCCGCTGGCCGCCCGCCTCGGCGCGACGAAGGGCAGCTTCTACTGGCACTTCGAGAACAGGCAGGCCCTGCTGGAGGCGGCTCTCGCGGCGTGGGAGCGGGAGGAGACCGAGGCGGTCATCGAGGCGGTCGACCTGCTGGACGAGCCGCAGGAGCGCCTCGACGTCCTGATCGGGATGGTCCTCGACGCCAGCCCCCACGAGGCGATCGAGCTCGCGCTGCTGGCGTCGTGGCGCGAGCCGGCGGTGGCGGCCGCGCTCGGCCGCGTGAGCGAGCGGCGGGTCGACTACGTGGCCGGCCTCTACCGTGCCCTCGGCCTCGACCAGGACACCGCCCGCAGCCAGGCGGTGACGGCCGTCGCGGCGTACCTGGGCCACGTGCAGCTCGCCCGGACCGCTCCGGGGGCGCTGCCCGTCGGGCGGCGGTGGGCGCAGCACCGCGAGCGCGTCGGCCGCCTGCTCGCGCCCGGCGCGGATCAGCCCGACAGGTAGCGCTGCACCGTCGGGCCGTACCAGCGGACGAGGTCGTCGACCTCGGCCGAGGCGACCGGCTCCAGCTCGACGACGTAGCGCAGCAGCGCCATCCCGGCGACCTGGCTCAGCACCAGGGCCGCGGCGCGCGCGGGGTCGCTCGCGCCCGCGGCGGCGGCGAGCGGCCCGACGACGTGCCCGGCGATGAAGGCGGGGACCGGCGCGGCGACCTCGCCGCCACCCACCAGGGTCCGCAGCACGGCGACCAGCCGCTCGCGGTGCGCGGGCGGGTCCCACAGCTCGCAGAACGCCCGTACCAGCCGCTCGCCGGCGTCCGCGGGGTCGCCCTCGAGCACGCGGGCGACCAGGACGGTGGGGTCGACGGGCAGCTCGAGCGCCGCGGCGAACAGCGCCTCCTTGCTGCCGAAGTAGTGCCGCACGAGGGCCGGGTCGACGTCGGCCGCGCGCGCCGCCGCGCGCACGGACGCACCGTCGAAACCGTTGGCGGAGAACTCCTCCCGCGCTGCTGCGAGGATCTGCGCGCGGGTGTCGACGTCCGGCTTCGGACCCCTGCGGGTGGGGGGCGTCACGGCCGGCCGGCGGCCACCGCGCCGGCCGCGAGGTGCGTCCGCGCGAACGCCAGCGACTCCGCGAGGTCGCGGTCGCGCCCGGCGGCCGTGCGGTTGCGCCGGGTGTTCACCTCCAGCACCACCACCCCGCGCCAGCCGGACGCGCCCAGGTGGTGCAGCACCTCGGCGCACGGCATCACGCCCCGTCCGGGCACGAGGTGCTCGTCCTTGGCCGAGCCCGAGCCGTCGGCGAGGTGCAGGTGGCGCAGCCGCGGCCCGAGCCGGTGCACCATCTCGAGCGGGTCGGACCCGGCGGTGGCCGCGTGCGACAGGTCGACCGTCACGTGGTCGTAGTCCTCGTCGGTGGGGTCCCAGTCCGGCAGGTAGGCGGGGATCTCGCGCTGGCGCACCCGCCAGGGGTACATGTTCTCGACCGAGACCACGACGCCCGACTCCTGGCTGATGCGTCGCACGCCGGCGACGAAGCCCTCGGCGTAGTCGCGCTGCCAGCGGAACGGCGGGTGCGCCACCACGGTGTCGGCACCGAGCCGCTGGGCGAGCTCGACCGCGCCGGTGATCTTCGCCCACGCCTCCTTGCCCCAGACCCGTTGCGTGATCAGCAGGGTGGGTGCGTGAATCGCGACGACCGGGACGCCGTAGTGCTGGCTGAGGGTGGCGAGCGACTCGGCGTCCTGGCTGAGGGGGTCGGTCCAGACCATCACCTCGATGCCGTCGTATCCGAGCCGGGCCGCGGTCTCGAACGCGACCGCGATGCCGACCGGGTAGGTCGACGACGTCGACAGGGCCACGTCGACGCCGTCCGGCCGGGGCAGGTCTCGCACGTCCACCACAGTAGGCGCCGTGCCGCGGGCCGCGAGCGCGACCGCCCGGCGCACCGTCGGAGCCCGTCCGGGGTCAGCCGGCGCCGATCCAGTCCAGACGACGCAGGATGATTCCCTCGCGCAGCGCCCACGGGCTGATCTGCAGGTCCTCGACGTCGAGCAGGTCCATCACGGCGAGCGCCACCAGCCCGCCGGCCAGCAGCTGGCGGGCCCGGCCGGCCGAGACGCCGGGCAGGTCGGCGCGCTCGGCGGCGTCCATGGCCGCGATCTGCGGGAGCCGGTCGGCGAGGTCGGCGCGCCGCAGTCGGCGCACCGCGTACGGGCCCTCCGCGCTCGGCGCGGCCCCGCACACCCGCGCCAGCGAGCGCATGGTCTTGCTCGACCCGACGGCGAGGTCGGGGGCGCCGCCGCGGGCCAGCTGCCGCACGGCCTTGGCCACCTCGACCCGCACCAGCTTGCGCAGCGCCTTGACCTCGCCGTTCTTCGGCGGGTCGTGCAGCAGGTGGTCGCGGGTCAGGCGGCCGGCGCCCAGCGGAAGGCTGAGGGCGGCGTCCGGGTCCTCGTCCGCGCCGACGGCGAGCTCGAGCGAACCGCCGCCGATGTCGACGACGAGCAGGCGCCCGGCCGACCAGCCGAACCAGCGGCGGACGGCCAGGAAGGTGAGCCGGGCCTCGGCGTCGCCGCTGAGCACCTGCAGGTCGACGCCCGCGGTGTCGCGCACCCGGGCGAGCACCTCTTCGCCGTTCGGCGCCTCCCGGACGGCCGAGGTGGCGAACGGGAGGATGTCCTCGCAGCCGCTGTCCTCGGCCACCTGCAGCGCCTCGCCGACGAACTCGACCAGCCGGTCGGCCCCCCGGGCGTCGATCAGGCCGTCGCCGGTGAGGTGCTCGGCCAGCCTCAGCTCGACCTTGTGCGAGGCGGCCGGCCAGGGCCGCGCGCCCGGGTGGGCGTCGACGACCAGCAGGTGCACGGTGTTGGAGCCGACGTCGAGCACGCCCAGGCGCATGGCACGAACCGTAGCGGTGCCCGCCGCGGCGTGACCCGCACGGCCTAGGCTGGCGCCGTGACCGCCGGACCCGAGACCTCCCTCGACGCCACCCGCGTCTGGGTCGAGCTCGCCGATCCCGAGACGCCCGAGGGCGAGACGCCCACCCAGGTGTTCCGCGTCGACCTCACCTGGCTGACGTCGTCGTGGACCTGCATCTTCGGCGGGGGCTGCCCCGGGATCTTCGAGGACCGTCCGCTCGACGGGTGCTGCACGCTCGGTGCCCACTTCAGCGACGCCGACGACGAGAAGCGGGTGCGCAGCCACGTCAAGCTGCTGACCGCCGACACCTGGCAGCGCGCCCCCCGCGCCCGCAAGAAGGACGGCGGCTGGGTCGAGCTCGACCCCGACGGCGCCCGCAAGACCCGCGTGGTCGACGGCGCGTGCGTGTTCCTCAACGACCGCGGCTTCACCGACGCGTCCGGCCGCGACCGGTCGGGCTGCGCGCTGCACCACCTGGCCGACGACGAGGGCGTCCCGTTCGTCCAGACCAAGCCGGACGTGTGCTGGCAGCTCCCGCTGCGCCGCACCTACCGCACGGTCGAGCGGCCCGACGGCACGTCGTACCTCGAGGTGAGCATCGGCGAGTACGACCGGCGCGGCTGGGGCGAGGGCGGCCACGACCTCGACTGGTACTGCACCGGCAACCCCGTCGCGCACGTGGGCGTCAACCCGATCTACCTCTCCAACCGCGCCGAGCTGGTCGAGCTCGTGGGTCTGCCCGCGTACGAGGAGATCTCGCGGTTGTGCGACCAGGCGCTCGGTGTGCACAAGCGGCTGCCGCTGCTGGTGCACCCGGCGACGGCCGCTGCACGCGCGGCGCGGTCGGCCGCGACGCCGGGCACGTCGCGGCCGTGACGGGCGACGCCCTGCCGGGCGTCGTGCCCAGCCCCAACATCTGGAACTGGCCCGACGTCTACGAGGCCGAGAACGAGGGCGTCGACCCGGACGGCGAGATCGAGCGGGCGATGCGCGACGTGCGCGGCTGGACCGGAGCCCACGTGCTCGACGTCGGCTGCGGCGCCGGCTTCCACCTGCCCCGCTTCGCGGTCGACGCCGACCGCGTCACCGGCGTCGAGCCGCACCCGCCGCTCGTGGCGCGGGCCCGCACGCGGGTCGCCCTCCTGGAGGACGACGTGGCCGCGCGGATCACCGTGCTGCCAGGGTCGGCGGCGGCCCTGCCGCTGCCCGACGCGTCGGTCGACGTCGTGCACGCGCGCTGGGCCTACTTCTTCGGGCCGGGCTGCGAACCGGGCCTGGCCGAGCTGGAACGGGTGGTGCGTCCGGGCGGCGCGGCGTTCGTCGTCGACAACGACGCCACCCGCTCGACCTTCGGCGGCTGGTTCCGGCGCGCGCTCCCCCGCTACGACGCCCACGGCGTGCGCCGGTTCTGGCGGCGGCAGGGCTTCGAGCGGGTGCCGCTCGACATCCGCTGGGCGTTCCCCGACCGCGCCACCTTCGAGCGCGTGGTGCGCATCGAGTTCGCCGCCGACCTCGCCGACGCCGTATTGGCCGAGCACCCCGGGACGGGGGTCGACTACGCGGTCGACCTGTGGTGGCGCCGCTACTGACCGAGCCGCTGCTGACCGACCGGGGCGCCGTCACCGGAAGTCACGAGACGTCTGCCGCGACTGCAGCACCCCGCCCGCCCCGGGCACCACGTCGTCGAGGCTGCTGACGCCGTCGGCCAGCAGGTTGGTGGCGCCGTCGCTGCGCTCGAGGATGCCGCGCACCACGACGGCCACGCGGTGCCGGGCGGCGCGACGGTACGCCTTCATCACCCCGATCGAGCAGATCACGTTGAGCATGCCGGTCTCGTCCTCGAGGTTGAGGAACGTCGTGCCCATCGCCGTACCCGGTCGCTGGCGGTGGGTGATGAGCCCGGCGACGTGCACGCGGCGACCCGGCTCGGTGGTCTGCAGGTCCTCGATCGAGCGGATGCCGAAGCCGCGCAGCCGCTCGCGCAGGTGCTCGACCGGGTGGCGCTCGGGCGAGACCGACGTGGCCCACAGGTCGGCGAGGGTCTGCTCCACCTCGCTCATCCGCGGCAGCGGCGGTGGCTCCGACACCGGCGTGGTGCCGGGCAGGTGGTCTCCGCGCTCGGACGCACCCGACGCCCAGATCGCCTCCCGCCGCGCCAGACCGAACGACTCGAAGGCCCCGGCGGTCGCCAGCGCCTCCATCTGCGCGGTCGTGAGCCCCGCCCGGCGCGACAGGTCGGGCACGTCGGCGAACGCCCGCTCGGCTCGCGCGGCGACGATGCGCTCGGCCACGTCGAGCCCGACGCCGCGGACGGAGTCGAGCCCCATCCGGACGGCCAGCGCGCCGTCGCGGCGGTGCGTGGGGGTGGGGTCGGGGCGGTCGGCGTCGAACTCGGCCCGCCCGCCGTACGGGCGGCGGCACTCCTCGAGACCGGTGACCTCGACCCGCGCGTCGACCGGACCGCGCAGAGGCTCGAGCCCGGCCTGCGCGCCCGACAGCACGAGGTCGGGACGGCGGATCTCGACCCCGTGCCGGCGCGCGTCACCGACGAGCGACTGCGGCGAGTAGAAGCCCATCGGCTGGTTGCGCAGCAGCCCGGCCAGGAAGGCGGCCGGGTGGTGCAGCTTGAACCACGAGCTGGCGTAGACCAGCAGCGCGAAGCTGAGGGCGTGCGACTCGGCGAAGCCGAAGTTGGCGAACGACAGGATCTTCACGTAGATCGCGTCGGCGGCCTCGCCCACCAGCCCGCGCCGGGCCATGCCGGCGTAGAGCTTCTCCTTGATGCTCTCGATCCGCTCGACCCCGCGCTTGGACCCCATCGCCCGGCGCAGCAGGTCGGCGTCGTCGCGGCTGCAGTCGCCGAGCGCCACCGCCATCGCCATCAGCTGCTCCTGGAACAGCGGGACCCCGCGGGTGCGCTCGAGCACCGGCACCAGGTCGGGGTGGTCGTAGGTGACCTCCTCCTGCCCGGTGGCCCGGCGCACGTACGGGTGCACGGCACCGCCCTGGATCGGGCCGGGACGGATCAGGGCGATCTCGATGGCGAGGTCGTAGAACTCGCGCGGGCGCAACCGCGGCAGGGTGCCGATCTGGGCGCGGCTCTCGACCTGGAACACGCCGATCGAGTCGGCGCGGCAGAGCATGTCGTAGACCGCCGGCTCCTCCTTGGGCAGCGTCGCCAGCGTCCACCGCTCGCCGAGGTGCTCGTGCACCAGGCGCATCATGTGGTCGAGGGCGCCGAGCATGCCGAGCCCGAGCAGGTCGAACTTGACCAGGCCCATGGTCTCGCAGGCGTCCTTGTCCCACTGCAGCACCGTGCGCCTGTCCATGCGCGCGCGCTCGATCGGGCAGACCTCGCCGATCGGTCGCTCGGTGAGCACCATGCCGCCGGAGTGGATGCCCAGGTGCCGGGGTGCACCGAGGAGCTGTCCGGCGAGATCGACCACCGCGGACGGGATGTCGTGGGCCGTCGGCTCCCCCATGTCGCCGGTGACCACGGGCTGCCAGCCGTCGACCTGCTTGGACCAGGCGTCCTGCTGGCCCTGGGAGTGACCGAGCGCCTTGGCGGCGTCGCGCACCGCCATCCGCGGCCGGTAGCCGATCACGTTCGCGACCTGCGCGGCGTTGTGACGTCCGTAGGTGTCGTACACCCACTGGATCACCTCCTCGCGCCGGTCGGAGTCGAAGTCGACGTCGATGTCGGGCTCCTCGTCGCGGTGCGCGCTGATGAACCGCTCGAACGGCAGCCGGTAGAGCACGGCGTCGACGGCGGTGATGCCGAGCGCGTAGCAGACCGCCGAGCTCGCCGCCGAACCCCTTCCCTGACAGAGGATGTCGCGGCTGCGGGCGAACGCGACGATGTCGTGGACGATGACGAAGTACCCCGCGAAGTCCTTCTCCTCGATGACCCGCAGCTCGTGCTCGATGCGCTCGCGCGCCACCTCGGCGTGCGGGGTGCCGGCGTACCGCTCCTCGAAGCCCCTGCCGGCCAGCACGCGCAGCCACGACGCGGCCGTGTGGTCGGGCGGGATGCGGTGCTTCGGTAGCCGCGGCGAGGCCTTGCGCAGGTCGAAGGCGAGCTCGTCGGCGAGCGCGACGCTGCGCGGCACGGCGTCGGGGTACCGGGCGAGGGCGAGGGCGACCTCGTCGCCGCTGCGCAGGTGCGCGACGGCTGACAGGTCGAGCCAGCCGTCGGCCTCGGCCAGGCTGCGCCGGGCCCGCACGGCGGCCATCGCGGACGCGAGGCGTGCCCGCGAGGGGTGGGCGAGGTGCACGTTGCCCGCGGCCACGACCGGGAGCCCGTGGACGCGTGCCAGCCCGGCCAGCAGGTCGTTGGTGTCGTCGGTGGCGGGCCCGGGGTGCGGCGACAGCTCGACCACGACGTGGTCGAGACCGAACCGGGCGGTGAGCCGGTCGAGGGCGTCGGCCGCGGCGGACGGGCCGCCCGCCGCGAGCGCCCGCCGCACCGGTCCCTTGCGGCAGCCGGTCAGCACCACCCAGTGCCCCCGTCCCCGCTCGGCGAGCTCGTCGAGGTCGTAGACCGGACGCCCCTTCTCGTCGCCGCGCAGGTGGGCGTCGGTCATCGCCGCGGCCAGCCGGTGGTAGCCCTCGACGCCGCGGGCCAGCACCAGCAGGTGCTCGCCCTCGGGGTCGGGCACGCCGTTCTGCGGACCGGTCAGCCCGAGCGAGAGCTCGGCACCGTGCACCGTGGGCAGGCCGTGCTGGGCCGCCGCCTCGGCCAGCGCCGGGGCGCCGTAGAAGCCGTCGTGGTCGGTGAGGGCGAGCGCGTGCAGGCCGAGCCGCACGGCCTCCTCGACCAGCTCGACGGGCGAGCTGGCACCGTCGAGGAAGCTGAAGTGGCTGTGGCAGTGCAGCTCCGCGTACGGCGTGACGTCGTGCGGGCGCTCGATCTCGGGGACGGGACGACGCCCGCGCTTGCGCCGGGAGATCGGCGCGTCGTCGGCGCCGGGCAGGCCGGACAGGCGCTTCTCGAGCTCGGCCCAGCGCATGGCCGGGTTGTTCCAGCCCATCAGCGGCCGCCCATCAGTCGTACCCCGCCTCGGTGCACCAGCCGTCGGTGCCGCAGGTGAGCAGCCAGGCCCGGCCGTCGACACCGACCACCTGGAACCGCGAGCGCGGCCCCGTGGCGCCTGCGGCCCACCAGGACTCGTCGACCGGCCACGGACCCGCCCAGGCGCCGACCGGGTACCAGCCGGGACCGGGGCCCTCGCCGTGCTCGACCAGGACGCGGGCGGGGGCGCCGGTCACCGCGCCGCGCTCGGTGACGGCGACCGGACGGCCGAGCCCGTCGACGACCTGGGCCGGGAGGGCGGGGTCGAACACGCGCACCGGCGCCGGACCGGGCACCGCGCCCGGCCAGGGCCGGTCGAGCGGGCGCAGGTCGACGGCGCGGTCGCCCCACGGGACGACCGCCTGGCGCGAGGCCGGGTCTCGTCCGCCCTGCAGCACCGGCCGGAGCACGGCGTCGAAGCCCACCACGGCCTGCACCCGGGCCACCCCGCGCTGCACCAGGTCGTCGCCGCTGCCGCCCCACAGGCCCTCGGCGTGCGCCGCGGCCGGCTCGAGGGTGTCGGGCACGAACCGGACCCGCTCGACCGGCGCCCTCAGCGCCGCCACCGCACGCCGCGAGCGCAGGTCGCCGGCGTGCGGCGAGCGCAGCTGCCAGTGCACGCGGTCGACCAGGTCGCGCGAGGAGAAGTGCCGCGGGTGCAGCCAGGTGCGGGTCGACGCCAGCTCGTGGTCGGTGTCGACCTCGACCCGCACGCCGGTGGCCACGAGCCGGCGGCGCGCGAGGTCGGCCACGAACCGCTCGGCCGTGGTGCGCACGCTGAAGCAGACCGCCTCGACCGAGTCGAGCGGCGGCTCGAACGCCACCTCGGCGGTGAGCTCGGGCGGTGGGGTGCGCGGGGCGAACGCCGCCGGGTCGTCGCCCTGCGTGCGCCGCCACACCCGCTCGCCGTAGGCGCCGAGCCGTTGCAGCACGGCGTCCTTGGGCAGGTCGGCCAGGTCGCCGAGGGTCGACAGGCCGAGCCGGCGCAGCAGTCCCGCGGTCTCGCGTCCGGGCGCGCCGTCGACCTCGAGGGTCTCGACGGGCAGCGGACGGAGGAAGGCGGGCGACCCGCCCTCCGGGACGACGTGCCACCCCTGCAGGTCGGCGCGCCGGGCGGCCTGCTCGGCGGTGAACAGGTCGTCGGCCACGCCGAGCCGGCAGTCCCACACACCCGCCTCGACCAGGGTCTGCGCGACGACGGCGGCGGCGTGCTCCTCGCCGCCGAAGTACCGGCCGGGCGCGCGGACCGCGAGGAGCCCGGGCCGCAGCGACGCCACCCCCGGGCGCAGCGCCTCCACGGCCGCGAGCACCGGCTCGAACGCGCGCACGTCGCGGTCCTCGGACGCCGCCAGCACGGCCAGGTCGGGGCAGCGCGACTGGGCGTCGCGGCGGCGCATGCCCCGGCGCACACCCTCCTCGCGGGCGGCGGCGTTGCAGACCTCGACCACGTTCGCCACCACGACCGCGGCCGGGGTGGCCGCCGGCAGGTCCTCCTCGTCGAGGGCCGCCACGACCGACCAGTCGGGGCACCACACGACCAGCACCCTCATCGCCGCACGCTCATCCCGGCACCGCCCGCCGCAACCGGACGTCGTCGTCCGCCCGGTCGGCGACCAGTGGCGCGTCCTCGTCCGGGAACCACACGGGCACCCGGGTGGCGGGCGCCGACCCGCGGCGCACGGCGAGCTGGGCCGAGCGCCGCCGGAGCCGGCCGTGGCCGTCCTGCGGCCCGCTCCACGTCGACCCCTCGAGCGAGAGCCGGGCCTCGCACCCCGGCCACTCGCCCCACACCACGAGCGCGGCCGACCGCTTGCGCAGCCGCGCGTCGAGCACCCCGGCCGAGCGGGCGTCGACCCGCGCCGCAGGACGCAGCACGACCACCCGCAGCACGTCGACCAGGGCGGCCGCGACCTCGAGCCAGTGCTCGCCCGGGTCGGGCACGAGCACGGTGCGGTCGAGGTCGACCCCGAGGTCGGCGGCGGCCTGGGCGCCGAAGTCGGGCCAGCCGGCGAAGCCCACCCACTCGCCGGCCGCCGACGCCCCGGCCGCCAGGGCCAGGGCGAGCGACGCGGAGTCGACCGCGTAGCTGCTGCCGGTACGCAGCTGGAGCAGGGGGGAGACGGCCGGGTGGGTCGGTACGGGAACCCGGGTCGGGCCGCCCTGCAACGCGGCCACCCGCTCGCGCAGCTGCTCGACGACCGGACGGCCGGGGTCGAGGGCGGAGGCTGCGGGCACCGACCCATGATCGAACACCTGTTCGAACGCGTCAAGGCCGGGGTCGTGCCGTCCCCCGGACGGGTGGCCAGCCTGCCACGGGGTGACGTGCCCCGCGTCCCGGCCATCCGGTGGTGCGGGACCGGTCCTCGTCCGGGATGTCGCAGGGCCCGCCTAGGTTGTCGTCCGTGAGGTCCCTCCCGTGAGCGCCGCCGGCAAGACGACCAGGACCGCCCGTCCCACCTACCGGTGCGCCGAGTGCGGCTGGTCGGCGTCCAAGTGGGTGGGCCGGTGCGGCGAGTGCCAGGCCTGGGGCACCGTCGAGGAGGTCGGCGCCGTCGCCGCGCGCACGACCCAGGCCGCTCCCGTCCGCACGCCGGCCCGGCCGATCGACCAGGTCGACGTCGAGACCGCGCGCGCCGTCCCCACCCGCGTCGACGAGCTCGACCGCGTGCTGGGCGGCGGCCTCGTCCCGGGGGCGGTGGTGCTGGTCGCCGGCGAGCCCGGGGTCGGCAAGTCGACCCTGCTCCTCGACGTCGCGGGCCAGGCCGCCTCGTCCGGGCGCACCGTCCTGTACGTCACCGGCGAGGAGTCCGCGTCCCAGGTGCGGCTGCGGGCCGAGCGCATCGGCGCCATCCGGCCGCGGCTCTACCTCGCGGCCGAGACCGACCTGGCCACCGTGCTCGGCCACGTCGAGCAGGTCGAGCCCGACCTGCTCGTCGTCGACTCCGTCCAGACCATCAGCTCGGCCCAGGTCGAGGGCCAGGCGGGCAACGTCTCGCAGGTGCGCGAGGTCGCCGCGGCACTGATCCGGGTCGCCAAGGCCCGCGACATGGCGACGCTGCTGGTCGGCCACGTCACCAAGGACGGCTCCATCGCCGGCCCGCGCACCCTCGAGCACCTGGTCGACGTCGTCTGCCAGTTCGAGGGCGAGCGGCACTCGCGGCTGCGCCTGGTGCGCGCGGTGAAGAACCGGTACGGGCCCACCGACGAGGTGGGCTGCTTCGACCTGTCCGAGGACGGCATCGTCGGGCTCACCGACCCCAGCGGCCTGTTCCTGTCCCGCACCGACGTGCACGCGCCCGGCAGCTGCGTCACGGTGACGCTGGAGGGCCGCCGCCCCCTGGTCGCCGAGGTGCAGGCGCTGGTGACCCCCACCGAGGCGAAGAACCCGCGGCGCGCCACCAGCGGCCTCGACGCCTCCCGGGTGTCGATGGTGCAGGCGGTGATCTCGGCGCGCATGCGGGTCGCGCTGATGGGCCAGGACGTCTTCGTGTCCACCGTCGGCGGCGTGCGCATCGGCGAGCCCGCCGCCGACCTCGCGATCACGCTGGCGATGGCCTCGGCCGCGGTCGAGCGCCCGCTGCCCGCCCGCATGGTGGCGTTCGGCGAGGTCGGGCTGTCCGGCGAGGTGCGTCCGGTGCCCGGGCTCGGCCGGCGGCTGAGCGAGGCGTGGCGGCTCGGGTTCACCACGGCCGTCGTGCCGCGGGGCGGCACCGCGAGCGTCGTCGTGCCCGAGGGCATGAAGGTGGTCGAGATCGGCCAGGTCGTCGAGGCGCTGCGGCTCGGGCTGATCCGCCCGGCGTGACTGCGCGCGCGGCCCGGGACCGGGTCCCGCGGAACGTGACCTGCGTGAGACCTACCGGCGTCCGGGCCCCGCTAGCATCGGGCCCGTGGTGACCGAGCGCGGCGAGGACGACCTGCTGCGCGCGACCCTCGCCGCCGCCGCCCCCGGTACCGAGCTGCGAGACGGCCTCGAGCGCATCCTGCGCGGCCGCACCGGCGCCCTGGTGGTCCTCGGCTCCGACCGCTCCGTCGACGCGATCAGCACCGGCGGCTTCGTCCTCGACGTCGACTTCTCGGCCACCCGGCTGCGCGAGCTGGCCAAGATGGACGGTGCGATCGTCCTGGACCGCGAGGCCACCAAGATCGTCCGCGCCGCGGTGCAGCTCGTGCCCGACCCCAGCATCGAGACCAGCGAGTCCGGCACCCGGCACCGCACCGCCGAGCGGGTCGCGAAGCAGACCGGCCTGCCCGTGATCTCGGTGAGCCAGTCGATGCACATCGTCGCCCTCTACGTGGGCGGCCGACGGTACGTGCTCGAGGGGTCCGAGGCCATCCTCGGCCGCGCGAACCAGGCGCTGGCGACGCTGGAGCGCTACAAGGCCCGCCTCGACGAGGTCACCGGCACCCTGTCGGCGCTCGAGATCGAGGACCTCGTCACCGTCCGCGACGTCGCGGCCGTGGTGCAGCGGCTCGAGATGGTGCGCCGCATCAGCGACGAGATCTCCTCCTACGTGGTCGAGCTCGGCGCCGACGGCCGACTGCTGTCGCTGCAGCTCGACGAGCTGATCGGCGGCATCGGTCCCGACCGCGAGCTCGTCATCAGCGACTACCTCGACCAGGCCAAGCGGGCGCTGACGGTCGAGGAGGTGCTCGGCGAGCTCGCCACCCTCGACCCCACCGAGCTCGTCGACCTGGGCGCCGTGGCGCGCGTGCTCGGCCTCACCGGTGCCGGCGAGTCCCTCGACGGCGCCGTGAGCCCGCGCGGGCTGCGCCTGCTGCACAAGGTCCCCCGCCTGCCCGGCGCCATCATCGACCGCCTGGTCGAGCACTTCGACGGCCTGCAGAAGCTGCTCGCCGCCGGCATCGACGACCTGATGACCGTCGACGGCGTCGGCGAGCAGCGCGCCCGCGCCGTCCGCGAGGGCCTGTCGCGCCTGGCCGAGTCGAGCATCCTCGAGCGCTACGTCTGACCCCCTGCTCGTCCGTGCCCACTGCTCGTTTGCCCAGTTCAGTGCAACTCGTGGCACCGGAGTGGCAGAGCGACACCCGTGGGGTGCCAGGACGGGTCGTCCAGTGGCCCGCGTCCGTCGTGAGTCCCGAGGTCGGCCGGACGGGGACCCGCGCGCCCTGACGTCCACTGCACGAGGCGTTCTGGCACCTCACGCGCGGAGGAACGTCAGTTCGGTGCTGCTACTGGCACCGAACTAGCGAAACGGGCAGGGGCTAGCCGGTCACCTGGAAGGCGAGGGGCTCGCTGGTGATCTCGCCGGCGCGGGCGGTGAGCTGGTAGGTGCCGGCCTTGAGCTCGGGCAGGCCCTCCGCGCACCCCTCGGCCGAGCGGACGAGGGTCCACTCGACGCTGGACGCGAGCACGCCCGCCTCGCCGGGCTCGACCGTGGTGGGACGGGTCTGGGCGTCGGTCTGGCAGTCGTCGGAGGACCAGATGCGGTCGGCGCCCGACACCACGAGCAGCTCGAGGGCGGCGGAGCCGGCGTCCATCGAGCACGGCGCGGGGCCGGTGTTGGTGATGGTCATGCCGACGGTGGCGGTCGCGCCGAGCGCGTACGACGTGGCGTCGGCGGTCGGGGCGACGACGAGGGCGGGCGCCGCGCAGGCGGGGACCTCGCCCTCGGCGGGTGCGCTCTCGGTGGTACCCGCAGACGGGTCGGCGGACGGCTGCGGGTCGGCTGCGGGCTCCGGGGCGGGCTCCTGCGCGGTGGTGGTGCCGCCGTCGGTCGCCGGGTCGTCGTCGCCGCGCAGCGCGCCGACCACGGACGTCACGCCCCACACGAGCAGGGCGACGACGAGGACGAGGGCGACCAGAGCCACCACCCGGCGCCGCCAGTAGACCTGCGGCTCCCGGGTGCCCACCGGTCGCATCACCGTGCTCATCGCCCACCACGGTAGGCACAGGGCGGCGCTCCGGGCGGGTGCCACGCCGTGGCACGATCGGCGCACCGTGAACGCTCCTGCCACCGCGCCCCGGCCCGTGCGCCCGTCGACGCTGCACCGCGAGGTGCTCGCCTGGTACGACGGCGAGGCCCGCGACCTGCCCTGGCGAGCACCCGACCGCACGCCGTGGGGGGTGCTGGTCAGCGAGGTGATGCTGCAGCAGACGCCCGTCGCGCGGGTGCTGCCGGCGTGGACCGCCTGGATGGTGCGCTGGCCCGGTCCTGGCGACCTCGCCGCCGCCGCGACGTCCGACGTGCTGCGCGCCTGGGACCGGCTCGGCTACCCGCGCCGCGCCCTGCGGCTGCAGCACACCGCGCAGGCGCTGGTCGAGCGGCACGGCGGCCAGGTGCCCGACGACCACGACGCGCTGCTCGCGCTGCCCGGCGTCGGCGGGTACACCGCCGCGGCGGTGCGGGCGTTCGCGTTCGGACGCCGGGCGGCCGTCGTCGACACCAACGTGCGCCGGGTGCACGCGCGGCTCGTGGGCGGGACGGCGCTGCCGGCGCCGGCGCTGACCGCCGCCGAGACCCGCCGCGCCCACGACCTGCTGCCGCCGGACGAGCCCACCGCCGCCCGCTGGTCGGTGGCCGTGATGGAGCTCGGCGCGCTGGTCTGCACCGCCCGCTCGCCGCGGTGCGGGCGCTGCCCGGTGCGGCGCCGCTGCGCGTGGGTCGCGGCCGGGAGCCCACCCCACGACGGACCGGCACGCCGCGTCCAGGGCTTCGAGGGCACCGACCGGCAGGTGCGCGGCCGGGTGATGCGCGTGCTGCGGGACGCCTCGGGGCCGGTCTCCGTGAGGGCCCTCACCGACGCGACGGCCGACCCGGACCGGCTGCAGCGCTGCCTGGACACGTTGCTCGACGACGGCCTCGTCGTCCCCGTGGGGGCGGGGTTCGCCCTGCCCGGGGAGCAGGAGGTGCACCAGTGAGCGACGACGTCGTCGACCTCGCCGACGCCCTGGCCGAACGCGCCCTCTCCCGCACCGTGGCCGCGGGGGCGGGCTGCGCCGTCGTGCTCGGCGTGATGGCGCTGGCGTTCGTGCAGCTCGCCGGCGGGCGGTTCGACGCCACCAGCGCACCGCAGGTGGCGGTGCTCGCGGTGGGTCAGGTCGCCGGGCTGGTCGTGGCCTGGACGACGTCGCAGCGGCTGCGCGCGGTGCGGGCCGCTCGCGGCACCGGTCCGGGGCACGCGTCCGGGGCGGCCGTCGGGGTGGGCCGGGCGGTGGTGGGGGTCCCGGCCGTGGGTCTGCTGGTCGGGGTCGCGGCCACCGTGGCGCTCGAGCCCCGCAGCACGGCGGCGTTCTCGGCCCTGCTGGCCGTCGCCCTGCTCGGCCAGCTGCCCCTGCTGCTGCACCTGCAGGGGCGCGCCCTGCGGCGCGCCGCCCGTCCGCCGGGGTCGCCCCCGACCACCTGACGCGCGCCGCGAGTGTGAGCCTGAGGCGCGACACACCCGGCGTGTCGCGCCTGGGAGTCACACTCTGCGGGACGGGGGCAGGCGTCAGAGGCGGCGCAGCATCCGGGTGTTGCCGAGGGTGTTGGGCTTGACCCGCGCGAGGTCGAGGAACTCGGCCACGCCGTCGTCGTGCGAGCGCAGCAGCTCGGCGAAGACCTGCGGCTCGACGGGGGTGCCTTCGATCACGTCGAAACCGTTGCGGGAGAAGAACTCCACCTCGAAGGTCAGCGTGAACAGGCGGGCGACGCCGAGGGTGCGCGCCCGCGACATCAGGGCCTCGATGACGTCCTGGCCGATGCCCTGGCGGCGGGCGTCCTCGGCGACGGCGAGGGTGCGGATCTCGGCGAGGTCCTCCCACATCACGTGCAGCGCGCCGCACCCCACCAGGCGGCCGTCGCGCTCGACGACGACGAACTCCTGCAGGGCCTCGTAGTAGGCCACCGCCTCCTTCGCGACCAGGATGCGGCGCTCCACCAGCGGCTCCACGAGCGCGCGGATGGCACGGACGTCGGCGGTGCGGGCGGCCCGCACGAGCGTGGTCATGGACCGGAATCATGCCAACCCCCTGTTGCTTGTAGGTTGCGGACCCTTGACCGCTCGACGCGGCCGCCCGCCGGAGGAGCACCCCATGACGCACGGCACCACCGCCCCCCGTCGCCGCGACGCCACCTGGCTGGTCGCCCTCGGCGCCGCCCTGTGGGGCAGCGACGCGCTCCTGCGGGTGCCGCTCGTGGGCACCTACCCCGCCTCGACCATCGTCTTCCTCGAGCACGTCGTCATCGTGCTGGTGACGCTGCCCTGGCTGCTGCCGGCGCTACGGGCCTTCGCCGGCGCGTCGGCGCGCACCAAGGCGGCCGTGCTCGTGATCGGCGTGGGGGCCTCGGCGCTGGCCACCGTGCTGTTCACCCAGGCGTTCGTGCACGCGCCCGCGACGAGCGCCGCCATCACACCGGTCGTGCTGCAGAAGCTGCAGCCGGTCATCGCGGTCCTCGTCGCGTACTGGCTGCTGAAGGAGCGCATCACGCTGCGCTACCCGATGTTCCTCGTGCCCGCCCTGGTCGGCGCCTGGCTGCTCGCGTTCCCCGACCCCACCTCCGTGTCGGTCGCCGCCGGGCTGTCGGCCGCGCTCGCCGTCGGCGCGGCGGCGCTGTGGGCCACCGGAACCGTGCTCGGACGGCTCGTCGGCGCCGAGATCGGCCTGCGCGACCTCACCGTGCTGCGGTTCGCGATCGGCCTGCCGGCCTCGCTGCTGCTCGTGCTCCTGCTCCGCGACCCGCTCACCGCCTCGGCCCGCGACCTCCCGGTCATCGCGCTGCTCGGCCTGATCCCGGGTCTGCTGGCGATCGGGCTGTACTACCGGGGCCTGCGTCGCACCCCCGCGAGCCGCGCCACCCTGGCCGAGCTGGCCTTCCCGCTCACCGCCGCGGTCGTCGGCGTGGTCTTCCTCGACAACGTCCTCTCGGGGACGCAGTGGCTCGGCGCCGCCGTCGTCGCCGCCTCGGTGACGGCGCTCGCGCTGCACGAGCGGTTCTCCTCGCGCAAGGCCGTCGCCACGCCGGCCCCCGTCGAGGAGGCCGTCCCCGTCCCGGTCGAGCACCCGTGATCCCCGACCGCCCCTCGCGCGGCGTCCTGGTCACGGGCGCGTCGCGGGGCATCGGCGCAGCCACCGCGCTCGCGTTCGCCCGGCTCGGCGACCGCGTCGCCGTCCACTACCGCGGCGCCCGCGACCGCGCGGACGAGGTCCTCGCCTCGCTGCCCGGTGACGGGCACGTCGTGGTGCAGGGCGACCTCGCCGACCCGACCGCCGTCCAGCGCCTGGTCGCCTCCGCGGCCGAGGGCCTCGGACGCCTCGACGTCCTGGTGAACAACGCCGCCCTGTTCACCGACGACCCCGCCGACCTCGCCGGCGGCGGCAGCCGGCGGATCGGCCACCGTCCCGACGAGGCGGGCTACGACGAGTGGGTCGCCGCCTGGCGCCGGACCGTCGACGTCAACCTGCTCGGGACGGCGAACGCCACCTGGTGCGCCGTCCGGCACATGCTCGACGTCCCGGCGGTCGAGGGCCTGCCGACGGGCGTCGTCGTCAACGTGGGCTCGCGCGGCGCCTACCGCGGTGAGCCCGACGTGCCGGCCTACGGCGCGAGCAAGGCGGCCGTGCACGCGCTCGGCCAGTCGCTGGCCGTCGCTCTCGCCCCCCACGGCATCGCGGTCGCCACCGTGGCCCCCGGCTTCGTCGCGACCGACATGGCCGCCCAGCACCTCGACGGCCCGGCCGGCGACGCGATCCGGGCCCAGTCGCCGTTCGGACGCGTCGCGACTCCCGAGGAGGTCGCCCACGCGGTCGTGCACCTGGCCGACCCGTTGTCGCAGTGGGCGTCCGGTGCCGTGCTCGACCTGAACGGCGCCTCCTACCTGCGCTGACCCGTCTGCCCCGTCAGAACCGCGCGGCGGTCGACGCGCGTGGCGTTCTGACAGGTCGGTGGGTCAGCGGTCCTTGGTGCTGAACGCGGCGTCGAACGAGGCCTCGGGCTGGTCGACCTGGGTGCGGCGGACGAACTCGACCGCCTCGGCGGCGCCGGCGAGCCGGTCCATCCCGGCGTCCTCCCACTCGATCGAGATCGGGCCGTCGTAGCCGATCGCGTTGAGCGTGCGGAAGCACTCGTCCCAGTTCACGTCGCCGCGGCCCGTCGACACGAAGTCCCAGCCGCGACGCGGGTCGCCCCACGGCAGGTGCGACGACAACCGGCCCGCGCGGCCGTTGCCGACCTTCATCCGGGTGTCCTTGCAGTCGACGTGGTAGATGCGGTCGCGGAAGTCGTACAGGAACGCCAGCGGGTCGAGCTGCTGCCAGACCATGTGGCTCGGGTCCCAGTTCAGCCCGAAGGACTCCCGGTGCCCGATCGCCTCGAGCGTGCGCACCGTCGTCCAGTAGTCGTAGGCGATCTCGCCGGGGTGGACCTCGTGGGCGAACCGCACGCCGACCTCGTCGAACACGTCGAGCACCGGGTTCCAGCGGTCGGCGAAGTCCTGGTAGCCCGCCTCGATCCGCTCCGCCGGCACCGGCGGGAACATCGCCACGTACTGCCAGATCGACGAGCCGGTGAAGCCGACGACCGTCTTCACGCCCAGCTTCGCCGCGGCGCGCGCGGTGTCGGCCATGTCGGCGGCGGCCCGCTGCCGCACGCCCTCGGGCTCGCCGTCGCCCCAGATGCGGGCGGGCAGGATCGCCTCGTGCCGGAAGTCGATCGGGTCGTCGCACATGGCCTGGCCGACGAGGTGGTTGGAGATCGCGAACACCTGCAGGCCGTACCGGTCGAGGATCTCGCGACGGCCGTCGACGTAGGAGTCATCGGAGACGGCCTTGTCGACCTCGAAGTGGTCTGCGCTGCAGGCGATCTCGACGCCGTCGTAACCCCAGGACGACGCCAGCCGGCAGACCTCCTCGAACGGCAGGTCAGCCCACTGGCCGGTGAACAGGGTGACGGGACGGGGCATCGGTTCTACTCCTCGGTCGGGTCGGTCGGTGTCAGCGTGCCAGGGCGGGCAGGACGCCCGCAGCGGCGAGGACGAGGTCGTGGACGTCGTGGGCGCGCAGGGAGGTGCCCTCGGGGACGAGGTCGGCGAGCCCACCGCCCGAGAGCACGACCGGGCCGTCGGCCTCGTCGGCCGGCAGTCGGCCGTGCGAGCCGCGGACGCAGGCGGGGTCGAGCGGCACCACGCTCATCGAGTAGCGCAGCCCGACCTTCTTGCGCACGAGGCCGAGGCCGGCGCGCGCCTTCGCGGTCCGGTCGGCCGGGTCGAAGAACAGCTCGGCCGGGTCGTACCCGGGCTTGCGGTGGATGTCGACCCCGCGCGCGAAGTCGGGCGCGCGGTCGTCGTCCAGCCAGTAGTAGTACGTGAACCACGACCGGTGGTCGGCGACCACCACGAGGTCGCCGCTGCGCTCGTGCCCGACGCCCGCCTCGCGCTGGGCGTCGCGGTCGAGCACCTGCTCGACCCCGGGGACGCCGCCGAGCAGCGCGGCGACCCGCTCGCGGTCGGCGGGGTCGCGCACGTACACGTGCGCCACCTGGTGGTCGGAGACGGCGAAGGCCCGCGAGGTCCACGGGTCGAGGTACTCCATGCCGGCCTGGGTGTGGACCTGCAGCAGGCCCTCCCGGCGCAGCACCCGGTTCACGTCGACGGGGCGGTCGACGTCGGTGATGCCGTACTCGCTGACCACCAGCGTCCGCACGCCCTGGGCGTCGGCGTCGGCGAGCAGCGGTGCGAGCACGGCGTCGAGCTCGGCGGCGGCCGCGGCCGACCGCGGGTCGCCGGGGCCGTACCGCTGGTGGTCGTAGTCCAGGTGCGGGACGTAGGCGAGCGTCAGGTCGTGGTCGGGCAGCATCCGCCGGGTCGCCTCGACGATCCACCGCGACGAGGCGATCGACGCGGTCGGACCCCAGTACCGGAACAGCGGGAACGGCCCGAGGTCGGCGAGCAGGTCGGCGCGCAGCGTGTCCGGGACGGTGTAGCAGTCCGGCGACTTGCGGCCGTCGGCGTGGTAGACCGGCCGCGGCGTGATCGTGGTGTCGACCGCCGCACCCATCGCGTACCACCAGCACACGTTCGCGACGCGAGCGTCAGGACGACTCTGCCGCAACGCGTCCCACACCTTCGGTCCCTGCACGAGGCTGTTCGGCTGCCGCCAGAACATGATCTCGCCGAGGTCGCGGAAGAACCAGCCGTTGCCGACGGCGCCGTGCTCGCCCGGGTCGCGCCCGGTGAGCATCGTCGACTGGACGCTGCAGGTCACCGCCGGCAGCACCGTCCGCAGGGGCGTGGCCGACCCGCCGGCCCACCGGCGCAGCAGCGGCATGTGCTCCAGCGCCCTGGGGGTCAGCCCCACCACGTCCAGCAGCAGCACCTTCCGGGGTCCGCTCACGACACCACCTCCAGCCCCGCCGCCACCAGCTCGTCACGGGCCCAGGCGAGCTCGGCGGCCAGGCCGTCGACCAGCTCGTCGTCGCCGCCCGGCGGGTCCGGCAGCACGGTCCACGTGTAGGTCTCCACGTCGAGGTGGTCGGTGAGGGCGCGGTCGCCGCCGACCAGCGCGCGCACGCTCTCCCGCAGGGTCGCGTGCGTCGAGGCCAGCGGCGGCAGCGGCTCGGCACCGAGCGGCAGGTGGAAGTGCACCCGCCACGCGCTGGCGTCGGCGTGGGCGAACGCCTCGCCGAGGTCGTCCCAGCCGGCGCCGCCGCGGGGGCGCACCTGGTGCAGGTACCGGTCCTCGTCGAACCCGCGCAGCACGGCCGTCGTCGCCGGTTCCGAGGGGTGCTCGACGTGCAGCGCGCTCGACAGCTGCGCCTTGACCACCTCGAGGCCCGCACCCTGCAGCCGCGCGACCGCCTCGTCCGGCTCCTCCCAGGCCACCGCCAGGTGGGCGGTGTCGACGCAGACACCGACCCTGGTGCGGTCGACGCAGGCCAGCCGCTCGACGGCCTGCGTGGTCGTCTCGACGACGCAGCCCGGCTCGGGCTCCACCGCCACGCGCACCCGGCGGCCGGAGTCCTCCTCGAGCCGGTCGAGGAACCTGGCGAGACGCTCCAGGTGCCCCTCGGCCACGACCTGGTGCCTCCTCCGACCAGGGGTCCCGCCAGCCCAGCGGCAGGGTCGAGATGCTGCCCCGGGCGGCGTCGTCGGGCAGCAGGTCGGCGAGCACCACCGCGAGGTCCTGGGTGTAGCGCAGCCGCTCCACCTGCGACCAGTCCGGTGCGTACACACGCTTCTTCACCCGTCCGGTGCCGAAGTCGTCGTGCGGGAACCCGTTCAGGGTCAGCACCTCCAGGCCGAGCCGGTCGAGCAGGTGGCGCAGCGCCCGCCGCTCCCCCGACGCGGCGGCCAGCCGCGCGGCCACCGGCGCGGCGAGCCACAGCCCCACTCCGAGGACGGACGCACCGAGCCGCTCGCGCACCGGGCCGGAGTACCGACCCAGCTGGGCGCGCACCCCCTCGAGGTCGGTGGCCGGGTGCACGTTCGTGCAGTACGACAGGTGCACGAGGGTGCCGTCGCGGTGGCGGAACCTCACACGCTCTCCTGCACCGGGTCGGGACGGGCGCCGCGCAGCACCGAGTTGCCCTCGAACGTGGCCGTGAGGTCGATCGTCGCGTCAACGTCGGCGTCGGCGTCGGCGTCGGCGTCGACCCCGACCAGGTCGAGACGTCCGCTCTGGGAGTAGAACTCGACCGGGTTGCGCCACAGCACGCGGTCGACGTCGTCGTCGCTGAAGCCGGCGTCGAGCATCGCCCGCGCGGTCTTCACCGTCTTCAGCGGGTCGCTGCGACCCCAGTCGGCCGCCGAGTTGACGATCATCCGGGACAGCCCGTGCTCGGCCAGGATCCGCACCATGCGCTGCTCGTCCATCTTGGTGTCGGGGTAGATCGAGAACCCCATCCAGCAGCCGGACGCCGCGACGTCCCCGACCGTGACCTCGTTGAGGTGGTCGACGAGCACGCGACCGGGGTCGATACCCACCTGCTCGACCACCGACAGGGTGCGGCGGGTGCCCGCGAGCTTGTCGCGGTGCGGGGTGTGCACCAGCGCCGGCAGCCCGTGCTCGACGGCGAGGTGCAGCTGGGTGCGGAAGGCGTGCTCCTCCTCGGCCGTCAGGGAGTCGTACCCCAGCTCGCCGACGGCCACGACGCGGTCCTTGGCCAGGTAGCGCGGCAGCAGGTCGAGCACCGGCGTGCAGCGCGGGTCGTTCGCCTCCTTCGGGTTGAGCCCGATGGTGGCGAAGTGCTGGATGCCGAACTGCCCGGCGCGGAACGGTTCCCAGCCCAGCAAGGCGTCGAAGTAGTCGCAGAAGCTGTCGACGCCGGTGCGCGGCTGGCCCAGCCAGAACGACGGCTCGACCACGGCGCGGACGCCGGCCGCCGCCATCGCCTCGTAGTCGTCGGTCGTGCGCGAGGTCATGTGGATGTGCGGGTCGAAGATCCTCATCGGTCCTCCTGCGGGGTGTGGGTGGCGAGCAGCGCCAGGGCGTCGCGCCGGGACGTCGCGGCCGGCGGCGCGGCGCTCGTCGGCGTAGTCGGCGACCATGCGGAGCAGCTCCTCGTCGACGCGGGCGGGCAGGCCGTCGACGACGGCGAGCGGGATGCCGGTGAACAGGCACTTGAGCACGCCGTGCCGGCAGCCGTGCGGCTCGAGGTGGTCGGTGGCGTAGCGACCGAGGGCCGCCGCGACGAGCCGGGTGTCGTTGGTGCGCAGGGCGTCCCGCACGAGCGTCGAGCAGGGCGTCGCCGAGGTCGCGCTGCGCGTCGAGCAGCGGGGAGCGCCCGCAGCACGCCGCGCTTCTCGGCGGCGTCGCCGAACCGGTACAGCGCCTGCACCTCCCGCACCAGCTCGGCCCCGGTGAGGCCCAGCGCGAGCAGCAGCCGCTCACGCGCGGCGTCGTCGACCGTCCCGTGCAGCACGCCGTCGGGATCCGCGGCGTCGACCGGTCCGCGGCCGACGTGCCGCGAGACCGCCGGGAACAGCGCCCCGACCGCCGCGGGGTCGTCCTGCACCCGCGCCAGCGCGTCGTCGAGCCAGGCCGTCATCGCGTCACCTCCGTCGTCCGGGTCGCCCGGTGGGCGACCTCCCGCAGCGCGGTCGACTCCTGCAGCGCCGCGCGCATCGCGGCCAGGCTCGAGGCCGCCAGCGCCGGCGCGGCGTGCGGGTGCCTCGGCAGCTCGATGCACGCGAGCCCGTCGTACCCGACCTCGACCAGGGCACCGAGCGCGCCCACCAGGTCGACCTCGCCGGTGCCGAGCTCGAGGTGCTCGTGCACCCCGCGGCGCATGTCGTCGACCTGCACGTTGGCCAGCAGCGGTGCGACCGCGCGGATGCAGTCGGCCTCGGACTCGTCCTCGGTGCACCGCAGGTGGCCGACGTCGACCGTCACCCGGAGCCGGTCGGGGTCGCCGAGCCGGCGGCGCAGCTCGAGCACGTCGGCGAGCCGGTCGACGAACATGCCCGGTTCGGGCTCGCACGCGAGGACCACCCCGGCGCGGTCGGCCGCCTCGAGCACCGGCGCGAGGCGCCGCTCGAGGCGCTCCCACCCCTGCGCCCGGGTGGCGCCGGGCGGCAGGACGCCCGACCAGAACGAGACCGCCGTCGCGCCGAGATCGGCCGCCACCTGCACCGCGAGGACGAGCAGCTCGACCCGCCGCTCGGTGCCGCTGTCGCTGACGAGCGTGGGCTCGTGCTTGCGCCAGGGGTCCAGCAGGTACCGCGCACCGGTCTCGACCACGACGCCGAGGCCGTGCCGGTCGAGCAGCCCGCCGACGGCCGCGGTGCGGGTCGCCAGCCCGGGTGCGAACGGGTCGAGGTGAGCGTGGTCGAGGGTCAGCCCGACGCCGTCGTAGCCGGTGCCGGCGACCACGGCGAGCGCGTCCGCCAGGCGGTGGTCGGTGAAGCCGTTGAGGCCGTAGCCGAGTCGCAGAGCTCATGTCGGGCTCACCCACCGGGCCGCGCGCCGCACGACCGGTGCCGCCAGCATCAGCATCGCTGCCCGTGCGGGCGCGCCGTGGGCCGCGACCAGCGTGGCCTGCAACGGGATCATCGCGCGCACACCCGTGCCCGTGGCCGAGCGGGCGTTCGCTGCCGACGGGTCGCCGACGGTGCGCCACTGGGCGCGACCCACCTGCCAGGCGTAGGTGCCCGCGGCGAGCACGGCGACGGCCGCCGACCACGGGTCGCGCCGGTGGCGCAGCGGAGCCAGGGCGGCGACGGTGCTCACCACCGTGCCGGCCAGGGCCGCGGCGGCGACCACGCTGCGGGTGCCGTGCACCTCGCCCCGGCTCAGGCCGGTGACCGCGAGGGTGTGCGCACCGACGGTCGCGGCGGCAGGCAGCGCCGCGGTCGGCGCGTCGGCGGCACCGAGCAGCACGTCGAGCACCCGGGTCGAGGCCATCGAGACCGGGCCCAGCACCCCGTCCTTCGCGGCCAGGTCGTAGGTCCACACGGCCGCGGCCAGGGCGACCGAGACGCGCAGGGCTGCGACGCCACCTCCGACCGCGGCGAGCAGCAGGCCCGCCCCGGTCAGCCCGCCGGCCAGCGCCAGCGCCGTGCCCGCCGGCACCCGGCCGGACGGGATCGGACGCTCGGGGCGCTCGACGGCGTCGAGGTCGCGGTCGGCCCAGTCGTTCAGCGACATGCCCGCCCAGTACAGGCAGGCCGAGGCGGCGGGCAGCGCGAGCGCGCGCGGCGTCGCCGCCGCTCCGGACGCCGCCCGGCCTGCGAGGGTGTCGCCCGGGACGCTGAGGGCCGCCGGCAGCCGCACCAGCTCGGCCAGCGCGCCCCAGGCCGGTACGGACCTCACGGGCGCACCCGGTCGCCCTCGGCCCAGCGCACCAGGTCGGCGAACTGCGTGCCGAGGTCGTGGACGGGTGCCCCGCCGGTGGTGGCGGGGTCCTTGAAGAAGAACCCGAGCGCCTCCAGCGGCCCGGACTCGCCGCGCCGCACCGCCAGCGCGGCCAGGCGCGCGAGGTCGAGCACCAGCGGTGCCGCGAGAGCGGAGTCGCAGCCCTGCCAGGTGAACTGCAGCGTCATCGGCGTGCCCAGGAAGCCCTCGAACGACACGTGGTCCCAGGCGGTCTTCCAGTCCCCGAGGTCGGGCACGTAGTCGATGTGCACCTGCCCGTCGACCGCGTGACCGGTGATCTCCTCGAGGCCGCGCGCCTTGCTGACGGTCTTGCTCTCGCGGGCCGCGGGGTCGGCCAGGGTGGCGCCGTCGCCGCCGCCGAGCAGGTTGGTGCCGGACCACGACCGCACCCGCAGCGCGCGCTGGACGAACATCGGCGCCAGCACCGACTTCAGCAGCGTCTCCCCCGTCTTGCCGTCGCTGCCGGCCCACGGCAGCCCGCGCTCTGCCGCGAGGGCGGCCACGGCAGGCAGCCGCGCCCCCGCCGACGGGGTGAAGTCGACGAAGGCCGCACCGGCCTCGAACGCCGCCGCCGCGTACACCGAGCTGGCGGGCAACGGGGACTCGCCGCGGTCCCAGGCCGCACGCAGGAGCGCCAGGTCGTCGAGCTCGGGAGCCGGAGCGACCGGCGGCTCGGTGCTCGACACGTTCACCACGACCACGACGTCGCAGCCGTTCTCGGCCGCGAACTCGCGGACGTCGGCCGCGACCGCCTCGACCAGCGCGCGCTGGTGCGGGGCCTCGGCGTGCGCACCCGGGCGGATCCGCGCGTCGTAGGCGTCGAGCTCGTCGGACGTGGCCGGCACCAGCGCCGCCGGGAACACCCGTCCCGCTGCGAGCCCCTCGGCGCGCTCGCGGGTCGTGCCGTCCACCACGTCGTGGCCGCCCACGACGATCTCGTCCAGGCCCGGCAGGTCGACGTCGGCGAGGGCGGGGTGCGAGCACACCAGCCCCACGTCGTCGGCCAGCCGCGCGCGCACCGCGGCGAGCCCGACCACCGCCGTGGTGGCGACGGACCCGCGGGCGCCCACCAACCAGAGCCCCACTCTCCCGTTCTGGTTCGTTCGGGCGCCCACATCCCCCTCCGGTTCGCTCGCCTCCTCGCTCATGATGCCCTCCCGTTCGCTCGGGGTCACGGCGTCCCCTCCTCGTCGTGGTCCCCGTCGTGCGAGGTGATCGCCCCCGTCGTCGGGGTCGTCGGTCAGGTACAGGTGCACGTGGCCGAGGTCGGCGCCGACGGCGAGCTCGTCGAGCTCGGTGGCGGCGATCGACCACGCCGACCAGCGCGGAGCGGAACGACTCGTCGGCCGCGGCGCGCAGCGCGGGGGCGTCGGCCCCGGCCTGCGCGGCGTCGCGGTGGGTGCGCAGCGCGTGCGCGAGGAGGTCGGTGGCGTGCCGGAATCCCTCTCGGGTGAGGTTGACCCGGGTGCCGCCCGAGACCTGCTCGGAGAAGGGGGCCGCGGCGGCGACGACCTGGTTGGTCCAGGTGGTCGCCTGCTCGGCGGTGGGCGACGCGCCGTCCGACGTGGCGCCCTCGACGTCGGTGACGACCGCGAGCACCTCGGTGTGGGCCGTCTCCGCCGACGCCACGAGGTCGCGCGCCAGGCCGGCGTCGCGCTCGAGCTCGGCGGCCTCCAGGGCCGCGACGTCGCGCTCGAGGTCGGAGGGGGTGGTCAGCGCCGCGCGGAGGACGAGTGCCGCGGCGGCGCCGACCAGGACCGACACGACCGCGACGACGACGAGCCGGCCGAGCCGGGGTGTCCTCGCGCGGTCGGTCGGTCCGTCGCGCCGGGGGTCGCCGTTCGACGACCGACCCGGCGCGCGGTGCGGGGGACGGGCCGGCACCCGACCCCGCGTCCGTGAGGGACCCCTCGTGGTCGTGCTGGTCCTGGGTCCCATGTCTCGTCCTCGCCTTCGTCTCGTCCCCCCGAGATCCGGTCTCCGCGGTGCCGCTGCCGGGGCGGCGCCGCGGTGGTGCGGGGGCGGGCCGCTGCCGGCGGCCCGCCCCGTCCCCCGCCTACCGCAGCGGGGCCACGGCGACCTCCGTCGGGTCGTCGGCCGTCCGCGCGTCGGACCGCGCGGACGTCATGCCGTCGACCAGCCTCTCCCGCAGCGCCCTCGCGTCGCGGTCCAGCACCGAGAGCGCCAGCGGGTCGGCGACGTTCGCACGGGTGTACCGCGCGAAGTCACCGAGCGCCTGACGCACCTGCGCCTTCCTGCCCTGCCAGCGCCGCCGACGACGCCCGCTCCAGGTGACCCTGGAGCGCACGCGCCTCCGCCGCCGTGATGCGGTTCTCGTCCCGGTAGGTGCGCAGCAGCTGGGCGAGGTCCTCGAACGAGGTCGCCGTCCCGAACCGCACCACCTGCTCGGTGGAGTTGCCCGCCTCGTCGGTCGCCGTGACCACCAGGTCGTGCAGCCCCAGCGGCAGCGCGTCGAGCCGCAGCTCGCCGGCCTGCAGGGCCTGACCGTCCAGCGTGGCCGTCACCGACGCCACGCCCGACCCCGCGTCCAGCGCCTCCCAGCCCAGCGTGAGCCGCTGGGAGTCGCCGTACACGGTGCCGTGCGCCACGCCCGTGACCGTGAGGGTCGGGCCCTCGCCGTCGCCGACGACGTCGACCACCACCGACTTCGTGGCCTCGACGTTGCCCGCCACGTCCGTCGAGCGGTACTCGACGGTGTGGGTGCCCGCACCGGTCACCACGACCGGGCCCGCGTACGCGGCCCAGTCGCCGCCGTCGACCGACACCTCGGTCGACGCCACGCCCGACGTCTCGTCGGTCGCGGTGAGCGTGACGGTGACCGACTCGCCGTCGCCGTCCGTGGCCGCCTCGGTGACCGGCACCGTGGTGTCGACCGCGACCTCCACGGTCCCGGCCTCCTCCACGTTGCCCGCCTCGTCGGTCGACCGGTAGGCGATCACGTGGTCGCCGTCCGGCAGCTCGACCGGAGCCGAGTACGCCTGCCAGTCGCCGCCGTCCACCTGGTACTCCGTGCCCGCCACGCCGGAGCCGCCGCCGTCGTCGGCGGTCAGCGTCAGCGTGGGCGCCGTGACGTACCAGCCGCTCTCGCCGTCCGGGGTGGACGGGTCGAGCGCGGCCGCGGTGGTCGGCGCCGTCGTGTCGCCCGGGGGCTCCTCGCCGGCGAGGTGGATCCAGTCGAACGCCACCGTGACCGGCGACTCCTGCTCCGGGCCGACCGCGACCAGGCCCACGGCGTCGAGGTCGCCGGCGTGGGTCACCGGCTCACCGACCTGGGTCCAGCTCACGCCGCCGTCGCTGACCCACCCGGTGTAGGTGTCACCGCTGCGGGTCAGTCGCAGGTACCACCAGCCGCTCTCGGACGTCTCCGCGATGTCGATCGAGCGGTTGCCGCCGGCCCCGAACGACCCGCCGACCTCCGACACCAGCTCGGTGCGCAGGTTGGTGGGCGACCCGGGCGCGTTGCCCGCGACGACGTCGAGCTTCACGTACTCGTCGTCGCTGCCGTAGGCGAGCAGACCCGCGTACTGCCAGCGGTGCTGCATCGTCCCGGTCAGGCGCGTCTCCACCGTCCACTCCTCGCCCTCGGGCGCGTCCTGGAGGATGAAGTTGCGCGGCTGCAGCGGGTTGTCGTTGTTGATGTCACCCGCCTGCGTGGTGATCCGCAGATGCGCCGTCGGAGACGGCGACCTGCGACGAGTCGTAGCGGACCACGCGGTCCCAGCGGCACCCGTCGAGGGCGTCGCCGTCGAACTCGTCGTCGAACCCGCGCGTGCCGTCGTCCTCGCTGTCCGGGGTGACCCGGTACCAGTCGAAGGCGGCGGTCGTCTCGGGCGTCCCGGTGTCGCCCGCGGCCACGAGGCCCAGGGTCGCGCCCTCGAGGACGGTCGCCTGACCCGCGAGCGGGACCCAGGTGGAGCCGTCGGTCGAGTACGCGGCCGTGACCGCCGTGCCGTCGCTCGTCAGACGGAGGTCGACCGTGGACGGGAAGTCCTGCGGCAGCGCCACGTTCGCGTGCCACGTGCGGCTCCCGCCCGCCTCGGTCTGGAACTCCATCAGCCGCCCGCCGTTGCTGCTGCGGGTGAAGGCGAGCTTGACGTAGTCGTCGTCGCTCGCGTGCAGGAGCAGGCCGCCGTGCTGCCACTCCCTCGTGTGCGGCAGCGTCAGCCGGGTCGTCACCTGCCACGCCCCGTCGCGGGCCGGCTGGCCCACGAACGAGATCGGGCCGGTGGAGGCCTCGTTGACGTCGCCCTGGGTCACGGGCAGGCGCAGCGCGCCGTCCGCGACCGAGATCGCCGCGCCCTCGGCGGCCCGCTGCGTCGTCCAGCGAGCGGACAGGAGGTCGCCGTCGAACTCGTCGGACTGCTGCGCGAGGCAGGAGGGCCCGGGCTCGGGCTCCTCCTCGCCGGGCGGGCTCCACTCGTCCTCGAACGTCCAGCCGTCGAACTGCACCTCGCTGGTCGCCGTGGCCGAGTGCGCGGTGACGAACAGGCCGACGTCCTGGGCGGACGTCGGCCCCCGGCAGGGTCACCGGGTCACCGATCTGCGTGAAGGTCTCGCCGTCCTTGGACCAGTAGGCGAAGTACTCGTCGCCCGAGCGCGCCGACGCGCACCCAGACCGGGTAGCTCGTCGAGCTGGCCGACGTCGAGGCGTCGAGCTGGCCGTTGCCGTCGGTGTCGCGCAGCCACTCGAACCCGCCGTTCGGGCGGATGCCCAGCGCGGCGTAGCCCGGCGACGTGCCCGGCTGCGTGACGTCGTTGCGGACCATGATCCCGGCCTTGGCGCCGTTGTGGCTGTTGCCCTGCGCCGGGATCTGCACGGTCGCCGACCAGCTCTCGTCGCCGCGCCTGCGGCAGGTAGAGCGAGCTGTACTGGTCGGTGCCCTGCCACATGTTCGCGCCGCCGGAGGTGATCGTGACACCGTCTCCGTCGGACGGTCGAACACGCCGCCCGCGTTGGTGAACTGCTCGAAGTCGCCGAACGGCTCACCGACCTGGGCCACCACGATCCGCGAGGTCGTCGAGCGCCCCTCGGTAGTTCGTGGCCACGGCGGTCAGCTCGTAGAAGCCGTCCGCCGCAGGCGTCCAGGTGGCGCTGTAGGGCGCCTCGGTGTCGGTGCCGATCGGCTCGCCGTCGACGAGGAACTCGACGCCGGTGAGGTCGAGCAGCGGGTCGGACGCCTCGGCCGTCACCTCGACCGCCTCGCCCGCGGTGAGCGGGGAGTACGGCTCCGGCGCGGTGATCTCGACCTGCGGGTGGCTGTCGTCGGAGACGCCCGAGCCCGTGGGCCTCGAGGAAGTTGACCCGGCGCTCGACGTCGCCCGGCATCACCAGGAACAGCTCGAAGCTGTCGGTGGGCGCGCCCTGCGGGACGGTCCACGTGACGTCGGCGAACCGGGTCAGGCTGCCCGGTGGCCGGAGCCTCGAGCGGTGCCGAGCAGCTCGCCGTCGGGTGCGCCGGCGCGCAGCTCGAACGAGGTGTCGGACGCCGCGGCGTACCGCGACCGACAGCTCGTCGACGCCCCGCAGGTTCAGCGGGTCGTACGACGTCCAGCCGTCGGCACCGCTGACCACGGAGCCGTGGCCCTCCACGTCGCGGCTCGGCAGCGTCGTGACGCCCTCCGAGCTCGACGCGAAGAACTCCGCCTCGCGCTGCATCGGGAACAGCAGCGAGGTGTCCGAGCCGGTGAGCGGCGGCGATGCCGCCCGTCGCCGCCGTTGTCGGTGTAGCGGGCGTCGAGCACGTAGAAGACGTTCATGTCCTCGCTGTGCCCGCCGCCCAGGCTGGTCTGCACCGTGCCCGTCCGGCCGTGCAGCGGCTCGGAGGGGTGCGCGTGGTCGTCGTGGCCGAGCGCCGGCTGGATGATCGACGCTCGGCGTCGTCGATCGCGTGTCCTCGGCGTCGGTGACCGTCGACGTCCCAGATGAGCTGGTCGCCGAAGTCGAAGAAGCCGCCGGTCGGCGGGTCGACGAACGACACCGTCCGGCCTGGTGTTGCCGACCGTGACCGGGACCGTGGTCGTGCCCGTCTTGCCGGCGGGGTCGGTGACCGTCAGGCGCGCGTCGTAGACGCCGTCGGCGTCGTGTAGGTGCAGGTCGCCGTCGACGCCCGTCGGAGTCGGTCGTGCCGTCGCCGTCGAAGTCCCACGCGTACGTGAGCGTGCTCGCCCTCGGGGTCGGTGCTGCGCCGAGCCGTCGAAGGTGACCTCGAGCGGCGCCTGGCCGAGTCGGGCGTCGCGGTCGCGACGGCGACTCGGCGAGCGCGAGCCGGAGATGTAGTCGATCCGGTAGCAGGCCCGAGTTCGGGTTGTCACGGCCGAAGCCGCCGCCCCAGTCGAGCACGTACATCGAGCCGTCCGGACCGAACGTCGAGTCGATCGGCGCGAGGAACGGCCGTCGTCGGCGGCAGGAACGGGTTGACCTTCTCCACGGCCTCGCCGGGCTGCCGACGCCGGTCGCGGACAGGTCGATCGAGTACATCCGGTTGCGCGCCCACTCGTAGAAGAAGGCCTTGCCGTCGTAGGACGTCGGGGAACTTGGTGTCGGACTCCAGCTCGGCGTCGTACTGGTAGACCGGGCCGCCCATCGGCGCGAGCCCGCCGCCCTGGTTGATCGCGCCGGGCACCGAGGACCGCTGGTAGCCGTAGAACATGTCCGCGCGGCTTGACCGGGGGCAGCTCGGTCAGACCGGTGTTGCGTGATCGAGTCGTTGACCGGGTGTCGCAGTCGAAGAAGTCGCCGACGGTGACCGGGTTGGTCGTGTAGTCGACGTCGCGGAACGGCTCGTTGTCGCCCATGCACAGCGGCCAGCCGTAGTTGCCCGGCTCGTTGATGATAGTTCCACTCGACGATGCCGGCCGGGCCGCGGGTGGCGGGGTCGTCCGACGCCGTTGTCGGGCGAGTAGTCGGCGAGGCCGATGCCAGCCGGTCTCCGGGTCCACGCTGAACCGGAACGGGTTGCGGAAGCCCATCGCGTAGATCTCGGGACGGGTCTTCTCGGTGCCCGGCGGCGAACAGGTTGCCCTCGGGGATCGTAGTAGGTGCCGTCGGCCTCGGGTGGATGCGCAGCAGCTTGCCGCGCAGGTCGTTGGTGTTGGCCGACGGTCTCGCGGGCGTCGTGCAACGTGCCGTCCGGGCGCTCGGACAGCGGCGCGTAGCCGCCGGAGGGCTCGGAGTGCGGGTTCACGTCGTCGCCGACGCCGAGGTACAGGTTGCCCTGCGCGGTCGAAGTCGAGCCCGCCGCCGGTGTGGCCCGGCTCGTCGGGCAGCCGGCGCGCCGGCACCTGCGATGAGCAGCTTCGCCTCGGACGCGGGGTCGATCTGCGACGCTCGCGCCGACGGTGAAGCGCGACGAGCGCGGCTGAAGAAGTTCGCCGGGTCGCTGTCGTTCGCGCTCGCCGGGCGAGTGGTAGACGTACAGCCAGCCGTTGTCGGCGAAGTCCGGGTCGAGGGCGATGCCGAGCAGGCCGTCCTCGCCGCCGGAGTAGACGGCAGGGTGACCGCGGTCTGATGGTCTGCGTCGTCGGGTCGTAGACGCGGATCTGGCCGCGGACGAGCTCGGTGAAGAACACGCGGCCGTCGGGCGCGACGTCGATCGCGAACGGCGCGCTGGTGTTCTCGTCGAGCGCGACCTTCTCGAATTGGTCCCAGTCGGTGCCGCCGCAGTCGCCGGCTCGACCAGGCCCGCGGCCCACTTGACGCCGCCGACGATGTGCTGCACGAGGTCGGGCTCCGGTGAAGTGCGCGCCGAAGTGGCCCATGCCGGTGACCCAGGCGCGGCCGCCGTCGTACGGCTTGCACCACGAGATCGGGTGGTCGTAGCCCATCGCGTTGCCGCCCGGCGTCGTACGTCGACTCGTCCATCGTGGCGAGGACGTGCGCGTTGCCGCGGACGTTGGTCGGAGAAGTTGTACCACTCGTCGGCGCGGTCCCAGCGCTGCGTCGAGGTGCTCGGTGGACGGGTGCGCCCGGTCCTCGACGCGCACCGTGCCGGGCAGGCCGGGGCTGGTGCCGGTGGCCGCGTGGCCGGGCATCAGCGAGCCGACCAGGTCGTCCCACCACGCGTAGTTGCCGCGCATGTCGGTGGCGTTGTGGATGGCGACGATGCCGCCGCCGGCCTGCTGGTACCGCTCCATCGCGGCCTTCTCGGTCGGCGTCCCACGGGTCGCCGGAGGTCTGGAACATGACCAGCGCGTCGAAGCGCGCGAGGGACTCGTCGTTGAAGAGCGCGGAGTCCTCGGTGTGCACCGAGTCGATGCCGGCGTCGGAGAACGCCTGCTGCAGGACCGGCGTGCCCTGGGTGATCGCCTCGGTGTGCCGGAACTGGGTGGTGGCGGTGAAGATCAGGACGGTGGGTGAGTCGGGGTCGTGCTCGTGACCGGGGTGCGCCATTGCCGGCAAGGGCGCCACGGTGACCGCGAGCACGGCAGCCAGCGCGGTGACTGCCGCACGGCCGGCTCGGGACAGGGCCGGGATCATCGGTGCATGCCTCCTGGGTAGGTCCCTGCGTCGCAGGGGCTTTCGGATCGTCGTCGATTCGTCAGGGAGGTCAGGCGGCGTGCCGGCGCCGGCGGGGTGGTCGGGGTGCTGCGTCGTGGGTCGACGGATCAGGCGGCTGGCTGCACCTCCCGGAGGAACTGCAGGCCGCTGCGGGCCAGGTCGTCCTGGCTCGTCGCGAGCGGACGCCAGATCGACGCGGCCGTGGCGATGGCGTCGTTGTGGGCGGTGAACGACTCGATGCACAGCGGGCCGTCGTAGCCGGTGCCGTCGAGCGCGTGCAGGATCGCGGGCCAGTCGAGGTGGTCGCGCGCCGGGGGCGCCGCGGTCGTTGGCGCACACCTGCACGCCCGCGACGTGCGGCCCGGCGAGCGCGACGGCCTCGGGGACCGAGCGCTCCTCGATGTTCTGGTGGTAGGTGTCGAGCAGGATGCCGCAGCCGGGGCCGAGCAGCGGCCCCAGCGCCTCCAGCGCCTGCTCGACGGTGTTGAGCACGCTGGTCTCGTACCGGTTGAGCGGCTCGACGGCGACGGTGACGTCGGCCGAGACGGCGTGCTCGACGACGACCGCGAGGTTCTCGCGCAGCTCGTCGTACACCGCCGCCCTCTCCCCCTCCGACATCCGCCAGGTGCGGCCCACCGAGGCGTAGGCCGGGCCGCCGACGACGCGCGCACCCACGGTGTGCGCGACGTCGACGCAGTGCCGCAGGTAGTCCTGCGTCGACCGCACCGTCGCGGCGTCAGCCGCCACCAGCTCGCGCCCCGGTGAGGTCACCAGGCACGTGGTGGCACCGAGTCCGATGTCGTCGAGGACCGTCCGGGCGAGCTGGGGGTCCCAGTCTCCGGGGTTCTCGACGGGCAGCTCGAGGACGTCGAACCCCCACCCGGCGACCCGCTGCGCGAGGTCGACGAGGGTGGTGTCGTCCAGGGGCGAGGCCCAGACCCAGGTGCTGACGCCGAGACGGCGCGGTCGGTCGCTCACAGGATCAGCGGTCCTGCCAGACGTCCGGGTAGCCCGGGAGGTCCTCGCCGCCGAACTTGGCGTAGTGCAGGCTCGGCATCTCCTCGTTGCGCTCGAGGAACTCGTCACGGTCGTCGTCCGTGATCGGCTCCTGCGGCAGCACCCACTCCTTCGGCACCTCCTGGCCGGCCCAGATCTGCTGGGCGGCGAGGATCGGCGTGCGCCACTGGAAGTTGGAGTACACCAGCGAGATCGCCGTCATGTCGGTCTCCTGCCACTTGCGCATGAAGCTGAGCTCGTCCTCGCCGGCGAACACCGGGTAGTCCTTGCCCGCGTCCTCGAACGCCTCGACGGCCGCGACGGCGCCGTCACCGGCGTCCATCCAGATGCCGTCGACGTCGTCGCGCTGCAGGTACTGCGTGACGATGTCCTTGATCTGCGCGCCGTCGCCGCCGGTGAACTCGGCACCGACGACCTCGAGGTCGGAGTCCTCGAAGATCCGCGAGGCCGCGGCCCAGCGGTTCTCGAGCACGTCGACGCCGGGGAGGATGCGCAGGGCCAGGACCTTGCTGCCCGGCTCCAGGTTGTCGACGAGGAACTCGGCGCCGTCGGCGCCGTAGGCGTAGCCGCCGATCGGGTGGATGAAGGTGGTCGCGCAGTCGGTGTTCACGCCGCGGTCGAAGACGATGACCGGGACGCCGCTGGCGCAGGCCGCCTCGACGGCCGGCGTCAGGGTGGCGGTGGTCGACGGCGAGATCACGATCGCGCCGCAGTCACCGGCGTCGATGAACGCCTGGATGTCGGAGATCTGCTTGTTGTCGTCGTCGGCGGCGTCGGAGACGCGGAACTCGCCGATGACGCCCTCCTCCTGCAGCACCTTCACCTGCTCCTGCATGGTGATCCAGCCCGTGACCCGCCACGGGTTGGAGATGGAGGCGTTGGAGAAGCACAGCGTCTGGGCGCCGGTGGCCGCGAACGCCGAGGTGTCGACCATCTCGGGCTCGATGGCCTGCAGCCACGGCGGTCTCCGGGTCGCCCTCGGGCTCGACGTCGCGCTGGGCGAGCTGGGCGTCGTAGTCCTCCTGGACGAAGAAGCTGTCGTCGACGGCCATGCCCTCGCCGCCGGCCTCGCCGCCGCCGTCCTCGCTCTCGGAGCCGCTCGTGGTCTCGGTGGGGGTGTCGGTCGTGCAGGCCGCCAGGGCCAGCACGCTCGCGGCCGCGGCCGCGAGGATGAGGTGTCGTCCTCGTCGCATCATGTGCCTCTCTCGATCGAGCCCGGGTGGGCCAGGGGGTCTGTGGGTGTGGGAGGGACGTGGGGGCTGGGGTGGTGGGCCGCGAGCCGCGACGGGCCGGCCCCCGGGCTAGCCGGGTGCCTCCGCGGGGGCGGCCGGGGCGAGGGGTGTCCCCGCGCGGCGCCTGCGGCGCAGCCCGGTGAGCTGGGTGGCCGACAGCGCGACGGCGGCGATGATGATGACGCCCTGCACCGCCGGGCGGGCCGTGGACGGCAGGCCGAGCTGGTTGAACAGGGTGAACAGCGCCTCCAGCAGCAGTCCGCCGCCCATCGCCGCCGTGACGTAGCCGGCGCCGCCGCCGAGCGCGACCCCGCCGAGCACGACGGCCGTGATCGCGGTGAACTCCAGGCCGGTGCCCACCTGGGCGGTGACGCCCGCGTAGCCGGCGATCAGGACGGCAGCGACGGTGGCGAGGAAGCCCGACAGCACGAAGGCGGTGGTGCGCACCAGCGCGACGCGGATGCCGCTGAACGAGGCCGAGACCGGGTTGTCGCCGACGGCGAGCAGGGTGCGGCCGAACGGCGAGCGGACGAGGACCACGACGGCGGTACCGACGGCGACCATGACGAACAGGGCCCACGGCACCTGGGTGCCGGCGACGTCGAACCCGCCGCGTCCCGCCTGCCGGAAGGTCTCGGTGAGCGCACCGGTGGGGGCGCCGCCGGTCCAGAGCCGGATCGCGCCGTAGAGCACCAGCATCATGCCGAGCGTGGTGATGAACGACGGCACCTTGAGCAGCGTGGTGACCAGCCCGTTGACCAGCCCGACCAGCAGGCCGAACCCGACCATCAGCAGCAGCACCGGGACCGTCATCGACTCCTCGCCGTCGATGAGCTTGGCCGCGATCACCACCTGCGCGCCGACGAGAGAGCCCACGGACAGGTCGAACTCGCCGCTGACGATGACGAGGTACTGACCTGCGGCGAGCACCACGAGGGGCGCGGCCTTCTTCACGAACGCGAACAGCGAACCGGGCTCGGCGAAGCTCGGGTTGATGACGAAGATGATGCCGAACACGACCACCAGCAGCAGGGCGACCGTGGCGGTGCCGCCGGACACCAGCGAGCGGGCGACGTCCTTGCCGTTCACGGCCGTACCTCCTCGAGCTGCTTGGGTCCGGGATCGGGGGGTGGCGGCGCGGGCGGGGCCGATCCGCGTCCGGGGCGGAACCGGGCCCGCGACGACAGCGGGTCGATCTGCCGGCGGGCGTAGATGGCGACGGCGGCGACGATCACCACGCCGCGCAGCACGTCCTTGAAGAAGGGGTCGACGCCCAGCACGTTGAACACGGTGTCGAGCACGGCGAGGATCAGCACGCCGCCGACGGTGCCGGCGATGGCGCCGCGACCGCCCATCAGCAGCGTGCCGCCGAGCACCACGGCCGCGATCGAGTCGAGGTCGTAGCCCTGGGTGTACACCTGCGCGCTGCCGGTGCCGAACCGCGAGGCGATGAGGAGCCCTGCGACACCGGCCATCATCGAGCACAGCACGTGCGCCAGCACGACCGATCGACCGGTGCGGACGCCGGACAGGCGCGACACCTCGTCGTTCCCGCCCACGGCGAACATGTGGTAGCCGGCCTTGCTGCGCTGCAGCACGACGTACACCACCACCGCGGCCACGAGCATGATCGCGGTCGACAGCGGCACGATCGCGATGCGCATGTAGCCGAACAGCTGGAACGACTCCGGCACGGCGCCGGCGGGGCCCTTGTAGGTGGTGTCGAGGTAGGCCTTGAGCAGCAGCCCGGTGCCGAGGGTGGCGATGAAGGCGTTCACCTTCAGACCGGTGATCACCAGGCCGTTGAACAGGCCGACGCCGGCCGACACCCCCAGCGCGGCCAGCACGCCGGGCACGATCATCGCGGGGTCGCCGTCCATCGTCGTCGCCGCGACCAGGCTCGACAGCGCCGCGACGTACCCGACGGACAGGTCGAGCGAGCGGCAGACGATGACCAGGGTCTGGCCGATGGCGATGAAGCCGAGCAGGCTCGAGCGCGTGAGCAGGTCGACGACGTTGCCCGACGTGAGCAGGTTGCCGCCCTGCGCACCCACCAGCACGGCGGACACCACCACGATGCCGAGCAGCGACAGCCACACGATGGCAGTGGTCGTGAGGCGGAACCCACCGATCTTCCTGGCCCGCGGCGGGGCCTCGGCGGCGCTCACGGGTGGCTCCCGGTGGCCAGGTGCATGATGTCCTCCTCGCCGGCGCCGGCCGGCAGCTCGCCGGCGACGCGGCCCTCGTGCAGCACGACGATGCGGTCGGCCATGCCGATCAGCTCGGGCAGCTCGCTCGAGATCACCAGCTGCGCCACGCCCTGGCGCGCGAGGTCGCGCATCAGGTCGTACACGGCGCGCTTGGCGCCGACGTCGATGCCACGGGTGGGCTCGTCGAGGAGCATCACCGCGGGGTCGGTGACGAGCCACTTGGCCAGCACGACCTTCTGCTGGTTGCCGCCCGACAGGTAGCGCACCTGCTGGTTCATGCCCCGCGAGGTGAGCTCGAGCGAGGACAGCACGTTCGGCACCCGGCGGGCGGCCTTGGCCGACGACCCCGGCAGCACGGCGTCGAGGACGACCCGGGCGTTGGCCAGGATCGACTGCCGCAGAGCGAGTCCCTGCGCCTTGCGGTCCTCGGTGACGAGCGCGAGCTTCGCCCGCACCGCTGCCCGCGCCGAGCGCAGCCGCACCGGCGCGCCGTCGACGAGCACCTGGCCCCGCGAGAACGGCTCGATGCCGAACAGCGCGTGCGCGATCTCGGTGCGGCCGCTGCCCTGCAGCCCCGCCAGCCCGACGATCTCACCGGCCCGCACCTGCAGGTCGATCCCGTCGAGCTGGAGGTTGCCACCGCCGCGGATCTCGAGCCGCACGTCGCCGACCTCGGTGCCCTCGGGCTTGTCGGGGAAGAACGCCGAGATCGAGCGGCCGACCATCGCCCGCACGAGCGAGTCGGTCGTCAGGTCGGCGGTGTCGCTGGTGCTCACCAGCGCCCCGTCCTTGAGGACGGTGACGCGGTCGCACAGGTCGAAGATCTCGCGCAGCCGGTGCGACACGTAGAGGATCGTGACGCCGCGGGCGCTCAGGGTGCGGACGACTCCGTAGAGCATCTCGACCTCGGCGTCCGACAGCGCGGCCGTCGGCTCGTCCATCGAGATGATCCGCGCCTCCTGCGACAGCGCCTTGACGATCTCGACGACCTGCTGCTGGGCGACCGAGAGCGACCCGACGCGCGTGCGCGGGGAGAAGCCGCCGACGCCGAGGTCCTCCATCAGGGCGGCGGTCTCGCGCACCATCCGCGGGCCGTCGACCAGCCCGCGGCGGGTGGGCTCGCGGCCGAGGAAGACGTTCTCGGCGACGCTGCGCTCGGGCAGGAGGTTGAACTCCTGGAAGACCGTGGAGATGCCGGCGGCCTGGGCCTGGAGCGGGTGGTCGAAGTGCACGGAGCGCCCGTCGACCTCGACGGTGCCGCCGTCGGCACGGTGCACCCCGGCGAGGATCTTCATCAGCGTGGACTTGCCGGCGCCGTTCTCGCCGACGAGGGCGTGCACCTCGCCGCGGCGCAGCTCGAGGTCGACGCCCTTGAGCACGACGTTGCCGAGGAACGACTTGCGCACCCCGCGCATCCGCACGACGACCTCGCCGGCAGCGGCCGCGGGCGCGTCCTGCGCCTTCGTGAGCTCAGCCACCGCGGACCACCTCCGTCCAGACGCCGTCGGACGCGGCCGACCGCACCACCGCGTCGACGACGGCGGCCGAGCGGGCGCCGTCGGCGAACCGCGGCAGACCCTCGGGCTCGGCGCCCGCGAGCGCGGCGTAGGTGTCGGCGACGAAGGCGTCGAAGCAGTCCTGGTAGCCCTGGGCGTGGCCGGCGGGCAACCGGCTGAGCCGGGCTGCGTCGGGCGAGGCGGTGTCGGGGTCGCGCACCAGCAGCTGCGAGCCCGAGCGCCGGCCGGCCCACAGCAGCTCGGGCTGCTCCTGGTCGAAGGCCAGCGAGGTGTCGGTGCCGTTGACCTCGAGGTACAGCCGGTTCTTGCGGCCGGCGGCGACCTGGCTGACCACGAGGGTGCCGAGAACGCCTGCGGCGGTGTCGAACTGGACCGTCACGACGTCCTCGGTGCTGACCTCGTGACCGCCGCGCTGCGGCTGGACGGTCGAGGTGCGCGCCGACAGCCGCGCGATCCGGTCGCCGGTCACGAACTCCATCAGGTCGCACCAGTGCGAGCCGATGTCGCCGAACGCGCGGGACAGGCCACCGCGCGCCGGGTCGACCCGCCAGTTCTGGTCGCTGCCCGACGACGAGCCAGTCCTGCAGGTAGCTGCCGTGCAGCGAGCCGAGGCGCCCGAGGTCGCCGGCTGCCACCCGGGCGCGGGCCTCGCGCACCATCGGGTGGAAGCGGTAGACGAAGGGGACGGTGGCGACGCGCCCTGCAGGCCGCCTCGTGCATCGCCTCGGCGTCGGCCAGCGAGGTGGCGAGCGGCTTCTCGCAGACCACGGCGCGACCGGCCTCGAGCGCCTGGTGGGTGAAGGGCGCGTGGGTGTCGTTGGGGGTGCACACGTGCACGACGTCGACGTCGTCGAGCATCTGCGCCGAGGTCGGCGTAGCCGCGTCGCGCGCCGAGGGCCTCGGCCGCGTCGGCGCCGGAGGCCGGGGACGACCCGACCACGCCGACGAGGTCGGCGCCGGCGACCTGCGCCGCCCGGGCGTGCACCCGGGCCATGAACCCGGTGCCGACGATGCCGACCCGGGGACCGCGGACCGATCGGTCCGCCGCGTCACCGCGCGGTGCTTCCTGGAGGGGCGTCGTCGCCATGCCGAGGAACCTAGGAGCACTTTCGTCGAGCGTCAAGCAAAAGTTCGATAACGACGAGATGGAAGTCGTGACGTGACGACCGGAAGTGGCCTGTGCTTGACTGCCCCGCATGTCGTCCGCCTCGGGAGCCGGAGGCGCCGGGTCGGGCGTCCTGCTCCAGCTCCTGCGCGACGGCAGCACGTGGACCCGCGCCCAGATCATCGAGGCGACCGGCCTGGCCCGCTCCACCGTCGGGGTCCGCCTGGACCACCTGCTCGAGCTCGGGCTGATCGTGCCCGTCGCCGAGTCCGTGTCGACCGGCGGACGGCCACCGACCCGGTTCCGCTTCAACCCCGGGGCCATGGTCGCGATCGGTGCCGACGTCGGCGCCACCCACGCCCGGCTCGCCCTCACCGACCTCGACGGGACGGTCCTCGCCGAGCACGCCGAGGAGATCGTCGTCGCCGACGGCCCGGTGCCGGTGCTGCGCTGGCTGGTGCGCCGCAGCAAGGCGCTGCTGCGCGAGACCGGCCGGAGCCCGCACGAGCTGCTCGGGGTCGGCATCGGGCTCCCGGGCCCGGTCGAGCACTCCACCGGACGACCGACCAACCCGCCGATCATGCCGGGCTGGGACGGCTTCGACGTGACGGGGACGGTCGGCGCCGGCCTCGGCTGCCCCGTGCTGGTCGACAACGACGTCAACGTGATGGCGCTCGGCGAGAAGGTGCTCGGCGAGCGGTCCGGCACCGGTGCGCGCCTCGACGACATGGTGTTCGTCAAGGTCGCCACCGGCATCGGTGCCGGCATCGTCAGCGGCGGCCGCCTGCAGCGTGGCGCCCAGGGTGCCGCGGGCGACCTCGGTCACGTGCAGGCACCGCACGGCGGCGAGGCGCTGTGCCGCTGCGGCAACACCGGCTGCCTCGAGGCGATCGCGTCCGGGCCGGCCGTCGCCGCGCGGCTGACCGCCGAGGGCACCCCCGCCGTCGACGGTCGCGCGGTCGTCGACCTGGTCCGCGCCGGCAACCTGCCCGCCACCCGCGCGCTGCGCCAGGCGGGCCGCGACCTCGGCGAGGTGCTGGCCTCGGCGGTGAGCCTGCTGAACCCGTCCACGATCGTGGTCGGGGGCCTGATGGTCGAGGGCGGCGAGGCGCTGCTGGCAGGCGTCCGCGAGATCGTCTACGCCCGCTCGCTCCCGCTCGCCACCGGCGACCTGCGCATCGTCCCCTCGACCGCGGGCCCGCTGGCCGGCGTGATCGGCGCGGCGATGATGGTGGTCGAGTCGCTGCTGTCGGTCGAGCAGGTCGACCTGCGCCTGGCCGAGCACCGCGCCTGACCTGCGCGCCGCTGCCTGTCAGACCGGCAGCCCACCCGGGTGCGCCCACGGTCTGACGGCCGGCCGGTCGCCCCCCGCTGTCAGACCCGCAGCCCACCCGGGTGCGGCCACGGTCTGACAGCCGGCCCGGGTGACATCCCGGCCCCCGCAGGACCACACTCGGACGGTGGTCCGCGTCCTCGCTGTCGCCGACGAGGTCGACGGGCGCCTGTCCGGCGCCCGCGCCCGGGCGATCGCGCCCGATCTGGTGGTCTCGGCCGGCGACCTGCCGTGGGGGTTCCTGGAGGAGCTCGCCGACCACCTCGACGTGCCCGTGGTGTTCGTCCCGGGCAACCACGACCCGGCCGTCGGGCCCGCCCGCCGGCACCGCCGCAGCGGCCTGTTCCTGCACGCGGGTCTCCCGGTCGACCCCCCGCGCCCGCAGGGCTGCACCAACGTCGACGGCGACGTCGTCGACGTGGCCGGCCTGCGGGTCGCCGGCCTCGGCGGGTGCGTGCGCTACCGCCCCGGCCCGAACCAGTACAGCCAGGGCGAGCACGCCCGACGCGCCGCACGGGTGGCACGGCGCGCCGAGCGGCTGGGGCGCCGTTCGGGCGGCGGGGTCGACCTGCTGCTCACCCACGCGCCGCCCCTCGGCCTGGGCGACGAGGAGGACCGTCCGCACGTGGGCGTCCAGGCCCTGCACGGTCTGATCGACCGGTTGCGGCCCACGTGGCACCTGCACGGCCACATCCACCCCTACGGCCAGCCGCGGCCCGACCGCACCCTCGGGCGCACCACCATCCGCAACGTGGTGCCGTACCGGGTCTTCGACGTCGAGCCCGTCGGGGTGGCTCGTGCCTCGTGACACCGGGTTCCCCCGGGCCGACGCCGAGGCCGACTTCCTGCGCGCCCGCCGGCACCAGGTGGCGGCGGGCCTCGCCGCGCGGGTGCGCGGGCGCGGCGAGAGCGACCGGTTGCCGCTGTCGTTCCAGGAGGTCGTCGACGCCCTCGGACGGGTCACCGAGGAGGCGCTCGGCACCCGGGTGATCCCGGTCGACCGCATCGTCGGCTCGGTCGACAAGGTGCGCGAGTTCGACCCGCAGTTCCGGCCGCGCTCGGGCCGCAGCCGCCAGCGGTGGGAGCGGATCGCGCTGGCGGCGCGCCGCGGCGAGCCGCTGCCCCCGATCGACGTGTACCAGGTCGGCGACATGTACTTCGTCCGCGACGGGCACCACCGGGTCTCGGTCCACCGCTCGCTGGGCCTGCGCGAGATCGAGGCCGACGTGCGTCGCGTGGTCACGGTGGTCGGTGCCGACGACATCCGCTCGCAGTCGGACCTGTCGGCGAAGGAGCTGCGACGCGTTCTGCTGCAACGGGTCCCGCTACCCAAGCCGATGCGCTCCCAGGTGCGGCTCACCGACCCCGACGACAACCCGCGGCTGGCCGAGATGGTCGAGGCCTGGGCGGCGCGGCTGATGTTCGAGGAGGGCGTGCTGCTCGACCGGGCCACCGCGGCCCGCCGCTGGTTCGAGGAGGAGTTCGCCCCGGTGACCGGCCTGATCGAGGAGGGCAACCTCGCCGAGCGCGGCGAGACGCCCGCCGACTCCTACCTGCGGGTCGCGTGCGACCGGTACTCGGTGTTCCGCCGGCACGTGTGGGACGACGACGTCGTCGCCGCGCTGCGGGACCGGCGCCGCTGACGGCACCGGCCCCGCGGGGCAGCGGCTCTCAGACCGCCGCGGTCTCCTCCGAGGACTCCTGCGGCACCAGGTTGTCGCCGGACTGCACGTCGAACACCTGCACCTTGCTGGGGTCGAACCACAGCTGCGTGGTGTCGCCACGGCGCACCCGCGACGCGGCGTCGAGCCGGGCCGTGATCGAGGTGCCGTCGCTGTGCATGTCGTTGCCGGTGTCCTTGGCGAGGTCGTCGAGGTCGGCGCTGTGCGGCCCGTCACCGGTCACCGTGAAGTAGGCGTACACGTCCGAGCCCATCGCCTCGACGATGTCGATGGTGGCCTCGAAGGTGGCGCCGGGCTTGTCGCCCACCAGGGCGGCGTCCTCGAAGTGCTCGGGCCGGATGCCCAGGACGACCTCGCCCGAGCTCTTGGACGCCTCGACGGCCTGCCGCAGGCGGTCGGGCAGCTGCACCTCGCCGATCGCGGTCTGCACACCGCCACCGGTGAGCGTGCCGGGCAGGAAGTTCATCGACGGGCTGCCGATGAACCCCGCGACGAACAGGTTCTTCGGGTGGTCGTACAGGTGCGCGGGCGAGCCCACCTGCTGCACCACCCCGCCCCGCATCACGACGACGCGGTCGCCGAGGGTCATCGCCTCGGTCTGGTCGTGCGTGACGTACAGGGTGGTGGTGCCCAGCGTCTTCTGGATGCGCGCCACCTGGGTGCGCATCTGCACGCGCAGCTTGGCGTCCAGGTTCGACAGCGGCTCGTCCATCAGGAACGCCTTCGGCTGGCGCACGATCGCGCGTCCCATCGCCACCCGCTGGCGCTGGCCGCCCGACAGGTTGGACGGCTTGCGGTCGAGGTGCGCCGTGAGCTCGAGCATCTCGGCGGCGTCCTTGACCTTGGACGCGATGGTGCCCTTGTCGACGCCGGCGAGCTTGAGCGGGAAGCCCATGTTCTCGCCGACGGTCATGTGCGGGTACAGCGCGTAGGACTGGAACACCATGGCGATGTCGCGGTCCTTGGGCGCCTTGTCGTTGACCACCTGCCCGTCGATGCGCAGCTCGCCGGCGGTGATGTCCTCGAGGCCGGCCACCATGTTGAGCGTGGTCGACTTCCCGCAGCCCGATGGGCCGACCAGGATGATGAACTCGCCGTCGGCGATGGTGAGGTTGAGGTTGTCGACGGCGAGCGCGCCGTCGGGGTAGCGCTTGACCACGTTGTCCAGGACGATCTCGGCCACGTCGGGCTCCTCTTCTGTGAGTGCTGGGGGACGGTCGCGGGCGTCAGCCCTTGACGGCACCCGAGGTGAGGCCGGCGACGATCCGGCGCTGGAACATCAGGACGAAGATCACGACCGGGATCGTGATCACCACCGCCGCCGCCGCGACGGCGCCGGTCGGGCGCTCGAAGGTCGTGGCGCCGGTGAAGTAGCTCATCGCCGCCGGCACCGTGCGCGAGGCCGACGTCGACGTCAGCGAGATCGCGAACAGGAAGTCGTTCCAGCAGGAGATGAACACCAGGATCGCGGTGGTGAACACCCCCGGCATCGCCAGCGGCGTGATCACCTGGCGGAACGCCTGGAACGGCGTGGCGCCGTCCATCTTGGCCGCCTTCTCGAGCTCCCAGGGGATCTCGCGGAAGAACGCCGACAGCGTGTAGATCGCCAGCGGCAGCGCGAAGGTGATGTAGGGGATGATCAGCCCGAGCCAGGTGTCGAACAGCCCCAGCGCGGTCTCGATCTTGAACAGCGGTGTCACCAGAGCGATCTGGGGGAACATCGAGATCAGCAGCGAGACCGCGACGATGGCCCGCTTGCCCGGGAAGTCGAGCCGGGCGATCGCGTACGCGGCCATGGTGCCCAGCACGATGGCGACGCCGGTGGCGATCAGGCAGATGCCGATCGAGTTGATCAGCGCACGGGTGAAGTCGCTGTTGGCGAAGATCGAGGTGTAGTTCTCGGTCGACGGCGACACGGGGACGAAGTTGCCGTCGTTGAGCGAGCCGGCGTCCTTGAGGGACAGCGACACGATCCAGAAGACGGGAACGAACGCGTAGACCAGCACGAGGGCGTTGACGCCCCACCAGATGGCCTTGCGCTGCGTGGTCTCGTTCTGCACGGCCTAGCGCCTCCCCTCGGCGTCGTTGCCCGGCGCCGCGGCGCCGAACAGCTTGATGAACGCGAACGCGATGATCGCGATCGTGATGAAGATCAGCACCGACATGGTCGAGCCGATGCCGAGGTTGAGGCCACGGATCAGGTTGTTGTAGGCCACGACCGACACCGAGCTGGTCTGGTTGGCCCCGCTGGTGAGGACGAAGATGTTGTCGAAGACGCGGAACGCGTCGAGGGTGCGGAACAGCAGCGCCACCAGGATCGACGGCTTGATCAGCGGCACGGTGACCGCCCAGAACCGCTTCCACGAGGAGGCGCCGTCCATCGACGCCGCCTTGAGCAGGTCCTCCGGGACCAGCGCGAGGCCGGCCATGAGCAGCAGCGCCATGAACGGCACCGTCTTCCAGACCTCGGCCAGGATGATGATCCAGATCGAGGGCCAGAACTCGGTGAGCGGTGCGCTGTCGCCGGCGAGCCACCCGAGGTCCTGGGTCCAGGCGAACCGCCACGAGAACGCCGCGACCACGGTGACGATCGCGTACGGCACCAGGGCCGACGTCCGCACCAGCCCCCGCCCGACGATCGTGCGGTGCATGACGATGGCGAGCAGCATCCCGAGCACCAGCTCGAGCGCGGCCCCGACCACGGTGAGGAACATGGTGACGCCGAACGCCGTCCACCAGATCGGGCTGGAGAGCACCGTCACGTAGTTCTCGAACCAGATGAACTCGTTCTGGTCGGGCTGGCGCAGGTCGGCGCGCTGCAGCGAGAGCCAGAAGGCGTAGGCGATCGGGTACGCGGTGACCGCGACCATGATCACGACGGCGGGCGCGCACAGCATCATGCCCAGCCGGCGCTCGGCCTTCTTGCCCTCGCTGTGGCGCTTGCGGGCGATCTCCGCGGTGCGGTCGTCGCCCTGGACGGCCTCCTCCACGGCCGCTGCCGCGGGTGTCACCGGGCTGGTCACGGCAGGATCCCCTTCCCGTCGATGGCGTCCTGGATCGCCGAGCGCAGCTGCTCGGCCGAGGCCTCGGGATCGATGTCCTGGGGCGGCGACAACGTCGTCGACACGATCGTCGAGATGTTCTGGTAGACCGGCGTGATCGGGCGCGGCGTCGCGTTCTCCAGCTCGAGCAGCATCTCCTCGTACATCGGGTACGCCTCCTGGAACTCGGCGTCCTCGAACACGGTGGTGTCGACGGGCGGGTCGCCCGCCTCGAGCGCCGTGCGCAGCTGGTTCTCGGGCGAGCGCAGGCACATGGCGGCCTCGAACGCCTCGTCCGGGTGCTCGCTGTAGGTGCTGATCGCGTAGTTCATGCCGCCGAGGGTGACCGTCGGCTCACCGCCGTCGACCGTCGGGAACGGCGCGAACCCGAGGTCGTTCGCGACCTCCTCGTCGGCGCCGCGCATCGCGCTCAGCACGTAGGGCCAGTTCAGCGCGAACGCCGAGCTCCCGTTCTGCAGCCCGGCGAACACCTCGGGCTCCTGCGCGTTCGACAGCGACGCCGAGGTGAGACCCGAGTCGGCGAGCCGCTGCAGCAGCGCGAGACCCTGCACCACCTTGTCGTCGATGGTCGCCTCGGTGCTGTCCTCGTTGACGAGGGTGCCGCCGTAGGCGTTGATCATGTTGTTGACGTTGACGACGTAGCCCTCGTACTGCGCTGCGGTGAAACCGATCTCGTACGGATCGCCCGCGTCCTTGAGGGCCTGGGACATCTCGATCAGCTCGTCCCAGGTCTGCGGCGGTTCGGGCACGAGCGACTTGCGGTACCAGAGCAGCTGCACGTTGGTGTGCTTCGGGACCCCGTACAGGGTGTCCTCCCACCGGGCCGTCGCGATCGTGGGCTCGAGGGTGTCGGCCGTGGCCTGCTCCTCCTGCTCCGGCGTGAGCTCGCGGATCCAGCCCGCCTCGGCGAACTCCGCGGTCCAGGTGACGTCCATGCCGAGCAGGTCCAGACCGGTGTCCTCGGCGGCGAGCCGCCGCACGAACTGCTCGCGCTGGCCGTCGGCGTCGCTCGGGAGCAGGTTGCCGACGATGGTGTAGCGGCCCCCCGCCTCCTCGTTGCAGTCGGCGATGATCTGGTCGAAACCGACGGCACTGGCACCGCCGTACAGGTTGATGACGACGCCGTCGCCGTCACCGCTCGAGCACGCGGCGAGCGGTGTCACCAGCGCCAGGGCGGCGACCGCGGCCGGCCACCGGCGCCTGCGGACCGTGCGTGGGCTCCTCATGGGACCTCCTCGGGCCAAGGGGCGTACGGCCGGCGGGGATTTCCGCAGGGGAGCGTGACCCTCCGTCGGGTGGTCCGACCCTGCCAGAAGTCGACGAGCGCCGCGAGACTTGACATCTGGTTGTGACAGGGGGACGGGTCGGGTGGCCGCGCGCGGGGTCCCGACCGACGCCGAGAGCCCCGCCGCGCGGTGCGCGACGGGGCCCTCGGACGGTGCGGCGCAGGAGGTCTGCGCCCGTGGAGCGGTGCGGACTACGGCTCGGCGTAGACCGGCTGGGTCTGCACGTTCAGCTCGGCGAACTGCACCTGCTTGGCCTTGTTGAACGGCTGGCCGGTGATCTTCACGACGTCGAAGCCCTTGCCGAGGTCGGAGCTGTAGATCAGGCCGTTGTACCAGTAGGCCGACCACGTGCCGCCGCCCGTGCGGTCACCCTCCGGCACCGGGCCCCGCTCCCAGAAGCCCAGCTCGACCGGGTTCGCGGAGTCGGTGAAGTCCCAGACCGAGATGCCGCCCATGTACCAGGACTGCACCATGATGTCGCGGCCGGGCACCGGGATCAGCGAGCCGTTGTGGGCCACGCAGTTCTCGTTGTCGGCGTTGATGCGCGGGATCTTGTAGTAGCTCTTGAACACCAGCTCGCGGTCGAGACCACGGCCTGCGATGTCGTAGATGCCGTCGGCACCACGGGTGTTCGGGATGTCCGCCACGCAGGTGGCTGCGCCGCCGCCACCGAGCTCGTCGGTGAAGACGAGCTTGGTGCCGTCGTTGTTGAAGGTCGCCGAGTGCCAGAACGCGAAGTTCTCGTCGTCCTGGACGCGGTCGATCTCACGGAACACCGCGGGGTTCGACAGGTCCCACAGCACACCGTCGCCCATGCACGCTCCGGCGGCGAGCTTCTTGGCCGGGAACACGGTGATGTCGTGGCAGCCGGTGGTCGCCCGGGTGCGGTCGACCGGCTCGGTCGTCTCGGGGTCGTCGCCCGGGTTGCCGCCGTCCGGGAACAGGATCGGCTCGGCGACGACCTCGGCCCGCTCCGGCGAGCGGCGGTCGACCTGGATGATCGAGATCTTGTCGTGCGGCGCCTGGCAGTCGACGGCGGTGGTGCTGACGTCGTACGACGAGACGTACACCCACACCTTGTTCCTGCCCTGCGGGTTGATCGTCAGGGTGTGCGAGCCGCAGTCGGTCTCGACCGCCTTGACGTACCGGGGGCGGGCGGGGTTCGAGATGTCGAAGATCTTCACGCCCTCCCAGTAGCTCGCCGGGTCGGGGCTGGCGACGCTGCTGCAGCTCTCGTCGCTGCGGCGCGAGTCGGTGGCGAGGAAGAGCAGGTTGCCGCTGACCGAGACGTCGTTCTGGGAACCGGGGCACAGCACCTCGGCGACGATCTTGGGCCTGTTCTTGCTGATGTCCCAGACGCGGAAGCCGTTGTAGTTGCCCTGGAAGGCGTGGTCGCCCTGGAAGGCCAGGTCGGAGTTGGTGGCGTCGAGGGGCGCTGACTTCGGGGTGTTCGACACCAGCGCCATGTTCTGGCTCGAACGGATCTCGTTCGGGCCCGGGATGCCGGAGCCGGCGACCGCCGGCGTGGCGGCGAGGGCGAGCGCGCCCGCGCAGGCGATCGCTCCCAGCAGGCGACGACGGCCTGCCGCACGTTCGTGCATGTTCATCCTCCGGGGGACGTGGGCCGGCGTGGGGGCCACCGACCCGGGGTGCGTCCACCCTGGCCCCGGTTGTCGGTTTTGACAAGGTTCGCCGCGGAAGTGATCGTGATCGCTCACCGGGACCCCGTCGGACGCGGGCCCCTGGCCGGACGCAGGAGGCTGCTGTGAGGATGGTCGGCGTGCACCCGCGTCCACGTCGGGCCCTGCGGGCCCTCGTCCCCGCCGCCGCGCTGACGACCGTGCTGGTGACCGCCCTGGCCGGGTGCGGCGCCGACGAGCCCGAGCGGGTGGTCGGCGAGAACGTCCTGCAGCCGGGCCGGCCGGGCGAGGAGGCCACCGTGCTCGAGCCGGGCACGACGCTGCCGCCGAGCGAGGACCCGTTCGAGGAGTCCGACGTCGCCTTCCTGGTGCAGATGATCCCGCACCACGAGCAGGCGCTGGAGATGGCGCGGCTCGCCCCCGACCGCGCGCAGGACGAGCGCGTCCTCGGGCTGGCCTCGCGCATCGCCGACGTGCAGCAGGCCGAGATCGACGTCTACGAGCGCTGGCTCGCCGACAAGGGTCTCGCGCCGGACGGCCGTCCGACCGGCCGCGCGGGCGGCGGTGGCGACGACCACGGCCACGGCGACGTCGACACCTCGTCGATGCCGGGCATGGCGAGCGGCGACGACCTCGGCGCGCTCGCGGCCGCCGACGGCGCCGAGTTCGACCGGCTCTGGCTGAGGCTGATGATCGCCCACCACGAGGGCGCGCTGACCATGGCCGAGCAGCGCGAGCCCACCGGCACCAACGTCCGCGTCGGCGAGCTCGCGGCCGACGTCGTCGTCACCCAGCTCGACGAGATCGCCACCATGCAGGCCGTGCTGGCCGAGCTCGGCTGACACCCCGACCCGGTGCCGCCGGCGGCCGTCCGGCCCTGCCACGATGTCGGGGTGCAGCAGTACCTCCTCCAGAGGGTGTCCGAGCTGGTCGAGCAGCGACCGCCCGACGACCAGGAGCTCGTCCACTTCACCGAGTCGCTCGCCACCACCGTGATCGAGGACCTGACCGGTCCCGGCGACCGCGTCCTCGACCCGTTCGCGGGCTACGGCACCTCGCTCGTGGTGAGCCGGCGGCTCGGGCGTCCGGCCGTCGGGGTCGAGCTGCTCCCCGAGCGGGTCGCCCAGGTGCGCGACCGGCTCGACCGCGAGCCGGGCCCGCCCGCCCAGGTGGTGCAGGGCGACGCGCGGCACCTCGACGCGCTCGTCGACGGCCCGTTCGACCTGTGCCTCACCTCGCCGCCGTACATGACCGCGAACGCCCACCCCGAGAACCCGCTCAAGGCCTACGAGGTGCCCGACGGCGACTACCCCACCTACCTCGAGCAGCTCGGCGAGGTGTTCGGCCACGTGGCCGCGCTGCTGCGGCCGGGCGGTCACCTCGCGCTCAACGTCGCCAACACCGTGCAGGACGGCGTCCTCACCCCGCTCGCCTTCGACCTCGCCGGCGTCGTGCGCCGCCACCTCACCCTCGTCCAGGACGTCGTCGTCTGCTGGGACGGCACGACGTGGGGCGTCGGCGCCGACTTCCTGCTGGTGTTCCGGCGCGACCGCTGACGGACGGCGCCCACCGCCGGGGTCAGGTGGTGCACGACACCCAGCCGCCGCGGGGCAGCGGGCTGAACAGGCCGGTCTGGAAGCGCTCGGGCGAGGACCACCCGGAGTACACCCAGCCGCGTCCCGGCACCCACCACCCGACCTGGACGCCGACCTCCCAGGCGGCGCCGCGCTGGGCCGGCACGATCGCGGTCGGCAGCGGCGACCGCCCGTACAGGGTGGTCGCTCCGAAGCTCGTCGTCGAGTACGGCACGAAGGTCGGCGAGGACCAGCCGCTCGTGGCGCCGCGCACACCGGTCGTGCTCCAGAGCGCGTAGCGGTAGGTGACGTACTGACCGTTGTACGTAGCCGGGCTGCACCGCCACCGTCGGCGACAGGTAGATCGTGCCGGGGTAGCACGACATGGTGTGCACCGTGGCCCCCGCGGTCCCGGCGTAGGTCGAGGGCGACGGCGGGATGTACGCCTGGGCGGGAGCGGCGAGCCCCGACGCGACGGCGACGGTGACGGCGACGGCGGCCAGGCGCCGGGCCCAGCGGGCGGTCCTGGTGGTGGTGGTGGTGCTCATGGTGTCCTCCTCGGTGCGGTGGCCCGGCCGGGCCGACGACCACACCGTGCCCGGCAGCGCTGAAGAACTGCTGAAGGCGTCGGCCGCGTTACGGTCGGGGCATGTGCCGCAACATCCGGACCCTGCACAACTACGAGCCGCCCGCGACGAGCGGCGAGGTGCAGGCCGCCGCCCTGCAGTACGTCCGCAAGATCGCCGGGACGGCCAAGCCGGCCCGCGACAACGTCGAGGCGTTCGACCGAGCCGTGGCCGAGGTCGCCCACGCCACCCAGCACCTGCTCGACGCGCTGGTGCCCCACGCCGAGCCCAAGGACCGCGAGGTCGAGGCCACCAAGGCCCGGGCCCGCGCCGCAGAGCGCTACGGCCGCACCGGCTGACCCCGCTCGCCCTGTCCGTTTCGCTAGTTCGGTGCCAGTCGTCGCACCGAACTGACAGTGCGACACCCGTTCAGTGCCAGGACGGCTCGCTCAGTGGAGTGGCCAGCACCGGGCGCCTCCGCGCGCCGGTGCCCCGTCCCCGGAGGCCGTCCGACACCGTGCCGCTGCGTGATCGCGTTCCGTAGGCCACTGGACGAGGCGTCCTGGCACTTCACGACCGTCCCTCTGCCACTCCGGTGCCAGTCGTCGCACCGAACTAGCGAAACGAGCACAGGGCGGGGCTCGGGACGCACGACGCCCCGGTGACCGCGAGGGTCACCGGGGCGTCGGACGGGGCAGCGGGTGCTACTCCTTGGTCATCTCCACCACGGGGGCGTCGGGGACCGGGGACTTGGCCGAGCCGACGAAGGTCAGCGTGGTCTCCTTGCCCTCGCCCTGGGTGTCGACCAGGACGATCTCGCCGGCCTTGAGCTCGCCGTAGAGGATCTTCTCGGACAGGGCGTCCTCGATGTCGCGCTGGATCGTGCGACGCAGCGGACGGGCGCCGAGCACCGGGTCGTAGCCCTTGGTGGCCACGTGGTCCTTGGCCTTCTGGGTGAGCTCGATGCCCATGTCCTTGTCGCGCATCCGCTCGTCGAGCCGCGCCACCATCAGGTCGACGATCTGGATGATCTCGTCCTGGGTGAGCTGCGGGAAGACGACGACGTCGTCGACGCGGTTGAGGAACTCGGGCCGGAAGTGCTGCTTGAGCTCGTCGTTGACCTTGATCTTCATCCGGTCGTAGGACGTCGACAGGTCGCCGCCGGCCTGGAAGCCGGTCTGCAGGCCCTTGGCGATGTCCCGCGTGCCGAGGTTCGTGGTCATGATGATCACGGTGTTCTTGAAGTCGACCATCCGACCCTGGGAGTCGGTCAGGCGGCCGTCCTCGAGGATCTGCAGGAGCGAGTTGAAGATGTCGGCGTGCGCCTTCTCCACCTCGTCGAACAGCACCACCGAGAACGGACGACGGCGCACCTTCTCGGTGAGCTGGCCACCCTCCTCGTAGCCCACGTACCCGGGCGGCGAGCCGAACAGCCGCGAGACCGTGTGCTTCTCGGAGAACTCGCTCATGTCGAGCTGGATGAGCGCGTCCTCCTCGCCGAAGAGGAACTCGGCGAGCGCCTTGGCGAGCTCGGTCTTCCCGACGCCCGTGGGGCCGGCGAAGATGAACGAGCCGCCGGGGCGCTTGGGGTCCTTCAGACCCGCACGCGTGCGCCGGATCGCCTGGGACAGGGCCTTGATGGCCTCGTCCTGGCCGATGACGCGCTTGTGCAGCTCGCCCTCCATGTTGAGCAGCCGGGCGGACTCCTCCTCGGTGAGGCGCACGATCGGGATGCCGGTGGAGACCGCCAGCACCTCGGCGATCAGCTCCTCGTCGACCTCGGCCACGACGTCCATGTCGCCGGCCTTCCACTGCTTCTCGCGCTCGGCCTTGGCCGCCAGCAGCTTCTTCTCGCCGTCGCGCAGCGACGCCGCCTTCTCGAAGTCCTGCGCGTCGATCGCGCTCTCCTTCTCGCGGCGGACCGAGGCGATCTTCTCGTCGAACTCGCGCAGGTCCGGCGGCGCCGTCATGCGGCGGATGCGCAGCCGCGCGCCGGCCTCGTCGATCAGGTCGATCGCCTTGTCGGGCAGGAACCGGTCGTTGACGTACCGGTCGGCCAGGTTCACCGCGGCCACGAGCGCGCCGTCGGTGATCGAGACCCGGTGGTGCGCCTCGTAGCGGTCGCGCAGGCCCTTGAGGATCTCGATGGCGTGCGGCAGCGTCGGCTCCTGCACCTGGATCGGCTGGAAGCGCCGCTCCAGGGCGGGGTCCTTCTCGATGTGCTTGCGGTACTCGTCGAGCGTGGTGGCACCGACGGTCTGCAGCTCGCCGCGGGCCAGCATCGGCTTGAGGATCGAGGCGGCGTCGATCGCGCCCTCGGCGGCACCCGCACCCACCAGGGTGTGGATCTCGTCGATGAACAGGATGATGTCGCCGCGGGTGCGGATCTCCTTGAGCACCTTCTTCAGCCGCTCCTCGAAGTCACCGCGGTAGCGGGAACCGGCGACGAGCGAGCCGAGGTCGAGGCTGTAGATCTGCTTGTCCTTGAGCGTCTCGGGCACCTCGCCCTTGACGATCGCCTGCGCCAGGCCCTCGACGACGGCGGTCTTGCCGACGCCGGGCTCGCCGATGAGGATCGGGTTGTTCTTGGTGCGGCGGGACAGCACCTGCATGACCCGCTCGATCTCCTTCTCGCGCCCGATGACCGGGTCGAGCTTGCCCTCACGCGCCGCCTGGGCGTAGTTGCGCCCGAACTGGTCGAGCACGAGCGAGCCGGACGGGGTGCCCTCGGGCTGGCCACCGGCGCCGGCGGCGGCGGTCTCCTTGCCCTGGTAGCCCGACAGCAGCTGCAGCACCTGCTGGCGCACGCGGTTGAGGTCGGCGCCCAGCTTGATCAGGACCTGGGCGGCGACGCCCTCGCCCTCGCGGATGAGCCCGAGCAGGATGTGCTCGGTGCCGATGTAGTTGTGGCCGAGCTGCAGCGCCTCGCGCAGCGACAGCTCGAGCACCTTCTTCGCCCGCGGGGTGAAGGGGATGTGGCCGGACGGGGCCTGCTGGCCCTGGCCGATGATCTCCTGCACCTGCTCGCGGACGGACTCGAGGGAGATGCCGAGCGACTCCAGCGCCTTGGCGGCGACGCCCTCCCCCTCGTGGATCAGCCCGAGCAGGATGTGCTCGGTGCCGATGTAGTTGTGGTTGAGCAGGCGCGCTTCCTCCTGCGCCAGCACCACGACCCGGCGAGCCCGGTCGGTGAACCTCTCGAACATGTGGCGTCTCCTCGCGGTCTGCCGGGGCAGGGTGCGCGGTGCGCGGCCCTGCTGACCTCTCGATGCTATCCCCGCCCCACGGCGGACGACGGGTCGTCCGACGCGACGGATGGTCGTGCTGGGTCCAACTCCCCGTGCTCGGGAGGTGTTCCGCCCGGGTGTTCGCTGCGGGCGTACGGCCCGGACGGGCTGCTGGCTACGGTGCGGGGGTGCCGTCCCACCCGCTCGACGCCGACGTCGCGTCGCTGCGCGGCGCCGGGTTCCTGCGGCTGGAGCGCGCTGCCGCGGGGGCGGGGTGGTTGCGGTGCGCCGACCTGGTCGCGGGCCCGGACGCGCTGGACGCCTGGACCGCCCGCGTGACCGGCTGGTTGCGGCGCACCCACGGGGACGCGCCGCACCCGAGCGTGGCGCCCACCTACGTCATGGGCTGGTACCTCGACGCGCTGGCGCGCACGGGTGCCACCTGGGTGGTCCGCCGCGGACGCCTGCCCGACCTCGGGCCGGACGACCTCGCGCTGCACGAGACCCCCGGTGGCTGGCCGGACGCCGTCGCGGTCGGCGCGTCCGGGTTCCGGTGCCTGCCCGGCGACCCCGCGGCGACGCACCCTGACGCCGTCGTCGTCGCCGACGAGCAGGCCCTGCTCGCCGCCCTCGACCACGAGGTGCGCGCGCACGCCGCGGCCTTCCACCACGCCTTCCGGCCGGCGGTCGCCACGGGGAGCCGGCAGCGCTGGGGCATGGTCGACGACGTGCTCGAGACCTGCCTGTGGTCGGCGCGGCGCGACGCGGGCGTGCCGGCGGGCCGGCTCGGCGGGCGCCGCTCGTGCTGCTTCGCCTACCGGCTCGACCCGGTGCTGCTGTGCGACCGCTGCCCGCGCCGCACCTGAGGGGCCCGAGGGCTAGACGGTCACATCGCGGTGCCAGGACTGCGTCTCGTAGGACGTGACCCAGCCCATCGACCGGTACAGGCCGTCGGCACCGGTCGGGGAGTCGCCGTCGACCTCCAGGCCCACCCGGTCGTGCCCGCGCGCCGCGGCGTCGGCGACCACCGTCCGCAGCAGCGCCTTGGCGACCCCGCGGCCGCGGGCGAGCCGGTGCACGCCGATGTAGTCGACGTAGCTGCCGGGCGCGCCCGAGGCGCCCGCCGGCAGGATCGTGCCGACCAGGGCCCCGCCCGGCACGTCTTCGCCGTCGACGCGCACCTCGGCGACCCACCACAGGTCCCACCGGTGCCCGGGGTCCTCCCGCAGCCGGGAGAGGAACTCGGGGAACGACTCGCGGTAGCTGTTGAAGTGGTCGGCGAACGACTCCTCCAGCATCCGGTGCACGGTCTGCAGGTCGGCCGCCACCGGCAGCCCGTCGCCGTGCGTGGCCACGCGCCGGATCGTGACGCCGTCGCCGGGACCGGGGAGCGTCCCGGCCTCCTCGGGCCGCACCGGGCGCGACATCTGCAGCCAGGTGCGGGTCCACCGGTAGCCGGCGTCGGCGAGCCAGCGGCGCTGGCGGGCGTCGTCGGCCTCGGCGCCGGAGTCGAGCTGGGTCCCGGGCAGCCCGCGGCCGGCGGCGATCGCGCGGCCGGCGGCCGCCGACCAGTCGAGCAGGACCGCCGCCAGCCGGTCCTCGAGGTCGGCCGCGAGCGTGCCGACGGCCACCGTCACCTCGACCAGGGTGCGGCCGGCGGCACGGTCGTGCACCGAGGCCCAGCCCACGAGGTCGCCGGCGTCGTCGGCCACGACGACCTGGCGGCGCGTCCACGACCCGGTGCCGACGACGACGCCCTCGACCACGCCGGGGTCGAGCGTCGCCCCCGGCCGCACGCTGCGCCGGTGCGCCTCGGCCGAGGCGCACGAGCGACGGCACGTCGTCCGGGCCCGGGACGCGGGCTGACCACCCGGCGGGCAGGCCGACGAGGTCGGGCGGCGGGGCGGACGTCATGGGTCAGGACGGTACCGTCGCAGCGTGTTCCCGGTCGGCGGCGTGGGCGTCATGCTGCTGGCGATCGCCGCGTCCGGCGTGGTGGCGCTGGTGGTGCTGCTCGTGCTGCGGCCGCGCACCGGGCCGCGCACCGCCGCCGTCGCCGCGCTGCTGCTGTGGTCGCTGTTGGCGCTCGCCGCGCTCACCCTGCTGCCCGCCGCGGGCCCGCCGGGCATCGTCCCGGCCGACGGCCGCAGCCCGACCTGCTCGTTCGACCTCGGTGGACCGGCGCCGGACGGGTTCTGGATCCTCTCCGGCGGCCAGCGCCTGCTCAACGTGCTGGTCTTCGTGCCGGCCGGCGCGCTGGCGGTGCTGCTGCTCGCGCGCTGGCCGCGCCGCGCCTGGCTGACCGCGCCGCTCGCCCTCGTCCTGCTCGCGCTGTACTCCGTGGGCATCGAGCTGACCCAGCTGGAGCTGGCCCGGCTGGACCGCGCGTGCGACGTCACCGACGTGGTCGACAACGCCGTCGGCGCGGTGCTCGGCGGGCTCCTCGGCGCGGTGCTCGCGCCGCTCGTGCGCCCCTGGACCGAGCGGGACCCTCACAGCTCCCGGTAGGCGGCGTCCGGGACGTCCGTGACGAGCATGTGGCCGGGCGCGTGCGTGATCGCGAACGGCGGACGGGAGGCCATCAGGGCCGCCTGGGGCGTGACGCCGCAGGCCCAGAACACCGGGACGTCGCCCTCGTGCGCGTCGACCGCCTCGCCGAAGTCGGGACGGGACAGGTCGGTGATGCCGATCTGCTCCGGCGACCCGACGTGCACCGGGGCACCGTGCACCTGCGGCATCCGCGCGGTCACCTGCACCGCCGTCACCACCTGCGACGCCGGGACCGGGCGCATCGAGACCACCAGCGGCCCGGACAGCCGGCCGGCGGAGCGGCAGGGGACGTCGGTGCGGTACATCGACACGTTGCGGCCCTGCTCGACGTTGCGCACCGGCACCCCCGCCTCCACGAGCGCGGCCTCGAAGCTGAACGAGCAGCCGATCAGGAAGGTGACCAGGTCGTCGGTCCACTCCTGCACGACGTCGGTGGGCTCGGCGACCAGCTCGCCGTCGCGCCACACCCGGTAGCGCGGCAGGTCGGTGCGCAGGTCCGAACCCGGCGCGAGCACGGTGGTGGTCGACCCCGCGTCGGTGACGTCGAGCAGCGGCACCGGCTTGCGGGTTGCGCTGCCCGAACAGCAGCATGTCGAAGGCCCACTCGCGCGGGAGCACGACGAAGTTGGCCTGGGTGAACCCGGTCGACACCCCGCTCGTCGACGCCACCAGCCCCTCGCGGTAGCGGGCCCGGGCCTGCGCGGGCGTGGTGCGGGCGCGCTCGTCGCCGTCGGGGAGGGCGGTCGTGGCGGTCATGGGGTTCCTCTCGCGGGGGGGTCGGCGGGTGGGTCAGTGTCCGGCGGCGCGCAGCGCCGGTCCGATCATGCGAGCCCAGGCGGCGACCTCGCGCCGGGGCAGGTCGTAGGTGGTGTCCCAGCTGTGCACGGGGAACAGGAAGGCGCTGCGCAGGTCGACCTCGTCGTGCGCGCGCAGCAGCCGCTCGGCGCACTCCTGCGCGGCGCCGAACGCGCCGAACGCGTCGAGCACGGCGTCGGTGGTGGCGTCGTCGAGCGCGGCGGGGTCGTGGTCGGGGTCGACGTGCACGCCCGACTCCCCCAGCCAGCGCAGGTTCGACGCGCTCGGGTAGCGCAGCCACGGCTGGCCCGGACGGAACCAGCTGCGCACCCAGCCGCGCATCTCGCTCGCGCGTCCCCACGCCGAACGGGACGATCAGCACCTCCTCGACCTCGGCCGGGTCGCGACCGGCCCGCTCGGCGCCGCGGCGCACGCAGGCGCGGGCCGCCTCGACGCCGCCCGGGTGCAGCCCGACCAGCATCATCACGCCGTCGGCGACCTCGCCGGCGAGCTCGAGCAGGCGGGGCCCGGACGCGAGCACGTGCACCCGGGACCCGCCGGCGGGCCGGTGGAACAACCGCAGCGGCGTGCCGTCCAGGTCGGCCTCGCCCTCGTCGAGCAGACCCCGCAGGGCCAGCACCACGCGGCGCAGCCGCTCGCGCCGCTCCTGCGCGAGGCCGGCCTTCTCGACCGACAGGAAGCCCGGCGCGACCGTGAGGTGGCCGCGTCCGGGCGCCAGCTCGTCGAGGGAGTTCGCGAGCGCCGCCATCACCAGCGGGTGCCGCGTCACGGTGTTCGAGGTCGCCGGGAACAGCCGCAGCCCGGAGGTGGCGCCCGGCCATGGCGGCGAGCGCCAGGTACGCGTCGCGGCCGGTGTGGTGGTGGTCGGGCACGCCGATGCCGTCGAGGCCGGCGTCCTCGACCTCGCGGGCGAACTCGGCGAGTCCCGGAAGCGGCGCGCCGACCGGTACCCGGATCGCGACCTCGAGGCGGCTCACCGTCGCTCCCCCGCGACCTCAGCCGCTGGCGCGGACGGCGGTCGAGCAGCTGCTCCTCGGAGTCGCGCAGGTACTGCTCGAGATCGGTTGCGGCACGGGCGATGTCGCCGTCGTCGAGGAGGACGAGCAGGTCGCGGTTGCGGGCCACGTAGGGCTCGTGCAGCTCCTGCGGGCTCGCCACGGCGTGGAACGCGAGCCGCAGCTCGGCGAGCAGGCGGGCCGTGACCTCGTCGAGCCGGCGGCTGCCCGCGAGCGCCACGAGGTGGGAGTGGAAGCGCATGTTCGCCGTGCCGACGGCGACCCAGTCGCCGCGGGCGGCCGCGGCCTCGCTGCTCGCGACGTCGTCGTGCAGCGGGCGCAGCCGGTCGGGCTCGAGGTCGCGCAGCGAGCGGACGACGTCGCACTCGACGGCGCGGCGCAGCCGGTAGAGGTCGACCAGGTCGGACTCGTCGAGCTCGGGGACGAAGACGCCGCGGTGCAGGTGGTGCACGAGCAGGCCCTCGTGGGTGAGCAGCCGGAACGCCTCGCGCAGGGTGTTGCGCGAGACGCGCAGCGCGCCGACGAGCAGCTCCTCCGGCAGCCGGGTGCCGGGCGGCGAGGTCGCCCTCGGTGAGCCGGCGGCGCAGCACGTCGGCGACGCGCTCGGCCGTGCTGGCCCGGTCGATCGCGCGGGCCTCGGTCTCGACCGACCGCAGCCAGCCAGCCCCGGTGCCGGCGTCGGTGGTGTGCACGGCTCCATCATCACCCACCGCAGCCTGACCGACGTCGACGATCGTCGGAAGAGGGTCTTGCCGGATTGTTCAACGATCTCTACGGTCGACGGGCCCAGGACGACTCCGGCCCTCGCCACCGCGGAGCCCCCATGACCACCGACCCGCCGCAGACCGCCGACGGCACGACCGCGACGCGCACCGCCCGGCACGGGCCGGATGGCGTCCAGCACCCGCTCGACCCTGCTCGGCGCGATGTTCCTGATGGCCACCTCGGCCATCGGCCCCGGCTTCATCACCCAGACCACGACCTTCACCGTGCAGCTCGGGGCGGCGTTCGCGTTCGCGATCGCGGTCTCGATCGTGGTCGACATCGCGCTGCAGCTGAACGTCTGGCGGGTCATCGGCGTCTCCGGGCGCCGCGCCCAGGAGCTCGGCAACCTGGTCCTGCCCGGCCTCGGGTACGCGATGGCCGCGCTGCTGCTCGTCGGCGGCTTCGTCTTCAACATCGGCAACGTCAGCGGCGCGGGCCTCGGCACCGACGCGATGCTCGGGCTCGACCCGAAGATCGGCGGCGGCCTGTCGGCGCTGGTCGCCATCGGCATCTTCCTGTCCAAGCGCGCCGGCGTGGCGATCGACCGGATCGTCGTCGTCCTCGGCGTGCTGATGATCGTGCTGACGACCTACATCGCGATCAGCTCCGGGCCCCCCGGTCGGCCAGGCGCTGAAGAACGTCGTGCTGCCCGAGGAGGTCAGCTTCCTGGCGATCACCACGCTGATCGGCGGCACCATCGGCGGCTACATCGTCTACGCCGGCGCGCACCGGCTGCTCGACTCCGGCGTCACCGGCCCCGAGCACGTCCGCGACATCACCCGCGGGTCGGTCACCGGCATCGTCGTCACCGGCGTCATGCGCGTCATCCTGTTCCTCGCCATCCTCGGGGTGGTCGCGGGCGGGGCGGCGCTCGACCCCGACGAGCCAGGCCGCCTCGGCGTTCGAGCAGGCGGCCGGCGAGGTCGGGCTGCGCGTGTTCGGCATCGTGCTGTGGGCCGCGGCGATCACCACGGTGATCGGCGCCTCGTACACGACGGTCAGCTTCGTCACCTCGCGCACCGGCACCAGCGAGAAGGTGCGCACCGCGCTGGTCTGCGGGTTCATCGCGGTCACCGCGCGGGCTGTTCGTCGTCATCGGCACCGCACCCACCACGCTGCTGGTGTTCGCCGGCGCGTTCAACGGGCTGCTGCTGCCCTTCGGCATCGGCGTGCTGCTGTGGGTCGCCACCTTCCGCGCCGACCTGCTGAACGGCTACCGGTACCCGCGCTGGCTGCTCGTGGTCGGCTGGCTGGCGTGGCTGCTCACGCTCTACCTGGCGATGCAACTCCGTCCGTCCCGTCATCGAGCTGTTCTCCTGAGGAGGGGCACGTGGCCACCGTCGACCTGAACTCCGACCTCGGCGAGGGCTTCGGCCAGTGGACCCTCGGCGACGACGACGCGCTGCTCGAGTGTCGTCACCAGCGCCAACGTCGCCTGCGGCTTCCACGCCGGCGACGCCGACGATCATGCGCCGGGTGTGCGAGCGCGCGGTCGAGCACGACGTCGCGATCGGCGCGCAGGTGGGCTACCGCGACCTGCCCGGCTTCGGCCGCCGGTTCATCGACGTCGAGCCGCACGAGCTGACCCAGGACGTCATCTACCAGGTCGGCGCGCTGCGACGCGTTCGCCCGCGGTCGCCGGGCTCGCGGGTGCGCTACGTGAAGCCGCACGGCGCGCTCTACAACGCGATCGTGCACCACGAGGAGCAGGCGGCCGCCGTCGTCGCGGCGGTCGTCGACTACGACCGCACCCTGCCGGTGCTCGGCCTGCCCGGCTCGGCGTGGCTGCGGCTGGCCGAGCGAGGCGGGGCTGACCACCGTCCACGAGGCGTTCGCCGACCGCGCGTACACGCCCGAGGGCGACGCTGGTCTCGCGCCGGCTGCCCGGCGCGGTGCTGCACGACGCCGACGAGATCGCCGCGCCGCTGCGTCGCGATGGCCACCGGCGAGCCGGTCGCCGACGTCGAGGGCGGCGCGCTCGACCTGCTGTCGCCGGGGTCGATCTGCGTGCACGGCGACACCCCCGGCGCGGTCGAGATCGCCCGGGCGGTGCGCGCCGCGCTCGACCGCGGCCGGCGTCGACCTCGCCCCGTTCGCCTGACGCCTGATGCGGCTGCTGCCGAGCGGGAGCCGCGGCGCTGCTCGTCGAGCTCGACGACCTCGACGAGGTGCTCGGCGCTGTACGCCGCGCTGATCGACGACGCCGCCGACCGGGCGTGGTCGACGTCGTGCCGGCGGCCCGCACCGTGCTGCGTGGTCATCGACCCGGCGGTCACGACGCTCGGACGCGGTGGCGGCGGCGGTGCGCCGGCGCGACCCCGGCGCGCGGCGGGCGCGACGAGGGCGAGCTGGTCGAGGTGCCGGTCGTCTACGACGGCGAGGACCTCGACGACGTCGCGGCAGCTGCTCGGGCTGCGACGCGCGACGAGGTCGTCGCGCCGCCACACCGGCGACCACCTGGACGGTCGCGTTCTGCGGGTTCGCACCCGGCTTCGGCTACCTCACCTGCCGACGACGGCGAGTGGGACGTGCCGCGCCGGTCGACGCCCGCGCACCAAGGTGCCGCCCGGCTCGGTGGCGCTCGCCGGGCCGCTTCAGCGGCGTCTACCCGCGGGAGTCGCCCGGCGGCTGGCAGCTGCTCGGCCGCACCGACGCTCGCGGTGTTCGACCTCGACCGCGAGCCGGCGGCGCTGCTGCGTCCGGGCATCCGGGTGCGGTTCGTCGCGGACGACCGGTGACCCGCGCGCTGACGGTGCTGGCACCCGGACCGCTGACCACCGTCCAGGACGAGCGGCCGGCCCGGCCAGGCCGCGCTCGGCATCGGCCGCTCCGGCGCCTGCGACCGGGCGTCGTACCGCGCTGCGCCAACCGGCTGGTCGGCAACCAGCCCGGCGCCGCCGTGCTCGAGGTCACCTTCGGCGGGCTGGTGCTGCGGGCCGAGGCCGACCTGCTGACCGTCGTGACCACCGGCGCGCCGCTGCGCCGGGGCGCGGCGCGCACGACGCGCCGACTCACGGCTGCCGCGCCGGCGAGCGAGCTGCGGCTCGGCCCGCCGGAGACCGGCGCTGCGCACCTACGTCGCGGTGCGCGGCGGCGTCGACGTCGAGCCGGTGCTCGGCTCGCGCTCCACCGACGTGCTCGCCGGGCTCGGCCCGGCGCCGCTCGCGCGCCGGCGACGTGCTGCCGGTCGGCGGCGCCTGCGGGTCCGCTGCCCGGGGTCGACGTCGCCCCGGTGCGCCGAACCGCCGGCGGGCGAGCGTGCGGTGCCGGGTGCTGCCCGGTCCGCGCCGCGACTGGTTCGACGACGACGCCTGGGCCGCTGCTCACCGGCCAGGCCTGCGAGGTCACCAGCGAGAGCAACCGCGTCGGGCTCCGGCTCGACGGCGACCCGCTCGACCGCGCTGCGCGAGGGCGAGCTGCCCAGCGAGGGCATGGTGCGCGGCGCGCTGCAGGTGCCGCCGTCCGGGCTGCCGGTGCTGTTCCTCGCCGACCACCCGGTCACCGGCGGCTACCCGGTGATCGGGTACGTGGTCGACGACGACGTCGACCGCTGCGGCCAGCTGCGCCCCGGGCAGCGGCTGCGGCTGCGCGCGGACTGACCGCCTCCGCCAGCTCGAGTGCGACCCTCGGGCGCGACACGCCTGGCGAGTCGCGCCCGAGGTTCACACTCTGCGGCGCCGGGGTCTAGTTCGGGCGCCGGGGTCTAGTTCGCGGCCTGGTAGGCGGCCAGCACGTCGGCGGCGATCCGGCCGCGCTCGCTGACCTCGTGGCCGTTCTCGCGGGCCCAGGCGCGCACGGCGGCGGTGTCGGTGCCGCCCTTGGTGGCGGCGGCGGGCGCCGACGACGAGGAGGACGAGCGGCGACGGGTGCCCGAGCGGCCGCCGACCTTGCGGGCGTGACCCACCCAGGTCGACAGCGAGTCGCGCAGCTTCGCCGCGTTGTCGTCGTTGAGGTCGATCTCGTAGCTCACGCCGTCGAGACCGAACGTCACGGTCTCGCTGGCGTCGCCGCCGTCGACGTCGTCGACGAGGATGACCTGGACCTTCTGCGCCATGGTTTCTTCTCCACCGGAATCAATTCTCGCCGGACGCGCGACCGCGCGCCGGAATGGGAATGCGAAAGCATTCTGGCGGGGATCGGAAAAGAAGTCGAATCGGCCGGGTAAACGGGCCGGGAAATCAGTCGGGAAGCGCCGCGGAGGGCGCCTGCGGCTTTTCCGGGAAAACGGCCTGCTGCTGCCGCGCCCGGCCTGCTCGCGCCCGGCCTGCTCGCGCTCGGCCAGCTCGAGCCGGGCCAGGGCCGCCCGCTCGCGGCGGTCGGCGTTCAGGATCGCCCGCACGGCGAACCAGAACAGCAGGCCCACCCCCACCGAGGGGACGAGGGCACCCAGGGCTTCCAGCACGTGCCCCAGCGTACGCCCCGGCCGCGCGCTACTGCGGCCTGACCAGGGGGAACAGGATCGTCTCGCGGATGCCGGCGCCGGTGAGGGCCATCAGCAACCGGTCGACGCCCATCCCGAAACCGCCCATCGGCGGCATGCCGTACTCCATCGCGCGCAGGAAGTCCTCGTCGACGCGCATGGCCTCCTCGTCGCCGAGGGACGCCAGCTTCGCCTGCTCCTCGAAGCGCTCGCGCTGCACCACCGGGTCGTTCAGCTCGGAGTACCCGGTGGCGAGCTCGAAACCGCGCACGTACAGGTCCCACTTCTCGACCGTGCCGGGCACCGCGCGGCTCTCCTTGACCAGCGGCGAGGTGTCGACCGGGAAGCCCCGCACGAACGTGGGGGCGTGCAGGTGGTCGCCGACCAGGTGCTCCCACAGGTTCTCGACCAGCTTGCCGTGGGTGAGGTGCTTGGGGTCGAGCTCGAGCCCGAGCCGGTCGGCGTGGGCCGCCAGCTCGCCCACCGTGGCGCGCGGCGTGACCTCCTCGCCGAGCGCCTGCGACAGCGACGGGTACATCTCCAGCTGCGCCCACCCGCCGCCGAGGTCGTACTGCTCGCCGTCGACCAGGGTCACGGTGGTTGAGCCGGTGGCCTCGAGCGCCGCGCGCTGCACGATCTCGCGGGTGAGCGTCGCCGATCGAGTCGTAGTCGCCGTACGCCTGGTAGCCCTCGATCATCGCGAACTCCGGCGAGTGGCTCGAGTCGGCGCCCTCGTTGCGGAAGTTGCGGTTGACCTCGAAGACCCGCTCGATGCCGCCCACGACCGCGCGCTTGAGGAACAGCTCCGGAGCGATGCGCAGGTACAGGTCGATGCCCATCGCGTTCGAGTGCGTGACGAACGGACGCGCCGTGGCGCCGCCGTGCATCGTCTGCAGCATCGGCGTCTCGATCTCGAGGAAGTCGTGGTCGGCGAAGGTGCGGCGCACGCTCGCCACCGCGTCGATCCGCAGCCGCGCCATCCGGCGCGCCTCCTCGCGCACCACCAGGTCGGCGTAGCGCTGGCGGACCCGGGTCTCCTCGCTCACGTCCTTGTGCAGGACGGGCAGCGGGCGCAGCGCCTTGGCCGCCATCGCCCACGCGTCGGCCATCACCGACAGCTCGCCGCGACGGCTCGACACCACCCGGCCGGTGACGGACAGGAAGTCGCCCAGGTCGACGTCGGCCTTGAAGTCGGCGAGCGCCTGCTCGCCCACGTTGGCCAGCGAGAGCATCGCCTGCAGCCGGGTGCCGTCGCCCTCCTGCAGCGTGGCGAAGCAGAGCTTCGCCGGTGGTGCGGACGAACACCACGCGCCCGGCGACGGACACGACGTCGTCGGTCTCGGCGCCGGCCTCGAGGTCGGGGTGGGCCGCGCGCACCTGCGCGAGCGAGTGGGTGCGCGGCACCGCGACCGGGTAGGGCGTGCGGCCCTCGTCGGCGCCGAGCAGGCGCTGCCGCTTGTCGCGTCGCACCCGCAGCTGCTCCGGCAGGTCGGTGTCGGGTGCCCCGGGGTCGGGGGCGGGCGCGTCGCTCATGCCCGCAGGCTATCGACGCGAGGCCCGTCCCCGGCCCGCCGCACCCGGCTACGGTCGGAGGGTGGACAGCGACCACGCGCGGTTCGAGACCTGGCGCACCTCGTTCGCCGGGCCGGTGCCCGCCGACGACTACGACGCCGTGCGGCCGTCCTACCCACCGTCGGCGGTGCACTGGGTGCTCGGCGAGCCCGACGCCGCCCTCGAGGTGCTCGACGTCGGCGCCGGGACGGGCCTGCTCACCCGCGCGCTGGTGGACCTCGGGCACCGGGTGGTGGCGGTCGACCCGTCGGAGCCGATGCTGGCCGCCCTCGCCCGCCGGCTCCCCGGGCTCGACGCGCGGCAGGGACGGGCCGAGGAGCTGCCGCTGCCCGACGCCTGCGTCGACGCCGTGGTGCTCGGGCAGGCCTGGCACTGGGTCGAGCCGGACGCCGGCGGCGCCGAGATCGCCCGCGTGCTGCGGCCGGGCGGGTACGTCGGGCTGCTGTGGAACACCCGTGACGCCGGCACGCCCTGGGTGCAGGAGCTGTACGAGGTGGCGGGCGAGCCGGTGCGCGACCGCGGCGACGTCGAGGGCGAGCCGCACGTCCCGGGGCCGTTCGGCGCCGTCGAGGGGCGCGTGGTCGACAACCCGCACGTGCTCGCGTCCGCCGACGAGGTCGGACGGCTGGCGGGCACCTGGTCGTGGGTGCGCACCGCGCCCGACCCGGCCACCGTGATGGCGCACGTGGGCGAGGTGGCCGCGCGGCACGCCGCCCCGGACGGGACGGTCACGATCCCGCAGGTCACCGAGGCCCACCGGCTGCGCCGCGACTGACCCCGCGGGAACGGTGGGAGAGCGACCGTCGCAGCTGCTCGCACATCGGCGCCGCGCCGGTTACCGTCGGTTCCCGTGAGCACCGTCCTCGTCGTCGACCGTCGTCGTCTGCACCGCGCTGGCCGCCGTCCGCGGCACCTGGTCGCCGTGCGGGCTGTCGATGGTGTCCGCCATCAACCCGTTCAGCGAGCGGTCGCGCGGGCACTCCTACCCGACCACCTGCGCGCTGTTCGTCGCCGGCGCCGCGCTCGGAGGGGCCCTGCTCGGGGCGCTCGCCGCGGGGGCGGCCGCCCTGGTGCGTCCGCTCGTCGACGGCCGGCCCGCCGCCGCGCTGCTGGTGGGCCTGCTGCTCGCGGTCGTCGCGCTCGCGTCCGAGGTGCGCCTGGGCGGGTTCGCGCTGCCGGTGCACCCGCGCCAGGTGAACGAGCAGTGGCTCGGCGCCTACCGCCGCTGGGTCTACGCGGTCGGGTTCGGCCTGCAGATCGGTGCCGGGTTCACCACGTACATCATGACCGCGGCCACCTACCTGTTCGTCGCCCTCGCGGTGCTCACCGGCTCGCCGCTGCTGGCGCTGTCGGCGGGCGTCGCGTTCGGCGTCGTGCGCGGCCTGGCGGTGACGCTGAGCGCCGGTGCCACCGACCCGGGCCGGCTGCGCGCGCTGCACCGCCGGATCGACCGCTGGACCGCGCCGTCGGTCGCCGTCGCCGTGCTGGTGCTGGCCGCGGTGGTGGTGGCCCTGGCGACCGCGCTGATGGGGCCGATCGGGCTCACCACCGCCACCGCTGCCGTCGTGGTCGTGCTCGCGACCACGCAGGGCGGCCGCGACGCCGTCCGGGCGCTCGTGCCCGGCACGCCGGCCGTCGCGACCGCCGGGAGCCGGCCGGGCGCCTGACGCCCGTCAGCCGGCCGCGGGGCGGTCGGTGCACAGCCCCAGCCAGTGGCCGAACGGGTCGCGGGCCAGCGCCCACCAGCCGAGGTCCTCGCTGATCAGCGCGCGCTCGTGCTCGACCGACCCACCCGCCGCGACCACGGCCACCAGGGCGGCCTCGAGGTCGGGCGCCTGGAAGTAGACCCGCACCGCGGGCTGCTCGGGCGCCGGCACGTCGCTGCGCTCGAGCGCCGCGAACGGGCGACCCGTGCCGTCCAGCAGCATCACGTACTGCTCCCAGGGCTGCGCCGTGGCGCCGAACACGGCCGTGTAGAACGCGGTGGCGCGCTCGAGGTCGGGCACCTGGATCTCGTACCAGGCGACCGGCCCCTCCACGGGTCCGGTTGTCGCCGCACCGCCGCCGGTGGTCGTCGTGCTGGTCGTCGTGCTGGTCATCGCGGTCTCCTCCGCTCGCGCCCGCCGGCGGCGGGCTCTCACCGTGGTGACGCGCGGACCGACCGCCGATCGACGCGGTCAGTCGACGACGTCGAGCGTCGATGGACGGGCTCGCCCTCGTCGCGATCGCCCCCGTCGATCGCGGCCCGACCCGGCCGGGCAGCGCGACGAGGGGTCATCTCGGCAGGGGGATCCCTGGAGCGACTGCACGCAGCACCTTGTCGACCTCGACGATCAGGATGTCGGCGAACTTCCTGAGGAGCTGCTCCTGGCCGTCGGGCAGCGCGTACGCGAACCCCTTGTCCGGATACAACCGCGCCAGCTCCTGGCGGACCCGGCGCAGGGCAGGGCTGTCGGGTGCGACGACGATCCGGACGGGATCGTGACCCTTCTTCACCATGTACCACCAGTCGTCGATCTGCAGGAACCCGCCGCTGACCCGCTGGTCGAAGTTCGCTCCGACCTGAGCCAGGCCGTCGGCGACGTTCGTCATCCCTTTGACCTCGACCAGGACCTTCGGGTCGATCTCACCCAGGACCAGGACCAGACCCGGGCCCGCTTGTGGGACGTGCACCTCCTTCGGGTCGAAGGCGAGGCGGAAGGTGATGTGGTCGGTGCCCATCTTCGCCCTGGCCGGGTCGGCCAGGCCCGGCATGGACACCCCGCCGAGGTCGCTGGCGTCGAACACGTCCGGCAGGGCGTACGCCGCCGTGGTGTGCGCGTCGACCTGCGGGAGGGTGCGCCCCAGCGCCTCGCGGATGTCGTTCTGCAAGGTGGTGGTCAGGCTCCCTCGGGTGATGCCCCTCAGGCGTGCGGTGAATGCCCTTCCAAAGGTCTGTCGGACGAAGCCGACCGGTAGGTACCGAAGCAGCTCGTTCGGAACGCACGCGAACATCAGGCGGACCACCTGCGGTGCATCCAGCACTGCTGCAGCTTTCGCCGTGACGATCCCCATCATCTCGTCGTCGCTCAGCTTCTTGCCAGCAGGCACGTTCAGGGCGGGGTTCGACAGGTGCAACCCCTTGAGCTGGTTGGTCGCATCCTTCAGCGCGGCGGGGTCCGCCGCTGCCTCACGAGCACTGGCGAGGAAGCTCTCGGCGTCCCCGCCGACTCTGACCGCGGCGCGGTCCCCGACCGCCCGCAACGGCTCGTCCACCCAGTGCGCGAGGCTCGACCCCGGTGAGGCGTGGTCGGCCAGCTTGCCGGTCTTGCTCACCAGGGCCGGCGGCGGCTTGGTGCCTCTCGGCCGGGCCACTCAGGCCACCTTCAAGGAGAGGCAGGCGAAGATGACCGGAACGATCGACGGCGCGTTGGTCGGATCCGCGAGCAGCAGACCGGGGTCCACGGACGCTTTCATGAGCCGCGTCAGCTGCTGATACCGATCGAACTCGTTCTTGGCGTTCTTGACCGCGTCGAGGAATGCGACCGCGATCCCAGCCGAGCCCAGGACCGGAGCCAGGCTGAGCGCAGCCTCGTGCGGTAGGAACCACAGGGTGTTCGCGACGTCCTCGCTGGCGGATGCGGCGCGGACCATCGCGGCCTTGACCATCCGTGCCTCGTGCGGTGGCAACCGGTCCGTCGCACGCGACCAGAAGATCGGCAGCTTCCAGATCGACTCGTCCGGAGCGGCGACGAGCAGCTCGATCAGCGCGCCGACCGTTGCGCGGTCGGCTGGCGAGGCGGCTGCGATCACGGGTTCGCGGACCCCCTCTGCCAGATCGGTCACGACGCGGCGATGTTCGGCCACCGCTTCGTTGACCAGCACGGCGGCCGTACCCGTGTCGAGCTTGGCCAGGTCGAGGATGAGGACCAGCGGGTGCTCCGCGGCCGCCTTGACGACCTCGGCACGGTGCGCCTCGATGGCTGCGGCTGCACGTCCCGCGCTCTCGTTCATGGCACGGTCCGCCTTGGCGAGCAGCGTCCACACCTCGGGGTCGAAGTCGGTCGCGACGTCCTGCCGCCACGGCTTGCTCGTCCACCGCAGGGTGACGAACGCGTCCAACACGGTCGCGGCTGTGTAACCCATGCACAGGACCCGGGTGACCGTTGCGTTGCGGAGCAGCTCGTCGACCTCGTTGTCCTCGCGGTTCGTGGTGAGCCTGGAGGCGATGGCGACCAGCGTCCGGTACTCCAGCTTCATGTCCGTGCCCCGCATCTGCGGATCGGGGGTGACGTACCGCTTCTGTTCACGCCGGACGATCGCATGCTGCTTGATGAGGAAGCCGCATGCGAGTCGTGCCGCGAGCTGCTCCACCTTCACCAGCGCCCGGGTCAGCTGAGGCGGCAGGTCCCGCCAGCGTTGCTCGAGGAGCTCCAGATGACGCCGCAGCACGTGCGCCGCCGCCAGCAGGCGCATCGCCTGCAACCCCTCGAGAGCACCGGCCGTGCGCGCCGTGCGCTCCAGCTCGTGGAACCGCTCGAAGCGCTTCGCCCTGTCCACAGGCAGTACCCCGAACGCAGTCTCCACCGTCGGTGGGACGGCCAGCAGACCTGCATCGATCTCCCAGAACAGTGAGTAGAACGCATCCGCGAAGCCAGCGACGTCCTTCGGTGCCGCAGGTACCGGCCGCAGCAGCGACCCGACCCGGATCTCCGCTCCAAGCTCGGGCACGGTCGGCGCGCTCGGTCCGAGCCGGGCGTAGGCGGCTTCGGCCACCTCCGGCCCGGCCATCGGACTCATGGTGTGGCTCCTGTCACAGGGTGGTTGGCGGTGGCGCTGCCCTGCGGCGTCCACCAACCGGCGCGGGTGTGGGGTCCGCAGTGGTGCTGCTGCGCGAGCGTGGCGTGGTGGGCTCGCTCGTTCGCGTGGTGCGCGCCGGCGTCGGTGGCGGCGGTCGTGTCGGGCCCTGGTTCGGGTCGGTGGTCAGGTTCCCGTCCTGCTGCACGATCACCAGCGTGGTGGGAAGCTTCTCGACCCAGCGGGCACCGGGCACCAGCTGGCCCTCGTCCGGTTTCGCCGGTGCGGTCACGAGCTCCCCCGCGAAGCCGACACCTGCGACGGACGCGGGCAGCGGCGCCTTGGCTCCCGGCCATCCGGTGCCGAACCAGATGCGGAACAGGGCCAAGGTCTCCATCCCAGGTCGTACGGGGATGGTCACCTGAGCAGCGCCGGCGGAGAGGAACGCCTGGTGGCCGGCGTCGGTGTCGCGTTGGGACGACAGCGTCGCCCAGTCGCCCTGGCTCGCGTAGTGGTAGTCCAGACACTTCCAGGACATGTGCTCCCACTCGAAGACGTCCTCGAACTGGCGGACGTGCTCGTGCAGGGCGGCGAGACGGGTCGGGTCGAGCGCCGGCGGGTTCGCACTGCCGTCGACCATCGCGTCGACACCGCTCGCGGTGGTGTTCGCCAGGATCTGGGTGCACAGCCGCTTCAGCGTCTGAGCGTTCCATCTGCCGCTTGCGCTCGGGCGGGTCGCCGTAGTCCAGGACGCCGAGCATCCGGTCACGTGCCCGGCTCTCCCATGCGGCCAGCGCGGCCGCGTGCGCGTCGACGAGCACGCCATACGTCTCGGTCTGCCACGTGAGCAGGGCGTCGGCGGTGCGTTCGAACACGAACTCCACTGCCGCGCCGAAAGCGCCGAGGGCGTTGCTGCCGTGCAGCATGATGGGGATCTTGGCCCCGCTCTTCGAGCCCTCCAAGGGCCCAACGTCTCCCAGAGGCGCGTTGAACGGCACGGGGACGTGCCGCTTGTTCGGGCTCGCGCTCCAGTCGATGTACGCCACCTGCTTGTTGGCGACCCAGAGGCCCCCGACGGGTGGTTTGGCACCGGGGGAGAGCGAAGCCCAGATAGGGTCGTCTACCGCGCTGAGCGTCCCACGGACCCTGATCAGGCGGTACCCGTCCGGCACGGTGACTGACGTGTCCGCCATCGTGAACAACTGAGTCGCAGCTCCGGTCGACCCTTGCTTGTTCTCCGCGATGGCCACCCCTGTCGTGGCGAACCTCGCTGGAGGGGGCTTGACGGTCGATGTACGGGTGATGGCCGCCCAAGTGAGGTAGTTCTCGGGTGTGATGTCCAGCGGTGTCAACGGCCTCCGGTGTGCGCCGGTCCCGATCTCCAGGTCCGGTGGCCGCGGGTCGAGGGCGACGTCCGCGCGCGCAGCGCGCCACCGCAGGAACGCGCCGGGTTCAGGGACCGTCACGCCGAGCATGAGGCGCTGGCCGTAGTTGAAGGTGCGGATGTCGTCGATCCGATCCACCCACCGGTAGATCCCGATGATGTGCTCGGCCTTCGCGCCCCGGTTCTCGAAGCCGTGCTTGGCGGTCTCGACGATCTCCGTGCTGGTCAGCGTCCGGCGCCTCTCGGTGGTCGACTCCCGGACCCGGTTCGCGGACTTCGTGGTGACCTCCTGGGTGAACCGGGACACCTGCCGGTTTGAGGTCTCCTTCGTGGTCGTGGACGTCAGCCCGAAGTCCGCGGACGCGTGCACCGGACCGTACGTCGCGCTGACCTGGGCGCCCGCCTCGATCCGCATCTCGTCCTTCAGCGCGCTCTTGGTCTCGCGCTCGAGCTCGAACCGGCTCGTCGACTCGTTCTCCTGCTCCGCGACGCTCTCGTTCACGGTCTCGGTGCTGACCTCCGTCTCGGTCAACCGCCGACGCAGGTGGGTCCGGTCGCGGAACTCCCCTGCCAGCACGTTCTCCACGTGCGCGATGTCGCCGTACCGGTAGTGGGAATCGACCACCTTCGACAGCAGCAGGTCACCAATCCCCAGACGCACCGACGTCGTCATCGCCGGTGAGCCTTCAACTGCGCCATCGGTCACGACCGGGTCGCGCGGCGGTGCGGGCAGACCGGCGACGTGTTCCCCCGTGGTCCACGCCTCGTGGACCAGGCGCCTCGCCCGTTCGTCCAGTCGTTCGATGACGACCTCGATCGGGTCCGCGAGCCGGTAGAACGGGAAGTCCCCGCCCAGGTGCTCTCCTTTCGTGACCTCGTTGATCTGTGCGTGCGCTGCGGCGGTGAGCGCGGGGTAGGTGGAGGTCGCCGCCGTGTGTGCCAGCGCGGCCGCGGCGGCCAGCGTCGCCGCGAGCTCGTCCGCCGGGCCGGGCGCGCCGGTGGGTACCGGTGCCGACGCGGACGGCTCCGGCGGAGGGGCCAGGGCAGTGGTCAGCGTCGTCGGCTGCACCCGGTCGGCCGGGATCAGCAGGACGGCTCGCTCGGCGAACAGTGCCACCGCGTCAGCGGCGCGCTCACCTGCGGAGGGCCACCCAGGAGTCGACGGGCCGGTCATCGTCGAGACGACATCAGCCCGTGGCGACCGGATCCCACCTACGCCGGTGTCGGCACTGCCACCGCCCAGTCCCCCGTCGCCTTCCCCCTTCCCCTCGGCCTCGCCGGGCGTCAGCGCACGACCTCGGAGCAGGTGCGCGACCAGCAGCCACCCGCGCACCGACTCCGCGTGGTCGGCCGAGGCCGCGGCGGGGTTCTGGACGATGCGGATCAGCGCATCACCTGCCGCGGCCTGCTCCGCGGCGAAGGCATCCGAGCTCAGGTAGTCCGTCAGCGTCTGGCGTCGAGGCGTGGTGGACGGGTCGATGACGTCGGGAACGTGCTTGGCGGCCTCTCGACGCACCGCAGCCAGAGGGGCCCGCCACAACCGCGCTTCGAGCCAGAGCCGCACCGCGTCGAGCAGCACCGGTGTGGTGGGCTGGTCCGCGGCCGCGCGGGCGACGGCGTCCTTCCACGTTGTCGAGTGGGTCCGCACCAGCAGCGGCTGGGCGTCGCGAGGCGGGGTGACGCACACGCCGCGAAGGTTGACCATCCGGAACAGCTCACCCATCGCTGCCTCCCCGCGTCGGCGTGCGGCAAGTGTTCTGGCGCCGGATCCCGGTGGCAACCCCTTTGCGACAGCTACCTCGAGGGTGAGCAGGTCGCCTCGTCGCGCCGGCCGGCAACGCCGCGATGGCGCAGGGTTCCGCAGCAGTCCACGACCGAGGGCGAGCGCAGCGACGGCGGGGGCTCAGGAGGCCACGGGCCGCTGCGGCCGACGAGGTCGACGAGGTCGACGAGGTCGACGGCGTCGTCGTGGGTGTCGGCGACGATGGCGTCGACGGCCAGGGGTGCCGTCCGCCCCGTCGTGGTCGGCGTTCATCAACTGATCGCCCGTGGCGCCGAACAGTGTCTCGGTCACATCACGACGAATGGCATCACGGCGATCGCTTGCGCCTCCGGTCCCGCCGCCGCGGCGCCCTCGGTGGTCGTGCCGGTGGTGGTCGTGCTCGTGGCGCTGATCAGCGCACTCTTTCTCGCTCGCGCGCCCGCGCCGTCCGCGGGCGTCTTCACCGTGGTGACGCGCGGGCGCGGCGGCGATCGACGCGATCGGTCGACCCGATCGCTCGACCCGGTCAGTCGACGACGTCGAGCGCGATGTCCATGACGGGGCTGGAGTGGGTCAGCCCGCCGACCGAGAGGTAGTCGACGCCGGTGCAGGCGTACTCGGCGGCGACGTCGAGCGTCAGCCCGCCGGTGGCCTCGATCTCGAGCACGTCGTCGGTGGCCGCGCGCGCGGCCTTGACGGCGTCGGACAGCGTGGAGGTGTCGACATGTTGTCGCAGAGCAGGAACCGCGCCCCGGCCTCGACCGCCTCGACCGCCTCGTCGACGGTGGTGACCTCGACCTGCACCGCACGTCCGGGAAGGTCGCTGCGGACGGCGCCGACGGCGGCCTGACAGCGAACCCGGCCGCGAGCTTGTGGTTGTCCTTGACCATCGCGACGTCGTACAGGCCCATCCGCTTGTTCGTCCCGCCGCCGGCGCGCACCGCGTACTTCTCGAGCGCGCGCAGGCCGGGCGTGGTCTTGCGGGTGTCGAGCACCATCGCGCCGGTGCCCTCGAGCGCCTCGACCCAGCGCCGGGTGTGGGTGGCCACGCCGGACGCGCGGCAGACCAGGTTGAGCAGCGTGCGCTCGGCCATCAGCAGCACCTGGGTCGACCCGGTGATGCGCGCGAGCACGGTCGCCGCGCTGGACGGCCGTGCCGTCGCGCACCAGCGGCTCGAGCACCGGCACGTCGATCTGAGGGCGGCGCGCCACGTCGGCCAGCACCACCGGGACCACCGGCAGGCCGGCCAGCACGCCGTCGGCGCGGGCGACCACGTGCACGGTGCGCCGCTGCTCGACCGGGATGGTGGCCTGGCTGGTGACGTCGCGACCGGGGTGGCCGCCGAGGTCCTCGGAGACGACGTAGCTGATCATGGCGCCGACCCACTCCGGGGACAGGTCGGCGGCCTCGAGCTCCTCGACGGTGCCGGCCGGCCAGCCGGGACCGTCGCCGGGGCGGTGCTGCACCGCCTGCGGTGACACGGAGTGACGACCCATGCGGCGCAGTGTGCCACCGACGGCCGACCTCGCCGCTGACCCTGCGGCCGGAGCGCGTCGGTTCGTCCGCTTTCGCACCGGCCGCACCGCCCGTTCGCCGCACCCCGGGCTCACCCGGGTGGGGGGCCTCAGAGCGGGACGAAGCGGGTGCCGACGGTGCCGTCGGGCGCCAGCCGCAGGTGCGTGCGGCCGCGCCAGCGCGCGTCGTCGGCGTCCGGGTGGTCGTGGCGGTAGTGCCCGCCGCGGGTCTCCTCCCGCAGCGTGGCCGCGAGGGTGAGCAGGCTCGCGACCTGGTGCAGGTTCGTCGTCTCCCACTCGGCCGTCGACGGCGTGGGCGGCGCGTGCTGGGTGCTCACCCGTGCCAGGACGGCAGCGGCCAGGCGCAGGCCGGCGTCGTCGCGGATCACCCCCGGACCGGACGTGGCGGCCTGCTGCACCCGCGGGCGCCTCGAGCCGGCCACCAGCGCGCTCGACCCGTCGCGGTCGACCGGGTCGACCCGCGGCAGGTCGCCCGCCTCGACCCGCGCGGTCAGGTCGTCGGCGATGCGGTGCGCGAACACCAGCCCCTCGAGCAGGGAGTTCGAGGCCAGCCGGTTCGCGCCGTGCACGCCGGTGCACGACACCTCGCCCACGGCGTACAGGGCGGCCAGGGTCGAGCGTCCCGCGAGGTCCACCCGCACGCCGCCCGAGTGGTAGTGCTGGGCCGGCGCGACGGGGACGAGGTCCTCGGCGAGGTCGAACCCGTTCTGCGCCAGCGCCGCGCTGATCGTCGGGAACCGCTCGGCCAGGAACGTGCGCCCGAGGTGCCGGGCGTCGAGGAAGACGTGGTCGCTGCCGGTGGCGGCCATCTGCCGCACGATCGCCTTGGCCACCACGTCGCGCGGCGCCAGCTCGGCGAGCTCGTGCTGGCCGGCCATGAACCGCTGGCCGTCGACGTCGACCAGGCGGCGCGCCCTCGCCCCGGACCGCCTCGGAGATCAGGGTCTGCTGGCCGCGGGCGCCCGTCCCGAGCCAGAGCACGGTCGGGTGGAACTGCACGAACTCGAGGTCGCCGAGCTCGGCCCCGGCGCGGAACGCGGCGGCCGAGCCGTCGCCGGTGGCCTCCTTCGGGTTCGTGGTCGAGGTGAACACCTGCCCGATGCCGCCGGTCGCCAGCACCACCGCACGCCCGAGCGCGGCGCCGACGCCGTCGCGGCTGCCCTCGCCGATCACGTGCAGGCTGACCCCGCAGGCCGGCCCGGGTGCGCCGTCGGCGTCCGGGGCGCCGGTGAGGACGTCGAGGACGAGGGCGTGCTCGATCACCTCGATGCCCGGGTCGTCGCGCACCGCCTCGAGGGCGGCGACCAGCGCGCGGGAGATCTCGGCGCCGGTGGCGTCGCCCCCGGCGTGCACGATCCGGTCGGCGTGGTGCCCGCCCTCGCGGGTGAGCAGCACCTCGCCGTCGGCGCCGGTGTCGAAGTGCGCCCCCAGGGCGATCAGGTCGCGGATGCGGTCGGGGCCCTCGGTGACCAGGGCGCGCACGGCGTCCTCGTCGCACAGGCCGGCGCCGGCGACCAGGGTGTCCTGCAGGTGGGCCGCAGGGCTGTCGGTGTCGGCGAGCGCCGCGGCGACCCCGCCCTGCGCCCACAGCGTCGATCCGCTCGACAGCACGGTCTTGGTGACCAGCAGCACGCGCGGCACCCGCCGGCGCACCCGCAGCGCGGTGGTCAGGCCGGCGATGCCCGACCCCACCACGATGACGTCGGCCTCCACCGTCCACCCCGGGGCGGGCGCCGTCAGGCGGCGGGCGAGCGTCAGGGCGTCCACGTCGTCCCCCCGCTCACCGCACGCCGGAGGACCTGAGGCCGAAGCCGTCCGGCACGTGCCCGGCGTCGTGCCCGACCTCGACGACCCGGTTCTCGCCGTCGACGAAGACCACGTGCGAACGGTGCTCGCGGGCCTCGCGGTCGTCGACCAGGGCGTAGCCGATGAGGATGACGACGTCGCCGGGGTGCACCAGGTGCGCCGCCGCGCCGTTGACGCAGATCTCACCCGAGCCGCGCTCGCCCTCGATCGTGTAGGTCGTCAGCCGCGCCCCGTTGGTGACGTCGACGACGTCGATCTGCTCGCCGGGCAGCAGGTCGGCGGCCTCCAGCAGGTCGGCGTCGACCGTCATCGAGCCGACGTAGTGCAGGTCGGCCTGCGTCACCGTCGCGCGGTGGATCTTGCCGTGCATCATCGTGCGCATCATCGGGCGGCTCCTGCGTGCGGGGCGGTGCCGGGGCGCGCGCCCAGCACGAGCGGGACGTTGTCGATCAGCCGGGTCGAGCCGATCCGCGCGGCGACCGCGAGCAGCGCCTCGCCCGAGTACCACTCGGGCACGTCGTCGAGCGACGTCGGGTGCACCAGCGCGAGGTAGTCGACGCGGCACAGCGGCTCGGCGACGAGCACGTCGCGGGCGGCACGGCGCACCGCGCTGGCGCCCTCGGGCGCCGCGTCCTCGCCGGCCCGCAGCGCGCGCGCCAGCGCCAGCGCGGCCTCGCGGTCGACGTCGGTGAGGTAGGTGTTGCGGCTGCTCATCGCCAGGCCGTCGTGCTCGCGCACGGTGGGCACCGCGACCACCTCGGTCGGGAAGTCGAGGTCCTGCACCATCCGCCGGATCAGCAGCAGCTGCTGGGCGTCCTTCTGGCCGAAGTAGGCGAGGTCGGGCCGGGTCAGGTGCAGCAGCTTCGCCACGACGGTGAGCACGCCGTCGAAGTGGCCGGGGCGCGAGGCCCCCTCGAGCACCTCGCCGAGGTGGCCGGCGCTGACCCGCACGCCGGGGTCGCCGTCCGGGTAGACGACGTCGGGCCCCGGGGCGAACACGACGTCGACGCCCTCGGCGGCGAGCAGCTCGAGGTCGGCGTCGATCGTGCGCGGGTACTTGGCGAGGTCCTCGCCCGCGCCGAACTGCAGCGGGTTGAGGAAGATCGTCACCACGACGCTGCGGGCGACTCGGCGCGCCTCGCGCACCAGGGTGGCGTGGCCGTCGTGCAGGGCGCCCATCGTCATCACCACCGCGACCGGGCCCTCGAGCCCCGAGCGGGCGGTCTGCAGCTCGGCCCGGGTGCGCACCAGCGTCGGGGTCGTCACGAGCCGACACCGTACCCGCGGGCCGGCGCCGCGACCGCGCCGCGGGGCACCCTCAGCCCGCGAGCGCGTCGAGCAGCTCCTGCGCCTGGGCGGCCGAGAGGCGCCCGCTCGCGAGCGCCCGCACGGTCGTCGCCCGGGCCATCGCCCGGTAGCCGTCGAGCACGTCACCGGGTCCGACGCGCTCGCCGACCTCGCGCAGGTGGGCGCGCACGGTGCCGACGTCGCCTCGTGCCACCGGGCCGGTGAGGGCGTCGTCGCCACGGCGCAGGGCGCCGTCGAGGGCGGCCATCAGCAGCGGTCCGAGCACGCGCCCGGGCTCCTCGACCCCGCTGCGCGCGAGCAGGTCGCGCGCCTGGGCGACCAGCGTGACCAGGTGGTTCGACCCGTGGGCGAGGGCCGCGTGGTAGAGCGGGCGGTCGGCCTCGTCGACGACGACCGGCTCGGCCCCCATCTCGACCACGAGCGCCTGGGCGACCGGCAGCACCGGCCCGGGCGCGGTGACGCCGAAGCAGCAGTCGGGCAGGCGTCCGAGGTCGAGGCTCGTGCCGGTGAAGGTCATCGCGGGGTGCAGGGCGAGCGGGATGGCGCCCTGGCGCAGCGCGGGCTCGAGCACGGCGACGCCGTGCCGCCCGCTGGTGTGCACGACCAGCTGCCCCGGACGCCAGCCGTGCGTGGCCGCGACGCCGCTGACCAGCTCGGGCAGGGCGTCGTCGGGGACGGTGAGCAGCACCAGCTCGGCGCGCTCGACGACGTCGTGCACCTGCAGCACGGGCACGCCCGGCAGCAGCGTCTCGACCCGCTCGCGGGAGGCGTCCGACACCGCGCTGGCGCCGACGACGGCGTGGCCGGCCTGGCGCAGCGCGCCGGCCAGCACGGCGCCCACGCGTCCGGCGCCGACGACACCGACCCCGAGGCGTCCGGGACGGCGGGAGGCCGGCGAGGGTGCGTTCTGCTCGGCAGCGCCAGGGTGGTCGTCCACACCGCGAGGGTAGGAGCAGGCGGATAGGGTCGGGAGCATGGGCCGGCACGCACGCATCGCCCAGCTCGCCCGGCTCGACGAGCCGGGGCTGCACGTGGCCGACCTCGGGTGCGGCAACGGGCGCACCGTGCGCCAGCTGCTCGCCTACGAGCCTGCCGTGGTGCACGCGCTCGACCAGGTCTCCGACCTCGACGACGACCTGCTGCACGACTCCCGGGTCACCAGCCGCATCGTCGACCTCGACGCCGACCTGCTGCTGCCCAGCGCGTCGCTCGACCGGGTCGTGTCGCTGAACGCGGTCGAGCACCTCGCCGACCCGGTGGCCCACCTGACCGAGATCCACCGCGTGCTGCGCCCCGGCGGGCTCCTCGTCCTGGCCCACTCCGACTGGGACACGGCGCTGTTCACCTCGACCGACGACGAGCTGACCCGGCGCCTGGTCGACCGGTTCGTGGCCACCGTGCCCACCTGGGTCGAGCGCGCCGACGGCTTCATGGGCCGCAAGCTGCCCGCCCTCGCCGACGCCAGCGCCGAGCGCGGCGCCCCGTTCTCGGTGGTGCACCTCGACTCGTGGGCCGACCCGCACCGGCGCTTCGACGAGGGGTCGATCGCCTTCAAGGTCGCCATGGGCATCGTCGCCGCCTCGGTCGACGACGCCGAGCTGGCGCCGCTCGGCGCGAGCTGGCTCACCGGGCTGGCGAACCTCGCCGCCGGCGAGCAGTTCCTGTTCACCGTCACCGACGTCGCCGTCGTGCTGCGCCGGGCGTGAGCGCCCACCGGCCCTGGGACGAGGCCTGGCACGACGCGCTCTACGGCCCCGACGGGTTCTACCGCTCGCACGCGCCGGCCGACCACTTCCGCACCGCCTCGCACGCCGGTGCCGAGGTCCTCGGGACGGCGCTGGCCCGGCTCGCCCGGGTGGCCGGCTGCGTGGCGGTGGTCGAGGTCGGTGCCGGGCGCGGCGAGCTGCTCGGGGCCCTGCACCACGCCGACCCCGGCCTCGCGCTGGTGGGCGTCGACCTGGTGCCGCGTCCGACCGGCCTGCCCGGCCCGGTCGGGTGGACCGAGCAACCCCCCTCCCCCGACGGCCCGACGCTGCTCGTGGCCTGGGAGCTGCTCGACGTCGTCCCGTGCCCGGTGCTCGAGGCCGACGCCGACGGCGTGCTGCGCGAGGTGCACGTCGACGGCGACGGCCGCGAGCACGACGGCGGCCCGGCGTCCGAGGACGACCTGGCCTGGGTACGGCGCTGGTGGCCCGGTCCCCACCACGCCGGCGACCGGATCGAGGTCGGGGCGGTGCGCGACCGGTTCTGGGCCGACCTCGTGCACCGGGTCGTCGGGCGGCGCGGTCTGGCCCTGGCGGTCGACTACGACCACGACCCGACGTCGCGGCCGCCGGCCGGCTCCCTGGCGGCGTACCGGGCCGGACGCCTGGTGCCGCCCGTGCCCGACGGCCGGCACGACCTCACCGCCCACGTCGCGCTCGACGCGGTGGCGGCAGCCACACCGGTGTCGCGCGTCCTGCGCCAGCACCAGGCGCTCGCCCTGCTGGGGGTGGGCGCGCCCCGCCCCGACCCGGCCGACGCGGTCACCGACCCCGCCCGCTACCTGCGCGCCCTGCGGCACGCGTCGCAGCTGCACGAGCTCACCGACCCCGCAGGGCTCGGCGGCTTCGGCTGGCTGCTGCACGCGCGCGGACCGGCGGCCGCCGGGGCGCTGTCGGCCTGGCCCGGCTGAGGGTCGACCGGGTTGGACACCGGACGCGTGCCCGGTGCAGGGTGCTCGGGTGCCCCGCCACCCCCTCCTGCCGCGGCTCGGCGCCGCGGCGGTCGCCGCGCTGGTGGTACTCACCACCGGCGCCTGCAGCGGGGACGACGACCCCGGTCCCGCGACCACCGTGACGGTGACGTCGTCGGCGGCGCCGAGCAGCGAGCCGGCTCCCTCGTCGACGCCCGCCGAGGCGACGCCGACGTCCGACATGGCCGGCCGCGGGCACGACGTCGGCACCGATCGCGACCGCCGAGGTCGTCGACGGCACCACCTGGCTGCGGCTCGACCGGTGGACCTACGCCGACTGGACGGAGGAGAGGGTGTCGGCCGAGGGCGTCCCGCTGACGCCGCTGACCGACATGCCGTTCCGCAACCAGAACGACGAGAACACCTACGCCGTACCGGTCTCGGCGCGGGTGGTCGTGGCGCTGAACTCGTGCGCCGTCGGCGCCGACGGGCAGCCGCGGATCACGACCGCGGTCGGCACGGTCGCCGACCTGCAGCCGTCCGAGACGATCTGGCTGCTCACCTACACCGACGGCGTGCTGACCCAGGCCGACACGACCGCGCCCTGCTGAGGGCGCCCGGGGGCCACGCGCCGCTCGGAGGAGCCACGCGCCGCAGAGTGTGAACCTGGGGCGCGACACGCCCGGCGTGTCGCGCGCGGGGTTCACACTCGGCGGGCGCGGGACGAGGTCAGCGGGCGGGCCGCAGCTCCTGGGTGCAGCACTTCACGCTGCCGCCGCCCTTGAGCAGCTCGGACAGGTCGACGGGCACCGGGACGAAGCCGCGCTCGGCCAGCTGGGCCGCGAGCTTCTCGGCCTGCGCGGGCAGCACCACGTTGCGGCCGTCGCTGACGGCGTTGAGGCCGAGCACCTCGGCGTCGACGTCCTCGACCTCGATCGCCTCGGGGAACAGCCGGCGCACGATGCGCTGGCTGCCCTCGCTGAAAGCGGCCGGGTACCAGGCGATCTGGGATGCGCCCGGGGTGTCGTCGAGCACGCACAGCGCGACGTCGAGGTGGTAGTAGCGCGGGTCGACCAGGCGCAGCGACACCACGGGCATCCCCACGGTGTCGGCCAGCTCGGCGTGCGCCCGCGGGTCGGTGCGGAAGCCGTACCCGGCGAGCACCACGTCGCCGGTGACGGCGAAGTCACCCTCGGCCTCGTTGGTGTGCTGGGGGACGACGACGTCGGACCAGCCGAGGGCCTCGGCGTGCTCGGCGTGCCAGGCCAGGTGGTGGGCGGCCTCGGCCGTGCGCTGCGGGTTCGCGAAGGCGGCACCGAGCACCCGGCCGTCGACGACGGTGGCGCCGTTGGCGGCGAACACCATGTCGGGCAGCCCCGGCACCGGCTCGAGCAGGTCGACGCGGTGGCCGAGCGAGCGGTAGGTCTCGACCAGGGTGCGCCACTGCGCCACGGCCAGGTCGGTGTCGACGGGCGCGGAGGCGTCCATCCACGGGTTGATCTCGTAGACCACCTCGAAGTGGCGCGGCTCGCACAGGAGGTAGTGGCGGGGAAGCTGCATGTCGCGAGGGTAGGGTTCACGATCTGCACCGAACAAGGCAGGAAACCCCAATGCGAGGAGCGATCCGTTGCGTCTCGACGCGGTAGACCGTCAGATCATTGCGTCACTGCTCGAGGACGCCCGGCGGAGCTTCGCCACCGTCGGGACCGAGGTCGGCCTGTCCGCCCCGGCCGTCAAGCGCCGCGTCGACCGGCTGCGGGCCGAGGGGGTCGTGCGCGCCTTCACCACCGTCGTCGACCCGGCGGCGCTCGGGTGGGCGATCGAGGCGTTCGTCGAGGTGTTCTGCGACCGGCGGGTCTCCCCCGCGCGGATCCGGGCGATGGTGAGCGACATCCCGGAGGTGCAGGCCGCCTTCACCGTCACCGGCGAGGCCGACGCGATGCTGCAGGTGCGGGCCAGCGACATGGGCCACTTCGAGCGGGTGCTCGAGAGCGTCCGCGACCACGAGGGCGTGCAGAAGACCCGCTCGACGGTGGTGCTGTCACGCCTGTGAGGCGTGGTCCCCCGACGCGGTCGGCTTCACCAGGTCGACCACGGCCGGGACGGCGGGCGCCCGCTGCATCCAGCGCTCCGGCCCGCTGGCGGCACGCGCCTGGCGCGCGCGCTCGGACTGCTCGTCGAGCAGGCGGCCGGCGACGGCGGCGTCGAGGTGGTCGATCCGCGGTGCCACCGGTCCGGGCGTGCTGTGCGCGACCACCGTCGCCAGGCCGAGCCGGCGCTGCACGGGTCCCTGCTCGAGCCCGAGGCTCTGGGTGCGCTCGTGCGGCACGAGCACCAGCGCCCGGCGCAGCCGTCCGGAGCGCAGCACCAGGGCGCGCTCGGTGACCGCGACGCCGTGCCGGCGCCAGCCGATCGGGTCGAGCCAGCGCGAGGACCGCGGCGCGCAGGTGTACCCGTCGGCGCGTCCCTGCTCGTCGGCCAGGCCGGTCAGGCCGTCCTCGAGGAGCCGCAGCGGGTCGGGGTGGCCGAGGTCGGGCAGCACCACCGACAGCACCGTGAAGGCCTCGCCGCGGGTGCCGACCGGCAGCAGCACGGTCTCCTTCTGCTGGCCGTCGCCGCTCACCCCGTAGCCGGCGACGTTGACCTCGACCTTCCACCAGTCGCGGCGGCGCCACAGCAGCGGCTGCACCAGCCGGACGGCCTGCACGCGTCCGGGCGGGACGGTCTGCGCGCGGGTCTCGAGCAGGCCGTGCCGCAGCCGCAGCCCGTCCGGCGAGGCGGCCACGCGGAAGCCGAAGCCGAGCGTGAACTGGGCCCAGTAGGCGGAGGCCGCACCGAGCACCGCGGGGATCGCCCCGAACAGGGCGGCCGGGAACAGCAGGGACGCGACCACCACGACGACGAGCGCGACCACGGCGCCGATCGTCCCGCCGGAGAGCAGGAGCGACCCGAGCAGCCGGGGCACCGGCACCTGCAGCAGCTCCTGCTCGGGCGCCTCGGGGGCCTCGTCGCCCTCGTAGGTGAGACCGGCGGCCTGGGCCAGCAGCACCCCGCGCAACCGCTGCGCCTCGGCGTCGCGCAGGTAGGCGAGCTTGACGTCGGACCCCGCGCCGCCGGCCACCTCGAGCTTCAGCTCGGACAGGCCGAACACCCGCCCGAGCAGCGGCTGCACGACGTCGACGGCCTGCAGCCGGTCGAGCCGGGCCTGGCGCTGCTGGCGGAACAGCACGCCCGAGTGCAGCTGCAGCACCTCGCCGTCGACCCGGAAGCGCGTCATCCGCCACGACAGGTACGCCCAGACCGAGGCGGCCACGGCGAGCACCGCCAGGACGCCGAGGGTGATGAGCACCTCGACCCGCGACGGCACGCCGTTGCCGGCGAGCAGCTCGTCGCCGCGCTGCTGCCCGACGATCACCAGGGCGACCGCGACGACCTTCCAGCCCTTGAGCACCGGCGTCACCTTGTGCAGCCGGCGCCAGCCGTCCCGGTCGGCCGGCGGCAGGTCACCGGGCGCGAGCCGGCCGCGGCGCCGGTCGGCGACCGGTGCGACCGGCGGCGGGTCGGGGGGCAGCGTCACAGGCCCGCCAGCCGCGCCTCGCCCCGCGAGGCGAGGCGGTCGCGCAGCCGGGCCGCCTCCTGCGGCGACAGGCCCGGGATCGCGGCGTCGGTGCCGGGCGAGGCGGTGTGCAGCTGCACCCCGGCGAGGCCGAACATGCGGTCGACCGGGCCGGCCTGCACGTCCACGTACTGCATCCGGCCGTAGGGCACGACGACGAGCGAGCGGAACATGACGCCGTGGCGCACCAGCAGGTCGTCCTCGCGCTCGGCGTAGCCCCACGCGCGCACCTGCCGCGGCACGAGCAGCGCGAGCCAGAGGCCGAGCAGCAGCCAGGCGCCGGCCAGCAGCCACACCCACCACCAGCCGACCAGCGCGGCCACCACGACGAGCGGCAGCAGGCCGACGAGCGTGAAGATCCCGGTGCCGATCAGGCGGACCGTGGCCAGCTGCGGCGACACCGGCGTCCACGTGATCGCCTCCGGCGCGAACGGGTCCGGGGTGCTCATGCCCCCGATCCTGTCACGCGGGCCGCCCGCCTCCCCGGGGCCGCTGCCCGCTCCGAGCAGCCGGTCTGCGTCCGCGGCGCGATCACACCGGCGGATCACCCTCGCCAGGTGATCTCCGTGCGTGATCACGCCCCTCGACGACCGGCAGGAGCAGGCGCCCGTCCGCAGCCGAGGCCGTCGCGCGAGCAGGGGTGGCAGACTCGCGGCATGGCGGCGGGAGAGCAGGTCGTGGTGGGCCTCGGCGCCGGGAGCGCCGCCGTGGGCGGCGGGCGCGACCTGCCGACCCAGGAGATGGTGCTCAACATCGGGCCGCAGCACCCGGCCACGCACGGCGTGCTGCGGCTGCGGCTGGTGCTGGACGGCGAGCGCATCGTCAGCGCCGAGCCGGTCGTCGGCTACATGCACCGCGGCGCCGAGAAGCTGTTCGAGGCGCGCGACTACCGCCAGATCATCGTGCTGGCCAACCGGCACGACTGGCTGTCGGCGTTCTCCAACGAGCTCGGCGTGGTGCTCGGCGTCGAGCACCTGCTCGGCATGGAGGTGCCCGAGCGCGCCACCTGGACCCGCACCCTCCTGGCCGAGCTGAACCGGGTGCTGTCGCACCTGATGTTCCTCGGCTCGTACCCCCTCGAGCTCGGCGCGATCACGCCGGTCTTCTACGCCTTCACCGAGCGCGAGCAGCTGCAGGCGGTGATGGAGGAGCTCTCCGGCGGCCGCATGCACTACATGTTCAACCGGGTCGGCGGGCTCAAGGACGACCTCCCGAACGGCTGGACCGCCCGGGTGCTCGAGGCGATCGTCGCTGTGCGGCAGGGGATGTCACGGCTCGAGTCGATGCTGCTCGAGAACGAGATCCTGCGCGCCCGTACCGTGGGGGTCGGGGTGCTCGACCCCGCCCTGGTGCACGCCTACGGGGTGTCCGGCCCGGTGGCGCGCGCGAGCGGGGTCGACCTCGACCTGCGGCGCGACGAGCCGTACCTCGCCTACGGCGAGCTGTTCGGGCCCGACGGTCCCGGACGCGTCGTCACCCGCGAGGCCGGCGACTGCTTCGCGCGGCTGGAGTGCCTGGTCGAGCAGGTGCACGTGTCGCTCGACGTCGCCGAGGCCGCGCTCGAGCGGCTGCGGTCGCTGCCGCAGGGTCCGGTGAACGTGCGGCTGCCCAAGGTGCTGCGGGTGCCCGAGGGACACCGGTACACCTGGACGGAGAACCCGTTGGGGCTCAACGGGTACTACCTGGTCTCGCGCGGCGACAAGACGCCGTGGCGGCTGAAGCTGCGGTCGGCCTCGTTCAACAACGTGCAGGTGCTGTCCGAGCTGCTCCCCGGCTGCCTGGTGGCCGACATGGTCGCGGTGCTCGGCTCCACGTTCTTCGTCGTCGGCGACGTCGACAAGTAGTCGCCGGCGGGCGGTCAGCGCCGGTGGCGGGCCCGGCGACGCATGCCGGCCACGTGCGCGGGACGGTCGGGCAGGGCGTCGACCTCGGCGCCGAGGCGGGCCCGGCGTCCGCGGCCGCTGCGCGAGCGGGGCGCCTCGCCGAGGTCCCAGATGCGCTGCAGCTCAGCGGTGTCGACGCGCGCGTCGCCGCCCTCGGCCTGTCGCCGGCCCTCGCCGTCGGACCCGGCATCGGACGCGGCGTCGGACCGGGCGTCGGAGCGGGTGGCGTCGGCGGCGAACGCCATCGCGCGCGCGGCGGGGGCGCTCGCGCGGGCGGCGGCCGGGGCCATCATCACGGGCACGACCACCGGGGAGACGGCGGGCACCGGTGCGGGGCCGACCGTGCGCTTGACCAGGTCGACCACGACGTCGGCGGCGGACGGCGTCGACGAGCGGTGCCGCGGCGTGCGCCGGACCAGGTCGACCGGCTCGGCGACCGGCTCGGCGACGAACGGCCGGATCCGCGACGCCTCGTTCTCGGCGGCGGCGATCTCGGCCAGGCGCTCGGCGACGACGCGCTCGGCCGCGGCCAGGGCGGCACCGGCACGCTCGGCCGCGAGCTCGGCGGCGGCGCGGGCCACCTCGGCGCGCGACGAGCACTCGGCCACCTGGCGGCGGAGCGCGGGGACGCGACGACCGGCCAGGACGGCGGGTACCGCGGCGACGAGCGCACCGAGCAGGCCGAGGACGGGGCGGTCGGCCACCAGGCCGGCGGCCGCTGCCGAGACGCCGGCGACGGCCCCGAGGGGCGCGCCGACCGACCAGTGCACCGCGCGCGGCGGCGCGACGGGGTGAGCAGGCGTGGGGGAAGTCACCGCGGAAGGCTACGGTCGCGCCGCGCCGGCGGGTGGGAGGCACACCGTGGTGGCGGACGCCCTGCGGGGCGCCTGCGCCGCTGGCAGGCTGGCCGCGTGGCCGACCCGTCCGAGACCGACACCGAACCGACACCGAGCCGACACCGAGCCCCGGACCGACGCGCTGACCGCCCTGCAGGTCGCCGACCACCGGCGGCAGGTGGCGCAGCGGTACGCCCGGGTGCGCGCGACGCCCGACCCCGCCCTCGCGCACGCCGGGTGGGCCGAGGCGCACACGAGGCTGCTGCGCGAGCACCCGGCCTCGCCGGTGCTGCCCGAGCACCGCGGGGCGGCCGAGGTGCAGGTGGCCGGGTACGACCCGGCGTTCCGGTTCGTGGTGCCGGTCGAGCGAGGCGCCGCACCAGCGGATCGAGGTGCCGACCGGCACCGACGGCGTGGTGGAGTACGAGCGGATCGGACGGGTGCACCTGGGCGACCTCGGCACCCTGGACGTGTGGTGGCACGCCGGGTACGGGGGTGGGCTGTTCGTGCCCTTCCGCGACGCGGGGTCGCGCGCGGGCGGGTACGGCGGGGGCCGGTACCTGCTCGACACCGTCAAGGGTGCCGACCTCGGCACCGACGCCGCCGGGTCGCGGCTGGTGGTCGACCTGAACTTCGCCTACCACCCCTCGTGCGCCTACGACCCGCGCTGGGCGTGCCCGCTGGCCCCGCCCGGCAACGTGCTCGAGGCGCCCGTACCCGTCGGGGAACGCTACGAGGGGCCCTGGACGCACTGAGCGCCCAGGACCCCTCGACGTGCAGGGGTCGCGTGCCCCCCGGTCGGATCAGCCCTCGATCAGGCCGTTCTCGACCAGGAAGTCGCGCGCGACGTCGGCGGCCTGCTCGCGCTGGCCGTCGACCCGGGCGTTGAGCTCGGTGAGGTTCTCGGTGGTCAGCACGTCGGCGATCTTGTTCAGCGCCTCCTCGACCTCGGGGTCGCCCGCACCCTCGACGTTGATGACCGGCACCAGGTTGTCGGCCGCCTGGAGCATCTTGTCGTCCTCGAGCACGACCAGGCCGAGGCCCTCGAGCGTGCCGTCGGTGGTGCCGGCGAGGCCCACCTGGGCGTCGCCGTCGACGACCTTCTGCTTGCCGGTGGCGCTGCCGAACTCGTCGCCGGTGACGCTCTCGACGTCGATGTCGTAGGTGGCCTTCAGGCCGGGCGCGCAGTAGATGCGCACCTCGGACAGGCACTCGTCGTCGGCAGCCAGCACGATCGGCTGACCGAGCGCGCCCAGGTCGGACAGGGTGGTGAGCGAGTTCTCGTCGGCGAAGGCCTGCGTCACGTAGAACCCGTTGGCGTCGATGGCCTCGGCGGGCTCGAGCACCCGCAGGCCGCGCTCCTCGGCCAGCGGCTGCATGGCCTCGACCGTCTCGGCGGCGTCGGGGGTGGCGATCGCCTCGGCCTCGGGGCCGTTGGTCTCGCGGTTGAGGTACTCGGCCAGGGTGGCGGCGTACTCGGGCACGACGTCGATCTCGCCGCTCTCGAGCGACTGCATGTAGATCTCGCGCTGACCCGCCGTCTTGATCTCGACGGTGTAGCCGGCGTCCTCGAGGAGGAGCTTGTACATCTCCTCCATGATCGCCATCTCGGTGAACTGGGCACCGCCGACCACGATGGTGCCGAGGTCGCCGCCGCCCCCGCCGGAACCGGAGGTCTCGGCCTCCTCGAAGGCGTCGCCGCCGCCGCCGCAGGCCGTGAGGGCGAGCACCGGCACGACGGCCAGGGCCAGCAGGGAACGGCGCAGGGCGCCGGAGGTCAGGGAGCGCATCACGGCTACCGCCTTCTGTGTCCCGCGGCCGGAGCGGCCGCGCGTGTCCGACGGACGTGATCGCCCGTACGAGACCATGCAACCCCTCTGGTCCGACGTTCTCATCCCGAGAGCGGGGGTCCCGACGTCACGATCTCGTCACGACCCGGCCGACGGGCGCGCTCAGGTGCCCGCGGGGACCGCTGCGCCGTCGTCGGCGGGGACCGTCTCGTGGTCGTCGTGGGCCGGGCGCCCCGGGCCGCGGCGGACGCGGCGCTCGAGCAGCGCGAACGCGCCCTCGGTGAGCAGCGCCAGGAGCGTGACGACGACGGCCGAGCCGAGGATGCGTCCCTGGTCCTGGTTGGCGAAGCCGCTGGCGATGATGCGGCCCAGCGCCCCGCCGCCCACCAGGCCGAGCACGGTCGCGGTGGCGACCACCTGCACGGCGGCGAGCCGCACGCCGGTCATCAGCAGCGGCGCCGCGAGCGGCAGCTCGACCCGGGCGACGACCTGCCAGCCGGACATCCCGACGCCGCGCGCGGCGTCGACGATCCCGCGGTCGACCTCGCGCATCCCCACGTAGGTGTTGGTGAGCAGCGGCGGCAGCGCGAACAGCGCCAGCGCGAGGACGAACGAGAACGTGTTGACGCCCAGCGGGTCCGGCAGCATCACGAACAGGACGAGCAGGGCGAAGGTGGGCACGGCGCGGGCGGCGTTGCCGAGGTTGACGGCGAGCACGCCGCCGCGACCGATGTGCCCCAGCCAGACGGCGAGCGGCACGGCGACGACGGTGGCGGCCAGCAGGGCGAGGGCCGAGATGCCGATGTGCTCGATCAGCCGGTTCATCAGCCCCGGCGTGCCCGCCCAGCTCTCCGGGTCGGTCAGGTAGGCGACCATGTCGCCGAGCGGTCCGTTCACGACGCTGCTCCCCTCGTCCACGGCGTCATCGCCTTCTGCAGCGCCAGCAGCAGCAGGTCGGCCAGCACGGCCAGCACGACGCAGAGCACCACCGCGGTGAGCACCTGCGCGCGGAAGTTGCTGCCCAGGCCCTCGTTGATCAGGCTGCCGAGTCCGCCGAAGCCCACCAGGAACCCGATCGTCGTCAGGGCGATGGTCGAGACCGTGGCGACCCGCAACCCGGCGAACACCGCCGGCAGCGCCAGCGGCACCTGCACCCGCCAGAGCATCCGCGACGACGCGAAGCCCATGCCCCGCGCGGCGTCGACGACGTCCTCGGGCACCGCGTCGAGCCCGGCGACGACGTTGCGCACCAGGATCGTGATCGAGTAGAGCCCGAGCGCGACGACGACCGTGGTGCGGCTGAGACCCGTGAGGGGCAGCAGCACCGAGATCAGCGCCAGCGAGGGGATCGTGTAGATGATCGTGCTGCCGCCGGTGACGAGCGAGCGCAGCACCGGCGAGCGCCGGGCGAGCAGGGCCAGCGGGAACGCGAACAGCAGGCCGAGGCCGACGGCGAGGAGCGTGATGGTGAGGTGCTCGCCCACTGCCGCGAGGATCTGCTCCTGCCGGCTCGTGACGTACTCGCCGCAGAGCCACTCGTTGCGGACCAGGCAGTTGTCCGCAACTGTTGCGGCATGAACCCGGGGCTGGGGAAGACCCAGCAGGACCTGGCCGGACGCGATCACGGCACCGACCGTAGCGGCGAACCGATGATCCGTCTCGACGGCGTGGGCAAGAAGTACGCCGACGGCACCGTCGCGGTGCACGAGCTCGACCTCGACGTCGCGAGCGGCGACCTGGTCTGCCTGGTCGGCCCGTCGGGCTGCGGCAAGTCGACGACGCTGCGGATGGTGAACCGCCTGATCGAGCCGACGTCGGGCCGGATCTTCCTCGACGGCGACGACGTCACGACCGTCGACCCGGTGCAGCTGCGGCGCCGGATGGGCTACGTGATCCAGCAGATCGGGCTGTTCCCCCACCAGACCATCGCGACCAACGTCGCCACCGTCCCCGACCTGGTCGGGTGGGACGGCAAGCGGAAGAAGGCCCGGGTCGACGAGCTGCTCGAGCTGGTCGGGCTCGACCCCGCCAAGTACGCGCGGCGGTACCCGCACGAGCTGTCGGGCGGCCAGCGCCAGCGCGTCGGCGTGGCGCGCGCCCTGGCGGCCGACCCGCCGGTGCTGCTCATGGACGAACCGTTCGGCGCCGTCGACCCGATCGCCCGCGACCGGCTGCAGGCGCAGTTCCGCCAGATCCAGGCCGAGCTCGGCAAGACGGTGCTGCTGGTCACCCACGACATCGACGAGGCCGTGCGGCTCGCCGACAAGGTGGTGGTGCTGTCTCAGGGCGGCGTGCTCGAGCAGTACGCCGACCCGGCGACGGTGCTCGGCACCCCCGCCAACGACTTCGTCGCCGACTTCGTCGGCGCCGACCGCGGGCTCCGCCGCCTCGCGGTCACGCCGGTCGAGACCCAGGACCTCGAGCACCCGCCGACGGTCCTGACGACCGACCGGGTCGGCGACGCGTGGACGCTGCTGGCGGCCCAGGGCAACCGCGCCGCCGGCACCAACGCCCCCGCCTACGCGATCGTGCTCGACGGCGACGGCAACCTGCGCGGCTGGGTGGCGGCGCGGCACCTGACCGGACGTCCCGAGGGCTCGACCGTGGCCGACGTCGTACGCCGGTTCGAGGAGACGATCCAGGTGGGATCGTCTCTGCGGGAGGGCCTGTCGGAGATCGTGCAGCACGACGCCGGGTGGATGCCCGTGCTCGACGGCGACCGCTACGTGGGCGTGCTCACCCCGGTCGCCGTGCACACCGCGCTGCGGCGCACCGTGCCCGACGAGGAGTAGCCCTTCCGGGAGCGGCGGCGGCGCGCCCCCGGCCGGCTCAGGTGAACCTGTGGTCGAGCTCGCAGAGCCAGACCGTGCGCTGGTCACCGCCCTCGCCGGTCGAGAGCTTCTCGGTGCGCACGCCGGGACGACCGCACTGGGGACACGTGGGTGCTGTGCTCATGACCCGACTGTGCCACCACGAGCCGTCGCGGGCCAGCCCCGAGGCGCGCCCTCAGGCCCGCTGCTGCTCGTCGTCGTCGGGTGGGCGACGGCACCAGCGCTGACCGACGAGCCCGGCCACCAGCACCACGGTCGCGACGAGCACGGCCACCATCGCCAGCAGGAACCGGTCGCGGCGCGGCTCGATCGTGAGGTCGCCGAGGGCGCCGAGCCCCTGGCCCGTGAACCAGCCGACCAGCATCGCGCCGCAGAGGCTGGCCGCCTTGGCGAGCACCGCGGCACGCGCCGCGCGCAGCGGGTCGAGACGGCGGCTGCGGTCGCCGCGGTTCCAGCGCCGCACCGGCCAGGCGACCACGACGACGCCGACGGCGATCGCCACCATGCCGACCAGGGCCGACCAGGGCACCGGCAGCGGGCTGCCGCCGGACGACTCGACCCACCGGTCGACGACGAAGCCGAGGACGCCGGCGACGAGGGCGCCGACGAGCAGGTGGCGCGGCTGGGTGCCCGTCACGCGGCACCGCCCCGGCGCAGCACGACGTCGGGGCGCGGCCGCACGCCGGAGCGGTCCTCGGCCCGCTCGGCGAGGTCGGCGACGCGGCCGCCGTCCGGGCCCGGCAGCACGGCGTCGGGGTCGGCCAGCGCCCACGGCACCAGCACGAACGCCCGCAGGTGCGCGCGCGGGTGGGGCAGGGTGAGCCGCTCGTCGTCGTCGAGGGTGGCGCCGTAGGCGATCACGTCGATGTCGAGAGTGCGTGGCCCCCAGCGGATCTCGCGGACGCGATCGTGCTCCGCCTCGACCTCCTGGCAGCGGTCGAGCAGGTCGGTGCGAGGCGAGCGTCGTCGACCCCAGCACCACGGCGTTGAGGTAGACGTCCTGCTCGGGGCCGCCGACGGGGTCGGTCTCGACCACCGGCGAGACCCGGTGCAGCACGAGGCCCTCCGCGGCCGACAGCAGGTCGACGGCGCCCTGCAGGTGGGCGGCGGCGTCGCCGAGGTTCGAGCCGAGGGCGAGCACGACGGGCACGGCCGGGAGCGGGCGGCTCACGCGACGTCCCGCCGGCGGTGGACGCGCACGACGACGTCGGCGAACGCCACCTGCACGGGTGCCTGCGGCTTGTGCACGGCGACGTCGACCGCCCCGACGCCGTCCTGCGCGAGCGCGAGGTCGGCCACGCGCGAGGCGAGGGTCTCGATCAGGTCGACCGGGTCGCCGGTGACGACGGCGTGCACCTGCTCGGCGAGGTCGCCGTAGTGCACGGTGTCGGCGAGGTCGTCGCTCGCGGCGGCGCGCCGCGCGTCGACGTGCAGCACGACGTCGACGACGAAGTCCTGCCCCTCGCGCTTCTCGAAGTCGAACACCCCGTGGAAACCCCTGGCGCGCAACCCGATCAGCTCGATGCGGTCGGGGAAGCCGCGGCACGAACGCGGTCACGGCGCACCGCCCGCGCGCCAGGCCCGGGCGACCCGCACGGCGTCGAGCGAGCTCGGCACGTCGTGCACGCGGACGCACCAGGCACCGGCGGCTGCCGCCAGCGCGCTGGTCGCGGCCGTGGCCGCGTCGCGGTCGGTGGGCGCGGCCGGCGCTCCGCCGTCGGCGGCGAGCAGGTGTCCGAGGAACCGCTTGCGCGAGGCGCCGACGAGGACGGGGTGGCCGAGCGCCACCACCTCGGACAGCCCGTGCAGCACCTGCCAGTTCTGGTCGCCGCTCTTGGCGAACCCGAGGCCCGGGTCGAGGACGAGGCGGTCGGGCGCCACCCCGGCGTCGTGCAGCACCTCGACGCGCCGGGCCAGCTCGTCGCGCACGCCCCCGACCACGCCGTCCGGGCCGTCGTAGACCGCGAGCGAGTCCATCTCGGTCGCGTGCCCGCGCCAGTGCATCGCGACGTAGGTGACCCCGGCGTCGGCCACCACGTGCGGCAGGTGCGGGTCGGCGAGCCCGCCGCTGACGTCGTTGACCACGCTCGCCCCCGCCGCCAGCGCCTGGCTCGCCACCTCGGCGCGGGTGGTGTCGACGCTGACGACCGCGCCCGACGGAGGCGAGCTCGGTGACGACCGGCAGCACCCGCCGCAGCTCCTCCGAGACCGGGACGCGCCCCGCCCCGGGACGGGTGGACTCGCCGCCGACGTCGAGCAGGTCGGCTCCCTGGGCGAGCAGGTCGAGGCCGTGCGCGATCGCGGCGTCGGGCTCGAACCACTCGCCGCCGTCGCTGAAGGAGTCGGGCGTGACGTTGACGACGCCCATGACCAGGCAGCGCCCGCCCGCCCGCTCGGTGAGGCGCGGCGGGGGTGACGTGGTCGAGGACGCCGGCCACGGTCAGCGTCCGAGGATCAGGCTGAGCGCCTCGGCCCGGGTGGCCGGGTCGCGCATCTGGCCGCGCATCGCGCGAGGTCACGGTGCGGGCGCCGGGCTTGCGGACGCCGCGCATCGACATGCACAGGTGCTCGCACTCGATCACGACGATGACGCCGCGCGGCTCGAGGATGCGCATGATCGCGTCGGCGATCTGCGAGGTGAGCCGCTCCTGCACCTGCGGACGCCGCGCGAACACCTCGACCAGCCGCGCGAACTTCGACAGGCCGGCGATCTTGCCGTCCGGGAGACGGGATGTAGCCGACGTGCGCGACCCCGTGGAACGGAACGAGGTGGTGCTCGCAGGTCGAGTACACCTCGATGTCCTTGACCAGCACCATCTCGTCGTGGCCGAGGTCGAAGGTGGTCTTCAGCACGTCCTCGGGCTGCATCGACAGGCCCGCGAAGATCTCCGCGTAGGCACGCGCGACCCGGGCCGGGGTCTGCTCGAGCCCGTCGCGGTCGGGGTCCTCCCCGACCGCGAGCAGGATCTCGCGCACCGCCGCCTCGATGCGGGGCAGGTCGACCCGGCCGGGGCCGACGTCCCCGGTGCCCTCGCGGTCGTCCACGGGCCGGCTACTCGCCGGCGCTCGGCGGACGCGGGACGGTCTCGCCCGGCGTCCAGCCCGGCAGGTTGGGCTCACCGGCCTCGGCGGCCTGGTCCTGCGGCGCGTGCTGGTCGAACGGCTTGCCGTTCAGCGACTTGCGCTCCTTGGGGCCGATGACCGGAGGCACGTCCGAGACCGTGCGGTTGTCGGCCGACAGCCACACCGGACGCAGGTCGCGCTTGACCACGGGCGTGAAGATCTCGGCGAGCTGCTCCTGGTTCAGGGTCTCCTGCTCGAGCAGCGCGACCACGAGGTCGTCGAGCACCTGGCGGTACTCGGTGAGCACCTCCCACGCCTCGTCGTGCGCCGACTCGATGAGCCTGCGCACCTCCTCGTCGACGATCGACGCGACGCCCTCGGAGTAGTCGCGCTCGTGGCCCATGTCGCGGCCGAGGAAGACCTCGCCGGACCCGGAGCCGAGCTTGATCGCGCCGACGCGCTCGCTCATGCCGAACTGCGTGACCATCTTGCGCGCGGTGGCCGTGGCCTTCTCGATGTCGTTCGACGCGCCCGTCGTCGGGTCGTGGAAGACGAGCTCCTCCGCGACGCGTCCGCCCATCGCGTACGCGAGCTGGTCGAGCAGCTCGTTGCGCGTGGTCGAGTACTTGTCCTCGAGCGGCATCACCATCGTGTACCCGAGGGCGCGCCCGCGCGGCAGGATCGTCACCTTGGTGACCGGGTCGGTGTGCCGCATCGCCGCGGCGACCAGGGCGTGACCGCCCTCGTGGTACGCGGTGATCTTCTTCTCCTGGTCGTTCATCAGCCGGGTGCGCTTCTGCGGACCCGCGATGACGCGGTCGATCGCCTCGTCGAGCGCGGCGTCGTCGATCAGCTTGGCGTTGGTGCGCGCGGTGAGCAGCGCGGCCTCGTTCAGGACGTTGGCCAGGTCGGCACCGGTGAAGCCGGGGGTGCGGCGGGCGACGGCCTCGAGGTCGACGTCGGCGGCGAGCGGCTTGCCCTTGCCGTGGACGCGCAGGATCTGGGCGCGGCCCAGCATGTCGGGCGGCTCGACGGCGATCTGGCGGTCGAACCGGCCCGGACGCAGCAGCGCCGGGTCGAGGATGTCGGGCCGGTTGGTGGCGGCGATCAGGATGACGTTGGTCTTGACGTCGAAGCCGTCCATCTCGACCAGCAGCTGGTTGAGGGTCTGCTCGCGCTCGTCGTGACCGCCGCCCATGCCGGCGCCGCGGTGGCGGCCGACGGCGTCGATCTCGTCGACGAAGATGATGGCCGGCGCGTTGGCCTTGGCCTGCTCGAACAGGTCGCGGACGCGGGAGGCGCCGACGCCGACGAACATCTCGACGAAGTCGGAGCCGGAGATCGTGTAGAACGGCACGCCCGCCTCGCCGGCGACGGCGCGCGCCAGCAGGGTCTTGCCGGTACCGGGCGGGCCGTACAGCAGGACGCCCTTGGGGATCTTCGCGCCGACGGCCTGGAACTTGGCCGGCTCGGCGAGGAACTCCTTGATCTCGTCGAGCTCCTCGACCGCCTCGTCGGCGCCGGCGACGTCGGCGAAGGTGACCTGCGGGGTGTCCTTGCTGACCAGCTTCGCCTTGGACTTGCCGAACTGCATGACGCGCGAGCCGCCGCCCTGCATCTGGCTCATCATGAACCAGAACAGGCCGACCAGGAGCAGCATCGGCAGCAGGGTGATGAGCAGCGTGCTCCACCACGAGTCGCTTCGGGACCTCGTCGTTGAAGGGCTCCTCGAGGTCGGCCGCGTCGACCGCGGCCACGACGTCGACGCCGCGCGGCTGGACGTAGAAGAACTGGACCTGGGTGCCCTTGTCCTCGAACTCCTCGCGCAGGACGAGGTCGACGCGCTGCTCGCGGTCGACGATCTTCGCCTCGGACGACCTCGCCGTCCTCGAGCAGCTGCAGCCCGTCGGCGGTGTCGATGCGCTGGAAACCGCCCAGCGAGAAGATCTGCGTGCCGATGAGCAGCAGCAGCAGGGCCAGCACCACGATGAACGCGGGGCCGCGGAAGAAACGCTTGAAGTCCATGCCGGTTGCGGGGGTGCCTGTCCCCCGTCCCTCCTGTCGGTCCTGACCTGCGAAAACGGTACACCTGCCTCTGCGGCGGGTGCCCGTCAGGAGCAACGCGCCGGGCGGGTGGCCCGGTTCCGCGCTCAGCCCCCGTAGACGTGCGGCGCCAGCGTGCCGACGAACGGCAGGTTGCGGTAGCGCTCGGCGTAGTCGAGGCCGTAGCCGACGACGAACTCGTTCGGGATGTCGAACCCGACGTAGCGGGCGTCGACCTCGACCTTCGCGGCGTCGGGCTTGCGCAGCAGGGTGAGCACCTCGACCGAGGCCGGGCCGCGCGAGCCCAGGTTGGCGAGCAGCCACGACAGGGTCAGGCCGGAGTCGATGATGTCCTCGACGATGAGGACGTGCCGGCCGGAGATGTCGGTGTCGAGGTCCTTGAGGATGCGCACGACGCCGGAGGACTTGGTGCCCGACCCGTACGACGAGACGGCCATCCAGTCCATCTGCACCGGGGCGTGCAGCGCGCGGGCGAGGTCGGCCATCACCATCACGGCGCCCTTGAGCACGCCGACCAGCAGCACGTCCTGGCCGGCGTAGTCGCGGTCGATCTCGGCGGCCATCTCGCCCAGCCGCTCGCGATGTGCTCGGCGCTGATGAGGACCTCGGCGAGGTCGGTGCCCATGTCGTCGGCGTCCACCGGCAGGTGCTCCTCGGGGTGTCGGGGGATCCTCGAGCCGCGTCCAGGGGCCGGGACGAGCGACAGCATCCCAGACGAGCGGACGGCGCGGACACCGCCGGGCAGCGCGACCTCGCCCTGCCCGCGCCAGCGCACGACCAGCGCGTCGACGGCGAGCACGTGGTCGCGGGTCAGCGCCCCCGCCGGGCACCCGCCGCGCACCAGCAGGCGCCGCAGCACCCGGCGGCGCACGGCGTCCGGCGCGCGCCCGCGAGCGCGTCGACCGGCGACGCCGTCGGCCGAGCGCGGCGAAGGCCGCGCGACCAGGTCGGACGCGAGCGCGTCCAGGGCGTCGGCGTCCTCGCGCAGCAGGTCGGCCGATGCGGGCGAGCGCCGCGGCGACGCCGGGCCCGAGCCCGGCCTCGAGGGCGGGCAGCAGGTCGTGCCGCACCCGGGCCCGGGCGGTCGTCGCGGTCGGCGTTGGCCGGGTCGTCCCAGGCGTCCAGGCCGAGGTCGGCGCAGCGCCGCGCGGACGACGGCGCGGGGCAGGCCGAGCAGCGGTCGGCGGTACCGGCCGCGGGCGGCGGGCATCCCGGCCAGCGAGCGGGCGCCGGAGCCGCGGGCCAGCCCGAGCAGCACCTGCTCGGCCTGGTCGTCGAGGGTGTGGCCGAGCAGCACCGGCGGCGGCGCCGAGACGCTCGGCCGACCGCGTCCAGGGCGGCGTAGCGGGCGTCGCGGGCCGCGGCCTCGGGGCCGCCGGCCGCGCCGACCTCGACCCGCACCACCTCGACGGGGTCGAGCCCGAGGCGCGGCAGCGTGCCGGCGGCGCGGTCGCGGCGACCGCGTCGCTGCCCGGCTGCAGCCCGTGGTCGACGACCACCGCCCCCGCCCGGACGCCGGCGCGCGCGGCCTCGTGGGCGGTCGCCGCGGCGAGCGCCAGCGAGTCGGCGCCGCCGCTGCAGGCGACCAGCACGAGCGACCCGCGGTCGAGCCCGGCGAGCGCCGGCCGGCACCGCCCGGCCGGACCGCCGCGACGGCCGGTGCGCGGGCCCGCCCACGGCGACCGGGTCAGCCGTGCACCCGGCGCACCCAGGCGCCGGGCTCGGCGATCTCCTCGGGCGTCGGCAGGGTGTCGGGCGAGGTCCAGACCGCGTTGAACCCGTCCATGCCGACCTCGCTCGACGACGCCGCGCACGAAGCCGCGCGCCGTCGCGGTACTGCGCGCATCTTGGCCTCCAGGCCGAGCAGGCGGCGCAGCACCCGGTCGACGGCGCCGCTGCCGGCGCGGCGCGCGGTGAACCGCTCGCGGATGGTGGCGACGGTCGGGACCACCTGCGGGCCGACCTCGTCCATGACGACGTCGGCGTGGCCCTCCAGCAGCGACATCACCGCGGTGAGGCGGGCGAGCGCCGCGCGCTGCTCCGGGGTCTGCACCAGCTCGAGCAGGCCGGTGCCGTCGCCGCCGCGCAGCACGTCGGGCAGCTGGCGGGCCGCGGCGGTCAGCCGGTCGGCGAGCTGCGCCGGGCTCGCCCAGCATGTCCCCGACCAGGGCGCGGCTGGCGCCGAGCAGGTGCTCGCGCAGCCAGGGCGTCGCGGTGAACTGCACCCGGTGGGTCTCCTCGTGCAGGCACACCCAGAGCCGGAAGTCGGCGGGCTCGACGTCGAGCTCGCGCTCGACCTGCACGAGGTTCGGCGCCACCAGCAGCAGCCGCCCGGTGCCCGCCGCGTCGGCGCCGCCGGAGATGTCGTACTGGCCCAGCACCTTCGAGCCGAGGAACGCCAGCAGCGACCCGAGCTCGACGCCGGTGACCTTGCTGCCGACGGCCGCGGTGAACGCGGCCGGGCCTGGTGCTCGCGCCGCGCCGTCGCCGCAGCGACCGGCGGCGCGAGCATCTCGCGGAAGCGCGTCGACGTTGGCGGTGACCCAGCCCGGCCGGTCGACGACGAGCACCGCCTCGCCGGGGGTCGCGTGCAGCCCGGTGGTCTCGGCGACGTAGCCGGTGGAGTCGGACGCGAACCGGCGCAGCTGCTCGACGACGTCGCGGGCCTCCGGCGCCGCCCACCTGCGGGCCCGGGACGCAGCAGCTGCCCGGCGGCCCGGGCGGCGAGGTCCCAGTCGATCAGCGCGTCGACGGCGGTCGTGGTCGACCGGATCGGGCTGCATCGCGCCACCGTAACCCCCTTCGTTCACCACGTTCAGTTGGCCATCACCTACTGAACGTGGCTCGCGAGCCACGTTCAGTAGGTGATCGCCTACCGAACGTGGCCAGCGATTGGAGCGACCGGTCAGCGGCAGCCGCAGGCGGCGAGCGCGGCGGCGACGCGGTCGAGGGCGGCGCGGGCCGCCGCCGTCGCGGGCGCGGCGTCGGCCATCACGGCGAAGGCCAGCAGCCGTCCGTCGGCGTCGACGACCGTGCCGGCGAGGCTGCTGGTGCCGGTGAGCGAGCCGGTCTTGGCCCGCACCAGCCCCGCGTCCGGCGGCGGCTCCGGCTGCGTCGAACCGGGCGGTCAGGGTGCCGGTGAGCGCGGCGACCGGGCAGGCCGGTCAGCGACGCCGCGCAGCTGCGGGTGCTCGTCCGACGCGGCGGCCGCGAGCGCCGCGGTCGAGCGTGCGCGGGGCGAGCCGCGACCCGTCCGACAGCCCGCTGCCGTCGGCGAGCACCGCGCCGTCGACCGGGCACGCCGAGCCTCGGCGACGGCGGCCAGCACGGCCGCCCCGCCCGTCCCGAAGCCGGCGTGCGACGCCGGCGTCGACGGCGACCAGCCGCGACGAGCGCCTCGGCGACGGTCGTTGTCGCTGGCTGGCCAGCGGTGTGGGCGACCACCTCGCCCAGCGGGGCGGACGCGACCGACCCCAGCTCGGACGCGGCGTCGGGCACCGCGGGTGCGCACCGGTCCGGCGACGACCCGGACGCCCGCGCGGGCCAGCTCCTCGGCGAAGGTGGCGGCGGCGGCCAGGCCCGGGTCGGGGACGCGCGGGGCGTAGGTCTCGCGGCGCAGCCGGCCGGCGTCGACGGCCAGGCCCGTGACCGGCGCGACGTACCCGGTCGCGAGGTCGGCGGGCGACCACGCCCGGCCCGGCGGGGCGTCGCCCCACCCGAGGCCGCCGAGCACGGAGTCGTCGAGGTGCAGGCGCACGCCGGCCGGCGAGCCTGGTCCGCAGGGCCGAGCCCGACCTGCTCGGCGAGGTCGCCCAGCCCGGCGCGCCCGACCACCGAGGTCGGGGTCGCCCGGGCCGGGGCCGAGGAGGAGGTCGCCGCCGCCGACGAGGTAGAGGTCGGCGCCGTCGAGGCGCCGCCGTGGTGGTCAGCACGTGGTCGGGCCCGAGCCGGTGCAGCGCGGCCGCGCGCGGTGAGCACCTTCGCGATCGACGCCGGCTCGAGCACCGCGCCCGCCGAGACGTCGAGCAGCTCGCGCCCGTCGACGGGGTCGACGACCGAGGCGGCCACCCGCGCGCCCGAGCGCCGGGTCGGCCAGCAGCGGACCGCAGCGCGGCGGCCAGCGCGGCGGGGTCGGGAGCGGGCGCCGCGGCGTCCAGGGGGGCGCTCGCGCCCGGTGCCCGGGGGCGCCGGCTCGACGGCGGCGGGCGCCGTCCCGATCTCGGGGTAGGGCTGCGGGACGGGGTCGTCGGTGAGGGGGCCGGGCAGCCGTCCGTGCACGTCGGCCACGGCGTACCCGCCGGCACCCGCCAGCACCGCGGCGACCGCGAGCACCGCGACCAGGGCGCGCCGGCCACGTCGCCCGCCGCTCGTCGGCCACGCGCGACCCCGTCCGTCGACCCGGCTGCCCGGGCGGGCGGCCCGTGCGGGAGACTAGCCGCCGAGCACCTCAGCCCCGACCGAACGAGCCCCACGAGCACCTCATCCCCACACGAGCACGGGAGCGCGACATGGACTTCGACGTCACGATCGAGATCCCGAAGGGGACGCGGAACAAGTACGAGGTCGACCACGTCACCGGGCGCATCAAGCTCGACCGCACGCTGTTCACCGCGACCCGGTACCCGGCCGACTACGGCTTCATCGACAACACCCTGGGCGAGGACGGCGACCCGCTCGACGCGCTCGTGCTCATCGACGAGCCGACCTTCCCGGGCTGCCTGATCCGGTGCCGCGCGATCGGCATGTTCCACATGCGCGACGAGGCCGGCGGCGACGACAAGGTCATGTGCATCCCCGCGAACGACCCGCGGCTCGACCACCTGCAGGACCTCGCCGACATCGGCGAGTTCTACCGGCTCGAGATCCAGCACTTCTTCGAGACCTACAAGGACCTCGAGCCCGGCAAGTCGGTCGAGGGCGCCCACTGGGCGGGTCGCGCCGAGGCCGAGGCCGAGATCCACGCCTCGTTCCAGCGGCTGAAGGACTCCGGCCAGGCCCACTGAGGCCCGCCCGCCGTCCTGGCGGGGCGAGCACCTTGTTCACGAGGCCCGCACGCCCCGTTCAGTAGGTGCCCACCTACCGAACGTGGTGAACGGGGAAGGGGTCAGGGGCGGCCGGCGAACGGCATCGTGCCGCTCATCCGCAGCGAGGTCTCGCGCAGCGGCACCCCGGCCCGCGGCGCCTCGACCATGCGGCCGCCGCCGGAGTAGATGGCCACGTGGTAGATCGAGCTCGTGGTGCCGCTGCCGTAGAAGATCAGGTCGCCCGGCCGCAGCTGCGAGTACGGGATCTTCTGCACGGCGTCGTACTGCGAGCGCGAGGTGCGGGGCAGGTTGACGCCGCCGTGGCGCCACGCGGCGCCGGTCAGGCCCGAGCAGTCGTAGGCGTCCGGGCCGGTGCCGCCCCACTGGTAGGGCTTGCCGATCTGCGTGCGCGCCCAGTCGACCGCGGCCTGGCCGCCGGCCGCGGTGCCGCGGGAGTCGCCGGCGGGCGGCGGGGTCGGAGCGGGAGCCGGGTTCGACGGCGCGGGGTTCGACGGCGCGGGGTTCGACGGCGCAGGGTTCGACGGCGCGGGGTCGGAGGGGGCCGGGTTCGCGGGTGCCGGGTCCGCGGGCGCCGGAGCCGCCACCGGCGGGGTGCGCGGCTCGTCGCGCGAGGCGCGCCGGGCGGCCTCGCGCGCCAGCCGGTCACGCTCGGCCTGCTCGCGCTGCTGGGCCGCGGCCCGGGCTGCGGCCTCCTCGCGGGCGACGCGCTCGGCCTCCAGCCCGCTCTGGCGCTGCTGCTCGAGCTCGACCGAGGTGCTGCGCAGCGCCGCGAGCTGGGTCAGCACCGTGGTCCGCTCGGCCTCGGTGGCGCCGACCTGCGCGGCGGCGGCGGCCTGCGCGCGCTCGGCCTCGTCCTTGGCGGCCTGCGCGGCGGCGGCGGCCTGCTCCTGGGCGGCCTCGGCGGCGGCGGCCTGCTCGTCCATCAGCTGCGAGACCAGCTCGGCGGCGTGGCCGCGCTGGTAGGTCTGCTGCCGGTCGGCCCCGAGGTGGCGCATCGTGCTGGCGCGGTCGACGTACTCCTGCGGCCCGCCGGCGCCGAGCACCAGCTCGAGGCCGCCGAGGGTGCCGCCGCTGCGGTAGGCCTGAGCGGCCAGGCTGCCGATCTCGTCGCGCGCGACCCGCAGCTCGGCGCGGGCCCGGTCGGCGCCGTCGCGGGCGGCGACGGCGGCGAGCGCGGCCTCCTGCAGCGCGACCTGCGCCTCGTTCCAGTCCTCGCCCGCCCGGGCGGCCTCGACCTGCGACTCCTCGAGCGCGGCGTTGGCGCCGGCGAGCCGGCTCTCCAGGGCCGCGACCTGCTGCGCGGTGGTGGTGACGGCGGTGCGGGCGGCGTCGACCTCGTCCTGCGACGGGTACGGCACGGCGCCTGCGGGGGCGGGCAGCAGGGCGAGCGTCGCCGCGGCCGCGACGACCGCGCAGGCCCAGCGGGCACGCGGACCGGCCAGGGGTCGCGGGTCGGTCACGTCGGGGCTCCTCGAGAACTACACCGTTGTCATTCTTCGTGCGGATCGCACGGCGTGTCGGCTTGACACGACGCGGGGACCCTACCGAACTCCGGCACCCCTGAGAACACCCGTCCCACGAGTTTCTTCTGCTGCTCTGTTCACACCAGTCACACCAGCCTCAGGAGTCACACACCGTGACGGGCCTCCGCGGCGCGTCACCCGGACGCCCAGGGCGTCAGAGGACGCGCGAGCCGGGCGACCGGTGCGGACGGCCCTGCCGCGGCAGCACCTCGCCGGACCGGGACTGCTTGACGCGGTACATCGCCCCGTCGGCCAGCTGGACCAGCTCGTCGGTCCCGAGGCCGCCGCCGGGTCGCGACCTGGCCACGCCGACGCTCATCCGCGGATGCACCTCACCGCCGTCGACGGGGACGGGGTCGCCGGCGGCCTCCTCGACCCGCGCCGCGACCCGGTCGGCGTCGCGTCCGTCCTCGAGCAGGATCGCGAACTCGTCGCCGCCGAGGCGGGCGACGCAGTCGACCGTGCGCACCTGCGCCGCGAGGCGCTGGCCGACCGCGCGCAGCACCCGGTCGCCCGCGGTGTGGCCGTGCACGTCGTTGACCTGCTTGAACTCGTCGAGGTCGCAGAACAGCACCGCGACCTCGGTGCCGGTGCGCTCGGCCCGCTCGAGCGCCGAGGTCACCCGCTCGAGGAACAGGGCGCGGTCGGCGAGGCCGGTCAGGGCGTCGTGCTGGGAGTCGTACCGGGCCTGCTGGTGCTGCCGCGACACCTCGGCCAGGAGGGCGCGGTTGTCGGCGAGGGCCACGAGCTGGCGCACGAGCACCAGCACGATCACCGACCCGGCGAGGGCCGACTCGGCACCGGTCCACGGCGAGGACGAACCCAGGCGGTGCAGCAGCACCGCGGACGCCGCCAGCACCGGCACGTACGGCAGCAGGATCGTGGCCCAGGAGGGCAGGTCGGTGCCGGGGTCGCGGCGCACCGGGCGCCGCCCTCCTCGGGGGTGGGCCAGCGCGGCGGCCACGGCCACACCGAGGAAGCCCAGCACCCAGCCCACGTCGAACACCTGGCCGGACGCGTACTCGGCCGACGACGTCACCACGACGTAGCCGAGGTCGGCCACGGCGAAGCTGGCGGTGCCGAGCACCACCGGGACGAGCACCCGCCGGTGCCCCGGGCCGACCACCGGCAGGAGCAGCGCGAGCATCGTCAGCAGCACCATGTCGGTGAGGACGTAGGTGGTGGTGACCACGACCCCCGCGACGTCGCCGTCGCCCGCCGCCCAGAGGTGGCGCAGGCTGAGCGCCCAGACGACGAACACCAGCGACGACCCGATCACGAGGCCGTCGAGCAGGCTGCGCAGCTTCATCGCCCGCGAGTGCGGGACGTCGGGCAGCAGCCAGATCGCCGCCGCCGCCAGCAGGGGGTAGAGCAGGAACGCCACGTCGGCGACCGACGGGACGGGGACGGTGACCTCCCCGACCAGCTCGTACCAGGTGAACACGCACTGGCCGACGCCCCACGACAGCGAACCGGCGCCGTAGAGCCGCCAGGCCCGCCGGTAGCGGGCCTCGTGCTGGCGCCGGGCCGAGTCGAAGCAGACCGCCGAGGCGGCGACGGGGACGAGGATCTGGGTCCAGTTGCTGACCACGCCGACCACCGGCGACCCGGCGGCGGACAGCACGACCACGGCCGTGGCGAACGCCACCGCCACGGCTGCCGCTGCGCCCAGCACGAGGCGCTGCACGGGGGTCATGCCGTAGGCATCGGCACGTCGGGACCCGGGATTGACCGCTGCGCGGCCGCGTCCTGATCGGGACGGTCAGCCCGCCGGCGCCTCCAGCTCGCGGCTGAGCATCGCCACCACGTGCCCGGGGGCGCCGGCCCGGCCCACCTCGACGTAGCCGCGGCGGGCGTGGAAGCGCAGCGACCGCTCGTTCGGCGGGTCGACGTTCACCTCGAGCACCATCCGCCCGTGGGGCCGGGCGGCGTCCTCGAGCAGGTCGTAGGCGCGGTGCGCGGCGCCCGTCCCCCGGTGCTCGGGGGCGACGACCACGCGGTCGAGGTAGGAGAACGAGTCGCCGAACCGGTCGGCGTGCCAGCGGTAGTTCTCCGAGTCGTAGGTCGAACCGGGCCCGAAGACGAGGACGAAGCCCGCCGGGCGGCCGTCGACCTCGACGACGTCGGCGCGCTCGGCCCAGCCCTGCAGGACGGTGAGCCGGTCGTCGTCCATCGGCGAGAGCAGCTCGACGTGCTCGTGGTTCAGCCGCAGCACCAGCTCGCGGTCGGCGGGGCCGATCGGGCGCAGCGTGACCTCCATGCGGGCAGCATGCCAGCGGCACGACGACGACGGCACCAGGTGGCGGACCGGGCGCGCACCTGGCGAGGATGGCCCCGCGGGCGACGGGGCCCGCGCCGACCGGAGGCGGTGCCGAGGATGATCGACCTGCTGTGGGGCGTCGGGGGGATGGTCGTGCTGCTGGCCATCGCGGTGGCCGTGTCGAGCAACCGCCGGGCGATCCGGCTGCGGACCGTCGGCGGGGCGCTCGCGCTGCAGGTCGGCTTCGGCGTCGCCGTCCTGTACTGGTCGCCGGGCCAGCAGGCCCTGGCCGCGGCCTCCCGCGGCGTGCAGGCCGTGATCGACTCCTCCCGCGAGGGCATCGCGTTCCTGTTCGGCCCGGTCCTGCCCGAGCCGGAGGACGGCGTCGTCTTCGCCCTCCAGGTGCTGCCCGTGATCATCTTCTTCGCGTCGTTGACGGCGGTGCTCTACCACCTGCGCGTCCTGCCGTGGGTGGTGAAGGGGCTCGGCGGCGCCCTGGGCAGGCTGCTCGGGACCGAGCACGCGGAGTCGGTGAACGCCGCTGCCAACGTGTTCGTCGGGCAGACCGAGGCGCCGTTGGTCATCCGCCCCTACGTCGCCGGCCTCTCGCGGTCCGGTTTGTTCGCGGTCATGGTCGGCGGGTTGTCGACGGTGGCCGGGTCGGTGCTGGTCGGGTACTCCCTGCTCGGCGCCCCGTTGGAGTACCTGATCGCAGCGAGCTTCATGGCCGCGCCGGGTGCCCTGCTGATGGCCAAGATCATGCTGCCCGAGGACGACGAGGAGGCGGTCGCCGCCGAGCGCCGGCGGGTCGAGGCGTCGGCCGGGCGACGGCACCGGAAGGAGCGGGCTACCGACGAGGAGCGGGCCACGGACGAGCGGTCCGACGACGAGCCGCGGCACCGCAACGTGATCGACGCGGCGGCGTCCGGCGCGGTGGACGGGCTCCGGCTCGCCGCCACGATCGGCGCGATGCTGCTCGCGTTCATCTCGCTGATCGCGCTGGCGAACCTGGCGATCGGCGGCGTCGGCGGGTGGTTCGGGTACGACGACCTCTCCTTCGAGCAGGTCCTCGGCTGGGTCTTCGCGCCGCTGATGACGGCCATCGGGGTCCCGTGGTCCGAGGCCGTCGAGGCCGGCAGCTTCGTCGGCCAGAAGACCGTGGTGAACGAGTTCGTGGCGTTCGCCGACTTCGGCCCGCAGGTCGACTCCTTCAGCCCGAAGACGGCGGCGATCGTCACCTTCGCGCTGACGGGCTTCGCGAACCTGGGCTCGTTGGGCATCCTGCTGGGCGGTCTCGGGGGGATCGCGCCGAGCCGTCGCTCCGAGATCGCCGCACTGGGTCTGCGGGCGATCCTCGCGGCGACCCTGGCGAACCTGATGAGCGCCGCGATCGCCGGCATCCTGCTCGGCTGAACCCGACGCGCGCCCGCGGCTCCTCGGGGGGACGATCGGGACACCGGGGCCCGTGACGCCCCCCACCGAGGAGGTCACCATGTCCGAGGACGCGTCCAGCTCCTTCCAGGACCCCGCCGAGCACGGCACGGCCGAGAGCGACGTCGAGGGTGACGACGCGCAGGTCGAGCCCGACGCCGACGCCGACGCCGTCGGTCGGGTGCAGGGCCAGGACGAGGGGTACGCCGAGGAGCAGGGCTCGGAGGTCCGCGCCCGCGCGCAGGACGGCTGAGCGGCCCGCGCCCGGCGCGGCTGTCGATCGCGTCCTCTCCCGCACGTCAACGCGGTGAGGCAGGCTGAGCGGCAGCCGGCCGGACGAGGAGGACGACGTGAGCACGACGTACGCGGTGCTGCTGCCGGGGGACGAGCGTCCCTGGGCCGAGGCCGACGACGAGACCCGTGCGCGGGTGTACGGGCAGCACGAGGAGTTCCAGCGGCTGCTGGCCGAGCGCGGCCACCAGGTCGTGGGCGGTGCCGAGCTGGCGCACTCGCGCACCTCGCGCACCGTGCGGGGCGCGCGCGGGGCCGTGACGGTGACCGAGGGGCCCTACGCCGAGACGGTCGAGCAGCTCACCGGCTTCTACCTGGTCTCCAGCGACGACCTCGACGACCTGCTCGACCTGTGCGGGCTGCTCGCCGGCGACGACGCGGTCGAGGTGCGGGCCTGCGTGCCGGGGCCGTCGGCCGAGGGTGCGCAGGTGGCGTCGTGAGGTACGTGGTGCTGCTCTACGGCGACGAGTCGGTCTGGCAGACCCTGGACGAGGCGGGCGTGCAGGAGGTCGTGGACCGGCACAACCGGTTCTCCGAGGTCGTCCGCGACCACCCCGCGCTGACCCTGGTGGGAGGTGAGGCCCTGCAGACGTCCGACACCGCGACCACCGTCCGGCACGACCCGGACGGCCGCCGGGTGCTGACCGACGGCCCGTTCGCGGAGGCCGTGGAGCAGCTCGGCGGGTTCTACCTGATCGACTCGCCCGACCTCGACACCGTCCTGGACGCGGTCGACGAGCTGCCGCTGTACTACGCCGTCGAGGTGCGGGCGGTCGACGAGAACCTGCCCGAGTAGGTCACCGCGTGGGCGACGGCACGGTGGCGCGGGCGCTCGCCGACGCGCACCGCCGGCACTGGTCGCCGCTGATGGCGCTGCTCGTCGGCCGGTTCCGCCGCGTCGCGCTCGCCGAGGACGCCCTGGCGGACGCGTTCGAGCGTGCGGCGCGGCACTGGGCGGTCGACGGCGTCCCGGACAACCCGGCGGGCTGGCTGCACACCGCGGCCCGCCGCCGCGCCCTCGACGTGCTCCGTTCGGAGGCGGTGCGCAGCCGCACCGTCCCGCTGCTCGTGGTCGAGGAGGACCTGCGGGCGCAGGCGGCCGCCCGCGCCGACGACGCCGTGCGGGAGGAGGTGGAGGACGTGCTCGACCCGGCGCACGTGCGCGACGACGTGCTGCGGCTGCTGTTCCTGTGCTGCCACCCCGCCCTGTCGCTCGAGGCCCGCGCCGCGCTGACGCTGCGGCTGGTGCTGGGTCTGCCCACCCCGCAGGTGGCGCGGCTGTTCCTGGTCAGCGAGCCGACCATGGCGGCGCGCCTGACCCGGGCGCGCAAGAAGCTGGCGGCCGCGGGCATCGCGCTGCGCCTGCCGGGCGCCGACGCCCTCGACGAGCGGGTCGAGGGGGTCACCCGCGTCGTCTACCTCGCGTTCACGGCGGGGTACGCGCCGGGCGACGGCCCCGACCCCGTGCGCGCCGCGGCGGCGGGCGAGGCGGTGCGGCTCGGACGCCTGCTCGACGACCTGCTCCCCGGCCGGGCCGACGTCCGGAACCTGCTGGCGCTCATGCTGTTCCAGCACTCGCGACGTGACGCGCGCGTCGACGCCGACGGCGCCCTGGTGCTGCTGCCCGACCAGGACCGCGGGCGGTGGCACCACGACGAGGTCGACGAGGGGCTGACCCTGCTGCGGGACGCGCCCGCCGCGACGACCACCTGGGCTGCCGAGCTCGAGCTGCAGGCGCTGGTGGCGGCCGCCCACGCCACCGCGCCGTCGTCCGGGCGCACGGACTGGCCGCTCGTCGCGGGGCTGTACGGCCGGCTCGAGGCCCTCACCGGGTCGCCGGTCGTGCGGCTCAACCGCGCGGTCGCCGTCGCCGAGAGCGACGGCCCGCGCGCGGGTCTGGCCGTGCTCGACGGTCTCGACGAGGCCCTGCCCGCCAGCCACCGGCTCGCGGCGGTGCGCGCCGAGCTGCTGCTGCGCGCCGGCGACCACGAGCGGGCCGTGGAGCAGTTCGACCGGGCGATCGCCCTGTGCGCCAACGAGTCCGAGCTACGGCACCTGCGCGGTCGCCGGCTGATCGCGGACGGCGGTGGGGCGTGACGGGCGTCCGATGACGACCGCGGCGGCGAGCACCACACCGGCACCCACCAGCTGCGGCCAGGCCAGCCGCTCGTGCAGGAAGGTCACCCCGAGCGCGACCGCGACCACCGGGATCAGGTAGGTCACGGTGGTGGCGACGGTCGGGCCGGCGGCGCGCACGACGTCGTACTGCAGGTTCTGCGCCAGCCCGGTGCCGACCACCCCGAGCACGAGCACGGCGACGAGCGCCCCGAGGTGGGCCGAACCGTCGACGTCCGCGCGGAACGAGAACGGCGTCGCGACCTCGCCGGCGCGCACCGCCCACCACACCAGCGCCACGACCGTCATCTGCACCATCGCGGTCGCCATCATGGCGGCCGGCATGGTCAGGCCGCCGAGGTCGTCGGCGGCCAGGAACCGCTTCACCCACGTCCACCCCAGGCCGTAGCTCGCGCCGGCGACGAGCGCCATGGCGAAGCCGAGCAGGTCGGGCCGGCCGTCGAGCTGCCAGGGCTGCATCACGACGACGACGCCGAGCAGGCCGAGCGCGACGGCCACGACCTTGCTCCACGGCAGCCGGGCCGCCGGCAGCAGCAGCAGGCCGAACAGCACCGACGACATGGGCGTGGTGGCGTTGCCGATGCCCGCCAGGGCCGAGGAGATCCGCTCCTCCGACGCGGCGAACAGGGTGAAGGGCAGCGTGGCGAGCAGGAACCCGGCGACCGACAGGTGACCCCAGACCCGGCGCGAGCGCGGCAGGGCCCGGCCCGTCGCGAGCAGCAGCGCGAGCAGCACCGCGCCGCCGGTGAGGGTGCGGTACCAGGAGATCTGCACGGCCTCGAGCGAGACCAGGCCCACCTTCATCAGCAGGAAGCTCGAGCCCCAGATCACGCTGAGCAGGACGAACTTCACCTGCCACGGCACGCGGGCGGAGGGCACGGCCCCGACCGGTGCGGCGGTCACCGACGTCACGACAGGACCGACCCCGCGAGCCGCTGCACCGACGGCGGCAGCGGCGCACCCTCGGGCACCCAGGGTGCGGGCTCGGCCTCCCCCGCCACCAGCCGGAACGGCACCACGCCGCACCACGCGTCGGTCGTCTCGTCGGGCACGCCGGGCGGTCCCGTGCGCACCTTGACCGTCCAGCCGCCGTCGAGGATCGGCAGCGCCATGCAGAGGGTGGCCCGGGTCTCCTTGGTGGTCATCGGGCGCACCTCGGTGGTGCGCCCGGGCACCAGCCGCTCCGAGAGCCGGTCGAGCGCGTCCCACTGGTCGTCGCCCGCGAGCGGCGTGAGGCGTCCGCGCACCACCGCAGAGCGGTAGTTCGCCGACGACTCGAAGGTCGTGTGCGCCACCACCATCCCGTCGACGCTCACCACGCTCAGCGCCGCCGGGGCCCCGCTCGCGACCTGGCGCAGCGCCCCCGCGCCGGTCGAGCCGTGCAGCAGCACCCGGTCGCCGTCGCGCGCGAACAGCATCGGCACGGCCCACGGCTCGCCGTCGACGACGGTGCACAGGGTGCCGGCCAGCACCGTGTCGAGCACGTGGTCGAGGACGACGCGGTCGGCGGGCGAGCGCTCGGGCTTGCGGCGGACGGCGGCGGGCACGCCGCGGCCGGGGACGGTGCTGGTCACCGTCCCAGGATGTCCCGGTAGTGGTCGCGCCGGGAGGACCACAACGGCCGATCCGCGAGGACCACTTCTCCGCTAGCGTCGGCGCATGGCCCGCACCGCCCGCACCATCGACCTCCCCCTCACGCTGGTCGACTCCCCCGCGCCGCTGCGGCACCGCATCGGTGACGCGCTGGTGGCCCAGATCCGTTCCGGCGCACTGCGTCCTGGCGACCCCCTCCCCACCACGCGGGCGCTGGCCACGCACCTCGGCGTCGCGCGCTCGGCGGTCGTGCAGGCCTACGACGAGCTGCTCGCGGCCGGCTTCACGACGGCGCAGCAGGGCTCGGGCACGTTCGTCGCGGCCGGCGCCGACCGCGCGGCCCAGGCGGGAGCCGTGGCGCACGTGCGCGAGGCCCCGGCCGGGCCGCCACCGGCGCACCGCCGCGACCGGCCGCCGGCGGTGCCGACCCGCTGGTCGCTCGAGCCGTCGAGCCCCGACACCGCGCTGCTCGACGCCAGCGACTGGCGCCGCGCCTGGCGCCGGGCGGCGGCCGGTCCGGTGGGCGCGCAGTTCCCCGGACCGCGGGCCGCGCAGCCGCTGCGGGAGGCCCTGGCCGGGCACCTGCGACGCACCCGCGGGGTCGTGGCCGACCCGGACGAGGTGCTGCTGGTCCCCGGCGTCGCCGCGGCGCTGCGCCCGCTCTTCCTCGCCCTCGGACTGTCCGGCCGCACCGTGGCGGTCGAGGACCCCGGGTACCGCGACCCCGCCGACGCCCTCGCCGACGTCGGCGCGCGGGCCCGGCCCGTGCCGGTCGACGACGACGGGCTGCGGCCCGACCTGCTGCGCGACGACGACGCCGCCGTCTACCTGACGCCCGCGCACCAGTTCCCGCTCGGCGCGCGCCTGTGCGTCGACCGCCGCTGCGACGTGCTCGACTGGGCCTCGCGCACAGGCGGTCTCGTGCTCGAGGACGACTACGACGGCGAGTTCCGCTACGACGTCTCACCCCTACCTGCGCTGCGGTCGATGCCGGGCGCCGCCGACCACGTCGTGTACCTCGGGACCAGCTCGAAGGTGCTGACCCCCGAGCTGCGGATCGCGTGGGTGGTCGCCCCCGCGCACCTGCGCGACGAGCTGCGCCGGCGCGTGGCCCAGCACGGCCTCGCGGTCGACGGCGTCGGCGCGCGGGCGCTCGCCGAGCTCGTCGCGAGCGGCGGCCTGGCCCGCCACCTCGCCCGCGCCTCGCGGCACTACGCGGCGCGCCGGGCCGCGCTGCAGGACGCCCTCTCGCGGCACCTGCCCGGTCTCGACGTGGTCGGCATCGACGCCGGCCTGCACGTGGTCGTCCGGCTCGACGACGACGTCGACGACCTCGCCGTCGCCGACCGGGCGGCGGCGCTCGGCGTCGCCGTCGAGCCCCTGTCGGCCTACGCCGCCGCCGACCACCGTCGCGGCCTCGTGGTCGGCTACGCCCGGCTGCCCGGCGGCCGCGCCGACGAGGTCGTCCGCACCCTCGCCCGCGCCGTCCACCCCCCTGCCGCGCTGACCGTTTCGTCAGTTCAGTGCCAGGTCTCGCACCGAACTGACGGAACGACACGCGTTCGGTGCCAGGACGGCTCGTGAAGTGGCCGCTGATCGGGCGGCCCGGTCAGACCCATACGGTCAGGGACGCGGGGTAGCCGGCGTCGACCGAGCCGGCGACGGCGGCCATCTGGTCGTGCACCCCGTCGGAGAAGACCATGTCGGAGTCGAGCGAGACGCGGTCGAGGTTGCGCACGCTGTCCTCGTAGCCCTCGGTGGCGAACACCGTCGTGCAGACGTCCTCCGGCAGCGCGAGCTGGGACGTGACGAGCGCGCGACCGTCGCCCGTGGCGTCGTCGACCGAGGAGAACACCTCGACGTGTGCGTGCGGCCATCGACCCGAGTAGCAGGCCGGGAAGATCGTGGTGAAGGACAGCCGGCTGTCGTCGTCGGCCACCTGGACGCCGCGCAGGTGGTCCTCGTCCTCGACGCCGCCGGCGTACATCGAGTGGCAGCCCTCGCGGTCGCAGTGCCACAGGCGCCCGCGAGCGGCGCGCCTCCCCCGGCGACGTCGACGAGCGCGAGCTCGATCGTCAGCGGGACGCCCTCCGCGGTGGTCGTGCTCGACCCGAAGCCGGAGCGGATGTCCTGGCGGACGATGCTCGTCCTCCGCGAGCGCGTCCGGTCCGTTCGAGCCGTCGCCCGGGTACGGACCGGCGGTCTCCTCGGGGATCTCGCCCACCGCGCCGTCCGCCGCGGCCGCCGACGACGCGGACGAGGACGAGGACGACGAGGAGGCGGTGGTCGAGGCCGGCTGCGCGGCGCACCCGGCCAGCGCCAGCGTGCCGCCGCCGAACACCATCAGGGCGCGGCGCCGGTCGAACGCCTTGGAGAGGGTGCCGAGGTCGAAGGCGAGGCCCTGGTCGTGCACGGCCCGCACGTAGGAGTCGTTGTCGCTGAGGGGCTCCGGACGGAGCTCGGGGGCGGGCGCGCAGCGCCGGCGGAAGCGGGTCATGGCACGAGCATCGGGCACCCGGTTGCTGCGGCGATGGGCGTGGCCTGCGAGCGGGCTGTGAGCGGTGGCGGTGCCACACTCGGGGGGTGGACGACGAGGGTTGGGACTTCACCGCCACGCCGTGGCGCTGGGACGCCCGCGCCGAGTCGTGGGTGTTCGTCTCGCTGCCGCAGGAGGTCTCGGACGAGGTGGCCGAGCGCGCGGACGACGGCGCTCCGCGCGGGTGGGGCGCCGTGCGCGTCGAGGTGCGCTGCGGCGCCACCACCTGGCGGACGTCGGTCTTCCCCGACACCGCGCGCGGCTGCTACGTGCTGCCGCTCAAGGCCGCCGTGCGCCGGGCGGAGTCGGTCGAGGTCGACCAGGAGGTGCGGCTGCACGTCCGGCTCCTCTGACACCGACCCGCCCGGCGCGGGCGGCACCTCAGAAGTCCTCGTCGAACCCGACGGTCCCGCCCACCCCCACCTGGTAGGCCGAGACGCGGCGCTCGAAGAAGTTGCTGAGCTCCTGCACGTCCTGCAGCTCCATGAAGGCGAGCGGGTTGGACGAGCCGTACTCCGGCTCGAGGCCGAGCTGCTGCAGCCGCCGGTCGGCGACGCTCTCGAGGTAGAGCCGCATGTCGCCCGTCGACAGGCCGGCGACGCCGCCCCCGAGCAGGTCCTCGGCGAACTGCGCCTCCGCGTCGACCGCCTCGCGCAGCATCGCCCGCACCTGCTGCGCCCATCTCGTCGTCGAACAGGTCGGGCTCCTCGGCCCGCACCGTCTCGACCACGTCGAAGGCGAAGGCCATGTGCATCGACTCGTCGCGGAACACCCAGTTCGTGCCGGACGCCAGGCCGTTGAGCAGGCCCTTGGACCGCAGGAAGTAGACGTAGGCGAAGGCACCGTAGAAGAACAGGCCCTCGATGCAGGCGGCGAAGCAGATCAGGTTGAGCAGGAACGCCCGTCGGTGCTCGCGGGTCTCGAGGGCGTCGAGCTCGAACACCGAGTCGATCCAGCGGAAGCAGAAGTCGGCCTTGTGCTGGATCGACGGGATCGTGTCGATCGCCGCGAAGGCCTGCGTGCCGCTCGGCGTCGTCGGGGACGTAGGTGTCGAGCAGGGTCAGGTAGAACTGGACGTGGACGGCCTCCTCGAACAGCTGGCGCGACAGGTACAACCGGCGCCTCGGGGCTGTTGACGTGCTGGTAGAGGTTGAGCACCAGGTTGTTCGCCACGATCGTGTCGCCGGTCGCGAAGAAGGCCACCAGCCGGCTGACGAGGTGCCGCTCGGCCGGGGTCATCCGCGCCAGGTCGGCGAGGTCGGTGTGCAGGTCGACCTCCTCGACCGTCCAGGTGTTCTTGATGGCGTCGCGGTAGCGGTCGTAGAAGTGCGGGTAGCGCATCGGACGCAGCGTGAGGTTCATGCCCGGGTCGAGGAGCATCCGGGGCGTCGAGGTGTCGGTCGCGGGGTGGTGGTCGATGGCGGTCACTCGCAGGCCTCGCAGGTCTCGGGGTTCTCGAGGGAGCAGGCGATCACGTCCGCTGCCTCCGGGATGGTCGGGCGGGCCACTGCGACGGTGGCCTGCTGGATGCGCGTCGCCGGGCGCGAGCGCAGGTAGTACGTGGTCTTCAGCCCGGCCTTCCACGCGTACAGGTACATCGAGCTGAGCTTGCCGATCGTGGGCGAGGCCAGGAACAGGTTGAGCGACTGGCTCTGGTCGACGTACGGCTGGCGCGCCGCGGCCATGTCGACCAGCGCCTTCTGCGGCAGCTCCCACGCGGTGCGGAACAACCGGCGCACGTCGTCCGGCAGCTGGGTGAGCCCCTGCACCGAGCCCTCGTTGCGCTTGATCACCTCGCGCACCTCGGCGGTCCAGAGACCGCGGCGCTCGAGCTCGCGCACCAGCGCCGAGTTCACCTGCAGGAACTCGCCCGACAGCGTCTCGCGCTTGAACAGGTTGGACACCTGCGGCTCGATGCACTCGTACACACCGGCGATCGACGCGATCGTCGCCGTCGGTGCGATCGCGACGAGCAGCGAGTTGCGCAGGCCGTGCTCGGCCACCACCACGCGCAGCGCGTCCCAGCGGGCGGTCTGCGTCGGGACGACGCCCTCCCACAGGTCGGGCTGCAGCTGTCCGCGCGCCGCACGGGTCTGCGCGAAGGCCGGGTGCGCCCCGTGCTCGGCGGCCAGCTCGGCCGACCGCTCCAGCGCGGAGAGGTACACCTCCTCGCTGATCCGGGTCGACAGCTCGACCGCCTCGGGGGCGTCGAACGGCAGCCGCAGCGCGAAGAACACGTCCTGCAGGCCCATCAGACCCAGACCGACCGGACGCCACCGCGGGTTGCTCGCCGCCGACTCGTCACTCGGGGTAGTTCACGTCGATGACGCGGTCGAGGTATATCCAGTGGTCGGACCCGTTCCGTGGCACCAGATGTCGTGCCGCGTGTCGCGCGGCGTGTCGGCCCCGCGTGTCGGCGGCGGCGTCGGGCGACCTACGCTGGCCGCACCATGACCAGCACCCTCGCCGGCCCCGCCCGCACCGCGTCCGCCTCGCCGAAGGCGGTGTTCCGCACGCTGGCCGTCGCCGAGGCGGTCACCTGGGTGCTGCTGCTGGCGGGCATGGCCGCCGAGCGCGTGCTGGGCCTCGGCGACCTCGGCGTCGTGATAGCCGGTCCCGTGCACGGCCTGGTCTTCCTGGCGTTCGTCGTCGGGGCGGTGCTCGTCGCGGTGAACCAGCGCTGGCGCGCCGGCACCACGATCGTTGTGCTCGCGTCGTCCGTCGTGCCGCTCGCGACGGTCGCGGCGGACGTCTGGCTGGAGCGCACCGGCCGCCTGGCGGGCGGCTGGCGCACGCAGGCCACCGACGACCCGCGCGACCGCCGGCTCCCCGACCGCGTGCTGCGGTGGCTGCTCGCCCGTCCGCTCGTGCTGGTGGCGGGCGCGACCCTGGGCGTGGTCGCGGTGTTCGCGGCGCTCATGCTGCGCCCGCACTGACCCGCAGGCAGCGACCGCTCAGGTCAGCAGGCTCAGCCGCAGCTCGACCGAGGGCCTGGCCGAGAAGTCCAGGGGCGACGGCGGCCGGTCGGCGCGCACCAGCTGGTCGCCCACCGCCGCGATCATCGCGCCGTTGTCGGTGCACAGGCCCGGTCGCGGCACCCGCAGGGTGACGCCCGCCGCGGCGCAGCGCTCGGCCGCGACCGCCCGCAGGCGGGGGTTCGCCGCGACGCCGCCCACCACGACGAGGGTGTCGACGCCGTGGTCGCGGCAGGCCGCGAGCGCCTTGGTGGTGAGCACGTCGACGACCGCCTCCTGGAACGACGCCGCGACGTCGGCCACCGGCGGGCCGTCACCGCCGCGCCCCGCCTCGACCACGCGCGCGGCGGCGGTCTTCAGCCCGGAGAAGGAGAACGCGTACCGGCGATCGCCCTCGGCGCCGAGCAGCGCCCGGGGGAACCGCAGCGCCCTCGGGTCGCCGTCGACGGCGACCCGCGAGATCTCGGGACCCCCCGGGTACCCGAGGCCGAGGATGCGGGCGACCTTGTCGAACGCCTCGCCCGCCGCGTCGTCGATGGTGTCGCCGAGGTGCAGCACGGGCTCGCGGGCGAGGTCGCGCACCAGCAGCAGCGAGGTGTGGCCGCCGGACACCACGAGGACCATGCACGGCTCGGGCAGCGGCCCGTGCTCGAGCGTGTCGGCGGCGATGTGCCCGGCGAGGTGGTGCACGGCGTAGACGGGGACGTCGAGCGCGAGCGCGAGCGCCTTGGCGGCGCCGACGCCGACGTGCAGGGCGGTGGCCAGGCCCGGGCCGGCGGTCACCGCGATCGCGCCCACGTCGCCGAGCTCGAGCCGCGCGTCGGCGAGGGCCGCCTCCAGCACGGACGTCATCGCGTCGGCGTGGGCGCGGGCGGCGATCTCGGGCACCACGCCGCCGAACCGGGCGTGCTCGTCCATGCTCGACGACAGCGCCGCGCCGAGCAGCCGGCCGTCGGCCACCAGGCCGACACCGGTCTCGTCGCAGGACGACTCGATGCCCAGGACGACCGTCACGACGGCAAGACTACGGAGCGTCGACCTCGCGCCGGCAGGCGAGGGCGTCGACGCGGCACCTGTCGCTCCTGCGCGCAGGTGCCGGGTGCGCACCCACGTGCTCGCCGGCTGAGCGCGTCACCCTCCGGAAGTCGCCTAGCCGTCCTCACCCTCGTCGCCGTTCTTGCCCTTGCCCTCGTCCTTGCCCTTGCCCTTGCCCTCGTCCTTGCCCTTGCCCTCGTCCTTGCCCTTGCCCCCGTCCTTGCCCTTGCGCCCCGTCCTTGCCCTTGCCCTTGCCCTTGCTCTCGTTCTTGTCCTTGCCCTTGACCTGGCCGTTGCCGTTCCCCTGGCCCTTGCCCTTGCCCTTGGCCTTGCCCGCGTCCTGGCCCCAGCCGGTGGCCGGCCGCGTGACGGCGGGGACGGAGCTGCGGTCCGCGGCCGGCGGGTCGATCGTGTCGACGGGCGCGACCACGGGAGCCACCACGACGACGCCCACGTCCTGCGGGACGGTCAACGGTGCACCCGCGACGGGCAGGTCGGTCGGGCTCGCTACCACCACGGGAGACGGGGCGTCCGCCGCGGCACCGTCCGACGGCGACCCGTTGCCACCGTCGACCGGCTGCACCTGCGCGGTCGGCGCCGACGCGGCCGGCTCGTCCTGCGTGGCGGTCCACGCCGGGACGGCCGACGCGCTCACGGCCAGGACGGTGGCACCGGCCGTCGTCGCGGCACCGGCGGCACCGGCGGACCCGGTGACCCCCGCGGTGACCTGGTGCCCGATCAGCTGCAGGTCGTGCAGGTACGGCAGGTGGGTCAGCAGGGCCAACGGGCCCGTGGCCCAGAGGATCCGCGGCAGCGACACCGACAGGAACGCGCGAACGACGTCGGGGTCGAAGTGCGTCCCCGCGCACCGCACGAGCTCCTCGCGGGCCGCGCGGGTGGTGCGCGGCTTCTGGTACGCGCGGGCCGCGGTCATCGACTCGTAGGCGTCGACGACCCCGATCACGCGTCCGGCCAGGGAGATCTGGTCGCCGACCAGACCCAGCGGGTAGCCGGACCCGTCGACCCTCTCGTGGTGGTGCAGGATCCCGTCGGACCACTGCCCGAGCCAGCCGGTGAGGGCGCGGGTCAGCTCGGCCCCGTGCACCGGGTGCTGGCGCATCTGGCGCCACTCGCGCTGGTCGAGCGCACCGGGCTTGGTGAGGATCGACCGGGCGATCTCGATCTTGCCGACGTCGTGCAGCAGCGCCGTCCAGCGCAGCCGGTCGCGGTCGTACTCCGACAGCCCCAGCTCGGCGCCGAGCACGTCGGCGAGCACCCGCGTGCGCTCGCTGTGACCGCGGGTGTGGCGGTCGTGCTCGGCGAGAGCCGCGATGAGCGTCATCATCGCGCGGGCCGCCTGCTGCGGTCCCGAGTCGCGCTCGGACAGCAGCTCCATCAGCTGGTCGCGGCTGCGCGCCTGGCGTGCCACCGCGAACCGCGACGGCGCGCGTCCGGGGAACAGGGCCGCCATCCGCAGCAGCATCACCAGCGGCAGGAACCGCCGGAGCGACCGCTGGGTCGCCAGGCCCGCGACGAGCGCGACCGGCATCATCAGCGCGAGCTCCTGCCACAGCGCCCACGAGCGCGGGGAGAAGATCGCACTGGCGGCCTGCACGCAGACGACCGCGACACCGAAGGGCGCGAGCACGATCACGGCGCGCAGCAGGACCGCGAGGACCCGACGGTCCTCCCACCTGCTCCCGGCAGCCTCGGCACGCTCGGCGCTCATGACGAGGAGTACATCGGCTCGGCCCCGGTACCGGCTGAGTGATCGGTGGACGCGTCACCCGGACGGGGGCACCCCGCGCCGCCGGTTCAGCAGCAGCGTCGCGGCGCCCGCCGCCGCGGCGACCGCCACGAGCACCAGCGCCCACGCGGGCACGCCGCCGCCACCGCCGGTCGGCGGCGTCACGTCCTCGTCGAGGGGCAGCGCGCTCGTGCTCGCCCCGGACGTGGGGGCCGCCGACGAGGTCGCGGACGGGCTGGCCGTCGCCGACGCGCTCGGTGCCGGCTCCGAGGTCGCCGCCGTGGTCGGCGCGACGCCGGTCGTCACGGTGAAGCCGTAGGTGCCCTCGATGGGGTGGCCGTCCTGCGAGACCACGCGCCACACCACGGTGTAGGCACCGGCGGGCAGGGGCGGCAGCGCGACGTCCACGTCGCGCCCGGCCACGACCGGCTCGCCGACCACGAGGTCGGCGCCGGCCGCGTCGCGCACGACCACCGTGTGGCCGAGGTCGAGCGGCTCGTTGCTGAAGCTCAGCACGAGCTGGTCGGGCGCGACGTCGACGGCCTGGTCGGCCGACGGGTTCGAGCCCACGAGGCGGTCGTGCGCCTGGGCGGGCGCCGCGAGCAGCGCGGCCCCGACCAGCGCGGCCAGCAGCGCCAGGACGACGGTGCGTGCGTGCGAGAGGTGCTGGCGGGCAGGGGTTCTCATCGGGTGGTGGACTCCTCACGTGCGGCGTCGACGGCGGCCTGCAGACCGGCGCGGGACCGGTCCTGCAGGTCGGTGCCGTCGACGCGGATGGTCGGCGTGCCCTGCAGGCCGTCCTGCGAGGCGCGGTCGGTGACGGCGGCGGCGTAGCCGGTGAAGGTGCCGTCGGCGATGCAGTCCTGCGTCGCCTGCCCGGCGCCGGCGTCGGCGGCGATGCGGACGAGCTCGTCGTCGTCGAGCCCGGTGCTGCCCTCGGCCGGCTGCGCGGCGAACAGCGCCGCCGTCAGGTCGGGCACGATCTGCGGGTCGTCCTCGATCGCGCAGTACGCCGCGCCGGCGGAGCGGGTCGAGTAGCGCGTGCCCTGCGAGAACCGGTCGAGGATCGCGACCGGCACGTACTCGACGGCGATCGCGCCCTGCGCGCGCAGGTCGTCGAGGTGGGCGGCGTTCTCGTCCTCGAACTGCTTGCAGGCGGGGCACATGAAGTCGACGTACTGGGTGACGACGGTGGCGTCGGCGTCGCCGACGAGCAGCCCGCCGTGCTCGCTGGTGCCGGTGGGCGCGGCGGCGTCACGGGCCGCCTGGCTGCGCAACGACTGCACCAGGGCGCCACCGCCGACGACGAGGCCGACGACGGCGACGGCCGCGACGGCGACCAGCAGCGTCCGACGCCGCCGGGCGGCGCGCTCGGCGTCCTCGCGCATCAGGCGGGCGCGCTCGCGCGCGTCGTCGCGGCGCTCCTTCTTGGTGGGTCGTGCGGCTGGCTCGTCGGGGGTGGGCTGTTCTCGGGTGGCATGGCGTCGGGTCTCTCTCTGCTGCGTGGAGGCCCCGGCCGTGCTGCGGCGGGGCGGGTGGACGCGGAGAGGCACGCCCGACCGGCGCGCTCGCGCGCGCCGCTGCGGTCAGGCGGCCACGGTCGCCGGCGGCCCGCGCCGCACCGGCGCGGCGAGGTCCCAGACCTGCCGCGGGCACGCGGGCGCGGACGTGCGTGCGTCGTGGCGCAGGGGACGTGCGGACGCGACCGCGGGGACGGCGGGGACCGGCAGCAGCGACGCCAGCGCACGGGCGGCGGCCCGCAGCAGCACCGGCAGGGCGAGCGCCTCGCGGCCGGCGGCCTCGGTGCGCGCCAGCAGGGCCGCGACGGACAGCGCCACCGCCGCGTGGGCCACGAGCATCGGCCACGACGGCAGCAGGCCCGAGGCGGAATCGACGGAGCCGGCCTCGAGGCCGGCACCGTGGTGGCCCGCGGTGGTGACGGCGACGCCGGCCCCGGCCGCGGCGGTGCCGACGACGAGCAGCACGTGGGCGCCGACCTGCAGGCCCAGCACCCGGACCGCCGTCGCCGCGCGACCGCGCAGCACCGTCCCGGCGGTCAGGTCGGCGAGCAGCAGCACCCCGGCCACGACGAGCACGACGTGCCACGGCGGCAGGTGCTGCGAGGCGACGAGGTGGGCCAGCACCGACGCCGACCCGGCGAGCGCGGACAGGGCGAGGCTGCGCGCGAGCTGCGCGCCGAGTGCTCGTCCGGTCGACACGCTCCCAGCGTACGTCGCCGCGTCGCGGCGGCCGTCAGACCAGGCGACGGTCCCCGGGCCGGGTGAGGCGCAGCCAGCGGTAGCCGTAGGCGTCGAGGGTGAGCTCGACGCGTCCGCGACCGTCGACCGGCGTGCGGGCCGCCTGCAGCAGGTCGACCAGCTCGTGGCCGTCCCACGACCCGCCGCGACGCAGGTCGGACGGCAGCTCGAGCGGCACGGCCAGGCCCTCCTCGCCGAGGTTGTGCAGACCGACCAGCACGCCGTCGTCCCAGCGGGCGAGGTGCGCGAGCACCGGCCGGTGCGGCTGGTCGAGCACCTCGACGGCCGACCAGCCCAGCTCGGGGCACTCGCGGTAGCGCCGCACCAGCAGGGTCAGGAACGCCAGGAGCGAGTCGTCGTCACGCCGCTGGTCGGCGACGTTGACGAACTGCGGGCCGTAGGCGCCCTCGACCACCGGGTTCGGCAGCCGCGACGGCGCGGCGTCGGAGAACCCGCCGTTGCGCTGGTCGCCCGACCACTGCATCGGCGTGCGGACGGCCTGACGCCCTCCGGCGTCGAGGTTCTCGCCCATGCCGATCTCCTCGCCGTAGAACAGCACCGGCGTGCCCGGCAGCGAGAACATCAGGCTGTACGCCATCCGCATCCGGCGCGGGTCGCCCTCGAGCATGGTCGGCAGTCGGCGCACCAGACCCCGTCCGTAGACCTGCATCTCGGGGTCGGGGCCGAACGCGTCGAACACCTCCTGGCGCTCGGCGTCGCTGAGCTTGTCGAGGGTGAGCTCGTCGTGGTTGCGCAGGAACGAGGCCCACTGGGTGTCGCGCAGCGCCGGTCGCTTCTTCAGCGTCCGGGCGAGCGGACGGGCGTCCTTGCGCGCGAACGACAGGTAGGTCTGCTGCATGCCGATGAAGTCGAACTGCATGGTGCAGCTCGTCGCCGTCGCGGCCGCCGAAGAACTTCATCTGGTCCTTGTAGGGGACGTTGACCTCGCCCAGCAGGATCGCCTCGCCGTTGCGGCGGCCCAGGAACGCGCGCAGGTCCTTGAGCAGCTGGTGCCCGTCGCCGAGCTCGCGCGCGCCGTCGGGTGAGGCGCCCTTGCTCTCGATCAGGAACGGCACGGCGTCGACGCGGAAGCCGTCGATGCCGAGTGCCAGCCAGAACCCGACGACCTTGGCGATCTCGTCGCGCACCGCCGGGTTGGTGACGTCGAGGTCGGGCTGGTGCTTGTAGAACCGGTGCAGGTAGTACTCGCCGGTGCGCTCGTCCAGCTCCCAGATGCTGGTCTCGTCGCCGGGGAACACCAGGTCGGCCTCGGTCTCCTCCGGCTTCTCCGAGCGCCACACGTAGTAGTCGCGGTAGCGCGAGGCCTTGCTGCGCCGCGCCGAGCGGAACCACGGGTGCTGGTCGGAGGTGTGGTTGACGACCAGGTCGACGATGACGCGCATGCCGCGGTCGTGCGCGGTGCGCACCACCTCGACCAGGTCACCGAGCGTGCCGAGCCGCGGGTCGACGGCGTAGAAGTCGGTGATGTCGTAGCCGTCGTCCTTCTCGGCCGTCGGGTAGAACGGCATCAGCCACAGGCACGTGACGCCCAGGTCGGCGAGGTGGTCGATCCGCTGGGCCAGGCCGGCGAGGTCGCCGACGCCGTCGCCGTCGGAGTCGTAGTAGGTCTCGACGTCGAGGCAGTAGACGACGGCGGTCTTCCACCACAGGTCGCCGGTGCGGGTGAGGTCCATCAGGCGGCCTTCAGCCCGGGCAGCACGTGCTCGCCGAAGGCGTCGAGGAACGGCAGCTGCTCCTGGCCGACGTGGTGCACGTAGACCCGGTCGAACCCGATGGCGACGAGGTCGCGCAGCCGCTCGGTCAGCCGGCCGAGGTCGGCCTCGACGACGACCGCCTCCTTGACGGCGTCGACCGTGACGTGCTCGCCCACCTGGTCGAACACGGTCGCCGAGTCGATGTCCCAGCACGCGGGCGGCGCGAGGACGTTGGAGCGCCACTGGTCGTGGGCGATCCGCTCGGCGCGCTCCTGGTCGGGGTCCCAGCACACGTGCACCTGCAGCGAGGCGTCGCCCCGTCCGCCGGCGTCGCGGTACGCGGACACGACGTCGCGCAGGACGTCGGCGGGTTGGTTGACAGTGGCCAGGCCGTCGGCCCAGTCAGCGTGTGCCGCAGCGGTCTTCGGCGAGACCGCCGCGCCGATGAGCAGCGGCTGCTCGTCCGGGAGGGTCCAGATGCGGGCGCGGTCGACGTGCACGAGCCCGTCGTGGCTGACCTCCTCGCCGCGCAGCAGCGCCCGGATCACCTCGACGCACTCGCGCAGCCGCCGGTCGCGCAGCTCCTTGCGCGGCCACACCTCGCCGGTGATGTGCTCGTTGGAGTACTCGCCCGAGCCGAGCGCCACCCACAGGCGTCCGTCGAACATCGCGTTCAGGGTCGCGATCGCCTGGGCGATGATCGCCGGGTGGTAGCGCTGGCCCGGCGCGTTGACGACGCCGAAGGTGAGGTCGGTCGTGGCGAGCGCGGCCCCCAGCCACGACCAGGCGAAGCCGGAGTGGCCCTGCCGCTCGCTCCACGGCGAGAAGTGGTCCGAGCACATCGCGGCGTCGAACCCCACCTCCTCGGCGTGCCGGACGGCGCGCAGGAGCTCCCGCGGGTGCACCTGCTCGTGCGAGCTGTGGAATCCGACCAGTGTCATGCGACGTGTCTACCGGTGGGGGCAGCGAGCCGCGAGGCGACGGAGGTCGCCGTGCTTCCCGGATCCTGACCTCATCCGCGGTACCCGATCAGCCAGCGCAGCCCGTAGCGGTCCGTCACCTGTCCGTCGTGGTCGCCCCACGGTCTGGCCTGCAGGGGGTCCACGTCCGTCCCGTCCACCGCGAGGGCGGCGAACCAGGACTCGAGGACGGACGGCTCGGCTGCGCCGAGGAGCGCGAGGAGCACGCCGTCGAGCCGGGGTCCGGGCCCCCCGTCGTCATCGGAGGCGAACAGGTCGACGGGGCCGCGCAGCTCGCCGTGCGCGATCGCGGCCGCATCGTCCGTCCCGCCCCGCGTCTCGCCGCGGGTGTGCAGCGACAGCTCGCCACCGAACACGCCGCGGTAGTAGGTGAGCGCCTCGCGGGCGGTGCCGGGGAACGACAGGTACGGGGTGGGTGCGGGCACGGGGGTCCTTCCGGGAGGGGGTGGGGCCGGACGGCCCTCGGTACGACGTCGGAGCGGGCAGCCGCAGCTCGACACCGCAGCGGGGACGAGGAGACGGTGGCCCCCTGTCCGCGAACCCGGACGCCCTGACCTTCGTGCGGCTCGACGAGCCGAGGGCCGTGGCACCGGCACACCGCCGCCGAGCGGGACGGGGGCGCACCGCCTAGACCCGCGTCAGCTTGCGCCGGTTGCGCTTCTTCGCGTGCTCGGGGACGGCGTCGACCAGGTCGGCGACGGTCGTCTGCGCGAGGCGACGTTTCCAGGCCTGCTCGCCGGACTGCATCAGGGCGTTGATCGCGCAGGTGCGGGTGCACTCGGACGCAGATGCGGCACCGGTTCCTCGCTGGCGGATCTCGGTGCAGATGAACGCCGGGCCTCGGCCCTCCACGGCCTCGACGATGTCGAGACCGGTGATCGCGCTCGCCGGACGGGCGAGGCGGTAGCCGCCGTGCGGGCCCGTGACGGCCTGCAGGATGTCGTGGCTCACCAGGCTCTTCAGGTGCTTGGCGAGATAGGACTCGGGAACACCGTGGAAGTCGGCGATCTGCTGACGCGTGACGAGTGAGCCGGGCGGGGCCTGCTCGATCAGGACGACGGCGTGGAAGCACCATTCGAGGGCGTTCGACAACTTCATGGACAGATGATAACGACGACCGGCTCCGGGCGGCCCGGCTGCACGTGGAGATCAATGCTATCGTCGACTCATATTGTCGATGATTGGACGCCGACGCCCGGGAGGTGCGTCGCGCAACCCGGAAAACAGGAGGACGTGCCGTGGCACTCGAGAACTCCCCGCCCACTCCGCGGACGGGCCTGATGCTCGGCCTGCTCGCATTCGCACAGCTGATCATCTCCATCGACTACAACGTCGTGTACGTCGCTCTGCCCGAGATCGACGAGGCGCTGGGCTTCTCCGACCACGGCCTGCAGTGGGTCGTGAGCGCCTACGCGCTCGCCTTCGGCGGCCTGCTCCTGCTCGGCGGCCGCGCCTGCGACCTGTTCGGTGCCCGGCGCGTCTACCTCGCGGGCCTGGGACTGTATGCGGTGGGCTCGGCGGCCGGCGGCCTCGCCACGACCCCTGACCTGGTCATCGTGGCCCGAGCCGCACAGGGCGTCGGTGGTGCCTTGCTGTTCCCGGCGGTGCTCACCCTCATCGGCACCCGGTTCCGCGACGACGCCGCACGCAACGGGGCCTTCGCGGTCTGGGGCACCGCGGGTGGTGCGGGGATGGTCCTGGGCTCGCTGCTGGGCGGTCTGCTCACCCAGTGGTTCGGCTGGGAATCGGTCTTCTGGGTCAACGTCCCTCTCGCTCTCCTCACCATCGCCCTCTCGCTCAGGGCGATCGCACCCGACACCGAGATCCCCCGGGGCCGTTCCTTCGACCTGGGCGGCGCGCTGCTCGCGACCGCTGGCGTGACGCTGGTGGTCTTCGCCCTCGTCCAGGGCCCGGAGCTGGGCTGGACAGACCCCTCGGTCGTCGGCAGCGCCGGCACCGGGGCGGCTCTGCTGGCGCTCTTCGTCCGGGTCGAGCGGCGCCACCCCGACCCGCTGCTTCCCGGTCGCCTGGCCTCGCACCGCAACCTCCGCGCCGGCTCGCTCGTGACGTTCCTCTACATGGCCTCCTTCGGCGCCCTCCTGTACTTCCTGACGGTGTTCTTCCAGGTCGTCCAGGGTCGCGGCGCCCTGACGACCGGGCTGGCGTTCCTGGTCCCCATGGTCGGCATCGTGATCGGCGCCCAGGTCGGCGGTCGGGCCGTAGCGGGCTACGGGCCACGCACGGTGATGGTGACGAGCACCCTCGTCGGTGCCGCCGGTGCGGCGTCGACAGCCGTCCTGCTCGCACCGTCGGTCTCCTACGCGGTCCTCGTCCCCGGCCTGCTGGTCATGGGGTTGGGGCAGGGGTCCGGCTGGACGGTGATGTTCGCCGGGGCCACGCGAGGCATCGATCCCCACGACCAGGGCACCGCCTCCGGCATCGCGTCGACCTCGCAGCAGATCGGCGGTGCAGCAGGCCTGGCGGTCCTCGTCGCGGTGGCCAACGCGGTCGCCGAGTCGGCCGGCGTGACCGGCGGCCTGCGCGCTGCGCTCGGTGTCGCCACGGTGGGGATGGTGCTGACCGCCGCGGCCGCCACCCGGTTCGAGGGCAAGGACCGCCTCGAGCCCGAGCCCGTCGCCGAGCCGGCCACGGCGCGGTCCTGATTCCCGCCCCCGACTCCGAGAGTGGTTGACATGACACGCATCCGGACCGAGCTGGGCATCGAGGGGGAGGCCTTCGCACCCGGCGACCCAGGTTTCGTCGAGGAGATCCAGGGTTACAACCTGCTCGTCGAGCACTCGCCCAGGCTGGTGGTCGGGGCGCAGTCCGCCGAGGACGTGGTGGCGGCCGTCGACTACGCCCGCCGACGAGGTCTGAGCGTGGGCGTGATGAACACCGGTCACGGTCCGAGCCGGCCGGCCGACGGCGTCCTGGTGACGACCCGTCGCATGCGCAGGCTCGGCGTCGACCCCGGAGCCCGCACGGCCGTGCTCGGAGCCGGCGTCCGATCCGGTGAGCTGGTCGCGGCCGCGGCCGCCCACGGGCTCGCCCCGCTCAACGGCTCCTCGCCCGGGGTCGGCGTGGTCGGCTACACGGTGGGTGGCGGCGTCCCCCTGCTGGGCCGCCTGCACGGCTATGCCGCCGACCGGGTACGCCGCATCGAGCTGGTCACCGCCGACGGCGACCTCCTGTCGCTGACCCGGGAGGACGGTGGCGCCCTGTTCTGGGGAGTTCTCGGGGGCAAGGACAACTTCGGCATCGTCACCGAGGTCGGTCACGGACCTGCTGACCGTCGAGGACGTCAACGGTGGCGGCCTCTGGTGGACGGACGATGACGTCGCCGAGGCCGTGCGGACCTACCTCGCGTGGACCCGCGGCGTCCCGGACCGTCTGTCGTCCTCGGTGCTGATGATGCGACTGCCCGACATCGAGTTCGTCCCCGAGCCGATCCGGGGGCGGTTCATCGCCCACGTTCGGCTCCTGCACCTCGGTGAGCCGACCGAGGCCGAGGACCTGGTCGCCCCCTTGCGGGAGCTGCCCGGCATCGTGCGGGACACCTTCGGGCCGATGAAGTACGCCGACGTCGGGAGGATCCACGACGAGCCGGCCGGCCCCGGTCGTCTTCGAGGCCCGCAACACCCTGCTCGGCGAGCTCGACGACGCAGGCGTCGAGGCGCTCGTCGACGGGATCGGTCCGGCATCCGGCTGCCTCGTGGAGCTCCGGCACCTGCAGGGTCGGCTGGCCGACGCTCCTCGGCACGCCGCGGTAGGTCGTCACGACGGGCACTTCACCCTGTACACCGGGACGGCGCTGCAGGACCGGGACACGGCCGGCGCCAGGGCCCGGCAGGCGGCCCTGCACGACCGGCTGGCCGCGTGGAGCGTGGGCGGTCCCTGCCCGAGCTTCCTGTCCGGCCCGGCCGCGACTCCCGACGTCTTCGCGCGCGGTTTCACGGGCGAGGACCACGAGCGACTGCGTCGCCTCAAGCGGCAGGTCGACCCGACCAACGTGTTCCGAGCCAACCTCAACATCGAGCCCGCGGGACCGCTGTCGCTGTAGTCGACAGCGAACCGGATCGCGGAGCCCGTCCCCCTGACGTGCGGTGGTGCGATGGAGCCGCCTAAGGGAATCGAACCCTTGACCTATTCATTACGAGTGAATCGCTCTGGCCGACTGAGCTAAGGCGGCGTGGTCGCGGCAGGGCCTCGACCGTCGCCGAGCATACCAACCGGCCCGCTCCCGGCCGAACCGGATGGGGCCTCAGGCCCCGCAGGTGGTGCCGTCGGCGACGATCTCGCCGCGCACCAGCCACGCCTCGACCGAGGCGTCGACGCAGCGCGAACCCTGTCGGTACGCGGTGTGCCCCTCGCCCTCGCACGTCAGCAGCCGCCCCGCGTCGAGCTGGTCTGCGAGCGCCACCGACCACGGGTACGGGGTCGCCGGGTCGCCGGTCGTCCCCACCACGAGGATCGGCGCGGAGCCCCGTCGCGACCCGCGGCTGCGGCTCCCCCGTCGGGGGCACGGGCCACTGCCCGCACAGCACCTCGCCGTAGGCGGAGAACGCGCCGAGGGTGGGCGCCACGCGCTCCAGCCGCCGCTCCAGGGCCGCCATCGCCTCGCGCGAGTCGTCGACCGGGGTGTCGAGGCACGCGACCGCTGCGTTCGCCTCGATCACGTTGGCGGAGTAGCCCCCGTCCGGGTCGCGCCGCACGTAGGCGTCCGCCAGCCGCAGCAGCGTGTCGCCGTCCCCGGACAGGGCCTCGGTGAGGGCCGTGTCCAGCACCGGCCAGCTCGCCTCGTCGTACAGCGCCGAGACCACCCCGGTCAACGCGAGCGCCAACGGCACGTCGCGCTCCCCGTCGGTGCGCAGCGGGCGCTCCGCGGCGTCGTCCAGCACCCCGCCGACCTGGGCGACGCGCTCGTCGGTGCTCCCCCGCAGCGGGCACTCCTCGCGGTCGCCGCAGTCCGCGGCGTAGTCGCGCAGCGCCCCCTCGAGCGCCTCGAGCTGGTCGGCGACGGCGTCGGCGTACGACAGGCTCGGGTCGACACCACCGTCGAGCACCATCCGCCCGACCCGGTTCGGGTACAGGTCGGCGTACGTGGCGCCGAGCTGCGGTGCCGTACGACGCGCCGAGGTAGTCGAGCCGCTCGTCACCGACCACGGCCCGCAGCACATCCATGTCGCGAGCGGCGCTGACCGTGTCGAGTGTGCCAGCAGAGCGTCCGGAGCGCTCCTGGCAGCCGGCGGCGAACGCGGCGGCCTCGCCGCGCCAGCGCTCGATGTCGGCGGCCGTCAGCTCGTCGCCGCGTCGGGTCGTCGGGGTCGCCGCCGAGGTAGTCGTCGAGAGCGGAGTCGTCGACGCAGTCGACACCCTCGGAGCCCGCGACGCCCCGCGGGTCGAACCCCACGAGGTCGAAGGCGTCGCGCACCTCGCGGCTGACGATGGCTCCGGCCGCGTCGCGGACGAACTGCACGCCGGACACGCCCGGGCCACCGGGGTTGTACCAGCAGCGAGCCCCTCGACTCGCCCCGGTCGCCGCACCCGGACCACGGCGAGATCGAGGGCGTCACCGGCCGGGTCGTCCCAGTCGACGGGCACGCTCACGCGGCCGCACTGCGCGGCGTCGTCGCAGTCCGACCAGGCGGGCTCCTGCTCGTAGAAGCGTCGCGTAGGCGTCGTCGGTGGCGGGTCTCGCCGGCCACGCTCGCCGTACGGCCCGTCGGCGGCAGGGTCGTCGGGTCGCCGCCGACCGGCGTCAGGCCGTGCCCCCACCGGAGCACGCGACGAGCAGGAGAACGCCCCCGACGCCCCCGGCCAGGGCGCGGACGGCCCGGCGCGGCCCGCGGCCCTCACGCGGGGCCGGCTCGACCAGCCGGAGCGCCATCGCCTCGACGACCATCAGCGGTCGCGTCGGACGCTGCACGCGCTCGCGGGCCTCGCCGATGGCGTCCATCCGCCGCACCGTGGTCCTCGGGTCGCTGTCGCGGCGGCGAGCCGCTGCGACGCGGCTCGCATCTCGGCCCGTTGACCAGCCCGGACGTCGGCGCCGAGCTGCGCCACCAGCACGTCGCGGTACAGCGGAGAGCAGGTCGAGCAGCGCACGGTCGACGACGTCGCGCTGTGACCCGGTTGGCCCGCCGCTTCTGGTCGCCCTCCAGTGGCCTGCACCTGGGTACGGATCGCGGGGGCAGCGCGCGACTCCGTCCTCGTACCCGAGCGCCCGCAGCAGCGCGGCGCGCTCCGGGCGTCGCGGTCGGTGGTCGAGACCGCCGCCTCCTCGTCGCCACCTCGACCAGCGTCCCGCCCGCACGAGCGGCGTCGCCGACGCCGCGCAGGCCGAGAGCGCGAGGTCGCAGCACCTCGCGGCGGCGGCTGCGGGCGCTGTCGTCAGGGCGAGGCGCCGCGCGCGTCCGACGTGGCTCTGCGCGGCCTGGGCCGCGAACGCCGCCATCGCGGGCTCGACGCCGTCGCGACGCACGAGCAGCTCGGCGACCGCGGCCCCGGCGACGGCACGCGAAGGCGCATCAGGTGCCGGCACCGGGACCGGATGGTCGCGATCACGTCCTCGGCGCTCGGTGCGCACAGCAGCCAGACGGTGCGCGTCGGGCGGCTCCTCGACCGACTTCAGCAGTGCGTTGCGCGGCCTTGTCGGTCATGCGGTCGGCGTCCTCGACGAGCACCACGCGCCAGCGCCCCATCGCGGGGCGGCGGTGCGCTCGCTGCACCAGGGCCGCGCGTGTCGTCCACGCCGATGGACAGCCTCTCGGTGGCGACGACCTGCACGTCGGCGTGGCTGCCCCCCAGTACGGTGCGGCAGGCGTGGCAGCTGCCGCAGCCGCCCCGCTCGCACTGCAGCGCGGCGGCGAACGCCCTCGCGGCGGTCGAGCGACCCGACCCCGGCGGACCGGTGAACAACCACGCGTGCGCCGGGGCCGCCCGTCCGGGCGGACCGCCTCGGCGCGCGCGGCGACCGCTCGGGCTGGCCGACCACGTCGTCCCAGACGCTCACCGGCTGCCGCCGTTGCCGTCATCGTCGCTGCCCCCGGTGTCGCGGCCGCCCAGGGAGAAGATCTCCTCGTCGAAGGTCGATCGGGGCGGTGCTCGGCGGCCGCCACCACGGGCAGGGAGCCGTCTCGGTGCGGTCGTCGCCCCCGGCGAGCCGGCGCGCCTGCTCGGCATGGACCGCGACCTGCGTCCTGACGCCGGACCGGCGCTCGGCCTCCGCGCGCTCGACGCGGACGCGTACCCGCTCGGCCTGGACCTGCCGGGCCTCGGCGGCCTCCTGCTCGCGGCGGGCCGCCTGCTCGGCGCGGCGCTCGGCGTGCTCCGCCCGCTCGCGCTCGGCCGGCGCTCCTCGCCCTGACGCGGCGCTCGCGCGGCCTGCCGCTCGGCTCGGCCCGCTGTCTCGGCCCGCGCCGCTCGGCCTCGAGCCGGCGCCCGGTCCTCCTGCTCGGCGGCCAGCCGCGCGGCCTCGCGGCGCTCGGCCTCCTCGCGCTCGGCCTGCTCGCGCGGCGAGGCGCTCGGCCTCCGCCTGCTCCTCGGCCTTGCGCGCCTCCTGCTCGGGGGTGAGCGGCAGCTCCGGCTCGAGCCGCTCGCGCACCAGGCGCGCGATCTCGTCGGGCGGCAGCGCCGCGTCGACCACGAGGTAGCGGCGCGGCGAGCGGTGCGCGATCGACAGGTACGCCGGCGCGCACCCGCTCGTGGAAGTCGACGTCCTCGCCCTCGAGCCGGTCGGGCTCGGTCGTGCGCCACGCGGCGGCGGTCGCGGGGGGCAGGTCGAGCACCACGGTCAGGTCGGGGAGGAGCGACCCGGTCGCCCAGCGCGAGATCTGGGCGATGCCGTCGGGGTCGAAGTCGCGGCCGGCGCCCTGGTAGGCGACCGAGGAGTCGATGTAGCGGTCGGTGACGACGACGGCGCCGCGGTGCAGCCCGGGCAGCACGACCGAGGCCACGTGGTGGGCACGGTCGGCGGCGAACAGCAGCGCCTCGGCGCGCGGGTCGACCGCGTCGCCGTGCAGCAGGGCCTGCCGCAGCTGCGCGCCCAGCTCGGTGGCGCCGGGCTCGCGGGTGGTGCAGCGACCTCGTGGCCCAGCTCGCGCACCCACGCGGGCCAGCTGCTCGATCTGCGTGGTCTTGCCGGCGCCGTCGCCGCCCTCGAACGCGACGAAGTAGCCGTCGTGATCGGGACGCGCCACGTGCGGGGCGGCGACGTGCCGCCGCTTCCACGCCGCCACCAGGTCCTCGACGCAGCGGGACCTGCATGTGGTCGTCCATCGTGCCGGTACGACAGCAGGCCGATGCCGACGGCGAGCAGCGACGCGACCATCAGCGTGATCGCGGCGCCGTTGTAGGTGAGCTGGACGTCCTCGCCGAGGCGCAGCGTCTTCTCGCCGACCAGGGCCGCGAGCGCCGGCGCGAACGCCATCACCGCGACGAGCACGACCCGGGCGGCCGAGTTGACGAAGGCGAACGTGCGGCCACGCAGCTCGTCGGCGACCTCGAGGCCGAGCAGCGTGTACCCGGTGACCCAGGCGACGCCGGCACCGGCGCCGAGCAGCGCCGCGAACAGCACCGCCAGAACGATGTTGGGGATCAGCGCGATCAGCGCGAGCCAGAGGCCCGCGACGACGATCGCGAGCGCGAACAGCCGCCAGCGGGTGAACTCGGCGAGCAGCCGCGGCCCGACCCACATGCCCAGGGCGAGGCCGGTGAAGACGCTGGCGAACAGCACGCCGTAGCCGGGGGCGCCGGCGCCGAGGTCGGCCGAGAAGGTGGGGGCCACGCCGATGACGAAGCCGCCGGCGCCGAACGCGCCGAGCATGCCCACCACGAGGCCGCGGATCAGCGGGGTCTGGCCGATGAACTTCCAGCCGTCGGTGATCACCCGCACCAGCGAGGCGTCGGCGGACGCCGTGGAGGAGTCGGACCGGGTGGGACGGCGCGGCATGTCGAGCCGCAGGATCACCAGCGCCGCGACCAGGTAGGTGACGGCGTTGATGTACAGCGCGACGTCGATCGCGTCGGTCTGGAACGGGAAGACGCGCCCGAGCGCGCCGGACAGGCCGGTGAGGCCGGCGAACAGCAGCGCCGCGAACGGGCGCGAGCCGTACGTGGTGGCCAGGCTGAGCTGGTTGGCCGCCTCGAGCCGCTCGCGCGGCACGAGGTTCGGCACGGTGGCGTCCTTCGCCGGCATCCAGAACAGGCCGATGATCTCGATCAGGATGGTCGCGACGAACAGCCACCACAGGGTGCCGACCAGCGGGATCGACGCGAACAGGGCGAACCGCAGCACGTCGCCCACGACCATGTTGATCTTGCGGTCGAACCGGTCGGCGAGCGCGCCGGCGAACGGACCGAAGACGATGGCGGGCGCGAGCCGCAGGATGAGCACGCCCGACACCGCGAGGTTCGCCGCGGCGTACGACGACTGGCCGCCGAGCGAGGCGGCGAGCGCGGTGGTGGCGAGCAGGCCCAGCCAGTCGCCGAAGCTGGACAGGCCGAGCGAGAGCCACAGGTGCCGGAACGAGGTGATGCGCAGCACCGCGCGGATGCCGTGGTCGTTCGCCTCGGCCGACGCCTGACCGGCCAGGGTGCTCATCCGGCCAGACTAACCGGCAGCACCCACGGCCTCCCGGGAGCCCGTCGGGGTTCACGCCTTCTTCGCCGCGACCGCCTTCTTCGTCGCCGTCGCCTTCGTCGCGGTCTTCTTCGCGGCGGTCTTCTTCGGCCGTCGTCTTCGTGGCCGTCTTCTTGGCGGCCGTCTTCTTGGCCGTGGTCTTCTTCGCGGCCGTCTTCTTGGCGCCCCGCTTCTTCGGCGGGCCGGCGGCGCCGCTTCTCGGCGAGCAGCTCGGCCGCCCGCTCCAGCGTGATCGTCTCGACCGTCGTCGCCCTTGCGCAGCGTCGCGTTGTACTCGCCGTCGGTGACGTACGGGCCGAACCGACCGTCCTTGACGACCACGGCCGCCCGCTCGCCGGGTCGGCCCCCAGCTCGCGCAGCGGCGCGCGGCAGGCGCTCGGCCGCGTCCGCGCTTGGGCTGGGCGTAGATCGCGAGCGCCTCGTCGAGGGTGACGTGAAGATCTGGTCCTCGGACTCCAGCGAGCGGCAGTCGGTGCCCTTCTTCAGGTACGGCCCGTACCGGCCGTTCTGCGCGGTGATCTCGTCGCCGTCGGCCGGGTCGACGCCGACGGTCCGCGGCAGCGACAGCAGCCGCAGCGGCGTCGTCGAGGGTCACCGTCTCGGCGTCATCGAGGCGAACAGCGACGCCGTGCGCGGCTTCGCGCCGACTTCGGCGCGTCGTCGGGCGAGGACCTCGGTGACGTACGGCCCGAACCGCCCGGACTTCAGCACGATCGCGCAGACCGGTGTCGGGGTGCACGCCGAGCTCGACGTCGTCGCCCGCCTTGCTGCGTCTCGAGCAGCTCGCGCGCCTTCTCGAGCGGTCATCTCGTCGGGCGCGACGTCGTCGGGGACGTTGGCGCGGGGGTCCTCGCTGCCGTCCTCGGGCGGGCCCTCGAGGTACGGGCCCGTAGCGGCCGACCCGCAGCGTGATGCCCTCGCCGAGCGGGATGGTGTTGATCTCGCGGGCGTCGATGTCGCCGAGGTTCTCGACCAGGTGCTTGAGCCCGTGCCGCATCACCGGGTCGTCGCCGCCCGTCGGCAGCGCCGCGGTGGCGGACGGGCTGCCGCCGTCGTCGCCGAAGTAGAAGCGCGCAGCCAGTCGGCGCGGCGCTCCTGGCCGCCGGCGATGCGGTCGAGGTCGGCCTCCATCGCCGGCGGTGAAGTCGTAGTCGACCAGCCGGCCGAAGTGCTCCTCGAGCAGCCGGGTGACCGAGAACGCGAGCCAGCCGGCACCAGGGCGCTGACCGCGCGTGCCGCACGTAGCCACGGTCGACGATCGTCGGCGATCGTGGCGGCGTAGGTGGACGGGCGGCCGATCCCCCGCTCCTCCAGCGCCTCGCACCAGGCTGGCCTCGGTGTAGCGCGGCGGCGGCGAGGTCTCGTGCCCGTCGGCCGCGAGGTCGCGCACGTCGAGCGCCTGGCCCTGCGCGAGCTCGGGCAGCCGCCGCTCGGCGTCGGCGTCCTCGGCGTTGCGCTCCTCGTCGCGGCCCTCCTCGTAGGCGGCGAGGAAGCCCCGGAAGGTGATGACCGTGCCGGACGGCGGAGAACTCGGCGTCGCGGCCGTCGGCGCGTGACGACGCGCCGAGGCGGACGGTGGCGGTGGAGCCGCGGGCGTCGGCCATCTGGCGAGGCGACGGTGCGCTTCCAGATCAGCTCGTAGAGACGGAACTCCTCGCCCCGCAGCGAGCCCGACACCTGGCCCGGCGTGCGGAACGAGTCGCCCGCCGGACGGATCGCCTCGTGCGCCTCCTGCGCGTTCTTGGCCTTGTTGGCGTACATGCGCGGCTTGTCGGGCACAGTCTCGGGCCCGTACAGTCGCCGAGCCTGTCGTGCGGGCGGCGTCGACGGCCTCCGGCTCAGCGCCGTGGAGTCGGTGCGCATGTAGGTGATGTAGCCGTTCTCGTACAACGTCTGCGCGACGCGCATGGCGCGCTTGCCGAGAGCCGCAGCTTGCGCGAGGCCTCCTGCTGCAGCGTCGAGGTCGTGAACGGCGCCGACGGGGCGACGGGTGTACGGCTTGGTCTCGACCGACCGGACGACGACGTCGGCCTCGCGCAGCCCGGCGGCGACGCGAGGTCACGGCCTGCTCGTCGAGCATGCACCGACGTTCGCGTTGCGTCAGCGCGCCGCAGTCGTCGAAGTCGCGCCCCGAGGCGACCCGCGGCCGTCGACCTGCACCAGGCGGGCGGTGAACTGCTGGCCGTCCTCCTCGGCGGCGGGGGCGAACGTGCCCTCGACGTCCCAGTACGACGCGGAGCGGAACGCCATCCGCTCGCGCTCGCGCTCGACCACCATGCGGGTGGCCACCGACTGCACGCGCCCGGCCGACAGCCCCGCCGTGATCTTGCGCCACAGCACCGGCGAGACCTCGTACCCGTACAGCCGGTCGAGGATGCGGCGGGTCTCCTGGGCGTCGACGAGGGCCTCGTCGATGTCGCGGGTGGCCTGCAGCGCGCGCTGGATCGCCTCGCGGGTGATCTCGTGGAACACCATCCGGCGCACCGGGACCTTGGGCTGCAGGGTCTCGCGCAGGTGCCAGGCGATCGCCTCGCCCTCGCGGTCCTCGTCCGTCGCGAGGTAGAGCTCGTCGGCGTCCTTGAGCAGGCGCTTGAGCTCGGACACCTTCTTCCTCTTGTCGGCGTCGACGACGTAGTAGGGCCGAAGTCGTTGTCGACGTCGACGGCGAAGCGCCGAACGGCCCCTTCTTCATGTCGTCGGGCAGCTCGGACGGCTGCGGGAGGTCGCGGATGTGGCCGACGGACGCCTCGACGTCGAACCCGTCGCCGAGGTAGCCCGGCGATCGTGCGCGCCTTGGCGGGCGACTCCACGATCACCAGGCGGCGCAGGCCGTCTGCCGAGGTCTTCTGTGCCACTGGGTGCCTCTCCTGGTGCTGCGGGTCCGACGGCCGGAGGGCCGTGCGGCGAGCACGGTAACCCGTGCTCCCGGGCCGGCGTGCATCCGACCCGACAGGGGCAGGGTGTCCGACCGGTGCCGCGGGTGCCGCCCCGGTGGGTGCCAGCAACCCGTCGACGACCAGGTCCCGGAGCACGGGGAGGACCTGCTCGCGCAGCCCGCCGACCGGTCGGTCGGTGAGCGCGCCGACCGCCGCGGTGAGCTGCCCGACGGTCAGCTCGCCGTCGCTGGCGCCGACCACCGCCGCCACCGCCGAGCCCACCCGGACGGTGCGGCCGAGGCCCCCGCCCTGGCGCAGCTCGACCACCGCGGGCTCGGCCGCGCCGGGCCGGTGGTGGCGCACCTCGGTGACGTCGGCGGCCACCTGCAGCCGCACGTCGAGCAGGTCCTGCGGCTCGTCGCCGGGCAGCGCGTCGTGGGCGGCCAGGCAGGCGTCCAGGTGCGCGCCGAGGCCGTCCGGGTCGCCGCTGGCGACGTGCTCGAGCCGGCGCAGCGGCCGCGTCGCGGGCCCGGGGCGGCGCAGCGTCACCAGCCCGAACCCGACCTGCTCGACGCCGCGGCCCTCCAGGTCGTCGAGCCAGGCCCGGTACAGTCGCCTCGTACCGGTCGCCCGAGGCCACCCCGCCGTCGCGGATCCAGGTCTCGGCGTACTGCGCGGGGTCGAGCACGTCGCGCTGCACCACCCAGGCGTCCAGCGGCTCGCCGGCGCGCGCGCCGACGCCGTGTCGAGCCAGGTGCCGACCACCTCGTCCCAGCGCTCGCCGCGACGGACCTCCCAGTTGCCGAGCAGCTGCGCCACGCCGCCGGGCGCGAGGTGGTCGGCGACGTGGGTGACGACGTGGCGCACCAGGTCGTCGCCGCTGCGTCCGCCGTCGCGGTAGGTCATCGTCGGCACGTCGTCGCGGCGGGGCGTGATGACGAACGGCGGGTTCGACACGACCAGGTCGAACCGCTCGCCCGCGACCGACGTCGAGCAGGTCGCCCTGGCGCAGGTCGACCCGGGCCGGGTGCGACGTCGGACAGCGCCAGGGTGAGCGCTGCGGCGTCGAGCGCGCGCGCGGACAGGTCGCTGGCGACGACGTGGTCGGCGTGGGCGGCCAGGTGCAGCGCCTGCACGCCCGACCCGGTACCGAGGTCGTAGGCGCGACCCGCGCGGCGGCGCAGGGTCGCGCCCGCGAGCGTGGTCGAGGCGCCGCCGACGCCCAGCACGTGGTCCTGGTCGACGGGCTCCCCCGTGGCCATCTCGCCGAGGTCGCTGACCACCCACCAGTCGTGCTCGCAGGTGCCGTACGGACGCAGGTCGCGCAGCGGCAGCACGACGTCGCTGCGGCGCGAGCCGCCGGCCGCCGCGAGCCCGAGCCGCTCGAGGCCCTCGGTGCGGCAGCGGGGCAGGGCGGCGTCGACCTCGCCGCGCGAGACCGGTATCGCCAGCAGGAACAGCCGCACCAGCGCCACGTGCGGCGACGCGTCGCGCTCGTCGGCGAGGTGCTCGAGCAGGCGCCGAGCGGGCAGCGCCTGCTCGCGGTGCAGGGCCGCGGCGGCCACCGGGCCGAGCAGCGCCTCGACGACGTCGACGGTGTACCCGGCGTCGAGCAGGTCGGCCCGCAGGTCGGCGGCGGCGGCCCGGTCCGTGACCCGGTCGCGGCAGGCCGTCACCACGGACGTCAGTCCGCCCGCATGGCGCGCACCTCGGCCGGCAGCAGGTCGGCCGTCGCGCGCGTCAGGGCCGTCGCCGACCAGGCCGTCGGGCCCTCCTGGACGAAGAACGTGCCCACCTCGGCCGCGACGATCCAGAGCGTGTCGAGGCCGGGCTCCCAGGTGACGGTGAGGCCCTTGCCCGCCGCGAAGTGCCCCTCGGAGCGGAACACCTGGACGCCGCGCTCGTCGACGACCACGGGGCACCAGAGCCGGGTGCCGTCGTCGGCGGTGCTGACGTCGACGCGCGCCGCGAACCGGCCGGACGGCGAACGGACGTCGTGGCCCTCGCGGACCAGCCGGGGGTCGGGGGCGCGGCCCAGCAGGACGCCGGCGACGGCCAGCGCACCCGCCGCCCCGGCCAGCGCCAGGGCCCTCAGCAGGGCAGCGCGCGCGGCTCGGTCCACGCGGGCCACGCTACGCCTGCGGAGGGTGCCCGCGTCACGCGATCGCCGCACTCGCCGGGTCACGCGAGGGCGAGCCGCGCGGCCAGCGCCAGACCCGCCACCCCGATGACGAGGCGGACGGGTGTCTCGGGCAGCCGGCGCACCACCGCGGGCCCCACGGCCGCCCCGGCCAGGGCGCCCGCCGCCAGCGGCAGCGTGGCCGACCAGACGACCGGGCCGAGCAGCAGGAACCCGATCGAGGCGGTGAGGTTCGAGACGCCGAGCAGGACGTTCTTGGCCGCGTTCACGAACGCCCACCGGTCGGGGACGACGGCACCGAGCACCGCCATCACCAGCACGCCGGCGGCCGCCCCGAAGTACCCGCCGTACACGCAGACCAGCCCGACCGCGGAGACCACGAGCGGGTGGTGCTCACCGAAGCGCTCGGAGCGCGCCCGCTGCAGCCACGGCCGGGCCAGCAGCGCGACCGACGCCAGGGCGATCAGCCACGGGACGACCGCCTCGAACGCCTCGGCCGGGAAGGCCAGCAGCAGCGCCATGCCCACGACGCCGCCCACCAGGGCCACCAGCACGTACGGCACCAGCCGCCGCAGCTGGCCGCGCAGCTCGGGCCACGACGCCGGCACCGAGGTGAGCGTGCTGATCGTCAGCGCCACGGTGTTGGAGACGTTGGCCGCCAGGGGCGGCAGGCCGGTGAGCAGGAGCGCCGGGTACGACACCAGCGAGGCGAGCCCGGCGCCCGAGCCGATCAGTCCGGCGAAGAAGCCCGCGACCAGCAGCAGGGCGAGGTGGTCGGGCATCGCGTCCAGCGTAGGGACCGCCCCCGAGACGGGAGGACCCGCCCGTCGCGCGGTCGCGGACGGGCGGGTCCTCCCGGGTGGAGCGGTGCGTCAGCCGATCGGCTGGGACTCCCTCGGGCCGCTCGGGTCGGCGGCCGTCGGGCCGGCGGCCGGCATGTCGTCGCTGATCGCGCCGCCGCGGCGCTTGGAGACCGTCACGGCCACGACGATGATCACGACCGCGATGCCCGCGATGACGCCCCGCAGCAGCGGGTTCGCCGAGTCGCCGATCGACAGCGTCACCACGGCCGGGGCGATCAGCACGGCGACCAGGTTCATCACCTTGATCAGCGGGTTGATGGCCGGGCCGGCGGTGTCCTTGAACGGGTCGCCGACGGTGTCGCCGATGACGACGGCCGCGTGGGCGTCGGAGCCCTTGCCGCCGTGGGTGCCGTCCTCGACGATCTTCTTCGCGTTGTCCCACGAGCCGCCGGAGTTGGCGAGGAACACCGCCATCAGCACGCCGGTGCCGATCGCGCCGGCGAGGTACCCGGCGAGCGGGCCGACGCCGAGGCCGAAGCCGACGGCGATCGGGGCGAACGCGGCCAGCAGGCCGGGGGTCGCCAGCTCGCGCAGCGAGTCGCGGGTGCAGATGTCGACCACGCGGCCGTAGTCCGGCTTCTCGGTGCCGTCCATGATGCCGGGGTGGTCGCGGAACTGGCGGCGCACCTCGAACACGATGGCGCCGGCGGCGCGGGTGACGGCGTCGATCGCCAGGCCCGAGAACAGGAACACCACGGACGCCCCGAGGATCAGGCCGACGAGCACGCCCGGGCTGGACACCTCGTACAGGAACGACGCCGGCAGGTCGGGCGTGCCGGCCTCGGCGATCGCCGTCGTGATGGCGTCCTGGTACGACCCGAACAGCGCGGTCGCGGCGAGCACGGCCGTCGCGATCGCGATGCCCTTGGTGATCGCCTTGGTGGTGTTGCCCACGGCGTCGAGGTCGGTGAGGATCTGCGCGCCCTCGCCGTCGACGTCGCCGCTCATCTCCGCGATGCCCTGGGCGTTGTCGGAGACCGGGCCGAAGGTGTCCATCGCGACGATGACGCCGACGGTGGTGAGCAGGCCGCAGCCGGCCAGCGCGATGAGGAACAGCGACAGCACGACCGAGCCGCCGCCGAGCAGGAACGCCGCGTAGACGGCACCGGCGATGATCACCGCGGTGTAGACGGCCGACTCGAAGCCGACGCCGATGCCGGACAGCACGACGGTGGCCGGACCGGTGAGCGAGGTCTTCGCCACGTTCATGGTCGGGGGCTTGTCGGTGCCGGTGAAGTAGCCGGTGAGCCACAGGATGATGCCGGCCAGGACGATGCCCAGCGCGACGGCCGCGGTGGCCACGACCTGCGGGTTGCCCGACAGCTCGCCGATCTCGGCCGAGACGTTGCCCAGCTCGGCGTACGAGGACGGCAGGTAGACGAACGCCGCGACCGCCGACGCGACCGCCGAGACGGCGGCCGAGATGTAGAAGCCGCGGTTGATGGCGGTCAGGCCGCTCTCGTCGCCGCGGGGCTTGGTGATGAAGACGCCGAGCACGGCGGTGAGGGCGCCGATCGCCGGGACGATCAGCGGGAAGACCAGGCCCTCGTCGCCGAAGGCGGCCTTGCCGAGGATCAGCGCGGCGACCAGCGTCACCGCGTACGACTCGAACAGGTCGGCCGCCATGCCGGCGCAGTCGCCGACGTTGTCGCCCACGTTGTCGGCGATGGTGGCCGCGTTGCGCGGGTCGTCCTCGGGGATGCCCGCCTCGACCTTGCCCACCAGGTCGGCGCCGACGTCGGCCGCCTTGGTGAAGATGCCGCCGCCGACGCGCATGAACATCGCGAGCAGGGCCGCACCGAAGCCGAACCCCTCGAGCACCGCCGGGGCGTCGCCCTTGTAGATCAGGACGACCGCGGCGGCGCCGAGCAGGCCGAGGCCCACGGTCGCCATGCCGACGACGCCGCCGGTGCGGAACGCGATGCGGGTGCCGACGGCCTTGCCGTCGGCCTCGCGGGCCGCCGCCGCCACGCGCACGTTGGCGCGCACCGCCAGCGACATGCCCAGGTAGCCGATGGCGGCCGAGAACACGGCGCCGAGGACGAAGAACAGGCTGCGGCCGACGCGGACGTCACCGTCGCCGGGGAGCAGGAACAGCAGCGCGAAGACCAGGACGACGAACAGCGCCAGGGTGCGGAACTGCCGGTTCAGGTAGGCGCTCGCGCCCTCCTGCACCGCCAGCGCGATCTCCTGCATCTTCGCGGTGCCCTCGCCGTAGGCGAGCACCTGGCTGCGGAAGACCACGGCCATGACGAGCGCGACGGCCGCGATCACGGCCACGACGACGACCAGGGTCTGGTTGGTGCCGACGAGCTCGACGGCAGGGGTGGGTGCCGAACCCAGCAGTGGTGCGAGCGACATGCTCGACGTCCTCCTCGACGTGGGACTGCCGGGCGCCCTCGGCCCGGCGGGGGTCGGCCCGGCGGGAGGGACGTCCGGCGGGTGGGCTCGACCGGAGGCGTCCCGGTCCGTCGGGCCGGGTCGCGCGGAGTCTACGCAGGTCGGGCGTGACGTCGGCCACAGGTGCGGCTCAGGTCACACGCGTGGCGCCTCAGCCGGCGGGCGCGGCGACCCCGGCGGGCGCGGGCCAGTGCAGCTCGAGCCGGTCGCCCTCGACGACGAGGTCGGGGACCAGTCCGCGCAGCACGGCCAGGGCGAGGTCGTCGACGTCCTGCGCAGTCGGTGCGGCGCCGGGCGCCAGGACCTGCACGTGCAGGCCGGGCCCGCCGCCGGGACGGGCGTCGCGCAGCACCAGGCGCAGCCGGGACGCCTCGGGCGAGCGGCTGAGGTGGCGGGCGCAGGCCTCGCCGACGGCCAGGCGCACCTCCTCGACGAGCGGGTCGTCGAGGCCGAGGCGGCGTGCGACGGCCACGCTCACCAGCCGTGCGGTGCGCACGTGCTCGGGCGTGGCCGGGAGGTCGAGCTCGACGGTGGCGTCGGGCGGCTCCACGGTGGCCGGCTCAGCCGGCGGTGCCGCCGGTGGCCGTGACGGCCTCGTCGACGGTGGCGTGGATCGGGAACACCTTGGTGAGCCCGGTGATGCGGAAGACCTTGAGGATCTTCTCCTGCGTGCACACCAGGTGCAGCGACCCGTCGTGGGCGCGGACCCGCTTCAGGCCGCCCACGAGCACGCCGAGGCCGGTCGAGTCGAGGAAGTCGACCTTCTCCATGTCGACGACGAGGTGGTGGTGGCCCTCGCCGACCAGGTCGTTCAGGCGCTCACGCAGGACCGGCGCGGTGTACACGTCGATCTCGCCGCCGACCTCGACGACGGTGCGGCCACCCTGCTCGCGGCTGGTCACAGACAGGTCCACTTGGCGTCTCCCACGTTGTGCACGGACTCGCGCCGGGTCCGAGGTGTCCCGGCGTCTCGGGCATTCAACCATCCCCGGGCTGCAGCCGGACACCTCCGGCCGCAACCGGGACGCACCCGCCGCGGGTCACCCGGGGGCCTCGTGGGGGCGAGCGCTCTGAACAGGACGGACGGGCCGCCCCCCACTAGCCTCGACGAGCCGGTCGTGGACCCCGCACCCGCGATCCCGGGGCCGGCACCCGCCCGGGCCGCACCCCGCCGCCCGGTGGAGAGAGGTCGAGGAGGAGTCATGGTCGTCCTGGCCCTGCTGCTGCTGGTGGTCGTCGCTGCGGTCGTCGTGTTCGTCCTGGTGACGGGCACGACCGGAACCGTCGAGCTCACCTGGGAGCAGCTCAACCTGTCGTTCGCCCCCTCCCCGCTGGTGCTGTTCCTGCTCGGTGCCGCCACGCTCCTGCTCGCCGTGGTCGCGCTCGGCATGCTGCGCTCGGGCAGCCGTCGCGGCATGGCCAAGCGCCGCGAGCTCAAGCGCCTGCGCAAGATCGAGCAGGAGCAGGGCACCACCGCCGACGGCCGCCCCGCCGACGGCCGCCGCACCGACGCCCCGGCCGCGGTCCCCGCCGGTGCGCACCAGCAGACCCAGACCCAGCCGACGCAGGCGCAGGCGACGCCGCCCCAGCCGCAGCACCAGTCGCCGCAGCACCAGTCGTCGCAGCACCAGTCGCCCGCGACGTCGCAGACCCAGCCGATGCCCGCCGCGCCGCCGGTCGACGCGCGCGGGAACCCGACGACCACCGAGCAGCCCAAGCGCCCCTGACTCGGCTGCCTCGGCCCGGCTGACGGGGTCCGACCCACCGGCACCCGTCAGGGTGCCGGTCCGGCGCGCGCGCCGGCACGGGCCGGACCCACCGACGCCGCCCAGCCCGGGACGGGCACCGCGACGACGACCTCGACCGACGTCGCGTCGCCCACCCGGCAGCCCTCGAGCGTCCCGCCGTTCGCGGCCGCCACGCGCTGCGCCGCCGTCCGCACCGCCCCCGCGCACCCGCCCGGCGCCGACGCCGGCCACGCGGCCGACGCGGCGGCGAGCGCGGCCAGGTCGGCGGCGGTGCCGGCGCGGTGCCGGGCCAGCACCGCCTGACCGACCGCGACGACACCGGTGGCCCCGGCGACCAGCACCGCGACGAGGGCGAGGACCAGCACCGACGCCGCACCCTCGTCGCGGTCGCTCACGGCGGACCCACCGGGGACGCGCCCGACTCCTCGGTGACCGCGTCGGCCCGCCCGACCACCTCGACCCGCGGGCGTCCGGGCAGGAGCAGCGCCACCTGGCGCCGCACCGTGACCCGGGTGGTGCCCGACCCGCCCCGCACGTCGACCTGCGCCGGGTGGCCGACCAGGTCGCTCGCCACCGCCCCGACCCGCGCCGTCGGCTCGCCCCGTGCCGCCAGCCGCGCCCCGGCGGCTGCGGCGTCGTGCACCTGCACCTGGGCGAGGACGACGACCACGAGCGAGAGCAGGCCGGCCAGCACGGTGGTCAGCCCGAGCAGGCCGATCGCCAGCTCGGCCGTGACGGCGCCCTGCTCACCGGCGCCCTGCTCACCCGACCGCGAGCGCACGCCGGACGATCCCCAGCAGCAGGCCGCGCACCTCGTCGCCGCGCAGCAGCGCCAGCAGCAGCCCGGCGAACCCGCACGCGGCCAGGGTGGCGATCGCGTACTCGGCCGTGGCCATGCCGACGTCGCCCGTCGCGCGCAGCCGAGCCCGCAGCCTCGTCCTCATCGTCCTCGACATCTGCTGTCCCTCACCGTCTCTCGACCTCGACGACCGCGTCTGCGGACGTCCTCGCACCAGGGTGTCGACGACCGCGGGCCCCCGCCACGGCCCCGCCGCGATCTGTGGACGACGACGCCGCGGCGCCCGACCTGTGGACGCAGGACGTGCCCGTCCGCGCAGGAGGTGCGACAGGTCACCGGACCACCTCGGCGGCCAGCGACAGCACGACCGGCACGACGCCCCAGGCGACGAAGGCCGGCACCGCGCACAGCCCGAGCGGCAGCGCCAGCCGCACGCCGAGCCGGCTCGCCGCCGCCTCGAGGGCGCGGTGGGCGTCGCGCCGGGCGGTGTCGGCGGCCGAGCGCAGCACGGGTACGGCGGGGACGCCGGAACGCGTCGACAGGGTCAGGCAGCGGCGCAGCCGGCGCAGCCCCGGGTGGGCGCCCCAGGCCTCGTCGGCAGGAGCACCCAGCAGCAGCAGGGCACCGGCGTCGCGCGCCGCGGCCCCGAGGACCCCGCCCGCCGCTGCACCGGCCACCTGCAGGGCGGTCGCGGCGGGAGCGCCCGACAGCATCGCCGCGGCCACCAGGTCGAGCAGCAGCGCCTCGTCCGGCTCGACGGCGGCGGCGTCGGCGACCCCGCCCGCCCGGGCCGCGGCGAGGCGGCGCAGGCGTCCGGCCGGGTCGTCGGTGCCGACGAGCACGGCGAGCCCGAGCGCCGTCCCCGCCGCGAGCGCCGCGCTCACGCGCCCGCCCCCGACGAGGCGGCACGCACCAGGCGCCGCGACCACCACCAGCCGCACACGGCGGCCACGAGGCCCACGGCCGCGGCGGCGCGCCCCGGGCCGGTGCCGACCAGCACCGCGACGGGGTCGGCGCCCACGACCACACCGAGCAGCAGGCCGGCGGGCGGCAGCCCCACCAGCACGCGCGCCGTCGCCAGCGGCGCCGCGAGAGCCGTGCGCCGGGCCAGCAGCGCGTCGGCGTCGGCGCGCAGCCCGCCCGCGGCGCGGTCGAGCAGGTCGGCGACAGGCGCCCCGGTCTGCTCGTGCACCCGCACGGTGGACGCCAGCACGGCCAGGCCGGGGCCGCCGGACCGCAGCAACGGCGCCACCGGCTCGCCCGCGGACGCGGCCGCCGACAGGCGGACGAGCAGCCGCCCGACGTCGTCGTCGACGGCCTCCTGGGCGACCGCGCTCCAGGCCACCGCCAGCGGGAGGCCGCCGCGCGTCAGGGTGGCCAGCTCGGCCGCGACGGCGGCGACGTCGGTCGCGGCCCGGCGCCGCCGAACCCCCTGGGGACGCCGACGCGGCGCGTGGGCGACGGCACCCGCGCGGCGGGGCAGCACCAGCACGGCGAGCGCGAGGAGCAGCCCGGCGAGCGCGGGCGTCACCGTCCGGCCCAGGGGTCGTCGTCGCCGAGCAGCGCCGCCAGCCGGGGCCACCCGGGGGCGCGCGCACCCGGCGACCGGGCGAGCGCCCCCGCGACCAGCGCGGGCTCCACCTCGACGTGCTCGCCGCGGTCGACCACGACCCCGACGCTCACCACGCGGCGCAGCCCCTCGCGCCGCTCGAGGTGCACCACGACGTCGAGGGCGCTCGCGACCTGCCGGGCCAGCGCGGCGCGGCCGACGCCGCCGAGCATGCCGAGCGCCTCGAGCCGGCTCGGGACGTGCTCGACCGCGTTCGCGTGCACGGTGCCGCAGCCGCCCGCGTGCCCGGTGTTGAGGGCCGACAGCAGGTCGAGCACCTCGGCGCCACGGCACTCGCCGACCACGACGCGGTCGGGACGCATCCGCAGCGCCTGGCGCACCAGCTCGGCGAGCGGCACGGCGCCGGAGCCCTCGGCGTTGGCCGGGCGGCTCTCGAGCCGCACGTGGTGGGGGCAGCCCGGCCGCAGCTCGGCGGTGTCCTCGACCGTGACGACCCGCTCGGCGGGGTCGACCTCGCCGAGCAGCGCCGACAGCAGCGTGGTCTTGCCGGTGCCGGTGCCGCCGCTGACCAGGAACCCGAGCCGGCGTCGGACCACCGCCGCGAGCACGGCGTCCCACCCGGGCGGGACCCCGCCGAGGGCGACCAGCTCGGGCAGGGCGAAGGTGCGTCGCGGCGGCACCCGCAGCGACAGCACGGTGCCGCCGACCGCGAGCGGGGCGAGCACGGCGTGCAGGCGCACGCCGCCGGGCAGGCGGGCGTCGACGTAGGGGGAGGCGTCGTCGAGGCGGCGCCCCGACCTCGCCGCGAGCCGCACGGCGAGGGCACGCAGCCGCTCGGGCGGCCCGAGGTCGAGGTCGACCCGGCGCAGGCCGGCGCCGGCGTCGACCCACACCTCGTCGGGGGCGTTGACCAGGACGTCGGTGACCGCGGGGTCGTCGAGCAGCGGCTGCAGCGGGCCGGCGCCGGTGAGCTCGGCGCTGACCTCGTCGAGCACGCCGAGCAGGTCGGCCCCGACGGCCTCGCCGGTGAGCAGGTGGGCGACGTCGCCCGGCAGGTCGGACCCGCGGTGCACCAGCCCGGCGCGCACCCGGGCCAGCACGCCGGGATCGCCCGCGGCGGGCAGGCTCACGGCCCCACCGTCCCCGCGTCGCGCAGCAGGTCGAGCACCCGGCGCGCCGCGGCGGCCGTGGGTCCGCGGCGCACGCACGGCACCAGCGCGCCGGCGTCGGCCGCGGCGGCCAGCGGCTCGTGCCAGCCCCACCCGACGACGGGCACCTGCCCACGCTCCCCCACGACCTCGGCGACGGCCGCGCGCCCCGGCCCCCCGCGCCGGCGCGAGCGCACCACGACCAGCACCCGGGGGACGGCACGGCGCAGGTGGTGCACGGCCGGGCGCGCCGTCAGCGCCGCGGGCACGGCGTCGGGGACGACGAGCACCGCGGCGTCGGCCCGCCGCCACAGCGTGCCCGCCGCCAGCGCCGGCGCGTCGACCACGACCAGCGGCGACCCGCGCCGCGCCCGGTCGACGACCCCGGCGAGCGACGCGGGCCGCGGCCGCTGCTCCTCGTCCCACCGGGGGACGCCGTCGTGCTCGGTACCGGTCGCGGCCACCGAGCCCGAGCGGACCGGGTCGGCGTCGACCAGCCGACCGCCGCCGGCGGTCGCGAGGGCCAGTGCGAGCACGCTGGTGCCGGCTCCCCCGACGGCGCCGACGACCCCCACGACGAGCCCCTGGCCGGGCGCTGCCCTACCGTCACGTGCGCCGGCCACGGCGGACGCCGCCCGGGCGCCGAGCAGGTCGCGCTGCGACGGCAGCCGGACCGCACCCGGCGGGGCGGGCCCGGACCCGTCGGGCGCCACGAGCACGGCGTCGGGGACGAGCGTCGGGCCCGACCAGCAGCCCGGCACCCGGGCGTCGACGACGACCAGCGCGGCGGCCGACTCCTCGGCGGCGGCGGGGTCGTCGACGAGACGGCAGGCGGCGCCCGCCGCTGCCGCCGCCACCCGCACGTGCTCGTGCACCGTCGGGTCGTCGGTGACGACGAGGACGAGCGGACCGGGGTCGGACGCGGGTGCGGCGGGCACCCGCCCACGGTGGCCGCCGGACCCGACGGCCGTCGGGCCCGCGGGCCGTGGCTGTGGACGGCACGGTCCGGAGGGGGCCTGTGGACGACGCGGCGGTCGAGCTGCTGCGAGGCCCTCGCGCCTGGGCCCGGACGCGGGACGACCCCCGCCGGGGGGGTGGCGGGGGTCGTCGTCGCCGTCCGGCTCGGGGGGGAGGAGCCGGTCGACGGGGCCGGTCGACGCACGAGGCGGACCGGCTCCGTCCAGCATGTACCCGCAACCGGGGCGACGCAAACACAGGATCGTGCCACCGTCGCGCCCGGCCGGACGAGCGCAGCGACCCGTGGGACCGACCGAGCGCGGATCGGGTGCGAACCCTTCCCTTTCGCCCGCGCGAGGAGTACCAATGGAGGTGCGGTACTTCGACCGCTCGGCGGTCGGTGGACCACATGCACGGAGCGGTACCCACGCGCGGCCGGTCCCCGAGAGGACACGTCGGGTCGGGCTCGTCCCGGCCCACGAATCCAGTGCACGCCTGGTAGCCGCCTCGTGCATGTCCGACGGCGGCGCCCCAGGGCGCCGCCGTCACCCTGTCCGGCCCCTCCCAGGTCACCGACCGGTCACGCTTCGTCGTGCCGGTGGCGGTGGGCCCCTTGCGCTGACGAGGATGGCGCTGGCGCGCGACGTCGCGCGGGAAGAGGTCGGTGATGAGCCGTGAGGTGATGGGCTCGGCCCTGGAGGACGTGCGCGAGCGCGAGGGCGCCCCGCGTGCGGACCGCGCGGTCCGCATCGACGAGCGCCGCACCGACCGCTCCCGCCCGGGGCAGGCTCCGCCCGGCACCCCCCGGCCCGACGGCACCGGCCCGACCACCTCCGCGCCGGACGCGACCCCCGACGCACCCGGCCCGACCGGCCGGCTCGACGCGCTGGCCCGGCGGGCGCGCCCGGCCGCCGAGCGCGCCGGCCGCCAGGTCGACGTCGTGCGCTCGAGCCGGCTGCGCACGGCCGTCGCGCTCGCGGCCGCCGTCGTGGTCGCCGCGCTGCTCGGGGCCGGTGCGACCGCCCAGCTCCAGCAGGCGGGCCTGGACCGCGCGTCCGGCGTCGTCGCCTGGCTCGAGTACGGCAACGGCTACGAGGACTCCCAGCGCGTCAGCGCCCGCCTGAACGTGGTGAACACCGGCGCGCAGCCGGTCACCGTCACGGAGGTCGACTTCGAGGGCGGTCTCGAGGACGGGCGGACGTCGGGCGTCACCGGCGACCTGCGCGAGCCGCTGGAGGTGGCACCGGGCGCCCACGCGTCGCAGACCGTCCTGGCCGAGGTGCGGGACTGCTCGCAGGGCCAGATGGCCCGCGGCGGCAGCCGCGACGGGGCGCTGCGGGTGCGGGTGAGCGGCGCCGACCTGCGCAGCACCTGGGTCGACGGCGCGCGGGTGGGCGCGTTCCCGATCTCGGCGAGCACCGTCGTCGAGATGGGCTGCCTGGCCGACCTCGCCCGTCCGGTGATGGTCGAGAACACGATCGTGCGCGCCGACGGCGACCTGTACGTGACGCTGCGCTCGGGCACCACCGAGGACGTCGTGGTCGACGTCGTCGGCCCCGACGGCGTCACCCTGGTCGGCGAGCCGGCGCTGCCGCTCACCATCCCGGGCGGTCAGCAGGCGAGCGTCACGATCGGCATCGAGCTGCGCGTCGACACCTGCACGGTCAGCGCCCAGCAGCTCGACGCCGGCGGCCAGGTGCGCCTGGCGGTCGGCGAGGAGGAGTACTCCGACCTCGACTACTTCGTCGTCAACCCGTGGGTCGTCCGCGAGGTCGGCCGCGCCTGCGGCTAGGTCCTCGGCGGGACGCGCGAGGTCAGCCGCGCGGCAGCCGGCCCGAGCACCTGTCAGACGGGCGCCCTACCCGGGTGGGTGGACGGTCTGACAGGTCGCGGGCGGCGGCCCTCGGTCAGACGGACGCCCTACCCGGGTGGGCCGTCGGTCGGACAGCCGGCGGGACGCGAGGTCAGCCGCGCGGCAGCCGGCCGGCGAGCACGGCGTCGGCGAGGGTGGCGCCCTCCTCGGCGCCGGTGACCACGCTGCGGGCGGTGAAGCGCAGCCAGCCGGCGAGACCGTCGGGCGTGCCGGTCGCGTAGCCCTCGAGCGCGGCGAGGTACGCGCCGGGGTCTGCCAGCAGCGCCGACTCGGGGACCACGGCGCCCATCGGGTCGAGCCCCAGCCCGACGACGAGGGCCCGCTGGAGCGCCCGCGCGACGATCCCGTTGCCGTCGGGAAAGGGTGCGGCGCAGACGATCTCGGCCGACGCGACGGCGGCGAGCACCAGCGCCGGGGCCGACGTCGGGGCGGCCAGCAGCTCGACGAGGCCGTCGAGCCGGGCCCGGGCCGCGGCGGCGTCGGGCGGTCGCACCGCACCGGTCCCCGGGCCTCCGCGGGCGTCCTCGCCGTCGACGCGCGGACGTCCGACCCGACCCTCGTCGACCGACCCGCCGACGGCCGCGACGTGCAGGCGCACGAGCGCCGCCCGGGGCGCCGACAGCACCGCGCGGGCTCCCCCGCCCGAGAGCCGCTCGGCCTCGGCGACCGCGCGGGTGGCGCCGGCGACCACCTGGCCGGCGGGGTCCCCGGGCAGGTCGCGGGCGCCGCGGACGGCGTCGCGGACCAGCGTGACGGGCAGCCGGGCGCCCTCGACGGCCGCGCTCGCCCGCGCGGCCCAGACGCAGGCCTCGGCCCGCACCTCGGCGCTGCGCCGGCGCATCGCCGGGTGCCAGCGCAGCCGCTCGCACGCCTCGCGGGCGGCCGCCACGTCGTCGGCGACACCGGGCAGCTGCGCGAGCGTCAGCAGCGGGTCGGGCACCGCGCGACCGTACCGGTGGCGGCGTCGCGCACTTGACGCCACCTGCGCCAACCGCGACGGTGCGCTGCGTGACCCCGACGCAGGCCGTGCTGGCCGGGCTCGTGCTCGCGGCCGTCGCCGTGGCCGTGACCGTGCGGGTGCTGCGCGGGCGGGCCGACCTCGGCACGCCCGCCGACCGCGCCACCTTCGCCACCCTGCACACCGCCTCGCTCGCGGCCCCGCACCTGCGCGACGGCCTCACACCGACCGGCGCGACCCGCGCGGCGCGGCACCTGCGGGCGCTGCTGGGCACGCCGGCGGTGGCGCTGACCGCGGGCGGGCGGGTGCTGGCCTGGGACGGCACCGGCGCCCCCGGCCACGCCGCGACCGCCGCCGACCACGCCGCCGGGGTGATGCAGGGCGGACGCGCGGTCGTGCTCGCGCCCGCGCAGGTCGCCTGCACCGAGCCGACCTGCCCGGTGCAGCACGCGGTCGTCGTCCCGCTCGTGGCCGACGGTCGCGTGGTGGGCGCCCTGGCCGCGTACGTCGAGCGCCCGTCCGCGGGCCTGGTCCGCGCCGCCGAGGAGGTGGCGGCCTGGGTGTCGGCGAACCTGGAGCTGGCCGAGCTCGACCGCTCCCGCACCCGCGCCATCGAGGCCGAGCTGCGCGCGCTGCGCGCCCAGATCAGCCCGCACTTCGTCTACAACTCGCTGAACGCCATCGCCTCGTTCGTGCGCACCGACCCCGACCGGGCCCGCGACCTGCTGCTCGAGTTCGCCGACTTCACCCGGTACGCCTTCCGCAGGGGCGGCGAGTTCACCTCTCTCGCCGACGAGCTCAGCAACGTCGAGCGGTACCTGGTGCTCGAGAAGGCGCGCTTCGGCGAGCGCCTCGACGTGCGGCTGCGGGTGGCGCCGGAGGTGCTCCAGGTCGCCATCCCGTTCCTGTCGGTGCAGCCCCTGGTCGAGAACGCGGTGCGGCACGGGCTCGAGGGTCGCGAGGGCGTCGGGCACGTGACGCTGGTGGCCGAGGACGTGGGCACCGAGGCGCTGATCAGCGTGGAGGACGACGGCGTGGGCTCCGACCCCGACGACGTCCGGCGGGTGCTCGCGGGCGAGTCCGGCTCCGACTCGGTCGGTCTCGGCAACGTCGACTCGCGGCTGCGCCAGGTCTTCGGGGACGACTCCGGTCTCGTCGTCGAGACCGCGCCGGGCGCCGGCACCAAGGTCTCCTTCCGGGTCCCGAAGTACAGCCCGCGCGCCAGCGTCCGCTAGTGGGTCCGCTCGGGGTTCGTCCTCCGCGGGCGAGCGCGGTGCGCGACACTGGGCGCCGTCAGGGGGAGGACGCGCGCCGGCCGGGCCGTGCGCGCCGGTCGCACACGGAGGACGCGGTGGCGAAGGTGCGCGCGGTGCCGGCGCTGGTCGTGCTGGGCCTGTTCCCGGTGGCCGTGGTCGGCCTGCTCGTCGCCGTGGTGGCCCTGGCGGTGCTGGCGTTCCGCAACGAGATGGTCGGCGCGGGCGTGCAGGTGCTGTTCTGGCTCGGTCTCGTCCTGGTGATCGGGCTGGTCGCCGCGCTGCGCTCGGCCTGGAAGGGACGTCCGCAGCCGTTCACCGGCGTCCGCCTCGACGAGCACGAGCACGAGCACCCGAGGCTGTGGCAGGAGGTGCGCGGCCTCGCCGAGGGGCTGCAGACCGCCGTGCCGAGCCGGGTCGTGGTCGACGGCACCGTGAACGCCGCGGTCCACGAGGTCGGCGGCCGCCGCGAGCTGCTCGTCGGGCTGCCGCTGCTCGCCGTCCTGACCCGCGGCGAGCTGCGCTCGGTGCTCGCGCACGAGCTCGGCCACTACGGCGCCGGCCACACCCGGCTCGCCGCCCTCACCGACCGGGGGCGCGACTTCGTCGTCGCGATGGCGCAGGGCACGGGTGGGCCCGTCGGCTGGCTGGTGCGCCTGCTGGCCTGGAGCTACCTGGCCGTCGCGGCGGCGTCCAACCGCGACCAGGAGCACGAGGCCGACGCCTACTCCGCCCGCGTCGCCGGGCCCGCCACCGCAGCCCGCGCGCTGCGGGCCGTGGTCGCGGCCGACGCCGCGTGGAACGTGCTGACCGACGAGTACGGCGGCGTCGTGCAGGACGAGCACGGCCGCGCCCCCCTCTCCACCGGCGTCCAGGCCCTGCTCGACGCGCGCCGCGACTCCTTCGGCGCCGCCGTCGACCAGGTGCTGGCCGAGCGCCGCACGTCGACGTTCGACTCCCACCCCCCGATCGGCGTGCGCGTCGAGCGGTTCGAGCGGCAGGCCGCGGTCGGCGCACCGGGCGCGTGGACCGGCGCTCGACGCGCCGGCCTCACGGTGCTCGGCACCGACGCGCAGCAGGCGCAGGCGGCCCTGGACGGGATCGAGCAGCGCCTGCTCGAGATCGACGGCCCGGCGGTCCCCGGGAGGATCTCGCCGACCGCGTCGGCAGCGAGCTGCTCGCCACCAACGCCGGCCACCTCGCGCGCGCCGCCCTGCAGACCCGGACGGCCGGCAGCCCCGCACTGTCGGCCCTGCTCGACGCCGTCGAGCAGGGCCGCGGGCGCGAGATGGTCGCACCGCTGGTCAACCCCGGCATCGCGGCCGAGCACCGGGCGCAGGCCGACGCCGACGTCCTCACCTCGGTGCTCGGCGCCGCGGTGGGGCACGCGCTCATCACGCAGGCCGGTGCGCGAGTGCGGTTCTCGTGGGAGCCGGGGTGGGACGAGCCGTTCTCGATGGTCCTGCCGGACGGGCGCCAGGTGCGGTTCGAGGACGCCGTGCGGCCGGTCACCGAGCGCCCCGACCAGGTGCCCGCGCTGCGGGAGTGGTTGCGCGGCAAGGGCGTCGACCTCGCGAACGAGACCCGCGTGATCGCCGAGCCCGAGCCGCAGGTGCGCGCCGCGTGGATCATGGTGCACGAGGGCGCGACCAAGGAGCTCAGCGTCGTGCTGTGCGACACCGGCCTGCTGCTGGTGCGGGTGCCCGAGGGCGGCCTGGGCCGCAAGGCCCTGCGCAACCTGGCGGGCCGGCGCGCCCGCGAGGAGGCCGAGCGGGTGGGCGCGCTCCTCGACGGCGGCGTGGGCGCCGCGCGGCAGGACAAGCTGTGCACCTGGATCGACACCGACGACCTGGTCGCGGCGCGGCTGCGTCCGGCGCTGAACGGCTGGCGCCTCGACGTGCGCACCAGCGACGGGACCACGCGCAGGATCCAGTCCGGCCAGCACACCGTCGAGCTCGGTGAGCCCGGCTACGCGCTCGGGGCGCTGCTCGGCGTGCGACTGGGCGAGGACGCCTGGAAGGCTGCGGCCCGGTGAGCGTCCCGGCGAAGCTGCGCGTCCTCGTCGTCGACGACGAGGCGCCTGCTCTCGCCGAGCTGGAGTGGCTGCTGCACCAGGACGAGCGCGTCGGCGAGGTCGTGACGGCGGGCGGTGCCACCGAGGCGCTGCGCCTGCTCGAGGAGCACGAGGTCGACGTCGTGCTGAGCGACATCAAGATGCCCGGGCTCGACGGCCTCGACCTCGCCCGCGTGCTCGCCAGGTTCAGCCGGCGCCCGCAGGTCGTCTTCGTCACCGCGTACGACCAGCACGCCGTCGACGCGTTCGAGCTCGCGGCCACCGACTACCTGATGAAGCCCGTGCGTCCCGAGCGGCTGCACGAGGCGCTCAGCCGGGTGCTCGACGGCAGCGACGCACCCGCCGGCGACGCCGAGCCGGACGAGACCATCCCGGTCGAGCTCGGCGGCGTCACGCGCTTCGTCCAGCGCTCGACGGTGCGCTACGTGGAGGCGCAGGGCGACTACGCCCGTCTGCACACCGACAGCGGGACGCACCTCATCCGCGTGCCCCTGAGCACCCTCGAAGAGCGTTGGGGTCCGGCAGGTTTCGTCCGCATCCACCGCTCGACGCTGGTGTCGCTGCCGCACGTCGAGGAGGTGCGCATCGACGGCGGGCGGTGCACCGTGCAGCTGGGTGACGACACCCTGGTGGTCAGCCGCCGCCACACCCGCGAGCTGCGCGAGAGCCTGCTGCGCATACGGTCCGGCCGGTGAGGGGTCCCGTCGGCACGCGACCGGAGCCGGCGCGTGCCGAACGGCACCCGCTGCGCACCGTGGCGGCGGTGCTGCTGTGGTTCGCCCTGGTGCCCGCGGTGCCGGTCACCGCGCTGCGCTGGGTCGATCTCGACGGACCGGTCGTGCCGGTGGCGCTGCAGTCGCTGCGCTGGGTGGTCGGCGGGTGGGTCGTCGTGCTGCTCGTGCTGGCGCTGGCCAACCGTCAGCGGCTCGCCTCGGCGGTCGCCGCCGCGCTGGTCGTGGTGCACGTCGCCGTCGCCGTCCCCGCGTTCCTGGGCGACCCGGCACCCGCGTCGGACGACGACCTCGTCGTGATGGCAGCCAATCTCGAGCTGGGGGAGGGAGACCTGGAGGTCGTCGCCGGCGCCGTCGACGCGCTGGACGTCGACGTGCTCGTGCTGGTCGAGCTCACCTCGTCGGCCGCCGAGGTCCTCGACGACGCCGGGCTCGACTCGCTGCCCGAGCGCGTGGTGCTCGACGGTCCCGGGCCGCAGGGCTCGGCGGTGCTCAGCCGTCACCCCCTGGTCGAGGTGCCCGTGGCCGCCAGCCGGTTCGCCCAGCCCGCGGTGACGGTGCGCACGCCGACGGGCGAGGTGCTGGTGCGGGCCGTGCACCCGACGCCGCCGGTGCGCTTCCCGGCGCTGTGGCACTCCGAGGTCGAGGACCTCACCGCCTGGTCGCGCGCGGCCGTCGCCGACGGGACGCCCGTCGTGCTGGCCGGCGACCTGAACGCGAGCAGCGACCACCCTGTGTTCCGCCGCCTCACCGACGTCCTCGACGACGCTCACGCCGAGGTCGGTGCCGGCTGGGTGCGCACCTGGCCGGTCGGGTACCCGTTCCCGCCGTTCGTCCAGCTCGACCACGTGCTCGCGCGCGGCCTGCCGGTGGTCGACGCGGGCCAGGTCGTCGTCCCGGGCACGGACCACCGCGCGGTGTGGGCGCGCCTGGGCCCCCCGTGACAGAACGAACCGGTCCGCGCGGGCCGCACCGGCACCCGGTGCCGAAGCGGGTGCGCGTCACCAGCCCGCGCACCGGTGCGCCGCGGGCGGCGCCGCCGCGCTCGCCCGAGACCGACATCGACGAGCAGACCGAGCTCGGCGAGCTGTACATCAGCTCGCTGGTGCGCAGCCAGCTGCGCCTCGGGCTGGCCGTGATCGCCGCCTTCGTCGTCACCGTGGGCGGCCTGCCGCTGCTGTTCCTGCTCGCGCCGGGACTCGCGTCCTACGACGTGCTCGGCCTCCCGGTCCCCTGGTTGCTGCTGGGGGTGCTCGCGTACCCGGCGATCGCGCTGACCGCGTGGGTGTGCGTGTGGGCGGCCGAGCGCACCGAGCGCGACTTCGCCGAGCTGGTGAGGCGCCGGTGACCGACCCCGTCCTCGGCGTGGCCGCGGTCGCGCTGGTCTGCCTGGCGACGGTCGTGATCGGCGCGCTCGGCGTCACGGTCTCGCGCACCACCAGCGACTTCTACGTGGCCTCGCGAGCGGTCTCGCCGCGCGCCAACGCGTCCGCCATCGGCGGCGAGTACCTCTCGGCGGCGAGCTTCCTCGGGGTCGCGGGCCTGGTGCTCACCGGCGGCGTCGACATGCTCTGGTTCGCCGTCGGGTACACCGCGGGCTACCTGGTGCTGCTCGCGCTCGTCGCCGCCCCGCTGCGCCGCTCGGGGGCGTACACGCTGCCCGACTTCGCGCAGTCGCGGCTCGCCTCGACCCGGGTGCGGTACGCGTCGGCGCTGCTCGTCGTGGGCATCGGCTGGCTGTACCTGCTGCCGCAGCTGCAGGGGGCGGGCGTCGCGCTGCGCGCGGTCACCGGCTCCCCGGTGGCGCTGGGAGCGGCGCTGGTGGCCGCGGTGGTGGTGCTCAACGTGGTGGCGGGCGGCATGCGCTCCATCACCCTGGTCCAGGCGTTCCAGTACTGGCTCAAGGTGACGGCGATCGCGACGCCGGTGCTGTTCCTCGCCCTGGCCTGGCAGGCCGACGGCGCCCCCGACCCGTCGGCCGCGGGCCCCGCGATCACGCGCGAGGCGACGACGACCGTCCTGCCGGCGCAGGTGCGGGTGCGGGCCGACGTGCCGGCCGTGCTGGTGGTCGACGGCACCGTCGACGGCCGCGCCACCACCGGCCGGCTCGCCCTCGACGCCGGCGACGACGCGCTGCTCGGTGCGGGCACGACGGTCTCGATGGCCGCGGGGACGCCGGTCCCGCACGCCGAGCCGGTCGAGGCGAGCGACGGGAGGGACTGGGCCGCACCGCTGTCGGGCGCAGGCGGCACCGCGCACCCGCTGTACAGCACGTACTCGCTCGTGCTCGCCCTGCTGTTCGGGACGATGGGCCTGCCGCACGTGCTGGTGCGCTTCTACACCAACCCCGACGGCCGGGCCGCGCGTCGCACCACGGCGATCGTCATCGGCCTGCTCGGGCTGTTCTACCTGTGGCCGCCGGTCTACGGTGCCCTCGGCCGCGTGTACGCCCCCGACCTGCTGCTCACCGGGCGCGCCGACACGGTGGTGCTCGAGCTGCCGGCGCGGATGCTGCCCTCGCCGTGGGGCGAGCTGCTGTCGGCGCTGCTGGTGGCAGGTGCGTTCGCGGCCTTCCTGTCGACCTCGTCCGGGCTGGTCGTGTCGGTGGCGGGCGTGATCTCGCGCGACCTGCTGGGTGGGCTCGCGTCGCGGCGCGACTGGCGTCCGGTCGCGCTGTTCCGGCTGGGCACCGTGGTGGCCGTCGCGGTGCCGCTGGCCCTCACCCTGGTCGGCGCGTCGTCGACCTCCCTGGCGGGCACCGTGGGCCTGGCGTTCGCGGTGGCGGCGTCGACGTTCTGCCCGCTGCTGCTGCTCGGCATCTGGTGGCGGGGCCTCACGCCCGCGGGCACGCTCTGGGGGCTCGCCGTCGGCGGGGCCACCTCGAGCGCGGCGGTGCTCGCGACCCTGCTGGCGCTGCCCGCGCCCGCGTGGCTGCAGGTGATGCTGGAGCAGCCCGCCGCGTGGACCATGCCGCTCGCGTTCACCACGATGGTGGTGGTGTCGCGGCTGACGCGCGCCTCCGTCCCCGACAGCGTCGGGCGCAGCATGGTGCGGATGCACACGCCGGAGGCGGTCGACGTGGACCGCAGGCTGCGCGGGGCGCGCGACCCGGACCGCTGACCGACGGACCCGCCGCTCCCCCCGCACTACCCTGGCACCGTGCGCATCCTGTCGATCCAGTCGTCCGTCGCCTACGGCCACGCCGGCAACTCCTCGGCGGTGTTCCCCCTGCAGCGGCTCGGTCACGAGGTGTGGGCGGTCAACACCGTGCACTTCTCCAACCACACCGGGTACGGCTCCTGGCGCGGCCCCCTGCTCGACCCGGCCGAGGTCGCCGACGTCATCACCGGCATCGAGGAGCGCGGGGTGCTGCCCACCTGCGACGCGGTGCTGACCGGCTACCAGGGCGGCGAGGCGGTCGGCGAGGTCGTGCTCGAGGCGGTCGCCAAGGTGCGCGCCGCGAACCCGCGCGCGGTCTACTGCTGCGACCCCGTCATGGGCGACGTCGGGCGCGGCTTCTTCGTGCGCCCCGGCATCCCCGAGCTGATGCGCGACCGCGTGGTGCCCGCCGCCGACGTCGTGACGCCCAACCAGTTCGAGCTGGAGTTCCTCACCGGGCGCGAGCCGGGCGCGATCACCACCACCGCCGACCTGCTCACGGCCGTCGACGAGCTGCACGCCGCGGGCCCGTCGACCGTCCTGGTCACGAGCGTGCAGCTGCCCGACGCGCCCGACGACACGGTGTCGATGCTCGCCTCGGACGGACGGCGCGTGCTCACCGTCACCACCCCGCTGCTGCCGCTGAGCGTCAACGGCGCCGGTGACGCGACGGCCGCGCTGTTCCTCGCGCACCTGCTCACCGATGGCCTCGAGGTCGCGCTCGGGCGCACGGCGGCGTCGGTGTTCGGCGTCCTCGAGGCGACCGTCGCGGCCGAGCACCGCGAGATCCGCCTCATCGACGCCCAGGACGAGATCGCCTCCCCTCGGCCCACTTCGACGTCGTGGAGCTGCGGCCGGCTGACACCGGCATCCGGTCGCGCAGCACCCGCGCCAGCACGTGTCGGCCGTCATCACCGACCGGCCGGACGACCACGCGGCGTCGCAGCACGTCGTCGGCGAGGAGCGGCGCCGTCCCCAGCGCCAGGGCAGGTCGCGCACCGATCCGCGCAGGTCGGTCACCCGGTCGACCCGCTCGTCGTGGAACGCCACGGCGACGCCGTCGGCCGTGACCCGCAGGTCGGTCTCGAGGTGCTCGACGCCGTGGGCGAGCGAGGTCGCGAACGCGAGCGCGGTGCTCTCGGGGGCCAGCGCCGCACCACCGCGGTGCGACACCACCCGCGGCCAGGGGCCCTCGTCGTCGCCGGTCGCCGACCTCACCCGTGCAGCATCACGGGCGTCGAGGGCCGCAAGGGCCGCGCCCGGCCCGCCCGCACGAGGCTCCACGCACCCGTCGACGGTGGTGGCGCCGCCGTCGCCGTGCGTCCACGCACCGCCCCGGCCCGACCGTTCGTCGCGCGAGACGACCGCACGGCGACGACCGCGACCGCCTGCCGAGCCGTCGACGTGGGCTGCTGCGCGTCCCACGTGAGCCCCGCCACAGTGTCTCCCGGCCCCGACGACGCGGTCGGGGTGGCTGACGTCCAGGAGGTCTCGTGTCGGACTCGCTCGCCCAACCCACCGGGGACGGGCACCACCCCGTCCACCAGGAGGTCGCTGACAGCCCGGAGTTCGCCGGGCTCAAGCGCACCTTCCGCTCGTTCATCTTCCCGATGACCGCGCTGTTCCTCGTCTGGTACTTCCTGTACGTGCTGCTGGCGGCGTTCGCCCCCGACTTCATGGGCACGCCGGTCTTCGGCAACGTCAACGTCGGGCTGCTGTTCGGTCTCGGCCAGTTCGTCTCGACGTTCGCCATCACGATGGCGTACCGCAGCTGGGCCAACAAGAAGTACGACGCGCAGGCCGAGTCGCTGCGCACCCGGGTCGAGGGAGGTCTGGCGTGAACGTCCACCTCGCTCCTGCCGTCGACATCGGCAACCCCGCCCTCAACATCGCGATCTTCGGCCTCTTCGTCGTCGTCACCCTCGCGATCGTCATCCGCGCCTCGCGCAACAACGCGACCGCGGCCGACTTCTACGCCGGCGGACGCTCGTTCACGGGCCCGCAGAACGGCACCGCCATCGCCGGCGACTACCTGTCGGCGGCGAGCTTCCTCGGCATCGCCGGCGCCATCGCGCTCAACGGCTACGACGGCTTCCTGTACTCCATCGGGTTCCTCGTCGCCTGGCTGGTGGCGCTCCTGCTGGTCGCCGAGCTGCTGCGCAACACGGGCAAGTTCACGATGGCCGACGTGCTCTCGTTCCGGCTGAAGCAGAGGCCGATCCGGATGGCGGCAGCCCTGTGCACCCTCGCGGTCTGCTTCTTCTACCTGCTGGCCCAGATGGCCGGTGCCGGTGGCCTCGTCGCGCTGCTGCTGGGCGTGTCGAGCCAGGCGGCCCAGTACGCCGTCGTCGCCGTCGTCGGCGTGCTCATGATCGTCTACGTCCTCGTCGGCGGCATGAAGGGCACCACCTGGGTGCAGATCATCAAGGCGGTGCTGCTCATCCTCGGCGCCGGCGTGATGACGGTCTGGGTGCTGGCCAAGTACGGCTTCAACCTGTCCGAGCTGCTCGGCGCCTCGGTCGAGACCGCCCGCGCCTCGGGCGACGCCGCACCCGAGTCGCTGCTCGAGCCGATGCGCCAGTACGGCGCGTCCACCCTCACCAAGATCGACTTCATCTCGCTGTCGCTGGCGCTGGTGCTCGGTACCGCGGGCCTGCCGCACGTGCTGATGCGCTTCTACACGGTGCCGACGGCCAAGGAGGCCCGGCGCAGCGTGGTGTGGGCGATCTGGCTGATCGGCCTGTTCTACCTGTTCAGCCTGGTGCTGGGCTACGGCGCTGGTGCGCTGGTGGGTCCGGAGACCATCCGGGCGGCGCCCGGTGGAGCGAACTCGGCCGCGCCTCTGCTCGCCTTCGAGCTCGGCGGGACGATCCTGCTGGGCCTGATCTCGGCGGTGGCGTTCGCGACCATCCTCGCCGTCGTGGCGGGTCTGACCATCACCGCCGCGACCTCGTTCGCGCACGACATCTACGCCAGCGTGATCAAGAAGGGCGACGTCGCCCCCGACGCCGAGGTGAAGATCGCCCGGCGCACGGTGGTCGTCATCGGTGCCCTCGCGATCCTGGGCGGCATGTTCGCGCTCGGCCAGAACATCGCGTTCCTGGTCGCTCTCGCGTTCGCGGTGGCGGCCAGCGCCAACCTCCCGACGATCCTCTACTCGCTGTTCTGGAAGCGGTTCAACACCCGCGGGGCGCTGTGGTCGATGTACGGGGGTCTGGTCACCTGCATCACGCTGATCGTGTTCTCCCCCGTGGTGTCGGGCAAGCCCGCCAACCCCGACACCGGTCTCAGCCCGTCGATGATCAAGGACGCCGGCATCGACTTCAGCTGGTTCCCGCTGGACAACCCCGGGCTCGTGTCGATCCCGCTGGCCTTCTTCCTGGGCTGGCTCGGCACGGTCACCAGCAAGCCGGAGGCCGACCACGACGCCAAGTCGGCCGAGATGCAGGTCCGTTCGATGACCGGCGCCGGTGCCGAGAAGGCGACGTCGCACTGACCGCGGGCACCGTCCGCAGGCACGCCTGACCTACCCTGGTCACTGCGTCCCCGTCCCCGTTCCGCCGAGCGCACCCGGCCGGAACGAGGGCGGGGACGCTCCGCGTCCGGGGTCAGCCCGCCGGGGTCGGGGCGCGACGCGTGCGCCGGGCGGCGAGGACGCCGGCCCCGACCGCGGCACCGACGAGGAGGCCGCCCGCCCACGCGGGCCAGGTGACCCGCATCGCGCGGAACGGCAGCAGCACGCTCTCCAGGCGCGGCGGGTCGGGGGTCGGCAGCCCGCCGCCGAGCTCGCGGGGCAGCACGTCGGCGAAGGCCGCGAGCACGCCCAGGGACAGCAGCGGGAGCAGGGCGCCGGCCACCAGGAGCACCACGAGCGCGGCGACGAGCCGCACGGCTGCGGCGCCGACCCGTCCCCGGCCGCCGCCCACGGCCACGGCCGCCACGAGCGCGACCACGGTGCCGAGGACGACGAGCGAGGGCAGGCGCGAGTAGACGGCCGGGCCGCCCAGGACGAGGACGACCTGCTGCAGCACGACGAGGAGGGTGGGAGCGAGCACCGCCGCGACCACGACCAGGCGGCCCCACGACGTGCGCGCGAGCAGGCCCGCCAGCGCCGCCGCCGGCACCACCAGCAGCGCCGACAGCGCCAGGCCCACCACGACCGGCCCAGGGCGGACCGTGCCCGACACCAGCGCGGCCGCCAGCAGGTGACCGACGCACCCCAGCACCAGCGCCAGCGAGACCGCCGCGACGGCGCCCAGGGCACGTCGGGTCACCAGCGCCGCCGCGGCGACGCCGAGCAGCAGGATGTTCAGGACCGGCCCGGTGGCGAGCGCGAACGACGTCGGTGTCACCCCGAAGACCAGCGCGCGTGGCCCGAGCCCGGAGTCGAGCCGGGCCACCCGCCCCGCGAACGGGGAGAGCCACCAGGCGAGCAGGCACGCCAGCGCAGCGAGCAGCACCAGCCCGATCCACGGACCGGCTCCCCGCTGCTGCTGCTCGGCCACGGTCTCCCCCTCCGTCGCCGCACGCGGTCGCGCGGACCGGGCCACGGTAGCGACGGCGGCGGCGGCGCCGCGGTCGTCGTCCACGGGTCCCGCGACCGTCCGGCGACGGGGACGGCCCGCTCGTCGCAGCGGACGGGGAGGCAGGTGCCGCGGCCGTCCGGTCTCGTTAGGGTCGTGACCGGGGCCCCCGCCCCCGCGCGATGGTGCACGCCGACCGGAGGGACGACGATGTCCGACAACGCCAGCAGCCAGGCACTCGAGAACCTGTCGACCGAGGACCGGCGGTTCCCGCCCTCCGAGACGTTCGCCGCCCAGGCGATCGCCACGGCCGACCTCTACGACGAGGCGAGCGCCGACCGGGAGGCGTTCTGGGCCAAGCAGGCTCGCGAGCTGCTCAGCTGGGAGACCGACTTCGATCAGACCCTCGACTGGAGCGAGGCGCCCTTCGCGAGGTGGTTCGTCGGGGGCCGGCTGAACGTCGCGTACAACTGCGTCGACCGGCACGTCGAGAACGGCCTGGGCGACCGCGTCGCCATCCACTTCGAGGGTGAGCCGGGCGACACCCGCACGATCACCTACGCCCAGCTCAAGGACGAGGTGAGCAGGGCCGCGAACGCCCTCACCGACCTCGGTGTCGAGGCCGGCGACCGGGTGGCGATCTACCTGCCGATGATCCCCGAGGCCGCGATCTCGATGCTCGCCTGCGCCCGCATCGGCGCAGCCCACTCGGTGGTGTTCGGCGGGTTCTCCGCCGACGCGCTGGCGTCCCGCATCGACGACGCCGAGGCCAAGCTCGTCATCACCGCCGACGGCGGCTACCGCAAGGGCAAGCCGTTCGCGCTGAAGACGGCGGTCGACGGCGCGCTGGCGAAGGCGAGCAGGGGCAGCGTCCAGAAGGTGCTGGTGGTCAAGCGCACCGAGCAGGACGTCGAGTGGGACGACGCCGTCGACGTCTGGTGGGACGACGCCGTGGCTCAGGCCTCGACCGAGCACGAGCCGCAGGCGTTCGACTCCGAGCACCCGCTGTTCATCCTCTACACCTCGGGCACCACCGGGAAGCCGAAGGGGATCCTGCACACCTCGGGCGGCTACCTGACCCAGACCTCGTACACGCACAAGAACGTCTTCGACCTGCACGCCGACACCGACGTGTACTGGTGCACAGCCGATGTCGGCTGGGTCACCGGCCACAGCTACATCGTCTACGGTCCGCTCGCCAACGGCGTCACGCAGGTCATGTACGAGGGCACTCCCGACACCCCGCACCAGGGCCGCTGGTGGGAGATCGTCGCGAAGTACGGCGTGACGATCCTCTACACCGCGCCCACCGCGATCCGGACGTTCATGAAGTGGGGCGAGCAGATCCCCGCCGAGCACGACCTCACCTCGCTGCGGGTGCTGGGCTCGGTCGGTGAGCCGATCAACCCCGAGGCGTGGGTCTGGTACCGCCGCGTCATCGGCGGCGACCGCACCCCGGTCGTCGACACCTGGTGGCAGACCGAGACCGGCGCGATCATGATCAGCCCGCTGCCCGGCGTCACGACCGCCAAGCCCGGCTCGGCGCAGGTCGCGCTGCCCGGCATCGGCATCGACGTCCTCGACGACTCCGCGACCCCCGTGCCGGACGGCGGCGGCGGCTACCTCGTCCTCACCGAGCCGTGGCCGTCGATGCTGCGCGGCATCTGGGGCGACCCGGAGCGCTACAAGGAGACGTACTGGTCGCGGTTCGAGGGCATGTACTTCGCCGGTGACGGCGCGAAGAAGGACCTCGACGGCGACATCTGGCTGCTCGGCCGCGTCGACGACGTCATGAACGTCTCGGGCCACCGGTTGTCGACCACCGAGATCGAGTCGGCGCTGGTGTCGCACCCCAAGGTCGCCGAGGCCGCGGTCGTCGGCGCGTCCGACGAGACCACCGGCCAGGCGGTCTGCGCGTTCGTCATCCTGCGCGGCGGCGCCGAGCAGGGCGACGACATCGTCAAGGAGCTGCGCGACCACGTGGCCAAGGAGATCGGCGCCATCGCCAAGCCGCGCCAGATCATGGTCGTGGCCGAGCTGCCCAAGACCCGCTCGGGCAAGATCATGCGCCGCCTGCTCAAGGACGTCGCCGAGCACCGCGAGGTCGGCGACGTCACCACGCTCGCCGACAACACGGTGATGGACCTGATCAAGAGCGGCCTGGACGACACCAAGGCGTCCGAGGACTGAGGGCGCGCGGCCGGCTGTCAGACGGTCAGCCCACCCGGGTGGATCGTCCGTCTGACAGGTGGCCGCGTCCGGCCGGCTGTCAGACGGTCAGCCCACCCAGGTAGGTCGTCGGTCTGACAGGTGGTCACGCGAGGGCGCGGCGCAGCTGCGCGACGACGAGCTCGGGCTGGGTCCGGACGATCGAGGACGGGACGCGCAGCACGAGCGCCCGGTCGTCGATGGTGACGTCGTTCTGCCGCAGCGAGTCGTCCTCCCAGGTGCTCTGCCGCATGTGCCCGCGGCCGTCGACCTCGACGACGACCTTGCGCCGGTCGCGGCGGCGCACCCACTCGACGTCGAGGTAGCGCAGCCGGCCCTGCGGGTCGCGGCGCGTGCGCTGCCGCTTCGGCTCCGGCAGGCCCGCGTCCCGGCACAGCCGCGCGAAGTCCAGCTCGCTGAGCGCCCGGACGCCGCCGACCACGTCGTCCAGCACGGCGCGCAGGAGCCGGGCGCGGCGCACCCGTCCGGCACGGTCGAGCTCGTCCAGGATCTGCGCCGGTGTCGCGAGACGCTGCTGGACCGTGGCGATCACGACCCCGGCGGCCGCTCTGTCGGTGGTCGCCCACGCGCCCGCGTCGACCGCCGCGCGCGCCGCTCCGTGCGTCGGTACCCGACCCCTCCTCACGACCACGTCGTCGGGGACGTGCCGGCGTGACTCGTGGACCACGAGCCGCGCGCCACCCCCGCGTCGCGGGGCGAGGCACTTGTCACCCCGCGGCACCACGACGTGCAGCTCCTCGCGCTCGAACCCCACCAGCCCGTGGGCCTGCAGCGCCGTCCACGCCGCGAGCGCCCCACGCGGACCGCACGACAGGACCGCCGCCCAGCGCAGCTGCTCGACGTCCAGGTCGCCGTTGTCCATCAGGACGACCACCGGGCCCCAGGTGCGCCACCGGTGCGCGCGCACGTGCAGTGCCACCTGGGTGGCGTCGACGCCGAGCGCGGCGAGCTGGTCGCGCCTGACGATCCGCCGCTGGTCGCGCACCAGGCGTCGCACGTCGGGGCGGGAGTGCACTGTCGGCCGTCCGGACACGGCGCCACCCTGGCGACCGTCGCGTCCCGCCGGGGCCGACGCCGACCGCCGCTGTGGACAGCGCCCCGCGCAGCGACCCTGTGGACGACCCGAGCCTGCGGCCATCCGGCCCCGCGGCTGTCAGACCGTCCGCCCACAGCGGCTGCCGCGAGCGTCTGACAGTCGGACGTCGGCAGCCGGCTGTCAGACCGTCCACCCGGCCGACCGACTCGTCGGTCTGACAGGCCACCAGGACGCGGCCGACGGTAGGGTCGTCCGCAGGTGAGCCGGGAAGTCTGGTCGGCACGCCGCCCACCCGCGGCGTCGGGTCCCGACCAGGGCGGCGTCGCACCGTCATCGACCCCGAACGAGGCCCCGTGTCCGAGCCGCAGCCCAGCGTCCGCACCCTGTTCCGGCGCGCCGACTCCTGGCGCGAGGCCAGCTTCGTCGCGCAGGTGCTGCGCACCGAGACCGTCGGCGGCGCGCTGCTGCTGGCGGGCGCCGCGCTGGCCCTGCTGTGGGCCAACTCGCCGTGGCGCGAGGGCTACACGGCCGTGCGCGAGACGACGGTCGGGCCCGCGGCGCTGCACCTCGACCTGAGCCTGTCGACCTGGGCCGCCGACGGCCTGCTCGCGATCTTCTTCTTCGTCGTGGGCCTGGAGCTCAAGCGCGAGGTGGTCGACGGCGAGCTGCGCGACCCGCGGCGGGCGGCCGTCCCGATCCTGGCCGCGGTCGGCGGCATGGTCGCGCCGGCGCTCGTGTACGTGCTCGTCAACCTGAACACGGGCGGGGACGCGCTGCGCGGCTGGGCGATCCCCACGGCCACCGACATCGCCTTCGCCCTGGCCGTGCTCGCGGTCATCGGGTCGCACCTGCCGAGCGGGCTGCGCGCGTTCCTGCTGACGCTGGCCGTGGTCGACGACCTGCTGGCCATCACGATCATCGCGATCTTCTACACCGACACGCTCTCGGTGCTGCCGCTCGCGCTCGCGCTCGGCGTCGTCGTCGTGTTCTGGTACCTGACCCGCCGCCGGGTCACGGCGTGGTGGGTGCTGGTGCCGCTCGGCGTCCTGGCCTGGGTGCTGATGCACGAGTCGGGGGTGCACGCGACGATCGCGGGCGTCCTGCTCGGCTTCGCGGTCCCGGCGGCCCGGCGCACCGACGACGAGGAGTGCCTGGCAGCGCGGTTCGAGCGGCGCGTCCGCCCGCTGTCGGCCGGCGTCGCGGTGCCCGTCTTCGCGTTCATGGCCGCCGGGGTCACCGTGGTCGGCGGCGCGTTCGGCGAGACGCTGACCGACCGGGTCGCGATCGGGGTGGCGCTCGGGCTGGTGGTGGGCAAGGTGATCGGCGTCCTGGGGACGACGTTCCTGGTCTCCAGGCTGACCCGCGCCCAGCTCGACGACGAGCTCAGCCTGGACCGACCTGCTCGGGCTCGGGCTGCTGGCCGGCATCGGGTTCACGGTGTCGCTGCTGGTCGGCGAGCTGGCGTTCGGCGAGGGCAGCGAGCGCGACGACCACGTCAAGGCGGCCGTGCTGACCGGGTCGCTGGTGTCGGCCGTGCTCGCCTCGATCGTGCTCGGGACGCGCAACCGGGTGTACAAGCGGCTGCACGACGCCGAGATGCTCGACGAGGACGAGGACGGGATCCCGGACGTGTACCAGCGCGACGAGCACGGGCAGCCCCGACCGATCGTCGAGCCCCCGGGCCGCGACTGACCCGGGACGGGCCGGGAGGCCACCACCGCAGGCACCCCCTAGAGTCGGGACGTCCCAACCCCATCCCCAGGAGGTTCCGGTGGACGTCACCAAGAACGCGGGCACCACCGCCACCGACGAGCGGACGATCGGGCAGCTCGTCGCCGACATCAGCCACCAGCTGTCCGACCTGCTGCGCGACGAGATCTCGCTCGCCAAGGCCGAGGTCAAGGCCGACGTGACCAAGGGCGGGGTCGGCGCGGGCATGCTCGCGGGCGCGGCGTTCTTCGCCCTCATCGCCTTCATCCTGCTCTGCGTCGCGGGTGCCTACGGTCTGGTGGCCGCCGGGCTCCCGACGTGGGCCGGCTTCCTCGTCGTCACCGGCGTCCTCCTGGTGATCGCCGCGGTGCTCGCCCTCGTCGGCCGGTCCCGGCTCCAGCTGGTGAGCGCGCCGCAGCGCACGATCGACAGCGCGAAGGACTCGGTCGAGGCGCTGAAGGGCCACGACCCGCACCGCCCCTCGTGAGCAGGGCGGCACGGTGAGTCGGTGGCGGTGAGCACGGACGCCTCGCACGTCCTGGTCGAGGGGCCCTGGGAGCACCGGTACGTCTCGGCCAACGGGGCGCGCTTCCACGTGGTCGACTCCCGCCCGGACGCGCCGTCCGACGTCCCGGTCGTGCTGCTGCTGCACGGGTTCCCGCAGTTCTGGTGGGCCTGGCGTCACCAGCTGCAGACGTTGCCCGAGAACGGGTTCCGCGCGATCGCGATGGACCTGCGCGGCTACGGGGCGAGCGACAAGCCGCCGCGCGGCTACGACACCTTCACGCTCGCGGCCGACGTCGCGGGCGTGCTGCGCACCCTGACCAACCAGCGCGTGGTCGTGGTCGGGCACGGCTGGGGGGCCTGGATCGCGTGGGCGCTGCCGCTGCTGCAGCCCCGCTCGGTGCGGGCGGTCGCGAGCATCGGGACGGCGCACCCGCTGCGGACCCTGACCGCCCTCGACGACGCCGCCAACGTGGGCCGGCTGCGGCACGCGCTGGCGTTCCAGACGCCGCTGCAGCCCGAGCGCCGGCTCGTGGCGGGCGGGCTCGTCACCGAGCTGCTGACCCGCTGGGCGGCGCCGGGCTGGCCGACGCCCGAGGTGGCCGACACCTACGAGCGGGCGATCCGCATCCCGTCGGTCGCGCACAGCGCGATGGAGTACTACCGCTGGGCGTTCCGCTCCCGCCTGCGCGGGGACGGGCTGCGCTTCACCCGGACGATGCGGCGCACGGTGCCGGTGCCGGTGCTGCAGCTGCACGGCGCGCTCGACGGCCAGGTGAGTCCGCGGCAGGCCCGCGGCTCCTCGCGCTGGGTGCGGGGCGACTACAGCTGGCACCTGCTCGAGGGGGCCGGCCACTTCCTGGCCGAGGAGGCGCCCGACGAGGTCGACGCCCTGCTGCTGGAGTGGCTGCGCGAGCTGGACTGACGCAGGTGCCCCGACGGCTCAGTGCCGCGAGCAGGCTCCGGTCGAGACCCGGGAGGTCAGCCCGGGCGCCTGGTCGAGCACCGGCGCCGACTCGGCGAGGGTGAGGGCGTACCCGGTGCTCGGGTCGTCGAGCGAGGCCGCGAACACCACGCCGACCAGGCGGCCCTGCGGGTCGACCACCGGCCCGCCCGAGTTGCCCTGACGCACCGTCGCGTACAGCGAGTAGATCTCGCGGGTCACGCCCTCCTCGCCGTAGATGTCCTCACCCGCGGCGTCGAGCACCTGCCGCACCCGCGCCGGGCTCGAGGTGTACGGGCCGTCGAGCGGGTACCCGAGGACGGCGGCGGCGCCGCCGGGGCCGAGGTCGGCACCGCGCGGCAGCGGCGCCGCGGCGAGACCGGGCACGGCGAGGACGGCCAGGTCGCGGTCGGGGTCGAACAGCACGACGGTCGCCTCGAGCGGCTCACCCTGGCCCAGCACCCGCACGACCGGGTCGGGCACCCCCGCCACGACGTGCGCGTTGGTCACCACGCGCTCGGGCGCGACGACGAAGCCGCTGCCCTCCTGGACGGTGTCGCAGCCGTCGGTCGGACCCGTCACCTTCACCGTGCTGCCCCCGACCCGGGCGGCCACGTCGCCCACCTCGGCGGGGTCGGGCGGTTCGACGGGGACGATGACCTCCGGCGCGAAACCCGCGAAGGCGCGCGGGAAGTCGCCGGCCACGCTGCGGGCGAAGCCGTCGGCGGCACCGGTGACGGCGTCCGGGACGAGCCGGTCGAGGGTCTGCGCGACCACCGACCCCGCCACCGCGCGCGACAGCGCCGGCACCGGGGTGCCGCGCCCGGCCGCCAGCAGCACCGTGAGCAGCACCGCGACCACGACCACCGACACCGCGGCGCCCAGGACCGAGTCGACCGCACGCGCCCCGCCCTCGGGCAGCGAGCGGCGGCCCCGGCGTCCGACCAGGTCGCCGACGAGCTGGCCGAGGGCGGCCAGCGCCACGATCCCGGCCAGGACGAGCAGCGAGCGCCGCACCCCGGGCTCGAGCCCACCGGCGAGGGCGGGCACGACCAGCAGACCGAGGGCGGCGCCGCCGACCAGGCCGACCAGCGACAGCACGCCCGCGACGGCGCCCCGGCGCAGGCCCGAGACCAGGTAGAGCACCAGCAGGCCGAGCACCGTGACGTCGACCAGCAGCGGCCCGCTCACGGCTCGACCTGGTGCTCGACCTCGCGGAGCTGCTCGAGGGGCACGGGCAGCACCCGGCGCTCGTCCCACGGCTCGCCGATGCCCGCGACGTCGAGCAGCCGGCTCAGCAGGCCCGCGGTGAAGCCCCAGACGAACAGGCCGCCCGCGCTGAACCCGGGGCCGCGGAAGCCGCGCAGCTCGGTGCTGAACCGGTTGGCCGGGTCGAGCAGCTCGGGCAGCGGCACGCGCACCACCCGGGCGACCTCGACGGGGTCGCGCACCGCCAGCTCGTGCGGCGACTCCCACCACGCCACGACCGGCGTCACGGCGAACCCCGAGGGCGGCAGGAACAGCTCGGGCAGGTCGCCCAGCACCCGCACCCCGGAGGGGTCGAGCGAGGTCTCCTCGTCGGCCTCGCGCAGCGCCGCCTGCTCGGGGGTCTCACCAGGGTCGAGCGCACCGCCCGGGAACGCCACCTGCCCGGCGTGCGAGCGCATGTCGGCGGCCCGCTCCAGCAGGACGACCTCGCCGGCCCCCGCCTCGCCCGGGCCGAAGAGCATCAGGACGGCCGCCCGGCGGGGGTCGGTGCCCGGCGGCGGCGTGAACCGCGACAGGTCGCCGGCGTCGACGGTCGGGACGACCTGCTCGAGCCGCCGCGCCCAGGGCGGCAGGCTCACCCGGGGTCCGCCGCGGGCTCGGGCTGCTCGTACCGGATCAGCTTCGCCGCCTTGACCGGGTCGGTCTCGCCGGTGCCGTACGACGGGCAGTCGGCCGTGACCGGGCAGGCGCCGCACGCCGGCTTGCGGGAGTGGCAGGTGCGCCGCCCGTGGAAGATCAGGCGGTGCGACAGCATCGTCCAGTCGCGCTGGTCGAACAGGGCCCCGATCTCGTGCTCGGCCTTGACCGGGTCCTCCTGCTCGGTCCACCCGAACCGCCGCGCCAGCCGTCCGACGTGGGTGTCGACCGTGATGCCCGGGACGCCGAACGCGTCTCCCAGCACCACGTTCGCGGTCTTGCGGCCCACGCCCGGCAGCGTCACCAGGTCGGCGAGCCGGCCCGGCACCTGGCCGTCGAAGCGCTCGACCAGGGCCGCACCCAGCGTGATCAGCGAGTTGGCCTTGGCCCGGAAGAAGCCGGTGGAGCGGATCAGCTCCTCCAGCTCGGCGCGGTCGGCGCCGGCGTAGGCCGCGGCGTCGGGGTAGCGCGCGAACAGGGCCGGCGTGACCAGGTTGACGCGCGCGTCGGTGGTCTGCGCGGACAGCACCGTGGCGACGAGCAGCTCGAGCGGGGTGCGGAAGTCGAGCTCGCAGTGGGCGTCCGGGTAGCGCTCGGCCAGGGCGCGGTGGATGCGTCGGGCCTGCCGCTTCCGGCCGGTGGCGGTGGGGGGGACGGAGCGCACGGCACGAGCCTACGGGCCGCCACCGACGGGCGGTGACGACGGCCGCGGACGGGTCTCGCCCGCACGGGTGACGTGACCCCCTGCGGCTCAAGGCGTCCCGGCATGCGGACGATCCCTGCACCGTGACCACGACGATCCCGGGCGCCGAGACCACCTGTCCCCGGACCCACGAGCCCCAGGCCGGGCCGGTGCGCGAGCGCCGGCACGAGCTGCGCGCCGAGCGAGAGCGGTGCCGCTACCTGCGCCGGCTGCTGCAGGCCCGCCTCGACCTGGCCGTGGCCCACGCCGTCGGTGCCCACACCGGCCCCTGTGCCGCCGACCTGCCGGTCGGTTCGCCGGTCCCCCCGTCGGTCGAGGAGGTCAGCGCCCTGATCGAGCAGAGCCGCGACCTGGCCCTCGGGACGTCGCTGCCCGCGCTGCGCGAGGCGCTGCGGCGCCTCACCGCGTACGAGGACGCGCTCGAGGTGGCCTGCGACGAGGCGACGACCGAGATGGTCGAGTCCCTGGCGGCCCGTCACCGAGACCTGCTGCCCGCCTGACTGGCAGACTGCCCCCGACCAACGGGAGGCAACGTGGACGACGACGTGGTGCGCAAGGCACCCCTGTTCGCTGCGCTCGACGACGAGGCGGCGGCAGCGCTGCTGGCGTCGATGGCACGGGTCGACCTGCCGCGCGGCGACGCGCTGTTCGACGAGGGCGACGCCGGTGACCGCCTGTTCGTCATCACCGCGGGCAAGATCAAGCTCGGACGCACCTCCAGCGACGGACGCGAGAACCTGCTGGCCGTGCTCGGGCCGGGCGAGATGTTCGGCGAGCTGTCGCTGTTCGACCCGGGCCCGCGCACCGCGACCGCCACCGCCGTCTCCGACGCCGAGCTGGTGGGCCTCGGCCACGCCGACCTGCAGTCCTTCCTCACCGGACGTCCTGACGTCGCCCGGCACCTGCTGCAGGCGCTCGCGCGCCGACTGCGCCGCACCAACGACTCCCTGGCCGACCTGGTGTTCTCCGACGTGCCGGGACGCGTGGCGAAGGCGCTGCTCGACCTGTCGCGCCGGTTCGGCCGCCAGACCGACGCCGGCGTGCTGGTCGCGCACGACCTCACCCAGGAGGAGCTGGCCCAGCTGGTCGGCGCGTCCCGCGAGACGGTGAACAAGGCGCTGGCCGACTTCGCCTCGCGCGGCTGGCTGCGGCTCGAGGCCCGCGCCGTGGTGCTGCTCGACGTCGACCGCCTGGTGCGCCGCGCCCGCTGACCCCTGCTGCTACTCCTCGCCCAGCGACGAGCGGTGCAGGTCGCCGCTCGAGTAGCCGAGGACGAGCAGGAACGGGCGCATCAGCGGGTTGCGGAACCGGTAGCGCTGGCCCCCCTTCATCGCGCGCATCTCCAGGACGAACGGCTGCTCCTGACTGAAGCGCTTCAGGTGGGCGTTGAAGTCGGAGTTCCTCCTGGGCTGCCCCATGATCCGCTCGAGTGGCTCGCGGACGTCCGAGGCGGAGAAGTACCCCAGGTGATCGACAGGAGCGAGGGCGCACGCCAAGAGGGTCTTCGTGAACGTCGCATCGCTGCGCGCTGCCATCGTCGCCCGGTGGTGCGCGTCCTTGATCCCGTGCTCGGCGTCGTCGGCAGCCCGGATGAGCGCGGTGAAGACGTCGTCGGCGCTGACGGTGGAGCGGCCCGCGTGGATGGCGTCCTTGCCCACGCTGCTGGCCAGCAGGTGGGTGTAGTACGGGAACCCCTGGGACAACCGCGCGATCACGCGTACCGCCTCCGGCTCGATGGTGATCCCGTGGCCGGAGCGCTCGCTGAAGGCGGCGAATCCCTTGACGACGATCTCTGCGAGCTCGCCCTCCGTCATGCGCGGCATCGGGATCTGACGCAGAGAGCGATCGATCGACGCGTGACCCGCGAGCAGGTCTGAGACGTCGTCCGCGACCCCCACGATGAGCAAGGTGCACTGGATCAGGTCGTCGGACATCTGCTTGACGAGGTCGGCGAAGGCGTCGCTGTGCTCGTACCCGTTGATGCGGTCGAACTCGTCGATGACAACCAGCAGCGGGAGCCTGGACGACAGCAGACTGAGTGCCCTGCTCACGGACTCGGAGGTCGGAGGATCGAGGAAGAGGTCCTCGACGCGATCCACGAGCTCGTGCAGCACCCGCCGGTCGTCCTCGTCGCGCAGGTCGACCACGTGACGCAGTCGTGGTACGAGCTTGCGCCACACGCTGGCGAAGTCGTCGTCGGCGGAGCACGCCAGACGCACGGCGAGGCCTGCTGGGCTGTCGAGACCGAACACCGTCATCGCCATGTAGGCGAGCGAGGTCTTGCCGACGCCTCGCTCACCGAAGACGATCCCGTGCTGGCCCTCCTCCTGCACCGCGGTGATGACGCGGTCGAGCTGTTGCTGACGCCCTCGGAACAGCTGCTCGTCGTCCGTCGGGGCGGACGGCTTGAAGATCTTGGTGAGCGTGGCGATCAGCACGGTGGCGGCGAGGGCGGGGCTCATGACCAAGAATCTATCAAGATCGCCTCTAAGATCTCAATCGGCGTTCTATTGGATTAGCACCACCGATGGTGGCGAGGAACTCCACCTGCGCCCGCACGCTGAGCTCGGCGGCGGGCCACAGCACGGGGTCGACGTCGGCGTAGACCCGCTCGACCACCTCGCGGGGCGTGCGGTCGCCGGCCGCGAGGGCCGCCCGCACCTGGTCGAGCCGCTGCCCGCGGTGCGCCAGGTAGGCCCGCAGCGACGCCCCGGCGTCGTCGAGCACGGGCCCGTGACCGGGCAGCACCAGCACCGGCGCGCCCACCCGCTGCTCGACGGCGTCGACCTCCTCGCGCAGGCGGGCCAGCGAGTCGAGGTACGGCCCGAGCCGGCCGTCGGGGTGGGCGACGACCGTGGTGCCGCGGCCGAGCACGGTGTCGCCGGTCAGCAGCGACACCCGGTCGGGCTCCTCGAGCAGGAACGACAGCGAGTCCGAGGTGTGGCCGGGCGTCGCCACGACCCGCAGCCGCAGGTCGCCGAGGTCGACGACGTCGCCGCCGACGAGCCCCTCCTCGCCCAGCCGCACCGCCGGGTCGAGCGCCCGCACGCGCACGTCGCCGGCCAGCCGCGAGAACGCCGGTGCGCCCTCGCTGTGGTCGGCGTGCGCGTGGGTGAGCAGCACCTGCGCGACCGGGGCGTCCAGGGCCAGGGCCGCCTCGACGACGGCGCCGAGGTGGCCGTCGTGGTCGGGGCCGGGGTCGACCACGACGCTGCCGCGGCCGGGCACGGCCAGCAGCCAGGTGTTGGTCCCGTCGAGGGTCATCGGGCCGGGGTTGGGCGCCAGGACGCACGTCGCCCGCGCGGTGACGCGGGCCGCCGTCCCAGGGCGGGTCGCCGCCGGCGGGCCGCAGCGCGGGACCGCTCACGCGTCCCCCCGCGCCTGATCGGGCTGGTCCGGCAGCTCGGCGACCAGCCGCAGCGTCCCGTCCTCGCCCCGGACGGGCACGGGCACGACCTCGGCGAGCACGCGCTCGCGGCCGACCAGCTCGGCGGCGGTGGCGCCCGACGCCAGCTCCTCCAGCGTGAGGCGCGTGGGCGGCATCAGGGCGACCTCGCCGCGCGCTGCGGCCTCCAGCACGTCACCGGGCCGCTCCCACCCCGAGCGCGAGGCCTCGCCGCCGAGGTGGCGCGCGCTCGGCCCGTCGGGCAGGTGGGCCACCAGGAACCAGGTGTCGTAGCGGCGGTCCTCGAAGGGGGGCGTGGTCCAGTGCGCCCACGGCCGCAGCAGGTCGCTGCGCAGCCGCAGCCCGCGCTCGACCAGCAGGTCCGACAGCGCGACCTCGCGGGCGAGCAGCCGCTGCCGGTCGACCTCGAGCCCGTCGTCCTCGACGGTGGGGAACGGGCTGGACGCGTCGGCCGTGGCCAGCAGCACGCCGCACTCCTCGAACGTCTCGCGGACGGCCGCGCAGACCAGGCCCAGGGCCAGCGCGACCGGCAGCCCCAGCCGCTGCGCCCAGGCCTCGGGCGACGGCCCGTCCCACGGCAGGTCGGGGTCGTCGCCGTCGCGGGGGTCGACCCCGCCGCCGGGGAAGACGACCATCCCGGGGGCGAACGCCATCGTCAGCACCCGCCGCATCAGGAACACCTCGGGCCCGCCCGGCCCGTCGCGCAGCAGGGCGACGGTGGCGGCCGGCCGCGGCGGCACCGGCTCGCCCGCTGCGTCCAGCCAGGCGGTCACCCGCCCCACGAGAGCGGGCGGGACGTCGAACCGGCGGCTGGGCACCTGCCCAGGCTAGGACGTCCCTCCCACGCCAGGACGAAACGGCGGCGGCGACCGGTCACCGTCGGTTACGGTCTGGAGGTCCGGGGGTCGAGCGAGAGGCAGGCATGCAGCACGAACGCCGTGTGGCGGGACGTCGGCGCGACGGCCCGCGACCCACGTCCCCCGCGACGATGACGATCGAGCAGCTGGCCGAGGCCAGCGGGCTGTCGGTGCGCAACATCCGCGCCTACCAGCAGCGCGGCCTGCTGCCGCCGGTCGACCGCGACGGCCGCCGCGCGACGTTCACCCAGACCCACCTCGCGCGGCTGCGGCTGGTGCGCGCCCTGCACGACCACGGCCTGAGCCTGCGCGCGATCCACGACCTGGTCGAGCGGGGCACCGCCGAGGCCGAGCTCGCCGAGGTGTCGCGGCAGACCCTGACCAGCGCCTGGCGGCGCCCGGTGCACGTCCCGCTGAACCCCGACAACGTCGCCCTGTTCGAGGCCACCCGAGCGGGCGCCATGCGCGAGCTCGAGCGGGCCGGCCTGATCTCGCAGCAGGACGGCCGTCCGCACGCGAGCGCCGCGGGGCTCGGGCTGGTCTCCGCGCTGTCGGCGCGCGGGGTCGACCTCGACGTCAGCACCGACCTCGTGCTGCTCGGCGCCTACGCCGCCAAGGACGCCGCGCCGTCGCTGGCGCGGCTGGTCGAGGCGCTCGACGGCGAGCCGGACGAGCGCGCGCAGCTGATGGTGCAGCTGGTGACCACCGCGTTCGCCGACGTCCTCGTCGCCGAGCTCACCACCGACGGCACGGTGGACGCGCCGGCCGGGCGCGACACCGCGGCCGTGTAGGCCGAGCCCTCAGAGCACCTCGACGACGAGCTCGACCTCGACCGGCGCGTCGAGCGGCAGCACCGCCACACCGACGGCGCTGCGCGCGTGCACGCCGTTGTCACCGAGCACGGCGCCGAGCAGCTCGCTGGCGCCGTTGACCACCACGGGCTGGCCGGTGAACGACGGGTCGCTCGCGACGAAGCCGACCACCTTGACGACGCGGATCGTGTCGAGGCTGCCGGTGCGGCTCTTCACCGCGGCCAGGGCGTTGAGCGCGCAGGTGGCGGCGAGCTCCTTGGCCCGCTGCGGGCTCACCAGGCCCTCGCCCTCGCCGACCTTGCCGGTCTCGAGCAGGGCGCCGTCGGCCATCGGCAGCTGTCCCGAGGTGTAGACGTACGACCCGCTCGTCACGGCGGGGACGTAGACCGCCACCGGCGGCACGACCTCGGGCAGGGTCAGGCCCAGCTCGGCCAGGCGCTCCTCGGCTCCCACGGCTCAGCCCTTGGGACGCTTGAGGTAGGCGACCAGGCCGTTGCCGTCCGGCCCCGTGACGACCTGGACGAGCTCCCAGCCGTCCGAGCCCCACTGGTCGAGGATCTGCTTGGTGGCGTGCACGATGAGCGGCACGGTCGCGTACTCCCACTGGGTCATGCGCCGCAGGGTACCCGCGCCGGCGGGGGTCGTCCGCCGGCCGGGCCCCGACGGGCGGCCCGGACGTGGCCGCCTACCCTGGGACGGTGCCGCAGCCGTCCACGCGCAGCCGTCGCGCGCGACCCGTCGCACGGGCGGCCGACGAGCCGGTCGAGGCCGCCCCGCTGCTCCCCGGCGTCCGGCTGCACGTGGTCACCGGCAAGGGCGGCACCGGCAAGACCACCGCGGCCGCGGCCCTCGCGCTCGCCCTGGCCACGCACGGCCAGCGCGTCCTGCTGATCGAGGTCGAGGACCGCCAGGGCTTCGCGCAGCAGTTCGACGTGCCGCCGCTCGGGTACGGCGAGACCACGCTCGCGGTCGGTCCGTGGGGCGGCGAGGTGCTCGGGCTCGCGGTCGAGCCGCGGGCGGCGCTGCTGGAGTACCTCGCCACGTTCTACAAGCTGGGCCGGGCCGGACGCCTGCTCGAGAAGGCCGGCGCCATCGACTTCGCCACGACCATCGCGCCCGGCCTGCGCGACGTGCTGCTCACCGGCAAGGTCTACGAGGCGGCACGGCGCACCGGGCGCGGCGGCGGCCACGTCTACGACTCGGTCGTGCTCGACGCCCCGCCGACCGGGCGGATCACCCGGTTCCTCAACGTGAACACCGAGGTCAGCGGGCTCGCCAAGGTCGGCCCGATCCGCAACCAGGCCGACTCCGTGATGCGCATGCTGCGCTCGCCCTCCACCGCCGTGCACCTGGTGACGCTGCTCGAGGAGATGCCGGTGCAGGAGACCCTCGACGCGATCGCCGAGCTGGCCGAGGCCGACCTGCCCGTCGGCGCCGTGCTCATCAACCAGGTGCGCCAGGAGGGTCTGCCGTCGAACGCCCTGCGGGCGGCCGGTCGCGGCGACCTCGACACCGCCGCCGTCGCCGCCGTGCTCGAGCGGGTCGGCGTGGCCAAGGACGCCAGGCGCGCCACGACGCTGGCCACCGGGCTCGCGCAGGAGGGTGCCGAGCACGCGCAGCGGGTCGCGCTGCAGCGCCGCGAGCGCGCCACGCTGGCCACGGCCGGGCACCCCGTGCTCGAGCTCGACCTGCTGCCGGGCGGGGTCGACCTCGGCGGGCTCTACGCGCTGGCCGAGCAGCTGCGCGAGCAGGGGCTGCGGTGACCCCCGCCCGCCCGGCCGACATCCCGCGGCTCGACGTCGACGCCCTGCTCGCCGACCCCGGCACCCAGACCGTCGTGTGCTGCGGCGCCGGGGGCGTCGGCAAGACCACCGTCGCCGCCGCGCTCGGCCTGCGGGCCGCCGAGCAGGGCCGCCGCGTGGTGGTGCTGACGATCGACCCCGCGCGGCGCCTGGCCCAGTCGATGGGGCTGGAGGTGCTCGACAACACCCCCCGCCCGGTGCCGGACGTCGACCCGGCCGCGGGCGGCTCGCTCGACGCGATGATGCTCGACATGAAGCGGACGTTCGACGAGGTCGTCGAGACGCACGCCAGCCCCGACAAGGCCGAGCAGATCCTGGCGAACCCCTTCTACCAGGCGCTGTCGTCGTCCTTCGCCGGCACCAGCGAGTACATGGCGATGGAGAAGCTGGGCCAGCTGCGGGCCAGCGCCGACGCCGGCGAGCAGCCGTGGGACCTGATCGTCGTCGACACCCCGCCGAGCCGGTCGGCGCTGGACTTCCTCGACGCCCCGCAGCGGCTGTCCTCGTTCCTCGACGGCCGCTTCATCCGCCTGCTCACCGCCCCGGCCAAGGCGGGCGGCCGGGCGTACCTGCGGGCCCTCACCGGCGTGGTCGGCAACCTCACCTCGCTGATGACGCGCATCCTCGGCGCGCAGGTGCTCACCGACGTGCAGACCTTCGTCAGCGCGCTCGACACCATGTTCGGCGGGTTCAGCGAGCGCGCGGACGCCACGTACGCCCGGCTGCAGGACGACGGGACGGCGTTCCTCGTCGTCGCCGCGCCCGACCCCGACTCCCTGCGCGAGGCGTCGTACTTCGTCGAGCGGCTGGACGCCGAGGGCATGCCGCTGGCCGGGCTGGTGGTGAACCGGGTGCAGGTGAGCGCGGTGCCGTCGCTGACGGCCGCCCGCAGCGCCGCCGCGGCCGAGCAGCTCGACGAGGACCCCGACACCGGGCACGAGGAGGCGGTGGTGGCCGGTCTGCTGCGGCTGCACGCCGAGCGGATGCTGCGGCGCGAGCGGGAGACCTCGGTCGTGCGGCGGTTCCACGGCGCGCACCCCGACGTGCCGACGGCGCGGGTGGCCGCGATGGCCGAGGACGTGCACGACCTCGCGGGCCTGCGGGCCGTCGGCGAGGGCGTGGCGCGCTCGTCCGGCGGCTAGCCGCCCGGTCGCTGCGAGGAGCGGGTCAGACGACCTGGCGCAGCGGCGGGTTGGCGGCGTCGTAGTCGGCCTGCGCGGTCTCGAGGAGCCGGCGCCAGGAGGCCACGTTCGGGCGGCGCTTGAGCAGGGCCCGGCGCTCGCGCTCGGTCATCCCGCCCCACACGCCGTACTCGACCTGGTTGTCGAGGGCGTCGGCCAGGCACGAGACCCGGACGGGGCAGCGCTGGCACACGACCTTCGCCTCGTGCTGGGCGGCGCCCTGCACGAAGAGCGCGTCGGGGTTCCCTCGGCGGCACGCGCCCTTGGTCGTCCACTCCTGCATCTGCGGTGCCCCCATCGTGCTCGTCCCCCGGTTCGGTCTCTGGTCGAGGGCGGCTGCCGGCTGCGAGCCGGCGCTGCGCGTCCCCGTCCTGGAACGGTAGGGGCGCGGCACCCGTGGGGAACATCACCCTGAGGGACCATTCGCGACGACCGGAATGACTAGTCACCGGTGGGGCGGGTGGGGTGCGAGGTGAGGTGCGGGGGTCCTGTGCAGGTCGCGGCGCGGGGGCCGGATCTGCCCGGTTCGGCACGTACCCTGGCAGGCATGGCTCGTGCTGCATCGTCCCCGCCCGGTCTCGGGTCCGTGTTCGGCCTGCTCGCCGGCTTCGTCGCGACCAGCATGCTGGCGGGCGTCCTGGTCGCCGGGCTGTTCATGCCCGCGGTCGGCGCCTCCGGCCAGATCGCCCGGGGCGGGGTCGAGTTCTTCGACTCCCTGCCCGAGGAGCTCACGGTGGGGACGCTGTCGCAGCAGTCCCGCATCCTGTGGGCCGACGGCACGCCGATGGCGACGTTCTACTACGAGAACCGCGTGCTGGTCCCCCTCAGCAACGTGGCCCCGGTGATGCGCCAGGCCACGATCGCGATCGAGGACTCCCGGTTCTACGAGCACAACGGGGCCGACCCCCAGGGCATCCTGCGTGCGGTCGCCAACAACGCCTCGGGCGGCGACACCCAGGGCGCGTCGACGCTGACCCAGCAGTGGATCAAGAACGTGCTGCTCGACCAGGCGATCGCCGCGAACGACCAGGAGGCGATCGAGTCCCTGCAGAACCCCGACACCGGGCGCAAGGTGCGCGAGATCAAGCTCGCCCTGTCGGCGGAGAAGGAGTACACCAAGGACCAGATCCTGGAGAACTACCTGAACATCGCGCTGTTCGGTGACGGGCAGTACGGGGTCGAGACGGCGTCGCAGCACTTCCTGTCCAAGAGCGCCAAGGACCTGAGCCTGGCCGACGCCGCGCTGCTCGCGGGCATGATCCGCTCGCCGTACTACTACGACCCGGTCGACCGGCCGATCGAGGCGCAGAACCGCCGCGACACCGTGCTGAACCGGATGCTGCAGCTCGGCATGATCGACCAGGAGCAGCACGACATCAGCGTCGCGACGCCGCTGTCGGCCCAGCTACGCGTGCAGGAGGTCAAGAACGGCTGCGAGCAGGCGGGCAGCGCCGCGTACTTCTGCGACTACGTGGTCAAGACGATCCTGAACGACCCGGTGTTCGGCGAGGACCTCGGTGCGCGGCAGCGGCTGCTGTACCGCGGCGGCCTGACCATCACCACCACCCTCGACCACCGCCGCCAGGACCTCGCCCAGGCGGCCGTGAACGAGCGGGTGGCACCCACCGACCCCTCCGGGATCGGCGTCGCGCTGTCGTCGGTCGAGGCCGGCACGGGGCGGATCGTGGCGATGGCGCAGAACCGGGTCTACTCGCCGCAGCAGAGCGAGACCCCGGTGCCCGGTGGCACCGCGATCAACTACAACGTCGACAAGGCCTACGGCGGCGGCGACGGCTTCCAGCCCGGCTCCACCTACAAGCCGTTCACGCTGGCCGCCTGGCTCGCCTCCGGCAAGACGCTGAACGAGTCGGTGGACGCGAGCGTCCAGCGCTACACCCTCGACGAGGACTTCAACGCCAGCTGCGGCAGCCTCAACGGCAGCGACCCGCCCACCTGGGAGCCGAAGAACGCCGGCGACGGCAACTCGCGCGGCCGCATCTCCGTGCTGCGGGCGACCTACGGGTCGGTCAACACCGCGTACGTCGACATGGCGAGCGAGCTCGACCTGTGCAACATCCGCGACACCGCAGCGGCGCTCGGGGTGCACACGGCCACCGGGGGCGAGCTCGGGTGGAACCCCGCCGCGGTCCTCGGCACCAACGACGTGGCCCCGCTGACGATGGCGGCCGCCTACGCCGCCTTCTCGAACAACGGCATCTACTGCAAGCCGATCGCGATCGCCAGCGTCACCGACTCGACCGGGGCCGCGCTCGCCAAGCCCGAACCAGCCTGCAACCAGGCGATCCCGGCCGACGTGGCCAACGGCGTGGCCTACGCGATGCAGCAGGTGCTGACCTCCGGCACGGCCCGCGGCACCAGCATCGGCCGCCCCGCGGCCGGCAAGACGGGGACGACCAACGACAGCATGGAGACCTGGTTCGCCGGGTACACCGCGCAGGGCCTGGCGACCGCGGTGTGGGTCGGCACGCCCGACACCTCGCCGTCGTCGATGCAGGGCCTGACCATCAACGGCCAGTACTACCGCAACGTGTACGGCGCGACGCTGGCCCTGCCCACCTGGGACCAGTACATGACCGGGGCGACCGAGGGCATGCCGGTCGTCCAGTTCCCCCAGCCGCCGCGCTCGGTGCTCGGGGCGACCCGGCCCTCGGGCGGGAGCAGCTCCAGCGGTGGTGGCCGCGGCGGTGGCGGTGGCGGTGGGGGCGGCGGTGGCGGTGGGGGCGGCGGCACCGAGCCCGCCCCGACGCAGCCGGGCAACGGTGGCGGCGGCAACGGCGGCGGTGGCGGTGGTAACGGTGGTAACGCTGGCGGCGGCAACGGTGGCGGCGGCAACATCGACCCGCCGGGCGGCGACGACTGACGCTCGTCCGCACGCGCACGACCCGCTCGTCCGAGCGGAACGCACCGGCCGGTCCCCCTCGGGGACCGGCCGGTCGTGCGTCAGCCTTGCAGCCGGGCCTTGACGGCTGCGGCGACGTCGCCGCCGGAGGCCTGCTGGCCGACCCGCTCGCGGACGGCCTTGACCACGCCCCCCATCGCCGCCATGCCCGTGCGTCCCTGGGCGGCCGCGGCGGCGACCTCCTCGTCGACGACCGTGGCCAGGTCGTCGGCGCCGAGCTGGGCAGGCAGGTACGCGAGGACGACCTGCTCCTCGTCGCGCTCGCGCTGGGCCTGCTCGGCCCGGCCCGCCGCCTCGTAGACCTCGGCCGACTCGCGCCGCTTCTTCGCCTCGGTGCGCACGACCGCCTGCTGCTCGTCCTCGGTGAGCTCGCGGGCCTCGGTGCCCGCGACCTCGGCCGTGCGCACGGCCGACATGAGGGCGCGGATGGTCGTGCGGCGCAGCTCGTCCTTGTCGCGCATCGCCTGGACGAGGTCGGTCTTGAAGCGCTCCTTGAGCGGGGTCTGGTCGGACATGCGGCCATCGTCGCAGCCGCGAGAGGATGGTGTCGTGCCCGATCACCTGCACCCGGCCGTCCGCGCCCTCGGCGTCGTGGGAGGCGCGGGCCTGGCCGCGGGGCTGGGGGCGCTCGCCTGGGCCGCCGGGTACGAGGCGCACGCCTTCCGGCTGCGCCGGGTCGAGGTGCCCGTGCTGGCGCGCGGTGCGCGTCCGCTGCGGGTGCTGCACCTGACCGACCTGCACCTCACGCCGTCGGACGCGAAGCGGGTGGCCTGGGTGCGCTCGCTGGCCGCGCTCGAGCCCGACCTCGTGGTCGACACCGGCGACAACCTCGCCCACCTCGACGCCGTGCCGACCGTGCTCGACGCGCTGGAGCCGCTGCTGCACCTGCCCGGCGCGTTCGTGCTCGGTAGCAACGACTACTACGCGCCGATCCCCAAGAACCCCCTGCTGTACTTCGGCGGGCCGTCGCGCGTGAAGGTGACCACTGCCGAGCTGCCGACCTCGACCCTGGTCGACGCGCTGACCGGCGCGGGCTGGGCCGACCTCACCAACCGCCGCGACGTCCTCGAGGTGCGCGGACGGCGGGTCGAGCTGGCCGGCATGGACGACCCGCACCTGCGCCGCGACCGGATGCCCGGCCCCGACGCCGGCGACCCCGGCGCGCTGCGGCTCGGCGTGGTGCACGCCCCGTACCGGCGCGCTCTCGACGCCCTCGCCGCCGACGAGGCCGACCTGGTGCTGGCGGGCCACACCCACGGCGGCCAGGTCTGCGTGCCGTTCGTCGGCGCCCTGGTGACCAACTGCGACCTGCCCACGCGGTACGCGAAGGGCCTGCACCGCTGGACCGGCGCCGACGGCGGCGAGCCGTGGCTGCACGTCAGCGCCGGGGTGGGCACCTCGCCGTACGCCCGGATCCGCTTCGCCTGCCCGCCCGAGGCGACGCTGCTGACGCTGGTCGCGCGGCGCTGACGCCCGCCCGGGATCCGGTTTCGCCCGGGCCGGGTGCCTCGGATACGCTGTCACGGCTGCTCCGGGGTGTGGCGCAGCTTGGTAGCGCGCTTCGTTCGGGACGAAGAGGCCGCAGGTTCAAATCCTGTCACCCCGACAGAGTGAAGGGCCCGGCATCAGCCGGGCCTTTTCGCTTGTCCGGGGCCGAGGGATGCCGACGAGCTCAGCAGACGAGGGCCAGATTCGGTCGGCGACCGAGCCCTAGAGCAGCCACGTCCTGACTTCGCACATGCCCAGCCGCCGTCGTGGCGTCGGCGACGCGACCATCGGCCCGGCCAGCCGCGTCACACCGCCCACTAGGGGCGCGTCGCATGCCGGGGAGTTGCTGCCTGGCGACCGTCGTTGGCAGTGCTGCTGCACCCCTAGAGGGCGGCCGCAGCCTTGAGCAATGGGACACACAGCGAAGCGCGACGCCGGCCGAAGCGGGGGGTCGGACGCTCGATGGCGCGAGTCTCGCAGTCGTTGGATGCACGGGCGCAGCGCAACCATATACGCTGACTTGAGATATCGGTCCTATGCCGTCGCGCACGTCGCCGATGGGTTGATCTGATCCGACACGACCAAGTGTCCGACGCGCTCCTGGGGGTGCCACACAACTGTTCACGGTTGGGCCTATCGCGCGGGGAAACCCACGGGAAAGGGCATGAACGATGCGTTCCCGATGGGGGTCGGCAGCGCGACGCTCTCGCCTCAGCGAACGCCGTGGACCTTCATTCACCACCTGGCGCGACGTCCGGCCATCTGGCGCCCAGCGAACCTGGGTCATATTGCCCGACGCCGAGCTGAACCGCTTTTTGGCCAGCGCATCGAGACGCAAGGCGCACAAGAACGGCTTGACGATCGTTGGCGCAAAATTCGACTATGCGATCGATCTCCAGAATCTCAAGGTCTCATTCCCGCTAAGCCTGCGCGAATGTGACGTCCCTTCGGAGCTCTCGCGAATGGCGGTGAACCAGGACATAGCCTTCAATCATCCAAGGATTTCGGGCCCTGTTGCGCGACGCTCCGTCAGCCCCGGCCTCGACCTGGCCGAGGTCCATCTGGACTGGTACGTCATTCCAGGTCTCGACGGAGTCGCCTCGAGGTACAACGAGCAAGAATCGACGGAAACTTGAGCGCCAACAGATTGGTCGCGTTAGGAAGAATTGATGCGCTAGCCTTAGAGGTGGGCGGCCAAGTGTTGATGCGAGATGCGTTTCTGAGATCCTCCGCCGCGGACAATGCATTTATGTTTGACAACGCTAAAATCAAGCAGGGCCTATTTCTTCCAAATGCAACGGTAAGTGGTGCGCTCGTTCTACGGGGCGTCGCAGTGGAGGGCCAGGTCAGTTTGCTGGGGGCCCGACTTTTCAATCCGTACGGATCGTGTTTGAAAGCCGCTGGTATGCGCTGCAGGGGCTTTCACGCAAGTGGCTTGACGACCCTTGGCTCTATGGAGCTATCTGGGATCAACGTGGACGGACCAGTGTTGATTGAGGATGGGTTTAGCGGCGGCTCCATCAACATGGCGAGCCGCGCAGCTTGGGTGTCGATGTATCACGGCGCACATGGATGGCTCATTCGTCGCGCCAGGCGCCACGTTCGGTCGAGGCCGGCCCTGCAGTAGCGTCACCCCTGCGGAGTCGAGGGATCCGCGTGATGGTGGACGGCATCCAGCTCGACGGCTCGATATCTTGAATGGTGCCGAGGACAGGGAACCTCAGCCTGCCCGCGGCGTCGATTCGAGGCGACCGAGCCTCGTCGGGCGATCGCTAAGGGGGTGGTTGACCTGAGCTCGCAGACATTGACACCCTCCATCTCAACGTGCATGTAGCGGGACAGATGACTATGCAAGCTACACATCACGGGCATCTTGGCCGGCCACACCGCTCGAGCGCCTCGCCGCCTCAGCTGTACCCGGACAGGACGTGGTGGTGGACCACGGATCCGTTTCGGGGGACGTGAGTGAGAGCCCGAGGCCCGGGGTGTGGCTTGTCGAAGGTCACACCGATCACCTGGAGGCTCTCGTGTCCCTCGCGAACGCCCGGACCACGTTCAAGGGGCGGCTGCTGATCGTCGAACGGCACCAGGATCGGGTGGCCGCTGTCGCACATCGCCAAGGCGATGGGGATGTCGCGGCGGTGCGTCAGGAAGTGGGTCCAGCGGTACGCCTGCGAGGGCGAGGCCGGCTCGGCTACACGACCGTGTCCCTCACGTCCGCATTCGTGCCCGACCCGCACCAGCTCGGTGGTCGAGGACAAGATCGTGGCGATGCGCCGCTGCGAGCGGCGTGGCCCGGACTGGATCGGTGCCGAGCTGGGGGTGCCGGCCGCACGGTCTCGCGGGTGCTGACCCGCCGCGGCGAGCCGCACCTGTGCACGCTCGACCCGTTGACCGGTGAGCAGATCAGGTCCTCGAAGGTCACCGCGGTCCGCTACGAGCGTGAGCGGCCCGGCGAGCTGGTCCACATGGACGTGAAGAAGATCGGCCGGATCCCGACGGCGGCGGCTGGCGCGCCCACGGCCGAGCCGCGGGCTCGACCGCACGCGACCGTACGACCAGGGTCGGGTTCGACTACGTCCACGTCCTGGTCGATGACCACTCCCGCCTGGCCTACGCCGAGATCCTCACCGACGAGAAGGGCGCCACCTGCGCCGCCTTCCTGGCCCGGGCGATCGGGTACTTCGCCGCCCACGGCATCACCCGGATCGAGCGGCTGATGACCGACAACGCCTGGGCGTACCGGTACTCGCTGCGAGGGGTCTGCGCCGAGCACGCCATCGTCCAGAAGTTCATCAAGCCCCACTGCCCCTGGCAGAACGGCAAGGCCGAGAGGTTGAACCGCACCCTGGCCACCGAGTGGGCCTACCGGCAGGTCTTCACCAGCAACGACGAACGCGCCGCGGCCCTTGCGCCCTGGCTCGAGCACTACAACACTCGACGCCGCCACAGCGCACTCGGCGGCCTGCCACCCACCAGCCGCCTGGCACCAACCTCATGACTGGGTACATCTAGAGCAGAGGTGGTACCACCAGAATCACGATGCCTGCGATGAGAAGCCACGGCGACACGGTCGCGTTCCAGCGCTGCCGCCGTGTCAACTCAGCCGGCACATGCTCCTGATCCATCAGCATGCCCCAATCGGCTGGATGGCCAAGGCTGACAACCGACGCGATGAGCCAGAACGGTGCGAGGGCGGGGCGAATCTCGGGCTCGACAAGTGCAGCGATCAAGGCGGGTACGGTCCAGCCCACGACGACCAATGTGACGCTGCCCCATCCGTACCGGCGCCAATCCAAGCCGGTGAGAATCACAAACAGGGCTCCCGCCCCCACCGTCGCTAGAAGCATGATCGGGTGATTCTATTCGGCAAAACCTCGGAGCACCGGTTCGCGAGCGCCGCCTCGGCCCCGTGTCGGTGGTGTGTCCTACCGCCGCCTGTCGGGTTAGCCGTCACACGCTGCGATCCCGAGAGGCCGCCCGTCGGGCGGTCGCGGCACGGCATCCGCGAGCAGGCAGCCCGCCGCCACGATCAGTGGAGGCTCTACTGCCCGTTCTTCCGCGCTTCCACCCGCCTGCGCAGTTCCGCACGCCCCTCGGCGGCCTTACGCCGGTCGACCGGAAGGAGGCACTCCGCTCTCGCAACCATTGCGGCCAAAGCGTCAAGCCGCTCCGGGAGGGCAGCGAAGTCCATGAACGTGTTCTCGTAAGCGACTGAGACTGGAACTAGTCCGTCGGCCCGCACATGCGGTCGGAGGCGGTCGATCCAAGCGCTGTCCTCGTCGAACTGGTCGTCGTACTCGTCTTGACTTGTAACCCAGTCCAAGAGCTCGACAAGCGACTCCTCGAGGAACTCAATCCGTCGACGCGCCTCTGCGATGTCCACCCACCAATCATGCAGGTTCGGCGTGCGCAGTGGCATGCGCTTGCCCCTGACCCCTTCCGCCGCCTGCCGGGCGCCTGTCGACAGCGCTGATGGCCGCCTCCGGCGGCGGGCAGCAGAAGGTTTGGCCCGCCGCGCCGCTCGACGGGATGACAAGACCACGGCGACGCAGCCCTTCACCCGGTCCTCATAATGCCGTCAACGCCACAGTTCTGCGCTAAAATGGGCTGCCGTCACAAGCGCCCGGCTAAATGGGCCTGCAGTCCCTTGGTATGTGCACGTGCTTCCAGAAGTCCCACACTCGCGAGCTTGCTCGCTGGTCGCGACCCGTAGGACGTCTAGTGCGCCCTTGACGCGCTGAGTCGGTCTCGATTGGATTCGGTCATGACTACTCGGGGGAAACAGATCGCACCGCAGCTGCTGCTGCTTGTCGCACTCGTCACGGGGGCCGCGGCCCCGCCTGCTCAGGCGGCAAGCCTGGCGGCGCACGACGTGCCGACCGTGTCGGCCGTCACGACGACCGAGGCGGCGGGTCGATGGGTGCTGTACGACGGCAACCTCATCACGACTCGTGCGAACTGCGAAGCCAGGGTTCGGGCATTGAAGCGGGAGTACCCGGAGAACTTCACGTGCCGGTCGATTCGCGTCGCAGCGTGCCCGGAGCCGCGCACCTATTGGCAGGTGTGGATCTACAAGGAGGGGCCCGCCCCCGTCCGTGTCGATCCGGCGGCAGCATCCTGCTGAGCCACATCTGAAGTGGACACCCTCGCCCGGTCCAGGCCCCAAGACGTCGTGGTCGACGAACACGACGCCTGTTGGAGCGCCGGCGTGCTGTTCCATCGGAGCGGCCGATGGAACGTCCTCGATGCAGAGAGCCGAGCGGCACTGGTTGAGGACGCACCAACCTTCGCCGTCCCGGTGTACTTCGCCGACGGGTGCGAGCCTTCCCGTACGTGGTCAGAGCGACCAGCGCTCGTGCGCGGGACCTGGCGCCAGGACAGCGTCCGGGCGGACGTGCCGCCAGTGACGTGGGCGAGCCAGCGAAGCACGGGCGGGCGAAGGGCAGGCGGCTGGCGTCCGATGACGCACGAGGCCGCACTGGCGCTGGTCGAGCTGCAGACTGCCGGTGTGGTGACCGGGGTCGCGGACCCCTCGACGACTAACGATCGGCGTCGCGTCTACGTAACCGACCTCAACCGCGTCAGCGAGGTGGCCGAGGTGTTCTCGCCGGAGCCGGTGACCATCCGTCCGAGCCCGTGGAGCGCGTCGGAGTGGCTCGACGCGGGCGCCACCTTGGATCAGCTGCAGCACCTGGTTGGGTTCGGAGACGAGGTCGACGAGGACGCCCCGCGGATGCTGCTGTGGATGACTCGCGTCGACCCTCACGACGCTGCCCTTATGGAGCGTCTCCCGGACGGCATAGTTCGTCTCCGGCAGGTGCTTGTGCAACCGATGAGCACCTGGCCCGGGTAGCGAGATCCACGACCAGCGCCCCGTCTCGTCTAGGAGCAGGTTGGGCCGTCTTCAGCGAGTCGCGTCTATCCGCCGCCTGTCGACCATGCATCGCGCGGTGCGGCCGACCCGCTTAGGGCTCCCCGAGCTTCGAGCGCAAGCGTCGGACTTCCTCAATGAGTAGCGGCAACGCATTGCGTGCCACGGCAATCAAGTCGTGGGTGGCGGCGTCCGCCGGTCCGCTGTCCCGTGAGAGGTAGAGGTCCTCGCGACGATCCTCTGGGGCACCGACAATGATGAAAGTGTCGCCCGACTCATGGTCACGGCCCTCGACTGAGGACGTCCAAGGGAGCGGGTCGGCGAGCTGCGACAGGCGCAACCAGCGCGTGAGGGTCGCGTCATCGAGTTCCGTCGGCTCCATGAGTTCCATTGTCGTCGGTCGTCGGTCGTCGACCGTGGGAGTCATCTGACTACTGACGTCGTCGTGGGTGCCTCGCTGCGCCGCGAGCCGGCCAGCCCGCTGCTCGCCTGTTGCCACGGTAGGCCTCGCCGTGACGGACGCTCCAGGACACTGCGAGCGTGAGCGACGACAAGCGGGCGGTAGAGGATCTCGCGGGTGCGATCCGTCAGTGCTACGAGAGCGAGCGGGACGATCCCAACTTCCGCCTCGAATTGCCCCCTAGCGATGAGATTCGATGGCTTGGTGACTGGCTCGCCAGCGAGGGCTTCGCGCGCCCGCGAAACTGGGCATCGGTTGCCGATTGGTTCCGCTGACCGACAACCGGGTACGTCAGTCAACCGAGCCAGCTGTCGGCCAGCGATCGCGTCACTCGCCTATAGAGACTGGGCGGCGGGTGAGCGGAACTTCGCGTACTTGTTCTGGATGCGTTTCAGCTTGTCGGGGTCGCTGCACGACCCGCCGAGCTCGAGCAGTTGGTCCCAAACGGGTGCGGGGATCCGGCGGAGCTCGAAGTCAGCACGTGACTCCCACCCCGCGACATGCCGCAGGCAGCCCGCCCACACCGGACCATCCACTGCCTCTCCGTCTAGCGCCGCCACGACGACGTCAATCGGCAGGTCCCGGATGAGGAGATCGGGAAAGCCCTCGTAGGTGGAGAACCCCGTGCAAGCACCCGAGCCGGCGCTGAACCACGCCAGGAGCGATCGACAACGCTCAAGGTCATCCCGAAACGTCTGCGCCATCGCGTGGGCGACCGCGTCCAGGAGGTTCTGCTCCCACCGGCTAGCGGTGATCATGTCGTCAGCGAACCCCTGCACGCAGGTCGGTACGGTCGCCTTCCACGCCGCCTGCCGCGCCAAAGCGACGTCCCGTCGAATCTCCGAGCGTCGGAACTCGTCCAGCAGCCCGCCAAGTCCGCGAGACGCCAGCCACTCGAGCAAGACGACCGGCTGCTGCAGTTCGGCATCGCCGATCCAGTCCGACCACCGCACGTGGCTGCCGTGGTGGAGCCCGATCGCGACGAGCCTGCCTCCGGTGCCGTCGAGAAACTCCAGCGTCGCGTCGCCAGGGCACATGCACATGATGTCGCTGACAGATCCAACCGCGAGCAGGTCCACGAGCTGCGCAACGTCTTCGGATGCCCTGATCACCAGGACGGGCTCGTCGCTGAGGATGTGATCCGGCGCTGCGGGGCTGTAATGCAAGCAGCCGGCATCGAAGACACGGACCGCGCGCGCTTCCCCGAGCACCTGGCGCAATCCGTCGACATCGGCGCTCTTGTGATCCCCCACCTCTACATGATCGCCCGGACCGAGGCGTTCTCGCTGCGCGTTCGACACGGAGCCTGTCTGGCCTTCGGGTGAGGTGGCGCTGTCGTCCTTCGACGTGCGTCCTTCCGCCGCCTGACGACGCCTGGCCCGGAATGCAGTGGACGGGCCGGCGGCCGCACCAACGCACCGCTGCAAGGGTGAGGCGCGCGATGATTGCCCAATGCAGCGGTTCGAGTACGTCGCCTGGGTGCGCGACCATTCCCTGCCCGTAGAAGACGAGGACTACGAGTGGTGTGACGTCCTTCGTATCACCGCGTCATCCGCCGCTGAGGCACAGGAGTGCGGCGACGCACTGGCGAAGGACTCCTACCCACCAGGCACGTCGCAGGAATTCGTACGGTCATCGGTTGAGCTGACCGACGCGCGGCCACACCCTTCAGCTCCGGAGGTCGACGCGTCGCGTCCTCCCGCACCCCGCGAGGTCCTTTGACAGGTGGCCTGAAGCCTCGGGCGGGCCGTACCGGGTGACCCACTCCGCCGCCAAGCGCGCAGGTACGGCCGGGTCAGGCCGGTCAAACCTGCAGGTGCAGCCGTAGGGCATCGTCCAGCTGTGCCATCAGGTGCGCTGGAACGAACCCGAGCGGTGGGCCGATGCGTTCGACCGAGACCGAGCGGATCTGTTCCGCCTGGGCCTTGGAGTCCATCCGTAGGCCGCTCTGCTCAGCGGGCAGGGCGACCTGGAAGGGGTAGACGCGTGCCAGGTTGCTGGTGACCGGGACGACGGTGACGACGCCGCGACCGAGCCGGGCGGCGGTGGCGTTGGCTCGGTCGTTGCTGACGACCACGGCCGGGCGGCGCTTGTTGGCTTCGGCGTCGCGTGCTGGGTCGAGGTCGACCAGGCGGACCTCACCGCGACGCATCGGCGAGCCCGTCGGCGGTGGTTTCCTCCCATGCTGCGGCCTCGCCGGATGCCTCCCATTCCTGCCAGGCAGCGGCATAGGCATCGTCGAGCTCGGGGTGGGCAAGGAGCCGGATGGCCCTTTGGATGGCAGCGGACCGGCTGGACATGCCGGCCTCGCGGGCGTAGCGATCCAGCGCCGCGACGTCCTCATCGGGGAGGCTGATGCTGAGCTTCATAGCACCATCCTACTCTGGTACTACTGAAGTAGCACCATTGGCAGAGGCACGAAGAACGCCCCCTTGCGCCGCCAGCGGGCGCGGCGTCACGACGAGCCAGTCGACGTAACCTTCCGGTCACGCGAGACACTGCAGCGAACCGGGCGAGCGTTAGGGTGCCGAACCGGTGTTCAGGTCCGCATCAGAGGCCAGACCAGCGCTGCGACGAGACCGCCCGAGCAGCGCTGCAACTCGTGCCGCAGCACGCGCACCGACAGACTCGTCACCTCGGCGAGGTGTCCGATGCTCCAGCCCTCGCCGGTCGGTCCCGTCCCGGTCTCGCTCACGTCGACGGACGCTACGACCCCACACGGCGTGAGGTGCAAACGCCGCGTTCCGCCCGCCCCGCGGCCCGACGCGGCCCGCGGTACTTGAGAGTTCCTTAATCCTGGGTTCACCCCGATCTCATCGGATGTCAGCAGTCTCGTCACCACGACGTCACCCCGACGTCCCGACGAGCTCGTGGAGGTACGCCGTGCCGGCACCCGTGGTCGACCTGCTCCGGCGCCGACGCGTCGTGCTCTACTCCCACGACACCCAGGGCCTCGGCCACGTGCGCCGCAACCTCGGCCTGGCCGCGGCGGTCGTGCGCTCCTGCCCCCGCGCCGAGGTGCTCCTGGTCACCGGCGCGCCCGAGGCCGGACGGCTCCCGCTGCCGCCGCGCACCGAGGTGGTCACGCTGCCCACCCTGCGAAAGAACAGCGCCGGACGCTACGAGGCCCGCGTGCTGCGCACCGACGTCGAGGACGTGCTGCAGATGCGAAGCCGCATCATCGCCGCCGTGGTCGCCGGCTTCGAGCCCGACCTGCTGGTGGTCGACAAGGTGGCGCGGGGCGTGGGCGGCGAGCTCGACGAGACCCTGCGGGTGCTGCACGGGCTCGAGACGAAGGTGGTGCTGGGGCTGCGCGAGATCCTCGACGAGGCCGACGTCGCGCGGGCCGATTGGGACGCCGCGGGCACCACCGAGGCCGTCCGCGCCCACTACGACCAGATCTGGGTCTACGGCGACCCGCGCGTCGGAGACCCGTTGCGCGCCAGTGGTCTTCCCGACGACCTGGTGCGCATGTCGGTGCACACCGGGTTCCTCGTGCCGCCCGCTCCCACGACCGGCCCGGTCGGCCCCGACCAACCGTACGTGCTGTGCCAGGTGGGCGGTGGCCAGGACGGCACCGCGCTGGCCGACGCCTTCGTCCGCACGGCCGTGCCGGCCGGGCACACCGGTCTGCTCGTCACCGGCCCCTACATGCCCGCGGCGCAGGTCTCCCGGCTGCGCCGCCTGGCCGCGGGCACCGACGTGCGGGTCCAGGGCTTCGTCCCCGGCACCGAGCGGCTCGTGCGCGGCGCCGCCGCGGTGGTGTCGATGGCCGGCTACAACAGCGTCTGCGAGCTGCTGGGGGCGCGCCGCCAGGCGCTGCTGGTGCCCCGCGTGCACCCGCGCCGCGAGCAGCTGCTGCGGGCCCGTCGGCTCGAGCGGCTCGGGCTGGTGGGCGTCCTCACGCCAGACGAGCTCACGCCGCACGCGCTCGGCGACTGGCTCGCCGGCGCCGTCACCGCAGGGCCGCCGCCCCGGGTCGACCTCGACGTCGACGGGCTCGAGCGCGTCCCCGAGCTCGTCCGGCGGCTGCTCGACCCGCTCGCTCCCCCCGCTCCGCGCCACCGCGTCGAGAACCGTCCCGAGCCCGTGCACACCCTGGAGGTGGCCCGTGTCGCCGTCTGAGTCCGTCGCTGCCGCCCCCCGGGTCGGCTACGTGCTGAAGATGTACCCGAGGTTCTCGGAGACCTTCGTGGTCAACGAGCTGATCGCCGTCGAGCACGCCGGCGTGCAGGTCGACGTCTTCAGCCTGCGCCCTCCCGTCGACGCCCGCTTCCACGCCTCGCTCTCGCGGGTACGGGCCGGCGTCACCTGGGTGCCCCGGCCGACGAAGCCGCTCGAGGTCTGGCAGGTGCTGCGGGACGCGGCCGGCCGCCTGCCGGGTCTGGCCGCCTGTCTCGACGACCTGCTCGCCGAGGACGCCTCGGACGCCGTGCAGGCGGTGAGCATCGCCGACGCCGTCGTGCAGCGCGGTCTGACCCACCTGCACGCGCACTTCGGGACCGTCGCAGCCACCGTCGCGCGCCTCGCCGCCCGGCTGGCCGGCGTGACCTACAGCTTCACGGCGCACGCCAAGGACATCTACGTTGCCGGCGACAAGCCTGACGCGCTGCGCCGCAACGCATTCGATGCCGCCCACGTGGTCACGGTGAGCGACTACAACGTCGCGCACCTGCTGCGCGAGCTCGGGCCGCTCCCCCGGGTCGTGCGGGTGCACAACGGGATCGACCTGCGCGAGTTCCCCTTCCACGACACCCGTCGCGAGCGCGGCGTCGTGGCCGTGGGGCGACTGGTCGAGAAGAAGGGCTTCGCCGACCTGCTCGACGCGCTCGCGCTGCTGCGCGACGGCGGCGACCCCGTGCACCTCGACCTGGTGGGCACGGGGCCGCTCGAGGCCGACCTGCGCCGTCAGGTGCTGCGGTTGCGTCTCGACGACCTGGTCAGCTTCCACGGCGCACTCACCCAGGACGAGGTGCGGCAGACCGTCTGCGCAGCAGCGGTTCTCGCGGCCCCGTGCGTGATCGGCGCCGACGGCAACCGCGACGGTCTCCCGACCGTGGTGCTCGAGGCCATGGCGCTCGGCACCGCCGTCGTCAGCACGCCGGTCACCGGCATCCCCGAGGCCGTCCGCCCCGACGACACCGGGCTGCTCGTGCCCGAGGGCGACCCCGTGGCGCTGGCCGACGCGCTGCGCCGGCTGCTCGACGACGAGGTTCTGCGCACCCGGCTCACCCGCCGCGCGCGAGCCCTGGTGGAGCGAGACTTCGACGTCGAGCGCCAGGCGCGCGACCTGCGTCGCGTCTTCGTCGAGTCGGCCGAGAGCGCGCGCGTACCAGGTCGTCCCGTGCTGGCCGGGGCGGTGGCCAGCTGATGCGCGTCGTCCACGTCAGCACCGACCCCGGCATCCCGGTGTTCGGCACCAAGGGCGCCTCGGTGCACGTGCGCGCGGTGCTCTCCGAGCTCGTGCGTGCCGGGCACGAGGTGCACCTGGCCACCCCGCGTCCCGGAGGCGAGGCCCACCACGAGCTGCGCGAGGTGCGGGTGCACCACCTGCCCGCCGTCCGTGGCGGTGACCCCGCCGAGCGCGAGCGCTCGGCCTGGGCCAGCGACGCCGCCGTGGTCGACCTGCTCGAGGACGTGCGCCCCGACTGCGTCTACGAGCGGTACGCCCTCTGGGGCCGCAGCGCCACCGGCTGGGCCCGCGAGCGCGGCGTGCCGAGCGTGCTCGAGGTGAACGCGCCGCTGCTGGAGGAGCAGGCCGAGCACCGGGTGCTCGTCGATCACGCCGGTGCCGGAGAGGCCACCCGCAGCGCACTGGCGGCGGCCACCGCGGTGGTCTGCGTGAGCGAGCCCGTGGCCGAGTGGGTGCGCACGGTGCGTCCGCACCAGGTGCACGTGGAGGCCAACGGCGTCGACGTCGAGCGGCTGCGACACCGCGACACCGGCGCCCGCGCGAGCGGGCCGTTCACGATCGGGTTCGTCGGCACCCTGCGGCCCTGGCACGGCACCGCCACCCTCGTCGACGCCCTCGCGCTGCTCGCGCAGGGACCTGACGCGGAGGCGTACCGGTTGCTCGTGGTCGGCGACGGCCCCGACCTCACCGTCCTGCGGGAGCGGGCCCACGTCGCCGGCGTGGGGCACCTGGTCGAGACCACCGGCGCCGTCGCGCACACCGACGTGCCCGCGTTGCTGCACCGCATGGACGTCGCCACGGCCCCGTATCCCCCTGGCGCCCAGTACTTCTCGCCGCTGAAGGTCTACGAGTACCTGGCCGCCGGCGTGCCCGTGGTCGCGAGCGCCGTCGGCCAGGTGCCGCAGGCGCTCGACCACGGCCGGGCGGGCGTCCTCGTGCGGCCGGGTGACCCGGTGTCGATCGCCGGCGCCGTCCGTGCCCTGCGCGACGACCCCGCACGCGGACGCCGGCTCGCGGCACGCGGGCGCGCGCTGGCCGAAGACCGCAGCTGGGCCGGGGTCGTCCGCCGCTCGCTCGCGCACGCGGGGGTGGCGGTGTGACCGCCTCCCCCCGCACCGAGAAGATCACCCGCACCGAGAAGCCGACCGGCACGGAGGTGAAGGGCCGCGACGACCGGCTCGACGACCGTCAGACCGGTGGCGCGGCAGGCCGCAGCGCCGGCCTGCGCCGCTCGCTGCGCCGGTTCCGGCCGTACCTGCGCCCGCAGCGCGGGCTGCTGGCCGCCGGCGCCGGCGCGATGGTGCTCGAGATCGGGCTGCGGCTGCTCGAGCCATGGCCGCTGAAGTGGGTGCTCGACGCGGTGGTCGCCGAGGCGGGCGGCGACATCGGCGTGGCGGCTCCCGACGACCTGACCCGCACGGTGCTGCTCGCCGGGCTCGCGCTGATGCTGGTGGTGGCCGCACGGGCGAGCGCCGCGTACTCGGCCACCGTGTGCCTGGCGCTCGCCGGCAACCGGGTGCTCACCGCCGTGCGCCGCGACCTGTTCGCGCACCTGCAGCGACTGTCGATGCGCTTCCACGACCACGCCCGCACCGGCGACCTGGTGACCCGGGTGACCGGCGACATCAGCCGGCTGCAGGAGGTCGCCGTCACCGCCGCGATGCCGCTGGCGGTCAACACGCTGACCGTCGTCGGGATGCTCGTGGTGATCGCGGTGATGGACTGGCAGCTCGCCCTGGTGGTGGTGCTGCTCGTCCCCGTGTTCGCGCTGCTCGGGCGCTCCTCGGGGCGCCGCATCCAGAAGGTCGCCCGCACCCAGCGCCGCGCGGAGGGGGCCCTGGCCGCCGTGGCCACCGAGGTGCTCGGCGCGATGCCGGTCGTGAAGACCTACCGGCTCGAGCAGCGCACCCAGGAGCGGTTCGCCTCGAGCAGCGAGAAGTCGCTCAAGGACGGCGTGAAGGGTGCCCGGCTCTCGGCCGGGCTCGAGCGCCGCACCGACGTGCTCGTCGGGATCGCGACCGTGGTCGTGCTGGTGCTCGGCGCGCACCGCGTCGTCGCCGGCGCCCTCACCCCCGGCGAGCTGGTCGTGTTCCTCACCTACCTCAAGACGGCGTTCAAGCCGCTGCGCGACGTCGCGAAGTACACCGCCCGGCTCGCCAAGGCCTCGGCCTGCGCCGAGCGGGTCGTCGACGTGCTCGAGACCGCGCCCGACGTGCACGACGCCCCCGGTGCCTGGACGCTGCGCCGCGCGCGCGGCGACCTGAGCCTGGACGGGGTGTGGCTGTCGTACGAGCCGGGCCACCCGGTGCTGCGCGGGGTCGACCTGCGCGTGCTGCCCGGGCAGCGGGTGGCGCTGGTCGGGCCGTCCGGCTCGGGCAAGTCGTCGATCACCAGCCTGCTGACCCGGCTGCGCGACCCCGACAGCGGGACGGTGCGCGTCGACGGCCACGACGTGCGCGAGCTGACGCTGGCCTCGTTGCGCGCGCAGGTGGCGGTGGTGCTGCAGGACAGCGTCCTGTTCGCCGGCACCGTGCGCGAGAACATCGCCGACGGGCGTCCGGGCGCCGACGACACGGCTGTCGAGCAGGCCGCACGGGTCGCGGGTGCGCACGAGTTCGTGCTGGCCCTCCCGGACGGCTACGACACCGTCGTCGGCGAGCGCGGCGCGACCCTGTCGGGCGGCCAGCGGCAGCGCATCGCGATCGCCCGGGCCGCGCTGAGCGACGCGCCGGTCGTGGTGCTCGACGAGGCGATGACCGGCCTCGACGGCGCCACCGAGGCGGCGGTCGTCGCCGCGCTCGACCGGCTGACGGCGGGACGCACGACCGTGGTGGTCACGCACGACCTGGCCGCCGTGCACGACTGCGACCGGGTGTTCTGGATCGACGGCGGCGTGGTCGTCGACTCCGGCCGGCCGGCCGCGGTGCTGGCCCGGCAGCGGGTGGCCGGTGCACCCCGCTGACCAGGCCCTCGCGGCGTCGGACCCCGGCCTGCCGGGGCTGGCCACCCTGCTCGACCCCGAGCGGGTCGCCGCCCTGCTCGGCGTAGAGGCCGGGTCGGTGCGGGCGCGGTACCTGCGCTGGAAGCCGGGCACGAGCGCCGTCCTGCTGGTCGAGGTCGACGCGGACCACGGCCGGGTCGGTGGCGACGTGGTCGTGACGGCCGCCGCGGGCGGCGCCCGGGCCAAGCTCGCCAAGACGCTGGCCAAGGCCCCCGCCGGCACGGTCCTCGCCGGCGAGCCCGGGGCGGGCCTGCTCGCGACGCTCCCCGCGGCCGACCGCGACCTGCCGGCGCTGCGGCACCTGCTGCACGGCGCCGGTCCCGGATCGCTGCAGCGGCTCGCCTTCAAGCCGGCCCGGCGCTGGGTCGGACGCCTCGAGGGTCCCTGGGCCGAGCCGGTCGTGCTGCGCGCCTACCGCCGCGGCCAGGTGCGCGGACGGCGCGCGCGCTACCTCGCCCTGCAGGACGCCGGGGTGCGGGTGCCGGCGGTGCGCTCCATCGACGGTCGCCGCGGGCTGCTGGTCGTCGAGCACCTGCCGGGCACGAGCCTGGACGCCCTCCCGGGCGGGCCGGACGACGCCCGGGTGCGAGCCGCCGCGGCCGAGGCGGGAGCACTGGCGGCCCGGCTGCACGACGCCCGGGGCGTGCAGCTGACCGTGCGCACGCTCGCGCACGACGTCGACGACCTGGTCGCGGGCGGCCGGTTGCTGGCACGCGTGCTGCCCGACCAGGCCCCGCGGGTGCGGGAGCTCACCCGGCGAGTGGCGCAGGGGTTGCTCCCGGGCGCCGCACCCGTGCCGCTGCACGGCGACCTCGGCCTCGACCAGGTGGTGCGCGACGAGCAGGGCGGCCTGGGGCTGATCGACCTCGACCGCGCCTGCCTGGGCGACCCCGCGGCCGACGTCGGCTCGGTCGTGGCGGGCGCGCTGGTCGGCGACCGCACCGCCACGGTCGAGGCGCTGCTCGACGGGTACGCCTCGCAGCGGCCGCTGCCGCCCGGTTGGCAGGACCACGTCGCCGCGCACCTGCTCCGCTCGGCCCCCGAGCCCTTCCGGCAGCGCCGCGACGACTGGGTCGAGCAGACCGAGCGCGTCCTCGCCACGCTCGAGCGGGTGCTCGCCCGCGGCGCGGAGCACGCCGTGGAGGTGGTGGCGTCGTGAGAACCGGCACCGTGGGCCAGGCGGACGCCCGCGCGCGCGGGGCGGGGCTGCGGGTACGCCGGGCCTGGCCCCGCGGGCCCGGCCACCTCCAGCTCGAGCTCGCGCCGGGGGCCGCGTCCCCGGGCGGGGCACCGATCGCGGCGCAGTGGTTCGACGACGACGACCGCGCCCGGCAGGTGTGGCGGCGCACGCGCGAGGACGACCCGGGCGCGGTCGACCTGGTCGTCGACGGCGACGGAGCGGGCGCGCTGGTGCTGCAGCGTCGAGGCGCCGACCGGCGGCTGCCCGCGCTCGCGGGGCTGCTGCGCGCGCCCGGCAGCACCCTGGTCTCGCACCGGGCCGAGCGGCGCGCGGTGGTGCGCCGGGTGGTGGACGGCATGGTGCTGTGGACGAAGGTCGTGCGGCCAGGACGCACCGCCGTCACCGTCCGCACCGCCGACCTGGCGACCCGCTGCGGCGGGCCCGCGGTGGTCGCGGTCGACCACGAGGCCGGGCTCGTGACGACCGCCGACCTAGAGGGCCGGACGCTGCACGACCTGCTGCCGGACCCCGCGGCCTCCCCCGACGCCGTCGGCGAGGCGGTCGGCCGCGCGGTGCGGCGGTTGCACGCCGTCCCCGACGACGGGCTCGCGACCCACGACCTCGGGAGCGAGCGGGAGGTGTGCACGCGCTGGGTCGAGCAGGCCGCCGAACACGGCGTGCTCGCACCCGCGGAGCTGGACGTGCTGCGGGCCGTGCTCGACCAGGCAGACGACCCCGCGGTGGCCGACGCGCCGGTCACGCTGCACCGCGACCTGCACGACCTGCAGCTCGTCCTGGGTCGAGGCGCGCCGCCGGCGCTGCTCGACCTCGACACGGCGGCGCGCGGCGAGGCCGCCCTCGACCTGACGAACCTGCTGGTGCACCTGCGGTTCCGCGCCCGGCAGGGACTGGTGCGTCCCGATGTCGCCGAGCGCTGGTGCGCGGCCGTGCTGCGCGGGTACGACCCCGAGCCGGCGACGTCGGCCCGGCTCGACGCGTACGCGGCGCTCACCTGGGCGCGGATCGCCGCCGTGCACGCGTTCCGTCCGGACGACCGGCCCGCGGTGGTGTCGGTGCTGGCGCTGCTGCGCGCGAGCGCTCCGAGCTGGAGCACCCTGACGGCGTCGAGGTAGGCGGCGGCGAGCCTCGCACGCCCCCGGCGCTCAACCCACCCGACCTCTGCTCAGCCCATCGACTTCTGGCCGTCGATGCTCTCGCGCAGGATGTCGGCGTGGCCGGCGTGCTGGGCGATCTCGGTCAGCAGGTGCACCAGGACTCGCCGCGCGCTCCACCGGGCCCCGGCCTCGAACCACGGCGCCTCCGGCAGCGCGTGGGCCCGGTCGAGGTCGACGGTGCGCACCACCTCGTCGGTGCGCCGCGCGACCGCCTCGAAGCCGTCGAGCACCTCCTGCAGCGTCTGGTCCTCGCGCAGGGTGAACTGGTCGCCCCACTGCGCCCAGTCGACGTCGTCGAACGAGGCCATCGCCGCGGTGCCCTGCTCGGCGAAGTCGAGCCACTGCGCCGTCATCGCGGTCGTGTGCTTGATGACGCCGCCGATCGACAGCTCGCTCACCGTCGGGTGGCTGCGGGCCTGCTCGTCGCTCAGACCCTGCGCGGTGTGCAGGAAGAGCCCGCGGTGCTTGGCGAACGCCTCGAGCAGCTCGGCGCGCTCGGGCGCCAGGTCGCCGGTGCCGGCGTCGTCGGTGCTGGCGTCGGTGGTGGTGGGCTGGGTGGTCATGGGGTGCTCCGTCCGTCGGTCGATCCGTCGAGGACGACGCTACGGACGGAAGCGGTCAGGCCCTGTCCTGCACTCCGAGCGGCTGGGCTACCTGCCGGTGCCGCCGTAGACGACGGCCTCGCCCTCGGACGAGTCGAGGCCGAAGGCGGTGTGCACGGCCCGCACGGCGTCGTCGAGGTGGTCGGCGCGGGTGACCACCGAGATCCGGATCTCCGAGGTCGAGATCATCTCGATGTTGATGCCGGCCTCGGCGAGCGCCTTGAAGAACTTGGCCGAGACGCCGGGGTGGCTGCGCATGCCGGCGCCCACGAGCGAGAGCTTGCCGATCGTGTCGTCGTACTGCAGCGAGTCGTAGCCGACCGAGTCGTTCACCGCCTGCAGCGCGGCCATCCCCTGGGCGCCCTCGGTCTTCGGCAGCGTGAACGAGACGTCGGTGAGGCCCGAGGCCGCCGTCGACACGTTCTGCACGATCATGTCGATGTTGATGCCGGCGGTGGCGACGGCCTCGAAGATCTCGGCCGCCTTGCCGGGGGTGTCGGGGACGCCGACCACCGTGATCTTGGCCTCGCTGCGGTCGTGCGCGACGCCGGAGATGATCGCCTGCTCCACGGGAAGGTCCTCCATCGATCCGCTGACGAGCGTGCCGGGCTTGGGTGAGAACGAGGAGCGCACGTGGATCGGCACGCCCGAGCGGCGGCCGTACTCGACGCAGCGCAGCATCAGCACCTTCGCGCCGCACGCCGCGAGCTCGAGCATCTCCTCGTAGGTGACGGTGTCGAGCCGCCGGGCCGTCGGCACGATCCGCGGGTCGGCGGTGAAGACGCCGTCGACGTCGGTGTAGATCTCGCACACGTCGGCGTGCAGGGCGGCGGCGAGCGCGACGGCGGTGGTGTCGGAGCCGCCGCGGCCGAGCGTGGTGATGTCCTTGGTGTCCTGGCTGACGCCCTGGAAGCCGGCCACGATCGCGATGTACCCCGCGTCGACGGCGCTCTGGATGCGTCCGGGCGTCACGTCGATGATGCGGGCCTTGCCGTGCGTGGCGTCGGTGATGACGCCGGCCTGGCTGCCGGTGAACGAGCGCGCCTCGTGGCCGAGGTTCGCGATCGCCATGGCGAGCACCGCCATCGAGATGCGCTCACCGGCGGTGAGCAGCATGTCGAGCTCGCGCGCCGGCGGGAGCGGGCTGACCTGGTTGGCGAGGTCGATCAGGTCGTCGGTGGTGTCGCCCATCGCCGAGACGACCACGACGACCTGGTTGCCGGCCTTCTTGGTGTCGACGATCCGCTTGGCGACGCGCTTGACGCCCTCGGCGTCGCCCACGGACGACCCGCCGTACTTCTGCACCACCAGCGCCACCGGCACGACCCCTTCCTCGACTCGGCGGCGAGCCTAGTCGGGGCCTACGAGGTCAGGACACGCGCGTCCACGCTCCGACACGGTCGAGCGGCGCGAGGTACAGGCCGCCGTTGGTGCCGACCACGACCGACACCGGGAGCCCGGTCGAGCTGGTGCCGGCGACCGGCGAGGTGGCGGTGGCACCGGCCAGGTCGGCCCACCGGCCGGAACCGAGGCGCTGCGTGTACACCTTGCCGTTGGTGCCCCGGCCGACCACGAAGGTCGAGCCGCCGCCCACCACGGCGTCCAGCGCCGTGACGAGCCCACCGAGCGAGGTCCACGACGTGGCGTCGACCGGCTTGGACCAGACCTTGCGGTCCGTCCCGATCACGTGCACCCGCACGACGCCCCCGACGTTGGTGACCGCCGGGGCGGCGCTCGGGTAGACGGCGCCGCCGAGGGAGGTCGGGGTGCCGTACCGGTCGGCGCCGGGAGAGACCAGCCGCACCAGCTGGCCCGTCCCGCTGCGGAAGAACAGGTGCACCGCGCCGCCGACCTGCGTCACCGACGGCGCGGAGGTCAGCGTGATGCCCGGGACGGCCGACCAGCGCGACCAGCTCGACCCCGAGCCGCGGCTGACGTAGAGCAGGTTGTTGGTGCCCCGCACGTAGACCTCGAGCTGGCCGCCGCGGTTGACCAGCGCCGGCTCGCCGAGCACGCCGCCGCCGAGGTCCTGGCTCGTGCGCATGCCGTCGGGCGAGATGCGCCGCACCTGGACGGTTCCCGCGCTCGTCCGGAAGGCGGCGAGGTTGACGGCCGTCGGCGCCCCGGCGGTGACGCCCGGGTCGCTCGGCGCGGGGGCGATGGCGGTGACCACGGGGACGGCCGGGGCCGGCGCGGCCGGAGAGGTGACGCCCGGGTAGGTCGCGAACACCTGCGTCGCCCAGATGCCGCCGTACCCGTCCTTGACCCAGCCGATGCCGACCGAGTTGAAGCCACCGAGGATGTTCGCGCGGTGGCCCGGGGAGTTCATCCACGCCTGGTGCAGGTCGCCGTCGGTGCGGTAGCCCATCGCGATGTTCTCGCCCCAGGACTGCCACCCGCCGGGGATCTCCGAGCCCACGTTCGGGTTGTGCCGGAAGTCGCCCGTCGACAGCATCCGCTGGGTCCAGCGCTGCGCGACCGCGTCCAGGCTCGCGTTGCGGGCCAGCCGCGGCAGGCCCTGCGCGGTGCGCGTCTGGTTGAGCAGGTTGTAGACGTCGCTCGCGCCGGCGTGCGCCGGGCGCGGGACCGCCACGAGGGCGGCAGCGAGCACCAGTGCGATGAGCAGGACGGCGGGCAGACGGCGTGCGGGTGACATGGTGCTCCTGGGTCGACGGCAGGCGTAGTGCAGCATCGACCCCTCGCCGAGTCACATTGATCACCCGGTGCAGTGAGGCCCGATCACGCTGCGTGATCCTCTCACGCGCTGTGATCGTCCCGGTTCGCGTCCGATCAGGGCCTCCGGACGGGTGGCGCCGGTGCCGGATCGTGAGGTGAGCCCGGACGCTCACGCCGCCCGGGCCGGACGCCCTCTACCGTCGCCCCATGAGCACGCTCCCGCACGGCGACGGCCTCGCGATCGACACCGTCGCACCCGATCCCGACGACGACGGCGCCGCCCGGCACGGCGTGGTGGCGCGGGAGGTGCGCCGCACCTTCGACCTCGTCGTGGCCGTCGACCGGATGGACCTGCGCGTCCCGCCCGGCCGGGTGACCGCCCTGGTCGGACCGAACGGCTCCGGCAAGACGACCCTGATGCTGATGATGGCCGGGCTGCTCGCGCCCGACGGCGGCCACCTCACCGTCGCCGGCGCCTCCCCCGTCGCCCGGCCGGGCGCCGTGCACGCCGCCGTCGGCTGGATGCCCGACGTGCTCGGCCAGTGGGAGACCCTGACCTGCCGCGAGGTGCTCACCACCTTCGCCGACGCCTACGGCGTGCCGGCCGAGCACGGTCGGGCGCGCGCGGCCGAGCTGCTGCACGAGGTCCACCTGACCGAGCTCGCCGACGCCCCCGCCCGGGTGCTGTCCCGCGGCCAGAAGCAGCGCCTCGGCCTGGCGCGCGCCCTCGTCCACGACCCGCAGGTGCTGCTGCTCGACGAGCCGGCGTCCGGGCTCGACCCGCGCTCGCGGGTCGACCTGCGGGTGCTGCTGCGACGGCTGGCCGCGCAGGGCAAGGCCGTCCTGGTCTCGAGCCACGTGCTCAGCGAGCTGGACGACCTGGCCGACAGCGCCGTCTTCGTCTCCCGCGGCCGCACCGTCGACGCCCGGACGCTCGAGTCGATGAGCCGGGCGACGCGGCGCTGGCAGCTGACCGCCCTCGACACCGAGCGGCTGCGTACCTGGCTGCGCGAGCACGGCGTGCTCGAGGTCGTCGACCCCACCGCCGCGCGGCCCGACCACGTGCTGGTCGAGCTGCCCGGGCCCGAGGCCGCGGCCGAGCTGCTGCGCGACCTGGTGGCCGACGGCGTCCCGATGGTGTCCCAGGCGCCCGCCTCGGGGGCGCTCGAGCAGGTCTACCTCGGACTGGAGAGCGAGCGACGATGAGCGTCCAGACACCCCCCGGCACCACGCCCCCCGTCCCGCCGTCGACCCCGGTGCCGCAGCTGCTGCGCGCCGACCGCGGCCGCTGGGCGCTGTCGGTGCACGGCGTGCGCACGGTCGCGCGGCTCGAGCTGCGCCAGCGGGTCCGCTCCAGCCGCTGGAAGGTGATGCTCGGCCTGTTCTTCGCGACCATCGGCGTGCTGTCGGGCCTGACCATGTGGGTCTCGGGCTTCGACGACACCTCCGGCGACTTCCTCTACGGCGCCGTCGCCTGGCTCGTGCTCACCCTCGGCCTGCTGGTGGCCCCCTCGCTGACCTCGACCAGCGTCAACGGCGACCGCGGCGCCGGCACCCTGGCGCCCCTGCAGATGACGCTGCTGACGCCCGCCGAGATCGTCGTCGGCAAGCTGCTCGCCGGCTGGCTGACGGCGCTGGCCTTCCTCGCGACGGCCGTCCCGTTCCTGCTGCTGGCGATGGTGCCGGGCGGCACCGGGATCGGCCGGTTCCTCGTCACCACGGTGATGATGGCGCTGGTGCTGCTCGCGGTGTGCGCGATCGCGATCGGCTGGTCGGCCCTCACGGCGCGCTCGGTGTCGTCGGCGGTGATGACGTACCTGACCACGGCGTTCCTGTGCATCGGCACCCTGATCCTGTTCGGGCTGTCGCTGCCGCTGGTCACCTCCGACGAGCGGGTGCGCGTGCTCGAGAACCCGCCGCTGCCGCAGGACTTCGACTACACCACCGACATCCCGGTCGAGGACTGCGTCGAGACGACCGCCGTGCGGTCCGTGTCGCGCACCGACGCCACCTGGTGGCTGCTCGCGGCCAACCCGTACGTGGTGGTCGCCGACGCCGCGCCCGGCGGTGACGGGGGCGACGCCTTCTTCCTGATCAAGAGCGGGGTCCGTGCCGCGCAGGCCGGCCCGGAGGAACCGGTGAACGAGTGCTGGGCCTCGAACGTCACCGGCGACATCTCGGTCGGGGACCCGTTCGGTGCGGGGCTGGCGTCGTCCGGCGTCCCGGTGTGGCCGTTCGGCCTGGCGATCAACCTCGGCCTCGGTGCGCTCGGCATCACGGTCGCGGTGCGCCGGCTCTCGACCCCGGTCGGACGGCTGCCGCGCGGGACCCGGATCGCCTGAGCCGCCCTGGGGCGCTCGCACACACCGGCCGCCGCCGGCACACGGGCTCCTGCTGGTGTGCCGGCAGCCGGGCGTGTGTGCGAGCGGGACCTCAGGTGGTGTGCAGGGCCTCGAACTGGGCCTCGGCCACGACCTCGTCGTCGGCGTCGAGCCGCAGGTGGCCGAGCACGCTGAGCAGCACCCGCAGGGCGCTCGCCGCCCGCTCGCCCCACGAGGACAGGTAGGAGAACTGCCACCACCACAGCGCCTCGGTGGTGCGTCCGGCCTGGTGGTGGCGCAGGCCGTGCCACAGCGCGGTGGCGACCTCGGTGAGGTCGTTGGTGAGGCTGCCCCGGGTGACCTCGACGCTGGTCAGCGGGTCGACCACGTCGGCGTACTCGTCGAGGCCCTCGAGCAGGTTGGCCAGGCCGTTGCGCACGGCGTCGACGTCGGGGTCGGGACCGACGTCGGGCTCGAACTTCTCGTCCGGCAGCACGTCCTGGATCGCCCCGAGGCGCGCGCCCGTGGTGAGGATCTGGCTCAGCGCCAGCAGCAGCACCGGCAGCGCGGTGTCGGACTGGTTGCCCGACGCGACCTCGGTGACGGCGTCGAGGTAGCCGGTGACCTCGCGGGCGGTGTCGGCCGCGAGGGCCTCCAGCACCGGTCCGTCGACCGCGGACGTGCGCGTCTCGTCGCTCATGTGCTCCCCCTCCGGGACGGTCGGTCTGTGGTCTGGCGGTCAGGCGTCGAGCAGGCGGCGGCCCTCGAAGGCGCGCCCGAGGGTGACCTCGTCGGCGTACTCGAGGTCGCCCCCGACGGGCAGGCCCGACGCGAGGCGGGTGACCCGCAGCCCCATCGGTCGCAGCGTACGGGCGAGGAAGGCCGCCGTGGCCTCGCCCTCGAGGTTCGGGTCGGTGGCGATGATGACCTCGGTGATGGTGCCGTCGGCGAGCCGGGTCATCAGCTCGCGGATGCGCAGGTCGTCGGGGCCCACGCCGTCGATGGGGCTGATCGCCCCGCCGAGCACGTGGTAGCGGCCCCGGAACTCGCGGGTGCGCTCGATGGCGACGACGTCCTTGGACTCCTCGACCACGCACACCAGGCTCGTGTCGCGCCGCGGGTCGCGGCAGATGCGGCACTGCTCCTCCTCGGCCACGTTGCCGCAGGTCGCGCAGAAGCGGACCCGGGCCTTGACCTCGGTGAGGGCCACGACGAGCCGCTGGACGTCCTCCGGGTCCTGCGCGAGCAGGTGGAACGCGATCCGCTGAGCGCTCTTCGGGCCGACCCCGGGCAGACGTCCGAGCTCGTCGATCAGCTCCTGGACAGCACCCTCGTACACATCTCGACCCTAGACCCCGGTGCGGACGCCCGCCCGCGCGCCGGGACCGGCGCGCCGGGACCGGGTCGTGCGGGACTACCGCTGCTCGACGTCGATGACCGAGCCGCCGAGCACCTGCTCGACCACCGAGGTGCCGGCCGGGCCGCCGTCGTCGAGGTCGGGGTCGTCGTGGCTGGGCACGTCGTCGACCACGCGCTCGGGACGGGCGGCGCTGGCCATCTGCTCGACCCGGGACGGGCGCGCCGGGGCCTCGGCCGGCGCTGCGGCCGGCGGCGTGGGCCGGGCGGCCCGGGCGGGCGCGGCCGGCGCGGCGTCGGTGGCCCACGGGTCGCCGGGCGGGGGCTCCCACGCCTCGGGGTCCGGCGGGACGTCGTCGCGCACCGGCTCGTCGCGGACGGGCGTCGCCTCGGCGGCCGGCACCTGGGCGGCCGGCGCCTGGGCGGGAGGCCGGGTGCGCTCGGGCGGGGCGGACGGACGCGTCTGCGCCGCCGGGCCCGAGCGGGTGGGTCCGCCGCCGGCGGGGCCCTCGACCGCCTCGACGCGGACCGCGACGCCGAGCAGCTGCTCGACCGCCGCGGCGACCACCTCGGCGTGCTGGCCGTTGCTGAAGCCGCGGGCGGTGCCCTGGTTGGAGAACGCCAGCCGCAGCACCCCGCCCGCGAGCTCGTGCACCTGCGCGTTGGCGCTGACGATCATCCAGGTGGAGCGCTTCATGCCCTGCACCTGGCGCAGCAGGTCGGGCCACATCCGCCGCATCGCGTCGGTGTCGAGCGCTCCCGGCTGATGCTCGGGCTGCGCCGCGGCGGCGGGCCGCTCGGGCTCGCGGCGCTCGGGCTCCCGACGCTCGGGCTCCCGACGCTCGGCTCGCGGCGCTCGGGCTCGCGACGCTCGGGCTCCGACGCTCGGCGGCGGCGCTCGGGCTCACGGGGCGGCGGCGCAGGCCGCTCCGTCGTCCGCTCGGGTGCGGGTGCCGCGGCCGCCGGTGCGGGCGTCGTCCCCACCGGACCGGGCGCACCGGCGCCCAGGCGCCGCTCGATCCGGTCGAGCCGGGCACCCAGGCCGCGCTCGCCCGCGTCGGACGACGGCAGCAGCAGCCGGGCGCACAGCAGCTCGAGGTGCATGCGCGGGCTGGAGGCGCCGACCATCTCGGTGAGCGCGGCGTTCACGACGTCGGCGGCGCGCGACAGCTCGCCGGCGCCGAGGTAGGTGCTCTGGGTGCGCATCCGCTCGAGCTGGTCGGGCGGCACGGCCCGCAGCACGCCGTGCGCCGCCTCGCCCATCGCCTGCAGCACGACCAGGTCGCGCAGCCGCTCGAGCAGGTCGGTGACGAACTGGCGCGGGTCGTGCCCGGACTGCACGACCCGGTCGACGACCCCGAACAGCGCGGCACCGTCGGCCTGGCCCAGCGCGGAGACGACCTCGTCGAGGAGCGCCGTGTCGGTGTACCCGAGCAGCGAGACCGCGAGCGGGTGGTCGACGCCGTCGGGGCCGGCCCCGGCCATCAGCTGGTCGAGCACCGACAACGAGTCGCGCACCGAGCCGGCTCCGGCCCGCACCACCAGCGGCACGACCCCCTTGGCGACCTGCACGCCCTCGTCGGCGCACAGCTGCTCGAGGTAGGCCGACAGCGTCTCGGGCGGCACCAGCCGGAACGAGTAGTGGTGGGTGCGCGACCGGATGGTCTGCAGCACCTTCTCGGGCTCGGTCGTGGCGAACACGAACTTGACGTAGTCGGGCGGCTCCTCGACCAGCTTCAGCAGGGCGTTGAAGCCCTGCGGGGAGACCATGTGCGCCTCGTCGATGATGTAGACCTTGAACCGGTCGCGCGCCGGGCCGATGGTGGCGCGCTCGCGCAGCTCGCGGGCGTCGTCGACGCCGCCGTGGCTCGCGGCGTCGATCTCGACGACGTCGAGGCTGCCGGACCCGCCCCGCGCGAGCTCGATGCACGACGGGCAGGTGCCGCACGGGGTGGGGGTGGGCCCCTCGGCGCAGTTCAGGCAGCGGGCCAGGATGCGGGCCGAGGTGGTCTTGCCGCAGCCGCGCGGGCCCGAGAACAGGTACGCGTGGTTGACCTTGCCGGCCCCGAGCGCGGCCAGCAGCGGGGTCGTCACGTGCTCCTGCCCGATCACGTCCGCGAACGACTCGGGGCGGTAGCGGCGGTACAGGGCCTGCGTCACGGGCCGACCCTAACCGCCGGGACCGACGCCGCGGCAGGCCCGTCGTCGACGCGCGGGCCCGCACGGTGGCCCCGCGCCCCTCGCGGTGCCAGGGTGGGCTGCACGCGCTGCCGGTGGTCGGCGGCCGCCGACCCGGGAGGTCCCGTGGAAGCCATCGAACCGGCCTACGGGACGGTGCCGCTGCTGCTCATCGCCGTGGCCGCGGTGCTGGTCCTGCTCACGTTGATCCTGCGCTTCAAGCTGCACGCCTTCGTCGCGCTGGTGCTGGTCAGCCTGCTGACGGCGCTCGCCACCCGCATCCCGTTCGCCGACGTGGTGCCGACCCTGCTGGGCGGGTTCGGCTCCACCCTGGCGACCGTCGCCCTGCTGGTCGGCTTCGGCGCCATGATCGGGCGCCTGCTCGAGATCACCGGCGGCGCCCAGGTGCTCGCCGACACGTTGATCGGCCGATTCGGCGAGAAGCGGGCCCCGTTCGCGCTCGGCGTCGCGTCGCTGCTGTTCGGCTTCCCGATCTTCTTCGACGCCGGCCTGGTCGTGATGCTGCCGATCATCTTCAGCGTCGCGCGCCGGTTCGGCGGCTCGGTGCTCACCTACGCCCTCCCGGCCGCGGGCGCCTTCGCGGTCATGCACGCCTTCGTGCCTCCCCACCCGGGCCCGGTCGCCGCCGGCGAGCTGCTCGGCGCCGACATCGGCCTGCTGGTGATCGTCGGACTCGTCCTCGCGCTGCCCACCTGGTACGTCGGCGCGTACCTGTTCGGCACCTGGACCGGCCGCCGGTTCGAGCTGCCCGTCCCCGCCTCGTTCGGCGCCACCCGCGACCCGGACCCGACCGACGGCGGGACCGCCCCGGGCGAGGGCGGGGTGGCGCTCGACAAGCGCACCGGACGACGCACGGACGCCCCGCCGGCCCCCGCGTTCGGCACCGTCCTGCTGGTCCTGCTGCTCCCCCTGGTGCTCATCTTCCTCAACACCGGCATCTCGACGCTGGCCACGGCCGGCGCCGTCGACGGCGACGCCACCTGGGTCAACGCGCTGAAGATGGTGGGTCAGACCCCGGTCGCGCTGCTCATCACCGTGATCGTGGCGATGATCGTGCTCGGGCGCGGCCGCCACGACCGGGCCGGCATCGAGGAGATCGTCAACGGCGCGCTCGGCCCGATCGCCGCCATCGTCCTGATCACCGGCGCGGGCGGCATGTTCGGCGGCGTGCTGCGCGCCAGCGGCATCGGCCAGGCGCTCGCCGGCAGCCTCGAGTCCACCGGTCTCCCGGTGATCGTCGCCGCGTTCGTCGTCGCCACCGCGCTGCGGGTGGCGCAGGGCTCGGCGACGGTCGCGCTCACCACGACCGCGGGGTTGATCGCCCCGACCGTCGAGGCGACGAGCGGGCTGTCGGCCCTCGACCTGTGCTTCATCGTGATCGCGATCGCCTGCGGCTCCACCGTCCTGAGCCACGTGAACGACTCCGGCTTCTGGCTCGTCGGCCGCTTCCTGGAGATGGACGAGAAGACCACGCTCAAGACGTGGACGGTGATGGAGACCCTGCTCGGCACCGTCGGCTTCGTGCTCGCGCTGATCGGCAGCCTCCTGCTGTGACCGACGGCGCGGGCGGCACGCACGTCGTCGTGATGGGGGTGTCCGGCTGCGGCAAGACCACGGTCGGCGAAGGCGTCGCCGAGGTGCTGGGGTGGCGCTTCGCCGAGGGCGACGCGTACCACCCGCGCGCGAACATCGACAAGATGGCGTCGGGGACGGCGCTGACCGACGAGGACCGCCGTCCCTGGCTGGAGCGGCTCGCGTCCTGGGTCGGCGAGCAGGAGGCGGCGGGGCGCTCCTCGGTGCTGTCGTGCTCGGCCCTCAAGCGCTCGTACCGCGACGTGCTGCGCTCGGGAGCCCCGGACGTGCGGTTCGTCCACCTCCACGGCGACCGCTCGATCCTCGAGGAGCGGCTGTCGACCCGGGCGGGGCACTTCTTCCCCGCCCGCCTGCTCGACGACCAGCTCGAGACGCTCGAGGAGCTCGCGCCGGACGAGGCGGGGGTGGTCGTCGACCTCGACCTCGCCCCGGAGGAGCAGATCGCGCAGGCGGTCGCGTGGCTGCGCGAGGAGCACGACACGTCCGCGTAACGCGACTGCGGCAGCATGCGGGCCGTGCTGATCGCCCTCGACGACCCGCTGCGTCCGGACGTGCTCGCCCTGCTCGAGGGGCACCTGGCCGACATGCGCGCGACGTCGCCGCCCGAGAGCGTGCACGCGCTCGACCCGCAGGCGCTGACGGCGACGCACGTCACCTTCTGGACGGCCCGCGAGGACGGCGTGCTCCTGGGCTGCGCGGCTCTGGCCGACCTCGGTCCAGACCCCCGCGAGGGCGAGGTGAAGTCGATGCGCACCGCGCCGGCGTCCCGGGGGCGAGGTGTGGCCGCGGCGCTGCTGGGGCACCTGCTGGAGGAGTCGCGGCGTCGCGGGTACGCGCGGGTGAGCCTGGAGACCGGGAGCCAGGACTTCTTCGCCCCCGCGCGACGGCTCTACACCCGGCACGGGTTCGCGCCGTGCGGGCCGTTCGGGTCCTACCGCGAGGACCCGCACAGCGCGTTCATGACGCTGGTGCTGTGAGCGTCAGAGCTTCTTCTCGCGCCAGGGACGCTCGAACGGCAGCCGCCACGCCCACGGAGCGATCAGCTGGTGGATCTGGTTCGGCCCCCAGCTGCCCGGCTCGTACCGGCGCGGCAGCGGCGGCTGCTCGATCAGCGGCTCGGAGATCTCCCAGAGCCGCTCGATGCCCTCGGCCGAGGTGAACAGCGTGCGGTCACCGCGGGCGGCGTCGTAGATGAGCCGCTCGTAGGCCTCGAGCACCGATCCGGCCCAGTCGGTCTCCTGCACCGAGAACTGCATGCTCAGCTTGTCGAGCCGCATGCCCGGGCCAGGACGCTTGCCGTAGAACGACAACGACATCCGCGACTTGTCGGCGAGGTCGAACGTCAGGTGGTCGGGGCCGTGGTCGCCCACCCCGGAGCCCGGGGGGAACATCGACAGCGGCGGCTCCTTGAACGCGATCGAGATGACCCGGGCGCCCTCGGCCAGCCGCTTGCCCGTCCGCAGGAAGAACGGGACGCCCGCCCAGCGCCAGTTGTCGACGAAGCACTTCAGCGCGATGAAGGTCTCGGTGTCGGACTCGCGCGCGACGCCCTTGACGTCCTTGTAGCCGTCGAACTGGCCGCGCACGACGTGCTCGGGACGGATGGGCAGCATCGAGCGGAAGACCTTGTTCTTCTCCTCGCTGATCGCGCGCGGCTCCAGCGCGGTCGGGGGCTCCATCGCGGTGAACGCCAGCACCTGGAACAGGTGCGTCACCACCATGTCGCGGTAGGCGCCGGTGGCCTCGTAGAAGTCGGCGCGGGTCTCGAGGCCGAGCGTCTCGGGGACGTCGATCTGCACGTGGTCGATGTGGTTGCGGTGCCAGATCGGCTCGAACAGCCCGTTGGCGAACCGGAACGCCAGGATGTTCTGCGCCGCCTCCTTGCCGAGGAAGTGGTCGATGCGGAAGATCTGGCCCTCGTCGAACACGGCGTGCAGCTTGGCGTTGAGCACCTTGGCGCTGGCCAGGTCGGTGCCGAACGGCTTCTCCATGATGATCCGGCTGCGCTCGACCAGCCCGGCCTCGGCCAGCTGCTGCACCACCGACAGCGCGGCCTTCGGCGGGACGCTGAGGTAGTGCAGCCGCTGCGCGCCCTCCCCCAGCTCGGCCTCGGCGCGGTCGACGGCCTCGCGGATGGCGCGCGGGCCGGCCGAGCCCGGCACCCACTGGGTGCGCTTGGCGAGCTCGCCCCAGTCGTCGGCGTCGTAGTCGTGGCTGCTGTGCTCGCGGATGGCCGTCTCGGCGAGCGCGAGGAACTCGTCCTGGGTGAGGTCGTCGAGCGAGGTGGCGACGACCCGCAGGTCGTCGAGCAGCCCGGACTGGTGCAGGTGCAGGAGTCCGGGGAGCAGCTTGCGCTTGGACAGGTCTCCCGTGGCGCCGAACAGCACGACGGTGGTGGCCGCGGTCATGGGGCCAGCCTGGCACTCGTCCGGCCGGCTGTCAGACCGTGGCGGCGGTCGACCAGGTCGAGGGTCTGACCGGCCGCGGCGGCCGCGGACGTGAAGGGACCCCCCGTGCACCCGACAGAGCCCACCTACCCTTGCTGCCTTCCGGCCCTGGGGGAGTTCAGCGGGGTGACGCCGCACGAGGGGTCGGCCTCCAGTGTAGCCAGCCGATCGGGTGCGAGGCACCCCGCCTGCTCCGGTACCCTCGTCGACGGAGGATTCGCCTAGTGGCCTAGGGCGCACGCTTGGAAAGCGTGTTGAGGGAAACCTCTCAGGGGTTCAAATCCCCTATCCTCCGCCAGCGCCGAGGGGCTCCGGACCGACCTGGTCCGGGGCCCTTCGCGCGTCCCACCAGGTGATCAGCAGCACGAGCACCACGCCGAGCACGGCGATGCCCACGCACGTGAGCGCCACCGCGCCGTACCCGCCGTCCGCCGGGTCGAGGAACGGGTACGGGTACCAGCCGACGAGCGGACCGCGCAGCAGCGAGTACGCGACGTAGGCGAGCGGGTACACCAGCCACAGCAGCGCCCGGCGCAGCGGGACGGCCGGCGCCGGCGGGTCGAGCGCCCAGTCGAGGGCGAACCACAGCGGCACCAGCTGGTGCAGCACCGTGTTGTCCCAGGGCACGGCGGTGAGCACGTCCGCCGGCAGCCCCGCCAGGAGCACCGCGAACACCAGGCCGGTGACGACCATGCACATCGTGGCCAGGCCGCGCAGCCACGACAGCCACGGCGACGGCGGGCGCGAGACCACCAGCAGCAGCGTGACCGCGGCCAGCAGGTTGCTCTGGATCGTGAAGAACGAGAGGAAGTTCGAGGGGACGAAGACGCCGCGCCCGACCAGGGTGACGACCTCGAGCACGACCGACGACAGACCGAGCAGGGCGACCAGCACGCGCGCGGCCCGCAGCACGGTCGCGGTCGGCATCAGCGCTTCCTGACCCCGAAGACCGACCGCATGATCTCGCGGCCGAGCACGGTGCCCGCCGAGCGGGCGAAGGACCGGAACGCCTGCGAGCCCAGCACCTGCTCGACCTTGGACGGCTCGGGCTCCCGGGCCCGCTCGCGCGGACGCTCGGCCGGCGCCGGCTGCCTGGACGGTCCGGGCTCCGGCGTCGTCGCGGGCGACGGCGCCAGCTTGGCGGCGAGCCGCTCGTAGGCGCTGTCGCGGTCGACCGCCTGCCCGTACTCGGCCACCAGAGGCGACGCCTGCACGATCGCGGCGAGGGTCTCGGCCGGCGCCGGCGCCATCAGCGACTGCGGCGCGCGCAGCCGCGTCCAGGCCACCGGGGTGGGCGCCCCCTTCTCGGACAGCACCGTGACGACCGCCTCGCCGGTGCCGAGCGAGGTGAGCACCTCCTCCAGGTCGTACGACGACGTCGGGTAGGTCGACGCCGTCCGCTTCAGCGCCTTGGCGTCCTCGGGAGTGAACGCCCGCAGGGCGTGCTGGACGCGAGAACCCAGCTGCGCCAGCACCTCTCGCGGCACGTCGGTCGGCGACTGGGTGACGAAGAAGACCCCGACGCCCTTGGACCGGATGAGGCGCACGGTCTGCGCGACCTGGTCGAGGAACGCGTCGCCGGCGTCGTCGAACAGCAGGTGCGCCTCGTCGAAGAAGAAGACCAGCTTCGGCTTCTCGACGTCGCCGACCTCGGGGAGCGACTCGAACAGGTCGGCCAGCAGCCACATCAGGAAGGTGGAGAACAGCATCGGCTGGTCCTGCACCGACGGCAGCTCGAGGCAGCTGACCACGCCCCGGCCGTCGGCGGTGGTGCGCAGCAGGTCGGCGGTGTCGAGCTCGGGCTCGCCGAAGAAGTCGTCGGCGCCGGCGTCGGCGAACGCGATCAGCTCGCGCAGGATCACGCCCGCGGTCGCCTTGCTGAGGCCGCCCAGGCCCTCGAGGTCGGCCTTGCCCTCGGCGGAGGTGAGGTACTGCACCACCGCCCGCAGGTCCTTGAGGTCGAGCAGGGGCAGGCCCGCCTTGTCGGCGAAGTGGAACACCAGCGCCAGGGACGAGGTCTGCACCTCGCCGAGCCGCAGCACCTTCGCCAGCAGGGTCGGACCGAACGAGGTGATGGTCGCCCGCACCGGCACGCCGGACCCCTTGCCGCCCAGCGAGAGCAGCTCGACCGGGCTCGCGGTCGGCGTCCACGTCTGGCCGACGTCGGCGGCGCGCGCGGTGATCTTCTCGTTCGCCTCCCCCGGTGCCGCCAGCCCGGACAGGTCGCCCTTGATGTCGGCGACGAACACGGGCACGCCCTGCGCAGACAGCTGCTCGGCCATCAGCTGCAGGGTCTTGGTCTTGCCGGTGCCGGTGGCGCCGGCGACCAGCCCGTGCCGGTTCAGCACCGACAGCGGGATGCGCACCTGCGCGTCCGGCACACCGCGGTCGTCGACGACCAGGGCACCCAGCTCGAGCGCGGCGCCGTCGGTGGCGTACCCCTCGGTGACGGTGCGGACCAGCTCGGAGGCGGCGTCGGTGGACGCGGCGGACGACTCGCTCACCGGCGAAGGCTACTGGCGGGGAGCGCCCCGGGAGGCCGAGCGTGCCTAGGATCGCTCCCATGATCTTCAAGGCCGTGGGTGACGGGCGCCCGTACCCCGACCACGGCCTGACCACGCCCAAGCAGTGGGCGACGGTGCCGCCGCGCCAGGTGCGGCTCACCGACCTCATCACCACCAAGCGCACCCTCGACCTCGACGCCCTGCTCGCCGAGGACTCGACCTTCTACGGCGACCTGTTCGCGCACGTCGTCGAGTGGCAGGGCCGGCTCTACCTCGAGGACGGCCTGCACCGCGCGGTGCGGGCCGCCCTGCAGCAACGACCCGTGCTCCACGCGCGGGTCCTGGTGCTGGACGGCTGAGGCGCTGTGACCGGCACCAGGGACGACGACGACTACGACGACGACCTCGAATGGACCGACGAGGACGAGGAGCGCTACCAGGCCCGGATCGCGGCCGAGCGGCGCCGCAAGCGCGTCCGCCGCCGGCAGGGGTGGTCGTTCGCGTTCCTGGTGCTGCTCGTCGGCCTGATGGGGCTGGGCGGTGCAGGGGTCCTGCAGGGCTGGTGGGAGTGGCCGTTCGGCCGCGACGGCGAGGCGGGCGAGACCGCCGGGCGGTGCCCGACGCCGACGTCGACCCTGGCCGCGCCCGGCGCCACGCAGGTGCAGGTGCTGAACGCCACCGACCGGCGGGGCCTGGCCTCCGACGTCGCCGCCCAGCTGACCCAGCGCGGGTACACCGTCTCCGGCGTCGGCAACGACGACAGCGGCGTGCCGGTCGCCGAGCCGGCCCAGGTGCGGCACGGGCCGGAGGGCCTGCTGCAGGCGCAGACCGTCGCGATCAACGTCCCCGGTGCCGTGCTCGTCGACGACGGCCGGCCCGGTGACCAGGTCGAGATCGCCCTCGGCGAGGGCTTCGCCGCGCTCGCCACGCCCGAGCAGGTCGCGGCGGCCCTCGCTCCGGTGCCCCCGACCTCGTCCCCCGCCGGGTGCACCCCCTCGCCCACCACCCCCGCGACGCCGCCGGCCACCGCCCCGGCGGCCACCACGCCCCCGCCCACCGGCTGACGGCACCCGACCACCGTCCAGGAGGACACCGTGGGACTCATCCCCACCCCCGCCGAGCTGCTCGGTGCCGCAGCCGGCGTCAAGCAGGTGGTCACCGGCACCGTCGACCAGGTGGCCGAGAGCGCCACCGGCGCGCTCGCGCTCGTCCCCGCGGCCACGGCCCTGCTCGCCCGGGCGTCGGCCCTGCTCGACCGCGCCGACGCGCTCGCCGACCACGCCCAGCTCGTCATCAGCCGCATCGACGAGGTCGTGACGGCCTCGACCGCCACCGTCGAGCGGGTGGACGTCGTGACGAGCAAGGCCGACCGCACGATGGCGGGCGCCACCGGGCTCGTCGACCGCGCCGACGCACTGCTGTCGTCGGTGGAACCCGTTGCGCGGCAGGGCGTCCCGATCGCCACGACGATCGTCGAGAGCTTCTCCGCCAAGGAGGTCGCCGCGGTCGTCTCGATGATCGACACGCTGCCGACCGTGCTGGGCCACCTCGAGGACGACGTCATGCCGCTGCTCCAGCAGCTCGACGCCGTCGGCCCCGACGTGCACGCGATCCTCGAGACGGTGCAGGACCTCACCGAGCGGATCGAGGCGCTGCCGGGGATGGGGCTGCTGCGCCGGCGCGCCGACAAGGACGACGAGGACTGACCCTCACCGCTGCCGCAGCACCCGGCGTCCGCGCCGCTGCAGCGCCCAGCCGGCGAGCACCAGCACGACCGACACCGCGAGGAACCCCAGGTCCCACGCGAGCGGCCCGCCGAGGTCGTCGCGCACGTGGTGCAGCTGGAGCAGGTGGTGGTCGATCACGCCCTCGACCAGGTTGAACAGGCCCCACCCCGCCACCAGCAGCCCGAGGTGGAACGACCAGCTCGGCGCCAGGCGTCCGCGCCGCCACTGCGCGACCGTCAGCAGCGAGCCCGCGAGGACGCACGCCCAGGCGACGAGGTGGAAGAGCCCGTCGGCCAGCGTGTTGAGCTCGAGCCCCTCGAGCGTGGTCATCGGCGAGCCCTCGACGTGGCTGACCATGTGGTGCCACTGCAGCAGCTGGTGGATCACGATGCCGTCGACGAACCCGCCGAACCCGATGCCCAGGAGGAGCCCCGGCGCGCGGGACGGCGTGGCGGCGGTGGCGTGGCGGTCGGTCTGCGCGGTGGTCATGCCCCCGGCCTACCCGTCTGCGGCGCCCCTACTCCCGGGACGACGGAGGGACCCGGCGTGAGCCGGGTCCCTCGGTCGCAGCTGGCGGTGGCGGTGGGATTTGAACCCACGGTGGATTTGCACCCACACACGCTTTCGAGGCGTGCTCCTTTGGCCGCTCGGACACGCCACCGTCGACGAGGATACCGACGCCGCGGACCGCGACCAAACGACCTCCCGGTGGGCACAGGTGCATACAGGTCCGCGTCCTGACCGCCTGGGGCGCTCTCCCGAGCCATCCGTGTACGCAGCTGTGCTCACCCGTCAGCGGCGGGAGCGGAAGAAGTCCTCGAGCAGGGCCGCGCACTCGGCCTCCCGGACGCCGCCGACGACGGCGACCCGGTGGTTCAGGCGGCGGTCGCGGACGAGGTCCCACAGCGAGGAGACGGCGCCGGCCTTGGGGTCCCAGGCGCCGAGCACGAGCCGGTCGACCCGGGCGAGCACGGTGGCCCCGGCGCACATCGGGCACGGCTCGAGCGTCACGACCAGCGTGCAGCCGTCGAGCCGCCACCCGCCCCGGGCGGCGGCCGCGGCGCGCAGCGCGAGCACCTCGGCGTGCGCCGTGGGGTCGCCCGCGGCCTCGCGCGCGTTGCGGCCGGCCCCGAGCACCTCGCCGTCGGGACCCACGACCACGGCGCCGACCGGGACGTCGGCGGTGGCGAGCGCGGCGCGCGCCTGGTCGAGCGCCAGGCCCATCCAGCGCTCCTCGTCGGGACGCGCGGGGTGGGACGCCACGGTCAGCGCAGCGCCTCGACCAGGTCGTCGAAGCCGCAGGCCTCGCCGAGGGCGGCCAGCACGGCGGCGGGGTCGTCCTGGTGCTCGTCGACGAGCTCGACCAGGCGCACCGCGCTGACGCCCAGGTCGGTGAGCAGGCCGGGGTCGCCGGCCCACAGGTCGACCGGCTCGGGGTCGGGGTCGGGCTGGACGAACGACGCGCCGCCGAGCGCCTCGGCCATCTCGGCCTCGGCCTGCGCGTCGTGCTCGGCCTCGTCGTCGGTGGGCTCGGCCGCGGCGGCGGGGGCCGCGGCCGGGCGCTCGTAGGCGTGGGTACCTGCTGGCACCTCGGCGTCGACGTCGCCGGCCGAGGTCAGCACCGGCTCGTAGTGGCCCGCCATCGCCGCCGCGTAGTCGGAGACGAACAGCCGGGGGTCGTCCTCGCCGTCGACGCGCACCAGCGCGAACCAGCCGTCCTCGCGCTCGATCAGGCACAGGACGGGGTCGTCGTCGAGGGCCACGCCGCGCATCAGGTCGGCCAGGTCGTCGAGGTCGGAGCAGTCCTCGACGTCGACGTCGCGCGCGCGCCAGGACGAGCCGTCGGAGGCCATCACCGCGGTGAAGAACGACACGGCGCCATCCTGGCAAAGCAGCCCCGCCGCGACCAGCCCCGCCCCCGGTAGGTTCGGTGCATGCGCCTGCACGTCGCCGACCACCCGCTGGTCTCCCACAAGCTCACCGCCCTGCGCGACGAGCGCACCGACTCGCCCACCTTCCGCCGGCTCGCCGACGAGCTGGTGACGCTGCTGGCCTACGAGGCGACCCGCGAGGTGCGCACCGAGCCGGTCGACGTCCGCACGCCCGTGGGCCCCACCACCGGGGTGCGGCTGAGCTCGCCGAAGCCGCTGGTCGTCCCGATCCTGCGCGCCGGGCTCGGCATGCTCGACGGCATGGTGCGGCTGCTGCCGACCGCGGAGGTCGGGTTCCTCGGCATGATCCGCGACGAGGAGACGCTGCAGGCGAGCACCTACGCCAACCGGCTCCCCGACGACCTGTCGGGCCGGCAGGTGTACGTGCTCGACCCGATGCTGGCCACCGGCGGCACCCTGGTCGCGGCCTTCGACTTCCTGTTCGAGCGCGGCGCCGAGGAGATCACCGCGATCTGCCTGCTGGCCGCCCCCGAGGGCGTCGAGGTCATCGAGGACCGGTTCGCCGACCACCCGGCCGTCACGGTCGTCACCGCCTCGCTCGACGAGCGGCTCGAACGAGCACGGCTACATCGTCCCGGGCCTCGGCGACGCGGGCGACCGCCTCTACGGCGTCGTCTGACCCCCGGCGCGCCTGCGCCCGCCCGGCCGCACCTGCGGCATGCTGGGCCCGCAGAGGCGTGCCCTTCCCCGACCGCGCGCCCGCGACGTGAGGAGCACGAGGTGTCCCGCGCCAAGAAGGTGCTGATCTGGTTCCTGATCGCCTTCGCGGTCTACGCGATCTTCAAGAGCCCCGACCAGGCCGCCGACATCGTCGGCAGCGCGGTCGACGGCATCGTGGCGGCGTTCGGCGCGGTCGGCCGGTTCTTCGACGCCCTGCTCGGTGCCTGACCGGGACGCGGCCGTGTCCCGCGTCCGGAGCATGGGACGGCTGGTCGTCCGGCGCATCAGCGCCGACACCCCGCCCCACCTCGACCGGTACCTGCTCGACACCGAGCACGTCGTCGTGGCGGTGCGCCGCCACCCGGCGCAGGTGATCGAGCCGGTCGGCTCGGCCATCGCGGCGCTCGTGCTGGTGCTGTGGATCACCACGAACGTCTCGCCCGACGTCCGCATCGTCCCGGACGTGCTGTGGGTGGCCTGGCTGCTCGTGCTGGCCCGGGCGGTGTGGCGGCTGATGGAGTGGCAGGCCGAGTGGTTCGTCGCCACCGACACCCGGCTGCTGCTGACCTACGGGCTGATCACCCGCAAGGTCGCGATGATGCCGCTGCGCAAGGTCACCGACATGTCGTACAACCGCTCGCTGCTCGGGCGGATGCTCGGGTACGGCGAGTTCGTGCTGGAGTCGGCCGGCCAGGACCAGGCGATGCGCGACGTGAAGTGGCTCCCGAACCCGGACGAGCTGTACCGCCGCATCTGCAGCGAGATCTTCGGTCCCGACCCCCGGCGCACCCGGGTGCCGCCGCAGGTGGCCCAGCACCTGGCCGCGGCGGGCATCGACCCCGACGACGACGGGTCCTACGACACGGTCACCATCGAGGAGGACTGAGCCCCGGTTCCGTCAGGGCGCCGTCAGGGCGCCGTCAGGGCGCCGCCGGTGCCCCGCCGAACCCGAGCACGGTCACCGCGAGCAGCACCGCGAGCACCACGGCGCCGATGAGCAGCGCCCCGCCGACGTCGCGCTGGTGGCGACGTTCCTCCTTGCGCGTCATGCCCGGTCAACGGACGGGACGCCGCGTGGTCACGCGTCGGGCGGCGTCTGCGGGACGGCGGCGGCGTCGCGCTCGTCGCGCCGGGCCTTCGACTCGGCGGCGTCGAGCGCCGCGGCCTCCTCGGGGGTGGGCGCCGTCCCGCCGAGGTGGGCGGGCAGCCACCAGGCGTGCGGGCCCGCGTCGGACACCGACGGGTGGCCCGCCTGCGCCTGGTCGAGGAGGGCCTGCAGCGACGCGCGGAGCTCGTCGCTGCGGGCGTCCATGTCGTCGCGGGTGCCGACGGCGATCGGGTCGCCGACCAGGATCGTCACCGTCTGGCCGCGCAGGAACCTCCTCGGGTGGCCCTTGGTCCACAGCCGCTGGGTGCCCCACAGCGCCACCGGCACGACCGGCACCTTGGCGGCCGCGGCCATCCGCACCGCGCCCGACTTGAGCTCCTTGACGGTGAACGAGCGGCTGATCGTCGCCTCGGGGAACACCCCGACGACCTCGCCGGCCTTGAGCATCTTCAGCGCGGTGCGGAACGAGGCGGTCCCCGACTCGCGGTCGACCGGGATGTGGTGCATCCCGCGCATCAGCGGCCCACCGACCTTGTCGCGGAACACGCCGTCCTTGGCCATGAACCGGGTGAGCCGCTTGCCGGCCCGCCACGGCGCCAGGCCGGCGAAGATGAAGTCGAGGTAGCTGACGTGGTTCGAGGCCAGCACCACGCCCCCGGACGCCGGGATCCGCTCGGCCCCCTCGACCCGCACGGTCATGCGCAGCGCCCGGAACATCAGCAGGGCGGCCCGGATCACCACGGGGTACAACCGGTCCTTCAGCGGACCGTCCTGCGTCGGGGCGCTCATGGTGCGGAAGCGTAGGTGCCGCCCCGTCCCTCCACAACGCGCCCCGTCACGTCGTCGGGTCGTCGTCCAGCACGGCCGCCGCCACCAGGTGCCCGGGGATCGCGAAGGCGTCGACGAGCTCGGCCGCGTGCGGACGCAGACCGGCGCAGAGGGCGTCGACGGCCGCCGACACCTCCTTGGACCGCGACGGCGACATCCGTCCGTGCTCGAGGAACCAGCCGCGGTCGGCCTCGACCTGGGAGAGCACGTAGAGGTCGCAGACGGCGTCGAGCAGCCGGGCGACGCCGTCGTCCTCGCACCGGTCGATCGCCGCGGCGAACGACTCCAGCACCATCCGGTGCACGTGCGCCCGCGCGGTCGCGAGCAGGTGCTCCTGGCAGGCGTTGAACACCTCGAACGGGTCCTGGTCGCGAGAGCGCCCGCGCAGCCGGGTCGCGAGCGTGTCGAGCAGGTGCTTCTCGCGCTCGGTGAACAGCGTGAGGTGCCAGGCGCGGTCGTAGACGCCGCGCTCGCCGTCGCGACCGGGCGCGGTGCCGAGCAGGCGCGCGACGAGCGGGGCCACCGCCGCCCGCTCGATGACCGACGTGACCAGCTGCTCGGCGACGAAGCGGGCGACGCCGAGCGAGTCCATCTCGCCCACGTGGTGCTTGTAGCCGGTGAGCAGGCCCTTGCCGACCAGCTGCAGCAGCACCGTGTTGTCGCCCTCGAAGGTGGCGAACACGTCGACGTCGGCGCGCAGCGGGACGAGGAGGTTCTCCGAGAGGAAACCCGCTCCGCCGCAGGCCTCCCGGCACATCTGCACGGTCGCGTTGGCGTGCGTGGTGGTGACCGACTTGAGCCCGGCAGCCCGCGTCTCGATCTCGCGCTGGGCGGCCTCGTCGCCGCCGTCGCCGCCGAGGGCGCCGGAGGTCTGGATGTCGTGCAGGTCCTCGGTGAGCGACAGCTGGGCGAGCTGGAGGGCGTAGGTGGTCGCCAGCGCGGGCAGCAGCCGGCGCTGGTGCGCCTGGTAGTCGAGCAGCAGCACCTCGTCGCCGCCGTCGGTGCGCTCGAACTGCCTGCGCCGCAACGCGTACCGGGTGGTGATCGTCAGCGCCGACTGGGTCGCCGACCCGGCGGCACCCGCGACCGACACGCGGCCGCGCACCAGCGTCCCGAGCATGGTGAAGAACCGCTTCTTCGGGTTCTCGATCGGGCTGGAGTAGCGGCCCTCGGCGTCGATCGAGCCGTACCGGTCGAGCAGGTTCGTGCGGGGCACGCGGACGTGCTCGAACGACAGCCGTCCGTTGTCGACGCCGTTGAGCCCGCCCTTGCGCCCGTCGTCACCGATGGTGACACCCGTTGCGGCTGAACCATCCTCGTTCCTGATCGGGACGACGACCGCGTGCACGCCGTGCTGCTCGCCGTCGACCACGAGCTGGGCGAAGACGACCGCCACCCGCCCGTGCGCGGCGGCGTTGCCGATGTAGTCCTTGCGGTCGGACGCCGTGGGGGTGTGCACCACCAGCTCGTCGGTCGCCGGGTCGTAGGTGGCGGTGGTGCCGAGCGACTCGACGTCGGAGCCGTGCCCGGTCTCGGTCATCGCGAAGCAGCCCAGCAGGCTCAGGTCCATCACGCCGGGCAGGTACGCCTCGTGGTGCCGCTGGGTGCCGAGCGCGGTGATCGCCCCGCCGAACAGGCCCCACTGCACACCGGCCTTGACCATGAGCGAGAGGTCGGCGTGCCCGAGCACCTCGATCGCCGTGACCGAGCCGCCGATGTCGCCGTCGCCGCCGACCGAGGTCGGGAAGCCGGCGGTGAACGGCCCGCTCTCGGCGAGGGCGCGCAGCTGCCTCAGCGTGAGCTCGCGGTGCTCGTCGGTGGGCAGGTCGGTGACCGGCGCCGCCGCCGTCTCGCTCATCCGCTGCCGCGCCGCCGCCCGCACGTGGGCCCACCGGCCGTCGAGCACGCCCTGCAGGACGGCGCGCTGGGCGTCGTCGAGGGGTCCCTGGCCGGCGAGCACCTGACGGCCCGACTCGCGCGCGGTGCGGTCGGGGTGCTGCTCCGGCGCCGCTGCGGGCGCGGTCACGTCCTGGTCGGTGCTCATGCCCCATGGAACCCTGCTGCGCCCGCGCGGCGCGAGCGCTCGGGACCCGTCGTGACGGGGCTCACCCGACGCCTCCCCGTTCACCACGTCCAGTTGGCGATCAGCTACCGAACGTGGCGGGCGAGCCTCGCCCAGTAGGTGCTCACCCCGCCAGGACGGCCCGGCACGACGGCCCGGCGTCCCGGGCATCCCGCGGGGCCAGCTATTGTTGAACTCTCAAACTTGTGCGATGGTTGAACCGATCAGCAGAGAGGGAGCGCCATGACCCGTTTCGACCGCCGCGCCTACGACGAGCACCTCGAGCGCGCGCTGCCGCTGACCCGGGCGCAGCGCCGCTGGGCCGAGGGCGACGACCCGCTGCCGGCCCTCTACCTCGGCCACGGCGCCCCGCCGCTGCTCGACGACGCCCTCTGGCTCGGCCAGCAGCTCGACTGGGCGCTGACGCTGCCGAAGCCGCGCGCCGTGCTCATCGTCAGCGCGCACTGGGAGAACGCGCCGCTGTCGCTGTCGGGCACCGCGACGGGCACGCCGCTGGTCTACGACTTCGGCGGTTTCGAGCAGCGGTTCTACGAGATGACGTACGTGACGCCCGACGCGTCCGACCTGGCGCGGTCGGTCGCGTCGCTGCTTCCCGACACCGAGCCCGTGCACGAGCACGTGTCGCGCGGTCTCGACCACGGCGCGTGGGTGCCGATGAAGGCGATGTACCCCGACGCCGACGTGCCGGTGCTGCAGATGTCGCTGCCCACCCACGACCCCGAGCGGCTGCTGGCCCTCGGCGCGCGCCTGCGTCCGCTGCGCGAGCAGGGCGTGCTGGTGATCGGCTCCGGCTTCCTCACCCACGGCCTGCCGTTCCTGACCCGCGAGCACTGGACGAACCCCGACGCCGCCGCCCCCGGCTGGTCGCTGGAGTTCGACGCCTGGGCCGGCGAGGCGCTCGAACGCGGCGACGTCGACACCTTGTCGCGCTACACGTCCCAGGCCCCGGGCATGCCGTACGCGCACCCGACGGTCGAGCACTACTCACCGCTGTTCGTCACGCTGGGGACGGCCGACCGCCCCGACGACCCGGCCCTCACCACCATCGACGGCTTCTGGATGGGCCTGTCGAAGCGCTCGGTTCAGGTCGCCTGACCGTCGTCGCGGTCGTCGTCGGCCTCCAGCGCCGACGTCAGCACGTACATCCCGCCGAGCAGCGACACCTGGTCGGTCCTGGCCTGCGGGCCCTTCGGCTCGGGCTCGGGGACGCGACGTCCCCTCCGTCGCGCCGCGCCCCCGCCCCAGCGCATGGCCCCGGACGGCGGGCCGTGCCTCACCGGGCCACCGCCGTCGGCACCAGGTACATCCCGTCCGGACCACGACCCGGGGTGTTCAGGCACGTCGCCGAGCCCGCGGTCGCGGCCAGCAGCGTGTAGCAGCGTCCGATCGCTCTCTGGCCGTAGGCGTTCGGGTGCATCGACTCCTGCGTGTACCCCTGCACGTCGGTGTCGAGGAACCGCACCCACTCGTTCGTCTCGGCGGTGGGCGTGCCGGTCGACTGCGTGGCGGTGCGGGCGCAGACCTCGCGTCCGCTGAACGCGTCGGACAGGTCGAGGAAGTCGGCACCCTCGGCCGCGGCGACCGTGGCGAGGTCCTCGCTGATCTGCGGGACGAGACGGTCACGCGCCCAGTCGGAGTCGGCGTTGCCGATGGGGCACCCGCCGATGCCGAGCCGCCCACCGGCCAGCTCCGCGTAGCGGTTGTCGGCGCCACGAGGCACCGGAGACGGGTACGACTGGACGACGAGGCGGTACGAGTCCGGTCCCTGCCCCTGCTCGGACAGGACCGTCCGCACCTCCCTGATCGCCTGCGCCACACCGGCCATCGCCGTCGGCATCCGCGAGTCGACCGCGGCCTGCTGCGACGCGGCGCACGAGGTGAGGGTCGCGTGGGCGACCACGCACGCGGTGATGAGGTCGGCGAAGCCGAGGTCGTTGCCGCCGATCGACAGCACCACCAGCTCGACGTCGTGCGTCGCCGCCACCGCGGCGAGCTGGTCGGCCTGCGGCGCCTCGCCGTGCTGACCCACGCCCCCGTTCGCGGCGCGCACCACGTTGCCGGTCTGCGCGCCCGAGCAGGCGAGGTTCAGCCGCACCTGCACGGGCACGTCGTTGCTCAGGGCGGGCGCCACGTCCGACCGGTCGCAACCCTTCGCGGTCGTGCCGTAGACGGCCGCGGGGTCGTACGACCCCAGACCGTCGCTGCGCCAGGCGCGATCGGTGCCCGCGCGGCTGCCGAGCGGAACGGCGCTGTTGCCGTTCCACCGGCCCGCCTCGCCGGAGATGTAGGAGTCGCCGAGCGTCACCAGCGCGGTGGGACGCGGTGGCGGCGCGGCGGAGCGCTTCGGGACGCCCTGTGCCGCGGCCGGGGCGACCAGGCCCGCGGCGACGAGCAGGGCGACGGTGGTGACGACGCTGCGACGGCTCATCCGGTGCTCCCTCACGTCCGGCTGGTGCAGGGGTCAACGGGCGGACGGGCCCGAGGTCACGCGGACGGGAAGCCGGGGCACCCCGCGGGTGTTGGTGCCGACATGCCCGACTACGGACACGACCTGGTCTTCGGGACCTTCCTCACCCCCTCGGCGGAGCAGCCGCAGCGGGTGGTCGAGCTGGCCCGGCTGAGCGAGGCGGCGGGTCTCGACCTGGTGACGCTGCAGGACCACCCGTACCAGCCCCGGTTCCTCGACGCCTGGACGCTGCTGACCTGGATCGCGGCCTCGACCGAGCGGGTCTCGCTGTCGCTGAACGTGGCCAACCTGCCGCTGCGTCCGCCCGCGGTGCTGGCGCGCAGCGCCGCGAGCCTCGACCTGCTGTCGGGCGGCCGGGTCGAGCTCGGCCTCGGCGCCGGCGCGTTCTGGGACGCCATCGAGGCCAACGGCGGTCCACGCCGCTCCCCCGGCGAGTCGGTGGAGGCGCTCGAGGAGGCGATCGCCGTCGTCCGGGCGCTGTGGGAACCGAAGGGCGGCGCGCGTCTGGCAGGCGAGCACTACCGCCTGACCGGCGCCAAGGCGGGCCCGGCACCGGCGCACGACATCGGGATCTGGCTCGGCGCGTACAAGCCGCGCATGCTCCGCCTGGTCGGGCGCCTCGCCGACGGCTGGGTCCCCAGCGCCGGGTACGCCGCGCCCGAGACGCTCGGCGCGATGAACCGCACCATCGACGACGCCGCCCGCGACGCCGGGCGCGACCCCGCCGACGTGCGGCGGCTCTACAACGTCGACGGGTCCTTCGACGCCGACCAGGTCGCGGCGCTCGCGCTGGAGGAGGGGATCAGCGGGTTCGTGCTCCAGTCCGACGACCCCGCGACGATCCGCGACTTCGCGGCGCTGGCCGAGGAGGTCCGCGAGACCGTCGCCGCCTCGCGCGAGATGCCCACGGGCACCGTGCCCGCCGAGGTCGACGTGCCCACCTCGGACGAGCCGCTGGTCGCGACGCCGCGCGTCGCGTCGTCCGCGCTCGGTGTCGTGACGACGCCCGACGACGGCACCCGGCTGAGCGCCGAGCGGCTGTGGGACGAGGCGGCGCGCCCCACCGGGCCGGCATCCGACCCGGACCGTGCCTACACCGAGCACGAGCGCGCCACCGGCAAGCACCTGGTCGACGTGCACGACATGCTGCGCCGCGAGCTCGCCCAGGTGCGCGGCCTGGTCGACCAGGTCGCCGCCGGCCAGCTCGACCCCGGCGCGGCCCGCTCGCAGGTGAACGCGATGACGATGCGCCAGAACTCGTGGACGCTCGGCACCTACTGCCAGTCGTACTGCCGCGTGGTCGCCGGTCACCACTCGCTCGAGGACGCCTCGGTGTTCCCGAACCTGCGCGCCCGCGACGAGCGGCTCGCGCCGGTGATCGACCGGCTCGAGGAGGAGCACCACGTGATCCACGACGTGCTCGAGCGGGTCGACGCCGCGCTGGTGCGGATGGTGCAGGAGGACGGCGACCTCACGGCGCTGCGCGAGAGCGTCGACCTGCTCACCGACACGCTGCTCTCGCACCTGTCGTACGAGGAGCGCGAACTGGTGGAACCGTTGGCGCGACTGGGGTTCTGAGCTACCGAGCGTTCTGAGCTACCAGCGCAGGGTGGGGTCGAGCACGAGGACTCGCAGCTGCTCGTCGCCGGCCGGCTCGACCACCCGTCCCCGGCCGTCCGAGACCATCCGGAGCACGGTCACGGTGCCCGTGGCGTGGAGCAGCTGGTACTGCACCAGGTCGCCGTCGATCAGGTGGGCGAAGAGCACCGAGCCGTCCGGCTGCGGCTCCCGGACGCATTCGAAACCCGGGACGACGGCGTCGGGCGGCGGACTCGCGTCGGCGCAGGACGTCGCCCCGGGGTCGTCGAGGGACGGGACGTGGGCGCTCATCAGCCCGTAGCCGGCACCCGTGGTCGACACCTCCACGGCACCGTCGTACACCAGCGCCCCGAAGTAGGTGGAGTCCCTGGCGACGCGCCACCCGCCTCCGGGCTCCAGCCCCGCCGCACGCGCCGCCTCGTCCCCGATCTCGTACATGTCGACCACGGGGCGCAGCGCCTCGGTCCGGCGCGGGTCGGGGCTGAGCGTCACCGACGGCGCGGCCGGCGGCGCGGACGACAGCAGCGGCAGCTCCTGCCCGAGTGCCAGGGCCGTCCCGCCGGCCAGCACGGCCGCGGCCACCAGCGCCGTCGCGCCGCGCCGGACGGCGACCCGGCGCCGTCCTCGTCCGAGCACCCGGTCGAGGTCGGCCGGCGCGCCCGGCCGGCGCGAGACGTCGTCGCGGACCAGCGTCGCGAGGTCGTCGTCGGTGTACGTCATCGGTCCACCTCCTGGTGCTCGGTCTCCTGCTGCTCGGGCAGCGACGCGCGCAGCGCGGCCAGCGCGGCGTGGGTCGTGCTCTTGACCGTCCCCTCGCGGACCCGCAGGAGCTCGGCCGTGGTGGCGACGTCGAGGTCCTCGACGAACCGCAGCACCACCACCTGCCGCTGGCGCGCCGGCAGGGCGTCGAGCGCGGTGCCGACGCGGTCGCGCTCGGCGTGCTCGTGGGCGTGGTCGCGGGTCGTCGCGCGGTGCAGGCCCAGGTCGTCGGACGCGTGCTCGCGACGGCTCGGACGCCGGGAGGCGTCGATCGCGCAGCGCACCAGGATCTGCCGCAGGTAGGCCCGCGGGTCGTCGGCCGATCGCACCCGGCGCCACCGGGTGTACGCCTTGACCAGCGCCTCCTGGGCGAGGTCCTGCCCCGCGTGCGGGTCGCCGGCGAGCGCCGACCCCGTGCGCACCAGCCAGTCGTGGTGGACGGCCGCGAACTCGACGAACTCGACCTCGTCGCTGCGTCGCACGTCGCCTCCCCTCGTCGGTCCAGCCTGTCACCCCCAGGACGGGACGAGGGGCCCGCGAGGTTCGGTCGTGGAGGTCAGAGGTCCGCGGCGACGTCCGTGCGGTGCTGCGAGCCGTCCAGGACGATCGCGTCGACGCCGCGGTAGGCGGCGGCGCGCGCGGCGGCGAGGTCGGGACCGGTGCCGACCACCGACAGCACCCGCCCGCCGGACGAGACGAGCAGGCCGTCGGCGTCCTCGGCGGTACCGGCGTGCAGGACGTGCACGTCGTCGAGGGCGTCGGCGTCGTCGACGCCGCTGATCGCGTCGCCGGAGCGCACCTCGCCCGGGTAGCCGTGCGCGGCGACGACCACGGTGACGGCGGCGGCGTCGTGCCAGCGCAGCGGGCCCAGGTCGGCCAGCGTCCCGGTCGCCGCGGCATCCAGCAGCGTGCCCAGCGGGCTGGCCAGCCGCGCGAGCACCACCTGGGTCTCGGGGTCGCCGAAGCGCGCGTTGAACTCGACGACCCGCAGGCCGCGCGAGGTGAGCGCCAGCCCGCAGTAGAGCAGCCCGGCGAAAGGCGTTCCGCGACGCGCCATCTCACGCACCACAGGCGTCGCGACGCGATCGACGACGTCGTGGACCAGGGAGTCGGGCGCCCACGGCAGCGGCGAGTACGCGCCCATGCCACCGGTGTTGGGGCCCTCGTCACCGTCCGCGAGACGCTTGTAGTCCTGCGCCGGCGCCAGCGGCACCACCTCGACGCCGTCGGTGACGCAGAACAGCGACACCTCGGGCCCGTCGAGGAACTCCTCGACGACGACGGTGCCCCCGCCGTGGGCCAGGCAGGCCTCGGCGTGGGCGAGTGCCGCGTCGCGGTCGTCGGTGACGACCACGCCCTTGCCGGCCGCGAGCCCGTCGTCCTTGACGACGTGCGGGGCGCCGAAGGCGTCGAGCGCGGTGGCGACCTCGTCGAGGGTGGTGCAGACGTGCGCCATCGCGGTGGGCACCTCGGCGGCCGCCATCACCTCCTTGGCGAAGGCCTTGCTGCCCTCGAGGTGCGCGGCCTCCTTCGACGGCCCGAAGCAGGCGATGCCCCGCTCGCGCACGGCGTCGGCCACCCCGGCCACGAGCGGCGCCTCGGCCCCGATGACGACGAGGTCGGCGCCGACCTCGAGCGCGAGGTCGGCGACCGCGGCGCCGTCGAGGGCGTCGACCGGCACCCGCAGCGCCGTGGCGCCGGTGCCGGGGTTGCCGGGGGCGCAGACGACCGCGTCGACGGACGGGTCGAGCGCCAGGGCGCGGACGAGGGCGTGCTCGCGCGCGCCGGAGCCGATCACGAGGACCTTCACGGACGGTCAGCCTAGAGGGCCCGCCGCCGGACCTGGCGAGGCGTCCGCACACTTGGCTGGGCTCGCAGGCCACGTTCAGTAGGCGACCACCTACTGAACGTGGCGTGCGAGCCTCGTGAAGTGGGCGCTCACCCCGCCAGGACGGCTCAGCCGAAGACCTCGCCCAGCGCCTCGCCCAGCAGGCCGACGCCGTAGCGGGCCTCGTCGTCGCTCACCGTGCACGGCGGCACGACGTGCACCCGGTTGCCCGCGACGAAGGGCAGCAGGCCGCGGCGGCGGCACGAAGCCATCAGGTCGGTGATCGGCTTGTTCGCCGCCCCGGCCGCGGCGTAGGGCACGACCGGCTCGCGGGTGGCGCGGTCGGCGACCAGCTCGACCGCCCAGAAGACGCCGACGCCGCGCACCTCGCCGACCACCTCGTGCTCGTCGGCGAGCGCGTGCAGCGCCGGGCCGAGCACGTCGTCGCCGATGCGGGCGGCGTTCTCGACCACGCCCTCGCGGCGCATCAGCTCGATCGTCGCGACCGCGGCCGCGGCCCCCAGCGGGTGGCCCGAGTAGGTGAGCCCGCCGGGGTACGGACGGTCGTCGAACGTCGCCGCCACCTCGTCCGAGATCGCGACGCCGCCGAGCGGCACGTAGCCGGAGTTGACGCCCTTGGCGAAGGTGACCAGGTCGGGGTCGACCGCCAGGCCGTCCTGCCCGTCGTGCTGGTAGCCGAACCAGCGCCCGGTGCGTCCGAACCCGGCCATCACCTCGTCGAGGACGAGGAGCAGCCCGTGCTCGGTGCACAGCCGCCGCACACCGGCGAGGTACCCGGGCGGCGGGGGCAGCACGCCGGCCGAGCCCACGACCGACTCCATCACGACGGCCGCCAGGGTCGACGGCCCCTCGAGCCGGATCACCTGGTCGAGGTGGGCGAGCGCGCGCTCGCACTCCTCCTCCTGCGTCGTCGCGTTGAACGGCGATCGGTACAGGTACGGGCCGAAGAACCGGGACACGCCGGCCGTGCCGAGGTCGGTGGCCCAGCGGCGCGGCTCGCCGGTCAGCGCCATCGAGGTGGCGGTGTGCCCGTGGTAGCTGCGGTAGGCCGACAGCACCTTGTGCTTGCCGGTGTGCAGCCGCGCCATCCGCACCGCGTTCTCCACGGCCTCGGTGCCGCCGTTGGTGAAGAACACCTTGGTCAGGCGGTCGCCGGGCAGCGACTCGGTGATCAGCCGGGCGGCCTCGGAGCGCACGCCCACCGCGTGCTGCGGGGCGCTCGTGACGAGCGCGGAGGCCTGCTCGGCGATCGCGCGCACGACCTCGGGGTGCCCGTGCCCGATGTTCGTGAACACCAGCTGGGACGAGAAGTCGAGCAGCCGGTTGCCGTCGCCGTCCCAGACCCAGGATCCCTGCGCGCCCGCCAGCACCATCGGGTGCAGCGAGCCCTGCGCCGACCAGGAGTGGAAGACGTGCGCCCGGTCGAGGTCGTAGGCGCGGCGAGAGGCGTCGAGGTCGACCTCGAGGGTCGGCGCACCGGCCGGCGGGGTGAGGTGGTGGCTCATGGCCGGAGCCTACGCTCGGCCGGCCCCCGAGGTCAGTGCCCGTGCCCGTCGGCCCGCCGGGTGCTCTCGAGCGTCCCGATCCACCTGGTGCCGTCGACGCTACGGAGACAGTCTCTCTCGTCCCATCGGGGACGACCCTGGCGCAGCCCCGGCACCACAGGCGTCGGAGTCGGGGACGATCCCCGAGCCCGGACGGCCCGCGGGCCCGCCGACTCCGACGCTTGTGGTGGGGCCAGAAGTCGACAGACTGGCCGGGTGGCCGCCAAGGAGGAGCTCGCCGGGGTGTCGCTGTCGAGCCTGGACGCCGAGCTGTTCGACGGCGCCGGGGTCACCAAGCGCGACCTGGTGACCTACCTCGACGGCGTGCGCGACCGGCTGCTGCCGGTGCTGGCCGACCGCGCGCTCTCGGTGGTGCGGGTGCGGCCCGGGTCGGAGCCGTTCATGCAGAAGAACCTCCCCACCTACGCACCGGACTGGATCCGCACGAGCGAGGCGTGGTCGCAGGCCTCGCACCGCACCGTGCGCTACCCGGTGGTCGACGACCGGCGCACCCTGGTGTGGCTCGCCAACCAGCGGGCCGTCGAGTACCACCCGGCGATGGTGCGCGACGGGGTCGACCACGCCGACCACCTGGTGATCGACCTCGACCCGCCCGCCGACGTCGACCCCGCCGAGGGGTACCGGATGGCGGCGCGCACCGCGCTGCTGGTGCGCGAGGTGCTCGACGGCTGCGGTCTCGGCGCGGCGGTGAAGACCAGCGGCGCCAAGGGCGTGCACGTCTTCGTCCCGATCGACGGGACGCAGGGGTGGGAGGACGTCTCCGGCGCGACCCGCGCCCTGGCCGCGCGGGCCGCCGCGCTCGACCCCGACCTCGCGACCACCGCGTACATCAAGGCCGACCGCGGCGGACGGGTCTTCGTCGACTCGACCCGCGCCGGCGGCGCGACCGTGATCTGCGCCTACAGCCCGCGGGCGCGCCCCGGCGTGCCGGTGTCGTTCCCGCTCGGTTGGGACGACCTGCTCGACGTGCTGCCCAGTGACTTCACCGTGCTCACGGCGCTCGAGCGGCTGGGCGAGGCCGACCCGTGGGCGGACGCCGTGCCCGCCCCGCAGCGCCTGCCCGACGACCTCGTCGCCGAGGGCCACGAGATCCCGGTGGCGCGGGTCGCCGCCATGCACGAGGGCAAGCGGCGCAAGCGGGCGGCCGAGAAGGCTGCCTCGGACGACTAGCGCCAGGCGGCGGCGATCGCCTCGAAGCTGGCGATCCGGCTGGCCCGGTCGATCGACGGCGTGACGACGACGACCTCGTCGGCCTGGCTCTGCTCCTGCAGCGACCGCAGTCCCTTGACGACGTCGTCGGCGGTGCCCACGAGCATCCGTCCGTCGTCGCGGGGCAGGTCGGCGAACTGCGGCGAGTCGGCGAGCGCGTCGACCTCCTCGGGCCGCAGCGGCTCGCGCACGCCGCGGCGCAGGTTGGCCATCGTCAGGCGCCACCCGGCCTCGAAGCGCAGGCGCTGGCGCTGGTCGTCGCTGGCGAACGCCAGCACCGAGATCGCCGACCAGGGCTGCTGGTCGACGCCGGGACGGAACTCGGACCGGTACTGGCGCAGGGCGTCGACCGCGAGCTCGGGGCTCATGTGGTGCGCGAAGGCCGCACCCATGCCGTTGACGGCGGCGAACTGCGTCCCGTAGCCGGACGAGCCGAGCACGAACATCTCGGGACGCTCGTCGACCACCGGCGCCGCCACGAGCGGCGCGTACGGGTGGCCCTCGGGGAAGCCGGACTCGAGGAAGCCGAGCAGCTCGGCCACCTGGCCGCGGGAACTCGGCGGCGACGTCGACCTGCTGCCCGCGGCGCAGCACGTGCGCGGTGAGGGGGTCGGTGCCGGGGGCGCGACCGAGGCCGAGGTCGACGCGTCCGGGCGCGATCGCGAGCAGGGTCCGGAAGGTCTCGGCGACCTTGAACGGCGCGTGGTTCGGCAGCATGATGCCGGCCGCACCGACGCGGATCGTGCTGGTCGTCCCGAGCAGGTGCGCGATCAGGATCTCGGGCGCGCTGCACGCCAGGCTGGTCATGTTGTGGTGCTCGGACACCCAGTAGCGCCGGTACCCGGCCGCCTCGACCGCGCGCACGACCTCGCCCGCCCCCGCGATCGACTGCGCGGCGGTCTCGCCGTGCTCGATGCCGACGAAGTCGAGGACGGCCAGCGGGAGGGTGTCAGCGCTCATGCCTGGGCCAACCGCCCCCAGGCGCCCGGTGTTCCGTCAGCCGAGCAGGTCGTGCCGGACGATCGTGTCGGCGCGGTCGGGGCCGACGCCGACGGCCGAGATGCGTCCGCCGATCATCTGCTCGAGCGCCAGCACGTAGTCCTGCGCGTTCTTCGGCAGGTCCTCGAACGTCCGGGCCGACGAGATGTCCTCCCACCAGCCGGGCAGGTGCTCGAGCACGGGCTTCGCGTGGTGGAAGTCGCTCTGCGACAACGGCATCTCGTCGAACCGCTTGCCGTCGACCTCGTACGCGACGCACACGGGCACCTGCTCGAGCCCGCTCAGCACGTCGAGCTTGGTGAGCACGGTGTCGGTGAGGCCGTTGACGCGCTGGGAGTAGCGACCGATGACGGCGTCGAACCAGCCGCAGCGGCGCGGGCGTCCGGTCGTGGTGCCGTACTCGTGGCCGGTCTTGCGCAGGTGCTCGCCGGCGTCGTCGTGCAGCTCGGTCGGGAACGGGCCCTCGCCGACGCGGGTCGTGTACGCCTTGAGGATGCCCACGACGCGGTCGATCCGGGTCGGTGGGACGCCCGAGCCCGTGCAGGCGCCGGCCGCCGTCGCGTTGGAGGAGGTGACGAACGGGTAGGTGCCGTGGTCGACGTCGAGCAGGGTGGCCTGGCCGCCCTCGAACAGCACGGTCTCGCCGCGGTCGAGCGCCTGGTTGAGCACCAGGCCGGTGTCGGCCACCATCGGCTCGAGCCGCTCGCGGTGCTCGAGCAGCTCCTCGACCACCTCGTCGACGGTGATCGCGCGACGGTTGTAGACCTTCACCAGCAGGTGGTTCTTCTGGTCGAGGGCGCCCTCGACCTTGGCGCGCAGGATGCTCTCGTCGAACAGGTCCTGGATGCGCACGCCGACGCGGTTGATCTTGTCGGCGTAGGTGGGCCCGATGCCGCGGCCGGTCGTGCCGATGCGGCGCTTGCCGAGGAACCGCTCGGTGACCTTGTCGACGGTGCGGTGGTACGGCGCGATCACGTGCGCGCTGCCCGACACCAGCAGGCGGGAGACGTCGACGCCGCGCTCGGTGAGGCCGTCGAGCTCGTGGAACAGCACGGTCAGGTCGATGACGACGCCGTTGCCGATCACGGGGGTGCAGCCCGGCGTGAGGATGCCCGACGGCAGCAGGTGCAGGGCGTACTTCTGGTCGTCGACGACGACGGTGTGGCCGGCGTTGTTGCCGCCGTTGTACTTCACGACGTAGTCGACCCGCGCGCCCAGCGCGTCCGTGGCCTTGCCCTTCCCCTCGTCGCCCCACTGCGACCCGACGACGACGATCGAGGGCACGGTGGACCTGCTTCCGAGGGGGTACGGCGGACGGCGGCAGACTACCGGTCCGCCGTCAGGCCTCCAGCACCGAGCGCAGGTCGCCCGCGAGCCGGACCGCCGCCTCGATCTCGACGCGGCGGGTCGAGACGCTCTCGACGTTGAGCCCCACCGGCACCTCGACGCGCCGGCAGTAGCGCACCATCTCGGCCGCGAACGCGCGTGCCTGCTCGTACGAGGCCTCCAGGGTGTCCTCGGCCCGGCGCAGGTCGCGCTGCGCCCAGCGGGGCACCTGCACACCGAGCCACTGCAGGAAGTCGAGCGTGCGCACCGAGCCGCAGATGGAGTGGGTGAGGACGAGCGGCACCGGGTCGACGCCGCGCGCGTCGCACTCGTCGCGGTAGTCGGCGACGAGGTCCTTGGCGGCGTTGGTGTCGAACAGGATCTGGCTGACGAAGAACGACACCCCCGACTCCTGCTTGCGCAGCATCCGCAGGTGCTCGTCGCCGCGACGCGCGTGCCGCTCGGGGATGACGACCGCCCCCGTCAGCAGGTCGGGACGCACCTCGCGGCGCACCTCGTAGGCGCGTCCGAGCGAGGTGGCGCCGACGTCGGCGCTCGACGACGCGCCGACCAGCACGCTCGCCACCCGGTCGACGGGCTGGTCGCCCAGCCAGGCGGCCAGCTCGGCCTCGGTGTACTTGCCGACGGCCCGGTAGACCACCGAGCTGCCGCGCCAGGCCGGCAGGTGCTCGTCCAGGTACTCGGCGGGGTCGAGCGTCCGCAGGAACGGGAACGGCCGCTCGGCCGGGTTGCGGTCGTGCTCCTCGGCGATGTCGTACAGCGCGAGCCCGTCGGGGCGCACCGCGTCCAGCCGGGCGAGGGTCGCGTCGGCGATGCGGCGCAGGTCGTCCGGGCCGTGGGACGCCTTCGGCGGCGTGATGCCGAACAGCAGGAAGTCGCCGCGCCCCGCGCGCAGCCGGTCGACGACGGTGCTCACGGCGTCACCCTCCCACCGGCGGCACGGGGACGGTCGGCAGGGTCCGCACGACGGGACGGTGCGGCCCGCACTGGACGAGGCGTCCTGGCACCGAACGGGTGTCGGAACGTCAGTTCGGTGCCACGACGCGCACTGAACTGGGGAAACGGACAGGGGGCGGGGGGATCGGGTCGTCGCCGGGCGCTGATCTCACGACGCGCGGGCCGGGGTCGACCGGTGGTCGGCCCCGGCCGCCGTACGGTGGCGCGATGAGCACCGCAGCGCACGGCCGCCGCCGCACGGTCGTGGTCGTGGCCGCCGTCGTGGCCGTGCTGCTGCTCGGCGGCCTCGGGGCCTGGTGGGCCGCCAGGGGCGACGACGAGGTGCCCACGACCGTCACCGGTCCCTCGCCCACCACGTCGGCGCCGACCACGACCGAGCCGACCACCAGCGAGCCGGCGACGACCGGCGCGACCACCACGGCTCCCCCGACCGCCACCACCTCGGCCCCGCCCACCACGACCGCCGCGCCGACCGCGACGTCGGCGCCGACGGGTGCGGCCACGGCCGTCCCGGCGGGCCTGCGGCTGCCCGGCGAGACCGAGGAGGGCTACGTCGCCCGCGACTGGACGTACCAACCCTGCGGCGACCCGGTGCCGCCGACCGGGGCGGGCGAGGTGCGGCGGGTCGTGTCGGAGCAGCCCGAGGACACGCGGTCGCAGTCGCTGCTCGTCTTCCCCACCCCGCAGGCCGCCTCGGCCTTCCTCGGCGCGCTGCGCGGCGCCGCGGGTGCGTGCGCCGGACCCGGGCGACCCCGCCACCGGCGAGCCCGCCATGTCGCTGCACCCGCTCGAGGGCGCCTGGGACGACGGCTTCACCGCCGTCCTGGCCTACCCGACCGACCCCGACGGGTACGGCCCCGGCGGGGAGTACTGGCTGGCGGTGCAGCGGGGCACGGCAGTCGTCGTCAGCGGCGGCGACGGCGCGTGGGCCCCGGGCTACCCGACGCCCGACCCGTCGGCCGTGGCGGCGTACCGCGAGCCGCTCGACCGGCTCGCCCCCGAGCTCTGCGTGTTCACCGCCGGGGGCTGCTGAACGGGCTGCTCCGGGGAGCGCAGGGTCAGCCCATCACGGTGCCCGACGACGCCGCGTTCGGCGTCCGCAGCCGCGAGAACGCACCGAGGTCGAGCTCGTGGCCGGTGTACGGGAGGGTGAGCCGCACCGGGTCGGCGTCGTGGTCGTGCCCGCCCTCGACGGCGTCGACGACCGCCATCACCACCTCGCCCACCAGCGGCGCGTTCTTGAACTGGTTGCCGCTGGTGCCCATCGCCACGTAGTAGCCGGGCAGGTCGGTGCGGTCGTAGACCGGCGTCCAGTCCGAGGCCACGTCGTACACGCCCACCACGCCGGTGGGACGTCCGGGCACGCGCAGGTCGGTGAGCCGGCGCGCCACCCGCAGCGTGTGCGCCTCGTAGCGGTCGCGCGTCACCGTCGGCGCGACGGCGTCGGGGTCGTCGACCCACTCCAGCGGGTCGCACTCGGGCTCGGTGCCGCCGACCAGCAGCGAGTGGTCGCCGACCGGACGGGCGTACGTCCCGAGGTCGAGGTCGGCCAGCACGGGCGCCCGCCCGGCGAGCGACGCCGGCAGCGGCACCTGGTGCACCTCCTGGCGCAGCGGCCGCACCTGGACGGTGAAATCGCTTCCCGCACCGGCCATCTCGTTGAGCCTGGTCGACCACGGCCCGGCCGCGTTGACCACGACCGGCGCCTCGACCGTCGTCCCGTCGTCGAGGCCGACCCGCCAGGTGCCGCCCTCGCGGGCCAGCGAGGTGACCGCGACCCGGAACCGCGCCGTCGACCCGCGCGCCCGCGCCGCGGCCAGCAGGTTGGCCGCGGCGAGCCGGGGGTCGTCGACGTAGCCGGCGTCGGGCGTCCAGACGGCACCGAGCCGCCCGTGCGCGTCGGCGAGGAACTCGTCCGAGGCGACCGGGGCCGGCGGGAACCACCGTCCGGGGTCCAGACCGGGCACCCGAGCGACGAGCTCGTCGGCGTCCCAGTGCTCCCAGGGCACCCCCACCCGGTCGAACAGGTCGCCGCTGCGCCGCCACGGCAGGCCCTCCACGTCGAGCATGGCCAGACCGGTGCGGGTGAACCGCGCCGTGCCGTCGGGGTCGCGGTGGCCGAGGTGGCCCTCCCAGTCGTCCCACGCCGCGCGCGAGGCCCACGCCAGCGCGACGCCCTCGTAGGTCGAGTAGTTGAACCGCACGATCGCGCTGGAGGCGCTGGTCGAGCCGTGGCCCGGCCCGGCCGCCTTGTCGACGACGGCCACCCGCAGCCCGCGCCGCGAGGCCGCGAGCGCCAGCGACGACCCCACCGCACCGGCACCCACCACGAGCACGTCCGCAGGTCGCATGCCCGCGATCGTGCCACCGACCACCACACTGGGGACGTGACCTCCCGCCGCCGTGTCCTCGTCGTCGCCAACCCCCACGCCGGCGGGACGGGCACGGCCGAGCGCGCCCTCGAGGAGATGCGCCGGCACGCCGACGTCGAGGAGGTGCACCCGGAGGGCGACGACGACCTCGCCGCCGCCCTGGTGCGCGCCGGCGGGCGACGGGTCGTGGTGATCGGGGGCGACGGCACCGTGCACGCCGTCGCGCGCGTGCTGCACCGCCTCGACCTGCTGCGCGAGGTCGGCCCGGTCGCGCTGGTGCCGGCGGGCACCGGCAACGACCTCGCCCGGACGCTGGGGCTCCCCCTCGACGACGTGGAGAGCTCGGTCGCGCTGGCCCTGGCCGGCGAGGCGCGCGACGTGGAGCTGATCGTCGACGACGCGGGCGGCGTGGTGGTCAACGCCGTGCACGTCGGCGTCGGTGCCGAGGCCGGCGCGCTGGCCGCCAAGGCCAAGGTGCACCTGCGCAAGGTGCGGCTCGGCAAGGTCGCCTACCCGGCCGGCGCGCTGGCCGCCGGCCTGACCGCCGACCCCGACGAGCTGCGCGTGAGCGTCGACGGCGAGCTGCTGCACGAGGGGCCCACCCTGCTCGTGGCCGTGGGCATCGGCACCAGCGTCGGCGGCGGCACCCCGCTCTCGCCGCAGGCCAACCCGTTCGACGGCGTCATGGACGTCACGGTGTCGACCGCCGCGGGGCCGCTCACCCGGTTCGGCTACGCCGCGTCGATCAGCGCCGGGACCCACCTCGACCGCGACGACACCCTCACCGCGCGGGGACGGACGCTGCTGGTCGAGTCGGTCGACGGAGAGCCGTTCCGCGCCAACGCCGACGGCGAGATCAGCGGCCCGCTGGTGCGCCGGGAGTGGCACATGGTCCCGGGAGCCTGGCAGCTGGTCGTGCCGACCACGGTCGTCGAGGCCCCGGCCGCCGACTGAGTCCTCAGCGCGCCCGGCGCACGCGGATCGGGCCCTTCGCCGTCGACGGGTCGACGACGCGTCCGCCCTGGGTGATCTCGACCTCGCCGGCGGCGACGAGCCGCCGCGCCGCGCGGCGGGCGGGCTCCATCAGCTCGCGCCAGCCCTCGTCGGTGCCGACCGCGCGGGCCGCCTCGGACGGGCACACCGTCGCCCCGCCGGCCCGCTGCCCGAGCAGCGACAGCAGCACCCGCTCGAGCTCGACGTCCTGCTCACCGACCCCGCGGCGACGGCATGCGTCGCTGCACCAGCGCACCTGGTCCCAGTCGCGCGCCCACTTCGCGCGCCACTCGATCCGCCGGCCGCACGAGGCGCAGGTCCGCTCCTGCGGTGCGTCGTCGGGTGCGTCGTCGGGTGCGTCGTCGCGGCGGCGGCCCACGGCGTCAGCCGCCGATGGCCGCCCGGGCCCCGGGGTCGCAGTCGTCGAGGAACTGCCGGCACCGGTCGGCCTCGTCGACCTCGGCGATCTGCGCCGCGGCGCGCCCGAGGGCGTGCAGGCAGCGCAGGAACCCGCGGTTCGGCACGTGCTCCCACGGCACCGGGCCGTGGCCGCGCCAGCCGGCTCGCCGCAGCGCGTCGAGGCCGCGGTGGTAGCCGACGCGGGCGTAGGCGTACGACTCCACCACCTCGCCCCGCCCCCAGGCCTCGTCGGCGAGGTCGGCCCAGGCCAGGCTCGCCGCGGGGTGGGCGGCCGCCGCCTCGGCGGCGTCGGCGCCATCGGCGAGCAGGGCCGTGACGGCACCCTCGGGGCCGTCCGGGAGGCGGGTGGGCGGCGTACCGCCGAGGAGGTTGTCGTGGCTCATGCCGCCCAGTCTCGCCCACCGCCGCGCCCGGCGCGCACCGCCCTCGGCGGGCGGGGGGCCGGTGCGGACGTTAGGTTCGCGGGGTTGGGGAGGTGCACACCGCGTGCTCGAGATATCGATGTCGTCCGGGTCGACGACCATCACCGTCGTCGGTGACCTGGACGTGACCGCGCGGGACCAGTTCCCCGAGGCCACCGCCCGCGTGTCCGGGCTCGGACGCCAGCTGCTGGTGCTCGACCTGTGCCGGATGGAGTTCATGGACTCGACCGGGGCGGCGTTCGTCGCGGTGTGCGGCGAGCAGACCCGGCGCAGCGGCGGTGTTGCCCTGCTGCGCGGCGCCGACCACCACGCGCAGTTCGTCCTGGAGGTCTGCGGCGTGCTGCCGCTGTTCCGGGTCGACGACGAGCACGTGTGCGCCGAGGACGAGCCGCTGCCCGTCTGATCAGGCGTCGGTGTCGGCGCCGTCGTCGCCCTGGCCCGCCGGGACGACCGCCCACACCACCTTGCCGCCGCGCTCGGCGCGCCAGCCCCACCGCGCGACCCGCGAGACGACGGTGAGCCCGAACCCGCCCGTGGTGTCGGGGTGCCCGTCGACCTGGCGCGGCGGCGAGGGGTTGGCGTCGGCCACCTCGATGCGCAGGGTGCGGCTCTCGTCCTCGCGCAGGTGCAGACCGACCGTGCCGCGGCCGTGGAGCACGCCGTTCGCGACCAGCTCGGAGACCACCAGCTCGGCGTGCCGGCTCTGCGGCAGCTCCCACATGCGGCACGACTGGCGCACCAGCTCGCGGGCCCGCGGGATCGAGGAGGTCTCGACCGGGCAGCTGCCAGCGGCGGGAGCGGTGCCCCGTCCGCGGCCCGACCGGCTCACCGGGCACGGGCACGCGCAGCACGACGATCGCGATGTCGTCCTCGGGCGGTCGCCGAGCTCGGCCAGCAGCCGCTCGCCGATGCCGGCGGCGTCGGCGACGTCGAGCCTCCTCGCAGCACCTCCAGCAGGCGCTGCAGGCCCTGGGCGCATCGGCCGCGAGCGCCGCTCGATCAGGCCGTCGGTGTAGAGCACCAGCACGTCGCCGGGGCCGAGGTCGCGCTCCTCGTGACCGCGCGCCTCCGAGCTCAGGCCGATCATCGGCCCGCCGCCGTCCATCAGCGCCTCGGCCCGGCCGTCGCGCACCACGATCGGCGGCAGGTGCCCGGCGCGCGACCACGACATCTCCCAGTTCGAGTCGCCGAGCCGGCTGAGCGTCGCGTAGACCAGGCTCGCGCTGCGGGTGATGCGCATGCCGCCGACCAGCTGGTCGACCCGCATGAGCACCGCACCCGGGTCGTCGCCGTCGGCGGAGTAGGCCCGCACCACCGAGCGCAGCTGACCCATCGCCGAGGCCGCCTCGATGTCGTGGCCGACGACGTCGCCGATCACGAGCCCGACGATGTCCTCGTCGACGCGCAGCACGTCGTACCAGTCGCCGCCGACCTGGGCGTGCTCGACGCCGGGGGCGTAGAAGGACCACAGGTCCAGGCCCGGGACGTCGACGACCTCGCGGCAGCATGCTGCGCTGCAGCGTCTCGGCGACCAGGTGCTCGCGGGCGTACAGCCAGGCGTTGTCGAGCGACAGGCCGGTGCGGCGCGCGATCTGGAAGAGCAGGTCGGCCTCCTCCCGGTCGAGCGGGAGGTGCGGGACACCGAGGACGAGCAGCCCGCGCACCTCGCGGCGTCCGGGCATGGCCAGCGCGACCCACGGCCCGTGGGCCTCGTCGGCGTCGAGCTGGGACTGCAGCCAGGCGGTCAGCGTCCCGGTGGCCGGCGGCGGGACGTCGGCGTCGCGCTCGACCCGCTCGCGGCTGCGTCCGGTGGCCAGCTCGGCGAGCGGGTCCGGGCCGGTGCCCGCGGCGGGCAGGCGGAAGCGTCCGAGCCGGGTCGGCGACACTCCGGACGCCGCGACCACGCGCACCTCGTCGTCGACCTCGAGGGCGACGCACCAGGTGGCCGGCCCCTTGGTCATCACCTCGGTGAGGCGGCGCAGGGCGTGCTGCGGGTCCATCTGCGTGACGGCGTCGCCGACGTCGGCCAGCAGCGACAGGCGGGCGCGGGCGCGGCGCTCGCTGGCCAGCGCGAGCTCGCGGGCGTGCTCGGCGTCGACGCGCGCGGTGACGTCGGACTGCACGCCGACGAAGTTGACCAGGGTGCCCTCGCCGTCGAGGACCGGGGAGATCGACACCTGGTTCCAGAACGGCGAGCCGTCGGCGCGGTAGTTGAGCAGGGTCTCGCGGACGGGCTCGGCCGCACGCAGGGCGGCGCGGATGCGGTCGATCGACGCGCGGTCGGTGTCGGGCCCCTGCAGGAACCGGCAGTTGCGCCCGAGCACCTCGCCCGAGCGGTACCCGGTGGTGCGCTCGAACGCGGGGTTCACCCACACCAGGGGGTCGTCCTGGACGAGCGGGTCGCTGATGGTGAACGACAGGTCGGTGGCCACGACCGCGCGGTTGTGCATCCGCGCGGTGTCGGTCACGTCGGACGCCGCGGCACTCACCTCGAGCAGCACCAGCAGCGCGCGGTTCACCAGGTCGGGCCGGGTGCTCGCCTCGTCGGGGGTACCGGGCTCGGCCGGCGCGAGCGGGACGCCGGTGACCCACAGCACCTGCGCCGGCTGCATCGAGTCCGACGCGCGGTCGGCGATGCCCTGCAGGCGCACGGCCTCGGGGTCGCCGTCCGCGGGCGTGCCGGTGGTGGGCGCGCCGTCGGCGACCGCGCCGGGGTCGCGGCGCTGCACCATCACGCCGCGGCGCGCCATGCCGCGCGCCACGGCGTCGAGGTCGGTGCCGGTGCCGCTGAGGGAGGTGCCGTCGAGCGTGGTGAGGCCGGCGCGGTCGCTCCACTCGCGCAGCGGCATCGGGAGCCGGGCGTCGGTGACGTGGGTGGTGGTGCCACCGGCGTGCACGACGTCCATCGTGTCGAGGTCGACGAGCAGGACGGCCGCGACGACCTCGCCGCTGACCACCGGCAACCGGCCCGCGCGCCCGCCCTCGGTGGCCGCTGCCGCGGCTGCCGCTCGCGGGAGCGCCTCCGCGGCCGCTGCGACCGCCGGCGCGGCCTCCTGCAGCTCACGCTCCGTCACGCGCTCCTCCTCCATGTGCCCCGCTGCCGCGCGCGGGGCCCGACGTGCGGTAGAAAGTGCTCGGGTCGAGACCACTGCCCTGTACCGAACTCCCCCCGGAGCACCACGCGTGAGCGACGCTAACAGCACCGAAGCCCGCACGGGCACCCAGACCGGCGGCACGCCGTCCGGTCCGGGACGACCGGCGGAGCCGCCGTCCGCGCGCCGCCGCGAGCCCGGCGGCGTGCACGTGCTCACCACCGACGACCACGTCCGCGTCGTCCTCGCCGGCGACGTCGACGCCGCCCTGGCCCCCGAGCTGCTCGAGGCCGCGGCCGAGGTCGTCGCCAGCGGGCTGCCGGTGCAGGTCGACACCCGCAACGTCACGTTCATGGACTCCAGCGGCGTGGCCTTCCTGGCGCGGCTCGCGGGTGGGTCCGCGAGCCGTCCGGTCGTGCTCGACCCGCCCGACCACGTGCAGTTCCTGCTCGAGATCACGGCCATCGGTCGCATGCTCGACCTGCGCACCGACGGCGGCGGCGGGCACGTGCCCGACGGCGCGGCCTGACCCTCCCGGACGCACTCTCCCGGACGCGCCGCGTCCCCCCGACCGGCGCACGGTCGAGGGGACGCAGGGACCGCAGGTCAGGCCGAGACGGTGGTGCCCGCCGAGCGCAGGTTCTCGCAGGCCTCGACGACGCGGGCGGCCAGCCCGCCCTCGGCGGCCTTGCCCCAGGCGCGCGGGTCGTAGAGCTTCTTGTTGCCGACCTCGCCGTCGACCTTGAGCACGCCGTCGTAGTTCTTGAACATGTGCTCGACCACCGGCCGCGTGAACGCGTACTGGGTGTCGGTGTCGATGTTCATCTTCACGACGCCGTAGTCGACCGCGTCGGCGATCTCCTCGGCCGTCGAGCCGGAACCGCCGTGGAAGACCAGCGAGAACGGCTTGGAGCCCTCGGGCTGCCCGAGCTCGGCGGCGGCCGCGTCCTGCGCCTGCTGCAGGATCTCCGGGCGCAGCCGGACGTTGCCCGGCTTGTACACGCCGTGCACGTTGCCGAACGTCAGCGCGGTGAGGTACTTGCCCTTCTCGCCGGCGCCCAGCGCCCGCACGGTCGCGACGGCGTCCTCGGGCGTGGTGTAGAGCTGGTCGTTGATCTCGTTGGCGACGCCGTCCTCCTCGCCGCCGACGACGCCCACCTCGATCTCGAGGACGACGTGCGCGGCGGCGCACTTCGCGAGCAGCTCCTCGGCGATGACGAGGTTCTCGTCGAGCGGCACGGCCGAGCCGTCCCACATGTGCGACTGGAACCAGGGGGTGCCGACGGTGCGGGTGCGCTCGAGGCTGAGCTCGAGCAGCGGGCGGACGAAGCCGTCGAGCTTGTCCTTCGGGCAGTGGTCGGTGTGCAGCGCGATGTTGACGTCGTACTTCTTCGCGACCTCGTGGGCGTAGGCGGCGAGCGCGATCGAGCCCGTCACCATGTCCTTGATCGACGGGCCGGACAGGTACTCGGCCCCGCCGGTCGAGACCTGGACGATGCCGTCGCTGCCGGCGTCGGCGAAGCCGCGGATGGCGGCGTTGAGGGTCTGCGAGCTGGTCACGTTGATCGCGGGGTAGGCGAAGGACCGCTCCTTCGCCCGGTCCAGCATCTCGGCGTAGACCTCGGGGGTGGCGATGGGCATGGGGGCTCCTCGGGCGTCAGGGTCTGGCGCCAGGATCCTTCCACGCGGCCTCTGCGGTGCCCAACTGGTGGACGCCTCGTCTCAGGGTGTGGTCCACGTCACGTGGCGGCCGCTCACGGGGACGTGCTGGACGCGTCCGCGCAGGCCGGCACCGGGTCCTCGAGGAGGAACGAGCCGTCGGGACGCACGTCGGTCACCCCGGCGGCCCGCTGCCGTCCGAGGTTCCACTCGGCGAGGTTCTCCGGCGGGGTGGCCCCGATCGAGGTGACCAGGCACGCGCGCAGGTCGCCCTGCAGGTCGGCGGCCACGACCTGGGCGTCCTGGGACAGGTCGGTGAGGTAGTAGACGTCGAGGTCGGCACCCTGCTCGGCGGCGGCCACGTTGTGCCGCAGGATCTGCGCGTCGGGGTTGACCGCGGCGAGCCCGAGCATGGCCAGACCCACGGTGGCGGTCACGGCCCGCGGGAACCAGGCGGCCTGCCACCGGACACCGGCGAGCACCACGAGGAGCACCACGACGCCGAGCGCGATCTCGCCCGCCGTGGCGAGCAGCCGCAGCCGGGTCAGCCCGAACGCCTCGACGTACAGCGACATCCGCGACAGCGCGGCCACCACCACGCCGAGCGTGGCGAGGCACAGCACGCCGAGCACGGCACGGGCGACGGCCCGGTCGCGGCCGGTCTCCCACGGCGCCTTGCGGGCGGCCACCGCCACCACGAGCAGCGTGAGCAGGGTGGCGACGAGCAGCTGGCCGAAACCCTGGCGGGCGTACTCGGCGTAGGTGAGGCCCGAGCTGCGCCGCACGTAGTCGGCGCCGCCGACCGCCGCGGCGAGCTGCACGGCGAGGAAGGCCAGGAACAGGGCGTCCAGGGCGACCAGCGGCGCGAGCCACTCGACCCGTCCGGCGCGCCTGGCCGGACGCAGCGCCAGCCCGCCCCACGACGGCGGCGCCAGCGCCAGGTGCGCGAGCGTCCCGGCGACGACGAGCGCGAGGGCGGCGACGGCCACCTGGACCGGGCAGGCGTCCGAGCTCGAAGGACGGCAGCAGGCTCGCGAACACGCCGTCGGCACCGGCGAACAGCAGGCCGAAGACGACGAGCAGGGCGACGGTGACCAGCAGCGTGCGGGTCACCACGACCAGCTGGCCCTTGCGCCCGCCCACGGCCGTCCCGGTGCTCGACGCCAGCCACGGCAGCGAGCGCACGCCCGCGGTGGCCAGGGTGAGTCCGCTGAGCAGGATCGACGGGGTGGTGCGGCTGCCGGTGGCCGCGACGGCGCCCACGCACAGCGCCACGACGACGCTCAGGCCCACCACCCACTCGGCGTCGCGGACCGCGACGACCGCCACCAGCGCGACCGACAGGACGGCGAGCGCGAGGTCGGCCCAGGAGCGACGGCGGACCATCGCGGGGACGGCGGGTAGCCAGAGCAGCAGGCCGGCGACCGCCAGGCCGAGCCCCGGCCGGTTGCCGACGAGCAGCACACCGCTGGCCACGCCCACCGCGAGGCAGCCGCCGAGCAGCGCAGGTGAGGCGGTCGTCGTCCGGCCCTTCCAGAAGCCCGCCAGCGCGACCTCGAGGCTGGACGGCTGCGCCGGGAGCACCGGGATCGCGCCGGGCGGGGCGGTGACCGCGCCGCCCGGAACGGCGTACGCCGGCGTGGCCCCGGGTGGGTCGGGGTGCATCGGCGAGCTCGGCGGGTTCCCCTGTGCGGTCATGGGAGAACGGTATTCAGCGGACTCCCAGGTGCGGGCCCGATCACGGCGGTGGTTCGGTGGAAGTTCCGTGCGGAGGTGTGGAGGACCCGTGCGTGGCGGCCGGCTCTACGGACGGCGCCAGTCGTCGGACGTCAGGTGCGAGCCGGCCATCGGACCCATCTGGAGCATGCCGCCGTCGACGGGCCAGGTCGCCCCGGTGACGTAGGCGGCGGCCGGGCTGGCCAGGAAGCCGATGACGGCGGCCACCTCGCGGGCGTCGCCGGGACGGCCGAGCGGGACGCCGGGCCGCTCCTGCCGTGCGCGGGTCGACGTCCTCCTGACCGGTCATCGGCGTCGAGATCTCGCCGGGCGCAACGGCGTTGACGGTGATGCCGTGCTCGCCGAGCTCGAGCGCGGCGACCTTCGCCAGGAGCCCGAGGCCACCCTTGGCCGCGCAGTACGGGCCCGCCCCGACCCGCGGCTGCAGCTCGTGGACGCTGGTGACGAGCACGATGCGGCCGCCCCTGCCGGCGTCGACCATGCGGCGGGCGCAGCGCTGCAGGCAGAGGAACGCGCCGTCCAGGTCGACCGACAGCACGTGCCGCCAGTCCTCGAACGGCATCTCCAGCAGCGGCGTCGCGGTGCCCGTGCCGGAGCACGCGACCAGGACGTCGACGCCGCCCAGCTCGTCGGCCAGCTCGTCGACGGCGTCGACCGCACCGGGCAGGTCGCCGAGGTCGAGGTGGCGGACGGCGGCCCGGCGGCCGAGCTGCTCGACCTCGTCCGCGGTGCCGCGGGCGCCCTCCTCGTCCTCGTGCCAGGTGATGCCGACGTCCAGGCCCTGGCGGGCGAGCTCGACGGCGGTGGCCCGGCCGATGCCGGAGTCCGAACCGGTGACGATCGCGACGGGTGGCACGGGGACGCTCCTCTGCTGCGGGGACGGAGGACGGGCCCTACCCGGAACGCCGGCGCTCACACGTCGAGCGGGCTGCCGCCCACGTCCTGGCGGGGTGAGCACCTACTTCACGAGGCCCGCACGCCACGTTCAGTAGGCGACCACCAACTGAACGTGGTGGACGAGAGGGGGTCAGGCGGCGCTGTCGGCGACGACCCGCCCGTCGGCCAGGTCGACGACGCGGTCGGCCAGGGCGACCATCACCGGGTCGTGGGTGGCGACGACCGCACTGAGGCCGCGGGTGCGCACCAGGTCCTTGAGCAGGTCCATCACCGCGCGACCGGTGGCGGTGTCGAGCTGGCCGGTCGGCTCGTCGGCGATCAGCAGGGCCGGGTCGTTGGCGAGGGCGCGGGCGATCGCGACCCGCTGCTGCTGGCCGCCCGACAGCTCGTACGGACGCTGGTGGGCGTGCCCGTCCAGGCCCACGAGCCCGAGCAGCTCGAGCACGCGGGCGTCGCGCTCGCGCGGGTCGCGGCCCGCGAGGCGCATCGGCACGCCGACGTTCTCGGCGGCCGACAGGATCGGCAGCAGCCCGAACGACTGGAACACGTAGCCGATGCGCGTGCCGGCGCATCTCGACCAGCCCGGCCGCCGACATCGACGACAGCTCGGCCCCGTCGACGCGCACCGTCCCGGCGTCGGGGGTCTCGAGGCCGCCGAGGCAGTTCAGCAGCGTGGTCTTGCCCGACCCCGATCGGCCCCTCACCACCACCAGCTGCCCGACCGCCACCGCGAGCGAGACCTGCCGCAGCGCGTGCACCGCCGCCTCGCCCGACCCGAAGGTCTTGTCGACGCCGCGCGCCTCGACCAGCACCTCGACCATCGCGTCGCCCGCGCGAGCCGGTGCGGCAGAGGCCTTCTCGCGACCTGCCCGGTGCCGGCCGCGCTCAGCCACGGTCGTCCCCCTCCGTCGTGCCCGGCCGCTCGCGCTCCGGGCGCACCTGGATGTGGTCCTCCTCGAGCCCGAGCCGGACCCGCCGACCCAGGTCGAGCGCGGTGACGAACTCGCCGGCAGCTGCAGGCGCCCGGCGCCGTCGAGCACCGCGAACTCCTCGGCCACGTGGTGCTCCTCGCCGGTGTCGCTCACCACGGTGCGCCGCAGCACCTCCGACGACGTGCGGCCGTCGCGGATCGCGATCGTGCGCTGCACCTGCGTCGCCACCGCCTGGTCGTGGGTGACGACGACCACGGTGACGCCGAGCTCGCGGTTGGCCGCGCGGAACGCGGCGAACACCTCCTCGGACGTCGCCGAGTCGAGCTCGCCGGTCGGCTCGTCGGCCAGCAGCACCTGCGGCGAGTTCGCGAGCGCGACGGCGATCGCGACCCGCTGCTGCTGCCCGCCGGACAGCTGCGACGGGCGCCGGTCGGCCTGCGGTCCGACGCCCAGCAGGTCGAGCAGGTGCTGCACCCGCTCGCGCCGCTCGGCCGGGCGCAGGCGGGTCACGGCCATGGGCACGGCGACGTTCTGCGCCGCGGTGAGGTAGGGCAGCAGGTTCCGCCCGGTCTGCTGCCACACGAACCCGACCGTGTGCCGCTGGTAGCGCACGCGCTCGGCGCGGCCCATCGACAGCAGGTCGTGCCCGGCGACGCGGGCCGTCCCGGCGCTCGGGGTGTCGAGGCCGGACAGGATCGTCAGCAGCGTCGACTTGCCCGACCCGGAGGCGCCGACGATCGCGACCAGCTCGCCGGGGTCGACGTGCAGGTCGAGGCCCTGCAGGGCCACCACCTCCACCCGGCCCTCGCCCTTGCCGCCGTCGACGCTGAAGATGCGCACCAGGTTCTCGCAGTGCACGGAGGGCACGTCGAGCACGGGGGCAGCGCTCATGTCTCGTCTCCTGCTCGAAGCAGCGCACCCAGGCGGGCGCGCGAACCGGTGAGGACGGCCAGGACGACCGCCAGGGCGCTGGCCGCGACCACGCCGCCGACGCTCCACGCCAGCAGCCCGAGGTCGAGGGCCAGCGCGGGGCGGTCGCTGCCGCCGGTGAAGGCGCGCAGGTCGAGCGCCGGGTAGATCGCCAGCGTGACGCCGAACCCGACCAGCACGCCGACCAGGACGCCGGGGACGACGACGGGCGCGGCCTCCCAGGCGACCAGTGCACCCGACTGGCGCCCGTCCAGGCCGAGGGTGCGCAGCCGCGACAGCAGGCGCACCCGCTCGGCCGCGGCGGCCACGAGGGTGAGCAGCAGCGCCGCGGCGCACAGCACCGCCGACAGCGCGGCGGCCCAGCCGAACGAGCCGAGCGTGCCGCGCACGAGCGGACGGTCGGCGATGCGCTGCTCGGCGTCGGCGCGGGTGAGCAGCGGCGACCCGGTGCCGAGGGCCGTGCGCAGGTCGCCCTGGAGCCGCGCGACCTCGTCGGCGGACGCGTCGGCGAGCCCGGGCGCCAGGTCGACCAGCGCGACCCGGGGCAGCGGGTACGGGTAGCCCACCTCGTCGAGGGCACGCGGGTCGGCGAGCACCCAGTCCGACCCGGTGGTCAGCGAGACCAGCCGGTCGGCGGTGGCGACCACCACGCCGTCCAGGGTGGAGCCGCCGAAGCCGACGGTGACCTCCGTCGCCGACCCCTCCCACGGCGGTCGACACCACGAGCGGGACGCGGCCGCCGTCGAGGCCGGACAGGTCGTCGGGCAGGGCCGCCGCACCGGGCACCACCGCCTGCACCGCCGCCAGCCGGGCCGGGTCGACGGCCACCAGGTCGACCTCGCCCTCGCGCGTCGCCGACCCGACCTGCCCCCGCGACAGCGACACGGCCGCGACGGCGTCGACGCCGTCGACGTCCTCGGCGGCGGCGACCTCCTCGGCCGTCAGCCCCAGCGAGGTGATCCGCGCCTGCGCGCCGACCTCCTCCCACGAGGCGTCGCGCAGCCCGCGCTGCGCGGTGCCCGACACCACGACGCCCAGGACGCAGGTGCAGATCGCGAGCAGGACGACGAGCACCGGCAGCGTCCCGGCCACCTGGTCGCGACCCGAGCGCGCGGCGCCCAGGAAGGTGACCGCGCCCCGGCGGCGGGCGGCGGACGCGGCGAGCCGGCGCAGCGGGAGCGGCGCGAGGCGCGCGACGAGCACCGCGGTGACCAGGCCGATGAGCACCGGCGCGGCGGCGAGCAGCGGGTCCGGCGTGGTGCTCAGCGCCGCCGGGTCGACGGTGCCGCTGCGCGGCACGGGCGGCGGCTCGAGGCCGCGCTGGCGCAGCCCGAGCACGGCGGCGACCGTCACCACGACGAGCACGCCCTCGGCCACCAGCCGGCGCCGCCCGCTCGCGGCCAGCAACCCGGTCGAGGCGTCGCGACGACGCCCACGCAGGCCCTCGGCGCCGCCGTCGCGGGTGCCGACGACCGCCAGGACGGGCAGCAGCAGCGCGGGCGCGAGGCCCAGCAGCCGCGGGCAGCCACCAGCCCACCCGTCCGCCGTCGCCGTCGACCACCCACGCGGCGAGCCCGGCGCCCAGCGCCGCGGCGGGCACCCCCAGCACCAGGCCCTCGAGCAGCGAGACCCCGGCGACCTGGCGCGCCGACCCGCCGCGGGCCACGAGCAGCGAGAGCGCGCGCCGGCGGCGTTCGACCACCAGCCGCGCGGCCAGCGTGAGCACGGCGAGGGTGACGCCGAGCAGCCCCGCGCTGACCACCGAGACCACGGCCGCCGACGTGCGCTGCTGGCGCAGGTGCTCCAGCACGAGGGTGTCGAGGCCGCTGGACAGCCGCAGGTCGGCGGCGGCCAACGCGAAGAAGCGACGTCGGAGGCCCGACGGGGCCGGCATCGCGAGGACCTCGCCCTCGACGCGGCGCACCTCGTCGAACAGGGCCGGCGGCCTCCGGCACGCAGGTCGCCGGCGCGCAGCGGCACCCGCACCTGCACCTGCGGCTGGTTGCTGAGCGGAACATCTGCGGCCGCCAGGACGCCGGCGGCCTCGCGGCGCGACCAGCAGCGCCGAGGTGTGGATGATCGCCCTCGCGGTCGGTGTAGCTCTCGGCCGGGTCGAGGAGCGTGTCGTCGAGCTGCCAGTAGGCGTCGTCCGGGTCGAGCGGCTCGACCACCGCCGGTGACCCGGGCCCGCAGGCGCTGGCTCAGCGAGACGACCGAGCCCGGCGCGAGGCCGTGGACGCGCGCCGCCTCGGCCGAGACGACCACCTCGACCAGTGCGGTGCCCTCGTCCGCCCCGGCCGGTTGCGTGGGCGGCACCGTCGACCCCTCGTCCCGGACGATCTCGAAGGCGCGTGGGGGCGCGCCGTCCACGTACCGGACCCGCGAGGCGAAGCCCGGATCGGCGACGTCGCTCGGGTCGGTGAGGACGGTGAGGTTGAAGTACGACGTGTCGGTCTCGTCCGGGAGCGCCGGCGTGATGCCCTCGACCGCGACCGAGCGGTAGCGCACGGTGCCGAGCACGCCACTCGCGGCCGAGCCCAGCCGCGGCTCCAGCCGGTCCTGCACGTCGTCGAGCACACGGCGGAACGGCAGCGTCGGGTCGCCCGCCCCGCTGTACGAGACCGGTGGTTGGCCGGCCACGCTCGCGAGCAGGTCGCGGTCGAGCGGTGGCGCCTGGTCGATGCTGCCGCGCAGGCCCTCGGTGGCGAGCTGCTCGAGGGCGCGTGGCACGGCGGCCCCGAGCAGGGCCGAGGCGAGCACGACGAGCGCGACCGCGGTGCCGGCCGCCCGGTCGGTCAGCAGGTGCCGCAGCACCACCGCGGACGTGGTGGTGCGGCTCATCCGGCGTCCTCCAGCCGCATCCGGGCCGCGACGCTGCGGCGTCCGCGCGGGTCGCGCGCCAGCGCGGGCAGGGCGGCGAGCAGCGCGCCACCGACGGCGACCGCCAGCACGGGGACGAGGGGGACGACCGCCTCGACGCCCGCGGCGCGTCCGACCCGGGTGGGGTCGCCCACCAGTGCCGGCCCGCTGAGGACCAGCACCACCCAGCCGGTGACGAGCCCCGCGACGACCGCGAGCGCGCCGACCAGAGCGGTGCGGACGAGGTCGGCGCGGCGCTGCTGACCGCGGTCGGCGCCGAGGACGGCCAGCACTGTGTCGTCGCGCAGCCGGCTGCGGGCCAGCGCGGTGCCGCCGGCGAGCAGCCCGGCGACCGCGAGCAGCAGCACGACCCCGCCTCCGAGCAGGCCGGTGCGCACGGCCCCGACGCCGACCGGGTCGGCCGCGAGCCCGGCCAGCAGGGCGTCGCGGTCGAGCACCCGCACCGGCAGCGAGGTCGAGGCGGCGGCCTCGGCGGCGGCGGACGGGTCGCGACCCGGCGAGCCCGGCGGCTCGGCGAGGGTGAGCGACCAGCGGGTCGGCGCCCTCGGCTCGCGCCCGGACGCGAGGTCGACCAGGGCGAGGGTGCGCAGGTCGGCCACGACCGCCTCGCCCTCGACGCCCGCGACCGCGTCGGTCGTGCCGGTCACCTCGGCCTGCAGGGTCTGCACCCGCCGCAGCAGCAGCGGCCCGCCGACCTGCGTGCCGGTCGCGCGCAGCAGGCCGGGCGTCACCTGCACCGGCAGGCGTCCCGTGGCCGTCTCCTGCACGGACGCCTGCTGCACCCGCAGCGAGGTGGGCGCGGAGAACGCCGGGACGACGACGTCGACGCCCGGCAGCGGGCCGGCCGACGTCACGGCGAGCACCCCGGCGTCGAGGCCGGTCTCCCAGGCGGCTCCCGCGCCGTCGACGGCCGCGCCGGCCGCGTCGCGCACGCCGACCACCTCGGCCCGTACCCGCACCTCGACCGGGCCAGTGGCGTCGAGGGCGAGGTCGAGCGCCAGCAGCTGCCAGGCGTCGCCGTCGCCGCCGGGCGGGGGCGGCAGCTCGGGTCGGGCGGTGACCGGCTCCGATGCCACCGCGGTGTCGAGCGCCGACGGCACCTGCGCCGTCCCGAGGTCGGTGCGCAGGGGGTAGCCGCCGCCCGACAGCCACAGCGCGCTCGCTCCGACCGGCACCACCGGCGGCACCGGCTCGTACACCTCGCCGGGGCCGAGCACGACCTGCGGCGGCCGCTGCGACGAGGCGGTCACCGCCGCCGTCCAGGTGACCTCGGCCGTCCCTCCACCGACCGACAGCGGCAGGTCGTCCGGCAGCGGACCGGGCACCTGGACGAGGACGACCGGCCCGGCGGTCGTCGACGCCTCGTCGACGCGCGAGGGCCGCACCCCCGCGACGCCGTCGGCCCCGGCGAGCGCGGTGGCGACCGCCACCGACTCCGGCCCGCCGGCGCCGACCGGGCGCACGGAGGTCACCAGCAGGTCGGCGCCGACCTGCCGCTCGGCGACCCGGGCCAGCTCGGCGTCGCGGGTGGCCGACGAGCCGACGAGCAGGACGCCCGCTGCGACGAGCACGACCACGAGGAGCACGGCGACGGCGTGCGGGCCGGGGGTGCGCGAGGTCTGCCAGGCGGCCATCAGGGCCGGCAGGTCGCGGCGCCGGCGCAGCACGCGCGCGGCGAGCGTGGCCGCCGGGGCGACCAGGCGCGCGGCCACCAGGGCACCGGCGAGCAGCGTGAGCACAGGGGCCGCGACCACGACGAGGTCGGTGCGGTCGAGCAGCCCGCCGTCGGGTACCGCGGTCGCGCCCTCCTGGCGGCGCAGCTGCCACTGCGCGAGCGCCGCACCGGCGACGACGACGACCTCGCCGCCGACCCGGGCAGCACCGAGACGACGTCCGGACGCGTTCTGCCGCACCGCTTCCCACCGCCGGGCCGACAGCACGGCGGGGAGCGCGAGGACGGCGGCGGCCACGACCGCGGCCAGCGCGAGGGCCGCGCCGGTACCGGGGGCGAGCACTGTGACGACCACGGCGACCAGCAGCGCGGGCAGCACGACGACGCCGGTCTCGACCAGCGTCGACCCCACGACCTGCGGCCACGACGCGCCCCGCGCCCGCAGCAGCGCGGTGTGGCCGGCACGCCGCTGCACCAGCAGCGACGACACCACCACCACCGCGGTGAGCGACACCAGGGCCACGAGCAGCAGCACCACCCGTCCGGTCGCACCGGCCGCACCGGCCTCGCGGACGACGGCGGTGAGGTCCTCGTCGAGAGCCGTGCTCGTGCGGGCGGCGGGCAGGCGCGGGTCGCGGTCGATCGCCGCGACCGCGGTGCGGGTGGCGGCCGGCAGCAGGCGGGCGCTGCCGAGGTCGAGGTCGTCGGCGCGCGGAGCCGTCCACCAGGTGCGGGCGGCGGGGCCGAGCAGCCCGGGGTCGGCCGGGACGAGCGGGCCGACGGCGGAGGTGCTCTGGCGCCCGGTGAGCAGCAGCTCCTCGCCGCCGACCCGGGCCTCGGCGTCGTCGCGGACCCGCCAGGTGCCGGTGACCAGCAGGTCGACCGGCGTCCCGTCGTCGCCCCCGACCTGCACCCGGTCGCCGGGGGCGACACCGAGCGCGGTGGCCGCGTCCGCCTGCAGCGACGCCTCGTCCGGCGCCTGCGGCCACGTGCCGTCGACCAGGTCGGCGAGGTCGGCGAGGTCGTCCGCCACCAGGAGGACGAGCGAGGTCGCACCCTCCGCCACGGGTGCGACCACGTCGCGCTGCGACGACCGGGACGCGGCCGTGGTGGTGACCGGCAGGTCGCCGAACGCCCGGGCCAGGTCGTCGCGGACGGCGGCATCCTGCTCGGCGGCGGCGGGGTCGTCGAGACCGAGCTCGCCGGGGACCTGCACCGTGAGCGAGGCGCGGTCGGGCGCGAGCTGGGTGACGCGCGTGCGGACGGCCCCGTCGCGGGTCTGCGCGTCGAGGGTGACCAGCCCTGCCACCCCGCCCGCGACGAGCACGAGCAGCAGCGAGCACACCACCGACAGGGCGAGGTCGTCGCGCAGGCGTGCGGCAGCCAGCTGCCGTGCGTCCACGCCCACCTCCCCGCCTGCCGCTCCCCGTCCCGGTGTGGACGTGCCGAGAGGCGCGCAGGGTTGTCACGAGGTCGCAGGCGGGGGCGGCGCGTCGCCGATCGTCACGATCCGCGCGTGCGCGCCGGTCGGACGCACCGATCGTGACGACCCGAGCGCCGAGACCGCAGGACCGGGGCCAGTTCTCGTCCGCGACGCCCGGGTACCGCGGTCTGGAGACGGAGCTCAGAGCCGGTCAGAGAGCTTGCGGCAGGCGATCTGCACCGGGTCCCACACGGGCGAGAACGGCGGGGCGTAGGCGAGATCGAGCATCGCGACCTCGCCGGCGGTGAGCCGGGTGTGCAGCGCGGTGGCGGCGACGTCGATGCGCTTGCCGGCGCCGCGTCCGCCCACGACCTGGCAGCCGAGCAGGCGCCCGGTGCCCTTCTCCCCCAGCACCCAGACCGTGATCGGCTCCGCGTCGGGCATGTAGCCCGACACCGTCGTCGACCGCATCGTCACCTCGACGGCGTCGAACCCGGCCGCGCGCGCCTCGTCGGGCAGCATGCCGGTGCGGGCGGCCTCGAGGTCGCCGACGCGGGTGATGGCGGTGCCGACCACGCCGGCGAACCGGGCGTCGCCGCCGCCGAGGTTGGTACCGGCGACGCGTCCGGCCCGGTTGGCGTGGGTGCCGAGCGGCACGAACACGTGCCGGTCGGTGGTCAGGTCGCGCACTGCGGCGCAGTCGCCCGCGGCCCACACGCCGTCGGCCACCTGCTGGCGGTCGTCCGGGACGAGGGCGTGCCGCAGCGGCTCGCCGCCGGTGGGCAGGCCGGCGTCGCGGGCGAGTCCGGTGCGCGGCGCGACACCGGTGCCGACCACCACGACGTCGGGCTCGAACCGCTCGCCACCTGCCTGGACCACCAGCCCGCCGGCGGAGGTGCGGTCGAGCGCGTCGACCTGCAGGCCCGTGAGGACCCGCACCCCGGCGCGCTCGAGCCCCTCGCGGGCGAGGTCGGCGAGGTCGGGAACCAGCGAGGCGGTCATCAGCCGCTCACCACGGGTGAGCAGCGTGGTGCGCAGCCCGCGCCGGGCGAGCGACTCGGCGGCCTCGACGCCGATGTAGCCGCCGCCGACGACGAGCGCGCTACGCGGGCCGTCGGCCAGCACCTCGCGCAGGGCCGCGGCGTCGTCGGGGGTGTGCAGCACGTGCACGCCGGTCGGCCGGGCGTCGGCCCGGGCCCACGCGGGCACCAGGGGCTCGGCGCCGGTGGCGAGCAGCACGTCGTCGAAGCCGATCTCGACGTCGCGGCCGGTGCCGAGGTCGCGTGCGACCACCACCCCGCGGTCGAGGTCGAGCCGGTCGACGCGGTGCCGCATCCGCAGGTCGACGCCGGCGGCGCGGTGCTCGTCGGCGGTGCGGGCGACCAGGTCGTCGTAGGACGCCACGTCGCCGGCGACCCAGTACGGCAGGCCGCACGCGCTGTAGGAGGTGTGGTCGGTCGCCTCCAGCGCGACGACCTCGAGGTCGCGCCCGGCGGCGCGGGCGGTGCGCAGGGCCTGGTGGGCCGCGGACATGCCCGCCGCGTCGCCGCCGACGACGACCAGTCGGCTCACGGGACGTCGGCCGGCGTCGCCTCGTGGCCGGGACGTCCGGGCGTGATCTCGTCGGCCTTCATCTCGGCCTCGAACACGTGCCGGCGCCCACCCACCAGCGCCTCGCGCACCTCGCGCTCGAGCCGGCGGAAGTCGGACCAGTAGCCGTCGTCGTACTCCTCGACCACCTGGAAGGTCCACCGCCCGGCCACGACGTTGCGTCCGACCAGCTCGGTGCCGAGCCGGTCGGCGAGCTCCGCGTGACCGGCGTCGCGCAGCTTGTCGACCGCCTCCTGCAGCGTCAGGTCGGCGGTGCCGCTGCGCCGGTGCAGGGCGTACAGCAGCCCGCGCACCTCCTCGACCACCTCGAGCGCCTCGCTCAGCTTGCCGACCGCCTCGACGGTCGCGTCGTCGACCCCGTCGGGACGCCGCGCGAGCCCGCGCGCCCGGTCACCCCCCACGCCGTCCGACAGCTCCCCGGCCGTCCCGTCCGCCTGCCTCGCGCCGTCGCTCATGGCGCCATCGTGCCGCCGTCGGCGTCCGGACGCTGCCCGAAGTGCCACCGGCGCACCCACGCGTGCAGCGCGATCGCCGCGGCCGCACCGGCGTTCAGCGAGCGGGTCGAGCCGAACTGGGCGATGTGCAGGACGCCGTCGCACGCCGCGAGCGCCTCGGGGGTGAGGCCGGCGCCCTCCTGGCCGAGCAGCAGCACGCAGCGCTCGGGCAGGTCGGTCGTCTCGAGCGGCACGGCGCCCTCGACGTTGTCGAGCCCGAGCACCGGAACGCCCTCGCCGTCGGCCCAGGCGCGCAGCGCCGCCGCGTCCGGGTGGTGGTGCACGTGCAGGTACCGGTCGGTCACCATCGCGCCCCGGCGGTTCCAGCGGCGGTTGCCGACCACGTGCACGCCCGCCGCGTTGACGGCGTTCGCCGTCCGCACCACCGAGCCGATGTTGAGGTCGTGCCGCCAGTTCTCGATCGCCACGTGGACGCCCGCGCGCCGGGTGTCGAGGTCGGCGACGACCGCCTCGACCGTCCAGTACCGGTACCGGTCGACGACGTTGCGGCGGTCGCCGTCGCGCAGCAGGTCGGGGTCGTAGCGGGGGTCGGAAGGCCACGGGCCCGGCCACGGGCCGACGCCCACCTCGCGCGGGCTCTCGTCCACGACGGGAAGGGTAGTGACGCCACGTACCCTGGACGGCGTGGACGCCCCCCTCGCCGCCGACCTCCTGCAGGCCGTGCCGATGCTCGGACCCAGCTGGCTCGATCCCGAGTACCTCATCAACGACGTGTTCGGGCCGTGGGCTCTGGCCGGCACCGCGGCGATCGTCTTCATCGAGACGGGGCTGCTGTTCCCGTTCCTGCCCGGCGACTCGCTGCTGTTCACCGCCGGGCTGATGACGGCGGGCGGCGTCATCGTCCAGCCGCTGTGGCTGGTCTGCCTGGTGCTGTTCGCGGCCGCGCTCGCCGGCGACCAGGTCGGGTACGCGATCGGTCGCTACGCGGGACCGAAGATCTTCAAGCGCGAGGACTCGCGGATCTTCAAGCAGTCCTACATCGACCAGACGTACGCGTTCTTCGACAAGTACGGCGGCCGCGCGATCATCCTCGCCCGCTTCGTGCCCATCGTGCGCACGTACATCCCGGTCGCGGCGGGCGTCGGGCACATGGAGTACCGGCACTTCCTGAAGTACAACGCGATCGGCGCGTTCCTGTGGGGCGTGTGCGTCACGGTCCTCGGCTACTTCCTCGGCCAGCTCGCGTTCGTCAAGGACAACATCGAGATCATCCTGATCGGGATCGTCGGGCTGTCCCTGGTCCCCGTGGCGTTCGAGGTCTGGCGGGCGCGGCGCGCGCCGCGCGACGAGCGCTACGACGAGGAGCACGAGCGCGCCGCCGTCACCGAGTCCGTCCGCCGCGACGAGGCCTGAGGACGACGGGGCCTGAGGACGACGAGGCCTGAGGACGACGCCGGGGCCGGGTGCGTCCGCTCCGGTAGGTTGCGGGGGCCACACGCCACCGGGAGGGGACCATGACGAGCACGCCGAACGACCCGTACGGCCAGCCGCCGCAGCAGGGCTACGGCCAGCAGCCGTACGGCGCCGCCCCCTCGTACGGCTCGGCCCCGCCCGCCGGCGGCTACGGCTCCGCGCCGGGCCCGGTCTCGCGTCCCAGCACGGTGCAGAACGCGGTCTACCTGATGTACGCGGGCGCCGCGCTCGGCATCATCGGCATGCTCGTCAGCCTGCTGACCCTCGACTCGATGCGCCAGCAGGTCGAGGAGCAGTTCGCCGCCCAGGGCGGCGGGCCCGTCGACCAGAGCCTGGTCGACACCTCGGTCACGATCGGGATCGGCGTCGGCGTCGTGTTCGGCCTGGTCGGTGCCGGTCTGTGGATCATGAACGCGATCTTCTGCGGACGTGGCGCCAACTGGTCGCGCATCCTCAGCACCGTGTTCGCCGCCATCCTGGTGCTCAGCTCGCTCGTCACGTTTGTCCAGCCGGGCTCGGGGTTCACCAAGGCCATCACCGGGCTCACCCTGGTCGTCGGCATCGCCGCGGTGGTGCTGCTGTGGCAGCGTCCCTCGAACCAGTTCTTCCAGCAGGCGGGCGCGGCGCGCGCCGCGCGCTGACGGACTGACGCGCCACCCCGTGGGCGAGTGGTGGAGCACGCTGCTCGACCCGCAGCTCGACTCGATGGGTGCGGCGACGGTCTACGTCGTCCTGTTCGGGTTCGTCTTCGTCGAGACGGGGATCCTGGTCGGGTTCTTCCTGCCCGGCGACTCGATCCTGTTCACCGCCGGCCTGCTGTCGGCCGAGCCCGGCACGGCGCTGTCGTTCCCGGTGCTCGTCGTCGGCGTCACCGTCGCCGCGGTCGCGGGCGACACCGTCGGGTACTGGACGGGGGCGCGGCTCGGCCGACCCTGGCTCGACGGCTGGGCCGGACGCCGCGGCGAGAAGGTGCAGGAGCGGCTGCGCGAGGCCGAGGCCTTCTACGACCGGTGGGGCCAGTGGGCGGTCGTCGTCTGCCGGTTCATCCCGTGGGTGCGCACGTTCACCCCGATCCTGGCCGGCGTCGCGCGGATGCCGTACCGGAAGTTCCTGGTGGCCAACGTCGCGGGCGCCCTGGTCTGGGGCGCGGGTCTGGTGACCCTCGGGCACGTGGCGCACTCGGTGGAGTGGCTGCGCACTGCGGCCTACGCGGTGGCGGCCGTCGCGGTGGTCGGGTCGTTCGTGGCGATGGGCGTCGCGCTGGTGAGGTCTCGGCGGGGTCGCGGTCAGCCGAGGCCGAGCTCGTCCAACCCGAAGACGTAGTGGTACGCCAGGCCCGCGGCCTCGACCTTCTCGCGCGCGCCGGTGGCGCGGTCGACGATGACGGCCACGCCGCGCAGGTCGGCACCGGCCTCGCGCAGCGCCTCGACCGCGGTGAGCACCGAGCCACCGGTGGTCGAGGTGTCCTCGACGGCGACGACGGGGCGTCCGGGCACGTCGGGGCCCTCGATGCGGCGCTGCAGGCCGTGCGCCTTGCCCTCCTTGCGCACGACGAAGGCGTCGACGGCGCGGCCCTGCGCGGCGGCGGCGTGCATCACCGCGGTGGCGACGGGGTCGGCGCCGAGGGTGAGACCGCCGACCGCCTCGAACTCGAGCCCGGCCCGGTCGAGCACGTCGAGCAGCACCCGTCCGACGAGCGGGGCGGCCTCGTGGTGCAGCGTGATGCGGCGCAGGTCGACGTAGTACTGCGCGGTGGCGCCGCTGGAGAGGGTGACCTCGCCGTGCACCACGGCCAGGTCGCGGATCAGCTCGAGCAGGCGGGCGCGGTCAGCGGCGATGTCGGTCACGGGCGCCGAGCCTAACGACGTCGGTCAGCCGCGGCGGCGGGCGCCCACGCCGCGCGAGCCGCGCCGCACCAGCCCGCCGGGCGCGTGCCGGAGCACGGTCCGCACCACCTTGTAGCGCGCCGACGGCACGCTGACGACGACGCCGCGGCGCAGGTCCTTGAGGGCGGCGTCGACCAGGTCGTCGACGTCGAGCCAGGCCAGGTCGGGCATGCCGGTCATCTTCATGCCGCCGCGCTGGTGGAACTCGGTGCGGGTGAAGCCCGGGCACATCGCCTGGACGGCCACGCCGGTGCCGTCGAGCTCGGTCGAGAGCGCCTGGCTGAACGTGGTGACCCAGGCCTTGGCCGCCGAGTACGACCCCATCGCCGCGAACCCCGCGACCGACGAGACGTTGACGATCGCGCCGTGGCCGCGCTGGCGCATCGCGTTCGCGGCCGCGTGCGAGAGCACCAGCACCGCGGTGCACAGGACGGCGAGCATCCGCTCCTCGTCCCGCACGTCGCTGCGGGTGAACGGCGTGCGGATGCCGAAGCCGGCGTTGTTGACCAGCAGGTCGACCGGCCGGTCGGCGTCGCGCAGCCGCTCGGCGACCCGCTCGACCTGGTCGCGGTCGGACAGGTCGGCCACGAGCACCTCGGCCTGCACCCCGAGCCGCCGCAGCTCCTCGGCCCGCTCGTCCAGCCGGGCGGCGTCGCGGGCCACCAGCACGACGTCGTGCCCCTGCTCGGCGAGCTTGCGGGCGTAGGTCCAGCCGATGCCGGCGGTGGCGCCGGTGACGAGGGCGGTGGTCATGGCCGCAGCCTCCCACGCGCGCGCGGCGTCCGATCGCTCGCTACCGTCGGGCGCGTGCGCATCGCCACCCACAACGTGAACTCGATCCGTTCCCGCGTCGACCGCGTGGTGGCCTGGCTCGAGCGGGTGCAGCCCGACGTCGTGGCGCTGCAGGAGACCAAGTGCCGCGACGACCAGCTGCCGCGCGAGCGGTTCGAGGCGCTCGGCTACGAGGTGGCCCACCACGGTCTCAACCAGTGGAACGGGGTCGCCGTGCTGTCGCGGGTCGGCCTGGACGACGTCGAGGTCGGCTTCCCCGGCCAGCCCACCTGGGGCGAGCCCGAACCGGTCGCCGAGGCCCGCGCGATCGGCGCCACCTGCGGCGGCGTGCGGGTCTGGTCGGTGTACGTGCCCAACGGCCGCCAGATCGGCGACCCGCACATGGACTACAAGCTGCAGTGGCTGCACGCCCTCGCCGACGCGGGACGCGCCTGGCTGGCCGCCGACCCCGACCTGCAGATGGCGTTCTGCGGCGACTGGAACGTCGCTCCGACCGACGACGACGTGTGGAGCCCCGAGTTCTACGCCGACAAGTCGCACACCTCCCCCGAGGAGCGCGCCGGGTTCTCCGCCGTCGTCGACGCCGGCTTCGCCGACGTGGTGCGGCCGTTCGCACCCGGCCCGGGCGTCTACACGTACTGGGACTACCAGCGACTGCGGTTCGCCCGCCGCGAGGGCATGCGGATCGACTTCGTCCTCGCGTCCCCCGCTCTGGCGCAACGGGTCTCGACGGCATCGATCGACCGCGACGAGCGCAAGGGCAAGGGCTCCAGCGACCACGCGCCGGTCGTGGTCGACCTGGCCTGAGGTCCGACGACGTGCCCAGGTCACGACGACCCCTGCGCGACACCGCGAACCGACGCGCCGTGCGCACCGACGACGGCGCCGTCCTCAACGTCGTCGTCGACGGCCCCGACCCCGCCCGAGCCACCGCGACCGTCCTGCTCGTGCACGGGTGGACCCTCACCCACCACACCTGGGACGACGCCGTCGCGCGCCTGCACGCCGACCACCCCGACGTCGCGCTGGTCCGGTTCGACCTGCGCGAGCACGGCCGCTCCACGTCCGGGCGGGCCGGGCTGCCGCCCAGCGTCCGCCGCCTCGGCGACGACGTCGCCACCGTGCTGCGCGCGCTGCGCCCCGGCGGACCCGTCGTGCTGGTGGGCCACTCGATGGGCGCGATGGCCCTGCTGTCGTGGGCCGGGCGGCACGTCGACGAGATAGGTTCGGGGGCAGTGGGTTTCGTCCTCGTCGGCACCGCTGCACGGCTCGGCCCGATGCGCTCGCGCGGCCTCCCCCTGGCCATGCGCGTCGTCGGTCGCGTCCCCGACCGGGTGCGGGTGCCGCGCCTGCCCGGGTCGTTGCGCCGCAGCCGCGCCTGGGGTCCCACCGCCGACCCCGCGCTCGTGCGCCGCTCCGGCCGCACCGACGGCTGGGTGCGGGCCCGCTCGATCGGCGCCTGGTACGGCGCCCTGGTCGAGCACGACGAGCGGGAGGCGCTGGCCCACCTGGCGTCCCGTCCGGTCGCCGTCGTCGTCGGCGAGCACGACAAGCTCACCCCGCCCGTCCTGTCCGAGCGCCTCGCCGACGCCGTGCCGGGAGCCCGCCTCGTGCGGGTCCACGACGCCGGCCACATGCTCCCCGTGGAGCGTCCCGACGTGGTCGTCGACCAGGTCGAGCAGCTCCTGACGACCCTCTGACCCCTGGCCCGCTGCCCGTTTCGCTAGTTCAGTGCAGCTCGTGGCACCGAACTAGCGTTCCGACACTCGTTCGGTGCCAGGTTGCCTCGCTCAGTGCGGTGGGTTCGGCTCACCTGCCGCGTCGTCCACAGGGCGCCGGGGTGCGCCCTCCGTCCACAGCCTGCGCCGCGCCCCTCGTCCCGGCCGCCTGCGGTCGGCACCCTCGCCCGCATGGAGATCCCCAGCGACCTGCTCGCCCTCGCCTCGCTCCAGGGCGGCGTGCTCACCACCGGTCAGGCGCTCGAGCGCGGCCTGGCCGGCCGTGACGTCGGACGCCTGCGTGCGCGCGGCCGTCTCGTCCGGATCCGCTGGGGCGCGTACGCCGTCCGCGAGGAGTGGGACGGCTGGGACGCGCGCGAGCGGCACCGCGCGCTCGCCCGGGCGGTGGCGCTGCAGCTGACGACGCCGTACACGTTCAGCCACGTGACGGCGGCGGTGCTGCACGACCTGCCGCTGCACCGCGTCCGGCTCGACGAGGTGCACGTCACGCGTGCGGACGGACCCGGCCGGACCCGGCGCCAGGCCGGCATCTGCCACCACGACGGACCCCTGCCCGCGCCGGTGCTGCTCGACGGCCTGCCGACGTCCGACCTGGTGCGGACGGCGTTCGACACCGCCCGCGTCGCCCGCTTCGACAGCGCCGTCGTGACGATGGACGCGGCTCTGCGCCAGGGCGCGTCGACGTCCGAGCTGGCCGTCCTGCTCGACGACACCGAGCGCTGGCCGGGCTCGGCCCAGGCCCGGCGCGCGTTCGCGGCCGCTGACGGACGGGCCGAGTCACCCGGCGAGACGGTCGCGCGGCTGGCGTTCGCGGCCGTCGGGATGGCACCCACGACGCTGCAGCTCGAGCTCACGACCGACGCGGGTGAGGTCCGGACCGATTTCGGGTGGCCCGAGAGCGGTCTGGTCGGCGAGTTCGACGGGCGCATCAAGTACGGACGACTGCTGAAGCCGGGGCAGACCACCGAGGAGGTGCTGGTGAAGGAGCGGCTCCGCGAGCAGGCGATCGAGCGCGCCGGCTGGGGCGTCGTCCGCTTCACCTGGCCGGAGGTGCACGAGCTGCCCCTCGTCCGCGACCGGTTGCGCGAGGCCCTCGCGCGTGCGCGGGCCCGGGGCGGACACCGACTCACCGGCTGACCGGCCCGCCCTGCACTGAGCGAGGCAACCTGGCACTGAACGACTGTCGGAACGCTAGTTCGGTGCCAGGAGTCGCACTGAACTAGCGAAACGAGCACGGGGGACGGGACGCGCGTCAGGCCTGCTCGGGACGCCCGAAGAGCCAGCCCTGGCCCAGGTCGCAGCCCAGGCCCACCAGGGTGTCGCGCTGGTCGTCGGACTCGACGCCCTCGGCGACCACGACCAGCCCGAGCGCGTGCGCCATGGTGATGATGGCGTGCATGGTGGCGCGGGCCTGCTCGCCGGGGCCGGACAGGGCGGCCACGAACCGGCGGTCGACCTTGAGGACGTCGACCTCGAGGGTCTGCAGGTACGACAGGGCCGAGTAGCCGGTGCCGAAGTCGTCGATGCAGACGGTGAGGCCGAGGGCGCGCAGCTCGCGGAGCGCGACGAGGGTGCCGCCGTCGGCGTCGTCGAGCAGGCACGACTCGGTGATCTCGAGCGCCACCCGGTGCGGGTCGGTGCCGTGCGACTCGAGGGCCTCGCGCAGCCGCGGCGAGAAGTCGGGACGCTCGAGGGTGCGGCCGGAGACGTTGACGGCGACGCGCAGGGACGGGTCGGCGAGCAGGCGGGGGTCGGAGCCGAGGTGGTCGAGGACGGCGCCGATCATCCAGTGGTCGATGTCGGCGACCAGGCCGGTCTCCTCGGCGACCGGGACGAACCGCTCCGGCTCGAGCAACCCGAGCTCGGGGTCGTCCAGGCGCACCAGGGCCTCGTAGCCCGACAGTCGTCCGGTCGACAGGTCGTGCACCGGTTGCAGGTGCAGCCGCAGCCAGCCGGACGAGAGGCCGTCGCGCAGGCGCTGCTCGTCGCGCAGCCGCTCCTCGGCGCGCTCGTGCAGGTCGTCGTCGCACACGACGAACTGGTTGCGGCCCAGCTCCTTGGCCCGGTACAGCGCGAGGTCGGCGTCGCGCAGCAGGTCGAGGCGGGTCGAGCCGGCGTCGGGGACGACGGCGACCCCGACGCTGGCGCTGCTGACGAGCCGGTGCCCGGAGGCGAGGTCGTACGGCCGGTTCAGCTCGGCGACCAGGCCGGCGGCGACCTCCTCGGCGACGTCGGCGGTGGGTCCCTGCAGCAGCACGACGAACTCGTCGCCGCCGAGCCGCGCGACCAGCGCACCGTCGGGCACGGCGGAGCGCAGCCGGTCGGCGACCGACACCAGCAGCAGGTCGCCGACCTGGTGGCCGACGCTGTCGTTGACGGTCTTGAACCGGTCGAGGTCGACCATGAGCAGGGCGAGGGGGCGCACGCCGGTGGCGAGGGCCTGGTCGATGCGCACGGTCACCATGGCGCGGTTGGCGAGGCCGGTGACGGAGTCGGTGAGCGCGACCCGCTCGAGCGCGCGCTGCTGCTGGAACTGCGCGGTGACGTCGAGCACGTGCACCACCAGGAACGGCTCGGCCGCGGTGGAGTCGAGCACCGGCACGACCGTGATCCAGACGTGCACGACCTGGCCGTCGGCACGGCGCAGCCGGCGCACGAGCCGGTCGCCCTCGATGCCGGCGAGCCGGAGCCGGGTGGCGTCGAGGGAGTGCTCGGCGCCCTCGTCGGCGCACACCAGCACGGTCTCGACCTGCCCGCCGATGGCCTCGACCGGACGCTGCACCATCTCGGCGAGGCCGTTGTTGACCCGCAGCACGCGGCCGGTGGAGTGCCCGGCCACCGACACCACGAGCATGCCGTAGGGGGCTCCGTCGAAGGCGAGCTCGAAGTGGCGGCGCGCGTCGGCCGCGACCTGCACGGTGCGCTCGTGCTCGGTGACGTCGAGCACGGCCGCGCGCAGCAGCGCCAGGCGGCCGTCGTCGTCGCGGTCCTCGTCGGTCCAGACCTGCAGGACGCGCTCGTCGCCGTCGGGACGGGTCAGCCGCGCCCGCACCAGCCGGCGCATGCGGCCGACGAGGCCCTCGTCGAGGTCGAGCAGGTGCGCGTCGTCGGGGTGCAGCATCGAGCGGAAGGCGGCGACGGTGATGCGCGGGCCGAGCGGGTCGAGGCCGGCGATCCGGTACATCTCGTCGGACCAGGTGATGTCCCCGGTGTCGAGCGCCATCGTCATCCAGGCCAGGCCGGCGACCTGCTGGGCGGCGCGCAGCTGGTCGGCCTCCTCGCGCCGCACCTGCTCGATGTGGTGCTCGGCGGTGACGTCGCGCACGCGGGTGACCACGGCGTCGGCGGTGCCGGTCAGCGGGTCGGGCACGGGGTAGGCGCTGACCACCACCCAGCGGGTGGGGTCGACGCCGCTGGAGGTGCCGCCGTCGGCCGGCACCATCCGCATCCGCTCGCCGACCACGGACTCGCCGGTGCGGTAGGCCCGCGCGGTCGGCATCTCGTCGGGGGCGCGCAGGGTGCCGTCCTCGTCGAGCCAGCTCCAGTCGCGCAGGCTGACCGGGCGGCCCTCCATGCGGTGCGGGCTGGCGGCCAGGGAGTGCTCGAGCACCTCGCTCACCAGCACCACCCGCTGCTGCGGGCCGCGGGTGACGATCACGCCCTCGTCGACCGAGCTCAGCAGGGCCCAGCGCAGCAGGTCGTCGTCGCCGGGGGCGCCGGCCAGCTCGAGCCGGAACGAGGCGACCTGGCAGACCAGCTGCACCAGCTCGAGGTCGACCTGGCCGAACCGGACGCCGTCGGCGGCGTGGAGGTGCACGACGACGGCAGCGCCGGCCTGGACGAGCAGGGGGACGACCAGCTCGCATCCGCGGGCGACCAGGGCGGAGTCGCCGGTGCGGGCGGCCTCGCGGCAGGCGGGGTCGGCATCGGGGTCGACGTCGACGAAGACGGCCCGCCCGCCGGCCGCGCCGACGAGGTCGGCGCACTGGTCGACCGCCTCGACGAGCAGGGCGGTCAGCGGGGCGCGCCGGACCGCACGCTGGGCGCGCTGGACGCGCACCAGGTCGGCAAGGGCGAGCACCCGTCCGCCAGGTGCGGCCTCGCTGATCCGGTGATCCACGGCCCGCCTCTCGACAAGACCATGATGCTCGCGGACGGTGAGCGTGCCAACCCGCCAATGGGCCGTTCGGGGGCGTGTCCCCACCGGACGGGGGGTCAGGATGACGCAGCGTGCTCGGCGGTCGTGTCGCAGCGGGCGGGGGCCGGGACCGAGGGTCAGGGCCAGGCGGGCTGCGGACGGCCGAACAGCCAGCCCTGCGCGCTGTCGCAGCCCATGCCCCGCAGCACGTCGGCCTGCTCCCGGGTCTCGACGCCCTCCGCCGTCACGCGCATGCCGTGCGCGTGCGCGAGCTGGATGATCGCGCGGACGGTGGCCTCGGCGACCCCGCCCTCCTGGTCGAGGTCGGAGACGAAGGCGCGGTCGATCTTCAGCTTGTGCATGCGGAACCGGGTCAGGTACGCCAGCGCCGAGTAGCCGGTGCCGAAGTCGTCGATGGCCAGCTGCGCGCCGAGCGCGGTGAGCTCCTCCAGCAGGCGGTGCAGCGCCGGGTCGTCGGCGAGCAGGCCGCTCTCGGTCACCTCCAGCAGCAGCCGCGAGCCGGGGACGCCGGACGCCTGCAGCAGCGCGCGCAGGTAGCCGGCGAGGTCGCCCTGGGCGAGGGTGCGGCTGGAGAGGTTGACCGCGATCCGCACCGACGGGTCGGCCACGGCGAGCGGGTGCTCGGCCGCGATCCGCAGCGCCTCGGCGAGCACGAACCGGTCGACCTCGGTGATCAGGCCGCTCTCCTCGGCGACGTCGATGAACCGCGCGGGCGGCAGCAGTCCCTCCACCGGGTCGTCCAGGCGCACCAGGGCCTCCAGCGCCACCAGCGCACCGCCGTCCAGGTCGACGATCGGCTGCAGGTGCACCCGCAGGTGGCCGTGGTCGAGCGCGCGGCGCAGCCGCGTCTCGGTGCGTACCTTGTCCTCGATCGCGTCGAGCAGCACGGCGTCGCAGACGGCGAACCGGTTGCGCCCGGCGTCCTTGGCCGCGTACAGCGCGAGATCTGCCTGACGCAGCAGGTTCGCGCCGCCCGGGCCGACGTGGCCGCCCAGCGCGATGCCGACGCTGACCGTCGTCTCGATCCGGTGCCCCGACTCCAGCTGGTACGGCTGGGCGACGGCCTCGAGCACCTCCTCGGCGACCCGCTGCGGGTGGTCGGGCCCGTCGACGTCGACCAGCAGCACGACGAACTCGTCGCCGCCGAGCCGGGCGACCCGCCACCCGCGACCGCGACCGCGGCTCAGCCGGTCGGCCACCTGCTGGAGCAGCTGGTCGCCGACGTCGTGCCCGAGCGAGTCGTTGACGTTCTTGAACCGGTCGAGGTCGAGCATGAGCAGCGCGACGCGCTCGGCCGGTCCTGCCATCGCCAGCTCGAGCCAGGCGGCCAGCTGCACCCGGTTGGCCAGGCCGGTCATCGAGTCGGTCATCGCCATCTGCTCGAGCGTCCGCTGGTGGGTCTGCTGCTGGGTCACGTCGACGACGTGGGTGAGAACGGTCGGGTGCTCACCCTGGCTCAGCGAGGTGGAGCTGACGTACACGTCGCGCTGGGTGCCGTCGGGACGCTGCAGCCGCCGGTGCGCGGTGCCGCTGTCGTTGCCCGACGTGGCGACCCGGGCCAGGGTGGCGAAGCTGGCCTCGCGGTCCGAGCGCACCAGGAAGTCCTGGGCGACCTTCCCGACGGTCTGGTCCACCGGCAGCCCGACCAGGTCGGCCATCGCGCGGTTCGCGCGCAGGACGCGGCCCTCGTGCCCCGCCTCGGCGCTCACCACGACCATGCCGGACGGCGCGTGCTCGAAGGCGGCGCGGAACAGCTGCTCGCTGCGCTCGACCTCCTCGACGGCACGCTGGCGCTCGGTGAGGTCGAGGACGTGCAGCAGCAGGACGGCGTCGGCGCCCTGGCCCGAGACGCTCCCGGTGACCAGGGCGGGGAAGGTGCTGCCGTCGCGGCGCACCAGCACGGTCTCCATCTGCAGGCTCTCGACCTCGCCGGCGACGACCCGGCCGAGCAGGGCGCGGTCGCGCGCCACCAGGCTCGGGACCGACCACGACACGGCGCGCCCGACCAGGTCGGCCTCGTCGCGGTGGCCGAGCAGGGCGACCAGCGCGTCGTTGGCGCGCACCAGCGACGGCTCGCGGCCGGGAGCGACGTCGATCAGGCCCATGCCGATCGGTGAGTTGTCGAAGGCGAGCCGGAAGCGCTGGTCGCGCTGGCCGAGCTCGGCCAGGGCACGCTCGCGGTCGGTGACGTCGAGGCTCGCCCCGTAGATGCGCAGCAGCCGGCCGTCGGGCGCGTGCTCCCTGTCCGACCACGACTGCACGACGCGGACCTCGCCGTCCGGGCGCACCAGCCGGAACACCTGGTTGCGCGAGTGCGGCCGCGTGACCGCGTCGGCGGCCGCCGGGTGGGCGGTGCCGGCCGCGAACGACGCAGGACGGTCGTCGGGGTGGATCAGGGCCAGGAACCCGGCACCGCACGGCGGTGGGCCCGCCCGGTCGAGACCCGCGATCTCGAACATCTGCTCCGACCAGGAGTGCGTGTCGGCGGTGGCGTCGTAGGACCACCACGCCAGGCCGGAGACGTGCTGGGCGGCGCGCAGCCGCTCCTTGCTGGTCTCGAGCAGGTCGCGGTCGCGCCGCTCGTCGGTGACGTCGCGCAGCCGGGTCACGACCGACAGCACCTGGTGCGACAGCGGGTCGCGGACCGGCAACGCGGTGACGCTGAACCACAGGCCACGGCCGTCCGGGCCGCCGTGGCGCAGCACGACGTCGCGGACACCCTTCCCGGTGCGCCAGGCCACCGCGGTCGGCTGCTCCGGCTGCGGGATCAGCCGGCCGTCGACGTCGTAGATCGTCCACGGCATGTCGCGCAGGGCGACCCCGGGCTCGGGGACGTCGGTGCCGGTGCCCATCCGCCGCAACGCGTGGTTGGCGTGCAGCAGCTCGAGCTCGTCGCCGCGGGTCACCAGGATCGCCTCGTCGAGCGCGTCGAGGACGGTGCGGTGCAGCTCGGCCGCGCCGAACTCGGCGACCAGCTGGGCGAGCCGGTCCGAGGCGGTCCCGCAGGTGAGCTCGGCGGCGGCGAGGTCCTCGGCGTCGAAGCGGCCGGGCTCGCGCGCCAGCACGGACACCACGCCGACGACCTCGCCGTCGCGGGTGAGCGGCACGGCCAGCGAGGAACCGATGCCGAACCGGGCGTTGCGCCGCGCGTCGGAGCGGGCGTCGTCCGCGCCGTCGACGCAGAGCCTGCTGACGCCGGTGGTGAGGGCGAGCCCTGCCAGCGACCCCTCCAGCGGCACCCGGTCACCCGGGTGCGGAGCGCCGGTCCAAGGAGATCCGCAGACCTCGCGCGCGACCAGCGAGGTGCCGTCGTCGTCGGAGGTCGAGACGATCACCAGGTCGGCGCCGCACAGCTCGAGGACCTGCTGGGCGGTCACCCGGAGCACGTCGGGCAGGCCCGCGGCGCGGATGCGCTGCTGGACGCGGCTGAGCCGCACGACCGGCACCGCCGCGCGTGCAGGCGGTGCCGGCCCGGTCAGCGGGACGGTGGACACCTACGGCGCATCGGCAGCCGGGCCGTCGACCTTGACCTCCTCCAGCACGAGGTCGTCGTCCGACGCCGGGACGACCACCAGGCCGGCGCCGGACCGCTCGACCCGCACACCGTCGCCGTCGCGGACCTCGCCGGACAGCAGCGCCCGCGCGAGCCGGTCGCCGATCTCGGTCTGCACCAGCCGCCGCAGCGGGCGTGCGCCGTACGCCGGGTCGAAGCCCTCGGCGGCCAGCCAGGCCCGCGCCTCGTCCGAGACCGACAGCGTGAGCCGGCGCTGGGCGAGCCGCGCGGCCAGCCGGTCGACCTGGATGCGGACGATCTCGGCGAGCTGCTCGCGGCTGAGCGGGTCGAAGACGACGACGTCGTCGAGCCGGTTGAGGAACTCGGGCTTGAACGCGGCCCGCACCGCCGCCATCACGTTCTCGTGCTGCACCTCGCGGCTGAGGGTCGGGTCGACCAGGTGGGTCGAGCCCAGGTTCGAGGTCAGCACCAGGATGACGTTGCGGAAGTCGACCGTGCGTCCCTGGCCGTCGGTGAGCCGGCCGTCGTCGAGCACCTGCAGGAGGATGTCGAAGACGTCCGGGTGCGCCTTCTCGACCTCGTCGAGCAGCACGACGCTGTACGGACGGCGGCGCACCGCCTCGGTGAGCTGGCCGCCCTCGTCGTAGCCCACGTAGCCCGGGGGCGCGCCGACCAGGCGCGCGACGGAGTGCTTCTCGCTGTACTCGCTCATGTCGACCCGGACGATCGCCCGGTCGTCGTCGAACAGGAAGTCGGCGAGCGCCTTGGCCAGCTCGGTCTTGCCGACGCCGGTCGGGCCCAGGAACAGGAACGAGCCGACCGGACGGTCGGGGTCGCTGATGCCTGCGCGCGCGCGGCGGACGGCGTCGCTGACGGCGCGGACGGCCTCGTGCTGACCGATCAGGCGCTGCCCGAGCACGTCCTCCATCCGCAGCAGCTTGGCCTGCTCGCCCTCGAGCAGCCGTCCGGCGGGGATGCCCGTCCAGGCCGCGACGACGTCGGCGACGTCGTCGGGACCGACCCGGTCGGAGACCATCGGGCCCTCGGCGGCGGCTTCGCGCTCGGCCGCCTCGGCCTCGGCGAGCTCCTTCTCGATCTGCGGGATGCGGCCGTAGAGCATCTCGCTGGCCGCGCCCAGGTCGCCCTGGCGCTGCAGCCGCTCGGCCTGGCCGCGCAGCTCGTCGAGCTGCTGGCGCAGGTCGCCGGTGCGGTTCAGGCTCGCCTTCTCGCGCTCCCAGCGGGCGTTGAGCGCCGACAGCTGCTCCTGGGTGTCGGCCAGGTCGGCGCGCAGCCGCTCGAGCCGCTCGCGGCCGGCCGCGTCGTCGGCCCTGGACAGCGCGAGCTCCTCCATCCGCATCCGGTCGGCGGTGCGCTGCAGCTGGTCGATCTCGACCGGGGAGGAGTCGATCTCCATCCGCAGCCGGGACGCGGCCTCGTCGACGAGGTCGATCGCCTTGTCGGGCAGCTGCCGTCCGGAGATGTAGCGGTCGGAGAGCGCGGCGGCGGCGACGAGCGCGGCGTCGGTGATCTCGACCTTGTGGTGCGCCTCGTACCGCTCCTTGAGCCCGCGCAGGATCGCGACGGTGTCGTCGACGCTCGGCTCGCCCACGAAGACCTGCTGGAAGCGGCGCTCGAGCGCGGGGTCCTTCTCGATCCGCTCGCGGTACTCGTCGAGGGTGGTGGCGCCGACCATGCGCAGCTGGCCGCGGGCGAGCATCGGCTTGAGCATGTTGCCGGCGTCCATGGCGCCCTCGCCGCCCGCACCGGCGCCGACGACGGTGTGCAGCTCGTCGATGAACGTGACGACCTGGCCGTCGCTGCCCTGGATCTCGGCCAGCACCGCCTTGAGCCGCTCCTCGAACTCGCCGCGGTACTTGGCGCCCGCGACCATGCCGGCCAGGTCGAGCGAGACCAGCCGCTTGCCGCGCAGCGAGTCGGGCACGTCGCCGGCGACCATGCGCTGGGCCAGGCCCTCGACGACGGCGGTCTTGCCGACGCCGGGCTCGCCGATGAGCACCGGGTTGTTCTTGGTGCGGCGGCTGAGCACCTGCACCACCCGGCGGATCTCGGCGTCGCGACCGATGACGGGGTCGAGCCGGCCCTCGCGGGCCTGGGCCGTGAGGTCGATGCCGTACTTCTCCAGGGCGTTGTAGGTGCCCTCGGGGTCGGCGCTGTCGACCTTGGCGGCACCGCGCACCTGGGGCAGCGCCGCGCGCAGCGCGTCGGCCGTGGCGCCCGCTCCCCGCAGCACGTCGCCGGCGGGACCGCGGTCGGCGGCCAGCGCGAGCAGCAGGTGCTCGGTCGAGACGTAGGAGTCGCCGAGGGAGGTCATCTCCTCCTGCGCCGCGACCAGGACCCCCTGGCCGGCGCGCGAGAGCTGCGGCGCGGCCACCGAGGTGCCGCTCGCGCTGGGCAGACCCGCGACCACGCCCCTGGCCCGGTCGAGCACGGAGGACGGCTGCGCACCGACGGCCTCGAGCAGACCGGCGGGCACCCCGCCCGGCTGCGCCACCAGCGCGGCGAGCAGGTGCACGGGGTCGACGTTCGGGTTGCCGTTCGCGGTGGCGGCCTGCACGGCGCCGGCCAGCGCCTCCTGGCTCCTGGTGGTGAGCTTGAGCTCCATCGGGGTCTCCTCCTGGTGGTGCAACGAACTTGAGTCTGCCACGCTCAACTTCGTCCGCGACCCCGGTGTTCCCACCCGTCGTGCTCCGGACCGGTTCGCGTCGTCGGTGGACCGACGCGCGCAGCGAGCTGCGCGAAGACGCGAGCGCGACGGGGTCGTCCGGGTGACCCTGGTACGTACCACCGGGGCGCGGGCGGGCCGGCACCCGCCCGCGTCCCGGTGGGTCAGCCGAGCCCGAGGGCGAACACGTGCAGGTTCGCGTTCGCCGGCAGGACGACGACGTCGACCGTCCGCGTCGGGTCGAGCGCCAGCGAGTGCGCGAACACCCGGTACTGGTAGGCCGCGTCGCCGTAGCCGCTCGGCCGGTTCCGGCCGGTCGAGGACGCCACCAGCGTGGCCCCGTGGGCGTCGGCCTCCTGGAACGACCAGTTCGGGAATCCGACCTGCCCGCTCGTGCTGGTGCCGTCGGTGTAGTGCACCGTCGCCGTGCCCGCGGCGCCGTAGCCGACGCCGCTGCCGAGCAGCACCAGCCGCTCTCCGGAGCCGTCGAGCGCGACCGCCTGACCGGCGGCACGGGCGTTGTCGGCGGTGCCCGGGGCGACGTCGGGCCAGGTCAGCGTCGCGCCGAGCGCCTCGACCGTCCCGCCCGGCACGACCCCGACGTCGGCGAGCTTCTCCGCCGAGAAGCTGTTGCCGTCGCCGTCGAAGTCGCCCGGGGCGGTGTCGGTCTCGCTGGTCACCCCGACGTTGTCGAACGCCTCGGCGAGCGAGGCGAGCGGCTCGCCGCTGGTGACGGTGCGGGTGCCGGTGGCCGTCCCGAGACCGTCGCCGCCCTTGTAGGTGACGGTCGCGGTGAAGGTGACGACGCGGAAGCCGGGACGCTGCTCCGGCAGGCGCAGCTGGAACACGGCGACGCCGTCCTGGCCCGGCCGGACGGCACCGAGCGCGACGGCCGACGGGCCGACCTGCCAGCCCACCGGGCCGGCGAACCGCACCCGGGCGTCGCGCATCCGCGTCGACGAGCCGTTGCGGACGGTCACGGGCACGTCGACGACGGCCGGGCCCTGCAGCCCGATCTCGGGGACGAGCACCGTGGTGGCCGCCTCGGCGGCGGGGGCGGGGACGGCCGGCCCGGCCGCCGCGGGACCCGCGAGCAGACCGAGACCGGTGACGGCGGCGACGAGGACGCCGAGGGTGCGCAGCAGCATGGTGTGCCCTTCCAGCGGTGGGGTGGTGGGTGAGAACGGTTCAGAGAGCGGGCATCTCGGTCTGCGGCGAGTCGAGGCCCACCCGCAGCCGCTCCCAGTTGCCGCGGGTGAAGTCGGGCACCTCGACCGGCTTGCCGCCCTTGGCCAGCGACATCACGCTGAGCGGCACCGGCGAGCACCACGCGGCCGAGTCGTAGACGTCGATGTCGGGCACCTGCCCGGTGCGGATCTGCTGCACGATGCGCCACTGCAGCAGGTAGTCCATGCCGCCGTGACCGCCTCCGGCCGCGTCGTCCTCGAGCACCTTCCACAGCCAGTGGTCGTACTCGGGCCGCAGCGTCGAGAACCCGGCCCAGGCGTGCCCGCCGTGCAGCGGCTCGCCGTAGACGCGGGCGCCGGTGCTGTCGGTGCCGACGTAGTCCTCCATGATGCCGCGGCTGCCGGCCAGGCTGTTGATCCGGCTGTACGGCCGCGGCGAGCTGACGTCGTGCTCGGCGCGCACGACCCGCTGCTGCGCCGTCGTCATCATGCAGGTGACCAGGTCGCCGTTGACGTACTCCTCGCCCCACGAGCGGTGGTCGCGCGGGACGAAGCGCTCGCGGTAGTCGGCCAGGCCCTTCGGCGCGGTGGCGGTCGCCGACAGCGTGGTGAAGCGGTCTCCGCGGTTGATGTCCATGGCGGCGGCGATCGGCGCCAGGCCGTGCATCGGGTAGAAGCTCGCGGTGGAGCGGGTGTGCCACAGCCGGCGCCAGTCGTCGGTGTAGTAGCCGTCGGCGAACAGCAGCTCGCGCAGGTCGTGCAGGTAGCCGCCGTGCCCGTTGGTGACCTCGCCGAAGAAGCCGTCGTGGGCCATCTTCAGCATCGCCAGCTCGTTGCGGCCGTAGCTGCAGTTCTCGGCCAGCATCAGGTGCTTGCGGGTCTGCTCGGAGGTGTCGACCAGGTCCCAGAGCTGGTCGAGCTCGGTCGCGATCGGCAGCTCGACGGCGGCGTTCGCTCCCGGCGAGCAGCGCCGCCTTGCCGTGCTGGTGGTGGAACTCCCACGGGGTCGCGACGTAGACCAGGTCGAGCTGCTCGCGGTTCAGCATCTGCTGGAACGACCGCTTGGTGCCGCCGTACTCGGCCGGGCGGGCCTTGCCGGCGGCGGCCACGGCGTCGGCGGCGCGGGTGGCCCGGTCGGCGCGGATGTCGCAGACGGCGACGACCTCGGCGCCCGGGACGGCGACCCAGCCCGAGAGCATCCCCATCCCGCGGTTGCCGAGACCGATCACGCCGATCCGCACGCGGTCGCGCTGCTCGTAGGGGACGTCGAGCATGGTCGTGGCCCGGGGCTTGACCCAGGCGGCGGTCGCCGGCGACTGCGCGGCGCCCACCAGGGCGCCGGCCAGGACGGCACCGCCCAGCAGGCCGCGGCGGGAGACGCCGGTGGACGGGGTGCGATCGGACATCGAGGACCACTCCTGACGAAGGCGGTGGAATCGGGGTGAACGACGGCCGCCAGCGTCGCGCCGTCGCCGCACCGGTGTCAATGTCTGATCAGAACTTGCTCAGAACGATCACGCTCGATCATCTTGCCCGTGCGGCGATGACTCGGGCGTCCGTCCCGGGTCGACCCGTCCGTGACCACCTCGCGCACCCACGACGGCGCCATCGACCCGTTCCCGCTGATCCACGACGCCCGCGCCGGGCTGGTCGACGACCTCGACGACCTCACCGACGAGCAGTGGTCGACGCCGTCGCTGTGCGCCGGCCTGAGCGTCCGCGACGTCGTCGCGCACCTGACCGCCGGCGCGAGCGTGTCGTTCCCGCGCTGGTTCGCCGGGCTCGCGCGGGCCCGGTTCGACGCCGACGCGATGGTGGCGCGCCAGGTGGCCGACCACCTCGGCGACGACCCCGCCGACACGCTGGCCCGGTTCCGCGCGGTGGTCACCAGCACGACGGTGCCGTCACGCAGGCACCTGGACGCCTGGCTCGGCGAGGTGCTCGTGCACGGCGAGGACGTGCGACGTCCGCTCGGGCTCGTCGGTCCGGACGGCACGCACGCGTGGGAGCGGGTCGCCCGGTTCTACGTCTCGCGCGACTTCACCGTCCGCTCGCGCACGCGCACCCAGGGGCTGCGGCTCGAGGCGGTCGACGGCCCGTTCACCCACGGGAGCGGCCCGCTGGTGCGCGGCACCACCCGCGACCTGGTGATGGCGGCCGCCGGGCGCACGGCGTACCTCGACCGGCTCCGGGGCGACGGCGTCGAGGTGCTGGCGTCCCGCTGAGGTGGCCCGCGGTGGCACGATCGCCGGCGTGAGCACCCCGCGCACGCTGACGGCCGAGCAGGCCCGACGCATCGCCGTCCGCGCCCAGCTGCTGGAGGCCCGTCGACCGACCGACCTGCTGGCGACGGTCGAGCACCTGACCTTCCTGCAGCTCGATCCCGTCGCGGCCGTGGCACCCGCGGCCGACCTGGTGAGCTGGAGCCGGCTCGGCGACGCCTACGCCCCCGCCGACCTGGAGCGGCTGGCGTGGCACGAGCACCGGCTCTTCGAGTACGGCGGTGCCGAGGTCGCGCACCTGCCGTCGGTGGTCACGCTGCGACCGGTCTCCGACCTGCGCCTGTACCTGCCGTCGATGCGGGCGCCCTTCACCTACGAGGGCGCCCAGGCCTGGTGGGACGCCAACGCCGGGTTCCGCGGCCGGGTGCTCGCGCAGCTCGGGGAGTCGGGTCCGCTGCTGTCGAAGGCGATCCCGGACACCGCCGAGCTGCCGTGGCGGTCCACCGGGTGGACGAACAACCGCAACGTGAACCAGCTGCTCGAGCTGATGGCCCGCCGCGGGCAGGTCGCCGTCGCCGGACGGGTCGGACGGCAGCGGCTGTGGGACCTCGCCGAGCGGGTCCACCCGTCCGACGTCGAGGAGCTGTCGCTGCCGGACGCCCTGCGCGAGCGCGACGTGCGGCGGCTGAGGGCCCTCGGGATCACCCGGCCGCGCCTCGTGGGCGACGCCGGCGAGGACGTGCTCGTCGAGGGGGTCGAGGGCACCTGGCGGGTGGACCCCGACGCCAGCACAGAGGGTTTCGAGGGGCGGGCGGCGCTGCTGTCGCCGTTCGACCGGCTGGTCCACGACCGCGAGCGGGCGATGGACCTGTTCGGCTTCGAGTACCTGATCGAGATGTACAAGCCGAAGGAGAAGAGGCGCTGGGGCTACTTCGCCCTGCCGGTGCTGCTCCACGACCGCCTGGTCGGCAAGCTCGACGCCACCGCCGACCGCAAGGCGGGGGTGCTGAGGGTCGACGCCCTGCACGAGGACGCGCGGCTCACGAAGGCGCAGCGGGGCGAGATCGACGCCGAGATCGCCTCTCTCGCCGCCTGGCTCGGGCTCGACGTGGTGCGGGGCTGACGCCCCGTCAGCGGCCCCCGGGGCGCCACACGACGAGCGCCGACCCGACGGTGCGCTCGGGGCGCGTGCCGGGCCGCAGCGGGACGACCCCGGTGGGGCCGGCAGCGAAGATCCGGCGGACGGTGCCACGCGCCTGGTCGAGCTCAGCCACCAGCTCGGACACCTTGTGCTGCAACGCCTCGACCTGCAGCTCGAGCTCGAGGATGCGCTTGATCCCGGCGAGGTTGACGCCGTCCTCCTGGCTCAGCCGCTGCACCTCGCGCAGCAGCACGATGTCGCGGGCCGAGTAACGCCGGCCGCGCCCCGCGGTGCGGTCAGGGCTGACCAGGCCGAGCCGGTCGTACTGCCGCAACGTCTGCGGGTGCATGCCGGCCAGCTGCGCCGCGACCGAGATCACGAAGACCGGCGCGGTGTCGTCGACGGGGCCGAACGAGCCCATCACCCACCGGACGCCTTCTCGCGCAGTCCGGCTCGCGGGTCCTGGCCCGCGGTGGCGGCGCGGAACGCCTCGACCGCCTCCTTGGCGGCGCCGTCGAGCTTCTGCGGCACCACGACCTCGACGGTCACGAGCAGGTCGCCGGAGCCCTTGCTCGAGGTCAGCCCGCGACCGCGCACGCGCAGCGTGCGTCCGGACGGGGTGCCGGCCGGCACCTTGAGGGTGACGGTGCCGCCGTCGAGGGTGGGCACGTCGACCGTGCCGCCGAGCGCGGCCTCGTCGAAGCTGATCGGGACGGTCACCCGCAGGTTCGTGCCGTCGGCGGTGAAGACCGCGTGCGGCAGCACCTTGACGGTGATGACCAGGTCGCCGGCGGGGGCGCCGGCGTCACCGGGGTTGCCCTTGCCGCGCAGGCGGATCCGCTGGCCGTCGCGGACGCCGGCGGGGATGCGCGCGCGCACCGTGCGCCCGTCGGCCGACTGCAGCGTCACCGTGGTGCCCGCGGCGGCGTCGACGAACGGCAGGGTCGTGGACGCCTGCACGTCGGCGCCCGGACGCGGGCCGCGGGTGGGGGTCTGGGTGTAGCCGGGACCGCCGGCCTGGCTGAACATGCCGAGCAGGTCCTCGAAACCCGGTGGCACGCCGCCACCCTGGCCGCCGCCGGGCGGGGTGCGGAAGCGGACGTTCTGCGCGCCCTGGCCGAACAGGCCGCCGAGCAGGTCCTCGAACCCGCCCGCACCACCGCCGGGACCGGCGGCGCCGGTGAACCGGGCGCCGCCGGCCATCGCGCGGACGGCGTCGTACTGCTGGCGCTTCTCGGCGTCGGAGAGCACCGCGTAGGCCTCGCCGACCTCCTTGAACCGCGCCTCGGCCGCCGCGTCGTTCGCGTTGGCGTCCGGGTGCAGCGTGCGCGCCTTCTTGCGGTAGGCCTTCTTGATCTCGGCCGCCGACGCCTTCTTGTCGACACCGAGCACGGCGTAGAAGTCCTTGTCGAACCAGTCCTGGCCGGTCACGGCGCCTCCTCCCGTCGGTTCCTGCGTGGGTCCGCTCCCTCCCCGTGGCGGGGAGGGAGCGGGTGGGTCACTGCGGGTCGGTGACCGCGACGCGCGCGGCGCGCAGCACCTTCTCGTTCACGGTGTACCCCGGCTGCAGCACCTGGGTCACGGTGCTCACCTGCACGTCGTCGGAGTGCCCGTGCATGAGCGCCTCGTGCACGGCCGGGTCGAACGGCTCCCCGGCGGCGCCGTAGCGCACCAGGCCGAACCGGGTGAGCACGCCCTCGAGCTTCTCGGCGATGGACGCGAACGGCCCACCCTCGAGATCGCCGTGCTGGCGGGCCAGCTCGACGTCGTCGAGCACCGGCAGCAGCGCCTCCAGCACGCCGGCCACCGCGGTGTCGCGGGCGACCGACCGGTCGCGCTCGACCCGCTTGCGGTAGTTGACGTACTCGGCCTGCAGCCGCTGCAGGTCGGCCAGCCGCTCGGCCGCCAGCTGCGCCGCGGCGCCGCCGAGCCCGTCGTCGCCCGCCGCGTCGTCGGACGCCGCCGCGGCGGTGGCCGCCGCGTGCTCGTCGTCGGCCGCCACGTCGTCGACGACGTCGTCGCGGACGCTGCCCTCGCCGGGCGGACGACCCCCCGCCGGCGCGTCCGCCGGGGGACGGACCTCACCGGTCTCGGGGTCGATCCGCCGCCGGTCGCGGACGACGGGGGGCTCGTGCCCCTCGCCGACCGCGGGGCCGTCGTGGTCGTGGGTGCCGGGCGTCACTTGCGCTCGTCCTCGTCCACGATCTCGGCGTCGACGACGTCGTCGTCGGACGACGGCTCGTCCTCGGTGGACGACGGGCCGGCGCTGCCGGCACCCTCGTCGCCGGACGGCTGCTCGGCCGCCTGCGCCTCGTACAGCGCCGACCCGAGCTTCTGGCTGGCCTGGGAGAGCTTCTCGTGGCCGCTGCGGACCGCCTCGATGTCCTCGCCGGCCAGCGCGGTCTTGAGCTCGTCGACCGCCGTCCTGACCTCGGACTTGCCCTCCTCGGGCAGCTTCTCGTCGTTGTCGGCGAGGAACTTCTCCGTGGAGTACACGAGCTGCTCGGCGGTGTTGCGGGTCTCCGCCTCCTCGCGACGCTTCTTGTCCTCCTCGGCGTGCTCCTCGGCCTCGCGCACCATGCGGTCGATCTCGTCCTTCGGCAGCCCGCTGCCGCCGGTGATCTTCATCGACTGCTCCTTGCCGGTGCCGCGGTCCTTCGCGCTCACGTGCACGATGCCGTTGGCGTCGATGTCGAAGGTGACCTCGATCTGCGGCACCCCGCGCGGGGCCGGCGCGATGCCGGTGAGCTCGAAGTTGCCGAGCGGCTTGTTGTGCGAGGCCAGCTCGCGCTCGCCCTGGTACACCTGGATGTTCACCGACGGCTGGTTGTCGTCGGCGGTGGTGAACACCTCGGACCGCTTGGTCGGGATCGCCGTGTTGCGCTCGATCAGCTTGGTCATGATCCCGCCCTTGGTCTCGATGCCGAGGGACAGCGGGGTCACGTCGATGAGCAGGACGTCCTTGCGCTCGCCCTTCAGCACGCCGGCCTGCAGCGCGGCGCCGACGGCGACGACCTCGTCCGGGTTCACGCCCTTGTTGGGCTCCTTGCCGCCGGTGAGCTCGCGCACGACCTCGGTGACGGCGGGCATCCGGGTGGAACCGCCGACCAGCACGATGTGGTCGATGTCGGCGACCTTGACGTCGGCGTCGCGCATCACCTGCTGGAACGGCGCCTTGGTGCGCTCGAGCAGGTCCTTGGTCATCTCCTGGAACTGCGCGCGCGTCAGCTTCTCGTCGAGGTGCACCGGGCCGTTCTCGGTCATCGACAGGTACTGCAGCGAGATGCTCGTGCTCGTCGCCGAGCTGAGCTCCTTCTTGGCCTGCTCGGCGGCCTCGCGCAGCCGCTGCACGGCGATCTTGTCCTTGGACAGGTCGATGCCGGACGAGCTCTTCACCGTGTTGACCAGGTGGTCCATGACCCGCTGGTCCCAGTCGTCGCCGCCCAGCCGGTTGTCGCCGGCGGTGGCGCGCACCTGGATGGTGGAGAAGCCGTCCTCGGCGTCCTTGCCCACCTCGAGCAGCGAGACGTCGAAGGTGCCGCCGCCGAGGTCGAAGACGAGGATGAGCTCGTCCTCCTTGCCCTTGTCGAGGCCGTAGGCGAGCGCGGCCGCGGTGGGCTCGTTGATGATGCGCAGCACGTTGAGACCGGCGATCTTGCCCGCCTCGGTGGTCGCCTGGCGCTCGGCGTCGTTGAAGTACGCAGGGACCGTGACGACCGCGTCGGTGACGGGCTCGCCCAGGTACTCCTCGGCGTCCTTCTTCAGCTTCTGCAGGATGCGCGCGCTGATCTCCTGCGCGGTGTACGTCTTGTCGTCGATCTCCTGCGACCAGTCGGTGCCCATGTGGCGCTTGACCGAGCGGATCGTCCGGTCGACGTTCGTGACGGCCTGCCGCTTGGCGATCTCGCCGACCAGCGGCTCGCCCGACTTGGCGAAGGCCACGACCGACGGCGTGGTGCGTCCGCCCTCGGCGTTGGCGATGACGGTGGGCTCGCCACCCTCGAGGACGGCGACCACCGAGTTCGTGGTGCCCAGGTCGATACCGACCGCACGTGCCATGTCTGCGTTCCTCCGTGTCCCTCCGGACCCCTCGCGGGCCCGGGTTGAGTCGTCTGCGCTCAAGGTAGGACGTCGTCCCGGTGGTTGTCACATCGGGGCTGACCAAACCTGAGTCTGACTGACTCAACTACCGGAGGGGCGCTGGTGTTCCCCTGCGCCCCGACGACTCATGGAGCGCCGCGGCCGGGAGCCAGCTTCCACACGCCGGGCCAGTCGTCCCGGGGCCAACGGCCCGTCGAGGTCCCCCGCGGCGTCTCCGGGGTGCCGGAGTACGCGCCAGGTGAGCGCGTCAGCCTCCATCGGTTCCAGCCCTGCCCGGCCCCGCCCGGTGACTCGTACGTCTCGTCGATCTGAACCGTGTCCTCCTCGCTGAGGCGCAGCAGCAGGCTGTCGGCGTACATCCCCGACTCCTTCGCGACGAGCAGTCCGGAGTCGGCGACGTCGCACACGGTGTGCACCAGCGCCTCGATCGAGTCGAACAGGCGGAGCACGAAGCCGTCGTGCGTGTGGCCGTACCAGACGGAGGTGTCCGACGTGCCGTGCCCTGGGACGTCGAGGGTCACGACGTTGACGATCTGCATGTCGAACACCGGGAGCCACAGGGGGCTCTCACCGAGCACGTCGACCCGGAACCGGTACCTCTCGGGCAGCACGTCGGCCGGGTTCTGGTGCCACCCCCGAAGATCCCGACCTCGCCCCCGGAGCGCCAGCGGTACAGCTGCTCGACCTGGGCAGGCAGCAGGTACGGCGTCACCGCAGCGCGGAGCCTGTCGATGCCCGCGTCGTCGAGTCCCGGCCCCTGCTCGGCGAGCTGGTCGGGGAAGCACTCGGACAGCATCTGCTCGAAGCGCTCGAGGGCGCGGGCGAGGCCGGGGTCGACGACGTCCATCACCCGAGTCTGCCGCGAGAGGCGGGCACAGCTACGGACACCGATGCGTCTGGCGCGTGTTTCGAGCCGTGCGCGAGCACGCCTGTACGCAGTTGTGCCCGGCCTCGGCACTGAGATCAGCCGAGCACGAGGTCGTCGCCGTCGTGCAGCACCGACGGGATGGTCAGCCGCGCGGCGACGACGTGGCGCGGCACCCGGGCGAGCGCGCGCACCGGGCCGAGCTTCTCCATCACCCGGTGCAGCGGCACGTTCGCGGTGGCCGAGGTCGTCCACGCCTGGGCGTAGCCGAGGGCGCGCAGGGTCGAGCCGAGCCGCACCGCCAGGTTCGAGCCGATGCCGCAGCCCTGCCAGGCGTCCTCCACCAGCAGCGAGATCTCGCTGCGGAAGTCGTCCTCGCCGGGGTGGGCGGCCGAGCCGAGGGCGACGACCCCTGCCCCGGCCTCGACGACCACGGTGAGCGGGGACCGCAGCAGGCCGACCAGGTGGTCGAGCGAGGGACCGCGGCCGCCGGTGCTGTAGCGCTGCAGCAGGGTGCCGGGCGAGCAGCGGCCGTGCATCGCGGCGACGGCGGGCAGGTCGGCCGGGCGGGCGCCGCGCACCACGACCGTCGCGTCCGACAGCGGCCAGGCCGTCGCACGCCGGCCGTGCCGGACCAGCCCGGCAGCCACCTCCGGCGAGGCCGGGAAGCGGTGCGCCGCCGGGGCGCGGCGCGAGGAGGGGACGGTGTCGGTGGTGAGGACGCTCACGGGTATCTCCTGACGGTGCAGCGGTGTGACCCGCCGCATCGTGCGCGACCCGTGTGGCGCCGGTGTCACGCAGCGTTGCCATCACGTTTCGCACGCGCACCACGGGCCTTGACGACGACTTGACGTCCGCCCGGGGTGGCCATGAGCGCGGCCGCCGCACCGTGGGGGACGTGACGGGGCCGACCGGCCCCCCGACCACGAGGTGAACCCGTGATGCTCCGACCGATCCACACCCTGGCCCTGGCCGCTGCCCTCGGCCTCGGCGCCGTGACCGCGACCTACGCCGCGAGCACCGCGCTCGTCCCGGCCGCTCCGACCGCCGCCGTGCTCGGCTCCGTCGACGACGACGGCACCGCCGACCAGGGCCGCGGCGACGCCCCCGGCACGCCCGGCTCGACGTCCTCCCCCACCTCCACGTCCAGCCCGACCTCGAGCGGGTCCGACGACTCCGGTCGCGACGGCGGCGGCGACGACGGCACCGCCGACCAGGGCAGCGGCGACGCCCCCGGCACGCCCGGCTCGACGTCCTCCCCCACCGCCACGTCCAGCCCGACCTCGAGCGGGTCCGACGACTCCGGTCGCGACGGCGGCGGCGACGACGGCACCGCCGACCAGGGCCGCGGCGACCGCGACGGCTCCAGCGGCCGCGGCGACGGCTCCGACGACGACGACTCCGACGACGACCGCAGCGGCCGGCACGGCGGTGACGGCGAGGACGGCTCGCACCACGGCGGCGACGACGGCTCGGGCCACCACGGCGACGACGACCACGACGACGACGACGACCACGACGACGACGAGGACGACGACGACCACGGCGACGACGACTGACGTGCCGGGCCGCAGGGTGCCGGTCGGAGCGGTGTCAGGCGGCGGGGCCGAGCAGCAGCACCACGCTCGCCCCGCCGCCTGGCGCGCGTCCGAGCTCGACCGAGCCGCCCGACGCGACCGCCACGCGCCGGGCGATGTCGGTGCCGAGACCGCTCGAGCCGGTGCCGCTGCGGCCGCGCTCGGTGACGACGGCGGCGTCGTCGCCGAGGCCCGGCCCGGAGTCCGAGACCTCGACCCGCGCCCCGCCGTCGGCCCGTGCCGCCAGGTCGACGCCGAACGGGGTGCCCTCCGGCGTGTGGGCGAACACGTTGTCGAGCAGGGCGTCGAGGGCGTCGGCGAGGTCGGCGGCGTCGACCGCCACCCACAGCGGCCCTCCGGCGAGGTGACCACCGACCTCACGGTCCTGGTCGTCAGCCAGCGCCGACCAGAACATCACCCGGTCGCGGACGACCTGCGCTGCGTCACAACGGCTCCCGACGTCCGAACGCACCGGGCGGCGGGCGTCGGCCACGATCTGGTCGACCGTGCGCACCAGGGCGTCGACGTGCCGGCGCAGCCGGTCGGCGGTCTCGGGGTCGTCGACCTGGTCGACGTCGAGCCGCAGCGCCGTGACCGGCGTCCGCAGGCGGTGCGCGAGGTCGGCGGCCTGCTCGCGCTCGAGCGCGAGCAGCTCGACCACCCGGTCGGCCAGCCGGTTCAGGGTGCGTCCGAGCTCGACCACCTCCGGCGGACCGTCCGGGTCGACCCGCGCGGTCAGGTCGCCGTCGCGCAGCCGCACCGCGGTGCGCGAGACGTCGCTGACCGGCGTGCTCACCCAGCGTCCGAGCCGGTCGGCCACCACGACGGCGAGCACCAGCATGGCGACGGCGAGGCCGGCGAGGGTCAGCCAGGCGGGCACCACGCCCGCTCGCAGCTCCTCGGACGGCACCTCGGCGGCCACCACCGCCATCCCGTCCGAGAGCAGCACCGGCAGCAGCACGAGCGCGCCGTCCTCGCGGGTGGTGGAGCCGGTGCCCTCGAGCGCGCGGGCCAGGTCGGGCGTCCCGTCAGGCGGTACCGCCTCGCCGATGCGGGTGCCGTCCGGGAGCCGCACGCCGACGGTTCGGACCGACCGGTCGTCGACGATCGCCACGAGCTGCGCGAGGGCCGCGGCGTCGGCGCCGCCGACGAGCACGTTGGCGATCTGCTGGACGTCCTGGCGGGCGTTGCTGAGGGCGCGGTCCTCGGCGAGCGTCTGCACGAGCAGCCCGAGGGGGATCACGAATGCCAGCACGACCGCTGACGTCGTGGCCGCCACGAGCCACGCGATCCGGCGCCGCATCAGGCGTCCGGGGCGACCAGGCGCACACCCACGCCGCGGACGCTGTGCAGGTACCGCGGCTCGGCGGCCGTCTCGCCCAGCTTGCGGCGCAGCCACGACAGGTGGACGTCGACCGTCCGCTCGGCGCCGCCGTAGGGCTGGCGCCACACCTCGGCGAGCAGCTCGCGCTTGGTGACCACCCGGCCCACGTTGGAGGCGAGCACGTGCAGCAGGTCGAACTCCTTGCGGCTCAGCTCGATCCGCTGATCGCCGAGCCGCACCTCGCGCGACTGCGGGTCGACGACGAGGTCGCCGACGGTGAGCGGCGCCTCGGGCTCGTCACCGGCGGTGCGGCGCAGCACGGCGCGCAGCCGCGCCTCCACCTGGGCCACGTCGAAGGGCTTGATGACGTAGTCGTCGGCCCCGGCGTCCAGGGCCTTGACCACGGCCCCGCCGTCGTCACGGGCGGTCACGACGATCACCGGGACGGCGCTGACCGCGCGCAGCATCGTCAGCACCTGGAGCCCGTCGGTGTCGGGCAGGCCGAGGTCGAGCAGCACGACGTCGGGACGGTCGTCGATGGCGGCCTGCAGCCCCGCCATGCCGGTGGGGCGGCTGTCCACGACGTGACCGCGGGCGGTGAGGGCGCGGGTGACGGCCGAGCGGATCGCGGCGTCGTCCTCCACCAGCAGGATGCTCGCCATGGTCAGACGGTAACGGGCGCAGCGGTGGCAAGGTGGACCCGTGGCTGACGACACGGCCGGCGGTGGCCGGCGCGACCGCCGACGGCGCACCGTCGTCGCGGCGGTCGCGACGTGGCTCGCCGTCGTGGGCGTGGTGTCGGCGCTGGCCTGGTTCGCCATCGGCAGCGCCGGCAGCGAGGTGCTCGACCCGCAGGCGCAGGCGCTGCCGTCGGGGACCCTGCCGACAGGCGGGGCGCCGGACGGCTACCCCTCGGGCACCGCGACGACCTCCCCACCCGCGACCGACCCGGGCCCGACGACCACCCCCCCGACGACCACCCCTCCGGCGAGCACCCCCACCGACCACCCCGCCGGCGACGAGCTCGGCACCCGCCGGGCCCGCGCCGGTCGACCAGGTGTACCGCGTAGCCGGCGGCCAGGTCGGCTGCCGCTGCACCGGCCAGCAGATCGAGCTCAACGGCGCCTGGCCCGACGAGGGCTGGACGGTGAGGTCCTCGACCTCGGACGGCGGCACGCGGTTGCGCGTCGAGTTCGAGTCCGGCGACGCGCGCACCCGGGTCGAGGCCACCTGCGTGGACGGCGGGCCGAGCGCGTCCGTCGAGGACACCTCGAGCGGCGGAGACGGCAGCGGAGGCGGCGGGGGCGGCGAGGGGCGGCGACGGGGACGGGGACGACGACTGAGCCCTCCGGCCGGTCAACCGGCGGTGGCCGCCTCCACGTCCATCCACATGACCTCCCAGACGTTGCCGTCCGGGTCGGTGAGGCTGCGGCCGTACATGTAGCCCTCGTCGGTGGCCTCTCGCCACGGGGTGCCGCCGGCGGCCAGGCCGGCGTCGACGATGCGGTCGACGTCGTCGCGGCTGTCGGCCGACAGCCCGTTGAGCACGCCGGTGACGGCCTTCGGGTCGGCGACCTGCGTGCTGCCGGAGAGGAACTCGGCGAACTTGTCGCGGGTCAGCGCCATCACCCAGATGGTGTCGGTCAGCTCGAGACCGGTCGCGGTCTCGTCCGAGAACGTGTCGTTCTTGGTGAAGCCCAGCGCGGTGTAGAAGCGCTCGGTGGCGGCCAGGTCGGTCACCGGCAGGTTGACGAAGATCATGCGGGACATCGGGTCTCCTCGGGTCGTGGCCATCGGCCGGGTGGCGTTCTCGGACAGGCAGACCGGGCAGGTCGGCCGAAGTCATCGGTCAGGACCCGACCCAGCTGCCGACGGCCGTCGCCGCACCCACCAGCAGGCACCCGCCCGCCACCACCACCCAGTCGCTGCCGGTCATCCGGCTCGGCCTGGCCCAGGTGCGTCGTGGCGTGGCGCCGAAGCCGCGCGACTCCATCGTGGTGGCGAGCACGCCCCCACGGCGCAGGGCGAGCACGAGCAGCGCGAACACCTGCGTGCCGAGGGTGCGGGCGCGGCCGAGGAGGCCGTCGTCACCCAGGCCCCGGGCGCGCCGGGCGAGCGAGAGCTGATCCCACTCGGCCGCCATCACGCCCATCAGCCGGGTGGCCGCGAGCGCGGCGAGGACGAAGCGGTGCGGCAGCCGCAGGACCTGCGACAGCGCGTCGGCCAGGTCGGTCGGGTCGGTGCTCAGCACCAGCAGCACGCCGGGCAGGCCGATCGCCAGCACCCGCAGCGTGATCGCCAGGCCTGCCAGCGCGGAGCCCTCGGTGACCGTGACGGGGCCCAGGCCGGCGAGCACACCACCGGCGTCCACGCCGAGCAGCGCCGTGACCACACCGGTCGGGAACGCCGCCAGCAGCACGATCCAGGAGCGGCGCAGGGCGGCGCGCAGCGGGACGCCGGTGAGCGGCAGGCAGGCCAGCTCGAGCAGCAGGGCGACGCCGGGCGTCACCGGGTCGGTGCGCACGAGCAGCACCATCGCGACGGCGGTGGCGACCGCCAGCTTCGCCACCGGGTTGGCCCGCGCCAGCACCGCGCCGCGGTCGACGTCGTCGCGCACGCCGAGGTCGAACGCGGTCACGACGCCTCCCCGGCGCGCGCCGCGGGCTCCGTGCGCACACCGCCCGACCCGACCCGCAGCACGTCGTCGGCCAGTACGTCGACGAGGTGCTCGTCGTGGCTCGCGACCACCACGCCGGTGCCGTCGTCGAGCAGGGCCGCCAGCAGGTCGACGAGCTCGGCCCAGGTGCGGGCGTCCTGGCCGAAGGTGGGTTCGTCGAGCGCCAGCAGGCGCGGGCGGGTGGCGAGCGCGGTCGCCACCGACAGCCGGCGCTGCTCACCTCCGCTGAGGGTGAACGGGTTCGCCGCCGCGAGCCGGTCGAGCCGCAGCCGCGCGAGCAGCTCGTCGACCCGCCGGTCGACCTCGGCAGCGCCCACGCCCGTGCGCCGCGGACCGAGCGCGAGCTCGTCGCGGACGGTGGACGCCACGAGCTGGTGCCGCGGGTCCTGGAACACCGACCCGATGCGGCTCACCAGCGTCCGGCGGCGGCCAGCGGTGCGGCTGCGGTCCGGCGCCGTCGGCGAGCGCCTCGAGCGCGCGGACGCTCCCCGGCGACCGGGCGGGCGAGGCCGGCCAGCGACAGCAGCAGCGTCGACTTGCCGCCGCCGTTCGGCCCGACCAGCGCGGTGCACCGTCCGGCGCGGACCGTCAGGTCGACGCCCGACAGCACCGGTGGCTTCGTGCGGTCGCGGGTCACCTCGACGTCGTCGGCCACGAGCAGGTCGGGGGACGACGTCCGCTCGGCACGCACCGGCCGGTGCTCGTACCCGGGCACCCAGACGCCCTGCGCGGCGAGGGCGCTGCCGTGGCTCTCGAGCACCCGGGACGGTGGCCCGTCGGCGACCACGCCGCCGCCCGGCTCGAGGACGACGACGCGGTCGACCAGGTCGAGCCACTCCCGCACCCGGTGCTCGACCACCAGGCAGGTGGCGCCCGACCCGGCCAGCACCTGCGCGACGACCGAGCGCACCCGGGCCGCGCCCGGCGGGTCGAGCATCGCGGTGGGCTCGTCGAGCAGCAGCACCCCCGGACGCAGCGCGAGCACGCCGGCGAGCGCCAGCCGCTGCCGCTGGCCGCCCGACAGGTGCGTCGTCGACCGGTCGAGCGGCACGTCGAGGTCGACGTCGGCGAGCGCCTCGCGGACGCGTCCCCAGATCTCGTCCGGCGGGACGCCGTGGTTCTCCAGCCCGAAGGCGACGTCGTCGCCGCAGCGCGAGAGCACGGTCTGCGCCTGCGGGTCCTGCAGCAGCAGGCCGGTGGCGGCGTGCCCGCCCGAGCCGGTGACCGCCCGCGAGCGCGCCTCGCGGGCCGGCACGCCGTCGAGCAGCAGGCTGCCCTCCTGCTCGCCGTTGCCGTGCTCGGTGCCGTCGAGCAGCCCCGCGAGCCCGGCCAGCAGCGTCGACTTGCCCGCCCCGCTGGGTCCGAGCAGCAGCACCCGCTCGCCGGGGCCGACGTCGAGGTCGACCCCGCGGACCGCCCAGGCGAGGCGGCCGGCGTGCCGCCACCCCCAGCCACGCAGGCTGATCCGGGCCGGGCCGCCGGTCACACCCGTCGGGCGTCCTTCGCCGACGCGAGCGGCGCGAGGGCCCCGGCCCTGCCGAGCGCGCGGGTGAGCGCCCAGCCGCCGAGGCCGGCGACCACCACCCCCGACAGCACCGCGAGCGCGACGTAGACGGCCTTGTAGCCGGCGGAGAAGGTCGGGTAGTAGACGAACGCGTCGAGGACGCCGACCACGACGCCGGCGCCGGCGCCGGCGGCCAGGCCCGCGAGCAGGCCCCACCGGCGGTACAGCAGCACCGCCAGCACGACCTCGGCGCCGAGCCCCTCGAGCAGGCCGTACCAGACCGTCGAGAAGCCCCACTGGTTGCCGACCAGCGCGCTGACGGTGGCGGCGACGAGCTCGGTGTAGACCGCGGCGCCGCGGCGCCGCACGACGAGGCCGCCGACCACGGCGGGCAGCAGCCACACCCCGGCGGCTGCGGCCGACAGCGGCGGGAAGAAGGCCAGGCCGTTGCTCAGCGGCGTCCAGCCCAGGTTCCAGACCACGAAGACCAGTCCGAGGGCGACGCCCAGCACGCTGGCGGTGACGATGTCGACGACGCGCCAGGGCGCGAAGTCGCTGATGCTCCATGCCGACCACCACGTCCCCACGAGGACGAGCAGGAGCCCGGCCGGGAGCGTGAGCTCGGCGAGCGCGCTGCCGAACAGGGCACGGTCGCCGGGGAGCCCGACGACCAGCACGGCCACGGCGGCCAGGGCCCCCACGGCAGCGGGGACGAGGGCTGCGGGTCGCTGCCGCAGCCGGTCGACGACGGAGGGTGCGGGTGCCGTCGACTGGTCGACGGGCGCGCGCCCGTCGCGGTGGGTGGTGCTCATGGTGATGGTCCTCCCGGCGCTCAGGAGGGGCAGCCCGGGCCCGTGCCCGGGCTCGAGATGTGCCCGACTTCCTCCACCGGTGCTAACCGGATCAGGTTCGAGGGTCTGCGGTCGCCCGCACTCTCAGCGCCCTCACGGCGCTCCCCTGTCGTTACGAGCAGAACGGTACACCCGGGTTGCCGCCCGGACCCGGGTGGGAGACCGTGGCGCCATGGGACCGTTCGTGTGGAAGGTGCTCGGCACGGCCGCGGCCGTGGGCGCCGGCGTGATGACCAAGAACGTGCTGGGGAAGGCCTGGGAGAAGGGCACGGGCAAGACGCCGCCCGCGAACCCCGAGTCGCCCACCACCACCTGGGGCGAGGCCGCCGCGTGGGCGGTCGTCTCCGGTGCTCTCATCGGTCTGGCCCGCATGGTCGCCACCCGGCAGGCGGCCAGCTTCTACAAGAAGTCGGCCGGTCACCTGCCGAAGGGGCTCGAGGAGGTCCAGTGACCGCGCGAGCGCCGCGTCGGTCACACTGAGCCCGTGCTGCTGCGCTCGCTCCGGTCCGCCGGACGCACCACCCTGCTCGCGCGGGTGCTGGCCGTCCTGGTCGTGATCGGGTTGCTCGCCACCGTGTCGCCGTGGCTGGTCGGCTCCGCGTGGCGGTTCGTCAGCGAGGTGGCGCGGGCGTCCTTCTGAAGGGCGAGCGACCTCAGTGCGCGACGACGTGGTCGTCGTCGACGTCGACCGGCCCGAGGCTCCACGGCCGCACCAGGACGACGAGCGCGACCACGGCGAGCACCTGCAGCCCGGCCATCAGCGAGGCCATCGGCACCGCGCCCTCGCCGCCCAGCACGCCCTCGAGCGGGGTGATCAGGCCGGACATGCCGAACTGCATCGCCCCGAGCAGCGCCGCAGCCGTCCCGGCGGACTCGCCGTGCCGCGACAGCGCCAGGGCCGGCGAGTTCGGGAACGACAGGCCGCAGCTGGCGACCGTGGCGGCCAGCGGGATCAGCAGCACCCACAGCGGCGCCTGCACGAGCGCGGCGACCAGCAGCGACGAGGTGCCGACGACGCCCGCGACCAGCGCGCCGCTGAGCACCTGCTGCGGCGAGAACCGGCGCAGCAGGAACGGGTTCACCTGGGTCGCGGCGATCAGGCCCGCGGCGTTCATACCGAAGACCAGGCCGAACTGCTGCTCGTCGAGGCCGTAGAACTCCTGGAACACGAACGAGGAGCCGGAGACGTAGGTGAACAGCACCGAGAACATCAGGCCGGCCACCAGCACCAGGCCGACGAACGGGCGGTCGCGCAGCAGCCCGCCGTAGGTGACCAGCGTCGAGCCGAGCGCGAGCGGGCGGCGCCGCGCCTTCGGCAGCGTCTCGGGCAGGCCGACGAAGGCCAGCACCACGAGCAGCAGGGCCACCACGAACAGCACCACGAAGATGCCGCGCCAGTTGGTGAGCGCCAGCAGGTAGCCACCGATGGTCGGCGCGAGGATCGGGGCCGCGCCGAGCACCAGGGTCAGGTGGCTGAGCAGGCCGGCCGCCTTGCGTCCCTTGTACAGGTCGCGGACGACCGCCATCGCGACCACCGAGATCGCCGCGCCGGCGACGCCCTGGCCGATGCGGACGCCGGTGAGCACGCCGATGCTGGGGGCCAGCGCGCACAGCACCGACATCGACGCGTGCACCAGCAGGCCGCTCAGCAGCACCTTGCGCCGGCCGATCGCGTCGGACAGCGGGCCCAGCACGAGCTGGCCCAGGCCGAGGCCGATCATGATGCCGGTGAGGGTGAACTGGGCCTGCGACTGCGAGGCGCCGAGCTCCTCGCTCAGCGCGGGCAGCGCCGGCAGGTACATGTCGATCGTCAGCGGGCCGATCGCGATCAGCAGGCCGAGCACCACCACCAGGCGCAGGTAGGCGCGGCCGACCGGGGGCGAGGCCGCCGACGGCGCGGCCAGCGGCGTCTTCAGCGCCGACGCCGCCTGGGCGGGCACGAGGGTGGACGTGGCGACGTCACCGCTGCGGGCGGCGGTGCGCTCGTCGGACGTGCAGGCGGCGGACATGGCTGTACCTCGGGGGTCTGGCAGGAGTGGGGCGTCACTACCCGCATCGGCAGCTGACGGGAACAAGTTGACCACGGCAACCATTGTTCCCGCGAATCGATTCGCGAACATCTCGGCGAACGGACGGGAACGCCCCGGTGACGGCCGTCAGAGGTCGAGCGCGCGGACGAGCGGGACGCCGGGGCGGTACGCCAGGTGCAGGTGCGAGGGGGCCTCGAGCACGGCCAGGTCGGCCCGGGCGCCCACCCGCAGGTGGCCCACGTCGTCGCGGCGCAGCGCGTGCGCGCCGCCGAGCGTGGCGGCCCGCAGCGCCTCGGCGGGTGTCATCCGCAGCTCGCGGACGGCGAGCGCGATCGCCAGGTGCATCGACGAGGAGTAGCCGCTGCCCGGGTTGCAGTCGGTGGCCAGCGCGACCGTGGCGCCGGCGTCGAGCAGGCGGCGCGCGTCCGGGTAGGGCGAGCGGGTCGAGAACTCGATCGTCGGCAGCAGCGTGGCGACGGTGGTGCCGCCGGCCAGCGCGTCGACGTCGGCGTCGGCCAGGTGGGTGCAGTGGTCGACGCTCGCGGCGCCCAGCTCGACCGCGAGCCGCACCCCGGGGCCGGTCGACAGCTGGTTGCCGTGCACCCGGAGCCCGAGCCCCGCGCGCGCGCCGGCCTCGAGCACGGTGCGGGCCTCGTCGCCGTCGAAGGCGGTGGCCGACGCCGGCTCGCAGAAGACGTCGACCCACCGGGCCCGCGGGGCGCAGGCGTCGAGCATCGGGCCGGCGACGAGGGCGACGTAGGCGTCGCGGCGGCCGGCGTACTCGGCCGGCACGACGTGGGCGCCGAGGTAGGTGACCTCGTCGGTGACCTGGCGGGCCAGCCGCAGCGAGCGCACCTCGTCCTCGACCGTCAGGCCGTAGCCGCTCTTGACCTCGACCGTGGTGGTGCCCTGCGCCCGCATCTCGGCGACCAGCCTGCGCAGGTTCGCCAGCAGGTGGGCGTCGGTGGCGGCGCGGGTGGCGGCGACCGTCGAGGCGATGCCGCCGCCGTCGTAGGGGGTGCCCGCCATCCGCGCCTCGAACTCGGTGGCCCGGTCGCCGGCGAAGACCAGGTGGGCGTGCGAGTCGACGAAGCCGGGCACGACCGCGCGACCACCGAGGTCGCGCCGCTCGTCGGCGGTGGGCGCGTTGCGCCGGCGACCGACCCAGGCCACCCGGCCGTCCTGGACGACGAGCGCGGCGTCCTCGACCTCGCCGAGCGGTCCGCCGAACCGCTCGTCGTTCGTCACCAGGCTGGCGATGCCGGTCAGGAGGGTGGTCGTCACCGGCCCAGCCTCTCGTGGGTCAGGAGAAGGGCGGGCGGGTGTCGAGGGCGAGCGAGCGGCGTCCGGCCCACAGCCACAGCCGGGCGGCGCGGTCGCGGTCCTCGTCGGTGATGAGGTTGCCCATCCAGCGCAGGGCCAGCGTCATCAGCCACTCCGAGCGCATGCCGATCGGGCCGCCCCGCGGCAGCACCCACGGCACGGTGAGCAGGCCCGACAGCCGGCGGGCGATCGAGAACGCCTCGCCGTAGTGCTCGCGCAGCAGCGCGGGCCAGGCGGCCGACAGGTCGGCGCCGTCGACCAGCAGGTCGGCGAGCAGCCGTCCGGTCTCGAGGCCGTAGTCGATGCCCTCGCCGTTCAGCGGGTTGACGCACGCGGCCGCGTCGCCGATCAGCGCCCAGTTGGCGCCCGCGACGTTGCTGACCGCGCCGCCCATCGGCAGCAGCGCCGACGTCGGCGCCCGCAGGTCGCCCGAGAGCTCGAACTCCCCGCGCCGCTGGTCCGCGTAGTGGTGCATCAGCGGCTTGATCGCGATGTCGGCCGGACGCTTCGCGGTGGCCAGCGTGCCGACGCCGATGTTCACCTCACCCGTGCCCAGCGGGAAGATCCAGCCGTAGCCGGAGAGGATCTTGCCGTCGGCGTCGCGCAGCTCGAGGTGCGAGCTGATCCACGGGTCGTCGGACCGGCCGGACGCCACGTACGACCGTCCGGCGACGCCGTACACGGTGTCGCGGTGCCACTCGCGTCCCAGCACCTTGCCCAGGGGTGAGCGGACACCGTCGGCGACGACCAGTGTGCGGCAGGCGATCTCGCGCTCGCCCTCGGCCGTCCGGAAGACGACGGCCGAGACGCGGTCGCCGTCGCGGCGGACGTCGACGGCGCGGTAGCCGTCGAGCGCGGTGGCGCCCGACTTCACCGCGGTGGTGCGCAGGTGGTCGTCGAGCTCGGTGCGGGCGACCGCGGACCCCCAGTCGGGCAGGGTGCCGCCCGGCCAGGGCAGGTGCAGCGTCCGGCCGAAGCCGTGCGCGCGCAGCCCCTGGTTCACGGCCCGGGCGCGCAGCCAGTCGCCGAGGCCGAGCCGCTGCAGCTCGCCGACCGCGCGGGGCGTCAGTCCGTCGCCGCAGGTCTTGTCGCGGGGGAACACCGCGGAGTCGGCCAGGACGACGTCGAGACCGGCGCGGGACGCCCAGGCCGCGGCCGCGGAGCCGGCCGGGCCGGCCCCCACGACCAGCACGTCGGTGCGACTCGGGTGGTTCACAGGGCGATTCTCTCAGGCAGGATCGGTGCACCCGACCGGAGGGACGCCCCCGTGCGCTGGACGCTGCTGCTGCACTACCCCGAGCTGACCCGCGAGAGCGCGGACGACGAGACGATCGACGCGGGCGTGCGCGCGTTCTCCGCCTACGCCGCGACGCTGCACGCGGCCGGCGTGCTCGTCGCCGCCGAGGTGCTCGAGGGGTCCGGCCGCAGCGCGACCGTCCGCGAGGTCGACGGGCGGCTCCTCGTGCAGGACGGGCCGTTCGCCGACACCAGGGAGCAGCTCGGCGGGACGTTCGTGCTCGACGTGCCCGACCGCGAGACGGCGCTGCACTGGGCCGCGCAGGCCCCGGTCGTCGCCTGGGGTGCGGTCGAGGTGCGCCCGGGCGCGACCCACACCGTGGACGGCGTGTGGCAGCCGAACGGCTGAACGACCCGCGCGCAGCCGCCGAGCGGGCGGCACGGGTGTCCTACGGCCGCCTGCTCGCGCTGCTCGCGCGCCGGACGGCGACGTGGCGTCGGCCGAGGACGCGCTGGCGGCAGCCTTCGAGCTCACCCGGTCGGTGACCACGACCCCGGCGTGGTGATCGCCCGGTACGCCGTGCGGCACTGAGACCCCCGTCCCGTCCGCCCCGCCCCCGCCGCAGAGTGTGACCCTCGCGCACGACACGCCCGGCGTGTCGCGCCCAGGAGTCACACTCTGCGGTGTCGGGGTCAGGCCCAGAGGGGGGCGATCGCCTCCTGCAGCAGGCGGCCGACGTCGCCGAGGCGGTGCTGCCCGTCGCGCACGACCTCGACACCGTCCATCACGACCGTGTGCACGTCGTCGGCGCTGGCGACCAGCACCGCCTGGGCGGGGTCGCAGCCGGCGGTCCGCGGGGAGTCCAGCCGCAGCGCCACCAGGTCGCCCACCTGCTTCGGTGCGATCGACCCCGCCGCCCGACCGGAGATCGCGCGGAAGCCGTTCTCCCCCAGCATCGCCACCAACCCGGCCGGGCCGAAGGTGGCGCGGCGTCCCGACCGCAGCCGCTCGTGCTGGTCGAGCCGCTGCGCCTCGCGCAGCAGGTCGGACGTGACGTGCTGGTCGGTGCCGAGCGAGAGCGGCGACCCGGCAGCGGCGAGCTCGGGGTACGGCCCGATCCCGTCGGCGAGGTCGGCCTCGGTGGTCGGGCAGGCGCACACGCCCGTGCCGGAGCCGCCGAGCAGCGCGACGTCGTCGTCGGTGAGGTGCACCGCGTGCACCGCCGTGGTGCCTGCCCCCAGCAGCCCGTGGTCGGCCAGCAGCCGCGTGGGTGTGACCCCGTGGACGGCGAGGCAGGCCTCGTTCTCGGCCGGCTGCTCCGACAGGTGCACGTGCAGGTCACCGCGCTTGTGGCGCACCCGCTCGAACGCCGACGGCTGCACGGCCCGCACCGAGTGGATCGCCGCGGCACCCTCGGCGTGGTCCCACACGTCGCCCAGGTGGTCGAGCGCCTCGGTGCGCTCGAGCCAGGCGTCCACCGAGCCGTCCGAGAACCGCCGCTGCACCGGGTCGAGCGGCAGGTAGCCCGAGCGGTCGAGGCCGCCCTCGAGGTACAGCGTGTCGAGCAGCGTCAGGCGCACACCGGCGTCGCTCGCCGCCTGCACGAGCGCCATCCCCATGGCGTTGGGGTCGTCGTACGGCACACCGCCGGGACCGTGGTGCAGGTAGTGGAACTCGCCCACCGCCGTGATGCCGGCCAGCGCCATCTCGGCGTACACCGCGGTGGCGAGACGCAGGTAGGAGTCGGGGTCGAGCTGGTCGGCGACGGCGTACATCCGCTCGCGCCAGGTCCAGAACGTCCCGCCGTGGTCGTGGGTCCGGCCCCGCAGGGCACGGTGGAAGGCGTGCGAGTGCACGTTCGCCATGCCCGGGAGGACGAGCCCGTGCAGCCGGACGTCGTCAGGCTCCGGGGCCGCACCACGCACCACCGCGCTGATCCCGCCCAGGGGTTCCAGCTCGACCCGCACCGACGCGACGACCCCCTCGGGCAGCCAGGCGTTCTCGCACCAGTAGGTGGTCACGCGAGCTCCAGCACGACCTGCGCGAGCGCTTCCACGCCCGCCAGGCAGTCGGCCTCCTCGGCGTGCTCCTCGGGCGAGTGGCTGACGCCCGTCGGGTTGCGGACGAACAGCATGGCGGTGGGGACGCCTGCGGCAGAGAGGATCCCGGCGTCGTGGCCGGCGCCGGTCGCCAGCACGGGCACGTCACCGAGCAGCGCCGCCAGCCGGTCGCGCAGCGGCACGTCGAAGTCGGTCGAGTCGGTCCACGACTCCTCGACCACCTCGGCCCCCGCACCGGCGGCGACCTCGTCGACCACCCGCCGCACCGCGGCGGCGTCCTCGCCGCGGGCGTCGAGCCACGCGCTGACCAGCGCCGGGATCGCGTTGACGCCGTTGGGGTCGACCAGGACCTTGCCGACCGTCGCGACCGTCCCGTGCCGCTGCGCCGACTCGCGCGCGGTCGAGATCGCTGCCGCCAGTCGCAGCATCGGGTCGTCGCGGTCGTCGAGCCGGGTGGTGCCGGCGTGGTCGGCGCGGCCGTGCAGGTCGAGCCGCCAGCGGCCGTGCGGCCAGATCGACGACGCCACCCCGACGGGCGCACCGTGGTCGACCAGCGCGCGGCCCTGCTCGACGTGCAGCTCGACGAAGGTGCCCACGCGGCGCAGGGTCTCGTCGTCGCGGCCGAGGTGGGTGACGTCGAACCCGGCGGCGGTCATCGCCGCGCCCATCGGCGTCCCGTCGCCGTCGCGCAGCGTCCGGGCGCGGTCGGGTGTCATCGCCCCGGTGAGGAGCCGCGATCCCGCGCAGGCGACGCCGAACCGGGCGCCCTCCTCGTCGCCGAAGCAGGCCACGCCCACGGCCCGCCCCGGGTGCAGACCGCGCTCGCGCAGCAGGTCCAGCGCGGCGAACGCGCTCACCACGCCGAGCGGGCCGTCGAACGCGCCGCCGGCGGGCACGGAGTCGAGGTGGCTGCCGAGCACCAGCGGCCGCTCGCCGCGCGCGACGGCCGCGTCCGGGTCGCCCGTCCAGGCCCAGAGGTTGCCGGCACGGTCGGTCGTGAGGTCCATCCCGCGTGCGGCGGCGTGCCCGGCGAACCACTCGCGCAGCTCGGCGTCGACCGCCGTCCAGGCGAAGCGGCGGTAGCCACCGGTGCGGCCGTCGCGGCCGATCGCCGCGAGCTCCGCCCACATCGCGCCGAAGGTCACGGGCTCAACCCTCTCGCATCGGGACCCGCACGTCGCGCTCCTCGGCGACCTGCTCCGCGAGCTCGTAGCCCGCGTCGACGTGCCGGATCACGCCCATCCCGGGGTCGTTGGTGAGCACGCGCTCGAGCTTCTGCGCCGCCAGCGGCGTGCCGTCGGCCACCGAGACCTGGCCGGCGTGGAGCGAGCGTCCGATGCCGACACCGCCGCCGTGGTGCAGCGACACCCAGGTGGCGCCGGACGACGCCGCCGTCAGCGCGTTGAGCAGCGGCCAGTCGGCGATGGCGTCCGAGCCGTCGAGCATCGCCTCGGTCTCGCGGTAGGGCGAGGCGACCGAGCCGCAGTCGAGGTGGTCGCGGCCGATCACCAGCGGCGCGCTCACCTCGCCCGAGGCGACCATCTCGTTGAACCGCGCGCCGGCGACGTCGCGCTCGCCGTAGCCGAGCCAGCAGATGCGGGCGGGCAGGCCCTGGAACGCGACCTTCTCGCCCGCGGCGCGGATCCAGCGCTGCAGGTGGTCGTTCTCGGGGAACAGGTCGAGCACGGCGCGGTCGGTGGCGGCGATGTCCTTCGGGTCGCCCGAGAGCGCGGCCCACCGGAACGGGCCCTTGCCCTCGCAGAACAGCGGGCGGATGTACGCCGGGACGAAGCCGGGGAAGTCGAAGGCGCGGTCGTAGCCGCCCTGGCGGGCCTCGTCGCGGATCGAGTTGCCGTAGTCGAAGACCTCGGCGCCGGCGTCCTGGAAGCCGACCATCGCCTCGACGTGCCTGGCCATCGACGCCTGCGCGCGGTCGGTGAACTCCTCCGGCTTGGTCGACGCCAGGTCGTCCCAGTCACCGAGGTCGACGTCGTCGGGCAGGTACGACAACGGGTCGTGCGCCGACGTCTGGTCGGTGACCACGTCGATCTCGACGCCGCGCCGCAGCAGCTCGGGGAAGACGCGGGCGGCGTTGCCCACCAGCCCGACCGAGAGGGCCCGTCGCTCCCGCTTCGCCGCGAGGCACTGCGCGACGGCGTCGTCGAGGTCGGCGGCGACGGTGTCGAGGTAGCGGTGCTCGACCCGGCGGTGCAGCCGCGCGGGGTCGACGTCGACCACGAGGCACACGCCGCCGTTGAGCGTGACGGCCAGCGGCTGGGCGCCGCCCATGCCGCCGCAGCCGGCGGTGAGGGTGAGGGTGCCGGCGAGCGTCCCGCCGAACTTCTTCGCCGCGACCGCCGCGAAGGTCTCGTAGGTGCCCTGCAGGATCCCCTGGGTGCCGATGTAGATCCACGAGCCCGCGGTCATCTGGCCGTACATGGTCAGGCCGAGCTTCTCGAGCCGACGGAACTCCGGCCAGGTGGCCCAGTCGCCCACCAGGTTCGAGTTCGCGATCAGCACGCGCGGCGCCCACTCGTGCGTGCGCAGGACGCCGACCGGCCGCCCCGACTGCACGAGCATCGTCTCGTCCTCGCGCAGCGTCGTGAGGGTGCGCACCATGGCGTCGAACGACGCCCAGTCGCGCGCCGCCTTGCCGGTGCCCCCGTAGACGACCAGGTCGTCGGGACGCTCGGCGACCTCGGGGTCGAGGTTGTTCATCAGCATCCGCAGCGGCGCCTCGGTCTGCCAGCTGCGCGCGGTGAGCGTGGTGCCGCGCGCGGCGCGGACGGGCCGGGGGCCCGACGTGGTGGTGCTCATGCGAGGTCTCCTGTCACGGAACGGACGGCGGCCAGGACGGAGCCGTCCCGCACCGCCTCGACGACGATCTCGATCTCGGGGGCCAGGAAGCGGTCGGGTCCGGGCCCGGGCACGCCCCGGGTGCGGACGAGGTCGCGGACCGCCCCGGTGGCGGCAGCGGGCTCGAGCGGGGCACGCAGGTCGAGAGCCCTCGCGGCGGTGAGCACCTCGATCGCGAGGACGCGGGTGAGTCCGTCGACCGCGGTGCGCAGCTTGCGGGCGGCGTGCCACCCCAGCGAGACGTGGTCCTCCTGCATCGCCGACGACGGGATCGAGTCCGCCGAGGCGGGGACGGCGAGCCGCTTGAGCTCGGCGACGATCCCGGCCGCCGTGTACTGGGCGATCATGTGGCCCGAGTCGACGCCGGCGTCGTGCGCGAGGAACGGCGGCAGCCCGTTGCTGCGGGCGCGATCGAGGAAGCGGTCGGTACGCCGCTCGCTCATCGACGCGACGTCGGCGACGGCGATCGCCAGGAAGTCGAGGACGTAGCCCACCGGCGCGCCGTGGAAGTTGCCGTTCGACTCGACCCGGCCGTCCGGCGTGACCACGGGGTTGTCGATCGCCGCGGCGAGCTCGCGACCGGCCACGGCGGCGGCGTGGTCGACGGTGTCACGAGCCGCACCGTGCACCGACGGCGCGCAGCGCAACGAGTACGCGTCCTGCACCCGGGTGCACCCGGGCCCCTGGTGGCTCGCGACGACGGGCGAGCCGGCGAGCAGCGCCCGCAGGTTCGCCGCGCTCGCCGCCTGCCCCGGGTGCGGTCGCAGGGCCATCAGGTCGGCGGCGAACGCCGCCTCGCTGCCGAGCAGCCCCTCGACGCTCATCGCGCACGCCACGTCGGCCGTGACCAGCAGCGCACGCAGGTCGTGCAGCGCCAGCACCAGCATCCCCAGCATCCCGTCGGTGCCGTTGACGAGGGCGAGGCCCTCCTTCTCGGCGAGGACGACGGGCTCGATCCCGTTCTCGCGCAGCGCTGTCGCGGCATCGGTCGGTGTTCCGTCGGCGCGGCGCACCGGCCCCTCGCCCATCAGGGCGAGCGCGACGTGCGAGAGCGGGGCGAGGTCGCCGGAGCACCCCAGCGAGCCGTACTCGTGCACGACCGGGGTGATGCCGGCGTCGAGCACGGCGGCATACGCGCGGGCGGTGGCGAGCCGGACGCCGGTGCGTCCGGTGGCGAGCGTCGACAGCCGCAGCAGCATCAGAGCCCGCACCACCTCGCGCTCGACCTCGGGCCCGGACCCCGCGGCGTGGGAGCGGATCAGGCTGCGCTGCAACGCGGCTCGCTGGTCGGACGGGATGTGGGTGGTCGCCAGCGCGCCGAAGCCGGTCGAGATGCCGTAGTGCGGCTCGGGGTCGTCGGCGAGCGCGTCGATCACGACGCGGGTCTCCTCGATCGCCTGCTCGGCCTCGGACGACAGGCGCACGCCGGCGCCGTGCCGCGCGACGGCGACGACCTGGTCGGGGGTCACCGGGCCGGTACCGACCTCGACGGTGGGGTGCTCTGTCACCCGTCCATGGCACACCGGCGCGGCCTCGGGCGCCACCACCGCGAGCGGGCGACCGTCTGGGATCTCAGATTCAGACGTCGTCGACGTAGGTCACCGATCGACCGCGCCACTCGCTACGATCGAGCGGACGTCACGGGCGAACCGGGACGGAACGACCGAGCAGGGAGAACGCCATGGCCACCCGTCGCCCGCCGACCGTCCGCCGCGCCGTCCTGGCGGCCCTCGCCGTCGCAGCGGTCGCCGCGCCGCTCCTCGCCCCCGCCCCACCTGCTGCCGCCGCGCCCGGCAGCTACACCGTGGTGTCCCACAACGTCGAGAAGCGCCGCTCGGTCCTGCACCAGGCCTTCGACACGGCCAGGGCGCGCGGCGCCCAGGCCCTGACGCTGCAGGAGGTGTGCACGGCCGACGCGGTCGAGCTGGCGCGGGCGAACCCTGGCTGGCCGATGCTCTTCACGAGCAGCCGCCCCGACGCCTGCGCGTCGACGGGGAGAGGCGACGCCGGGACGCTGGTGATCCGCCGCAACAGCGGCGCCTACACCGTCCAGGAGTACCCGCTCCCGGCAGACCCCGGCCGCGTCCCGCGGCTCAGCTGCCTCACCTTCGGTTACGCGCCGGTGAAGCACGTGTGCTCGGTGCACCTGGTCTCCCGCGACACCACGAGGGTGCGCGCGCTGCAGACCCAGGAGATCAAGCGGCTCACCCGTACCTGGATCGAGGCCGGCCACCTCGTCGTGGTGGGTGGCGACTTCAACGCCACGCCCGACAAGCCGGCCATGGACAGCATCTTCGCTCGCGAGGGGAACGGGCGGTTCGTCTCGGCGCACGAGCTCGAGGGCCGGGCCGAGAGCACCACCGACGACCGCCGGCACATCGACTACGTGTTCTTCTCGCGGAACCGGGCCGCGTCGGGTGGGCTGCAGGTGACCCCGACCGGCTCCGACCACCACATGCTGGTCGCCACCACCCGCTGGCGCTGAGCGGGGAGGTGGGCCATCCGGCTGCGACGTAGCGTGGTGGCATGACCCGCATCGCCGTCGTCGGGGGCCACGGACAGGTGGCCCGCCTCCTCCACCCGCTGCTGATCGCCGACGGGCACGAACCCGTCGCTCTCGTGCGTCGCGAGGAGCAGGCGGCCGCCCTGCACGAGCAGGGGGTCTCGTCGCGGCACCTCGACATCGAGGCCGACGACGAGGAGGCGTTCGCCGCCGCGTTCGAGGGCTGCGAGGCCGTCGTGTTCGCGGCCGGCGGCGGCCCCGACGGCGACGTCGACCGCAAGCGCACCGTCGACCTCGAGGGCGCGCTGAAGTCGATCGCGGGTGCGCAGCGCGCAGGGATCCGCCGGTTCGTGCAGGTGTCCGCCATCGGCGTCGACGAGCCGCTGCCCGACGACACCGCGCCGGTCTGGCGCGCGTACGTCGAGGCCAAGCGCGACGCCGACGCCGCGCTGCGCGAGAGCGACCTCGACTGGACGATCCTGCGACCCGGACGGCTGCTCGACGACGGCCGACCGGGCACGTCCGGCTCGGCGACCGCGTCGAGCCCGGCGACGTCACCCGCGCCGACGTCGCCGCCGTGGTGGCCGAGGTGGTCGGCAGCGGCCACGGGGTGCGGCGGCAGTGGGACCTGGTCGGCGGCGACGTCCCCGTCACCGAGGCCGTCGCCTCCGCCTGAGCCGTCTAGCGTGGCCCCGTGAGCAGGGTGCCGGCGGCCGAGCAGACGCTCGCCGTGCTGAGGCACCTCGCCGCGCAGCCTGCTCCCGTCCCGGCCGCGGCGATCGCCCGCGACCTCGGCCTGCCACGCTCGACCACGTACCACCTGCTCGCCGTGATGGCCGGTGCCGGCTTCGTCGTGCACCTGCCCGAGGAGCGACGGTACGGCTTGGGCGTCAGCGCCTTCGAGCTCGGCAGCGCCTACGCGCGGCAGGAGCCGCTGGCGCGCCTGGCCCGGCCGGTGCTGGCGCGCCTGGTCGACCGGCTCGGCCACAATGCCCACCTCGCGGTGCTGCACGGGCGCGAGGTGCTCTACGTGGTCGAGGAGCGCGCGCCCGGGCGTCCGCCGCTGGTCACCGACGTCGGCGTGCGGCTGCCCGCCCAGCTGACCGCCAGCGGTCGCGCCGTGCTGGCCGCGCTGCCGGCCGCCCAGGTGCGGGCGCTGTTCCCCGACGCAGGCGCGTTCGTCGACCGGCACGGCGTCGGGCCGCGCTCGCTCACCGCGCTGCGCTCGCTGCTCACCGACGTCCGGCGCGACGGCGTGGCACGCGAGGACGGAGAGGTGACACCGGGTTTCGCGTCCCAGGCGGTGGCGGTGCTCGACCACGCCGACCACCCGGTCGCCGGCCTCGCGGTGACCTGGCCGCACGACGACCCGCCCCCGTCCGACCTGCCGGTGCGGCTGACCCGCGCCGCGGGCGAGCTCTCCCGACGCCTCGGAGGTACCCGATGACCCACCTCGTCGACGCCCTGGGCGAGCGCGTCGTCGTCCTCGACGGCGGCCTCGCGACCCACCTCGAGACGCGGGGCGCCGACCTGTCCGGCGGGCTGTGGTCGGCGCGGATGCTGCTGGCGCCCGCGGGCCGCGAGGAGCTGGTCGCGGCGCACCGCGACTTCGCGCGCGCCGGCGCCGAGGTCGTCACGACCGCGAGCTACCAGCTCGGTGCGCTCTCGCTCGAGCGCGCGGGCCACGACCCCGGGGCCGCCGCCGCGCTGGCCGCGTGGAGCGTCGTCGTGGCGCGGCGGGCGCTCGAGGCCGAGCAGGTGGACGGCTGGGTCGCGGGGTCGCTCGGCGCGTACGGGGCGCTGCGCGCCGACGGTTCGGAGTACACCGGGGAGTACGGGCTGGGCGACGAGACGGTCACGGTGCGGGCGCTGGTCGAGGCGCACCTCCCCCGGGTCGAGGCGCTGCTCGTCGCGGGCAGCCGACGTGATCGCGTGCGAGACGGTGCCGCGCGCCGCCGAGGTCGAGGCGCTCGCCGAGGCGCTCGCCCGCACCGCCGCACCGGCCTGGGTGTCGCTGACCCCCGCGCACCGGCGGCCGCACCACCCGCCGCGGCGAGCCTCTCGCCGACGCGGTCGCGCCGCTCGGCGGACGTCCCGGGCGTCGTCGCCGTCGGCGTGAACTGCACCCGCCCGCAGGACGTGCTGCCCGCGCTCGAGGCGCTCGCGCCGTCCGGGCTGCCGCTCGTCGCGTACCCGAACAGCGGCGAGACCTGGGACGCCGCCCGCCAGCAGTGGGACGGCGACCCGCGGTGGGAGCCCTCGCTCGTCCCGGCCTGGACCGGCGCGGGGGCGCGCCTGGTCGGCGGCTGCTGCCGGGTCGCCCCGGAGCAGGTGCGCGGGGTGAGGGCCGTCACCTCGACGCGCCGGTGACGGTTACCCGCCAGTAGGATCGGGAGGCGTGGCGCCGCCCCCTACCGTGAGGGGCACGCGCTCGAGCCGAACCCGAGGAGCACGATGCGGATCGCCGTCACCGTCGTCTGCCTGGCCGTCATGGTCGTGGCCATCTCGCTGTTCGCGCGCGCGATCGCCCAGATCACGCGCACGGTGCGGATGGGCCAGCCCGAGGCCCGCACCGACGCGCCGGTCGCCCGCACGGTCACCCTCGTCCGGGAGTTCCTCGGCCACACCCGGATGGCGCGCCTGCCCGTCGTCGCGGTCGCGCACTGGTTCACGATGGTGTCGTTCGGGATCCTCTTCCTCACCCTGGTCAACGCGGTGGGCCAGCTGTTCGACAGCTCGTTCGTCCTGCCGCTGATCGGGCACTTCCCGCCGTTCGAGTGGCTCACCGAGCTGTTCGCCTGGGGCGGCCTGGTCGGCATCCTCTGGCTGATCGTGGTGCGCCAGCGCCAGCACCCGCGCACCAAGGGCCGCCGGTCGCGGTTCTTCGGCTCCACGTTCTGGCAGGCCTACTACGTCGAGGCGACGATCCTCGGTGTCGTCGTCTGCATCCTCGCGCTGCGGGCGCTGGAGTTCGCGCTCGGCGCGGCCGAGGGCGAGCCGACCGGCCACCGCGCTGCACTTCCCGCTCACGGCGTGGATGGGGGCCGGGCTGTCCGGCGCGTCGGTCGGCGCGCTCGAGACGGGCATCCTGCTCGTCGCCGCGGTGAAGATCCTGATCTCGTTCGCGTGGATGATCACGATCTCGCTGCAGCCGACGATGGGCGTGGCGTGGCACCGGTTCACCGCGTTCTTCAACATCTGGTTCAAGCGCCACGCCGACGGCCGGACGTCGCTGGGCGAGCTGCAGCCGATGAAGGTCGGCGGCGAGCCGATCGACTTCGAGAACATCGAGGAGCTCGACGAGGACGCCGCGCTCGGCGTCGGCAAGGTCGAGGACTTCACCTGGAAGGGCCTGCTCGACTTCTCCACCTGCACCGAGTGCGGCCGCTGCCAGGACCAGTGCCCCGCGTGGAACACCGAGAAGCCGCTGTCGCCCAAGCTGCTCATCATGGGCCTGCGCGACCACGCGGCCGCGAAGTCGCCGTGGCTGCTGGCGTCCGAGGAGGCCCGGGCCGACCTGCCCGAGGTCACCACCCGGCAGGGCGAGCGCGTGCTCGTGGGCGCCACCGGCTACGCCGACGGCGAGACGGTCGACCACCTCGCGGCGTACGACCCGCACGGCGAGGGCGCGCGTCATCGACGCCGACGTGCTGTGGTCGTGCACCACCTGCGGCGCGTGCGTCGAGCAGTGCCCCGTCGACATCGAGCACGTCGACCACATCGTCGACATGCGCCGCAACCAGGTGCTGATCGAGTCGGCCTTCCCCACCGAGCTGGGCGGGCTGTTCAAGAACCTGGAGAAGAACGCCAACCCGTGGGGCATGTCGCCGCGGGGGCGGCTCGACTGGGCCAAGGACCTGCCGTTCGAGGTCAAGCAGGTCGGTGCCGACGTCGAGGACCTCACCGAGGTCGACTACCTGTTCTGGGTCGGCTGCGCCGGCGCCTTCGAGGACCGCGCGAAGAAGACGACGCAGGCCGTCGCCGAGCTGCTGCACACCGCCGGCGTCGACTTCGCCGTCCTCGGCGACGGCGAGTCGTGCACCGGCGACCCCGCGCGCCGGGCCGGCAACGAGTTCCTGTTCCAGATGCTGGCGCAGCAGAACGTCGAGGTGCTGGGCGAGCTCAAGGCCACCCGCATCGTCGTCACCTGCGCGCACTGCTTCAACACCCTGGGCAAGGAGTACCCGCAGCTCGGCGGGAAGTACGAGGTGGTGCACCACACCCAGCTGCTGAACCGGCTGGTGCGCGACAAGAAGCTCGTGCCGGTGGCCGCCGTCGAGTCGACCGTCTCCCCGGTGACCTACCACGACCCCTGCTACCTCGGCCGCCACAACGGCGTCTACTCCCCGCCGCGCGAGCTGATCGGCGCGCTGCCCGGCGTCGAGTACCGCGAGATGGAGCGCTCGGGCGAGCGCTCGTTCTGCTGCGGCGCCGGCGGCGCCCGGATGTGGATGGAGGAGAAGCTCGGCACCCGCATCAACGGCAACCGCACGGCCGAGGCCGTCGCCACCGGCGCCGACACCATCGCCATCGGGTGCCCGTTCTGCCGCGTGATGCTGTCCGACGGCCTCACCGCCGCGCAGTCGGCCGGCGAGGCGCGCGAGGAGGTCAAGGTGCTCGACGTCGCGCAGATGCTGCTCGAGGCCGTCAAGCGCGGCGAGAGCCCTGCTGCCGCAGCCGAGGTCGTCGAGGAGGCCCCGGTCGAGGAGGACGCCGCCCCTGCGGCCGACGTCAGCGACGCGACGGCCCAGCAGACCGCCGAGGCCGAGGGCGACAAGGCCGCCGAGCAGCCGCCCGCCGCCGACGAGCCGGTCGCGCACGAGCAGTCGGTCGCCACCGACACCGAGCCCTACGACGCGTCCGAGAGCGGCGTCGACGAGGAGTCGGTGACCCCCGGGGTCGAGGCCGACGGTGCCGACGAGCCCGCACGCGACGAGGACGGCCGCCCCAACCCCTCCGCCTGACCGGCGAGGCGTACCGACGCGTCGGGGTCGATCCGCTGACGGCCTACGATCGGCGGCGGGCGCCCTACGACCCCGACGGCCCGGTACGGCTCTGAGCGCCGGCCCGACCGGTCAGCGCGTTCGCACCGAGCACGAGCGCCACGACCACGGCGACGACGAGCAGCGCCCACCAGGGCGAGACCTCGCCGGTCCACGCGCGCAGCACCGCGAACCCCGCGGTCGTGTAGAGCGCGGCCCACAGCAGCGACCCGACGACCGTCGCCGGGACGAAGCGCCGCAACGGCATCCGCAGCGCACCGGCCGTGAGGTTCACCGCCGTCTGCACGCCGATCGTGAGGAAGCACAGCGCCACCGCGACCGGTCCGAACCGCCCGACCAGCCGCTCGGCCCGCCGCATCAGCGGGCGCTCGAGCCGCTCGGAGAACCGGCTGCGCTCCCCGCCGGCGCGCACCCCGCGACCGACCCAGTAGGTGGCGTTCGAGCGCAGCAGCGCGACCACGACGAAGAACGCGTAGGTGGCCCAGTACGGCCACCCGCCGACGATCTCGTCCACGCCGCCAGCGTAGGTGCGCGCCCTGGCGCTGCGGTCACAGGCTCCAGCGGTCGACGGGGAACCCGTCGGCGTCGAGCAGCTCGCCCGGGGCCAGCTCGCCGACGGCGCGGGCGAGGGCCCGCAGCCGTGGCCGGACGACGACGCGGGCGGCGCGGAACCTCTCGTCCGGTGCGTCGGTCTCGGCCTGCATCGGGTCGGGCGGCAGCCACCGCACCTCGTACGCGAGCACGTCGGACCAGTCCCGGGCGCGCACGAGCGGCGGCGGGTCGTCCTCCGGGTGGGCCTCGACGACGACCGTCCCGAGGTCGTCCAGCGGCACCTCGACGGCGAAGGCGTCGAGCACGTCCGGCGCCGCGAGCGCCCGCTCGTCGGCCCGACGCGAGAACGCCTCGACGTGGGCGCGTCCGGCCGGGTCCATCGCGCGGACGACCTCGGGCAGGTCGCGCTCGGACGCCGGCCGCGGCTCGAAGGCGACGCCGTCCATCGCGAGCCGGGCGGTCGGTTCGACGGCCCGGGTGGCTCCGAGCACCTGGTGCGGGTCGAGCGCCTCGGGCGACAGCACGCGCAGGTCGATCGTCCCGACGGGGTCGACGGCCAGGCTCGCCCCGCGCCCGTCGGGCGTGGCGACGACGAGCGAGCCGCCGAGCCGGCGCGCCAGTCCGACGAGCAGGTCGAGCACCCGCCGCTCCTCGCGCTCGGGCACGCCGCCCGGGAAGACCCGGTACCACCCGACCGGGTCGACCTGGCCCGGCAGCGGGGCGTCGCCGCGCTCGCGGAGGGTGTCGACGGTGACCACGAGCTGACCGCGCACGTCGTCCTCGACCGCCGAGAGCGTCGAGTGCCGGGTGAGGACCAGGCCGCCGTCGGCGGTCGCGGTCGCCGACGGGTAGCGGGTGCGCACCAGCCGCGCGACGTCGCCGAGCCCGGTGCCGGCGGGCAGCCAGAGCTCGTGACCGGACCGCTCGGCAGCCACGGCTCAGCCGAAGACGTCTGCCCGGTGGAAGGACTGGAACGACCGGCTGGCCGTCGGGCCCCGCTGACCGAGGTAGCGCGAGCCGTACCGCTCGCTGCCGTACGGGTGCTCGGCCGGCGACGACAGCCGGAAGAAGCAGAGCTGACCGATCTTCATGCCGGGCCACAGCTTGATCGGCAGCGTGGCGACGTTCGCGAGCTCGAGCGTCACGTGCCCGGAGAAGCCCGGGTCGATGAAGCCGGCCGTCGAGTGGGTGATCAGGCCGAGCCGGCCGAGGCTCGACTTGCCCTCGAGCCGGGCGGCGACGTCGTCCGGCAGCGTGACGACCTCGTAGGTCGAGGCGAGGACGAACTCGCCCGGGTGCAGCACGAACGCCTCGCCGCGCTCGACCTCGATCAGCCGGGTCAGCTCGGGCTGCTCCTGGGCGGGGTCGATGACGGAGTACTTGTGGTTGTCGAACAGCCGGAACAGCCGGTCGATGCGCACGTCGACGCTGGACGGCTGGATCATCGTCGGGTCGTAGGGCTCGAGCACGACGCGTCCGGACTCGAGCTCGGCGCGGATGTCGCGGTCGGAGAGCAGCACGGCGGAAGGCTACCGGCCGGCTGGCGGCCACCGGTGCTGGCACCGAGGTCCAACGACGCCCGCGCGAGGGAACGCGAGGACATCGAGCTGTCGACGGCCGGGGGGCCTGCCCGAGAGGTCGTGCAGGTTCCACCGCCGCCCTCGTCGGACCCGGTCGCGATCTCCCCTGGACGACGAGGTCCTCGTCGTCGACCGCGCCGGCACGCGTGGGTGGCCGTGAGCCGTCCGTCGACGTCCACCCTGTTGCACGCTCGAAGACCACCCACGGGGGGATGACGGCGCAACCCTGGCGCATCACGCTTGGACCATGGACACGTCCGACCTGCAGCAGTCGCCCGGGGGGAGCGAGGTGACTCCCGCCCCGGCGGGTGAGAGACAGTGGTTCGCTCGCTTCGGAGCGGTCGCCGCCGTGGTCGTCGGGGTCTGCACCGTGGTCGTCGGTCCCCCACCCGACCGCTCCACCTTCGCCCTCGCGCTCGGGCTCCTCGTCGTCGGGACCGCTCTGTGGCTGTTCGCCCTGCAGCCGGACGTCCGCAGCCAGTGGGTGCTGACCGTCTGCCTCGCCGGCTTCGGCCTGTGCGGTGCCGGCCTCGATCTTCTGCAGCCCGACGGTCCCGGGTTGGTGCTGGTGTACCTGGCCATGGCGGCGCTCGCGTTCCGCCTGCCGCCACGGTGGGCCGTGGCCGGCGGGGTCCCGGTGCTGCTCGCCGGGGCCGTGGTGGAGAGCGTGAACGCGGCGCGGCCGCTGCCCGCGGTGGTCAACATCGTGCTCGGAGCCTGCCTGCTGCTCGGCGTGTCGTCGTTCGCGTCCGTCAGCCGCGAGGCGGTGGTCAGGGCCGAGCGCCTGCTGGCGGAGGAGGCAGCACGCCGCGAGGCCTGGGAGCGGGCCGCGGCCCTGGCCGAGCGCGCGCGGCTGACACGCGAGATCCACGACGTCCTGACCCACACGCTGTCCGGGCTCGCGGTGCAGCTGGAGGGGACTCGGCTGCTGGCGATCCGGACGGAGGCCGACGAGCGGCTGACGGCAGAGGTCGCGACCGCCCACCGACTGGTGAGCGAAGGCCTGGTCGACGCCCGGCACGCCATCTCCGCCCTGCGTGGCGACCCCCAGCCGACGCCCGGGCAGCTGCCGCGGCTGGTCGAGGATGCCCGCAGGAACGGGTCGACGCGCATCGTGCTCGAGACCGTCGGAGAACCGCGCCACCTCTCGCCGGAGGCGGGTCGCACGGTGTACCGCACGGTGCAGGAGGCGCTGACGAACGTGACGAAACACGCCGGAGCCGGCGCCCAGGTGACGGTGCGGCTGACCTACGCGACGGACGAGGTCGTGGTGGAGGTGGTCGACAGCGGTGGCAGGGGCGCCTCCGGCGGGAAGCCGGCCGACGGCTTGGGACTCACCGGGATGGCCGAGCGGGCAGCCCTGCTCGGCGGGTTCCTCGAGGCACAACCACGAGTTGACGGATTCAGGGTACGGCTGAGCATCCCCGCACCGTAGTTTGGCCGCGTGCATGCCGCGTGAGCTCCTCACCACCGCTCCCGGACCAACCGGTGCGCGTCTTGGTCGCCGACGACCAGAAGGTCGTCCGTGACGGCCTCGCCCTGCTCCTCGGGCTGCTCCCCGGCATCGAGGTCGTCGGGACCGCGGTCGACGGTTTCGACGCGCTCCTGAAGACGGCGGAGCTCGCAGCCGGACGTCGTGCTGATGGACCTGGTGATGCCGAACTGCGACGGGGTGGAAGTGATCAAGCAGCTCGTGCAGACGGGCTCCCGCACGTTCGTCCTGGTGCTGACGACCTACTCCGACGAGGAGTGGGTGTACGCCGCGCTACGGGCTGGAGCTCGCGGATTCCTCACGAAGGACGCGGGGGCGGAGTGGATCCGGCGCGCGATCGTGTCGGTTGCGGCCGGAAACGTCGAGTTCGAACCCGGTGTCCAGCGGCGCCTGCTGGACGCATTCGCCACTGGTGCCCCGATCTCGATCGCACCTGTGCCATCGGCGGCAGCGGCCGATCCCACACCCGCGGGACTGACCACCCGTGAGCTCGAGGTGCTGTCACTGATCGCCGCTGGACTGTCGAACTCCGAGCTCGCCGAACGGCTCTCCGTCTCGGAGGCCACGGTCAAGACCCACGTCAACCACCTCCTCGGCAAGACCCGGCAGCGCGATCGCGCACAGCTGGTCGGTTACGCCTACCGGCACGGCGTCACCTTCGGGTAGCCGTCGCACTACTCGACCCTTCTGTCCCCACCGCAGGGTGGAGCGCGCCTCGGCGGTTTCAACCCGACGGTCGATGTCCCAGAGCCGCTGCGTTCCTAGCGTCTTGGCGGACAGCACGCAGGCAACGGGCCGCCGGCACGCCGCCTGCTCGACACGGAGGGCCGTAGGATGCGACGAACGTTCGGGCCAACAACCAGGAATGACAGGGCAATCCGCCCAAGGCGACCGCTGGCTGCCATCGCGGCCGCGGCACTCGTCTGCGGTCTCGCGCAGGGCGCCGTCCTCGCGCCCGCCCAAGCAGCTGCGCCGGTCGGGCAGGGTTTCAACCTCAACGCGTCGGATCTGCGGTTCGTCCTGAAGCAGATCAAGATCGCCGAGCGGCACGCGGCCACCCAGACGCCCACGAACCCCTGCGGGACCCTGCTCGGCAACGGTCCGGACCAGATCCCCTCCGGGGGCGTGGGAGTCACGCTCCCCTGGGGACTGCGCACCGTGGACGGCACGTGCAACAACCTCGTCGTGGGACAGAACGACTTCGGGACCGCCGACCGGGCCTTCCCGCGACTGGTGCCGAAGTCGCTGCGCACCGCCGAGGCCGGTGACCCCGACGGCCCCGGCCCGGCGCCCACCGCCGGCACCACGTACGCCTCGTCGAGCGGCATCGTGTTCGACAGCCAGCCGCGCATCATCAGCAACCTGATCGTCGACCAGACCGGCACCAACCCGGCCGCGGTCGCCGCAGCCGGCCCGGGGCCGAGGTCACTCCGTCCGGCGCCTACGTGATGCCGAACGTCGCGACGGACGTGGGGCTGTCGGCGCCCTACAACTCCTGGTTCACCCTGTTCGGACAGTTCTTCGACCACGGGTTGGACCTGGTGAACAAGGGCGGCGTCGGCACCGTGCTGGTCCCGCTCCAGCCGGACGACCCGCAGTACGTCCCGGGGTCGCCCACCAACTTCATGGCGCTGACGCGCGCCACCCACGGCGGTGACCACGAGGCGTCCAACCAGACCTCGCCGTTCGTCGACCAGAGCCAGACCTACACCTCCCACCCGTCCCACCAGGTGTTCCTGCGGCAGTACGCCGCCTCGCCGGCAGGGCCGGTGTCCACCGGGGCCATGATCGCCCGCTCGGACGACGGGATGGCCAACTGGGACACCGTGCAGGCGCAGGCGAGCGACCTGCTCGGCATCGAGCTCTCGGACTTCGACGTGCTGAACTTGCCGCTGCTGAAGACCGACCCGTACGGGCGGTACGACCGTGGACCCAACGGGTTCCCGCAGCTCGTCGTGCCGAGCGCACCCGGTGGCGTGGTCGAGGGCAACCCGGGCGCACCGGTGACCACCGCCGGTGCGACCAGGACGGGTCACGCGTTCCTCGACGACATCGCGCACCACGCGGTGCCGGGGACGTGGGACCACGACGGCAACCGCGCCACGCCGGCCGTGCCGCAGACGGCGGACACGGCCGCGGGTACGTCGGACGACGGCCTGCCCGGCACCTACGACGACGAGATGCTGGGAGCCCACTTCGTCGCGGGCGACGGCCGCGTCAACGAGAACATCGGCCTGACCGCCGTGCACCACATCTTCCACTCCGAGCACAACCGCCTCGTCGGGGAGATCGACACGATGCTCGACGCCGCGGCCTTCACCGCCGCCGAGCGTGCGGAGTGGGCGACCACAACCGGGCCGTCCGGGTGGGACTACGGAGAGCGGCTGTTCCAGGCGGCCCGCTTCGTCACCGAGATGGAGTACCAGCACCTCGCGTTCGAGGAGTTCATCCGCAAGGTCCAGCCGATGGTCAACCCGTTCGGTGAGGGCGGAACGGGCTACCGCACGAACGTCGACCCGGCCATCGAGGCCGAGTTCGCCCACGCGGTCTACCGGTTCGGCCACTCCATGCTCACGGAGTCGGTCGACCGCACGACGCAGCCGGGGTGCACGACGACATCGCCCTGCTCGAGGCCTTCCTCAACCCGGACGCGTTCCTCGAGGGGAGCACCGACCCGGATGAGGCGGCGGGCGACGTGGTCCGGGGCATGACGCGGCAGGTCGGCAACGAGCTCGACGAGTTCGTCACCGAGGCGCTGCGCAACCAGCTGCTCGGGCTGCCGCTGGACCTCGCGACGCTGAACATGGCGCGTGCCCGTGACACCGGGATCCCCACGCTGAACGAGGCCCGGCGCTCCTTCTTCGCCGAGACCGACAACACGGCACTCGCGCCGTACGAGAGCTGGGCGGACCTCTCGTTCAGCCTCAAGCACCACGAGTCGCTGCCGAACTTCATCGCGGCGTACGGCACCCACGACTCGATCACGTCGGCCACGACGCTGACCACCAAGCGGGCCGCCGCGAACGCGCTGCTGTACGGGACCGACGGTCCGGACGGTGATGCCGACACGACCGACGACATCCCCGCCGCGTCGGTGCCGGAGGACGGCGAGGCGTTCATCAACGGGGTGGCGCACACGGTCACCGACCCGGTCACCGGCGAGCCGATCGTGGTCCACACCGAGTGGGTGAACGCGGCCAACGGCGCGACCACGACGGGCGTCGACGTGATCGACCTGTGGGTGGGTGGTCTGGCCGAGAAGCAGATGGTCTTCGGCGGCCTGCTCGGGCCGACGTTCAACTACGTCTTCGAGGCGCAGGCCGAGTCCCTCCAGGACGCCGACCGGTTCTACTACCTGTCGCGCACGGTCGGTCTGAACATGCTGACCCAGCTCGAGGGCAACTCCTTCGCGGAGCTGATCCAGCGCAACACCGACGTCGAGGGTCTGCCGGCGGACTCGTTCTCCCGTCCGGACCTGACCTTCGACGTCTCCAAGCTCGGCACCTCCGGGGCGGTCCTGAACGACCCGGCGACGCCGTACAACGAGTCGACCCTGCTGACCCGCGCGGCCGACGGCACGATCCGCTACGGCGGGCCGGCGCACGTGGTCTTCAACGGCACGGCCGGTAACAACCGGATCCGGTCCAGCGAGGGCGACGACACGATCCGCGGCAACGACGGGAACGACCGGATCGAGGGCGGCGACGGGGCCGACAACCTCGTCGGCGGCCTCGGGGACGACATCCTCACGGACCTGTTCGGTGACGACACCCTCAAGGGCGGCGACGGCAACGACACGCTGTCGTCCGGCCAGGGGTTCGGCGCTGACCTGAACCAGGGCGGCCGCGGCAACGACTTCATCATCGGCGGCAACGACATGACCGAGACGTTCGCGGGACCTGGGGACGACTTCGTCTTCGCCGGCGACGGCGAGGACACGGTCTTCGGCGACGACGGTGACGACTGGATCGAGGGCGGCAAGGGGCCGTTCAACCTGCTCCAGGGCGACAACGGCGCACCGTTCCAGGACGACCCGAACGAGCCCGGGCACGACGTGCTGATCGGCACCGGCGGCGAGCCGGACTACGACGCAGAGGGCGGCGACGACGTCATGTTGCTCGGTACTGGCATCCAGCGCAACGAGGGGATGCTCGGGTTCGACTTCACCACGCACAAGCTGGACGCGGCTGGCCGGGGACTCCGACATGGACATCACCGGACTGCTGCCGCCGTCGGTGGAGACCAACCGCGACCGGTTCGACCTGGTGGAGAGCCTGTCCGGGTGGAACTTCGACGACGTGCTGCGCGGCGACAGCCGCGACGCCGCCGAAATGGTCGGCCACGAGCTGACGCGGCCGGCATCGCGCCGGGTGACGGGCCTGGCCGGGTTGCTCCCTGCAGGCGCCACCGGCTTCACCGGGGGCAACCTCCTGCTCGGTGGGGACGGCAGCGACCGATCGAGGGCCGCGGCGGCGACGACCTCATCGACGGCGACGCGTGGCTCGACGTCCAGCTGCGCGCGCCGAACCTGGCTACACGGACCCGAGCACCACGAGGCTGCACGACGGGCTGACGACGCTCGCGGGCCGACGTCCTCGCCGGGCGCATCAACCCGGGAAGCATCACGGTCGAGCGGTCGATCAAGACGCCACCCGGAACCACCGACACCGCGCTGTTCACCGGGGACCGGGCGAACTACACCGTGACCACGGTGGGCGGGGTGACGACGGTCACCGCACACCGTCGGAGGCGGACGGGACCGACACGCTGCGCAACATCGAGCAGCTGCAGTTCGCCGACGGCACGATCCCGACCCCGGCACGGTCGTCCTGGACGCCCGGATGCCCCGACCGCCGTGGTCAGCGTGGTGGCCGGCAACGCCTCGGCGACGGTCAGCTTCACCGCACCGGCGAACAACGGCGGCTCGCCGATCACCGGGTACACGGTGCGGGTCGTCAACGCAGCCGGCGCACAGGTCGGTGCGCTGCGACCGGCGGGGACCGCCACCAGCCTGGTGGTCACCGGCCTGACCAACGGTCAGGCATACCGGTTCCAGGTGTCTGCGACCAGTGCCGTCGGCACCAGCGCGTTCTCCGCGCTGTCCGCCGCCGTCACCCCGGCGGCGCCCAACACGGCGCCGACGGTGACCGCCCGGGCTCCTGCGGTCAACGCGACCGTGGTGGGTCAGGCGGCCAACGTGACCGCCACCTTCAGCGAGGCCGTCAACGGAGTCGGCACCGCGACGTTCCAGCTTCGCACCCCGGCCGGGGCGGTGGTGCCGGCGACGGTGACCCGCAACGGGACCACGAACCAGTGGATCCTGAACCCGAACGCCAACCTCCTCGCCGACACCCGGTACACGGCCACCCTGACCGGGGGGACCGCCGCGATCCGCGACGTCGCCGGCGCACCCCTGGTGACCACGTCCTGGTCTCCTTCCTCACCGGGCCCAGGCCGGCCCTGACAGCCAGGACCCCCGGGGTGGGCGCCGTCGGCGTCAACCGGAACGCCAACGTCACGGTGACCTTCAACGAGGCCGTCGCCCCGACGACCATCAACGGCACCACCGTGACCCTGCGGACCGGAACGGCCGCGAACGGCGCGCTGCGGGCCGCTGTGGTCAGCTACAACGCCACCACCCGCGTGATGACCCTCAACCCCAACGCCACCCTGCCCGCGAACACCCAGTTCACGGTCCGGCTCAGCACGGGCATCACCGACACCGCAGGAAACCCGCTGGCCGCTACCCAGTGGAGCTTCCGCACCGGGGGCTGACCACCGGGTCACGGCACACAGGCGCCCCGGGCCCACGGGTCCGGGGCGCCGCCCCCACCCACCGTGTCGCCGGAGGACGACATCACCTGAGCGACCCCGCTCGACGAGAGGAACCCTCGACAGGCCGGGCCGGCGTATCCCGCATCCGGAGCACGCCGGCCCGGCCCCTCTCCGTCACACGCCCGTCCGCACTCGCGACGACCCCCGCTTCACACGGACCCAGTCCCAGGAAGCAGCGTGAACGCCTCACGTCGCACGACCCTCGAGCTCGGCGCCACAGGTCTCATCGGCGCGGCCGGACTGTCCGTCCCGCTCGGGGCGACCCTCCAGGCCAAGTCGGTCAGCCGGCTCGCCAGGGCCAACATGCCGGTGCCGTTCCGCGCCGCGTTCACCAGGCCGCCGGTGCTCTCCCCGATCCGCACCCACGTCGACACCGACGGCGTCCCCACGCAGCAGCACACCGTGTTCGCACGGGCCGGGCCGGCAGGCATCGTCCCCGGCCTGACCACCCCGGTGATCGGGTACAACGGACTGCTCCCGGGGCCGACGATCAGCGTCGACCAGGGCACGTAGGCGGTCCTGCGGGTCCGCAACCAGCGCGTCGGCCTGCACCACCCGAGCCACGGCGAGGACACCGGCATCGGTACCTCGACGCACCTGCACGGGCACGCCTCGCGGCCCGAGTACGACGGGTACGCCAACGACACCACCGAGCCGGGCTCGTGCAAGGACGACGTCTACGAGAACGTCCAGCCGGCCCGGACGCTCTGGTACCACGACCACCGGGCGCACATGACGGCGCAGACGGTGTACGGCGGGCTGGGCGCCACGTACCAGCTGCACGATCCGCTCGAGCGGGCGGTGCTGCCGCAGGGCGAGTTCGACGTCCCGCTCGTCCTCACCGACATGATGTTCGCGGCGGACGGCAGGGCGCGCCGGGTCTACCGGCTGCCGACGGCGATCCCGGTGAGGTCCTGGCGGCACGCCCCCGCGGAGCGCTACGAGGTGCTCGTCGACTTCCGCAGGTACCCGCCCGGCACACGCGTCGTCGCGCAACCGCAGGACGAGAACAACATCGACTTCGACAACACCGACGAGGTGGTCGCATTCGACGTCGTCGGCGACCCTGTCGACACCACCGACCCGACCTGGACACCATCCCGACGTCCTTGGCGGACAGCCCGGTCATGCGTCTGACGTCGGCCCAGGCCGTCCGGAGTCGGACGCTGGAGCTCGAGCGCGACGACGCGACCGGTCAGGACCTTCGTGGCCGCGCCTCACACGGTCGAGAGCACGAGCATGGAGCCGACCCTGCACGCCGGAGCGGTCGTCGTCGTGGACAAGGCGACGCTGCGCTGGTCGCCACCCCGGCGGGGCGAGGTCGTGGTGGTGCGGGTGGACGGCGACCTCGCCGTCACAGCGGGTCGTCGCCGTGGCCGGTGAGGACATCGCCATCGTCGACGCGGTGCTCACCGTCGACGGGGTCGCGGTGATCGAGGCCCACGTCGACCGCGCGAGGATCGACGGTGTCTACTTCGGACCGTTCGTCGTGCCCACCGGCACCGTGGTCGTGATGGGCGACGACCGGTTCTCGTCCATCGACTCCCGCAGCTACGGCCCCGTCCCGCTCGACGCGGTGGTCGGCCGCGTGGTCGACCACTGACGCCGGCGGTCGCACCCGACCTGATCGTGCGGCACCGCCCGTCCGTTATGCTGGCCGCCGCGCCCCCCGGAGCTCCGGGACCGCGCACGCGGGTGTAGTTCAATGGCAGAACATCAGCTTCCCAAGCTGACAGTGCGAGTTCGATTCTCGTCACCCGCTCACGTCACCGGAGAGGCCCCGCGCGCGGCGCGGGGCCTCTTCGTCGTCTCGGGTCGAGCGCAGCACCTGGGCGTGCCCGCGGCGCGCTCGCCCGGCTGCTGCGGTCTCGCGGTCGCAGGGTGGTGAGGGTCTAGTTCTCGCAGCCGACACCGTCGCCGTCACGGTCGAGGTGGCGCCCGTAGCCCGGCTCGCCGACGCGGACCGGCGCGGCACCGGCGGCCCGGGCCGCCGAGCAGTTCTCGTCGTCGACGGACGCGGACTCCCGCTCGGCTGCGGCCTCGCGTGCTGCCGCCTCCGCCGCCGCCTGCTGCGCCGCGGCCTGCTCGGCCGCCGCCCGGTCGGCTGCCGCCTTGTCCGCCGCCGCCTTGTCCGCCGCAGCCTTGTCCGCCGCAGCCTTGTCCGCCGCCGCCTTCTCCGCCGCCGCCTTCGCCACCGCGGCGGCCTCGGCCGCCGCCTTCTCCGCCGCCGCCTTCTCCGCCGCCGCCTTCTCCGCGGCGACGCGCTCGGCCTCGACCTTCGCGGCGGCCTCCTCGGCGGCCTCCTGCGCGGCCTGCTCGGCAGCGGCCTCCTCGGCGGCGCGCTCGGCGGCGTCGTCGTCGGCGCTGGTCGACGCCGGTGCCTCCACGAGGGCGGCGGGCTGGTCGTCGGCACCGCCTCCGCTGAAGGCGCCGATCACGCCCACGCCGCACAGGGCCACGACTCCCACGAGCACCCCGATCCCCACCTTGGCGGCGCGGCCCATCCCGTTGCGGGGCTGGTCGAGCCACAGCTGCCAGCCGGGCGGCGGAGGACCCCAGGAGGGATCGGGCCGGAAACCCGCGGAGGGCTTCCACCCCGGAGGCGGCGCGGGCCAGTTCGGTGGTGGGTTGTAGATCCGCATCGTGTGTCCTCGGTCGGCAGCGGTCGGGTCGCCCTCACCGTAGGGACGCGCCGCCGCCGCCGTGACCCTTTCCGGAGCGTCGGTCGGAGGCACCGGGGAACATCCGGCTCCGTCCAGGTGGTGGATGTTCCCCGGTGCGGGCGATGCGGGGATACGACGTCACGACGCTCGGTGGTGCGCCCGGACCCGCTCGGCCAGCAGCGGCGCACCGTCGCCGCGCAGCTCGTCCAGCGCGACGTCGCGGCCGGACGCGGTGAGCAGCAGCGCCTCACCCGGCGCTCGCACCTCGGGCCCGTCGCCCTGCTGCCAGGGCACGTCGTCGGCGACCAGCCGCAGCCCGCGCGTCAGGCCGCGGGCCGGCAGCACGGGAGCCCCGCGCACGGCCGCGAGCGCCGCCACGAGCCGGTCGCGCGGCACCGGCAGGTCGTCGTAGCTGACGACGTGCACGGCGACGTCGCGCACGCTCCAGCGGCGGCACGGGGTGGGCAGGTCCCACTGCGCGGGGTCGAGCGAACCCAGGAGCTCGGCCAGCTCGGTGCGCTCCGCCGTCGCCGCCACCACCCGGTCGGACGGGCTCACGGGGCGTCCGGCAGCAGCGCCGCGTAGCGGCCGAGGTAGAGGGGCCGGCCCTGGTGGTCGCCGACGCCGGACGCGACGCCCTCCCACCCGGGGCCGTTCCGGTCGAGGTGGCGGTGCTCGAGCCGCAGCCGGGTGCGTCCGTCGTCGAGCGGCTCGCGCGGTCTGACCTGGTCGAACCGCTCGACGAAGACGCGGAACGCCTCCTCGACCGGGGCGTCGACGGTGACGGTGCGCACCGGGCGGGTCGGGTCGGCCCCGGCGTCGTCGTTCACGTGCTCCTCCTGTCGTCGTCCACGGCGTCGACCGCGGACCCGTAGCCGAGCAGCGCCTGGCGCCAGAACGCGTCCAGCTGGTCGCGCAGCGCGGCCAGCGCCGCGGGCTCGAGGCGGTAGATCCGCCGCGTGCCCTCGGCGCGCTCGCTCACCAGGCCGGCGTCCTTGAGCACCCGCAGGTGCTGCGACACGGCGGGGCGGGTGACGGCGACGGTGTCGGCCAGCTCGCGCACCGACAGCGGCCCGGACGCCAGCCGGTCGACCAGCTCGCGCCGGGTGCGGTCGCCGAGCGCCGCGAGCGCGGCCGCCGAGGATCCGTCAGTCACCACGAACGGTCAGTTGTCACTGACCGATGGCGGCGTCAAGCGCCGAGACGCCCGGTCGGGTGACGGACGCGCGCAAGTCCTCACGTCCGGGGCGCACCCGCCGATGGGAGGACGAAACGCGTGCCCCCCGGACCGAGGTCGGAGACCACTTCCCATGGCAGTCATGCGACGGTTCAGCGTCGCCGCCCGCATCATCACGCTCGCCGTCGCCGCGCTGGTGACCCTGCTGGTGCTGGCCGGCGTCTCGATCAGCGCCGGGTCGCGCGCCGCGCACGCCCAGGACGAGGCCGCGCGCGTGCAGGAGGTGCACGCGAAGACGCTGCAGGCGCGGTACCTGCTCTCGGACCTGCACGGCCGCCAGACCGCGTACGCGTTCGACGTCTCGCTGCGTGGCGCCCTCGGCGCCCGGGACGGCTCGCCGGCCCGCGCCGCGTTCCTCGAGGCCGCCGAGGCGACCCGGCAGGGCCTCGCCGACCTCGAGGGGGCGGCCGCCGCGCTCGGCGACGACACCACCGCGCTGGCCGGCGCCCGCGCGAGCACCGACGAGCTGCTGGCGCTGGACGAGCAGGCCGTCGCGCTCTACCTCACCGACGCCGACGCCGACCGGGTCGCGGGTGACCGCCTGGTGCTGCGGCAGGGCCTGGAGCTCTACGAGACCGCGTCGGCGCAGCTGGCCGAGTTCGCGGGCGCGCTCGAGGAGCAGCGCGCGGACGCGATGGACGCCGCCGGCAGCGCCTCGCGCGGCGCCGTCACCACCACCTGGGTGGTGGCGCTGGTGATCATCGGGCTGTGCGCGCCGTGGGTGGTGCTGCTGAGCCGGTCGATCCGGATCCCGCTGCGCGAGCTGCGTCTTCGCCTCGAGGCGATCGCCCACGGCGACGGCGACCTCACCGCCCGCCTGGACGAGGACGGCCACGACGATCTCGCGACCATCGCCCGCCTGTTCAACGCGTTCGTCGCCGACGTCGCCACCACCGTGCGCGACGTCGCCGGGTCGGCGTCGACCCTCGCGGCCGCCACCGGCCAGCTGTCGGCCACGACCGACCGCATCGCCGGTGCGGCGCAGGACGCCTCCGCCCAGGCCGGCACGGTGGCCGGTGCGTCGGAGCAGATCAGCGCGACCGTCGAGAGCTTCTCCCAGGGCGCCGGGCAGCTGCGTGCCTCGATCGACGAGATCGCCCGCAGCGCGGGGGAGGCCGCCGAGGTGACGGCGTCGGCCGTCCGGCTGGCCGACGAGGCGGGCGGCACCGTGCGCCGGCTCGGCGAGGCCGGCCAGGAGATCGGCGGTGTCGTCGCCGTGATCGAGAGCATCGCCTCGCAGACCAACCTGCTCGCGCTGAACGCCACCATCGAGGCCGCCCGGGCCGGCGAGGCCGGGCGCGGGTTCGCCGTCGTGGCGGGCGAGGTCAAGCAGCTCGCGCAGGAGACGGCGCGCGCGACGTCCGACGTGTCGCGCCGGATCGAGCAGATCCAGGTCGAGACCGACGCCGCCGTCGACGCGATCGCGCGCATCTCCCAGGTCGTCGACCGCGTCAGCGCCGTCTCGGCCTCGATCGCCGGCGCCGTCGAGGAGCAGACCGCCGTGGCAGCCGAGATGTCGCGCTCCACCGACGAGGTCGCGGGCGGGAGCCGGTCGATCACGACGAGCATCAGCAGCGTCGCCGCCTCGGCCGAGGCCTCGTCGGCCGGTATCGAGGAGGCGCGGCTCGCCACCGCCGAGCTCGCGCGGATGGGCGAGCGGCTGTCGGCGCTGGTCGGACGCTTCTCCGCCTGAGGTCGAGGCGCCGCGCGGCGACGCACGTCGGCCCGGGCAGGTACCCGCCCGGGCCGTCGCGACACCGTGAGCGCTACGACGAGGCGACGGCCTCGACCAGGGCGGCGGAGAACGCCGGGATGTCGTCGGGCTTGCGGCTGGTGACCAGGTTGCCGTCGACGACGACCTCCTCGTCGACCCACTCGGCGCCCGCGTTGCGCAGGTCGGTCTGCAGGCTCGGCCACGACGTCATCCGACGTCCGCGGACGACGTCCGCCTCGACGAGGGTCCACGGCGCGTGGCAGATCGCGGCCACGGTCTTGCCCGAGCCGACGAAGCCCTTGATGAAGGTGACCGCCGACTCCTCGGTGCGCAGGGCGTCCGGGTTGGCGACACCGCCTGGCAGCACCAGCGCGTCGAAGTCGTCGACCGACACCTCGCCGAAGGTGCTGTCCACCTCGAAGGTGTCGGCCTTGTCGAGGTGGTCGAAGGCCTGCACCGACCCGCTCTCGGGGGCGAGCAGCACCGGGGTGCCGCCGGCCTCCTGCACCGCCTTCCACGGCTCGGTCAGCTCGACCTGCTCGATGCCCTCCTGCGCCACCGCGAAGGCGACCTTCTTGCCGTCCAGGCGTCCGCTCACCGTCGTGCTCCTTCCTGGGTCGACGTCAGGTCGACCGTCTCGGACTCCCCCGTGCGGGGAGGGTTCTTCGTCACGCTCGAGGTCAGCATCGACACGACCATCGAGACCCTGCCGGGGCTGTCCCAGTACTGCGCCGACTCGGCACGCACCCGCATCACCTGCACGGCGGGGTCGTCCTGGCCCTCGGGGAACCACGCCTCGACGAAGCGGTTCCACAGCTCCTTCTTGCGCGCGGGGTCGGTCGACAGCTCGGCGGTGCCCGCCAACGACACCCAGCCCGAGTCGCCGGCGTACGACACGTTGACCCTCGGCCGCTCGCGCGCGTTCTCGGCGGTCTCGGACGTCGCGCCCAGGAGGAACCAGGCGTCGCCGTCGAACCCGGCCTCCTGGGTCGTCATGGGGTGCGAGTGCAGGGTGCCGTCGGCGGCCACCGTGGTCACCATGCAGGTGCGCACGCCCTTCATGATGGCCTGCACCTTCTCCAGCTGCTCGGTGCGGTCTGCGTTCTCGGTCATGTCAGATCCTCTCTGCGGCAACGACGCTTCGTCGCCTGGCTGATCAGGAGCGCTTGCGCAGGGCGTCCGGCTTGTGCACCGCGGTGCCGCCGCTCTTCTCGCTGCGCACCAGGTACTGCGGCTCGTCCTCGGACGCGTCGACCGTGCGACCGGCGGCCTCGGTGCGCGAGGTGATCGTGCGCTCCACCACGCCCTCGGCCGTACCGCCGTGGCTGTCCCACTCGACCTTGTCCCCCGTGCGGAACGACGTCGTCATGGCCCACCTCCTCGTCCCGTCCAGCCTCGCCCGCGGTCGCGAGCCGCGCATCCCGAGACCACGTCGTGGCCGGGACGGCTCTCTCGCCTCGCACCGGCCGCGCCCGCGTGCGAACGTCGGAGCATGACGAGCTTCGGGTACACCCTGATGACCGAGCAGAGCGGCGTCCGCGACCTCGTGCGCTACGCCGCCCAGGCGGAGCGGATCGGCTTCGACTTCGAGGTGAGCAGCGACCACTACTCGCCGTGGCTGACCGAGCAGGGGCACGCCCCGTACGCGTGGACGCTCCTCGGCGCCGTGGCGCAGGCCACCGAGCGGGTCGAGCTGATGACGTACGTGACCTGCCCGACGATCCGGTACCACCCGGCCGTCGTCGCGCAGAAGGCCGCGACGCTGCAGCAGCTGTCCGAGGGCCGCTTCACCCTCGGGCTCGGTGCCGGCGAGAACCTCAACGAGCACGTCGTGGGCGAGGGGTGGCCGCCGGTCGACCAGCGTCAGGCGATGCTGCAGGAGGCGGTCGAGATCATCCGCGAGCTGCTCACCGGTGACCTCGTCACCTACGACGGCGAGTGGTTCCGCGTCGACGGCGCCCGCGTCTGGGAGGCGCCCGAGGGCGGCGTCCCGATCGGGGTGGCGGTGTCGGGAGACAAGTCGGTGGAGCGGTTCTCGCCGCTGGCCGACCACCTGATCGCGGTCGAGCCGGACGGCGACCTGATCAGCACGTGGAAGCAGGCCCGGGGCGGCGACGCCCCGACCCGCGCGATCGGGCAGATCCCGATCTGCTGGGACCCCGACCGCGACGCCGCGGTGCGCCGCGCCCACGAGCAGTTCCGCTGGTTCGGCGGCGGCTGGGCGGTCAACGCCGACCTGCCGACGCCTGCCGGGTTCGCGGCTGCCAGCCAGTTCGTGCGTCCCGACGACGTCGCCGACTCCATCCCGTGCGGACCGGACGTCGACGCGATCGTCGAGGCCGTGAAGCCCTACTGGGAGGCCGGTTTCACCGACATCGCCCTGGTGCAGGTCGGGGACGAGGGCCAGCAGCGCTTCCTCGACGAGGCCGCGTCCGGCGTCCTGTCGGCTCTGCGCGAGGCCGCGCCCTCGAGCTGATCGGACCTCGGCTGCACGGAGCGTGGCACCGGCACGCGGCTGAGGCGCCGCCTCACCCTGGTGGGACGCGGTCCCTCGCGAACACGTCGGGACGGCCGTTGGTGTCGCCGTTCACCACGTTGGTCGCAGCCGAGCCCAGGACCAGGTGCAGCCCGTCGTCGGAGAGCTGGCCCGAGCCGCTGGCACCGTCGAGCTGCCGCCCGCCGGGACCCACCGACCCGCGCAGCGTCGTCCCGGTCGCGCGGTCGCGCACGAAGACGTCGCCGACGCCGTTGGTGTCGGCGGGCACCAGACCGGTGGCAGCAGAGGCGAACACGGCGTACCGGCCGTCAGCCGACAGCAGCGGCCGGCCGGCGTGGGCGTTCGCCTGCACCCCCTGGGTGCTCACCGAGAGCCGCTCGACGACCCCCGTGGCCAGGTCGCGGGCGAACGCGTCCGTGCGCCGGTTGGTGTCGCCGGGCACCAGGTCGGTGGCCACGGACGTGAACGCGGCGGTGCTGCAGTCGGCCGACACCGACGGCACCCCGCTCGGGCCGTCGGCCGAGCCGCCGCCGACGTCGGTCGACAGCAGCGTCGTGGTCGACGTGGACCGGTCGTGGAGGTAGGCGTCCGCGCCGGGGTTCGCGTCCGCGGGATCGAGCTCGAAGCCGGACGAGAAGGTCACGCACCGGGCGTCGCCGGACAGGCTCCCCGAGCGGTTGCTGCTCGGCCCGCCGTCGCCCTCGCCGAAGACCTCGACGACGGCGTCGGCCGAGCTGTCCCACAGCACCACGTGGGACCCGCTGTACCAGTCGGTGGCGGTCGCCAGCACGTACCGGCCGTCGTCGCTCACGTCGGTCGCGAGCCCGCGACCCGCGGCTCCCTGCTGGGTGGCCCAGCGGCTCAGCACGAACCCGTGGCACTGCTCGATGTCGGACTGCTCGACGGACTCGTCGCACCCGCGCACCTCGTACCCCACCACGACCACCTGCCCGTCCGGCGTGATCGACACCGTGACGGGGACGGCGACCCAGCCGGGTCGCAGCCCCGTCCTGGGCACCGCGACGCGGACGGTCGAGCCGCTCGCACGGTCGCGGACGAAGGCGTCGGCCTTGCCGTTGCGGTCGCCGGCGACCAGGTCGGGGGCGGCCGAGACGAACGCGACGTACCGTCCCGACGCCGAGACCGCGGTCGCCGTCACGGCGCCGCCGGAGGACTGCGTGCCCGGCGGACGCACCGTCACGCGGGAGGTGGACGCCGGCCCCCAGCCGGCGGCAGAGACCTGGCCGGCCAGCAGGACGACGAGCGCGAGCGCGGCGACGGCCGACGTGGCGGCACCGCGGGCGCGTCGGGCGCGGCGACGGGTGGGGAGAAGGGGCACGACCGGACCTCCGCACTGCGGGTCGGAGGGCCCGGGCCGAGTCGCGACCGCGCCCTGCGACGCTACGCCCGGGCGGGCCCGCCGGGAAGGTCCGTCGAGGCACCGTTCCGCTCACCGCACCACCTGGGCGCCGGGAAGGGAGTCGGGCAGCAGCCGCGCCACGACCCAGGTGAACGCCAGGCCGGTGCCGACGACGACTGCGGTCAGGACGGTCATGGCGAGCCAGTCCTGCTGGAACGCGCTCGGCACCAGCCGGGTCGGCACGGCGACCACCCCCACGAACGCGCCGAGCAGACCGAGGTAGGTGCCGACCATGTTCGCGGCGTGCGAGCGGACGTCGCCGCGGCGCACGTGCCACAGGCCCAGCGTGAGCGTCACCAGCGTGAGCACGCTGAGGCCGTGGATCCAGGAGAAGCTGCCCGGGCGCAGGTTCTGGATCCAGAAGCTCGAACCCGCGGTCAGGTACATCGCGACGACCCAGACCCGGCCGATCAGCCGGTGCGCCGGGTCGCCGCGCCGGCGGCGCAGCACGTTGACCGCTCCCAGCACCATCGCCAGGGTGGCACCGACCGCGTGCCCCGCCACCAGCGGCGTGAACTCGTCCACGACCCCTCCTCGAACTGGATAGTTCCACTATCCAGTTGTCCCGCCGGTCGCGCAACCCCCCGCGGCCACGGACGTCACGTAGGGTCGGCCAGGACCCCGACCGGAGGACCTCACCCGTGCTCGATCCCCTGACCGGACCGGCCTGGGCCGCACTGGCCCTGCTCGCCGTCGCGGGTGCCCCCAAGGTGCTCGACCCGCGTGACACCGCCGTGGCGGTGTCGGCGCTGCTGCCCCGCCTGCCCCGTCCGCGTCTGCTGGTGCGCGGGCTCGGGCTGGTCGAGACCGTCCTCGCCGCGGCCGCCCTGCTCACCGGGCACCCCGTGCTGCTGGCCCTGGCCGCCGCGTCGTACCTCGGCTTCACCTGGTTCGTCCTCACCGCGCGCCGCGCGTCCACCCCGCTCGCGTCGTGCGGGTGCTTCGGCGGGGTCGACACCCCGCCGACGCTGCTGCACGCCGTGGTCACCGCGCTGCTCGCCGCGCTGCTCGGCGCCGCCGCGGTTGCCGGTGCGCTCGGCGCCCCCGCGCTGTCCGCCGACGGGCTGCTCGCGCTCACGGCCGACCTCGGCGCGTGGACGGTCGTCGGCCAGGCCGCGCTCGCCACCTACCTGCTCTACCTCGTCCTCGCCGTCCTGCCGACGCTCGGCGTCGCCCCGCGCACCAGCGCACCGGTTCTCCCGGAGGTCTCGTGATCGCCCTCGTCATCGCCCAGACCGTCGTCCTCGCGGGCCTGGCGGTGCTCGTCGCCGCCCTGCTGCGCAGCCACGCCGCGATCCTGCGCCGGCTGCACGAGGCCGGGTTCGCCGACCCCGACCACCTCGGCACCACCCCGCCGGTCGTCGGCCCGCAGGAGCTGCCGTTCGGCGTCCAGCCCGGGGTGTCGCTGCCCCGCGACAACCCGACCGACGGCTTCGACGTCGCGGGCACCACGCCGTCCGGCGACGCCGCGGCCGTCCAGGTCGTCGGCACGCGCGAGAACACCCTGGTCGCCTTCCTGTCCGGCGGGTGCCTCACCTGCGAGCACTTCTGGGAGGCCTTCCGCGAGGGCGTGGCCCTGCCCACCGGCACGCGGCTGGTCGTGGTCACCAAGGGCCCCGGCCAGGAGAGCCCGTCGGCCGTCGGCCGGCTCGCGCCGACCGACGTCCCCGTCGTCATGTCCGACGAGACCTGGAGCGCGTACTCGGTGCCGCTGTCGCCGTACTTCGTGCTGGTCGAGGGCCCGACCGGACGCGTGCGCGGCGAGGGCGCGGCGAGCAGCTGGCCCCAGGTGCACGCCCTGCTGCAGCAGTCGCTCGACGACCAGGACCCGGGCGGCCCCATCGGCGACGGCGCGCACCGCGAGTCGCGCGCCGACGCCGAGCTGCTCGCGGCGGGCATCCACCCCGGGCACCCGAGCCTGTACCCGTCGGCCCCTCCCGGCGAGGTCCGCGACACCGAGCGGCCGGTCTGACGTGCGCAGGAGCCGCCGGAGCGCGTCCGCTGTGTACGGTATGGGCACGTCGGGCGGGAGGGCGTCGGGATGAGGATCAACGCGCACGGCCTGGCCGTCGAGACCGCCGAGGCGCTCGACGCGCGGATCTTCCGCCGGACACCCGAGACCGCCGACGAGGTGACCCGGCCCGTCGTGCACCTGTGCACCCGCGCGATGCCCGAGAGCCGCGGCGACTACGGCAGCGGCGCGGTCGACCTGCTCGGTCCGCAGGACGTGTTCGTCTCGCTGGTCGACTTCGGTCCCGAGGCGGCCGGCACCCCCCTGTTCTCGCACCAGGGCCTGCCCGCCGACTTCGCCACCCGCACGTTCCAGCCGCAGGCGCTGCAGCGCACCCTCGCCGGCCAGTCCGGCGCGCAGTTCTGGTTCACCGAGCGCGGACGGGGCTTCTGCCTCTACGTCGTGCTCGGCTCGCACGCGAACCGCGGACGGCTCGTCCCGACCGTCCGCCGGCTCGTCTCGACGCTGAGGATCGAGGACACCCCGTGACCATGATCGACGAGGTCCGGCTCCCGCTACCGCCCGCGCAGCCCGAGCAGCAGGCCGGCGGCCGCCCCGCGCCGGCGGCCAGGAAGGGCCGGTGGTCCGACCGGCTGGTGTCGCGCCTCGGTGACGCCCTGCTCGAGCGCACCTCGCGCCGGGGGTTCCTGGCCGGGGCCGCCGTCGTCGGCGCCGCGGTCGCGACCGACCCGGCCGGGTACACGCTGCGGCCCGTCTCGGCGTACGACGCCGTCTGCGGCCCCGGCAGCTCCTGCTCGTCGGGCTGGACGGCGTTCTGCTGCACCATCAACCAGGGCAAGAACCAGTGCCCGCCCGGCAGCTTCGTCGGCGGGTGGTGGAAGGCCGACGGGTCCGGGTTCTGCTGCGGCGGTGCGCGCTACTACATCGACTGCCAGAACTCGTGCACCAACTGCTCGACCGGCTGCGGCGGGTACAACTCCTTCTGCCAGGCCGGGTGCCACACCGGACGCTGCACCTGCGCCTCGGGCAGCTGCGACCAGCGCCGGGTGTCGTGCAACTACTTCCGCTACGGGCAGTGCCGCCAGGACATCTCCTGCGGCGGGCCCGTCGCGTGCCGCGTCATCACCTGCGCCCCGCCGTGGGAGATCTGGCCCGACTGCACCACCACCTCGGCCACCGACAACCGCACCGCGCTGCACAGCGCGCCCTGCCTGCCCGGCCAGGGCTGCATGCACCCCATCGACCAGTGGTGGTGGGACCGCGGCGGCCCCGGCAACCCGGTCGGCACGCCGGTCGACCCCGAGGTCACCCCGGCCGCCGACGGCGGGCGCAAGCGCACCTTCAGCAAGGGCGGCGTCTACGCCCACCCGACCACCGAGATCCACTCGGTGTGGGGCGACATCTACACCGAGTGGAAGGCCAGCGGGCTCGAGACCTCGCCGCACCGCTACCCGGTGTCCGAGCAGGTGCGCGACGGCGGCAGCGGGTGGCTGCAGCGGTTCCAGGAGGGCACCATCTACTGGAGCAGCACCACCCGGGCGGTCAGCCTGTGGGGCGCCTACGACGACCGCTACACGGCGCTCGGCGCGCACCGCTCGCTGCTGGGGTACCCGGTGCGGCGGCCACGGGCGTGGCCCGGCACGGCCGCGACCTCGGCGGTGTTCCAGAAGGGCTCGATGTACTGGCGCACGGGGTACACCGCCCGGCCGGTCTACGGCGCGATCCGCGACCGCTACGAGGAGCTCGACGGCCCGGCCGGCACGCTCCGGATGCCGGTGACCGACATGGTCGCGGTCGGCCTGCACAAGTACACCCGGTTCGAGAACGGGTGGATCGGCTGGTCCTCGGCCGGCGGGGCGCAGGTGCTCGCCGGTGCGGTCGGCAGCCTCTACACGACGCTGCGCGGACCCGGCGGCATCCTCGGCAACCTGGTCGCCGGCACCGCCGACGTGCCGGGCGGGCGGCGCGCGCGGTTCGAGCGCGGGGTCATCCACGAGTCGGCGCAGCACGGCGCCGCCGACCTGCGCGGCGCCATCTTCGACCGCTACGTCGCCGAGGGCGACACCGGCGGCCGGCTCGGCCTGCCCATCAGCCCGTGCCGCGCGGTGCCGGGCGGCCTGGCCAACGACTTCGAGCGCGGGACGATCACCTGGGACCGCGCCACGGGACGCACCTCGGTCAGCTGACCTCGCCCGTCAGGCGACCTCGTCCGTCAGCCGACCTCGTCCGGCCCGCGCAGCAGGTGCGCGGGCAGCCAGGCCTGCAGCAGCACGGTGTCGGCGTCGGGCGTGGCGCCGTCGACCGCCCACGCCACCCGTCCCGACCACGCCCCGGACGGCTCGCGCCGCCACTCGGTGAGCAGGCCCGGCCAGCGTCCGGGCGACTGCGGGGGGTCGACCACCCAGCAGTGCTGGGCCCGCGGGCGCACCTGCGGCGGGCGGGGGCGGGCGGCAGCTCGTACCCGCCGTCGCTCGCACCGGTGCCGATGCCGGCGCGCGCGGAGCGCTCGGCGAGGGTCCTGCCCCGCCCCGCCGTCATCCCGCCTGCCACCCGGCCCATGGTGCCACGATCTCGAACAGGTGTACGAGTCGCCTGTCGGGGTCTCACCCGGTCAGCAGCAGCACCGCCAGGCCCAGCATGACGACCGCGATCAGGGCGTCGAGCACCCGCCACGCGGAGCGCCTCCGGAACACCGGACCGAGCAGGCGCGCCCCGGCGCCGAGGGCGCTGAACCACAGCACGCTGCCCGCACCGGCGCCGGCGCCGAACCACCAGCGGCCCTCGGGGCCGTGGGTGCTGGCCACCGAGCCCACCAGCAGCACGGTGTCGAGGTACACGTGCGGGTTGAGCCAGGTGAAGGCCAGGCAGGTCGCCAGCGCCGCCCGCCACGACAGCGGCCGCCCGGCCGGGTCGGCGTCGAGGGTGCCGCCGCGCACCGCGCGCCGGGCGGCCAGCAGGCCGTAGACGACGAGGAACGCCGCGCCGCCCCAGCGCACCACCGTCAGCGCGAGCGGCGCGCGCTCGACCAGGGTCCCCACGCCGGCGACGCCCAGCAGGATCAGCACGAGGTCGGAGACGGCGCACACGGCGACGACCAGCACGACGTGGTCGCGGCGCAGTCCCTGGCGCAGGACGAACGCGTTCTGGGCGCCGATGGCGATGATGAGCGACAGACCGGTGCCGAGACCGGCGAGCAGGGGCAGGAGCACCCCTCGACGGTCGCACGCCGCAGGTGGTTCACTCCAGCTCATGTTCCTTCAGGTGCTGAAGCAGCGCTGAACGTGACCGACGTCCTGCCCGACCACGCCCGCACCCTGGCGGCGATCGCCGCGCTCGGCAGCTTCGACGCGGCGGCCCGCCACCTCGCGCTGACGCCCTCGGCGGTCAGCCAGCGGATCGCGGCGCTGGAGCGCGCGGTCGGACGTCCCGTGCTGCACCGGGCCCGGCCGGTGCGGCTCACCGAGGCCGGCGAGGCCGTGGCGAGGTTCGCCCGCCAGGTCGACCTGCTCGCGCACGACCTGGCCGGCGACCTCGGGCGCGAGCAGGAGCACCCGCACCTGACGCTGGTCGTCAACGGCGACTCGCTGCACACCTGGGCGCTTCCCGCGCTCGCCTCGGTGGCCGACCGCGTGCAGCTCGAGGTGCTGCGCGAGGACCAGGAGCACTCCCTCGACCTGGTGCGCAGCGGCGCGGCCGCCGCCGCGGTCACCTCGGTGGCCGAGCCGCTCCCCGGCTGCCGGTCGACCCGGCTCGGCACGATGCGGTACCGACCCTGCGCCGCACCGGGTTTCGCCGACCGGTGGTTCCCCGACGGCGTCGACCGCGAGAGCCTCGCGCGCGCACCGGTGCTCGTCTTCGACCGCAAGGACGACCTGCAGGACCGCTACCTGCGGCGACGGCTGCGACGCACCCCCGACGCGCCGCGCCACCACGTGCCCGCGGCGCAGGAGCTCGCCGACGCCATCCGGCTCGGCATGGGGTGGGGGATGGTCGCCGACCTCGAGCGGGAGCACCACCCCGACGGCCTGCGCGTCCTCGACAGCTCGCACGTCGACGTCGTGCTGCACTGGCAGCAGTGGCGCTCGGGGCCGGCGGCCCTGACCGCGGTCGCGGACGCCGTCCGGTCGGCCGCCGCCGACGCGCTGGCCTGACCCGTCCGGTCCCGGCCGGTCGCGCCCGTGCGGGGCTGACCGCTCACGAGCGGCCGGCGGTCCGCCCGCGTCCCGCTCAGGACGGGACGCGGGTCCTGCGCAGCGTGTCGTCGTCGGGGTCGTCGGCCCGGTCGCGAGCAGGGTCGTCGGGCGCGCCCTCGGACGGCTTCGTCAGGTCGGCGGTCGTGACGGCCGCGGGCCCCGTCCCGTCGTCGTCGAGCGCACCGGACGCCTCCGCCTCCTTCGCCGGCGCCGGCCTCAGGAAGCTCAGCAGCACCGAGCCCACCAGCAGGGACGACACGACGGCCAGGCTCAGCAGCGACGGGATCTCCGGGATGTCGGTGCTGATGGTCTTGTGCGCCGCCTGCAGCACGAGCTTCACGCCGATGAAGGCGAGGATGATCGCCAGGCCCTTGCTCAGGTAGTGGAACTTGTCGAGCAGGCCGGCGAGCAGGAAGTACAGGGCGCGCAGACCGAGGATCGCGAAGGCGTTCGAGGAGTAGACGATGAACAGGTCGTCGCTGACCGCCAGCACCGCGGGGACGCTGTCGACGGCGAAGACGAGGTCGGCCATCTCGACGGCGACCACGACGGCGAGCAGCGGGGTGGCCACGCGGCGGCCGTTCTCCTTGACGAAGAACTTCGTGCCGGCGTACTCGTCGCGCACGGGGACGAGCTTGCGCAGCATCCGGACGCCGAAGCTGGTGCTCGGGTCGAACTCGTCGTCGTCGCCCTTGAGCAGCTTCCAGGCGCTGTAGAGCAGGATCGCGGCGAACAGGAACAGGATCGCGGTGAACTGGCTCACGATCGCGACGCCGGCGGCGAGGAAGATCGCGCGGAAGACCAGCGCGCCCATGACGCCCCAGAACAGCACCCGGTGCTGGAACGCGGCCGGCACCTTGAAGTAGGCGAAGATCAGCGCGAAGACGAACAGGTTGTCGACCGACAGGCTCTTCTCGAGCAGCCACGCCGTCGAGTACTGCACGGCCGCCTCGGTGCCGAGCGCCCACCAGACCAGACCACCGAAGGCGATCGCGAGGCCCACCCAGACCGCGCTCCACCAGGCCGGCCTCGCGGAACCCGATGACGTGCTCCTTGCGGTGCGCGAACAGGTCGATGGCGAGCATCACGGCGATGCCGATGCCGAGGGTCAGCCACAACCAGAGCGGGACGTCGAACACGAGGACCTCCAGGAGCACGGGGACGCTTGATCTCTCCACCAATCGTCGCCGCGGTCCGGCGTCCGCGCCGCGTCGGCGACCGGACGACACCGCCGGGACTTCGTTGCCGACGACCGGCAACGAAGGATCAGTCGTCCAGAGCCGTCCCGGGCCAGCCGAGCAGGCGGGCCACCGCGACCGCCGTCTGCAGGGTGAACCGGTCGGTGGGGTCGGTGGGGTCGTGCCCGGTGAGGTCGGCCACCCGGGCGAGCCGGTAGGTCACCGCCCGCACCGACAGGTGCAGGCGGGTCGCGGTCGCGGTGGCGACGCACCCCGTCGCGAACCACGCCTCCAGGGTGGTGACGAGCGGCGCGGCACCGCCGCGCGCGCGCTCCAGGGGCAGCAGCACCGAGCGCACCAGCTCGTGCGCCGCGGGACGGTCGCGCAGCAGCAGCCGGTGCACCGTGAGGTCGCCGGCGTCGACCACCTGCTCGACCAGGTCGAGGCGGGCGGCGAGGTCGAGCGCCTCGGCCGCCTCGTCGTGCCCCGCCCGCACCGTCGCGGCGCCCGGCCGCGGACGGCTCACCGCCACCCGCCAGCCCGGCTGGTCGAGCCGGCGCACCTCGGCGGCGACGACCTCGCTGGCCTGCCGCACCGACGCCGCGTCCGGCGCCGCGAACACGCAGGTCAGGACGCCCTCGCGGATCAGCACCAGCGGCTGGGCGTCACCGTGGCGGCCCCGCATCGCCCGCTCGACCCGGCCGGGGAGCGCCGCGGTGCCCGGGTCGCCGAACCCGGCGGGCGAGATCGCGAGCGCGACCGCCAGCGGGCCGGACGCGGGCAGCCCGAGGTCGCTCGTCGCACCGGCCTCGACCGCGACCCGGCCGCCGGCCAGGAGCGCGTCGAGCAGCGCGTGGCGGGCCGACTCGAGCTGGCGGGCGAGGTCGATGCGCGCGAGCTGGTACCCCTCCACGAGCGCGGCGACGCCGTCGTCGGCCGCGCGCAGGACGAACAGCGCGGCCTCGCGCACGCGGTCGGCACCGCCCTCCCCGACCTGCGGCACGTCGCGCCACAGCCGCCAGGCGGCGGACAGGTAGAGGTCGACGAGCGCCCGCAGGGCGACGCCCTGCTCGGCGGCCGACCGGCCGGTGTCGGCGCACGCCTGCAGCTCGTGCCGGCGCAGCCGCCGCCCGGTGGCGGCGGCCTCGACGACGGTGTCGAGGTAGCGACCGAGCAGCGTGGCGTCGACGCCGCCGGCGTCCGACGCGGCGGCGGCCCCCACCGCACCCAGCCGCTCGTCCAGCGTGCGTCCCGCCATCGACCCTCCGCCCGGTTGCCGGTACCCGGCAAGCGCCATCGTAGGACCGACCAGCCCGCCCGGCACCTGCCGGCGGGCCTCAGGCCGGACGCTGCGCCATGACCCCCTCGGCGGGGTAGGCACCGGCGGCCACGGCCCGTCCGGACAGCGACCGGCCGAGCGCGGTGAGGCGGGCGAGCTCGTCGGCGTCGAGCACGTCGAACGGACGGGCGCTCGCGGCGTCGGTGCCGACCTCGAGCCGCTCGCGCAGGGCCGAGCCGTCGTCGCTGAGCCGCCCGTCGGGGGTGAGCAGGCCGCGGGCGGCGAGGCCCTCGACGGCCTCCTGCCACTGCTCGGCGGTCCAGCCCCGGCTGGTCGCCGCGAACGCGGGCGCGAACCCGCGTCCGCCCGCGGTGTGGGTGACGAGGGCGTCGAGGCCGCCGACACCGTGCTGCACCAGCACGGCCAGGTGACCGTCACCGCGGTGCTCGCGCAGCACCGTGGCCGCCTGCCACAACCGGGCGAGCGGGTGGTCGGGCACGGCGACCTCGGCGTGCGCCGCGGCCAGCGGCCGGCCCTCGAGGTCGCACGCGGCGGCGGCCCGGGCTGCGAGCGCGGCGAGCTCGTCGACCTCGGCCGGGTCGGACCCGTCGAGCAGGCGTCCCAGCGTCGCCAGCACCGCGCGCCAGCGCGCCTCGAGCACCTCGGCGGGGGACGCGAGGGTCCACGCCCGCGGCACCGACCGCGCCACGGCGGCGGGCGCGAAGCTGTAGAAGGTCGCCGTGACGACCCCCGCACCCACGGCGCCCATCGCGGCCGACCGCTGCGCGAGGTACGGCATGCGTCCCGGGCGCAGGCCGGTGGCGAGCAGCTCGCGCTCGGAGTCGGGCGAGAAGTAGACCGACGAGTGCAGCGGCTCGAGCACCCGGTGGGCGCGGCGCACCGCGGCCGGGTCGTGCGCGCTCACGGCAGCAGCCCGTGGGCGCGGAAGGTGCGGTCGAGGATGTCGCGGATGACGGGCTCCTTGCGTCGGTTGTACTCCATGACGTGCTCGCCGGCCGCGGTCGAGGACGCGGCGGCGCGAGCTTGGCGTCGCGGTAGCGGGCCAGGTCGCCGGGGTGCTCGCGCAGCCGGTCGCGGAACATCCTGTGCCGCAACGACTCCGGGCAGTCCGGGCCGAACACGTGCAGGTTCGCGCGAGGGTCGGCCAGCGTGAGGCAGCGGTGCTGGTGCCACCCCGGCTCGCGGACGGCCAGCCGGAACCCCGCCCGCTCGAGGCGGTCGAGGTAGGCGGCCTCGTCGGCGGGGTCGGCGACGGCGAGGTCGACGTCGACCACCGGCTTGGCGTCCAGGCCGGGCACCGAGGTCGAGCCGACGTGCTCGAGGGCCAGCGCGCCGTCGCCCAGGGCCCCGCGCACCAGCGCCGCGACACGGGCGTAGGCGTCGGGCCACGCCGGGTCGTACGGCACGACCTCGACCGGCCCCCGAGAGGGACCGCCGGCGACCCACTCGGCGTCGCCGGCCGGCGCGTGGTGGCGCGTGATCTCCTCGGGCGTCGGCACCGGCCGAGACTACGGCGACGGCTCAGGCCGCGCTGGCCTCCTCGAGCGAGCTCGCGTCGCGGTCGGACCCGAGCAGGGCGGTGTAGGCGAACCCGGCGACCAGCGCGCCCACGACGGGCGCCACCAGGAACAGCCAGAGCTGCCCCAGCGCGTCGCCCCCGGCGAACAGCGCGGGCCCGATCGAGCGGGCGGGGTTGACCGAGGTGTTGGTCACCGGGATCGAGACCAGGTGGATCAGCGTCAGCGCCAGGCCGATCGCGATCGGGGCGAACCCGCGCGGCGCCCGCGTGTCGGTCGACCCGAGGATCACGAGCAGGAAGAACGCGGTGAGGACGATCTCGGCCACCAGGCACGCGAGCAGCGAGTACCCGCCGGGCGACAGGTCGCCGTAGCCGTTGGTGGCGAAGCCCGACTCCGAGGCGCTGAACCCGTCCTGCCCGGAGGCGATCACGAACAGCACCGTCGCCGCGAGCGCGCCGCCGACCACCTGGGTGCCGATGTACGCGGGCGCGTCGCGCCAGGCGAACCGGCCGGCCGCGGCCAGCCCGAGCGTGACCGCCGGGTTGAAGTGGCCACCGCTGACGTGCCCGACCGCGTAGGCCATCGTCAGCACGGTCAGGCCGAAGGCCAGCGAGACGCCGACGAAGCCGATGCCCAGGTGCACGTCGGTGCCGGACACGAAGCCGGCGGCCAGCACGGCCGAGCCGCACCCGGCGAAGACCAGCCAGAAGGTGCCGAGCAGCTCGGCCGCGAGGCGGTGCGCGGTGCGCGGCTCGGGTGTGCGCGTGACGGACGCGCGAGTGGCGGACGGATCGGGCACAGCGGCCTCCGGGGCTCGTGGGCCCCACCCCGGCGCCCGCTGCCGCGAGTGTCCTCCCTGCGGGTTCCGCAGGACAGGGGTCGGACGCCTCCGAACCGCTTGCAATTGTTACCGGGCGGTAGCACCATGGGAGTTACTGACCGGTAACGAGAGGGACGGGCATGAGCCACTACACCGCGAACCTGCGGGACATCGAGTTCAACCTGTTCGAGGTGCTCGGGCGCCAGGAGCTGCTGGGCACCGGCCCCTACGACGAGGTCGACCACGAGACGGCGCGCGAGATGCTGTCGGAGGTCGCCCGGCTGGCCGAGAACGAGCTGGCCGCCTCGCTCGTCGACTCCGACCGCAACCCGCCGGTGTTCGACCCCGCGACGCACTCGGTGACGCTGCCGGAGTCGTTCGTGAAGAGCTACCAGGCCTACATCGACGCCGAGTGGTGGCGCATCGACCTCCCCGCCGAGCTCGGCGGCACCGTGGTCCCGCCGTCGCTGCGCTGGGCGATCGCCGAGATGATGCTCGGCTCGAACCCCGCCGTGCACATGTTCTCGGCCGGCTTCGCGTTCGCCAAGGTGCTCCACACGCTCGGCACCGAGGACCAGAAGCGGCTCGCGCAGCTGTCCGTCGACGAGCCGGTGGGGCGCCACGATGGTGCTGACCGAGCCCGACGCCGGCTCCGACGTCGGCGCCGGCCGCACCAAGGCCGTGCAGCAGCCCGACGGCACCTGGCACATCACCGGCGTCAAGCGCTTCATCACCTCCGCCGAGCACGACCTGACCGACAACGTCGTCCACCTCGTGCTGGCCCGCCCCGAGGGCGCCGGCCCCGGCACCAAGGGCCTGTCGCTGTTCGTCGTCCCCAAGTTCCACGTCGACCTCGAGACCGGTGCGCTCGGCGAGCGCAACGGCGCCTACGTCACCAACGTCGAGCACAAGATGGGCCTCAAGGTCTCCACGACCTGCGAGGTCCGCTTCGGCGAGGTCGACGGCGTGCCGGCCGTCGGCACCCTGGTCGGCGACGTGCACGACGGCATCGCGCAGATGTTCAAGATCATCGAGTACGCCCGGATGATGGTCGGCACCAAGGCGATCGCCACGCTGTCGGCCGGCTACCTGAACGCCCTGGACTACGCCAAGGAGCGCGTGCAGGGCGCCGACCTGACGCAGATGACCGACAAGGCCGCGCCGCGCGTCACCATCACCCACCACCCCGACGTGCGCCGCTCGCTGATGCTGCAGAAGGCCTACGCCGAGGGCATGCGCGCGCTGGTGCTCTACACCGCCAGTCCAGCAGGACACCGTCGACGTCGCCGCCCGGCGCACGGCCGGAGGACTTCGAGCAGGGCTCGCCCGAGGACATGGCGGAGCGGGTCAACGACCTGCTGCTGCCGATCGTCAAGGGCTTCGGCTCCGAGCAGGCGTGGGTGCTGCTCGGCACCGAGAGCCTGCAGACCTTCGGCGGCTCGGGCTTCCTGCAGGACTACCCGGTCGAGCAGTACGTCCGCGACGCCAAGATCGACACCCTCTACGAGGGCACCACGGCGATCCAGGGCCAGGACTTCTTCTTCCGCAAGATCGTCCGCGACAAGGGCCAGGCGCTGGGTCACCTCGTCGAGCCAGATCCAGGAGTTCGTCAAGGGCGACAACGGGTCCGGCGAGCTCGCCACCGAGCGCGAGCTGCTCGGCAGGGCGCTCGACGACGTCCAGGGCATCGTCGGCTACATGGTCGGCCAGCTGATGGCGTCCGACCCCCGCGGCGGCGCGCAGACCGACGTCGCGCAACCTCTACAAGGTCGGGCAGAACACCACCCGGCTGCTGCTGGCCACCGGCGACCTGGTCGTCGGCTGGCTGCTGCTGCGCCAGGCCGAGGTGGCCCTCGCGCGCGCTCGCCGACGACGCGCTGTCGCGCGAAGGACCGCACGTTCTACCAGGGCAAGGTCGCCGCGGCCCGGTTCTTCGTCCGCAACCAGCTGCCGCGCCTCACCGCCGAGCGGGCGATCGCCGAGGCCACCGACAACGCGCTGATGGACCTCGACGAGGCCGCCTTCTGACGGTCGGCACGACACGCGCGCGAAGGGCCGGCACCCCCCGGGTGCCGGCCCTTCGTCCTGCGTCGAGTCAGATGCCGTCGCGGCGCTCCTCGCGCACGACCGTCTCACCGTTCTGCGCCACGGGCGGCGCCGCCTGCGGCGCCGCCTGGTGCTGGACGACGGTCTCGCTGGTGCGGCGGCGCTGGCTGGTGACCAGGCCGAGGATGATCGCCAGGATGCCGGCCGCGATGCAGATGTAGCCGATCACGGTCAGGTCGATGACGTCCCAGCTGTCCCTGACCGCGAAGGCCAGGATGCCGCCGAGGACGAGGAGGAAGATGCCTCCGCCGTAGCCCATGGGTCGTCCCTTCCGTCTGGCCCCCTCGGGTCGGGGACTCGGGACGAGTGTGGAGGCAAACCCCCCGGACCCGCACGCCGACGCACCGGACGGAGCAACGCCGGTGTCAGCGCGTCGCGCCCTCGAGCGTGCCCGTCACCGGACCAGCCGGGTCGGAGACCACGCACAGGATCTCGCGGTCGCCGGCCCGCCACGACTCCTCGGTGGGGTGCAGGTAGGTGACCCGCAGGGTCGAACCCGCGAGCGGCCGTCCGACGAACTCCAGGAACGGCGCCTCGCACCCCTGCGCGGCCTCACCGACCGCGTCGAGACCGGGGAACGCGGACCCGCCGGACATGCGCACGCTCGCGTAGGCCTCGCCGAGATGCGGTGTGCTGCAGTCGACCACGGGGACGGACGTGAGCTCGCCCTGCCCGGTGGCCTCGTCGATGCAGTCGCCGACCGAGACGTCGAACGGGTCGACCGCGGACGCGCTGCGCGTCGCGCTCGAGGTGGCGCTCGCGGACGGTGCGGTGGTCGACGGCGTGACCGGCGGGGTGCGCGGGGTCGAGGAGCAGGCGGCGACGACGAGCAGCGTGATCAGGGTCAGGACCGTCGCGACCCCGCCGAGGGCGGTCAGCCCGCGCTCGGTGGGCAGCCGCGTCCCCCGCCTGGACACACCCGCTCACCCCCAGCACGCGGACGGCAGGCACCGCCCTCACTGCGCACCCTAGACGGACGCACCGACGCGCCCGGTGCTGTTGATCCGATCGGACCCGGAGGGCGTAGGCGCACCCGGGCGGTCGTCGCCCGGACGGGCGAGGGGGTGCCGGGTCCGACCGGGCGAGAACGCCTCAACCGGCGCGCAGCGGCAGGTCGAGCCGGGTCGCACCGGTGCCGCCGACGCGCACCGGGATGCCCCAGTCCTGCTGGTACAGGTGGCAGGCGGCGTGCTCGGGCACCTCGCCGGTGGCGGGGTCGCCGTCGCACGCCGCCGCCTGCACGCTGACGTGCACGACGCCCTCGGCGACGTCCGGGTCGAGCACGAGGGTGCGGATGAGCCCGCTCGATCGGCCGGCGCCCGCGCGCAGCAGGTGCTCGGGCGTCGCCGAGACGGTGAGCGAGGTCGGGTCGCCCCACCGGTCGTCGAGCTTCTGGCCCGTCGGGGGCACGAAGTCGACGACCAGCTCGACGTCGCCGGCCCGCACGTCGGTCACCGGGCGCGCGGTGCGCATCGAGGCGCCCCGCACCTCCCGCGCGGCCGGCGGCAGCGGCACCCGCACCAGCCGGTGCGCGGCCGACTCGACGACCAGCAGCACCGGCACGTCGCCGGTCTCGTCGACCAGGACGTCGGACGGCTCGGCGAGGCCGTCGGCGAGGGTGCCGACCTGCGCCGGTCGCGGGGTCGTACCGCCGCACCGCGCCGTTGTAGGTGTCGGCCACGGCGACGCTGCCGTCGGGCAGCACGGCCACGCCGAGCGGGTGCTGGAGCCGGGCCTCGTCGGCGGGCCCGTCGACGTGGCCGAACTCGAACAGCCCGGCGCCCACGACCGACTCCAGCGCGGGCCCGTCCGGGCCGGTGACCAGGCGCCGCAACGAGGAGGTCTCGGAGTCGGCCACCCACACGACGCCGTCGGCGGCGGTGGCCAGCCCCGACGGCTGCGCCAGCCAGGCGGTCGCGACCGGCCCGTCGCGCAGGCCCTCCTGCGTGGTGCCCGCGAGCGGTCCGGCGGTCACGGGGTCGGCGAGCAGGTCGACCGTCCAGAGCTGGTGGTTGCCCGCCATCGCGACCAGGAGCGTCCCCGGGCCGTCGTCGCGGCGCCACCAGGTGAGGTCCCACGGCGTCGACAGCTCGCGGGCGGCGGGGCCGGGGCCGGCGTCCGGGCGCGTGCGCAGCTGCTCCCCCGTCCCGGCGAGGGTGGTGACGTGGCCGTCGGCCAGCCGCACCCCGCGCACGGCGTGGTTGACGCCGTCGGCGACGACCAGGTCGACGCCGACCCGGGCGGCCACGTCGGACGGCAGCACGTGCACGCCCTGCGGCTCGCTGAACGCGGCGGTCGCGGGCGGGCCGTCGACCAGGCCGCGCTCGCCCGACCCGATCCGTCCGCGCTCGGTGACGAGGTCGTCGTCGAGCAGCACGAGCTGGTGGTGCGCGGTGTCGCTGACGACCCAGCCGCCGTCCGGCAGCGCGGCGACCTTGCCGGGGAAGCGCAGGGCGCTGCTCGGCGGCGGGGGCGGCACGTACGGACCCGCGCCGCGGTGCAGGGTGCCGGCGGCCTCGTGCTCGGCGACCAGCTCGGTCAGCAGCACCTCGAGGCCGTGGGCGTGGCCCTCGCCCGCCATCTGCGCGACGACGTACCCGTTCGGGTCGACCAGCACCAGGGTCGGCCAGGCGCGGGCGGCGTAGGCCTGCCAGGTGGTGAGGTCGGGGTCGTCGAGCACCGGGTGGTGCACGCCGTACCGCTCGACCGCCGCCTCGACGGCGTCCGGGTCGCGCTCGTGCTCGAACTTCGGCGAGTGGACGCCGACCACGACCAGCTCGTCGGCGAACCGCTCCTCGACCGGACGCAGCTCGTCGAGCACGTGCAGGCAGTTGACGCAGCAGAACGTCCAGAAGTCGAGCAGGACGAAGCGGCCGCGCAGGTCGGGCAGGGTCAGCGTCCGGCCGCCGGTGTTCAGCCAGCGCCGGCCCGTGAGCGGGCTGGCGCGCACCTTCGGCAGCCGGATGTCGTCACCGGGTCGGATCGCCGTCACCCGTCGATGATCCGCCACGGCGCGGCGCGGCGGTCAGGCGGGCTGCACGCCCACGGGCGAGGTGCCGGACGCCGCGGCCCACCCGTCGGGCGGGTCCTCGCCGACCCGGCCGTCGACCGCCTCGCGCAGCAGGTCGGCGTGGCCGGTGTGGCGCCCGTACTCCTCGACCAGGTCGTGCAGGAGCCGGCGCAGGTTGACCACGAACCCGTCGTCGGCCCCGTGCGCGACCCGCTGGCCCAGGTCGTCCCCGGCCAGTGCGGCGTCCAGGCGCTCGTCGGACCGGCGCACGGCGTCGTCCCAGAGGCCGTAGAGGTCGTCGGCCGACAGGCCGTCGACGGCGAAGCCGTACTCGTGCGGCGAGCCGCCGACGTCGGGCATGCCGGCCCACGGCGGACCGTAGGCGGCTCCCGAGAGCGCCTGGCCGAACTTCTCGTCCTCGACGCAGGCGAGGTGCTTCAGCAGGTTCGCGAGGGTCAGGGTCGAGGCGCCCACCGTGCGGGTGAGGCCGTCGAGCCCCAGCCCGTCGGCCTTCCAGCGGAACGTGGTGCGCAGCCGGGTCAGCGAGCCGCGCAGCGCCTCGACCTCGGTGCCGGCGAACGGGGGCTCCCAGGGGGTGTCGTCCATGCCGGTCACGCTAGGGCCGCTTCCGGACGGTCTGCGTCCGGTTCAGCGGGGCTACCCTCGGCGCGTGCTCACCGTCGCGCTGGTGCTCGCCTCGCTCGCCGCCCTGCTGCACGTGTACATCTTCTGGCTCGAGTCGGTGCGGTTCGTGCACCCGGCGACGATGAGGGTGTTCGGCGTCCGGTCGCAGGCCGACGCCGAGACGATGCGTCCCTGGGCGTTCAACCAGGGCTTCTACAACCTGTTCCTGGCGGTGCAGACCGTCGTCGGGGTGGCGCTCGTGGCGGCGGGCACCGTCGCCGTCGGCGTCGCGCTCGTCGTCGCCGGGGTCGGGTCGATGCTGGCGGCCGCGCTGGTGCTGGTGGGCTCGGACCGCCGCCGGCTGCGCTCGGCGCTCACCCAGGGCACCGTGCCGGCGCTGACGCTGCTGGCCCTGCTGGTGCACGCGGTGGTCTGAGCGTTTGACGCTGCCGCACGCGGACGCTGCACTACCTCTCGTGCCCGTCCCCCCGTCGTCCCCGCGCACCGACCGCCGGCTGCTGCGCGACGACGTCTACGGGCAGCTGCGCGACGCGATCATCGACGGCACCTTCGAGCCCGGCGAGCAGCTGCGCGACGCCGACCTCGCGACCTGGCTGGGCGTCAGCCGCACCCCGGTGCGCGAGGCGCTGCTGCGGCTCGGCCAGACCGGGCTCGTGGTGGCGAAGCCGGGGCGCTCGACCACCGTCAGCACGGTCGACGCCCGGGCGGTGCGCGAGGCGCGCGACGTCGTCGCGGCCATGCACGAGCTCGCCGTCCGCGTGGCCGTACCCGACCTGACGGCGACCGACCTGGAGCGGATGCGCCGGGCCGAGGCGGCGTTCGCGCGGGCGGTCGAGGCCGGTGACGTCGAGGCCGCGCTGGCCGCCGACGACGAGCTGCACGGCGTGCCCGTGCGGGTGAGCGGCAACCGGGCGCTGACCACGGTGCTGGAGCAGTTCACGCCCGTGCTGCGCCGCGCCGAGCGGCTGCGGTTCGCCTCCGCCGACGGCCAGCGGTCGGTCGTCCGGCACGCCGAGCTGGTCCGGCTCTGTGCGGCCGGTGACGCCGAGGGGGCGTCGGCCGTCGCGTTCGGCACCTTCCACGGCCTCGACGCGACCGACCAGGGCTGAGGGCTCGCCTCGCTCGACCATCGCGGCCACCTGCGATATATTGCATGTTGCCACCTCGTCGCCCAGGGAGTCCCGTGATCCTCGACCGGTTCGAGCGCTACCCGCTGACCTTCGGTCCCTCGCCCGTGCACCACCTGCGGCGGCTGACCGACCACCTCGCCGCGAACGGAGGCGGTGCGCAGGTCTGGGCCAAGCGCGAGGACGTCAGCAGCGGACTCGCTTACGGCGGCAACAAGATCCGCAAGCTCGAGTACATCGTCCCCGACGTGCTGGCCAGCGGCGCCGACACGCTGGTCTCGATCGGCGGGTACCAGTCCAACCACACCCGGCAGGTCGCCGCGGTCGCCGCGCACCTCGGGCTGGGGTGCCGGCTGGTGCAGGAGAGGTGGGTGCCGTGGGACGACCCGACGAACACCCAGGTCGGCAACATCCTGCTGAGCCGGCTGATGGGCGCCGACTCGCGCCTGGACGACAGCGGGTTCGACATCGGGATCCGCGACTCCTGGAAGGACGCGCTCCGCGAGGTCGAGGAGGCCGGCGGCACGCCGTACGCCATCCCCGCCGGCGCGAGCGAGCACCGGCTCGGCGGGCTCGGCTTCGCGAACTGGGCGTTCGAGGTGGCCGAGCAGGAGAAGGCGCTCGGCGTCGTGTTCGACACGATCGTGGTGTGCACCGTCACCGGCTCGACCCACGCCGGGATGATCGCGGGTTTCGCGGCCCTGGAGGACCTCACCGGAGTCCGCCGGCGGGTGCTCGGCATCGACGCCAGCGCGACGCTGGCGAAGACCCGCGACCAGGTCGCCCGCATCGCCCGCCACACCGCCGAGCTGATCGAGCTCGGCCGCGACCTGCGCGACGACGAGATCACCGTGCTCGAGGGCTGGGCCGGCGAGCTGTACGGGCTGCCCGTCGACTCCACGATCGCGGCGATGGAGCTCGGCGCCCGGCTCGAGGCGATGATCACCGACCCGGTGTACGAGGGGAAGTCGCTCGCCGGGCTGGTCGACCTGGTGACCGGCGGCGAGATCCCGCGCGACTCGCACGTGCTCTACGCCCACCTCGGCGGCCAGCCCGCGCTGAACGCCTACCACTCGCTCTGGCCCCCGAGCGCGGGCTGAGCCTGCGGCGGCCTACCCGGAGCAGCGGCAGGTCGAGGTCGTCGAAGGTCGGAGCGGGTCTCGTCGACCCGCACCTGACAGCTCTGGCGCGCCGGTCAGTCCACGACCGCTGGGTGGTCGGCGGTCCAGCCCACGAGGGCGTCGAGGTCGTCGTCGGTGCCTCGCTCGCGCAGCAGGAGCGCGTCGTCGTCGGCGGCCAGGCGCCGCATCTCGTGCTCGATCGCTTGACGCGACGACCGCGGCACGGCTCGGCGCACGCCCGGAGGCGACAGCACGGTCGAGGAAGGCCACCATCTCGTCGGGGAGCCTGACGGCGATCTGGGTGCTCATGCTCGTCATGATGCGTTGGCGCATCCCGGGACGGGACCTGGATCAGGCCCTGCGCGCGAGACCCGGGTAGTCGACGACCAGGCCGTCGGCGTCGTAGACCAGGTCGCTGGTGAACCGGTCGGGGTCGAGCAGGTCGGTGAACCGGACGAGCGAGCCCTCGGCCGTCGCGCGCAGGTGCTCGTAGCGCTGCGGGTAGGCGACCAGCGCGAGGTCGGGCACCTGCACCCACGCCATCACGTGGTCGCGGGACCCGCTGCGGTGCAGCCCGTCCCGTAGCACCGGCATGGCGTTCGTGAGCGGCGAGAGCCCGAGGTCGCAGTCGAGCGCGGTGCGCAGGTCGGCGGCGAGCGCAGCCGGTGCGCCGGGCGGGTCGAGCGGCGCGGCACCCTCCTGCGTGGTGGTCCACGACCAGCCGCCCCGTCCGTCGTGGCGCAGGTCGAGCGAGCGCGACCACCCCTCGCCCGTCACCTGGGCGACCAGCGAGCGGGTCACGTGCGCCGGCGCGTCGAGCTCGTAGCGCAGCTCGTAGGGCAGCGGCGTCCGGGCGCGCTGGGTGCCGTTGGCCGACAACCCGTCCGAGGAGATCTCGACCTCGCACGTCTCGGTGCGCGGCGGGTCGCCGGCGTCGTCGTCGACGCCGGTCCAGGAGACGGTCCTGCGCGTCACGCGCGCACCCTCACGGCCGGGCGAAGCCCTCGTCGACGTGCGGGGCGCCGACCGCCTCGAGGGCCTCGTCGAGCACCGCCATGACCGTGAGCGTGTCGTCGAGCGGCATGATCGGCGACTCGGTGAGGCCGTCGCGCAGGCACGCCGCGACGTGCTCCATCTGGTGGGCGTACCCGCGTCCGGTGACCGGGTTGTCGAGCACCTGCGCCTCTTCGCCCTGCCGCTCGACCACGATGCGGTGCGGGTGGTGGAAGCGCGGCTCGACGGTGATGCGCCCCTGCGTGCCCACGATCGTCGCGCGGCCCGGGGAGTCGCCGAGCAGGCTGCACGACAGCAGCGCGAACGCGCCCGACGGGTGGTCGAGCAGGACCGCCGCCTCGGAGTCGGTGCCCAGCTCGTTGATCGTGGCCGTCGCCTGCAGCCGGGTCGGCGTGCCGAGCAGCATCTGCGCGAACGACACCGGGTAGACGCCGAGGTCGAGCAGCGAGCCGCCGCCCCGCGCCGGGTCGAACAGCCGGTGGTTCGGGTCGAACGGCTGCACGAACCCGAGATCGGCCGTGACCGAACGGATCTCACCGATGACGCCGTCGGCCACCAGCTCGCGCAGGCGCACGACGCCCGGCTGGAACCGGGTCCACATCGCCTCCATCACGAACAGGCCCGCCTCGCGCGCCTGCCGCACCAGGTCGTCGGCCGCGGCCAGCGAGCAGGTGAAGGCCTTCTCGACCAGCGCGGGCTTGCCTGCCGCGAGCGCCGCGGAGGTGACCAGGTGGTGCTGGGCGTGCGGGGTCGCCACGTAGACGACGTCGACGTCCGGGTCGGCGAGCAGCTCCTCGTACGAGCCGTACGCCGTGGCGAACCCGTGCTCGGACGCGAACGCCTGCGCGCGACCGAGATCGCGCGAGGCGACGGCGGTGAGCTCGGCGCCCTCGACGAGCGCGAGGTCGCGGCTGACCGTGGCGGCGATGCCGCCCGTGGCCAGCACGCCCCAGCGGGTCGTGCCCACCGCGCTCACCGGAGCTCCTCGGGCCGCACCCAGTCCTTGCCCAGCACGTGCTGGTCGAGGAAGGCGAACACGGTGGCGTACCAGGCGCGCGAGTTGTTCGGCGTGAGGATCCAGTGGTTCTCGTCCGGGAAGTACAGGAACCGGTGCGGCGTCTCGCCGTTCTCGTCGGCCGATCTCGCCACCAGCTCGTACCAGAGCCGCAACCCCTCGTTGATCGGCACGCGGTAGTCCTTGTCGCCGTGCACCACGAGCATCGGCGTGGTGATCGCGTCGACGTGGTGGTGCGGCGAGTTGGCCTGCGCCATCTCGTCGGTGAGCTCGTGCAGCCAGTAGTAGGCGGCGTCGGTGGTGAGACCGAAGTTGTCGAGCGCCCACAGGCTGGCGTGCGTGACGATGCAGCGGAACCGGTCGGTGTGGCCCGCCACCCAGTTCGCCATGTAGCCGCCGAACGAACCGCCCATCGCGGCCGTCCGCTCCTCGTCGACGTCGTCGCGCGCGACGGTGGCGTCGGTGATCGCCATCAGGTCGGTGTACGGCGCGGCACCCCAGGCGCCCCAACCCTTCTCGATGAACGTCCTGGCCGTACCCGGTCGACAGGCGCGGGTCGGGGAGCAGCACGGCGTAGCCGCGCGCGGTGGCCGTCCACGGGTTCCAGCGCCAGGTCCAGGCGTTCCAGGAACCCAGCGGACCGCCGTGGATCCACAGCAGCAGCGGCGCCGGCGAGTCGGCCGAGGCACCCTCGGGCAGCGCCAGCCAGGCGCGCAGCGGGGTGCCGTCCTCGGCGGTGGTGGTGACCTCGGTGAGCGTGCCCGGCACCTCGAGCGCGGGGACGGGCGACGGGATCGGTTGCGGCGCACCGCCTGCGATCGGGACGCGCACCGGCGCCGCGGGCGAGTCGATGGCGGAGCGGAGCGCGTAGACCCACTGGCCGTCGGCGCTGACCTCGTGCGAGGAGTACGCGCCGTCGTCGGTGGTGAGACGGGTGCGCTCGCCGGTGGCGACGTCGACCCGGTACAGCGGCGAGCGCCCCTGCTCGTCGGCGGCGACCACGAGGGCCGAGCCGTCCGGCGTCCAGCGGGCCGACCCGGGCCACAGGTCCCAGTCGGGGGTCAGGTCACGCACCTCGCCGCCGGCGGCCGGGAGGATCCCGATGCTCACGTCGGGCGCACGGTGCGGGGTCGAGCGGCGGAACAGGGTGAGGGCGATCTGCGAGCCGTCGGGGCTGAACCGTCCGCCCTCGTGCTCGACCTCGGCGTCGTCGGCGACGACGGTGACCTCGCGGGTCGCGACGTCGATCGTGGCCAGGACGACGCGGCGGTCGCCCTTCGCCTCGGGGACGGTCCAGTCGACGACCACGGTGCGGCCGTCGGGGCTGATGTCCCAGGAGGCGCGGTCGTCGACCCGGCCGGGGACGTGCCCGGTCAGGTCGGTGAGCTCGAGGCGGGGGTCGGCCTCGGCGGCCAGCGCCGCGACGTCGGTGGTGGTCGCCGTGAACAGGCGGGCGCTGGCGGGCCCGAGGTCGTGGTCCCAGTACCGCACCGGGTAGGTCTCGTGCAGGATCGCCGAGACCTTCGACTCCTTGCGGCCCTTGACCACCTCGGTGTCGTCACCGTGCTCGTCGGCGAGCGGGTGGGTGCCGGAGGCGAGCAGCACCGTCCCCGACTCGCGCGCCACGACCAGACCGCCGAGCCCCCCGGCGCGGCGCGCGACCAGGCGGGCCTCGCCGCCGGCGCGCGGCAGCAGCCACAGCGCGGGGACCTCGGAGTCGTCGTGCTCGTCGCCGGGGTTCGTGCCGGGACGGCCGGCGGTGAAGAGCAGGTCGCCCTCGCGGGTGAAGGCCGCACCCGACTCGCCCTTGGCGCCGCGGGTCAGCCGCCGCGCCGGTGCCTCGCCGGCCGGGTCGAGCTCCCACAGCGCGCTGACGTAGCCGGTCTTCTTGGCGTCCAGGGTCTGCACGGTGGCGACCAGACGGGCGCCGTCGGGCGAGAGCGCGAGGCCACCGATCCGCGGGACGCCGACGAACGCCGCGAGGTCGTGGAACGGCGTCGGCGCCTCGGTGGCGGGCTCGTCGGTGGTGGTCGCGGACTGGTCGGCGGCCTCCTGCTCGAGGCCGGACTGCGGCTCGGGCGCGCTCGGGGTGCTCGTCATGTGTCCTTGCTACCACGCGGGCGCGCTGGCGCGACCCGGCGTACCGGGGCGTCGGGCTCGGCGCCGCAGGAGGACGGCTTCCGGGCTGCACGGGCGTCGACCCCGACGCCGCGGTACGGGACGGTGGGTCAGGGGCCCTGGTACTGGCGCGTCACCGTCGCGACCCGCACCGTGTACCGCTCGTACCAGCGCCGGCGCCCCTCCTGCTGCACCAGCAGGTGCTCCGCGACCTGCTTCCAGGCGACGGCGGCCGCCTCGTCGACCCAGTACGACACCGAGACGCCGAGACCGTCCGGGCCGCGGGCGCCCTCGAAGCCGAGGTACCCCGGCTGCTCGGCGGCGAGAGCCTCCATCCGGTCGGCTGCCTCGCCGTAGCCGTCGGTGTCGTCGGTCAGCCGCGAGGTGAACACGACGGCGGTGTACGGCGGCTCCACCTCAGCGCGCGGTCGACCGGAAGTGGAAGGTCGCGTCGGACGGGCCCTGCGCCTGCGGCCAGCGGCTCGTGACCACCTTGGCCCGGGTGTAGAACGACACCCCCTCCGGACCGTGCACGTGCTTGTCGCCGAACAGCGAGTCCTTCCAACCGCCGAAGGAGTAGAACGCCATCGGCACGGGCACCGGCACGTTGATCCCGATCATCCCCACGTGCACGCCTCGCTGGAACCGGCGCGCCGCCTCGCCGCTGCTGGTGAAGATCGCGGTGCCGTTGCCGTAGGGGTTGGCGTTGACGAGCGCGATCGCCTCGTCGACCGTCGCGGCCCGCACGACCGACAGCACCGGACCGAAGATCTCCTCGGTGTACACGTCCATGTCGGGCGTGACCCGGTCGACGACGGTGGGGCCGACGAAGAAGCCGCCCTCGTGGCCGGCGACGGTGAACCCGCGGCCGTCGACCGCGACGTGCGCGCCCTGCCGCTCGCCGGCGGTGACGATCGCCTCGATCCGCTCCTTCGCCGCGGCCGTCACGACGGGGCCCATCTCGCTGGTGCGGTCGTTGCCCGGCCCGACCGTGACCGCACGGGCGCGGGCGGCGACCGCCTCGACCACGGCGTCGCCCGCGTCGCCCACCGCGACCGCCGCCGACACCGCCATGCACCGCTCGCCGGCCGACCCGAAGGCCGCGGCCGACAGGTGCTCGGCGGCGAAGTCGAGGTCGGCGTCGGGCAGCACGATCGCGTGGTTCTTCGCGCCACCGAGGGCCTGCACCCGCTTGCCGGTGCGGCTCGCGCGCTCGTGCACGTAGCGGGCGATCGGGGTGGACCCGACGAACGAGACCGCCGCGATCCGCGGGTCGTCGAGGATCGCGTCGACGGCCTCCTTGTCGCCGTGCACCACGTTGAAGACGCCGTCGGGCAGGCCGGCACGCTGCCACAGCTCGGCCACCAGCGCCGACGGGCTCGGGTCGCGCTCGGACGGCTTGAGCACGAACGCGTTGCCGCACGCGATCGCCACCGGGTGCATCCACATCGGGACCATCACCGGGAAGTTGAACGGCGTGATGCCCGCCACCACGCCGAGCGGCTCGCGGAACGAGAACGAGTCGATGCCGCTCGACACCTCGTCGCTGTAGTCGCCCTTCAGCAGGGTCGGTATGCCGCAGGCGAACTCGACGACCTCGAGCCCGCGGGCCACCTCGCCCTGCGCGTCGGAGAAGACCTTGCCGTGCTCGGCCACGACCATCTCGGCGAGGTCGTCGGCGTGGGCGTTGACCAGCTCGCGGAACGCGAACAGCACCTTGGCGCGCTTGGCGACCGGGGTGCGCGACCACTCCTCGAACGCGGTCGCCGCGACACCGACGGCGTCGGCGACGTCCTGCGCCGAGGCGAGCCGCACCTCGCGGGTCTGCACCCCCGTCGCGGGGTCGAACACCGCCGCGGTCCGCTGCGACCCCCCGCTCGTCGCGCGTCCGCCCACCCAGTGCTCGACCGTCTCCACGCCCGCTCCTCGTCCCGGGCACCGCCGTCGCGGCGGTGCGTCCGGGCTAGGTCTACAGGATCGGGCACCATGCCGGGATGGGAGACGAGCGCGACTGGGACGTCCGGGCCGACGAGCTGGCCGACCGCGCGCTGGCCGACGGCGCCCCGACCCGCTGGTTCGACGAGCTCTGGGGCCAGGCCGAGCGCGACGAGATCGACACCCCGTGGGACCGCGACGCGCCGTCGCCGCCGCTGGTGGAACGGGTTCGCGCCCTCGGCGAGGGTGGCGGCCGGCGGGCCGCGGTGGTCGGCGCCGGGCTCGGTGCCGACGCCGAGCTGCTCGCCGGCCTGGGCTGGGACGTGCTCGCGTTCGACGTCTCGCCCGCGGCGGTGCGCCAGGTGCGCGCCCGGCGTCGCGGCTCGTCCGTCCGCTACGTCGTGGCCGACCTGCTCGACCTGCCCGCCGAGCTGCGCGGCGCGTTCGACCTGGTCGCCGAGGTCTACACGGTGCAGGCGCTGCCCCGGTCGCTGCGCGGGAGGGCCGTGGCCGGCGTCCGCGCCCTGCTAGCCCCGGGCGCGACGCTCGTGGCGGTGCAGATGGTGCGGGGTGCGCGTCCGGCCGAGCAGGGCCCGCCGTGGCTGCTCGACCGCGCCGAGATGGAGTCGTTCGCCGGCGACGACGTGGTGCTCGACGAGCTCGCGGTCGTCCCGCACCCGACCCGTCCTGACGGGCCGGACCACTGGGTCGCGGTGCTGACCCGGCACCCCTGAGCGCGCCGGCCGCGGCCCTGCTCGTTTCCTCAGTTCAGTGCCAGCCGTGGCACCGAACTGTGCGCAGGACGCCACTCCAGTGCGACAACTGGCACTGAACTGGGCAAACGAACACCAGCGGCGGGACGGACGTCAGCGCTGCTGCATCCGCTCCAGCATCGCGTTGTACTCGTCGAGCTCGGCGTCGCCGTCGCGGTCGACCTTGCGGTCGCGGCGCCTCGCCTCGCGCTGGTCGCTGCGGAACCACTGGTAGGTCACCAGCAGGGCGAGCCCCACCGTCGGCGCCTCGCCGATGCCCCAGGCGATCGCGCCGCCGTCGGCCTGGTCGGCGAGCGCGTCGATGCCCAGGCCGAGCGAGCTGAAGTAGGTGGCCTCGAGCAGGGTGTCGGTCGAGGTGAGCGCCACCCCGAAGAACGCGTGGAACGCCATCGTCGCGAACAGCAGCAGCAGCCGCATCGGGTAGGCGACCCGGGCCGGGCCGGGGTCGACGCCGACCAGCCCGTTGGCGAACAGGTACCCCGCCAGCAGGAAGTGGACCATCATCAGCTCGTGGCCCACGTGGGTCTGCAACGCCTGGCCGAACAGCGGCGTGAAGTAGAAGGCGATCATGCTGCCCACGAAGAGGGCTGCGGCCACGACGGGGTGCGAGACGAACCGCGCGAAGGGCGACTCCACCAGGCCCACGAGCCACTCCCGCGGCCCGCGCGAGCCGTCACGACGACGCGCCAGCGCCCTCAGCGCCAGCGTGATCGGCGCACCGAACACCAGCAGCGCCGGCACCACCATCGACAGCGTCATGTGCTGCACCATGTGCACGCTGAACAGCACCCGGCCGTAGACCGACACGCCGCCGCAGGTGACGTACAGCAGCAGCAGGCAGCCGAGCAGCCAGAGCACCGTGCGGTGCAGCGGCCAGCGGTCGCCGCGGGCGCGCAGCCGGCGCACCCAGGTCAGGTAGACCACGACCATCGCCACCACGACGGCGAGCCAGAGCACGTCCTGCGACACCTCGGTGACCAGGCGCGCGGGCTCGAGCGGCGGGGGCAGCGGCTCGCCCGTCACGAGCTCGGCCGGGGTCGGGTCGGTGAACGGCTCGTCCGGGACGGGGCTGGCCGAGCGCGACAGCGCGACGCCCAGGCCGAGGGCGACCGCCATCACGACGACCTCGGCGGCGACGAGCCGCCAGAACCGGCCGGCGCCGCCGTCGGCGAGGCCGCGCAGCAGGCGCTCGCGGTGCCACCAGCCGGCGAACCCGAGCAGCACCAGCGCGATCACCTTGACCAGCAGCACCGCGCCGTACGGCGTGACCACGCCCTCCAGGCCGCCGACACGCGCCCAGCCGTTCGCGGCGCCCGACGCGGCCACGAGCGCGAACGCCCAGCCGGCCACCACCGAGTAGCGGCCCGCCACGGCACCCACGGCGCTGCCCAGGCCGTCGCGGCGGCCGAGCCAGGCCAGCGCCGCCAGCCCGCCCGACCAGGCGCACACCCCGGCCAGGTGCATCCACCACGACGACACGACCAGCTCGTGGCTGGCGCTGCCGGCGGAGTGGCTCGTCAGGGCGAGCGGGACGAGCGCGACCAGGGCGACGACGGCGGCGACGCCGGCCCCGACCGGGCCCCGCACGGCCGACGCCAGCAGCGCGACGACCGCGACGAGCGCGACCTCGATCGCGATCTGGCGTCCGACGTCGATCGACGAGACGTACTGCCACAGAGCGGGTCCGAAGCGGGGGTCGTCGAGCGGGAGCATGACCACGTCGGCGGCGCCGAGCACGAGCACCGCCACGGCGGCCAGCGCCCACGCGACCGCGGCGCCGTTGCCGAGGGCGCGCGCCCTGGCCCAGGCCGGGTGGTCGGGGGCGAGCAGCGCGGCGGCCGCGAGCAGCCCGCCGATCGTCAGCGCCGCCGCCGTGTCGTGCGCGACGCGCGCGACCGGGTAGCCCCAGCGCACGACGATCCCGGGGTCGCCGAACGCGGACGCGGCGGCCGCACCGGTCACGACCGCACCGAGCACCCCGGCCACGACCGCGACGACCCCGGCCACCGGCAGCGCCGCCGCTGCGGACGTGGTGCCCGGCGGCGTCCGGGTCGGGGTCGTGCGGGTGGCGGTCATCGTCGGAACAGCTTGCGGAAGGTCAGGACGCCGACGAGCAGGAAGGCGACCAGCAGCGCGCCGATCAGCAGCGGCCCGTACGAGGCCTCCTCGACGGGGGCCTGCTCGCCCGCGGCGAGCACGGTGAACCCGGTGCTGCTGGTGCGGCCGTCGACGACGATCGCGACCTCGTACTGCCCGGGTCCGGCGTCGTCGACCGGCACGGCCACCTGGTCGCCCTCGACCACCGGCTCCGGGCTGAGCTCGCCGTCCGGGGTGCTCACCGTCGCGGTGACGTCGCCCTCGACCGGGTCGGCGAACGTCAGCACGACCTCGGCGGGTGCCTGCTCGACGTAGCCGCCGTTGTCGGGCGCGATCGACACCACGCTCTGGGCGGCGCGGACCCCCACGGCGGGGATGACGGTGACGAGCACCGTCCCAGGGTAGGCGCGGGGTCAGCGCAGGCGTCGGTCGGCCAGCACCGGGAAGCGCTCGCGCACGGCCGCCACCTCGCTGGTGTCGACCTCGACGACGAGCACCTCCTCGTCGGTGCCCGCCTCACCCAGCACGTCGCCGGTGGGGCCCACGACGAGGCTGCGGCCGCCCATCTCGGTGCCGGCGTGGGTGCCCGCGGTGTTGCACGCGACGACGACGACCTGGTCCTCGATCGCGCGGGCGCGGGAGAGGAGCGTCCAGTGGTGGACGCGTGCCGCGGGCCACGCGGCGGGCACGAGCACCAGCTCGGCGCCGTCGTCGAGCAGCGCGCGGAACATCTCGGGGAAGCGCAGGTCGTAGCAGGTGGCCAGGCCCACGACGACGCCGTGGCCGGCGGGGTCGCTGACCGGGACGGGGACGCGCACGGTGACGAGGTCCTCGCCCGCCTCGAGCAGCTTCGGCTCGCCCACGCCGAAGCCGAAGCGGTGCACCTTGCGGTAGGTGGCGAGCAGCGAGCCGTCGGGCCCGAGCAGCAGCGAGGTGTTGAACAGGTGGTCGCCGTCGCGCTCGATGACCGACCCGGCGTGCACCACCGCGCCGATCTCGCGCGCGGCGTCGGCGAGCGCGGCGCGGGTGGGGCCGTCGACGGGCTCGGCCCGCTCGGCCCAGCCGCGGTAGTCGAACCCGCCGTGCGGCCACAGCTCGGGCAGCACCACCAGGTCGGCGCCGCGCCGCTCGAGCACCAGCGCGACGACGCGCTCGCGCCGCTCGTCGACGCTCTCGTCGTCGCCGTAGCCGATCTGCAGGAGGTCCATGCGCACGGACCCAGCGTAGGCTCCGCGGCGTGGAGGCAGGCAGCGCGCTGGTCGACGTCGACACGCTCGTGCACCGGCTGGGGTCCGACCGCCCGCCGGTGGTGCTCGACGTGCGCTGGACGCCCTCCGTGCGGCGCGCGGACGACGGCGCGGCGCTGCTCGCGGGCAGCGACCGCGACGCCCACCTCGCCGGGCACCTGCCGGGCGCCGTCTTCTGCGACCTCGACGCCGACCTCGCCGGGCCGCCGGGCGAGGGCGGACGCCACCCGCTCCCCACCCGCGACGCCCTGACCGCGACGCTGCGCCGCTGGGGCGTCTCGCCGTCGACGCCGGTGGTGGTGCACGACACCGGGTCCGGGCCGCCCCTGGCCGCGGCGCGCGCCTGGTGGGTGCTGCGCTGGGCGGGCCACGCCGACGTCCGGGTGCTGGACGGCGGTCTCGCGGCGTGGACCGCGGCCGGGCACCCGCTCGAGCCGGGAGAGGTCGTGCGCGAGCCGGCCGACGACGCCGAGGTGCACACCGGGTCGATGCCCGTGGTCGGGCTCGACGCGCTGGTGGCGCAGGTGGCGTCCACCGGCTCGGTCGAGGGCTCGTTGGTCGACGTCCGCGCGGCAGAACGGTTCTCGGGCGAGACCGAGCCGCTCGATCCCGTCGCCGGGCACGTACCGGGTGCCACGAACCTGCCCGTCGACCGCCTGGTCGGGCCGGGCGGACGGCTGCTCGCCGGCGACGAGCTGCGTTCTGCGCTGGGCGATCTGGTCTCCGCACCGGCGGGTGAGGTGGCGGCGTCGTGCGGTTCCGGCGTCGCGGCGACCGTGCTGGTGCTGGCGCTGCACGAGGTCGGCGTCGACGCCGCCCTCTTCCCCGGGTCGTGGTCGCAGTGGACCCGCGACCCGTCCCGTCCGGTGGAGGTGGGGTCGTGAGCGCCGTCGACGACTACGTGGCCGAGCAGCCCGAGGCGAACCGCGAGGTGCTGGCCGAGGTCGTCGCCGCCGTGCGCCGCGGGCTGCCCGACGCGGACGAGAGCATCCGGTACGGCATGCCGGCCTTCGTGGTCGAGGGGCGCGGGCTGCACGTGGGCGGGTGGAAGCACCACGTCGGGCTGTACCCGGTGCCACGCTTCGACGCCGGGCTGGAGGCCGAGGTCGCGCCGTACCGCACCCACACCGACACGGTCCGGTTCCTCTACAAGCACCCCGTGCCGTACGACCTGGTCGAGCGGGTGGCGGCCGCGGTCCGCGGGGTCTGACCGACCTCGGGCCCGTCCTCACGCCCCGCGCGGCGCGTACATGATGACCGCGACGCCCACCAGGCACAGCAGCGCGCCCGCGACGTCGAACCGGTCGGGGCGGAAGCCGTCCACGACCATTCCCCAAGCCAGCGACCCGGCGACGAAGACGCCGCCGTAGGCGGCCAGGATGCGGCCGAAGTGCGCGTCCGGCTGCAGCGTCGCGACGAACCCGTAGACGCCCAGGGCGAGCACGCCGGCGCCGATCCAGACCCAGCCGCGGTGCTCGCGCACCCCCTGCCAGACCAGCCAGGCGCCGCCGATCTCGGCGAGCGCGGCGGCGACGAACAGCACGATCGAGCGCACGGTGTCCACGAGGGGATGGTCGCAGTCGCTGCAGGGAACAGGGTCGTCGTCCGATGAGTTGCATGTACTCTGCAACAACGTGTACGACCCACGGAAGACGACGACGTGACCAGCACCCCCTCCCCCGCCCCCGTGTACGGCGACCCCGCGCTCGACCGCGCCACCGGGCTGAGCCAGCACCTGCTGGTGCTGAACCGGTCGATGCAGTCGATCAAGACGGCCGCCGCGGCGCGCACCGACGACGGCGTCTCGATGTCGACGTACGTGCTGCTGTTCCACCTGATCGCCCAGGGCCCGATGCGCCCCAAGGCGCTCGCCGAGAGCGTCGGCGTCGACCCCTCGACCATCAGCCGCCAGGTCGACCAGCTGGTGCGGCTCGGCCACGTGATCCGCGCCGCCGACCCCGACGACGGCCGCGCGACGCTGCTCGTGGCGACCGACCAGGGCCGCGCCACCCACACCCGCATGCGCGAGCAGCGCGACCGGCTCTTCGCCGGCCTGCTCGCGCACTGGGACGACGACGACGTCGCCACCCTCACCGCGCTGCTCGGACGCCTGACCGGCGACCTGACCGACGCCCTCCCCCGCATCCTCGCCGAGCTGACCGCTCCCACCCCCGACGGGACCGCCCGATGACCAGCGCGCACGCCGAGACCGCCCCCGCGGCCTCGCTCACCCACCGGCAGATCGTCACGATCCTGACCGGCCTGATGCTCGGCATGTTCCTCGCCGCGCTCGACCAGACGATCATCGCCTCGTCGATCCGCACCATCGCCGACGACCTGCAGGGCCTGTCGGAGCAGGCGTGGGCGACCACGGCCTACCTGATCACCTCGACGATCGCGACGCCGCTGTACGGGAAGCTGTCCGACATCTACGGCCGCAAGCCGTTCTTCCTGTTCGCGATCGTCATCTTCATCGTGGGCTCGGTGCTGGCCGGGTTCGCCGGCTCGATGATCTGGCTCGCGATCTTCCGCGGCGTGCAGGGCATCGGCGCGGGCGGCCTGTTCTCGCTGGCCCTGTCGATCATCGGCGACATCGTGCCGCCGCGGCAGCGCGCCAAGTACCAGGGCTACTTCCTCGCCGTGTTCGGCACCTCGTCGGTGCTCGGCCCGGTCGTCGGCGGCTTCTTCGCCGGCGCCGACACGATCCTCGGCCTGGACGGCTGGCGCTGGGTCTTCCTCATCAACGTCCCGCTCGGCCTGGTCGCGCTGCTCGTGGTGAGCCGGGTCCTGAACGTCTCCCACGTGCGCGTCGACCACCGGATCGACTGGCTCGGCGCGGTCGCCCTCGCCGTGTTCCTGGTGCCGCTGCTCCTGCTCGCCGAGCAGGGCCGCGAGTGGGGCTGGACGTCGGTGGCCTCGCTGGCGTCGATGGCGATCGCGGTCGCCGGTCTGGTCGGCTTCCTGCTCGCCGAGCGCGCCGCGGGCGACGAGGCGCTGCTGCCGCTGCGGCTGTTCCGCAACCGCACGGTCGCGGTCGGCTCGATCCTCAACACCGTCGTCGGCATGGGGATGTTCGGCATCCTCGCCGGGCTGCCGCTGTACCTGCAGCTGGTGCGCGGCGCGACCCCGACCGAGGCGGGCCTGCTGCTGCTGCCGCTGACCGCGGGCATCATGGCGGGCTCGATCATCTCCGGGCAGGCGATCTCGCGCACGGGCCGCTACAAGATCTTCCCGGTGGTCGGCGCGTTCCTGCTGACCGCGGGCGCGTTCGGCTTCAGCCGGGTCGGCGTCGACACCCCGATGTGGGTGACCGGCTCGATCATGGTCGTCTTCGGCCTGGGCCTCGGGCTGAACATGCAGCCGCTGATCGTCGCCGTGCAGAACGCCGTGAGCCCCAGGGAGATCGGCGTGGCCACCGCCTCGGCCACCTTCTTCCGCCAGGTCGGCGGCACGCTCGGCACCGCCGTGTTCCTGTCGATCCTGTTCTCGACCGCCGGCGACAACATCTCGCGGGCCTTCCGCTCGATCGGCCAGGACGCCGACTTCCAGGCCGCGCTGCGCGACCCCGCGGTGCTCGCCGACCCCGCGAACCAGCAGGTGCTGGAAGCGGTCCGGTCGGGCAGCCTCGGCTCCGGCGCCTCCGGGGTCCTCGACGACTCCTCGTTCCTCAACCAGCTCGACGACCGGCTCGCGCGGCCGTTCCTGGAGGGGTTCGCCGACTCGATGGACCTGGTCTTCCTCGTCGCCACCGGCATCCTGGCCCTGGCGATCGTGGTGGTGCAGTTCCTGCCCGAGCTGCCGCTGCGCACCTCGTCCGGCATCGACGCGATCCGGGACGAGGACGCCGCCGCGAAGGCCGCCGCAGCCGCCCACTGACGCGAGCAGGGAGGACCCGCCCGTCGCCCCCTCAGGGACGGGCGGGTCCTCCCTTCTCGTCGACCGGTTCGGCGCCCTCCCCTCCGAGGAGCCGCTCCGGTACAGACCAGGAGCGGCGGGCGGCGGCCCTGATACCGGTGCGGACGGGAGGAGTTCAGCCGGCTCCGAAGCAGACCAGCGGTGCGACGGCGTCGGCGTCGAGCGCGGTGAGCGCCGACGCGAGCGCGGCGGGCGGCGCGAGCCCCGCGCGCAGGCCGGCGTGGTGCCGCACGGCGACCACCTCGGCGACGTCGTCGCCGACGCGCGCGACCGACGCGACGACCGAGCGGGTGCCGCCGTGCAGCAGGGCGGCGGTGGTGCCGAGCGCCTCGTCCCCGGGACGGATGCTCGCCATGCCCGCCTCGCACGCCGACAGCACCACGTGCTCGGGCAACCGGGCGACGGCGTCGAGGTCGTGGCCGTAGAGCCAGCCGTCGGCGAGCAGCAGCGAGGAGAACAGCGGGTTGTCAGGCTCGTGCCGCCCGTGCGCGGCGACGTGCGCCACCTGCGCGCCGTCCAGCGCGGCGAGGACCGCTGCCACCGTCGCGTCGTCGCCGGCGAGCACCTCGGCGTCGGTGCCGCGCGCCACCGCCCGCACCTCGGGCTCGGCGCGCGGGACGTCGGGACCGGCCACCAGGACGGTGCGTCCGCCGTCGCGGGCCGGCCGGGAGGTGCGGTCGACCCACCAGGTGGCCGACGGGACGACCGACACCTCGCGACCGCGCAGCTGCGGCAGCATCGTCCACGGCACCATCGCCGACTGGCCCGACGGCACCAGCACGACCGGCCCGACCGTGCCGTCGAGCGCCGGCGCGAGCAGCGCGGCGAACCGGTCGATCCCGCTGCGCAGCGAGCCGGACACGCTGCGCCGCAACGGAGCCGGCAGCGCGTGGCCGGCCAGCAGGTCGAGGTCGGCGCGCACCCGCAAGACGTCCTCGCGCACCTGCGCCGAGGCGCCGAGCGCGACCACCCGGGCACCGCCCGCGTCGACGACCAGCGCGTGCACCCGGCCCGCGAGGGCCAGCAGCGACACCAGCGTCGCGTCGCCCAGCGCCGCGACGAGCCGGTCGCGCCGCACCGGCCCCAGCACCTCGCCGGCCCCGGACGCCTGCCAGGCCAGCGCCCGCACCTGCTCGCGCACCTCGGCGGCCTGCTCGCGCCACGGGCCCGCGTGGCCGCCCGAGACCCGTGCCGCCTGCTCGTTCTGCTGCAGGAACCGCAGCCGGGCGAGCAGCGCCGCCGCCCGTCCGTCCGGGGGAGGGCGCACGGCGAGCACGCGAGAGCTGCTGGCGCGCACCTGCTCCGACCAGGTGAGCACCTCGCCCGGGTCACCGCCGCGCAGCGCCTCGGCGAGCCCGTCGCGGGCGAGCTGGCGCCCGATGCCGGTCGCCGCGGTGAGCAGGTCGACGCTCGCGAACCCGGCCTGCACCTCGTGCAGGTCGCGCAGCCCACGGGCGCGGCTGCGCTGGGCGGCGGCCGCGCGCCCGGTCGCGGCCTCGACGGCCGCACGCGCCTCGTGGCCGAGCATCCGCGTCGACACCCGGGTGTCGCGGGGCGCCCAGGCGCCGGGCGGACGCGCGGCCGCCGCCTCGGCGCCGCGTCCGCTGCGGGCCAGGGCGGACGCGTGCAGCAGCCGCGCGACGTGCGCCTCTTCCTGCAGCCCCTGCGCCTGCAGCCTCGGCGCCAGGTCGCGGGCGACCTCGACAGCGCGGGCCGGACGCGCGACGTGCTCGATCTGCGCCAGCTCGAGCTCGGCCAGCAGCGCCCACCCGGTGGCCTCGCGGCGCGCGAACGTGGTGAGGGCGCGCCGAGCCCAGCGACGGGCCTCCGGCAGCCGGCCGAGCAGCCGCGACACCTCGGCGAGACCCAGCTGCGCGCCGGCACGGTCCTGCGCGAGCCCCGGGCTGCGCAGCAGCTGCGCCGCCTCGGCGTACTCGCGTCCGGCCTCGTGCAGCAGCCCGGCCGACTGGAGCATCTCGGCGTGGCCGCGCGCGGTGGTCCCGCGCGTCCAGGTGGACTCCGCGGCCATCACCTCGCCCGCGCGGCGGATGAGGCGCAGCGCCGTGGGCACGTCGGCGCGCAGGTGCGCGAGGTAGCTGAGGTTGCCGATGGCCTTGGCCTGCTCGAGCGCGTGGCCGCCCGCCTCCGCGAGCTCGAGCGATCGCCGGGTGTCGGCCTCCGCGGCCGCGAGATCGCCTGTGCGCAGGGCGAGGACGCCGCGGTTGAGGTGGGTCAGGACGGCGTCGATGGTGGTGGGGTCGAGCAGCTCCACCGCCTGGTCGAGGTCGGCCTGCGCGTCGACCAGGCGACCGCCGCGCAGCAGCATCAGCCCGCGCTGGCCGAACCAGACGCCGACGGCGTGGGCCTCGACCTCGGCCCCCGGGGCCGGCCGGCAGCCGTCGAGCGCCGACAGCCCCGCAGCCATCCCGGTGAGCTCGTACTCCGCGAGCGCCAGCGAGATCGCGCACCTCAGCCGCAGGGTGCCGTCGAGACCGGACTCGTCGACCAGGGGCCGCAGCCGACGGGCCGCCTCGGCGTGGTGGCCGCGGGTCGCCAGGTGCACGGCGCGGCGCCATTGCGCGTGCGCCCTGTCCCCGTCCACGCCGTCAGTGTGTCGGACGGCGGGTGCCCGCCCGTCCCGGCGGGGCTCCTCAGAGCTCGATCGGGGGCGTGGCGACCGACGAGTCGTCCGCGCGCAGCACCAGCTGCGCCATCCCGGGTGCGAGGTCGTCCAGGGCGAAGCGCCCGTCGGCGTCGACGACGGCGTCGCGGCTCGAGCCGTCGACCTGGCGCACCACCACGTCGCCGGCCGTCGCGGGCGACACCCAGCCGTCGACGCGGCGCCGGCCGTCCGGGCGCTCGCTGACCGTGATCATGATCGACAGGTGGTCGGTGCTGAAGGTGACCGTGCGGGCGGTCTCGGTGCTGCGCGCGCCGGCGGCGACGTCGACCTCCGAGGTGAGCGCGAGCATCTCGACCTCGGTGTCGAGGTCCTCGAGCCAGATGGCGAACTGCACGCGGTCGACCAGCCCGGTGGGCACCGGGTCGCGCCGCTCCCACAGGGTGCGCAGCGCGTCGAGCAGCTGGTCGTCGTCCTGGGGCAGGGCGCGGGAGGCGTTCACGTCAGGCTCCACTCGGGGTCGGCGACGCAGGCGCGCCGCAGCTTGTCGAGGCACCGGCCGCGGGTGGGGCCGATGCTGCCGACGGGGATACCCAGCTCGTCGGAGAGGTGCTTGTAGTCGGGCCGGTCCGAGAACGCCAGGACCCGCAGCAGGTGGCGGCAGCGCTCGCTCAGCTCGCCGGCGTGCCGCCACAGCACCCGGTGGCCCTCGTCCTCGACGACCGACTGCTCGGCGCTGCCGACCGACGGCAGCCGGACGTCGACCTCGGCGTCCTCGACCAGGTCGACCTTGGCGTGGCGGTACGACATGCGGGCGGCCTCGCGCCGCACCGTGACCGACAGCCAGCGCAGCACCGCCTGCGGGTCCTGCACCGTGTCGCGCTTGCGCACCAGCTGGAGCCAGGTGTTCTGCACGGCGTCCTCGGCCTCGGCCTGGTCGAGCCGGTACGTGCGCGCCAGGTGCCACAGCGTCGGGGTGAGCAGTCGCACGAGGTCGTCGAGCGCCCCCTGGCGCCCGTCGCCCCAGGCGACGAACAGCTCGCGCGCGCGGTCGGCGGTGTCGTGGTGCGTTCCGGTGGTCATCAGGTGCTCCTCCCTCGCGGGGACGCGGATGCCTTGTGCTGGTGCGCCTTCCACACCCCGCGGACGACCTCGGTGACCTGGTCGGCGGTGAGCCCGTCGGCGAACCCGGGCTGCGCGAGCAGCGCCTGCGCCAGCCGTCCGGCCACGACGGGGGCGGCGAAGCTGGTGCCGCTCCACACGCCGAACCCGGCGCTGAAGTCGTCCGGGTCGATCGTGCTGTGCACGCGGCCGTCGGCGGCCGTCACCTGCACGACCGGTGACAGCCCGCCCTGCAGCGTGACCGGCAGGGTGCTGACGAGCGAGGCGCCCTCGGCCCAGCAGCGCACCCACGGGCCGAAGTTGCTGTAGAGCGCGACGCTGCCGTTCGGGTTCAGCGAGCCGACGCTCGTCACCGGGACGAGGCCCTTCTCGACCCGTCCGACCCGGCCGCCGCGGTGCGGGGCGAACGCCGCCGGGTACACCTCGTCGTGCCAGCCGTTGTTGCCCGCGGCGGCCACGACCGCGACGCCCATCGACCCGAGGTCGCGCAGCACCGGCAGCATCAGCTGGTCGTAGGCCTCGTCGTCGGCGCTGGTGTGGCGGTACCCGAGCGAGAGGACGACGACGTCGACCTGCAGCCCGCGGCGCGGGTTCGCCCGGTGGCGGCGCACCTGCTCGGCGAGCACCAGCAGGCAGCGCACCAGCTCGTACTCGTCGGCCACGCCGTCGGAGCGCATCACGCGGACGGCGCGGATGTCGGCGTCCGGGCAGAGCTGGCGGATCAGCCCGGCGATGAAGGTGCCGTGCCCGCTGTGGGTGTCGAGGGCCCCGTCGAGCACGCCCCAGCGCACGCCGTGCGCCTCCGGGTCGGTCGCGGGGTCGGTGAAGCCGACCTCGACACCGCCGAGGTCGAGGCCGCGGGTGACGCCGTCGGCCTCGGTGAGCCACGGGTGCTCGCCCACGCCGGTGTCGAGGGTGACCACGACCGGACGACGCCGCAGGCCCGGGCGCCGGGTCGGCTCGGGACCGACCCAGTCGACCGGCTGACGGGCGCCGAAGCCGGTCAGGCCGTACGACGCGATGCCCGCCGACGTCGACGACGGCGGCTGGTTCATGCCGCCCGTCGACGGGATGAGCCCGCCGGTGGCGGGGACGAGGCCACCCGTCGCGGGAACCAGCCCGCCGGTCGCGGGGACGAGCCCACCGGTCGCCGGGACCATGCCGCTCATCGCGTCGTGCGCGCTCAGCCACTGGTTGACGTTGACCATCACCGACAGGTCCGGCTGCCGCGTGCCGGCGCGCTCGCGGCGGGCCCTGCGCTTGACCCGGCGCACCACCCGCTGCGCGAACGCCACGGGGTCGTCGACCCGCTCGCCGTACTCGTCCTCGAGCACGAACGAGCGGGGGGTCCTCGCGTAGCCGGGGTCGCCGAGGACGCGGGCCAGGTCCTTCGACCGCCGGGTCTCGACGGGCACCGCCCTCAGCTCCTCCGCCACGTCGACCAGCAGCGCGTGGGCGCGGTCGTGGTGGGGTCCGGGCGAGACGATGATCTCGTCGACCACGTTGCGGCTCACTCACGACTCCAGCACGACGGGACCGCCGGGGCGGTCGGGGTTCACGACAGCCAGGAGGGGCCGGCTGCTTCGTTGATACACCCTCCGCGCAGCGGGGCACAGTCGCTCCGCGTACCGGGGCGTCGGGGTCGAGGCGCGAACCGGGACGGAACGGCGCTCCGGGGCCGTCGACCCCGACGCTGCGGTACGCGCGTGGACGGCGCGCGAGCGGGCAGGGTGGCGGCATGAGCGCGAGCTGGCTGCTGCAGGGCAACCCCCGCCGCTGGGACGATCCCGACGAGCTCTACACGCGCCCGATCACCTCGTGGTGCGTCACCGGCGTGCAGCGCTCGGTCGAGGTCGGCGACGACGTGCTGCTGTGGATGGCGAGCCCCGACCCCGAGCGACGCGGTGTGCACGCCGTCGGGAGGGTGGCCGGACCGGTCGAGCTGCGCGAGAACGGCAAGCCCTTCGTGGCGCTGGCCGTCGACCGCTACGTCACCCACGACCCGGTGTCGGTGCTCGAGCTGCGCGGCACGGCGTTCGGCAGCCACCCGGTCCTCACCATGGCGCGGCGCACGGCGTACCCGTGCACGCCGGGCCGAGCTCGACGCGGCCCTGCGACTCGTCCGCGAGCACGGTCCGACGCCGCTGCCGACCCGTCCGGCCACGGTTTCAGCGGTTCTTCAGCGCCCCGGCGCACCGTCGTCCTCGTCAGCACCACCCAGCACCGCCTGACCGAGGAGCCAGCGATGACCACCACCGCCCCGACGACCCACCGGACCAGCACCACCGCCGGCCGCCACGTCCGCCTCGTCCTGCTCGCGCTCCTCGTCACCGTGCTGGGGGTGACGGGAACGGGCATCACCTCCGCGTCCGCGGCGACCTACCCGACCGGCGCGGGGGCGTACGGCGGCGTCACGCCCCGCGGCGTCCAGGGCACGATCACCTACTACAAGGTGCCGACGGCCATCACCGGAGGGATGGTGCCGGCGCTGAACGTCACCGGACCCGTGGTGACGCGGTCGCGGGCGACGTCCGGTGCGCAGACCGTGCACTACACGTTCGCGATCTACCAGTACGTCAACGGGAGCTGGGTGAAGGTCTACACGAGCTGGACGAACGTCGAGGTCATCCCGCAGGGCTACTCGAGCGTGGCCTTCAACCCGACCCCGGTGCGCATCCAGCCCGGCGGCTACTACCGGGTGACGTTCGGTCTCGGCTGGTACGACGCCTACGGCCGGGGCCTCGGCTCGCGCACCGTCGACTACAGCCACGCCGGCGACTACCTCTGCCAGGTCACCGTCTGCGCGACCGGGCCCGGCTGGATCTACCGCTGACCGCACCCGCCCCGGACGCGAAGGCTGGGAACCACGGCCCCCTGGGAGGGGTCGCGGTTCCCAGCCTTCGGCCGTGCGGTGGGCGTCAGCCCCAGACGAGGCCCTGCTCGGGGTTCTCCAGGACGGCGGCGACGTCGGCCAGCGTCCGGGACCCGAGGTCGCCGTCGACCAGGCGGTGGTCGAACGACAGCGTCAGCTGCATCACCTGGCGCACCGCGAGCTCGCCGTCGACGACCCACGGCATCGGGCGCACCTGGCCCATGCACAGGATCGCGGACTCGCCCGGGTTGAGGATCGGGGTGCCTCCGTCGACGCCGAAGACACCGACGTTGGTGATGGTGATCGTCCCGCCCTGCATGTCCGCCGGGGGCGTGCGGCCCTCGCGCGCGACGTCGGTGAGCGCGTTGATCGCCCCGGCCAGGCCGTGCAGGTCGAGACGGTGGGCGTCCTTGACGTTCGGGACGACCAGGCCTCGCGGCGTGGCGGCCGCGATGCCGAGGTTGACGTAGTGCTTGGTGACGATCTCGCCGGCGGCGTCGTCCCAGGTGGCGTTGATGCCCGGGTTGCGGCGCACGGCCAGGCACAGCGCCTTGGCCACCACCGTCAGCGGCGACACCTTCACGTCGCGGAAGTCGCGCGAGGCGCGCAGCCGCGCGACCAGCTCCATCGTCCGGGTCACGTCGATCGTGACCCACTCGGTGACGTGGGGAGCCGTGAACGCCGAACGCACCATCGCGTCGGCCGTCATCTTGCGCACACCCTTGACCGGAGAACGGGTCTCGCGCTCGCCCGACTCGTACGACGGGGCCGGGGCCGCTGTGGGCACCGCCTCCTCGGCCGCGGGCACGCCGTTCGCCAGCGCCATCACGTCGTCGCGGGTGACCGTGCCGTTCGGGCCCGACGGCGCGGCCTGCGCGAGGTCGACGCCGAGGTCGCGGGCGAGCTTGCGCACCGGCGGCTTCGCCAGCACCCGAGCCGACGACGCGGCCGGGGCAGGCTGGACGGTGCCCACCGGCGGCAGCGAGGCCCCCGGCACCGGGGACGCCGGGACGGGGACGACGGGCGGTGCCGGACGCATCGGCGCCACGGGCGTGGCCACCTGGCGCTCGGCCGAGAACGCCTCCTGCACAGCGGCTGTGCCGCTCGTGCTGCGCTCGGCGGCCGAGCCCCGGCGCGGGCGGCGCTTGGCCTCCTGCGACTTCGGGCCGTATCCCACCAGCACGGACGTGCGTCCGCCCGGCGCGGCACCGCCGATGAGACCGGGCTCGACGAATCCCTCCTCGGGCGGCGTCGGCACCATCTCCTCGCCGGGACCACCGATCTCGGGGCGTTCGTCGGCGGACGCCTGCTCGGGCACGTCACCCGTGGGTGTGCCTGCGGGAGAGGCGCCCTCGGGGTCGACGTCGATGGAGATGATCGGCGTGCCGACGTCGGCGGTGACGCCCTCGGCGACGTGGATCTCGACGACCTTGCCCGCGAACGGGCACGGCAGCTCGACCAGCGACTTGGCGGTCTCGATGTCGACGATCGGCTGGTTGATGACGACGGTGTCGCCCACCGCCACCTTCCACGAGACGATCTCGGCCTCGGTCAGGCCCTCGGCGGGGTCGGGCAGCAGGAACTGCTTGATCTGCGGCATGAAGGTCCCTGTCTCAGAAGGCGAGCGAGCGGTCGACGGCGTCGAGCACCCGGTCCAGGTCGGGCAGGTACTCCTCCTCGTGCCGGCTCGCCGGGTACGGGATGTGGAAGCCGCCGACGCGCAGCACCGGGGCCTCCAGCGCGTAGAAGCAGCGCTCGGTGACGCGGGCGGCCACCTCGGCGCCCATGCCGAGGAACGTGGCGGCCTCGTGCACGGTGATGAGGCGGCCGGTCTTCAGCACCGAGGCCTCGATCGTGTCGATGTCGAGAGGCGACAGCGTCCGCAGGTCGACCACCTCGATCGAGGTGCCGTCCTCCTCGGCCGCCTTGGCGGCCGCGAGCGCGGTGGTGACCATCGGGCCGTACGCGACGACCGTGACGTCGGTGCCCTCGCGGACCACGCGCGCCTGGTGCAGCGGCAGCGGCGTGACCGAGGTGTCGATCTCGCCCTTCTCCCAGTAGCGCCGCTTCGGCTCGAAGAACATCACCGGGTCGTCGGACGCGATCGCCTGCTGGATCATCCAGTACGCGTCGGCCGGGTTCGAGCACGAGACGACCCGCAGGCCGGCGGTGTGCGCGAAGTACGCCTCGGGGCTCTCGGAGTGGTGCTCGACCGCGCCGATGCCGCCGCCGAACGGCACGCGGATGACGACGGGCAGCTTCACCGACCCCTGCGAGCGGTAGTGCATCTTCGCCAGCTGCGTGACGATCTGGTCGTACGCCGGGAAGATGAAGCCGTCGAACTGGATCTCGCAGACCGGCCGGTACCCGCGCAGGGCCATGCCGATCGCGGTGCCGATGATGCCCGACTCGGCGAGCGGGGTGTCGATGACGCGGTCCTCGCCGAAGTCCTTCTGCAGGCCGTCGGTGACGCGGAAGACGCCGCCGAGCTTGCCGACGTCCTCGCCCATGACCAGGACCTTCGGCTCGGCCTCCATGGCCGCGCGCAGACCCATGTTGACGCCCTTGGCGATCGTCCCCTGGACGACGCTCGTGACCGCCTCGCTCACGACGACGACCCCTCTCCCTCGAAGGACGCGTGGTACTGCGCGAACCACGCCCGCTCCTCGTCGACGAGGGGGTGCGGCTCGCGGTAGGCGTGGTCGAACATCGTGTCGGGCTCGGGGTTCGCCATCTCCAGGCAGCCCTTGCGCACGTGCGCGGCGAGCTCGTCGGCCTCGCCGGCGACCTGGTCGAAGAAGTCCTGGTCGGCGTCGCCGCCGCGCACCAGGTACGCCTTCAGCCGCGCGATCGGGTCCTTGAGCTTCCACTCCTCGACCTCGGCCTCGATGCGGTAGCGCGTCGGGTCGTCGGACGTGGTGTGCGCGCCCATCCGGTACGTGAACGCCTCGATCAGCGTCGGGCCCTCGCCGTTGCGGGCCCGGTCGAGCGCCTGGGTGGTGACGGCGTACGTGGCCAGCACGTCGTTCCCGTCGACCCGCACACCGGGGAAGCCGAAGCCGCGGGCGCGCTGGTACAGCGGGATCCGGGTCTGCCGCTCGTTGGGCTCGGAGATCGCCCACTGGTTGTTCTGGCAGAAGAACACGACCGGGGCGTTGAACACCGACGCGAAGACGAAGGCCTCGTTGACGTCGCCCTGGGCGCTGGCGCCGTCGCCGAAGTAGGCGATCACGGCGGCGTCGCGGTCGGGGTCGCCCGTGCCGACGGCCCCGTCGCGCTGGATGCCCATCGCGTAGCCCGTGGCGTGCAGCGTCTGCGAGCCGATCACGATGGTGTACAGGTGGAAGTTGTTCTCGGTGGGGTCCCAGCCGCCCTGGTTCACGCCGCGGTACAGGCCGAGCAGCGTGACGGGGTCGACGCCCCGCGTCCACGCGACGCCGTGCTCGCGGTAGGTCGGGAAGACGTAGTCCTGCGGGCGGGACGCGCGGCCGGAGCCGATCTGCGCGGCCTCCTGCCCCAGCAGGCTGACCCAGATGCCGAGCTCGCCCTGACGCTGCAGGGCCGTGGCCTCCGCGTCGGCCCGGCGCACCAGCACGAGGTCGCGGTACATGCCGCGCAGGTCCTCGGCCGTGAGGTGCTCCACCAGGGGGGAGTACTCGGGGTGGTCGACGCGCTCGCCCTCGGGGGTGAGCAGCTGCACCAGGTCCGGGCCGCCGTCGAGGCGGGACCGGCCGGCGCCGACAGCGGTGTCGGTCACGTGTGTGGCTCCTTCGTCGTGGCCACGGCGAGGGGTCACCTCGTGCCGCGGCCTGCGGACCCGCGTCCGGCAGCGGGGTCGCCGGGCGCCGGACGTGGGAGTGGCGGGCATCACGCGAGGCCCTGCCGAGCACACCGTACCGCCTGTCCGCGGGTGCTCGATCCGGCCGGATCGGCCGTCCGGGTGGCGCTCAGCCGACGGCGACGGGCTGCAGCGGGTGCACGACGACCTCGCCGGCCAGGGCGCCGCCGACCGCGGCGAACGCGGCCGCCACGGCCGGGCCGGCGAGGTGCGCGTCGAGAGCGGCCTGGTCCGTCCAGTGCTCGACCGTGACGAAGGTGCCGGGCGCGGACGCCGACTCGTGCAGGTAGTAGGCCAGGCAGCCGTCCTCGGCGCGGGTGGCCGCCGTGAGGGTGCGCAGCGCGTCGCGGACATCGTCGACCGCCTCCGGCCGCGCGGGGATGGTGGCGACGACGTGGAGCTCGCTCATGGGCCGGCCTCTCGTGGGCGGGGTGGTGGGCGGAGCCTAGGTGGCCGCGCGGGCCGCTGTCTGCGTCCGCGATCTCTCAGCCCTGCTGCGGCCGCACCTCGTCGACCGCGGCCGCGACGTCCGCGGCGTCGAGCCCCGGTCGAGGCCGAGGAGCAGACCGAACGGTGAGGTCGCTGCGTGCGCGCCGGCAGACCAGCATGCTGTCGCAGGGGTACGGGTCGACGTCGGACCCCGGGTCCGCGTCGACCTCGGCGGAGCTGGAGAGGTCGAGCTGCTGGGTGCACGACACCTCGCCGAACCGTCGAGCCCGAGCGGCGCGGACGGCGGTGCGGTCACGTCGTCGAGGACCGGCCGCCGTCCGGGCCGGCTGGTACCGAACCGGACGGATGCACCCGGCCGGACCAGCCGGGGGGCACCTCAGGCGATGACGGCGTCGACGACCTTCTTCAGCGCGGACGGCTGAGCCGGGCTCTTCGGGGCGCCCGGACGCATCTCCTGCATGCGCGCGCCGATGTCACGCAGCTGGGTGCGGCTCAGACCGGCGCGGACCTTCGGGAACCAGTCCTGCTCCTCCTCCTCGATGTGGTGCGTGACGTTCTCGATCAGCACCGTCATCTTGGCGTCGAAGCGTTCGGCGCCGGGGTCCATGGCAGCGAGCTCCATGACCAGCACGTCGGCCACGTGGTGCTCCTCGTACGACTCCAGGACGTCGTCCTCGAGCTCGGGGAGCAGCGTGCGCACCTCGGGGTACATCACCTCGTTCTCGAGGTAGGTGTGCACGGTCAGCTCCTCGATGATCTTCGTCGCGAGCCGGCCCTTGGTGGCGGTGGCGTTCTCGCCGGCCTTGCGGAAGTCGCGGAACAGGGCGCGGATGCGCTTGTGGTCGTCCTTGAGCACGACGATGGCGTCGGTGGACACGGGATGCCTCCTGCGGGGAGTCGGTGGGGTGGCCGCGGCGGCGCGACCGGACCCTCCCATCGTGGGACGGGTCGGTCGCCACCGCGCGGCGACGGGAACCGGTCAGCGCGTGACGCGGAACACGGGTCACGCGCCGTCCAAGCGAGGCGAGCACCTACTTCACGGGGCTCGCACGCCACGTTCGGTAGGCGACCACCAACTGAACGTGGTGAACGAGAGCAGGCAGGGGGGCTCAGGCGAGGGAGCGGTACTCCCCGCACACCTCGATCAGGCGGTCGTTGGCCTCGGGCTCGGCGACCGTGCAGCGCACGCCGTCGCCGTCGAAGGGGCGCACCGAGAGCCCGACCGCGGCGCAGCGCGCCGCGAACGCGAGCGAGGACCCGCCGAGGGGCAGCCAGACGAAGTTCGCCTGGCTCTCCGGCACCTCCCAACCCTGTCCGCGCAGCGCGTCGAGCACCCGGGTGCGCTCGGCGACGAGCGCCTCGACCCGCTCGAACAGCTCGTCCTCGGCGGCGAGCGAGGCCACGGCGGCGTCCTGCGCCATCGACGAGACGCCGAACGGGACGGCGGTCTTGCGCAGGGCGTCGGCGACCGCGGGGTGCGCGACGGCGTAACCGACCCGCAGGCCGGCCAGTCCGTAGGCCTTGGAGAACGTGCGCAGCACCGCGACGTTCGGCCGGGTGCGCCAGACGGCCAGGGCGTCGGGCGCCTTCGGGTCGCGGACGAACTCGCGGTAGGCCTCGTCGATCACGACCAGGACGTCGGACGGGACACGGTCCAGGAACGCCTCGAGCTCCTCGCCGTCGACGACCGGGCCGGTGGGGTTGTTCGGCGTGCACACCAGGACGAGCCGGGTGCGCTCGGTGACGGCGTCGGCCATGGCGGCCAGGTCGTGCCCGCCGTCCGGCCGGTTCGGTACCGGCACCGCGGTCGCGCCGCTGACGCCGACGACGATCGGGTAGGCCTCGAACGAGCGCCAGGCGTAGACGACCTCGTCGCCCTCGTCGGCCACCGACTGCACGATCTGGCCGAGGACGCCGACGCTGCCCGTCCCGGTGGCGACGCAGTCCGCCGGCGCCCCGGTGTAGCGGGCGATCGCCGCGACCAGCTCGGAGCAGGCCATGTCGGGGTAGCGGTTCATCTGCTCGGCCGAGCGGCGCACGACCTCGAGCACCGACGGCAGCGGGGCGTACGGGTTCTCGTTCGAGCTGATCTTGAACGAGGTGACGCCCTCGACCGGTGCCGGCGGTCGGCCGGGCTTGTAGCCGGGGACGGCGTCGAGCGCCGAGCGGATCCGCGGGCCGGGGGCGGGGGTGTCGGTCGCCATGGACCACACCCTAGGTCCCCGTCCCGCGGCCCCCCCGCTACTCGGCGAGCGCGGCCACCGGTGCCGCCCGGGCCGCGCGCCGCGCGGGCAGCACCGAGGCGAGCAGCCCGGCCAGCACCGCACCGACGACCACCAGGGCGAGCCGGTCCCACGGCAGGTCGGGCGTCACCTGGCCGCCGGCGACGGCCGCCAGCACCGAGGTGGCGCCCAGCCAGCCGTACACGCCGCCCAGCACGAGCCCGAGCACCGCCCCGGTCCCGGCCAGGAGCACACCCTCGGCGGCCAGCGTGCCGCGCAGCTGGCGCCGGGTGAGCCCGAGCGCCCGCAGCAGGGCCGACTCCCGGGTGCGCTCGACCACCGACAGGCTGAGCGTGTTGGCCACCCCCACCACGGCGATGACCACGGCCACCGCGAGCAGGCCGGTGAGCACGGCCAGCAGCGTGTCGATCACCTGCTGGAAGCTCGCGCGCTCGGCGGCGGCCCCCTCGACCCGCACCGACCCGGCAGCGGTCTCGCTCACGACGTCGCGCAGCGCGTCGACCGCGGCGACGGCCTGCGCCGGGTCGCCCTGCGCCAGCGCGTCGTCGAGGTCGAGCCACAGCCCGGTGACGGGCGCCTGCGGGTCGAGCCGCTCCAGGTCGGCCGGGGTGAGGACGACCGCCCGCCCGCCGAGCGCGGTGACCTGCGCCGTCACCTCGAGGCGACTGCCGTCCTCGGCGGTGAGGGGCAGCGTGCTGCCGTCCTCGATGCCGGTCTCGGCGGCCAGGTCGCCCGGCACCACCGCGGTGCCGTCGGCGAGCGGCGCGAGGGCGCCCTCGGTCTCGGTGACGGCACGGCCCTCGGCGGGGTCGACGCCGCGCACCAGCAACGACAGCCCGTCCGCGGCGACGGCGGTGCCCTCCTCGACCGTGACCCGTGTGCCGCGCAGCACCGCGCTGGCCACCACGTCGTCGGCACCGGTGAGGGCCGCGACCAGGCCGTCGTCGAGCTCGGGCTCGGTCGCCGAGCCGTAGTCGGCCCGGTCGGACCCGCCGACCGCGACGTCGACCGGCCACTGCGCGTCGAAGACCCTCAGCAGGCTGGCCTGGGTGGTGGCGGCGCCCACGGCGACGGTCGACACCAGCGTCACGCCGATCAGCAGGGCGGCCGCGGTGCTCGTGGTGCGGCGCGGGTTGCGGACGCCGTTCGCGGCCGCGAGGGCGACGGCCGCACCGGCGTCGCCGGGGACCAGCCGCGCCAGCACCCGCCCGGCGCCGCCCACGACGCGCGGTACGACCAGCACGGCGCCGACCAGGACGCCGACGAACGTCACCCCGGCCCCGGCGGCGGCCAGCAGCGGCCCGTACAGGTCGCCGTCCGAGCCGAGCCTCACCCCGAGGGCCAGCACCACGGCACCGACCACGACGAAGCCGGCGGCCAGCGCGACCCGCAGCCACGAGGCGCGGTGCCGCAGGTCGGGCCCGTCGGCCGGCCGCAGCGCGGCGAGCGGGGCCACCCGGGTGGCCGCGCGGGCCGGTGCCAGCGCGGCACCGACCGTCACGACGACGCCCGCGAGCACCGGCACGAGGACCGCGAGCACGCCCGGGACGACCACGGCGGGCAGGTCGAGCTGCGGCTGCGCCGACGCGACGAGCCGCGCGGCCACGTTGGCGACCGCCGCGCCGACCACGACGCCGACGAGCGGAGGCCAGCAGGCCGAGCAGCGCGGCCTGGCCGAGCACCTCGCGCCGCACCTGCCCCCGGGTGGCGCCCACGCACCGCAGCAGCGCGAGCTGGCGGGTCCGCTGGGCCACCAGCACCGCGAACGTGTTCGTGATGACGAAGCCCGCCACGAACAGGGCCAGCGCGGCGAACCCGAGAGCCGTCATCGTCAGCACGTCGACGCCGTCGAGCAGGAACGCCAGCGTCGCCTGCGCCTCCTCGTCGGCCGTGCGCACGAGCAGGCCGGGCAGCTCGGCCGCCAGCCCGGCGCGCAGCGCGCTCGCGTCGGCGCCGTCGGCGGCGACCACGAGCAGCTTCTCCGGCCCGCCCTCGGCACCCTGCACCGCGTCCCACGCGGCGAGCGTCGCCGAGGTGACGAGGCCGGAGCCGCTGGCCCCGAGGGTGGACGCCAGCCCGCCGGGCAGCACGCCCACCACCTCGAGCGGCACCTCCTGCTCGACCGGGAAGCCGGAGTCGTCGACCTCGGACGCGTACAGCTGGACCGCCACCTCGTCGCCGACGGACGTGCGCAGCCGCTCGGCGACCGCCTGGTTGAGGGCGATCTCGCCCTCCGCCGCGGGCAGCCGCCCCTCGACGGGCTCGGGAGTGCGCAGGCCCGGCAGGTCGGGCAGGTCGCTGATCACCGGGAAGTCGGTGCGGGCGCCGTTCACCAGCGACGCGTACGTGGTGGTCGTGGCGGCCACCTCCCGGACGCCGTCGACGGCGGCGGCCCGCACGACCGACCCGGCGTCGAGGGGCACCCACTCGGCGGCCTGGGGGTCGGGCACCACCACGAGGTCGGCGCCGGCGAGGTCGGTGGTGACGCTGGCGTAGGCGGTGCGCTCGACCACGTCGCCGGCCATCAGGACGGCGGCGGCGAATCCCGTCCCGAGCACGATCGCGACCCCGGCCGACAGCAGGCGGCCGGAGTCCGCGCGCAACCGCGCGCGGGAGGAGGCGGTCCTCATCGGCCGGCCCCCACCACGGCGCCGGAGGTGGCGGCGACGACCTGCTCGGCGGTCGGCGACGCCAGCTCGCCGGCGACCACGCCGTCGGCCATCAGCAGCACGCGGTCGGCGTAGGACGCGGCGACCGGGTCGTGCGTGACCATCACGACGGTCTCGCCGAACTCGCTGACCCGCTGGCGCAGCAGGCCGAGCACCTCGGCGCCGGCGTGCGAGTCGAGGTTGCCGGTGGGCTCGTCGGCCACCACGACGTCGGGACGGGTCACCAGGGCACGCGCGATCGCCACCCGCTGCTGCTGCCCGCCGGACATCTCGGACGGGCGGTGGCGCATCCGGTCGCTCAGGCCGAGGGTCTCGGCGAGGTGGGCGAGGGTGCCGTCGGTGCGCGGGTCGGAGCCGTCGGCGCGGCGGCTGCGGCGCCCGGCGAGGTCGAGCGGCAGCAGCACGTTCTGCTCGGCCGTGAGCATCGGCAGCAGGTTGAAGGACTGGAAGACGAAGCCGATCCGGCGGCGGCGCAGCAGCGTCAGCTCGTGGTCGGACAGCGCGGTCAGCTCGGTCTCGCCGAGCCAGACCGAGCCCGAGGTCACGGTGTCGAGGCCGGCCAGGCAGTGCAGCAGCGTCGACTTGCCGGAGCCGGACGGCCCCATGACGGCGGTGAACGCACCGCGCGCGATCGCCACGTCGACGCCCCGCAGGGCGGTGACGGCGGCCTCGCCGCGTCCGTAGGTCTTGGTGAGCCCGCGGGCCGACAGCGCCGACGCGCGGTCGGGCGCGGGCAGGGTGGTGGAGGTCATGGCGACCAGCCTCGCGGGCCGCACCCTCCCGGCGCCTCCTCCCTGGGTCTCGATCCGGGCACCGGTGGTGCCGACCTTCGTCGGGGGTGGGGACGGCCGGGCGTCGCGGAACGCAGCGGGGCGGCCGTCCGTTCTCCCTGACGAGTGGGAGGGTGGGGCCATGAGGTCGTTCGCGATCAAGGTGCTGGTCAACGCCGTCGCGATCTGGGTCGCGACGCTCGTGGTGCCCGGGCTGGGCCTGGGCGGCGCGGCCGGCGACGGCGTGGGGCAGACGGTGGTGACGTTCCTGCTGCTCGGCCTGGTGTTCGGGCTGCTCAACGCGGTGGTGAAGCCGATCGTCACCTTCTTCACGTTCCCGCTGTACGTGATCACGCTGGGCCTGTTCAGCTTCGTGGTGAACGCGCTGATGCTCCAGGCGACGTCGTGGATCAGCGAGGCCACCCCGCTGACCTTCCGCGTCGACGACTTCTTCTGGTCGGCCGTGCTCGGTGCGGTCGTGGTGACGTTCGTGAGCCTGGTGCTCAACCTCGTGCTGCCCGACGGCAAGGACGACTGACCGCGCCGTCCCGAGGGTTACTGTTCGCCCGTGACCGAGACCGCGGGCAGCGTGCTGGCGTCGTCCGAGCTGCAGGTCGGCGTGGTGGGTGCCGGGACCATGGGTGCCGGCATCGCCGAGGTCGCCGCCCGGGCGGGGCACCGGGTGCTGCTGCTGGACTCCGCGCCGGGGGCGACCACCGCGGCCCTGGAGGGCGTGGCCGGGCGGCTCGCCCGCGACGTCGAGAAGGGTCGGCTCGACGCCGCTGCCGCCGACGCCGTGCGCGGACGGCTCGTCGCCGCCGGCTCGCTCGACGACCTCGCCCCCTGCGGCCTGGTGGTCGAGGCCGTGGCCGAGGACCTGCAGGTCAAGCGCGAGCTCTTCACGGCGCTGGAGAAGGTCGTCGACGACGACGCCGTGCTCGGGACCAACACCTCGTCGTTGTCGGTGACCGCGGTCGCGAACCCGCTGCGCCTGCCGGAGCGGGTCGTGGGCCTGCACTTCTTCAACCCCGCCCCGCGGATGCGCCTGGTCGAGGTGGTGCGCGGCGCGCAGACCTCGCCGCACGTGGTCGAGCAGGCGCGCGAGCTGGTGCGGCGCTGGGGCAAGGCGCCGGTGACCTGCACCTCGACGCCGGGCTTCGTGGTGAACCGCGTCGCCCGCCCGTTCTACGGCGAGGCCCAGCGCGTGGTCGAGGAGGGGCTGGCCGGGCCCGGCGTCGTCGACCACGTGCTGCGGGTGGCGGGCGGCTTCCCGATGGGACCGTTCGAGCTCACCGACCTCGTCGGCCAGGACGTCAACCTCGCCGTCTCGCGGTCGGTCTGGGAGCAGACCTTCCACGACACCCGCTACGCACCGACCGTGTTCCAGCAGTCGCTCGTCGACGCCGGCCGGTACGGCCGCAAGACCGGTCGCGGCGTCTACGACCACCGCGTACCGGCCGACGCCCCCGGCGGCCCGCGCGAGCCGGTGGCCGTCCACCCGCAGGTCGAGGCGCCGCGGCGGGTGCGCTACAGCGAGGGCTGGGCGGTGATGGAGCCGCTGCTGGAGCGCATCGCCGACGGCGGCGTCGAGGTGCGCGTGGTGGGCACCAGCGAACCCGACTGCACCGACGACATCGGGCTGATCCTGCCCTCGGGCGGGCGCCTGCTCGAGACCGACGGCAGCACCGCGGGCACGCAGGGCCAGGACGTCGTGGTGCTCGACTGGGCCCTCGACGCCCGCACCACGCCGCTGGCCGTCGTGGCCTGCTCGGACAGCTGCTCGCGCCGCACCCTCGACGAGGCGGTCGGCGTGCTGCAGGCGGCCGGGATCGACGTGCTGCACGTGCGCGACACCCCCGGCCTGGTGGTGGCCCGCACCGTGGCGATGCTGGTCAACGAGGCCGTCGACCTGGTGGCGCGCCGCGAGGCGAGCGCCACCGACGTCGACACCGCCATGACGCTGGGCACCGGCTACCCGCTCGGCCCGCTCGCCTGGGGCGAGCGGATCGGACCCTCGTGCATCGCCGACGTGCTCAAGCACCTGCACCGCGCGATACCCACCGGCCGCTACCGGGCCGCGCCGCGGCTGGTCGCCGCCGCCGCCTCGGGCGGCCCGCTTGGCTGAGGGCGTCGACGACGGGCTGGAACCCGAGCACGTCGAGGAGTGGGCCCGCGCGATGTGGGACCGCGACACCCTCAGCCGCTCGCTCGGCATGCAGCTGGTGGCGGCGCGACCGGGTCGTGCGGTGGTGCGCATGGGCGTGCGGCCCGACATGCTCCAGGGCCACGGGTCGGTGCACGGCGGCATGCTCTTCTCGCTGGCCGACACCGCGTTCGCGTTCTGCTGCAACGGTCCGGACCGCGTGGTGGTGGCGGCGAGCGCCGACGTCACGTTCGTCGCGCCGGCCGGCGCGGGCGAGGTGCTGGTGGCGACCGCCGAGGAGGACGCCCGCTGGGGCCGCAACGGGCTGACCCGGGTGCGGGTCGAGCGCGAGGACGACGGCGCGCTGGTCGCGCTGTTCCAGGGCCGCTCCCGCGAGGTCGCCCCGCGTCCGTGACCCGGGGCTGCCGACCCTGGGGTCAGGCGGCGCCGAGCGCGACCTGCCAGGCCCGCCAGGCGCTGTCGACCATCTGGTCGACGTCGTGGCGCATCCGCCAGCCGAGGTCGCGCGCCGCCAGGTCGCCGCGGGCGACGATGCGGGCCGGGTCGCCCGGACGGCGCGGCTCGATCCGCGGCTGCACGTCGGTGCCGGTCACCCGCGCGACGGCGTCCACCACCTGGCGCACCGAGAGGCCGTCGCCGCTGCCGAGGTTGTAGACCGGCTCGAGGCCGTCGCCCGCCGCCAGCCGGTGGGCGGCCTCGACGTGCGCCAGCGCAAGGTCCTGCACGTGCACGTAGTCGCGCACGCAGGTGCCGTCGGGCGTCGGGTAGTCGTCGCCGTTGATCTGCGGGACGCGTCCGTCGGTGAGGGCCTTCAGCACCAGCGGCACCAGGTTGTGCGGGCTGGAGTCGAACAGGTCGGCGTGCCCGGAGCCCACGACGTTGAAGTACCGCATCGAGGTGTGCCGCAGGTCGTGCGCGGCCGCGGTGTCGGCGATCACCTGCTCGCTGATCAGCTTGGACCGACCGTAGGGCGACTCGGGACGGGTGGCCGACCCCTCGGTGACGACGTCGTCGTCGGGCGTGCCGTACACCGCCGCCGACGAGGAGAACACGATCGAGCGCGTGCCGGCCTCGACCATCGCCTCGAGCAGCGACACGGTGCCCTCGACGTTCTGCCGGTAGGTGTGCAGCGGGCGGCTGACCGACACGCCCGCGTACTTGAACCCCGCCAGGTGCACGACGCCCTCGCACGCTGTGCTCGCGCAGGGTGCGGGTGACCAGGGCGGTGTCGAGCACGCTGCCCTCGACGAACGGGTGCTCGGGACGGACGAAGCCGCGGTGGCCGCTGCTCAGGTCGTCGACCACCACCGGCGTCGTCCCGGCGTCGGCCAGCGCCCTCGCCACGTGCGCGCCGATGTACCCGGCGCCCCCCGTCACCAACCAGCTGCCCATCGTGGTGCCCTCCTGTCGCGGGGTCGCGGAGGGTCCAGCATCGCAGCCCGGTCACGGCAGCGTGCGCACGGTCGAGAACTCCTGCGTGCTGACCCGGGCGGCCGGGTCGAGGAAGGGCCCGACGGCCTGCCGCCACCCCACGAGCGAGGGGTGGCTCGAGGCGTCGACCAGGTCGGCGTGGCGCCGGTAGGCCTCCAGGTGGTGCGCGGCCCAGGGGTCGTCGGCGTCGACCGGGACGTCGGCGGTCACCGTGGTCCACGAGCGGCGGTCGGGGTCGCGCCCGCCGTCGACGTGCGGCACCAGGTCGGACGAGCTCTCGACCGACAGCACCGTGACGTCGTCGGGTACGGGGAGCGTCGAGACCGGCGAGCCGAACGTGACCACCGCCTCGACCGCGTACCGCGGGTCGGCGGCCAGCCTCGCCGCGGCGATGCCGCCCTGGCTGTACCCGACGGCGAGCACCGGGTCGTCGGCGCCCACGCCGGCCGCGTCGAGCACGGCCCGCGCGGCCTCGAGCGCGTCGGAGTCGAGACCCCCGACCAGGCGGACGTTCGCCGTGCCGTCGGCGGGCAGCGGGCCGCCGGTGTCGGACCAGGTCTGGGTGGGCGGCACGTAGAGCACCCACCGGGTGCCGTCGCCCCCCTCGACCCGGTCGAGCCGCACCCGTCCCGACCGGTACCCCTCGTCGGGTCCGCCGTCGACCGGCGGCGCGTACGGGGCCAGGCGTCCGGCCAGGTCGGCCACCCCGGTGGCGGGGCGCGCGGGCGAGGTCGACGTCGCCGGGGTCACCGACACCGTGCCCTGCCGTCCCCGCCCGGCGACGGGCGCCAGCGCCGCGACCAGGGCGGCGAGGCCGGCCACCGAGCCGGGGGCGGGATCGACCGTCCCGCCCGGCACGGGCACCGACGGCAGCAGCGGCTCGAACCGGTCGGGCACCATCGCGTCGACGCCGCCGGCGAGCGCGGCGAGCAGCTGGCGCGCGAGCCACGGGTCGCGGGCCAGCAGCACCTGCGCGTGGAGCGACACCGCGGCCGCGTCGGCCGCCAGCCGGTCGCCCACCTCGGCGGCCGCACCCGACCAGATGCGGGCGAGCCCGTCGCCGTCGAGCTCGCGCCGGGTGGCGGCGCGCGCCGTGCGCGCCGACGCGACGAGGGCGACCGGCGCCGAGCGCACCACGGCCCACGCCGTCGCGGAGAGGGTGACCACCACCCCGGTGCCGACCGCGGCCGCGGGCAGCGCCACCGGCCCGAGCGCCTCGGCCGCGGCGTGCGTGGCGAGCCGCGCCACCTCGGCGCGCACGCCCTCGTCGGCGGCCAGGTACGTCATCGCGGCCAGCTGCAGCGCGGACGCCAGCCGAGCGAGCGTGGTGGCCGACAGCACCAGGGCCGCCGCGGCGCCGGCCGCGTCGTCGGCGGCACGGGCGCCGCCCAGCGGGTCGAGCGCCGCGGTGACCGCCAGGCCGGGCTCGGCGAGCAGCCCGCCCAGCAGCGCGGCGTCGCGGGCCGTGTGCACGGCGCACCCCGCCACGGCGTCGCCCCAGCCGCTCACGGCGCCGACCAGCACGGTCGTGCCGCCGGCCCCGCCCCGCACCTCCAGCCCGTCGCTCACCGTCCGACCCCGCCCACGCCGCCCCCGAGGCCCGCACCCAGCAGCCCGGCGACCCCCGCCACCAGCCGCTGCACCTCCTCGAGCCGGTGCCCCGCCGTGCGCGCGTGCACCCGCAGCGACGACGCCAGCTCGTCGAGGTCGCCCGCCGCGGACCGCAGCCGCGCCGCCTCGTCGCCCGCCACCGCAGCCGCCCGGGCGGCCGCCTGCCCCCGCCAGTCCGCCGAGCGCTCCGCCGCGACCCGGGTGGCCCGCTCGCGCGCCCGCTCCGCGAGCGCCTCGACCTCGCCGGCCAGCGCCTCGACCCGGCCGACGGCCCCCTCCGCACCCGTTGCCCCCACCACCTGCGCACCCCTTCCGTGACGACCCTGCTCCGGTCCCCGGACGCTAGGTGCTGGCGCCGACGCCCTCGTCGTCCCCAGGCAGCTGGCTGTGGAAAAGTCGTCCGCGACGGAGCCTGTGGACGACGCGAGGACGGTGCACGTGGACCAGCACGAGACCTACCGGGTGACCTTCGTCTGCACCGGCAACATCTGCCGCTCGCCGATCGCGGAGGTGGTCGTGGCCGACGCGCTGCGCCGCGAGGGCCTCGACGACCGCGTGGTGGTCGACTCGGCCGGCACCGGCGGCTGGCACGTGGGCCACGGCGCCGACCCCCGGGCCGTCGCCGCGCTGCGGACCGCCGGTCTCGACGGCACCGCGCACCGCGCCCGCGAGGTCGACCGCGACGCCCTCGGCACGACCGACCTGGTGGTGGCCCTCGACTCCGGCCACCTGCGCGACCTGCGCCGCCTCGTGCCCGGCCGGGAGGACCGGGTGCGGCTGCTGCGCTCGTTCGACCCCGGCGCCGACGGCACCGACGTGGCCGACCCGTACCACGGCGACGACGCCGGCTTCACCACCACGGTCGAGCAGGTGCGCGCGGCCGTGCCGGGCCTGCTGGCCCACGTCCGCGCCGAGCTCGACGGGCGCGTCACAGGCCCTTGACGGCCGCCAGCACCTTGGTGAGCGAGTCCTTCGCGTCGCCGAACAGCAGCGTGGTCTGCGGCTCGTAGAGCAGCTCGTTCTCGATGCCGGCGAAGCCCGGACGCATCGACCGCTTGAGGAACACGACCTGCTGCGCCTCGTTCACGTCGAGGATCGGCATGCCGTAGATCGGCGACCCGGGCGAGGTCTTGGCGGCCGGGTTCACCACGTCGTTCGCGCCCACGACCAGCGCGACGTCGGCGGTGCGGAACCGCGGGTTCACCTCGTCCATCTCGGCGAGCACCTCGTAGGGCACGTTCGCCTCGGCGAGCAGCACGTTCATGTGGCCGGGCATGCGCCCGGCGACGGGGTGGATGCCGTAGACGACCTCGGTGCCGCGGGCCTCCAGCGCCTGCGCCAGCTCGGCCATCGTGTGCTGCGCCTGGGCGACGGCCAGCCCGTAGCCGGGGACGACGACGACCGTCTGCGCGTAGCCGAGCAGGATCGCGACGTCCTCGGCGGTCGACGAGCGCACCGGGCGGTCGGACACCGTGGTGGACCCGGCGGTCGAGCCGCCCTTGAGCGCGCCGAACAGGATGCCCGAGACCGAGCGCCCCATCGCCGAGGCCATCGCCCGGGTGAGGATCGTGCCGCTCGCGCCGACCAGCGTGCCCGCCACGAGCAGCAGCACGTTGTCGAGGACGAAGCCGGACGCCGCCACGGTGAGCCCGGTGAAGGCGTTGAGCAGCGAGATGACGATCGGGACGTCGGCGCCACCCACCGGCAGCACCAGCAGCAGGCCGACCGCGATGCCGGCGACGAGCAGCAGCACCGCCCAGACCGGCGCGCCCAGCACGACGAGCAGCCCACCGAGCACCAGCGAGGCCAGCACGGACCCGCCCATCAGCGCGCCCTGCGCGGGCAGCACCACCGGCCGCGTCGTCATGACCTCCTGCAGCTTGAGGAAGGTGACGACGGAACCCGAGAACGACACGGCGCCGACCAGGACGGTGAACGCCACCGCCAGCAGCACCCCGACGCTGTCGCCGGCGGCCTCGAGCTCGAGCAGCGCCACCAGCGCCGCCGCGCCGCCGCCCACGCCGTTGAAGAGCGCCACCAGCTGCGGCATCGACGTCATCTTCACCCGGCGCGAGACCGGCACGGCCACAGCCGATCCCACCAGGATCGTCACCAGGATCGCGACCAGGTTGTCCATCTCGGTCGACAGGAACACGGTGACCATCGCGATGACGGCGCCGAGCGCACCGACCAGGTTGCCGCGACGCGCGGTGCGGGGCGAGGCGAGCCCGCGCAGGGCGAGGATGAAGCAGATCGCGGCGACCAGGTAGAGCAGCGAGGTCCAGGTGGGGCTCAGCAGGTTCACGCGCCACCGCCCTTGCGCGCGGAACCGCTTCTGCCCTTGAACATCTCGAGCATCCGGTCGGTGACGACGAAGCCGCCCACCAGGTTCAGCGTCGCGAGCAGCACCGCGAGCAGCGCGATCACCAGGGTGAACAGGTCGTCGGCGTGGCCGGCGACGATCACGGCGCCCAGCAGGATGATCCCGTGGATGGCGTTGGCACCCGACATCAGCGGCGTGTGCAGGGTGCTCGAGACCTTCGAGACGACCTCGAAGCCGACGAACACGGCGAGCACGAAGATCGTCAGCAGCGCGATGCCGTCCATCAGGCGTCCCCTTCCAGGGTGTCGGCAGCCGGTGGCGTGCCGAGCAGCTCGGCGGTCGGGCCGTGCCGCACCGCCCCGTCGTGGGTCAGGCAGGCACCCGCCACGACCTCGTCGTCGAGGTCGGGCACCACCTCGCCGTCGGTCGTCATCAGCAGCAGCAGGTTCGCCGCGTTCTTGGCGTACAGCCGGGAGGCGTCGACCGGCATCGAGCTCGCTGCGTCCTTCATGCCGACGAGCGTCACCGAACCGCCTGCGGCACAGGGCACCTGGAGGTCCTCGCCCGGCAGTGATCCCTCGACGTTGCCGCCCGACTCGGCGGCCAGGTCGACGACCACGGACCCCGGCTTCATCGCGGCGACCATCTCGCGGGTGACCAGGCGGGGGGCCGGACGTCCCGGGATGGCCGCGGTCGTGACGAGCACGTCGGCGGCCGCGACGTAGGGGGCCAGCCGCTCCATCTGCAGCGCGGCCCGGTCGGCCGTCATCTCGCGCGCGTACCCGCCGGCGCCCTCGATGGCGTCGAGCTCGAGGTCGACGAAGGTGCCGCCCATCGAGCGCACCTCGTCGGCACTGGCCGGACGCACGTCGTACGCGCTCACCTTGGCGCCGAGCCGCTTGGCGGTCGCGATCGCCTGCAGGCCCGCCACCCCGGCACCGAGCACCAGCACCGACGCGGGCGGCACCGTGCCCGCCGCGGTCATGAACAGGGGGAAGAAGCGCGGGAGCCGCATCGAGGCCTCGATGACGCACCGGTACCCGGCGACCAGGGCCTGGCTGGTGAGGGCGTCCATCGACTGCGCCCGCGAGATGCGCGGCACCAGCTCGAGGGCGAACGAGGTGACCTGCGCCTGCACGAGCGCGGCCACGGTGGGCAGCTCGGTCGAGGGCGAGGCCAGGCCGATCGTGATCGCGCCGGGCCGCAGCCGCTCGGGCAGCCGCGGGTGCAGCGGCCGCACGTGCAGCAGCACGTCGACGGCGCCGGCGTCGACGGCCTCGACCACCTCGGCACCGGCGTCGGCGTAGTCCTGGTCGGTGATCGAGCAGTGCAGCCCCGCGCCCGACTGGACGACGACGTCCAGCCCGGCCCCGGTGAGCAGCTGCACGGTCTCGGGGGTGACGGCGACGCGCCGCTCACCCGGGACGGTCTCGGCGGGCACGGCGACCTTCACGTCCGCCAACCTAGTGCGACGTCAGCCGCAGGTGGCGCATCAGCGCGCCACGCCGCGCCCGGGTCGGCCCTCAGATCCGTGGGTCGGCGCCCTTCGGCGCGAGCGGCGGCTCGCCGCCGGCGTCGCGTCCTGCGTCCTGGTCGTCGAGCACCTCGTGCACCTCGAACGGGACGCCCTGCTGGGCGGTCGTCATCACGTCGGTGCGGACCAGACCGCGCAGGCGGACCCGCCGTCCGACCAGGGACGCCTGGCCGCGCCCGACCTGCCACTGGCCGCCGTCGTCGTCGCGCAGCACGACCGAGCCGTGCTCGACGCCCTCGACCACGACCCCGGTCAGCTCCTGCGGCTGGGGCTCCTCGACGGGAGCGGGGTCGGTCGCCTGCACCAGGTCGGGCCGCACGCGGGGCCCACGGGAGTCGTCCACGCGTCCTTGATACCCGCTCGCGCCGGTTGCCGCGCGCGGCGGCGGACCTGGGACGATGGAGCGCGTGACCTCTCCCTCCCCCGAGACCACGTCCGACCACCGGTCCACGACGCCCCTGGCCGACGCCGGCACGGCGCTCGGCCCGCTCGACGGCCGGTACCGGCCCGCGGCGGCGCCGCTGGTCGAGCACCTGTCGGAGGCGGCCCTGAACCGCGAGCGCGTACGGGTCGAGATCGAGTGGCTGCTGCACCTCACCGACCACGGCACCGTCCCGGGCGCCGACCGGCTGCTCGACGGCGAGCGCGAGCGGCTGCGCCGCGTCGTCGACGACTTCGGGCCCGAGCAGGTGCGCGAGCTGGCCGAGATCGAGCGTGAGACGGCCCACGACGTCAAGGCGGTCGAGTACTTCGTCAAGCGCCGCCTCCTGGCGACGGCGAGCGAGTCCGCCACCGAGCTCGTGCACTTCTGCTGCACCAGCGAGGACGTCAACAACCTCTCGTACGCGCTGATGGTGCGCGGCGCCGTGACCCGGGTCTGGCTGCCGCGCGCCCACGCCCTGGTCGACCAGCTGGCCGCGATGGCGCACGACCTGCGCGACCAGCCGCTGCTGGCCCGCACCCACGGCCAGGCGGCGACGCCCACCACCCTCGGCAAGGAGCTGGCGGTGCTCGCCCACCGGCTGCGGCGCCAGCTGCGCCGCATCGAGGGCGCCGAGTACCTGGGCAAGCTCAACGGCGCGACCGGGACGTACGGCGCGCACCTGGCCGCCGTGCCCGACGCCGACTGGCAGGAGGTCTCGCGCACCTTCGTCGAGGGGCTCGGCCTGACCTGGAACCCGCTCACCACCCAGATCGAGTCGCACGACTGGCAGGCCGAGCTGTACGCCGACCTCGCGCGCTTCAACCGGGTGCTGCACAACCTGGCCACCGACGTGTGGACCTACATCTCGCTCGGCTACTTCACCCAGCAGCTCGGGGCGCACGGCTCGACCGGCTCGTCGACGATGCCGCACAAGGTGAACCCGATCCGGTTCGAGAACGCCGAGGCCAACCTCGAGGTCTCGTGCGCGCTGCTCGACGTGCTCGGCTCGACGCTGGTGACGAGCCGGCTGCAGCGCGATCTCACCGACTCCTCGATGCAGCGCAACATCGGCACGGCGTTCGGGCACTCGCTGCTCGCGATCGACAACGTCGCCCGGGGCCTCGCCGGCCTGGACGCCGACCCGGCCGCGATGGAGCGCGACCTCGACGCGAACTGGGAGGTGCTCGGCGAGGCGGTGCAGTCGGCCATGCGCGCGGCCGGCGTCGCCGGGGCGACCGGCATGGAGAACCCGTACGAGCGGCTCAAGGACCTCACCCGCGGACGCCGCGTCGACGGCGAGGCGATGCGCGCGTTCGTCGACGGCCTCGGGCTACCCGACGACGTGGCGGCCCGGCTGCGCGGGCTCACCCCCGCCGGGTACACGGGCCTGGCCGCCGCGCTGGTCGACCACCTGCCGCGCGAGAGCTCCCGACCTCCGAACTCCTAGCCCCGTCCCAGGTCGTTGCCAGGTCGGCGTCCGATGCTCGGTACCTGACCACCCGACCGGGGTGGCACGGACGAGGAGACACCATGCGCACCACGACCATCACCGCCCTGGTAGGCGGCGGCGCCCTGGCCCTGACCACCCTCGGCGGTGTCGCGGTGGCCGTGCCGACCCTCACGGCCGCGACCACGCCCACCGCGACCGAGTCGGTCGAGCCCGACGCCGCCGACCCCGCCGACCCCGCCGACCCCACCGACCCCACCGACGAGGACCGCACCGCCGGGCGCACCGCGCGGATCGCCGAGCGGCTCACCGGCCTGGTCGAGGACGGCACCCTGACCCAGGCCCAGGCCGACGCGGTCGCCGGCACCCTCGCCGAGTCGGCACCCGGCCGCGGCGGCGGCCCCGGCAGCCACGGCGACGGCCACGGCCCGGGCGGCGTGGGCGGCCTGGGCGACGTGCTCCGCGAGGGCCTGGCGACCGCCGCCGAGACCCTCGGCCTCGAGGAGGACGCCCTGCGCGACCGCGTGGTCGCCGGCGAGACGCTGGGCGAGATCGCGGACGCCGAGGGCGTCGCCCGCGACGACCTGGTGGGCGCGCTGGTCGGCACGGCCGAGGAGCTCCTGGCCGAGCGGGTCGCCGACGGCGACCTCACCCAGGAGCGGGCCGACGCGATCTCGTCCGACCTCACCGAGCGCATCACCGAGGGCCTCGACCGGTCGGGCCCCGGCCCGCGGGGCGAGCGCCCCGGCGGCCCGGCCGACGACGACGCGACCGACGAGGGCGACAGCTGAGTCGCCGCCTACCCTCGGGCAGATGACCACGAGCCGGACGCCCCCGCCGGACGCCCCCGCGTCGCGGGGGCGTCTCGGCGTCGAGGTGCTGCTGGTGCTGGGCCTGTCGCTCGGCGCGTCGGCCGTGTACTCGGTGACCTCGCTGGTCGCCAAGCTCACCCAGGGTCCGCTGTCGCAGGCCACCGCGACGCTCAACCCCTCGCGCAGCCAGCGGCCCTACCTCGACCTCACCTACCAGCTGCTCGGCATCGGGTTCGACCTCGTGCCCGTGGCGCTCGGCCTGTTCCTGCTCAGCGAGCCCGGACGCCGCGCGACCCGCCGGATCGGCTTCGACGCCGCCCGTCCGCTGCGCGACCTCGCCGTCGGCGCCGGGTTGGCGGCCGCGATCGGCGTCCCCGGTCTCGCGCTCTACGTCGGCGGCCGCGCGATCGGCATCACCGCCGAGGTGGTGCCCTCGGCGCTGAACGCGCACTGGTGGACCGTGCCCGTCCTGCTGCTGGCTGCGCTCAAGAACGCGGTGCTCGAGGAGGTGCTCGTCGTCGGGTACCTCTACGAGCGGCTGGCCGAGATGCGCTGGGGCACAGCCGCGATCGTGATCACCTCGGCCGTGCTGCGCGGGGCGTACCACCTGTACCAGGGGTTCGGCCCGTTCGTCGGCAACGTGGTCATGGGGGTCGTCTTCGGCCTGGTCTACCTGCGCTGGAGACGGGTGATGCCGCTCGTCGTCGCGCACACGCTGCTCGACGTCGTCGCGTTCGTCGGCTACGACCTGCTGGCCGACGACCTCGGCCTGCGCTGACGTCGCGCCGGGTGGAGACCGAGGTCACCGGCCGCGGGCTTGCCCCGTCCTCCACGCGTTGAGAACCTGGGGTCGGAGCCGGCACCCGGCTCCCCGGACGAGCGGCGCCGTACCCGGTCAGCGACAAGACGGCGACCACGGAGGTTCGTCGTGGCCTGGATCGTCCTCATCGTCTCCGGTGTGCTCGAAGCCGTCTGGGCCACCGCCCTCGGCCGCACCGAGGGGTTCACCCGCCCCGCCCCCACCGTCGTGTTCGGCGTCGCCGTCGTGCTCAGCATGGTCGGCCTCGGCTACGCGATGCGCACGCTGCCCGTCGGCACGGCCTACGCGGTGTGGGTCGCGATCGGCGCGGGTCTCACGGTCGCGTACGGCATGGCCACCGGCACCGAGCCGGTCTCGCTGCTGCGGGTGCTGCTGATCCTCGGCCTGGTCGGCTGCGTGGTGGGTCTGAAGCTCACCCACTGACTCCCGCGGTCAGAGCCGGACGACGCCCTGCGGGGTGCGGAAGTCGACGGCCATCAGGCCGGGCGTGCCCCTGGGCGCCACCCACTCGACGTCGACCTCGGCCAGCGGCTCGGCCAGGTCGGTGCCCAGCCAGTCTCGGACGCGCTGGGGGTCGCCGGCGATCTGCAGGCCGGCGATCGCCAGCTCGGAGTCCTTGTCGGCGCCGGGACGGATCGCGTCGTCGATCGTCCACTGCACCATGTAGGGCAGCTGCGGGTCGGACAGCAGGCCCTTGATGCCCAGCTGCCGCCAGGTGAGCTCGACGCCGTCGGGGCGGTGCCGGTTGCCGACCACGGACTCGCGTCCGAGCCGCTGCTCGAAGGGGGTGATGTCGTCGACCGAGACCACCCACCCGAGCCAGCCGCCGCCGGCCTCGGACCGGGCGCGCACGGCCTGCCCGAACGGCGCCTTGTCGGACGCCGGGTGGTCGAGGCACTCGACCACCTCGACGTACTGCAGGCCCTGCAGCGGGAGCAGCATGTTGCGGGTGCCGAAGCGGGGGTGGATGCCGCCGTCGAGCGGCTCGGCGCCCAGCGCCTCGGCCAGCCGCGCCGTGGTGGCGTGCAGGCCGTCGTGCTCCGCGGCGTACGAGACGTGGTCCAGACGCATGCCCAGGATCGTGGCATGCCGCACCGACGGCGCGGGCACCGGGTCAGGCGGCGGCACCCGATCGGACCCCGCGGCGGCGCATCGTGAGCCAGAGCCGGTGCCCCGTGACCACCAGCGCCACCCACCCCAGCGCGAGGGCCCACGCGACCAGCACGTCGGTCAGCCAGTGGTGGCCGAGGTACACCCGCGACAGCCCCATCAGGACGGCGAAGCCGACGCACCCGGCGACCGCCAGCGCCCGCGTCCACCGGCGCCGGAACCGCCGCACCAGCAGGTAGGCGACGACCAGGGCGAGCGCCATCGAGTTCAGCGAGTGGCCGCTCGGGAACGAGAAGGACGACTCGAACGGCGGCACCGCCTCGGCGAGCGGCGGGCGCGCCCGGCCGACAGCGGCCTTGCCCGCGCTCGTCATCAGCAGGCTGCCGGCGCCGGTCACCGCCATGAGCACGACCGGCGTCCACGACCGCCACGCCAGGGCGAGCCCCACCGCGACGGCCGACGCGAGCACCGGCATGCCGATCTTGCCGCCGAGGTCGGTGAACGCCGTCACGACCGCGCTCGCCGTCCCGGTGCGGATCCCGACCGCGGCGTCGAGCACCGGCTGGTCGAGCCCGGCCATGCCGTCGCCCTCGGCGACCGACTCGTACACCTCACCGGCCCCCGCGGCCATCAGCGCCGCGAGCCCGAGCCCGACCGCCAGGGTCAGCAGCAGCGCCCAGCGCGGCGCGGCCCAGCCGAAGACCTGCTCGGCGCGGTCCCAGAGCCAGACGGCCAGCCGCACGAGGGCGCGTCCGGGCGGGGTGTCCCAGCGGGTGAGGTCGCGGTCGCCGACGTGCTCGTCGTCGTCGGGACCCCGCGGCCCCTCGAGGGCGTCGCGCCAGCGCTCGCGCACCTCGCTCAGCTCGCGGGACGACGGGGTGCGCATCGCAGCATCCTCCCGGCGTCAGGTGGCGGGCGCTCGTCGACCGGTACCGGAGCGTCGGGGTGCAGGCCCGACGGCAAGCCCCCCGCGCGTCCTCGGCCGTCGACCCCGACGCGTCGGTACGCGCTCTCGACGGCTCGCCGTCCGGTGCCGCACGATCGTGGGGTGGACGCGGTGACGGTGCGGTGGGTGTGGGCGTTCGTCGACGCGCCCCAGGAGACCTTCGACGACGCGCTGGCGTTCTGGCAGCGGGTCACCGGGACGAGCCTGTCGACCCGACGGGGTGAGGACGAGCAGTTCGTGACGCTGGTACCGCCGCAGGGTGACGCCTGGCTCAAGGCGCAGCGGCTCGACGACGGGCCGCCGCGGGTGCACCTCGACCTCGACGTCGAGGAGCCGCTCCCGGTGGCGCGCGAGCGCGCCGTGGCGCTGGGCGCGCGGGTGCTCGACGAGCTCGACGACGTGGTCGTGTGCGCGTCGCCGGGCGACCTGGTGTTCTGCCTGACGCGGTGGCACCCCGACGCGACGGCGGACGGGCAGCACCGCGACGGCGCCGACAGCCTGGTCGACCAGGTGTGCCTCGACCTGCCGTCCGCGCGCCACGACACCGAGGTGGCGTTCTGGACCGCCCTGACCGGGTGGACGATGCGCGACGACCCGGGTGACGAGGACGACGAGTTCGAGCACCTCGACCCGCCGGCGGGGATGCCGCTGCAGCTGCTGCTCCAGCGGCTCGACGCCGTGGACGGCGACGTGCGCGCGCACCTCGACCTCAGCGCGGCGGACCCACCTGCCGAGGTGGCGCGGCACGTCGGGCTGGGCGCCGAGCGGGTCGAACGCGGCCGGGGCTGGACGGTGCTGCGCGACCCGTCCGGCGCGCGGTACTGCGTCACCGACCGGCACCCGGACCGCGTCCGCCGGGCCTGATCCGGCCTACTCCTCCACGGGCCGGATCTCGACCACCGGGTGGGCCTGCACCAGCACCTCGGCGGCCTCGACCAGGGCCCGGTGGTCCTCGCACGTGACGAGGTAGAAGCCGGAGAGCTGCTCGACGGTCTCGGTGTACGGGCCCTCGGTGACGAGCGCCCGCGCCCCCGCGTCGGCGCGCAGCGTCCGGGCACCGCTGCTGTGCGCGAGGGCGGCGCCACCGGTGACCGAGCCGCCGCGCTCCTCGAGCAGGTGCCGGAACCGGGCGTCGACGTCGTACACCGCCTGGTGGTCGGCCTCGCTGCCCGCCTCCCACGCGGCCTCGTCGTCGGCCGGGAACATCACCACGTACTGCGTCACTGGTCGTCCTCTCTGCGTCGGTCGTGTCACCGGTATGACGCCCGACGCCGGCGCGGATCGACGCCCGGTCGACGGGTCAGCGGACGGCGACCTCGGACGCGAGGGCGGCGGCGAGGTCGCCCTTGAGGTCGACGACGATGGTGCCGAGACCGAGCCAGCCGGCCAGCTCGCCGAGGTGGGCGGCGAGCTCGGCGGCGGTCTCGGGCGGCGCTCCCGGCTCGGCGTGCGCCGACTTGACGACGAGCGTGCCCGTCTTGCGGTCGGCCTTGAGGTCGACCCTGGCCACCAGCTCGTCACCGAGCAGGAACGGCAGCACGTAGTAGCCGTACCGGCGCAGGTGCTCGGGGACGTAGATCTCGATCCGGTAGTGGAACCCGAACAGGTGCTCGGTGCGGTCGCGCTCCCAGACGACGGGGTCGAACGGGCTGAGCAGCGTGCGCGCCGGCACCGACCGCGGCACCCTCGCGTCGCGGTGCAGCCACGCCGGCTTCGCCCACCCCTCGACCTCGACCGGCACGAGCTCGCCCGCCTCGACCAGCTCGGTGACGGCCCGCTTCGTAGGCGCGGTGCCCATCCGGTAGTAGTCGCTGAGGCACTTCACGGTCGCGACCCCGAACGAGCGGGCCGCCCGGCGGACCAGCTCGCGGACCGCCTCCTCGTCGCTCGGCGTCGGGGTCGCGAGCACCTCGGCGGGCAGCACCCGCTCGGGCAGGTCGTACAACCGCTCGAAGGCGCCGTTGCGGCCGGCGACCGCGAGGTCGCCGGTGCCGAACAGGTGCACCAGCACCCGCTGGGTCTCCGACCAGTTCCAGCCCCACGCCTCCTTGGCCCGCGGCAGGCCGTCGTCGAGGTCGCGCGGGGTCGACGGGCCGCGCTCGCGGACCTCGGCCAGCAGCGCCGCGACCAGCTCGGGCCGCTGGTGCGCGAGCGCGGGCTGCTCGCGGTTGCGGCGCATGCGGAACCGCATGTGGGGCCACAGGTCGACCGGCATGTACGCGGCCACGTGCGCCCAGTACTCGACCAGCCGGCGGGGGTGCTTCTCGGCCGCGCGCTGCAGCAGGCCGGTGTCGTACGGGCCCATCCGGCTGAACAGCGGCATGTGGTGCGCGCGGGCCAGCACCTGCACCGAGTCGATCTGGAGCACGCCGGTGCGATCGACCGTGCGCTGCAGCGTCCGCATCGTCGGGGTGGTGTGCCGGTGGTCGAGGAACCCCTGCGCGGCCAGCGTCACCCGGCGGGCCTGCGCACGGCTCAGCACCTGGGTGGTGCGGCTCACCCCCCACCGCCGCGGGTCGTGCGCACCGAGGCGGCGACGAGCTCGCGCAGGACGTCGAGGTCGACGTCGTCGAGGCGCTTCAGGTACAGGCACGACCGGCCGGTGGAGTGCGGCCCGAGCCTCTCGAGCAGGTCGGTGCGCTCCTCGAACCCGTCGACCAGGTAGACGGTGGTGGCGCCCTTGCGCGGCGAGAAGGCGACGACGGGCCAGTCGAGCTCGCGGCCGGTGGCGTAGCGCAGGTGGGTGCTGCCGAACCCGACGATGCTCGTGCCCCACAGCACCGGTGGCTCGCCGGTCACCTCGTGCAGCAGGTCGCGGACGCGGCGGGCGTCGGCGCGTCGCCCCTCGTCGGGGACGGCGTCGAGGAACGCGTCGACGTCGGCGTCGGTGGGCCTGGTCTTCGGCTCGGCCATGGGCCCGACCGTAGGGCCGACCACCGACAGCCGACCAGCCCGGCCGAGCACCCGGCCACTGGACGACCCTTCCTGGCACCTCACGACTGTCGCGACGCCACCTCGGTGCCACGACTGACACCGAACTGAGGAAACGGACAGGGAGCGGTCCGACGTGCGCGGCTCGCGTCCGGGGGTGACCATCGTCGGCATGGTCAGGCTGCGCCGCTCCTCGCCCTCGCACCCGGGGTGGACGCGGCGGCGCGCCGGCCGGGGGTTCGTGTACCTCGACGAGCTCGGCGCGCGGCTCGCGGCCGCCGACAGCGAGCGGGTCAAGGCGCTGGTGATCCCACCGGCGTGGGCCGACGTGTGGATCTGCCGCTGGCCCAACGGCCACCTGCAGGCGGTCGGCAGCGACGAGGCCCAGCGGCGGCAGTACCTCTACCACCCCGAGTGGCGGGTGCAGCGCGACGCCGCCAAGCACGACCGGGTGCTGAAGGTGGCCGCCCGGCTGCCGCGGGCGCGCGAGGTCGTGGCCGAGCACCTGGCCGAGCCCGGCATGTCGCGCGAGCGCGCGCTGGCCACGGCGTTCCGGCTGCTCGACCTCGGGTTCTTCCGCATCGGCGGCGAGACCTACGCCGAGCAGAACGGCAGCTACGGACTGGCCACCATCAGCAAGGACCACGTGCGGCTCGAGGACGGCCAGGTCGTCTTCGAGTACACCGCCAAGTCGGGCAAGGAGCGCTACGTCGCCCTCGCCGAGGAGGCGGTCAGCGACAGCATCGAGACGCTCAAGCGCCGGCGCAGCGGCAGCCGGAAGCTGCTGGCGTTCAAGGACGGCTCGCGCTGGCGCGACATCTCGAGCGACGACGTGAACGAGTACGTCAAGACCGTGGTGTCGGGCGAGGTGTCGGCGAAGGACTTCCGCACCTGGCACGCCACGGTGCTCGCGGCGGTCGCGCTCGCGGTGTCGACGCACGCCGCCGACACCGAGCCCAAGCGGCGTCGCGCCGTCGCCCGGGCGATGCGGGAGGTGTCGGAGTACCTCGGCAACACCCCCGCGGTGTGCCGCGCGTCGTACGTCGACCCGCGCGTGGTCGACCTGTTCGAGGACGGCGTGACGATCGAGCACGCGCTCACGAAGCTGGGTGCGGGGACGCCGGAGGGCTTCCCCGCCACCCACGGGCCGGCCGAGAAGGCGACGCTGAACCTGCTGAAGAGGTCACCGCGCTCGTCGGGGCGCGCGACGCGACGCTGAGGGGTCAGCCCGCCCAGTCGGGGTCGGCGGCGGTCAGGCGCGCGGGGTCGGCCTCGCCGGGCTCGGGCAGCGACGCGCTGTCGGCACCCTGACCCACGAGCGAGGCGCGCACGGCGTCGTCGAAACCCAGTGCGCCGCCGGGCGGCCCACCGACCAGGTCGTCGAGGTCGGTCTCCTTGCGCACCACCTCGTGGACGAGGCTGCCGACGAGCGGCTTGGCGACCCCCGTCGGCACCGGCGTGACGAACCCGATCCAGTGCGAGGCCAGCCGGGGCGTCAGCACCGGCACCGTCTGGATGTAGCGCGCTCGCAGGCCGGCGAGGGCCGCGTACCGCATGATCATCTGCCGGTAGGTCAGCACCTCGGGACCGCCGACGTCGAAGGTGCGGTTCTCCTGCGGCGGCAGGTCGGCGGCGGCGACCAGGTAGTGCAGGACGTCGCGGACGGCGATCGGCTGGATCCGGTTCTCGAGCCACTTCGGGGCGACCATCGCGGGCAGCCGGTGGGTCAGGTGCCGCAGCATCTCGAACGAGGCCGACCCGGAGCCGACCACCACGGCCGCCTGCAGCACCGCGGTGGGGACCCCGCTGGCCATCAGCAGGTCGCCGACCTCGACGCGGGAGGCGAGGTGCTCGCTCAGCTCCTCGTCGTCGGGGTGCAGGCCGCTCAGGTAGACGATGCGCGACACGTCCTGCACCTGCGCCGCCACGCCGAACCGCTGCGCGAGCTGGGCGTCGCGCTCGGCGAACGAGCCGCCACCGTCCATCGAGTGCAGCAGGTAGTACGCGACGTCGACGTCGGCGCACGCCTCCTCGAGCACCGAGCGGTGCGTGGCGTCGCCCTCGACCACCTCGACCCGCGAGCCCCAGGAGCGCGGACGCACCTTCTCGGCCGACCGGGTCAGCACCCGCACGCTCCAGCCGTCCTCGAGCAGGCGCGGCACCAGCCGCGCGCCGACGTAGCCGGTGGCGCCGGTGACGAGCGCGCGGCGCCCGGACCCCGTCGTCGCAGACCCGGTCACGAGAGGGCCCCGATCGCCCAGGGCAGCAGGAACAGCATGCTCAGCGACCAGGTCACGTGGGTGATCATCGGGGCCAGCACACCACCGGTGACGCGTCTCTGCAGCCCGAGGACCACGCCCAGCAGGGCGGCGGCGAACACCAGCATCAGGTTGCCGGTGGCCACGGTGGCCAGCGTGTAGACCGCGGCCGAGAGCGCGACGGCGTGCCTGCGCCCCACCGCCGCGAAGAACGCGCCGCGGAAGAACAGCTCCTCGGCGATCCCGTTCACGAGCGTGATGACCACGAGCACCGGCATCGAGGCGAAGCGGGCGTGGTCGAGCACCTCGTCGACGAGGGCGCGCAGGAACGGCGACCTGGGCGACGACCAGCGACCCGAGCAGGAACACCACGACCGCGGCCAGGCCGACGCACAGCGGTTGGACGACGGGGCGGGCCAGCCCCTCGCTGCGGGTGCGCGCCCAGCCCAGGTGCAGCGGGCCGGAGACGAACGCGCCGATCGTCCAGACGGCGGCGAGGGCGAACGTGGTGGCGTAGAACCGCGGGTCGCCCGGCTCCAGGTTGAGGCTCACGCCGAGCAGGACCGATCCGATCACGAGGGTGACGGCGGCGACCCAGCGACGGCGGACGAACTCGCGGTCGCTCTGGGCGTGGTCGCGCGGCACGACGGAGACGAAGGACGCCTGGACGAACCGCGTGAGCTCGCCGGCCACGCGCCTGATCGGCATGGCGCAACCCTAAGCGGGAGGCCCGCGGTCAGCCTCCCGACGGGGACAGCACGGCACGCACCATCGGCAGCGTCGGCACCGACGCCATCAGCCGCAGCTCCTGCCGGCGGGTGGTGAGGCCGTCGAGGAAGTCGAGCACCAGCCCGGCCGGGTTGCGCTCGAACAGCAGCGGGAAGAACTCGGTGCCGTCGATCGCGCCGGACGACAGCCCGCGCAGCAGCACGTCGTCGAGCAGCCGGTGCCGGGACGGGTACGCCGGCGGCGGGACGGGCGGCAGCCCGCGGCCGAGCGCGCGGGCAACGACCTCGGCCTGCCGCTGCATCGCGGCGAAGGTGTAGCCCGTGGACGCGCGGGTGGCCCCGCCCGCGGTGCCGATCCGGACCACCCGCGAGCGTCCTTCGCGCACCCGGAACCGGGCCGAGGACATCGGGATCGACCCCTCCTCGTGGCGCAGCACCTCGGCGTCCACGAGGCCGGACGCCGCGAGGTAGGCGTCCAGGCCCGTCCGCAGGTCCGTGGCCGACGGCCGCGCACCCGGCGCGAACACCGTGTACTCGACCAGCGCGCGGCGGCGTCCGAGAGGGAGCACGTAGCCGAAACCCGTTCCCTGGCGGGGCTGGCGGGCGCGCAGGTCCATCAGCACCGCGCGGCCGGGGTCGAACGCGGGCTGCGCGGTGCGCACCTCGACGCCGCGGAAGTGCTGCCACAGGGTGGTGCCGCCGGCGAGGGCGTCCGGGCGCACCACCGACGTCAGCGCCCACGGCGCCTCGACGGCCACGCCGTCGCCCCGCGCCGTCGAGGTCCGCACGGTGACCGCGCCGGCGTCCTCGGTGACGCCGCCGCTCCTCCCCTCGACGTGCACGAGGTCGATGCCGGCCCGCGGGTCGGCGACCAGGTCGCGCACGTGCCGGTAGAAGGTGCTCGACCGCAGCACGTGGTAGCGGTGCGTCGGGGCCAGGTCGACGTCGACGGAGCGGCCCGGGCCCGCCACCAGCAGCGAGGAGTAGGTGCGGTCGACGACCTGCTGCAGCGGCGTCGGGCGGCGTCCGCGCTCCCAGAACGCCCAGGTGCGGTCGTCGGGGGTGGTGGCCAGCCGGTCGAGCGGGTCGACCACCGCGACCCGCACCCGGGCGCGGGGACGGGTGCCGCGAGCGGCCTCGTCGAGCCGGCGCAGCGCGAGCCGGTGCAGGACGCACACCGCCGCCCCGCCGCCGCCGACGAGCACGAGGTCGGCCCGCACCCGTTCCATCCCGCGATCATGCCCGACGGCGCCCCCGGCCCCGCAGAGTGTGAACCCCGGACGCGACACGCCGGGCGTTTCGGGCCCGAGGTTCACACTCTGCGGGGTCGAGGCGGGCTCAGCGGAACCGGCGGCCCTCGTCGCGGCGGTACGCCCAGGCGGCGAGCGCGCCCATGAGCAGGGTCCACACCACGACGTTCACCACGGCGGTCGCGGGGACGGCCGAGGAGGTGAGCTGGGCGACCACGAGGTCGCGCCCGCCGCGGGAGGGCAGCAGCAGGGAGATCGCGTCGAGCCAGCCGGGGAACGTCTGCGGCGGCAGGAACAGCCCGCCCGCGAACGCCATCGGCAGGAAGATCATCTGGACGGCGGGCAGCGCCGCCTTCACCGGCAGCAGGTACCCGAGCGCGATGCCCATCAGCAGGAACGGCGTGCCGGCCACCAGCAGCGCGAGCACCGCCGTGACGAGCTGGCCGGCGGTCGCGGTCGCGCTGGTGAGCAGCGCCGCGATGACGGCGATCACCCCCACGCCGACGGCGGCGAAGGCCAGGCCGGTGATGACCTTGGCGCCCAGCCGCGGCGCGACCCCGGCGGCGAGCGTGCGCAGGTACGGGTCCCACGGGGTCGAGCGCTCCTCGGCGGTGCCGAGCCCGAAGCTGAACAGGCACACCGACAGCACCGACACCAGCGCGAGCTGGCCGGCGGCCGACGTCGCCGCGGCGGGCTCGTCCCGCAGCGCGCTCTGGGGGACGATGAAGAACAGGAACGACAGCGCGGGGAAGGCGATGTTGCCGACCACGGCCATGGGGACCCTGGTCTGCTCGAGCAGCTGGTACCGGGTGTGCAGCAGCAGGGTGCTCACTGCGCCACCTCCTCCTGGGTCCGGGTGAGGGTGAGGAAGGCCTCTTCGAGCGAGGTCGACGACACCTCCAGGTCGGTGAACGGCACTGCGCGACCGACGATCTCGCGCACCACCGCGTCGGAGTCGGTGGTGAGCAGGTCGACCCTGCCGCCCCTCCCCGGGGTGCTCGCGGTGACGCCGGGCAGGTCGTCGAGCGCGCGCCCGTCCCCGACCGTCAGGCTCACGCGCCGCACGTCGACCACCGACCGGACCGCCTGCAGCGTGTCGTCGGCGAGCACCCGCCCGCGGTCGATGACGACCACGCGCTCGGCGAGCGCCTGCACCTCCTCCAGGTAGTGACTGGTGAGCACCACGGTGCCGCCACCGGCGTGGAAGTCGCGGATCGCCTGCCACAGCGCGTGGCGCGCGTCGACGTCCAGGCCCGTCGTCGGCTCGTCGAGGAACACCAGCCGCGGACGGCCGACGAAGGCCAGAGCCACTGCGACGCGGCGCTTCTCACCACCCGACAACCCGCCGGTCTGGCGCCTGGCGAGGTCGGAGAGGCCGAACCGGTCGAGCAGCTCGGCGGTGGGCACCGGGTCGTCGTAGTGGCCGCCGACGAAGTCGACGACCTCGCGCACCCTGAGCAGCTGCGGCAGCCCGGTGTCCTGCGGGGTGTTGCCCATCCGGCGGCGGTTCACCGCGTCGCGAGGATCGCCGCCGAACAGCTCGACGCCGCCGGACGTGGGCCGGCGCAGCCCGAGGAACAGGCTGATCAGCGTGGACTTGCCGGCACCGTTCGGGCCCAGCAGGCCGATCAGCTGGCCTGCGGGGACGTCGAGGCTGACGCCGTCGAGGGCGACGGTCGCGTCGAAGGTGCGTCGGACGTCGACGGCGCGGGCGAGGATCTCGGTCACGGCGTGCCTCCCAGCAGCTCGCGGAGCGTGGTCAGGTAGTCCTCGAACGCGCGGCGACCGGTGCGGGTCAGCTGCACGTACGTGACGGGGGTGCGTCCGGCGTGGGTCTTCTCGACGCCGACGTACCCGGCGTCCTCGAGCTTGCGCAGGTGCGTCGACAGGTTGCCGGCGGTCATGTCGAGCAGCTGCTGCAGCCGGGGGAAGGTGATGCGGTCGCGCGGACCGAGGGCGGCGAGCGTCGTCATCACCCGCAGCCGGGCCTGGGCGTGGATGACGGGGTCGAGCTCTCCCGGGGCGCTCACCTCGACCGCCGGTGCCGGACGGCGAACCACGCCGCCGTGGCGAGGAACCCGCCGCCGCCGGCGAGGCTCATCACCGCGAACATGCCTGGCGTCCCGACGATCACCCCGGCCACCACGCACACGGCGAACCACGCGCCCAGGCCGAACATGTGCGGGTCGCGCCAGACCGCCGAGCCCATCATGTAGAGCGCGGCGACCAGCAGGCACGAGCACGCGGGCCACAGCACGTCGAGCAGGTCGGGGTCGACGCCCTGGCGTCCGAGCGTGATCAGCACGGCCGTGAGACCCGCGAACGAGACGAACCACGACCAGCCGTACAGCGCGCCGCGCAGGGCGTCCGGCGAGCTGACGCCGCGCGTCTGCCGCGTGGTGTGGGTGACCGTGGTGACAGCGGCACCGAGCATGAGGACGGTGAGCACCCCGCCCGCGACGGGGACCGGCGGCCGCACCGGCGAGCTCGGCGACCCCGCCGCCCACAGCGCGGCGAACCCGAGCAGCCAGGCGACGCCCCAGGCCCCGTAGAGCAGCTCGACGCGCACGTCGGTGCCGGCCTTCACCCGGGCGGTCTGCGCCTGCACCAGCGCGAGGCTCTCGGCCGGGCTCAGGTCCGGCCCCTCGTCGGGTTGGTCGTCAGAGGTCATTAGTAGTTTGTAGCGCAAAGTTGTTTGCGGGTCCAGTCCGTCGTCGGGCGGCCCCTGCGGGCCGTGGGTACGTTCGGGCCATGAGCCCCCAGAACACGACCTTCCCCAGCAACGGCAGCACGGCCCACGGTTACCTCGCCCTGCCCCCGAGCGGCACCGGGCCCGGCCTGGTCGTGATCCAGGAGTGGTGGGGACTCACCACGCACATCGAGGACGTCACGAACCGTTTCGCCGCAGCGGGTTTCGTCGCCCTCGCGCCCGACCTGTACGGCGGTCGCACGACGCACGACGGCGAGGAGGCCGCGCAGATGGCGTCCGAGCTGCCGCTCGAGAAGGCGGTGCAGGACCTGTCCGGCGCGGTGCAGCACCTGCTCGAGCACGAGGCGGTCACCTCGTCCACGGTCGGTGCGGTGGGCTTCTGCATGGGTGGCGGCTTCGTCCTCGCCCTCGCGGCGCAGGAGGCAGACCGGGTGAGCGCCGCGGTCTCGTTCTACGGCGTGATCGACGGCGAGGCCCTCGACGTCTCGTCGCTGACGGCGTCCGTCCAGGGCCACGTCGGCGAGCAGGACGAGAGCGCGCCGCCGGCGGCCGCCCGCGCGCTGATGGCGCGGATCGAGGAAGCGAGCGGCAACGCCACCGACCTGCACGTCTACGACGCCGGCCACGCGTTCTTCAACGACGAGAACCTGATCGGCACCTACTCGCCGGCCGACGCCGAGCTGGCCTGGGGCCGCACCCTCGAGTTCCTGCACGCCCGCGTGCGCTGACCTCTTCCGTTCACCACGTTCAGTTGGCGAGCACCTACTGAAGGTGGCTCGCGGGCCCAGTGGAGTAGGCGATCACCTACTGAACGTGGTGAACGAACAGGGGTCAGCGCTTCTCGGTGCCCTCGAGGTGGGTCTGCACCCGGGTGAACACCTCGTCGAGCACGGCGAGCTGCTCGGGGGTCACCAGGTCGAACAGGTTCTCGCGCACCGTCCGGACGTGGCCGGGGGCCGACTGCTGGACGACGCCCCACCCCGCCTCGGTGAGCACCGTCCGGTTGCCGCGCCGGTCGGCCGGGTCGCGCTCGCGACGCACCCAGCCGCGCTCCTCGAGCCGGTCCACGGCGTGCGAGAGCCGGCTGGGCGAGGAGCTGACGATGTCGGCGAGCTCGCTCATCCGCAGCGACCGGTTCGGCGCCTCGGACAGCATCGCCAGGATGATGTAGTACGTCTGCGGCATGCCCGACTCGTCCTGCATCTGGCGGTCGATGGCCGAGAAGAGCTTGCGGCTGACCGCCAGGTAGGCGCGCCAGACCCGCTGCTCGTCGTCGTCGAGCCAGCGCGTCACGTGACCACCCCTACCCCTCCGGCGCGAGGTTACCCGCGCGCGAGGTGCCGGGCGATCACCATGCGCTGGATCTGGTTCGTGCCCTCGAAGATCTGCATCACCTTGGCCTCGCGCATGTAGCGCTCCACGGGGAAGTCGCGGGTGTACCCGTACCCCCCGAGCACCTGGACGGCGTCGGTGGTGACCTTCATCGCCGCGTCGGTGGCCACCAGCTTGGCGATCGACGCCTGCCGGCCGAAGGGGCGGCCAAGGTCCTTGAGCCGGGCGGCGTGCAGCACCGTGGCGCGCGCCGACTCGACGGCGGCGGCCATGTCGGCCAGCAGGAACCCCAGCCCCTGGTGGTCGATGATCTTCTTCCCGAACGCCTCGCGCTCCTTCGCGTACGCGACCGCGTCGTCGAGGGCGCCCTGGGCCAGACCCACCGCGACGGCGGCGATCCCGAGCCGGCCCGAGTCGAGCGCCGACAGCGCGATCGGCAGGCCCTGGCCCATCTGGCCGACCAGCCGGTCGTCGTCGACGGGCACGTCGTCGAAGTTCACCGTCGTGGTGTGGTCGCAGTGCAGGCCCATCTTCTTCTCGGGCGCGCCGAACGACAGGTTCGGCGCGTCGCCGGGGACGACGAAGCAGGAGATGCCTCTCGAGCCGTCGTCGGAGGTGCGCAGGAACGAGGTGTAGTAGTCGGCGTGCCCGCCGTGGCTGATCCACGACTTGGTGCCGCGGACGGTCCAGCCGTCCTCGCCGCGGGTGGCCCGGGTGCGCATCGCCGCCGGGTCGGAGCCGGCGTGCGGCTCGGACAGGCAGTAGGCGCCGAGCAGGTCGCCCTCGAGCATCGGGCCGAGGAGCGCGGCCTTCTGCTCGTCGGTACCGAACGTCGCGACGGGGTAGGCGGTGAGCCCGTGGACGCTGACGCCCACGCCCACCGAGGCCCACGCCGCGGCGATCACCTCGAGCACCTGCAGGTAGACCTCGTACGGCTGACCGCCGCCGCCGAGCTCCTCGTCGTAGGGCAGGCCGAGCAGGCCGGCCCGTCCGAGCAGGCGGAAGGTCTCGCGCGGGAACTGCTCGGCGGCCTCCTCCTCGGCGGCGCGGGGCTTCAGCTCCTTGGCGGCGATCTCGGTCACCAGGGCCAGCAGGTCCTCGGCGTCCGAGGTGGGCAGCACGCGCTCGACGGTCATGGCACAGTACTGTAACCGCGATCCCAGTACTGTCCCGCCACCCGAGGAGCCCCTTCGTGAAGATCGACGCAGCGTCCGCCCTGGTCACCGGCGGCGGGAGCGGCCTGGGCGCCGCCACCGTCCGCGTGCTCGCCGAGGCCGGTGCCGCCGTGGTCGTGGCCGACCTGGCCTCCTCGCCCGGCGAGCAGGTCGCGGCCGAGGTCGTCGCCGCCGGGGGCCGCGCGCAGTTCGTGGCCACCGACGTCACCGACGAGGACGCCGTGCAGGCGGCCGTCGACGCCGCCACCGCGCTCGCACCGCTGCGGGTGGTCGTGAACTGCGCCGGCGTCGGCACCCCCGGCAAGGTCGTCGGCAAGAAGGGCCCGCTCCCTCTCGCCGCGTTCCAGACCGTCGTCGGCGTCAACCTGGTCGGCACCTTCAACGTGATCCGGCTGGCCGCCGCGGCCATGCAGCAGACCGAGCCGGTCGGCGAGGAGCGCGGCGTCATCGTCAACACCGCCTCGGCCGCGGCGTTCGACGGCCAGATCGGTCAGGCGGCGTACTCGGCGTCCAAGGGCGGCGTGGTGGGCATGACGCTGCCGATCGCGCGCGAGCTCGCGTCCAGCCTGATCAGGGTGATGACGATCGCGCCCGGGCTGTTCGAGACCCCGATGCTCGCCGGGCTGCCGCAGGAGGCGCAGGACTCGCTCGGCGCCCAGGTGCCCCACCCCTCCCGCCTCGGGCGTCCGGCCGAGTTCGCCGCGCTGGTGCGCCACATCACCGAGAACCCGATGCTCAACGGCGAGGTGATCCGCCTCGACGGCGCGATCCGGATGGCGCCCCGCTGAGCACCACCGCGCGCCACCGCGAGCTGTTCGACGCGCTCGTCGCGCTGTTCCTCGCCGACGGCTTCGCCCGGTTCACCCTGGACGAGCTGGCGGCGCGGCTGCGGTGCTCGAAGTCGACGCTCTACCAGCTCGCCGGCAGCAAGGACGAGCTCGTCCGGGCGGTCGCGGTGCAGTTCTTCCGCGAGGCGACCGGACGGGTGGAGGCCGCGCTCGCGGGGGCGTCGACCTCGGGCGAGCGGGTCGAGGCGTACCTGCGGGCCATCGGACGCGAGCTGCGGCTCGGGTCGGCGGCGTTCTTCGCCGACCTCGCCGGGCCCGGCCCGGCGGGCGAGGTGTACCGGCAGAACACCGCCTTCGCCGCCGAGCGGGTCGGCGCGCTGCTGGCCGAGGGTGCCCGCACCGGCGAGTTCCGCGCCGTCGGGGCGGCGTTCGTCAGCGACCTGGTGGGCGCCCAGATGGTGCGCATCCAGCAGGGCCAGGTGCGCGGCGCGACCGGGCTCGACGACGCCGCGGCGTACGAGGCGCTCGCCGACCTCGTCCTGCACGGGGTCGCGTCGCCCACCTGAGCCGTCCTGCTCGCGAGCCGTCCGGCGTGCTCACGGGCTGACGGGTGTCGGTCGGTCGTCGTACGGTTCCCCGGTGCGACGCGTCCCCCACGAGAACGTGGCCACCGTCCTGGTGGACCCCGCACGCCTGCGCGCGCTCGAGCTCGCCCTGGTCGAGCGCGACCTGTGGGTGTGGCCGGTCGCCACCGCCCCGATCTGCGCCGACGGGCCGCGGCGGGCGTCGCAGATCCGGCGCCGCCTGGTCGAGCAGCGGCAGGGCGCGTGGGACTGCGCGGCCGGGTGGACGCCGGTCTGGGTCTCGTTCGGCGAGTCGTGGCGCACCGACGCCGAGCCGCTGCCGTGGTCGGCACACCGGGCGCTGTGGGAGGTGCTGGCCGAGCACGCCGCCCACGTGCGGCACCGCCGCTGCCTGGGCGGGGTGCCGCGGCTGCCCGTCCCCCGCGACGTCCCGACCGCGGCCGCGGAGGGCCCGGGGTGACGCGCTACGCCGTGCTGCTGCGCGGCATCAACGTCGGCGCCTCCACCACGGTGTCGATGCAGCGGCTGCGCGAGCTCGCCGAGGGCCTCGGCTGGACCGACGTCAGCACCTACATCAGCTCGGGGAACCTGTTCGCCGACTGCGGCCGCGTGTCCCGCGCGTCGGTCGAGAAGGCCCTCGCCGGGGCGCTGCGCGACGACCTCGGGCGCGACGTCGCCGTCGTCGCCCGCACCCGGGCGCAGCTGCAGCAGGTGGTCGACGGCAACCCGTTCCCGGACGCCGCGCCGAACCAGCTGCACGTGGTGTTCCTCGGTGCCGCACCGTCGGCGGCCGGGGTCGCCGCGTTCGACGCCGAGCTGGCCCGCCACCCCGAGCGCGGGGTCGTCGTGGGCGACCACGCCTACGTCGACTTCGTGAACGGCGCGGGACGCTCGAAGCTCGACTGGACGCGGACCGCGGCCGACGGCGTGGCGGGCACGGCGCGGAACTGGCGCACCGTCCAGGTGCTGCTCGACCGGGTCTGAGCGGTGACCGCCGAGTGGTTCGCCCCGCCCGTCCCGGCCGGTCTGCGCCCGTGGGTCCGCTCGGTGTGCGGGTACCGGCTCGACGGCGCCGCGCCGGGCGTGCACGTGGGGATGCCCTCCCCCGCGCTGACGCTCGTCGTCGCCCTCGGCGAGCCGCTCGTGGTCGCGATGGGCGACGGCGAGCGGCGGGCGTTCACCGCGATGGCGGCCGGGCTGCACGACCGCGCCGCCGCGATCCACCACGACGGCTCCCAGCACGGGCTGCAGCTCGACCTGACGCCCGCCGGGTGCCGGGCGCTGCTCGGCCTGCCGGCGGCCGAGCTGGTCGGCCGCGCGGTCGACCTCGTCGACCTGCTCGACGTCCGCGACCGCCGGCTCGCCGAGCAGGCCGAGGCGGTGGACGGCTGGCCCGCCCGCGTCCAGCTGGCGCTCGCCGCCCTCACCCGGCGCCTGGACGCGACGTCGTCCGCGCGTCCCGAGGTCGAGCACGCGTGGCGCGAGGTGCACCGCACGCACGGCCTGGCGTCCGTGCGCGCCGTGGCCGACGCGGTGGGCTGGTCGCCGCGCCACCTCGGCGAGCAGTTCCGCGCCGAGTACGGCCTCGGGGTGAAGACCGCGGCGCGGGTGGCGCGGTTCTCCCGCTCGGCGCGCCTGGTGCGCGGGCGGCGGCTGCCGCTGGCCGAGGTCGCCCAGCGGTGCGGCTACTTCGACCAGCCCCACCTGGCGCGCGAGTGGCGGGAGCTCGCCGGCACGTCCCCCACCCGCTGGGCGCGCGACGACCAGCTCGCATTCGTCCACGACGACCAGGTGGCGGGCACGGCACCCTCGGGGGCATGACGCAGGACAGGGGCATCTGGCCAGGGCTCGCCTACGACGACCCGCTCGCCGCGCGCGAGTGGTTGCGGCAGATCGGTTTCGAGGACGGCATCCTCGTCCCCGGCCCGGACGAGGGGCAGGTGGACCACAGCGAGATGCGCTGGCCCGAGGGCGGTCGGGTGATGGTGCACTCGCGCCTGCCCGGCAAGGACCTCTCGTCGCCGACCGGGGCGGGCAACAGCTACGTGGTCACCGCCGACCCCGACGCGGTGCACGAGCGGGCGCTGGCGCTGGGGGCGACGTTCGTCCGCGACCTGGAGGAGACCGACTACGGCTCGCGCGGCTTCAGCGTCCGCGACCCCGAGGGCAACGCCTGGAGCTTCGGGACGTACGCCGGCTCCTGACCCGCCCGGTTACCCGGCAGGGAGGTGGCCGGGTGGCGCAGCCGCTGCTCGGGCGTGATCGCCAGGTCGCGGTGGTGGGCGAGCATCCGCGCGTAGCCGCCGTGCTGCTCGGTGTCGGCGGGCGGCCCGCCCATCACCTCGGCCCACCACGCGGTGACGTGGTCGCGGTGCGCCCGCGTCACCGTCCCGCCGAATACCGGGCCAGCAGGTCGTCGGCCTCGACGGCGTCGTAGAAGACGCCGAGCCAGCGCTCGATCGCCGCCGTGCAGCCGACCCACGCGTGGATGCTCGGCTCCCGGGTCTCCTCGTCCACCCGCGCACCGTACTGCTCACGCGTCGAGCGTGACGGCGGCCGCGTCGTCGGGCGGCAGGCCGAGCGCCGCGGGGTCGTGGCGCGGCGAGGGCTCGGTGGTCAGGTGCGCGGCGGTGATGCGGTCGGTGCGGAACCACCGGAAGTCCTGGCGCAGCCGGCACCAGGCCGCGAGGTACCAGTGCCCGCCGGTCAGGGCGAGCAGCACGGGCTCGACCTCGCGGGCGGTCGTGGCACCGGAGGACCCGCGGAACCGGATGGACAGCACGACGCCGCGCCGCACGGCCTCCTCCACCGTCCGGGCGGTGCGGGGACGACGGTGGCCGGACCCGCGCACCCACACCCGCGACGCGACGGACCGGGCGCGGTCCCGCTCGGCGCGCGGCATGGCATCGAGCAGCTTGGCGAGCGCGGTGCGACCGTCGGCCGCGAACGGCAGGTCGCGGACGGCCGTGAGCGCGACCGCGATCGAGACCGCCTCGGCCGCAGTGATGTTCACCGGAGGAAGGGACGCCTCGGCGTCGAGCACGTAGCCGCCACCCGGGCCGGGCTGCGCCCACACCGGACGCCCCGCCTGCTGCAGCGCCGAGACGTCGCGCTTGATGGTGCGGGTCGAGACCTCGAGGTGCGCGGCCAGCTGCTCGGCCGTGCGGCCCCGCGCGCCGGCCAGTCGCAGCGACTCGACGATGGCGTAGAGCCGGTCGGTGCGGTTCACGGGCGTCCTCGGGAGATGGTGACAGCACGGTGCCAGATGGCGGTGCCAGGCTAGCCGCATGACGACCTCCCCCGCAGTCCTGGCCACCCCCGGCAGCACGACCTTCGAGCGTGACGGCCGCACCGTCGCGGTGCACGTGCTCGCCGCCGGCGGGCCCGGCGCCCGCGTCGTGGTGCTCTGCCACGCGGCTCCGGGCAGCGGCCTGCTCGACCCCGACCCGGACCAGACGGCGAGCCGGGACGTCACGCTCGTGTCGGTCGACCGTCCCGGCTACGGCGGGTCCGACCCCGTGCCCGACGGGTCCTGGTCGACCGTCGCGTCAGCCGCCGACGACGTGGCGGCAGCGCTCGACCTGCTGGGCGTCGCCGAGCCCGTGGGTGCGGCCGGCTGGTCGGCGGGCGGCCGGGTCGCGGCCGCGCTGGCGGCGCGGCACCCCGACCGGGTCGACCGGGTGGCGGTGGTCGCCACACCGGCACCGCACGCAGGAGGTGCCGTGGGTGCCGGCCGAGCACGCCGCCGGCCTCGCGGCGCTGCGCGACCTGCCGCCCGAGCAGGTGCACGCCGCACTGGTCGCGATGCTGTCGGCCGGCGGGGAGGGCGGCGACGAGGGCGACCCGATGGACCTGCTCGGCGCCGACCGGGAGACGCGGCCGCACTGGCGCTGCCGGGCGCGCGCGAGCGCCTCGGCGACGCCGCGCGCCGCGCACGCAGCAGGGCGCGGTGGGCGCGGCGCAGGACATCGCCGGCTACAGCCTGCGGCCGTGGGGGTTCGATCCGGCGCGACGTGCGCGCGAGGGCGCTGGTGCTGCAGGGCGACGCCGACCCGGTCGTCGGCACGGCCCACGCCCGCTGGTGGCAGCGCTCGCTGGCGTCGGCGCGCGTCGAGCTGGTGCCCGGTGCCGGGCACCTGGTGCTGCTGCCGCTGTGGGGCCGGGTGCTCTCGCACCTGGCGCCTGGGAGCCTGCGGGTCTGACCCGCCGGCCCTAGCCGCGGACGGCCTGGTCGAGCCGGTCGAGGGCGCCGTTCCAGCGCTGCTCGTAGGCGGCGCGGTCGCCGTCGAGGCGGTCGTGCCGCAGGTCGATGCGGGTCACGCCGCTGTCGTCGCTGAGGTCGAGCTCGACGATCGAGGCCGGGGCGTCGGGGGCCTCGTGCCACGACAGCCGCAGCTGCTCCTGCGGGTGGTAGCTGCGCAGCACGCCGCTGGGTCCCTCGTCGCTGTGCCAGGGTTCGCCCTTGCCGCCGAAGGAGGCTCCGGGGCCGAGCAGCGCCTGCGCGCCGCTGCTGCTGATCAGGGTCTGCCACACCTGGGCCACCGGCGCGTCCACGGTGCGCACCACCTGGACGCCCGCGTGCTTCCCGTCGGTCTCGACCTCGCTCGCGCTCATGCGCTACCTCCGTCAGGGGTCCTGCACGGTCCCGCCTCGACGGCGCCGAGGCGCTGGACCCATCTCAGCACCAGGCGCGTCGAAGGACCAGGGGTCAGGACGACGAGCAGCCCGGCACGTCGGTGGTCGCGAGCGGACGCACCCGGACGAGGCGGAACCTCACGTCGTCGCCGTCGCCGTGGTTCTGCAGGCCGACGTGACCGGGGTCGGCGACCGGCCGGGACGGGTCGACGGCGTGGTCGACGACCTGGGACCCGTTGAGCCGTACGGTGATCCGGTCGGCGCGCACCTCGATCTCGAACGCGTTCCACTTCCCCGGGGGTTCCAGCGCGTCGTCGCGGGCGGCGAGGTCGGGGCCCTGCACGCCGTAGAGGCCGCCGGTGGTGCGCTCGGGGGCGTCGCTGGCGTCGATCTGCACCTCGTACCCGGCCTCGACGGCGGCCATCGGGTCCTCGCCCGGGTCGGGGAAGCCGACGAAGACGCCCGAGTTGTCGTCGCCGGCCACCGACCACTCCACCTCGGCCAGGTACGGCGGCGCCGGCGCGGCCGGGTGCCAGAGCAGGCCGAGCCCGCCCGTGCTGAGCAGCGTGCCGTCGTCGAGTCGCTCGAACCCGCCCGGCCCGGCCTGCTCCCACTCCTGGACCGAGGACGGCGACCCGTCGAGCAGGATCGTCCAGGCGGGCTCGGGCGGGCACTCCTGCGGGTCGGGCGGCGGCTGCGCCGGCGAGCCGCACCCGCCCAGCGCGAGCCCCGCGGCGAGCGCTCCGGCCGCCGCCCGACGTCGGACGTCACGGCGGCGGGCCACACCTCACCGTACGCCGCGTGGCCGGAACTGGATGCTGATGCGCGGCCCCACCGGCTGCGCCGTCTTGGGAACGCAGTGCTCCCAGGTGCGCTGGCACGACCCGCCCATGACGAGCAGGTCGCCGTGCCCGAGGCGGTGCCGCACCGTCGGCCCGCCGCCACCGTCCGGGCGCAGCAGGAGGGCGCGTGGCGCGCCCACCGAGACGATCGCGACCATGGTGTCGTCGGTGCGCGAGCGGCCGATGCGGTCGCCGTGCCAGGCGACCGAGTCGCGGCCGTCGCGGTAGAAGCACAGGCCCGCGGTGGCGAACGGCTCGCCCAGCTCGTCGGCGTAGTGGGCGTCGAGGGCTGCCTTGACCTCGTCCAGGACCGGGTCGGGCAACGGGTCGCGCTCGCCGAAGAAGCTGAGCAGCCGCGGCACCACCACGACCTTGTCGTACATCTCGCGCTTCTCGGCGTACCAGGGGACGGCCTCGACCAGCCGCTCGAACAGGTCGTCGGCCCCGTGCAGCCAGCCGGGCACGGTGTCGACCCAGGCGCCGCGGGCGAGGAGGGTGCGCTCGACCCGACCCGCGAGCGGCTCGACCGGACGCCCGGCGGGGGCGGCGGCGAGGTCGTCGAGCAGCGAGCCCTGCCAGGTGACCGACATGGCACGAGGCTACCCCGGTTCGAACAGGTGTTCTACTCCGTTCCGCGCGAAGGTCGGCGGCGCGAACCGCACAGAGCGGACGGATCGGGCTAGCGTGTGGCGCTGACCGCGCGCGAGGAGGCGACGATGGCCGAGCTCGAGAAGGACACCGCAGCACCGGGGCCCGACGACGCTGCACCCGCCACGCGGAAGGCGTCGCTGCGCTACGTCGGCCCCGGCATGGTGGTCGCCGCGACCGGCGTCGGGGCCGGCGACCTCGTGGCCACCCTGGTCGCGGGGTCGAGGTTCGGGTACACGCTGCTGTGGGCCGCCGTGATCGGGTGCGTCGTCAAGATCGCCCTGGCCGAGGCCGCCGGCCGCTGGCACCTGGCCACCGGCAGGACGATCTTCGAGGGCTGGCGCACGCTCGGGCGCTGGACCACCTGGTACTTCGCCGTCTACGTCGTCGTCTGGGGCTTCGTCTTCGGCGCCACCGCGATGACCGCGACCGCCCTGCCGCTCGCCGCGCTGTTCCCCGCGGTGCCACTGAACGCGTGGGCCGTGCTGGCCGGTCTCACCGGCCTGGCGTTCGTCTGGTTCGGCCAGTACGGCGTGTTCGAGAAGGTGATGACGGCCCTGGTGGGCGTCATGTTCGTCACCGTCGTGGGCCTGGCGATCCTGCTGGTGCCCGACGTCCCGGCGATGCTCGCCGGCCTGGTGCCGACCGTGCCCGACGGCTCGGTGGTCTACACCCTCGGCCTGATCGGCGGCGTCGGCGGCACGATCACGATGGCCGCCTACGGCTACTGGATCAACGCCAAGGGCTGGCACGACGCGTCGTGGATGACGGTGATGCGGCTCGACAACCGGGTGGCCTACGTGACGACGGGCATCTTCGTCATCGCGATGCTCGTCGTCGGCGCCGAGGTGCTGTTCACCGCCCAGATCGCGCTCACCGAGGGCGACCGCGGCCTGCTCGACCTCGAGGCGGTGCTCGAGGAGCGGTTCGGCGGCGTCGTCTCCACCGTCTTCCTGGTCGGGTTCCTCGCGACCGCCTTCACGTCGCTGCTCGGTGTCTGGCAGGGCGTCAGCCTGATGTTCGCCGACTTCGTCGCGAACCTGCGCGGGCAGAAGGAGTCGACCGACGCCACCGAGGAGGTCGTGCGGGCCGAGCGGTCGGTGGCGTTCCGCGGGTACGCGCTGTGGCTGACCTTCCCCCCGATGCTGCTCCTGCTGATCGACCGGCCGTTCGCGCTGGTGATCGCGTACGGGGCGCTCGGCGCGTTCTTCATGCCGTTCCTGGCACTGACGCTGGTCTGGCTGCTGAACTCCTCGCGGGTGCCGACGCAGTGGCGCAACCGCTGGCTGAGCAACGGCCTGCTGGTGTCGGCCGGGCTGCTGTTCGTGGTGCTGTGCGCGATCGAGCTGCAGAAGCAGGTCGCGCAGCTGTAGTCGGGCATGATCGCCGCATGGGACGCGCATTCCGGCAGGTGGACGTGTTCGGCAGCGAGGCGTACCGGGGCAACCCGGTGGCGGTGGTGCTCGACGGCGAGGGGCTGACCACCGAGCAGATGCAGTCGTTCGCGTCCTGGACGAACCTGTCCGAGACCACGTTCGTGCTGCCGCCCACCGATCCGCAGGCGCACTACCGGGTGCGCATCTTCACGCCGTCGACCGAGCTGCCCTTCGCCGGCCACCCGACGCTCGGCACCTGCCACGCGTGGCTCGGCCAGAACGACTGCGACGACGAGGTCGTGGTGCAGGAGTGCGACGCCGGGCTGGTGCCGGTGCGCCGCAGCGGCGACCGGTTGGCGTTCCGCGCGCCGCCGCTGGTGCGCTCGGGCCCCGTCGACGACGCCGACCTCGACCGGATCGTGCGGGTGCTCGGGCTCGGGCGCGACGACGTGGTCGACGCCGCCTGGGTCGACAACGGACCGGGCTGGGTCGCCGTGCTGCTGCGCGACGCCGAGGCCGTGCTGGCGGTCGAGGCCGGGCCCTTGGACGGCTACGACGTGGGTGTCGTGGGGCCGCACCCGGAGGGCTCGGAGTGCGCGATCGAGGTGCGCGGGTTCTTCCCCGTCGGCGGTGCCACCGCCGAGGACCCCGTGACCGGCAGCCTGAACGCGTCGTTGGCGCAGTGGCTCACCTCGACCGGGCGGGTCTCGGCGCCCTACGTGGCGGCGCAGGGCACGGCGCTCGGACGCGCGGGCCGGGTGCACGTCGACGCCGACGGCGACGACCTGTGGGTCGGCGGCGCGACGGTCACCTGCGTCTCCGGCACCGTCGCCCTCTGACCCCCTTCGTTCACCACGTTCAGTTGGCGGTCACCAACTGAACGTGGCGTGCGGGCCTCGTGAAGTAGTCGCTCGCCTCGCGAAGTCGGACGCTCACCAGCGGTAGGGCTCGAAGTCCTTCAGGAAGACGCCGTGCAGGTCGACGCCGGCCTCGCCCTGCACGATCGGGTCGTAGACGCGGGCGGCGCCGTCGACCAGGTCGAGCGGGGCGTGGAAGCCCTCCTCGGCCAGCCGCAGCTTGGTGACGTGCGGCCGCTCGTCGGTGATCCACCCGGTGTCGACCGCGGTCATCAGGATGCCGTCGGACGCGAGCATCTCGCCGGCGCTGGTGCGGGTCAGCATGTTCAGCGCGGCCTTGGCCATGTTCGTGTGCGGGTGGCCCGGGCCCTTGTAGCCGCGCCCGAACACACCCTCCATCGCCGACACGTTCACCACGTACGTGCGCCGGTGCGGGCTCGCCGCCAGCGACGCGCGCAACCGGCTGATCAGGATGAACGGCGCCGTCTGGTTGCACAGCTGCACCTCGAGCAGCTCCATCGGGTCGACCTCGTCGACCACCTGCGTCCACGAGTTCTCGGTGGCGATGTCGGGGAGCAGCCCGCCGGCGTCGATCGCCGTCCCCGAACGGTGCCGATCGATCGACGCGTGACCCGCCATCAGCGACATGCGGCTGATCTCGTTGCCCGACAACGTGTCCGGCAGGTGCGGCGTCGGGTGCTGCGACAGCGACCCCGCGAGCACCGCCGGGTGCGCCTCGCTGACCCGGTCGAAGGTGAGGATCTCCGGCAGCGGCCCGTCGGGCAGCGGTTCGGCCTCGGCGGCGATCAACGGGGCGTACGCACCCGGCGAGCGGCGCACCGTCTGCGCGGCGTTGTTGATCAGGACGTCGAGCGGCCCGTTCGCGGCGACGGAGTCGGCGAGCGCCACCACCTGCGCCGGGTCGCGCAGGTCGATGCCGACGATGTGCAGCCGGTCGATCCAGTCGGGGCTGTCCTCGAGCTGGGCGAACCGGCGGGCGGCGTCGTTCGGGAACCGGGTCGTGATCGTGGTGTGGGCGCCGTCGCGCAGCAGCCGGAGCGCGATGTACATGCCGATCTTGGCGCGACCGCCGGTGAGCAGGGCACGACGTCCGGTGAGATCGACTCGGGCGTCGCGCTTGTCGTGGTTCTTCGTGGCGCAGTCGGGGCAGAGCTGGTGGTAGAACGCGTCGACGACCGTGTACGGCCGCTTGCAGATGTAGCAGGGCTTGGGCTGCAGGTACTCGCCCGCCGAGGCGCCGCGCGTGCTCGACACCAGCGGGATGCCGGCGGTCTCGTCGTCGATGCGCTGCGGCGAGCCGGTCGCCGTCGCGGCGACGACGGCGGCGTCGGCCTCCTGCCGGGCCAGCCGCCGCTCGTCGCGGCGGTTGCGCTTGTACGACTTGTAGATGCTCGCCGTACCGCGGCGGATCGCGACCGCGTCGGGGTGCTCGGCGGGCAGGTGCTCGATCCGCGCCAGGACGGCGAGCGCGTGCGCCAGGTCGTCGGGTGCGACGCGTCCGTCGACGAGGGGGACGGGCTGCGGCTGGGGGTCGAGGGACGGGTCGGGCACCGCACAAGGGTAGGCGCCGTCCCGAGGTCGTCCCGACGCGTCACCCCTCGTCGGCCAGCCAGTCCTTCGCGAGCCGCTTCGGAGCCCGCGCGAGCCACGCCTCGACCACGACCTCCTCGAGCTCGTCGGGGCTGAGCTGGTGCAGGTGGGCGCCGCGCACGAGCACGCCCGTGTAGCCGTCGACGTGCGGGGTGGTGAAGAACGGGGTGCCGGGATCCTCGACCAGCGCGCGCTCGGCCTCGACGTCGGCCGTCGCGAGGACGATCACGTCGGTGAGCCGCTCGCCGTCGTCGCCCACCGCGTCGGGACGGGGCGTGCGGAACACGACGAACGCCTTACCGCGCACGGTGTAGGCCTCGGCGCCCCACGAGGTGCCGCTCTGGACCTCGGGCAGCCGCTCGGCGAACCGGCGCAGGTCGGCCACCGTGGCGCGGGCCTCGCGCCGGACGGGCGGGTTCACCGCCGGCTCCCGTCGCGGTACTTGCGGTGCACCGCCTGGCGGCTGACGCCGAGCTGGTTCGCGATCTCGGCCCACGACAGCCCACGCACCCGCGCCCGCCGCACCTGCACCCCCTCGAGCCGGTCGGCCTCGGACCGCAGCCGGGCCGCGGCCCGCAGGCCCGCCCAGGGGTCGTCGTCCGAGGCCTGCCGCACCAGCGTCACCATCTCGTCCACCTCCACGGCCGTCAACATAGGTTGACATCCGCGCCGGTGTCAACACTGGTTGACAAGACGCGTACCGACGCGTCGGGGTCGGCGGCCGACGGAGGGCCGACGGGGTCGAACCGGGCCTCGACCCCGACGCCCCGGTACGCGCGGCCGTGGCAGGGTGGGCGGGTGCACGCGCTCGAGCCGCTGGAGGCGCCCGTCTCGCCGCTCGCCGCGCTGCGGCGGATCGGCTTCCTGCTCGAGCGCGCCCGCGAGAGCTCCTACAAGGTCGAGGCGTACCGCAAGGCGTGCGCCACCCTGGCGAAGCTCTCCGCCGACGAGGTCGCGAGCCGCGCGCAGCGCAAGGCGCTGACCGAGCTGCCCGGCATCGGACGCTCGACGGCCACCGCTGTCGAGCAGGCGGTGGCCGGCAAGGTGCCCACCCGGCTCGCCGAGCTGCAGGACGCCGCGGGCCCGCTCGTCGAGGGCGGCGAGGAGCTGTTCGCGGCGATCCGGGGCGACCTGCACATGCACTCGGACTGGAGCGACGGCGGCTCGCCCGTCGAGGAGATGCTGGTGACGGCGATGGAGGTCGGGCAGACCTGGACGGCGCTCACCGACCACTCCCCCCGGCTCAAGGTCGCCAACGGCCTCTCGGAGGCGCGGCTGCGCAAGCAGCTCGCCCTGGTCGACCGGCTGAACGAGCGCGTCGACGGGCGGTTCCGGCTGCTCAAGGGCATCGAGGTCGACATCCTCGACGACGGCTCGCTCGACCAGACCGACGAGATGCTCGACCGGCTCGACGTCGTCACCGCCAGCGTGCACTCCAAGCTGAAGATGGAGCGCGCCGCCATGACCCGCCGGATGGTGAACGCCGTCAGCAACCCACGGGTCGACGTGCTGGGCCACTGCACCGGCCGGCTCGTCACCGGCGGGCGCGGCACCCGTCCGCAGAGCCAGTTCGACGCCCGCGCCGTGTTCGAGGCCTGCGCCGAGCACGGCACCGCGGTCGAGATCAACTCCCGCCCCGAGCGCTGCGACCCGCCCGACGAGCTCGTCACCCTGGCGCTCGAGATCGGCTGCACGTTCACGATCGACTCCGACGCCCACGCCCCCGGCCAGCTCGAGATGAAGGCCTACGGCGCGGAGCGGGCCGAGCGGCTCGGCGTGCCGTGGGACCGCATCCTCACCACCTGGGACGTCGACGACGTGCTCGAGTGGACCGGACGCGCGTGAGCCCGCTGCTCGTGGTGTTCGCCGGGCTGCCGGGCTCGGGCAAGACGACGGTGTCGCGGACGGTGGCCGACCGGCTCGGTGCGACGTTCCTGCGGGTCGACACGATCGAGTCGGCGGTGCAGGAGTGGCACGCTCCCGTGGGCGACAGCCCCGTGGGCTACGTCGCCGCTGCCCAGGTCGCGCACGACCAGCTCGTCGCGGGGCGCGCCGTCGTGGTCGACGCCGTGAACCCGGTCGACCTCGCCCGCGAGGGCTGGCGCCGGCTCGCCGCGGCCACCGGCGCGCGGCTGCAGTGGGTCGAGGTGGTCTGCAGCGATCCGGCCGAGCACCGCCGTCGGGTCGAGGGACGGAGCGGCGACTGGCCCGGCCACGTCCCGCCCACCTGGGACGCCGTGCGGGCGGCCACGTGGGAGCCGTTCACCGACGAGCGGCTGCTGGTCGACAACCGGGGCGGGGCCGAGCCGCACGTCGAAGCCGTGCTCGCGCACCTCGCCCGGTAGCGCCCGGTCCCGCTAGGGGTCAGCGCAGTCGCAGCCGCAGCTGGCCGCCGGACTCGACGCGCGACTCGACGACGTCGGAGCGCGACTCGACGAACGCCGTGAACGTCTTGAACCCCAGCGCCTTCTCCTTGAAGCCGGCGTCCATGCGCTGCATCTGGCTCTTCACGCCACCGCCGTTCAGCCAGTCGTCGGCGTTGTCGGCGCGGTCCTGCACGATCTGCAGCGCGCGCACCAGCAGGCTCGTGGCGGCCTGCTGCTCCGGCGGCTCGTCGGGCTCGGGCGTCGCCGCCGGCGCGGCAGTCTTCTTCGCGGCCGTCTTCTTCGCCGTGGTCTTCGTGGCTGCCGCCTTCTTCGCACCGGCGCGCGTGCGCGTGCGACCCGACGGCGCCGGCTCGGCGGCCTCCGGCTCGACCTCCGCCGCCGGCTCCACCACGACGGGCTCGGGGGCGACCGGCTCGACCACCGCCGCGGCCCGCTTGCTCGTGCGCTTGGCGGTGCGGCGCGCCACCGGGGCGGGCGGGTCCTGCTCGAGCCCGAACGAGAACGTCGGCACCAGGGCGGGCGGCGCGCTGATGCCGGGAACGTCGTCGTAGGAGGTGAACTCGTCGCAGGCGGCGACGAGCGCGCGTCCGGTGGAGCCGCTGACGCCGATGCCCACGACGTAGCGTCCGAGCCGCTTGCAGCGCTGCGCCAGCGCGACGTAGTCGGAGTCGCCGGCGACGAGCACCACGTGGGTGAGGTCGTCGTACTGCATCAGGTCGGCGACGGCGTCGACGGCGAGCCGGATGTCGGCGCCGTTCTTGGTGCCGCTCACCGGGAACAGCTGGGTGAGGTCGACGGCGCGGTCGACCAGCTGGTGGCGGTAGGTGGCGTTGGCGGGCACCGACCAGTCGGCGTAGGCGCGGGCCATGGCGACCCGTCCGAACGAGGCCGCGTAGTCGAGCAGCGCGCCCACGTCGACGCGGGCCTGGTCGATCTTGGCGGTCACCGGGTGGTCCTCGTCGCCGGGACCGCCGTGGCGCCAGGCGTTGTCGGAGCGCCAGACGTCGCGCGAGCCGGTGGAGTGCACCTGGTCGTACCGGGAGATCACCACGTTGTCGAAGTCGATGTAGACGGCGACGCGCGGGTTGTCGGTCGCAGAGGGGATCGGCACGCGTCCACCGTAGCCCTCCGCCGTCGGGCTACCCGCCCGACGCAGCGGGACGCCGGTCGGCCGGCGGCTCGACCAGCTCGGCCCAGACCTCGACCAGGTCGACGACCCGGGCGTCGCGCACGGTGAGGAACATGGCGACGTGGTGGGTCTCGCCGCCGTCGCTGACCCGCGCGAGCGCGCAGGCGCGGTCGCCCGACACGACCTCGTCGAGCGGCTCGAACCGCCACGCGCCCGGGTAGTCGCGGTTGAGGGCGACGTACGCGGCGCGGTCGAGCACCTCGCCGGTGTGCACGAGCCGGCAGGCGAAGTCGTCGGCCAGCAGTCCCTGGAGGTCGTCCCAGCGCTGCGCGTCGATCGCCTGCGCGACGTCGCCGACGACGGTCGCCGCGGTGGTCACCGGGACGCCTCGGGGTCGAGCCACCAGCCGCGCACCATGCCGACGGGGCGCCCGGGCTCGACGTAGTACTCCGTGCCGAAGAACTGCCCGAACACCTCCTCGGGCATCGCCAGCATCATGCCGACGTCGGTGGTCTGGCTGCGGTGCGCCTCGAGGGCGGCGCGGCGCTGCGGCAGCTGCGGCACCACGTCGACCTCCCAGTGGATCTCGGCCTCGGGGGTGCCGAGCGGGTTGCCGTCGTCGGCGGGTGCGTCGGGGTCCCAGTCGTCGGAACCCTGGCCGGCGGCGACCGCCTGCTCGTAGGCGCGGCGCATCGCGTCGCGGTTCATCGTCGACTCGAGCACCCGCGGACGGCGCGCCGCGAGCTCGACGGCCCGGTGCAGCACCTGGTGCACCTTGACGTGGTCGGGGTGGCCGTAGCCGCCGTGCCAGTCGTAGCCGACGACGACGTCGGCGTCCTCCTCGTCGAGCAGGTCGGCGAGCCGCCGGGCGGCCTCGTCGAGGTCGGCCGAGTGGAACGAGGCCTCGTGACCGTTCTGCTCCCACCCGGTCATGCCCGAGTCGGCGTACCCGAGCCAGGCGACCCGGGCGGTGCCGGTGGCGACGGCCGACGCCGCCGCCTCGGCGCGGCGCCGCTCGACGACGGTCTCGCCGGGCGCGAGGTCGTCGGGCGCCTCGCCGTGGTCGCCGTTGGTGCCGTAGACGACGACGACGCGGTGGCCCTCGGCGCTCGCGCGCGCCATCGAGCCGGACGTCTGGCTGGCCTCGTCGTCGGGGTGGGCGTGGACGAAGACGATGGTGCTCACACGGCCATCCTGCCCCCGGCCACCGACACCCCGGTCCGCGGCGCCTGCGGCACACTGTGGGCATGGCCCTGCACCTCGCCTCCACCCCCGACGCGAACGCGCTGCTCGCGCGCGACCCGCTGGCCCTGCTGCTCGGGATGCTGCTCGACCAGCAGATCCCGATGGAGAAGGCGTTCACCAGCCCGCACGTGCTGGCCGAGCGGATGGGGGTCGAGCGTCTCGACGCCGCGCAGATCGCCGGGTACGACCCGGAGGCGCTGCTCGAGATCTTCCGCACTCCCCCTGCGCTGCACCGGTTCCCGGGCTCGATGGCCGAACGGACGCAGGCGGTGTGCCAGGCCCTGGTCGAGCGGTTCGACGGGCAGGCCGAGAACGTCTGGGCCGACGCCGGGACCGGCGCCGAGGTGGTGCGGCGGATGTCGTCGCTGCCCGGCTTCGGCGCGCAGAAGGCGAAGATCTTCACCGCGCTGCTGGGCAAGCGCTACGGCGTCCAGCCGCCGGGGTGGCAGGAGGCGGCGGGCGACTACGGCACCGACGGCTTCCGGTCGATCGCCGACGTCACCGACGACGCCTCGCGGGTCAAGGTGCGCGAGACGAAGAAGGCCGCCAAGGCCGCGGCGAAGGCGGGATGAACGGACCGGTCCAGTCGGTCGAGGCGCTGCTCGACCCCGCCACCGACGCGCGCGTCCGCTCGCTGTGGGACGCCCTCGCCGCGGCCGGCCTGCCCAGTCAGGCGCGGCACACCGGCGACTCGAACGCGCCGCACGTCACGCTCGCCGTTCGCGCCGAGGTCCCGTCCGCCCTGGACGCCGCGCTGGGCGAGGCGGTCGGGCCGCTCCCGCTGGCGGTGCGGCTCGGTGGCCTCCTCGTCTTCGCGCGGCGGCGCGCCGTCCTGGCCCTCGCGGTCGTCCCGTCCGAGCCGCTGCTCGCCGCGCACGCGCGTCTCGACGACGCGCTCGCCGGGTGCGGCGAGTCCGCCGACCACCTCGCGCCCGGGACGTGGACGCCGCACGTGACGCTCGCCCGCGGGCTCACCGCCGAGCAGGTCGGGACGGCGGTCGCCGTGCTCGGGACGCTGCCCGACCTGGACGGCACCGTGCCCGCCGTCCGGCGCTGGGACGCCCGCGAGCGCCGCACCTGGACGCTCCCGGCTTGACCGGGAGGTCGACCCGGGATCCGTCGGCGCCCCGGTGCCGAACAACCCCCATGGGCCTGCTCGCCGACCTCGTCGCGTACGGGATGCAGCGCGGCGCCCCGCGCACCGCGCGCCACGGCGACGGGCTGCTCCTCGACGGCACCGACCTGGCCGAGCCGACGCCGCTCACCGTCCCGACGCGTCGCGGGGACGTGCGCTGCGAGGTCTACCGGCCGCGGGGCGAGCCGGTGGGAACCTACGTGCACCTGCACGGCGGGGCGTTCCTGATGCGCTTCCCGCGGATGGACGACTTCTTCGCCCGCTTCGTCGCCGCCCGTGCCGGGCTGGTGGTGGTGAACGTCGACTACGACGTCGCCCCGCAGGTGCGCTACCCCGTCGCGCAGGAGCAGGCGCACGACGTGCTGGCCTGGGCCGTCCGGCACCACGACGAGCTCGGCGTCGGGTCCGACCGGGTTGCGGTCGGAGGTTTCAGCGCGGGCGGCAACCTCGCGGCGGCGGCGTGCCTGCAGGCCCGCAACCTGGGGACGGTGGCGCCGGCGGCGCAGCTGCTCGTCGTCCCGAGCCTCGACGTCGCGGAGCCGCCGCGGGCGAAGGTGGCGCGGGCGCCGGACGGCATGGTCGGCACGCGGCTGCTGCGCCTCGTCCGCTCGACGTACTTCCGCGACGCGAGACGGCGGGACGAGCCGTACGCCTCACCGCTGCGGGCGCCCGAGCTGTCCGGCCTGCCGCCGACGATGGTGGTGACGGCCGAGCGCGACACGCTGCGGCACGAGGGCGACGAGTACGCGCGGCGGCTGGCCGGCGCCGGCGTCGAGGTCGAGCACGTGGTCGTGCCGCGCGCCGACCACTACGTCCTGGACGGCGACCGGGCCCGCGCCGAGGCGCTGATGGACCGGATGGCGGTGCACCTGCGCGGGGCGCTCCGAGCAGACGACTGAACGAGCCGGCCTGGCACCGAACGCGTGTCGTTCGGCTAGTTCAGTGCCACGTCTCGCACTGAACTAGCGAAACGGGCACGGCGAGGGGTCAGTCGAGGATGCGCCCGTGCTTCCAGTAGCCCATGAACGCGACCTTCTGCCGCTCGATGCCGAGGTCGCGGACGAGGTAGCGCCGAAGCCGCGTGATCGCGCCGGACTCGCCGGCCATCCACGCGTACAGGTCGGTGCCGACGACGGTCTGCGGCACGTCCCAGGGCAGGTCCTCGTCGGTCTCGGGCACGTCCTCGCCGGCGTGCGCGGCGCCGATCAGGCGCGGCCAGGTGCGGGCGAGGGCCTCGACCACAGCGCCCTGCAGCAGGCTGCCGCCGGGCTCGTGCGGGTCGAGGCCGGCCTCGTCGCGCGGCAGCCACGTGAGCCGGACGCCGGCGGGGCGACGCAGGTCGAGCCGGTCGCCGCCGAGCGGCACCTCGACCACGGCCTCGCCGGTCGCGTCGGCCGGCAGCTCCTCGAGGATGCGCGCGATCGCCGGCAGCGCGGTCTCGTCGCCGACGAGCAGCACCGGGACGTCCTCGGGGCAGCGGAACTCGAGCCCGCCGGGGTCGCCGTCGAAGTCGGCGTTCGGGCCGAGGACGGCCACGACGTCTCCGGCGGCGGCCGACCCGGCGAACCGGGACGCGGGGCCGCCGTCGCCGTGCAGCACCAGGTCGACGTCGAGCTCGCGGACGTCGGGGCGCAGCGCGCGGGTGGTGTACGTGCGGATGCGCGGGCGGACCTCGTCGGGCAGCTCGTACAGCCCGGCCCAGCCGCGGTCCATCGGGACGCCGTCGAAGCCGCCGCAGCCGGGGGCCGGCAGCACCAGCTTGATCCGCTGGTCGAGGCCGGGGTCGGCGAACCGGTCGAGGTCGGGCCCGGTGAAGGTGATCCGCACGTACGACGGGCTCAGCCGCCGCACCGCGCCGACCTGCACCTCGAACAGCCGCCAGGGCTGCGCGTCGGGCACGGTCTCGGTGGCGGTCTCGGTCGTGGTCGCCTCGGCGGTCTCCGTGGTCACCAGGCCAAGTTAGCCTGCCCTAACCTCAGATCCAAGCGCGTTCACCACGTTCAGTCGGCGGCCACCTACTGAACGTGGCGTGCGGGCCTCGTGAAGGGGTCGCTCACCTCGCCAGGTGCGAAGCGCTCCCGGTCAGGGACGTGGGTCGGTCGCCAGCACCGCCATGGTGTGCACGTCCTCGTAGACGCCGTCCCAGCGCAGCGCGTCGCGCCGCGTCCCCTCGAGCACGAACCCGGCCTTGTCGTAGACGCGACGCGCCCGCGGGTTGGCGGCGTGCACCTCGAGCTCGATGCGGTGCAGCCCGACGACGTCGAGGCCGAACGCCACGACGGCACGGGTGGCCTCCGTCCCGTACCCCTGCCCGCGCACGTGCGGGCCGGCCAGCGCGATCCGGAAGCCCATCGAGCGGTTCTCGGCGTCGAGGTCGTTGAGCACCACCTCGCCGAGGTACGCGCCATCGTCGGGACGCAGCACCGCCCAGTCGGCGCGGTCGGCGGCGTCCGGGAGCCGGGTGAGGAACGCGAGCACCTGCTCGCGGGTGAACCGGGTGTGGGTGCCGGTCTGGCGCAGGCCCTCGGGGTCCTGCAGGGCCTCCCACGCCTGGTCGAGGTGCGCGGGTCCGTGCTGCACCAGCCGCAGCCGGTCGGTCGTCAGCGGGCGCTGGGGTCGCAGTACCGACAGGTCGAGGGGTCGCTCGGTCATGGCGGCAGGGTGCCCTGCCCGGGCGCGAGGAGCACACTGGTGACGTGCCCCCGGCACCGCACGGCCCCGCGCGCCGCACCGACGCCACGTCGGTCGACTCGGCGCTGCGGCTCGCGCCGCGAGACCGGTTCCTGCCCGCCGACCAGCGCCGCCTGGCCGGGGACGACCGCCCGCTGCCCATCGGCCACGGCCAGACCAGCTCGCAGCCCCGCACGGTCGTGGAGATGCTCAGCCTGCTCGACGTGCGTCCCGGGGCCCGGGTGCTCGACGTGGGCGCCGGGTCGGGCTGGACGACGGCGCTGCTCGCCCACCTGGTCGGGCCGACGGGTGAGGTGGTGGGCGTCGAGCTGGAGCCCGACCTGGCGCGCTGGGGGGCCCAGAACCTCGCGGCGGCCGACGTGCCGTGGGCCGTGCTGGAGCCCGCCGTGCCCGGTGTGCTCGGCCGTCCCGACCTGGCGCCGTTCGACCGGGTGCTGGTGTCGGCAGCGGCGCGCGAGCTGCCGGACGCGCTGGTCGAGCAGGTGGCCCATGACGGCGTGATGGTCTGCCCGGTCGACGGCGAGCTGTTGCGGGTCATGCGGACGGCGTCCGGGCCGCAGGTCGAGGGGCACGGGAGCTACCGGTTCGTCCCGTTGCGATGAGTCGGGCCGCGGTCGCCGGTCGTACCTGCGTGACCGACGACCTGCTCTCCCGACTGACCGCGGCGCCGCGGCTGCCGGCGGCGTTCGTGCGCCGGGTCACCGAGCTGGCGCCGGGCGACTCGCTGGGCTACGACCCGCGCGACTGGTCGGGGGCGATCGTCGTCGTGCGGGAGGGCGTGGTCGAGCTGCGGCTGGCCTCGGGCGTGCGGCACACCTTCGTGGCGCGCGACCTGCTCTGGCTGGCCGGGCTCGACGTCACCGAGCTGCACAACCCGGGGCTCGAGACGGCGGCGCTGGTGTCGGTGCGCCGCCGCCAGGACTGCTGACCCCCCGAGCTTCAGTCGAGACGGGACGGGACGCCGAACTCGGCGAACAGGCGGGTGTCCAGGAAGAACGTCATGCCGACGATGCGCCCGCCGAGACCTCGAGCGACTGGATCGCCCACGGCTCGTAGCCGCCGTTCGCCGACGGCTTGTACTGCGCGAACCCCGGACGGCCGTTGACGCTGACCGGCAGCAGCTTCGAGCCACGGCAGGCGGCACCGGGCCCGACCATCCACGCGGCGACGTCGTCGGGACCCTGCAGCCAGAGCGAGAACGGCGGCATGTTCTGGGTGACGTCGTCGGCCAGCAGCTGCACGCAGCGCCTGCATGTCGTAGCGCTCGAACGCCGAGACGTAGCGGCGCAGCAGCTCCTCGTGCTCGGCGTCGAGCGGGTCGAGCGGGCTGTCGTCCAGGCCCGTCGCACCGATCGTGGCGCGCGCCCGCTGCAGCGCGCTGTTCACCGACGCGACCGTGGTGTCGAGCAGGGCGGCGACCTCGTCGGCCTTCCAGCGCAGCACCTCGCGCAGGATCAGCACAGCGCGCTGGCGGGCCGGCAGGTGCTGCAGGGCGGCGACGAACGCCATCCGCACCGAGTCGCGGGCGACGGCGACGTCGGCGGGGTCGGACGCCGTCAGCGTCGATCCGGTCGTCGGGGACGGGGTCGACCCAGGCGGCCTCGGCGGCCGGCTCGCCCAGCGAGCTCACCACCGGCGCGGACGGGCCGCCGGACAGTCCATCGGCACCGCCCGGCGACCGGACTGCTCGAGCATCGTCAGGCAGACGTTGGTGGCGATCCGGTACATCCAGGAGCGCAGCGGACGAGCGACCCTCGAACTTCTCCCACGCCCTCCAGCCGCGGACCATGGTGTCCTGCACGGCGTCCTCGGCGTCGAACGAGGAGCCGAGCATGCGGTAGCAGTAGCCGGTCAGCTCGCGGCGGTACGTCTCGAGCTGCTCCGGACCACCCTCACGGGGGTCGGGCCGCTCGTCGGCGACGGTGCTCTCGGCGGGTGCGAGGTCGGTCATGCGGGTGCCTCCTTCGACGTCGGTGCCGACCCTAGACCGTCCCCCTGACGGTGCCCAGGGCGTCGCGCGGCCGACCGGCGGGCCTCCTGCCAGCGGATCCACTCCAGCAGGTCGACCAGCTCCTCGGGGTGGCCGAGCGCCGGCAGGTGGCCGCCGGCCATCTCGTCCGGGTGGATGCGCAACCGGTCCCAGGTGTAGCGGCGCACCAGGTCGAGCGGCAGCAGCCGGTCGTCGCGGCAGGCGATCACTCGGGTGGGCACGTCGGGCCAGGCGTCCAGCGGCCAGGGCTCGTCGAACGAGCCGACCTCGTCGCGCTCGTCCGCGCTCGCCGCGGCCACGACGTCCGGGGGCACGTCGTGCCAGAACAGCGCGTCCTCGTCGAACACGTCGGGGTCGCGTCCCTGCTCGCGAGCGACGGCGGCCGCCGCCTCGTGCTGCCCGACCGCGCCCCACCACTGCCCACCGCTCTCGCCGGGACGGGGGACCATCGGCGCCACCAGCACGAGCAGGTCGACCGGACGCCGCGCGCACGCGATCGGCGCCGACAGCGCCCCCATCGACTGCGCCACCACCACCACGTGCGGGTGGTCGCCCGCGGCCGCGACGACCAGGTCGGCGTAGGCCTGCAGGCCGACGTCCGGGTCGTCGGCGGGCAGGTCCACCGCGACCGCCTCGTGCCCCCGTGCCTCGAGCAGCGGGACGACGCGGTTCCAGTAGCCCGCGGCGCCACCGGCGCCGGGCACGAGGACGTACCTGTGGTCGCTCATGCAGGGCCGACCCGCCCGGGCCGCGGAACTCATCGCAGGGCCGGCGCGCCGATCGTGACGATCCGCGCGTCCGGGTCAGCGGGACAGACGGATCGTCACGACCGGCGACGGCGAGAAAGGTAGATCCACGGTCCGTCCACGTCCTCACCCACGGCCACGTGCGTCGCGAGGCGGGCGACGTCGAGGTCGACCAGGTCGAGCTCCGGTGCCGTGCCGAGAACGTGATCGCGCTTGACGTTGCCGCTGCCGAGCTCACGCAGGTGGGTGATGACGGCGCCGTTGGTCGCCTCACGCACGACGGCCACCGATGGCTCGCACGCGTTGCCCGCGTACGTGACGACGAGCACGAAGTCCTGGTCCGCCACCGACACCTCCCTCGCCCGCCGTCACGTCGACCCCAGGATCGCGGCTCGACCGGGTCGGAGCCAGCGCGTTCCTGCGCGAGACCGGGTAAGTGGGGCGAGACCTTCGGCGGGACGCCCGACTCCTGCGGACTCGGCGTACCGATGGTGACGATCCGCGCGTCCTGACCGGCGAGACGGACCGATCGTGACGACCGGCGGCGCGTCAGACCCGCTCGAGCCGGACGTGCGGGCCGTCCGGCAGCTCGACGGCCACGCCGTCGCCCGGACGCACCTCGCCGCCGACCTCGACCACCGACATCACCCCGACCCGCAGGTCGGGACCGTCCGGGCCCGGCCGCACCGCCACCTTCAGCAGCCCACGTCGGAAGGAGTCGATCTGGTGGCACGGGTTGCGCAGGCCCGTGACGCGGACGACGGCGTCGGGGCCGAGCCGCAGCCGGGTGCCGCGCGGCAGTCGGACCAGGTCGAGCCCCTCGGTGAGCACGTTCTCGCCGAGCTCGCCCGGCCCGACCTCGAAGCCGGCCTCGCGCGCCTCGTCCAGGAACTCGCGGGCGACGAGGTGCACCTGGCGCAGGTTCGGGGCGTCCGGGGTGCGGCGCTGGGGGAACAGGTGCTGCACGGTCGCCCCGAGGTGGGCGTCGCCGCGCACGCCGAGCCCCTCGACCAGCTCGACGACCGGCCGGACGACCTTGCTGAACCGGTGCGCGTCGTCGCTGCTGACGGCGAGGACGCAGGGGACGCTCACGGCGGCGATGCTACGCACGGCGGGGGCGCCGGCGCCGTCGTCCTGGCGAGGTGAGCACCTACTTCACGAGGCCCGCCCGCCACGTTCAGTAGGTGGTCGCCAACTGAACGTGGTGAACGAGAGGGGTCGACGGGGTCAGCGCCGGGCCCGCACGTCGACCCAGACGGCCCGGTGGTCCGACGTCGGGAACGGGAAGACGCCGGTGAGGCGCGAGAGCGGGTCGGCCTGGACGGGCCAGAACACGCCGGAGCCCTTGACCCGCAGGTCGCGCGAGGGCAGCACGTAGTCGGCGCGCAGGTTGCCCGGCTGGGTGTCGGCGAAGTCGGCGGTGTCGTACCGCGGGTCGCCCTGGTGGGTCAGGTTCGCGCCGCCCTGCAGCGCCGCGGCCTCGACCGCGCCCTCCGACGACGGCAGCGGGTCCTGGATCCGCGGGTGGTCGAGCAGCTGCTGGATCGCGCCGTCGACGGAGTCGCCGTCGACCGGGTCGCTGTTCTGGTCGCCGGCGATCACGAAGTGCTCGCCGCGGGCGAGGCCGCCGCGCTTCCCGGCGTCGTCGTAGACGTACGCCGAGCTGCCGGCCGCCGCGCACGTAGTCGGCCCAGAACCGGATCTCGTCGTGGTTGCGGGTGCCGTTGCGGTCCTCGGCGCCGTCGAAGGTGGGCGGGGTCGGGTGCGAGACCAGGAAGTGGACGGGCGTCCCGCCCTGCGTTGCGGTTGGCCCCGACGCGCACCGGCACGTCCCAGTGCGACTTGCTCGAGAGCCGGAGCGACCTCGAGCTCCTCGGGCGTGTACCAGTCGGCCGGCTCCGGGGTGGCGGGGTCGTCGGGCAGCAGGGCGTCGGGCATGTCGGCCCAGCGGAAGTTCTGGAACGTGCGCACCTTGCGGGTGTCGATCGGTAGCTTCGACAGCACGAGCATCCCGTACTGGCCCTCGAACACGCCGAACCCGAAGGCGTCGTTGCCGCCACCGACGGCGCCGTTGTTGTCGAGGTCGAACCCGGACGGCACACCGGTGTTGGACGGCGCGACGAACGCGTACGGGTACTCGATCGGGTCGGCGCCGCCCTGCCCCACCTCGAGGTAGTTCTCGCGGAACAGGTCGGCGGCGACGCCCCCGGCCACGTAGTCGAACTCGTTGACGAGCAGCACGTCGGCGTCGCATCCGCTGCACGACCTCCGCCACCGCCGTCGCCTGGGCGTTGTCGGGCGTCGACAGGTCGGCGACGAGCTGGCCCGCGGCGGCGCGGTTCAGCGAGGCGTTGAAGGTGGCGAACCGCACGGGGTCGTGCCGCGGGGGGCCGTACCGGTCGGCGTCGTCGGACGCGGAGCGCGCCCGCGGGGGCGAGGGCCCCGGCGGTGAGGGGCAGGGCGAGGACGGCGGCGCCGAGCGCGAGGAGCGGGCGGCGGCGGGAGACCGGTGGGCGCATGGTCCCCATCCTGCTCGCCCCGGGTGAATTCCGGGAGAACGGGTCAAGGCGGCGTGCCGCGGCGCCGACACCGGAGGAGACCGTCCGAGCACGTCCGACCGGCAGGAGGCCGCATGGCGTCCACCGCGCGCCCGCGCGGCACACGGTCGTGGACGCGCGTCGCGATCACGACGGTGCTCACGGTGCTGCTCGTCGCCGGCGAGTTCCTGCTGCTCGACGGCGTCTACCACCGGGGCGACGCCGTCCGCGAGCAGCGGGTCGTGCACGCCGCGCTGCAGGGCGGGCTGGAGTCGGCGACCGGTCCGCAGGACCCGGCGTGGCTCGACCGCGCGCTCGCGCAGGTGGCCGCCCTGGACGCGGCGGGCCTGCCCGCCGACGAGGTCCGCGCACTGCGCGAGGCCGTCGACGACGCCGCAGGAGGACGCACCGACGACGCCCGGGACGCGGGCCGCGAGGTCGGCTCGGCCCTGACCGCCCGCGCCGAGGCGGTCGACGACCAGGCCGCCGCGATCTAGGTGGTGCTGCTGGTCGTCGTCTCGATCGGCTGGTTCCTGTGGTTCCGCAAGCTGGTCGCGCGCCACCGGGCGCTGCAGCAGAAGGTGACCGAGCAGGAGGCCTCGGCGGTCGGCGAGCGCCGGCTGCTCGCCCTGGTGCAGAACGGCACCGAGCTGGTGATGGTGCTCGACGCCGGCGGCAGCGCCACCTTCGTCAGCCCGTCGTCGCGCGTCGTGCTCGGCCTCGAGCCGGAGGACGCGCTCGGCCGTCCCGTCTCGGACCACCTGCTCGACGACGACGCCCCGGCGCTGGTCGCGGCGCTCTCGCGCCTCGGCCCCGGCGAGGTCGGCCAGGTGCAGGCCCGCGTCCGGGACGACGGTCGCGGCGTCCGGGTGCTGGAGGGGACGCTGACCAACCTGCTCGACGAGCCCGCCGTCAGCGGGCTGGTGCTGAGCCTGCGCGACGTCACCGAGCGGCACGCGATGCAGGAACGGCTGGCGCACCAGGCGTTCTACGACGGCCTGACCGGGCTGGCGAACCGGCAGCTGTTCACCGACCGGCTCGACCACGCCCTCACGCTGGGCCGCGAGGTGGCCGTGCTGTTCTGCGACCTCGACGACTTCAAGACCGTGAACGACAGCCTCGGCCACGGCGCCGGCGACGCGCTGCTGGCGACGGTCGGCGAGCGGCTGCGCGCCGCCGTGCGTCCCGGCGACACCACCGCGCGGTTCGGCGGCGACGAGTTCGCGGTGCTGCTCGAGGACACCGACGCCGCGACCGCCGCCGGGCTCGCGTCCGCGCTGGTCGAGGCGGTGTCGGGCCAGGCCCAGGCGGGCGGGACGACCGTCCCGCTGCAGGTGAGCGTCGGCCTCGCGTCGACCGCCGGCAGCGGCCGGGACGGCGCGCGGCTGCTGCGCGACGCCGACCTCGCCATGTACCGGGCCAAGGCCGCGGGCAAGTCGCTCGGACGCTCGACCGTGGCGGCGTACGAGGAGTCGATGCACGTCGACGCCGTGCGGCGGCTCGAGCTGCGCTCGGAGCTGCACCGGGCCCTGGACGAGGACCAGCTGGTGCTGCACTTCCAGCCCACGGTCGACATCCGCGGCGGCGCCATCACCGGCGTCGAGGCGCTCGTGCGCTGGCAGCACCCGACCCGCGGGCTGGTGCCGCCCGGCGACTTCATCCCGCTCGCCGAGCAGACCGGCCTGATCGGACCGCTGGGGTCGTGGGTGCTGCGCGAGGCGTGCCGCGTCGGCGCGCAGCTGCAGGTGCACGGCCCGCTGTCGATGTCGGTGAACGTCGCCGCGCAGCAGCTGCTGCAGCCGGCCTTCGTGCAGGAGGTGCTCGACGTGCTCGCCACCACGGGTCTGCCGCCGGAGCGCCTGGTGGTCGAGCTCACCGAGAGCGTCGTCGTCGGCGATCTGCCCTCTGCCGCACCGCGTCTCGCCGCACTGCGCGAGCACGGCGTGCGGGTCGCGATCGACGACTTCGGGACGGGGTACAGCTCGCTGCAGTACCTGTCGGACCTGCCGGTCGACGTGCTCAAGGTCGACAAGTCGTTCGTCGACCAGGTCACCACCGAGGGCGGCGGCGCGTCGATCACCGAGACCGTCATCGCGATGGGACGCCGGCTCGGGCTGGTCGTCGTCGCCGAGGGCGTCGAGGAGGTCGAGCAGCACGAGTGGCTGCGGCGGGCCTCGTGCGACCTCGGCCAGGGGTACCTGTGGAGCCGCCCGGTGCCGGCGTCCGAGCTGCCCGCGCTGATCCGTGCGGCCGGCCCCGGCGTCCCGGCGCCGCGCCAGAGCGGCGAGGGCGTCACCGTCTGACCGGAGTCACCGTCTGACCGGAGGTCGTCGGCTGACCGACCGGGGTGACCTGCGGCGGGGGACCCTGCCACAGTGACCGGATGGTGGTCTCGGAGCCCGCCGCCCGCGCCGGTCACGACGACGCGCCCCGGTGCGCCGTGCTGCGTCCGGCCGTCGCCCACGCCGCCCACCGCGCCGGTGCCCACGCGATCGGGCTGGTGTCGCTCGGCGCTCCCACCGGGTCGGACCTCGAGCTCGACCGGATCGGCGTCCGCCACGGCGAGGGCCCGGTGCAGGGCGACCCGGCGTCGCCCGTGCAGGTGGTGGCGCGGGTGGTCGGCCCGGGACCCGTCCCCGATCGGCCGCTTCCGCCCGTGGTGGCGCGGGTCGCAGCCGATCTCGGCGGCCTGGCCGAGGCCGTCGCGCAGGTGCCGGTCGACGCGCTCCCGGTGCTGACGTCGACCTGGGCGCTGTCGCGGGTACGACCACCGCGGCGGGAGGCGTTCCTGAGCGACCTGCAGGCGGTCGCCGCCACCCGTCCGCTCGCCTGGGTGTCGGTCGAGGGTGTCGGCGTCGCGCCGTCGGTGCCGACGCTGGGCGACCGACCGGCGTCCGGGCACTCGATCGTGGCCGTGGCGCTGCTCGACCCGAGCGGCACCCGGGTCGAGGTGGTCGGCCGGTGCTGGTCGCGCGGCCGGGTGATGTCGTGGCTGGCGGAGATCTAGGTCCGCACGTAGGTCTCGACGAAGTCGTTGACGAAGACCCCGTCCGGGTCGAGCCGCTCTGCCAGCGAACGGAAGTCGGCCATCCGCGGGTAGAGCCCGGCCACGACGGCGGGGTCGAGCGAGAACACCTTGCCCCAGTGCGGACGCGGGTCGAACGGCGCGAGCACCTGCTCGATCGCCGCGGTGGCGACCGCGACGCCGTCGGCGTCCGGGGCGAACGTGAAGTGCAGGCCGAGCAGGTCGCGACCACGGGTGGGGCTGAGCCACAGGTCGTCGGCCGCGACGGTGCGCAGCTCGCCCACCTGCAGCACCGGGCGCACCACCTCGGCGATCTCCCGCACCGCGCGCACCGCCGCGGCGCCGTGCTCGCGATCGACGTAGTACTCGCACTGCAGCTCGTCGCCGCTGCTCGGGGTGAACTCCATCCGGAAGTGCGGCAGCCGCTCGTGCCAGCGTCCGGGCACCCCGCCCTGCACCGTGCAGGTCTCCCCCTTCAGCCCGGGGATCGGGTGGCGCGCGCCGTCGACCGGCCGGCCGCCGGCCCAGACCAGGTCGTCGTCGGGGTCGCCGACGCGCTGCTTGACCCAGACCTCGCCGACCTCGTCGCCGTAGAGGGTGAAGACGCTGACGCTGTAGCCCGACGCCATCACGCGGTCGAGCCCGTCGCCGTCGAGCAGCACGTCCCAGCCGACGCCCTCCCAGACGGTCTGGCGCACATCGAAGGTGGGACGCGTGTCGAGCGTCAGGTGGGTGAGCACACCGAGCGCGCCGAGCGAGAGCACCGTGCCCTCGAAGCCGTCGTCGCCGCGGCGCACCGTGAGCAGGTCGCCGGACGCCGTGACCAGCTCGGCCTCGCGCACCGTCGCCGCGATGCACTGGTTGGCGTCGCCGGACCCGTGGGTGCCGGTCGAGGCCGCACCCGCCACCGAGATGTGGGGCAGCGAGCCGGTGTTCGCGAGCGCGAGGTCGTGGGGGTCGAGAGCGAGGGCCAGCTCGCCGAACGTGGTGCCGGCCGAGACGCGGACGGCCTCGCCGCCGTCGACCACCTCGACCTCGTGCGACAGGGCGTCGACCGACACCAGGAGCCCGCGGGTGTCCGCGACGGGCGTGAACGAGTGGCCCGTCCCGAGCGCGTGCACGTGCGAGTACGAGGCGACGATCCGGCGCAGCTCGTCGACGTCGGCAGGACGCACGACCCGCTCCGCCGCGAAGGTGACGTTGCCGGCCCAGTTGGTGACCACGCCCGAACGCTATAGCGGTCGACGGGCTACTTGCGGGTGACCTTGTCGACGCTCATCACCAGGATCACGCGGTCGGGGCTGTCGGGCGGCGGCTGCTGCTCCGGGTTCCCGTACCGCTGCCCGAGCCGCACGTAGAACGACCCGGTGGGGTCGGGCCTGGCCTCGACCAGAGAACCCCGAACCTCGATGAAGCGCATCGGGTCGTCGGGGTCGACCACCAGCAGGCTCATCGCCGGGTTCGCCTGCAGGTTGCGGTACTTGGCCCGGAAGGTGGTGTGGGTGAAGAGCAGGTGCTCGCCGTCGTACTCGAACCACATCGGGTTCACCTGCACGGTGCTGTCGGGCCGCACCGTGCCGAGGGCCGCGAACAGCGGGCGCTCGAGCAGGTCGACCAGGTCGTCGGGTACGGCGCTCATGCCGGTGCGAACCGCGTCCGGGCGGACGGTGTTCCCGGACGGGTGCCACGACCCAGGAGGTGGTTCGATCGAGCCATGCGGATCTTCTTCACCGGCGGCAGCGGCAAGGCCGGCACGCACGTGTCCACGCACCTCGCCGAGCAGGGGCACCAGGTCACCAACGCCGACCTCGTCCCGCTGGGGCACCCCGACGTCGCCGACCTGAGGGTCGACCTCACCGACGCCGGCCAGGTCTACTCGGCGCTGGCGGGGCTGGCGCGGTTCGACGAGCTCGACCTGCCGCAGAAACCGGCGTACGACGCCGTCGTCCACTTCGCTGCGCTGCCGGCGATCCTGATCGCGCCCGACGCGACCACCTACGCGACGAACGTCCTGAGCACCTACAACGTGCTCGAGGCGGCGACGCGGCTCGGCGTCCGCAAGGTCGTGTTCGCGTCGTCGGAGACGACGTACGGCATCTGCTTCGCCCAGGGCGAGCGGAAGCCGGAGTACGTGCCGGTCGACGAGGACCACCCGACGGTGCCCGAGGACGCGTACGCGATGTCGAAGGTCGCCAACGAGGTGACGGCGCGGTCCTTCCAGGCGCGCACCGGGGCCGACGTCTACGGCCTGCGGATCAACAACGTCATCGAGCCGCACGAGTACGCCGAGAGCTTCCCGGCCTTCGTCGCCGACCCGGCGCTGCGGCGCCGCAACGTGTTCGCCTACATCGACACCCGCGACCTGGGACAGATGGTGCAGCGCTGCCTCGAGGTCGACGGGCTGGGCTACGAGGTCTTCAACGTCGCGAACGCCGACATGTCCGTCGACCTGACGACCGAGGAGGTCCGCGAGCGCTTCTACGAGGGCGTGCCGGTGAAGCGCGAGATGGGCCGGGACGAGACGTTCTACGCGATCGACAAGGCCCGTGACCTGCTCGGGTTCGCGCCGCAGCACTCCTGGCGGGACGTGCTCACCGAGGCGCGGTAGGCGTCGTACTCGTCGCCGCACCTCTCGAGCAGCAGCGCCGGGTCGGGTCGTGACCAGCGCCTGCGCCCGGACCGCCGGTCCTCGCTCACGCCCTCAGCCGCCAGGCGTCGTCGGAGAAGACCGAGACGAATCGTCGCGGCGGCCTGGCCGTCGTCAGGCACGGCCCTTCCTCCCCTGGACGTGTTCGGTGTGGCGCGAGCCGTCCGCCGTGTCGTGCGGGCCGGCTGCACCGGGGAGAGCCGCAGACCGGTGGCTCAGATACCGGTGGGGTGCACCACCCACACGTTCGGTTCGACGTACGTGGCGACGCCGTGCTCGACGTCGCAGTGCACCGGGGCGAGCGCCTGGGGCACGACGACCGGGCCGGTCTCGTCGAAGGGCAACCCGGTCCACCCGCGCCACTCCTCGAGCGTGCCCGGGACCACCATCGAGCGCGGCGCCACCTTGTCGATGCGGCCACCGGCCCGGACGTGCACCCGGAGCCACGGGTCGACCGGCAGGCCGTCCTCGCGGACCGTGAAGGCGTACGTCGACATCGGCTCCCGGACGTCGGCCTTGCCGTTGGGACGGACCGGGGCCACGAGCTCGGGAAAGCCCCGACGTGCGGCGTTGTCGCGCATCGCGGCGAGCACCTGCTGGGACAGGCCCGTGCCCTGGCGGTCGGGGCGGACGACGATCTCGATCGCGGAGACCGCGTCCGGCGCCTGGCCGCGGACGGAGGCGAGCAGCCCGTTGCGGATCACGCAGTCCCACCCGTCGTCGGGCAGTGCGTGGTCGCCGCGCACGAACGGGATCGAGAACGCGCACGCGACGACCTCGCCGGCGTCGTCCTGCGCGACGAGGACGAACTCGGTGAACCGCGTCTCGACGTTGCCGTAGTACAGATCGGCCATCGGGTCGTGCCGCATGAACTCGGGCCACGAGTTGGGCATGCGCCACACGGCCTCGAGGAGGTCGGGCCGGTCGGCGAGGACGGAGATCGTCAGCGGCATCCCCACATCGTCCCCGCTCCGGTGGCCCAGGACGACAGGGTTCGCTCGGCTCCGTGCGACGGGGTCGAGGACCTCATGAGGTTCCGACTGGCCGCCCGTTCCTCGTCGTCAGCCGCCGACGCCGCGCAGCAGAGCGACCACGACGTCGCGTCGGGGTCGAGCGGCGACACGGGCACGGGTTCTGAGATCCCGCCCGGGGTATCAGGTCCGGCCGGGTCGCGCTCCTGCTCGTACGCAGGCGCCGAGACGACGCCGGCTGCTCGCCTTCGGTGGAGGACGTGATCGTCGTGCACCACTCGACATCTCGCGACGCGTCGCGCAACGGTGACCCGTGGCTGGTCGTGCAGGCGCCGGACCGGTTCCGGGGCCGGCGGGTCGTGCTGTCCGGTACCGAGCTCGTCGTCGGGCGGGACGCGAGCGCCGACGTGCAGCTCGACGACCCCTACGTCAGCCGGACCCACGCGGTGCTGCGCCGCGTCGGTGCGCACGTCGTCGTCGAGGACCTCGGGTCAACAGCCGGGGTGACCGTCAACGGCCACCGCGTGAGCACCTCCGCACCGCTGGTCCACGGCGACGTCGTCGGGCTCGGCGACGTGCTGATGGTGTTCCGGGCAGCCGGACCGGCGCCCGGTGCCGCTCGTGCGGGTCACCCGTCCGCCGACGCGGCCCGGTTCGACCTGCGCGACCAGAGGGCGGGCGTCATCAGCAACGTCGGACGCGACCAGCACATCAGCCACGTGGCCTACATCCAGCAGGAGCGAGCCAGCTTCCTCCGGGAGATCGCGGGCACCAGGACCCGGGCGCGGTACCTGGGCTGGACCGGGGTGGTGCTCTTCACGGTCGGCTTCGCCGTGTTCGGCCACGCGATCCTGGGGACGATGGCGCGCATCAGCGACCTGCTCGGCTCTCCCTCGCCGGAGCCGCCGGACCTCAGCGACTTCTACGGCCAGCCCGTCTTCGGCATCCCGTCGGGGCTGATCGGGTTCGCGATCAGCGCCATCGGGGCGATCCTGCTCGTGCTCGGGATCGTCCTGCACGTGGTCGCGTCGGCGCGTCAGCGTCGCCTGGGCCACGACCTCCCGGAGCAGCACGGGAAGACCTGAGGAGCGAGATGACCTTCCACATCGGCAGCCAGAACGCCGGAGTCGTCAACAACGTGACCGGCGACCAGCGGATCGCGGGCGGCCAGCACGGCACGCTGGTCACCGCGGCCGACGCCGTGCGCACGGTCGGCGAGCTGCGTGCGGCGCTCGACCAGGTCGTCCTCGACCCGCGGACCGCGGCCGCGGCGCGCGAGCACGTCGACCAGATCGAGGCGGCGCTCACGCGTCCGGAACCCGACCGGGCCCAGGTCGCGGGCAGGCTCGAACGGTTCACCCGCCTGCTCACCGCGGCCGGTGCGATCACGGCGGCGGGCACCGCCCTCCACGGGCCGGTGCGTGCGCTGGCCGGATGGCTCGGGACGCTGGGTGCCCCGACGCTCGCGTTGCTGCTGTAGGGATCAGCGAGCGACCGCGTGGCGCAGGGCGAACCGTGCCCACGTCGTCGAGGTGCCGGAGGCGGAGGTCGGCGGCCGCCTGCTCCCGTTCGGTCAGGCGTCGTCGAGGTGCCGGCCCAGGCCGGCGTCGCGGGCGATGATGACGGCGTGGCTGCGGTCGCGGGCCGGCAGCTTCAGGGTGGTGTTCGCGGCGTGGTTGGCGACGGTCTTGCTCGAGATGCCGATGCGCCGGGCGATGGTGGCGTTCGGGAGACCGGCCGCCATCAGGTCGAGCACCTCGCGCTCGCGGGCCGTGAGCTGCGGGAACGGCTCGTGGGCGACGTGCAGACCCTCGAGTCGCTGGGGCACCGCCTCCGACGCGCGCGGGTCGAGGACGAGGTCGCCCGCCGCTGCCGCGGCACCGCGACCGGACGTCGTCGTGATGGAGATCGCGCTCGCGGGACGCCGGCAGTGGTCCTTCCTCCTGGTCGGCCTCTTCCCCGTGGTCGGCATGTTCCCGGTGGTCGCCACCCGACACCGGTGCTCGCGTGGTCCGCCTGGGCCGCCGTCGGGTGGCAGGCCGTGGTCGGGCCTGTTATCCACGAGGGACGCGCACGACGTCGCCCGAGGAGGCTGCTCGATGACCGAGAACGAGCCCGAGAAGGACCACTCCGCTACGACGCCCGACGAGCCGGTGGGCGCAGAGATCGGCATGGGAGAGCCGAACAGCTTCGAACCGGAGGAGGACCCCGACGCCGCTTCCGAGGGGTCCACCGAGCCGGAGTGACGTGGCGGTCGTGCAGACGATCGACCTCGACGAGCACCCCGACCCCGGCACCGTGCTGATGAGTGGGGCGCGCCGGGTCGGGGCGCACACCCCACCGCGGAAGCAGAGCGAGCCCATCTCACGGCGCACCGACCCCTGCCCCGACGGACACCGAACCGCGCCGAGCTGACGACCGGCGCGAGTGCGTTCGTGCGACCTCGGGCGTCGACAGTGATCCACGACGTCCGCGGGCTCGTCCTGGGCCCGGGCATGCGGCTGTTCCCCGACAGCGGCCCGGACCTCGCGCTGGACGTGGTCGAGTGGCGAGCCGACGCACGGGGAGTGACGATCCAGACCTACCGACCTGCTGGTCGTCCGCAGTACTCGCCGAGCTTCACCACCGACGAGTAGGAGCTTGCTGGTCCGCGACCGCACGAGCGCTACCCCACCCCAGCACTCGCTCCGGCCCGCGGCGGCGTCCGCGGCACCGCCTGGGGTGTCCGCACCAGAACGGTTTCAGCAGTAGTCGACCTGGAGGACGTAGTCGTCCACGCCGACGCGGTACTGCACGACCCTGCCGGACGGATCGGCCTCGAGGAGCAGCGCGTAGCCGACCACCTCGCGGGGCGTGACCACGATCCGTTCGCCACCGGCGAGGCTGACCTCGGAGTCACCGCCGGTCCACCGGGGCATCGACCCACGGACGTCCTCTTCGGTGCTGCCCACCCCCACGTGCTCGCCACCGGAGACGAAGGGGATCGCGTCGGTGGCGACGACCACGGCCTGCACGCCGCCGGGATCGACGACCACCACAGCGACCTCACCGGAGGTCGAGCGCGCGAGCCCACACCCGTCCTCGATCGGTTCGACGGCGCCGAGCTCGACCCCGAGCGCGGTCTCGGCCTGCTCCACGGTGCCGCCGATCGGGACGTCGCCGACCCCGAAGAAGGTGGCGGTGAGGTCCGTCAGGTCGGTGAGGTGGAGGTCGGTGAGGTCGGTGAGGTCGGTGACGTCATCCAGGTCGCGCACCGTGTCCGGCAGCTCGCCTCGGCCCGCCGCGCAGCCCAGCAGCCACGGGAAGCCACCGGCCCGCAGCGTGGTCACCGCGCCGGATGCGTCGAGGTCGAAGGCGAACAGCTGGGAGGCCAGGGAGAGATCCTGGTCCGGCCGCTCCTGGTCGTCGACGACCAGGAGCCTGCTCCCGTCCTCGGCCGGCTCGTCGTAGAGCACGGCGTCGCCGTACGCCGTCCTCACCTCCTCGTGGGAGCTGCCCACGTGGATGCCCTCGGGGGTGGCGGCGTCCTCAGAGGAGACCACGAAGGCCCGGACCGCGAGGTCGCCGTCGGTCATCGCGATCAGTCCGAGATCGGCGCGCTCGGCCACACCGCAGTTCTCGGTCTCACCGCGCTGCACGATGTCGTCCCCGGGAGGAAGGAAGGCCATCAGGTCCGGGATGCTGACATCGGCGACGTCGCGGCGCACCGTCAGACCCTCGAAACCGTTCTGGTGGAGCACCGGCTGGTCAGGGCGCGACGGGGGGGTCGGTGGTACCACCAGCTGACCAGCCGGCTCGCACGCGGTGGTCGCCAGCGCGATCAGGACCAGACAGGTGCCGGCCCTCACGCCTCGAGCGACGGGGATCAGGCTGCGTCCCGACCAGGAGCGAGTGATGCAGGTGGTGCCCATGGGTCCCCCAGAGGTGAACGTCGGGTCAGCCGGCGCGGTCGACCCTGACGAATCCACGATGACCATCTCGGCCGCCTCGCGGATCCGGGCTCCTACTGATCTTCACGTGCCGGATGCGGGCCCACCGGGTGGCGCCTGGCCGCCGCGCGGAGGGTGAGGGCAGGGGTAACCTGCGCCAGCATGGACGCCCTCGCCGCCTTCCCCAGCGAGGCGTGGGTGGCCGCTTGGACGAGTCGGTGCAACCGGAGCGCGGAGTACCTCTCGGCGGCCCGCGGGTGGCACGGGGTCGTCGCACTGAGGATCGACCCGGACGAGGACCACCTGGAGAGCCCGCTCTACGTCCGGCTCACCGCACGGGACGGACGGTGGATCTCCCACGGGTTCGGTACCGATCCCGCACTGGCCGAGCACCGGTCCTTCCTCCTGACGGCGCCGTACCGGACGTGGGAGCAGCTGGTCGGCCAGGAGATCGACCCCGTCCGCGCGATCATGGGGGGCACCGTCCGGGTACAGGGTCGCCTCTCCGAGCTCCTGAGGTGGGCTGGGTCGCTGCGGGTGATGACCGAGCTGGCCGGGCAGGTCGACACCACCTCCGGTGACGGAGCATGCGGTGCCTAGGACGGGCGCCGTCCCGCCGATCGCCTACGCCAGGAGCGACGGCACCAACATCGCCTACCAGGCGTTCGGCCAGGGCCCAGCGACGATCGTGCTCGTTCCCGGGTTCATCTCCCACATCGAGTTCGCCTGGCACGAGCCGTCTCTGGCGCGATTCCTGCGCAGGCTGTCGTCCAGCGCCCGGGTGGTCGCGTTCGACAAGCGGGGGATGGGACTGTCTGACCGGTCCGGCACGGACGCGACGCCGAGCCTGCAGGAGCGACGGGACGACATCGAGGCGGTGATGGACGCCGTCGACGCGCCGTCGGCCGTCCTGCTCGCCTGGTCCGAGGGTGGTCCGACCGCGTTGTCGTTCGCGCAGGCACGTCCGGAGCGGTGCGAGGGGCTCGTCCTGATCGGGACCACCTCCTCATTCGTGCAGTCGGACGCGGTTCCCTCGGCGATCCCCCGCCCCCTGCTGGAGACCTTCATCGAGGTCGTCGAGGAGGGCTGGGGAAGCGGGGTCGCCTTCGAGCTGTACGCGCCAAGCCTCGTCGGCGACGACCGTGCGCGTGACTGGTGGGCCTCCTACCAGCGGCTCGCGTGCTCACCCGGCGCCGTCGCAGCCTCGCTCCGGCTGCACCTCGAGATCGACGTCCACGACGTACTGCCCCACATCGACGTGCCCACCCTGGTCGTCCACCAGACCGACGACATGGTGATCCCCGTGGAGTGCGGTCGCGCGCTGGCAGACGAGATCCCCGGCGCCCGCCTCCTGGAGCGCACGGGGTCGGACCACCTCTACTGGCTGGGCGACCAGGACGAGAGCCTTCTCGCCGTCCGCGAGCTGCTGGGGAGGACGCGGTTCGCAGCACACCTGCTCTCAGGCCGGACCGGACGCATACCCAGGCCCAAGAGTGGTTGGGAGAGCATCACCGACGCCGAGATGGACGTGGTGCGCCTGCTGGTGACAGGTCTCACGAACCGGGAGATCGGGCAGCGCCTGCACCTGTCACCCCGGACGGTCGAGACCCACGTCGCCCACGTCCTGCAGAAGCTGGGTCTCGGTCGTCGGACGGAGATCGCAGCGGAGGGCAGTCGGCGCGGTCTGCGATGACGCAGTGGCCGAGACCCCCTTCGCGGCGCTGCGGGGCAGATGACGGAGCCCGGCTAGGCGGCGAGGCGTTCGAGCGGTTGTCCGGTGATGCCCGCGATGAGCTCGAAGTCCTCGTCCTGGTGCAGCACGGTGAGGCCTGCGAGCTCGGCAACGGCAGCGATGACGAGGTCGGGGATCGATGGTGCGCGGTGGTGCCCCTCTCTGGCCAGGAGCAGCTGCACTTCCACCGCGCGGTCCTCGGTCGCAGGGGTGAGGTACTCCACCGGCATCGACGACAACGGTGGGCCGGTGAGCACCGCTCGTGCGTCCTGCCAGCTGCGGGCGGAGAAGCCGACCTCGAGGCGCGTCACCGTGGTCACCCGCACCAGCCCACGCTCGATCCTCTCGGCCCAGGTCGCCGCGTCCGGGCTCACCCCGAGCCGCACCAGCGCGGACTTGTCGGCGAGCCACTGGGTCACCGCCACGCGGCGCCCATCACCTCGGGGTCGCCCAGGTCACTGGCCAGTTCGGCGAAGGTCGAGAGGTCGCCGATGGAGACGGCACCGTCGGTTGCGGCGGCGTCGGCTGCCAACCGGCGACGGATGTACTCCACGCGGGACAGTCCCAGCCGCGCGGCGTGGGCGTCCACGCCTGCCAGGACCGCGTCGGACAGGTCTCGGATCAGAACGTCGGCCACGCGACCACCTCCAGATATCTGACGATATCATGACGCTGAGGAGGAGCACGTTGCGGCGAAGCGACACGCGCCCCCTCGTGGGTGAATGGGGGCGCGGCGTCGCCAACGTTCCAGGCGCCGCCGGGTAGCGACTGACCCACCGCATCGCCCGATGCTGACGAGGTCGGGTGCCCTCAGTCCGCGTCCGGAGGGGCTGACGTCGCACTGCCGGCCCGACTCTTGTCAGTCGACTGCGAGGAGCGCTGCAACGCGACCGCCGCCCAGGGCGCCCAGGGCGCCCAAGAGGAGCCACTCACCTTCCTTCACCAGGTCGCGGTCTGCCAGCTCGTTCTCCTCCCGCCACGCCTGCAGCGTCGTCGGCCGGACGAAGGCGTACACGTAGGGGGTGCGCAGCGCCCTCGGGTCGAAGCCGGTCTTGGTCGCGAACGCGTCGCCCACCGCGGCGTCGACCTCGCCGACCGGCACCAGACGCACCGTCCCCTCGACCAGGACGACGTCGCGCACCTGGCCGAGGCCGATCCGCACCGGTGCGCCCGCGGCCCAGTTGCGCCCGGTCGGGCTGCTCACGGCCGTCGCGAGAACGAGCTCGCCGTCGTGCCAGAGGAACGACAGCGGGATCATCCACGGCGACCCGCCGGGCCCCGCGGTGGCGACCCAGCAGTCGACCTCGTCGGCGAGCAGCCGCCGGGTGTCGGTCCAGCGCTGACGCAGGTCGCGCGGGGGTGCCGCCTCGTCGGTCATGGGCGCCGACGCCATTCGGCGGAGATGTTGAGGCACAACGATTGTCAGTGGTCGCCTCTAGTCTGAGGGCATGTCGGTGGGGGCCGTGGGACGAGCGGGTGCGGGTGGGCTCGCGCTCGTCGAGCAGGGCGTGGACGACCTGCTCGCCGCCTCGCTGTGGTCGCTGACCGACACCGAGGTGCACGAGCGGATCGTCGCGGTCGACGCCTTGGAAGCGCGGCTGTCGGCGGCCGAGGCGGCGCTGCTGCGGGAGTCGGTCTCACGTGAGGCACCGGACGCCCGCGGGCGACGTGGGGCAGTGACCAAGGCGGTGCTGACCGACCGGTGCCGGGTCAGCCGCGGCCGGGCCAGCGCCGACCTGGAGAACGCGGCCGTGACCTGCCCGGTGTCGGGTGACCTGCGGGCGCTGGGCGCCGCGTGGGCGGCCGGCGCCGTGACCCGCGAGCACGTCGTCGTCGCCCGGGCTTGCCTGCACCGCCTGCCCCGCCGCCTCGTCCGCGAGCACCGGGCCGAGGTCGACACCGAGCTGACCGAGCGGGCCAGAGAGTGGGACCCCGCCTCGGCCGAGGTCCTCGCCCAGCACCTGCTCCAGGCCCTGGTGCCCGACGCGTCGGACCGGTTCGACGAGCACGCCCACGAACGCCGCCACCTCGGCGCCGTCACCGACTCCACCGGGATGGTGCGTGGTCTCCGGCCAGCTCGACCCGGTGGGCGGGTCGACGTTCGTCGCGACGTTGGACCACCTCGCCGAACAGGACCGGTACGCCCTGCGCGAGGACGGCGACCCCGACCTGCGCACCCGGGGTCAGCGCCGCGCCGACGCCCTGGTCCGCATGGCCGAGCTCGCGGCGGCCCAGCAGCTGCAGTCCCCGACCGACACTCCGGACGGCGATCCGGGTCGGTGTGCCCCGGGTCGTGGTGCACGTCGACGCCGACCAGCAGGCCGCCACCACCTCCACCGGGCAGAAGGTCGGCCCCGGCACCCTGGCCAGGATGGTCTGCGACGCCGTCCTCGAACGCGTCACCCTGTCCTGCGGGCGGGTCGTCTCGATGACGTCCCTGGGCCGCCTGGCCACCCCCGGCCAGCGCGCGGCTCTGGCCGCCCGCGACCAGGGCTGCACCTGGCCCGGCTGCACGACACCACCGGCGCTGTGCGAGGCCCACCACGTCCTCTGGTGGTCCCGAGGCGGCCCCACCACCATCGACAACCTCGCCCTGCTCTGCACCCGCCACCACACCAAGGTCCACGCCCAACCCGACGACGAGCGGGGGTGGCAGATGCTGATGCGCGACGGCCGCCCGGTGTTCCGACCACCCGCGCACCACGGCCACCCACCAGGCACGCTGCTGCGCAACACCTTCCACGACACCGCCCGCGAAGCCCGCGCCACCGGGCGACGCTGGCGCACGCCCGAACCCGACCCACCGTGAGCGAGGGAGCGGGTCAGAGCAGCTGCGACACCGCGTGGATCGTCACGCCGACCAGCCCGCCGACGACCGTGCCGTTGATGCGGACGAACTGCAGGTCGCGTCCGACGTGCAGCTCGATCCGGCGTGCGGCGTCGTCCCCGTCCCACTGCTGGACGGTGTGCGAGATCGCCGAGGCGAGCTCGGCGCCGTAGGTCTCGACCGCGAACACCACCGCGTCGGCGACGCGAGCGTCGACGCGGGCGCGCAGGTCGGCGTCGTCGACGAGCCGGCGTCCGACGTCGATCAGGGCGGCCGCCGCGCGCTCGTGCAGCGGACCGCCGGGCGACAGCAGCGAGTCCACGACGGCCGTGCGCACCGACTCGGCCACGGCGGTGGCGGCGTCGGCGGTGCCGGGGTTCGACAGCACGCGCACCTTCAGCGCCTCGGCGCGCTCCCGGGTGGCGTCGTCGTGCTGCAGGTCGTCGGCGAGGCGGCGCAGCATCGAGTCGAGCGCCAGCCGGGCCCGGTGGTTCGGGTGGTCGCGCACGTCGCGCACCCAACGCACGACCTCCTCGTGCACGCGGTCGACGACGCGGTCGTCGAGCCACGACGGCGACCACCACGGCGCGCGGTCGCGCACGATCCGCTGCACGGCGCCCTCGTTCTCGACCAGCCAGTCGTGCGCCTCGCTGACCAGCAGGTCGACCAGCACGCGGTGCGCGCCGTCCTCGATCACGCCCTCGAGCAGGTGGCCCGCGACGGGCGCGAGGTCCTCGGCGGCGAGCCGCGGCAGCAGCGCCTGCTCGACGAAGGCGCGCACCTCGTCCTCGCCGAGCTGCTGCAGGCCGCGGCCGAGCGCCGGCGCGACCTCGCGCACGACCCGCTCGGCGTTCGCCTGCACACCCACCCAGCGGCCCACGCGCAGCGCGGGGTCGGCGGCCAGCACCCGGCCGCGCGCCACCTCGGCGGTGAGGAAGTTGTCGACGACGAACTGCTGCAGGCTCTCGCCGAGCGCGTCCTTGCGCTGCGGGATCAGGGCCGTGTGCGGGATCGGCAGGCCGAGGGGGCGCCGGAAGATCGCGGTGACGGCGAACCAGTCGGCCACCGCGCCCACCATCGACGCCTCGGCGCCGGCGTTGACGTACCCGAGGAACCCCTCGCGCTCGAAGGTCAGCACGTACACGAGAGCGGCGAACAGCAGGAGCCCGAGCGCCACCGCCTGCATCCGCCGCAGCGCGCGGAGCCGGTCGGCGTCGGTGGTCTCGGAGAGCCTCACGGCGACAGCCTGCCCCACGCCGCCTAGCGTGGCGTCATGACCTCTCGCCCGATCCGCATCGGTGTCCAGCTGCAGCCCCAGCACGCCGAGTACGCCGACATCCGCCGCGCCGCCGCCGAGGCCGAGGACGCAGGAGTCGACGTCATCTTCAACTGGGACCACTTCTACCCGCTGACCGGTGAGCCCGAGGGCACTGCACTTCGAGTGCTGGACGATGCTCGCCGCCTGGGCCGAGCAGACCTCGCGGGTCGAGATCGGCGCCCTGGTGACGTGCAACAGCTACCGCAACCCCGAGCTGCTCGCCGACATGGCCCGCACCGTCGACCACATCAGCGACGGCCGGCTGATCCTCGGCATCGGCTCCGGCTGGTTCGAGAAGGACTACGACGAGTACGGCTACGAGTTCGGCACGGCCGGCGGCCGTCTCGACGACCTGGGTGCGGCCCTGCCCCGCATCGAGGCGCGCCTGGGCAAGCTCAACCCGGCGCCCACCCGCGACATCCCCGTGCTGATCGGCGGTGGCGGCGAGAAGAAGACGCTGAAGCTGGTCGCGCAGCACGCCGACATCTGGCACGGCTTCGGCGACGTCGAGGTGGTGCGCCGCAAGGTCGGGATCCTCGACGGACACTGCGCCGACGTGGGTCGCGACCCGGCCGAGGTGGAGCGCTCGGTCGGCGTCGAGGGTGACCCGGGCGAGGACGCGCAGACCCTGCTCGACCTCGGCGTCACCCTCTTCACCGTCGGGACCGACGGCCCCGACTTCGACCTCACCACCGTCCGCACGTGGGTCGCCTGGCGCGACGCGCAGCAGCGCGGCTGATCCATCCGGAAGGCTTGACTTATATAAGCAGCACGTGAAGCATGGTCTCATGACCTCACCACTGGAGATCGTCGGCGGCATCGACCGCACCGTCCGCACCACCACCCGCGACGGGCAGGAGGCGAAGGTCGTCGAGGCCACGCGCGCCTACCCCTCGCCGATCGGGGACGTCTGGGACGCCCTCACCTCGCTCGAGCGCATCCCCCGATGGTTCGCGCCGGTCACCGCCGACCCGCAGGTCGGCGGCCGCTACCAGGTCGAGGGCAACGCGAGCGGCGAGGTGGTCGCGTGCGAGGCGCCCCGCGCGCTCTCGCTCACCTGGGAGATGCAGGGCGGGGTGTCGTGGGTCGACCTCACGCTCGAGCCCGAGGGCGATGGGACGCGGCTGCGGCTCGTGCACACCGCGCACGTCCCCGAGGAGTTCTGGGGCACCTACGGTCCCGGTGCCGTCGGCACCGGGTGGGACCTGTCGCTGATGGGCCTGCAGCTGCACCTGGAGTCGGGTGAGTCCGTGACGAAGGACCACGCCGACGAGTGGGCCGGCTCCGACGAGGGCCGCGCGGTGATGTCGACCAGCAGCCGCGGCTGGGCCGACGCCGCGATCGCCGACGGCACCGACGAGCCGGCCGCCCGCGCGGCCGAGGCCGCGACCACCGCGTTCTACACCGGCGTCCCCGCGGACGCCTGACACGTGCACGCCTTCGACGTCCTCGGTGACCCCGTGCGCCGCCGCGTGCTCGAGCTGCTGGCCGGCGGCGAGCGGTCGGCGGGCGAGGTCGCCGACGTCGTCCGCGAGGAGTTCGGCATCTCCCAGCCAGCGGTCTCCCAGCACCTGAAGGTGCTGCGCGAGAACGGATTCGCCACGGTGCGTCCCGAGGGCACGCGCCGGCTCTACGCCGTCGACGGGACGGGCCTGCAGCAGGCGGACGCCTGGGTGCGCCAGTTCAGCGCGTTCTGGGAGCAGCGGCTGGACGCGCTCGGGACCGAGCTGGCGCGGGGGCGGCGCGAGGGGCGGAGGAACAGGGTGGACCCGACCACCTGACGGGGCCACGATGAGCAGCGTGTCGGGGACCCCCAAGGCGCTCGTGCCGCTGCGCACGCCGGCCTACCGCTGGCTCTTCGGGTCGCTGGTGGCGTCGGTGCTGGGGTCGGGGCTCGTCGTGGTGGCGCTGTTCTGGCAGATCGTCGAGCTCGGCGGGGGTCCGGCGCAGGTCTCGTTCGTCATGACCGCCACCGGTCTCGGCATGATCGCGACCACCCTGCTCGGCGGTGCGCTGGCCGACCGGGTGCCGCAGAAGCGGATCCTGCTGGCGGTCGAGCTGGTGAACGCGTTCGCCCTCGGGCTGGCCGCCGGCCTGGCCTTCGCCGGCGTGCTGCAGGTGTGGCAGCTGGCCGCCGTCGCGCTGCTCACCGGTCTCGCGGCGGGCCTGTACTACCCGGCCTACTCGGCGGTGCTGCCCTCGCTGCTCGAGCCGCAGGACCTGCTGGCGGCCAACGGTATCGAGGGCATGCTGCGTCCGGCGCTGATGCAGGCGGGCGGCCCGGCGCTGGCGGCGGTGCTCGTCGCCACCTGGTCGCCGGCGCTCGCTCTCGCGGCGGCGGCCCTGGCCGCGCTGGTGGCCGCCGGCTTCGTGCTCGGCATGCCGCTGACCGCGGTGCGGCGCGAGCAGGTCGACGACGGCACCCACCCGGTGCGGCAGGTGCTCGTCGACGTCAAGGACGGGTTCGTCTACATGTGGCGCACCCCCTGGCTGCTCGCGACGCTGGTGTTCGCGAGCGTCATGGTGCTGGTGATGATCGGCCCGTTCGAGGTGCTCGCGCCGTTCGCGATCAAGGACCGCGCCGGCGGCGGGCCGGCCGAGCACGCGTGGGTGCTGGCCTCGTTCGGCATCGGCGGCGCGCTGGGGTCGCTGGTGATGGCGTCGCTGCGGCTGCCCCGGCGCTACCTCACGGTGATGAACCTGGTGTGGGGCCTGTCGTGCGTGCCGCTCGTGGTCTTCGGCACCGCCACGTCGGTGTGGCCCATGGTCGTGGCCGGCTTCGTGATGGGCGCCGGGTTCCAGGGGGCCACGGTCATCTGGGGCACGCTGCTGCAGCGCCGGGTCCCCTCGCACATGCTCGGCCGGGTCTCGAGCCTCGACTTCTTCGTCTCGCTCGCGTTCATGCCCGTCTCGATGGCGCTGGCCGGCCCGGTGAGCGCCGTCGTCGGGTTGCAGACCACCTTCCTGGTCGCCGGGCTCGCACCTCCGGTGCTCGCCGTGGTCGCGATCCTCGTTGCGCGGCTGCCGGCCGACGAGATCGCGCACCCGCTCGACGTGCCGGCCGAGCCGGCCGACGACGACGTGGCGCCTTTGTCCACGACCTCCTGACGGGGGTCGGGTGCAGGATCAGGGCATGAGCACCGACGTCGCCGACCTCGCCCCCGCCGACCGCTACCGCCTCCTCGCCGCCCGGTTCACCGCGCTGGTCGAGCAGGTGCCTGTCGACCGCTGGGGCTCGCCGAGCCCCTGCGAGGAGTGGACGGCGCGCGACGTCGTCAGCCACGTCGTCGGGTCCGAGCGCAGCTACGTCGAGGGCGCCGGCGACACCCTGCCGCCCGCGCCGGACGCCGCGTCCGACCCGGTCGGCGCCTGGACGGCGACCCGCGACGGCGTGCAGGCCCTGCTCGACGACCCCGAGCGCGCAGGACGGGAGGTCGAGGGCTTCAGCGGGAAGGGCACCGTCGAGGGCACCCTCGGCCTGTTCCACTGCGTCGACCTGGTCGTGCACGGCTGGGACCTCGCGCAGGCGGCCGGACTCGACGCCACGTTCGCGTCCGAGCAGCTCGCGTGGGCGCGGGCGCTGGTCGAGCGGATGGGCGACATGGCGCGCTCCCCCGGCGGCTTCGGCCCCGAGGTCGAGGCGCCCGCCGACGCCGACGAGACCACCCGGACGATGGCCTTCCTCGGCCGCCGGCCGGTGAACGCGTGACGAGGACCAGCTAGAGCCGCGTACCGCCGTCGGTCTCGTACTCGTCGACCGCCGCGTCCAGGATCGCGGCCGCCTGCGCACCCTCGACGCCGCCGCCGCGGAAGGCGTCGAGCGCCGGCCGGGAGGTCCAGCGCTCGGCGACGACGACGCGTCCGGGATCGACCGAGCACGCGGTGATCGCGAAGTCGAGGCAGCCGTCGGTGCCGCGCGCCTGCTCGACGACGGCGCAGCACCCGTCCACGTACGCGTCGCGCTGCGCGGGGTCGACCCGGAGCCAGCCGGTCACGATGATCGTCGTCATGCGGGGTCGACCCGGGCAGGGCGCCGTACTCATCGGCCGGACGGGCACCGATTCGTTGAGCGTGCAACCATCGACGCATGGCTGACACGCAGGGCGCCTACGTCTCTGGCAGCGGCGACTTCGACCGCGACACCGACTACGTCACCGACCGCATCACGACCGACGGCGCGATCGGGCCGGACGGCCTGGGCGTCGAGACCGGCGACGGCACCCGGCACTGGCCCGTCGAGGCCGGGCGGTACCGCCTGGTCGCCGCACGAGCCTGCCCGTGGGCCAACCGCACGATCATCGTGCGGCGCCTGCTCGGCCTCGAGGACGCGATCTCGCTCGGCATGCCCGGCCCCACCCACGACGACCGGTCGTGGACGTTCGACCTCGACCCGGACGGACGCGACCCGGTGCTCGGGTACGAGCGGCTGCAGGAGGCGTTCCTCTCCCGGTTCCCGAAGTACAGCAAGGGCATCACCGTCCCGGCGGTCGTCGACGTGCCGAGCGGCAAGCTCGTGACCAACGACTTCCCGCAGATGACGATCGACTTCTCGCTGCAGTGGACCGCGCACCACCGTGACGGCGCCCCCGAGCTGTACCCCGAGCGCCACCGCGACGAGATCGACGAGGTGGCGAAGCGCGTCTACACCGAGGTCAACAACGGCGTGTACCGGTGCGGGTTCGCCGGCACCCAGGAGTCGTACGAGAAGGCCTACGACCGGCTGTGGACGGCGCTCGACTGGCTCGAGGACCGGCTCACCACCCGCCGCTACCTCGTCGGCGACACGATCACCGAGGCCGACGTGCGGCTGTTCACCACGCTGGCGCGGTTCGACCCCGTCTACCACGGCCACTTCAAGTGCAACCGCAGCAAGCTGAGCGAGCTGCCGGCGCTGTGGGGCTACGCGCGCGACCTGTTCCAGACCCCTGGCTTCGGCGACACCACAGACTTCGTCCAGATCAAGCAGCACTACTACGTGGTGCACACCGACATCAACCCGACCCAGGTGGTGCCGAAGGGCCCCGACCTGTCCGGCTGGCTCACCCCGCACGGCCGGGAGTCGTTGGGCGGCAGACCGTTCGGCGACGGCACCCCGCCCGGCCCGGCGCGTCCGGACGAGAGGGTGCCGGACGCCCACACCCCGCTGGGCTGAGGTCCGACCGCCTGAGCTCCGGACGACCCGCGCGCAGGCCCAGCGACCCGCGTTGCGCGGGTGCGCCTTCGCCACCCGCTCGTTCCCCCGCCGGTAGCTGCCGGTGACGCGCGCCATCAGCAGCTGCGCGTCGCCGGAGCCGACGGCGGCCAGGAACTCGCGCGCCCTCTCGCCGCGCAGCGTCGTGGCGCGGCGGCCGTGGTGCAGCACGACGACCTCGCCGTCGCGCTCGGTGTACTCGAACCCCTCGGGCCTGCCCACGCCCGCGATGGTGCCAGCCGCGAGCCGTGATCAGCCACGGACGTGCGCGTGCACCCGTCCCGGGAACCGGACGTTGAACCGGGTCCCGCCCAGCCACTGCCGCACCTGCGCCGCGCGCTCGTCGGCCTCGCGGCGCCGGGCCGCCGGCACCGGCTCGAACCAGTGCAGCGCGATCTCACCGTCGGCGCGCTGCACCCAGTAGCCGACGACCCGGCCGTCGACCCAGATCGTCGGTCCGCCGTTGCCGTTGCGGTCGAACGCGTCGGCGGCGGCCTCCGGCAGGTACCAGTCGCGCTGCTTCCAGCCCATCACGGTGGGGTCGAGGCCCGGCAGCAGCGCCGTCGACGGACCCGGGTCGTCGACCGGCTCGTCGTCGCCGGCGGCGACCCAGCCCGGCACGCCCTCGAGGTCGACCTCGACCGCCGCGGCGTCGGCGAGCGCGCGACGGGTCTGCGCGCGGGTCCAGCCGGCCCACCAGCGCAGGTCGTCGGTGGTGCCCGGGCCGAACCGGCGCAGCCACCGGTCGGCGAGCCGGGCGCACGCCGGCGCCTCGTCGAGGTCGCCGACGCCGCCGTCGAGCCAGTCGTCCATCACCGCCCAGGTGTACTGCCCGTTGATCCAGGTGCCGGTCGGCCGGGTGCGCACCAGCACGCCGTCGAACCCCAGCTGGGTGAGCACCCGGGTGTGGGCCGCCACCGCGACGGCGTCACGGCGCCCGACGCCCAGGACGAGCGGACGGGCGAGGTCGGGCACGAGCAGCCCCAGCCGGCGCGCGGTCATCGGTCCGTGCTCGCGCAGGGTCGCGACCGCCTGCGCCGCCGCCCGGTCGAGCCAGCCCGCGGGGTCGGGCTCGTCGTTGTCAGCGAGGAACCCGAGGTTCTTGCGCCGCTCGGCCGCGGCGACCTTGCGGGTGGCGGCGGCGTGCAGCACCGGCACCAGCGGCGGCGTCGCGACCCAGAGCGTGCGGCGCATGGCGTGGTGGCGCACCAGCGAGCGCCGCTCGTAGAGCGCCTCCTCGACCGCCGCCACCGAGGGCGTGCGCATGCGCACCAGCAGCGACAGGTACACCGTCACCGGGTCGGAGGAGTGCAGCACCACCAGGTCGTCGGCGATCGCCGGCAGGTCGTCGGTGCGGTCGGCGGACGACAGCAGCTGGCGGCGCACGAGCCGGGCCCGGCGCTCGGCGACGTCGACGGTCCGCGGCACGGGACGCAGTCTGCCAGCCGCCGCCGACGGCCTCAGGAGGTCGTCGTCATGAACACCGGGATGAACACCGCCACCATCATCGTCATCATCAGCTCGTCGATCGACTGCTTCACCGCCGTTGCGGCCCAGTCGCTCTCACGCACCACGTCGGCCCGCCGCTGCAGCTCCTTCGCATCCTGGTCGGGGAACAGCCTCGGCGCGAGCTTGGTCACCGACACCATCGACACCAGGGCGGCCGTGGGCTGGTCGGGCTGCTGGCCGTCGACGAGCACCGCCCCCACCCGCTCGCGCACCTCGCCCTCGACCGTCGGGTCGACCTCGGGCCAGCGCTCGCGGGTGAACATCCCCCAGACCTTGGTCCTGTCGTGGCTGAGCACCCCGCGGTCGACCAGCTCGCCCAGCAGCTGCTCGCGCAGCCTGGTGCCGCGGTTCGTCCAGGTCCACGAGACCAGGTAGGAGATCGCGTCCTTCGGCTTCTTGCCGTCGCAGACGTCGGCGATGTCGACCAGCAGCGGGTCGGTCGGCTCGTGCTGCCCCGTACGGCGCAGCCGGCCCTTCTGCACCGGGCCGCCGTCGACGGCCACCACCTCGAGCGTCCCGGTGAGCACCAGCTCGAGCACGGCCGTGCCGGCCAGCGCCAGGTCGAGCGTGGTGGTGTCGACCAGGGTCTTCCCGGACTCCTCGTCCATCGCCAGCAGCAGCAGCTCGGTCGCGATCCTCATCGTGGTCCCCTCCGTCGCGGTGGTGCGGGTCTGCCACCACCCCACCAGAGCGGACGGGGCGGGCGCATCCGTCCCGAGGACCACCTGCGGCGTCCACCGCGGGTGGGGGAAGGCGAGCCTGCCTTTACTGGAACTGTTCCAGAAAAGGAGTAGCGTCGGACCCGACCCGCGAACGCCGCCCCCGAGAGGAGCCGAGCCGTGACCGACACGCTCACCACCCACACCGCCCACCCCTCGTTCCGTGCGTCCGAGCGCCTGGCCGCGCACCTGCAGCAGCTGCTCGTCGACCTCACCGACCTGCACCTGGTCGGCAAGCAGGCGCACTGGAACGTCGTGGGCAAGAACTTCCGCGACCTGCACCTCGTCCTCGACGAGGTCGTCGACGCCGCCCGCGAGTTCACCGACACGATCGCCGAGCGGATGCGCGCGGTCTACGTGACGCCCGACGGTCGCGCGCAGACGGTCGCGGCACACACCAGCATCCCGGTCTTCCCCGCCGGCGAGGTCGACACCGGCGAGACCGTCGAGCTCGTCGTGCAGGCGCTCTACGCCGTCACCGGCACCGCGCGTCGCATCCACGACGAGGTCGACGCCGAGGACCCCACCAGCGCCGACATCCTGCACACCGTGCTGGAGCGGCTCGAGCAGCTGGCCTGGATGATCGACGCCGAGAACCGGATCGCCAACCGGTCGATCCCCCGCTCGCTCGACGCCTGAGCCGGGGCGCTCACCCGGACGAGAGGTCGACCTCGCGCAGCGGCGAGCCGGTGTCGACGTGGAGCCGGCCGCCGGGCACGAGCACCGAGGCGACGGCCACCCGGGCCCGCTCGCCGTGGTGACGGCCGTCGAGCACGCCGACCCGCACGCGAAGGCCAGGTCGTACGCGGTCAGTAGCCGCGTCCGGCGACCAGCCGCGCCGCCCGGTAGGCGGGCTCGCGCAGCGCCCGCTCCCACGCCGGCGTCGGCAGGCCCGGGAGCGCGTGACCGAACGGGTCGAACCGGATGCCCTGGTGCTCGGATCCCGCGTCGTCGAGGAGCTGCAGCCGGCCGACGTCGCGCCAGCGTCCACCGACCCGGCACACCCGCAGCGTGAACGCGTCGTCGTCCGCGGGCACCGCGCCGAGCAGCAGCGCCCCGGTCGACGACGGCGACGGCCACAGCGTGCTCATCGGGGCGTGCACGCCCAGGCCGGGCCGCAGCAGGTGCCTGGTCACGACGTCGGTGCCGGACGCCGCCAGCAGCAGGTCGGCGTGCCGGGAGTCCGCCAGGGGCACGCGCAGCGCCAGGCCGGCGACGTCCGGCAGCGGCTCGGGCAGGCCGAGCGAGCGCGACAGCCGCACGAGCACCTCGTCGGTGCCGGTGCCGTCGAGCCACGGCACCCCCGTCGGCGGGCGCGCGCCGTCGCGACGCAGGGTGGCGCGCAGAACGCGACCGCGCGGGTGCAGGGTCCGGCCGGCCGGGCGGACGACGGCGACCGCGGCGGACAGCCCGCCGAGCACCAGACCGACGGCGCGGGCGACGGGGGTGGAGGTGGTCACGTCCGACCGGTACCCGGGCGGGGGCCCGGCATGCGTCAGCGCTGGCACGACGGGCACCACCAGGTACGGCGCCGCTCGGCGTCCCCGGGCACCTCGGCCTGCACCTCGACCCGGGTGCCGCAGCGCCGGCACGGGCGGCCCGCGCGGCCGGCGACCCAGTGCTGCTCCCCGCGGCGGGTGTCGCCGGTGGTCACCTGCGCCGCGCCGCGCGGGTCGACCGAGAACCGCAGCGCCCGGACCGCCAGGCGCACCAGCGGCTCGAGCGGGACGTCGCCCACCGGCGTCCAGGGCAGGTGGCCGCGCAGGAAGCAGAGCTCGTTGACCCACAGGTTGCCCAGGCCGGCGAGGTTGCGCTGGTCGAGCAGGGCACCGGCCAGGGGGCGGTCGGGCCCATCCGCCAGCCGCTGCACCGCCCCCGCGACGATCTCGTCGACCGGGGTGGCGGTGTCGAGCAGGTCGGGCCCGAGGTGGCCCACCACGGTGTGCTCCTCGGCCGTCGGCAGCAGCTCGACCACCGGCATCCGCAGGGCGTACGCGGTGGGGCCGTCGGTGGCGAGCAGCACCCGCACGTCCGGGTCGAGCCGGCGCGGCAGCCGCTTGCCCGCTCCGACCACCGACCACTCCCCGTCCATCCGCAGGTGGGTGTGCAGCGTGAGCGCCTCGCCGTCGAGGTCGAAGCGCGTCAGCAGGTGCTTGCCGCGCGGGACGGTGCCGAGGACGCGCGCGCCCCGCAGGTCGGCTGTGGCGTGCTGCGCGACGCGGAAGTCGCTGTGCCGCACCGTCTCACCGGTGAGCCGGGAGTGCAGCCGCGCGGCCACGCGGTAGACGCTGTCCCCCTCCGGCACCCGACCACGTTAGGCCGTTCCGCCGGGCCCCGACATCCGGAACCGTCGCACCTGCGGCACCCGCCAGGCCACGACGCGGCGGTGCCGATCCACAGCCGCCGCCAGACCGGGTGGACGCGCAGGGGAGTGAGGTCGAGCAGCGAGCTCCTCACGTGCCGGCGGGCGGGAGGTGCTCGGTGAATGCGGTCGCGGAAGGGCCTGCGGCGCAGCGCGTCCGTGACCTCGGCCGCGGCACGGGCACCGACTCGACCAGCCCGGCGCCGCGCATCGCGGTGACGGTCTGGCTCATCGCCGAGTGCGTGACGCCGACCGCGGCCGCGAGGTCGCGGATGGTGAGCGGGCCCCGGGCGCGCAGCTCGAGCACGGCAGGAGCGAACCGCGGCCGCACGTCGTCCAGGCCCGACCCGGCGTAGACGGCGGCGATCTCGTCGTCCATCGACCGCAGCAGGGCGAAGACGGGGTTGCAGAGCCCGGGCGCGCGCTGTTGGCACAGCGCTACGAGATGCGCGTCAACCCGCGGCGGGGACCACCCGAGCGGCAGGCGCGGACCGGTCGCGGCGGGCCAGACCGGTGGCGACGAGCACGACGAGGGCGACCACGACCGCCGCGACGGCGGTGGCGGTCGAGGTCGGCTCGTCGGCCGTGCGGCCGACCGCGATCCAGGCCAGGCCCCACGCGACCGCGGCGGCCACGGCCACCCGGCCGCCGAGCGCGCGGGCCAGCAGCACGCCGACACCGGCGACCACGAGCAGCACCGCGACGGCCACGACGTCGGCCACCGGCCGTCCCGGCTCGACGCCGGAGGCCACGAGGGTGGCGGTGACGTTCGCGCAGGTGGCGACCGCGACCCAGCCGAGGTACAGGCCCACGGTGCCGTCGACCAGCACCCGCTCGACCGGGCCGGACGCCGGGTGCCGGGTCAGCAGGACCATGGCGCGGACGAGCACCGCCAGCAGCGCCACGATGACGAGCACGCTGACCCACAGCCAGCCCTGCTGCGTCACCAGCAGCCAGCCCGCGTTCAGCAGCATCGACGCGGCGACGAGCCAGCCCGTGCGGCGGTGCCGCTCGGCGGTGGCCTGCCCCGGCAGCCACTGCCACACCGTGTAGGCGAGCAGGCCGGCGTAGACCACCGACCAGATCGAGAACGCGGGACCCGCCGGCGCCAGCAGGGTCGCGTCGGCCGCGAGGGCGCCCCCGGACGACTCCTCGACCCGGGTGCCGAGGACCCCGACGCCGACGAGGGTGCCGAGGACGCACAGCACCTCGGCGACGGTGACGCCGACCTGGCGCAGACGGTCGGCGGGCGTGGGGCGAGCGGCGGAGGTCATGCGTCCAGCGTGCTGGGCGCGCGTCGGCACCGCCAGCCGTGCCGGCCCAGGACGCGTCAGCCGCCGAGGCGCACGTCCTCGCCGGCGAGGGTGGCGCGGAAGCCGTCGTCGACCACGGCGACCTCGCGCAGCACCAGTCCCTCGGGCACGCCCTCGACCGGCTGACGGATCGTCACGAGCGCGTTCACCACGTCGGCGGCGGCGCGGGCGAGCAGGTCGGGACCGCCCACGTCGATCGAGGTCGGCTCGAGCACGAGCAGGCCGTCCTCGGCGCGCACGGTCCCCGTCGCGACGACACCGACCTGCCGGCCGAGCACCTCGACGGTGCGGCTGAGCGAGGCCTGGCCGTCGGCGGCCGGCGCGATCGTGACGCCCGCGCCGACCCCGGCCGCCACCTGGTCGAACGGCACGGTGGCCTCGACGTCGAGGCGTCCGGCCACCATGCCGTCGGGTCCGAACCGCACGTCGGTGCCGGTCGCGGTGACGTCGGACAGCGCGCCGTCGGGGGAGGTCAGGTCGCCGCTGCCGAGCTGGACGTCGGCGAGCCAGGTCTCGTCCGCACCGAGGTCGTCGGGCGCCGACGCGGGCGGTGGCGCGGCACCCGGGTCGGGCACGGTCGGCACGTCCGCGGACCGTCCCCACCACCACAGCGCGCCGACCACGACGAGCGCCAGCAGGACGAGCGCGACGAGCGCCCCCACGAAGCCGTCGAGCACGCGACGGCGCGGTCCCAGGGCCTGCTCGGGGCTCTTCACGCCCCAACCGTAGGTGCGGCGAGCGCGGCGCACCTGCGGGCCAGCCGCGCCGCGGCCTCACGCACCACGTCCGGGCCGAGCACCTCGAGCTCGAACGGCAGCCGCGCCAGGTGCAGCGCCATCAGGTCGGGGTCGTCGCCGCCGGACTCCAGCAGGCACGCGCCCGGGCCGTCGTCGGTCACCGTGACGGTCGCGGCCGGCACCGAGCGGCGCACCTCGTCGGCGCTCGCCCGCACCCGGGCGCGCAGCACGAAGCGGTACGGCGAGACCGCGAGCGAGGACCGCACGTACTCGACCGGGTCGGGCGCGGTCCGCGGGGTGAACCGCCAGCGGGTGCGCTCGAGGTCGTGGACGCGGTCGAGCCGGAAGGTGCGCCAGTCGTCGCGGTCGAGGTCGAACGCGACGAGGTACCAGCGCCGCGCCGCCCGCACGACGCGGTACGGCTCGGCCCGGCGCTCGGTCAGCGCGCCGTCGCCCGCGCGGTAGCCGAACCGGACGCGCTCGTGGGCCGCGCACGCCCGCGAGACCTCGAGCAGGACGTCGAGCCCGCCCTCGTGCGCCGGCACCTCGATCGAGGCGGTGGCGGCGTGCACGTCGTGCACCTGGCCGCGCAGCCGCGCCGGCAGCACCTGGTCGAGCTTGGCGAGCGCGCGCACGCCCACCTCGCCCAGCTCGCTCGACACCTCGGTGGCCAGCCGCAGGCTCACCGCGATCGCGACCGCCTCGTCGTCGTCGAGCAGCAGCGGCGGCAGCGCCTGGCCCGCGCCGAGCCGGTACCCGCCCGCGACCCCCTGGGTGGCGTGCACGGGGTAGCCGAGGTCGCGCAGCCGCTGCACGTCGCGGCGCACGCAGCGGGTGGTGACGCCCAGCCGCTCGGCGAGCTCGGGGCCCGACCAGGTCGGGCGCGACTGCAGCAGGCTGAGCAGGGTCAGCACCCGCTGCGTCGTCTCGCCCACGGGTGAAGAGTGGCACGCCCTGCGGACCGGAACGGTCCGCCTTCGGGGGCAGGGTGGCCGGCATGACCCACCACGACCTCGGACCGCAGCTGCTCGAGCAGCTCACCTGGCACTGGGACCACCACCTGCGACCCCGCCTGGACGGGCTGACCGACGAGGAGTACCACCACGAGCCGGTCGAGGGCTGCTGGGGCCTGCGGCCGCGCGACGGCGCGTGGGTGCCCGACTTCGCGCTGCCCGAACCGGTGCCGCCGCCCGTGACGACCATCGCCTGGCGGCTCGCGCACGTCGTCGTCGGCATCTTCGGCGAGCGCAACCACAGCCACTTCGGCGGCCCGCCGATCTCCTACGACTCCTTCCCCTACGCGGGGACGGCCGACGAGGCGCTCGCCCAGCTCGACGACGGGTACGCCCGGTGGGTCGAGGGGGTGCGGGGGCTCACGGCCGAGCGGCTGTGGTCACCGGTCGGCGAGGCCGAGGGTCCGTTCGCGCCGATGCCGTACGTCACGCTCGTGCTGCACATCCACCGTGAGGTGATCCACCACGGCGCCGAGGTGCTCCTGCTGCGCGACCTCCACCGATCGCGCTGACACCGGTCGCGCCGACTCACTGGTGGCGGTGCACCAGCACGACGGCGTCGGCCGGGACGCTGGTGAGCCGGCCCTGCGGACCCTGCAGCACCATCCGGCCGCTGAGCACGGCGAACGTGGACACGTCGGACTCCTGCGGGCCGACGGTGAAGCCCTCGCGCTGGAAGCGGGTGGCGTGCAGCGCGCGCTGCGGCGGCAGGTGGTCCTGCGGCCGGATCTGGCGCGCCGGCACGTGGATCTCGGTCATGGTCCCTCCCCGGGTCGTGCGTCCCGCACAGCGTGCAGGTCGTCCCAGGGTGGAGCATCGACGTTTCCGGCAGGTGACCTGAGCGTGTCCGCGAATCGTTTCGGCGAGGGCTGCATCACACCCGGCCACGCCCTTGTGTTCGTTTCGTCAGTTCAGTGCCAGGACGGGCACCGAACTGACGGATCGACACGCGTTCAGTGCCAGGACGGGTCGCTCAGTGCGCCCGCGCCGTGCTCACAGCCGGGGGTCGACGGGCTCGGACTCCAGCGCCAGCACGGCGAACACCGCCTCGTGGACGCGCCACAGCGGCTCGCCGGCAGCCAACCGCTCGAGCGCCTCCAGGCCGAGGGCGTGCTCGCGCAGCGCGAGCGAGCGCTTGTGCCCGAGCCTGCGCTCGCGCAGCCGCGACAGGTGCTCGGGACGGGTGTAGTCGGGCCCGTAGACGATCCGCAGGTACTCGCGCCCGCGCACCTTCAGGCCCGGCTGCACCAGGCCCTTCGGCCCACGCACGGTGCCGGCAAGGGGCTTGACCACCATCCCCTCGCCGCCGGCGGCGGTGAGCTCGTCCCACCACGCGACGCCCTCGGCGCACGAGGCCGGGTCGTCGGTGCGCACCACCAGCCGCCGGGTCGGGCGGAACGTCACGGGGTCGGCCTCGACCAGCCGGTCGGCCAGGGCCAGGTGCCACAGGTGGTCGCGCCCGTGGTGGGTCGCGCCCTGCGTCGCCAGCAGCTGGAACGGCGCCACCTGCACGCCGTCGAGACCGTCGGTGTCCCACACGTAGCGGCGGTAGGCGTCGACGAACGCGTCGGCGTCGGCGGCGCGCTCGCGGGTGCGGCCGAGCAGGTCGGCCACGTCCAGACCCGCGGGCGGACGCCTGCGCGAGCTCCGCCACGGCGGGCGGCAGCGCCGCGCGGGCAGCGGCACCGACGGCGGCGTACTGCTCGCGCAGCAGGCCGTCGGCCTTGGCCGACCACGGCAGCAGCTCGGCGTCGAGCAGCAGCCAGTCGGTGCCCAGCTCGTCCCACAGCCCGGCGTGGTCGGCCGCCGCGCGCGCCCGCGCGAGCAGCTGCTCGGTGAGGTCGTCGTCGAGGAACGAGCGGCCGGTGCGGGTGTGCACGACACCCGTCCGCGCACCGTCGCCGAAACGCGTTGCGGCGGTGTCGGAGTCACGGCACACCAGCAGCACGGCACGCGAGCCCATGTGCTTCTCCTCGCACACCACCTCGTCCACGCCCTCGGCCGCGAAGGCGGAGAACGCCTCGTCCGGGTGCTCGAGCACGCCCTGGCGCGCCGACGACGCCGACGGGCGCCATCGTCGGCGGCAGGTACGCGAGCCAGCGCGGGTCGAGCGCGAACCGGCTCATCACCTCGAGCGCGCCCGCGGCGTTCTCCTCGCGGACGGTGACGCGGCCGTGGTGGGTCGTCTCGACCGACCGGCGGCCCAGCACGTCGTCGAGGTCGAGCTGGTCGTGCGGGCGCTCGGCGACGGCCGACGCCGCGGGGAACGGCCGGGACGGCTCGTACCAGACCTTCTCGGCCTCGACCTGGACGACCTCGCGCTCGGGGTAGCGCAGCGCGGTGAGGTGGCCGCCGAAGACGCAGCCGGTGTCGAGGCACATCGTGCCGTTCACCCACTCCGGCACCGGCGTCGGCGTGTGGCCGTAGAGCACCATCGCGCGGCCCCGGTACTCGGTGGCCCACGGGTAGCGGACGGGCAGCCCGTACTCGTCGGTCTCGCCGGTGGTGTCGCCGTAGAGCGCGAACGCGCGCACGCGTCCCGACGAGCGGTTGTGGTACTCCTCCTTGAGCCCGGCGTGGGCGACGACGAGCCGCCCGTCGTCGAGCACGAGGTGCGAGACCAGGTCGCGGCACCAGTCGCGCACCTGGGTGCGGAACTCCTCGGGCTCGTCCGCGAGCTGGGCCAGCGTGGTCTCGAGCCCGTGCGACACGCGTGACCTTGCGGCCGTCGAGCGCGCGCACCAGCTTGTGCTCGTGGTTGCCCGGGACGACGAGCGCGTGGCCGGCCGCGTGCATGCCCATCACCAGGCGCAGCACGCCGGGGCTGTCGGGGCCGCGGTCGACCAGGTCGCCGACGAACACCGCCCGCCGGTCCTGCGGCGGCAGGGCGTCGACCGCGCGGCCCTGCTCGTCGCGGGTGACGGCGTAGCCGAGGCGGCCGAGCAGCGTCAGCAGCTCGGGCAGGCAGCCGTGCACGTCGCCGACGACGTCGAACGGGCCGTGCTCGGTCCGCCGGTCGGTCAGCAGCGGCTCGCGCACCACCTCGACCTCGTCGACGTCGTCGCCGCTCAGCACGTGCACGCGCCGGAAGCCCTCGCGGGCGAGGCCGCGCAGCGACCGCCGGAGCAGGTCGTGGTGGCGGCGCACGACCCGCTCGCCGAAGTCGCGGTCGGGACGGGACGTGTTGCGCCGCACCGCCTCCTTGACCGGCACGTCGAGCACGACGGCCACCGGCAGCACGTCGTGGGACCGCGCCAGCTCGACCAGGCCGCGGCGCGCCTCGCGGGTGACGTTGGTGGCGTCGACGACCGTCAGGCGTCCGGCGTCGAGACGCAGGCCGGCCACGTGGTGCAGCGCGTCGAAGGCCGCCACGGTGGCGTCCTGGGAGCTCTCGTCGTCGCTCACCATGCCGCGGTAGGTGTCGCTCGAGAGCACCTCGTAGCGGCCGAAGTGCTTCTGCGCGAACGTCGACTTGCCCGCGCCCGAGACGCCGACGAGGACGACCAGCGACAGGTCGGGCAGCGCGATCCGCCTCATGCCGGCACCTCCCTCCGCCGGAACAGGGCGAGCTGGGTGGGCGCGCCGTGCTCGGGGTTCGCCTCGCCGACGCCGCGCACCTCGACCTCGTAGCCGTGGGCCGCGGCGACGGCAGAGGTCCACTGCGAGAACTGGTCCCGCGTCCACTCGAACCGGTGGTCGGGGTGGCGCAGCGCGCCGTCGACCATGCCGTACACGACGTTGTACTCGACGTTCGGCGTGGTCACCACGACCGCCGACGGTCGGGCCGACCCGAAGACCGACCGCTCGAGCGCGGGCAGCCGCTCGGCGTCGACGTGCTCGACGACCTCCATCAGCACCACCGCGTCGTAACCCTCCAGCGCGCGGTCGCGGTAGGTCGCCGAGCCCTGGCGCAGCGAGATGCGTTCGCGCTGGCGGTCTCCCATCCGCTCCAGCTTGAGCCGGCGCGCCGCCCGCTGCAGGTCGCGGGCCGAGACGTCGACGCCGACGACCTCGCTGAAGCGTCCGTGGCGCACCAGCTCGCGCAGCAGCCGTCCCTCCCCGCACCCGAGGTCGACCACCCGGTGCGCGCCCACGTCGTCGAGCGCCTGCACGACGGCCCGCACCCGGTGCGCCGCCAGCGGCTCGCGCCGCTCCTGCTCCACCGCGACGTCCTCGACGGCGACGTCCTCATCCGGGGCGTCGTCGGGCGGCGGCCGGTCGTCGAGCTCGGCGAACCGGTCGAGCGCGTCGGTGACCAGCTCGCGCCGGTGCGCGAGGTAGCGCCGGGTGATCAGCTCGCGCTCGGGGTGGGTGGCCAGCCACTCGCCGCCCGCGCGCACGAGCTTGTCGACCTCGTCGGTGCTCACCCAGTAGTGCTTCGTCCCGTCGAGCGCGGGCAGCAGCACGTACAGGTGCGACAGGGCGTCCGACAGCGTCAGCGTCCCGGTGAGGGTGACGTCGAGGTGGCGCGAGGGTCCCCAGCGCGGCACCTGCGGGTCGAGGTCGGGCTGAACGACCTCGACCGTCCAGCCGAGCGGCTCGAACGCGCGCCGGACGACGTCCGGCCCGCCCCGGGCGGGCAGCGAGGGGACACGGACGGTGAGCGGCAGCGGCTCGCCGACCAGCTCCGGACGAGCGGCGCACCGCCCCTGCAGCGCGGTGCGGAAGACCGCGCCCAGCGCGACCGCGAGCATCGACGACGCGGCGTACGGCCGGTCGTCGACGTACTGAGCCAGCGCTCCGGCGTCACCTGGACGGCGGCCGCGCACCAGCGCGACGGGGTCGACCTCGAGCAGCAGCGCCGCGGTGCAGCGCTCGTCGGTGGCCTCCGGGTAGAACACGTGCGCGGTGCCGACGGCCTGGCGGAAGGACTGCACCCGGTCGGGGTGCTTGTGCAGCAGGAAGCCCAGCGACGTCGCGTCCGGAGCGGTCGAGGTGAGGGTCAGCAGCACCCGGACATCGTGTCAGCCGACGACGTGGCGGTCGTGGCCTTTCAGCCGCAGGGCTCCTCGACGTGCGCGGCGTCGCCGGCGGGCTGCAGGTCGCGGTCGCGCAGCGTGAGGCCGATCCGACCGCCCCACCGTTCGCACGCCTCGCCGAAGGTCTCGTCCTGGGCGTCGGTGTACTCCACCGCGTACACGTGGCGGTCGTAGGCGTCGAGGTAGGCGGCGCACTCGTCGTACGGCGCGCACTCCTCGACGAGGGCGAAGTCGAAGCAGCGCGCCGGAACGCGCCGGGGTGCTCGGCGGCGTTCTTCTGCCCGAGGGCGAGCCCGCGGTCGTGCGCCTCCTGGCCCAGCGCGTTCGCCAGGTCGAGCGTCGTCCTCGAGGTCGAGCAGGCCGCGTGAGCGGGTGAACGAGTCGAGGTTGTCGAGGTCGACGGCGTCGAAGCCCTCTCGGCGCAGCACGTCGAGGTCCGGCGACGAGCTCGGCGACTGCCCGCGGTTCTCGGCGCGTGCGCGTGTCGAAGAGCACCTCGTCGGGCCAGTCGGGGTCGACCACCGGCTCGTCGCCGTCGTGCAGCAGCAGGGCGTCGATCGCGTCGAGGTCGGAGCCGGGCTGGGTCTGGAAGCCGTTGACGTAGCAGATCGAGTACAGCCCCTCGGCGGGCTCGTCGGTGCTGTCGCGGGCCACCAGGTCGGCCCACGGCGGCGGCTCGTAGCCGCCGCCGAGCTGGTAGCTCAGCACGCCACGCTCGGGCGGGAGGGTGACCTGCGGGCCGGACGGGTCGTCGACGGGGTCGGTCACCCAGCCGCCGCACCCGCCCACGAGCGCGAGCACGGCCGCACCCCCCGCCAGCAGTCCGGCTCGCACCCCGGCACGGTAGACCGCGAGGATGGGTCCATGACCACCACCGTCACCGCCTGGGCCGCCCCGTCGGCCGGCGCTCCCCTCGAGCGCACCACCATCGAGCGCCGCGACGTCGGCCCCCGCGACGTCGCCCTCGACATCGCCTACGCCGGCATCTGCCACTCCGACATCCACACCGTCCGCGACGAGTGGGGCGCGGCCAACTACCCCCTCGTCCCCGGTCACGAGATCACCGGCACGGTCACCGAGGTGGGCTCGGACGTCGACCGCTTCTCGGTCGGCGACCGCGTCGGCGTCGGCGTGCTCGTCGACTCCTGCCGGCAGTGCGACGCGTGCCGCGACGGCGAGGAGAACTACTGCCGCGAGGGCATGACCGGCACCTACAACGAGGTGCTGCCGAGCGGCGAGGTCACCCAGGGCGGCTACAGCACCGGCATCGTCACCGACGAGCACTTCGTGCACGCCATCCCGGACGGCCTCGCCCTCGACGCCGCCGCGCCGCTGCTGTGCGCGGGCATCACGACGTACTCGCCGCTGAGGCACTGGGGCGCCGGCCGGGGATGCAGGTCGCCGTCATCGGTCTCGGCGGGCTCGGCCACCTCGGGGTGAAGTTCGCCGCCGCCATGGGCGCGGAGGTCACCGTCCTCAGCCAGTCGCTCAGCAAGAAGGACGCCGGCCTGGCGATGGGCGCCTCCGACTACTACGCGACCAGCGACGACGCGACGTTCGAGACGAACTAGCACCGCTTCGACCTCGTCATCAACACCGTGTCGGCCAACCTCGACCTCGACCGGTACCTGGGCATGATGGCCCGCAACGGCACCTTCGTGGAGGTCGGGCTGCCCGAGAACCCGCTGTCGATCAAGGCCGGCAGCCTCACCTACCCGCGCGTCTCGGTGAGCGGCTCGATGATCGGCGGCATCCCGCAGACGCAGGAGATGCTGGAGTTCGCCGCCGAGCACGGCATCGCCTCCGACGTCGAGGTCATCGGCGCCGAGGCGATCAACGAGGCCTACGAGCGGGTCGTGCGCAGCGACGTGCGGTTCCGCTTCGTCATCGACGTCGCCTCCATGCGCTGAGACCAGGACCCCAGGGGCGTCGGAATCGAGGCCCGTCGCGGCGCCGGTGCGCGACGATCCGGCCGCTGACACCGACGCTCGTGGGGTGCGGCACCTGGTGACGCACCCCGGCCACGAGCAGGTGCTGTTCGAGCTCGACGCCCTGGTGCTGGAGCCTGGCCCGCCTGGTCGTGACGGTCACCGACTGCGTCACCACCACCTGGCTCGCCGACCGCGGTCGCGGGGCGCTCAGCCGGGGACCCGGCTGGGCACCCGTCCGAGCACGCGGTCAAGGTGGGTGTTCGCGAGCAGGCCCCGCGGGTCGTGGCGGTCGCGCAGCGCCACACGTCGTCGAGGCGAGGGTGCAGCGCGCGCAGCCGGTCGACGTCGAGCCCGTCAGCTTGCCCCAGTGCGGCATGTCCTCCACCTCGCCGGCGAGGCGCTCGAGCATCCCGAAGTACGCGGCGCGATCGGGGCAGCCGGGAGCGACGTGCACTGCCACGTAGGCGGTCTCGCGTCCGTAGGCCGTCGACAGCGGCACGTCGTCGGCCGCGGCGACACGCACCTCGACCGGTAGCGCGATGCGCCAGTCGCTGCGGTCGACGGCGTCGACCAGCGCGCGCAGCAGGGGGATGAGGGCCTCGCGCGGCACCGCGTACTCCATCTCCTCGAACCGCACCGTGCGGCGCGAGGTGAACACCCGGTACGACAGGTCGGTGAACTCGCGCGGCCCCAGGGCGCGCGCAGCGAACCGGGTGGACGGGCGCACGAGCGCCGGCACCCTCCGTCCGGCGCCGACGATCGCGGCCAGCGCGACGTTCGACAGCAGCTCGTCGTCCCACCAGGCGCAGCAGCCGCGGGAGCGGGTCGAGCCCGGCGTCGACCGGCACCCGGGTGTTGTGCTTGGTGAGCGTGCGGCGGGTGTGCGGGAACAGCCGTACCCGACGTACCGCGGCGAGGGGAAGACGTTCTGTGACCCGCCCCGACCTCGGCCCGACCTTCGACTGCGCCGGGCTGGTCGCTGCGGGGTGGCACCGTGCTGTCCGCGACCCGGCAGGCGACGAGCTCCGCGTGGTGTGAGCGCCGGTCGTCACGATCGGCGCGTCAGTCGACCCGTCGGACGCATCGTCACGATCCGTGGGATCGGAGGGGCACGCGGCGGCCTCGCGCCGTTCGCGCTGGGTCCGGCGGCGACGGACCTCCGAGCGCGCCAGCACGAACGCGACGACCACCGGGACGACGTACTTCGCGTTCTCGACCACCGGCTGGACCCACCAGGGCAGGCTCCAGTCGGGCAGCGACCACTCGGGCCACGGGATCGACGGCAGGTCGATCGAGGGCCACGGGATGTCCCAGTCGGGCCAGGGGATGCGGGGCAGGTCGAGGTCGGGCCACGGGATCGCCGGCAGGACGAACCGGCCGGCGAGCCAGAGCAGCACGATCGGGACGACCACGCCGACAACCCCTGCGGCCGTGCGCTTCGCGGTGTGCAGGCGAGGGTGCTCGTCGATCCACGCGTCGCGCAGCGCCGCCCTGGAGCCGGGCTCCGGCAGCAGGTCGTGGCCGCCGACGCCGAGCTCGGCGGCGGTCATGGATGCCGCGTTCACCTGCTTCGCGGAGAAGGGCTACGACGGCACCACCACGGCGGCCATCTGCCGCGCCGCTGGCATCGGATCCGGCACGTTCTTCCACTACTTCCCCACCAAGGCAGGGGTTCTCGTCGGTCTGCTCGAGCTGGGCACGCGGGAGACGCGGGATTGGTTCACCGCCCAGCAGGGACGCGACGACGCCCGTGAGGTGGTGCTCGACTGGGTGCGCAAGACGGCCGACGACGTCGCCGACCCGCGGATGCCCGGGTTCGTGCGCGCCGTCGGTGCGGTGATGACCGAGCCCGCGGTGGCCGCCGCGCTCGCCGACGACGAGGCGGCCCAGCTCGAGGGGCTGCGGCCGTTCGTGCTCGCGGCGCAGCGGGCCGGGCGGGTGCGCACCGACCTGTCGGGCCGGGCGCTGACCTCGTGGGTGCTGCTCGTCCTCGACGGCTACCTCGGACGTCTCGCCACCGACGACGCCTTCACCGCCAGCGGGCAGCGCCGCACGCTGGTCGACGCGGTCGAGCGGCTGCTCGCCTGACGGTCAGCGCTCGACGCGCATCTCGCCGAGCTCGTTCCAGTCGTCCTGGTCGACGCTCTGGCTGACGATCCGCGGGGTGGACGCGAGGTACTGCGGCAGCTCGGCCTGCGCGGCCCTGAAGTGGTCGCTGCCGACGTGGGCGCCGCCGGCGTCGCCGTCACGGAACGCCTCGACCAGCACGTACTCGGTCGGGTCGTCGAGGCTGCGCGACCAGTCGAACCACAGGCACCCCTCCTCGGCGCGGGTCGCCTCGGTGAACGCGCGCGAGATCTCGGGCCAGGCGTCGGCGTGCTCGCGCAGGACGGCGAACTTGGCGGTGATGAAGATCACGGCTTCTCCTCGGTCGGGTGGGTTGTCGGGTGGACTGTGGCGAGCGTGGCGGAGCCGGCGGGCCAGGTGCCGTCGAGGCGGTGGGGGCCGTGCAGGTCGGTGCCGACCACGCGGGCGAGCACGATCGTCGCGGCACCCGCGTCGACCGTCGTGGTGGTCGCGGTGTCGTCGACCTGCAGGTCCGTGACGCGCGGGACGTCGGCGCCGGCCGCCCCGCTCCCCCGGACCGTGGCCGACGGCGCGCGCGGCTGCAGCTCCCCGTCGACGTCGACCTCCTCGGCGGCCTGCTCACCACCGGTGAGCACCGCGTGCAGCAGCGCCTGCGCCCACACCGGGTCGGCGCAGCCGTCGGTGACCCAGCGCGTGCCGAGCACCGAGTGCTCGGTGGTGCCGAGCCGGTGCACGTCGGCCACCTCGGGCGGTGACGAGCGGTAGGTGAGCGGCACCTGCAGCACCGCGTCGCCGACACGCAGCAGGAACGTCTCGACGCCGACCTCGCCCGAGGGGTCGTCGAAGCGGTAGGCGCCGAGGCTCTCGACCTCGGCACCGGACGGGAACCACGGCCTGCTCGGCAGCCAGGCGCGCACCAGGTCGAGCTTGGACGGCGTCAGGGTCGCGCGGTGGATGAGGGCCACGCCTGCACCCTACGAGTGGCGCGCGACCAGCGCGGCGCCGATGCGGGCGAGCTCGTCCCGGACCTCGGGCGGGCCGAGCACCTCGACGTGGAGCGCCCAGCCGGCGAGCTGCTCGGCCAGCCCGGTGACCGAGTGGGCGCCGACCCGGGCGCGCACGTGCGTGCCGTCGTCGCGGACGTCGTCGAGGTGGCGACCGAAGTGGGTGCGCAGCACCGGCAGCAGGCGCGCAGGCGCACGCACCTGCGCGGTGACGGCCGACCGCTGCTGCTCGACCGCCGCCACCGTCACGGCCCACTCGTGCGCGAGGTCGAGGTCGGGTGGTGGCTCGAACGTCGCACCGGTGGGCTCGGCGCGCTCGACCCGGTCGGCGCGGAACGTCCGCCGTCCCGTGCCGGTGCGCGCCACGAGGTACCAGGTGCCGTCCTTGTCGACCAACCCCAGCGGCTCGACGACGCGCTCGGACGCCTCACCCTGGCGCGAGCGGTACCGCAGCCGCAGCTCGCGCCGGTGCACGACGGCGGCGCGCAGCTCGGCCACGACGTCGCGCCGCTCGCCGGGGCGCGCGCCCCAGCGGTCCGGGTCGACGTGCACGGCCGACGCCGCGGCCTGCGCCAGGTCGCGGAACGGCGCCGGCAGGGCGCGGACGACCTTGCGCACGGCGGAGGCGGCCTCGGCGGTGGCCGCACCCTCGCGGCCGACGAGGGCCAGCAGCGCCTCGGCCTCACCTGCGGTCAACCCGGTCAGGTCGGTGCGGGCGCCCCCGACCAGCTGCCAGCCGCCGCCGCGCCCGGCCTGCGGGTACACCGGCACGCCCGCGGACGACAGGGCCTCCAGGTCGCGCCGGGCGGTGGACACCGACACCTCGAGCTCGGACGCGAGCTCGGCGGCGGTCACGCGTCCGCGCGCCTGCAGCAGCAGGACGGTCGAGACGAGGCGGTCGGCGCGCACGTCCCGAGACTGCCAGCGAAAAGTGCTCAGGACGTGAGCACTTTGGCTGGTTACGTGCTGGTGACCGCCGGCCCGACCGGGCCTGCACCGACGAGAGGACACCACCGTGCTGCGAGGACCCGCCACCCTGAACCTGTACGTCGACGACGTCGTCGCCGCGGCCCGCTGGTACGCCGACCTGCTCGGAGTCGAGCCGTACTACCAGCACGACGCCGACGGCGCTCCCGCCTACCTGGAGTTCCGGTTCGGCGACCGCGAGACCGAGCTGGGGCTCATCGACCGCCGCTGGTCGCCGTTCCCCGAGGGCGCCGCGCCGGGCGGGGTGGTGGTGCACTGGGCCGTCGACGACCTCGACGCCGCGATCGGCTCCCTCACCGCCGCCGGGGCGACGCCGCTGCTGCCCCGCACCGAGCACGCGCCGGGCTTCGTCACGGCGTCGTTCGTCGACCCGTTCGGCAACGTGCTCGGCGTGATGCACAACGTGCACTACCTCGAGCACGCCGCCGCTGACCGGTGGCGCTTGACCTGACGTCGACTCGAGGTCCTGGCGTCCGGGACGTGGACCGGGTGGCGCCGATGAGTTCGCCGGCGCACCCCGGTCCACACCACGTCCGACCCGAACGCCCGAGGAGCAACGATGCGAAGCAGAACAGCCGTGACCGCCACCGGCACCGCACCGCGAGCCCGGCTCGACCTGCGCCGGGGCACGCAGCGCACCTTCGCGCACGTGGTGGCCAGCGCCCTGGTCGTGTCGGTCGTGAACTTCACGCTCTGGTTCGCGGTGACGTTCTGGGTCTACCTCGAGACGCGGTCGGTGCTCGCCACCGGCCTCATCGCCGGGATCTTCCTGGTCGCCACCGCCTCGACCGGCATCTGGTTCGGGAGCATCGTCGACCACCACCGCAAGCAGACCGTCCTGCAGCTCTCGGCGGCCACGTCGTTCGTCCTGTACGCGGTGAGCCTGGCGATCTACCTGGTCGTGCCCGACGCGACCTTCCGCGACCCGTCCAGCCCATTGCTGTGGACGTTCGTGGTCGTGCTCATGCTCGGCGTCATCGCCGGCAACCTCCGCTCGATCGCACTGCCGACCATGGTGACGCTGCTGGTGCCGGAGCCGTTGCGCGACAGGGCGAACGGCCTCGTGGGCACAGCCTCCGGCGTCTCGTTCCTGGTGACCTCGGTGATCAGCGGGCTGCTGGTCGCGTACGACGGCATGCGGTCGGTGCTGCTGCTCGCCCTCGTGGTGCTGGTGGTCTCGTTCGTGCACGTCGCCCGGCTCGACGTGCCCGAGCAGGTCGTCGTGCACGCGAAGGGCGAGGAGGGGGCGGGCGTCGACCTGCGCGGGACGCTCCGGATCGTGCGGGGGGTGCCGGGCCTGACGGCGCTGATCGTGTTCTCCTGCTTCAACAACTTCCTCGGCGGGACCTTCATGGCGCTGATGGACGCCTACGGGCTGTCGCTGGTGTCGGTGCAGGCCTGGGGGCTGCTGTGGGGGGTGCTCAGCGCCGGCGTGATCATCGGCGGCCTGCATGGTGACCCGCACGGGCGTCGGCTGCCAACCCGGTGCGCACGCTGCTGCTGGTGAACGTGGTGCTGTGGGTCGTGATGATCGTGTTCCCGTTGCGCTCGTCGATCCTGCTGCTGGCCGTCTCGATGATGGTCTTCATGCTGGTGATGCCCTACGCCGAGGCGGCCGAGCAGACCGTGCTGCAGCGGGTCGTGCCCGTTCGAGCGGCAGGGCCGGGTGTTCGGGTTCGCGCAGAGCGTGGAGCAGGCTGCCTCGCCGCTGACCGCGTTCCTGATCGCGCCGCTGACCCAGCTCGTGGTGATCCCGTCCATGACCGACGGCGCGGGCGCGCGACTCATCGGCGGCTGGTTCGGGACGGGCGCCGACCGCGGCATCGCGCTGGTGTTCGTCCTGGCCGGGCTGGTCGGGCTCGCCGTCACCGTGGCCGCGCTGTGCAGCCGTCCGTACCGACGGCTGTCGGCGGCGTACACCGACCGCGCGCCGGTGCCGGAGCCCGAGGTGAGCGAGGGCGGCGAGACGGTCTGCGCCACCGCCTGATCGCGCTCGCAGGTCAGGCGCGCAGCTCGAGCACCTGCTGGCCGGTCACCTGGCTGGTGGCCGGCACCAGGTTCAGGGGGTACCCGGCGACGGTGAGTCGGCCGCCCGGCGCGGGCAGGGTGCCGGCGGCGAGGCCGTCGGCGACGGCGTGCCGCAGGTCCTCGAACAACCGCGCCGGGTCGACACCGTGGGCGACCAGCTGCACCTCCTGGCCACCGAGCGCGGCCAGGCCCTGGGTGAAGCCGATCGCCGGGCCACCGGGCGCGGCCTGCCACATCGCGTGCACGCGAGCGAAGTTCAGCTCCTGACGGTTCGCTGCGTCGCCGCGGAACAGCACGTCGGTGGTGAGCAACCGCTGCTGCGGGAACCACACCGCACCGGCGTCGTCGCGCTCGAGCAGCCGGCCCACCACGTGCACCACCGTGCGCATCGCGCCGGCCCAGTCGCTGCCGACCTCGGCCGTGACACTCACGACCGCGCGGTGCGCAGCGACCACCGGCTCGAGGCGTGCCCGCATCGAGACTGACGCCAAGATCGGGCCCGAGCGCGTCGGCCGGGACGGGTGAGGTGCTCACCCCGACGCACGAGCTCGCGGCCGTCGACCGAGACCGGCACCTGCGGGGCGGGCGGCACCTGCGCGAGGCGCGACGCGGTGGCGGGCCCGAGCGTGGCGAGGGCCTCGCCCATGGTGGCCGGCACCGCCGCGAGGAGCACGTGCGCCACGACGGCCGGCCCCGACGGCCGCTGCGCGACCGGCTGGGGCTGCGCCACAAGCTGCGGCTGCGGCTGCGTCACCGGCTGGGACGGGGCCACGAGGGCAGGCTCGCGCTCGAGGTACGCGGGCCAGTTGCGCACCTGCTCGGCGTACCAGAACTTGCTGTCGCCGGGCAGCGTCACCACCGACGCCGTGGGGTGCTGCGCGATCAGGCGCACCAGCTCGAGCAGAAGCCGCCGGGTCCCGGCGGCGTCACCCGTCGTCCCGACCTGCACCGACATCAGCCCGGTGTGCGAGCGGTACCGCTCGTGCAGCCCGTCCGGGCTCTGGTGCGCGGCGATCCACGGGCCGAACGCGTCGTTCCAGGTCAGCGGGGCGGGCTCCGGCGTCAGCAGGGCGCGGCTGTCGCGGTGCTCGACCGCGAACACGGTGCCGGCGAGGTCGGCCGTCAGACCGGCGGCCTTCAGCCGCCCGACGACGCCCCATACCTCGCTGTCGAACGAGGTGCCTTGCGGAGTCTGCAGCAGGACGATGCCCAGCTGCGGCTTCTGGTCGGCCTGGTCCACGTGTGCGCCCCCCAGTTCCCGTGACGTGCCGCCATCCTGCCAGGGCACCCGAACGCCCCTGGCGGCGATCACGCGCCCGCGCGCACCAGCAGCTCCTCGAGCGGACGACGGATGCCGTCCGGCACGTCGTACCGGTCCACCAGCCAGGTGAGCACCTCACGGGCCGCCGCGGCGGACCGGCCGTAGCCCGGCACCATCCGGTCCAGCGGCAGGTCGGGATGCACCCGCTCGACCCGGCGGCTCGCGTCGAACGGGTCGCGCCTGCCGTCCGGGCCCGACCGCGCCAGGGCGAGGACGTGGTCGACCGCGGACGACTGCACGAACCTGGCCGCCGTCAGGTGCTCTCCGCGCAGCTCGCGGTGGACGCCGACGAGCAGGTTGGTCAGCGCCTCGCCGAGGTGGAACGCGTCCGAGTCGTCGCGCGGCACAGGTGGCGCCGCCCCACGCAGCAGGTCGTCCGGCGCGTCGTGCCGGCGCCAGACGACCCGTCCGCCGGTGAAGGGGATCGTGCGCAGCTCGGCGAGGGTGAACACGGCGAACTCGACGAACACACCGTCCTCGTAGAGGACCTTGCACCCGTCCGGCGCGTGGGGAAACCAGAACGCAACCGGCGCAACGGCTTCCAGCCACACGACGTCGTGGGCGTAGCCACCGACCGCGCCGGGGTCCACGACGACGAACACGTCGACGTCCGAGTGGTCGTCGACCCGGTCGGTCTGCTCGCCGACCGAGCCGAGGCCGAGCACGGCCACGACGTCGGGACGGGTGGACAGGTGGGCCGCCAGGTCGTCGAGACGCTGCAGCACGGGGTGGGTCCGCGACACGTCGTCGCCCCTCTCGCTCGGGTCGACGTGTCATCCCGTACGGCCGTCCGCCGGGGTCGCGACGCGCGCGACGCTACCGGGACGGGCGGCGCGAGAGCCAGGGCTGCAGCCAGCGGGTCACCTGCGGCAGCACCACGTAGACCATCACCGGCGTCAGCAGCACGGTCGTGACCAGCAGCCGCAGCGGCAGCGGCCACGCACCGACCAGCGGCCCGAGCGCCCAGCTGAGCAGCAGGTTCATCGGGAAGAACGCGACCAGGATGGTCACCGCCTGCTTCCACCGCGGCGGCGCGGCAGCCGGCACGTCCTGCACCGAGCGGGTGACGGGCTCGTCGAACCAGCCCTCGATGCCGGTGCGGTGCTCGACCCGGGTGTGCTCGACCAGGTCGGCGCCGGCGCGCAGCCAGCGGGTGCGCTCGCGCGACTCCTCCCACAGCAGCAGGCTCGAGCGGGAGTCGAACCGGTAGAGCATGTGCCACTCGGGCGAGCCGGTCGACGGCCGCACCGACCCCGAGCCGAGGAACCCCGGGAAGGTCGAGGCCAGCCGCATGCCGGCGTCGACCCACGCCTGCATCAGGCGCTCGTCGTCGGGACGGGTGCGGCGGGTGATCGCGACCGTGACGGGTCCGTCGGGGGCGGTGCTCACCAGCCCATCATCCCTGCCGCGGGGTCCACTGCTGCGAGTCGGTCTCCGCGACGCAGGTGACGTCGGACGTGGCCTTCGGCCGTGTACGCGACGTCCGTGCCCGTGGGGATCTACCGCTTCCCGGGCGGGATGCTCGCCTCGGCGAGCGCGCCCGTCGCGGCCTCCAGCCCGTGTACAGCGCGATCGCGTGCACCGTCCCGATGTGGTTCTGGACGGGCTGACTGCGCTCGAGCGACGTGCACGGACGCGAGGACCCGAGCCGTCGCGGAACGCGGCCCAGCGCCACGGTCGGCCATCCGCACGTGCAGGACGACCCCGGCCCCACCGCCCGGGCCCTGCTCGCTCGAGCTGCTGCAGGCCCGGCCCGGCATCCGCGCGAGGAGCTCGGCCGCCGGCTCGGCGTCTCCGAGCGCGCGGCCCGGCGCTACGTGGGCGTCCTGCGCGACGCGGGCGTCCCGGTCGAGTCGGTGCGCGGGCCGTACGGCGGCTACCGGGTCGGACGCGGGCTGCGGCTCCCGCCGCTGATGTTCACCTCCGCCGAGGCGCTCGGCCTGGTGATGGCGCTGCTCGACAGCCACCACGGCGCGGTGCAGGACGGTCCCGTGGCGGCGGCTCTGGGCAAGCTCGTGCGAGCCCTGCCCGAACCGGTCGCGCGTCCGGTCGAGGCGATCCGTCGGGTCGCCACGCACGACCGCGAGGCGGTGCCGCCGCCGTCGGCGGAGATCACCGCGCAGCTGGTCGAGGCGTGTGCCGCGCGCACGGTGGTGCGGCTGCGCCACCACCTCGCCCCGGACGGGCGCGTCCGCGAGATGGACGTCGAGCCGTGGGCGCTGGTCGCCCGGCACGGACGCTGGTACCTGCTGTGCTGGTCGCGCACACGGGACGCCCGCCGCGTGCTGCGCGTCGACCGGGTGGCCTCGGTGCAGCGGCTCGACGACACCTTCGAGCCGCCGGACGACCTCGACCCCGTCGACGCCGTCGCCACCCAGCTCGGCGAGGGCTGGCGCTACCAGGTGGTGGTCGAGGTCGACGCGCCGCCCGAGCAGGTGGAGCAGTGGCTGCAACGGCACGTCGGACGCTGCGAGCCGCTGCCCGAGGGGCGCACCCGGGTGGTGGGCAGCACCAACGAACCGGACTGGTACGCAGAGCAGCTCGCCCTCGTCGCCGCTCCGTTCCGGGTGGTCGAGCCGCCCGAGCTGCGCGAGGCCGTCGCCGCCCTCGGGCGCCGGCTGCTCAGTGCCGCTGGTGAGTGGGCGACCGAGATGGTCGACGAGCGCTGACGGCGGCCACCAGGCCCGCGAGCGCCGCGGCCGTGCGCACCCGGTCGGCCCGCAGCAGGCGCCGCAGGTCCTCGTCCGAGCGCGCCCGGCCGAGCCGACCGTGCACCGGCGCCGCCACGAAGGCGGTGGTGCCCAGCGAGAGCGCCTGCGCCGCAACGGCTGTCACCTCGCTCGCGGACGGTCGCCGCCCACGTACCACTGCGGCGACCACCGGCGCGGACGCCGCCAGCACCGACAGGTAGACCGCGCCCACCAGCGGCGTGATGCGGCGCGAGTGCGCGTCGTGGGCCGCCGCGAACCGCTCCGGCGGCACGTCGGCCAGCGCCGGGTAGACCAGAGCGCTCACCGCGAGCTGGAAGCCCGCGTGCAGCGCCGCGCCGGCGACGAGCAGGTCAGGCACGGCCGAAACCGTCCGAGGGCAGGTCGTCCTCGCCCGCCGCGATCGCGTCGACCACCCGCCGGGCGACCGCGTCCGGGTCGAGACCCTGCGGCAGCCGCGGCGCCTGGCCCGAGACCGGACGCCCGGCCAGGCCGGTCTCGGTGTGCGGGGGACGCACGTCGAGGACGTGCACGCCGGAACGACGCAGCTCAGGACGCAACGCGGCGTCGGCGGCGGTGAGCGCGGCCTTGGTGGCCGAGTACGCGACCATGCCCGGCAGCGGCCGCTCGGCCACCACCGCGCTGAGGTTGACCACGACGCCCTTGGACTCCTGCAGCAGCGGCAGCACCCGGCGCAGCACCGCGAGCGGCCCCACCACGTTGGTGAGGAACAGCTCCTCCAGCACGGCGTCGTCGGTGTCGACGAGCGGCCCGAACGCCACCACGCCGACCGCGTTCACCAGGCCGTCGAGCCCACCGAGCCGCTCGCGCGCGGCGCCGGCGACCGCGTCACCGGCCCCGCCCTCGGCGACGTCGGCGACGACCAGCCGCTCGGCGTCCAGACCGAGGGCCTCGAGCGCGGCGTCGTCGCGTCCGACCAGCAGCAGCCGCGCACCGCGCGCGGCCAGCTCGCGGGCGATGCGCGAGCCCAGCGCGCCGCTCGCACCGAGGACGGCGATCCGGGCGCCGGCGAGCTCACGTGGTGGCATGGCCCGACCGTACGGTCGCGCGGGTCGCGCGCGCGGGGCGCCGTCAGCGCCCGCGCGGGCGGACGGCGAGCGAGACCGTGATCCTCGCGCCGTCCTCGATGCCCTCCGCCGCGCGCACCTTGTCCTTGAGCGGCACGACGTACCCGCCCTGGCGCGGCCACAGCGAGGTCTCGAAGTCGGTGCCCCCCACCCGGCCGCGGACGGGGATCATCCCCCAGCCGTAGGTGACGTCGCGCGAGACCGCCTCGAGGTCGGCCGCCTGCTCCTCGGGCACCGCGACGAAGTAGAACGGCGCCGGCCCGCGCCACTGGAACACCTCCGCCTCGAACCGCAGGTCCATCAGGCGTCCTCGCCCGCACGGGCCGCGAGCGCGTCGAGGTCGCGCTCGGCCTCGACGAGGGGGCCGACGTCGACGCCGTCGACGACGAGGTTCCGCACGGCGCCGGTGATCTCGACGTCCTCGAGGAACACCCCGCGCATCCGCGGACCGGTGAGGTCGACGTGCCGCAGCACCGCCCCGCGCAGGTCCTCCTCCACCATCCGCCGCTGCTCAGCCACGCGCCGAACCGTAGACCCGGTTCCGGACGTCGCGCGTCCGGTTCCGGACGTCCCGGCGAACGGGGTTGACCTTGACGCAGCGTCAACCCCCGACAGTCCTGCCATGACCACGAACGCCCCCACGAGCGACCCGGCCGTCCGGGTGCGCGACGTCCGCAAGGCCTACGGCGACCTGCAGGTGCTGCAGGGCGTCGACCTGGAGGTGGCGCGCGGCAGCGTCCTCGCCCTCCTCGGGTCCAACGGCGCCGGCAAGACCACCCTGGTGCGCATCCTCGCCACCCTGCTGCGCGCCGACGCGGGCACGGCGAGCGTCGACGGCGTCGACGTCGCGTCGGACCCCGGTCGCGTCCGTGAGCGGATCAGCCTCACCGGCCAGTTCGCCGCCGTGGACGAGAGGCTCAGCGGCCGCGAGAACCTCGTGCTGGTCGCCCGGCTGCGGCACCAGCGCTCGCCGCAGCAGGTCGCGGACGAGCTGCTCGCCCGGTTCTCCCTCACCGAGGCGGGCGGCCGCAAGGCCGCCACCTACTCCGGTGGCATGCGCCGCCGGCTCGACATCGCGATGAGCCTCGTCGGCGACCCGTCCGTCGTCTTCCTGGACGAGCCGACCACCGGGCTGGACCCGCAGGCGCGGCTCGAGGTGTGGGAGGTCGTGCGCGAGCTGTCGCGGCGCGGCGTCACGGTGCTGCTCACCACCCAGCACCTCGAGGAGGCCGAGCAGCTCGCCGACCACGTCGCGATCCTCCACGGCGGACGGGTGCTGGTGCACGGCACCGTCGCCGAGCTCAAGCGGCTGCTGCCCGCCGCGACGGTCGAGTACGTCGAGAAGCAGCCCACTCTCGAGGAGGTGTTCCTCGTCCTCACCGGCGAGCGCACCGCCGAGCAACCCGTCCAGCAGCCCACCGGGTCCACGCCCGACCGCGCCGTCCCCCAGGAGCAGTGACCGCGATGACCACCCGCCACGCCGTCGGCGACACCCTCGTGCTGACCGGACGCTCGCTCACCCACGTGCTGCGCAGCCCCGACACCATCATCACCACCGCGCTCATGCCGATCGCCTTCCTGCTGCTGTTCGTCTACGTCTTCGGCGGCGCCATCGACACCGGGACGGGTACCGGCGCCGGGTCGTACGTCGACTACCTGCTGCCCGGGATCCTGCTCATCACCGTCGCCTCGGGAGTCGCCTACACCGCCTACCGGCTGTTCGAGGACCTGCAGAGCGGGATCGTCGACCGGTTCCGCTCCATGCCGATCGCGCGCTCGGCGGTGCTCTGGGCGCACGTGCTCACCTCGGTCGTCGCCAACCTCGCGTCCCTGGTGCTCGTCGTCGCCGTGGCCCTGGTGATGGGGTTCCGCTCCGGCGCCGGGTTGGGCGCCTGGCTCGCCGTCACGGGGATCATGCTGCTGTTCGCGCTCGCGCTGACCTGGCTCGCGGTCGTGCCCGGGCTCACCGCGAGCTCGGTCGAGGGCGCGAGCGCGTTCTCGTACCCGCTGATCTTCCTGCCGTTCCTCAGCTCGGCCTTCGTCCCCACCGCCTCGATGCCCGGTCCGGTGCGCTGGTTCGCCGAGCACCAGCCGGTGACGGCGATCGTGGACGCGATCCGCGCCCTGCTCGCCGAGCAGCCCGTCGGGGACGAGATCTGGACGGCGCTGGGCTGGTGCGTCGCCCTCCTGCTCGTCGCCGTGGTGGCGGCGGTCGCCACGTACCGCCGCAAGGTCTCCTGACCACGATCGACGACGAGGGCAGGCGGACGAGGGGCAGGATGAGGACGTGCTGACGATCAGCCAGCTGGCCGCGTACACCGGCGTGACCGTGCGCGCGGTGCGGCACTACCACCAGATCGGGTTGCTGCCCGAGCCCGAGCGCGACCGGTCGGGCTACCGCACCTACGGTCCGCGCGCGGTGGTGGCGCTCGTGCGCATCAGGACCCTCGCCGAGGCCGGTGTACCGCTCGCCGAGGTCGCCGACCTGCTCGAGGCCGACGAGGAGACCTTCGCCGCAGCGATCCGGCGCATCGACGCGAGGCTGCGCGAGGAGATGGCCAGGCTGCGGCGCAGCCGGGCGCAGGTCGCCCGGCTCGCCGCGGGCGACGCCCTGGTGCTGCCGCCGGAGGTGACGGCCTACCTGGACGCCCTGCGCGACCTCGGGGTGGCCGAGCCCGTCGTCCGGGGCGAGCGCGACGGCTGGATCGTGATGGCCGCGCGGTGGCCCGACCAGGTGCGCGAGTGGATCCCCGGCAAGCTCGCCGCGCTCGAGGACCCCAGGATCGTGCGGCTGTACCGGGTGCTGTCGGACCTGTTCGACGCCGACGGCTCCGACGAGGAGCTGATGCGCGAGGCGGCGGACCTGATGGCCGAGCTGTCGGAGGAGGCGGCAGCGGCCGGCCACGACGTGCACGCCGGCACCGACGACGACACCCCGTTCGACCTGCTCGAGCTGCTCGCCCAGGAGTCCGATCCGCGCGCCGCGCGCATGGTCGAGCTGATGCGCGAGCGCGGCTGGGCGACCTGGACCAGGCTCGAGCGGGTCCCGGTGCGCCCAGGGCGAACCGGGGAGACGTGAGGGGTCTGCGTGCGGTGTGCTGTCCCCCGTGACCGCCGTGCCGCAGACCGCCTACCTCGACCTGTCCGACGACGACCAGGTCGAGATGCTGCGCCCCGCCGCGCGCACGGCTGCCGCGGCGTTCGGCCTCGACGTGGTGCGGCTCGACCTCGCGGCGCACGCCTACAACACCACCTTCGACGTCGGGACGGCCGACGGCGGCCGCTACGCGCTGCGGCTCAACACCAACTCGACCAGCACGCCGGACGAGGTGCTGGCCCAGCAGGTCTGGCAGCTCGACCTCGCCGAGCACACCGACGTGCTGGTGCCCGAGCCGCAGACGACGACCGACGGCGGGTGGTTCGCTCTCGTGCCGTCCGACCTGCTCGGGCGCCCGCTGCTCGCCACCGCCGCGCGCTGGCTCGACGGCCCGGACGTCGGCGAGCCGGACGAGGTGCAGGCCCGTGCGCTCGGGCGCGCGATGGCGCTGCTGCACGAGCAGGCCGTCTCGTGGGAACTGCCCGAGGGCGGCACGATGCCGGTGTTCGACGAGCCGCTGTTCGGCGACCCCGACCGCCTCTCCACCGCGCCGGGTCTGGACGCCGAGGGACGCGAGGTCGTCGGCCGGGCACGCGGGCTGTCGGCCGCGGCCTTCGGGCGGGTGCAGGCCGCCGGGCCGGTCCACGCGCTGCACGCCGACCTGCACGGCGGCAACCTGAAGTGGCACGCCGGCAGGCTCGCGGTCTTCGACTTCGACGACTGCGGGTTCGGCACCCCGGCGCTCGACCTCGCGATCTCGGCGTTCTACCTGCGCGGCGGCGACCCGGCGCCCGAGCGGGCGATGCGTGCGGGCTACGCCGAGGTGCGCCCGTTGCCGGAGATCGACGCGGACGACCTCGAGGCGCTGGTCGCGGCCCGCCAGCTGCTGCTGTCGAACGACCTGCTGGGCACCACGACCGCCGAGATGCGCGCCGAGGCCGACCGGGTACCTGGTCACGACGGTCGAGCGGTTGCGGCACTGGCTCGACACCGGGTCGTTCACGCGGGCGGTGCCGGCGTGACCCGGCGCTCCACGGTCGACCTGCTCGCGCTGCACGCCGTGCGGCTTCTCGGCTTTGCCGAGTCACCTGCCCTGGCAGCGCGGTTCGCGCTCGACCCCACCGTGGTCGACGAGCTGCTGCTCGACCACCAGGCCTACGGCTGGGTGACCCACTCGCAGTTCGCCGGATCGCGCGGCTGGTCGCTCGACCGAGCGGGGCAGGACCGAGGACGAGCGGCGGCTCGCCGCCGAGCTCGACGAGGTGGGCGGACGGGACGCGGTGCGTGCCGTGCACCAGCGGTTCCTGCCGCTGAACGGCCGGTTGCGGAGGGCGTGCACCGACTGGCAGCTGCGCGCCACGCCGCAGGACCCGTTGGCACCCAACGACCACAGCGACCCCCACTGGGACGCGAGGGTGCTCGACGAGCTCGGCGCGGTCTCGGTCGAGCTCGGCGGCCTGGTGCGCTCGCTCGTGCAGGTGCTCGGACGGTTCGACGGCTACGACGACCGGTTCGCCGCGGCGCTGCGCAAGGCCCGCGAGGGCGAGCACCTCTTCGTCGACGGACGCGTCGACTCGTGCCACCGGGTCTGGTTCGAGCTGCACGAGGACCTGCTCGCCACGCTCGGGATCGGGCGCGGTGCCGACAGCGCCTGACACCGGCGAGGCCGTGGTCGATCTCGTCCACGCGCACGCGGTGGCGGGGGTCGGGCCCAAGTCGGCCGTGCTGTCGCGGCTCCTCGGGCTGGGCCTCCCGGTCCCGCCCGGCGTCGTCGTCCTGCCCCACGCGCCCCCGGACGCCGTGATCGCGGCGGTGCGCGACCTCGGCCCGGTGCTCGCCGTGCGCTCCTCGGGGCCGGACGAGGACTCCGCGGGTTCCTCGTTCGCCGGCCTGCTCGAGTCGGTTCTCGGCGTCGCCGTCGACGGCGTCGCGGACGCCGTCGCGCGGGTGCAGGCGTCGGTCTCGTCGCCTCGGGCCGACGCCTACCGCGCCGCGCGCGGCCTCGTCGGCGCAGGCACCGCCGCGGTGCTGGTGCAGCACCAGGTCGACGCCGTCGCCGCCGGTGTCGCGTTCACGGTCGACCCGGTGACCGGTGCCGACGTCGTGGTGGTCGAGGCCGCAGCCGGTCTCGGCGACGCGGTGGTGGGCGGCACGGTCGACCCCGACCGCTGGCGGGTCGACCCGTCCGGAGCCGTGGCGGCCGACCGGTCGTCCGGGGTCCTCGACGACCGGCAGGTGCGCGAGATCGCCCGGCTCGCAACGCAGGTCGCGGCAGCGCTCGACGGTCCGCAGGACCTCGAGTGGGCGCTCGACGGCGCCGGCGCGCTGTGGCTGCTGCAGGCGCGCCCGGTGACGACGGGGGCGCACGCGCCGCCCGGGGTCGCTCCGGCCGCAACCGGCGTCGTCCTCACCGGCACCGCCGCGTCCCGGGGCCGCGCGACCGGCACGGCGCGAGTGCTCGCCGGACCTCACGAGCACCAGCGGTTCTCACCCGGCGACGTGCTGGTCTGCCGCACGACCGACCCGTCCTGGGTGCCGCTGATGACGGTGGCGTCCGCGGTCGTCACCGAGGTCGGCGGCCTGCTCGCGCACGCCGCGATCGTCGCCCGCGAGCTCGGCGTCCCGGCGGTCGTGGGCGTCCCGGAGGTGACCCGCCTGCTGGCGCACGAGCCGGTCGTCACCGTCGACGGCGGGCGCGGCGAGGTCGCTCCTGCGCCCTGACCTCAGACCACGGCCAGCCGGCGCGCCTCGACGGCCGCGGTGGTCTCGGCCATCACCAGGTCGGCGTTGATCTGCGCGCCGGCCCACGCCCCCGCGGCGGCCGACGACCCGACCTGCGCGGCGATGTCGGCGACGTTGCCCGCGGCCCAGACCCCCGGCACCTCGGTCTTGCCGAAGGCGTCGACGGGCAGGTGCACGCCCATCCCGCTCGGGTGCTCGACGGTGGCGAGCCCGAGCGAGGTGAGGAACCCGGTGCGGGCGACGCGCGCGACCCGGTGGCGAGCACGCTCTCGGGCGACCACGGTGCCGTCGGCCAGCCGGACGCCGGTGATGCGGTCGTCCTGCACCACCACCTCGGTGACCTCGCCCTCGACCACCGCGATGCCGCGGGCCGCGAGCTGCTCGAGCGCCTCGTCCGGGAAGGTCGTGGTGTGGGCGAGGACGGTGACGTCGGCGCTCAGCTGGCGCAGCAGCAGCGCCTGGTGCACCGACATCGGGCTGATCGCCAGCACGCCGATCGCGCGGTCGCGCACCTCGTAGCCGTGGCAGTACGGGCAGTGGATCAGGTCGCGGCCCCACCGCTCGGCCAGGCCCGGCACGTCGGGCAGCACGTCGACCAGCCCGCTGGTGACGAGCAGCCGCTGCCCGTGCACGCGGCGGCCGTCGGCGAGCCGCACCACGAACCCGTCGCCGACCCTCTCGGCGTCGACGACCTCGGCCTCGACGACGTGCCCGCCGTACAGCCGCACCTCCTCGCGCCCGCGCGCCACCAGCTCGGCCGGCGGCGTGCCCTCGCGGGCGAAGAGCCCGTGCACCCCGTCGGCCGGGGCGTTGCGCGGCTGCCCGGAGTCGAGCACCACCACCGAGCGCCGCGAGCGCCCCAGCATCAGCGCGCCGTTCAGCCCGGCCGCGCCACCCCCGACCACGACCACCTCGTACGCGTCCTGCAGCTCGTCCACCATCTCGTCCTCCTGGCTCGGTCCCGACGTCTGCCGCCAGCGTGCGCCCGGGCCGGCCCGAGTGGCAAACGTCGTTGCTGATGTGGCAACCTGACGAGGTGGACGACCAGACCCTGGCCGCCGTCGGCCCCCGGCTGCGCGCGCTGCGCCAGCAGCGTGAGACGACCCTCGCCGACCTCTCGGCGCAGACCGGCATCTCGGTGAGCACGCTGTCGCGGCTGGAGTCCGGCTCGCGGCGACCGACGCTCGAGCTGCTGCTCCCGCTGGCCCGCGCGCACGGCGTGACGCTCGACGAGCTCGTCGACGCGCCGCCCACGGGCGACCCGCGCATCCACCTGCGGCCGGTGAAGGCGCACGGCATGACGCTGCTGCCGCTGACCCGGCGGCCAGGCGGCATCCAGGCCTACAAGATCGTCATCCCCGCCGGACGCGGCACGCCCGAGGTGACACCGCAGACGCACGAGGGCTACGAGTGGGTCTACGTGCTGAACGGCCGGCTGCGGCTGGTGCTCGGCGAGCACGACATGGTGCTCGAGCCGGGCGAGGCCGCCGAGTTCGACACCCGCGTCCCGCACTGGTTCGGCCGCACCGACGAGCGGTCGGTCGAGTTCCTCAGCCTGTTCGGCCGCCAGGGCGAGCGCGCCCACGTGCGGGCCCGGTCGACGAAGAAGGGCTGACCGGGTCAGGTCCCGGGGCGCAGCCGCTCAGGACGTGGTCAGCACCAGGTCGGCACGGGCGGCGGTGGCGGCCACGAGGCGGGCGTTCGCCTCGTCGTTGCGGGTCACCCACTCCAGCGCCGCCTCGGGGCTGCGGCCGTGGGCGACGTGGCGGGCGATCAGCCGCTCGAGCCGCAGCGCCTCGTCGGGGCCCACGAACCAGACCTCGTCGAGCTCGGCGCGCACGGGGGTCCAGGCGGGGTCGTCGAGCAGCAGGTAGTTGCCCTCGGTGACCACGACCGGCACCTCGCGCGGGACGGGGACCGCGCCGGCGACGGCCTCCTCGATCTCGCGGTGGAACCGCGGTGCGTAGACGACGGCGTCGTCGCGGGCCCGCAGCCGGCGCAGCAGGTGCAGGTACCCGGCGGCGTCGAAGGTGTCGGGGGCGCCCTTGCGGTCGGCGCGGCCGAGCCGCTCGAGCTCGGCCTGGGCCAGGTGGAACCCGTCCATCGGGACGAGCACCGCGTCGTCACCGAGCGCGGCGACGAGGGCGTCGCACAGCGTGCTCTTGCCGGCGCCGGGCGACCCGGTCACGCCCACGACGACCCGCTCGTCCCCGGCGCGGGCCCGCAGGTCGTCGACGCGGCGCAGCAGCGGCTCGAGGTCGGTCACCCCGGCATCGAACCAGACCCGCGTACCGGGGCGTCGGGGTCGGGGGCGTTCCGCGTCGTCCAGGGCGCCCCACGGGCCGCGACCCCGACGCCCCGGTACGGCCGCTGGTGGTCAGCGGGCGGCGACGGCCTCGATCTCGACCTTGAGCCGCGGGTCGGCCAGGCCTGCGACGACGAGCATCGTGGTGGCGGGCGGCGGGGTGGGCAGGCTGCCCGCCGCGGCGGCGGCGAAGGCCGGGACGTCGGCGGCGTCGGTGAGGTAGATCGTCAGCTTCACCAGGTCGGCGCCGGTCATGCCGGCCTCGGCGAGCACGGCGTGCAGGTGCGCGACGGCCTGCACCGTCTGCGCCTCGACTCCCTCGAGCGGCTCGCCCCGGGAGTCGTGGCCGACCTGGCCCGAGACGTGCACGACCTGCTGGGCACCGGTGACGAGCACGCCGGGGCTGTAGAACGGCGAGGCGGGGACGGAGGCGGGCGTGAGGGCGGTGGTGGTCATCGCAGGTTCTCCTTCTCGGCGCGCAGGGCGTCGAACTGGCGGTGCACGGCGTCCTGGTGGACGGGTGCGAGGCGTCCGGCGCGGCTGAGGACCAGCAGGCCGTGGTAGGTCAGGTCGAGCTCGGCGGCCGTGGCGGCGGCGTGCCGGTCGCCCAGCTCGCGGCGGACGACGTCGGCGAGGTGGCGGTGCACCAGCGCCAGCGCGTCCGAGACCCGCTGCTGGGGCACCGAGGTGTCGCCCCCGAACTCGGCGGCGGAGTTGACGACCAGGCACCCGTACCCGTCGTCGAGCGGCGGCCGGAACAGGCTGAGGAACAGCTGCTCCAGGTCGTCGAGGCCGGCGTCGGGCCCGGCGTGCTCGGCCAGCCGCGCCGCCACCACGTGGGTGACGTAGTGCTCCAGCGCCCGGCGGAACAGCCCGGTCTTGTCGCCGAACGCGGCGTAGAGGCTGCTGGTGCGCAGGCCGGTGGCGGCCTCCAGGTCGACCACCGAGGTGTCGCCGAAACCGTTGCGGCGGAACGCGTGCATCGCCGCGTCGAGCACCTGGTCCTCGTCGAAGCTCCTCGGCCTGGCCACAGCTCATTCTGTAGTGAACATTCCAGAACTGTCAAGGGCGGCGAAACGCGTTCGTCCGCGGTCGGTGGCCGCACCTACCATCGAGCACGCCATGCAGGACTATCCCCCGAAGGTCACGACCTTCTTCTCCGGCGACGACGCGCCTCCCTCGAGCGACCCCGACACCCGGTCGCCGGCGCGGTTCCTGGTCTGGGTCCTGAAGCAGCAGCCGGGCGTGATCGCGCTGTCGACCCTGACGGCGCTGCTGTGGTTCCTGCCGATGACGTTCGGGCCGTGGATCTTCGGCCGTGCCGTCGACGACGGCATCCTCGGCGGCTCGACCGGGGCGCTGCTCGGGTGGGCCGGGCTGATGCTCGGGGTCGCGATCGTGGGCGGGGTCTTCGGGGTCGTCTTCCACACCTACGTCGTGCGGTCGTGGCTGGTCGCGCTCTACGGCACCACGAAGATGGTGACGCGCAAGGTCGCGCAGATGGGCCACGTGCTGCCGCGCCGCACGCCGACCGGCGAGGTGCTGAGCGTCGCGTCCGGCGACGCCGACGAGTTCGGCGCGCTCACCGAGATCATCGCCCGCTCCACCGCCCAGCTGGTCTCGTTCCTCACCGTCGCCGCGATCGTGCTGTCCACCTCGGTGCAGCTCGGCGTGGTCGTGCTGCTCGGCGCCCCCGTGCTCGTGGTGGCGGCGATGCCGCTGCTGCGCCCGCTGCACCGCCGGCAGGAGGTCGAGCGCACCCGCACCTCCGACCTGACCTCGCTGGCCACCGACATCGTCGCCGGCCTGCGCATCCTGCGCGGCATCGGCGGCGAGGACACCTTCGGCCGCGGCTACGGGACGCAGTCGCAGCTGGCCAGGCGGGCCGGGGTCGCGTCCGGCGTCTGGCAGGCCGCGGTCGAGGCCGTGGGCGTGCTGCTGTCGGGGCTGTTCCTGGTGTCGCTGGTCTGGCTGGGCACGCGGCAGGTGCAGCAGGGGGAGCTCACCGTCGGCGAGCTGGTCACCTTCCTCGGGTACGGCGTGTTCATGGTCGGCCCGATCCGCACCTTCTTCGAGCTGGCGCAGAAGGTCACCAAGTCGCTGGTCAGCGCGCGGAAGGCGGTCGCGGTGTTCGAGCAGCGTCCGCCGTGGCGCGACCCGCAGGCCCCCGTCGCGCTCGACGGCACGGCGCCGCTGGTCGACGCGGCGAGCGGGTTCACGGCCCGTCCGGGCCTGCTGACCGTGGTCGTGTCGGCGGTGCCCGACGACAGCGCCGCGCTCGCCGACCGGCTCGGCCGCTACCTGCCGCCCGACACCGTCACGGTCGCCGAGGACGACGCGGTCGGCCTGAAGGGCCGGGCCGCCCGCCGGGCCCGCGCCGACCGGCACGCCCGCCGGGCCGCGCTCGCCGCGAGCGACGAGGAGCGCGCCGGACGCGAGTGGGGCGTGACCCTCGGCGGGGTCGACCTGTCGCGGGCGCGGCTGCGCGAGGTGCGCCGCACCGTGCTGGTCAGCGACACCGCGAGCGCCCTGTTCGCCGGCACGCTGCAGGACGCGATCGACCCGCACGGACGGCTGACCCGCGAGCAGGCCGAGACCGCGCTGCGGGTGGCGAACGCCGAGGACGTCTACGACGCGCTGCCCGAGGGCTGGCAGGGCCAGCTCGACGAGCGCGGCCGCGGCCTGTCCGGCGGCCAGCGGCAGCGGGTCGTGCTGGCCCGTGCGCTCGCCGCCGACGCCCCGGTGCTCGTCCTCGTCGACCCCACCTCGGCGGTCGACGCCCACACCGAGGCCCGTGTCGCCGAGCGCGTCCGCGCGCTGCGCCAGGGCCGCACCACCGTGGTCTGCACCGTCTCGCCGCTCTGGCTGCACCACGCCGACCGGGTCGTGATGCTCGACGGCGGGCAGGTCGTGGCCGAGGGCCGGCACGCCGACCTGCTCGACGCCGACCCCGCCTACCGGCACCTGGTGGCGCGAGCGCTCGACGCGGAGGTCGTGCTGTGACCGACCTCCTCGCGACCTCCGAGCAGACCTGGCGCGACCGCTCCGGCGACGCGCCGCCCGTCCCGCCCGAGCTGCTCCCGCCGACCGACGCCCGGGCGCGCGAGCGCTGGCGCGCGCTCTGGCAGCGGCACGACCTGCGCCGGCAGCGGGCCGACGACACCTACGCCGCCTCGCGCCGACCCGCGCGCGGGTGGCCGGTGTCGGGCAACCAGGAGGTGCTGACCTTCTTCCGCGGCCTGGTGCGCGGGCGTCGCGGCGTCGTCGTCGCGATGGTCGGGCTGAACGGCGTGGCCGCCGCCGCGGGCCTGGTGGTGCCGCGCCTGCTCGGCGAGCTGGTGAACGGCACGGTCGAGCCGGGGACGGGGCCCGGCCTCGACACGCTCGCCCTGATGGTGGTCGGCATCGTGCTGGCCCAGGCCGGCTTCACCTTCCTCGGCCAGCGCATCTCGACGCTGTTCGGGCAGGACCTGCTGGCCGGCGCGCGCGAGTACGTCGTCCGCACGATCCTGCGGCTGCCTCTCGGCGCGGTCGAGAGCGCGAGCACGGGCGACCTGGTCACCCGGGTCACCCGCGACGTCGGGACGATGAGCCGCGCGGTGCAGTTCGGCCTGCCGTTCCTGATCATCTCGCTGATCACCGTGGTGCTGTCGGTGGTGGCGATGCTGCTGAACTCGGTGGTGCTGGCGGTGCCGGCGCTGCTCGCGTTCGCGACCTGCTTCTTCGCCGTGCGCGGGTACCTGCGGCTGGCACCGAAGGCGTACATCACCGAGGGCGCCACGTACTCGCGGATCAACACCACGCTGACCGAGACGGTCGAGGGCGCGCGGACGGTCGAGGCGCTGGGCCTGTCGGACCGCCGCGTCGGCGCCGGCGACGACGACATCGCTGTCTCGGCGCAGGCCGAGCGGTACGGCATGACGTTGCGCAACGTGCTGTTCGCGTGGATGAACATGGCGTTCCAGACCCCGCGCGTGGTGACGCTGCTGGTCGGCGCCCTCGCGTACGCGCAGGGCTGGGCCGACCTCGGCCAGATCACCGCCGCGGTGCTGTACGTCGAGGCGCTCGGCGAGCCGCTCGATCGCCTGATCGGCGAGATCGACCGGCTCCAGGTGGGCGCGGCGTCGACCAGCCGGCTGCTCGGCATCGCGCAGGTGCCGCCCGACCGCACGCCGTCGGGCGAGCTGCCCGAGGGCGACCGGCTCGAGGGCCGCGACCTGCGGTTCGCCTACCGCGAGGGCCACGACGTGCTGCACGGCGTCGACCTGGTGCTGCGTCCGGGCGAGCGGCTCGCGGTGGTGGGTCCGAGCGGGTCGGGGAAGTCGACGCTCGGACGCCTGCTCTCGGGCATCAACCGACCCCGCACCGGCAGCGCCACCGTCGGCGGCGTCGCCCTGGTCGACCTGCCGCTCGAGGTGCTGCGCACCGAGGTGGCGCTGGTGACCCAGGAGCACCACGTCTTCATCGGCACCGTCCGCGACAACATCGTGCTGGCGCGCTCCGGCGTCGACGACCTCGCGGTGCGAGACGCGCTGCGCGCCGTCGGCTCGCTCGACTGGGTCGAGCGGCTGCCGCAGGGGCTCGACACCGTCGTCGGGTCGGGACGCTTCGCCCTCACGCCGGCCCAGGCGCAGCAGGTGGCGCTGGCCCGGCTGGTGGTGGCCGACCCGCACACCCTGGTGCTCGACGAGGCCACCTCGCTGATCGACCCCCGCACCGCCCGCACGCTCGAGGGCTCGATGAACGCGCTGCTCGAGAACCGCACCGTGGTGGCGATCGCGCACCGGCTGCACACCGCGCACGACGCCGACCGCATCGCCGTGGTCGTCGACGGCCACGTGGTCGAGCTCGGCAGCCACGACGAGCTGGTCGAGCTCGACGGCGAGTACGCCGCGCTCTGGCGGGCCTGGACGAGCTGACCGCGGCCGGCCCGGACGGTCGGACCGTCAGCCGCGGGCGAAGTACCGCGTGGTCTCCTCGTCGTTGAACAGGAAGCCGGCCGCGACGAACAGGACCAGCGCCGACGCGAGGTAGATCAGCAGGTCCGGGAGCGCGGGGCCGGACAGCGAGCCCCAGACGTTCACCACGACGCCGAGGGCCAGGTACACGCCGGCGGCCCAGCGCGCCCAGCGGACCCCCCGCCACAGCAGCACCGACAGCAGCGCGGCCACGACCACCCCGACGGCCAGCGCGACCAGGTTCGTCGCCGTGCTGCTGCCGTCACCGGGCGTGACGCCCGTGGTCACCAGGACCAGGTCGAGGGCGTTCAGGCCGGCGTTGACCCACAGCAGCGCCACCGCCGCCCGCACCGCCCACGGAGGGCCTGCTCGTCCCGCCACCCGGCCGCTGCCGGCGTCCTGCTTCCGCTCGTCCGTGCTCATGTCCGCCCCCGTGGTCCGATCTCCGGCCGCGGCGGGTGCCGCGACCGGCCCGCAGCCTCCCACGGAGCGTCCTGGACGCGCGGGGAGGATCCTCAGCGGCGGGCTCGGACGAGCTGAATGTCAGGCGGTCGGACGCGGGGCGGCCACGCCTGGCCCGCCCGCACAACGCCCCCGTCGTCGCGCACCCGTCTGGACCGTTGTGTCGCGCCGCAGGTGTTGTGCGAGTCGGTCCCCAGCCTTCGAGGTCCCGAGGGCTCAGCGGACGTAGTCGTCGTACGTCGCCCTGCTCCGGAACGGCATGGCGTGCTGCGCGACGAACCCCTGGGGCACCGACTCGAGGGTCAGGACGCCGTACTCCTCGGGCCAGCTCTGGTCCCTGGGCAGCTTGAACGTCCCCATCAGCATGTCCACGACCGGGAGGTGGATGGCGTAGTTGCAGTCCCAGTAGTCCTCGTGACGCGCGTGGTGCCAGTGGTGGTAGCGCGGGAGGGTGAGCACGTACTCGAGCCAGCCGAACCGGACGTCGATGTTGGCGTGGGCGACGACCGCCTGCAGACCGACGAGGACGGCGTAGGCGTTCACCACGGGCTGCTCGAACCCGAGGGCCAGGAGCGGCAGGACGACGATGCTGCGGGTCAGGACGGTCTCGACGAGGTGGACGCGTGAGCCGGCGAGCCAGTCGAGGTCACGGCTGGAGTGGTGCACCGAGTGGAACTTCCACAGCGTGGTGACGCGGTGGTAGCAGCGGTGCAGGAGCGCCTGGGCGAGGTCGGCCAGGAAGACGGCCAGCAGGAGCTGGACGAGGAACGGCATCGCGCCCACGACCGCCTGCACGCCCGGCACGTGCGCGGCGCCGACGACCACGGCGGTGAAGGCCGTGACCATGAGCAGGATGAACTGGACCAGCACGTGGCTCATGAAGAAGTAGACGGCGTCGGTGCGCCACCCGCGGCGGAAGACGGCGACGGGGCGTCGGGCGAAGTGGTGCTCGAGGGGGATGAAGACGAGCGCCGAGAAGAACAGGGCCAGCACGAACCAGTCGAGCCCGAGCGAGTACGGCGTCTGGTCGATCGTCTCGAACTGCACGGTGGTGCCACCGAGCACGATGGCCAGCGTGCCGCTCGCCATCCCGACCAGCGCGTACCGCCGGTGGTGTCCCCGCAGCACGGCGATCGGGCCGAGGACGAAGGTCAGCACGAGACCGACGAGCAACGTGGTGCGCGCGAAGCCCTCGGTGTAGACGGCGCGGAACTCCTGGCTGGTGAGCAGCTCGGGGAAGTGGAAGCACAGCACCGTGAGCAGGCTGAGGACCCCCAGCAGGCAGGTCGCCCCGGGTGCGAACTGCGGGTGGGTGACCAACGAGCGCACCCCGCGTCGTCGAGGCTCCTGCTCGACGCCGTCGACGGTCTCGCAGGCAGGTGTGTCGCTCATGTCGTCAGTATCGGAGCGCGGACGTCGCACTGGAGGCGGTACGGATACTCAACAACGAGAACGCGCGGGAGCGTCGGCGCTCAGCCCTCCAGCAGTCCCCGCAGGTCGGCGGCGGTGACGGCGCCGGTCAGTGCTCCACCGTCGTCGACGACCCGGTCGAACAGGTCGCGCTTGCGCTCCTGCAGGGCGACCACCTTCTCCTCGATCGTGCCCTGCGACACCAGCCGGAACACGTGCACCGGGCGCTGCTGGCCGATGCGGTGCACGCGGTCGATGGCCTGCGCCTCGGTGGCGGGGTTCCACCACGGGTCGAGGACGAAGACGTAGTCGGCCTCGGTGAGGGTCAGGCCGAACCCGCCGGCCTTGAGGCTGATGCAGAACACGTCGCCGTCCCCGGCGCGGAACGCGTCGATCTCCTTCTGCCGGTCGCGGGTGCGGCCGTCCAGGTACCGGGTGGTGAGGCCCTCCTCGTGCAGGCGGTCGCGCGCCATCCGCAGGAACCGGGTGAACTGGCTGAACACCAGCGCCCGGTGGCCCTCGTCGGCGAGCTCGTGCGCCAGCTCGGCCAGGGTGTCGAGCTTCGCCGACGTGAGGTTCGGGTGCGTCTCGCCGACCAGCCCCGGGTGCAGGCTGAGCTGGCGCAGCCGGGTGAGCGAGGCCAGGATCGCCACCCGGTTCGCCACCGGGTCGTCGAGCAGGCCGAGCACCCGCTGCCGCTCCCGCTGCAGGTGCTGGTCGTACAGCCGGCGGTGCACCGGGTGCAGCGGCACCTGCAGCAGCTGCACCTGCTTGGGCGGCAGGTCGGAGGCCACCTGCTCCTTGGTGCGGCGCAGCATCAGCGGCCGGATGCGCTTGCGCAGGGTGTCGAGCAGGTCGGGCCGGGCACCGCTCTCGATCGGACGGCGGATCTCCTGGGTGAACCGGTCGGGACGCGGGTACAGCCCCGGCGCCGCCAGCGAGAACATCGACCACAGGTCCATCAACGAGTTCTCGAGCGGAGTTCCGGTGACGGCCAGGGTGAACGGGACGTCGAGGCGCCGCGCCGCGTGGTACGTCTTCGACTGGTGGTTCTTCACGAACTGCGCCTCGTCGAGCACCAGTGCGCGCCAACGCTGCTCGCGGAACGAGCGGTCGTCGATGCGCAGCACCGCGTACGAGGTCACCACCACGTCGGCGCCCTCGACGACCTGCGCCAGCGGCGTGCCGCGGCGGCGGCTGGTCTCGCCGACCACCTGCACCCGCAGCGACGGCGCGAAGCGGGCGGCCTCCTCGGCCCAGGTGCCGGTGACGCTCGTGGGCGCGACCACGAGGACGGGCGCGTCGAGGTCGCCCGTCTCCTGGGCGCGCACCAGCAGCGCGAGCACCTGCAGCGTCTTGCCCAGACCCATGTCGTCGGCGAGCACGCCGCCGAGACGCGCGTCCCACAACGCGGTCAGCCAGTGGTAGCCGTCGTGCTGGTACGGACGAAGCACGGCCGTGAGGCTCTGCGGCAGAGGCGGCCTGGGCGCATCGGCGAGGCCGCGGATCGCCTCGACGCTCTCCTGCCACCGCTGCGCCTGCGCGCCGACGACACCGAGCGACACCAGCTCGTCCCAGAGCCCGAGCTGGAACCTGTTGATGCGCAGGCCGTCCGACGGACCCTCCGACAGCGAACGCGCCTCCTCGATCAGCCGGCGGAGGTCGTCCAGGCCGGGGTGGTCGAGCCGGAACCAGGTGCCGGAGTCGAGCAGCAGCGCGTCGTCGTCGCGCGACAGCGCGGCGAACAGCGGTTCGAACGGGACGTCCTCGTCGTCGACGGTGACCGTGACGTGCAGGTCGAACCAGTCGGTACGGGCCTCGTCGTCGGAGGTCGCGACCTCGATCAGCGGCGCCGAGGTCGACTCCTCGTACACCGGCAGCTCGCCGGTGAGCTGGACGTGCACGTCGGGGTCGGCCGTCAGCAGCGGCAGCTGGTCGGTGACGAAGCGCACCGCCGCCAGCCCCACCAGGTCGGCTGTCGGCGACAGCCGCCGGCCACCGCGCGGACCCGGGCCGGTCACCGCGCCGGGCACCTCGTGCAGCACGGTGACGCGGTCGAGCAGCGCGCGCTCGGCGGCGTGGTCGCGGGCCGCGTCGGTGGCGTCGGACCGCACCCGCACCCCGCCGTACCGGAAACCGAGCGCGAGACCGACCACGCCGCCGTCGGTCTCGACGACCACGTCGATACGAGGCGGCGGGCCACCACCCACCTCGACCGATCCGTCGGCGCTGGTGACCGGCGCTCGGTCGCGCAGCCGCGGCAGGAACAGCCCGGTGAACCGCTCGGCGTCGGGCGCCGGGACGTGCACCGGGCGGGTGTCGAGCAGCAGGTCGGCGAACGCGTCGTCGACGGGACCGCTCAGCTCGGCGAGCTCGACGTCGGCGCCGCGCACGACCGCCAGCCCGTGGGCGGGACGTCCGACCAGCACCAGCTCGCCGGCCCCCGGCTGCGGGTCGAGCCCCACCGCCTCGGCCGCCAGCCGCACGCCGCCGTCGTCCTCGCGGCGGACGTCGAGCCGGGCCTGCACGGGGTGGTCGAGCAGCACGACGGTGCCCACGTGACCGGCCGGCGGCATCAGCTCGACGCCCGCCTCGACCGCGGCGCGCAGCACCGCCCAGGCCGGGGCGCCGAGGTCGTCGAGCAGCACGTCGGGCCGGTACCGGTAGCGGTCGGACCCGCTCTCGTGAAGGCGGTACAGCTCGGCGAGCGCGCTGCGGTGCCGCTCGTCGACGTCGGCCGGGGCGCGGCCGTACCGCTGCCCGATCACGTCGGTCCACTGCGCGGCGCGCGCCCAGGTGCCGCTGCGGGTGCGCCGGGTCGGGCGGACGCGGACCGCGTGCACCGTGGACGGTGGCGCCCCCGGCTGCCACCCCGTGCTGCGCTCGACGACGTCGACCACCAGCCCCATGCCGGCGCCCCCGCCGACCGGCGCAGAGGCCGCAGCGGCCGACGTCGCGAGCAGCGGCCCCAGCCGGATCTCCCACTCGGGCTCCGGGGGCTCGACGGCGGCGGCGACCTCCCCGTCGACCTGCGCCCGGGCGGCGAGCAGCAGCGCCACGCCGTGCTTGCACCGCGCCCCCACCGGGCAGCTGCAGCGCGAGGTCCACGAGAGCGGGTCGGACCCGGCGCGGACGAGGGTCTGGTACGGCTGGCGGCCCGACCCGCGCACCGCGCCGAGCAGCATCCGCCCGTGGTCGCCGGAGCTCAGGTTCTCGACCCGGCCCTCGCGCGCGTAGGCGCGACCGCGGTCGAAGGTCGCCTGCCCGACCGTGCGCTGCAGGAGGTGGTCGGCGACCTCGGTGACCCAGGACGCCCCGGCGGGCAGCTGCACCGGAGGCACGCTACCTGCGCCTCACCGGAGCGCAGCCTGCACGTCGGTGTGAGCGAAGTCGTCGCCGACGAAGAGCAGCGCTTCACCTGTGGTGACGGCGAGCGCGTACGCGAAGCAGTCGCCGTAGTTCAGCTTCGCCGGAGAGCCCGAACCGCGACCGAAGCGGCGGTAGGCCGCCCTCGCCACCTGCGCGTGGTGCTGCGACACCGGGACGGTCTCGATGCCCAGCACGCGGAGGATCTCGTCGAGACGCTCGCCGTGCGACGCCGACCGCGCGTCGGCCACGATGCCGACCTCGAGCCAGGACGCCACCGACATGCGGGAGTCCGTCGCGGCGATGAGCTCGACGCACGCACGCCCCTGGGGCTCGTCCTCGAGCACCGCCATGAGGGCGGACGAGTCGACGATCACCGCGGAAGACCCGTGCGCCCGTCGAAGAGATCCTCCACGGATCCGATCTCGCGCTCCTCGACGCCCGGGGTCGAGGTGTACTGCGCCACCAGACGGCGCACCAGGTCGACCGTGCGCGCAGTCCGGACCGCCTCCGGGTCCGCTCCGTGGTGGCGCAGGTAGAGCTCGAGCGCCTCCTCGATGGCGCCGGTCTGGCTGTTGCCGGTCAGCGCTGCGGCCTGGCGCGCGAGGTCGTGCACGCGCTCGTTCTTGATGTTGAGACCCACGCGGACCAATCTACCGTCGGCGTCCTCTACCCGTCTACCAGCCAGGTGCACCCCACCCGGCTCACGGACCGGGTTCGGTCGCACCCGGCTCGACGGAGCCTCCGATGCCGCCCCTGCGGGTCTGGCGCGAGCGCTCGGCCTCCTCGGTCGCACCCGCCGCCTCGGCACGGGCCTTCTTCAGGGCCTCGCCCGGGTCCTCGAGGCTGAACTCGTCCATCTCGACCTCGAACCGCTCACCGCGGTCGTTCTCGCGCACTCCGGCCGGCGGCCGGTCGAGACCGCCCGAGCCGTCACCGTCGTCGGCGCCGAGGGCGGACCCGATGCCCCGCAGGGCCTGGGTCAGCTCGGTCGGGACGATCCACATCTTGTTCGACTCACCCTGCGCGATCTGCGGGAGCACCTGCAGGTACTGGTAGGCCAGCAGCTTCGAGTCCGGGTTGCCGCGATGGATGGCGTCGAAGACCTGCAGGATCGCGCGCGACTCGCCCTGGGCGTTGAGGATCGCAGCCTGCGCTGTGCCCTCGGCGGTGAGGATCGCCGCCTGCTTCTCGCCCTCGGCGGTGAGGATCTGCGACTGCTTCACCCCCTCGGCGTGCAGGATCGTGGCGCGTCGGTCCCGTTCCGCGCGCATCTGCTTCTCCATCGAGTCCTGGACGCTGGCCGGCGGGTCGATGGCCTTGAGCTCGACCCGGTTGACCCGGATGCCCCAGCGTCCCGTGGCGTCGTCGAGCACCCCGCGGAGCTGGCCGTTGATCTGGTCGCGGCTGGTGAGCGTCTGCTCCAGGTCGAGCGAGCCGATCACGTTGCGCAAGGTGGTGACGGTCAGCTGCTCGATGCCCTGGATGTAGTTGGCGATCTCGTACGTCGCCGCCTTCGGGTCGGTCGGTTGGAAGTAGATGACGGTGTCGATGCTGACCACGAGGTTGTCGGAGGTGATCACCGGCTGGGGCGGGAAGGAGACCACCTGCTCGCGCAGGTCGACGTTGGCCCGCGCCCGGTCGATGAACGGGATCAGGAAGTGCAGACCGGCGTCGAGCGTGCGCGAGTACCTTGCCCAGCCGCTCCACGATGACCGCCGTCGCCTGGGGGACGATCCGGACCGCTCGGATCAGGGCCATGACGGTGAACGCGATCAGCAGGAACAGGACGACGTACAGAGCGATGTCACCGGCGGACGGCATCAGGTGCTCTCCTCGTGGTCGGGCGTGGCGCCTGGGGGCGGCTGCGGCGCGTCGACGACGGCGGTGGCGCCGTCGATCCGTACGACGACGACGGTGTCACCCACGCCGAAGGTCCTGGCCGCGTCGTGCGTGCGCGCGCTCCAGGTCTCACCCGTCAGCTTGACCAGGCCGGCACGCGCACCGACCGGCTCGAGCACCTCGGCGGTGCGACCGACCTGCGCCGCGGTGCCGGTCCGCTGCTCGGCACTGGCAGGCCTCAGCTTGCGCAGGGCGAGCGGCCGGGCGACGAGCAGGAGCAGGGCGGAGGTCAGGACGAAGACGATCACCTGCAGCGCGAAACCGGCGCCGAGGTAGGCCGCGAGCGCGGCCGATAGCGCTCCGGCGCTCAGCATGATGAACACGAGGTCGAGCGACGCCACCTCGACCAGGCCCAGGACGAGCGCACCGCCGACCCAGGCCAGCCACTGCGTCTCCCGCAACCACTCCACGCCTGCTCCTCACCGAGCCGTGGATCCGATCCTAGGCGGTCGCCGGATCCCGCGCCGGGCCGACGGGGGCGCGCAGGACGTCCGCGATCTCCCGCGCCGCCCGCACGACCTCGTCGACGGCCGAGGCGAGCAGCTCGGGCCGGTTCGTCACCACGTTCACCGCGGCCAGCACGCCGGCCCCCGGCACGGGTGCCGCGAGCGCGTGGGCGCCGGGGTTGAGCTCGGCCGACGTCGTCACGAAGCCCGCCTCGCGGGCCGCCCGCACCCGCTCGTCCTCGCCGGCCGACCGCTGGGCCGGACGCCTGCGCGGCGATGCCGCCGGCCCCGCGGTCGAGCGGGTCGCGGGCGCCGAGCCGGTAGGAGAAGCGGGGACCGTCGGAGGGCGGCTCGGCGACGACGGTGGCGACCGCGGCGTCGCCGACGACCTCGACCAGGCTGGCGGTGGCGTCGAGCCGCGCGGCCAGCCGGTGCAGCACCGGCTCGGCGACGGCACGTACGCGCGGACGCACGCGGTCGGCCAGCGAGGTCGCGGCCGGGCCCGGGCGGTAGCGGCCGGCGTCGTCGCGGACGGCGAAGCCGGTGCGCACCAGGGAGACCAGCAGCCGGTAGGCGATCGAGCGGTGCAGGCCGCAGGCGACCGCCACCTCGCTGGTGGTCAGGCCGTGGTCGGCGGCGCCGAGCGCGAGCAGCACCGCGAGCCCGCGTTCGAGGGTCTGGGACCCCTCCGCCGCGGGCCGCCGGGCACCTCAGCCGTCCAGCGGACGCGCGGGCAGGATCGTGCCCCGCACCTCGCCGAGCGCGATCCGTCCGCCGAGCGCGCCGGGCGCGGTGTACCGCAGCACGACCTCGTCGCCGTCCTCGAGGAAGGTGCGCTCGCGCCCGCCGGCGGTGAACGGCTCCTGCCCGCCCCAGCAGAGCTCGAGGAAGGACCCGCGCTGGTCGCGCTCGGGGCCCGAGATCGTCCCGGACGCGAACAGGTCGCCGACCCGCAGGCTGGCGCCGTTCACCGTCAGGTGCGCCAGCATCTGCGCCGGGCTCCAGTACGTCGTCGAGTACGGCGGACGGGAGACGACCTCGCCGTCGAGCTCGACCTCGACCTCGATGTCGTAGCCGCTGCGGTCGGCCTCGCGCAGGTACGGGACGACCTCGGGGTCCTGCTCGGGCAGCGGGACGCGCGCGGCGTCCAGCGCGGCGAGCGGGGTGACCCACGCCGACACGCTGGTGGCGAACGACTTCGCCAGGTTGGGCCCGAGCGGCACGTACTCCCACGCCTGCAGGTCGCGCGCCGACCAGTCGTTGAGCCCGGTGACGCCGAAGACGGTGTCGCGGAACGCGTCCGTGCCCGCGCGCTCGCCGAGCGGCAGGCCGCGGCCGACGACGAACCCGAGCTCGGCCTCGATGTCGAGCCGGCGCGACGGCCCCTGGTCGGGACGATCGGCCTGCGGGGGCTTGCGCTGCCCGCACGGACGGTGGACGCCGGTGCCCGACACCACGACCGAACCCGCGCGCCCGTGGTAGGCGACGGGCAGGTGCTTCCAGTTCGGCAGCAGCGCGTCGCCGTCGGGACGGAACATCCGACCGACGTTCGTGGCGTGGTGCTGCGAGGCGTAGTAGTCGACGTAGTCGGCGACCTCCCACGGCAGCCGCAGCTCGAGGTCGTCGAGCGCCAGCAGGTGCGGCGCGACCTCGGCCTCGCGCGCGGGGTCGGTGAGCAGGTCGGTGACCCAGCTGCGAGCCGCTGCCCACGTCGACGGGCCGGCCGCCATCAGGTGGTTGAGCGAGTCGGACGCGAACAGCGCCGCGTCCGTGGGTCTCTCGGCACGTGCGAGCGCCGCGAGGTCGAGCGCGTGGTCGCCGATGCGCACGACCACCCGCGGCTCGCCGCCCCGCGGCACGGCGACGCCGTACGGCAGGTTGTCGACGTCGTGCAGCGAGCCCGCCGCGCCGGGCACCCAGGTCGTACCGGTCATCGCGCACCCTCCTCGTCGGTGGTCCCCGCGGCGGCCTCGGGCGGCAGCAGCCCGAGCGCGACGAGGTCGTCCAGGGGCTCGAGCACGCTGCACGAGCCGTACGACGTGAACGCCGCGCGCCCCGCGAGCAGCGCCTGGTCACCGGCCCCGGCGACCTCGTCGGCCAGCGCGCGGGCGTCGCGCTCGGCGAGCACCGACCGCACCTCCTCGGCGCCGCCGCCGGCGGCGGCACGCGTGGCGGCGAGCAGCACGTTGAGGTAGCCGTGGTGCTCGAACCCGGTTCCGTCGGCGGTGTGCCGCACCGCGTGGTGCAGGCCCGCCGTGCACTTGAACGGCGTCGAGCGATCGCGTGCCGCCAGCACCCAGCGCGCCAGCTCGTCCTCGGACGGGAACGCATCGGCGCTCGCACCGCCGGTGCGGAACTTGAGCCGGAACCCGTGGTCGCGCACGGCGTCCAGCAGCGCGTCCCAGTCCGGCGACCCGCCGGCCGGCGGGCGGGACACCTCGACCTGGACGAGGGCGTCGGCCGGCAGCGAGCCGTCGTCGACCAGCGCGGCGTGGTCGGCGGCGAGGCGCGCGACCTGGGCGACGCCGGGGGCCGCAGGGTCGAGCCGCACCTCCAGCGCGGCCACGACCAGCCCGGCCGGCCCCGCGGCCTGGCGGGCGGCGTCCTCGACCTCGGCGGCACCGGTGACGACGGCGAGGCGCAGGGGGGCGTCGGACGTCCAGCTGGGGCTCCCCTCGACCTCCTCGACCAGGCGGGGCAGGAGGTCGGGGCCGACGACGAGCGGGCCCACCAGGTCGGCGGCCGCCGACCGCCGGTAGCGCTCGTGCGCCAGCAGCGCGGTCTCGAGCGAGGCGCTGCCGGGCGGGAAGACCGCGGCGTCGTCGACCAGGTGGCGCAGGGGAGCCGGTATTGACACGCCCGGCACGGTAGCGAACAGTCTCCTGAAAGAGAACAGGCGTCACCGATTACCGGAGACGCGGATGTTCGGTGAGGCGAGGAGGCGGTTGACGATGGCGTACTACCGGCAGGTGGGCTCGGTCCCCCGGCAGCGGCACACCCAGCACCGCGACGCCGAGGGACGGCTGCGCTACGAGGAGCTGATGGGCGAGGAGGGCTTCTCGTCCGACTCCTCGCTGCTGTACCACTCCGGCGTCCCGTCGGCCCTGGTCGCGAGCGAGGTCTGGGAGCTCGGCGACCAGACCACGACCGCGAACCACCCGCTCAAGGCCCGCCACCTGAGGCTGCACACCCTGTTCGACGCCGACGACACGACGCTCGACGCGGTCACCGGCCGGCGGCTGGTGATGGGCAACGGCGACGTCCGCATCTCCTACGTCTGGGCCGGGGCGGTGAGCCCGTACTACCGCAACGCCGTCGGCGACGAGTGCGTGTACGTCGAGAGCGGCTCCGGCACGGTCGAGACCGTCTTCGGCGCGCTGCCGTACCGCACCGGCGACTACGTGCTCGTCCCGCGCGCGACGACACACCGCTGGGTGCCGGACGTCGAGGGGTCGGGCCCGAGCCGGCTCTACGCGATCGAGGCGAGCAGCCACATCGCGCCGCCCAAGCGGTACCTGTCGCGCTACGGCCAGCTGCTCGAGCACGCGCCCGTACTGCGAGCGCGACCTGCACGGTCCCACCGAGCCGCTGGTCGTCGAGGGCGAGGACGTCGAGGTGCTGGTGAAGCACCGCGGCAACGGGCCGGGCGGCATCGTCGGCACCCGGATGACCTACGCGACGCACCCGTTCGACGTGGTCGGCTGGGACGGGTGCCTCTACCCGTACACGTTCAACATCGAGGACTACATGCCGATCACGGGCAAGGTGCACCAGCCGCCGCCCGTGCACCAGGTGTTCGAGGGCTGGAACTTCGTGATCTGCAACTTCGTGCCGCGCAAGGTCGACTACCACGAGCTCGCCGTGCCGGTGCCGTACTACCACTCCAACGTCGACAGCGACGAGGTCATGTTCTACGTGGGCGGCGACTACGAGGCGCGCAAGGGGTCGGGGATCGACATCGGGTCGATCTCGCTGCACCCCGGCGGGTACGCCCACGGGCCGCAGCCGGCCGCGATCGAGGCCTCGCTCGGCGCCGAGGCGTTCGACGAGCTCGCCGTCATGGTCGACACCTTCCGCCCGCTCGAGCTCGGCGAGGCCGGCGTCGCCGCCGAGGACGACGCCTACGCCTGGACCTGGGCGGGCCGCCGCCTCTGACGGCGGGACCGACTGGGGGCGCAGAACCCGGACCCTGCGGGCACAACGACTGACACCGATGTCGTCAGGTGGCGCTCGCGCCGTCTGCAGCGCATCGGTGTCAGTCGCTGTGCACGGCCTCGCCCGGGTCTCGCCGGGATCCGGCGCTGACCACGGGAGCCCGGATCGTTCCCCCGGGCGGAACGTCGGGCCTCTTCGGACCGCTGGGCGGAACGATGTGAAAGTCGTTGCGGCTCAATCTCGTCCAGACCCTTGACGCGGCGGGACCGGCGCGCTCGACTGGCCCGACCTCGCCCGGGCCGGTCCGGCGGGCGGACTCCCGGGAGCAGCGATGCGTCGACCCCACCACACCCTGCTGGCGGTGCTCGCGAGCGCCGTCCTCGTCGTCGGTGGCGCCGTGCCGGCGCAGTCCGCGGGGACGTCGGCCGCCGACCCTGCCCTGACCTGCCGCGAGATGGTCGGCCAGAAGGTCGAGGTCACCGCGGAGGAGACCCGGCGGGTGGCGCGCGTGCGCACGGCCGTGATCGTGCCGACCACGCCGGGCGCCGACGGGTACTGCGAGATGCAGGGCACGATCGGGGCGATCCGCTTCACGATGCGGCTCCCGCTGGAGACCTGGAACGGCCGCTACTTCCAGACCGGGTGCGGCGGCTTCTGCGGCGCGGTGCCGATCGCGTCGTGCGGGCAGGCGCTGGGCCGCGGGTTCGCCGTCGCCGCCGAGGACACCGGCCACGTCGGGACCGGGGGTGACGGCACCTGGGCCTACCAGGACCGCAGGGCCGAGATCGACTTCGGCTACCGCTCACCGCACCTCATGGCGCAGGCGGGCAAGGCGCTGACCGAGACGTTCTACGGGCAGGCGCCCGCGTACTCCTACTTCCAGGGCTGCAGCACGGGCGGACGACAGGCGCTGTCGGAGGCGCAGCGCTACCCGGACGACTTCGACGGCATCGTCGCCGGGGCCCCCGCGCTCTACCAGAACCAGCTCGCCCCGCTGTCGCAGGGACACCTCGAGACCGTCAACCGACGCGCTGACGGCACCGTGATCCTGACCCAGGACAAGGCGCGGGTGCTGGCGGCCGCCGTGCTCGCCCGGTGCGACGCCCCGGACGGCCGGGTCGACGGCGTGGTGGGGAACCCCGACGCGTGCACCGTCGACCCGTCGGTCGTGCAGTGCGCGGGCGACGTCGACGCCGCCGACTGCCTGACCGCCGAGCAGGTCGCGGTCGCGCGGGCGTTCTACGCGCCGCCCGTCGACGACCGGGGTCGGGTGCTCTACCCCGCCGGCATGCCTCGCGGCTCCGAGGCCGGGTGGCCCGGCTTCTCGATCGGCACCGACGCCGCGCTGTCGGGCGGCGGCAACTACGCGCAGGAGGTGCTGCGGTACCTGGCGTTCCCTGACCGACCCGGGTCCGGAGTACAGCCTGTTCGACTTCGACCCCACCCGGGACGCGCGCAAGCTGCGGGCCAAGGCGCGGATCTACAACGCCGACGACCCCGACCTGACCGACCTGGACGCCGCCGGCGGCAAGCTGCTCGTCTACCACGGCTGGGCCGACCCGCTCATCACCGCGGGCGGGACCGTCGAGTACGTCCGCGACGCGATGGCCGCCTCCGGCGGACGCGAGGAGACCGAGGACTTCCTGCGGCTGTTCCTGCTGCCCGGCGTCTACCACTGCGCCGGCGGCCCGGGCGAGGACACCGTCGACTGGCTCACCGCGATCCAGCAGTGGGTCGAGGACGGCGTGGCGCCCGAGCAGGTGACCGCCAGCAAGGTCGCCGGCGACGGCACGGTCACGAGCACGCGCGTGGTGCAGGAGTACGTCCCGACGCCGTGACCCGGTACCGTCCGGCACCGTGACCGACCTGGTGAAGGGGGCCAACACCGGCCTCGGCGGGGGCACCGTCGACATCGCGGTGGCGGGCGCGCAGCCCGGCAGCGTCGACCTGCTGGTCTTCCAGCTCGGGGCCGACGGGCGGGTGCGCGGGGAGGACGACCTCGTCTTCTTCAACCAGCCCCGCTCGCGCGAGGGGGCCGTCGAGCTGGTCGGCGGCGCGGCCGTGCGGGCCGACCTGGCCCGGGTGCCGGCCGACGTCACGACCCTCGCGGTGGCCGTGGCCCTCGACGACGCCACCACCGGCGCGCTCGGCCAGGTCGCCGGGCTCGGGGTGAGCGTGGTCGACGACGCCACGACGGTGACGGCGCCAGCCGACGGGCTGGGCGTCGAGCGCGCCGCGCTGCTGGTCGAGCTCTACCGCCGCGGCGACGGCTGGAAGCTGCGCAACGTGGCCGCCGGGTGGGACACCGGCCTGGCCTCGCTCGTCGCGCACTTCGGCGTCGAGGTCAGCGAGGACGCAGCGACACCGTCCCCGTCCGGGCAGGTCGCGGCGTCGGCCGAGGGCGGTGTCCGGACCGTGCCCGGCGAGGAGAAGGTCTCGCTGGCCAAGCGCGAGCAGCTCGACCTGCGCAAGCGCGCGGTCCACGAGGTGCTGCTCGACAAGGGCGCCGCCGGCCAGCGCGCCCGGGTCGTGCTCGTCGTCGACAAGACCGGCTCGATGAAGGAGCTCTACGACCGCAGGATCATCCACGCGGTGGTGGAGCGGATGGTGCCCGTCGCCGTCCAGCTCGACGACGACGGCTCGCTCGAGGCCTACCTCTACGCGCGGTCGTTCATGAAGCTGCCCGACCTGCGGGTCGAGGACCTCGACCACTGGGCCGAGAGGCACCTGCACCTGCGCGGCATCGTGCGCGGTGTCGACTACAACGCCATCGGCCACGGCAACGACGAGATCCCGATCATGCGAGCGGTTCTCGACGACCTGCGGCACGGTGACCGGACGCCGACGCTGGTGCTGTTCTTCACCGACGGCGGCTTCAGCAAGCGGGGCGAGATCGCCGCGCTGGTGCGGGAGGCGTCGGGGCTGCCCGCGTTCTGGCAGTTCATCGGGCTGGGCAAGGCCAAGTACGGCGTGCTCGAGCGGCTCGACGAGCTCGACGGGCGCGTGGTCGACAACGTCGGGTTCTTCGCCGTCGACGACATCGACGCGGTCGACGACGCCGAGCTCTACCGGCGGCTGCTCGGCGAGTTCCCGGACTGGCTGCGCGAGGCCCGGGCCGCGGGCGTGCTCCCTGCCTGAGCGGCTGCGACGTCGGGCCGCCCCGGCGCTCGCGTGCGTCCTGACGCTGGTCGCCGGGCTCGCCGTGGCGGGCTCGGACGTCGTGGTCGCGGACAAGCTCGGCGACCTGCTCTACGCGGCGCTGGCGACCTTCGGCGTCTGGCTGCTCACGCCGCGCGCACCGGCGGGTGTGGTCGGCGGCGTCGCCGCGGCCTGGTGCCTCGCCGTGGAGCTGCTGCAGCTGACCGGGATCCCGGCCGCCGCGGCCGTGGTCACCCCGCTGGCCCGGCTCGTGCTCGGCAGCGGGTTCGACGTGTGGGACCTGCCGGCCTACGCGCTCGGCGTGCTGGTCGCGCTGGGCGTGGTGCTGCTCAGCCGGCGCCGACGTCCTTGACGTAGCGCGAGATGGTGCGCACGGCCCGGTAGCCGACGGCCTCGTAGACGCGGTTCGCGCCGGTCAGGCTGTCGTCGTCGACCTCGAGCTCGGACGCCGCGTAGCCCGCCGACCGCGACTCGCGCAGGTGGCGCAGCAGCACCTGACGACCCAGCCCGCGTCCGCGCGCCTCGCGGCGGGTGCCGACGATCGTGACGTGCAGGACCCCGGGCTCGAACTCGCCCGCGAGGGCGTACGACAGCACGCGCCCGTCCTCGACGACGACGGCGCTCTGGTCCTGGCGGGAGGCGCTGGAGCCCGTCCAGAACGCCCACTCGTCCGCCGGGATCGCACTGTGGTTGCGGTGGTCGCGGAAGGCGTCGTTGTGGGCGTCACGGGTGGCGATCAGCGACGTCGGGGTCCGGCGACACGGCGGACGACGGCTGCCCCGGGTCGTCCCACCCGGCGAGGTCGACCTGCATGGTGACGAACCGGTTGTCGGGCCGGTAGCCCTCCTGCTCGAGCAGCCGCTGGGCGCCCGAGCCCTCCAGCCCGCCCGAGCTGCGCAGCCGCACCGGCTCGCCGGGGAACCGGCGGGCGGCCAGGTCGGCCCCGAGCCGCTCCTGCGCCCGCAGCAGCGCCGCGCCCGTCCCGCGACCCCTGTGGTCGGGGTGCACGACGCCGTCGAGGAGGACCAGCGCGCGGCCGTCGACCAGGTCGTCGCGCACGCCGACCAGACCGGAGGCGACCAGCCGGTCGCCGGCCCACGCCGACACGGTGTCGAGCTCGAGGTCGAGGCGGGGGTGGTCGAGCACGTCGGCGAGCTGCTCGGCGTCCATCGGCTGGTGCGTGCCGTCGGCGTCCTCGGCGAGGTTGCGCAGCGCGGCCAGCGCGGGCACGTCGCCGCGGGTGAGGGGCCGCCAGGTCAGGTCGGGAGCGTCCACCCGTCCATCATCGCGGTGCGGGCGATGAGTCCGGCGCCCGCCGCCGGTCCACCCCCCATGAGCACCCCGACCCAGCAGACCGCCACGCCCCCGACCGTCGACCGCGACGCCTGGCTCGCCGCCCGGCGCGAGCTGCTGGTGCGCGAGAAGGCGCACACCCGCGAGGGCGACGCGATCGCCGCCGCCCGGCGGCGGATGCCGATGACCGAGGTCGACGGCGACCTCGCTGGTCACCGGACCGGACGGACCCGTGCCGTTCGTCGAGCTGTTCGGCGAGCACGACCAGCTGCTGGTCTACAAGCACATGTGGAACGACGGGCAGCCCATCGAGGACCAGTGCGAGGGCTGCACCCTCAGCATCTGGCACGTGCACGACGCGTCGTACCTGCACGCCCGCGGCGTCGCCTACGCGGTGGTGTGCGAGGGCCCGTGGGACGAGGTCGCGCCGTTCGTGGAGTTCATGGGCTACACCGTCCCCTGGTACTCCGGGCGCGACGCCGCCGACCCTGCCGTCGGCGCCGGCCTGCTCGACACCCGCGGCATGTTCTCGGCCTACCTGCGCGTGGACGACCGGGTGTTCCTCACCGGTGAGCTCGTGGGCCGCGGCGTGGAGGCGAGCATGACCAGCCTCGCGCTGCTCGACCTCACCGTCCACGGCCGCAAGGAGACCTGGCAGGACGTGCCCGACGGCTGGCCGCAGCCCGACGGCCCGAGCGGCTGGTGGCGCCAGGACGGTCGGCCCGTCGCGCAGTGGACGCGTCCGGGTGCGACGCCGGTCGAGGGGTCGCAGAGCCACTGCCACTGAGGCTCAGATGCCGCCGTCGTTGGCCATGTCGACGAACCGGGAGAAGTGGCCCTGGAACGCGACCGTGATGTTCGCGGTCGGGCCGTTGCGGTGCTTGGCGACGATGAAGTCGGCCTCGCCGGCGCGCGGCGACTCCCGGTCGTAGGCGTCCTCGCGGTGCAGCAGGATCACCATGTCGGCGTCCTGCTCGATCGAGCCCGACTCGCGCAGGTCGCTCATCGCCGGCTTCTTGTCGGTGCGGGTCTCGGGGCCACGGTTCAGCTGCGACACCGCGATCACCGGCACCTCGATCTCCTTGGCCAGCAGCTTCAGCGCGCGGGAGAACTCCGAGACCTCCTGCTGGCGGCTCTCGACCCGCTTGCCGGACGTCATCAGCTGCAGGTAGTCGATGATCACGAGCTTGAGGTCGTGACGCTGCTTGAGCCGGCGGCACTTGGCGCGGATCTCCATCAGCGACATGTTCGGGCTGTCGTCGATGAACAGCGGCGCCTCGCTGACCCGGCCCATGGTGCGCGCGAGCTTGGTCCAGTCCTCCTCGCGCATCGTGCCCTTGCGCATGTGCTGGAGGTTGACCGACGCCTCGGCCGACAGCAGGCGCATCGTGATCTCGGTGCGGCTCATCTCCAGCGAGAAGATCACCGACGCCCGGCCGTGCTTGATCGAGCACGAGCGCGCGATGTCGAGGGCGGCTGTACTTTTTCCCATGGCCGGCCTGGCCGCCATCACGATCATCTGACCGGGGTGCAGGCCGTTGGTGAGGGTGTCGAGGTCGGTGAAGCCGGTGGGGACGCCGATCATCTCGTCGCCGCGACCCTCGGAGATCTCGATCTCGTTGATCGTGGCCTCGATGGTCTCGGCGAGGGGCACGTAGTCCTCGCTCGAGCGCCGCTCGGTGACCGCGTACACCTCGGCCTGGGCCTGGTTGACCAGGTCGTCGGCGTCGCCGCCGCCCGCGGCGTACCCGAGCTGGACGATCTTGGTGCCGGCGTCGACCAGGCGGCGCAGGATGGCGCGCTCGCGGACGATCTCGGCGTAGTAGCCGGCGTTGGCCGCGGTGGGGACCGAGGAGATCAGCGTGTGCAGGTAGGCCGCGCCGCCGACCCGGCCCAGCTCGCCGCGCCGGCCCAGCTCGGCGGCGACCGTGACGGCGTCGGCGGGCTCGCCGCGGCCGTACAGGTCGAGGACCGCCTCGAACACCATCTCGTGCGCGGGACGGTAGAAGTCGACCCCGCGGACCTGCTCGATGACGTCGGCGATGGCGTCCTTGCTGAGCATCATGCCGCCGAGGACGGACTGCTCGGCCGCGACGTCCTGCGGCGGGGTGCGCCCGAAGTCCTCGCTCGGACCCTGCTGGTACGGGACCGGCTCGAACGTCCCGGCCTCCGTCAGCGACACCGGCGCCTCCCCCTGCTGTCGTGGTGGCCGCGCACCCGCTGGTCGCGGGCCGTCGGCCGTGGTGGTCATGTCGAACAGGTGTACGCCCGGGCACCGACAACCGGCACCGACGACCGGCCCGGCGGGCCGGGCGGACGGTGACGGTCGGGCGTCCGGACGTGCACGCTAGGCGGCTGGAGGCGGCCCGTCGAACCGCTCGTCCCCAGGGCTCGCCCACACCCTGTTGACACCCCGCACCACGAGTGTGCACAACTGTGGACAACCCTGTGCGTGCCACGCCGCCCGGCTGTGACTTGCGCCCGATCCCACGGCGTCGTCGCAGGTCAGCGGCGTGTGAGGGGTGTGGACGGGAGATCGTCCGCACTCGTCCGAGGCGTGGACCGGCGTGTCCCTCAGGCCGGCGCGGCGGCGTGCGCCGCGAGCAGCGCGGCCCCCGGCCCGGCCAAGCGGTCGATCAGAGCCGGACGGCCGGTGAGGGCCAGGCCCAGCGCCGTCGCCGGGCCCCGGACCTCGGGCCCCTCGCCGTGCTCCCAGCCCGCGTCGGTCGCCACCAGCCGGACCGCCGGGAGGGCGCCGGGCAGGAACGAGGAGCGGCCCCGTCCGGTGACGAGGTAGTCGAGCGCGAGCGCCCAGGACCCCGCCGGCCGGTCCTGCGCCAGGCCGAGCGGCACCGCGACGTCCTCGCGGTGCACGAGCAGGTCGGTGAGCGGCGCGCGCCACTCGGTCATCGGCGGGTGGAACCGGCTCGCGGCGTGCCGGCGCAGCAGCGCCACCAGCTCGGCGGAGGTCGACGCGGCCGCGCCCTCGCGCGCCATCGCGTCCATCACCCGGCCGAACGCGGCCGCGCTGGCGCACCAGGTGACCGAGCAGCGACGGGACGGACGTGGTCGGCCCCGCCAGCAGGTGCGCCACCACCTCCTTGACGGTCCACCCCTCGCACAGGCTCGGCACCGCCCAGTCGGGCTCGGCGAGCCCCTCGAGCACGTCGGCGAGCGCCGTGCGCTCCGCCTCCACCAGGTCCCACCGCGGCTGCATGGCGCCATCGTGCCCGTCCCGTGTGACGACCGGGTGAACGGCTCCGACGGTGGGCGGCGGCAGGATGGGCGCCGTGCCCCGCCTCCACCACCAGGACCGCCAGATCCTCGCCCTGGCGGTCCCGGCGTTCGCCGCGCTGGTCGCCGAGCCGGCCTTCCTCCTCGCCGACTCCGCGATCGTCGGGCACCTGGGGACGCTGCCCCTCGCCGGCCTCGGCATCGCCGCCGCCGTGCTCAGCACGGTGGTGGGCCTGTGCGTGTTCCTCGCCTACGGGACGACCGCCGGCGTCGCCCGCCGCCTCGGCGCCGACGACCTGCGCGGCGCGCTGGCGCTCGGCGTCGACGGCACCTGGCTGGCGCTCGGTCTCGGGCTGGCGCTGTGGGCGGCCACCGCCGCCGCGGCGCCCTGGCTGGTCACCGCCCTCGGCGCGTCCGACCAGGTCGCGCCCTACGCCGTCACCTACCTGCGGTGGTCGCTGCCCGGCATCCCGGCGATGCTCGTCGTGCTCGCCGCCACCGGCGTCCTGCGCGGCCTGCAGGACACCCGCACCCCGCTCGTGGTCATGGTCGTCGGCGCGATCGCCAACGTCGTCCTGAACTGGGTGCTGGTCTACCCGCTCGGCATGGGCATCGCGGGCTCGGGCCTCGGCACCTCGCTCGCGCAGGTGGGCATGGCCCTCGCGCTGACCCGCGTCGTCGTCCGCGGGGCACGGCAGGAGGGGGCGTCGCTGCGTCCCGACCGGCCGGGCATCGTCGCCGCGGCGCGCGGCGGGGTGCCGCTCGTCGTGCGCTCGGTCGCCATGCGCACAGTGCTGCTCGTGCTCGCCGCGGCCGCGGCCGCGCAGGGCGACGTGCAGCTCGCCGGGCACCAGGTGGTCTACACGCTGTGGATCTTCACCTCGTTCGTCCTCGACGCCCTCGCGATCGCCGGCCAGGCGCTGACCGGACGCTTCCTCGGCGCGGGCGACGTCGACGGCGCCCGCTCGGCCACCCGCCGGATGGTGCGGTGGGGCCTCGGCTTCGGCGTGCTGGTCGGCGTGCTGATGCTCGCCGGCGCCCCGGTCCTCGGGCACCTGTTCACCCCGGACGCCGCCGTCCGGGGCGTCATCGCCGCCGCCCTCGTCCCGGTCGCCCTCACCCAGCCGATCAGCGGGTACGTCTTCGTCCTCGACGGCGTGCTCATCGGCGCCGGCGACGGCCGCTACCTCGGCGCGGCGTCCGTCGTCACGACCGCGGTGTTCGTCCCGCTGGTCGGGCTGGTGCTCTGGCTCGGACCCGGCGGCACGGCCGGGCTGGTCTGGCTCTGGGTGGTGTTCACCGTCGGCTGGATGGGCGCGCGGACGGCGACGCTGTGGCTGCGCGAGCGGTCCGGGCGCTGGGCGGTCACCGGCGCCACCCGCTGAGCGCCGCGCGCCGTCCTCGGTGAGGATGGTCCGGTGCGCTACATCGTGATCGGGGCAGGGGCCGTCGGCGGGACGATCGGGGCGCGTCTTCGCCAGAGCGAGCACGAGGTGGTGCTCGTCGCGCGCGGCGAGCACCTCGCGGCGATGCGTCGCGACGGCCTGCGGCTGGTCGCGCCCGACGGCGACGAGCGCCTCGCCGTCGAGGCGGTCGCAGGCCCGGACGAGGTCGACCTGCGCGCCGACGACGTGCTCGTCCTGGCCACCAAGAGCCAGCACACCGCCGACGCCCTCGCCGCGTGGTCGGCCGCGGTCGTCACCACCGGCGAGGGGGCCGGGCGGACGGCGGGCGAGGTGCTGCCCGTGCTGTGCGCGCAGAACGGCGTCGCGAACGAGCCGGCGGCGCTGCGCTGGTTCCGGCGGGTCGCGGGCGTGTGCGTGTGGTTGCCCGCCGAGCTCCCCGAGCCCGGGACGGTGCTCGCCTCGTGCGGGCCGCTCACCGGGATGCTGCACGTCGGCGCCTACCCGGCGGAGCGTCCCGACCCCGGGTTCGAGGCCGTGCTGGACGCCGTCGCGGCCGACCTGGAGGCGTCCCGGTTCCTCGCCCCGCGTCCGGACGAGGTGATGGCGTGGAAGCGGGCCAAGCTGCTGAGCAACCTCGGCAACGCCTTCGACGCCTTCCTCGTCCGCGACGACGCCTGGCGCCCCCTGCTGCAGGACGCGCAGGACGAGGCGCGGGCGGTGTTCGCGTCCGCCGGGCTCGCCGTGACCTCCGACGAGGAGGAGGCCGCCGTGCGCGGCGACCGGATGGAGGTGACCGACGTGCCCGGCTTCCCCCGCTCCGGCGGCTCGACCTACCAGAGCCTGGCCCGCGGCACCGGGAACGTCGAGACCGACTGGCTCAACGGCGAGGTCGTGGTGCAGGGCCGGCTGCTCGGCGTCCCGACCCCGGTGAACGCGGCCGTGCAGGCGCTCGCCGCCCGGGCCGTCGCGCAGGGACGCGAGCCGCGATCCGTCCCGGTGGACGAGCTGCGCGCGCTGCTCTGAGCGGTCTGGGGTCTGAGGGCCGACACCGTCAGAACGGGAGCGGGTGCTGGTCGGGCGCCACGACCAGCAGACCGACCACCCGCAGCGCGTCGTCGACGGCGACCCGGCCTCTCAGCTCGCCGGCCTCGCAGTTCAGCGTCGTGACGCCGACGACGGTCCCGAGGACCTCGTCGCCGTCCTCGATCCTCCCGCCGCCCGGGAGGACGACGTGGGTGTCGGTCGTGCTCTCCAGCGCCCCGACCTCGGCGAGGACCCGGGACCAGGTGCCCATGACGAGGGCCTCGGGGAGCTCGCTGCGGACCTCGGGGTGGAGCAGCTCCTCGAGACCGGCGTAGTCGCCTGAGCTGATCAGGGCGAAGACCCGCTCGGTCAGTGCGTGAACCTGCTGGACGGGCACGGGTCCTCCTGTGATCGGTGCTCTGGAGGCCGGGTCGGTGACCTGCCCGAAGCGCTTGAACGCCGCCTGACGCGTCATGCCGAGCGTGGCGCCGATGTCGGCCCACGTGCGGCCGTCGGCACGGGCCCGCCGGACCGCCTGCCGCAGACCCTCCCGCGCCCGGTCGACCTCGACCTGGGCTGCGACGATCGGGTCCACGCCGCATAGTCAACCTGAGGTTGACGAACTGTGTCAACCGCGGGATGACGCGCCGGGGGCCGGTGATGGTCCAGCACCCCCACTTCACGCGGCAACCTGGCACTGAACGGGTGTCGTTCGCCCAGTTCGGTGCCAGGACGCGCACTGAACTGAGCGAACGAGCAGGCGCGGACCCCCGGACGCACGACGCCCCCGGCCGCACGGGGCGGACGGAGGCGTCGAGCTGGTGCCGGGGTGTCAGGCGGGGACGACCTCGACGGTCACGGCGGCCGCGACCTCGGGGTGCAGCCGCACCGACACGTTGTAGCTGCCGACCGACTTGATCGGGTTGCCGATCTCGACCTTGCGGCGGTCGACCGACGTGCCGGTGGTCGCCTGGACGGCGTCGGCGACGTCACCGGTGGTGACGGCACCGAACAGCCGGCCGGTCGCGCCGGCGTTGACCTTGAGGGTCACGGGCTTGGCCTCGAGGGAGGCCTTGACCGAGCGCGCGGTCTCGACGTCGGCGATCTCGCGCTTGCTGCGCGCTGTGCGGATCGAGTCGACCTGCTTCTGGCCGCCCTTGGTCCAGGCCGTGGCCAGGCCGCGCGGGACGAGGTAGTTGCGGCCGTAGCCGTCCTTGACCTCGACGACGTCGCCGGGGGTCCCGAGGCCGGTGACCTCCTGGGTGAGGATGAGCTTCATCGTGGTCCCCTTCCTCAGCGAGCCGAGCTCGAGTAGGGCAGCAGGGCCATCTCGCGGGCGTTCTTGATCGCCTTGGCGAGCTGACGCTGCTGCTGCACGGACACGCCGGTCACGCGCCGGGCGCGGATCTTGCCGCGGTCGGACACGAACTTGCGCAGCAGCGCGGTGTCCTTGTAGTCGATGTACTCGACCTTGGCCGCCTTGAGCGGGTTCTGCTTCTTCTTGGGCTTACGAAGTGCCGGCTTGGCCATCGTGGGGCTCCTCCTTGGGGAGCCCGGGTCCTGCCACGGACCCGGGATGGGGTTGATCTGCTGTCAGTACGTGCGGGCGCGGGGCCCGGTGGTGGGGCTCAGAAGGGGGGCTCGTCGTCGCGGTTGCCGCCGAAGCCGCCGCCGCCGGACGGGCCGGTGGCCCAGGGGTCGTTCTGCTGACCCCCGCCGCCACCCTGGCCGCCGCCGCCCTGCTGGCTCCAGCGCCGCCACCGCCCTGGCCGCCGCCGCCCTGCTGGCCGCCGCCGCCACCCTGGCCGCCGCCGGACCAGCCGCCGCCACCGCCACCGCCGCCGCGGGAGGCCTTGGTGACCTTCGCGGTGGCGTAGCGCAGGGACGGACCGATCTCGTCGACGTCGAGCTCGACGACGGTGCGCTTCTCGCCCTCCTTCGTCTCGAAGGAGCGCTGCTTCAGCCGACCGGAGACGATCACGCGAGCACCCCGGGTGAGGGACTCGGCGACGTTCTCGGCCGCCTCGCGCCAGATGGCGCAGCGCAGGAAGAGCGCCTCGCCGTCCTTCCACTCGTTGGTCTGCCGGTCGAAGGTGCGCGGCGTGGACGCGACGGTGAAGTTCGCGACCGCCGCCCCGGACGGCGTGAACCGCAGCTCCGGGTCGGCGGTGAGGTTGCCGATGACCGTGATGACGGTGTCGCCGGCCATCTCAGCGGACCTCGGGCCGCAGGACCTTGGTGCGCAGCACGGACTCGTTCAGGTTGAGCTGGCGGTCGAGCTCCTTGGCGACGTCGGGCGTCGCCTTCATGTCGACGACCGCGTAGATGCCCTCGGAGCGCTTGGCGATGTCGTACGCGAGCCGGCGCTTGCCCCAGATGTCGACGTTGTCGACGGAGCCACCGCCCTTGCGGACGACGTCGAGGAACTTGTCGAGCGACGGAGCGACGGTGCGCTCCTCGAGCTCGGGGTCGAGGATGATCATCATCTCGTAGTGACGCATGCGTGAACCCACCTCCTCTGGACTGAGCGGCCACGGTCTCTCCGTGGCAGGAGGGTCGTGCGTCTCCCCGACTCCCCGCACGCGCGCCGGGTGGCGCCGTCCGAGACGTCGGAGCGGGCACCCGCGAGGGTGCCCGACGAGAGAGTCTACCGGTCGCCCGCGAAGCTCACGACCAGCGCGTCGGGGGCGTCCTCGAGGTCGCCGCCCGCCGGGTCGTCGTCGCGTGCGGGCCCGGTGCGGACGACGTCGTCCTGCGGCCAGCGCGACAGGCTCACCGCCCGGTAGGCGAGCCATCCCGCCGCGGCGAACCGCGCCACCACCAGCAGCGCGTAGGCCCAGGGCGGCAGGCCGCGGTTCTCGACCGACAGCCCGTACAGGTACAGCCAGGTGCCGGTGGCGTACGCCGCCTCGACCGCGCCCCAGGCGAGCAGGTCGCGCCACCGCGGCACCGCCAGCGCCGCGAACGGCAGCACCCACAGTCCGGCCTGCACCGGCACGGTCGGCGCCACGGCGAGCACGCCGAGCAGGAGCAGCAGCACCACGACCGGCAGCCGCGGCCGGCGGCGCGCCGACAGCACGAACAGGGCCACCGCGACGACGACCAGCACCGTGGCGCCCAGCACCCACCAGCGCAGCGAGCCCTCCATCCGCATCCCGGTCGCGCGGCCGAGCACGCCGGAGCCGAACCGCACCAGCAGCGGGGGCAGCGCGACGAGCGCGAGCGCGAGCGGCACCCACACCCACGGCCCGCCGGGACGCAGGTCCTCGCGAAGGTCGGCGGGCAGCAGCGCCCAGACGACCCCGGCGACCACGACGAGCCCGAGGCCGAGGAACGACACCCACCCCGGCAGCGTGGGCAGCGCGCCCGAGCCGACCTCGTCGGAGACCAGCCGCGGCAGCAGCCACAGCGAGCCGTAGCCCGCGGGCGCCGCCCACTGCGCCTGCCAGTAGGCCCGCCAGCCGTCGGCGGCGAGCACGAGCACCGGCACGTTCACCACGGCCCAGGTCAGGGCGGCCGAGCCCGAGACGGCGCCGACGGCCGACCACCGTCCGGTGCGCGCGGCCAGCAGCCACAGCGCGACCACCACGACCACGGCGAGCGGACGCCCGGCCGCGGCCAGGCCGAGCAGCACGCCGGCGGCGACCGGACGGCCGCGGGCGAAGGCCAGCACGCCGAGCACGGCGAGCGCGACGAAGAGCAGGTCGAGCGAGACCAGGGCGGTGGCGGCGACGGCCGGCGAGAGCGCGACCAGCGCGGCGTCCCACGGACGGCGGCGGGCCAGCGCGGCGACGGCGAGCACCAGGGCCACCAGGGCGAGCGCGACGAGCACGGCGGCGAGGTCGAACGCCCAGCGCACCTCGGTGCGGCCGCCGGGGGCGACGAGCGACAGCAGCCAGAGCACGAAGCCGGTGCCGACGGGCTGCGCGAGGTGCTGACCGCCGGCGGCGACCTCGAGGTACGGCAGCGTGCCCACGTCCAGCCCGGAGGAGGCGTAGAGCGCGGGCACGTCGCTGTAGCAGGCGTGGGTGAACTGGTCGGGCGAGGCCCACAGGGTGGTGCGGCAGTGCTGGCGCAGCAGCACCGCGACGCCGAGCGTGCCCACGGCCAGCAGCGGGAGCACGCCCAGCGCGCCCGAGACGCCCCAGGGGGCGCCGGACGCGGCACGCCGGCCGGCGTGCCGGCCGAGGACGCCACCGGCGGACTCGCTGAGGAACCCGACCAACGGGTCCTCTCGGGACGGCGCGGCCGTGGCGTCGTCGTGCTCCACCCCCGTCACGGGGTCAGCCAACCACGGGCGCGACCACGCAGGACGCACCCGCCGGGTCAGCCACCGCCGGGGGCGCCACCCCCGGCGCCGCCGTCGCCGCCGGCCCCGTCGTCGGGCGGGGTCGACGGGGGCACCGTGGGCAGCGTGACCGTCGGCGAGGGGTCGGGCGGCGGCGGCTCGGTGGTCGTCGGCGGCGGCGGCTCGGTGGTGGTGGGCGGCGCCGTCGTCGTGGGCGGCGCGGTGGTCGTCGGCGGAGCCGTGGTGGTGGTGGTCGTCGACGACGGGGGCGCCGAGGTGGTCGGCTCGCGCCCGACGTCTGCCCGCTCCGGGAACTCCAGCTCCTCCAGGCCCTCGTGCGCGCCCTCCATGTACCGCGTCCAGATGCGGACGGGGAACGAGCCGCCGGTGATCTCGTCGCGCCCGCCGAAGCCGGGGATGGACGACGGCGTGCCGTCCGGGTTGACGTTGTAGAGCGCCACGGCCGTCGCCAGCTGCGGGGTGTACCCGACGAACCAGGCCGACTGGTTGTCGCTGGACGTGCCGGTCTTGCCGGCCGCGGGCCGCCCGAGCCGGCTGGCGTACTCGCCCGACCCGTTCTCGATCACGCCCTCGAGGGCGGCGGTGGTGTCGGCCATGACGTCCTCGTCGAACACCCGCGAGCCCTCGGTCGGTCCCGCGTACAGGACCTCGTCGGTGCGCGAGGTCACCTCCTGCACGACGTGCGTGGTGTGCCGCATCCCCTGCGCCGCGAAGGTCGAGTAGGCCGTGGCCATGTCGATCGGGTGCGGCGAGGCCGGGCCGAGCACGTTGGAGACGAAGTCGTCGAGCCCCGCGGTGTCCTCGGGCAGGCCGGCGCGCACGGCGACCTCGCGCGTCTTCTCCGGCCCGACCTCGATGTTGACGTCGACGTACACGGTGTTGACCGAGTTCGCGGTGGCGCGCTCCAGGGAGATCTGCCCGAAGCTCGACCCGCCGAAGTTGCGCACCGGGCGGTCGTACCCGTCGAACTCGCGGTCGTTGCGCCCGTCGAAGGTGCTGCGCAGCGAGATGCCGTCCTCCAGCGCCGCCACCAGCGTGAACGGCTTGAACGTCGACCCCGCCTGCGCCACGTCCTGGGTGGCCGAGTTCGACTGCCGGGCCAGGTAGTCGGCGCCGCCGTACAGCGCCTTGACCCCGCCGGTCGCCGGGTCGATCGTCACCAGCGACGACTGCAGCGTCTCGGGCCGCTCCAGCGGGAAGACCTCGTCGTCCTGGGTCATGGTCTGCACCGCGAGCGCCTGCAACCGCGGGTCGATCGTGGTGGTGATGCGCAGGCCCGCCTGGTCGAGCTCGGCCTCGGTGAGGGCGCTGTTGGCGAGCAGCTCGGCGCGCACCATCGACAGCAGGTAGCCGTTCGGTCCCGCGTAGACCTGCTGGTCCTGCGCCGGCGGGCGCGTCGCCGGCAGCACCATCGCCTCCCGCTGCTCCGCCGGGAGGGTGTCCATCACCACCATGCCGTCGAGCACGTAGTCGAAGCGGTCCTCGGCCTTGGCCGGGTCGTTCGCGGGGTCCCACCGCGACGGGCTCGGGACGATGCCGGAGAGCAGCGCGGCCTCCTCGGGCGACAGCTGCCACACGTTCTTGCCGTAGTAGGCCTTGGACGCGGCCTGGATGCCGTAGGCGCCCCGGCCGAAGTAGATGGTGTTGAGGTAGTCGGTGAGGATCTCGTCCTTGTCCTGCTGCTGGTTGATCTTGATCGAGATGATCGCTTCCTTCGCCTTGCGGGCGTAGGTCTGCTCGTCGGTCAGGTAGTAGTTCTTGACGTACTGCTGGCTGATCGTCGACCCGCCGCCGGCGTAGTCGCCGGTCACCTGGCCCCAGACGGCGCGCGCGATGCCGATCGGCGAGACGCCGCGGTTGTCGTAGAAGCTGCGGTCCTCGGCGGCGACGATGGCGTCCTTGACGTGCTGCGGCACCTGGTCGCTGGTCACGAGCACGCGGTCGACCTCGGCGAACCGGCCCATCTCGGTGCTGCCGTCGGCGTAGTAGACGACGCTGGTCTGCGCCTCGGCGAACTCGTTCGGCTTCGGGATGTCGATCATCCGGTAGGCGACGTAGAAGCCGATCAGGCCGATCGCGGTGACGGCGAGCAGCGCGCCCAGCACGAGCTTCCACGACGGCAGCCAGCGGCGCCGGCCCCTGCCCTTGCCGCCGCGTCCGCCGCCGGCCCGGCCGGTGCGCGGGGTCACCGTCCCGGCGCGGGCCGGACCCGAGCGGGGGGAGCCGGCGCCGGAGGCGGCGGAGCGCCGGGTGCCCGCGTCGGCGCGCGGCGAGGTGCTCGCGGGGCGCCGGCGCGGGGGCTGACGGTCAGGGGTGCTGCGGGAAGCCACGCCCGACAGTATGCGGGCCCCCGCGCGGGCCCACCTGCTGTCCTGCGGGGTCGCGACCGGACCTGCACAGGTTCTCCCCGCGGCGCCGCCGCGTCCACAGACCCCGGCGCGGGCCCGCACGGGACCGGTAGGCTCGGCACCCCGACCCGGCCCGTCGGGACCCGCGACCCTGCGCCGACCGCCCACCGGACGCGCCGACCAGGAGGAGGCCCGATGACCCCGTACCTGGTGATCGGCGGGCTCGGCGTGGCCCTGCTCGTGGTCTCCCTCGTCGTCGGCGAGGTCTTCGAGGGCCTGTTCGACGCCTTCGGGTCCGACCTGATCTCCGGCGCCTCGCTCGCCGCCTTCCTCGGCGCCCTCGGTTTCGTCGGCGCCCTGGTGCTCGACGCCACCGGCTCGCACGGCTGGGCCACCGGGGCCGGGCTCCTCGCCGGCGCCGTGGTCGGCGCCGGAGCCGGGTTCCTGTCCAGCGCGCTGAACCGCGGCGGGGGCGACTCCACCGTCCGCTCGTCCTCGCTCGCCGGCCGCGACGCCACCGTGGTCAGCGCCGTGCCGGACGACGGCTACGGCGAGATCAGCGTCGTCGTCGCCGGCCACATCACCAAGCTGAACGCGCGCGCCGAGGGTGCGCTGCCGGCGGGCACGCCCGTCACGATCACCGCCGTGCTGTCGGCGACGTCCGTCCAGGTCGCCCGCCGGGGCTGACCGACCAACCAGGGGGTATTCACCGTGGAGTTCCCGACCACGCTCGTGTCCATCGTCGGACTCGTCCTCGTCCTGCTGCTGGTGGTCTTCGCGATCACCCAGCGGTACAAGGTCGCCGGCCCGAACGAGGCGTTCATCGTCACCGGCCGCCGCGGCAAGGAGGTGCGCGACGAGGCCTCCGGCAAGCTGTCGACCGACCTGTCCGGCCAGAAGGTGGTCATGGGCGGCGGCGTGTTCGTGCTGCCGTTCGTGCAGCGGCTGCACACCCTCGACCTGCAGTCGCGGCGCATCTCGGTGCAGATCCGCGGGGCGGTGTCGGGGCAGGGCGTCAAGCTCAACCTCGACGGCGTCGCCATCGTCAAGGTCGGCGGCAACGAGGACTCGATCCGGGCCGCCGCCCAGCGGTTCCTCAACCAGCAGGGCGACATCGAGGTCTTCACCCAGGAGACCCTCGCCGGCTCGCTGCGCTCGATCGTCGGCTCGCTGACCGTCGAGCAGATCATCCGCGACCGCGCCGCGTTCGCCCAGCGGGTCGCCGACGAGTCCGAGACCTCGCTGACCGGTCAGGGCCTGGTGCTCGACACCTTCCAGATCCAGGACATCACCGACGACGGCAGCTACCTCGCCGACCTCGGCCGTCCCGAGGCCGCGCGCGTGGGCCAGACCGCGTCGATCTCGGAGGCCGAGGCCCGCCGCGCCGCCGAGCAGGCGCGGATCAAGGCCGAGGAGGAGATCGCGATCGCCCAGCGCGCGCTCGCGCTGAAGCAGTCCGAGATCAAGGCCGAGACCGACGCCGCCGCCGCGCAGGCCGCCGCGTCCGGCCCGCTGGCCCAGGCCGACCGCGACCAGGCGATCCTGCTCGAGCAGGAGAAGGTCGCCGTGCGGCAGGCCGCGCTGAAGGAGCGCCAGCTCGACACCGAGGTGCGCAAGCCGGCCGACGCCGCCCGCTACCAGGTCGAGCAGGAGGCCGAGGGTCGCCGCAACTCCGAGGTGTTCGAGGCCGACGCCCGCCGGCAGGCGTCCATCGCCGCCGCGCAGGCCGAGGCCGAGAAGGCGCGCCTGACCGGTGAGGGCGACAAGTCCCGCCGCTCGGCGCTGGCCGAGGCCGAGGCGATCGAGGGCGCCCGCCGCGGTGAGGCCGAGCGGTCCCGCCGCATCGCCGAGGCCGAGGCGCTGCGCGCCGAGGGCGAGGCGCAGGCCGCCGCGATCCTCGCGACCGGGCAGGCCGAGGCCGAGGCGATGGAGAAGCGCGCCGCCGCGTTCGCGAAGTACAACGAGGCCGCGGTGCTGCAGATGCTGGTCGAGGTGCTGCCGCAGGTGGCGCGCGAGGTCGCGGCCCCGATGGCGTCGATCGACAAGCTCACCGTGGTCTCCACCGACGGCGCCGGCGCCCTGCCCCGGCAGGTCACCGACAACCTGGTGCAGACGATGGAGCTGCTGAAGAACACCACCGGCGTCGACCTGCAGGAGCTGGTCGGGCGCTACGCCTCGGGTCAGGCGGGGCAGCAGCCGGGCTCCGGCCGCCGGGCGTCCGCGCCCGTCGCGACCGTGCCGGGCGAGACCAAGGACCCCACGGGCTGACCGCCGCACGGCGGGGGTGACAGGATCGGCCGGTGGCCGACTCCGCTCTCCCCCGCCGGGTGCTCGTCACCGGGGCGCACGGCAAGCTCGGGCGCGCGGTGGTGGCGCACCTGGGCGCCGCCGGCGTCGAGGTGCTCGCCACCGACCGCGTCGCCTCGCCGGCCCGCCCGGTCGGGACCCCGTACGAGTTCGTCGCCGCCGACCTCACCGACCACGGCCAGGTGGTCGAGCTGATGACCGGGGGCGCCGACGAGCACGCCCCGGTCGACGCCGTGGTGCACCTGGCCGCCGTGCCGGCGCCCGGGCTGCGCACCAACGCGGCGACGTTCGCCAACAACTCGGCCGCCACCTACAACGTGTTCGCCGCGGCGCGCACGGCCGGCATCACGTCGCTGGTGTGGGCGTCGAGCGAGACCGTGCTCGGCCTGCCGTTCGACACCCCGCCGCCGTACGTCCCGGTCGACGAGGAGTACCCGCCGCGGCCGGAGTCGACCTACTCGCTGACCAAGGTGCTCGAGGAGGAGATGGCCCGGCAGTTCTGCCGCTGGCGTCCGGACCTCGTCGCCGTCGGCCTGCGGTTCTCCAACGTCATGGACGTCGAGGACTACGCGGCCTTCCCCGGGTACGACGCCGACCCGCGGCTGCGCCGGTGGAACCTGTGGGCGTACATCGACTCCCGCGACGCCGCCCAGGCGGTCGAGCGGGCGCTGCTGCACGACGTCCCCGGCGCCGACGTGTTCGTGATCGCCAACGCCGACACCGTGATGAGCCGCAGCAGCGCCGACCTGGTGGCCGAGGTCTACCCGGGCGTCGAGGTCCGCAAGGACCTCGGCGAGCACGAGACGCTGCTGTCGATCGACAAGGCCCGCCGGGTGCTCGGCTACGAGCCGCGGCACTCCTGGCGCGACCACGCCGGCTGATCGACGGGCGGGCGTCAGTCCTCGCGCGAGCGGCGGCGGCGTCCGAACGCCTCGGCGACCAGGCTCAGGCCCACGCCGAGCATGAACACGTCCTTGGCGACGCCGATGCCGTCGGGCGTGGGGCGCACGCCGTCGTCGCGGGTCAGGCCGGGGGTACGCAGGTACAGGCCGATCAGCGCGGCCGAGAAGCCGGTGAGCGCGGCGCCGGCGACGGCGGTCGGCACGAACGGGGTGAGCAGCAGCGCGCCGACGGCGATCTCGCCCTTGGACAGGTTCGCGACGAACGAGCGCGGCTCCTGCGACCCGAGGAACGGGTAGGCGCCGCTGGCCATGCCGTGCAGGCCCTTGGCGGTCTCCTCGTCGGCGCCGGACTTGTCGAGGCCGGAGCTGAGGATGAAGGCGCCGGTGGCGACGCGGGCGGGCATCTCGTGCCAGGTGCTGAGGGGCATGGGCCCACGCTAGGTCGGTTCGTCCCGGTCCGCCCGCGGAGGCGACCCGGATTCGTGTCCTGCTGACATGGTGGACGCGCACGAGCCCGACCTCGGCCAGGTGTCCGCCCCCCGCCCTCCTCTGCCGTTTCGTCAGTTCAGTGCGCGTCCTGGCACCGAACTGGTGTCGTCGCGCCACTTCGGTGCCACGACGGGCACTGAACTGACGAAACGAGCAGGGGGCGGCGAGCTCGGTCAGGCCTTGGTCAGCTGGGTCTCGCGGACGTCGACGGGGGTGCGCTCGTCGGTGTCGGCGTGGTCGTCGACCATGGTCGCCTCGTCGAACGGGTCGCGGCCGCCCAGCACGGCGTCGACCTGCTCCTTGTCCACCGTGCCGGTCCAGGTGCCGATCAGCAGGGTCGCGATCGCGTTGCCGGCGAAGTTGGTGACCGCGCGGGCCTCGGACATGAACCGGTCGATGCCGACGATGATGCCGACGCCGTCGACCAGCTCGGGACGGTGGCTCTGCAGGCCACCGGCGAGCGTGGCCAGGCCGGCGCCGGTGACGCCCGCCGCACCCTTGGAGGCGATGATCATGAAGACCAGCAGCGAGATCTGCTCGCCGACCGAGAGCGGGTTGCCGGTGGCCTCGGCGATGAACAACGAGGCCATCGTCAGGTAGATCGCGGTGCCGTCGAGGTTGAACGAGTACCCGGTCGGGACGACGATGCCGACGGTCGAGCGGTCGACGCCGAGGTGCTCCATCTTCGCGACCAGGCGCGGCAGGGCGGTCTCGGACGACGAGGTCGACACGATCAGCAGGAACTCGCGACCGAGGTACCTGAACAGCGACCAGACGTTGAGGCCGGTGACCACCCGCAGCAGCGCGCCGAGGATGCCGAAGACGAAGATCGCGCAGGTCAGGTAGAAGCTGATCATCAGCAGCGCCAGGCTGCGCAGGGCGTCCGCACCGGTCTCGCCGACGACGGCGGCGATCGCGCCGAAGGCGCCGATCGGGGCGACCCACATGATCATCGCGAGCACCTTGAACACCACGCGCTGGAACACCGCGATGCCGCGCAGCGCGGCCTCGCCGGTGCTGCCGAGGCCCTGGATGGCGAAGCCGACGAGCAGGGCGACGAACAGCGTCGACAGCACCGAGTCCGGCGACCAGCGGCGAGACCAGGGTGGTCGGGATCAGGCCCATCAGGAAGCCGACGGTGCCGCCCTCGCCCTCCTCGGCGGCCGGCGGCTCGTAGCCGACGGAGGCGTTCAGGCCCTCGCCCGGGTGGATCAGGTTGCCGACGACCAGGCCGATCGCGAGCGCGAACGTCGACATGCCGATGAAGTACAGGAGGGCGAGCCCGCCGGTGCGACCGACCCGGGCGGCTGAGCGCACCGAGCCGATGCCGAGCACGATCGTGCAGAAGATGACCGGCGAGATCATCATCTTGATCAGGTCGACGAACGCGGTGCCGAGCGGCTTCAGGCCCTTGCCCGTCTCCGGCGAGACCAGCCCCACGCCGATACCGAGCACGACGGCGGCGATCACGGCGATGTACAGCCAGTGCGTCCGGTCGCGCTTGCGGGTCGGGGGCGGCGGTGTCGGGGCGGTCGAAGCGACGCTGCTCATGATGGTGCTCCTCTGGTCTGCCGGCCCGGCTCCCTCGTCGGGCTCGCTGCCCGACCCTCCCGATCCCCGGCCGTCCCGTCACCGTTGCGTTCGTTGCGTGCACGGCGGCACGAGCGTCCAGGCGGCACACTGGGCCGGTGCGGACCCGGCGCGGACGACGTGGGCGGTGGAGCCTGTCGCGCCAGCTGCTGGCGCTGCAGAGCGTGCTCGTCGTCACCGTCGTGGCGATCGCCGTCGGGCTCGCCTACCGCGACACCCAGCGCGACGTCACCCAGACCGCGCTCGAGCGGACGGCCGCCGTGGCGCGGTCGGTGGCCGACTCGGGCGACGTGCGCGACGCCGCGGGCACCGCCGACCCGACGACGTCGCTGCAGCCCTACGCCGAGCAGGTGCGGGTCGACACCGCCACCGACTTCGTCGTGGTGATGGCGCCGGACGGCACCCGCTGGACCCACCCCGACCGCGACCAGATCGGCCGCACCTACATCGGCACCACGGCGCCGGCGCTCGCGGGCGAGGTGCTGAGCGAGACCTACACGGGGACGCTCGGCCCGTCGGTGCGCACGGTGGCGCCGGTGCTCGCCGAGGACGGCGAGGTGGTCGCGCTGGTGGCCGTGGGCATCACGGTCGACCAGGTCAGCGAGCAGATGCGCACCCAGCTGCCCACCCTGGCCCTGGCCGCGGCGGCGGTGCTGCTGGTGGCGGCGGCCGGCAGCCTCCTGCTCGCGCGACGCGTGCGGCGGCAGACCTTCGGGCTGGGCCCGGCCGAGCTGGCCCAGATGTACGGGTACTACGACGCGGTGCTGCACTCGGTGCGCGAGGGGCTGGTGCTGCTCGACGCCGACGGCCGCCTCGAGCTGGCCAACGAGGAGGCCGAGCGCCTGCTCGACCTGCCCGACGACGCGCGGGGACGTCCGCTCGACGAGCTGGGGCTGCCGGGCGACCTGGTGGCGGCGCTCACCCGCGGCGACGCCGTCACCGACGAGCTGCACGTCGCGCACGACCGGGTGGTGGCGGTGAGCGTCGCGGCGGTCGGCGGCAGGGAGGCCCGCACCGGGCGCGTCGTGACGCTGCGCGACCACACCGACCTGCAGCGCCTGTCGGGCGAGCTCGACACCACCCGGGGCCTGACCGACGCCCTGCGCTCGGCCCAGCACGAGGCGGCGAACCGGCTGCACACCGTCGTCGCGCTCGTCGAGCTCGGGCGCCACCAGGAGGCGATCGAGTTCGCGGTCGGCGAGCTGGCCGCGGCGCAGTCGCTCGCCGACGCCGTCGTCACCTCGGTCGACGAGCCGGTGGTCGCGGCGCTGCTGCTCGGCAAGTCGGCGGTGGCGTCCGAGCGCGGCATCGAGCTCGTCGTCGACGAGGCCACCCACGTCGACGAGGACGCCGTCACCGCGTCGGGGCTGCCGCCGCGCGACCTGGTCACCGTGCTGGGCAACCTGGTCGACAACGCGGTCGAGGCGCTGGCCGAGGCGCGCGCGGGAGGGCTGCTGACCAGCGAGCACCGTGCGCCGCAGGTGCGGGTGCTCGTCCGCGCGGACGGTGACGACCTGCTGGTGCGGGTCAGCGACAACGGCCCCGGGCTCGACGAGCAGGACGCCCGGCGGGCGTTCGAGCGCGGCTGGTCGACCAAGCCCGCCGCGGGACGGGCGCACGGCCGCGGGCTGGGGCTCGCGCTGGTGGGTCAGGTCGTGCACCGGGCCGGCGGGTCGGTCGAGGTCGCCACGGGCCCGGACGGTGGCGCCGCCTTCACCGTGAGACTGCCTCTGCGCCAGGTGGTCCCGTGATCCGCGTCCTCGTCGTCGAGGACGAGCCGGTCGCCGCGGCCGCGCACGCCGAGTACGTGGGCCGGGTCGAGGGCTTCGAGGTCGTCGCCGTGGCGCGTACCGCTGCCGACGCGATCCGGGTGCTGCGCGGCTCGCCCGACGAGCCGGGGGCGCCCGTCGACCTGGTGCTGCTCGACATGCACCTGCCCGACCGGCACGGGCTCGACGTCGTCCGGGCGATGCGGGCGGCGGGGCACCCGGCCGACGTGCTGGCGGTGACGTCGGCACGCGACCTCGCGGTCGTGAGATCGGCTGTCTCGCAAGGCATCGTGCAGTACCTGCTGAAGCCCTTCGCGTTCCCCGCCCTGCGCGAGCGGCTCGAGCAGTACGCCCGCTACCGCGACCAGGTGGCCGGCGCCGAGCGCGCCGGCAGCCAGGAGGAGGTCGACCGCACCCTCGCCGCGCTGCGGGCGGCGCCCCCGGTGGCGCTGCCGAAGGGCGTCACGGCGCAGACGCTCGAGGCCGTGCAGGAGCGGCTGCGCGCCGGCTCGGCGTCGGCGCAGGAGGTCGCCGACCACCTGGGCACCTCGCGCGTCACGGCGCGCCGCTACCTGGAGCACCTGTGCGACAACGGGAACGCCGAGCGGCAGCCCCGCTACGGCGGCGGCGGTGGGCGTCCCGAGCTGGAGTACCGCCTGCTGGCCGAACCGCCCAGGGTGCGCGACTAGCCCAGGGCCGCACCGATCCTGGGGTCGAAGAGCACCGTCACGTGGTTGCCGTCGATGCGCTCCCAGGTCAACCGGGGCACGCTCTGCTGCGCGAGCGCGACCGCCTCGTCGGAGAGGAACTCGCCCTTGGTGTCGTCGGCCCCCCTCGCTGCGGCGAGCACGTGCACCGGCACGTCGGAGCCGGCGATCGCGGGCAGGGTCGGCGCGCCCGCGAGCGCGTCGACGGCGTCGGCGGTCAGGCGGCGGGCGTCGAGCCGGGGACGCCCGTCCTCGTCCAGGGAGTACTCGGCCCACTCCAGCAGGGCCTCGGCGAGGTCGGGGCGCGCGGTGATCGCGCGGCCCTCGATCTTGTCGACGTGCGCCTGCGCGCTCGGCCAGCGCCGGTCGACCAGGCGCAGCTGGACGGTGAACAGCGTCCGCACCACCGGGCGGCGCAGCAGCACCGAGCGGGCGGGCGCCACGCCGCCGTCGACGAGCACGACGCGGCGCACCCGGCCGTCGAGGTCGGCGGCCACGAGCGGTGCGAGGAACGCCCCCAACGAGTGGCCCACCAGGGCGAGGTCGTCGAGGCCGAGGTCGTCGACCACGGCGCGCACGGCGGCGACGTGGCCCGGCAGGCCGGGGCCGGCGACGGCGCGCACCGACCCGCCGCGCCCCGGCAGGTCGGGGGCGACCACGCGCAGGTCCGGACGCAGCGCGGCCAACCCGTTGAAGTTCTGCGAGGTGCTGGTGAGCCCGTGCAGCGCGAGCACCACCGGCGCACCCGGGTCGCCCCACTCGGCCACGGACAGGCCGCCGACGTCGGAGCGCCGGGGGGCGGGTGCGGGGGTGGGGGCCACCGCACGAACGTACGCCGTGGACGCAGAACCCTCCTCCGCCAGCCGCTGGCTGGCTAGCCTGCCCGCATGATCTTCCGTGGACTCATGGGGGGCGGCGCCGATGTCGAGACGACCGTCCACAGCCAGCACATCTACCCGGGCCAGAACGTCGAGGGCGTGGTCACCGTCGTCGGTGGGCACACCGACCGCGACGTCAACTTCATCGAGCTGGCTCTGATCGCGCGGGTCGAGGTCGAGACCGACGACTCCGAGTACGACGCGAACGTCGTCACCTACCGCAACAAGATCAGCGGGCCGTTCCGGTTGCAGGAGAAGGCGCGCCACCAGGTGCCGTTCTCGCTGCCGCTGCCCTACGAGACCCCGTTCAACGTCATCGGCGGCCAGCGCCTGCACAGCGTGCGGGTGGGCCTGCGCACCGAGCTCGACATCTCGCGCTCGGTCGACAAGAGCGACGTCGACCAGCTCACGATCGCCGCGATGCCCGCGCACGAGGCCGTGCTCGCCGGGATCAACCGGCTCGGTTTCCGGTTCAAGGGTTCCGACCTCGAGCGCGGACGCCTGCACGGCTCGCCGCTGCCCTTCTACCAGGAGCTCGAGTTCGCCCCGCCGGGCAACGCCCGTGGCCGCATCAACGAGCTCGAGGTCAAGTTCGTGGCGGGCCCGCGCAGCCTCGATGTCGTGCTGGAGGTCGACCGCCGCGGGTTCTTCGGGTCGTCCGACCGGCAGAACCGGTTCACCGTCGACTACGGGCGGGCGAGCCAGACCGACTGGGCCCCGGTGCTCGGCGAGACGCTGAACCGCGTGGTCGGCGGCCACCTGTTCCAGGTGGCGCCGCAGCAGCCGATGGGCGGGGGCTACCAGCAGCCGGTCGGTCACCAGCCGCCGCCGGCCCCGACCGGCCCCCCGCCGCAGCAGCACCCGCAGCAGCAGTACCCGCAGCAGCCCCCGCCCGCGCCGACGGGCCCGCCGCCGGCGCCCACGGGTCCGCCGCCGCAGCAGTACCAGCAGCAGCCGCCGCCCGCGCCCACCGTCCCGCCGCCCGCGCCCACCGGCCCGCCGCCGCAGCAGCCCCCGCCGGCACCGGCCGCCGCACCCGCTGCTCCCCCGCCGGCTCCGGCCGCTCCGCCGCCGCCGCCGGCCGCCGCTGCTCCGCCGGCCGGTGGCGGGCTGAACCTGTCGAAGGGCCAGAACGCCGACCTCAGCGGCACCGTCCCCGGCCTGCGCGCGGTCTCGGTCGCGCTCAGCTGGGACGTGACGGGCATCGGCGGGCCGGTCGACATCGACGCCTCCGCGGTGCTGCTCGACGCGCAGGGGCGCGGGCTGTCCGAGCAGCACGTCGTCTTCTACAACAACCTCGCCAGCCCCGACGGCGCCGTGCGCCACCGCGGCGACAGCACCGGCGCGGGGCAGGGCGTCGACGAGCAGATCGACGTCGATCTCGGGTCGGTCGCACCCCAGGTCGACCAGATCGCGTTCGTGGTGTCGATCCACGACGGCCAGGCCAAGGGGCAGAACTTCAGCCACGTCGGTCCGACCAGCATCCGGGTGCTCGACCAGGGCGACGGCCGCGAGCTCGCGCGCTACGACCTGGACGACCGCGGCCGCGAGACCGCACTGGTCTTCGGCGAGCTGTACCGCAAGGGCGGCGGCTGGAAGTTCCGCGCCGTGGGCCAGGGCTACTCCGACGGCTTCGCGGCGGTGCTGCGCGGCTTCGGGCTCAACCCCTGACGGCTCGTACCCCGGTGACGCACGAGGGGCCGGTCCCGTCCGGGACCGGCCCCTCGTCGCGTGCTGCGCCGGTCAGGTCGAGAACAGCGCGTGCATGAAGCTCTTCTGCCGGTGGTGCCCGTAGGCCGGCTGCCCGTAGGCGGGCTGGCCGTACGCCGGCTGCTGGTAGGCGGGCTGCTGGTACGCCGGCTGCGGCGTGTAGCCCTGCTGCGCGGGCGGCGGCGGGGGCGGGGGCGCGTACGCCGTCTCGGCCCGGCCGATCGTCTCGATCTCGCCGTAGTCGAGGAAGATCCCCCGGCACTGGCCGCACTGCTCGATGTGGACCCCGGCCCGGCTGTACGTCTGCATGAAGCCCGGGCACTTCGGGCACTTGTAGCCCTGGTTCATCCGTGCCACCCCCTCCGTCCGAACGACCGTCCGCCCTGGACGGGTCGGCGCGAGCATAGCCCCGCGGCTGACGCCCGTCCGGGCTCTCGCCGCACCGACTTCGCGAGGCCAGCACCCACCTGGCGAGGCTCGCACGCCACGTTCAGTTGGTGAGCGCCAACTGAACGTGGTGGACGGAAGAACGGACGGGGTCAGCGCGCCATCGCCCGGCAGGCGGCGAGGTGGGCGGCCTCGGGCTCGGTCGGCGGGCGGCCCTCCTCGGCGCAGGCCACGAGCCCGACCGCGGCCTGCTGCACGACCAGCGCACGGGCGACGGCGTCGACCTCGGGCCACGGGTCGCCGGTGCCGGGCAGCGCGGGGCCGCCCGCGGCGCGGTAGGCGCCGACCAGGGCACGCCACTCGACGGCGTCGACCAGGCCGGCGGCGAACCACGACGCCGGCCGGGCCAGGTCCCACACCGCCGGACCCGTGCCCAGGTCGTCGACGTCGACCAGGCGCCAGCGTCCGCCGTGCTCGACCAGCTGGCCCAGGTGCAGGTCGCCGTGCACCAGCACGCCCGGGGGCACGGGGGCCTCGCCGACCGTCCAGTCGGGCGCGGTGCACGAGGCGCCGAGCACGGTGGCGACGTCACGTCGCGGCACGGCCGGCGACCCGACCGCCCGGCGCAGCGCGCGGGCCACCCGACCGGGCCCGGTCGTGGGCGGCAGCGGACCGGGGTCGGCCAGGTGCAGCCCGGCCAGCAGCGTGCCCAGCCCCTCCCACGGGACGCCGTCGGCGTCCGGCACCAGCGCCGTGGCGCCCGGCCAGGTCGACGCCGTGCCCCGCGGCGGGTCGAGCGGGGGCAGCAGCTCGGGGACGCGCGCGGCGACGGCCACCCGCGCGCGCAGGAGGGCCGGGTCGGTGCCGGGGTGCTGCTTGGTCACGGTCGAGCCGGTGCGGACGACGAGTCCGTGCCGGTCGAGCACCACGGGCTGCACGACGACATCCTCGCCGAGCGGGCGTCGCGGCGGGGCAGGCGCGCGCCGACTTGCTCCGTGACGCAGCGGTGCCTACTGTCGCTATATCGAGTCGATACACCGCCTCGATACAGCGAACCGGTGCATCGACGCGATGCCTCGCAGCGGACGGAGGATCGATCATGGCACGACGTGGAGACGTCCTCGGCCTGGCCGTGCTCGGTCTGCTGCACGACAGCCCGCTGCACGGCTACGAGCTGCGCAAGCGGCTCGCGGCCACGCTCGGCATGTTCCGGGCCCTGTCCTACGGCAGCCTCTACCCGGCCCTGCGCGGCCTGGTCGAGCGCGGCTGGATCGTCGAGCAGACCGACGCCGCCGAGCGTCCGGCCACTTCCCCGCCGCCGCTGGCCGGCAGGCGCGGGCGCGTGGTCTACGAGCTCACCGCCGACGGCAAGGAGCACTTCCAGGCCGCGCTGGCCGAGAGCGGCCCGGCGTCGTGGGAGGACGGCGACTTCGACGTCCGGTTCGCGTTCTTCGCCCAGCTCGACGCCGCCACCCGGCTGCGCATCCTGGAGGGACGCCGCACCCGGATGAGCGAGCGGCTCGACAACCTGCGCCGGTCCTTCGCCCGCTCCCGCGAGCGCTGGGACGACTACACCCTCGAGCTGCAGCGCCACGGCCTGGAGTCGGTCGAGCGCGAGGTGCGCTGGCTCGACGGCCTGATCGACAACGAGCGCCGTGGCGGCCAGCCACCGCCGGGGCCGCCGGGGACGGGGTCCGACCCGTGACCCACCCCGCACCCGACCTGCACGACCACCAGCACGACCCCTCAACCCGCACCACCAGCCAAGGGAGAATTCGGATGGGATCCGTCCGCGTCGCGATCGTCGGAGTCGGTAACTGCGCCGCCTCGCTCGTCCAGGGTGTGCACTACTACGCCGACGCCGACCCGTCGGGCTTCGTCCCCGGCCTGATGCACGTGAAGTTCGGCGAGTACCACGTCAGCGACGTCGAGTTCGTCGCCGCGTTCGACGTCGACGCCAAGAAGGTGGGCTTCGACCTCTCCGAGGCGATCGGCGCCAGCGAGAACAACACGATCAAGATCTGCGACGTCCCGCCGCTCGGTGTGACCGTGCAGCGCGGCCACACCCTCGACGGTCTCGGCAAGTACTACCTCGAGACCATCGAGCAGTCCGACGCCGACCCGGTCGACGTCGTCGCCGCCCTGAAGGAGTCCCAGGCCGACGTCCTGGTCTGCTACCTGCCCGTCGGGTCCGAGCAGGCCGCGAAGTTCTACGCGCAGTGCGCGATCGACGCCGGTGTCGGCTTCGTCAACGCCCTGCCCGTGTTCATCGCCGGCACCAAGGAGTGGGCCGACAAGTTCACCGCCGCAGGCGTTCCCATCGTCGGCGACGACATCAAGTCGCAGGTCGGCGCCACCATCACCCACCGCGTGATGGCCCGCCTGTTCGAGGACCGCGGCGTCGTCCTCGACCGCACGTACCAGCTGAACGTCGGCGGCAACATGGACTTCAAGAACATGCTCGAGCGCGACCGGCTCGAGTCCAAGAAGATCTCCAAGACCCAGGCCGTCACCTCGAACGTCGACCACGACATGGGCAAGCGCAACGTCCACATCGGCCCGTCCGACTACGTGCAGTGGCTCGACGACCGCAAGTGGGCCTACGTCCGGCTCGAGGGCCGCGCGTTCGGCGACGTCCCGCTGAACCTCGAGTACAAGCTCGAGGTCTGGGACTCCCCGAACTCGGCCGGCGTCATCATCGACGCCGTGCGCGCCGCGAAGATCGCGATGGACCGCGGCATCGGCGGCCCGATCCTGTCCGCGTCGTCGTACTTCATGAAGTCGCCGCCGGAGCAGTACGAGGACTCGCTGGCCAAGGAGAAGGTCGAGCAGTTCATCCGCGGCGAGGTCGAGCGCTGACGCGCTCTCGCTGAACGGCTCTCGACGGCCCGGTCCCCGATGGGGCCGGGCCGTCGTGCGTCAGGCCCGCGAGTGGGGCGGAGGATGCGAGCTGCGGCCCCAGGGAGGGGGTCGTGGTTCGTCGTCTTCCGCGCTCACGGCGCAGCCGTCCGCCGACCGCGGCTCCTCGGGCCGGTCGACGGCGCTGATGACGAGCGCCCGTGAGTCGTCCCGACGCGAGAACCGGCGCCCGCGCACCGGGTGGTCGTGCTCCGACCGGTGGATGCTGCTCCCGGGCTGCGCGCCGCTGACGAGGTGGTCGGACCGGCGGACGGTCGTCCGCGTCAGGACCAGCCGAGGACCCGGGCGACGTACCAGCCCAGCACGGCGGTCGCGACCAGGACGGCGAGCACGCCCGCGGTGCGGCCGGCGAGCGTCCACGGCCGGCGCAGCACCAGCCACGACGCGACGATGCCGAGCACGGCCGCGAACGCGGCGGCCCCGCCGAGGAGCAGCACCAGGGTCGGCGCGATCGCGAGCACCTGCAACCACCACGGCGGAGCGGGCCCGGTCGCGAACACCTCGTCGCCGACGACGAGCCGCGTCCAGGGCGACATGCCGCTGCCGCCGCGCACCAGCACCGGGATCGCGTCGCCCTCGTCGGTGGTCAGCTCGTACCAGGCCCCCGTCAGCCGCGGGGCCGGGACGCCGTCGACGAGGACGGTCGGCCGCCCGAGCGCCGGGGCGTCGACGACGAGCCGCCCGACGATGCCGGGGATCTCGAGGGGGACCGACCGCATCAGGCGCCGTCCTCGACGCGGGCCAGCAGCACCTCGGTCAGGGCGTCGAGCACCGGGGCGGGCAGCCCGAGCCCCTGCAGGTGCGTGAGCCGCACGTGCAGCGGCGCGTCGCGCCGGACCGCCTCGTGGGCCAGGACCTTCAGGTCGTACTGGCACCGCGCGCGGTCGAGCACCGCGAACGCGAGCGCCAGGACGTCGTTGCCGGCCAGGCCCGGGTCGGCGCCCACCTGCACCTCGACGGGCGACCCGAGCGGCACCGGCGGCGTGGTGACCGAGGTGCGGCGTCCGTGCCGGTGCACCTGCGCGTCGACCGCGGCGCCGTCGACCCGCACCTGCGGCGACAGCGCGGGGTCGGCCGCGACGAAGGTGACCGTCCAGGTGCGCTGCGCCGGCAGGAACCCCGACGGGCCCTGCGGCGGGTCGACGCGCAACGTGCCGGACGACTGGTCCCAGCCGATCCGGGTTCGCGCCACCTGCACGTGGTCGGGCCCGGCGCCGTCGTCCTCGACCAGCTCGCGCCCGCCGTCGGCCCCCACCACGACGAGCAGCTCGAGCCGCTCCGGCGCGAGCGGGTCGTTCGCCGGCACCTCGTCGGCGTCCAGCGGGAGCACGGTTCCGGCCGGTGCGAGAACGGGCAGCACGTCGAGATCGCGGTGCATCCGGAGCCGACGGCCGCCGTCGTAGACCAGGTCGGTGAGCAGGTCGACCCACGTCCCCGCCGGCAGCCAGACCGGCACCGCGGCGGCGCCCGACACCGGGTCGGCCGGGGTGACGACCGGCGCCACCAGCAGGGCGTCGCCGAACACCACCTGGTCCGGGTGCTCGTAGGCGTCGCGCTCGCGCGGCCAGCGGTGGTAGAGCGGGACGACCAGCGGGACCCCCTCCGCGTGCGCGCGGTGGTTCATCGCGTGCAGGTACGGGACGAGCCGGTGCCGCAGCCGCAGGAACCGGGTCTGCACCTCCCGGGCTGCGGGGCCGAACGTCCACGGCTCCTTCTGCATGAACGGGTTCGCGCCCGAGTGCAGCCGCAGCACCGGCGAGAAGGTGCCCAGCTGCACCCACCGCGTGGCCAGCTCCTCGTCCTTGGTGCCCATCATGTGGCCGCCGACGTCGTGGCTCCACCAGCCGTACCCGACGTTGGCCGCCGTCGCGGTGAACCGTGGCTGGAACGCCAGCGACGCCCAGGTGATCAGCGCGTCGCCGGAGAACCCCACCGGGTAGCGGTGCGAGCCCGGGCCGGCGTAGCGCGAGAAGGTGAGCGGACGCCGTCCGCCGCGGCCGCTGTCGTGGAAGTGCAGGTGGTTGAGCAGCCACAGCGGGTCGACCCCGGGGACGCGCGAGTACGGGCCCGACTGCCAGTCGAGCCACCAGAAGTCGACGCCCTCGTCCTCGAGAGGGTGGTGCACCTGCTCGAGGTAGGCACGGGTGAACCCGGGGTCGGTGAGGTCGAACGGCACCGGCTCGCCGAGGTCGGGGTCGCGTCCGAGCGCGCGGCAGACCCGCTCGTAGGCGTCCTCGTGCCGGCGGATCCCGTCGGCCGGGTGGACGTTGAGCGTCACCCGCAGCCCGCGGGCGTGCAGGTCGGCGAGGAACGCCGCGGGGTCGGGGAACAGCTCGCGGTTCCAGGTGTAACCGGTCCAGCCGGACCCGAGCGCGGGGTCGACGTCCGTGACGTGCCAGTCCATGTCGACCACCGCGACCGAGAACGGCAGGCCGTCGGCGGCGAACCGGTCGAGCAGCGCCGCGTACGAGTCGGCGGTGTAGCGGTGGAACCGGCTCCACCAGTTGCCGAGCGCCCAGCGCGGCAGCAGCGGCTGCGGGCCCGACACGGCGTACAGCGCGCGGACGGCGTCGGCGTGGTCGAGCCCGTAGGCGAACACGTACAGGTCGGCGCGCGAGCCGTCGCGCGGCACCGGGGCGTCGTCGGCGTCGCGCACGAACGAGGCCGAGTCGTCGACCACGGCGAACCCGCGCCGCGAGACCACGCCGGGCCCGAGCGCGGTCGCGCCGTCGACGCCGTCGAGGGTGCGCGCGGTGCCGCCGAGGTCGCTCGGCGGGTCGCCGTACCGCCAGACCGAGTGGTAGGTCGTGACGCCGCCGAGCACCTCGACCTGCAGGCCGGCCGCCGAGAACGGGCCCTTGTCGTAGGTGAGCCGCAGCCGCGCCGTCGTCACCTGCAGGTGGGTGCCGTCGTCGACCACGGTGAACTCGGGGACGGGCAGCCGGCGGTGCACCGCGAAGGTCGACGCGCGGTCCTCGAACCGGCCGTCGGCGCTGCGCTCGAGCCGCAGCAGGCCGTCGGTGAGCACGGTGACCCGGTAGCCGTCCCCGCTCACCACCGCGGCGGGGTCGGCGACGGGCTCGTACGCGGCGGTGCCGGCGGAGGAGGTGCTCACCCCACCAGGGTGGTCGGTGCGGTCGCCGCGGCGTGTGAGCCGCGCCGGGCTACCGCACCCTTGACGCCCACCCTTATGTTTGCGGCGTGAACTCAGGGCAGGTGGCGCCGGGCAGCCAGGCGTCCCTGCGCGAGGCGAACCGCCAGCGCGTGCTCGACGTGCTGCGCGAGCAGGGCGCGCTGACCCAGGTCGAGGTCGCCGGACTCACCGGGCTGAGCCCCGCCACGGTGTCGAACGTGGTCAAGGACCTCGACGCCAGCGGCGTCGTCGAGCTGTCGCCCAGCGTGCGCAACGGCCGCCGGGCGGTGCAGGTCGCCCTCGCCACCGGGCACAGCCTGGTGGCCGCGGTCGCGTTCGGCGACCGCGACGTGCGCGTCGGCATCGGCGGCTCGCCGCTGGAGGTGACGGGACGGCGGCGGATGCCGCTGCCCGCCGACCACCGCGCCGACGAGGGTCTCGAGCGCGCCGCGCGGCTGCTGCTGGCGGTGGTCGAGGAGTCGGGCAAGTCGATGACCGACCTGCGCGCGGTGTGCGTCGGCGTCCCCGCCCCGGTCGACCTGGTGACGGGCCACGTCGGCTCCCAGGACATCCTCCCCGGCTGGCGCGGCGTGGCCGTCGCCGAGGCGGTCGAGGACGTCGTGCAGGTGCCGGTCGTGCTCGAGAACGGCGCCAACCTCGCAGCGCTCGGCGAGCTGAGATCCGGTGCGCTGCAAGGGGTCGAGAACGGCGTCTACGTCAAGCTGTCGTACGGCGTCGGTGCCGGGCTGATCCTCGGCGGCGACCTGTTCCGCGGCAGCACGGGCACGGCCGGCGAGATCGGCCACGTCACGATCGACGAGAACGGCCCGCTGTGCCGCTGCGGCAACCGCGGGTGCCTCGAGACCTACGTCGGGTCGCACGCGCTGCTCGACGCCCTGCGCCCCACCCACGAGCGGCTCACCCTGCGCGACCTGGTGGCGCACGCCCTGGACGGGGACGCCGGCTGCCGCCGGGTGCTCGAGGACGCCGGTCGCCACCTGGGGGTCGCCCTCGCCGGCCTGGTGAACCTGGTGAACCCGTCGGTGGTGGTGCTCGGGGGCGAGCTCGCCGAGGTGGGCACGATCATCACGGTGCCGCTGCAGACCGCGCTCGAGCGGTGCGCGATCCCGAGCGCGGCGGCATCGGTGCGGGTCGAGGTCTCCCGCCTCGGCACCGACGCCGACCTGGTGGGCGGGCTGGTCGCCGCCGACCTGCGCTCGCCGCTGCACGAGGCCGTCGCGGCCGGTCTTGCGTCAACGCGTTGAATTCAACTCTTGACCTCAAGCGTCGCAGGGAGTTGACTGCGGGCGGCCGCACCACCGTGGATGACGGCGTCTGATCGAGGGAGCTCAGAGATGCCCCGTTCCCCCCGTTCCACCCTCACCCGGGTCGCAGGCGCCGTCGTCGCCGCCAGCCTGGGTCTGGCCCTGACCGGCTGCGGCGGCGACGACCCCGCCACCACCGACGGTGACGGCGACGGCGGCGAGGCGCTGAAGATCGCGCTGCTGCTGCCGGAGTCGAAGACCACCCGGTACGAGACGTTCGACCGCCCGCTGTTCGAGGCCGCCATCGAGGCCGACTGCCCCGACTGCGAGGTGCTCTACAGCAACGCCGACCAGGACGCGAGCAAGCAGCAGCAGCAGGCCGAGGCCGCGCTGACCCAGGGCGCGAACGTGCTGGTGCTCGACCCGGTCGACGGCGAGGCGGCCGCCGGCATCGCCGCCAGCGCCAAGAGCAGCGGCGTGCCGGTCGTGGCCTACGACCGGTTCGTCGAGGGCGCCGACTACTACGTCTCGTTCGACAACCAGACGGTCGGCGAGATCCAGGCCCAGACGCTGGTCGACCTGCTCACCGAGGCGGGCACCACCAGCGGCGACGTCGTGATGATCAACGGCTCGCCCACCGACCCGAACGCCGCCAGCTTCAAGGAGGGCGCGCACAGCGTGCTCGACTCCAGCGACTTCACCATCGCGGCCGAGTTCGACACCCCGGACTGGAGCCCGGACGAGGCGCAGGCGTGGATGGAGGGCCAGATCTCGGCCGTCCAGGGCTCGCTGGTCGGCGTGTACGCCGCCAACGACGGCACCGCCGGCGGCGCCATCGCGGCCCTGCGCGGCGGCGGCGTCGACCCGCTCCCGCCGGTGACCGGTCAGGACTCCGAGCTCGCCGCGATCCAGCGCATCCTCGCCGGCGACCAGGCGATGACCATCTACAAGCCGATCCAGCCCGAGGCCGAGGCCGCCGCCAAGGCCGCGCTGGCCCTGGCCAAGGGCGAGGAGCCCGAGTCGACCGGTGACACCGAGGGCATCCCCTCGACGATCCTCGACCCGATCGCCGTGACGGTCGACAACGTGGCCGACACCGTGATCGCGGACGGCATCTACGAGGTCGCCGACATCTGCTCGACCGACTTCGCCGACGCGTGCGCGGCCGCCGGGATCAGCGACGGCTGACCGGCTCAGCACGAGCACCTCGCGGACCCGGTCGACGGGTCCGGGCACCGGCCCGGACCCGTCGACCGGCCCGCAGCACCTACAGGGAAGGGACCGCACGCATGACCGCCACCCACGCACCGGCCCGGACGGCCGTGCTCTCGCTGTCGGGGGTCTCCAAGGCCTTCGGGGCCGTGCAGGCGCTCAAGGACATCGACTTCGACGTGCACGCGGGCGAGGTGCACGCCCTCGTCGGCGACAACGGCGCCGGCAAGTCGACGCTGGTGAAGACGATCGCCGGCGTCTACACGCCCGACTCCGGCCGGATGGAGTTCGCCGGGCGTCCGGTCTCGGTCACCAGCCCGGGCGAGGCGCAGCGGCTCGGCATCGCGACGGTCTTCCAGGACCTCGCGCTGTGCGACAACCTCGACGTCGTCGCGAACCTCTTCCTGGGCAGGGAGTCCCACCGCGGCCCCGCGCTCGACGAGGTGGCGATGGAGCAGGAGTCGTGGCGGCTGCTGCGCCAGCTCAGCGCCAAGATCCCGTCCGTGCGCATCCCGGTCGCCAGCCTGTCCGGCGGCCAGCGCCAGACCGTGGCGATCGCCCGCTCCCTCCTCGGCGACCCGAAGGTCGTCATGCTCGACGAGCCCACCGCGGCGCTCGGCGTCGCGCAGACCGCCGAGGTGCTCAACCTGGTCGAGCGGCTGCGCGAGAACGGCCTGGCCGTGATCCTCATCAGCCACAACATGTCCGACGTCATGGCCGTCGCCGACCGCGTGACGGTGCTGCGGCTGGGCCGCAACAACGGCACCTTCGCCGTCTCCGAGACCAGCGCCGAGCAGATCATCTCCGCCATCACCGGCGCCACGACGAACGCCGTCACCGAGCGGGCCGCGCGCTCGCTCTCCCAGCGGCCCCACGGCCAGGAGCAGCAGCGATGACCGACCTCACCAAGGCTCCCGCCGACACGGCGCAGACGGTGCCGTCCGACCTGCAGGACGAGCGCCTGATCTCGTCCCAGGGCGTCGGCGGGTTCGTCCGCGCCTTCCTCACCCGGCTGCGCGGCGGCGACCTCGGCCCGCTGCCGGTCGTCATCGGCCTGGTCGTGATCTGGGGCGTCTTCTACGCCCAGAACGACGCCTTCCTGTCGAGCCGCAACCTGGTGAACCTCACCCTGCAGTGCGCCGCGACCGGGACGATCGCCCTCGGCGTCGTGCTGGTCCTGATGCTGGGCGAGATCGACCTGTCGGTCGGGTCGGTCAGCGGGTTGTCGGCCGCGATCCTGGCGGTCGGCGCGGTGAGCAACGGCTGGCCGCTGCCGCTGGCCCTGCTGGTGGCGCTCGGTGCCGGTGCGGTGATCGGGCTGGTCTACGGGTTGCTGTTCACCCAGTTCGGCGTCCCCAGCTTCGTCATCACGCTGGCGGGACTCCTGGCGGTGCTGGGCCTGCAGATCCAGGTGCTCGGACGCACCGGGTCGATCAACATCCCCTTCACCTCCACGATGGTGCAGTTCGCCCAGCAGGCCTTCCTGCCGAGCGTGCTGGCGTACGGCCTCGTCGTGCTCGTGGTCGCCGCCTACGTCGGCAGCCGGCTGCTGTCGAGCACGCGCCGGGCGCGCGCCGGCCTGTCGACCCTCCCGGTGGGGCTGCTCGCCGTCCGGGCCGTCGGTCTGCTGGTCGTGCTGGCCGTCCCGGTCGCCGTGCTCGAGCAGGACCGCGGGGTCTCGGTGATGTTCCTGTGCTTCCTCGCCCTGGTCGTGGTGGTCGACCTGCTGCTGCGCCGCACCAGCTGGGGGCGCTCGGTCACCGCGATCGGGGGCAACGTCGAGGCGGCGCGCCGGGCCGGCATCAAGGTGCGCCAGGTCTACGTCTCGGTGTTCGTCGCCACCTCGACGCTGGCGGCGCTCGGCGGGCTGTTCGCCGCCAGCCGGCTGGCCGGGGCCAACCAGAGCAGCGGCGGCGGCGACACGAACCTGAACGCGATCGCCGCAGCCGTCATCGGCGGCACCAGCCTGTTCGGCGGACGCGGGTCGGCGTACTCGGCGCTGCTCGGCATCCTGGTGATCCAGTCGATCTCGAACGGCCTGAGCCTGATCAACCTGGGCACCCCGGCCCGCTACATGATCACCGGCGGCGTGCTGCTGCTCGCCGTCGTCGTCGACTCCCTCAGCCGGCGCAGCCGGGCCTCGCACGGCCGCGCCTGACCACCGCGGGCGGGCCGGCACCCGCTCGTGCGAGGACAGGGCCGGAGGATCCCCGGGGTGGGTCCTCCGGCCCTGCTCGCGTCCACGGGGGTGTGACCGCGGGGTGCGCGGGTAGGGGCACGGACCCGTCCCGAGAGATGGACCTGGACGTCGTCGCCTGGTGCGTGCACCGCCGGGTGTGCGCGCAGGCGTGCCGCGACTGCGCCGACGCCTGCCGCGAGCCGGCCGCCGCCCTGGACTGACCGCGGCCGGGTCGCGGCGCCCCGCGGCCTACGCTCGCCGGCGTGACCGGGCCCGAGCAGCGCGCCACCTGGCCCGCGCTGCGGGCGGTGCTCGCGTCGTCGGGCTACCGCCGCCTGCTCGGCACCCGGCTGGCCTCGCAGGCCGGCGACGGGATGTTCCAGGTCGGCCTGGCGTCGCTGGTGTTCTTCTCGCCGGAGCGGGCCACGACGACGGCGGCCGTGGCGTCGGCCTTCACCGCCGCGCTCGTGCCGTACACGGTGGTCGGGCCGTTCGCCGGGGTGCTGCTCGACCGGTGGCGCCGGCGCCAGGTGCTGCTGGTGGCGAACGTGCTGCGGTCGCTGGTGGTGCTCGCCGTCGCGGCGCTCGTGCTCACCTCGGGGGTGACCCCGGCGCTCTACGTGCTGGTGCTGGTGTGCCTGAGCGTGAACCGGTTCTTCCTGGCCGGCCTGTCGGCGGGCCTGCCGCACGTCGTGCGCGCCGACGAGCTGGTGGTGGCCAACTCGCTGACCCCGACGGCCGGGACGGTCGCCGCCCTGGTCGGCGGCCTCACCGGGTTCGGTCTGCGCACGCTGCTCGGCGCGGGCGACCGCTCCGACGCGGTGGTGCTCGCGGCGGCGGCGGCGCTCTACGTCGTCGCCGCCTCGGTCGTGGTGGGCCTGCACCCCGACCGGCTCGGACCGGACGGCGGCCCGGCACCGGGACCCGTCCTGCACCAGGTCGTCTCGACCGCCCGCGGGCTGGTGGCAGGTGCTCGCCACGTCCGCGAGCGCCGGGCCGCCTTCGACGCGCTGGCGGTGATCGCCTCGCTGCGCACCGGGTTCGGCCTGTTCACCCTCACCACGGTGCTGCTGGCCCGCAACACCCTCACCGACCCGGCCGACGTCGACGCCGGTCTCGCGCTGGTGGCGGCCGCGTTCGGCGCGGCCGGGGTCGGCGCCGGTGCCGCCGCGGTGCTCACGCCGCTGGTCGCCCGCCGCACCGGTCTGCGGGCGTGGATGGTGGGCAACCTGCTGGCCGCCGCGGCGGTCGAGCTGGTGCTCGCCCTGGTGCTCACCCCGGCGTCGCTCGTCGCCGGCGCCCTGGTGCTGGGGCTGGCGGCCCAGGCGGTGAAGATCGGCGTCGACACCGTGGTGCAGACCAGCGTCGACGACGCCTACCGCGGACGCGTGTTCACCTTCTACGACACGGTGTTCAACGCCGCCTTCCTGCTGGCGGCGCTGGTGGCCGTGCTCGCCGTGCCGTCGTCGGGCGACGCGCCGTGGGTGCCGGCGGGGGTGGCTGCGCTGCTCGCGGCGACCGCGTGGGTGTACGGCCGCCGCCCGGGTTGACCCGTTCGGTGGACCCCCGTTCGCCGTCCGAGCGGTGCAGTGGCGTGAGCACTCAAGCCACCGGCCGCCGGTGACGATCCACTCCTCGTGCCGACCTCCTCCTCCGCGGGCGGTGCGCGCTGGGTCCCGCGCCCGGTGCGCGCCGCGCTGCTGCGCGCCGCCGCGGTCGTCATCCCCGTCCTCGCCGCCGTGGCGGCCGGCGCGCTGACCAGCGCGGCCCTGCCGCCGGCCCGCGACCTCGGCGACGTGGTGCTCGCGTGGTGCGCCGTCCTGGCCGCCTCGACCGTGACGGCCGTGCTGGTCGAGCGGCTGACCCGCCGGCTGCTGCCGCTCGCCACGCTGCTCAAGCTGTCGATGCTCTTCCCCGACAAGGCGCCCTCGCGCTACAAGGTGGCGCGCAAGGTCGCCGGCACCAGCGCGCTCGCCGCCGAGCTCGAGCGCGCGCGCAAGGCGGGCGTGCACGGCGACCGGCAGCAGGCTGCCGAGACGATCCTCGCCCTCGTGGGCATGCTCGGCGACTACGACAGCCGCACCCGCGGGCACTCCGAGCGCACCCAGCTGTTCGTCAGCATGCTCGCCGACGAGCTGAAGCTGCGGGCCGAGGACCGCGACAAGCTCGTCTGGGCCGCGCTCGTGCACGACATCGGCAAGCTGCGCGTGCCCACCGAGGTGCTCAACAAGCCCGGCAAGCCGGACGACGAGGAGTGGCGCCAGCTCAAGGCGCACCCCGCCACCGGCGCCACCATCTGCTCGCCGCTGCAGGAGTGGCTCGGGCCGTGGTGGCTCGCGATCGAGCAGCACCACGAGCGGTTCGACGGCCTCGGCTACCCGGCCGGCGTGGCGGGCCAGGAGATCAGCCTCGGCGCGCGCATCGTGTCCGTCGCCGACTCCTACGAGGTGATGACGGCCGCCCGGCCGTACAAGCGCCCGATGTCGGCGACCGCCGCCCGCGAGGAGCTGGCGCGGTGCGCCGGCAGCCAGTTCGACCCCGTCGTGGTGCGGGCGTTCCTCAACATCTCGCTCGGACGCCTGCGCTGGGCCGCCGGCCCCCTGTCCTGGATCGCGCAGCTCCCGATGCTGCAGCCGATCAGCAGCCTCGGGCCCTACGTGGCGCCCCTGGTCGGCAAGGTGGCCGGCGTGGCCGCCGGCGCCGCCACGGCGGGAGCCGCCCTGCTCGGCCTCGGCCTCGGCCCCACCGCCGCCGACGCCGCCGAGCCGACGGCGTCCGCCCCCCGGCAGGAGCAGGTCGAGCAGGACGAGCGGCCGGCGCCCGCCCCGACCACGGTGCCGCCGACCACCTCGGCGCCCGTCCCGTCCCCCACCGCCGCGCCGCCCACGCCGACGACCGCCCCGAGCGCGACGGCGCCCGCGCCGGTCCGCCCGGTCCCGAGCGCCAGCACGCCGTCCCCGACCCCGGCACCGACGCCCGGCACGCCTCCCACCTCGCCCACGACGCCACCCGCCCCGCCGGCCAACCGCGCGCCGGTCGCAGCGGACGACACCACCGTGACCGGCGAGGACGCCCCCGTCGAGGTCGACCTGCTCGCCAACGACACCGACCCCGACGGCGACGCCCTCACCGCGACGATCGGCTCCGTCCCGGCGCACGGCGCCGCGACCCTCACCGACGGTCTCCTGACCTACACCCCCGACGGCGACTGGTCCGGGACCGACGCCCTCACCTACACCGCCACCGACCCCGGCGGCCTGACCAGCACCGCCACCGTCACCCTCACCGTCACGCCCGTCAACGACGCACCCACCGCCGCCGACGACGCCACCACCACCCCCGAGGACACCCCCGTCCAGGTCGACCTGCTCGCCAACGACACCGACCCCGACGGCGACACCCTCACCGCCACGATCACCACCGGCCCCGCCTCCGGACCGCCGTCGCTCACCGACGGCGTCCTGGCCTACGCCCCGGACGGCGACTGGAACGGCACCGACACCCTCACCTACGCGGTGCACGACGCCGACGGCGAGAGCTCGACGGCGACCCTCACCCTGACCGTCACCCCCGCCGACGACGCACCCACCGCCGCCGACGACGCCGGCACCACCCCCGAGGACACCCCCGTCCAGGTCGACCTGCTCGCCAACGACACCGACCCCGACGGCGACGCCCTCACCGCCACGATCACCACCGGCCCCACCTCCGGCACCGTCACCCTCACCGACGGCGTCCTGACCTACACCCCCGACAGCGACCGCAACGGCACCGACACCCTCACCTACACCGCCACCGACCCCGGCGGCCTGACCAGCACCGCCACCGTCACCCTCACCGTCACACCCGTCAACGACGCACCCACCGCCGCCGACGACGCCGGCACCACCCCCGAGGACACCCCCGTCCAGGTCGACCTGCTCGCCAACGACACCGACCCCGACGGCGACACCCTCACCGCCACGATCACCACCGGCCCCACCTCCGGCACCGCCACCCTCACCGACGGTCTCCTGACCTACACCCCCGACAGCGACCGCAACGGCACCGACACCCTCACCTACACCGCCACCGACCCCGGCGGCCTGACCAGCACCGCCACCGTCACCCTCACCGTCACCGCCGTCAACGACGCACCCACCGCGGCCGACGACGAGTACACGGTCGTGGCCGGGGTGGCGCTGTCCGGCTCGCTGCTCGACAACGACGGCGACGAGGACGGTGACCCGCTGACGGTGGTGGGTGACACCTCGGACGACGTCGACGTCGCTGCGGACGGCACGTTCACCTGGACGTTCGGCAGCCCCGGCGTCAGGCAGTTCGCCTACACCGTGTCGGACGGCGTCACGACCAGCACCGCCGACGTCACCATCACGGTCACCGCGGCACCGCCGACGCAGCGGCTGCTCTACCTGCACGGCAGCCCGCACGGGACGCGCGGGGCGCTCTCGCCCACCGCCCCCGTGGCGTCCGGCGACTGGGACTCGGACGGGCAGCCGGGCCTGACGATCCTGAAGGGCGGGCAGGACGACGACGAGGACCAGGTCGACCGCTTCCACGAGTGGCAGTACACGGTCCCGGCCGGCGGCGTGACCCTCGACGGGCCCGTGCAGCTGCAGCTGTCGAGCCGCACCGTGAAGCTCGACCTCGACGGCGCCCACGTGGACTACACGATCTGGCTCTACGACTGCAGCGCGTCCGGCGGCGGGTGCGTCCAGCTGGCGAAGGCCGACGACGTCCACGTGGACCGCTGGAGCCCGGGCCTCGGCTGGGAGCAGCGCACGCTGCAGATCGGCAGCGTCCACCAGACCGTCCCGCAGGGACGGGTGCTGAGGCTGCGTTTCGCCGTGGACCACAGCGACGTGTGGCTCGCCCTGGACGACGACCACCCGTCGACGCTCACCTGGTCGAGCACCACCCCCTGACAGGGACCAGCGAAGGACGAGTCCCCGTGACCCAGCAGCAGCACCGGCCGAACGTGCCGGTGAACCAGTTCGGCATCCCGCTGCTGACCGCCTAGCCGGCCGCCGACTCCGGCTGCTCGGCCCACCACGCGCGCAGCTCGGCCTCGGCCCGCTCGCGACCGAGCGGGCCGTGCTCCATCCGCAGCTCGAGCAGGTGCCGCGAGGCGCGTCCGACCAGGGGACCGGGCGCGATGCCGAGCAGCGCCATCACCTGCTGGCCGTCGAGGTCGGGACGGATCGAGGCCAGCTCCTCCTGCTCGCGCAGCACGGCGATGCGCTGCTCGAGGTCGTCGTAGGTGGCGGCCAGCCGTGCCGCCTTGCGCCGGTTGCGGGTGGTGCAGTCGGCGCGGGTGAGCCGGTGCAGCCGCTCCAGCAGCGGCCCGGCGTCGGTGACGTAGCGGCGCACCGCCGAGTCGGTCCACTCACCGCCGCCGTAGCCGTGGAAGCGCAGGTGCAGCTCGACCAGCCGGGCGACGTCCTTGGTGGTGGCCGTGTCGGCCGTCAGCTCGCGCAGCCGCTTCTTCACCAGCTTCGCCCCGACCACCTCGTGGTGGTGGAACGAGACGCCGCCGCCGGGCTCGAACCGGCGGGTCGCCGGCTTGCCGATGTCGTGCAGCAGCGCGGCCAGCCGCAGCACCAGGTCGGGCCCCGGCACGGGGCCGTCCGGCCCGGTCTCGAGCGCGATCGCCTGGTCCAGCACGGTGAGCGAGTGCTCGTAGACGTCCTTGTGCCGGTGGTGCTCGTCGATCGTCAGCCGCAGCGCCGGCAGCTCGGGCAGCACCTGGTCGGCCAGGCCGGTGTCGACCAGCAGCTCCAGGCCGGCGCGGGGGTGCGCGCCGAGCAGCAGCTTGACCAGCTCGGCCAGCACCCGCTCGCGCGAGACGATCTCGAGGCGGTCGGCCATCGCCACCATCGCCTCCCGGGTCGCCGGGTCGACGCCGAACCCGAGCTGGGACGCGAACCGGGCCACCCGCAGCATCCGCAGCGGGTCGTCGCCGAACGACTGCTCCGGGACGACCGGGGTGCGCAGCAGCCGCAGCGCGAGGTCGTCGAGGCCGCCGAACGGGTCGACGAAGGTGAGGTCGGGCAGGCGCACCGCCATCGCGTTCACGGTGAGGTCGCGCCGCGACAGGTCACCCTCGAGGGTGTCGCCGAACGCCACCTGCGGCTTGCGCGAGGACGGGTCGTACTCGTCCGTGCGGTAGGTCGTGATCTCGAGGGTGTACCCGCCCTTGCGGGCGCCGATCGTGCCGAAGTCGCGGCCGATCTCCCAGTGCGTGTCGGCCCAGCCACGCACCAGGTCGACGACCGCGTCGGGACGGGCGCTCGGTGGTGAGGTCGAGGTCGACCTCGCCGGTGCGCGGGTCGCGGTGCAGCCGCCCGAGCAGCGCGTCGCGCACCGGGCCGCCCACCAGCGCCACCTCGTGGCCCGCCGCGGCGAACCGGCGGGCCACCTCGTCCAGGACGGGCGCGAACTCCATCAGCGTGGTCGCCGCCTGCCGCCGGGCGGCGGCGAGCGCCTGCCGGTCGGGCGCGGGACGGGACGCGGCGGGACGCTCGGGGACGGGGTGGTCGGGGGTGGGGCCGGGCACGACGTCGAGGGTGCCAGACACCCCGTCGCGGCCCACCGGTCCCCGGTGCGCCCACCCGTACAGTGACCGGGTGCCCAGGTCCGTCCCCACCCACGCCGTCGAGGAGACCTCCGCGGGCGGGGTCGTGGTCGACGTCGTGCGCGGGCGGGCGCTGGTCGCCGTGATCGCGCGCTACAACCGGGCCGGACGCCTGGAGTGGTGCCTGCCCAAGGGCCACCCGAACCCGGGCGAGACGCTGGAGCAGGCGGCCGAGCGCGAGGTCGCCGAGGAGACCGGCATCACCGGCCGGGTGCTGCGCGCCCTCGGCGAGGTCGAGTACTGGTTCACCGTGCCGGGCGCCCGCATCCACAAGACCGTGCACCACTACCTGCTCGAGGCGACCGGCGGCGAGCTCTCGGTCGAGGGCGACCCCGACGCCGAGGCCGTCGACGCCGCGTGGGTGCCGCTCGAGGACCTGCCCCAGCGGCTCACCTTCGGCAACGAGCGCCGGATCGCGCGGGCGGCCGGGGAGCTGCTCGCGGACACCGCGTGAGCGGCAGCACGGTGGGCGAGGCAGCGGGCGCGGGCGCCCGAGCACCGGCTCTCCCCCTGCGCGTTCTGACCTGGCTGCTCGCGCTGGCCGTGGTGCTCGCCCCGGCCCTGGTTCCCGTGACCGCGCGGGCGGACGACCGCCCGACGCTCACCCTCACCGGGGTGTCGCCCGCCGTGCTCACGCCCACGACCGCGCTGACGGTGGGCGTCACGGTCCGGGCCGGCGACGTCGCGGTGCCGCCCGGCGCGTCGGTCGAGGTGCGGGTGCAGCGCAGCCTGCTGTCGACCCGCTCGGCCGTCGCGGCGTGGACCGACCAGGACGACGACGGCGCGGTCGGGAGCCTGCTCGCACGGGTGCCGCTGCCGGACGGCCTGCCCGCCGGGGCGACGCTGCCGGTGCGGCTCGACGTCGAGGCCGGCGACACCGGGCTGTCGCGGTCCGAGCAGCTGTGGGGCCCGCGCGGGCTCAGCGTGGTGCTGCGCTCGGCGCAGTCCGAGCGGCTGTCCGTGGTGCGCTCGCACGTCGTCTGGTACCCCGTCGAGGACGACCTGCCCGGCGAGCCGCTGGCCGTCACGGTGGTCGTGCCGGTCACCGGTCCGGCGCCCGACCCCACCACCGGCGCTCCCGCGCTCGGCCGGCTGGCCGCCCTGGTGCGCCCCGGCGGCCGGCTCGACGCGGTGCTCGCCGCCGCCGCGCGGCCCGGCGCCGTGCTCGCGCTCGACCCCGCCGTGATCGACCCGGCGGTGGTCGACCCCGATGACCCCGATCCCGACCAGCCCGACCCCGGCCAGACCCGACCCCGGCACCGACGACCCCACGGGCACCGCCGCGCCGACGACTCCGACGCCGACCGACGGCACCACCGACGGCACGACCGACGGGGGTGCGGCCACCGACGCGGCGCAGGTGCAGCAGTGGCGCGAGCGGGTCCGCGCGGTGGTGGCCGACCACCAGAGCCTGCTGCTCGACTACGGCGACCCCGACCTGGCCGCGCTCGCGCACGCGGACCAGGACGAGCTCGCGCGGCTCGCCGACGAGCGGGCCGAGGACGTCGCCGCCGAGGTGCTCGGCGACGCCGGCACCGTGCTGCGCACCGTGGGGTGGCCGGTCGGCGGCGGTGGCCGACGCCGCGACCATCGACCTGCTGCTGGCCACCGGGCGCACCTCGGTGCTGCTCGACCAGTCGGCGCAGTCCCTCGACGACGACGGCCTGACGCCCGACGCGCGGGCCCTGGTGCGGTCGGGCACCGGGACCGTGCCCTCGCTGCTGTCCGACGGCGGGCTCGGCGCCCAGCTCGCCGGCGTCGGCGGCACCGGTGCGGCAGGCGTGCAGCGGCTGCTCGCCGAGACCGCCGTCATCGCCCTGGAGCGCCCGAGCGAGCGGCGCAACGTCCTCGTCGCCGCCCCCCGCGACTGGGACCCGGGCACGAGCGGCCCCGCCGCCGTCGACGCCCTGCTCGCGGTGCCGTGGACCGATCCCACCTCGGCCGACGAGCTGGTCGCCTCGCCGGCGCCCGAGCGTCCCCGCGGCGACCCGAGCGTGGCGGGCGAGGACCGCGGCGCCGAGCTCGACGAGCGCGGCCTGGCCCGGCTCGGGGAGGCGCTCACCCTCTCGGGTGAGCTCGCGTCGGCCTTCGCCGACCCCGCGGTGGTCACCGACCCCGTCGAGCGGGCGGCGGTCGCGCTGGTCTCGGCGCACTGGCGCGACCGGGCCGAGGCCTGGACGGGTGCGGTCGAGGCCGTGGAGCAGGACGTGGAGGCGACCCGGGGCTCGGTCGCCGTCGTCCCGGGCAGCACCCTGACCCAGGTGTCGCGCAACGTCCGCCTGCCGGTCACGGTGCGCAACGACGGTCCGCAGGACGCCACCGTCCGCGTCGACGTCGTCCCGCGCTCGAGCCGGCTGGTCGTCACCGAGCAGGTCGAGGTGACCGTGCCCGCGGGCGGCACCGAGGTGGGCTACGTGCCGGTGCGGGGCGTGGGCAACGGCGACACCTCGGTCGAGATCACGGTGCGCAGCCCGGCCGGCGCCGTGCTGGGTGCGCCGGTGCAGACCCGCGTGCTGGTGCGCGCCGACTGGGAGACCTGGGGCACCGCCGGCGTGGCCGTGGTCGCGCTGCTGCTCCTGGTGGCCGGCGTGCTGCGCAGCTGGCGCGCCGGACGGCGGCGCCGGGGCCGCGACCCGGTGCCGCCCGGCGAGGCCGACGAGACCACCACCACCACCGCCGCTGCCGCCCGACCCGGCGGCGGCACGGCACCACGGACGTCGTGAGGGAGCGCGTGAGGACCGACGAGCAGGACCGCGACCCCCAGGACGACGAGGGGCACGACCGGCGCACCGACCCCACGGGCACCGACCCGAGCGGCACCGACACCGGCCACCTGGCCGCGCCCGGCCCCGACCTGGTCGACGACGACGACAGGACGGCGGGCGCGCGGCGGGGGCGAGCGCCGTGCTGCGCTCGAGCACCGTGATGGCGGCCGGCACGGCGGTCTCGCGCGTGCTCGGGTTCGGGCGCTCGCTGGTGCTGGTGTCGGCCCTGGGTCTGACCTACGCCTCGGCGAACACCTTCGACACCGCGAACAAGATCCCCAACATCCTCTACATGCTGCTGGCGGGCGGCGTGCTGAACGCCGTGCTGGTGCCGCAGATCGTGCGGGCCTCGCGCGGGCCCGACGGCGGGCAGGAGTTCGTCAACCGCCTGGTCACCCTCGCCGTCGCCGGCCTGGTCGTGGTGACGGCCGGGCTCACGGCCGCGGCGCCGCTGCTGGTGCGGGCCTACGCGGTGAACCAGACCACGCAGTGGCTGGCGCTGGGCACCGCGATGGCGCTGTGGTGCATCCCCCAGGTGCTGTTCTACGGCCTGTACACGGTGCTCGGGCAGGTGCTCAACGCCCGCGGCCGGTTCGGTGCGTACATGTGGGCGCCGGTGCTGAACAACGTCGTCGGCATCGCCGGCCTGGTGCTGTTCCTGGTGCTCTACGGCCGCGGCGACGCCGGCCAGCACGGCCTCGACACCTGGACGCCGATGAAGGTGGCGGTCCTCGGCGGCACCACCACCCTGGGCGTGGTCGCGCAGGCGCTGGTGCTGATCGGGCCGCTGCGGGCCGCCGGGTTCCGGTACCGCCCGGTGTGGGGCGTGCGCGGCGTGGGCCTCGGCAGCGCCCGCCGGGTGGCGGTGTGGACCTTCGCCGCGGTGCTGGTGGGTCAGATCGGCCTGCTCGTCACGACCAACGTGGCGAACCGGGCCGAGGCCCTGAACCAGGGCACCGCGCTGCAGGAGGCCACCCCCGCGGCCGCCGCCTACAGCTACGCCTACCTGCTGTTCATGCTGCCGCACTCGCTGGTGGCGGTCTCGCTCGTCACCGCCCTGTTCACGCGGATGAGCCACGCGGCGCACGCGGACGACTGGCCCACCGTGCGGGGCGACCTGTCGCTCGGGCTGCGCACCGTCGGCCTGTTCTCGGTGGTCGCGACCGTCGGCCTGGTCGTGCTGGCCGACCCCGTGGGCGTCGCGATGACCGGCTCGACCACGGGCGGCCTGGCGCTGGGCTCGGTGGTGGCGGCGATGGCGCTCGGCCTGGCGCCGTTCAGCGCCACCTACCTGTTCCACCGCGTCTACTACGCCTACGAGGACGCCCGGACGCCGTTCTGGATCCAGGTGCCCACCGTCGCCGTGATCATCGCGGCCGACCTCGCCGCCGCGCTGCTGCTGCCGCCGGAGCGGATGGTGGTCGGCGCCGCGCTCGGCATGAGCGCCTCGGCGTTCCTGTCGGCCGGGCTGTCGGCGTGGTGGCTGCGGCGCAGCCACGGCACCCTGGACGGCCCGAAGGTGGTGCGCACCCACGTCCGGCTGCTGCTCGCGGCCGCGGCCGCCGGCGGCGCGGGCTGGCTGGTCACGCACCTGATGCGCGACCAGACCCTCGCCGGACGCGGCGGTGCGGTGCTCGTGTGCGCGGCCGCCGGCGCCGCGGTGCTCGTGGTCTACCTGGTGGGGCTGCGGGTGATGCGGGTCGAGGAGCTGCGCTCGCTCACCCGCCGGCTCGGCCCGGTGGGCCGGCTCCTCGGCGGCTGAGGCTCAAGGCCGCGCCCGGACGCGCCGATGACCCCCCTGTGCAGCACCCTGCCCGGACCCCGGACCCCGAGCACGGGGGGATCATCAGCGGCTGGCTCGTGAAGCTGTCCGTGTCCCTCGCCGTGCTCGGCATCCTGCTGTTCGACGCCGTCTCGATCGGCTCGACCGCGGTCGGCCTGACCGACACCGCGGTCGCGGCCGCCCGCGACGCCGCCGAGGCGGTCGAGGTCAGCGGCGACCCCGCGCACGCCCACCCCGCGGCGCTGGCCACCGCGGTGGAGCAGAACCCGCTCAACGAGGTCGACCCGGCCGCGGTCGGCCTGCTGCCGGACGGCTCCGCCGTCGTCACCGTCGAGCGCACCGCGCCGACGCTCGTGGTCGCCCGCATCCCGTGGATCGCCGACTGGGCCCACCGCAGCGCCACCGACACCGCCGCCCCGCTGTCCTGACGGCGAGCACGGTCGGACCCCCGTCCGGCGTTCCCGGATCGTGATCGGCCCGTCGACGCGCTGACCTGCGTCCCGCCGTCCAGCGCCTAGCATGGGCGGGTCGCGCCGCCCGGCGCGCGGGACAACGCGTGGAGGACCGATCGTGGAGGGCGTCGAGCACGGCACCGAGCTCGCGGGCAGGTACCGGCTCGAGGAGCGACTGCGCACCACCGGCTCCGGCGAGTCCTGGCGTGCGGTCGACACCACCCTCGACCGTCCCGTGTCGGTGCGGATCGTCCCCCACGGCGCCGCCGACGACGTCCTGGACGCCGCCCGCCGCGCCGCCGTGGTCGAGGACACCGCCCTGCTGCGGGTGCTCGACGTCGCGCAGCAGCCCGGCGCCGACGGGCCGGTCGCCTACGTCGTCAGCGAGCACGTCGACGCGGTGCCGCTCGGCGACCTGCTGCGCCGCGGGCCGCTGCCGGCCGACCAGGTGCGCGCGATCGTCGGCCAGGCGGCCACCGCGCTCGCGGCGGCCTCGGCCGCCGGCCTGCACCACGAGGCGCTGACGCCCGACCACGTGCTGTGCCGTCCCGAGGGCGGGGTGAAGGTCGAGGGCCTCGCGGTCGAGGCCGCCGCGCAGGGCCGGGCGGCCGGGCCCGCCGACGACGCCGCGCGCGCCGACGCCGTCGGCCTGGTCGCGCTGCTGCACGCCGGCCTCACCGGCACCTGGCCGCTCGAGCCGGTGACCGGGCTGCCCTCCTCCCCGCGCGACGACGGCGGCGCCCTGGTGCCGCCCGCCGACCTGGTCGACGACGTGCCCAACGACCTCGACACGCTCTGCTCGGTCACCCTCGGCGCCGGCGTCGACGACGGCCCGCTCTCGCCCCAGGAGCTGGTCGAGGACCTGCGTCCCTGGGACGCCGGCCTGCGCCCCACGCCCGCCACGGGCGCCGCCCTGCGTCCGGCCGGGCGGTTCCCGCGCCGCACCGCCGGGACCGCCGCTGCCGCAGCAGCCGCCGGAACCGGGGCCGCGGCCGCTGCCGCACCGGACGAGACCGCCCCCATCAGCCGGGTCGAGCTGTTCGACGACGACGCCGGAGACGACCGGGCCACCGCGCCCGTGTCGTTCGTCAAGACCGACGACGACGGCGGCGGCGGCGACCACCGGTACGACGAGCCGTACGACGAGGGGTACGACGACGGCTACGAGTACGAGGACGACGACGAGGAGTACGACGACGAGCCCGACGACGACCGCGCCGGCCGGAGCCCGCTGATCGCCCTCGGCGTGCTCGCGCTGCTGGTCGTGGTCGGCCTGTTCCTGGCCATCCAGGCCATCGGCGGCATCGAGCTGCCCGGCGGGGGCGGCACCGCGCAGCCGTCCCCCGGCACGTCGTCGTCGGCCGCACCGCCCCCGGCCGAGACCGAGGCGCCGCCGGCGGCCGGCGTCCAGGTGTCCGGCGTGCGCACCCTCGACCCCGAGGGCGGCGACGGCGAGAACGACGAGACCGCCCCGGCCGCGATCGACGACGACCCGTCGTCGTTCTGGCGCTCCAGCACCTACCGGTCGGCCGAGTTCGGCGGCCTCAAGGAGGGCGTCGGCCTGGTCGTCACCCTCACGGCGGCCGCGCCGGTCAGCGAGGTGACCCTGCAGGTCAACGGCGACGGCGGCGTGGTCGAGCTGCGGTCGGCTCCCGGCCAGGGGCTCGAGGGCTCGGAGGTGATCGGCACCGCCTCGCCGGCCACCGGCACGCTCACCCTGACCCCCGACGAGCCGGTCACCACCCAGCACCTGGTGATCTGGTTCACCGAGCTGCCCGAGGTGGAGGGCAGCTTCCGGATCGAGCTCGCCGACGTGGCGGTGGCGTGAGCCCACCGTCCGACCGGGCGCCCGACGACCCCCGCGAGGACCCCCGCGACGACCACGCGCTGATCGCCGCACACGTCGCGGGCGACCCCGACGCCTTCACCGTCCTGGTCCAGCGGCACCGCTCGCGGCTGTGGGCGGTCGCCGTGCGCACGCTGCGCGACCCCGAGGACGCCGCCGACGCGCTGCAGGACGCACTGATCTCGGCGTACCGGGGCGCGGGGTCCTTCCGCGGCGAGTCCGCCGTCACCACCTGGCTGCACCGGGTCGTCGTCAACGCCTGCCTCGACCGGCTGCGCCGTGCCAAGGCACGGCCCACCGTCCCGCTGCCCGAGCACCACGACCCGGTGGCCCCGCGCGACGAGCACGCCGGCACCGAGGCGCGGCTGGACGTGATGGGGGCGCTCGCGCAGCTGCCCGAGACCCACCGCGCCGCGATCGTGCTGGTCGACCTGCAGGAGCTGTCGGTCGCCGAGGCCGCGCAGGTGCTCGAGGTGGCCGAGGGCACGGTGAAGTCGCGCTGCTCGCGGGGGCGGGCGATGCTCGCCCAGATCCTGCGGCCCACCGGCCCGGACGCGGCCGCCGACCACGACGCCGACCCCGGGAACCGGCCGGTCCCCGCACGCGTCCCACCCCCGAACGCCCCCGAGCCCGCCACCGGCGGGACGGCCGCGGGCGCCGGCCCGCCCGGCCCCGACGCCTGACCCCCAGCAGCACCCACCCCGGCAGCACCCCCCACCAGCCGAAGGCGAGCCCACCGTGACCAGCGCCGCGCCCGGAGCGCACCCCGCCCCCGAGGAGGTCGACGCCCTGCTCGACCCCGTCGGCGGGGACGCGGGCGTCGCCGCGCACGTCGAGGGCTGCGAGCGGTGCGCGCAGGTGCGCGCCGACCTCGCGCAGGTGCGGACGCTGCTCGCCGAGCAGGCGCTCCGCGTCCCGGCCGAGCCGGCCGACCTGGCCGCCCGCATCGCCGCGGCGCTGGCCGCCGAGCCCCCGCTGCAGCCGCCCAGGCCGGGCTGGGGCGTCCCGACCGCCGCCGGACCGTCCGCGCCCGCCGCCGTCACCGACCTCGACGCGCACCGACGCCGACGACCCCGCGCCACCACGTGGTTCGCCGCCGCCGCGAGCGTCGCGGTCGTCGCGCTCGGCGGGGCGCTGCTGCCCGGCCTGCTCGACGGCGACGACTCGACCGCGGGGGCGGCCGAGGACGCCGGCGTCGGCGCCCCGGCGCCGGCCGCCGAGCCCGCGCCCACCCTGTCCGGCTCCGGCTCGGCCCCCTCCCGGGGCGCCTCGGTGCAGGGCGGCGGCGGGGTCGTCGACGTCAGCGGCACCGACTACACCTCCGCCGACCTGGTCGGCCAGGCCGCGCAGCTGCTCGCCGCGGCGCCCGGCGACACCGGTGAGGGGCAGGCCGAGGCCCAGGACGCCGACGACGCGCTCGCCCGGCTGCGGACGCTGCCCACCTGCCTGACCGCGCTCGGGTACGGCACCTCGACCCGGGCGGTCGACCTGGCGTCCTACGAGGGCGAGCCGGCCACGGTGGTGGTGCTCGACGACGTCGGCGGCGACCTCGTCGTGGTGGTGCCGGCCGGGTGCGGCGCCGGCGACGACCGCGTGCTCGACGCCGCGCCGCTGCCCTGACCTGGCACCACCGCGGCGGCTGCGCCGACGGGGAACACGGTGCGCCTACCATCGGTTGAGCAGGACGCACCGCGCGACCGCGCCGAGCACCCGTCCCCGACCCGAGGCAGGCCGACCACCCGTGAGCACCGCACCCGACACCACCACGCAGACCGCTCCGAGCGAGCAGCCCGTGCACCAGGTCGTCGTCGTCGGCTCCGGACCGGCCGGGTACACCGCCGCCGTCTACGCCGCCCGCGCCGACCTGGCGCCCGTGGTCGTGGCGGGCTCGGTCACCTCGGGCGGCGCGCTGATGAACACCACCGAGGTCGAGAACTACCCGGGCTTCCCGAACGGCCTGATGGGCCCCGACCTGATGGACGCCATGCGCGCGCAGGCCGAGCGGTTCGGCGCGCGGATCGAGTACGACGACGTCGTCGAGATGGATCTCGCGTCCGACCCCAAGCGTCTGGTCACCGGTGCGGGCGAGACCCACCTCGCCCGCACCGTGGTGCTCGCCACCGGCTCGGCCTACCGCGAGATCGGGCTCCAGAACGAGAAGCGGCTCTCCGGCCGCGGCGTCTCCTGGTGCGCCACCTGCGACGGGTTCTTCTTCAAGGAGCAGGACATCGTCGTGGTCGGTGGCGGCGACTCCGCCATGGAGGAGGCCACCTTCCTCACCCGGTTCGCCCGGTCGGTGACGATCGTGCACCGCCGCGAGGAGCTGAGGGCGTCCAAGATCATGCAGGACCGCGCCTTCGCCGACCCCAAGATCTCCTTCGCCTGGAACAGCGAGGTCGTCGACGTGCTCGGCGAGGAGAAGGTCAGCGGCGTGCGGCTGCGCGACACCGTCACCGGCGAGGAGCGCGACCTGCCCGCCACCGGCCTGTTCGTCGCGATCGGTCACGACCCCCGCGTCGAGCTGTTCCGCGACCAGGTCGACCTCACCCCCGAGGGCTTCGTCGCGGTCGACGGGCGCTCCTCGCGCACCAACCTGCCCGGCGTGTTCGCCTGCGGCGACGTCGTCGACCACGAGTACATGCAGGCGATCACCGCCGCCGGCTCGGGCTGCGTCGCCGCGCTCGACGCCGAGCGGTACCTCGCCGCCCTGGACGACGACCCCGTCCCGGCCCGCGGCCACCGCCGGCGCCGAGCGCCGCCGGAGCGTCGCACCCGCCTGACCGTCGCACCCGCCTGACCGTCGCACCCGTCCGGCACGATCTGACCAGCACGCCCCCCGCACGACCCGACCCGCTCCGGAGGACCCCCATGGCCGAGAACATCAAGGACGTCACCGACGCCACCTTCGACACCGAGGTGCTGCAGGCCTCCGGCCCGGTGCTCGTCGACTTCTGGGCGCCCTGGTGCGGCCCGTGCCGCCAGGTCTCGCCGATCCTGGAGGAGCTGTCGGCCGAGCACGCCGACAACCTCACCGTGGTGAAGGTGAACACCGACGAGAACCCCGGCGTCGTCGGCCGCTACGGCATCCTGTCGCTGCCCACGCTGAGCGTGTACTCCGGCGGCGAGGTCGTGAAGCAGATCGTGGGCGCCCGGCCCAAGCCGGTCCTGGTCCGCGAGCTCGCCGACTACCTCGGCTGACGGCCGGGCGGCTGACCGGCGGCCCCCGGTTCTGGTAGGCAGGGTCCGGTGACCCACCTGCTGCGTCTCGGCGACCGCGGACCCCGCGTGCTGGCCGTCCGCGCCCGGCTCACCGAGCTCGGCGTGGCGACCCGCGACGACGACCTGCCCGACCTGTTCGACGACGGGCTCGAGCGCGCCGTGCGCGGGTTCCAGCAGACCCGCGGGCTGGTGGCCGACGGCCTGGTCGGCCCCGACACCGCCCGCGAGCTCGAGGCGGCGCGCTGGCGGCTGGGCGACCGCATCCTGCGCTACGTGCCCGGGCACCTGCAGCGCGGCGACGACGTGCAGCAGCTGCAGAGCGAGCTCTCGCGGCTGGGGGTGCTCACCGGCCGCACCGACGCGATGTTCGGCCCCGACACCGAGCGCGGCGTCCGCGAGCTGCAGCGCGGGGTCGGTCTGACCCCCGACGGCACCTGCGGCCCCGACACGCTGCGCGCGCTCGCCCGGCTCAGCCGGTCGGTGTCGGGCGGCAACCTGGCGGCGCTGCGCGAGGGCGAGCGGCTGCGCGCCACCGGCGCCAGCCTGGTCGGCCGCGTCGTCGTCATCGACCCCGGCCACGGCGGCGACGAGACCGGGGCCACCGGCCACGGCCTCACCGAGGCCGAGGTCGTGCTCGACGTCGCCCGCCGGCTCGAGGGGCGGCTGTCGGCGACCGGCGTCACCGCCGTGCTGACCCGCGGCGAGCTGCAGGACCCCGGCACCGCCGAGCGGGCCGAGCTGGCCCGCCGGGTGTCGGCCGACGTCGTCGTGTCGCTGCACTGCGACCGCGAGGGCACCGGCCGCGCCGAGGGCGTCGCCAGCCACTACTGGGGCGGCCGCGACGCGCTGAGCGCCTCGCCCACGGGCCACCGGCTGGCCGACCTGGTGCAGCGCGAGGTGTCGGCCCGCACCGGCCTGGTCGACTGCCGGGCGCACCCGCGCACCTGGGAGCTGCTGCAGGTCACCTCGATGCCGGCGGTGTGGGTCGAGCTGGGCTACCTCAGCCACGAGGGCGACGCGGCCCGGCTGGCCTCGCCCGCGTTCCGCGACACCTGCGCCGAGGGGCTGCTGGCCGCGGTGCAGCGGCTGTTCCTGCCCGAGCAGCAGGACTGGTCGACCGGCAGCCTGCACCTCGACGACGTGATCGCGATGGTCGACGCCTCCTCGCGTCCCTGACCCCGCTGCTCAGCCCGAGACCAGCGCGGGCACCTTCACCGTGCCGAGGATGCGCTCCAGCGCGTGCTCGACGTCCTCGCGCCACGACAGCGCGGTGCGCAGGTCGAGGCGCAGCCGGGGCGTGGTGCGGTGCGGGCGCACCGTCTTGAACCCCACGGCGAGCAGCAGGTCGGCCGGCACCAGGCACGCGTGCGAGCCGGTGCGGTTGCCACCCAGGCCCAGCTCGGTGCGGTCGGTCGTGCCGAACGCCTCGATCGCCCGGACGCCGCGGCGGGTGAGGTCCTTGGCCGCGCCCTGCACCAGCATCCGCGCGATGCCGCCGCCGCGGTGCACCGGCTGCACGCCGCCGGTCATGAGCAGCACGGCGTCGGCGCCGACCGGCGAGGTCGGGAACGCGCCGGCCCGCGGCACGAACTGCGGCGGGGCGTAGGTGACGAAGCCGACCGGCTCGTCGTCGACGTAGGCGATGCGGCCGCAGCTGCCCCACTCCAGCAGCACGGCCGACAGCCACGACTCCTTCTCCAGCTCGGTACCGCCCGCGCGCTCGGCGGCACGGGCCGCGACCGGGTCGAGCTCCCACACCACGCACGCGCGGCACGGCGTCGGCAGGTCGCCGACGGTGTCGAGCGTCAGCGCGGCGAGGCGGCGGCTCACGTCCCGCCGTCCCAGCCGCCCACCGTGGCGTCGGCGTCGGCGTCGAGCCGGCGCGGGCGCAGCAGGGACAGGACGAACGCGAGGACGGCACCCGCGGCGAGTCCCAGCAGGATGGGCCGCAGCACCGTCATGACACACTCCAGGAGGCGCGAGGAGCCGGACGCCCGAGGTCCGGCGACGCCCATCCTAGGCCGACCGGCGCGGCGAGCAGGAGGACAGCAGTGGAACCGCAGGAGCCGACCACCGGCGGCGGCACCACCCTGGACCCCTGGGTCGGACGCTACGCGGCCCGCACCCGCGGCATGTCGGCGTCCCAGATCCGCGCCCTGTTCGCCGTCGCCAGCCGGCCCGAGGTCGTCTCGCTGGCCGGCGGCATGCCGAACCTGGCCGCGCTGCCCCTCGACGCCGTCGCGCAGGTGGTGCACGACCTGGTCGCCGAGGCCGGCGCCACCGCCCTGCAGTACGGCTCCGGCCAGGGCGACCCCGCGCTGCGCGAGGCGATCTGCGAGGTGATGGCCGAGGAGGGCGTGCACGCCCACGCCGACGACGTGGTCGTCACGACCGGCTCCCAGCAGGCGCTCGACCTGGTCACGCGGGTGTTCTGCGACCCGGGCGACGTCGTCGTCGCCGAGGCCCCCAGCTACGTCGGCGCCCTCGGGGTGTTCCGGGCGTACCAGGCCGAGGTGGTGCACACCGCGATGGACGCCGACGGCCTCGACCCGCAGGCGCTCGACGCCACCCTCACCGCCCTGGCCGCCGCCGGGCGCACCGTGAAGCTGGTCTACACCGTTCCGAACTTCCACAACCCGGCCGGCGTGACGCTGTCGGCGGCCCGCCGTCCGCAGGTGCTCGAGGTGGCGCGCCGGCACGGGGTGCTGGTGCTCGAGGACAACCCCTACGGGCTGCTCGGCTTCGACACCGACCCGCTGCCGGCCCTGCGGGCGCTCGACACCGACGGCGTCGTGTACCTGGGGTCGTTCTCGAAGACGTTCGCCCCCGGCCTGCGAGTGGGATGGGCCGTGGCGCCGCACGCCGTCCGCGAGAAGCTCGTGCTGGCAGCGGAGTCCGCGATCCTGTGCCCGTCGTCGTTCTCGCAGATGGCGATCCAGCGCTACCTCGCCGGTCACGACTGGCGGCACCAGATCAAGCTCTACCGCGAGGTCTACCGCGAGCGGCGCGACGCGATGCTCTCGGCCCTCGGCACCCACCTGCCCGGTGCGTCCTGGACGGTGCCCGCCGGCGGCTTCTACGTCTGGGCCCGGCTGCCCGAGGGCCTCGACGCCCAGGCGATGCTGCCGCGTGCGGTCACCGCACGGGTCGCCTACGTGCCCGGCACCGCCTTCTACGCCGACGACCCGGGGCTCGGCGCCCCCGTCGGGCCGGACGGGCGCGGCGAGCGGCACCTGCGGCTGTCGTACTGCTACCCCACCCCCGAGCGCATCGTCGAGGGCGTGCGGCGGCTGGCCGGCGTGGTCGACGCCGAGCTCGACCTGCTCGAGACCTTCGGCACCACCCACGGCACCGCTGGTGGTCACGAGATCCGCTCTCCCGCACCGGATCTGGCATGACGGCCGAGCCGAAGGTGCTCGTCCTGGCGGGCGGCCTGTCGCACGAGCGCGAGGTGTCGCTGCGCAGCGGTCGGCGCGTCGCCGACGCGCTGCGCGAGAGCGGCTGCGAGGTGGTCGAGAGCGACCTCGACGCCGACCTGCTCGGTCGGCTCGCCGAGGAGTCACCCGACCTGGTGTGGTCGCTCCTGCACGGTGCCAGCGGCGAGGACGGCTCGGTGCGCGACGTGCTCGACGTCGTCGGCGTCCCGTACGTCGGTGCCGACGCCACCGCGTGCCGCCGGGCCTTCGACAAGCCCACCGCCAACGACCTGGTCGCGGCCGACGGCCTGGCGGTGCCGGCCTCGGTCTCGTTGCCGCACAGCCTGTTCCGCGAGCTGGGCGCCGCCGCCGTGCTCGACGCGCTGGTCGCCCGCCTCGGCCTGCCGCTGGTGGTCAAGCCCGCCCGCGGCGGGTCGGCGCTCGGCGTGACGGTGTGCGACGACCGCGCCGACCTCCCGCGCGCCATGGTCGACTGCTTCGCCTACGGCGACACCGCCCTGGTGCAGCGGGCGGTGCGCGGGCGTGAGATCGCCGTCTCGGTGATCGACACCGGTGCCGGCCCCGCGGCCCTGCCCGCCGTCGAGGTCGTCCCCGCCGGCGCGGCCTACGACTACCAGGCCCGCTACACCGCCGGGGCCACCGAGTACTTCGCGCCGGCGCGGCTCGCGCCCGCGCTGCGTGCCCGGGTCGAGCAGGTGGCCGTGCAGGTGCACCGCGCGCTGGGCCTGCGCGACGTCTCGCGCACCGACCTCGTCCTCGAGGGCGAGGGGGACGACGCCGTGGCGTGGTTCCTCGAGGTGAACGTGGCCCCCGGCATGACCGAGACGTCCCTGCTGCCGCAGGCGGTCTCGGCGTCCGGACGCGACCTGCCGACGGTCTGCCGCGGCGTCGTCGACGCCGCCCTGGTGCGGTCGCGGGCCGAGAACGCCTGAGCCGCAACCCTTCTGAGGCCCCGGGGTTGCCGCGTCAGTCGCGGAACAGGCCCCTCTCCTGCGGCGCCATCACCGCGATGATGCGGTTGAGGTCCTCGACCGAGGCGAAGTCGATCGTGAGCCGGCCCTTCTTGGCGCCCAGCGCGATCTTCACCGAGGTGTCGAACCGGTCGCCGAGGCGCGAGGCCAGGTGGTCGAGCGCCTCGTGCCGCGAGCCCGCGGTCGCACGGCGCCGCTTGGGGCTCGGCTCGGCGTCACCACCCAGCGCCACGACCTCCTCGGTGGCGCGCACCGACAGGCCCTCGGCCACGATCCGCTGCGCGAGCCGCTCCATCGCCGCGTGGTCGGCCAGGCCGAGCAGCGCCCGCGCGTGGCCGGCCGAGAGCACGCCGGCGCCGACCCGCCGCTGCACCAGCGCTGGCAGCCCGAGCAGCCGGATCGTGTTCGAGATCTGCGGGCGCGAGCGCCCGATGCGGGTGGCGAGCTCGTCGTGGGTGCAGCCGAAGTCCTCGAGCAGCTGGGCGTAGGCGGCCGCCTCCTCCAGCGGGTTCAGCTGGCTGCGGTGCAGGTTCTCCAGCAGCGCGTCGCGCAGCAGGTCGTCGTCGGCCGTCTCGCGGACGATGGCCGGGATGCGCTCCAGCCCGGCCTCGGTGCTCGCGCGCCAGCGCCGCTCGCCCATCACCAGCTCGTAGCGCGGCGTGCCGTCGTCGGCCGGCGCCACCTGCCGCACCACGACCGGCTGCAGCACACCGATCTCGCGCACCGAGTGCACCAGCTCGGCCAGGGCGTCCTCGTCGAACACCTGCCGCGGCTGGCGCGGGTTGGGCACCACCTGCGACAGCGGGAGCTCGGCGAACCGCGCGCCCGGGACGGGCAGCAGCTCGTCGTCGGACGACGCGTCGTGGGCCGGGACGTCCTGGTCGCCGGTCGGCACCTCCGCGGTCGCGGCGGCGGCCGCCGGGGCGACCGGCTGCTGCGCGCCGGGGAAGAACACGTCGACCGGACGCTCGCCCGTCGGGCGCTCACCGCTCGGGATCAGCGCGCCGAGACCCCGCCCGAGGCCACGCTTCTTCTCGCTCACGACTGCTCCTCCGTGCTGCTGGGGTCGGGGACGGCGGCGCCGCGCTCGGCGAGCTCGCGGGCCGCCGACAGGTACGACAGCGCGCCGCTGCTGCCGGAGTCGTACGTCATCACCGTCTGCGCGTGGCTGGGTGCCTCGCTGATGCGCACCGACCGCGGCACCGTGGTGCGCAGCACGATCTGCGGGAAGTGCGTGCGCACCTCCTCGGCCACCTCGGCGGCGAGCCGGGTGCGGCCGTCGAACATCGTCAGCAGGATCGTCGACACCTCGAGCACGGGGTTGAGGTGCGCCTTGATCAGCTCGATGTTCTTCAGCAGCTGGCTCAGACCCTCCAGCGCGTAGTACTCGCACTGGATCGGGATCAGCACCTCCTGCGCGGCGGCGAACGCGTTCACCGTCAGCAGCCCCAGGCTGGGCGGGCAGTCGACCAGCACGTAGTCCAGCCGCGGCAGCCCCTGCGCGTCGCGGTGGGCGAGGTAGGCCTGCACCGCCGTGCGCAGCCGGGTCTCGCGGGCCACCATCGGCACCAGCTCGATCTCGGCCCCGGCCAGGTCGATCGTGGCCGGCGCGCACCAGAGGTTCTCCACGTCGGGGCACTGCTGCACGACGTCGGCGAGCGGAAGCCCCTCGACCAGCACCTCGTACAGCCCGGCGATGCCGGCGTGGTGCTCGATCCCGAGCGCGGTCGACGCGTTGCCCTGCGGGTCGTTGTCGAGCACCAGCACGTGCAGCCCCGACTGCGCGAGTGCCGCCGCGAGGTTGACGGTGGTCGTGGTCTTGCCGACGCCGCCCTTCTGGTTGGCGACGGTCATCACCCGGGTGCGGGTCGGCGGCGGGAACCGCCGCCCCTGCAGCGCGATCCGCCGACGGGCGTTCTCGGCGATCTCCTGCGCCAACGGCGTGCTGTCGTCCATCTCCGGGATCGAGCTGGCGAGCTCGGCGCGCTCCTGCTCCGACGCCTCGGTTTCACGTGGAACGTCAGGCAGCGGGTCCGTCAGCGGGTCGGTCAGCGGGTCGGACGGCGTTTCACGTGGAACAGCGGCAGGACGCGATCCCTCCAGACCCTGCCACCCCACCGGCGACGGCGTCGGGTCGGCCGTGACGACGGGCCAGCCCAGGCCGGTCGTCACCGCGTCGGCGGTGAGGTCGCTGAGCACCTGCACGTCCTCTCGAGGGTGGATCACGAGCGCCGCCGCTGCGGGCCGGTGGTCAGCCTAACGACGGTGGTGGGCTGTTCCAGGACGGCCTCCCCGCAGAGCACGACCTCGTGCCCGACGACCCCCAGCCGCCGGAACGCCTTCGACGCGGCCGCGACCTCGTCGGTGGCCGACCGGCCCTTGATCGCCAGCACCTGACCGTCGGGGGTGGTCAGCGGCACCGTCCACCGTGCCAGCTTGTCGAGCGCCGCGACGGCGCGCGCGGTCACGACGTCGGCGCCGTACGTACCCCGCACCTCCTCGGCCCGCGCCCGCACCACCTCGACGTCCAGGCCGAGGTCGGCCACCACCTCGCCCAGCCAGACGGTCCGGCGCTCCAGCGGCTCCACCAGCGTCACCCGCAGGTCCGGCCGTGCGATCGCCAGCGCCACCCCCGGCAGCCCCGCGCCGCTCCCCACGTCGATCACCGACGCCCCGACACCCACCAGCTCCCCCAGCACCGCGCAGTTCAGCACGTGCCGCGTCCACAGCCGCGGCACCTCCCGCGGCCCGATCAAACCCCGCTCCACCCCGCTGGTCGCCAGGTGCCCGATGAACCGCTCGGCCAGCTCCTCCCGCCCCGGAAAGACGGCCGAGACCAGAACCGGGTCGACGACCTCGATCTCAGCGGGGACCTCATCAGACGGAGTCACGTCAGACACCAAGACCTCCTTCAGGCTCAGAGCGGGCAGTGCGTGGTCGACAGAGCGCGGGAAGGCTGTTCCACGTGAAACAAGCGATGCGTGAACTCCGAGGTGGTCGCGGGGAGAGCCCGCTTTCGCAGACGTCAGACGAAGTCAGTCAAGAAAGCGGGCGAGCCCCGTGGTCACCGGAAGGTGACACACACGGGGCCCGTTCCACGTGAAACAAACTACGCAGGCAGAACGACCACGTGCCGCCCCGCGTCCTCCCCCTCGGACTCGCTCCGCAGCCCCGCCGCGGCGACCACGTCGTGCACCACCTTGCGCTCGAACGGCGTCATCGGGTCGAGGCTGAGCCGCTCGCCGCTCTCCTTGACGCTGTCGACGGCGCGGGAGGCGACCTGCTCGAGCTGGCTGCGTCGTTCAGCGCGGTGGCCGGCGACGTCCAGCATCAGCCGGGTGCGCTCGCCGGTGCGGGCCTGGACGGCGAGCCGGGTGAGCTCCTGCAGCGCGTCGAGCACCTCGCCCTCGCGGCCGACGAGACGCTTGAGGGCGCGCTCGGAGCCCGGGTCGGCCACGACCGAGACGGCGGCGCGGCCGTTCTCGACGTCGATGTCGATGTCGCCGTCGAGGTCGAGGATGTCGAGCAGCTCCTCGAGGTAGTCGGCGGCGACGTCGCCCTCCTCCTCCAGGCGCTGGACGCCGGTGCCCCGCGCGGGGGTCTCTCCGTCGGCCGGCTGCTCCCCGGTGGTGGTGATCTCCTCGGTCGTCACCTCGTCGGTGCTCGGCTCGTCGGCCGGGGTCGACTCGGTCTGCGTGGTGTCGGTCATCGCGGTTCTCTCCTGGACGGGTCGGGCCGGGTGCCGGGGCACGCCGGGGCCGGGGTGGGACGGAGGTGGGGTCGGTGCGTCAGCCGGAGGCGCTGCGGACGCCGGCGGAGCCGTCGTCGTCGTCGGTGCCGGGTGCCGTGCTCGACGCCGGGCGGACCGGCTTCTTGCCCTTGCGGTCCTTGCGCTTGGGCTGCACGCGCTGACCGACGGGCTTGGCCGGCTCGGGGTCCTTGACCAGGCTCGGGGTGCCCGGGACGGGCTTGCCCTTGCGGGCGAGCCGCTCGTTGCGGGCGATCTCGGCCGGGGAGCCCGGGGCGGGGCGGCGGGCGATCACGTACAGCTGCTGGCCCATCGACCAGAAGTTGGTGGTGAGCCAGTACAGGAGCACGCCGATCGGGAAGTTCACGCCGGTGACGGCGAACACCAGCGGCAGCACGTAGAGCAGCACCTTCTGCTGCTGCATGAAGGGGTTGCCCTCCATCGCGGCCGCGGGCATGTTCTTGGTCATCAGCTGGCGCTGGGTGATGAACTGCGACGCCGACATCAGCACGATGAGCACGACGGTGAGGGCCTTGACCTCGAGCCCGTCGCTGTTGAGGAAGGTCGACGACAGCGAGGCGCCGAAGATCTCCGAGCTGTTGGCCTGGCGGGCGAGGTCCTCGGTGAGGGGTCCGATCTCGCGGACCTTCCCCACGTACTCCTGGAGCACCCGGAACAGCGCGAAGAAGATCGGCATCTGCAGCAGGATCGGCAGGCACGAGGCGAACGGGTTGGTGCCCGTGCGCTTGTACAGCGCCATCGTCTCCTGCGTCATCGCCTGGCGCGACGCGTCGTCCTTCTTGCCCTTGTACTTGTCCTGGATCTTGCGCAGCTCGGGCTGGATCAGCTGGAGCCCGCGGGAGGCGTTGATCTGCTTGACGAACAGCGGGATCAGCAGGATCCGGATGACGACCGTCAGACCCACGATCGACAGCGACCAGGTCCAGCCCGACGCCTCGTCCATGCCGGCCGCGGTGAGCAGCGAGTGGAACTGGACCATGATCCAGGCCACCGCGATCTCGAGCGGCTTCAGGATCTCCAACGTGGGCTCCTAGGGGTGGGTCGGTCGTGCGGACGGGTGCGGGTCTGCGGTGCCGGTCAGACCGGGCGGGTGCGGTCCCTCGCAGGAGGAACCGTGTCGACGCCCCCCGGGTTCCACGGGTGGCAGCGCCCGACCCGCCGGACGGCGAGCCAGGTGCCGCGCAGGGCGCCGTGCACCTTCAGCGCCTCGACCGCGTAGGCGGAGCAGGACGGGTAGAACCGGCAGCGCGGGCCGAGCAGGGGCGAGACCAGCAGCTGGTAGGCGCGCACCAGCAGCACGAGCAGCACCGAGGGCACCCGGGCGACCGTGCGCAGCACCCCGCTCACCGGGCGTCGCCCGCCTGCCGCAGGCACCGCTCGAGAGCGGGCCGCAGGTCGGCGTCGAGCTCGGCGCTGGTGCTGGCCGCGGCGGCGGGCAGGGCCCGCACCACCACCAGGGAGCCGGCGGGGAGGTCGTGCAGGAGGGGACGCATCAGGTGCCTCAGGCGACGCTGGACGCGGTGGCGGACCACCGAGCCGCCGACGGCCCTGGAGACGACGAAGCCGACCAGAGGCACCTGGTCGGCGTGCCGGTCGTCGCGCACCGCGACGTGGACGACGAGCCGGCGTCGGCCGGAGCGCACGCCGAACCGGATGGCCTGCGCGAAGTGCTCACCGCGGACGAGGCGGTGGCGCGCCGGCAGCACCGGGGGTCGCGCGCGTCAGCGGGCGTGGCTCAGGCCGACAGCTCGGAACGGCCCTTGCGGCGGCGCGCGGCCAGGATGGCGCGGCCCGCACGGGTGCGCATGCGCAGCCGGAAGCCGTGCGTCTTGGCCCTGCGGCGGTTGTTGGGCTGGAAGGTGCGCTTGCTCACGACGTCTCCGGGTCCTCGTACGGGGAAGGGTGGGACGCACGTGGGACGCGCGTCTCTCGGCCGGCCTGTGGCAGCACCGGCGACCGGCGCACGCGGGCGTGCGACAGCATCGGTGCCGACAGGCCTGGCCACGGTACGGCCCGGCCGTCGGCGGGGTCAAACCGGTGCGCCCGGCGGAGGGCACGGGGCGAACCACCCATCGTCGCGCAGCCGCGCCGGGTGGAGGGTGAACCGGCGCGGCGTGTCGCGCGAGGCGGCCCCGCGGTCGCGTCCCCCACCTCGCCCGAGCGGCTTGTGGAGCGCTCGGCGATCTTGTTAGCGTCACCCGTCGCGGGTCGGATCCCTCCCGCGTGGACCGCTGTCACCGCCCCCGCCCACAGGATGTGGACAAGTCTGTGGACCGCCTCCGGGCGACGTCGAAGGAGGCGCTGGCCCTTGCCTGATTCCGCGGACCTGCTCGAGGTCTGGCGCCAGGTCACGGCCGACCTGCAGGGCGACCCCCGGGTGAGCCCGCAGCAGATGGGGTTCCTGCGGCTGTGCCGCCCGCTCGCGTTCGTCGACGGCACCGCCCTGCTGGCCGTGCCGGACGAGCTCACCAAGCAGGTGCTCGAGAACCGCCTGCGCGAGCCGGTCGCTGAGCGGCTGAGCGCGCGGTTCGCGGTGCCGGTGCGGCTCGCGATCACCGTCGACCCGGACGCCACCGCGGTGCCGGACCCCGAGCCCGACCTGGGTCTAGACGACGAGCCCGAGCCCACGTCCACCCCGCCGTTCGGCATGCCGTACACCGGCCGCCACGTCGGGGCGCCGGAGTCGCGGCGCGAGCGCCAGCACGAGCCGGCGCGGCTGAACCCGCGCTACACCTTCGACACCTTCGTCATCGGCGCGTCCAACCGGTTCGCGCACGCGGCGAGCGTCGCGGTGGCCGAGGCGCCGGCCAAGGCCTACAACCCGCTGTTCGTCTACGGCGACTCCGGGCTCGGCAAGACCCACCTGCTGCACGCGATCGGCGACTACGCCCAGCACCTGTACCCGGGCGTGCGGGTGCGGTACGTGAACTCCGAGGAGTTCACCAACGAGTTCATCAACTCGATCCGCGACGACAAGGCGCAGGTGTTCCAGCGCCGCTACCGCGACGTCGACGTGCTGCTCGTCGACGACATCCAGTTCCTGCAGGGCAAGGTGCAGACGCAGGAGGAGTTCTTCCACACCTTCAACGCGCTGCACCAGGCGAACAAGCAGGTCGTGATCACCTCCGACCTGCCGCCCAAGCAGCTGTCGGGGTTCGAGGAGCGGATGCGCTCGCGGTTCGAGTGGGGCCTGCTCACCGACGTGCAGCCGCCCGACCTCGAGACCCGCATCGCGATCCTGCGCAAGAAGGCGATCGGCGACCAGCTGCGTGCGCCCGACGACGTGCTCGAGTACATCGCCTCGAAGATCGCCACGAACATCCGCGAGCTCGAGGGCGCCCTGATCCGGGTGACCGCGTTCGCCAGCCTGAACCGCCAGCCGGTCGACCTGCAGCTGGCCGAGGTCGTGCTCAAGGACCTGATCAGCGACGGCGACGGCCACGAGATCACGTCCTCGACGATCATGGCCCAGACCGCCGACTACTTCGGGCTCACCCTCGAGGACCTCACCGGCACCTCCCGCTCGCGGGTGCTGGTGACGGCGCGGCAGATCGCGATGTACCTGTGCCGCGAGATGACGGAGATGTCGCTGCCCAAGATCGGGCAGGCCTTCGGCGGCCGCGACCACACCACGGTCATGCACGCGAACCGCAAGGTGCGCGAGCTGATGACCGAGCGGCGCTCGATCTACAACCAGGTCACCGAGCTGACGAACCGGATCCGGCAGCAACCCCGCGCCTGAGAGTCCCTACCCTCGGAGGGTGACCGACCCCGCCGAGCTGCTCGCACCTGTCGTCAGCGCCGCCATCGAGCGCGCCCTCGGACCCGACCACGCCGGCGCCGACCCGGTGCTGCGGCCGAGCCGGTTCGCCGACGTGCAGGTGAACGCGCCCCTCGCCCTGGCCAAGGCCGTCGGCGCGCCCCCGCGCGAGGTGGCAGCCCGCCTGGTCGAGGCGCTCGAGGTCGAGGGCGTGTGCTCCGCGGTCGAGGTGAGCGGGCCCGGGTTCGTCAACCTCACCTACGACGACCGCTGGCTGGAGGGGCTGCTCGCCGAGCAGGCCGGCGACGACCGGCTGGGCGTGCCCGTGCAGCCGCAGCAGGTCGTCCCCCTCGACTACTCGGCGCCCAACGTGGCGAAGGAGATGCACGTCGGGCACCTGCGCACCACGGTCGTCGGCGACGCCCTGGCCCGCACGCTCGAGCACCTCGGCCACCGCGTCGTGCGGCAGAACCACATCGGCGACTGGGGCACGCCGTTCGGCATGCTGATCGAGCACCTGGTCGACGTCGGGGAGGACTCCGCCACCGCGCGGCTGCTCGAGAGCGACCCGAACGCCTTCTACCAGGCGGCCCGCGCCCGCTTCGACGGCGACGAGGAGTTCGCCGCCCGCGCCCGCGCCCGCGTGGTGAGCCTGCAGGCGCTCGACCCGGCGACCCTGCGGCTGTGGGGCCACCTGGTCGAGCTGTCCAAGGCCTACTTCCACCGCATCTACGACGCCCTCGACGTCACCCTCACCGACGACGACCTGGCGGGTGAGTCGATGTACAACGACGAGCTGGCCGGCATCTGCGCCGAGCTCGAGGAGCGCGGCATCGCCGAGGTCAGCGACGGCGCGCTGTGCGTGTTCCTGGACGGTTACACCGGTCGCGAGGGCAAGCCGGTGCCGCTCATCGTCCGCAAGAGCGACGGCGGGTACGGCTACGCGACCACCGACCTGGCGACCGTGCGGCACCGGGTGCGCGACCTCGGCGGCACCCGGCTGCTGTACGTCATCGGCGCGCCGCAGTCCCTGCACCTGCAGATGGTGTGGCAGACCGCCCGGCTGGCCGGCTGGCTGCCCGACGACGTCGAGGTGGTGCACGTCCAGATCGGCAACGTGCTCGGCGAGGACCGCAAGATCCTGCGCACCCGCTCCGGCACCCCGCTGCGGCTGGTGCAGCTGCTCGAGGAGGCGGTGGCCCACGCCCGCCGCGTGGTCGACGAGGCCCGGCCCGAGCTCGAGGAGCCCGTGCGGGCGGCGATCGCCCCGCAGGTGGGTATCGGCGCGGTCAAGTACGCCGACCTGTCGGTGGCGCACGACTCCGAGTACGTGTTCGACCTCGACCGGATGGTGCAGCTCACCGGCGCCACCGGCCCGTACCTGCAGTACGCGACCGCCCGGATCCGGTCCATCTTCCGCGGCGCGGGCGAGCAGCCGCGCCGCGGCCCGGTCGCGCTGGGGGAGCCCGCCGAGCGCGCGCTGGCGCTGCGGCTGCTCGGCTTCGGCACCGTCGTCGCCCAGGTCGGCGACCAGCTCGAGCCGCACCGGTTGTGCGGGTACCTGTTCGAGCTGGCCCAGGACTTCTCCGCGTTCTACGAGGCCTGCCCGGTGCTCAAGGCCGAGCCGGAGGTGCGCGCCTCGCGGCTCGCCCTCGCCGCCCAGACCCTCGAGGTGCTCGTGCAGGGCCTGGACCTGCTGGGGATCAGCGCGCCGGAGCGGATGTAGCAGGGGATTGCCCCACCTCCCACACCTGTGGACAAGCCTGTGGATCTGTGGACGGAGGGCCCGTCGGCGGTGGACCGGCGGTGGACCGGGCGCTCCCGGCGCGCACCGCGCGAGGTCCGTCCACCGACCGGCGCCGGCCGACCACCGGCCGTCCACAGCCCGCGCACAGGCCGATCGCCCGCCTGACCTGCGACGACGTCGGATGTCCCCAGGTCCCACAACCGCTATGACCACGAGTACTCCTTGCTCTGGTCCAGGGAGATCGAACGACACAGCTGGGGATGTGGACGGAGCCGCCGGCGGGCCGCCGGGCACCGGTCCGCCCACCCGTCCCCGCTTACCGAGTGACGGCGGTCTGTCGTACTGTCGTGCGCGCACGACAGGCGCAGCGCGGACGCGGCTGTGGGACATCGAGCACGCCCGTGCTCCGAGAGGGGTCGAAGTGAAGCTGCGCGTGGAGCGCGACGTGCTGGCCGAGGCCGTGGGCTGGACCGCGCGGTCGCTGCCGAGCCGCCCGCCCGTGCCCGTGCTGGCCGGCCTGCTGCTCGAGACCACCGACGAGGGCGTCCTGCGCCTGTCCGGGTTCGACTACGAGGTCTCCGCCCAGGTCGAGGTGCCCGCGCAGGTCGACGACCCGGGCCGCGCGCTGGTCTCCGGCCGGCTGCTCGCCGACATCTGCCGCAGCCTGCCCGCCAAGCCGGTCGACCTGGTGCAGGACGGCGGCAGGATCGTCCTGACCTGCGGCGCGAGCCGCTTCACGCTGATGACGATGCCGGTCGAGGAGTACCCGGCCCGGCCGCCGATGCCGGCCGAGGCGGGCGTCGTCGCGTCCGACGTCTTCAGCCGGGCCGTCGCCCAGGTGACGGTCGCGGCCAGCCGCGACGAGACGCTGCCCATCCTCACCGGCGTGCGGCTCGAGATCAGCGGCGACACCGTGACGCTGATGGCCACCGACCGGTACCGCCTCGCCCTGCGCGAGATCACCTGGCGACCCGCCGCCGGCGAGCTCGAGACCGCGACCCTGGTCCGGGCGCGCACGCTGTCCGAGGTGGCCAAGACCCTCGGCTCCGGCGGCGACGTGAGCGTGGCGCTGTCCTCCGACGGCAGCGGCGGCCAGGACCTCATCGGCTTCTCGGCCGGCGGCCGGCGCACCACCTCGCTGCTGGTCGACGGCGACTACCCGAAGGTGCGGGCGCTGTTCCCGGCGAGCGCGCAGACCCACGCCGTGGTCGAGACCGCCGCGCTGGTCGAGGCCGTGCGCCGCGTCGCGCTGGTCGCCGAGCGCAACACCCCGGTCCGGCTGTCGTTCTCCGACGGCCAGGTCACCCTCGAGGCCGGTCAGGGCGACGACGCCCAGGCGTCCGAGGCGCTCGCCGCCACGCTGGTCGGCGAGGACATCACGATCGCGTTCAACCCCTCGTTCCTGCTCGACGGTCTCGGCGCCCTCGGCACCTCGCACGTGCGGCTGTCGTTCACGCAGGCGACCAAGCCGGCGGTGCTCACCGGGCAGGCCGAGGCCGACGGCGACGACGACGACGCCTACAAGTACCTGCTGATGCCGGTGCGGATGGCCGGCTGACGCCGGCTCCCGCGAGCACCCCAGCGCGACCAACCGCCCGCCCGATCCAAGGAGCAGCTGTGCACATCGGTCTCGTCGGCCTCGGGAAGATGGGCTTCAACATGCGCGAGCGGCTGCGCCGCGGCGGTGTCGAGGTCACCGGGTTCGACCGCAACCCCGAGGTCACCGACGTCGACTCGCTCGCCGCGCTGGTCGAGGCGCTGCCCGCGCCGCGCACGGTCTGGATCATGGTCCCGGTCGAGGTCGTCGAGCCCGTGGTCGACGAGCTCGCGGGCCTGCTGTCCGAGGGCGACGTCGTCATCGAGGGCGGCAACTCCCGCTTCAGCCAGGACGCCGTCAACGCCGAGAAGCTCGCCGCCCACGGCATCGGGTACCTCGACTGCGGTGTCTCGGGCGGGGTGTGGGGCCTGGACAACGGCTACGGCCTGATGGTCGGCGGCGACACCGACCTGGTCGAGCGCACCATGCCCGTCTTCGACGCGCTGCGGCCCGAGGGCCCGCGCGAGGAGGGCTTCGTGCACGCCGGGGCGGTGGGCGCGGGCCACTACGCGAAGATGGTGCACAACGGCATCGAGTACGGCCTGATGCACGCCTACGCCGAGGGCTACGAGCTGCTCGCGGCCAAGGACATCGTCACCGACGTGCAGGGCACCTTCCAGGCGTGGACCCGCGGCACCGTGGTGCGCTCGTGGCTGCTCGACCTGCTGGTCAAGGCGCTCGACGAGGACCCCGGCCTGGAGAGCATCCGCGGCTACGCCAACGACTCGGGCGAGGGCCGCTGGACCGTCGAGGAGGCGATCGCCAACGCGGTGCCGATGCCGGTGATCAGCGCGGCGCTGTTCGCGCGGTTCGCCTCCCGCCAGGACGACTCGCCCGCCATGAAGGCGGTCGCCGCCCTGCGCAACCAGTTCGGCGGGCACGCGGTCACCGCGGCCGGTGAGACGCTCGAGCCGGGCGAGGGTCCGGGCACCGACCCGTCGCACGCCGACGAGGCCGGGCCCTCCTCCGGCGGCGGCGAGACCGACCACGACGGCCACTGAGGCCGTCCTGCACGTCAGCCACCTGTCGCTGGTCGACTTCCGCAGCTACGCCTCGGTCGAGCTCCCGCTCTCGCCGGGTCCCACCGCGCTGGTGGGCCGCAACGGCCAGGGCAAGACCAACCTGGTCGAGGCGATCGGCTACGTCGCCACCCTCGCCAGCCACCGGGTCGCCACCGACGCCCCGCTGGTCCGGGCCGGTGCCGAGCGCGCCGTGGTGCGCACGTCCGTCGTCCGCGACGGTCGACCGACGCTGGTCGAGGTCGAGATCACGCCCGGACGCGCCAACCGGGCCCGGCTGAACCGCTCGCCCGTCCCGCGGCCGCGCGAGGTGCTGGGCGTGCTGCGCACGGTGCTGTTCGCCCCCGAGGACCTCGCCCTGGTCAAGGGCGACCCCGACGGCCGGCGCCGGTTCGTCGACGACCTGCTCGTGCTGCTCGCCCCGCGCTACGCCGGCGTCCGCTCCGACTACGACCGCGTGCTGCGCCAGCGCAACACCCTGCTCAAGCAGGCGGTGCCGCCGCGCTCCTCGCGCGGGCGCCGCGAGCGGGTGCCCGACGGCTCGGGCGCCTCGGTCGACTCCACCCTCGACGTCTGGGACGAGCAGCTGGCCGCGCTCGGCGGCGAGCTGCTCGCGGCGCGGCTGTTCCTGCTGCGCCGGCTCGCCCCGCACGTGCTCGAGGCGTACCAGCAGGTCTCCGACGCCGACGGGCTCGCCGTGCTGGGCTACCGCGGCAGCCTGGAGGAGAGCACCCCGGCGCTCGCGGGGGTGCTCGCGGGCGACGGCGAGCTGCCCGGGCGCGCCGACCTGACCGCCGCGATGGCCGTGGGACTGCGCGAGGCGCGTCCGCGCGACCTGGAGCGGCGGCAGTCGACCGTGGGGCCGCACCGCGACGACGTCGCCCTCGACCTCGGCGAGCTGCCGGCGAAGGGGTACGCCTCGCACGGGGAGTCGTGGTCGTACGCCCTGGCGCTGCGGCTCGCGTCCTACCAGCTGTTGCGCTCGGAGGCCGGCTCGGGCGACGGTGACCCGGTGCTGGTGCTCGACGACGTCTTCGCCGAGCTCGACTCCGGCCGACGCACCCGCCTGGCGGGCCTGGTCGCCGGGGCCGAGCAGGTGCTCGTCACCGCCGCGGTCGAGGCCGACGTCCCGGCCGAGCTCACCGGCGACCGCGTCCAGGTGCAGGCGGGCGAGGTGACCCGTGGCTGACGAGCCCGCCGAGCAGCCCGGCGCCGATGAGCAGCCGCAGGGCGCCGACGCGGCGCGTGCCGCGCTCGCCCGTGCGCGGGCGGCCGCGGCCGCCAAGGGCCTGCGGCCCGGCGCGCCCGGCACCGGGCGCGGCACCACGGGCGCGCGCCGCCGCCGTCCCGAGGGCAGCCGGTCGGGGTCGGGCCCCGACGACCGCGACCCGCAGCCGTTCGGCAGCGCGATCTCGCGGCTGATGGCCGAGCGCGCCTGGGGCACCTCGGTCGCGGTGGGCGGCGTGATCGGCCGGTGGGACCAGATCGTCGGCGACGAGGTCGCCGCGCACTGCCGTCCCGACACCTTCGAGGACGGCGTGCTCACCGTCGGCACCGACTCCACCGCCTGGGCGACCCAGGTGCGGCTGCTGGCCCCGCGCGTGCTGGCGCGGCTGTCCGACGAGCTGGGCGCCGGCGTCGTCACCAGGCTGGTCGTGCGCGGGCCGGCGTCGCCGTCGTGGAAGAAGGGCCTGCGCACCGCGCCCGGACGCGGACCGCGCGACACCTACGGCTGAGACGTCGGCGCCGATCTGAGCCCTCCGGAGGTCGGGAGACGTGGGGGGACCCGTGCCGGGGCAGGTTCGGCGCGGAAATGCGGTGCGGAAGGGCACCACGAGGCGTGTTCGGCCGGCGGATGGGCGTAGGATGAGAGGTCAGACGGTCCCACCCTCCGCGGGGGACCGTCAGCCGTGCCGGGGAGCGTCCGGCACCCCTACCCGAGGGAGCGTCCACCTCCGTGGCCGACGACACGAGCGAGCCGACCCAGCCCGACGACCCCGCGCAGGCCAAGCCCGACCTCAGCGCGCTGGAGCCCACCGCCCACCCCGAGGACGCACCGTCCCTGGCCGACCTCGGCGACGGCGACGGCAGCTACGACGCCAGCGCGATCACGGTGCTCGAGGGTCTCGAGGCGGTCCGCAAGCGCCCCGGCATGTACATCGGGTCGACCGGCGAGCGCGGGCTGCACCACCTGGTGCAGGAGGTCGTCGACAACGCGGTCGACGAGGCGCTGGCCGGGTACTGCGACACCATCGACGTCGCCCTGCTCGCCGACGGCGGCGTGCGCGTGCGCGACAACGGGCGCGGCATCCCGGTCGACATCGTCGCCGGCGAGGGCCGGCCGGCGGTCGAGGTCGTCCTCACCGTGCTGCACGCGGGCGGCAAGTTCGGCGGCAGCGGGTACGCGGTCTCCGGCGGCCTGCACGGCGTCGGCGTCTCGGTCGTCAACGCGCTGTCGAAGCGGCTCGCGGTCGAGATCCGCGGCCGCGGCCCGCACGTCTGGCAGCAGGCGTACACGATGGGCGTCCCCGACGCCCCGCTCGCCAAGGGCGAGGCCAGCGACGAGACCGGCACCACGGTCACGTTCTGGGCCAACGACGAGATCTTCGAGACGGTCGAGTACGACTTCGAGACGCTGAGCAAGCGGTTCCAGCAGATGGCGTTCCTCAACAAGGGCCTCACCATCACGCTCACCGACGAGCGTCCCGGCCACACCGACACCTCCGACGACGGCGCCCTGGACGGCGGCGCGGCCAAGCTGCGCACCGTCACCTACACCTACGCCGACGGGCTGATCGACTACGTCAAGCACCTCAACTCGTCCAAGAAGACCGACGTGATCCACCCCGAGGTGATCGCCTTCGAGGCCGAGGACGTCGACCGCCGGCTCTCGCTCGAGGTCGCGCTGCAGTGGACCACCGCCTACTCCGAGTCGGTGCACACCTACGCGAACACGATCAACACCCACGAGGGCGGCACCCACGAGGAGGGCTTCCGGTCGGCGATGACCTCGCTGGTCAACCGGTACGCCCGCGAGCAGAAGCTGCTCAAGGACAAGGACGACAACCTCACCGGCGACGACATCCGCGAGGGCCTGACCGCCGTCATCTCGATCAAGCTCGGCGAGCCGCAGTTCGAGGGCCAGACCAAGACCAAGCTCGGCAACACCGAGGCGAAGGCGTTCGTGCAGAAGGTCGTCGGCGACCACCTCGCCGACTGGCTCGAGCGCAACCCGGCCCAGGCCCGCGACGTCGTCCGCAAGTCGATCCAGGCGTCGGCGGCCCGCATGGCCGCCCGCAAGGCGCGCGAGGCGACCCGGCGCAAGGGCCTGCTCGAGTCCGGCGGCATGCCCGGCAAGCTGCGCGACTGCCAGAGCAACGACCCCAGCCGCTGCGAGGTCTACATCGTCGAGGGCGACTCGGCCGGCGGCTCCGCCGTGCAGGGCCGCAACCCCGAGACCCAGGCGATCCTCCCGATCCGCGGCAAGATCCTCAACGTCGAGAAGGCCCGCATCGACAAGGCCCTCGGCAACAACGAGGTGCAGGCGCTGATCACCGCGTTCGGCACCGGCTTCGGCGAGGACTTCAACCTCGAGAAGCTGAGGTACCACAAGATCGTGCTCATGGCCGACGCCGACGTCGACGGCCAGCACATCTGCACGCTGCTGCTGACGTTGCTGTTCCGGTACATGAAGCCGTTGATCGAGAACAGCTTCGTCTACCTGGCGGCGCCCCCGCTCTACAAGATCAAGTGGTCGAACGCGCCGCACGACTACGTGTACTCCGACCGCGAGCGCGACGCCGTCATCGCCGAGGGTCGCGCCGCCGGGCGCCGGCTGCCCAAGGACAGCGCGATCCAGCGCTACAAGGGTCTGGGCGAGATGGACTACCGCGAGCTGTGGGACACCACGATGGACCCCGACCACCGCATCCTGCGCCAGGTCACCATCGACGACGCCGCCGCGGCCGACGAGATCTTCTCCGTGCTGATGGGTGAGGACGTCGAGTCCCGCCGCAGCTTCATCCAACGAAATGCGAAAGACGTGCGCTTCCTGGACATCTGAGGGGGACGCTGCGCGTCCTTCCGGGGTCGGGCGGCGTCCGTTGGACTGCTTCGCTGGATGTCTGCGCGAACGCCGCCCGACCCCTCACGGACGCGCAGCGTCCGGCTCGAGGTGTCCCTGAACCGAACTGCACGACTCGAGGTGCCGCAGCGGTGGCACCCGGACGAAAGAGGCCTGAGACGTGAGCGAGCAGCCGCCGAGCGACGCACCGCAGTACGACCGGATCGAGCAGGTCGACCTGCAGCTGGAGATGCAGCGGTCCTACCTCGACTACGCGATGAGCGTGATCGTGGGACGGGCGCTGCCCGACGTGCGCGACGGGCTGAAGCCGGTGCACCGGCGCATCCTCTACGCGATGTACGACGGCGGGTACCGGCCCGACCGCCAGTTCTCCAAGTGCACGCGCGTCATCGGCGACGTGATGGGGCAGTACCACCCGCACGGTGACGCGCCGATCTACGACGCGCTGGTGCGGCTCGCGCAGCCGTGGTCGCTGCGGTACCCGCTGGTGGCGGGGCAGGGGAACTTCGGGTCGCCGGGCAACGACCCCGCGGCGGCGCCGCGGTACACCGAGTGCCGGATGGCGCCGCTGGCCATGGAGATGGTCCGCGACATCGACGAGGAGACCGTCGACTTCACCGAGAACTACGACGGACGCACCCAGGAGCCGCGGGTGCTGCCGGCGCGGTTCCCGAACCTGCTGGTGAACGGGTCGGCCGGCATCGCGGTCGGCATGGCCACCAACATCCCGCCGCACAACCTGCGCGAGGTCGCGTCGGGGGTGCAGTGGCTGCTGGAGAACCCGGAGGCGTCCAAGGAGGAGCTGCTGGAGGCGCTGCTCGAGCGCGTCCAGGGCCCCGACTTCCCCACCGGCGCGCTGATCATGGGCAAGCGCGGCATCGACGACGCGTACCGCACCGGGCGCGGCCAGATCACGATGCGCGCGGTCGTGAACGTCGAGGAGATCCAGAACCGCACCTGCCTGGTGGTCACCGAGCTGCCGTACCAGGTGAACCCCGACAACCTCGCGCTGAAGATCGCCGAGCTGGTCAAGGACGGCCGCCTGGCCGGCATCGCCGACATCCGCGACGAGACCTCTGGCCGAACAGGCCAGCGGCTGGTCGTCGTGCTCAAGCGCGACGCGATCGCCACCGTGGTGCTGAACAACCTCTACAAGCACACCCAGCTGCAGGAGACGTTCGGCGCCAACATGCTGGCGCTGGTCGACGGCGTGCCGCGCACGCTGAGCATCGACGCGTTCGTGCGGCTGTGGGTCGAGCACCAGCTCGACGTCATCGTCCGGCGCACCCGGTACCGGCTGCGCCGCGCGCAGGAGCGCATGCACATCGTCGTCGCGCTGCTCAAGGCGCTCGACGCGCTCGACGAGGTGATCGCGCTGATCCGCCGCTCGGCCACCGTCGACGTCGCGCGCGACGGCCTGATGGAGCTGCTGGAGATCGACGAGATCCAGGCCGGCGCCATCCTCGACATGCAGCTGCGCCGCCTCGCCGCCCTGGAGCGGCAGAAGCTCACCGACGAGCACGCCGAGCTCGAGGCGCGCATCGTCGACTTCGAGGACATCCTCGCCACGCCGGCGCGCCAGCGCTCGATCGTCTCCGAGGAGCTCGCCGAGGTCGTCGACAAGTTCGGTGACGAGCGCCGCACCACGATCGACCCGTTCGACGGCGACATGTCGAACGAGGACCTCATCCCGGTCGAGGACGTCGTCGTCACCATCACCCGCGGCGGCTACGCCAAGCGCACCCGGGTCGACGCCTACCGCTCGCAGAAGCGCGGCGGCAAGGGCGTGCGCGGCGCGACCCTGCGCGGCGACGACGCGGTCGAGCAGTTCTTCACCACCTCGACCCACCACTGGCTGCTGTTCTTCACCAACCTCGGGCGCGTGTACCGGGCCAAGGCCTACCAGCTGCCGGACGCCGCCCGCGACGCCAAGGGCCAGCACGTGGCCAACCTGCTGGCGTTCCAGCCGGGCGAGCAGATCGCCCAAGTGCTGACGCTCAAGGACTACGAGCAGGCCGAGTACCTGGTGCTGGCGACCCGTGAGGGCCGGGTGAAGAAGACCCGGCTCACCGAGTACGACTCGAACCGCTCCGGCGGGCTGATCGCGATCAACCTGCGTGAGGTCGGCGAGGCGCCGCCGGCCGACGACGACGGCCCGGTCACGCTGGCCGAGCGCGACGAGCTGGTCGGCGCGCACCTGGTCGGTGCCGGCGACGACATCGTGCTGGTCTCGCGCAAGGGGCAGTCGCTGCGTTTCCACGCCACCGACGACGCGCTGCGCCCGATGGGACGCTCGACGTCCGGCGTGACGGGCATGAAGTTCCGCGCCGGCGACGAGCTGCTCGCCATGGTCGTCGTCCACGCGATCCCCGAGGGCGTCGACGGTGTCGAGGGTGACGCGGCCGCTGACGAGGAGGGCCGCCGGCACCTGTTCGTGGTGTTCGAGAACGGCAACGCCAAGCGCACCGACATCGCCGAGTACCGGGTGCAGGGACGCGCCGGCCTCGGCATCAAGGTCGCGGCCGATGCCGAGAAGCTCGGCAACCTGGTCGGCGCCGTCATGGTCAAGGACGGCGACGAGGTCATGGTCGTGATGGAGAAGGGCAAGGTCGTCCGCTCCCGCGTCGACGACGTCGGGGTGAAGGGACGCACCACCCAAGGCGTCCGGTTCGCCCGTCCCGACGCCGGCGACTCGATCATCGCGATCACCCGCAACGACGAGACCGTCGTGCTCGCCCAGGTCGAGGCGACCGATGGCGTCGTCGATGACCCGTCGGACGGCTCCGATGGCGTACCGTCGGATCGGGACGATCTGTCGTCCGCCGACGACAGCACCGGAGGTGACGCGTGAGCACGCCCGACCAGCCCACGGGGGCGGTCCGCACCGGCCCGCGTCCTGCCACCGGCTCCCCGCGTCCCTCCGACGCGGGCGGCCAGGGCCGCCCGACCGGCTCCGGGCAGCGCCCGGCGCCGACCGGCCAACGTCCCGCGGGCCAGCGTCCGGCGGGCCAGCGTCCGGCGGCAGCGGGCCAGCGCCCGGCCGGGGCCCGTCCCGCGGCCGCGAAGAAGGCCGGCGCCCGCCCGGCGCCCGGCGCCCCGCGCCGGGTCCGGCTCACCGCCGCCCGGGTCGACCCGTGGTCGGTGATGAAGCTGGCGTTCCTGCTCAGCGTCGCCATCGGCATCGCCACCGTGGTCGCGGCCGGCGTGCTGTGGACCGTGCTCGACGGCATGGGCGTGTTCACCGACGTCAACGACTTCATCTCGCGCATCCTCGGCGCGGGCACGTTCGACATCAACGACTACGTCGGGTTCGGCAAGGTGCTCTCGCTCGGCACCGTGCTCGCCGTGGTCAACGTCGTCCTGATCACCGCGCTGTGCACGCTCGGTGCGTTCCTCTACAACGTGGCGTCCAACCTGGTCGGCGGCCTGCACCTCACGCTGTCCGACGACTGATCCGGTTCGCGACCACCGCGGGCGGTCGGGTAGCCTCGACCCGCACGTCCCGGGGCCTATAGCTCAGTCGGTTAGAGCGCTTCCCTGATAAGGAAGAGGTCAGAGGTTCAAGTCCTCTTAGGCCCACCCCTCCTCTCGTCCGCGCACCCTCGACCTTCGGTCGTGGTCCGTCCCGCACCCGCTGGCTGGCGTGGTGCCGTGTCCCTGCTGCGCACCGACGCCCTGACCAAGCGCTACGGCGCGGTCACTGCGGCAGGCGCTGAGCATCCAGCAGTGGTCGCTCGCCGTCACCGAGCGCGTGCTGGGCGACTCGGCCGCAGTGGTGGGCCTCGACGCCGCCGTCGGGTTCGGCACGGGCCTGGTCCTGCTCGTGGTCGTCGCGGTCGCGGCGACCGTCGTCGCGGGGGCGCGAGCTGCAGACGCTGCGGCTGGAGGAGGCCTGAGGTCGTGGGCGCTACCCTGGAGGGGTGAAGAAGCTCCTCGTGGTCCTGGGTCTCGCCGGCGCCGGCTACGCCGTGTGGCGCAAGCAGCAGGCCGAGCAGGCCGAGCAGGACCTGTGGGCCGAGGCCACCGACACGGTGCGCTGACCCATCCTCCGGGGGCCATGGCGCAATTGGTAGCGCACCTGCTTTGCAAGCAGGGGGTTAGGGGTTCGAGTCCCCTTGGCTCCACAGACGACGATCGACCCGGACACGCTCTTCGTCCGGGTCGATCGTCGTCTCTGGCGTGAGCGCTCGAACCCTCGGGTTCCGGGCCCACGCTCCGGACCGGGCCGAGGAACGAGGCCCGGACGGAGTGGGGCGTCCCCTTGGCTCCACAGACGCAGTTCCGGACGCTCGCACAACACCAGTGCACCCCGCACAACACGCCGGTCTGTTGTGCGAGCACGCAGATGTTGTGCGAGCGACAGCGGCACCCGCGTCCCACTGCGCCCGGTTCGGGCAGGACACGCACAGTGAGCACCCATGCAGTACGTTCCACCACACCCGTACCACCGCTACCGTGGTCGTACACGCGGGGAACGAAGGGGAGTGCAAGGGCTGTCCGATCTCGAGCGGCTCACTCTGAGCGACGAACCTGACGCAGCGTCACGGGCTCGTCGCTTCGTTCAGGCTGCCCTCGGGGGGACCCGGTTCGAGGTCCGCTCCGACGACGCCGTCCTGGTGGTCTCCGAGATGGTCACCAACGCCCTGCTGCACGCCGAGCCGCCGGTGTCGGTCGACCTGGTGGTGCTCGAGGAGCACCTGCGCATCGAGGTCCGCGACGGCGCGCACCGGCCCGTCGTCGAGACGCCGTCGTCCACCTACTCCACCACCGGTCGCGGCCTGTCGGTCGTCGAGGCGCTGTCGGCGCGCTGGGGCATGGAGCCCGAGGGCCACGGCAAGCTGGTCTGGGCCGAGCTCGGCGACACGCTGTCGGTCGTCGAGCACGAGGGCGAGATCGACCTGGACGCCTGGGACGACCTGATCGCCGACGAGACGCCGGTCGAGGAGCACTACACCGTCGACGTGGGCGAGGCCCCGACCGCGCTGGTGCTCGAGGCCAGCGAGCAGGTCGACAGCCAGCTGCGCGAGCTGACGCTGATGGCGGTGGGCGAGGTCAGCGGCCAGTCGGCCGCCCTGCCCGCCGACCTCGGCCGCACCCTCTCGACGCTCGACCACACCTTCGCCCGGCTGCGGCTGGAGCTGAAGCGGCTCGCCAGCGAGGCCGCCGCAGCCGGCCAGGCGCGCACCCGGCTGAAGCTGACGCTGTCCGACGAGTCGGTCGTGCAGGCGCAGACCTACCTGCGCGCCCTCGACGACATCGACCGGCACGCCCGCGCCGGCGACATGCTGATCCTGGAGACCCCGCCGCAGCAGCGGGCGTTCCACCGCTGGTACGTGCACAACGCGGTCGCCCTCGTCACCGCGATGCGCCACCGCGAGCCGCTGCCCCCCGTCGTCGCCTTCGAGGACCTCGAGCGCCACTCCTGACGCGGTCCCGACACTGACGAGCCCGGCCCCACCGAGGTGGGACCGGGCTCGCGGAGCAGGTGCGCTCAGCTGTCCTTGTGGTCGCCCTCGGTGGCGGCGTCCTGGACGTCGTCGGCCGCGTCCTTCGTGGCGTCGGCCACGTCGTCGGCACCGTCCTTCGTCGCGTCGGCCACGTCGGACGCCTTGTGCTTGGCGTCGGAGGAGGCGGTCTCGGCGGCGTCGGCGCCCTTGTCGGCGGTGGTGCCGACGCCGGACAGGCCGTCGTCGCCCGTGTCGAGCGCCTCGCCGACCGTCGTGCCGGCCGCGGTCGACGCGGTCGGCGTCGTGCTGGCCGTCGTGCTGGTGGTGGAGCTGGTCGACGGGGTGGTCGGCCGGGGCGTGCCGGTGGCGGTCGCCCACGGGTCGTCGGTGGGCTGACCGGCGCGCCACGCGGCGTAGCCGGCGGCACCGGCCGCACCCAGCACGCCGAGCACCAGCAGCACCTTGCCGGCGGTGCGGCGCTTGCGGGCCGGCTTGGTGGCGAGCGAGGCCCGCTTGCCGACCCCGTCGATCGCGCCGCGGCTGGCGTTGGTGGCCTGGTCGGTCTTCGCGGCGGCGGCGGCCGCGGCGGCCGTCACGGCCTCGACGATGCGCGGCAGCACGTCGTCGACGATCTTGTCGCGGGCGGCGTCGACCTTGGGGCTCAGCGCCTCGGCGGCGTGCTCGACCCGGGGAGCGGCCACCTCGACGGAGCGGTCACGGGCCTTCTCCAGTCGAGGCGAGGCCCAGTCGCGGGCGGCGGAGGCGGCGGTGCTGGCCTGCTCGCGCGCGGTGGCGGCGGCGCCGACGGCGACGGGCGCCGCCTTGTCCAGGAGCGAGCCGGCCTGGACCTTGAGCGCGTCGGCCTGCGCCCGCGCCTGGTCGGCGGCCTTCTCGGTGCGGCTCTTGCTGCGGAACACGCGTCCTCCCCTCGGACCCGCGGGGCGGGTCACGTCGGTGCGTCGGGTGCGTCCGGGACGGACGGCACCGCGGTCGTCGGCCCCCATCCTGCCGCGTCGGGCGTCCTCGTGCGCGGTGGGGCGGCCACCGGATGAGGGGCCGGGCGCGCCGTGGGAGGATGACGCCATGTTCGCGACCCTCCACACGACCGCCGGCGACATCCGGATCGAGCTCTTCCCGAACCAGGCGCCGCACACGGTGAAGAACTTCACCGGGCTGGCCGACGGCAGCCGGGAGTGGACCGACCCCGAGACCGGCGAGAAGAAGTCCGAGCCGTTCTACGACGGCGTCGGCTTCCACCGCGTCATCAGCGGCTTCATGATCCAGGGCGGCGACCGCCTCGGCACCGGCACGGGCGGCCCCGGCTACGAGTTCGACGACGAGGTCACGGTCGACCTCACCTTCGACCGTCCGTACCTGCTGGCCATGGCCAACGCCGGCAAGCGGTTCGGCAAGGGCACCAACGGGTCCCAGTTCTTCATCACCCTCGGCCCCACCCCGCACCTGAACGGCAAGCACACGATCTTCGGCGAGGTCACCGACCAGGCCGGCCGCGACGTCGTCGACGCGATCGGCTCGACGCCGACCGGGCCGATGGACCGTCCGCGCGAGCCCCAGGTCATCACCTCGGTCACGATCGAGCCCTGACCGACCCGACCGCCGACCCCACGACGACGCCCCGGTGAGCAGCACGCCCGACCCCGCCGCTCCCGGGGCGTCCGCCGTCCCGGTGTGCCCGCGGCACCCCGACCGCGAGTCGTACGTGCGCTGCCAGCGCTGCGAGCGACCGGTCTGCCCGCAGTGCCAGCGGCAGGCGGCGGTGGGCGTCCAGTGCGTCGACTGCGCCCGCGAGGGTGCGCAGCGGGTGCGGTCGGCCCGCACCGTGTTCGGCGGGGCGCTGACGGGCGGCCGTCCGCTGGTCACCTACGTGCTCATCGGCCTGTGCGTGCTGGGGTTCCTGCTCCAGCGGGTGCCCGGGCTCGACGTCACCACCTCGCTGGCGTTCTACCCCTACCTCGCCCTGGACGAGCCGTGGCGGTACCTCAGCTCGGCGTTCCTGCACGCCACCGGCTCGTTCGGGCTGGTGCACCTCGGCCTGAACATGTACCTGCTGTGGGCGCTCGGCCCGTACCTGGAGGCCCAGCTCGGCCGGGCCCGGTTCGCGGCCCTGTACGTGGTGAGCGCGCTCGCGGGCAGCGTCGGGTACCAGCTGCTGACCAGCGACTTCGTCGTGACGTCCCAGGGTCTGCTGGCGTCCGGGGCGGTCGGGGCGTCCGGGGCGGTGTTCGGCCTGTTCGGCGCGATGGTGGTGGTGCAGCGCCGGCTCGGCCGCGCGCTCGGCCCGGTGGCGGGCGTGCTCGTCGTCAACCTCGCCCTGGGCTTCTTCGTGCAGGGCATCGCCTGGCAGGCCCACCTGGGCGGGATGGTCGGCGGCCTGCTGGTGGCCGCCGCGCTCGCCTACGCCCCGCGCGAGCGGCGAGCCCTGGTGCAGTGGGGCGCGATCGCCCTCGTGGTGGTGCTGCTGGTCGTGCTCGCGGTGGTCGGCGCGGAGCCGCTGCCCGGCTGAGCAGCAGGTTGTCCCCAGTGTGGACAACGCCTGGGGAAAACCACACGCGTGTAAGACGCCCGCCTCAGCGGGTCAGCGCCACCGGGTGGTCATGAGGAAACCGATCATGACGATGCCGAAGCCGATCACCAGGTTCCAGCTGCCGACGGTCCAGTCGCCGATCGAGGAGATCGGGTACTGGCCCTCGCTGATGTAGAACACGACGATCCAGATCAGGCCGATGACGAAGAACGCCAGCATCACGGGGAGGAACCACCGGGAGTTGACCTTCGGCCCGGACGACTTCGCCGGGGGCGCCGTGTAGGCGGCCTTCTTGCGGACCCTGGACTCGGGCATCGTCGTCTCCCTGGGGTGAACCGGCCCGGGCGAGGTTCGCCGCCCTGGCTCGAACGTCTAGCGTAGACGACGTGGAGCAGCTGCACCGGCCCCGACGCTCGTGGGCCGGCACCGTCGCCGTCGCCGGCGTGCTCGCCGTCGCCGGCGGGCTCTTCGCGACGAGCGCCGGCACCGCGCAGGGCACCGACCTGCGCGCCAGCGACAGCGACCTGCCCGGTCTGGTGCGCCAGGAGTCCGCCCGCCTCGACGCGCGCAACGCCGAGCTGGCCGGGCTGCGCTCGCAGGTCGACCAGCTGTCGGCCGAGGTCGGCGACAGCACCACCCGCGACCTGCAGGCGATCGCCGACGGCCTGAGCGGCCCCGCCCAGCTGCAGCCGGTGAGCGGCCCGGCCCTCACCGTCACCCTCGACGACGCACCCCGCGACCGGCCGCTGCCCGAGGGCACCAACCCGAACTCGGTCGTGGTGCACCAGCAGGACGTGCAGGCCGTCGTGAACGCCCTGTGGGCCGCGGGCGCCGAGGCGATGACCCTGATGGACCAGCGGGTCATCTCGACCAGCGCGGTGCGCTGCGTCGGCACCACGCTGCACCTGCAGGGACGCGTGTACTCCCCGCCGTACGTCATCACGGCGATCGGCGACCGCGACGACATGCGCGACGCGCTGGACGACTCCCCGCAGATCGACCTGTACCGCGACGACGCCCGGGCGTACGGCCTGGTCTACCGGGTGGAGGAGTCCGACCGCGTCGAGATGCCCGCCTACGACGGGTCGATCGAGATGCAGTACGCCCGCCCGGTCGGCGGCGACGGCGCGAGCGTGGACGGGTGAGCCGCGTCGGCAGGGCCGTGCGCGCCACCACGGGGGTCGTCGGCGAGCTGCTCATCACGGCCGGCGCGTTGCTGCTGCTGTTCCTCGTCTGGCAGCTGTGGTGGACCGACGTGCAGGCCGACGCCGCCCAGCGCGAGGTCACCGACCAGCTGCAGCAGGACTGGGACACCGGCGGCGACGAGGCACCGCCGACCGCCGCGGCCGACGCCCCGCCCCCGCCGGAGCCCGAGCCGGCCGAGGGCGACGCGTTCGCGGTCGTGCACGTGCCCCGCTTCGGCGCGGGCTGGCAGCCGCGTCCGGTCTACGAGGGCACCTCGCTCGAGCTGCTCGAGGACGGCGTCGGGCACTACCCGGGCACCGCCCTGCCGGGCGCCGTCGGCAACCTCGCGGTCGCCGGGCACCGGGTCACCTACGGCAAGCCGTTCAACCAGGTCGAGCAGCTGCGGACGGGCGACGCCGTCCTCGTCGAGACCGCGCAGGCCTGGTACACGTACCGGGTGACGTCGACCCAGATCGTGCGGCCCGACCAGGTCGAGGTGATCGCCGCCGTGCCGGGCGACGAGACCGCGGTGCCCACCGAGCGGGTGCTCACCCTGACCACCTGCCACCCGATGTTCTCCGCGCGCGAGCGGTTCGTCGTGCACGCCGTGCTCGAGGAGTGGCAGCCGCGCTCGGACGGCGCACCCACCGCGCTGGGCGAGGCGCCCGGGGGTGGTGCCTGATGTACGGCGCGCTCTGGCGGGCGCTGCCCGGTCCGGGCTGGGTGCGCGCGCTGCTGCTCGCGGTGCTCGCCGTGGTCGTGGTGGCGGTCTGCTTCCAGTGGGTCTTCCCGGCGGCGGCCCCCTACATGCCCTTCAACGACACCACGGTGGGAGACGGCTGATGACCGCACGGATCCTCGTGATCGACAACTACGACAGCTTCGTCTGGACGATCGTCGGGTACCTGCAGCAGCTCGGCGCCGACTGCACCGTCGTGCGCAACGACGCGGTCGGCGCCGAGGCGGCCGACGACGTCGACGGCGTGCTGGTCTCGCCCGGCCCGGGTACGCCCGACCGGGCCGGCGTCAGCGAGGCGGTGATCCGCCGTTGCGCCGCGCTGGCCCGTCCGATGCTCGGGGTCTGCCTCGGGCACCAGGCGCTCGCCGAGGTGCACGGCGCCACCGTCACCCACGCCGAGGAGCTGATGCACGGGCGCACCAGCCGCGTGCGGCACGAGGGCGCGGGGGTGCTCGACGGCCTCGCCGACCCGTTCACGGCCACCCGCTACCACTCGCTGGCGGTCGTCCCCGAGACCGTGCCCGACGAGCTGGTGGTCACCGCGCGCACCGACGGCGGCGTCGTGATGGGCCTGCAGCACCGCGAGCTGCCGCTGTACGGCGTGCAGTTCCACCCCGAGTCGGTGCTGACCGAGGGCGGGCACCGGCTGCTGGCGAACTGGCTGGCGGTGTGCGGCGACGACGCCGCCGTGCACCGCAGCACCGGCCTGGCACCGCTGGTCTCGCACCAGGCCGGCTGAGGAACCCGCCGCGGTCAGGGCGCCGGCGGCGGCGAGGTCGTCGGTTCGGTCGTCGGTGGGGTGGTCGGTGGTTCCGTCGTCGGTTCCGTCGTCGGCGGCGCGGTGGTCGTGGGCGGCGGCGGCGCGGTCGCGACCACCAGCACGACCTTGGTCCCCTGCGGCACCGCACCCGGGCCCGGCTGCTGCGACAGCACCGTGTCGGGGGCGACGCTGCCGTCCTCCTGCGGCTGCGCCTCGGCACCGAGCCCGAGGGCGAGCAGCGCGTCGCGCGCCTGCAGGTAGGTCTGGCCGGCGAGGTCGGGCAGCTGCACCATCCCGCTCGAGACGTTGATCGCGACCTCCGACCCGGCCGGCACCCGCGCGCGCGCCGCGGGGTCGGACGAGATGACCCGGTCCTTCTCGATCTGCGGGTCGTCGGTGGGCGTGACCTGGCCGATCTCCAGGCCGACCTCGTCCAGCCGCGCCCGGGCCTCGGCCTGGGTGAGGTTCGTCAGGTCGGGCACCTCGATCTCGGCGACGCCGAGCGAGAGCACCACCGTGACCGTCGAGCCCGGCGCGACAGCGTCGCCGACCGGCGGGTCCTGGCTCAGCACCAGGTCGGCGGCCACGGTGTCGCTGTTCTGCGGCTCGCCCTCGGCGTACTCGAGGCCGAGGGCGTCGAGCTCGGCCTTGGCGGCCACCCGGTCGAGGTCGACCAGGTTCGGGACGGCCACCTCCACCGGGTCCTCGGGCTGGTCGAGCACCTGCGTGAACAGGTAGACGGCGCCGGCGACCACCGCGAGCACGGCCAGCACGAGCAGCACGTAACCGGCGGCGCGGCCGCGGCGTGGCTCGTCCTGCTCGTCGTCGAAGTCGCCCACCGGGCCGGCGGCGCCCGCCGCCGCACCACCCGGGGTGTACACCTCGGTGGCGGGGCCGGTGGCGGCCGCGGCCGCCAGGCCCGCGCCGGCCGCGGCCGGCATGGCGACGGTGGCCGCACCCGCGGCAGGGGCCCGGACGGGGCGCCCGTCGAGGGCGGCGAGCAGGTCGGAGCGGAACGCGCCGGCGTTGGCGTAGCGGTCCTCGCGGTCCTTGGCGAGCGCGTGCAGCACGACCCGGTCGAGGTCGGCGCCCACCGCCGGGTTGAAGGTGCTCGGCGGCTGCGGCGTCTCGCGCACGTGCTGGTAGGCCACCGACACCGGCGAGTCGCCGACGAAGGGCGGACGGCCGGTGAGCAGCTCGAACAGCAGGCACCCGGTGGAGTACAGGTCGCTGCGGGCGTCGACGGTCTCGCCGCGCGCCTGCTCGGGCGACAGGTACTGGGCCGTGCCGATGACGGCCTGGGTGGCGGTCATCGTGGCGGACGAGTCGGCCACCGCGCGGGCGATGCCGAAGTCCATCACCTTGACCGCGCCGGTGGGGGTGACCATCACGTTGGCCGGCTTGATGTCGCGGTGCACGATGCCGGCGCGGTGGCTGTAGTCGAGCGCCGACAGCACGCCGGCGGTCATCTGCACCGCGCGCTCGACACCGAGCGGGGCGGGCGTGGTGTCGGACCCGACGCCGTTGGGCGGCGTGGCGCGCTCGGTGTCGTGCAGCACCTCGCGCAGCGTCCGCCCCGCGACGTGCTCCATCACGATGTACGGGATGTGCTCGTCGGCGCCGCCGACGCCCGGGACGACGTCCTCGCCCGTGTCGTAGACGGCGACGATCGAGGGGTGGTTCAGCCCGGCGGCCGACTGCGCCTCGCGGCGGAACCGCGCCTGGAACGCGGGGTCGCGGGCGAGGTCGGCGCGCAGCATCTTGATGGCGACCTGACGGCCGAGGCGGACGTCGCGGCCGGCGTGCACCACCGCCATGCCGCCGCGACCGAGCAGCTCACCGATCTCGTAGCGGCCCGAGAGAACACGCTGGTCGTCCACTATCCGTCTCCACCTTCGTCGTCGCCGCCCTCACCGGGCGGCCCGCCGCCACCGGGTCCACCCGGTGCGGCGTCGCTGTACGTCACGGCGACCGTGTCGCCCTCCTCGTAGGTGCCCTCCGCGACCGCGGTCACCTCGTCCTTCGGCGCCTCGCTGTCGGGGTCGGGCTCGGGGGCCACGACCAGCCCCAGGTCCTCGAGCTCCTTGCGCACCTGGTCGAGCGTGCGGCCGACGTAGTCGGCGGCCACCACCTCGACGGCCGGCGGCGCGCTCGTGGTCGTGCTGCTGGTCGTGGTCGTGGTGGTCGTCGTCGTGCTCGAGCTGCTGGTGGTGCTGCTCGACGAGCTCGAGGTCGGCGGCGGCTCGGTGGTCTCGGCCTGCGTGGGCGTCGCCTGGGTGCCGGGCGTGGTCGCGGCGGTGCCGTCGTCGCCGCCGCCGATCACGCCGGTGGCCACCAGCACCGCCCCGAGGGCGAGGAGCGCGAGCAGCACGAGGGCGGTCACCAGCGCCCCCGACACCCGCCGCGGCGGCTCGGCGGGGCGACCGGCGGTCGTGGTGGTGCGCACCGGGCCGGTCGGACGCGCCGGCGGCACGGCGGGCATCGCCCGGGTGGCACCGACCGCGTCGGGACCGGCGGCGGCCGCCGCGGGGCCGGCCGCGAGGGCCGACATCGGCAGGGTCGCCCCCGCGGTCGGGCTCGCGCCGGCGTCGCCGCGCGCGTCCCAGCGCGGCACCTGGCCCGCGCGCGCCTGCACGGCCGCGGCGGCGAACGCCGCGCCGTCGGCCGGACGCATCGAGGCCTGCTTGTCCATCGACCCCTGCACCAGCGCGCGGACGGGCTGCGGCAGCGAGGCCGGCAGCGGCGGCGGGGTGTCGTTCACGTGCGCCATCGCCTGCGCCACGGGCGACTCGCCGCCGAACGGGCGGCTGCCGGTGAGCGCCTCGTAGGCCACGACGCCGAGGGCGTACACGTCGCTCGCGGGCGTGGCCGTACGTCCGAGCGCCTGCTCGGGGGCGAGGTAGGCAGCGGTGCCCATCACCTGGCCGGTGGCGGTCAGGGGCACCTGGTCGCCGGCGCGGGCGATGCCGAAGTCGGTGACCTTGACCTGCCCGTCGGGCGTGACCAGCAGGTTGCCGGGCTTGACGTCGCGGTGCACCAGGCCCGCCGCGTGCGCGGCGGCGAGCCCCCGCGCCGCCTGGGTCAGCAGGTCGAGCACGCGGTCGGGCGGCAGCGCGCCCTCGCGGGCGAGCTCGGACGACAGCGGCTCGCCCGGCACGAGCTCCATCACCAGGTAGGCGTGCGAGGCGTCCGGGGCGGCGTCGTCGGGCACCTCGCCGTAGTCGTACACGGCGGCGATGTGCGGGTGCGACAGCGCCGCGGCGTGCCGGGCCTCGGCACGGAACCGCTCCAGGAACCCGGGGTCGCCGGTGTACTCGGCCTTGAGCAGCTTCAGCGCGACGTCGCGCCCGAGCACCTCGTCGCGGGCGCGCCAGACCTCGCCCATGCCGCCGACGGCGATGCGGTCGACGAGGGCGTACCGGTCACCCAGGCGTGCGCCGGGAACGCTCATCGGTTCAGCACCGCCTCGATGACGGCCTTCGCGATCGGGGCCGCGGTGCGTCCCCCGCTGGCCTCGTCGCCCGCCTGGCCGCCGGACTCGACGACCACGGCCACGGCCACCCGCGGGTCGTCGGCGGGCGCGAACGCGGTGAACCACGCGTGCGGCGACTGCCCCTCGGCGTGCTGGGCGGTGCCGGTCTTGCCCGCGACCCGCACGCCGTCGATCTGCGCGGAGCGGCCGGTGCCGTCGGTGACCACCGACTCCATCATCCGCGTCAGCGCCTCGGCCGTCTCGGGCGAGACGGCCTCGCCCAGCGACTGCGGGCTGGACGAGCGGAGCACGTCGAGGTCGGCCGCGACGACCTGGCGGACGAGGTTCGGCTGCATCAGCTCACCGCCGTTCGCGACCGCGGCGCTGACCATCGCCATCTGCAGCGGCGTCACCCGGGTCTCGTACTGGCCGATGCCGGTCTGCGCCTCCTGCGGGGGGTTCAGGTCGTCCGGGATCGTGGACGGGCTGACCCGCAGCGGGATCCGCAGGTCGCTCCCGAACCCGAACCGCTCGGCCTGGTCCTTGACGGCCGCGCCGCCGAGCTCCATGCCGAGGTGGCCGAACGCGGTGTTGCACGAGGTGCGCAGCGCGTCCGAGAGCGTGGTCTCCTCGTTCGCGCCGCAGGCGCCACCGCCGGAGTTCGGCAGGCCGACGGAGGTCTGGGGCAGGTCGAGCACGGCCGGGCCCGGCAGCACCGACGACTCGGTGTACTCCCCCGACTCCAGCGCCGCCGCGGCCGTGACGACCTTGAACACCGAGCCCGGCGGGTAGAGGTTGCCGCCGATGGCGCGGTTGGTCAGCGGGTCGTCCTCGTCGGCGAGCAGCGCGTCCCACTGGTTGGTCACGTCGGCCCGCGTGTGACCGGCCAGCAGCTGCGGGTCGTACGACGGCTTGGACACCATCGCCAGCACGTCGCCGGTCTGCGGGTCGAGCGCGACCACCGCGCCGCGCTGGTCGCCCAGGGCGTCCCAGGCGGCCTGCTGCACCGCGGGGTCGAGCGTGAGCTCGACGGTGGCGCCGCGCGGCTCGCGGCCCGACACGGTGTCGGCGAACCTGGTGAGGAACTGCTCGTCGGCGGTGCCGGCGAGCAGCCGCGACTCGGCCGACTCGATGCCGGTGGCGCCGTAGACGATCGAGTAGAAGCCGGTGACCGGCGCGTACAGCGGGCCCTGCGCGTAGGTGCGCTGGAACTGGTAGCGGTCGTCGACCGGCGCCGACGTCACCACCGGGTCGTCGCCGACCACGATGGGCCCGCGCTCGCGACTGAGCTCGGCCAGGATCGTGCGCGAGTTGCGCGAGTCGGCGCGCAGGTCCCCGGCCGAGACGAACTGCGTCCAGGTGGTGCTCACCAGCAGCGTGGCGAACAGCAGCAGCGCGACCACGCCGAGCCGGCGCAGGGGGGTGTTCACGAGCCGCCGCCCTTCTCGAGGCCGACCTGGGTGGCGTCGTCGTCGCCACCGCCTGACGGGACGGCCGAGACCACCTGCGTGGCACCGGCGTCCGGCGGGGCGGGGGCGACGGCCGGCGCCGGGCGGCGAGCCGAGTCGGAGATGCGCAGCAGCAGGCCGACGATGATCCAGCTGCCGACCAGCGACGACCCGCCGTAGGCGAGCAGCGGCATGGTCAGGCCGGTGAGCGGGATGACGCGGGTGACGCCGCCCGCCACCACGAAGCACTGCAGCGCGATGGTGAAGGCCAGGCCGGCGGCGAGCAGCTTGCCGAACCCGTCGCGCACGCCGATCGCGGTGCGCAGGCCACGCTGCACCAGCACCATGTACAGGCACAGCAGCGCGAACAGCCCTGCCATGCCGAGCTCCTCGCCGAGCGCGGCGTAGATGAAGTCGCTCTCGGAGTAGGGCACCAGGGTGGGCATCCCGCGGCCGAGACCGGTGCCCGCGAGGCCGCCGTTGGCCATGCCGAACAGGCCCTGCACCAGCTGGTAGCTGCCGCCGAACTCGCGGTCGTAGACCTCCGGCGAGAACGGGTCGAGCCAGGCGGCGACGCGTCCCTGCACGTGGTCGAACAGCCGCCACGCGATCACCGCGCCGACGACGAACAGCGACAGGCCGATGACGATCCAGCTCACCCGCTCGGTGGCGACGTAGAGCATCGCGACGAACAGGCCGAAGAACAGCAGGGACGTGCCGAGGTCGCGCTCGACCACGAGCACGCCGACGCTGGCCAGCCACGCGATCAGGATCGGGCCGAGGTCACGACCGCGCGGCAGCTGCAGCCCGAGCACCTTGCGGCCGGCGAGCGAGAGGTTGTCGCGCTGGGTCACCAGGTAGCCCGCGAAGAACACGGTGAGCACGATCTTGGCGAGCTCGCCGGGCTGGAACCCGATGGGCCCCAGCGAGATCCAGATACGGGCGCCGTTGATCTCGGTGCCGATCAGCGGGAGCATCGGCAGCGCCAGCAGCACCAGGCCGGCCACCATGGCGGTGAAGGTGTACCGGCGCAGCAGCCGGTGGTCGCGCAGCAGCCAGAGCACCGCGACGCACAGGGCGACCCCGATGAACGTCCACGCCAGCTGGCGTCCGGCCAGGGGGTTGACGTTCTCGTTGTCCATCCGCGCGAGGTCGATGCGGTAGAGCATCGCCAGCCCGATCCCGTTGATGGTCAGCGCGATCGGCAGCAGCACCGGGTCGGCGTACGGCGCGCGCAGCCGCAGCGTGACGTGCACGATCAGGGCGGCGACGGCGAAACCCGCGCCGTACGACCACAGCCCGGCAGGGAAGGCGCCGTCGACCGCGGCGCCGACGATGCCGTAGCCACCGGCGCAGATGGCGACGGCGACGACCAGCAGCACCAGCTCGACGTTGCGGCGGGTGCGCGGTGCGTGCTCGCTGACGACGGCCATCAGCCCTCGCACTCGTCGGGCAGCGGGAGGGTCGAGGTCGACGGGGTGGGGGTGGGCGTCGTGGTCGGGGTCGGCAACGCGGTGGCCGGCGGGGCGGCGGGGGTCGTGGTGGTGGGGCTCGGCGTCGACGGGCTCGGCGTGGGCCGCACGACGACCGTCTCGGGGTCGCACTCGCTCGAGCCGGTCCACAGGTTCGCGACGGTGCGGCGCGCGTCGGCGAGGTCGTCGGCGCCGATGCCGCGCTCGACGGCGTCGCGGTCGACGGCGCGCAGGGCCTCCAGCGGCGGCCCCGTACGCTCGTCGACCTGCGAGAGCTCGAACGGGCCCACGTCGGAGCCGATGCCGCGGTAGATCGCGACGGAGTCGCCGTCGGCGCCGACGAAGTACTGGCGCTGGCTCCACCCGTACGCGCCGTAGAGGCCGCCGGCGAGGATCGCCAGTACCAGCAGGCTGCCGAGCACCCGGCGCACCACGGTGCCGCGGCTCGGCCGCAGGTCGTCGTCCTCGTCGTCCTCGTCGTCGTCGGCCCGGGCGGCGCGGGTGAGGGCGGCGGCCTTGGCGGCGGCGGTGGTGGGCGCGGCCGAGCTCTGCCGCTGCCGCTCGCGGGCGGCCGCCCCCACGACCTGCGGGTGGGTGGCCGGGGCGCTGCCGGCGTCGACCACGTCGGCCACGATCGCGGTGATGTTGTCGGCGCCGCCGCCACGCAGCGCCAGCTGCACCAGCCGGTCGGCGCACTCGCCGGGGTCGGTGACCTCGCGCAGGGTCTCGGCGATGGTGTCGAGGCTGACGAAGCCCGACAGGCCGTCGGAGCACAGCAGCCAGCGGTCGCCGAGCGAGGCGGTGCGCACCGACGCGTCGACGTCGTCGTTGCCGTCGATGTCGCCGAGCATGCGCATCACGATGTTGCCCTGCGGGTGCCGCTCGGCCTCCTCGGCCGTGATGCGGCCCTCGTCGACCAGGCGCTGCACGAAGGTGTGGTCGGAGGTGACCTGGGCGACCTCGCCGTCGTGCAGCAGGTAGGCGCGCGAGTCGCCTATGTGGGCCAGGGCGAGCCGGTCGCCCGAGCGCAGGATCGCGGTGACGGTGGTGGCCATGCCCGAGAGCTCGGGCTGCACGCGGGCCCGGTCGCGGACGGCGACGGCGGCACCGCGGACGGCGTGCTCGAGGCGCTGCAGCGCGTCCGGGCCGTGCGACTCGCCGTCGAGCGGCGCGAGCCGCCCGACGGCCAGCGACGACGCGACGTCACCGCCGGCGTTGCCGCCCATGCCGTCGGCGACGACGAGCAGGTGCGGGCCGGCGTAGCCGGAGTCCTGGTTCTCCTTGTACCGGCCGAGGCCGATGTCGGACCGGGCGGCGTAGCGCAGGGCGATGGCCACCCGGTTACCTCCGCAGCTCGATGACGGTGCGGCCGATCGTCAGGCGGCTGCCGGCCTGGACGGGGGTCGGCCCGCCGAGGGGCGCTCCGTCGAGCACGGTGCCGTTGGTGGAGCCGAGGTCCTCGACGGCCCAGCCGCCCTCGACGGGCACGAGCCGCGCGTGCCGTCCGGAGGCGAAGTCGTCGGTGAGCACCAGCGTGCACTCGGGCGAGCGCCCGACCAGCACCGGCGCCTGGCCCAGGGTGAGCGTGGTGCCGCGCAGCGAGCCCTCGACGACGACCAGGCGCGTCGGCGCCGTCGGACGCGGTGCGGTACGGGCCGGCTCGGGCCGCTTCTCCGGCTTCTGGGGCCCCCCGCGTCGGCCACCGCCCGCCCTGCCGGCGGGCGTGCGGGTGACCACGCGGGTGCCGAACAGGTCGCGGCGCATCACGCCGACGACGCTCAGCACCATCAGCCAGAGCAGCACGAGGAAGCCGAGCTGCAGCAGCAGCAGGGTCAGCTGGCTCACGACTCGTCGTCCTCGGTCCGGTCGGTGCGCGAGGAGAACCGGATGCGGGTGCGACCCATGGTGATCGTGCTGCCGTCGACGAGCCGCGCGGTGCCGGCGCGCTCGCCGTCGACGAAGGTGCCGTTGGTGGAGCCGAGGTCGCGCAGCACGGCGGTGGCGCCGTCGAGGCGGATCTCGGCGTGCTGGCGCGAGACCCCGGGGTCGTCGACGACGATGTCGGCCTCGGAGCCGCGGCCGAGCACCGTGCGCGACCCGGTCAGCTGGTACTTGCGGCCGTCGACGTCGAGCACGGGGTGGTCGGCGGTCGCGGTGGCCGAGGTGGCCGGTGCGACCCGTCCCTTCACCCGCGCCCCGCGGACGGTGAAGACGCCGGTGTCGAGCTCGTCGTCCTCCTCGAACCGGACCGTGACCGGGCCGATGAAGGAGTAGCGCTGCTGGCGGGCGTGCGCGGTGACGGCCTCGGCGAGCTCGTCGACGAGGGAGTCCTCCCAGGCGGTGAGCCGCTCGTAGTCGGCGGCGCCGAGGTTGATGAGGAAGGCGTTGGGCACCAGCGTGCGGTCGCGGGCCACGACGGCGGCCGAGGTGTCGGCCTCGCGGCGCAGCGCGCTCGCGAGCTCGACCGGCTGCACCTCGCTCTTGAACGCCTTGGCGAACGCGCCGTGGACGGCGCGCTCGACCCCCTTCTCGAAGCGGTCGAGGACTCCCACGGCACCTCCTCCTGCTCTACGCGCGGGCCGGTCGGTCGCGGGCGCGACGACGGCACCGGCCGGGGCCGGTTCCGCACGATGCTAACGGGGCGGGCCCGTCGCGAACGATCTGCGCCGTGGACGCGGCGCAGGCGCTTCGTGGAGGGTTCGTGCGCGGTGGCTGTACCGACGCGTCGGGGTCGGCGGCGTCCGGGCGCCGTCCGGGGTCGTTCTCGGGCCCGACCCCGACGCCCCGGTACGCGTTCGAACGGCTCTGTGCTGCGTGCTAGCCTTTCTGCGCTGCTTGCGCGAGTGGCGGAATGGCAGACGCGCTGGCTTCAGGTGCCAGTGTCCGAAAGGGCGTGGGGGTTCAAATCCCCCCTCGCGCACCGATGGCTGGGTACCCCAGCCTCCCTCCCTCGTCCCCGGGGCCGCCCCAAGCGGGCCCCCGGGGACGAGGTGGCACCAGCTCCCTCACGACCTCGTCCCCGAGATGCCGTGACTTCTCGCGCGCCGGCCCGTTGTGATGTGCATCTCGCCCGTGACGACGCGGGCGTCGGTACCCGAGAGGCGAACCGTGCAGCACCACATCTGCGACCCCTCCGTCCCCGGCCGGCCCAGCCGCCGCTCCCGACCCGCCCGGACCGCGCTGGCGGCCGCCGTCGCGGCCGCCTTCGTCCTCCCAGCCGCCGTCCCGGCACAGGCGGCGACCGCGACGCCGGCCTCGCTGGCGGTCACCGAGGTCGACGGCGTCGCCGTGACGGACGGCGCCGTGCGCGGCGCGCTGCGCGGCGACGTGCCCGTCAGCGGCACCGCCACCCGCGGCACCCCGGCCGAGTCGCAGGCCCCCGCCCCGCAGCGCCTGGTCGCGGACGCCGGTGACAGCGCCTTCGTCGCCGTCGGCGAGCGGGCCCCGCTGCTGGGTGCCGGTTTCGGCGGCACCGAGCCCTACACCTTCGCCTGGACGACCGGAGCCGGGAAGCTCGAGGGCGCCGACGCCCCGACCGCCGCGCTCGTCACCGACGGGCTCGAGCCGGGCACCTACCGCGTCGGGCTCGAGGTCGTCGACGCCGCCGGCGAGGTCGCCCGCGACAGCGTCCGCGTCGTGGTGTTCGAGGAGACCGAGCAGGTGCTGCTCGAGGAGTCGCGCCTCGACGCGGCACCCGGCGTCACCGGCGTGAGCGCGCCGATCGACTTCCCCGTCGAGGTGCCGGACGGCGTCGCCTCGCTCGTCGTCGACCTCACCTGGGGCGTCCCGGCGAACGACTACGACCTCGTCGTGCTCGACCCGGCCGGTGTCGAGAAGGCCGCCTCCGGCAACGCCCCGCCGGAGTTCGAGCAGACGGGCGTCGCCTCCCCGCAGGCCGGCACCTGGACGGTGCGTGCGGACAAGTACGCCACCGTCACCGACACGGTCACCGCGAAGGTCACGGCCCGCACCACCGGCACCGACCCGCGCCCGGTGGTCTCGGCGGGCGGTCCCTACACCGTCGTCACGGGCACGCCGGTGCAGCTCGCCGGGACCGTCACCGGCGGCACCGCCCCCGTCGCCGTCACCTGGGACACCGACCAGGACGGCCGGCCCGACGCCACGGGCGCCGACCCCGAGGTGACCCTCGAGCCGGGCAGGCACCTGGTGACGGTCAAGGCCACCGACGCGAGCGGGCTGGAGCGTCGCCAGACCACGTCGGTGCTCGTCGCCGACCCGGCCCGGCTCGCGCAGGAGACGACCGCGGTCACCGTCGTCGGCGTCGCCGACTCCGGCATCAACCCGTACCACCTCGAGTTCAGCGCCCGGACCTACCCCGACCCGGACGTGCTGGCCCTGACCGAGAACTTCACCCGGCACCCCTCGGAGTACATCCCCGGGTACCCGGCCGACGCGACGTCTCTCGACATCACCCTCGGCGAGGGCTACTTCCCGGACCAGGACGCCCCGATCTGGAACGGCAACGAGACGGTCGAGCCGGGCCGCATGTACTGGATCCCCGGCACCAAGATCGTCGGCGCCGTCGACGCCGGTGGCTCCACCGGCGTGACCTCCGGTGACGACGTGCACCCGATCCTGGACGACAACGGCCACGGCACCGGCTCGGCCTCGGTCTCCACCGGCAACCGGTACGGGTACTGCCCGACCTGCCTGCTCGTGGTGGTCGAGGCCCTCGACGAGTCGGTCGTCGCGGCGCTGCCGTGGGTCGACGTCTCCTCGAACAGCTTCGGCTACATCGGGGGCGTGCCGCTCGGTCTCGTCGGCGACCCGGCCGCCACCAAGGCCGCCGCCGAGCGCGGGCAGACCACCCTGTTCGCCGCGGGGAACGGCGTCGGCAACGCGTTCGACGTCCCGGTCAGCACGTACGGCTCGGACCAGACCGGTCCGGACTGGAACGTCACCGTCGGCGCCCTCCGGCGTGACAACCAGCGCGCGATCGTCGGCGACGGCATCCCCGTGCACGTCTCCGCGTGGGGCGACGGCAACCTGCCGAGCGCGTGCCGCACCGGCGAGGTCGGCCAGTGCGCCTTCGGCGGCACCTCGGCCGCCACCCCGTACACCGCGGGCGTCTTCGGCACCGTCCTGACGAAGGTGCGCGAGGCCGTCGGCGACGGCCGGGCCGGCCAGAAGGACGGGCAGGTGGTGGCGCAGGGTCTTCCCGTCGACGCCTCGACCTACCTCGCGGACGGGGCCCTCACCCGGGCCGAGCTGCGCGAGGCGGTGCTGAAGACGGCGCAGCCGCTCAACACCGAGAACGAGCTGTCGCCGTTCCCGTACCCCGTCACCGCTCCCTACACCGGTGACACCAACGTGCTGTTCGAGGGCTACGGCGCCGCCACCCCGAGCAGCGCGGAACGGGCCACCGACGTGCTGCTCGGCCGGTCGCTCATGCCGGAGCGGCCGTTCGAGGACGACTTCTTCGCCCTCGACCGCTCGGTCCGCGACAGCATCTACGGCGGCTACGACCGCGACGGCGACGGTGACACCGACACCGAGGCCCCCGAGAACGCGCTGCCCCTCGGCGCCCTCGACCTCGCGACGCTCGACGGTGCGCTGGGTGCCCTGCGGCTCGCCGCGGAGGAGGACTCGCCGCAGCCGACGGTCACCGCCCCCTCGTCGGGGCAGGCGACCGGCTTGTACCTGCACCGCCGGCACGCGGGCGAACCGGGCTCGCCCGAAGGGTGCAGCACCACGACCAACGAGACCTACCTGAGCTTCGAGAACACGGCGGAGCGACCTCGAGCCGTGCTTCGAGAGCCGGGTCACCAGCGTGGTCGCCGGGTTCCGCCCGCTCGGCATCTTCCCCTCCGAGGAAGAGCTCACCTCGCCGGTCGCCGCGGGCTCGTCGGTCTTCGCCGAGCTCTACCTGGCGGCGGAGACGCCGTCGCTGATCCGCCCGACCGCCGTCCTGATGGCCGGTGACCGGGTGATCGGCCGCGGCGAGGGCTCGTTCGCCCCGGTCGTGGGCTCCGGCCCCGGCGGGGCGGCCTGCGAGACGCTGGGTGACACGTGCTGGACGAAGTACGTCATCGCCTTCGACACCACCCGCCCCGCCTTCACCGGCGAGCAGGTCACGGTGCAGGTCGAGATGGTGGGCGCCCGCTCCTGGGCGTTCGGCTTCGAGGGCTCGCACGCCTCGCGGGTGACCGTCGTGGCCGCCGAGGCGGACGACCTGGCCGGCCTGTCGGCCACGATCACCGAGCCGGCCGACGGTGGCACGGTGACCGAGGGCGACGACGTGGTCGCGGGTGGGTCGTACGCCTTCCCCGACCGCGGCACCGACCCCACCGGCGCCGGCGACCACCCGACCACCCAGCGGGTCGAGGTGAGCCTCGACGACGACTCGTTCGCCACGCCGCGCGAGGCGACGGTGGACGAGGACTCGGGCACGTGGTCGCTGCCGCTCGGGGACCTGTCGGTGGGCGAGCACACCGTGCACGTGCGGGCGACCGAGGACGGCACGTCGTCCGGTGTGGTGAGCTCGACCTTCACCGTCGAGCACTTCGCCCAGGTGCAGTGGCAGGTCGTCGACCGCAACTCACCGACCACCGCCGGCGCCTGGCGGCCCGCGTCCGGTCTGGAGTCGTGGTCGTTCGGGTTCGACACCCGCGACCACGGCACCGGGCCGCACACCATCGTCACCCGCCTGGTGCAGGACGGCGTGCCCACCCTGCGCGAGGCGGTGAGGGCTCGGTTCCGCTGACCGGCACGACCTGAGGTCGCGCGTAGGTTGGGGTCGTGCGGTGCGGCTACTACGACGCGGGACTGTGCCGTTCGTGCACCTGGCTCGAGGTGCCGGACGACGACCAGCTCGCCCGCAAGCAGCAGCACGCGGCCGACCTGCTCGCCCCGTGGCCCGGCCTCGAGTGGCTGCCACCGGTCACCGGGCCGCGGGAGCGGTTCCGCAACAAGGCCAAGATGGTCGTCGCGGGCACCGTCGAGGCGCCGACGCTGGGCATCCTCGACGCCGCCGGCGCGGGCACCGACCTGCGCCACTGCGGGCTGCACGAGCCGGTGCTGCACGACGCGCTGCCGGTGCTGGCCGACTTCGTCACCCTGGCCCGTCTCACGCCGTACGACGTGCCCACCCGGCGCGGCGAGCTCAAGCACGTGGTCGCGACGGCGTCGCCGACCGGACGGCTGATGGTGCGGTTCGTGCTGCGCTCGACCGAGGCCGTGCCGAGGCTGCGCAAGCACCTGCCCACGCTGCTCGAGCGCCTGCCGCACGTCGACGTGGTCTCGGTGAACCTGCAGCCGACCCACGCCGCGGTGCTGGAGGGCGAGCACGAGGAGGTGCTGCACGGCAGCACCCTCGCCGTCCCGGTGAACGACGTCAGCCTGCACCTGCGTCCGCAGGGCTTCTTCCAGACCAGCACACCCGTGGCGGCAGCCCTCTACGCGCAGGCCCGAGCCTGGGCCGACGAGGCAGACCCGCGCACCGTGTGGGACCTGTACTGCGGCGCAGGCGGTTTCGCGCTGCACCTCGCCGCCCCCGGTCGCGAGGTCACCGGTGTCGAGCTGAGCCAGCAGGCGGTCGAGGCCGCCCGCGACAGCGCCGCGCGGGCCGGTGCGTCCGCCCGGTTCGAGGCCGCCGACGTCGGTGCCTGGATCGCCGGGCAGGACGCCGCGCCCGACCTCGTCGTGGTCAACCCGCCCCGCCGCGGGATCGACCCGGCGCTCGCCGCCTGGCTGGATGCCTGCGACGCGCGGCACCTGCTCTACTCCAGCTGCGAGCCGCGCACCCTGGCCCGCGACCTCGCCGCGATGCCCTCCTGGACGCCCGTGCGCGCGCGGGTGCTCGACATGTTCCCCCACACCCCGCACCAGGAGGTGCTGGTGCTGGCCGAGCGGGTTCGGGCGGCGGGACGCAGGATGACCACGTGAGCAGGCAGCGCGTCGAACCCGGTCCCGGCCAGGAGTCGGTCTGGGACTACCCCCGTCCCCCTCGGGTCGAACCGAGCGACGAGGAGGTGGTGGTGCGCCTCGGCGGCGTCGAGGTGCTGCGCACCACGCGCGCCCTGCGCGTGCTGGAGACCAGCCACCCGCCCACCTACTACCTGCCGCGGGCCGACTTCGTCGACGGCGCCCTGCGTCCGGCCGAGGGGTCCTCGTTCTGCGAGTTCAAGGGTCACGCGTCCTACCTCGACGTCGTCGGCGGCGACGCCGTCGCCGCGGGTGCGGCTTGGACCTACCCCGACCCCACCCGCGGCTTCGAGGTGCTGCGCGACCACGTCGCGCTCTACCCCGGACGGGTGGACGGCGTCACGGTCGCGGGCGAGGAGGTTTCCCCGCAGGCGGGCGGCTTCTACGGGGGCTGGATCACCTCGCGGGTGGTCGGACCGTTCAAGGGCGACCCCGGTACCTGGGGCTGGTGACGCAGGAGTGGCGGACGCACCTCGCACCACCGTGGTGGTCGTCGGCGCGGGCCCGGCCGGCGCGTCTCGCCGACCCCGACGTGCCGCTCAGCGACCTGGCCCGCGGCTGACGTCGTCGGCGCCGTGGGCCTGGCGGTACAGCGCCAGGACCCGCCCGGTGCCGTCCTCCGCACGGGCGCCGACGAGCGGTCGGAGCACGTCGGCGAGGTCGTCGAGGAGGGCGGACAGCCCGCGGGCGGCGACCTGCAGGTCGGTCCGTCCCGCCGAGCTCGCGCGGCGGGCCAGCTCCTCCAGGGTCCCGACGACCGACGGCAGCGACGACCGCTCGTCCGCGTCGGCGAAGTAGAAGGTCTCGCCGTACTGCGACAGGTCGACCCGCACCTGCGCGAGCGAGGCGGCCAGGCGGTCCACGACGGCCGCCGGGTGCGGTGACGGCAGGCCCACGATCTCCTCGACCGTCGTCGTGCGCACCAGCGCGTGCAGCTCGTTGGCGAGCGCGCGACGGCGTCCCAGCGCCGGGTAGAGCTGCAGCACCCAGCTCACGGCCGCCGTCAGGAGCGCGAAGCCGAGCATCGCCTGCAGCGGCAGGGCGAGCCGCAACCACCCGGCCTGCGGCACGATGTCGCCGAGCCCGAGCGTCGCCAGCGCCACCGTCGACACGTACAGCGCGTCGAGGACCGCCGACCGCGACTGCGGGTCCAGGCCGGGCGAGTACGAGAACGCAGCCGGCAGGTGCGGCCAGTAGACCAGTGCCCAGCCGGCGAGAAGCAGGGTGAACCACGAGGCGATCACGGCGATCACCCCGGCGGGACCCGACATCGACCACGGCCTCCGGCCGACGGCGCGACCGAGGCGCCACGTCGCCGACAGCACCAGGTGGCTGAGCCGGCCCGCGGCGCTCGGGTGCCAGAGCGTGCGGCCGACGTCGAGCAGGGTCGCCACCACGACCAGCACCCCCAGGCCGGTCACGGCCCACGCGAGCGGGCCGCTCACGGGCCGCCGCGCCCGCGCGCCGATAGAGCGCCAGTCCTGGTGCCGACGTCGCGCCGTGCACGAGCGTGCTGGCGGCGACGACGGCCGACCCCGACCGCCAGCACGCGGTCGTCGAGGGGCAGCCGCTCGGCCTCCAGCGACAGGTAGAACAGCGCGGAGACCCCGATGGGCCCGAACCAGCCCAGGTACGCGCTGTCGCGCACCCTCGCCAGGCCGATGGCGCGGTGCAGGGCCAGCACGACCGGCACCCGGCGCAGCAGCAGGACCGCCACCACGAAGACCGGTAGCGCCCACCCCTCCTCGGCCCACGCCGACCACGGCAGCGCCGCCCCGAGCAGCACGAACAGCGGCAGCACGAGGACGCCGTTCACCGCCTCGTCGACCGGTTGCTCCAGGCCGCGCTCGCGGCTGGTGGCGAGCGCGTTGAAGACCAGTCCGGCGACGAACACGGCGAGGACCCCGTCGACGTCCAGGAGGCCTGACAGCCCGAGCACCCCGAGGGAGAGCACCAGGGTCACGACCAGCATCGACGGGGTCCCGGTGCCGCCGTCCTCCGCGACGCGCAGCCCCCGGGCACCCGCCCAGCCCGCTGCGGCGCCCAGGACGCAGGCGCCGCCGACCTGCCAGCACGACTCGAGCACCGCGCCGGTCCCCGCGAGCGGGCCGGCCACCGCGACGGCGCCGAGGACGAGGGGCAGGGCCAACCCGTCGTTCGACCCCGACTCCAGCGAGAGCACCTGGCGGTCCTGCTCGGGCAGCGTCGACTCGGCGAGGTCCCCGGTGACGGTGCTCGCGGCGAGCACCGGGTCGGTGGGCGCGAGCGCCGTCCCCACCAGCAGCGCGGCGCCCAGCCCGAGCCCGAGGACCGCGACGGCGAGCGCCGACGTCACCCCCGCCGCCAGCGGCATCACCACGAGCAGGAGCACCAGCAGCGGCCGCACGTGCGGGCGCAGGCTCCGCACCGGGTACCGCAGGGCGACCGCCATCACCGACACGGCGAGCGCGGCACGGGTGACCTCGTGGCCGGTGCCGGTGACCTCGCCGAGCACGGGGACCGGGAGCACGCCGAGCAGGGCCGGGCCCAGCGCGACGCCGGTGACCAGACCGAGCATCGGCGCCGACAGCGGTGTCCGCCGCAGCTGGCCGGACAGCACGGTCGTGCCGAGCGCGAGCACCGCCACGGCCACCAGCAGGACGTCGACCACGCGTCCACTCTGCCGCGCCCGCGGCGCGACGCACCTCAGCGGGTCGGGCCGCGACCCACCACGTCGTCGAACCCGTCCTCCCAGCCCGGGACGGACGGGTCGGCCGAGGTGACCAGCCAGGTCGCACCGGCGTCGGCCCACGCCTGCGCGTCGGCCGGACCCGACGGCGCCGCGACGACGTCCCAGTCGGCCGGGACGTCGTCGCCGAGGTAGCCGCGCAGCACGTCCGGCGTGAGGTCCTCGCCGATGGGCACCACGCCCTCCCAGCGCCGCGCCCGCGCGAGCGGGCGCCGGTTCGGCACCACGCCGGCCACCCACACCGGCGGACGCGGGCGCGTCACGGGCCCGGGGCGCACGTGCGCGTGCACCGTGTAGTGCGCGCCGTCGTGGTCGACCCGCTCGCCGCGCAGCAGCCCGTCGAGCACGCCGAGGTGCTCGTCGAGCATCGCCGCGCGCACGCGCGGATCGTCCTCGTCGCCCCAGTCGGAGAAGTCGCGGTCCGGCGGCTCCCCGAGACCGACGCCGAGCACGGCCCGTCCGCCCGAGAGGTGGTCGAGGGTCAGCACCTGCTTGGCCAGCACCGCCGGGCGCCGCCGCGACAGCGGCGTCACCAGCGGACCCAGCAGCACCCGCTCGGTCTGCGCGGCGATCGCGCCGAGCAGCACCCACGGGTCGTGGACCTCGGGGTCGACCGACTCGCGCCAGCGCAGGTGGTCCCACAGGAACACGCCGTCCCAGCCCGCGGCCTCCGCCTGCACGCCCCAGCGCACCACCCGGGTCGCGTCGGTGAACGGGGGGACGCTCAGCAGGTACCTCATCCGAGAACCTCCAGGACGGCGGCGACGAGCGCGGCTCGCAGCCGGGGTGGGCAGGCGTCGAGCAGCGCGTTCACGGGCGCCATCCGCTCGGGCAGGGCGGGCGCGCCGCCCTCCCCGACGAGCCCGGCCGCCCGCAGGAGCCCGCCGAGCGTCGCCTCGTCGAGCTCATCAGGATCGAGAGCCGCTGCGAGCGCCGCGATCTCGGGTGGGACGGCTACCGGCCCGGCCGCACGCGCCGCCGCGGTGGCGATCGCGAGGTCGCGGGCCAGCTCGTCGACCGGCGTCGCGGCCGACAGCGACAGGTGCAGGGTCGGGAGGTCGCCCCCGAACGACAGCTGGGGCTGCACGTGCCAGCCGAGCGAGGCCATCTCGTCGGCGAGGGTGAACACCTCGAGCGAGCCGTCGGTGCCGAGCGCCAGCAGGGTGGAGTCGGGCCGGGCGGCGACGTGCAGCCCGTCGACGGCGTCGGCGGCCGCGGCCAGCCGCAGGGTCGCGGCGCGCGCGGTGCGGGCGAGGTCGGCGTACCCGTCGCGCCCGATCGCGCGCACCGCCGTCCACGCGCCGGCGAGCGGCCCGCCCGGACGCGTCGACTGCAGCGTCGGGTTCACCACGGTGTAGCCGGGCCAGTCGCCCCAGGCGAAGACCTGGCTGCGGCGCAGCGCGACCGACCGGTGCAGCAGCAGCGAGGTGCCCTTCGGGGCGTACCCGTACTTGTGCAGGTCGACCGAGATGCTGGTGACCCCGTCGACGGCGAACGTCCACGCCGGCCGGTCGGGGTCGTCGTCGAGGAACGGGAGCACCCAGCCGCCGATGCAGGCGTCGACGTGGCACCGCACGCCGCGGGCCGCTGCGGCCGAGGCGATCTCGGGCACCGGGTCGACGACGCCGTGCGCGTACGACGGCGCCGACGCGACCACCAGCACGGTGTCGTCGGTGATCGCCGCGGCGGTGGCGGCGGCGTCGGCACGGTGCGTCCGCGGGTCGACGTCGACCACGACGGTGCGGACGCCGAACAGGTGCGCCGCCTTGTGGAACGCGGCGTGCGCCGTCGAGGGCAGCACCATCGACGGGCGCTCGACGTCGGGACGGGCGTCGCGGGCAGCGAGCACCGCGAGCAGGCACGACTCGGTGCCGCCCGAGGTCGCGGTGCCGGCGGCGCCCGGCGGCGCGTCGAGCAGGTCGGCGGCGAACGCCACCAGGTCGCGCTCCATCGCCGCCAGGCTCGGGAAGGCCGTGGGGTCCAGCCCGTTGGTGCCGGCGAACGCCGCGACCGCCTCGGCCGCCAGGGCGTCGACCTCGGCGAGCCCGCTGTCGTACACGTACGCGAGCGTGCGCCCGCCGCGCACCGGCAGGTCGTGGGCGCGCAGCGCGACCAGCTCGGCCCGCACCGCGTCGGCGCTCACCTCAGGCATCGGACGTCCTCTCCTCGCGGTCGCGGTACCCCCGCAGCAGCAGCAGCGACACCAGCACCAGCACGGCCGGGACGAGCGAGAACCCCAGTGCGATCGCCGTGACCGCCGCGTCGGGCTGCTGCACCGTCGCACCGGTCGACGAGCGGTAGCCGCCCAGCGCCAGCACCAGACCGTACAGACCCGGCCCGAGCGCGAGGCCGAGCGTCTCGCCGGCCGTCCAGACACCGGTGAAGACGCCGGTGCGGTTCTCGCCGGAGCGGGCGGCGTCGCGGGCCGCGACGTCCGGCAGCATCGCGAGCGGGAACATCTGCGCACCCGCGTACCCGACGCCGACGACCGCGACCGCGAGGTAGACCGCGACCGCGGGCAGCCCGCGCGCGGCCACGAGGACGAGGGCACCGAGCGCCAGCAGCAGGGACGCCGCGACGTACCCGCGCAGCTTGCCGTGGCGGCGCGCCGACCCGCTGCCACAGCGGTGTCACCAGCAGCGCGGGTCCGACGAAGGCGACGAACAGCAGCGTCGACGCCGCCGGGTCGCGCAGCACGTGCCGCGCGACGTAGTCGACCCCGGCGAGCATCGCGCCGGTGGCCAGCGCCTGCAGCACGAACGTGCCCAGGAGCGAGCGGAAGTCGCGGTCGCGACCGGCGACCGCGAGCTGCTCGCGCAGGGTGCCGCCGGCGGCGACCACCGCACCCACCGGCGCGTCCCGCGTGCCCCACCACGCCCCCAGCGCACCGGCCGCGATGATCAGGCCGACGACGACCCCCATGACGAGGTACCCGCGCTCGGGGCCGACGGCGTCGCGCACCAGCGGCGCGCTGGCCCCCGACACCAGGATCGCCAGCGCCAGCACCGCCACCCGCCAGGTCATCAGCCGGGTGCGTTCGCCGTAGTCGTCGGTGATCTCGGCCGGCATCGCCACGTACGGCACCTGGAAGAACGCGTAGGCCGACGCCGCGAGGAGGAACGCCACCGCGACCCAGGCGCCCGCCAGCACCGGCGGCGAGGCGGGCCCGGCGAAGATCAGCGCGAACGAGATCGCCAGCGCCAGACCGGCTCTGAGCAGGAACGGACGCCGCGGGCCCGAGGGGTGCTGGTAGCGGTCGCTGATCCGTCCGGCCACCGGGTTGAGCAGCACGTCCCACGCCTTGGGCAGGGTGACGAGCAGGCCGGCGAGTCCGGCGGCGATCCCGAGCCGCTCGGTGAGGTACGGCAGCAGCAGCAGGCCCGGCACCGTCCCGAACGTCCCGGTCGCGACCGAGCCCAGCGCGTACCCGCGACGCGCGGACGGGGGCAGCGTGCTCACCCGCCCGACCTTAGGGCGTGTCCTCGATCCCCGGCCCGGGTTCCCGGATCACGTTCCGCGGCAAGCCGGTGAACGAGCGCACCTCGCCGTAGCCGGCCCGTGGACTTCACGCCCGGTACCGCAGCTCCACGGGGCCGTGAACGCCGACTGGGCCGCAACGGCCTGGCGGACACGGGCCTGACACCGGTCACCAGGGTGACGTGGGAGGAGTACCGCCGCGCCTGAACGGCACCTGCTGCGGCAGCTCCTCGGTCGGGCCCGAGCGCAGCGCGCTCGGCGGCGGGGCGTCGAACGGCCCGCTGTCGGGCGCGCAGACGGCGCCGTCGTCGGCCTCGCCGTCGACCAGGTAGCGCGCCACCGCCTCGTCGGCGCAGGCGCTCTTGCCCAGGATGGTGTGGCCCCAGCCGTCCAGGGTCAGCACCCGGGCGTCCGGGAAGTGGTCGGCGTACGGCCGGGTGTTCTCGTACGGCGTGGCCGGGTCGAACCGGGTGCCGATCACCATCACCGGGGTCTGCAGCTCCTGCTCCCAGGGCCCGAGGTAGGCGTCGCGGTCGGTGACCGGCACGTACTCGCAGACCTGGGAGGTCCAGGTGCGCAGGCTCCCGAAGTGCGGCGCCTCGGCCTCGGCCTGGTCGGCGTACCGGCCGTACTGCAGCGGCCGGCGCGTCTCGGCGGTCTCGGCGCAGATCGTGAGGTTCGTGCCGAGCGAGACGTACTCCTCCTTGCGCAGCCAGGTGGCGAAGGCGGCGGCGCCGCCCTGGGCCGACGCGGTCGCGACCTGGGTGCCGGCCTGCTGCGCCGTGGCCAGGGCGGCCAGGTCGGCGGCCAGCAGCGGCCACTGCACCGGCTCGTACAGCGAGAAGAACGTGGCCGAGACGGCGATGTCGTAGGTGACCTCGAGCTCGGTGCCGTCGGGCAGGGGCAGGGTCACCGGGGTCTGCTTCAACCCCTGCAGCAGCTCCTCGGTGACGGTGGCCGGGTCGCCCAGCGCGGCGAGGGCGCACGCGTCCGGACCGGCGGCGGCGCACTGCGCGTGGAACTCGGCGAGCACGTCGCGCGCGCCGGTGTGCTGGTCCATCCGCAGGGCGAGCGGGCGGCGGTCGCCGTCCGAGCCGGAGTAGGCGTCGGGGACGACGGTGCCGTCGAGCACGAGCGCGCGCACGTTCTCGGGGAACAGCTTCGCGTAGGTGGCGCCGAGGTAGGTGCCGTAGGAGTAGCCGACGAACGACAGCTTCTCGTCGCCGAGCGCCTGCCGCAGCAGGTCCATGTCGCGCGCGACGTTGGCGGTCGACATGTGCGCGAGCCGGTCGCCCGAGGTCGCGGTGCACGAGGCACCGAGCTTGGCGCTCGCCAGGGTGAAGCGGTTCTCCTGCCACGGCTTCCACGGGAAGGCGACCTTCTGGCGCGCCAGGAAGGCGGCCTCGCGCTCGGCGGTCGGGAAGCACGTCGTCGGGTCGGACGCCCCGACCCCGCGCGGGTCGAAGCCGATCACGTCGAACCGGGCGCGCACCTCGGGAGTCCAGGCGACCTCGCCGACCTGCTGGACGAAGTCGACGCCGGAGCCGCCCGGGCCCCCGGGGTTGGTGAGCAGCGAGCCGATCCGGTTCGCCGGGTCGGTCGCAGGCAGCCGGGTCAGCGCGAGCGTGGTGGTCGCGCCGCGGGGCCGGTCGTGGTCGGTCGGCACCTCGACGGTGGCGCACTCGAAGGCGGCCAGGGCCGGGTCGTCGCCGCAGGCGGCCCAGTCGATCTGCGGGACGGCGACGGCGGGAGCCGCGGTGGCGGCGGGGACCCCGGACGCCAGCAGGGCCGCGGCGCCGAGGAGGGCCGCGGCCCTGCCGAGCGGTCGGGTGGGACGGGAACGCATCAGGAACTACCCCCTGGGTCGGTCGGACGGTGCGCGCTCGACGCTAGGTGCGCCGGTTCGCGCGGGTCGTCCCCCCACGGGTGGACCTGGAGGGTCATCCGGCGGTCAGGCGTTCTCCCTGCGGAAGGTCGAGGTGCCCCACCAGACCGCGAGACCGGTGACCAGCACGGCCCAGAACGACCCCCACAGCACCGCCGAGGAGGCGAGGTCGCCCAGGAACGACGCGCGCACCCCGTTGACGACGTGCTTGATCGGGATGACGTCGCTGACGACCTGGAGCCAGCGGTCGCCGAGCGTCATCGGGAGCAGGATGCCCGACAGCAGGATCACCGGGAGCAGGACCGAGTTGAGCAACGGTGCCATCACGTCCTCGCTCTTGGTGGTGAGGGCGACGGCGTAGGAGGCCGCTGCGCACGCCGCACCCAGGAGCAGGGTGAGCAGCACGCCCAGGAACAGGCCGACGATCGAGGCGTCCATGCCCATGACGAAGCCCAGCACCACCAGCACGACCGCCTGGACCAGGATCTGCAGGAGGTCCCGCAGCAGCCGTCCGAGCAGCAGGGCGGTGCGGCTGGCCGGGGTGACCCGCTCGGCCTCGACCACGCCCTCGCGCCACTCGGCGATCAGGCCGAAGCCCGCGAAGAACGCGCCGAAGACACCGAGCTGCACGAGCATGCCCGGGACGAAGAAGGTGTAGGCGTTCTGGAAGCCGAACTGCTGGGTCAGCGGTTCGAGCAGCGGCCCGAACAGGAAGAGGTAGAGCACCGGCTGGCTGAGGCCGATGATCACCCAGGCGGGGTTGCGCAGGTTCATCCGCAGCTGGCGGCGGAACACGATGTAGGTCTCGCGCAGGAAGCGCACGGTCACTCTCCTTCTCGCAGCGAGCGACCCGTGAGGGTCAGGAACACGTCGTCGAGGGTGGGACGGCGCACCTGCACGTGCGCGAGGTCGATCTGCTCCGCGTCGAGCCGTCGCAGCAGCCCCTGGATGCTGGCGCTGGCCTGGGGCACGCGGGCGCGCACCAGGGAGCCGTCGACGTCGACGTCCTTGCCGGTGCCGTCGGCGCGGTCGCGTGCCACCTTCTCGAGGACGGCTGCGGCTGTCGCGACCTTGCCGCCGTCGACCAGCGTGAGCTCGACCAGGTCGCCGGACACGTTGTCCTTCAACGCGTCCGGGGTGTCGGAGGCGATGATCTCGCCGTGGTCGATGACGATCACGCGGTCGCTCAGCGCGTCGGCCTCGTCGAGGTAGTGCGTGGTGAGGAAGACGGTGGCGCCGCGCCGGGTGCGCAGGTCGCTGATGTGCGTCCACAGGTTCGCCCGGGCCTGCGGGTCGAGACCGGTGGTCGGCTCGTCGAGGAACACCAGGGTGGGGTCGTGGATCAGACCCATCGCGATGTCGAGCCGACGACGCTGCCCGCCCGACATCGACTTGGGCTGACGCTGCCAGAGGCCGTCGAGCGCGAGCTGCTCGAACAGCTCCCGCCCGCGGGTCTCGGCCTGCTGGCGCGAGATCCCGTAGAGCATCCCGTGGTCCATGATCTCCTCGCCGGCGCGGGCGACCTGACCGGTCGAGCCGGCCTGGGAGACGTAGCCGATGCTGCGGCGCACCTGCACCGACTGCGTCGCGACGTCGTAGCCGTTCACCGTCGCGGTGCCCGCCGTCGGGGTGAGCAGCGTCGTCAGCATCCGCAGGGTCGTGGTCTTGCCGGCCCCGTTCGGGCCGAGGAACGACACGATCTCGCCCTCGGCGACGTCGAGGTCGACGCCCTTCACGGCCTCGACCTCGACCTTCTCCCGGCCCTGGCGGGTCCGGAAGGTCTGGACGAGCCCCCTCGCGGTGATCACACGGGTCTCCCTGCTGGGTGGTGGGTGGTGGGTGCTGCCGGACGGCGGACCGTCGTCGTCGCGGGAACTCATCGGCAGCCGCGGCGACGCTAGGCCCTCCCGGCACGTCAGGGTCAACCGCGTTGTCAGACGCTCGTGTGCGTAGACCAGCACGACGGTCTGACACCCGCCCTTGACGTCAGGACGAAACCCCCCATACCGTCCAGTCCTGCAAGATCTTGCAGGAACCCCTTGCAGACTTGCACCGACCGAGCTGGCCGACGACGTCCAGAGGAGCCCCACCGTGCGCACCCCCATCCGCCGCCTCGCGGCCCTGGCGAGCGGGGCGCTGCTGGCGCTGACCGCGCTCGCCGTCCCCACCCCGGCGCAGGCGCCGGCCACCGCCACCCCACCCGGCGCTCGCGACGTCACCGCGGTGCTGTTCCAGTGGGACTGGACCGACGTCGGCCGCGCCTGCACCGACACCCTCGGCCCGGCCGGGTACGGCTACGTGCAGGTCTCGCCGCCGCAGGAGACGATCCAGGGCGGGCAGTGGTGGATCTCCTACCAGCCGGTCTCGTACGCGATCGGCAACCGCCAGGGCACTCGCGCCGAGTTCGCCGCGATGGTGAGCACCTGCCACGGCGCCGGCGTGAAGGTGATCGCCGACGCGGTCGTGAACCACATGAGCGCCGGGTCGGGCACCGGCACGCTCGGCACGCCGTACTCGAAGTACCGCTACCCCGCGCACTACGCCGACCAGGACTTCCACGGTTGCCGCTCGCTCGATCACGAACTACGGCGACCGGTGGCAGGTGCAGAACTGCGAGCTCGTCGGCCTGTCCGACCTCGACACCGGCAGCCCGTACGTGCAGCACGAGATCGCCGACTACCTCGACGACCTGCGCTCGCTCGGGGTCGACGGCCTGCGGATCGACGCGGCCAAGCACATGTCCTCGTCCGACCTCGCGGGCATCAAGGCGAAGATGTCGGACCCGGGCACCTACTGGGTGCAGGAGGTCATCTACGGCGGCGGCGAGCCGATCACGCCCGAGGAGTACACCGGCACCGGCGACGTGCACGAGTTCCGGTACGGGACGAACCTCAAGCGGGTGTTCCAGAACGAGAAGCTCTCGTACCTGGGGAACTTCGGCCAGACGTGGGGGATGCTGCCGTCCGGCCAGGCGGTGCCGTTCGTCGACAACCACGACACCGAGCGCAACGGCTCGACCCTGACCTACCGCGACGGCTCGACCTACACGCTGGCCAACGTCTTCATGCTGGCCTGGCCGTACGGCTCGCCGGCCGTCCACTCCGGCTACGAGTTCACCGACCACGACGCGGGTCCGCCGCGCGACGGCGACGTGGCGTCCTGCTACGCCGACGGCTGGAAGTGCCAGCACGCCTGGCGCGAGATCGCCGGCATGGTCGGCTTCCGCAACGCGGTGCAGGGCACCGGCGTGACCCGCTGGTGGGACAACGGGAACGACCAGATCGCGTTCGGACGCGGGGCGTCGCGGGTACGTGGTGATCAACCACGAGGGCGGGACGCTCAGCCGCACCTTCCAGACCGACCTGCCGGCCGGCACCTACTGCGACGTCACCGACGGGCCGGGCTGCCGCGGGCGACGTCGTCACCGTCGACGGCAGCGGCCGGTTCACCGCCTCGTCGGCGCGGCGGCCGCTCGCGCTCCACGTGGGTGCCCGCGCTGCCACGTCGGGTGCACCCGCCGGCGACCACCGGGGACGGCTGGGACCATGGCGCGGTGAGCGCTCCCCGCTGGTCCCGGTACGTCGCGATCGGCGACTCCTTCACCGAGGGACTGAACGACGACGAGCCGGTCGACCACCCGGCGATCGCGACGCCCGACCGGTTCGCCGGGTGGGCCGACCGGCTCGCGGCGCTGCTGGCCGCCGACGCCGAGGCCGCGGGCGGCGCGTTCGACGTACGCCAACCTCGCCGTGCGCGGACGCCTGCTCGCCGACATCGCCGGCCCGCAGGTCGACGCCGCGCTGGCGCTGCGGCCGGACCTGGTGAGCGTGGTCGGCGGCGGCAACGACATCCTGCGGCCGCGCGCCGACGTCGACGCGCTCAGCGCCACGCTCGAGGACGCGGTCGCGCGGCTGCGCGCGAGCGGTGCCGACGTGCTGCTGTTCACGCCGGTCGACCCGCGGGACGCCCCGGTCATCCGCCGCACCCGGGGCCGCGCCGCCGTGTACGCCGCGAACCTCGGGACGATCGCCCGCACCCACGGCGCGTTCCTGGTCGACCAGTGGGGCATGCGGGTGCTGCGCGACGGACGGCTGTGGTCGGCCGACCGCATCCACCTGACCACCCAGGGCCACGCCCGGGTCGCCGCCGAGGCGTACGCCACGCTCACCGGGGCGTCCGACCTGGCCGAGGCGCCCTGGCGCGCACCGCTCGGGGACGACCTGCCGCCGTTCGAGCTCGGGCTGCGGGCGAACGCCGCGTGGGCGCGCGAGCACGCGGCGCCGTGGGTGCGCCGGCGGGTGCGCGGCCGCTCGTCCGGGGACGCGGTGCAGCCCAAGCGCCCCGGCTTCGACCCCTCGTGAGGCGCTGGCTCCCCGCCGGCACCGGGCTGGTGCTGGTGGCGGTCGTCGCCGTCAGCCTGACCCTGCGCTCGCCGATCGCGGCGGTCTCGCCGGTGCTCGGCGAGCTGCGCGCCGACCTGGGGCTCGGGCCCGGGGCGGCCGGCCTGCTGACGTCGTTGCCGGTGCTCTGCTTCGCCGTCGCGTCGACCGCCGTGCTCGGCCTGTACCGACGGGTCGGCGCCGAGCGTGCGGTCGTGCTGTCGATGCTGGTGCTGGCGGTCGGCACGCTGCTGCGCTCGTCGCCGGGGTCCTCGCCGGTCCCCGCGCTGCTCGGGACGGTCGTGATCGGCCTGGCGATCACGGTCGGCAACGTCGTGGTGCCCGTGGTCGCCAAGCGCGACTTCGGCGACCGCTCGCCGGCCGTGGTCGGCATCTACACCGCCGCCCTCACCGCCGGGGCCGCGCTCGCGGCGGCCGGCACCGCCCCGGTGGCCGACCAGATCGGCTGGCGCGGCGGGCTGCTGGTCTGGGTGGGTCTCGTCGCCGTCGCGCTGGTGCTGTGGCTGCTGGTGCAGCGCCGGCACCGCCGCGACGGCGCGCCCCCCGCGCCCACCACCGGGCCGTCGGTCGCCCTGCGCGGCAACCGCACCGCCTGGGCGCTCACGGTGCTGTTCGGCACCCAGTCGGCGCTGTACTACTCGATGACGGCGTGGCTGCCGTCGCTGCTCGCGTCCCCGCCGGCGGAGGGCGGCATCTCGCTCGACCGCGCGCACGCCGGTGTCGCGCTGTCGGTCATGCAGGTGTTCGGCATCGTCGGGAGCCTGCTGGTGCCCGCGCTGATCGCCTGGGCCGGACGTCGCGGCCACGACCAGCGCGGACTGGGGCTGGCCGTGGGCGTCGCCTGGGTGGTGCCGCTGCTCGGCCTGCTCGTCGCCCCGCAGCTGTGGCCGGCGTGGGTGGTGCTGATCGGCCTCGGCCAGGGCGCCGGCATCAGCCTCGGGTTCGCCCTGATGGTGCTGCGCGCCGCTGACGACCACGTCGCCGCCGGGCTGTCCGGGTTCGTCCAGACCGGGGGGTACCTGCTCGCGGCGGCGACGCCGGTGCTCGTCGGCGCCGTGTACGACGCCTCCGGCGGGTGGCAGCTGCCGCTGCTGGTGCTGGCCGCCCTCGCCGCGGCGCTGGGGCTGAGCGGGCTGGCCGCCGGTGCCCGCCGCACGATCGGCGAATCCGCGTGACCTGACCCCAGCGCGGCGGGAGGATCACCGCCATGAGCTCCGCCGACCCCCGTCCGCTGCCCGGTGGGCTGGTGCTGCGCCCGTCCACCCCCGCCGACCTCGAGCAGGTCGGCGCGCTGCTCGTCGAGCGCGGCGAGCCCGACGACGCGGTCGACCACCGGCTCGTGGTCGAGGACCCCGACGCCGGGTACGGCTCGTGCGCCGTGGTCGTCGACGGCGACCGGGTGGTCTCGACCGCGCTGCTGCTCGACGAGCAGGTGCGGGTGGGCCACGGCGACGCCGCGGTGACGCTGCCGGCCGGCCAGGTCGAGCTGGTCGCCACCGACACCGCCTACGAGGGACGCGGTCTCGTCCGCGAGCTGATGGACTGGGCGCACCGCCGCTCGGACGAGCGCGGGCACCTGCTCGGCGTGATGATCGGGATCCCGTACTTCTACCGGCGCTTCGGCTACGAGTACGCGATCGACATCCCGCCGGCCCCTGCGCTGACCGGCGTGCCCGAGGCTCCCGGCACTGGGACGCTGCGCCCCGCGACGGTCGACGACCTCCCGGTGATCGTCCGGCTCCAGGACGCCGTGCAGGCCGCTGCCGACGTCGCCGTCCCGCACTCGACGCCGCGCTGGCGCTGGCTGCTCGCCCGTGACGGGACGACGGTGTGGGTGGTCGAGCGCGACGGCGAGGTCGTGGCCACCGGCCGCGCCACCGACCCGGACGAGGGCGTGCTGCTCGCCGAGGCCGCCGCGGCCGACCGCGACGCCGCCGCCGACCTGGTGGCCGCGCTCGCCGCCACCGCCGGCGACGACGACCTGCAGGTGCAGCAGCGCCGCGGCCACGTCGACGACGTGTGCGCCCCCTGGTACGACGACGAGGACCGCGTCGCCGAGCAGTACTACGTCCGCCTCCCCGACGTCGCGGCCGTGCTCGACGCGCTGTCGCCGCTGCTGCGGCAGCGGCACCTGGCCACCGGTGCCGAGGGCCGCGACCTGGTGATCTCGACCTTCGGCCGCCACTACCGCCTGCCCTGGACGGGCGACGGCTTCGGCCCGGCGCAGGTCGGCGGCCCGATGCAGGCCCCCGGCGCCGCCGGCGGCCTCGGCTGCGCCCCCGACTGGCTGCCCTCGCTCCTGCTCGGCCCGCTGGGTCTCGCCGGCCTCAAGCGGCTGCGCCCCGACGTCTACCCCGGCAAGGACGCCGAGTGGCTCGAGGCGCTCTTCCCGCCGCTGTCGTCGGACCTGCTGATGTTCTACCTGCCCTACTGAGGCGAAAGGCTGCGAACGCTGACCCCCTGCAGGGGGCCGCAGGTCCTAGCCTTCGGCGCCGAGCAGGCATCCCGGCCCGCACCTGCGCGGCCGCCCCGTCCAGCCGCGCGAGCGCAGCGCCCGGACGAGCTGGCCCGCCGTCCGGCACGGGTCTCCCGCCACGTGCGTCCAGCGGTACCGCAGCGTGATCTCGGTCGTCCCGATCACGACCTCGTTGTCGCGCCAGGTGTCGGCGTCGGTGCGCCCGCCCGGATGGGCCAGGCGCCCGTCGAGCTCGACCCGCACGGGCGCGTCCCGACAGCGGGCGTCAGCTCGGATCCACCAGCCGTCGAGCTGCTCGCGCACCTGCGCCGCGAACCCCGGGAGACCGTGGCGGCGCACGACGTCGGTGTGGAAGCGCAGCTCCAGCGGCGACTCGACACCGGCCTCGCACTGCTGCAGCGCCTCCAGCGCCAGCCCGCGCCAGCGCCACCGCGGACGGGGCAGCAGCAGCTCGCGCACGCTCTGCGGGTGCACGCCCGCCCGCACCCCGTCGCACAGCAGCCCGACGACCTCGTCGCGCCCGCGGCAGGTGGGGAGCAGGTCGAGCACGGTCTCGGGCGCGCGGGTGCGGGGCGGCACGACGCGTGCCGTCGCACGGTCGAGGCCCTCGCGGGTGCGAACCCGGACGCCGGGCTGGTCCTTGACCTGGCGCGGCCACGGAACGGCGACCTCGACGACCTCGGGGACGCGCCGGGTCATGCCGAGCTCGAACGCGGCCGAGCGTCCGGCGAGCGCGGCGTCCGGCCCGGCGTAGAGCACCGCCGCCCAGGCCCGCGTCCGCCACCCGCGCGGGCCGGCGTGGGTGACGTAGACCCGAGGCAGCACCTGGACCCAGCGTCCCGATCGCACGCGGCACTCGAGCCACTTGCGGGAGCGGCCGGAGGCGAGCACCTGCGCACGGGTGACGGCACCGGCCTGGCGGCGGACCTGGGCGGCGAGGGGATCGGGCACGGGGCGAGCGTGGCGCGGCGCGCGGCCGGGTCGCGGCTGCATCGGGCCCCGCTGTGGACGACGGAACGTCCCCGCACCCTGTGGACGACGCGAGGTGGCGAAGGAGACGAACGGTGACCCCCTCCAGGGGGCCGCAGGTCCGATCCTTCGCGCGACCGTAGGCTCGGCCTCGTGACCCAGAGCACCGAACCCCCCGTCGCCGCGAAGGTGCCCACCGAGCGCACCCACCACGGCGACACGGTCGTCGACCCGTACGAGTGGCTGCGCGACAAGGAGTCGCCCGAGGTGCTCGCCCACCTCGAGGCCGAGAACGCGTACGCCGCGGCGCAGACCGCCGACCTCGACGACCTGCGCACGACGCTGTTCGGCGAGATCAAGCAGCGCACCCAGGAGGACGACCTCTCGGTGCCGGCCCGCCGGGGCGACTGGTGGTACTACGCCCGCACCGTCGAGGGCGGGCAGTACGCGGTGCACTGCCGGTGCCCGGCGCAGGACGGGTCGTGGACGCCGCCGACGATCGAGGCGGGCACCCCGGCCGAGGGCGAGCAGGTGCTGCTCGACGGCAACGCCGAGGCGCAGGGGCACGCCTTCTTCTCGCTCGGCGCGCTCAGCGTGAGCCGCGACGGCAACCTGCTCGCCTACTCGACCGACCTGGTCGGCGACGAGCGGTTCACGCTGCGGGTCAAGGACCTGCGCACCGGCGAGGTGCTGGCCGACGAGGTGCCGGGCGTGTTCTACGGCGCCTCGTGGGACGCGGCCGGCGCGAGCCTGTTCTACTCCGTGGTCGACGACGCGTGGCGCCCGTACGAGGTGCGCCGGCACGTGCTGGGCACCGACGTCGCCGACGACACCGTGCTGCTCACCGAGCCCGACGACCGGTTCTGGGTGGGGGCCGAGGTCAGCACCAGCAAGCGGTTCCTGCTCGTGGGGTCGGCGTCGCGCACCACCAGCGAGGTGCACGCCCTCGACCTCACCGACCCCGCGGGCGACCTGCAGCTGGTCGCGGCCCGCCGCGACGGCGTCGAGTACGACGTCGACCACGCGGTGGTCGCCGGGCGCGACCGGTTCGTGATCACCCACAACGCCGACGCCGAGGACTTCGAGCTGGTGCTCGCCGACGTCGGCGACCCCGACCCGGCGCACTGGACGCCGCTCGTCCCCCACGAGCGCGGCACGCGGATCGTGGGCGCCACCGCCCTGCAGCGCGCGATCGCCGTCCAGCTGCGCCGCGACGCGCTCAGCCGGGTGCTGGTCATCCCCCTCGACGACGAGGGGACGGGCGAGCCGTGGGAGGTGCCGTTCGCCGAGCCGCTGTTCACCAGCGAGATCGGGCAGGTGGCCGACCCGGCGTCGCCGCTGCTGCGGGTGTCGTACGCGTCGTTCGTCACCCCCGGCACGGTCTACGACGTCGACCTCGCGAGCCACGAGCTGCTGCTGCGCAAGCGCTCACCCGTCCTGCCGCTCGACGGCCGCGAGTTCGACCCGGCCGGGTACGAGCAGCACCGCGAGTGGGCCACGGCGGCCGACGGCACCCGCGTCCCGATCTCGCTGGTGTGCCGCGCGGGCACCCGGCCGGACGGCTCGAACCCGGTGCTGCTGTACGGGTACGGGTCCTACGAGACCAGCATCGACCCGGCGTTCGCGGTGCCGCGGCTGTCGCTGCTCGACCGCGGCGTCGTGTTCGCCGTGGCGCACGTGCGCGGCGGCGGCGAGCTCGGCCGGCACTGGTACGACCAGGGCAAGATGCAGAGCAAGACCAACACCTTCACCGACTTCGTCGCGTGCGCCGAGCAGGTCGTGACCAGCGGGTGGGCCGCCCCCGACCGGGTGGTGGCGATGGGCGGCTCGGCCGGCGGACTGCTGATGGGCGCGGTGGCCAACCTCGCGCCGGAGCGGTTCGCGGGCGTGCTCGCGCAGGTGCCGTTCGTCGACCCGCTCACCTCGATCCTCGACCCGTCCCTGCCGCTCACCGTGATCGAGTGGGAGGAGTGGGGCAACCCGCTCGAGCACGCCGACGTGTACGCGTACATGAAGGCCTACTCGCCGTACGAGAACGTGCGCGAGGTCGCCTACCCGCCGGTGCTCGCGATGACGAGCCTGCACGACACCCGCGTGCTCTACGTCGAGCCCGCCAAGTGGGTGGCCCGGCTGCGCGAGGTGGCGCCGCAGGGCGGTCCGTACCTGCTCAAGACGCAGATGGACGGCGGGCACGGCGGCGCCAGCGGGCGGTACGAGACGTGGAAGGAGCGGTCCTACGAGATGGCCTGGGTCCTGGAGCGGCTCGGCCTGACCGGACGGTAGGCCAGCTCGAGCACCAGCATGGCCATGTCGTCGCCGTGGCGGCCGTCGGTCCACTCGTCGACCTGCTCGCGCAGCCGGGTCAGGCCGTCGATCGCCGGCCCCTCGCTGAGCGTGCGGCCGACCCGCTCGAGCGCGGGGAAGAACTCGCCGCCGCGGTGCGAGAACGGACCGCGCATCCACCAGCGCTTGGGCCGGCGCGCCTCGAGCAGGCCGTCGGTGACGAGCACGATCCGCTGCCGCTTGTCGACGGTGTGGAAGGTGCTGTGCGGCGGCTCGTACAGCATGCCGAGCGGCGGCGCGGGGTCGGCGTCGAGCTCGCGCGCCGAGCCGTCCGGGCGCACCACGATCGGCGCCGGGTGACCGCACGAGACGACCTGCAGGTCGCCGTCGGGCTGCATCTGCAGCAGCGCGACGGTGACGAACTCCTCGGGACGCGCGTCGCGCTCGACCGAGCGGTTCAGCGCCATCGCCAGGCCCGACAGCACCGGTTCGGTGTGCGCGATCTCGCGGAACGCGCCCAGCACGACGCCGGCCATCCGCACGGCGTCCATGCCCTTGCCCTGGACGTCGCCGATGAGCACGCGGGTGCCGAACGGGGTGGCGACCACCTCGATCAGGTCGCCGCCGATGCGGGCCGACGACGTGGCGGACTGGTAGAGCGTGGTGCAGTGCAGCCCGCCGACCATGTCGGGGATCGGCCGCATGATCGCGCCCTGCGCCGCGTCGGCCACCGACGACAGCGACACCAGCGCCCGGACGCGGTGCTCGCGCGAGTACGCGATGAGCACGGCGCCGATGGTCGCGAGCGCGATCAGGGCCAGGCGCACCTGCTGGCCGGGGTCGAGCGCGAGCTCCGCACCGTCGGCGTCGACCTGCAGGTAGCCCAGCGACACCGCGGCGAGGGTGGCGGCGAACCCGACCAGCGCCGTGGCCAGCGGCGGCGCGAGGGCCGCCGCGACCAGCGGCACGGCGACGATGGCGCCCATCCACTCCAGCGTCTCGCCCTCGAGCAGCTCGCCGACGAACAGGATGCCGAGGACGACCATCGCCACCGCCGAGCCGGGTAGCGGCCCGGCGAAACGGGTCAAGGACGTCTCGTGCACGGGTCCACCCTGGCACCCCCCGGGGGCGGCGTGCGCGCACGGCTCGGACGTGTTCACCCGTAGGCTCCACCTCGTGCCCGAGCTGCCCGAGGTGCAGGCCCTGGTCGCGTTCCTGCGCGAGCGCGCCGTCGGTGCGGTCGTGGCCGCCGTCGAGGTCGGCGCGATCAGCGTCCTGAAGACCTACGACCCGCCGCCGACCGCGATGGCCGGCCTCGAGGTGACCGGCGTCGAGCGGCACGGCAAGTGGGTCTCGCTCGACGTCAGCGGCCTGCACCTGGTGTTCCACCTGTCCAAGGCCGGGTGGCTGCGCTGGTCCGACGCGCTGGCACCCGCACCGGTGCGGCCCGGCAAGAGCCCGATCGCGCTGCGGGTGCGCCTGGACGGCGCCTCGCCGTCCGACCCGGCGAAGGTGCAGCCCGACCGGCTGCCCGGGTTCGACCTCACCGAGGCCGGGACGAGGAAGCGGCTGGCCGTGCACGTGGTGCGCGACCCGGCCGAGATCGAGCGGATCGCCTCGCTCGGGCCCGACCCGCTCGCCGACGACTTCGACCGCGCCGCCCTCGCGCGGCTGCTGACCGGGGCGAACAAGCAGGTCAAGGGCCTGCTGCGCGACCAGAGCGTGCTCGCCGGGGTGGGCAACGCCTACAGCGACGAGATCCTGCACGCGGCGCGGCTGTCGCCGTTCGCCCTCGCGTCCAAGCTCGACGACGAGCAGGTCGACCGGCTGCACGAGGCGCTGCACCGCGTCCTCGACCACGCCGTCGGCGAGGCCAGCGGCAAGCCCGCCGCCGAGCTCAAGGACGCCAAGCGCGCCGGCATGGCGGTGCACGGCCGCACCGGGCCAGGCCTGCCCGGTCTGCGGCGACACCGTGCGCGAGGTGTCGTTCGCCGACTCCTCGCTGCAGTACTGCGCCACCTGCCAGACCGGCGGCAAGCCCCTCGCCGACCGTCGGCTCTCGCGGCTGCTCAAGTAGCAGCGGGGCGTCGACGCGCCCGGCGCGCGACAACGAGGCGTCAAATCGGCGACGGAACGTGCCGGTGGACCTCACGTCAGGGCCATAAGGACCATCCACGCGTCCCCCTCCGGGCCGTAGCCTGCGACGGACGGGAGGGAGGCGGCGGGATGACCTCGCTAGTCGGCGTGCCCGAGCTGCAGCAGGCGGACCGGGTCGAGATCAGGCTGCTGGGCAACCTGCGCGTCCGGCGAGCCGACGGCACGGTGGTCGACGCGGGGACGCTCCGCACCCGCAAGACGGCCGACCTGCTGCGACTCCTCGCGCTGCGCGTGGGCGAGCCGGTCTCGACGGCCGTGCTCGTGCAGCGCCTGTGGCCGGACGTCCCGGAGCGCAGGGGGCTCCACAGCCTGCGCACGGCCTGCTCGACGATACGTAGCGCCGTCGGCGCCGAGTGCGTCGAGCGGACCCTGGAGGGCATCGTCCTGTCGGGCGCCTGGGTGGACGCGTTCGCGTTCGACGCGCTCGCGACGCAGTCGCGGCTGCACCTGCGCGACGGCCGACCGGCGCAGGCGGTCGTGGCGGCGAGAGAGGCCGAGGGGCTGTACCTGCACGACTTCCGCGCCGACGACGACACCGCCCCGTGGGTGGTCGCCGAGCGCGAGCAGCTGCAGGCGGTCCACCACCGGCTGCTCGAGGACGCCGCCGAGGCGGCGCTGTCGCTGCGGTGGTACCGCGACGTGGTGGACCTCGCGTCCCGGGTGGTGGCGCGCGATCCGTTCGCCGAGCGGTCGGTGCGCGCCCTCATGACCGGGTACGCCGCGACGGGTCAGCTGGAGCGGGCGTTGCGGACCTTCCAGGCGTGCCGGCGGGCGCTGGTGGACGAGCTCGGTGTCGAGCCGTCGGCGCAGACCAACGAGCTGCACGTGGCGGTCCTGCGAGGCGAGGTGGGCGAGCAGGAACGTGTCACCGCGCCGCTGGTGGGTCGCGACGCGGAGCTCTCGCGGCTCGTCGGCCTGATGCGGGCGTCGCGGCACGGTCACGTGGTGGTGGAGGTGCGAGGGCGCGGGCGCGCAGGGCAGCGACGCCTGGTGTCCGAGGCGGTGCGCCGGCTGCGGCCACCAGGCGCGCCGCAGCACGATGGGGTGGTCCAGGTGGACGTCGCGACGCCCGCCCAGCTGCGCGCTCGCCCCGACCGGATCCCGACCACGAACGGGTGCCTGGTGGTCGTGGCCGACACCGACGACCCGCCGGTGCGCGACCTGCTGAAGGGCCATCGTCTGACGTGGCACCTCGTGGAGCTCCCCGACCTCGACCTCGCGGCCACCGGGGCCCTGGTCCAGGCGCTGCTCGGCGGCCCTCCCTCGCCGGCGCTGGTGCACCACGTCGCCGACCGAGCCGGCGGCGCCGCCGGCGCGGTCGTCGACACCGTGCGCGAGGCCGTCAGGGCTCGCCGCCTGATGTCGACCGGCGAGGGCGTGGTCCTGCTGCCGGAACGGCTCGGCCTCGACGCGGGTCCGATGGCGTCGGGCGCTGTGGCACGCGCCCTGCACGTGCTCGACGTCGCCGCCCACGAGGTGCTCTTCGTGCTGGCGGTGGCCGACCGGCCCCTGCCGACGTCCTCGCTGCAGGCGGTGCTGCCGGCCTGGTGCGTCCCGCGGCTGGCCGACAGCCTGGCCGCGGCCGACGACTTCGCGGTCATCGCGCCCTCGTCCGAGGGGTGGGGCCTGCGTGACCCGGTGGTCGGGGCGGCCGTCCGCGCCTGGCTGCGCCCGACCGTGCGGCGGACGCTGGAGCTGCGGTTGGCCGAGGTCCTGGGCCGGCAGGAGGTCTCCCAGGGACCCACCCGGACGGCGCCCGGCGCGCGGCGCGACGACCGCGACCACGTCGAGGACGCAGCACGAGCGCTCGGGATCATCGGCAGCACCACCATCGCGGTCGTGGAGCGGCGCGTGCTGGTGGCGCGGCGCGAGCTCTCCTGGCAGCCGGGCGGCATGGGGAGCGAGCGGGCGGCGGCCCTCGACCTGCTGCTCGCCGAACGCGTCCTGCTGCCGCGCAGGGACCTCGAGGGCATGGACGCGTTGCTGAGCCAGGTGTCGGCGACCACCTCCTCGACCAGGTTGACCGGCGACGCGCAGGTGCTCCGGTGGTTGCCGCGCGTGCTGCTGGGCCACGCCGCGATGGCGCTCGACCCCCTGCAGGAGGCGGCCGAGCTGTGCACGGACGACGATGTCCGGGCGCGCCTGCGCCGGCTCGTGGTGCTCGCCGAGGTCGACCTGGGGCGTGCGGGCGTCGCGGTGCCGTCCGACCGGGACCTCGCCTGTCCCGGAGCGGTCCGGTTCCCCGTCTTCCGTCTCCTGGTGGCGCGCCAGCGCCTGGACCTGCCCGGGCAGCAACGGCCCGGGGACCGGATGGCCGGGGCGCCGTTGCACCGGCAGCTGCAGGCGCTCGTCGCGGTGGACCGTCACCTGACGAGGGGCGACCAGCGGTCCGCCGTCGACCTGCTGAGGGCCGCCGCCGCGGACGCCGTCGAGACCGGGTGCACCCTGATGCTGCCGGAGATCTCGGCCCGGCTGGTCGCCCTGGAGTGCCGGACGGACCCCGAGCGCGTGGCGGGCGACTTCGACGCCGTCGACCTGGCGATCGGCCCGCAGGCCCCGCATCCTCGCGAGCGGTGCCTCAAGCTGCTGGCCCGGGCGCACCTGCGGGCGTCGCGAGGCAGCACGCGCGCCGGCGCCGAGGCCGCCGACGCGGCCGCGCAGGTAGCGGCTGCGCACTCGTTGCGCCCGCTCGCCGACGATGCGAGCAGCCTGGCCGCGGCGCTGCGGGCCGTGAGCCGCGGGCACCGCACCCACCAGGCCGGCGCCGAGCCCGCCGTCGCGGCAGCCGGTGGCGAGGTGCCCGACCACGACACCGCTCACGCGGTCGCGCTGGACCGCACCGAAGTGGCGGGAGTCGACCGCGACGTCGCGGGCGTCGCCGAGGACGAAGACGCTGTCGACCGGCACGTGGTAGGTGGGCGTCCACGTCCCGTCCACGGCCGCCGGGTCGACGTAGGGCTCGACCAGGCGCTCGCCGTCGACGACGACGACCCCGTCCTCGATGCGCACCTCCTGGCCGCCCACGGCCACCACGCGCTTGACCCAGTGCCCGTCCCGGTCGGGAGCGGGGAACAGGACGAGGTCCCCGGCTGACGCGCGCCGTCCCGCCGCGGGCCTCAGCGCCAGCACCCGGTCGCCGTCGCACAGCGTCGGCGCCATCGAGCCCGACCGCACCACCACCGGCGACAGCACCCAGGTCGACGAGGCCCACAGCGCCGCCACCAGGACGGCTGCGACGCCCACGACGCGCCCCGGCACGCTCTCAGTCCTCGTCCGGCACAGGAGGGGCGCCGAGGACCGGGTCGTCCGGGTCGTACGGCTCGCGCGCCTCCCCGACCCGGAACTGGGTCATCATGTCGTGGTCCTCGTGCGGCAGGTTGTGGCAGTGGATCATGTACCGGCCGCGGTGCGGACCGAAGCGCATGACGATCCGGACGGTCTCCCGCTCGCCCACGTAGACCACGTCCTTGGGGCCCTGCTCGTAGGCGTAGGGCGCACGGCCGTTGCGGCTGAGGACGCGGAAGTCGACCAGGTGGAGGTGCATCGGGTGGTGCCAGCCGCCGGAGGAGTTCTCGATCTCCCACACCTCGACGTCGCCGAGGTCGGGGTCGGCGAAGACCTTGCGGTATCCGCTCGCCACGACGTCGGCCCAGGTGCTGCCGTCGATCGACCACTCGTTGGTCCGGTCGTCGTGCTTGAGCCGCATCCGGCGCCGGCGGGAGGCCGAGGCGGCGGTCAGCGCCATCACCTCGCTGGGCACGAGCGTCCCGGGGATGGTGAAGGCGTGGGGGTCGGAGGTGTCGACCGGGTCGTCGGTGACGTCGAACGCCATGATCTTGTCGGTGTGGTCGTAGTCCCGGTTGTTCGGGTTGCTCAGGTTGCGCAGCTCGACGCGGCGGCCGGCCGCGTACTGGCGGAAGTCGATGAGCACCTCGTAGCGCTCGGCCGGGGCGTGCTTCCACTGGGTCACGGGCCGTGACACCGGGACCAGCCCGCCGTCGGTGGCGACCACGTGCAGCTGGCCCTGCGGCAGCAGCGTCGGCCGGTAGGAGCGCGAGACCGACGCGTTCAGGATGCGGAAGCGGTAGACCCGGCGCTGCACCCGCAGCACCGGCCACGGCCGCCCGTTGACCAGGACGACGTCGCCCCACAGCCCGGAGTGCTGGCGGTCGTCGAGGTGCAGCGCCCCGTCGCCGCCGAACGCCGCGTCGCTGATCGTGAGCGGGACGTCGAACTCGCCCTGCGGCAGCAGGTCGACCTCGGCCTCGTCGTGCAGGTGGTACTGCGCGGCGAGCCCGCTGTACACGTTCTGCGTCGTCGTGTGCGCGGCGTGGTCGTGGTACCAGAGCGTGCGGGCGGGCTGCGCGTTCGGCCACTGGTAGGTCTTGACGTACCCGGGCCCGGTCAGGTCGTTCGCGTAGCCGTCGAACTGCGGGAGCGACGCGGACCCGTGCAGGTGCGTCGAGGTCGCGAGCGGGTGCCCCCACTGCGGGTGCACGTCCGGCAACCGGTTGTGCACCCGCGCGACCACCCGCGTGCCACGCCTGGCCACGATGGTGGGCCCGGGCACCGCGCCCCCGTAGGAGAGGACGGGAGTGTCCAGGGTCCGCAGGATGCGTACCGGGTGGGCGCGCTGCTGGATGTCGAAGACCTCGTAGGGGCCCGTGTCGTCCTCGCCCCAGGAGGTGGGAGCCAGCACGGGCGGGCGGACGAACGCGGTCCGGTAGGGCAGCGGCATGAGGCTGCGCGCCAGCAGGCTCGCAGACTTGGCGAGGGCGCCCCCTCCGAGCGGCAGGGCCAGGGCGCCCACGCCCGCCACCCCGAGTCCGCCGAGCAGCAACGCATCTCGTCGTGTCACGTCCATCTGGACCTCCGTCGTCCTCGTGCGGGTCGAAAACGGTTCAGTCTCACTGTGGCTCGCTGAGGGCCAGCACCGAGGCTGCAGCGAAGGTGGTGGCCAGCAGGGCGAGCTCGACGACGGCGAGGTCGAGCAGCGCGCGCGGCTGCCCCGTTCTCGCCGCCGGGGCGGCGACCCGGTGCTGGAAGGCGCCGACCGCGAGCACGCCCGCCAGGAGCAGCACCTTCACCCCGAGCAGCCGGCCGTACGCGGAGCCGTCGTCGGCAGGCGCGACGCCTGCAGCGGCCGACGCGGCGACGCCGCTGACGACGACCGCGACCACGCAGCAGGTGGTCACCCGGCGCAGGTTCGGCACGCACCGTGCGAGGAGTGCGGGTCGGGCTCGCAGGTGGACCACGACCGCGAGGACGGTGCCCGACCACACGGCAGCGGCGACGACGTGCACCACCAGGCTGGCGGTCCCGAGAGCCGACTGGTCCTGCTCCCCGACGGACGAGGCGACCTCGGGCAGCACCGCGACAGCGAGAGCCGTGACGACGAGGGCGCCCAGCACCACCCGGCTCGCGGTGGTCGCCAGCACCACCACCACCAGGGCGAGCGCGCAGGCCGACACCTGCGCGCGGACGAGGTCGTCGGCGAGCGGGGACACCGGGACGTCGGAGGCGGTGAACGCCGCCCAGCCGGAGGTGGTGACCAGGGCGAGGACCGCCCACGAGCGCGCCGCACCGGCCAGTGGCACGAGGTGGTCAGGGCCCCACGCCCAGCCCCGCAGCACGAGCACGCCGACGGTCGCGGAGACGCACAGCAGGTGCAGCACGCGGGGAGCGGGGAGGGTCGACACCTCGCCGTCGGTCACCGTGCGGCCCAGCGCGGTAGCCGCCGAGACCGCGGCCAGGGCGACGAGCAGCACGACGGCCGGGCCCGCCCCGCCGACCCGGCGCGCCACCGTGCCGCCGCGAGGACGGCTCGCCGACGTCGAGGTCACGGGGCGAGGGTGCTCCGGGACCGTCACCCCGACGTCAACGGCGCCACGACGACCCGCCCGTGACGTTGCTTTGACGTCGGGCGGGGCGGGACGGTGCTCGGCGATCGCACGCGGCGGTCATGTGGAACAGGACCCACCGGTCCGACGAAGGGGTGCCCCCATGGACACGTGCGCTCGACGAGCTCTGTTGCTGCACAACCGCTTCCGGACACGCGCGGCCGTAGTCGCCGTGTCGGGTCTCGTGCTCGCCCTCCTGGTCGGGACCAGCTCCCCCGTGACCGCCGCCGCACCGGTGGGGCAGGGGTTCGCCCTGAACGCGTCGGACCTGCGCTTCATCCTGCAGCAGGTCAAGATCGCCGAGCGGCACGCGGCGACGGCGACGCCGGGATCACCGTGCGCGACGATGCTCGGTTCCGGACCTGACCAGATCTCCTCGCAGCCGGCAGGTGTCCTGCTCCCGCTGGGGCTGAGGACCGTCGACGGCACGTGCAACAACCTGGTTCCGGCGAACGCCGATTTCGGGGTCGCCGACCAGGCGTTCCCGCGGCTCACCGGACGCGAGCTCATCGCCGCCGAGCCGTCGGTGTTCGGCCCCGGTCCCGCGACGTCGTACACCCAGAAGCGCGGGGCGGTGTTCGACTCCCGTCCGCGCGTCGTCAGCAACCTGGTCAACGACCAGACCGCCACGAACCCGGCAGCGGTCGTCGCCGCGGGTGACAACCCCGTGGTGACCGCGTCCGGGGCGTTCGAGATCCCGAACACCGCGCCGGACGTGGGCCTGTCCGCTCCGTACAACTCGTGGTTCACGCTGTTCGGGCAGTTCTTCGACCACGGTCTCGACCTGACGAGCAAGAGCGGCGGCACGGTGTTCGTCCCGCTGAAGGTCGACGACCCGTTGTTCGACGACGGTGCGGACGACGTCCCGGGGACGGCCGACGACGGTCCGAACTTCATGGTGCTCACGCGGTCGAAGAACCTGCCCGGCCCGGACGGCATCTCCGGCGACGACCCGGCGACCCCGATCGACGAGAGCGCCGACGACGTCCAGGACGCGTCGAACCAGACCTCCCCGTTCGTCGACCAGAGCCAGACCTACGCCTCGCACCCGTCGCACCAGGTGTTCCTGCGGCACTACGTCGCAGGTCCGGCGGGGCCGGTGACCTCCGGGCGACTCATCACCGGTCCTGGGGACGGCATGGCCGACTGGGCGGCGGTCAAGCTGCAGTCCGAGTCCGTGCTCGGCATCCGTCTCGGCGACCTCGACGCACTGAGCGTCCCGCTGCTCGCCACGGACGCGTACGGCCGGTTCCTGCGCGGCCCGAACGGACTGCCGCAGCTGGTGGTCCCCGCGGCCCCCGGAGGGCTGGTCGAGGGGAACCTCGCCACCCCCGTGACGACCGCCGGCGCGACCCGCACCGGGCACGCGTTCCTCGACGACATCGCGCACCACGCCGCGCCCAGCGCCTCCAAGGTGGAGGACGCGGACAACACGATCACCCCCGCCACCTCACCCCAGCCGGCCGGGACGTACGACGACGAGATGCTCGACGCCCACTTCATCGCCGGTGACGGTCGCGTGAACGAGAACATCGGCCTGACGGCGGTCCACAGCGTCTTCCACTCCGAGCACAACCGGCTCGCGGTCGAGATCGACGCGATGATCACCTCCGACCCGGCGGTCACCGCCGCGGAGCGCGCCGACTGGCAGGTCACCAACCGCTACGCATCCGCGTGGGACTACGGCGAGAGGCTCTTCCAGGCCGCCAGGTTCGTCACCGAGATGGAGTACCAGCACCTCGCGTTCGAGGAGTTCATGCGCAAGGTCCAGCCGCAGGTCAACGTCTTCGCCGGCTACGACCCGAGCATCGACGCGTCCATCACGGCCGAGTTCGCCCACGCCGTCTACCGGTTCGGGCACTCCATGCTGAACGAGACGGTGGCTCGCAAGAGCGCCACCGGGGTGCCGGACGACATCGAGCTGCTCGACGCGTTCCTCAACCCGCCCGCCTTCCTCGAGGGAGGACGGACACCGCACGCGGCCACCGGCGACATCGTCCGCGGCATGACCGACCAGGTCGGGAACGAGCTCGACGAGTTCGTGACCGAGGCGTTGCGCAACCGGCTGCTCGGGCTGCCGCTCGACCTCGCGACCCTGAACATGACCCGAGCGCGCGAGGCGGGTGTCGCTCCCCTCAACCAGGTGCGTCGCCAGCTGCACGACGCCAGCAACGGCAACAGCGACCTGGCCGCGTACGCGAACTGGAACGACTTCGGGCTGGCGCTGCGCCACCCCGAGTCGCTCACGAACTTCGTCGCGGCCTACGGGACGCACCCGACCATCACGGGCGACCTCGGCAACCGCAGGACCGCCGCCGCGCGGCTGGTGGCTGGTGACGCGGGCGACCCGCTCACGCCCGTCGACGCCGTCGACTTCATGAACGGCACAGGCCCGACCTGGTCGGACGCCTCCGGGCGCACGACGACCGGGCTGGACTCGGTCGACCTGTGGACCGGCGGCCTGGCCGAGAAGCCGCAGCCCTTCGGCGGCCTGCTGGGCTCGACCTTCAACTACGTCTTCGAGACGCAGGCGGAGAAGCTCCAGGACGGCGACCGCTTCTACTACCTCTCCCGCACTGCGGGCCTGAACCTCCTCGTCCAGCTCGAGGGCAACTCGTTCGCCGAGCTGATCATGCGCAACTCCGACGCGCAGGGCCTGCCCGCCGACGTGTTCTCGCGGCCCGACCTGACGTTCGACCTGGCCGCGCAGACGAACCCGACCGGCATCGTGGACGACCTCGCGACGCCGTACGACGAGCGCACGCTGCTCATCCGGACAGCCGACGGCACGATCCGGTTCAACGGCGGCGAGCACGTCGTGTTCAACGGCACCTCGCCGACGGACACCCGTGACGGTCGCGACAAGATCTGGTCGAGCGAGGGTGACGACACCCTGCGCGGGAACGACGCGAACGACCGGCTCGAGGGCGGCAGCGGCAACGACGGCATCCTCGGTGGCGACGGTGACGACGTCCTGCTCGACCTGTTCGGCGACGACACGCTCAAGGGCGGGCCGGGTGACGACGCGATGAGCTCGGGTCCGGGCTTCGACCTGAACCAGGGCGGCACGGGTGACGACTTCGTCGTCGGCGGCTCGGACCCGACGGAGACCTTCGGCGGGCCGGGGAACGACCTCGTCTTCGCCGGCGAGTCCTCCGACACCGTCTTCGGCGACGACGGCGACGACTGGATCGAAGGTGGTGGCCAGGCCGACCTGCTGCAGGGCGACAACGGCGCCCCCTTCCAGGACGACCCGAACACCCCCGGGCACGACGTCATCGACGGTGACGGCGGCAACGACGACTACGACGCCGAGGGTGGCGACGACATCATGATCGCCGGCCCGGGCGTGGAGCGGAACGAGGGGATGCTCGGATTCGACTGGGTGACGCACAAGACGGACCCGGTGGCGGGCAACGCGGACCTGAACTTCACCGGCCTGCTGCCGCCCGACGTCGAGACCTTCCGCGACCGCTTCGACCTCGTGGAGGGCCTGTCCGGCTGGCGCTTCGACGACGTCCTGCGCGGCGACGACTCCGATGCGACCACGCTGGCCGACGGGCACGCCCTCGACGCCGCGGGCATCGCCCGGATCGCGGGCCTCGCGAACCTGCTACCTGCCGGGGCGTCGGGCTTCGCAGCCGGGAACATCATCCTGGGCGGTGGCGGGAGCGACCTGATGGAGGGCCGTGGGGGCGACGACGTCATCGACGGCGACCGCTACCTGAACGTCCGGCTGGCCGTGGTGGACGCGAACGGCGTCCAGGTGCAGACGGCGGAGAGCATGTCGCAGCTGCGCGCTGCTGCGCTCGCCGGGACGCTCGACCCCGGCCGCATCCGGATCGTGCGGGAAGTGCTCCCCACCACGCCCACGGTCAACGACCTCGACACCGCCGTGTTCAGCGACGTGCGGGCGAGCTACGACTTCACCCCGAACGCCGACCACATGGTCGTGGTCCACGCCCGCGGGACGCTCGTCGACGGCACCGACACGGTGAAGAACATCGAGCGGCTCACCTTCGCGGACCAGACCGTCGAGATCACGAACATCCCGAACAACACCCCGGCGACCGGAACGGTGACGATCAGCGACACCACGCCCTCGCAGGGCCAGGCGCTCACGGTGACGTCGGCGATCAACGACCCCGACGGCTTCGCCGCCGCGTCGATCGTCTACTCCTGGCAGCAGGAGACCGCTGCCGGCTCCGGCTCGTTCGAGCCGGTCGCCACCGGCCCGACCTTCACCCCGACGTCGGCGCAGGTCAGCCTGCGGCTGCGGGTCGTGATGACCTTCCAGGACGGCGACAGCGTCCAGGAGAGCCTGACCTCGCCGATCTCGGCCCCGGTCACCGGTGCGCCGACGGCGCCGACCATCGGGACGGCGACCGCGGGCGCACCGGCGACCGGCACCGCTACCGCGAGGTGGACGGCCCCGGCGAGCAACGGCGGCTCACCGGTCACGGGCTACGTGGTGACCGTGCTGGACTCGGCGGACGCGCAGGTGGGCGCACTTCGTCCCGCCGGCGCTGCGGCGACCAGCCTGGTCGTCACAGGGCTCGGCGAGAACGTGACCTACCGGTTCCGTGTCGCTGCGGTCAACGCCGTCGGCACCGGTGCGGCCTCGGATCCGTCGAACCCGGTGACCCCGCTCGGCGACACCACGGCTCCGACCGTCACCACGGTCACGCCGGCCGACACCGCCACGGGCGTGGCGGTGGCGGCGAACGTCACCGCGACGTTCAGCGAGAACGTCACCGGTGTCAACGGGACGCGGTTCACGCTGCGGAACACGGCCAGCAACGCACTGGTCGGTGCCGTCGTGAGCTACAACGCCACCACCCGGGTGGCGACGCTCAACCCGAACGCGAACCTCGCGGCCGGGACCCAGTACACGGCGCGGCTGCTCACAGGTGTCACCGACGCCTCGGGCAACCCGCTGGCGCCGGTGACCTGGACGTTCACGACCGCTGCGGGGGTCGTGGCGCCGACGATCACCGCACGGGTGCCGGCGGTCAACGCGACCGGGGTCTCCCGCACGGCGAACCTGACGGTGACGTTCAGCGAGCCCGTGGCGGGTGTGTCGGCCACGAGCGTCGTGCTCCGGCGGGTCTCGACCAACGCGCTCGTCGCACGGGTGGTCACCTACAACGGGACGACCCGGGTGGCGACACTCAACCCGAACGGCACCCTGGCGGCGAACGCCCAGTACCAGGTGACGGTGCGGGGCGGGGCTGCCCTGATCCGCGACCTGGGAGGAACACCGCTCGCGACGACGTCGTGGACCTTCACGACCGGGCCGTGAGAGCCGGGACGTCAGCTGTCGGCGCCGACCTCTCCGAGGAGCGCCGACAGCGCGTCCCAGCGGTCGATCTCGCAGCCGTTCGTGCGCGAGAACGTGGCCTGCACCTGGCCGCCGCCGACCGAGCCGGTCACGGTCGCCGTCTGCGGGCCGCCGTAGACCTGGGTGCACATCGCGTCCGGCGGGACGCCGGCGAACACGGCCGTGCCGACGGCGCCGAGCTGGTCGCACGCCTCCTCGGCGGCCTCGACGTCGCCACCGGCGGGCTCGCAGGTCAGCGTCCTGGTGACGGTGCTGCCCGCGCCGTCGTCGATCACGGCCGTCAGGTCGGCCGGGCCGATCGGCTCGGACGGCTGCGCGGCGGGTGGCTTGGTGGCCTCGGTGCCGGTGCTCGGCTCGGGCGTCACCAGGCTCTCCCGCGGCGTCGACGACGACGGCGGTGGCGCGTCGCCGGGCACCGTCGAGGCGTCCTCCTCACCGCCCGAGCAGCCGGCGAGGGCGACGGCCGCCCCCAGGGTGGCGAGCAGGACGAGCGGGCGGGTCGTGAGGGTGCGCACAGGAGCCTCCGGGGTTCGTCGGACGGTGCAGCAGTGGGACGCGGCCCGGCGGGTCGCGGTTCCCCGAGGATGCCCGAGACGTCCGGTCCGGGGCCATTGCCCTGCGTGGTACCCGTGAGTACCGTGACGGGGCCCGGGATCCGGGCCGGGCGTATAGGGGTGTACGACTGGTGCAGAGCAGAGACCGCCTGGTCGGACGCGCGAGCCTGCTCGCCGCAGTCGACACGGCGCTCGACGAGGGCCGGAGCGTCGTGCTCACGGGCCCCAACGGCATGGGCAAGAGCGCGCTGCTCGACGCCGTCGCCCGCTCGCGCCCCGACGAGCTGGTGCTGCGGGCCTCCGGGGCGCAGGCAGAGCGCTGGATCGGTGGGGCCGTGCTGGCCGACCTGCTGGCCCAGGTGCCGCCCGCCCCCCGGCCCGACGCCCTGGTGGTCGACGACCTGGGCACCCGCGGCCCCGCCTGGTGCGAGCTGCTCGCCGCCTGCGCGACCGGTCGCCCGGTGCTGCTCGTGCTCGACGACGCCCAGTGGATCGACCCCACCTCGGCCGACGTGCTCACCTTCGCGGTGCGCCGGCTCGTCGGGTCGGGCGTCCGGGCCGTGATGACGTGGCGCTGGGACGGCCAGCCGCGCGCGCTGCCCGTCGTCCCCGAGGGCGCGGTCACCCTCGAGGTGCCGCCGCTGACGGCCGACGACCTCGCCGCGCTGCTCGAGCTGCACGGGCTCTCGGGGCGCGCGGCCGCCCAGGTGCACCTGGAGTCGGCCGGCAACCCGTTCCTGGCCCTCGCGCTGGCCGGGGCGTTCGTCGACCACGGCCCGGCGCAGCGGCCGGAGGCGCCCTCGCCGGCGCTGGTCGCGCTGGTGCGCAGCCGGCTGGTCGGCCTGACCGCGGCCGAGCGCGAGACGCTGGTCGTCTGCGCCCTCGCCAACAGCCCGACGATCGCGCTGCTCGAGCGGGCCGGCTGCGCCGACGCCGACCACGACGTCGCCCGGGCCGCCGAGGTCGGGCTGGTGGTGCTCGACGACGGCACCGTCCGGTTCACCCCCACCAGCGCGGCGCGGGTCGTGCGGCTCGACACGACGGCGGCGCACCGCGCGCGGGTGCACACCGCGCTCGCCGAGGTGGTCACCTGCCCGGCCGAGCGCGACCGCCACCTCGCGCTCGCCGACGCCCACCCGGACGCCGACCTGGCCGCCTCGCTCGCCGACGCCGCCCAGGTCGCGCTGCGGCGCGGCGCGCACGACCTCGCCGCCGAGCTGTACCGGCTCGCGGCCGACCGCGCGCCCGCCCGCGACCAGGACGCCCGCACCCGCTGGCTCGTGCTGGCGGCGACCACCGGCGCGCTGGCCGGACGGGCCGAGCTGGTGCACCTGGCGGTCGACCAGGTGCTCGCCACGGCCCGGCGGTCCGACCACCGGGTCGCCGCGCGGCTGGCGCTGGTGACGCTGTCGAGCCAGAGCGCCGCGCAGATGTCGAGCACCCTGGCGGGCGCGCTGGCCGACGCCGAGGGCGATCCCCGCTCGAGCGCCGAGGTGCGGCTGTGGCTGGCGGTCGCCTCGTGCCTGCGCGGCGACCCCGCTGCCGGGCTGCGCGAGGCCGACCGGGCGCGCGACCTGGCGCGGCAGGCGGGCGACCGGGCCCGCGAGGCGCTGGCCTGCTCGCTGGGCGCCACGGCCGCGCGCCACCTCGGACGTCCCGACCACGCGTCCCGCCTGGCCGACGGCCTCGCGCTGCCCGACCCCGACGTGCCCGGCTGGGGGCAGTTCGCGCCGCGGGTCGAGGCGGCCCGGGCGGCCGTGGCCGCCGACGACCTCGACACCGCTCTGCACGACCTGCAGCAGCTGCTCGTGCGCGCCGAGCGGGGCGCGCCCGAGGAGCTGGTCTCGATGGTCGGCCTGCTGGCGCAGACCTGCGCGCGGGCCGGACGCTGCCGCGAGTCGGTCGCGCAGGCGGCGCGAGCCGTCCGCGTGGCGGCCGACGCCGGCCTGTCGCCCGGGCCCGGCTGGTTCTCCTCCGCGGTGGCCGAGCTCGCGGGCGGCACGCTGGAGCGTGCCGAGGCGTTCGCCCGCCAGGGCGCCCGCGCGTCCGAGGAGGAGGGCGACCGCAACTTCCTGCGCTGCCACCTCAGCGCGCTGGGCAGCGCGCTGCTGCGCCAGGGCCGTGCCGACGAGGCGGTCGAGGCGCTGCAGCGGGTGCAGGACATCGAGGACGACGCCGGGCTGCGCGACCCGTCCGACCTGCGCTGGCGCGCCGACCTGGTGCACGCCCTCGTCGACGCCGGACGGCTGCCCGAGGCGGGCCGCGCGCTCGCGCGCCACCGCGACGACGTGCGCGCCCTCGGCCGCGGACGCGGCGTGTCGGCCCAGCTCGACCGGGCCGAGGCCCTGCTGCGGCTCGCCCAGGGCGACGCCGTCCGCGCCCTGGCCCTGGCCGAGCGGTCGGCGCTGCGGTTCGCCGAGCTCGGGCACCCGATCGAGCAGGGGCACAGCCTGCTGGTGCAGGCGCGCGGACACGCCGCCACCGGAGCGCACGCCCCCGCCCGGTCGATCGCCCGGCTCGCGCGCGAGCTGTTCGTCGCGCACGGCGCGGCGCCGTGGGTGCTCCAGGCCGAGGCGGTGCTGGCCGAGCTGCTGCCGGTGGCGGTCGTGCGGCCGCCGCTGCGGCTGCTGCCGCCGGTCCCCGTGCCGGTCGTCCCGGCGGGCGTGCGGCTGACCGACGTCGAGACCAGGGTGGCGGGGCTGGTCGCGCGCGGCTCGAGCAACCGCGAGATCGCGGCCGCGCTGTTCGTCAGCGTCAAGACCGTCGAGGCCACCCTGACCCGGGTGTACCGCAAGGTCGGCGTGCGCTCGCGGACGCAGCTCAGCGCGCGTCTCTCGGGCGCACGCTAGACACCGCGATACGGTCCGATCGTGGACCCCGTGCGCAACCCCTACGCCCCCGGTGCGGGCCAGCGCCCGCCCGAGCTCGCCGGCCGCGACAAGGAGCTGGACGCCTTCGAGGTCGTGCTCGAGCGCTCGTCCCGCGGACGCCCGGAGCGCTCCCTCGTGCTGACCGGCCTGCGCGGCGTGGGTAAGACGGTGCTGCTGAACGCGCTGCGCTCCACCGCCGTCCGACGCGGCTGGGGCACCGGCAAGCTGGAGGCGCGGCCCGACACCCCGCTGCGCCGGCCGCTCGCCGCCGCGGTGCACCAGGCCGTGCGCGAGCTGTCGGTGCGCGACCGCGACCAGGCCGAGGAGGTGCTCGGCGTCGTCAAGGCGTTCGCGCTGCGGGCGTCCGACCCGCCGGCCGGCAAGGGCGCCGCGCGGCTGCGCGACCGCTGGCACCCCGGCATCGACGCGCCCGCCGCCGTCGGCCGGGCCGACTCCGGCGACATCGAGATCGACCTGGTCGAGCTGTTCTCCGACGTCGCGGGACTCGCGGCCTCGACCGGTCGCGGCGTCGCGCTCTTCGTCGACGAGATGCAGGACCTCGTGCCCGACGACGTCTCGGCCCTGTGCGCGGCCGTGCACGAGCTGAGCCAGCAGGGGCTGCCGCTGATCGTCGTCGGTGCCGGCCTGCCGCACCTGCCGGCGGTGCTGTCGGCCTCGAAGTCCTACAGCGAGAGGCTGTTCCGCTACGTCCGGATCGACAAGCTCGCCCGCGAGGACGCCGACCGCGCGCTCGTGCACCCCGCGTCGGAGGAGGACGCGGCGTTCGACGACGACGCGCTCGAGGCGCTGTACGAGGCGACCGAGGGCTACCCGTACTTCGTGCAGGCCTACGGCAAGGTCGCCTGGGACGTCGCCCCGCGCTCGCCCATCACCGCCGCCGACGTCGCCGTCGCCGCCCCGGACGCCCAGGCCGAGCTGGCCGTCGGCTTCTTCGGGTCGCGGTACGAGCGGGCCACGCCGGCGGAGCGGGAGTACATGCGGGCGATGGCCGACCTCGGCGCCGCGTCCGGCGACGGCGCCGTCGCGACGGCGGAGGTCGCCTCGGCGCTCGGCCGCAAGCCGCAGTCGTTGTCGCCGGCGCGCGACGCGCTGCTGAAGAAGGGGCTCGTCTGGTCGGGCGAGCGCGGCCGGATCGCGTTCACCGTCCCCCACTTCGGCCGGTACCTGAGGGAGCAGGCGTCGGAGTGAGCCGCCCCGCCCGCGAGCAGGACGTGCACGACGCCGCCCTGGCGATGCCGCACGTCACGGTCGAGCACGGCAAGCAGCGGGGCAACGCGATCTACCAGGTGGGCGGCAGGTCGTTCGTGTTCTTCCGCACCCCGCGTCCCGACGCGTGCGACCCCGAGACCGGTGAGCCGTACGACGACGTGCTCGTGCTGTGGGTCGGCGACGACGCCGACAAGCAGGCGCTCGTGCAGGACCCGGCGTCGCCGTTCTTCACCACGGCGCACTTCGACGGCCACCCGTCGGTGCTGGTGCGGGTGTCGCGGCTCGGCGAGGTGAGCCGCGACGAGGTGGTCGAGCTGGTGCAGGAGGCGTGGCTCGCGCAGGCGTCCGCCACGCGTGGTCGGCGGTGGCTGGCCGAGCGCGGGCTCGACGGCTGATCTCAGCGGCGCTGCTCGACGAGGCACACGAGATTGCCCTCGCTGTCGCGGACGAACGCCTGCCACTCGGCCGTGCCGGCCGGCCCGAGCGCGTCGTCGGCGTGGGTGAAGATCACGTGCGGCTCGGACTCGACGGTGGTGCCGGCCTGGCGCAGCCGCTCGACCGCGGCGTGGACGTCGTCGACCGCCAGGTAGACCAGCGACGACGGTGCGCCCTGCTCGAGGAGCAGCCGGGTGCCGTCGAGGTCGAAGAAGAGCAGCCCCGGTGGGTCGAACCGCCCGGTCGGCGCAGTGCCCAGCAGCGCGGAGTACCAGGCCGACGCGCGGTCGAGGTCGTCGGCGTGCTGAGCGATCTGGACGAGCCTCATGGCGGTGGAGGGTAGTCCTCAGCACCCGGGCAGGCTCGGGAGCTCGATGACCTGCTCGGTGCCGAGGGGGCTGGTCCACCGGTGCGCGACGACGTGCCCGCGACGGTCGGTGACCGTCCGGGAGCGCCACAGACCTGCGGTCTTGTAGCGGTGGCAGCGTCGGGAGCGCGGCGTGAGGTTCTCGCGGGAGGTGGGACCCCGCGGCCACGGCTCGTCGTGGTCGAGGTCGCACCGGGAGGAGGCAACCCCGCAGCCCGGGAACGTGCACCGCGGGTCGCGGGTGCGGACCTCGTCGGCGAGCGCGGTGCACGGCTCGTATCCCGGCACCTGCGTGCGGTGCGCGGAGCGGGCGGCCTCGCGGCGGGCCGCCTCGACGAGCAGGTCGCGGGTCCAGCCGGCGGCGGGGGTGCGCACGCGCAGGGTGCGCACCAGCCGGCCCTCGTCGTCGGCCAGCAGCAGCACGGTGGCGCCGCCGCCGTCGACCAGGGTGCCCGCCAGGTGCCGGGCGGTGCCCGCGTCGGTCCAGGTCAGCGACTCGCCGCCGCTGCCGCACCGCACCTGCGCCGCCGCGTCGCCGGCCGGCCCGTCGTCGAGCAACGTATCGGCGTGCAGCACGACGCCCAGCTCGCGGCGGACGGCGGGAGCGGGTCGAGGGCCCGTGGCACCACCGAGCACGCGGTCGGCGAGCACGTCGACGGCGGCCTGGTCGCGGGTGCGTCCGGCCAGCTCGTCGTCGTGCATCTGCAGCGAGGTGAGCACCAGCTCGTCGGCCACCGCCAGCACCAGCGCGGTCGGCCCGGTGACGGTCAGCGTGGTCAGAGAGGGGTCGTCGGGGTGCACCCGCGCCCACAGGTGGGTCGGCCGTGCGCACGGTCTCCTCGAGCTCCTCGCGCTCGCGGACCACCACCTCGGCCACGACCCGGCGCACCCGGTCGGCGAACCCGCGCTCGGTGACGTCGTGCCAGGGCGTGTCGCCCCGGACCATCCCGATCACCCTGCGGTCGATCTCGCGCTGGGCGGGCGCGTCGAGCCCGTCGCAGGCGCGGACGAGCCTGCGCGCCCGGCGGTCGTCGATGCGGCCGAGGCGCAGCGCCTCGGCAGTGCGGGTGAGGGTGGTCGCGAGCAGGTCGGCCGCGTGCACGCGCGCGGCCGCCTCGTGCAGGCTCACGCCGAGCGCGGCGGACAGCTCGCGCGCGGCCAGGTCGTCGAGGTCGGCCTCGGTGAACGTCAGGTTGCCCGTCACCGTGCGGCGCGAGACGAGCGCCGACCCCAGCCGCCACCGGTTCGTCGTGCGCGAGTGCTGGGCCAGCCGGCGGACGTCGACGTAGCCGGCGTGGTCGTCGCGGGCCCGGGCCAGCGCGCGACGGCGCAGCGAGCCCACGACCCGCCCCGGCCGTGCCTTCGCGTACCCCATGCCACCCCCGGTGCCGTTATCGAACACCTGTACGATAGCACGATGAGAACGACATCAGCAGCAGGCCGCACCGAACGACGTCAGACGACGAAGCGCGTCTGCGCCGTCCGCTCGCCGCGTCCGAACGCCAGCACCTTCGCGACCACGACCTCCAGCACCACCGGACGCCGCTCGCTCGCGGGGTCGACCAGCCCGACGTCGTCGACCTCGTACGTCCAGTCCGGGTTCTTCGCCGCCAGCGCCGCCGCGAACAGCCGCGCGTCGGCGAGGTCGTCCACCCGCCGCGCCGCGCCCTCGACGACGACGTCGAGGCCGGTCTCCCACCCGGGTTGCGCCAGCACCAGCGCGCACGCCGGGTTCGCGGCCAGGTTCACCGTCTTCTGCTCGCCCTCGCCGGTGTGCACGAACAGCCGGCCCGGCCACCCGTCCGACGACGTGCCCGGCACCCAGACGAAGACCAGCGGCGTCACGTGCGGCCGGCCGTCGGGCCGCACCGTGCTCAGGCAGGCCATCTGCTGCGTGCGCAGCACCTGCTCCACGTCGGGCCAAGGTGCGGCCGGCGCGTCGGGGGCGCCGAAGCGCGGGTCGAGGGTCGCCTGCGGGGTGCTCATGCAGGGTCGACCGCCCGAACACCCACGACTCATCGCCCGACCGCTGGCAGGGTGGATGCGTGGACGAGCCCCGGTCCGAGCGCGACACGCTGCTGGCCTACCTGCGCCACCTGCGCCGCGAGGTGGTGCGCACGCTGCGCGACCTCGACGACGAGCAGGTGCGCCGCCCCGGCGTCCCGTCCGGCACCAGCCTGCTCGGGATCGTGCACCACCTCACCGGCGTCGAGCAGCACTGGTTCGAGCGGGTGTTCCTCACGGGCGACGAGGTCGAGCGCGACACCGGCTTCGACCCGCCCGCCGACCGCACGACGGCCGAGGTGGTGGCGGCCTACGAGGCCGCCGGTGCCCGCAGCGACGAGATCGTGCTCGCTGCGGACGGCATCGACCAGCTCGCGGCGATCGCGAACCCCGGCGAGGACGACCACGACACCCTGCGCACCATCGCGGTCCACCTGGTCGAGGAGACGGCGCGGCACGCGGGCCAGGCCGACGTCCTGCGCGAGCTGCTCGACGGCGTCACGAACGACTGAATGGACGATCCGGGAGTATGGACGTGTCTAGCGACAGCCCGAGACAGGGCCAGACGGCGGCATCGACGCCGATGGTGGTCGCCCACCGCGGCGCCTCGCACGAGCTGCCCGAGCACACCGAGGAGGCCTACGCGCTCGCGATCGCCCAGGGCGCCGACGGGCTCGAGTGCGACGTGCGGCTCACCGCCGACGGCCACCTGGTCTGCCACCACGACGCCACCCTGGAGCGCACCACCGACGGCCGCGGGCGGTTCGCCGACCGGACGCTCGCCGACCTGCGCCGCCTCGACTGGAGCAGCCCGGCCGGGGGGCCGCTGACGCTGCGGCGGCTGCTCGAGCTCGCCGCCGACGCGGGCCGCCGGGTCGAGGTGGCGGTCGAGACCAAGCACCCGAACCGGTACGCGGGCGAGGTCGAGCGCCAGGTCGTCGACCTCGCCGACTGGTTCGGGTGGGCGTCCGACGGCCGCGACGGCACCCCCAGCCCGGTGCGGGTGATGAGCTTCTCCGCCCGCGCGGTGGGGCGGGTGCGGCAGCTGGCGCCCGACCTCACCACCGTCCTGCTGGTCGACCACCGCCCTCGCTGGTCGCGGCGCGGCAGCACCCGCCTGCCTGCCGACGCCCACGCGCTCGGCCCCGGTGTGCAGGTGCTGCGCGACCACCCGGACTGGGTGCGGTCGGTGCGCGAGGCCGGTCACCCGCTCCACGTCTGGACGGTCGACCACGCGGAGGACGTCGCGCTGTGCCTCGACCACGGAGTGCAGGCGATCATCACCAACCGGCCGTCCGAGGTGAGAGGACGTTTGAACGGGACGCACGGGGGGTACACCTCGGGACGTATGTGACACGTGGGCAGCTGCGCACAGGGAGGTGTGATGGGTCAGCCTGCGATGTCCTGGGGTGGGGACGAGAGCGAGCACGGGACCGAGCACGAGACGAGGGAGCTGGTGGAGTCGCGCCAGCGAGGTGATGCCAGGGCGCTCACCGTGCCGCACCGCGCGGCGGCGGTGTCGTCCGCGCGCCGCGCCGTGCTGCGCGACGTCGTGAGCCGCGCCGACCCGACGGTGGTGCACGAGACGGCTGTGGTGGTGTCCGAGCTGCTCGGCAACGCCGTGCGCCACGCCCAGCCGCTCGACGACGGCCGGCTGCTGCTGCGCTGGCAGGTCCGCGGCGGCGTGGTCGACGTCGAGGTCACCGACGGCGGCTCGAGCAGCCAGCCCCGGCCGCTGCGCCCGACCGCGATGTCGACGCACGGGCGCGGCCTGCGCATCGTGCGGCACATGGCGCACGAGTGGGGCGTGGTCGAGGACACCGGCGGCCAGCGCACGGTCTGGGCCTGCCTGGGCGGGCCCTCCCGCCGTCGCCGCCGCGCCTGAGGATCACTACCCTCGCCCGCATGGGCAAGAAGTCGCGCCGCGCCGCAGCGGCCACCGCACCGCTCCCCGAGGGCGCCGAGATCCCCGTCGTCGGCCCCCGCGAGCCGTGCCCCTGCGGCTCGGGCAAGCGCTACAAGCTGTGCCACGGACGCGCCGCCGCGCAGTCGGTCGACGAGCACGTCGCGCGCCCGTTCGCGGGCCTGGCCGGCGAGTGCGACTGGGTGGCGCTGCGCGAGATCGTCCCGGCCGCCACCGCGCAGGTGCGCACCACCGCCGAGCACGGCGGCGTCGAGGCCATCGTCGCGACGGTGCTGCCGATGGCGTGGGCCGCGCTGCGCCGCGGCGACGGCGAGGTGCTCGTCGGGCTGCAGACGCCGTCCGGCTCGGGCGACCCGAGCCGCGACGTGGCCGCCGCGCTGCTGGCCGCCGCCGCGTCCGAGCCCGGCTCGCCGATCCCCGGCACCGGGTTCCCCACCGCGGGTCCGCGGCTGCAGGACGTGCTCGACCCGGCCGAGCCGTTCGCCGTCCGGCTGCACGAGGGCTTCGAGTTCTGGCTCGGCGACGACGCCGAGCAGACCGATGACGTGCGCGACTCGATGGAGCGCGCCAACGCCGCGATCATCCCCACCGAGCGGCTGGTCAGCGTCGAGGCCGCCTACTGGTGCCGCATCGGGTCCAAGACCCACCTGCGCTGGGTGCTGCCGCACCCCGAGGAGGTCTTCCTCGACGGCCTCGCCCGGCTGCACGCGGCCGGGGAGTCCGATCTCGGCGAGGGCACCCGCTACATCGGCTCGTTCCGCGCGCACGGCCTGATCGTCCCGGTGTGGGACCTCGTGCCCGGCGCGGTGGCCGACGACGCCGAGGACGCCGCCAAGGCCTTCGGCGAGCGCCTCGACCAGGCGATGGCCGACACCTCCGACCTCACGGTCGAGCAGCGCCGCGCCCGCGCGGGCGTCGTGTCGCGCCAGCTGACCATCCGCTGACGCGACACGACGTCCCCCCGTCCGGCCTCAGCCGGTGGTGCGACGGCGGGTGAGGAGCACGAGCGCCCCACCCGCGAGCAGCAGCCCGCCCGCCAGCCCGCCCGCCAGGGCGAGCTCGCTGCCGGTGCGGGGCAGCGCCGAGACGACGGCGCGTGCGGCCTGGGCGACCGGCGCCGCGACCGGTGCGGCCGGCGTGACCGCGACCGGCGCCGCGACCGTGACGCCGAGCACCTGCGGCGCGCTGACCAGGCCGTTCGCGTCGGTCACCGTGTAGACCACCTCGAACGTCCCGGCGTAGCCCGCCGCGGGCACGAACCGCACCTCGCCCGTCAGCGGGTCCAGGGTGAGCGTCCCCTGCTCCGGCGTCGGGCCGGACACCAGCGTGAAGGTGAACGGCCCGGTGCCGACCGGCGCCGGCAGCGTCACCGTGACGGGCGTGCCCGCCGGCGTCGTCGCCGGGGTCGGGGCGGCCGGCGCCACCGGGGCGACGACGAACACCACCTCGGCCGGCGCGCTCGGGTCGCCGTTGCCGTCGACCACGCGGTACAGCACCGGCGCCTCGCCGCTCCAGCCCGGGGCCGGGACGAACGTGATGACGCCCGTGGCGGGGTCGATCGTCGCGGTGCCCACCGAGGGCGGGAGGGTGCCGACGCAGCTCGAAGGTGAACGGGCCCGTGCCGGTCGGCGTCGGGGTCGGGCCGGTCACGGGCGAGCCCGCGGTGCCGGTCGGGCCGGCGCTGGTCGGCGTGGTGCCGCCCGGGGTGGCCGGGACGACGTCGACGACGACGTCGGCGACCTCGCTGACCAGGCCGGCGCCGTCGGTGACGCTGTACCGCACGACCACCTGGCCGGAGAAGGTCGGTGCCGCGGTGACCCGCAGCTCGCCGTCCTCGACCGACGACCGACCCGAAGTCGCCGGACGCCGCCGAGACCAGCTCGGCGACGAAGCCGCCGCGGCCGCACCGGGGTGGGCAGCGCGAACGAGGCCGTCGTGCCGGACGCGAGCGAGCCGCTGCCGTCCAGCGCCACCGGGCTGACCCGCAGCGTCGCCGTGGCGACCTCGCTGGACAGGCCGTCGGCGCCGGTGACGGTGTAGCCCACCTCGAGCAGGCCGCTGAAGCCCGCCGCCGGCGTGACCAGCAGCGACTGGCCGTCGACCACGACCGTGCCGTCGGCCGGGACGAGGCCCTCGACCACGGCGAGGTCGCCGGTGCCCGTGCCGACCGGCGCGGCCGGCGTGAGCAGCGTGGCCACGGGCGAGGCCGAGGCGGTGACGTCGACGGTCACGTCGAACGCCACCGGGTGCACGTCGAAGGACACCAGGTCGGAGGACCCGACGCCGTCGGCGCCGGTGACGGTGAGCAGCACGTCGAAGGTGCCGCTGGCGCCGTCGGTGTCCAGGGCGACCCGGCCGTCGGCGGCGACGGCGGCGGTGACCCCCGCCGGTGCCTGGACGTCCCAGGTGAAGGGACCGGAACCGATGACCGCCGGTGCCTCGGCGGTGGTCGTGGCGTCGGCCGTGCCGGTCGCGCCGGTCGCCGCCAGGTACGGGGCCACCTCGACGGTCACGGTCTGCTCGGTGCTGCGCACGCCGTCACCGTCGACGACGGTGTACGGCAGCACGAACGAGCCGCTCGTGCCCGCGTCGGCGGTGACGGTCAGCTGGTCGCCGGAGAGCGAGGCCGTGACGCCCGCGGGCAGCGTCCCCAGCTCGTAGGTGAAGGGACCGCTGCCGTCCGGGGCGGGCAGGGTCAGCGTCGTGGTGGCGTGGCCGTCGGCGTCGAGCACGACGCGGCGGGAGGTCGAGCCGGCGACCGGCCGGATCGTCACGGCGAGCGTGCCGGCCTCGGTGGGGTTGCCCTCGGCGTCGGCAGCCCTGAAGTGCAGGTCGAGCCGGCCGCTGACCGACCCGGAGACCGTGCCCGTGACCACGCCGGTCGGCCCGACCGAGAAGGACCCGTACGAGGGGTCGTACTCGGCGAGCGACCAGGTGAACGGCCCGCTGCCCACCGGCGTCGGCAGCTGGTGCGAGACCGCGTCGCCGGCGTCGACGGTGAGCGCGGAGTCGCCCACCACGGGGCGCACGAGCAGCTCGACCGTGGCCGGGTTGCTCTCGACGCCGTCGGCGTCGGTCGCGGTGTAGGTGGCGCTCAGCGTGCCGCTGGCCCCGGCGGCCGGGGCCAGCACCAGGCGGCCGTCGACGACGGTCACGGTGCCGACCGCGGGGTCGACCGGTGCCGAGACGGAGACGGTGAAGGGTCCGGTGCCGGAGACCACGGGGTCGACCGTGGTCGCCGCCGGGGAGCCCGAGGCCGCGACCTCGCCGGCGTCGACGTGCTGCACGACCGGGCGCCAGCGCACCTCGGTGGCGGCGGTGTCGTCGCTCGCGAGCGCCGGGTCGTTGCTCGCGCTGGTCACCGTGGCGGTGACGGTCTGCCGGCCGCTCGCCGAGCCGGCCGACGAGAGCACCGAGACGGTCGGGAGCTGCGTGCCGGGGGCGACGGCGGCGTCGCTGGTGCTGGTGCAGTCGACCAGGGTCGAGGTGCTCGCGGAGCAGTCCCAGCCGGTGCCGCTCGGCGTCGCGAAGGTGGTGCCGTCCGGGGCGGCTGCCTGCAGCCGCACCGTCTCGCCGGCGGGGACCGGGCCCGACGCGGCGTCGGCGTCGACCGTCCACGACAGCGTGGTCGAGGTCCCGGCGTCGACGACCTGACCGGACCCGGTCACGCCGAGGTCGGGCAGGATCGGGTCGACGGACTCGACCCGGAGGAAGTTGATCTCGTGGTTGTTGTTCTGGCCACCGGTCGAGGCGCCCCAGCCGAACTTGAAGGTGGGCGTGCTCTGCAGCGCCGCCGGCTGGTCGACGACCACGGCCTCGCGACCGTCGAGGTACACGCGCACCTTGGCGCTCGGGTTCGACGGCGGGTCGACGACGACCCGGGTGACCACGGGAGCGGGACGGCTGCCGGTCGCGGGCTTGCTCGAGCTCGGCGGCGGGGAGCGCGGCGCTGAGCAGGCAGTAGCCGGTGGCGCCGTCGCCGGGGCCGCGCACGGCCACCGTGTTCTTGTGGTTCGCGGGGCTGCTGCCGCGCAGGCCCGTGTCGGCGCAGCCGGTGTTGTGGGTCTCGACGGTGTAGTTGCCGTACACGTCGAAGCCGACGCCCAGCAGGGCGTTCGGCACGCCCGGGCTGGCCGTGGAGGCGCCCTGGTTGTTGTAGCCGAGCGAGCCGCCGAACGCGCCTGCGCGGGTCAGGGTCTGGTCGCCGTCGGCGAGGAAGAACGAGATGCCGTCGGCGGCCGTGCCACCCCACTGGTACTGGTTGAAGGTGATGTCCAGGCCGGCCTTGGTGGGCAGCGCCCGGTCGTAGACCAGGAAACCGGCGTTGCTGTTCGCGGCGGGCGTCAGCCGCAGCGCGCCCGCACCCTGGGGGTCGACCTCGCCACCGCACCCGGGGATGGGGCTCTGGGTCGTGTCCGAGCTCGCGGTGAGGCAGGCGCGGGTGTTGATGCCGCCGGCGACGTAGCTCGTGCCGGAGACGGCGGCGTCCATGAAGCTGTCCTCGAGCAGGACGGTGCCACCAGCCGCCTGGGCGGCCGGGACGCCGGCCACGGCGCTCAGGCCCCCGGCGAGGCTCAGCGCGGCGAGACCGCCGGCCAGCAGGCGGGGGAGCACGCGGGGGACGGCGCGGCGGTGCCGCGGGCGCGCGGCGACGAGGTCGGTCATGAGGGGGTCTCCTGGACGGCGACGGCAGGTGTCAGCGTCCGTCATCGGCCCCCGGGACGACCCCACTTGAGGCGGGCGAGCCGGGCAGACCGGACCCTCACCGTGGGTGACGAGCCGTTCGCCCGACCGGGTGAGAGCCCCTCAGGGCAACGTGTCCCGCGACACCGGGCACGACATGCAGCGCGGGCCGCCGCGGCCGGAGCCGAGCTCGGAGCCGCTGATCGCGATCACCTCGATGCCCTGCTCCTCGAGCCGGGCGTTGGTCTCGGTGTTGCGCTCGTAGGCCACGACGACGCCGGGCGCGACGGCCAGGGTGTTGTTGCCGTCGTCCCACTGCTCGCGCTCGGCCGTGACGGGGTCGAGGCCGGTGTCGATCACGCGCAGCCGGTCGATGCCCATGGCGTCGGCCGCGGCCTCCAGGAACGGCCGCGGACCGGTGACCTCGAGGTCGCCGTTGCCGGAGGTGACCGTCAGGGCGGTGAGCGAGTCGGCCACCACCGGGTACATGACGACGGCGTCGCGGTCGACCATCGTGCAGATGGTGTCGAGGTGCATGGTGGCCCGCTCCTGGGCGATCGGAACGGCCAGCACGGTGTGCGCCCAGCCCGCCGAGAACACCTGCCGCGCAAGGCGCTCGACCCCCGCCGGGGTGGTGCGCTCGCCTGTGCCGACGGCCAGCACGCCGTTGCCGAGCACCAGCACGTCGCCGCCCTCGACGTGCTCCATCGACGGGTCGTAGACCCGCTCCACGCCCGCGAACCGCGGGTGGTGGCTGTAGATCGAGCGGGTCAGCGAGGTCTCGCGCTCGCGGGCGGGCATCGCCAGCGACGTCACGGCCACCCGGTCGCCGATCCACGCCGACGAGTCGCGGGTGAACAGCAGGTTCGGCAGCGGGTCGACCACGAAGTCCGACGGCAGCGACAGCGCCGCCACCAGCCCGGCGTGGCCGACGTCGGCGTCGGTGAGCAGCTCGTCGGTGCGCAGGCCGCCCATCAGGGTGGTGGCGAGGTCCTGGTCGCCCAGCGCCTCGAGGTGCGCGCGCACGCGAGCCGCCAGCGTCTCGCCGAGCAGCGGCGAGTCGACGGCCGCCGCCACCGCCTCGGCCCGCGCCTGCGGCACCGCCAGCGACTCGGTCAGCAGGTCGGCCAGGTACAGCACCTCGACGTCGCGGGCGCGCAGGGCGTCGGCGAACGCGTCGTGCTCGTCCTGGGCCCGGCTGACCCACGGGATGCCGTCGAACAGCAGGCGGTCGTTGTTGCGCGGCGTCAGCCGGCTCAGCTCGCGGCCGGGACGGTGCAGCACCACCGTGCGCAGCCGTCCGACCTCGCTCGTCACGCCCAGCGGGTGCCCAGTCATGCGCGGGACAGTAGTCCGTCCAGCATCCGGGACGTGTCGTCCCGCAGGATGACCCGACGCCGCCGCGCGCGTTGACCCCGCCATGGACCTGCGCCCCACCTTCCCGCGCGTCGTCGACGAGGTCACCGTGCGGCTCGTCGCCGCCGAGGTGCTCGCCGTGACGACCGTGGCCGCCGCCACCGGGTGGCTCTGGCTGTTCGGGCTGCTCGCGGTCGACTTCGTCCTGCGGGTGCTGCTCGGCCCGCGCAGCCCGCTCGCCCAGGTGGCGCTGCGCGTGCTGCGCCCGCTGGTGCCGGCCGCGCCGCGGCCGACCGCCGGCCCGCCCAAGCGGTTCGCCGCGGCGATCGGCGCGGCCTGCTCGGTGCTGGTCGTGCTGTTCGCGTACGGCCTCGGGTGGACGGTCGCCGCGTGGGTGGTCGTGGCGATGATGGTGGTGTTCCCCCTGCTCGAGGCCGCGTTCGGGCTGTGCGTGGGGTGCCGGCTGTTCGCGCTGGCGATGCGCGCGGGCCTGGTGCCCGAGGAGGTCTGCCTCGACTGCGCCGACATCTCGCGGCGCCGCCCGGCCGCGCAGGGCGCCGCCGCTAACCTTCCCGGGTGACCCAGCAGCTCGCCGTCATCGTCCCGGCCAAGGACGAGGAGGAGCGCATCGCGGCCACGGTCGCCTCGGTGCTGACCATCCCGGGGGTCGACCTCGTCGTCGTCGTCGACGACGGCAGCACCGACCGCACCCAGCAGCTGGCGCGCGCGGCCGGCGCCCGGGTGGTGCGGCACGCCCGCAACCGCGGCAAGGCGGCCGCGATGCAGACCGGCGCGTCCACCGTCGCCGCGATCGAGTCCGCCGCGTCGGCCGACGAGCGACGCACGGTGGCGCCGCGGGCGCTGCTGTTCGTCGACGGCGACCTGGCCGGCACCGCCGCCCGCACCGCGCCGCTCGCCGCGCCCGTGCTCGCCGGCGAGGCCGACATGACGATCGCGATCCTGCCCGCGCAGTCGACCCCCGGTGGCGGTCGCGGCCTGGTCGTCGACCTGGCCCGCCGCGGCATCGAGCAGGCCACCGGCTGGACGCCCACCCAGCCGCTGTCGGGCATGCGCTGCCTGACCCGCGAGGCCTACGAGGCGGCGCTGCCGCTCGCACCGGGCTGGGGCGTCGAGACCGGGCTGACGATCGACCTGCTGCGGGCCGGGCTGCGGGTGCAGGAGGTGCCCTGCGACCTGCACCACCGGGTGACCGGCACCGACCTGCGCGCCCAGCTGCACCGGGCCGGCCAGTACCGCGACGTCGCCCGCGCGCTCGCCGCCCGCTCGGGCTGGCGTGCCGTCAGCCGTCTGGCGGACCCGAGAGCTCGATCGTCCGCACGCTCGCCGCGATGAGCAGCGGGATCACCAGCGTGGCGCCGATCGCCGGCACCACGGTGCCGGAGTCGTTCACGGCGAAGCCGATGGTGAGCATCACCAGCAGCGCGGTCAGCCCGTGCCGCAGCGTGGGGCTCGCCTCGTAGGTGCGCTGCAGGGCCGGCGCACCGAACGCCGAGGGGCGCATCAGCACCCACCCGACGAACACCGCGCCGAACGGCACCAGCAGCGTCAGGTAGCTGCCGGTGAGGATCTCCCAGTTCTGCAGCGCCTTGCGCTGGATGACGGCGAGGGCGCCGCCGTCGATCACCGTCTGGAGGAACCGGCCCAGGTGGGTGCGCGCGTCGGGCGGGCGCAGCCAGTCGGCCACGCACAGCGCCGCGACCACGACGAAGGTGCCGAGGCCGATCAGCAGCACCCGGCGCCAGGTGATGCGCACGCCCGCGACCAGCAGGGCGAGCAGGGTGAACGCGGGCACCATCGCCGGCGGCCCGCCGAAGTCGCTGCCGATGCCGGGCGTGCCGTCGATGACGACGGCGACCACGCCGACGACCGCGACCACCCAGATGGCCAGGCGCCGACGCCCTTGGCGCAGCGCCGCGTCGGCGAGCGAGGTCGCGAGCATCAGCGCGCCCGTGGCGAACAGCGCGAACTGGACGTTGCCGAGACCGTAGAACCGGCCGGCCACGACGGGCTGCTGCCCCATCAGCGAGCTCACCTGCAGGTGCGAGCCGGTGAGCACGTCGGCGGCCAGCACCCCGGCGGTGACGCCGCAGACGAAGCCGAGCGGGCCGAGCCGCCGGTCGCGCCACGGGCCGAGCAGCGCGGCGCCGGCGATCACGACCACCCAGCCGAAGACGGCGCCGACGACCGCGAGCAGGTCGAGCTCGGCGCGCCACCACGGCACCAGGTTGGCCAGGAAGGTCGACACGGGCACCGAGGCGAACACGACCGCGACCCGGCGCAGGATCCCCAGCACGCGCCCGCGCCCCTCCGGCCCGCCCCAGTTGTTGCGCAGCGCCAGGGCGGCGGCGCCGTAGAGCAGGATCTGGGCGATCACCAGGCCGTTGAAGAACCACACCACCAGCGGCTGGACGGTGATCGCGGCCTCGTTCAGGTCGAGCACCCGCTGGCGCCGCTCGTCGGCGGTCGAGCCGCCCTGCACCGGTGTGACGACCGCGCCGGGCAGCCCCGTCGGAGGCTGGACGCCGACGAGGGTCAGCACGGTGGGCAGCAGGTCGGTCGACTGCACCAGGCCGTCCTGGCGGGTCGAGCCGCTGCCGAGCAGGCTCTCGCCGTAGGCGTCGCCGGCGGGCGCGGGCCCGGTGACGGCGAGCGCCTGCAGGTGGGGGGTGCGGCCGGAGTCGGCCAGGGAGGCGACCACCACGGTCGCGCCGTCGGGCAGCACCGACAGCGCGGCGGCGACCCGGGCCTCGATGCGGGCCACCTGGTCGGCGCGGGTGCCGGCGAACCGGTCCGGGTCCTTCGCGCCGAGGTCGTCGCCGTCGCGGACGGTGCCGAGGTCGACCACGAGCAGGTCGTCGCGCTCGAGCCGCGGTGTCAGCAGGCCGGGCAGGTCGGCCGGGTCGCGCGGGCGCGCCTCGTAGTCGCCGACGACCTTGCCGTCGGTGCCGACGAGCGCGATCGCGGCACCGGGCCCGATCGCGGTCACCGACACCCGCGCCTCGCGGACGAGGTCGCCGAGCGTCCCCGGCCGGGCGTCGAAGCTGCCCTCGCGCGCGATCTCGTCGTACACCGCGAAGTCCTGCAGCACCGCCGTCGTGCCCTGCCGGGCCGGCTCCTTCGGCGTGCGGCACAGCGGCTCGGTCGAGGTGCGCGGCGCGTCGGCGGCGCGGCGTCCGGCCGAGAGCGCGAGCCAGCCGTCGATGGGGCAGGCCACGGTGCGGACGCTGCGGATCGCCATGTCGGCGACCGAGCCCTCGCGCAGCAGGCCCCACAGGGCGGGGGTGTCCTCCTGGGACACGTCGTCCCAGCGCAGGCCGGTGGTGCCGAGCAGCACGACCGGCCCGGGCGCCGCCTCGTCCTCGGCCGTGGAGGCGGCACCGGCCGGCGCTGCCGTCACGAGCAGCGCCGCGAGGGCGAGCAGCGCCACGAGCGCGCGGCGGGCGGAGGCGACGAGGTGCACCCGCCCAGCGTAGTGAGCGGGTGTGGAGGACCTGGTCAGGTTCGGTGCACACCCTGGTGGTAGGCCGAGATCGCTTGCGCGAGAACCGTCTTGACGGGACGGTCGAGCGCGGCGGCCGCCGCGGCGACGTCGTCCCACTCGGGCTGGGCGTTCAGCACCCGGCCGTGCGAACCCGCCGTCTTCACCCGCACCGGCTGCCCGTCGACCTGCACGGTGACGACCTCGCGGTCGAGCGCGTGCTTGCGCACCACCTGCTCGCGCAGCCCGATGGCCGACGTCTGCTCGAACACGGTGGCGCGCACGGCGTCGGCCTGCTGGGGCCGGGTCAGCACGTGCAGGGTGTGGGCGGGACGGCCCTTCTTCATCACGATCGGCGACAGCCAGGCGTCGGACGCTCCGGCGGCGAGCAGCGCGGCGATGACGGCGGGCCACACCCGGGGGTCGAGGTCGTCGACGTTGGTCTCGAGCACCAGGGCCGTGCCGGGGTCGCCGGTGGCGGACCACGACGACCCGACGACGAGGCGCAGGACGTTGGCGTGGCCCGCCAGGTCGCGGCCGCCCGCGCCGAGGCCCTGGGTGGTGCCGGTCAGCGGCGGCTGCGGGCCCCACGCGGTGGCGTGCACGACCAGCACGGCCGCGCCGGTGGGGGTGGCGAGCTCGACGTCGACGGGACCGCCGTAGGTGGGGGCGTCGGCGAGCAGCCGCACGACCGCGGGCCCCGGCACCGACATCCGCCCGTGCGCCGCACGCACGGTGCCGCCCCCGAGCGCCACCGGCGAGACGTGGACCTCCTCGACACCCAGGTGCGCCAGGCCGGCGCAGGCGCCGACCACGTCGGCGACCGCGTCGAGGGCGCCGACCTCGTGGAAGTGCACCTCCTCGGCCGGGACGCCGTGCACGTGCCCCTCGGCCGCGGCGAGCGCGGCGAACGCGGCGCGGGCCCGCCCGATGCCGGGGACCCCCTCCGCCCGCTCGGTACCGAGCAGGGCCCGGACGTCGGTCCAGGTGCGGTGGGTGACGGAGTCGGTGCCCTCGACGTGCACCCGGGTCGCGGCCAGCGAGCCGCGGGTGACGCGCTCGGCGCGCAGGCCGACCGGCTCGGGGACGACGGCGTCGACCGCCTCCTGCAGCACCTCGAGCGGCACGCCGGCGTCGACCAGCGCGCCCAGCAGCATGTCGCCGCTGACCCCGCTCGCGCAGTCGAACCAGGCCAGCGTCACCGGACGCTCCGGCGCGCCACGCGGGCGGCGTGCACGCCGGCGCCGTAGCCGTTGTCGACGTTCACCACGACCACGCCGGGCGCGCACGAGTTGAGCATCGCCAGCAGCGCCGCCAGCCCGCCGGCGCCCGTCCCGTACCCGGTCGAGGTGGGCACGGCCACGAGCGGGACGCCGGTGAGGCCGCCGACCACGCTGGGCAGGGCGCCCTCCATGCCGGCGACGACCACCAGCGCGTCGTAGGTGTCGAGCCGGTCGCGGACGGCGAGCAGCCGGTGCAGGCCGGCGACGCCGACGTCGTCGACGCGCTCGACCGCGGCCCCGTGGACGGCGATCGTGGTGGCCGCCTCGGCCGCGACGGGGGAGTCGGCGGTACCGGCGGCCACGACGCCGACGCGTCCGCGGGGCTCGGGCAGGGGGCCGACGACGGCGGTGCGGCCGACGGGGTCGACGACGGCCGACGGGAGCGCCGCGCGGACGGCGAGAACCGCGTCCGGGGCGAGCCGGGTCGCGAGCACGGCCCGCTCGCGGTGGCGGGCGGCGAGCGCGGTGAGGATGCCCACCACCTGCTCGGGCGTCTTGCCCTGGCCGTAGACCACCTCGGGGTCGCCGGTGCGCCGGGGGCGGTCGGCGTCCAGCCGGGCGTAGCCGAGGTCGATGACCTCGGGGGCGTCGTCGTCGGGCACGGCCCGAGCCTAGGCGCGGCGGCGCGCGCGGTACGCGGCGGCGGCCACGCGGTTGCCGCAGCCGCCCTCGCAGAACCGGCGGGACCGGTTGCGCGACAGGTCGACCACGACCGAGCGGCAGTCGTCGGCGGCGCACTCGCGCAGCCGCGAGGTCTCCTGGGCCCGCACGACGTCGACCAGCGCCATCGCCGCCTCGACGGCGATCCGGGTGGCGACCGGCGAGTCGGTCGAGACGGCGTGCAGGTGGTAGTCCCAGCCGTCGTGGCGCACCAGCTGCGGCAGCGCCCGGGCGTCGGCGAGCAGGGTGTTCAGCTCGACCACCCGGGCGTCGGCGTCGGCCGTCCAGATCCGGCGCAGCCGCGGCCGCAGGGCGCGCACCGACGCGAGCTCGGCCTCGTCGCCGTCGCGGCGTCCGGAGTACCCGTGCTCGTCGAGGAAGGCGCGCAGGTCCGCCACGCTGGTCAGGGTGTCGGTGCCCGCGACCTCGGCGCCCGCGTCGTCGACGTCGACGGTGTTGACCAGCGCCGCCGTGGCGCGCAGGGCGAGCTCGGTGTCGTGGACGAACGACTGCGTCATGAGTGTGACCCTTCTTGACTGCTGACGTCCGACCAGTCTAGCGTCATCACCACAATGACGAACACCCATGACGCCCGGCTCGCGCCCGGCCTGCTCCTCGCCGTCGGGTCCGCGGCCGTCTTCGGCACCGCCGGCGCGGTCGCGCGCCCGCTGCTCGACGCGGGCTGGTCGCCGGGCGCCCTGGTCACCTTCCGCATCGGCGTCGCCTCGCTGGTGCTGCTCGTCCCGGCGCTGGTGCAGCTGCGCGGACGCTGGTCGCTGCTGCGCCGGCACGCGGGCCGGCTGCTCGCCTACGGCGCCTTCGCGGTCGCCGGGGCGCAGCTGTTCTACTTCAGCGCCATCCAGCACCTGTCGGTGGGCGTGGCGCTGCTGATCGAGTACCTCGCCCCCGTCCTCATCGTGGGGTGGCTGTGGGCCCGGCACGGGCGCCGCCCGGCCCCGCTGACCACGCTGGGTGTCGCGCTGTCGCTGTCCGGCCTGGTGCTGGTGCTCGACGTCACCGGCGCGGTCGAGATCGACCTGCTGGGAGTGCTGTTCGCGCTGCTGGCGGCCGGCGGGCTCGCGGTCTACTTCCTGCTCGCCGACCACGACGACGACACCGAGCCGCTGCCGCCCCTCGTCCTGGCCGGGGGCGGTCTGGTCGTCGGCTTCGTGGTGCTGCTGGTCGCCGGCGCCGCGCGGGTGCTGCCGTGGCGGGTGTCGACGGCCGACGTCGCCGTGGCCGGGTGGTCGCTGCCGTGGTGGGTGCCCGCGCTCGAGCTCGGCGTGGTGGCGGGCGCGCTGGCCTACGCGCTGGGCGTCGCGGCGGTGCGCCGGCTGCGCTCGACGGTGGCCTCGTTCGTGGCCCTCACCGAGGTCGTGTTCGCCGTCCTGTTCGCCTGGTGGCTGCTGGCCGAGCTGCCGTCAGCGGTGCAGCTGGTCGGCGGCGTGCTGATCGTGGGTGGTGTGGTGGCGGTGCGGCTGGGCGAGCAGCGTCAGCAGCCGAGCCGCACGGCGTCGGCGCGGTCGTTGTCGGCGGCGTCGACCGAGTAGGCGCTCTGACCGGCGTACGACGCCCAGATCGTCGAGCCGCCGGAGTAGACGTACGCCGAGCGGGTGCGCTTGTTCGCCCACGACGACGCCGACCGGGAGAACCCGTAGGTGCTGAGCGACTGGGTGGTGCCGCAGTCGCGGAACTGCAGCATGCGGCCCGACCACCCGGCGCCGTCGTAGAGGCAGTACCACCCGTTGGGGCAGCTGGCCGACGACCTCGCGGAGCGCATCGCCACGCCGTCGTCGGCGGACGGGTACACGAGCACGACCGCGCCGCCGTCGAACTCGACGGTGCGGGCGTCGACCTGCTCGGCCTGCGGGTGCGCGGCGACGACCTGGTCGATCGACGGTGTCGCGGACCTCGCGAGGGTGGGGGCGGCTGCTGCCGGAGCGGACACGACGGAGCCGAGGAGCAGGGCGGGGACGGCGGCGAGCAGCGCCGCGCGAGCGCGGCGGGACGGAGCGGGACGACTGGCCACGCTCTGGACGGTACCCGCCCCACCGGCCGCGACGCACCCCCCGAGAGCACGTCACGACCGGTGGGGAAGCTCTAGTCGTCGCCCGTGCGCGCCCCGAACAGGGTGTAGGCGATCGTCGAGGGCACCGGGACGTCGAGCGCCCCGGCGTCGGTGGTGAGCTGCTGCTCGGCGGCCAGCACGGCGCCGGTCGCCGGGTCGAGGACGAGCAGGTAGCGGGTGGGCAGGCCGGTGCGGTCGGACTCGGTGGCGAGCGCGACACCCGGCCGCCCGGCCCGGTCGACGCCCTCGCCGACCACCTCGACGTCCGGGGCCGCCGCGAGCACCTCGAGCAGCGCCGCGCGCTGCGGCGCGTCGAGGGTCCACTCGCGGGCGAGGTCGGCGACGGCGACGAACAGCTGCGAGGTGCCGCCCTCGTCGAGCGGGTGCGCCCGGGCGAGGTGCTCGCGCATCGCCTCGGCGGTCGCGGGCGGGGCGTCGGGGAACAGCGCCTGGTCGGCCGGGACGGTGAGCGTCCCGAGGTCGTCGCCCGCCACCAGCGGCGCACCGTCGCGGCGCCAGGCGCGCTGGTGCTCCTCGGTGGGGAAGAACGGGGTGCCGGCGACCGCCTGCAGCGTGGCCGCGCCGTCGGTGCCGACCGTGCGGCTGACCTGCCGCGGCAGCACGACCGAGGTGGTGTCGACCCCGTCGACCTGCGTGCTGAGCGACCACTCCTCGAAGGACGTGGCCGCGCTCGCGGTGCCGGTGGGTGCCGTGGCCGCGTCGGCGGCGAGGTCGTCGAGCAGCGCGCCGGCGTCGGTGCCGATCGCGCTCGTCGTGGAGAACTCGGCCACCGGCGGTGTGGCGGCGTAGGCCGGGTCGACCGGCCTCACCAGCCACACCGCCGACAGCGCGAGGACGCCGGCGGCGGCGGCGGCTGCCCCGAGCAGCCACCGCCGTCGCACCAGCGCCTGCAGCGGCCCGTGCTCCCGCAGGAGCTCCAGGTCCTGCCGGGCCCGACCGTCGAGGGGTCGGTCGGACCACGGCCCGCTGCCGGCCGGGGCCGGATCGGCCCTGGCCAGCAGCTCCAGCTCGTCGATCGTCAACGCCGCCCCCCGAGGGCGGCGCTGCGACCGGCGGGCCGAGGCGGTGTGTGGGTCACCGGGACCTCCGCCGGGCCTGCTGCAGCTCGTGTTCGCGGTCCAGGACGGCCCTGAACCGCTCGCGCGCCCGGTGCAGGCGCATCGCCGCCGCCGACCGCGAGCAGCGCAGCGCGACGGCCAGCTGGTCGGTCGACAGCTCCTCCCAGGCGGCCAGGCGCAGCACCTCCTGGTCGGACTCCGACAGGTGCTCCAGCGCCCGGTGCACCCAGTCGGTGCCCTCCGGCGCGTGCACCGGGTCGGGCACCTGCACCAGGTGCTGCTGGCGCACCGCCTCGGTCAGCCGGGCGCGGCGGCGCTCCGAGCGCCGCTCGTTGCTGAGCACGCGCCGCGCCACCTCGTACAGCCACGGCAGCGGCTCGGCCGGCAGCGCGCTGCGCCGCCGCCACGCCACCGCGAACACCTCGGCCGTCAGGTCGCGGGCGTGCTCGGCGTCGCCCGCCAGCCGTCGCACGAAGTACCGCAGGACCGGCCAGTAGGTGTCGGTGTAGACCGCGCTGAACTCGGCGTCGGCCGACGGCGCCACGGGCTGCACCTCCCACCTGCTGGACCAGCTGCGTCTGCGTGCTCATCTCGCCTCCCACCCTGTATCTGTCCGGGCGGCGCGGGCGATTCACACGTCGTCGCTAGATTCTTCGCCATGCCCGGAGTCCCCCCCGCCCGCTACGGCTACCTCGGCCCGGAGGGGACCTTCACCGAGGCGGCCCTGCTGCAGGTGCGCGCCGCCCGCGACGGCGAGCGCCTCGCCTACCCGAGCGTCGACGCCGCGCTGGCCGCCGTCCGCGAGGCCGAGGTCGCCGCCGCGATGGTGCCGATCGAGAACTCGGTCGAGGGCGGCGTCGGCGCCACCATGGACGCCCTCAGCGCCGGGGACGACGTCGTCGTGGTGCGCGAGGCCCTCGTCCCGGTCTCGTTCGTGCTCGCGGCGCGTCCCGGCACCCGGCTCGAGGACGTGCGGCGCCTCTCGACCCACCCGCACGCCTACGCCCAGTGCCGGCACTGGGTCCACGCCCACCTGCCCGCCGCCACGTACGTGCCGGGCCTGTCGACCGCCGCCTCGGCCGCCGGGCTCGACCCCGCGGGCGAGGCCGACCCGGGCTACGACGCCACCCTGTGCGCCCGGGTCGCGGCCGAGCGCTACGGGTTGTCCGTGCTCGCCGACGGCGTGGGCGACAACCCCTCGGCGGTCACCCGGTTCGTCCTGGTGTCGCGCCCCACGGCGCCGCCCCCGCCCACCGGTGCCGACAAGACCTCGGTCGTGGTGTTCCAGGCCGACGACCACCCCGGCGGCCTGCTCGAGCTGCTCGAGCAGTTCGCCGCCCGCGGCATCAACCTGACCTGGATCCAGTCGCGCCCGACCGGCGAGTCGCTCGGCCGGTACAGCTTCGCGATCGACTGCGAGGGCCACGTCGCCGAGGCCCGGGTCGCCGAGGCGCTGATGGGTCTGCACCGGGTCTGCACCCACGTGCGCTTCCTGGGCTCCTATCCCCGGGCGTCGGGCGAGCAGTCGCCCACACTGCCCTCGAACACCGACCGCGCCTTCACCGACGCGCGTGCGTGGCTCGGCCGGCTGCTGGAGGGCCGCGCCTGACCCGAGACCGCAGGACCCGGGCGTGGTTCGCGCACCCTCGCCCCGTTGCTGCGGTGTCGCGTCGTCCACAGGGGTGCCGGACGCGGCGTCGTCCACATCCGGCGTCGTGAGCGGCCCGCGGTGGCCGCCCCGACGGCCACGGTGCCAGGGTGCACCCGCGGCTCGTCCTCCCACCGGCGCTCGCCCGTCGCCCTTTCACCGTCGTCGAGGGCCGGGCCGCCGGCCTGTCGCCGGACGACCTGCGCAGCCCCGCGCTGCGTGCGCCGTTCCGTGGCGTCCGCGTCGCCGCGGGGCTGCCCGACTCGCTCGCCCTGCGGTGCCGCGCGGCGGCGCTGGTGCTCCCCGCGTCGGCGGCCGTGGACGGCGTCACCGGGGCGGCGCTGCTCGACCTGCCGCTGCCGCGCCACCTCGACCCCGTCCACCCCCTCGTCGTCCGCGTCCCCGCGGGTGGCCCGGAGCCCCGCGTGCGCGGCGTGCGGGTGCGGATCGGGCCCGTCGGGCCGTCATCGGGGCCCGGGCTGCGGGTGATGAGCGCGACCGAGTGCTGGGCCGCTCTCGCCGGCGACCACCGGCTCACCGTCGACGACCTGGTCGTGGTCGGTGACGCCCTCGCCCGCCGCGGCCTGCTGCTGCGCCTGCGCGCCACGGTCGAGGCGTACGCGGGCAGGCGCGACGTCCGGCGGCTGCGGGAGGCGCTCTCGCTCGTCCGCGAGCGGGTGGACTCGCCGCAGGAGACGCGCACCCGGCTGGTGCTCGTGCGGGCGGGCCTGCCCGAGCCCGTGGTGAACGTCGGCGTGCAGGCCGCGGACGGCTCCGGGTGGCTGTTCCGACCGGACCTGCAGTGGGCCGGGGTGAGGGTCGCGCTCGAGTACGACGGCCGCGACCACGTCGCCGACGACTCCCGCCGCTCCCGCGACAACGCCCGGCGCGAGCTGGCCGAGAGGCACGGGTGGCAGGTGCTCGTGGCCGTGTCGGTCGACCTCGGCCGGGGCCGGGCGGCGTTCGTGCGCCGGGTCGAGGACGCGCTGCGTGAACGTGGGCTGCGCTGGTGACCTCGAGACCGCAGGACCAGGGCGTGCCCGCGCGGGTCTCGCCCGACTACCGCGGTCTGGCGTCGTCCTCGCGCCAGCCCAGCACGGCCTGGCGGACGAGCAGCACGGCGACGGTGCCGTTCAGGGCGCCGAAGACGACGTCGGTGGGGAAGTGCATGCCGCGGTAGAGCCGTGCGACAGCGACCCCGAGCGGGACCAGCAGCAGCACGACCACGAGTGCGACCCGGCCGACCCGGCTGCGGACGTGCGAGGCGAGCACCAGGCCGATCGACAGCCACAGGGCGGTCGCGGCGCCGGTGTGGCCGGACGGGAAGCTCGAGGTCGGCGGGGCGGGGTCGAGCTTCTCGACCGAGGGCCGCTCGCGCGAGACCACCAGCGTGGTGGTGAGGAACACCGAGGACTGCAGGGCGACCGCGGCCCACACCAGCAGCGGCTCGAGCCAGCGCTTCCAGACCAGCCGCAGCACCAGGCCGAGCACCAGGGCCGTGCCGATGATCACCGGGGTGTCGGCGGTGGTCGACCACCAGTGCGTCACGTCGTCGAAGGTGGGGGTGCGCTCCTCCTCGAACTCGACCGACCAGGCGTTGTCGCGGTCGATGACGGCGGCGAGCGGGCCGCCGAGCAGCGTCCCGACGCCGACCAGGACGCCGAACCAGCCCAGGACGAGCGCCACGGTCACCCAGATCCACCGGCGTCCGCGGGTGCGCGGGCCCGAGGTCCCGTCCAGGTGCTCAGCCACGGCGACCGCCTCCCCATCGTCCGACGGCGGCCGCCCCGGCCGCCCCGATGCCCGCACCGAGCAGCACGTCGGTCAGGTAGTGCACCCCGAGCAGGAGCCGGTCGGTGCAGACCACGGCGCCGAGGACGACGGCGAGCGCGACGGCGACCGTCGTCCAGCCGCGCTCGCGCAGCGCCGGCCAGGCCAGCACCAGCAGCAGCCCGAGCCCGAGCACGCCGGTGAGGGCGTGCCCGCTCGGCATCGAGAAGTCGGTACCGGCGACCTCGCGCGGCAGGTCGGTCACGAAGGTCGGTCGCTCGCGCGCGATCAGCTCCTTGAGCCCCGTCGTGACGGCGCCGCCGACGACCAGCGCCGCCACCGACGCCAGCGCCACCCGGCCGCGACCCTGCCGCCAGGCGAGCAGCGCGGCCACCACCACGACGGCCCGCAGCGACCACGGGTGCATCGTGACCGCGACCACCTCGGCGGCATCGGTCAGCGCGGGGTGGCGCGCGGCGACGCCGGTGAGGGTCTCGTGCACCACCCGGTCGGGGCCGAAGCCGGTCCCGGAGGCGGTGCCGCTCACCCCACCTGCTCGGGCGTGGGGTCCTGGCCGGCGCCGCGGGCCGCGTCCCGCGTCCGGACGGTCGAGGAGGAGCCGCTGCGCGGCACCCGCACGAGCAGCGCGCCGGGGTCGACGCGGACGTCGAGCCGGGACGCCTCGCCCACCGGGTCGCCGTCGAGCTGGGACTCCAGCGGCTGGTCGGCCGCGATCCGGAAGCGTTGCGCCCGGATGTGCTCGACCCGCGGGTGGCCGCGGCGCTGCCGGGAGATCACCTGGCCGGCGACGCCGGCCCAGCCCACCACGCCCTGCGGCGCGATCGACACCAGGTCGAGGATGCCGTCGTCGAGCTCGGCGTCGGGCATCAGCACCACGCCGCCGAGCAGCTTGCCGCAGTTGCCGATGACGACGGTGCGGATGCGCCGGGTGACCACCTCGTCGTCGTCGACCTTCAGCCGCACGCGCACCCGGTCGCCGTTGAACTTGGCGAGCCCCGACACCACGTACGCGAGCGGGCCGACGCGGGCCTTGAGGCCCTCGGGCGCGTTGGCCATGATCTCGGCGTCGAAGCCGAAGCCGGCCATCACCAGGAAGGCGTGCTCCTCGCCGTCGTCGAGCCGCATCCACCCGACGTCGATGGGGCGGTCGTCGCCGCTGAGCGCGATGCGCGTCGACCCCTCGACGTCGTCGAGGGTCGCCTCCATGTTGCGCGCCAGCAGGTTGCCGGTGCCCGCGGGCACCAGACCCAGCGAGGTGCCCGAGCCGGCGAGCACCTCGGCGACGGCGCGGACGGTGCCGTCGCCCCCGTGCGCCATCACGACGTCGGCGCCGCGCTCGAGCGCCTCGCGCGTCTGGCCGCCCCCGGTGTCGTCGGGCGTGGTCTCGAGCCACAGCGGCTCGGACCAGCCGTGCTCGGCGCAGACGCGGGTGATGGTGGCGCGGACGGCGTCGGCGTCGTCGACCTTGGTCGGGTTCACGACGACAGCAGCGAGCGGCATGTGCTCCTCCTCGTGGGTGAGGCGCTCGGTGGGGACGGGGTCGGGCCGGGACCGCCGGTGGCGCGCCACCCCCACCCCCAGCACCGTGACCAGGACGACCACGGCTCCCCCGAGCACGAGCAGCAACCAGTCACCGCTCGCGAGCATGGACGAGACCGTAGTGGCTACACCCGCGCGCGGCGCGCCGGCCCGTCGATAGCCTCTCACCGTGATCGATCTCCGGCTCCTGCGCGACCAGCCCGACACCGTCCGGGCCAGCCAGCGCGCCCGAGGCGAGGACGAGTCGCTCGTCGACGCCGTGCTCGACGCCGACGCGCGCCGCCGCGCGTCCCTGCTGGACTTCGAGGGGCGCCGGGCCGAGCAGAAGGCGTTCGGCAAGCAGGTCGCGGCCGCGAAGGGCGAGGAGAAGGCCGCGCTCGTGGCGCAGGCCAAGCAGCTGGCCGAGCAGGTGAAGGCGCTGCAGGCCGAGGCCGACGGCGCGCAGGCCGAGCTCGACGCGCTGCTGTGGCGCATCCCCAACGTCGTCGTCGACGGCGTCCCGGTCGGGGGCGCGGACGACTTCGTCGAGGTCAAGCAGGTGGGCACGCCCCGCGACTTCGCCGCGGAGGGCTTCGAGCCCGCCGACCACCTCGCGCTCGGCGAGGGCCTCGACGCCATCGACACCGCCCGCGGCGCCAAGGTCTCGGGCGCGCGGTTCTACTTCCTCACCGGGTTCGGCGCCCGGCTCGAGCTGGCGCTGCTGAACCTGGCGATGGACACCGCCACGGCGAACGGGTTCACCCCCGTCATCACGCCGACGCTCGTGCGTCCCGAGATCATGGCCGGCACCGGCTTCCTCGGCGCGCACGCCGACGAGGTCTACCACCTCGACAAGGACGACCTGTACCTCGTCGGCACGTCCGAGGTCGCGCTCGCCGGCCTGCACAGCGACGAGATCGTCGACCTCGCCGACGGCCCGCTGCGGTACGCCGGCTGGTCGGCCTGCTACCGGCGCGAGGCGGGCTCGCACGGCCGCGACACCCGCGGGATCATCCGCGTGCACCAGTTCCACAAGGTCGAGATGTTCGTCTACTGCCGTCCCGAGGACGCCGCGGCCGAGCACGAGCGCCTGCTCGGCTGGGAGGAGCAGATGCTGGCCGCGGTCGAGCTGCCGTACCGCGTGATCGACACGGCCGCAGGCGATCTCGGCTCCAGCGCCGCCCGCAAGCTCGACTGCGAGGCGTGGCTGCCCACGCAGCAGCGCTGGCTCGAGCTCACCTCGACCTCGAACTGCACCACCTTCCAGGCCCGCCGGCTCGCCGTCCGCGAGCGCACCGACGACGGCACCCGCGCGGTCGCGACGCTCAACGGGACGCTGGGCACGACGCGCTGGATCGTCGCGCTGCTGGAGAACCACCAGCAGGCCGACGGGTCGGTGCGCGTCCCCGAGGCGCTGCGGCCGTACCTCGGCGGCCTCGAGGTGCTGGCGCCCCGTGGCTGACGGCGGCCCCTGGCTGGTCGCGCTCGACGTCGACGGCACCGTGGTCGACTACGACCAGCGCATGACCGCGCGCGTGCGCGAGGCCGTCGGGGCCGTGCGCGACGCCGGCCACCACGTGGTCGTCTCGACCGGACGCTCGATCATGGGCACCGAGCGGGTGCTCGCCGAGCTCGGGCTGACCACCGGGTTCTCGGTGTGCAGCAACGGTGCCGTGACGGTGGCGCTCGACCCGGCCGAGGAGGCCGGCTGGCGGGTGCACCGCACCGTCACCTTCGACGCCCGCCCCGCCGTCGAGCTGCTGCGCCGCGAGGTGCCCGACGCCCTGTTCGCCGTCGAGGTCACCGGCGTCGGCACCCGGGTCACCGGCGCGTGGCCCGAGGGCGAGCTCAGCGGGCGGCTGTTCACCGTCCCGTTCGAGGAGCTCCTCGACGGCGAGACCACCCGCGTCGTCGTCCGCAGCCCCGACCGCACGGCCGACCACTTCGTCGAGCTCGCCGAGCGGATCGGCCTGCACGGCGTGACCTACGCCGTCGGGTACACGGCCTGGCTCGACATCGCGCCCGAGGGCGTCACCAAGGCCAGCGCGCTCGAGGACGTGCGCCGCGAGCTCGGCGTCCCGGCCGGGCGCACGCTCGCGGCGGGCGACGGACGCAACGACCTGGAGATGCTGGCCTGGGCCGCCCGGTCGGTGGCGATGGGCAACGCGCCCGAGGAGGTGCGGGCCGCCGCCGGCGAGGTGGCTGGCACCGTGCACGACGACGGCCTGGCCGTGGTGCTCGAGGGCTTCGTCGGTACCTGACGACACCGGCGGTCGCCGTTGGGCCACCTGGGGGATGGTCGGGGTTCACCCGGACGGCATAGGTTTCCCGCACCAACGGCGAACACCAGGACGAACCGGGCCCCCCGGGTCGTCCCCCGACCGGCCCCCCGAGAACCGGACGGGTCCGGTGCGCCGTCCACACCCCCGGAGGACACGTGCGCAAGACCCTCGTGTGCGCGAGCAGCGCCGCTCTCGCCCTGGCCGGCATCCCGGCCCTCGCGGCGCCGGCGAACGCCGCCATCACGCCGCACCTGAGCGAGATCCACTACGACAACGGCGGCGCCGACGTCGGTGAGGCGATCGAGGTCGCCGCCGACCCCGGCGCCGACCTCACCGGCTGGCGCGTCGTGCTCTACAACCTGACCGGCGGAGCCGTCTACGACGACGACCTGGTGCCGGACGCGAACGACGAGGGCTTCGCGGTCGTCGAGTACCCGGCCAACGGCATCCAGAACGGTGCGCAGGACGGCGTGGCGCTCGTGCGACCGGACGGAACGGTCGCCGAGTTCCTGTCCTACGAGGGCGTGCTCACCGCGTCCAACGGGCCGGCCGCCGGGATGACCAGCACCGACATCGGCGTCGCCGAGGCGGGCACCGAGGCCCTGGGCCTGTCGCTGCAGCTGGTCGGCGAGCAGTGGGTCGGTCCGATCGCGCAGACCTTCGGCGCCGCCAACGGCGAGGACGAGGAGCCGCCGCCGCCCGTCGGCGCGTGCGGCGACGCCGCGACCCTGATCCACCAGATCCAGGGCAGCGGCACCACCTTCGACCCCGCGTACGGGGGCGACCAGGTCGTCGAGGGCGTCGTCTCCGCGGTCAAGCCGGGTCTGGGCGGGTTCTACGTCCAGGAGGAGGCCGCCGACGCCGACGCCGACGCGGCGACGTCCGAGGGCATCTTCGTCTTCCTCGGCGGCAGCGGCACCGCGCCCGCCGTGGGCAGCACCGTCCGGGTCGGCGGCACCGTCGCCGAGTTCGGCAGCAACGGGTCGGTCACCCAGCTCACCGCCCCCGAGATCGTCGTCTGCGACGTGCCGGTCACCGAGCCGGTCGCCACCGCGGTGACCTTCCCGCTGCCCGAGGGCACCACGCTCGAGCCGTACGAGGGCATGCTCGTCACCTTCGAGCAGGACCTCGTGCTCAGCGAGTACTTCAACTTCGGCCGCTTCGGCGAGGTCGTCGCCGCGGTGCCGCCGAACGGCTGGGACCGCCTGTACACCCCGACCGCCGTGGTCGAGCCGGGCGCCGAGGCGATCGCCCTGGCCGAGCTCTACTCGCGCAGCCGGGTCACGATCGACGACTCGTCGACGGTGCAGAACCCGGCGGACCTGGTGCACCCCGGCAACGGGCAGCCGTACTCGCTGCAGAACACCTTCCGCGGCGGTGACACCGTCACCGGCATCACCGGCGTGATCGACAACAGCTTCGGCGTGTACCGCGTCCACCCGACGGCCTACGGCGAGTACGCGGCGGTCAACCCGCGTCCGGCGGCGCCCGAGGTGGGCGGCGAGCTGCAGGTCGCGAGCTTCAACGTCCTGAACTACTTCCTCAACCTCACCTCCGACGGGGACGTCTGCGGTCCGAACCAGGACCAGGAGTGCCGCGGCGCCGACACCGACGAGGAGCTGCAGCGGCAGCGGGCCAAGATCGTGGCCGCCATCGCCGCGCTCGACGCCGACGTCGTGGGGCTGATGGAGATGGAGAACACCACGGGCACCGAGCCGGCCGCCGACCTGGTCGCCGGTCTGAACGAGCTGGTGGGTGCGGGCACCTACGACTACGTCGACACCGGCGTCGTCGGCACCGACGTGATCCGCCTCGGCATCCTCTACCAGCCCGGCTCGGTCACCCCGGCGGGCGCGTTCGACGTGCTCGACAGCGACGACGACCCGCGCTTCGTCGACACGGCCAACCGCCCGATGGTCAGCCAGACCTTCGACGCGGTCGCCGACGGCGCCCGGTTCACGGTCTCGGTCAACCACCTGAAGTCGAAGGGCTCGGCGTGCGCCGGCGACCCCGACACCGGCGACGGCGCGGGCAACTGCAACCTGACCCGGACGACGGCCGCCGAGGCGATCGTCGACCACCTGGCCACCGACCCGACCGGGAGCGGCGACAGCGACTTCCTGGTCATCGGCGACCTGAACGCCTACGACATGGAGGACCCGATCGACGTCCTCGTCGACGCCGGCTACACCGACGAGATCAAGCGGTTCGGCGGCGAGTACGCCTACGGCTACGTCTTCGACGGCCAGGCGGGGTACCTCGACCACGCGCTCGCCAGCACCTCGCTGGACGCGCAGGTCACCGGTGCGCAGGAGTGGCACCTCAACGCCGACGAGCCGAGCGTGCTCGACTACGACACCTCGTTCAAGCCGGCGCCGGTCGACGCGATCTACGCGCCCGACCCGTACCGCTCCTCCGACCACGACGCCGTGCTGGTGGGTCTGGACCTGGAGGCGCCGTACTCGGGCCCGACCTGCTTCGGGCTCGCGGTCACCATCCGGGGCACCTCCGGCGACGACGTGCTCAACGGGACGCCGGGCCGCGACGTCATCTGGGGCGGCGGCGGGAACGACACCGTCAACGGCCGCGCCGGCGACGACGTGGTCTGCGCCGGTGGCGGCGACGACGTCGTGATCGGGGGCCCGGGCGACGACCTGGTCACCGGCAACGGCGGCGACGACGAGATCGACGGAGGCCTGGGTCGCGACGAGCTGTACGGCGGCTCCGGTGCCGACCTGCTGCGCGGCGGTGCCGACGTCGACGAGCTCTACGGCGAGGCCGGTCCGGACCGGCTCGAGGGCGGCGCGGGCGCCGACGTCCTGGACGGCGGCGAGGGTCGCGACGTCGAGATCGACTAGCAGCACCCGCACCGGCCGCGTGCCCCCGTCCCCCAGGTGGTGGGATGGGGGCATGCGGCTGCGGATGGTGGCGACCGACCTCGACGGGACGGTCGTGCGTCCGGACCAGACGATGAGCGGGCGGACGGTCGCCGCGCTGCGCGCCTGCGCGGCCGCCGACGTGCGCGTGGTGCTGGTCACCGGGCGTCCGCCGCGCTGGACCCGGCACGTGCTCGACGAGCTCGGCACCGGGACGGCGATCTGCGCCAACGGCGCGTTGCTGCTCGACGGCGCCACGGGCGAGGTCTCGCGGGCGCGCACCGTCGCCCACGACCAGGTGAGGCACGTCGTCGACGTGCTGCGCGGCCGCTGGCCGCAGGCGCAGGTGGCGCTCGAGACCACCGACGGGTTCGCGCGCGAGCCCGGCTACGTGACCCGGTGGGACGCCGCGACCGACGAGCTCGCGGTCGCACCGCTCGAGGAGCTGCTCGCCGGCGCGGCCGGCCGGCCGCCGCAGGTCGTGAAGGTGCTGCTGCGGGTCGAGGGCGGCGACGCCGACGCGATGCTGGCCCTGGCCCGCGAGCTGGTCCTCGACCACGTCGTGCCGACGCACTCGAACGCGGCCGACGGCCTGCTCGAGATGGGGGCGACCGGGGTCAGCAAGGCCGCGGCGCTCGCGCAGGTCGCGGCCGAGCACGGCGTCGACCCGCAGGACGTCGCCGCCTTCGGCGACATGCCCAACGACGTGCCGATGCTGGCGTGGGCCGGTCGCGGGTACGCCATGACCGGCGGGCACCCCGAGGCGCTGGCCGCGACCGACCTCACCGCCCCGCCCCTGCACGAGGACGGCGTCGCGCAGGTCGTCGAGGCGCTGCTGGCCGCACAGGGTGCCCCGGCGTGAGCGCCGACGACGTCGCCCGGCGGCGCGAGGAGGCCCGCGAGAAGGCGGCGTACCACGCGCAGGCGGCCGCCCGGGAGCAGCAGCGCGACGCCGCGGCCGCGGCCGTGGTGGTCGAGCGGTTCGCCGAGCAGGCCCGCGCCGCCGGGCTGGAGAGCACCGAGCTGCGGGCGCGGCCCTACAGCGGGCGCGGGCGGTTCCGCACCGGCGTGCGCGGCTGGTACGTCAAGCGCGACGGCTCGCTCGGCGTCGGCGAGGACGGTCGGTGGTACGTGCTGGTCGTGCCGCCGAGCCTGCGAGCGCGCTTCACGGGGGTCGAGATCGGCCCCTCGGACGCCTCGCTGCAGGTGGGCAAGGGCGCGCGCGACGGTGAGTCGATCGAGCTCGAGGTGCTGCTGCGGCAGCGCCTCGAGGCCGGCGACGCCTTCCCCGGCTAACCCCCTCGTTCACCACGTTCAGTTGGTGGTCGCCTACTGAACGTGGCCTGCGAGCCTCGTGAAGTAGGGGCTCACCTCGCCAGGACGAGGGGCGGGCGCGTCAGAGGTACTGGCCGGTGCCCTTGGCGGGGCCGGCCGGACCGGGCTGCTGGGGCTGACCGGGCTGGGGCTGGCCCGGCTGCTGCTGGCCGCCCGGCAGGGCCCGGCGCATCTGCGCGATCTGGGCCTGTGCGGCCATCTGCTGGGCGACCAGCGCGGTCTGGATGCCCTGGAACAGGCCCTCGAGCCACCCGACGAGCTGCGCCTGCGCCACCCGCAGCTCGGCGTCGCTCGGAGCCGACTCGTCGCTGAAGGGCAGCGAGAACCGGCGCAGCTCGGCGGCCAGCTCGGGCGCGAGGCCCTCCTCGAGCTCGGTGATCGCGCGCTCGTGCACCTCGGCCAGCCGCACCCGCGCCGCGTCGTCGAGCGGCGCCGCGCGCACCTCCTCGAGCAGCTGCTTGACCATGCTGCCGACCCGCATCACCTTGGCCGGCTGCTCGACCATGCTGGTCGGGCTCTGCTCGCCGTCGTCGCCGCCGCCGGCGACGCCCATGCCGTCCGGCCCGACGACCACGACGGTCTGCTCGCCCTGCTGCGGCTGCTGGTCGGCCTGGTCCTCGTGGGGCTGCTGGCTCATGCACCCATCCTCACACCGTGAGCAGCAGCGTGCCCACGTGGGAGGACTCAGACGACGAGGAGGAGCTTGCCCACGTGGGAGGACTCCTCGAGCACCGCGTGCGCGCGCGCGGCGTCGTCCAGCGCGAACGTGGCGTGCACGACGGGCCGCACGGTGCCGTCGGCGAGCAGCGGCCAGACCAGCTCGCGCACCTGGCGGACGATGGCCGCCTTCTCGGCGGCCGGGCGCGCGCGCAGCGACGTGGCCATCACGGCGACCCGCTTGCGCAGCATCAGGCCGAGGTCGAGCTCGCCCCGCGTCCCGCCCTGCAGGCCGATGACGACCAGCCGGCCGCCGGTGGCGAGCACGTCGACGTTGCGGGCGAGGTACGTCGCGCCCATGTTGTCGAGGACGACGTCGGCGCCCCGACCGTCCGTGGCCTCGCGCACCTCGCTCGACGAAGTCGTCGCTCCCGGTAGTTCACGAGCACGTCGGCGCCGAGCTCGGCGCAGCGCGCCAGCTTGTCGGCCGACCCGGCGGTCACCGCCACGCGCGCGCCGAGGGCGTGCGCCAGCTGCACCGCCATCGTGCCGATGCCGCTGGAGCCGCCGTGCACGAGCAGGGTCTCGCCGCGCTGCAGGCCGGCGGCCATGAACACGTTCGACCAGACCGTGCACGTCGACCTCGGGCAGCGCGGCCGCCTCGACCAGGCCGACCCCGGCGGGGACGGGGAGGAGCTGCGCCGCGGGCACCGTGACGAGCTCGGCGTAGCCACCGCCCCCGAGCAGCGCGCAGACCTCGTCGCCGACCGACCAGTCCTGCACGCCCTCGCCGAGCGCCTCGACCGTCCCGGAGACCTCCAGGCCCGGCCAGGCCGGCTCGCCCTCGGGCGGCGGGTAGTGGCCGAGCCGCTGCATCACGTCGGCGCGGTTGACGCCGGCGGCGGCGACACGCACCAGCACCTCGCCGTCGGCGGGGGTCGGGTCGGGCACCTGCGCCGGTTCCAGCACGTCGGGGCCACCGGGCTCACGGATCGTCACGGCTCGCACGGGGCCGACCCTACGACCGCGGGGGCAGGTCGGCGGGGACGTCGACGTCGTGGACGGCCGCCTCCGCCGAGCGGGCAGGGCTCGAGCCCGAGCCGCTCGACCAGGGCGCGGGCCGAGCCGCCGGGCGGCGGCGGGTCGTCGAGCACCGCCCGGACGGCGGCGGGACCGAGTGCGAGGTGCAGCGGCTGCAGCCGGCCGTCCGGACCGGTGCCGACCACGCCCGGTGCCGCGGTGGCCGCCAGGGCGGCCAGCAGCGGGGGGACCGCCTGCCCGCCGGCGGGGGCGTCGCCCGGCAGCACCACCACGGGCTGCTCACGCTCGGTGAGGGTCAGGACGAGCAGCCCGGCGTGCACCGCGCGGGCCGGGCCCGACCCCGGCGGGTCCTCGCGGGCCCAGCGCACCGCGCGCGGGACGGCGCGCGGCGGGCCGACCACGACCACGGTGGTGGCGGGACCGGCACCCGCCAGGGCGATCTCGAGGAGGGTGCGCCCACCCACGAGGGCGTCGAGCTTGTCGGCGCCGAACCGCCGGGACGCGCCGCCTGCTAGCAGGAGAAGGTTCGAACCGGGCATGATCCCCACCGTGCCCTACGCCGTCACGGCGACGCGCCGGTAGCGCGTTGCTCCATCTGGGTGATAGGCGGGGGCGTGACGGTCAATCCGGACGGTGTGCCGACCGATGCACTGCCATCGAGCCGGTCACACCGGCGTGACAACGCGACACGAGTGGAAGGTCAACCCATGCTGCGCAGCTTCGGCATCAGGTCCAAGATCCTGGCCGTTCTCGCCCTTCCGGTGCTCGTCCTGGCGCTGGCCGCGAGCGTGATCGCGACCACCGCCGTCCGCGACGCCACGAAGGCCCGCCAGATCGAGGCGCTGACCGAGCAGGCCGGCAGCCTGGTCGACCTGGTCCGGGGGCTCGGCACCGAGCGCGCCCTGACGGTCGCCTCGCTCGCGGGCAACCCGGAGGCCGCGGCCCAGCTGGCACCGGTGCGTGCCGCGATCGACGAGGCGATGGCCTCGGTCGACCAGAACAACACCGCGCTCGACCTGAGCAGCCTGGACGAGGCCTCGCAGGCCGGCTACGCCGCCGCGGCCGCCGCGAACGACACGCTGCCCGAGCTGCGCCGCCAGGTCGACGGGGGCGTGCTGACGCCCGAGACCGCGCTGCTGCGCTACACCGAGGTCATCAAGGCCGACATCGGCGTCCCCGCCGCGATCGCCGACGGCGTCGACGACCGGCAGCTGGCCGCCCAGCTGCGCGCCTACTCCGCGAACCTCGAGCTGATGGACGCCATCAGCATCGAGCGCGACATCTCGACCCCCGCGATCGCCGCCGGCGGGTACACCGAGGAGCTGCACGACGCCGCGGTCGACGCGGCCCGGCGCACCGACCTGATCCGCGAGCGCACCACGACGCTGTCGCAGACCGCCGGCGTCCGCACCCCCGCCACCGGCTACACGATGCAGCTGGCCCGCCAGCGCACCATCGACGACGCCGACCGCGTGCTCGAGAACGTGACGGTCGACTACTGGGTCGGCGCCTTCGACGAGGACATCGACGCGCTCGGCACCGGCTTCACCGGCCTGATCGAGGGCGCCAAGACGAACTCGGTCGCGCTGGCCGACGCCGCCGACCGCCGCGCCTTCGAGGTCATCGCCCTGGCCCTGCTCGCCGTGCTCGTGCCGGTCGGCCTGGCGCTGTGGCTGGCCCGCCGGATCACCCGCCCGCTGCGGCGCCTCACCGAGGCCGCCGGCCAGATCCGCGCGACCTGCCCCGCATGGTCGAGCAGATGGCCACCCCGGGCGAGGGCCCGGACATCTCGATCCGCCGAGATCCCCGTCCAGTCCAACGACGAGGTCGGCCGCCTGGCCCGCGCCTTCAACGAGGTCAACCAGACCACGGTGGCCACGGCGCAGGAGCAGGCCGCGCTGCGCGGCTCGATCGCCGCCATGTTCGTCAACGTCGCCCGCCGCGACCAGGTGCTGCTCTCGCGCCAGCTGGCCTTCCTCGACCAGCTCGAGCGCACCGAGGAGAACCCGGACACCCTCGACAACCTGTTCAAGCTCGACCACCTCGCCACCCGGATGCGGCGCAACGCCGAGTCGCTGCTGGTGCTCGCCGGCATCGACACCGGCCGCCGCCTGCGCCGCCCGATGCCGCTGTCCGACGTGGTCCGCACCGCGTCCCGGAGATCGAGCACTACGAGCGGGTCGACCTGGCCCAGCACGTCGACCCGCCGATGGTGGGCCACGCCGCGCTGATCGCCGCCCACCTGCTCGCCGAGCTGCTGGAGAACTCCACCGCGTTCTCCGACCCGGCAGCCGGGTGCTGGTCTCGACCGAGTCGGGCCCGCTCGGCGTCCGCGTCACGATCAGCGACGAGGGCCTGGGCATGAGCCCGGAGGAGCTGGCCGAGTTCAACGACCGGATCCAGAACCCGCCCGTCAGCGAGGTCGTCGGCGCCCAGCGCCTCGGCTTCTACGTGGTGGGACGCCTGGCCAGCCGCCTCGAGGCCGTCGTCACCCTCGGCCCCGGCCGCGACGAGCGCGGCACGGTCGTCACCGTCGACCTGCCCGCCGCCCTGTTCACCCCCGGCAGCATCGAGGGCCCGGCCGCCGCGGCCGGCGCCCCCGCCGCCGCCGCGGACGCCACCTCGACCCCGGACAACCTCCCGGCCACCTCCGACGCCCTGGCGCACGCCGCCGAGGCCGTCGCGGCGGCCGCGGCCGCGGTCGCGGCCGACACCCTGCAGCCCCGGATCATCGCCTCGGACGACCTGCCCAAGCGCGGCGGCGGCGACCTGCCCCAGCGTTCGGGTGGGTCGCGCGGCGGCGACCTGCCGACCCGCGCCCCGGCGCCGGCCGCCGAGGCCGCTCCCGAGCTGCCGAGCCGCACGCCGGCCGCGCCGGTGCCCGCCCCCGACCCGGTCGTGCCCGCCCAGCGGCGTGACCCGGGCGAGGCGCGTCCCGGCCTGTTCACCGGCTTCCGCGCCCGCCGCGCCGAGGCCGTGGGCCGCTCGGTGGTGCCCGAGACCGCGGGCCAGGACGAGCCGTCGGCCGAGGTCGCCGAGCTCGACGACAGCGCGCTCACCGGGCCGCTGGTCCAGCAGCAGCCGTACGTGGCCGAGCTCGAGCCCGAGCCCGTCGCGGTGGTCGAGCCGGAGCCGGTGCCCGTCCTGGAGCCCGAGCCCGTCGTCGAGGCCGTCGTCGAGCCCGAGCCCCAGCCGGCAGCCCGAGCCCGCCCCCGCCCCGGAGCCCCCGGTGCGCCAGCGCAGCGCCTCGAGCGAGCTGTCCGCCCTGGCGGCGCAGCCCGCGCCGGTCGCCGCGCCGGAGCCCGAGCCCGCACCGGTCTTCTCCAGCGCGACCGCGATGGACATCCTGCCGGGCGCCACCGGCCGTCGGGGCCTCAAGCGCCGCGGCCGCGGGGCGATCCCGGAGGCGGAGGGCCAGCCCGACCGCGTCACCTACCCGACCATGACGGTCGCCGACCTGGCCGCGACCGTGGAGTCCGACGTCCCGGAGGCGTACACCCCCGTGATGGCTGCCACCTCGACCCCGCTGCCGTCGGCCGCGGCGCCCGCCCCCACCGGCGAGCCCGCTCCGGAGGTCACGCCGACCCAGGCCGTGCAGGGCGCCGGCGACGTGCTGCGCCAGCGCTCGGCGATGGCGTCGATCGCGCTCAGCGAGCTGTCCGCGCTGTCGTCGTACCGGCCCGAGGCCGGCAACGCGCCGGCGTCCGGCTCGCCCGCGGCGCCCCTGACCCGCCGCACCCGCGGCGCGACGGCCGCGGCCGAGGTCACCCAGACCTCGGCGGCCGTCCCCAACCGTCCCGGCCGGACGGCCGCCGACGTCCGCAGCATGCTGTCGGGCTTCCAGGCGGGCGTGCAGCGTGGCCGTGCGACCGACTCCGCCCCCGCGACCGCGGGTGCCGGCGAGGAGGGTGGTCGATGAGCCCAGTCGAGCCACGCCCGACCGAGCGCGACCGATCCGCCTCAAGCACCGCCCCCGCCCGACCGACAACCACTGCACGCAGCACCACGACCGGAGGAACCCCGTGAGCACTGTCAGCACCGAGGCAGCCAACTTCAGCTGGCTGCTCGACAACTTCGTCAAGAACGTGCCCGGACGTGCGGCACACGCTGGTCGTGTCCGCCGACGGCCTGCTGATGGCCATGTCGGACCGAGCTGGACCGCACCAGCGGCGACCAGCTGTCCGCCATCGTCGCCGGCATGTCGAGCCTGACCCGGGGCGCCGCCCGCCAGCTGCGCGCCGGCGAGGTCCGCCAGGCGATCGTCGAGATGGACGAGATGTTCATGTTCCTGATGAGCATCTCCGACGGCTCGGTGCTCGCGGTCGTCGCCGACTCCACCTGCGACGTCGGCCTGATCGGCTACGAGATGACCCTGCTCGTCACCCGCACCGAGGCCACGCTGACCCCGCAGCTGGTCACCGAGATGCGCTCGCGGCTGCCGATCCACGGCGCGCACGCGCGCCCCCGCGCTGGGGTGACCCGGCGTGGCCACCGACAGCCGACGGCCTCTCGGGCCGCGCACGACGACGACGACGCGAGCGACCTCGCGTCCGTCCGTACGCCCTGACCGGCGGCCGGACCCGGCCGGTCACGTCGGTCGACCTGCCGGTCGAGGCGCTGGTGCAGGGCCTGGAGCCCCCGGACGTCACCGTGACGCCCGAGACGCCGCAGGATCCTCGAGCTCACCGCCACCCAGTACCTGTCCGTGCCGGAGCTGTCGGCGCACGTCCAGCCTGCCCGTCGGCGTCGTCCGGTCGATCGTCAGCGACCTCGCCGACGCCAAGAAGGTCCGAGTCCACGGACTCACCCCGTCCATGTCCACCCCTGGACCGCTGCGGCCCCGGACGACAACGCTGCCACCCTCAGCGTCCTGGAGAGTGTTCTCAATGGCATTTCCTCGCTCTGACGTCGCCCCGCGGTGCGGCCGCGGGGCAGCCGACCGCGCCGGCCCACGAGGCCGCTCCCACCGTCGTCGAAGATCGTGGTCGCCGGTGGGTTCGCGGTCGGCAAGACGACCTTCATCGGGTCGATCTCCGACATCGAGCCGCTGTCGACCGAGGCCGCGATGACCGAGCACTCCGTCGGCGTCGACGACGCCGGCGGCGTCACCGACCGCAAGACCACGACCACGGTGGCCATGGACTTCGGCCGCATCTCGCTGCCGGGCAACCTGTGGCTGTACCTGTTCGGCACGCCGGGCCAGGACCGCTTCCTGTTCATGTGGGACGACCTCGTGCGCGGGCGCCATCGGCGGCGTCGTGCTGGTCGACACCGACCGGCTCGAGCAGTGCTTCCCGGCGGTCGACTACTTCGAGGCGCGCCAGATCCCGTTCGTCGTCGCGGTGAACTGCTTCGACGGCGTGGCGCACCACGACCTCGACGCGGTGCGCGAGGCGCTGGCGGTGCCGGCCCACGTGCCCGATGGTCTACACCGACGCCCGCTCCAAGCAGGCGACCAAGCACTCGCTCATCACGCTCGTCCAGCACGCCATGCAGCGGCTCGCCGCCGCTGCCGGTCGCTGACCGCGAGGAGCGAACGGGGGGAGAGCCCGGGTCGGGTGGCGCACGCGCCGCCCGTCCCGGGCTCCGTCACGTCCAGGAAGCGAGACGGTCGGGGAGGCGGGGATGAGACGGGGGACGCTGGTCGTTGGACGCCACGACGACCGTGCCGCCCCCACACCGAGGAGATCCCCGTGCCCGTGTACGACGACGTGACCGCCCTGGTGGGCCGGACCCCCCTCGTGCGGCTCAACCGCATCACCGACGGTGCGCAGGCCACCGTGCTGGCGAAGCTGGAGTTCTACAACCCGGCGAGCTCGGTCAAGGACCGCATCGGCGTCGCGATGATCGAGGCCGCCGAGCGCTCGGGCCAGCTCGAGCCCGAAGGGGTCGATCGTCGAGGCCACCAGCGGCAACACCGGTATCGCGCTCGCGATGGTGGGCGCCGCCAAGGGCTACAAGGTCGTCCTCACGATGCCCGAGACGATGTCGAAGGAGCGGCGCGCGCTGCTGCGGGCCTTCGGTGCCGAGCTGGTGCTCACCCCCGGCTCCGAGGGCATGAAGGGCGCGGTCGCCAAGGCCGAGCAGATCGGCGCCGAGACCGGCGCGGTGCAGGTCAAGCAGTTCGCGAACAGCGCCAACCCCGAGGTGCACCGCCGCACCACCGCCGAGGAGATCTGGGCCGACACCGAGGGCGGCGTCGACATCGTCGTCGCCGGCATCGGCACCGGCGGCACCATCACCGGCGTCGGCCAGGTGCTCAAGGAGCGCAAGCCCGGCGTGCAGATCGTGGCCGTCGAGCCCGAGGAGTCCGCCGATCCTCAACGGCGGCGAGCCCGGCCCGCACAAGATCCAGGGCATCGGCGCGAACTTCGTCCCCGAGATCCTCGACCGCGAGGTCTACGACGAGGTCATCGACGTCAACGCCGACACCTCGGTGCAGTGGGCCCGGCGCGCCGCCGCCGAGGAGGGCCTGCTCGTCGGCCTCTCCTCGGGTGCCGCGCTCGCCGCTGCCGTGCAGGTCGCGCAGCGCGAGGAGAACGCGGGCAAGACGGTCGTCGTGATCATCCCCTCGTTCGGCGAGCGGTACCTGTCGACGATCCTCTACAGCGACCTGATGGACTGATCTTGGGGGACCTGCGCGCGCGGGCCCGCTCCCGGCTGACCGAGGACCTCGCGACGGCCCGGCGCCGTGACCCGGCGTCGGGCTCCGCGCTCGAGATCGCGCTCACCACACCGGGTCTGCACGCGGTCTGGCTGCACCGGGTCGCCCACCGCTGGTGGGGCTCGCCGGGCGGACGGCTGCCGGCGCGGCTGCTGGCGCACCTGGCGCGCTCGCTCACGGGCGTGGAGATCCACCCGGGTGCGACGCTCGGCCGGCGGCTCTTCATCGACCACGGCATGGGCGTCGTCATCGGCGAGACCGCCGAGGTCGGCGACGACGTGATGCTCTACCACGGCGTCACCCTCGGCGGCCGCTCGATGGCGCGCACCAAGCGGCACCCGACGGTCGGCGACCGCGTCGTGATCGGCGCCGGGGCCCGCGTGCTCGGCCCCGTCGTGATCGGCGCCCGACGCCCAGATCGGCGCGAACGCCGTGGTGGTCAAGGACGTGCCGGCGGGTGCCGTGGTCGTGGGCGTGCCCGGACGCGTGCGCGAGGTTCCGACCGAGAAGCGTTCGCCCTCGGACGACCTCGACCTGGTCGACCCCGCCATCTGGATCTGACGTCCCGCGCCGATCCGGTCGGGGTCGGTCAGTCGTCCAGGCCGCGCAGGAACGCCTCGGCCTCGGCGGCGATCTCGTCGCCACCCGGCATCTCGTCGTCGGGCAGCGTGGGCGCCAGCAGGCCGGGGCCGGCCAGGGTGCGGCCGGCCACGACGGCGTCGTAGGTGCGCTCGAGCCCCTCGACCGCCTCCAGCGTCTGGGGCGAGTCGGCCACCTGGGCGTCGACCTGCTGCAGCACCTGCACGCCGGAGGCGCGCAGCGTGCCGGTCGGCAGGGCGAGGTCGGTGCTCGAGGTGAGCGCCTCGACCAGGGCGACCGCGGCGGGCGGGAACTCCGCCTCGGCGAGGTAGTGCGGCACGTGGGCGGTGTAGCCCACGGCCTGCCGCCCGGCCTGCGCGAGGCGCAGCTCGAGCAGGGCACCGATGTGGCCGGGCACCTCGACGTCACCGACCCAGCGCGGACGTCCGGCGATCAGCTCGCGGTCGCTCGCGTGCGCGGTGATGCCGACCGGACGGGTGTGCGGGGCCGCCCACGGGATGCCGTGGACCCCGACGACCAGCCCGACGCCGAGGCGGTCGGCGAGGCCGATCACCGCGGCGGTGAACCGCTCCCACTGCAGGTCGGGCTCGGGGCCGTCGAGCAGGTAGAACTCGTGGCCCTGCTCGTCGCGGACGGCGTGCACCACCAGGTGGTGCTGCTCGACGTCGGTGAACCGGTCCTGCCGGAACACCATCCGCGGGCGGCGGCTGCGGTAGTCGACCAGCTGGTCGACGTCGAAGCGCGCGACCTCGCGGGTCTCGAGCTCGGCGAGGAGGTGCTGGACGACGAGCCGGGACGCGCCGCCGGCGTCGACGAAGCCGTGCAGGGCGTGCACGAGCGCGGGACGGGGGTGCGCCGCCGTGTCGATCGCGGCGTCGGCGTCCAGGGCGTAGAGCGTGGTGGGATCGAGCATCGTCTCCTCGTTTCGTTCTGCCCTGTCAACGTCGGCAGGGTGCCGAGGATTCCGGATCTGCGGTGGCGGTGGCCCGGTCAGCAGCCGAGCAGCTGCTGCGCCCGCAGCGACGCGACCGCGTCGGGACCGGGGGCGGCCGCCGAGTAGCCGCGGAAGTCCGGCAGGCCGCCGAGGGTGGCGAGGGCGAACACCTCCGCGTGGTCCTCGGTGCCGGAGAAACCGGACAGGCTGGACGGGTACCAGGAGGTGCCGAGGCCGCGCTCGCGCTGGTACGCGCTGCGCTCGCCGCCGTCCAGGCAGGTCTCGGACACGGCGTGCCCGATCTCGTGCGCGAGCGTGCGGAGCACGTCGTCGTCGTCGTGCGCGTCGCGGACGTGCACGACGATCAGACGCTGGTCGGGGTAGGTGGCGCCGCGCAGGCCGCCGCGGCCCGGCTGGAAGTCGACCCGGTAGCCGTACGCGGCGGCGTCGACACCGAGGGCGCGCAGGGCCGCCGTGGCGCGGGCGCCCACGACCTCCCAGCGCGGTCCCGCCGGCTCCACGACCGAGGCGACCGGGCTGCTCACGCGGACGGGGCCGGGCTCGGCGGTGACGGCGGCGGTCACGACCTCGTCCGGCACGGCCGGCTGCGCCACGACACCGTCGACGGCACCCGGCTCGGTCGCCGCCGACGACGGGGCCGCACCGAGCGCGAGCAGCGCCACGAGCGCGAGAGCGCCCGCACGGGCACGGGTCGCGGCAGGACGGAGGGGCACGCGGGAGTGTCGACCGATCGGGCGGGGACCTGAGCAGCGAGCAGCTCGACCACCCGGGTGGGTCGCCCACCGTCACGGCTCGTGACTCCGGTGAGCCTCGTGGTCCTCACCCGGGCGGGTGCTGGTCGTCTCCGTACGCTGTCCGCGTGGAGGCGGGGGAGCAGACCGGTGCCCGCCAGGGGCTCTGCGACACTGGCCGCCCAGGAGGGCTCGCGTAGTGGCCGAGCGCGGCGGTCTTGAAAACCGCTAGGCGGTAACCCCGTCTCGTGGGTTCGAATCCCACGCCCTCCGCCGGTTGCGTCTGCGTCCCACTCCCGCGAGGGCGGGCCGTGCGAGCAGCCGCGTCGTCACCGGGACGTGTGCTCCGGGACCCGCAGGACGAGCACGGCGAGGTCGTCCCCGCCGTCCCCTCCCGAGAACCGTCGGACGGCACCGTCGACGGTACCGACCACGTCCTCGGCCGAACCGCCCGCGGTGGTGGCCACCGTCTGCGCGAGCCGGTCGGACCCGAAGAGCTCGACGGGGCCGCTGCCGGTCCGGCCCCCGGCGTCGTCCTCCCTCAGACCGCCGGGTCGACCCGCCCCGCGACGGCAGGTCCCTCGGTCTCGTCGTCGTCACCGCCCATGGCGAGGCCCTCGATGTCGTGGGTGTTGACGATCGGCTCGAGCCGCTCGACGACGGCGCAGTCGAGGTGGTCGCGCACGACCGGCGGCAGGGAGTCGAGGAAGTCCTGCGTCACCGCGAGCACGGTGTGCCCGCCGAGCACCTCCTCGGCGTCGGCCGCGTAGACCGTGACGACCATGACCGGGCGCGGCTCGGACGCCGAGAGGTTCGGCGTCCCGCGGTGCAGCATCAGCGGCGTGCGTGCCGACATGTCACCCCGGCGCGGGCTCTTCAGCGCACGCCGCGGGTCGGCCTCGTACCGGGGCTGACCCTCGTCCTGCGACGGGAACATGCCGTCGTCGGTGGGGATCTCGTCCCACTGGGTGCCGTGGACGACCTCGAGCGGCCCCAGCTCCTCGCGGACGTCGACGGTCGGCAGGTTGAACGCCAGCGCCGTCAGGCGCGGCGTCCCGTCGTCGCGCCTGGTCATGCCGACCGGGCTGCGGAAGTCGCGGTGCCACGGCTGGTGCCTCGACCCCGGGAAGGAGATGTCGAAGGCGACCTCGCGGATGCGGTAGTCGGGCCCGAGCACCCGCGTGCAGGTCCGCACGAGCCACGGGTGCGACAGCAGCTCGACGACCACCGAGAGCTGCTCGGGGTGCACGGCGTAGTACCAGCGCTGCGGGCCGCGCCGCACCCGTCCGCCCTCGTACGTGCTCGCCTGCTCGTACAGGCGCAGGCAGTCGGCGTGCAGCCGGTCGACGAGCTCGATCGGGTGCGCCCCGGGCATCGCGGTGATGCCCTGCGCGTAGAGCTCGCGCTCGACCCGCTCGAGGTCGAGGTCCGCCGACCCGGTCGAGGTCGTCATCAGTCGGCGTCCAGGGCTGCCAGCTCGTCGGCGGTGAGGTCGATGTCGGCCGCGGCCGCGGAGTCGGTGATCGACTGCGGCCGCTTCGCCCCGGGGATCGGGACGACGACCGGCGACTGCGCGAGCTCCCACGCGAGCGCCACCTGCTGGGCGCTGATCCCGCGGGCCTCGGCGATCCGGGCGAACGCCGGGTGCTTGTCGGCCAGCTCCTTGGCGTCGCCGAGACCGCCGAGCGGGCTCCACGGCAGGAACGCCAGGCCCAGCTCGTCGCAGACGTCGATCTCGGGCCGGCTGCTGCGGAACTTGGGGGAGTACTGGTTCTGCACGCTCACCAGCGAGTCGCCGAGGACGGCGTGCGCCGCACGGATCTGCTGCGGGTCGGCGTTGGACAGGCCGATCATGCGCACCTTGCCCGAGTCGGCGATCTCCTTGAGCGTGCCGATCACCTCGTCGTAGGAGACGTCCGGGTCGGGACGGTGGTGCTGCCACAGCGCGATCTGCTCGACTCCGAGCCGCGAGAGGCTGGCGTCGACGGCCTCGCGCAGGTGCGCGGCCGAGCTGTCGGTGTCCCAGCCGCCTCCGTCGGTGCGCACGTGGCCGCCCTTGGTGGCCAGCAGCACCTGGTCGCGGACACCGAGCTCGTCGAGCAGGGACGCGATCAACCGCTCGTTCTCGCCCTGGGCGTCGGCGCCCTTCTCGTCGCCGGGGCCGTAGGCGTCCGCGGTGTCGAACAGGGTGACGCCGGCGTCGAGCGCGGCCCGCACGGTGGCGGCCAGCTGCTCGCGCGGCTGGGTGCCGCTCTGGTCGAAGGTCATCAGGCCGAGCCCGATGGCGCCGACCTCGGTGCGGCCGACGGTGTCGTTTCCGATGCTCCTGGTTCGCATCCCCCGACCCTACGAACCGCGCGGGCCGGGCGCGCGGCGAGCGGTGAGGCGGCGGGGTCAGGCGTCCGGGGTGATGCGCAGCATGACCCGCCCGCGCGACCCGGACGACGCGATGCCCTCGATCCCCATGATCGCCCGGTACTCCAGCCCGTACTTGGCCCCGACCACGTCGCCCACGCGCTCCTCGCTGGGCTCGTCGTCGCGGACCTCGGCCGTGCCGCGCACGACCGGCGCGTCGTCGGCGACCTTGCCGAACCGGGTGCTGGGCCGCAGCTCGACCCGCGGGTCGTTCCGCAGCCGCTTCACCTTGCCGCTGCCGGCCGGGGTCGTCACCACGAGCGCGTCGCCGTCCCGGGCGATCCACACCGTCGTCGGGACGGCTTCGCCGGTGCGACGGAACGTGGTGAGCGAGACGAACTTCTCGTCGCCGGCGTCGAGACCGGAGAAGGCGGGCGTCATGGAGCGAGCCTCGCCCGGTTCCTGCGGTCTCGCGCGGCGAACCCTCAGTCGGACGCGCGGTGCGGGAGGTTCTGCACCCGCAGCTGGCCGCGGGCGAGCAGGCGTCCCTGCGCGTCGCGGTTCTCGACCACCCAGACCTGCTGGGTGCGACCGCGGTGCACCGGCTCGGCGACGGAGGTGATCTCGCCCTCGGTGGCGGCGCGGTAGAAGTCGGTGGAGTTGCTCACGCCGACGACCTTGCCGCGCTCGCCGAACCAGATGGCGCCGGCGACGCTGCCGAGGGTCTCGACGACGGTGCAGTGGATGCCGCCGTGCACCAGCCCGTAGGGCTGCAGGTGCCGCGGCTCGACCGTCCAGGTCGCCACGAGCCGGTCGGACGAGGCCTCGGTGACGCGCAGGCCGACGTACTCGCCGACCGGGCCGAGGGTGGCGGCGATCTGCTCGAGCTCGTCGGCGGTCGCGGTGCGCGGGGTTGTCGGTCACGTCGCTCATCCCACCACGACGCTCTCGCGGTCGGCGCCGGCCGGTGCGGTGCCGGCCGCGGCCTGCCGCTGCGCCTCGGCGCCGGACGCGATCGCCGCGCCCAGCCACTCCACCGGGATGCCGAACCCCTCGACCAGCGTGAGCGCGTGCGGACGCAGCTCGGCCAGCAGCCCGTTCACCAGCGACGTCACGGTCTTCGCCCGTCCCGGCGAGAGCCGGTGGTGGCCGAGGAACCACGCCAGGTCGTCCTCGATCGTCGACAGCGCGTGCAGGTCGCACACCTTCTCGAGCAGCGCCCGGGCCCGCGCGTCCTCGCACCGCTCGATGGCGGCGACGAACGACTCCAGCACGACGCGCTCGACGTGCACCCGGGCCAGGGTCAGCAGGTGGTCCTGGCAGTCGTTGAACCCCTCGAACTGGTCCGGCGACGACGCGACCTCGCGCATCCGCAGCGCCAGGCCCTCGAGCACGTGCCGCTCGCGGTCGACCAGCAGCCGCACCTGCACGGCGCGGTCGCGCAGGTCGCCCTCGCCGAGCACGGAGCGGACCGCGGTGCGCTCGACCAGGCGCCCGGCCACCTGGCGGGCGGCGAACCGCACCGTGCCGAGGGTGTCGAGGGCCCCGAACGAGTCGCGGAAACCGGTGAGCAGCCCCTTCGCGACCAGCTGCAGCAGCACCGTGTTGTCGCCCTCGAAGGTGGTGAAGACGTCGGTGTCGTTCTTCAGCTGCGGCAGCCGGTTCTCGGACAGGTACCCCGCGCCGCCGCACGCCTCGCGGCACTCCTGGATGGTGCGCGTGGCGTGCGAGGTCGCCAGCACCTTGATGCCGGCGGCCAGCGACTCGAGCCGCCGCTGGTCGGCGTCGTCGACCTCTCCGCCGGGCTCGGACAGCACCGTCTGCACGTCGTGCATGGTCGAGACCAGGTCGTTCTGGGCCATCTGCAGTGCGTACGACCGCGCCAGCAGCGGCAGCAGCCGCCGCTGGTGCGAGCGGTAGTCCATCAGGACGACCTCGTGGTCGGAGCCGGGCGCCGCGAACTGCCGGCGCTCGAGCGCGTACCGGGTGGCGATGCTCAGGGCCACCCGCGTCGCCGCGCCGGCCGCCCCGGCCACCGAGATCCGCCCGCGCACGAGCGTCCCGAGCATGGTGAAGAACCGACGGGTGTCGTTCTCGACGGGGGACGAGTAGGTGCCGTCGTCGGCGAGCGTCGCGTACCGGTCGAGCAGGTTCGCGCGCGGGACACGCACCTGGTCGAACGTGAGCCGCCCGTTGTCGACGCCGGCGAGGCCGAGCTTGGCGCCGCAGTCCTCGATCGTGACACCGGCTGCGACCGAACCGCTCTCGTCGCGGATGGGGACGAGCACGGCGTGCACGCCGTGCCGCACCCCCTGCGTCTCGAGCTGGGCGAACACGACCGCGAGGCGACCGTCGCGGGCCGCGCCGCCGATGTAGTCCTTGCGCGCGCCGGGGTGCGGCGTGTGCACGACGATCTCGTCGGACGACGGGTCGTACGTGGCCGTGGTGCCGATCGACATCACGTCGCTGCCGTGGCCGGTCTCGGTCATGGCGAAGCAGCCGGGAACCGAGAAGTCGATGACCGACGGCAGGTACCTCTCGTGGTGGTGGTGGGTGCCGAGGTTCGCGATGGCGCCGCCGTACAGGCCCCAGTGCACGCCGGCCTTGACCAGCAGGGACAGGTCGCCGTGGGCGAGCATCTCGAAGGCGGTGACCGACGCGCCGATGTCGTTCGTCCCGCCGTACTCCGCGCGGAAACCCGCTCGTGCGTGGCCGGTCTCGACCAGCCGGCGCATCTGCTCGACCACCCGGGCGCGGTGCGCCTCGCGGTCGAGGTCGGGCAGCGGGAGGAGCTCGGAGGCGGGCAGGTCGCGCCGCGCCATCTCCTTGACGTGGCCCCAGCGTCCGTCGAGCGCGGCGCGCAGGGCGTCGGACGTGCCGGGTGCGGCGGTCGTCATCGTGGCTCCTCCGTGGGGACGGGGACGGCCGCGGCCAGGCCGCCCCAGGCGAGGTCGACGAGCGCGTCGACCAGCTCGTGACGTGGCGCGGGAGAGGGGCTGTCGATCCACTGGTCGGCCGCGGCGCGCACCATGCCCACCAGGGCGTGACCCCAGGTGGAGGCGCGCCCGGGCTCGACCCCGGCGGCGCCGAGGGTGGCACCGACCTGCTCGGCGACCATCGCGACCAGGCCGCGCACCGGGTCGGTGCCGTCCGGCGACTGGGTTCCGCCGAGCAGCGGGCGCTCGACGACGAAGCGGTAGACCTCGGGGTCGCGCTCGACGAGCGCGAGGTAGGCGTCGACCGCGGCGGCGACGGCGGCGCGTGCGCCGCCGCCCGCGGGGTCGGTGTCCACCCGCTCGACGCTGGCCCGCAGGTCGCGGGCGATGTGGCCGTGGACGGCTTCGGTGACGGCGACGTAGAGCTGACCCTTGTCGCCGAAGTGCCGGTACAGCACCGTCTTCGAGGTGCCGGCGACGGCGGCGATCTCGTCCATGCCGGCACCCGAGCCGTGCCGTCGCACCGCCTTGAGGGTGGCCTCGACGAGTGCGCGGCGCCGCTCGGCGCGGTGGTCGTCCCACCGGCGGTCGCGGCCGTCGCGGGGTGCCGCCGCCGCTCCGGTCGGGTTCATGTGACGGACGGTACCGCATACTGGAGGTACCTGCTAGTGTCGGAACCAGAGACGGTCCCTCACACGCACCCCGCAGCAGGCAGGAGCCACCCCCATGGCAGGACAGACCCCCACCGCGCGCCGCGCCGCGGTCGTCGGCGGCAACCGCATCCCGTTCGCCCGCTCGGGCGGCCCGTACGCGCGGGCGTCGAACCAGGACATGCTGACCGCCACCCTCGACGGCCTGGTCGCCCGCTTCGGGCTCGCCGGCCAGCAGGTGGGCGAGGTCGTCGCCGGCGCGGTGCTCAAGCACAGCCGCGACTTCAACCTCACCCGCGAGGCGGTGCTCGGCTCGCAGCTCGCGGCCACCACCCCCGCCTACGACATCCAGCAGGCCTGCGGCACCGGCCTCGAGGCCGTCGTGCTCGTCGCCAACAAGATCGCTCTCGGCCAGATCGAGTCCGGCGTCGCCGGTGGCGCCGACTCGGCGTCCGACGCGCCCATCGCCGTGAACGAGGACCTGCGCCAGACCCTGCTCGCGCTGAGCCGGGCCAAGACGCCGCAGGCGCGGATCAAGGCGCTCGCCAGCATCCGGCCGCAGCAGGTCGTGCCGGAGATCCCGCGCAACAGCGAGCCGCGCACCGGGCTCTCGATGGGCGACCACATGGCGATCACCGCCCACGAGTGGGGCATCACCCGCGAGGCGCAGGACGAGCTCGCGGCCGCGAGCCACCAGCACCTGGCCGCCTCCTACGACCGCGGCTTCCAGGACGACCTGGTGACCGGATACCTCGGTCTGTCGCGCGACCAGAACCTGCGCCCCGACTCCACCGTCGAGAAGCTGGCCGGGCTCAAGCCGGCGTTCGGCAAGGACCTCGGCGACGACGCGACGATGACCGCGGGCAACTCCACGCCTCTCAGCGACGGCGCGTCGGCGGTGCTGCTGGGCTCCGACGAGTGGGCCGCCGAGCGCGGGCTGCCCGTCCTCGCCCACGTCGTCGACGCGCAGACCGCCGCCGTCGACTACGTGCACGGCGGCGAGGGCCTGCTGATGGCGCCGTCGTACGCGGTGCCGCAGATGCTCGCCCGCCAGGGCCTGACGCTGCAGGACTTCGACGTCTACGAGATCCACGAGGCGTTCGCGTCGACGGTGCTCGCGACCCTGAAGGCCTGGGAGAGCGAGGAGTTCTGCCGCGACCGGCTCGGTCTCGACGGCGCGCTCGGTTCGATCGACCGCTCGCGCCTCAACGTCAACGGCTCCTCGCTCGCCGCCGGCCACCCGTTCGCGGCCACCGGCGGCCGCATCGTCGCGTCGCTCGCGAAGTCGCTGCACGAGAAGGGGTCCGGCCGCGGCCTGATCTCGATCTGCGCCGCCGGCGGCCAGGGCGTCGTCGCCATCCTGGAGGCCGCCAAGTGAGCGAGCGGAGCGAGCGAACCATGAGCAGAGCAGCCCGGCGAGGAGCGAGGAACGAGCGATGAGCCCGAAGGCCGTGCACGCGACCTCCCGCACCCGCTCGCACGCCGACGGGTACACCTCGTTCGTCGGCTCGGGTTTCGGCAAGGCGCTCTCGCAGCGGCTCGGGCTGCCCCAGCCGGTGCCGCTGCGCCGGTACCAGCCGGGCGATCCCCTGCTCGACGGCCCGGCGCTGGTGGCCGGGGTGGGTGCTGCGCCGTACGCCGCCCGCGTGCGCGAGCTGCTGGCCGCCGAGGGGGTCACCCTCGTCGACGAGCCGCCCACCGACGAGCGGCTCGCGGCTGTCGTCGTCGACGTCAGCGCCGCCCGCGGCGTGGCCGACCTCGAGCAGCTGCGGGCCGCGCTGGCCCCCGCGCTGAAGCGACTCGGTCGGAGCGGGCGCGTGCTGCTGCTCGGCACCGCCCCCGAGACGCTGGAGGAGCCCGAGCACGCCGCCACCCAGCGCGCGCTCGAGGGCATCACCCGGTCGGTGGCCAAGGAGCTGCGGGCCGGTGCCACCGCCAACGCGCTCTACGTCAGCGGCGACGACGCCGAGGTCACCTCGTCGGTGCGGTTCTTCCTCTCCGGGCGCTCGGCCTACGTCGACGGCCAGCTCGTCCGCGTCGGCGCCGCCGAGGTGCCCGCGGCGGACGACCCCGCCCGTCCGCTGCACGGCAGGCTGGCCGTCGTCACCGGTGCCGCCCGCGGCATCGGCGCCGCGATCGTCGACGTCCTGGCCCGCGACGGCGCCACGGTGATCGCGGTCGACGTCCCCGGCGCCGGGCAGCACCTGGCCGCGGTCGCCAACCGCGTCGCCGGCACCGCGTTGCAGCTCGACGTCACCGCCCCCGACGCCGGCGCCCGCATCGCCGAGGCCGGCGCGCGCCGCGGCGGCATCGACCTCGTCGTGCACAACGCGGGCATCACCCGCGACAAGCTGCTGGTCAACACCGACGCCGACCGCTGGTCGTCCGTGCTCGAGGTGAACCTCGCGTCGCAGCTGCGCATGGACGACGTGCTGCTCGCCCCCGGCGGGGCGGTCAAGGACGGCGGCCGGGTGGTGTCGGTGTCGTCGATGAGCGGCATCGCCGGCAACCGCGGGCAGGTGAACTACGCGGCCAGCAAGGCCGGCGTGATCGGCATGGTCACCGCCCAGGCGCGCCTGCTCGCGCCGCGCGGCATCACCTACAACGCGGTCGCGCCCGGGTTCATCGAGACCGAGATGACCTCGCGCGTCCCGCTCGCCACCCGCGAGGTCGGACGGCGGATCAACAGCCTGAGCCAGGGCGGCCTGCCGGTCGACGTCGCCGAGACGATCGCGTGGTTCGCCCAGCCGGGCAGCGCGGGCGTCACCAGCCAGGTCGTGCGGGTCTGCGGCCAGAGCATGCTGGGCGCCTGATGGGCTCGTTGCCGACCGTCACCGACCCCACGGCGACCGTGCTCACCGCGGCGCCCGACCTCACCCGCCTGTTCGCGCGGGCGGCGCTCACCTCGCGCGGACGCGGTGGCGACCTGCCCCGCACCCGCGTGGTGCTGCGCGGGCAGGCGGTCGACCCCGACCACCTGGCCCGGTACGCGCGGGTCTGCGGGTTCGCGCTGTCCCAGCGCCTGCCCACGACCTTCCTGCACGTGCTGGCGTTCCCGCTGCAGGTCGAGCTGATGGCCTCGCGCACGTTCCCGCTGCCGCTCGCCGGCATGGTGCACGTGCGCAACGAGATCACCGCCCACCGCGCCGTCACGGTCGACGAGGTGCTCGACGTGCGGGTGTGGGCGTCCGACCTGCGCGAGCACCGCAAGGGCGCGCTCGTCGACCTGCACGGCGAGGTGCGGGTGGGCGACGACGAGGTGTGGCACGGCCGCAGCACCTACCTGGCGCGCGGGCGCAGCGTCCCGCCCGGCGGGTCGACGCTGCCGGCCGAGGAGGACCGGCCGCTGACCGAGCTCGCGGTGCCGGAGCGGCCGTCGGCGCTGCTGCGCGTCCCGGCCGACGAGGGTCGCCGCTACGCGGCCGTCAGCGGCGACGTCAACCCGATCCACCTCAACCCGCTCGCGGCGAAGGCGTTCGGCTTCCCGCGCGCGATCGCGCACGGCATGTGGACGCACGCCCGCTCGCTCGCCGCGCTCGAGGGGCGCACCGGACCGCGGGTGCGCGTCGTCGCCGAGTTCGCCCGGCCGGTGCTGCTGCCGTCGTCGGTGGCCCTGCACACCGTGGTCGACGCCGGCGCCGCCGTGGTCGAGATGCGACCGGCCCGGCGCGACGGGCTGCACGTGCGCACCACGGTGGAGCCGCTGGACTGATCAGCCGCCGCGTCGCACCCGGCGCACGAGCGAGACCAGCAGCGGCGTGAGCGCCAGCAGCAGCAGGCCGGCGCCGACCAGCAGCACGCTGCCGAAGATCAGGGTGTACCCGTGCGGGTCGACCGAGCCGTACCCCGGCTCACCCGGGCCCGGCGCGGTGTACGAGAGGTAGACCATCCGGCCGAGCGCCACCATCGCCACGGTGATGGCGGCCATCACGACGCCGGTGAGCCACATCCCCGTCACCACGGCCGACGACGACGTCGACCGCGTCGGCGCCGCCGCTGCACGCAGCGGCTCGGAGGGGGAGGCCATGTCACCATGCTGCCCTTTCGTCCCCCTCCCGGCCCACCCGTGGACGGGTCCTGGGCGCGACCGTGACGAAGCCGTGTCCGGTTCGTGTCCTGGCGCTACCGTCCGTGACGTGGACCCCCCGACCCGGCTGCTGCGTCCGCGTGGACGCCACGACAGCGCGTGGTCGCTGGGGTTCCTCGCCGCCCACGCCGTGCCCGGTCTCGAGTCCTGGGACGGTCGCACCTACCGGCGGGTGCTGACCGGTGCGGACGGGCCGGTCGTCGCCACCGTCCGGGCCGGGGCGGACGGCCTCGAGGTGGTCGCACCGGACGGCGTCGACGACCAGCTGCGGCGGCTGCTCTCGCTCGACGACGACCAGGGCGCCGCCGACGACGCGCTCGGCGAGGACCCCCTGCTCGGCCCGCTCGTGCGGGCGCGTCCCGGCCTGCGGGTGCCGGGCAGCACCGACCACTTCGAGACGCTGGTGCGCACCGTGGTCGGGCAGCAGGTCTCGCTCGCGGCGGCCGCCACCGTCACCGGACGGGTGGTCCGCGAGCACGGCACGGCGCTCGCGACCCCGGTCGAGGTCGACCCGGACGGTCCGCCCGTCCCCACCCACGCCTTCCCGACGCCGCAGGCGCTCGCCGCCGTCGACCCGGCGACGCTGCCGATGCCGCGCGCCCGGGGGCGGGCCGTCCTGGCCGTCGCCGCGGCGGTGGCGGCCGACCCGCAGGTCGTGCACGACGACGCCGCCCTGCTCGCGCTGCCGGGCGTCGGCCCGTGGACGGTCGACTACCTGCGGGTGCGCGCCCGCCGCGACCCCGACGTGCTGCTGGCCTCCGACCTCGCCGTGCGCCGCCAGCTCGCGCGGCTCACCGGCGCCGACGTCGACGCCCGGCGAGCGACCGACCTGGGCCGCGCGTGGGCGCCGTTCCGCACCACGGCGATGCTGCACCTGTGGGCGGCCTACCTGGCCCGGGAATGACCGAGGTGCATACGCGGGGGAGTTCGAGGGTCGCCGCGCAGCCTGCGCGTCGGAACGCTCGCGCACTCCCCCCGCCATGCTCACCGGTCCCGGAGCGCGACGGTGCCGGCGATCATCGCGGCCACCCACTCGCGGTCGAACATGACGTCCTCCCAGGCGAACCGGAGCACGAGCCACCCGTTGACGACCAGCTCGTCGTAACGGCGGCAGTCCTTTCGGAACGCTGATCGCGACGACCCGTGGAACTCGAAGCTGTCGGCCTCGAGCGCGATCCGTCTGCGCGGGTCGCCGATGTCGACGTAGCCGCGTAGCCGGGGCAGGCGCACCTGGCACTGCGGCACGAAGCCGGTGAGGCCGAGGTCGATCACCACGGCGCGCAGCGCGGACTCGAACGGGTTGGTCGCCCGGCCGTCGACGTGGCGGGCTACGCGGCGGGCCCGACGGTTGCCCTTGCCCGCGCACCGTCTCGCCGCTGCCACCAGCGCCATGCTGTCGACGCGCCCCAGCCGGACCGCTCCGTCCGCCACGGCGAGCGCGTCCGCGAACGGCAGCGTGCGCGCGCAGTCGAGAACCGTCCGCAGCGGGCTGGTGATCCGTCCGCGCGTCTCGTCGTCGTCCAGGTCGGTCCAGTGCAGGTGCTCGCCGCGCACGGCGCGCGCGTTCGACCCGGCCGGCACGGTGACGTCGACGACCGTCGGAGGGTGGAGCGTCGGCAGCATCCACAGCTGCGCGGCCGACAGGTGCGAGACGGCGCCGCCCAGCCGGAGCGCCGACCGCAGCGGGGGTGGCGAGCGGTCGAGGGAGTACCTGCCCCGTGCGACCCGGACGAGCTCACCCCGGGCGACGGCGACCTCGATGGTCCGCCGCGAGGCAGATCGCCGGAGCTCGGTCCACGTCGCCAGGCCCTGCCGCTCGGCGGCGGCACGCAGGGCCGGTGCGGTGTCCACCGGCCCACTGTCGGGCGCTGCCTCCGTCCTCGAGCGCTCGGTTCGTCGATCTGTGGACACAGGCAGGGGAGTCGGTGGCTGTGGACGACGCGACCGCGCACGCGCGGCAGCGTTCTCCCCGCGGTGTGCCCGACGACGCGTCTGGACCCTAGGCCGTCACCTCGTCGTCGACGAGCGCGCCGCTGAACTGGGCCCGGTACAGGCGGGCGTAGGCGCCGTCGTGCTCGAGCAGCTCGGCGTGCGAGCCCTGCTCGACGATGGCCCCGTCCTCCATCACCAGGATCAGGTCGGCGTCGCGGATCGTCGACAGCCGGTGCGCGATGACGAACGACGTGCGGTCCGAGCGCAGCGCCGACATCGCCTGCTGCACCAGCCGCTCGGTGCGGGTGTCGACCGACGACGTGGCCTCGTCGAGGATCAGCAGATCGGGGTCGGCGAGGAACGCGCGGGCGATGGTGAGCAGCTGCTTCTCGCCCGCGCTCACGTTGCTGCCCTCGTCGTCGATCACCGTGTCGTAGCCGTCGGGCAGCGAGTGCACGAAGCGGTCGACGTAGGTGGCCTCCGCCGCGGCCAGCACGTCGGCGTCGGTGGCGCCCGGCCGCCCGTAGGCGATGTTGTCGCGGATGGTGCCCTTGAACAGCCAGGTGTCCTGCAGCACCATGCCCGTCCGCGCCCGCAGGTCGTGCCGCGTGAGGTCGGTGACGTCGACGCCGTCGAGGGTGATGCGTCCGCCGGTGAGCTCGTAGAAGCGCATCACCAGGTTGACCAGCGTGGTCTTGCCCGCGCCGGTCGGGCCGACGATCGCGACCGTCTGGCCGGGTTCGACGACGAGGTCGAGGTGCTCGATCAGCGGGCGCTCGGGGTCGTAGCGGAACGACACGTCCTCGAACGCGATCCGGCCGTGGCGGTCGTCGACGACCGTGCCGGAGGTGCTCTCGGGCACCTGCTCACCGGCGTCGAGCACCTCGAACACGCGCTCGGCCGAGGCGACGCCGGACTGCATCAGGTTGGCCATCGAGGCGACCTGGGTGAGCGGCTGGGTGAACTGCCGCGAGTACTGGATGAACGCCTGCACGTCACCGAGCGACATCGTCCCGTTCGCGACCCGCAGACCACCCACGACGGCGATGGCGACGTAGTTGAGGTTCCCGATGAACATCATCGCGGGCATGATGATGCCGCTGATGAACTGGGCGCCGAAGCCGGCCTCGTACAGCTCGGAGTTCTTGTCCGCGAACGTCTTCCGCGCGGTCCCCTGCTGCCCGAACACCTTCACCAGCGAGTGGCCGGTGAACGACTCCTCGATGATGCCGTTGAGCTCGCCGGTCGACGTCCACTGCTGCACGAACCTCACCTGCGACCGCTTGGCGATCAGGCCGGTGATCACGACGCTGACCGGGATCGTCACCAGCGCGATGAGCGCCAGCAGCGGCGAGATCCACACCATCATCGCCACCATGGCGACGACGGTGAGCAGCGAGGTGAGCAGCTGCGAGAGCGTCTGCTGGAGCGACGTCGCGACGTTGTCGATGTCGTTGGTGACCCGGCTCAGCAGCTCCCCCCGCGGCTGGTCGTCGAAGTACGGCAGCGGCAACCGGTGCAGCTTGGCCTCGACGTCGGCGCGCAGCCGCGCCACGACCGTCTGCACGGCGCCGGCGAGCAGCCGGCCCTGCCACCAGCTCAGCACCGACGCGGCGACGTAGACGGCGAGCGCGACCAGCAGCACCTCGCCCACCGCGCCCATGTCGATGCCCCTGCCGGGCACGAGGTCGGGCATCGCGCCGACCATGTCGGCGAACCGGTCCTCGCCGGACGAGCGCAGCCCGTCGGCCGCCTGCTGCTGGGTGATGCCGGCCGGCAGCCGCGCGCCGATGAACCCGGCGAAGATCAGGTCGGTGGCCCGGCCCAGGATCCTCGGACCGATCGCCGTGAGCAGCACCGACACGACGGCCAGGGCGACGACCGACGTCACCTGCACGCGCTGCGGGCCCATCAGCCCCAGCAGGCGCTTCGCCGAGCCGCCGAAGTCCTGCGACTTCTGCACGGGCGCGCCGATCGGCACGTGCCCGCCCGGGCCGCGCACGGTGGGGCCGCGCCGCTGCTCGGCGGCCTTCTCCTCCTCGCTGCGCACACCTTCCGACATCAGGCCGCCACCTCCTCGGTGCTGCGCTGGGACTCGACGATCTCGACGTAGGTGGGGCAGGTCGCCAGCAGCTCCTCGTGCCGTCCCACGCCGACCACCCGCCCGTCCTCGAGCACGACCACCTGGTCGGCGTCGACGATGGTCGAGACCCGTTGCGCCACCACGATCACGGTGGCCTCGCGGGTGACGGGTACGAGCGCCCGGCGCAGCTCGGCGTCGGTACGCAGGTCGAGGGCCGAGAACGAGTCGTCGAAGACGTAGACCGACGGACGGCGCACCACGGCCCGGGCGATGGCGAGCCGCTGCCGCTGGCCGCCCGAGACGTTCGTCCCGCCCTGGGCGATCGGCGACTCGAGCCCGAGCGGCATGGCGCGGACGAAGTCGTCGGCCTGGGCGATGCGCAGCGCCTCCCACAGCTCGTCGTCGGTGGCGTCGGTGCGGCCGTAGCGCAGGTTGCTGGCGACGGTGCCGCTGAACAGGTACGGCTTCTGCGGGACGGTTCCCATCCGGCCCCAGAGCGCGTCGGCGTCGGCCTCGCGCACGTCGACGCCGCCGACCAGGACGGCACCGCCGGTCGCGTCGTGCAGCCGCGGGACCAGCGAGACCAGGGTGGTCTTGCCCGACCCGGTGGAGCCGACGACCGCCGTCGTCGTCCCCGGACGGGCGGTGAACGAGACCCCCTCCAGCACAGGGCGCTCGGCGCCGGGGTAGTGGAACCCGACGTCACGGAGCTCGACCTCGACGGGACCGTCGGGCAGGGCGGTCGGCGCGGTGGGCAGGACGACCGACGAGTCGGTGGCCAGCACCTCGCCGATGCGACCGGACGAGACCGCGGCGCGCGGGATCATCATCGACATGAAGGTCGCCATCATCACCGACATCAGGATCTGCATCAGGTAGGCCATGAAGGCGGTGAGCGCCCCGACCTGCATCTCGCCCGAGCCGACGCGCGCGGCGCCGAACCACAGCACGGCGACGGTCGAGCCGTTGAAGACGAGCATGACGATCGGGAACGCCAGCGCCATCAGCCGTCCGACCGCGAGCGCGCTGCCGGTGTAGCGGGCGTTGGCCTCGCCGAAGCGCTCCTGCTCGAGGTCCTCGCGGACGAAGGCGCGCACGACGCGGACGCCGGTGATCTGCTCGCGCAGGATGCGGTTCACCCAGTCGACGCACTCCTGCATGACCTTGAACTGGGGGATCATCCGCCAGATCACCAGGCCCACGCTGAGCGCCAGCACCGGCACCGCCACGGCGACGAGCCACGACAGCCCGATGTCCTCGCGCACGGCCATGACGACGCCGCCGACCATCATGATCGGCGCCGAGACGACCATCGTCAGGAACATGTTGACGACCATCTGCACCTGGGTCACGTCGTTGGTGCTGCGCGAGATCAGCGTCGGCGCACCGAATCTCGCGACCTCGCGCGCCGAGAACGTCGCGACCACGTCGAACAGGCCGGCCCGCACGTCGCGGGCCATCGAGGCCGAGGCGCGGGCGCCGATCCAGGTCGCGGCGACGGTGGCGACGATCTGCACCAGCGAGACGGCGAGCATCCACCCGCCGGTGCGCACGATGTAGCCGGTGTCGCCCTGAGCCACGCCCTCGTCGATGATGCGGGCGTTCAGGCTGGGCAGGTACAGCGAGGCGATCGTGCCCGCCAGCTGCAGCACGACGAGCACGACGAGCGAGGCCTTGTAGGGGGCCAGGTACCTGGCCGCCAGGCGGACGAGCATCAGCGGGCCTTCTTCCGTGCGGCGATCGTGTGCGGTGGTGCCGGGGCGAGCGCGCCGTGCAGGACGAGGTGCACGACCTGCTCCGGGGGGAACGGGCGGGTGTCGGACGACATCGGGTGGATGCTCGCGAGCACGACGCCGCCCAGCAGGTCGACCGCCCGGTCGACACCCAGCGGGAAGCGGCCCGCGTCGGCCCCGACGACGGCGACGAGTGCGTCGTGCATGCGCGCGGACGCCTCGCGCCGCTGCTCGTGCGCCGCCGCGGCGTGCCCGGACTCGTGCGGCCCGCGGGTGCCGGCGGCGGCCAGGCGTCCCATCAGCTCGAGGAACGAGCGCAGGTGGCGCTGCACCATGGCCACCGCCTCGGTGAGGCGCTCCTCGAGCGGCAGCGCCGGGTCGATCGCCGTGACCGCCTCGATCAGGTGGGTGAGGTCGAAGGCCCGCACGACGGCCGCGTGCAGCAGCTCGTCCTTGGAGTCGAACGCCCGGAAGATCGTCCCCTCCGCGACGCCGGCAGCGGAGGCGATCTGGGCGGTGGTGACGCCCACCCCGTGCTCGCGCACGAGCGGCACGGTGACCTCCACCAGCAGCGCGCGGCGCTCGTCGCGCGACATGGCGGGGGCTCGGGGGGTCACCGGGAGAGAGTAAGTGAGTGAGCACTCACTCACAAGTGCGTTTCGCTCGCGGCAGATCCCCGTTCGCCCCGTTCAGTTGGTGGTCGCCTACTGAACGGGGCGTGCGAGCCCCGCTCAGTACTCGTTCGCCTCGCCAGGACGCGGGGTGCTTCGTGACGGCCGTCGGTGGCGCAGGCGACACTGGTGCGGTGACGTCGTGGACCCTGGTCGACTCCCCGGTCGACCCGCTGCTGCTCGCGGCGGACGACGACGGCCTCGCCGCGGTGTGGTTCAGCCCGCACAAGGGCATCGAGCAGGCCGAGCGGACGTCGGGGGACGACTGGCGGCGCGACGACGACCACCCGGTGCTGCTCGACGCGCGAGCGCAGCTGGACGCCTACTTCGCCGGCGAGCGGAAGGCGTTCGACCTCCCGCTCGCGCCGCGCGGCACGGGGTTCCAGCTGCGGGTGTGGGAGCGGCTGCGTGAGATCCCCTACGGCACCACCCGGTCGTACGGCGCGATCGCCGCCGAGCTCGGGCTCGACCCCGGTGCGTCCCGGGCGGTCGGGCTGGCCAACGGCGCGAACCCGCTGTCGATCGTCGTCCCGTGCCACCGGGTGGTCGGTGCCGACGGCTCCCTCACCGGCTTCGGCGGCGGGCTGCCGCGCAAGCGGTTCCTGCTCGACCTCGAGGCCGACCTGCTGTTCTGAGCCGGGTCAGACGTCCTCGCCCGCGCGCTCGAGCACGTCGCGGGCCGAGCGCACCACCGCCTCGTCGACGATCCGGCCGTCCGCGTCGACGGCCACGCCGGTGCCGCTCGCGGTCGCGATGTCCAGGGCCGCCACCAGCGCGCGGGCCCGTGCCACCTCGTCCGCGGACGGCGTGAGCACCCGGTTCACCACCGCGACCTGGCCCGGCGTCAGGCAGGTGCGGGCCCGGAAGCCCTGCCGCAGCAGCCGCGCGGTCGAGCGCTGCAGCAGGTCCTCGTCGCGCAGCGCGGTCTCGACCGGTCCGACCGGCCGGCCGGCACCCGCGCGGGCCGACGCGGCGACGACCTGGGCGCGGAACGCCCACATCTCCTCGCGCTCGGGCCCGGGCAGCACCCCGAGGTCGGCTGCCAGGTCGGCCTCGCCGATCCCGAGCCGGTCGACCCGCGGGTGCGCGGCGACCTCGGCCGCGTCGTGCAGCCCCTGCGCCGACTCGACGAGCGGCACCAGCCGCACCGAGCGCTCCGCCAGCCCGTGCTCGCGCTCGAGCCGCAGCAGCACCTCGTCGGCCCGCACCACCTGCGCCGCGTCGGCCTTGGGCAGGAACAGGCCGGCGAGGCCGGGTCCGACCACCGCCGCGGCGTCGTCCTCCAGACCCTCCGTCGTCACCCGCACCCACACCGGCGGACGGGCGCCGGCGTCGTCACGCACGTACGCCCCGACCAGCCGGCGCGCCTCGTCCTTGCGCGCCGCCGCGACCGCGTCCTCGAGGTCGAGCACCAGCGCGTCGGCGCCGCGCTGAGCCGCCCCCGCCAGTCGCTGCTCCTGGTCGCCGGGGACGTAGAGGTAGGTGCGGGCGGCCACCCTCAGCGCCCGGTGGGTCGCGACAGGTACCGCCCCGTCGGCTCGCCGACGACCGCGCCGTCCTCGAGCACCCGGTGGCCGCGCAGGAACGTGTCCGTCACCGCGGCGCGCATCTCGAAGCCCTCGAACGGGGTGTACTCCTGCGTCGACTCGGAGTCCTCGGCCCGCACGGTCCAGGTGACGGTGTCGTCGACCAGCGCGATGTCGGCGTCGAAGCCCTCGGCGAGGGCGCCCTTGGTGCGCAGGGCATAGCGCTGGGCGGGGTTCCACGACAGCAGCCGCGCGACGTCGCCCATCGACAGGCCGCGGCGCGCGCCCTCGCCGACCAGTCCGGGCAGCAGGTACTCGGCACCGCCGAACCCGCTCTTGGCGAGGAAGACGTCCTCGCGCGGCTCGCCGAACTTCTGCTCGTCGCGGCAGCAGGCGTGGTCGCTGACCACCCAGTCGACCTCGCCGGCGAGCACGTGCTCCCACAGCGCCTCGACGTCGTCGCGCCCGCGCAGCGGCGGGTTGACCTTGCCGCCGATGCCGGACGCCGTGTGGAAGTCGGCGAGCAGGTGGCCGATGGTCACCTCGCGGCGGAAGTCGATGTGCGGGAACGCCGTCTTCATCCGGATGGCGGCGTCCATGGCCTTCGCCGACGACAGGTGCAGCAGGTTGATCGTCGGCAGCCCGGTCTCGTGCGCCAGGTAGGAGGCGATGCTGACCGCGAGGCCCTCGGAGTGCTGCGGCCGCGAGGCGCTGTACGCCTCCAGGCCGGACAGCTCGCCGGCCTCCTCGACCAGCTTCGTGTACGCCGTCATGATCTCGGCGGTCTCGCAGTGCAGCGACAGCGAGATCTCGTCCGCCAGCTCGGGGTGCTGCTCGCGCGCCCGCTGGACGCCGCGCATGACGAACTCGAAGTGCGCCATGTCGTAGCGCTCGTCCGGCGGGATCATCAGGAACGAGCTCTGGTCGGCCGAGCGGCCGTGCAGGCCGTGGCCGCCGTAGAACATGAAGATCTTGAACGACGTCACGCCGTGGTCGGCGACGAGGGAGGGGATCTCGTCGATGTGCTGCTTGCTCATCGGCGCCAGGTGGAAGGCGTAGTCGACGTAGGCCTCGCCCTCGGACTCGGCCAGCACCTCGGGGAAGAAGTCGGCGTACGGGCCGCCCTTGTTCAGGTAGTACTGGCCCGTGCGCATGTACGTGATCGCGCTGGTCACACCGCCCTGCGCGCAGGCGCGGCTCTCGGTGCCGGTGTCGACCTTGAGCGGGTTGTAGATGCCCCAGTGCTGGTGGGCGTCGACCGCGCCGGGGAAGGCGAGGCGGCCGCGGCCGTCGACGACCTCGGTCGCCTCCGAGCGGTCCAGACCCGGTGCCACCTCGACGATCCGGCCGTCGCGGACGCCGATGTCGGCGGCGGGCGTCTCGGCCGAGTCGTGGCTGACCACGCGGACGTCGGTGAGGAGCAGGTCGTACCGGGGCATCTGGGCCTCCAGGGGTGGGTCGGCGGGTCGGGTCAGGCGGGGACGGCGCCGAGCCGGCGCAGCGGGTCGAGCAGCGGGTCGACGCCGGGCAGGTCGCCCAGGCGCAGCGTGGCGGCGGCCACCTCGTCGGCGACGTCGTCGGGCAGCAGCCCGGCGACGTTCACCGCGAACTTGGTGGCGAGCTCGTCGTCCGACAGCGGCCGTTGCGGGCCACCGCGGTTGGCGAGCACCTCCTCGGTGAGGGTGCGGCCGTCGGTGGTCGTGACGACGACGACGGCGGGGAACTGCGAGGGGAAGATCTCGTCGCAGCGGGCGTCGGCCACGACGTCGGTGACCGCCATCAGCGCGCGGCGCACCGGGTCGGCGGCGAGCTCGTCGGTGTAGTCGGCCAGCCCCACGCCGAGCCCGGCGCCCGACGAGCACAGCCCCGCCGCGAACGCGTACGGGCCGCTGAACTGGGCCTGGTACCCGGTCTGCGGGGCGCGCTTGACGTCCAGCGGCTCCCCGATCGTGCGGATCACCGCGGACGGGACGCGCAGCTCGACCCGCGCGACCTCGCCCGGACGCAGCCCCTGCTCGCGCAGCGCGAGGCCGGCGTCGACGACGCCGTGGGTGAAGTGGTTGGCCGGGTAGGGCTTGAAGAAGATGCCGGGTACGGCCCAGTCGGCGCCCGAACCCATCGAGTCCAGCCCGGCGGTGACGGCGTCGAGGTCGACGGTGCTGCCGTGCAGGAACGCCTCGAAGAACCCGAAGCGGCCCTCGAGCACCGACGGCGGGCCGGTGAGGCCGCGCTGCACCAGCTCGGCGGCGGTCACCCCGGACCGGGCGGCCCAGCCGTTGTGCACGCGCTTGACGGTGCCGCCGGTGCGGTTCGCCTCGATGATGCCGGACGCCATCGAGCCGGTGATGCCGAGCACGTCGACGAGCCGGTCGCGGTCGAGACCCAGCACGAGACCGGCGGCGACGGCGGCGCCCATCGCCCCGCAGATCGACGTGGCGTGCTGCCCGTGCTCGAAGAAGACCGAGTTGCCGAGCTCGCGGTCGTAGCCGGCCATCCCGAGCCGCACGGTCACCTCGAGGCCGACCGCGACGGCCGCGACCACGTCGGCACCCGACGCGCCGACGGCCTGGGCGGCTGCCAGCGCGGCCGGGACGACCGCCGAGCTCGGGTGCAGCACCGACGGCAGGTGGGTGTCGTCGAAGTCGAGGGAGTGGGCCAGGACGCCGTTGAGGAACGCGGCCTGCGAGGCCGGGACCCGCTCGGCCAGACCGATCGCCGTCGACTCGGCGCGACCGCCCTGGTGCTCGACGAGACCGGCCACGGCGGCGCTGGTGGGCAGCGGCGTGGCCGCCACGCACAGCCCCAGCACGTCGAGCACCCGCTGCCGCACGCTCGCGGCGACGTCGTCGGGAACGCCGTCGCGCGCGGCGACGGCGAAGTCGCCCAGCTGCTGGGCCAGGGTCGGGTCAGCCACCGGCGACCACCGCCAGGGGCTGCACCGGCGAGCCGGTCGCGCCGAAGATCGGCAGCGGGGCCATCACGAAGACGAACTCGTGCACGCCCTCGCGCGCGATCTCCTCCAGGGCCATCGCCTCGATGATGTAGATCCCGCGCTCGACCAGCAGCACGCGGTGCGCCGGCAGCACCGCGTGGCCGGCGCCCGGGGCCAGGCGCTCGAAGGCGATGGTGTCGGCGCCGGCGGCGCGCACGCCGTGGTCGGCGAGCCAGGTCGCGCCGGCCTCGCCGACGCCGGGGACGCCCGAGGAGCCGCCCACGTAGTCGGACGGCGTCGGGCCGTCGAAGTGGCGCCCCCAGCCGCTGCGCAGCAGGACCACGTCGCCGGCGCCGAGCGGCGTGCCCTGCGACTCGGCGGTGCGCTGCAGGTCGTCCGGGGTGATCTCGTAGCCGGCGTCGAGTCCGACCGGCGTCCCGAGCGCGGCGGCGACGTCGAGCAGCACCCCGCGGCACACCATCGGCTCGATGGTGTGCGCGCCGAGCCGCTCGTACCGTCCGCCGACGCCGGCCTCGACCGCGTCCGAGCCGTCGAGCAGCCGCCCGTCGTGCGAGACGTGGGCGAACGCGTCGACGTGGGTGCCGACGTGGGTGCCCATCGAGATCATGTCGTTGGCCGCCGAGCCGCCGTCGGCACGGACGACGTCGCCGTGGCGGCGCGGCAGCGCGTGCCAGAACGCGGGATGGTTCGGCGACTGCGGCATGCCCTGCCGCAGCTCGCGGCCCAGGCCGTGGACGCGGGTGCCGGCCTGCACGGCGGCCAGCAGCGCCGCCGTGCCCGTGGTGGTGCTCATCGAGGGTCCCCCTGGGGTCGTGCCACGACCCGGCGCGCGTGCAGGTCGGCGAGGCGTTCCTCGTCGCACCCGAGCGCCCCGAGCACGGCGTCGGTGTCGGCACCGAGCGGCCGACCGGTGAAGCGGATGGAGCCGGGCGCCTCGCGCGCGCGCCACATGACGCTGTGCATGAGGACGGGTCCGAGGTCGTCGTCGTCGACCTCGACGAGCATGCCGGTCTCGCGCACGTGCGGGTCCTCGACGAGGTCCTGGGAGGTGTAGACCGGTGCGAGAGCGGCTCCGGCGCGCTCGAACTCGGCCGTCACCTCCTCGCGCGTGCGCTGCGCGATCCAGCCGCCGACGTACTCGTCGAGCAGGTCGGCGTGCTGCGCGCGCTGGGCGCCGGTGGCGAACCACGGCTCGTCGACGACCTCGGGGTGGCCCGACGAGGTGCATGACGCGCTCGGCGATCGCCTGGGCGCTGGTCGACACGGCCACCCAGCTGCCGTCGGCCGTGCGGTAGGTGTTGCGCGGTGCGTTGTTGCTCGAGCGGTTGCCCTGGCGCGTGCCGACGACCCCGGTCTGCTGGTAGACCGTCGGGCCGGGCCCCACGGCGTCCATGATCGGCTCGAGCAGGCTCAGGTCGATCACCTCGCCGCGTCCGCCGTTGCGCTCGCGGGCGAGCAGCGCCATCGTCGTCGCGCTCGAGGCGGCGATGCCGCACAGGCTGTCGGCCAGGCCGAACGCCGGCAGGGTCGGCGGGCCGTCGGCCTCGCCGGTGAGGTGGGCGAATCCGCTCATCGCCTCGGCGAGGGTGCCGAAGCCGGCGCGGCCTGCGTACGGGCCGGTCTGGCCGAACCCGGTGACACGGGTCAGGACCAGCCCGGGGTTCACCTCGTGCAGGCGGTCGGGTCCGAGGCCCCACCGCTCGAGGGTGCCGGGACGGAAGTTCTCGACGACCACGTCGGCGGTCTCGACCAGCCGCAGGAACAGCTCGGCGCCCTCGGGGTCGGACAGGTTGAGCGCGACCGAGAGCTTGTTGCGCGAGATCTCCTTCCACCACAGCGCGATCCCGTCCTTGGACGGGCCGTGGCCGCGCATGCCGTCGCCCTTGGTGGGGTGCTCGATCTTGACCACCTCGGCGCCGTGGTCGCCGAGGATCCGGGCGCACAGCGGCCCGGCCAGGATGGTCGAGACGTCGAGGACGCGGAAGCCCTCCAGCGGGCCGCTCATGCCGGCACCTCCGCTCCGGCGAGGTGCTCGGCGGCCAGGAACGCCAGCCCGAGGGCGGGCAGCAGCCCGTTGCCCGCGAGGTAGCCCGCAGCACCGTGCCCCGAGATGCCGTGCGCCGCACCGCCGGACGCGTACAGCCCTGCGATCGCGGAGCCGTCGGCGCGCTCGACCCGGGCGTGCTCGTCGACGACGAGACCGCCCTGGGTGTGGAACAGCGCCGGCACGACGCGGACGGCGGCGTACGGCGCCTCGAGGACGGCCTCGAACTCGGTGCGCCCGAACGGGTCCGGGCGCTCTCTCCGGGCCGCTGCCGCGACCTGGTCGAGCTGGGCGGCCAGGGCGTCGGTCGGCACACCGGTGGCCTCGGCCAGCCCGGCGACGTCGTCGGCCCACACCAGCGCGCCCGACTCGACGGTCTGACGGAAGTCGGTGAACACCTGGCACGCGTCGTGGATGCGGCGGTCGAGGACGATCCACGCGGTGGCGTCGGGCTGACCCGCGACCACGGCCGCGTACTCGCTGTACCCGGTGGTCTCGTCGCCGAACCGCTCGCCGGCGGTGTTGACCAGCACGGCGCCGTGCATGACGGTCGCCCAGCCCACCAGGGTGGCGCCGCGCGCGGCCAGCGCACCGTGGCCCTGGTAGGAGTCGAGGTAGGCGCTGGCGGCGCCGAGCCGCTCCCCGATGCGCAGCGCGTCACCGCGGCTGGTCTCGCTGCCGTGGTAGGCGGCGGAGGCGATCTCGGGCAGGTGCTCCTCGACGAGCGTCCGGTCGGCGCCGTACCCGTTCGTCGCCAGCAGCACCGCCCGCGTGGGCACCTCCTCGCGGTCGCCGTCCGGTGTCTCGACGACGGCGGCGCGCACCGCACCGTCGTCGTCGAGCAGCACGTCGACGAGCCGGGCGGGGACGAGCAGGTCGATGCGGTCGGACCGCTGCACCTCGCGGAGCAGGTGGTCGAGCAGCTGGGTGCCGTGCCGCCCCTCGATGGTGTGGCACCGGTCGCGCGAGTGGCCCGGGTAGTGGAAGTCGGTGACGACGCCGAGCGGCAGGCCGAGGTCGTCGGCGAGCCACTCGACCAGCCGGGCGCTGACGCCGGTGAGCGCGGTGGTCAGGCGCTCGTCGGCCTCGCCGTGGGTCTTGCGCGCGACGTCGGACGCGAACAGCTCGGGCGAGTCGTCGATGCCCGCCTCGCGCTGGAAGCGCGAGCCCGCACCGGGGACCATCGCGGTCGACATCGAGGTGTTGTTGCCGCGACGGAACTGCTCGCTCGCCTCGACGACGAGCACGTCGAGGCCGAGCTGGGCGGCGCGCAGGGCGGCGACCAGGCCGCCGCCCGCGCCCGCCACGACCAGGTCGGGGCCGTCGTCGCTCACCGCGCCTCCCCGGCCGCGACCAGCGCGAGGGTGAGGGCCGTCGGGTCGACCACGCGCACCGGCCACCCCGCGGCCTCTGCCGGGAGGTCGACGGCGCTGCAGCCGTTGACGAGGTCGCCGGCGCCGGCGGACGTCATCCGGCCCACGGCGCTGCCGAGCGCGTCGGCCCAGCGGGTGCCCTCGTGGATCGCGGCGACGTCGAGGTCGAGCACCTCGACGCCGGTGAACGCACCGGCGAGGCCGTACACGCCCACCTGCCGCTCCAGCTCGGCGGCGATCGCCGGGTTGCGGGTCACGGCGCCGAACCGCCTGCCCGACAGCACGCTCCAGGTCGAGCTCGTCCGCAGCAGCCCGTAGACCGGCCGCTCCAGGCGTCCCTGCAGGTCGGGCACGGCAGGGTCGAGCACGCAGTCGGGCAGCAGCGCGTCGGCGTGGTCGGGAGCGGCCTCGAGCGCTGCGGCGACGAGACCCTCGGAGTCGCGCACCTGCTGCTCGGTGTCGAGCGCGCGCGGGGCGTCCGGCCCGAGGTCGTGCAGCTCGACCGACAGACCGGGTGGGCAGAGCTCGTCGTAGCGCGCCTGCCTGCGGGCCAGCTCGGAGTCGTCGACGTGGATGGGGGTGACGGCGTACAGCAGCACGGGGCCTCCGGGCCTGGGGGTGGTCGGACAGGTCACGGGAGTCCTCGCAGCAGGGGTCCGACGTCGTCGCTGCCGGGCAGGGCGGCGACGGCGGAGCGCAGGTCGTCGACGACGTCGTCGTCACCGAGCCAGCCGCGCAGCATCGTCACCACGTCGGTCTCGTCGAGCGGGTGGTGGTCGGCGTCGCCGACGGGGTTGGGCACCTCGCGCACCAGCGTCCCGGCGCGGGTGCGGACGGTGACGCGGGCGGCGCGCTCGCCGGGCAGGCGGGCGTCGAGGTCGGGGGCGCCGCGCACCTCGACGCGCTCGGCCAGCGCGACGACGCGCGGGTCGTCGCGCAGGTCGTCACCGCTCACCGCCGGCCCGACCTCACCGTGCACCCAGGCGGAGGCCGCGACGAACGGGATGCTGAACATCGCGCCGAGCCTGCTGTCCCAGGTGGTCCGGTCCAGACCCGTGGCGAGCCGGTGCGTCTCGACCACGATCGCCTCGACCTCGGCGGCGTCGGCGACCGGCCCGCGCAGCGCGAGCACCGCGTCGGCCACGGGGTGGGTGAAGGAGCACGCGGCATGCCGCTTGAAGTAGCCGAGAGCGAGGTCCCAGCGCTCGCCGAGGCCGTCGGTGAGCCGGCCGGGGTCGAGCTCCCCGAGGAGCGTGCCGAGCGACCCGGCGGCGGTGCCGGTGCTGCGGGCCTGGCCCGCGGCGGCCATCCGGGCCGCGGCCAGGCCGGAGGCGTTCGACGCCCCCATCCACGCGTCGCGGACGGGGTTGCCGTCGAGAGCGGACGAGAAGTGGCCGGCGACGGGGAGCCCGCTGCCGGCGTCGACGGCGGCCGCCACCCGCTCCGGCCCGAGGCCGAGCAGCCGCGCGCAGCCCGCCGCGGCGCCCGCCACGCCCCAGCTGCCGTGCGGGTGGGTGCCGGGCCGCAGCCGGGTGGCGCGTCCGAACCGCGCCGCGACCTCGTAGGCGACCACGAGCGCCGCGGCGGTGTCCGCGCCGCTCGTCCCGACGTCGGCCGCGAGCGCGAGCACGGCCGGGAACCCGTGCGCCGCAGGGTGCCCGGCGGCGTGCTTGCTGCCCTCGTCGAGCTCGAGCCGCACCAGCGCGGTGGCGTTCAGGTAGGCCGCGGCCTCCACCGTCGTGCACGTCCCCGTGCCGACCAGCGGGGACGGTCCCGTGGCCGGCCGCCACGCCTCGACGAGCGCGCGCTGCTCGGGCTGCCGGGCTCCGAGCACGGTGACGCCGAGCAGGTCCAGGAGCACCAGCGCGAGACGGTCGCGGGTGGGTACCGGCACGTCGTCCCAGCGGAGGCCGGACGCCCACGCGCCGAGCTCGTCGGTGGCGCGCCGCGCGCGCTCCTGCGCCGGTGCGGTGGCGGTCGCGACCACTACAGCCCCAGGTAGGCCGCGCGGACGCGGTCGTCCTCGGCCAGCTCGGGTCCGGGCCCGGACAGCACGCAGGTGCCGCTCTCGAGCACGTACGCCCGCTCGGCCAGACGCAGCGCCTGCGAGGCGTTCTGCTCCACCAGCAGCACCGCGACGCCGCGGTCGCGGATCGCGCGGACGGCGTCGAGCACCGCCCAGGTGAGCTTCGGCGACAGGCCGGTCGACGGCTCGTCGAGCATGAGCAGGCGCGGCCGCGCCATCAGCGCCCGGCCGATGGCGAGCATCTGCTGCTGGCCCCCGCTGAAGGTCTCGGCGAGCTGGCGCCGACGCTCGGCCAGCACCGGGAACAGGTCGAAGACCTCCGACATCGCCTCCTGCACAGGACGCTTGCGCTGCGTCCAGGCACCCATCCGCAGGTTCTCCTCGACCGTCAACGGGCCGAACAGCGCGCGCTCCTCGGGCACGTGCACGAGGCCGCGCTTGACCAGCTCGGCCGTGCGCACGCCGCCGATCTGCTTGCCCTCGAACGTGATCGACCCCTCGGTGGGCTTCAGGACGCCCGAGATCGTCCGCAGGGTCGTGGTCTTGCCGGCGCCGTTGCCGCCCACCAGCGCGACGATCTCGCCGGCCTCGACCGTGAGGTCGAGCTCGTGCAGGATCTGCAGCCCGTGGTAGCCCGAGCAGACCTTCTCAAGACGCAGCATCGGTGGGCTCCTCGCCGAGATAGGCCTCGATCACGCGGGGGTCTGAGGTGACCTCCTGCGGCGAGCCGGAGGTGAGCACGCGCCCCTGGTCGAGCACGAGGACGGTGTCGGACAGCCGCATCACCGCGGCCATGATGTGCTCGACGAACACCAGGGTCACACCGTCCTGCGTGCGCAGCTCCTCGAGCAGCTCCATCACCGGCGTGCGCTCGGCGGGCACGAGGCCGGCGAGCACCTCGTCGAGCAGCAGCACCCGCGGGCGCGTCGCCAGCGCGCGGGCCAGCTCGAGCCGCTTCAGGCCCGCGGTGGGCAGGCCGTCGCTGCGCACCTCGCGCCAGCGCTCGAGGCCGACCCGGTCGATGACGTCGGCGGCCACGCGGTCGGCCTCGCGCCTGCCGGTTCCGGCCGCCATCGCCGCGACGGCGACGTTCTCGAGCACGTTCATCGAGCCGAACGGCTTCATCAGCTGGAACGTGCGCGACATGCCGGCGTGCGCGACCCGGTGCGGGGCGAAGCCGGTGATGTCCTTGCCGTCGAGCACCACGGTGCCGGCGTCCGGCGCGATGGCACCGGCGACGACGTTGAACAGCGTGGTCTTGCCGGCGCCGTTCGGGCCGATGATGCCCTGGATGGTGCCCTCGGCGACCTCGAACGAGACGTCGTCGACGGCCTTGAGGCCACGGAAGGAGCGGCTGACGCCGCTCACCGTCAGGAGGGTCATCGGCGTCGTCGCCACCTCTCGCGCACGGCACCGTAGACGCCCTGCGGCAGCACCAGGACGATCACGATGAGCAGGACGGCGTACACGACCACGTCGAGACCCGCTCTGCCCTGGAGGAAGTCGAGCGCCTCGGGCGGGTTGCGGAGCAGGGTGGCGGTGATGTCGTTGAGCGGGCCGAGGACCACGGCGCCGATGACCGGCCCCCAGATGGTGCCGACGCCGCCGATGACGGCGGGCAGGATCGCCTGGATCGACACGCTCGAGCCGAAGGCGACGTCGGGGTCGACGAAGAAGTAGTACTGGACGTAGAACGTGCCGGCGACCGAGGTGATGGCGGCCGACAGCGCCATGGCCGTGACCTTCGTCCGCATCACCGGGATGCCGACGGCGGCGGCGGCCTCCTCGTCGTCGCGCACCGCGATGGTGAACCTGCCTGCGCGCGAGCGCAGGAACAGGATGCTGACGGCGATGGCCGACACGGTGAGCGCGAGCGCGATCCAGAAGTACGCGGGCGCACCCGGCGCGAACTGGATGTACGCGACCGAGCTCTCTGGCCGGATCGGGACGTTGTAGCCGACGGCGCGGTTCACCAGGTCGCTGTTGATGGCCAGCAGGCGCAGCATCTCGGCGAACGCGAAGGTCGACAGCGCGAAGTAGGCGCCCTTGAGCTTGTAGCGCAGCGCGAGGAAGCCGATCAGCGCGGCGAACAGCGCGGCGGCGACCGCGCCGACGGCCATGCCGATCCACGGCGAGACGTCCATCTCGACCAGCAGCCACACGCTGACGTACGCGCCGATGCCGAAGTAGGCGGCGTGGCCGAAGCTGAACATGCCGCCGAAGCCGCTCATCACGTTCCAGCCCACGGCCATGATCGCGAAGACGAGGACGCGCACCGCCACCGCCTGGGACGCGGGCGGGAGCAGGAAGGGCAGCGGGATCAGGACGAGCGTGAGGACCAGCAGCACCAGCAGGTGGCGGTTCCACGCCGGCTTGGGCAGCGCGACGGGTCCGGTCGTCTCCGGGGGCGCGGTGAGCGTCATGACGACCTGCCGAACAGCCCCTGGGGCCGCAGGAAGAGGACCAGGACGAACACGATGAACACCGACAGCAGCGGGCTCTGCCCGGGCAGGTACAGCGCGCCCAGCTGCTCGGTCAGCCCGATCAGCAGGCCGCCGACGAGCGCGCCGACCACGTTGCCCATGCCGCCGAGCACGACCACCACGAACGCGATGATGTTGAACAGCTCGCCCGTCGTGGGCTCGATCGTCACCAGCGGCGCGACCAGCACCCCGGCGGCACCGGCGCACGCGGTGCCGATGGCGAACACGGCCATGTAGATGCGGCGGGTGTCGATGCCGACGTGCTGGGCGCCGGCGTCGTTGGCCGCCACGGCGCGGATCGCCGTGCCGAGGCGGGTGCGCTGGAGCAGCACGTAGAGCAGCGCGGCCAGCACCAGCGCCACGCCGAAGGCCAGCAGCCGCGAGGTGCTGGTGACGGCGCCGAGGATGCGGACGCCGGTGTCGCCGGGGAGCGAGACCGAGCGCGGGTTCGGGCCGAAGAACAGCAGCAGCAGGTTGTCGATCAGCAGGGCCAGGCCGAGGGTGATGAGCAGCTGGTTCTCCAGCGGCTTGCCCATCGCCCCGGCCAGGATGCCGCCCTGCACCGCGGCCCCGAGCAGGAACATCAGCGGCACCGCCACCAGCAGGGCCAGCAGGGGGTGGACGCCCATCCGGTCGACCATCACCACCGTGATGTAGAGGGCGACCGCGAGGAACGCGCCGTGCGCGAAGTTGACGATGTCGAGCACCCCGAAGATCAGGGTCAGCCCCATCGCCACGAGGCCGTACACGCCGCCGATGAGCAGTCCGATGACGACGGCCTGCGTCACGACGGTGCCGCTGCCCGAGCGCCAGTAGGCGAGCGCGAGCGCGGCGACGGCGAGCACGACCACCAGCGCGACGCGCGTCCAGGTGCTGCGGGAGGTCAGCAGGCTCGACCGGGACGGTGCGGCGGCGAGCGCGTCGTCGTCGGGGGTCCCGCCCGGGACGGCCGAGGCCGTCCCGGGCGAGCCCTTGCCCATCGGGGCCGCCATCACTGGCCCGGGGTCGCCGGGAACAGCGGCTCGGCCTCGGCGAACTCCTCCGGGTAGACCTGGACGACCTCGCCGCCCTGCACCTGCATCAGGATCGGGGTGGCACCCTCGTTCTCGCCGGTCTCGCCGAAGCTGATGTTGCCGCTCTGGGCGACCAGCGAGGGCAGGTCGGTCTCGGCGATGGCCTCGCGCAGGTCGGCGGGGTCGGCGCTACCGGCACGCTCGAGGGCGTCGGCGATCACCCGGACCGCGTCGTAGGCGAGGACGGCGCCGGTGCGGATCTCGTCGTCGTGGGTCTCCTGGTACAGCTCCATCAGCGCCTGGGTGTCGGGGTTGGTGGTGTCCAGGTGGTAGTTCGCGTCGAAGTAGCCCTCGCCCGCCTCGCCGACCTCGGCCGGGAACTGCGGGAGGTCGTACGCGCCGTTGGCCACGCCCCAGACCGCGTCGAGGTCGGGCTTGACGGTGTTCACGGCGTTCGCGACGAGCACGCCGTCGCGGTAGTAGCCGGCCACCATCAGCACGTCGGCGCCGGCGGCCTGCACCGCGGTGATCTGGGTGGTGAAGTCGGAGACGCTGGCGGGGTCGTAGCTGACCGCCGACACCACGCTCATCCCGAGCTCCTCGGCCTTGGCCTGAAGGTGTCCTTGATCGCGGTGCCGAACGGGCCCTGCTCGTGCAGGATCGCGACGGCCGGGGGCTCGGCGCCAGCGTTCTCGCTGACCTCGGAGAGGAACTGCGCGCCGCCCTCGCCGAGCACGGTGCCGCTCGGCTGCAGCCGGAACGTGTACTGGTAGCCCTGGCTGAGGATGGCGTCGGCGCTGGAGACGTCGATGACGAACGGGACCTGGTTGCGCTCGGCCACGGCGGCGACGTTCTGGCTCACCGCGCTCTGGTAGGTGCCGACGAGGGCGACCGCCCCCTCCTGCACCAGGCGCTGGGCCTCGCTCTGGCCGACCTCGGGCGCGCCCTGGGTGTCGGCGCTGGACAGCTCGAGCTGCGCGCCGCCGAGCGACTCGATGCCGCCGGCCTCGTTGATGGCGTCGACGGCGAGCTGGGCGCCGTTGTCCATCTGCTGGCCGTCGGCCGCTGCCCCACCGCTGAGGGGGTGCAGCGAGCCGATGACGATCGTCTCGGGGTTGGCGGCGTCGCCGTCGCCCCCGTCGTCGACGGCCCCGGGCGGCGCCGAGCCGCCGCACGCCGCGAGAGCCAGGGGCAGGGCCACGGCCAGTGCCGTGAGCAGGTACCGCTTCATCGAACTCTCCCAGGTGCTCAGGGCGTTCCTCTCGACGGAACGCTCCTCTGCGCATCGACTGTGGACGCAGATCCGGCTCAGGTCAAGGGGTCGACAGGGATTCCGTGCGTCGTCTACGGTCACGACCATCCCGCCGAGGTCCGACGACAGACGTCCGACTCTCGACTATCGTTCCGCCGAGCGGAACACCAAGGGGAGCAGGGACGATGACGACGAGGACGACGGAACGGGCCGGCGGAGCGGTGGGACAGGCGACGGGCACCGAGTCGGCGGCGCGGGTGGCCGACGTGCTGCTCGCGTTCCTGGACGGCCCGCAGGTGCACGGGGTGTCGGCGCTCGCGCGCCGGCTGGGCCTGTCCAAGGCGGTCGTGCACCGCATCCTGCGCACGCTGGTCGAACGCGGTCTGGTCGTGACCGAGGCCGGGGGCTACCGGCTCGGACCCGCGGCGAGCGCGCTGGGCGCCCGCGCGCTGCGCGACTCCGACCTGCGCACGCGGGCGCTGCCGGTGCTGCGCCGGCTGCAGGCCGCGACCGGCGAGACGACCACGGTGTCGGCGCTCGTCCCGGGGGCCCGGGTGTACCTCGACCAGGTGGTCGGGCGCAGCGAGATCTCGATGAGCGTGGAGCTCGGCCGCCGGTTCCCGCTGCACGCGGGCAGCTCGAGCACCGCGATCCTCGCGTTCATGCCGGCCGACGCCCAGGAGGCGGTGGTGTCCGGCCCTCTCGACCGGCTCACCGACCTCACCGTCGGCGACCCGGACGCGCTGCGCGCCCGCCTGGTCGAGGTGCGCCGCGACGGGCACGCCCACTCCGACGGCGAGCGGCAGCGCGGTGCCGGGTCGGTCGCCGCACCGGTGTTCGGCGTCGACGGCTCGGTCGTCGGGGCGATCTCGGTGTGCGGCCCGGTCGACCGGGTCGACGAGACCGCCCGGGCGAGGTTCGTGCCCCTGCTCGTGGCCGCGGCCGACGACGTGTCCCGCGCGCTGGGCTGGCGCGGCGGCCTGCCGGGGCCGGCGTGAGCGGCCTGCGCGCGCTCGTGGCGTGGTCGCTCGGCGACGACGTGCTGGCCGCCGACGACGTCGACCACGCCGTCCTGCTCGTGACCGACACCCTCGCCGCCGCGGTGGGGGCGGCCGTCGAGCCGGAGGTCGCGGGGGCGGCGTCGCTCGCCCGGCGGCTCGGGGGTGAGGGCGCGAGCACGGTCTGGGCCGACGGGTCCACGACGACGGCCCCGACGGCGGCGCTGCTCAACGGCGCGGCATCGGTGCGGCTCGAGCTCGACGAGGGCAACCAGCTGGCCGCGAACCACCCCTGCGCGCACACCCTGCCGGCGCTGCTGGCGGTGGCCGAGGAGGCCGGCAGCACCGGCCGCGAGCTGCTCGAGGCACTCGCCGCCGCCTACGAGGTCGCCGTGCGGGTCGGACGCGGCGTGCGCCTGCACGACGCCGTGCACCCGTTCGGCACCGCGATGGTCTGCGGCGCGGCGGCCGGGGTCGCGCGGCTGCGCGGGCTCGACGTCGTCGCCGCGGAGCGCGCGGTGCTCGTGGCGGCCGCGCTCGTCCCGGCCTCGACCCAGCGGGCCGCGACGACGGGCGCCACGGTCCGCAACGCCGTCACCGGCCTGACCGCCCAGGCCGGGGTGCTGGCGGTCGAGCTGGCACGCACCGGCACCACGGCCGACCCCCGGGCGCTCGAGACCGTCTTCGGCGAGGTGCTGGGCAGCGCCTTCGACGGCACGCACCTCGACGCCGGTCTCGGCGACGTGCGGTACCTGCGCACGGGCTACCTGAAGACGCACGCCTGCAGCCGCTGGAACCACGCGCCGATCGAGGCCACCGAGGCGCTGCTGGTGGAGCACGGGTTCGGCGCCGACGAGGTCGACGAGGTCGAGGTGGCCACCTACGACCCGGCCACGCGGCTGCGGTCCACCGAGGTGCCGAACGGCTTCGCCGGCAAGCACTCGATCCCCTACAACGTCGCGGCGCGGATCCTGCTGCGCGACAACGGGATCGACACCTACACCGACGAGACGGCCGCGGGCCCGCGGCTGCAGGCGCTGACCCGGCAGGTCCAGGTCGTCGAGGACCCGGCGATGACCGCCGCGTCGCCCGCCGTCCGCGCCGCCCGGGTGTCGGTCACCCTCGTCGACGGCCGCGTGCTGACCGCCACCGAGGAGCACGCCCCCGGCGGACCGGACCGGCCGTACCCGGCGACGGTGCTCCGGGACAAGCACGAGGCCCTGCTCGGGCGCGCGCTGCCCCCGCGCGCCGTGGCGCCGGTGCTCGCCTGGTGCGACGCGCTGCCCGGCGCGGCCGACGTCTCCGGCCTGCCCTCCCTGCTGGGGGCGCGGTGAGCACCCTCGAGGGCGTGCTGGGCCGCGCCGCCGCGTCCACGCGCTGGGCCGACGCCCCCGCCGCGGTCCGCGACCGCGTGGTCGATCTCGTCGCCGACACCGTCGCCGTCGCCGCCCTGGGCGGTGGCCGTCCGGAGCTGCGTCGTCTGGTCGCCGCGCACGCCACCGAGCCCGAGGGCGAGGCCGCCGTGCCCGGCTCGGCGCGCGGCTGGACCGCCTCCACCGCAGCGCTCCTCGCCGGTGCCGCCGTCGCCGCCGACCAGCTGCAGGACGGCCACCGGCCCGCCCGCGGCCACCCCGCCTCGCACGCGGCGACCGCGGCCCTGGCGCTCGGTGCGGAGGTCGACGCCCCCGGCGAGGCCGTGCTCTCGGCCGTGCTGGCCGGGTACGAGGTCGGCACCCGGCTGGGGCGGGCGATGGGCGGCACCCCCGTCGGGGTGCACGACATCGGGACGTGGGGCGAGGTGGCCGCCGCGGTCGCCGCGGCGCACCTGCTGGCCCCCGGCGACCACGAGGCACTAACGCGCGCAACGGGTCTCGCGTGCGCCGCCGTCCTCGTCACCGACGCCACGACCGTCTTCGACGGCTGGGCCGGTTCGCACGTCCTCCTCGGCGTCTCGGCGCAGACCGGGCTCTCGCTCGGACGAGCCGCGGCGTCGGGCCTCGCGCCGGCGCCCGGCGCCCCCGGTCGTCACCTCGCCGTCGTCGCCGCCGCGCGCTGGGACGAGGCCGCGGCGCTGCAGGACGTCGGCCCGGACGGCTGGACGACGTGGGAGGTGCTGGAGGGGTACGTGAAGTCGCACCCGACCTGCGCGCACCTGCACGGCGTCAACGACGCGGTCGCCGACCTGGTGGCCGCCGGGGTCACCGGCGACGAGGTGACCGCTGTGCGCGTGCGGTGCGCCGCCGGCGCCGCCCAGTTCGACCGCGTCGCCGGGGGCGAGCTCGCCGCGCGGTTCAGCGTCCCGACCTCGGTGGCGGTGGCGCTGGTCGCCGGCCGCCTCGACGAGACCACGCTGACCGACGAGATCGTCTGCAGCGCAGCGGTTCGCGACCTGGCGGCGCGCGTCGAGGTGGTGCACGACGCCGCCCTCGACCGCCTCGCCGCCGACGGGCGTCCGGCCGACGTCGAGGTGCTGCTCGTCGACGGCACCACGCGGACGGCGTCGAGCCGGGTGCCTCGCGGTGACGCCGCCGACCCGCTGAGCCGTGAGCGGCTGCGCGCCAAGGCGTCCCGGCTCCTCGCGCACCGCTTCGGCAGCGGTGCCGAGACCGTCGTCGACGCCGTGCACGCCCTCGCGACGGGCGGCACCGCGCGCGACCTCGCGCGCACGCTGCGGGACGCGGCCTCGTGATCGTCACGCGCGAGGACGGCGCGCTTCGGCTGGTGACGCAGGTCGAGCACGGGCGGCTGGCCGGGGAGCTCGCCGCGGCCTGGGGTGGCGACGTCGTCGAGGCCCCCGAGCCGCGCGGTGCGGTGGTGCTGGCGGCCGCCCGCCACGACGAGGGGTGGCGACGCCGCGACGCCCGGCTGCTGTTCGACGCCAGTGCCCGGCGTCCCCTGCACTTCCTCGACGTCGCGGCCGACGAGCACGTGCGGCTCTACCGCGACGGCGTGCGCACCGTCACGGCCGCCGACGCCTACGCCGGCCTGCTGGTCGGCATGCACTGGACCGGGCTGTACCGCGGGCGCTGGGCGCGACCGGGCGGGGCCGCCCGGGTGGGCGGCGAGCACGACCGGGCCCTGCAGGACCGGGCCGTGCGCGCGGAGCAGCGGCGCTGGGTCGACGTCCTCGACCGGGTCTGGACCGACGACGAGCCCCGCCGCGACTTCGAGGCGCGCGCCTGGCACCACCACGCGCTGCTGCAGCTGTGGGACCTGCTGTCGCTGCACCTGGTGACCGTCCCGCTCGACGTGCCGTCGCCCGCCGGCGAGCCGGTCCCCTGGGGTCCGCAGCTGCGGGCGATCGAGCACGCGCCCCAGCGCATCTCGCTACCACCGGTCGCGCCGAGGCCGGGCGCCGCCGACGTGGTCGTGACGGCCGCGGTCGGGCGTCCCGGCGAGCTGCACCTGGCCCCGTTCCCGTTCACCGCACCCCTGGAGGTCGAGATCGAGCACGTCCTGCTGCCCGACCGCGCGTGGTCCGAGGCCGAGGTGCGCAGCCGCTGGCGGCGCGCGCCCCGCGAGACGCGCCGCGTCCGGCTGGTCCCGGCGGAGCCGTCGTGACCCCGCCGCCCGACGACGTCGTGCGCCGCGCGCTGGCCCTCACCCGCGACGAGGTGCCCTTCGCCCAGGTCGTGACGCTCGACGTCCGCGGCTACCCGGTCGCGCGCACGGCCACCGCGTTCCTCGCCGACGACTGGTCGGTCGCGCTGGTGCACCGCCGCACGCACGCCCGCCTCGCGCAGGTGACCCGGGACCCCCGGGTGCTCGTGATGTGGACGGGCACCCCGGCCGAGGGCGCGACCAACGAGCGCCCGCACGTGTTCGACGTGGGGGCGCTGCCGCCGCGGGCGGTGATGGTGCGCGGCACCGCGGAGCCCGCGGACGACGCCTGGACCGAGGACACCTACCGCCGCCACCTCGACGCGCAGCGTGCCGCCGGGCACACCCGGGCGCCGGTGCGCGACGCCGACCAGGTGCGCGCCGACCTGGTCGGGCTGCGGGTGCGCCCGTTCCGGGTGCGGCTCGAGGGCTTCGGCGACGGCGCGCAGTCCTTCGACTGGGTCGCGGGCGCCCCGCTCGACCCGCCCGACCTGCTCGACCCGTCCCGACCCTGACCACCCCCGACCACCCCACCCCACGGAGGACCGCGATGAGCGTCAAGACCATCCTCGGCTACGAGATCCAGCCCGGCGTCAGCGCCGAGGAGTACGAGCGCTGGCTGTTCGACGTGCACGCCCCCGACCTGCTCGCCAACCCGCACCTGGACCGCATCGTCTTCAACAAGGTGCTGCGCCCGGTGCGGCAGGCGTCCGGCGGCGCGGCCGACGTGCCGGAGGGGCTGACCTTCTACCGGATCGCCGAGATGCACTACGCCGACGAGGACGCCTACCAGCGTTACCTGGAGTGGTTCGAGCAGCACCCGATCCCGGCCGAGCGCGGGCCCGCCGGCCGCACCGACTTCAAGTTCTACCTCGTCACCGAGAGCACCGAGGTGACCCGCTGACCGGCGAGCCCGACGCCGCCCACGCGCTGCTGGACGGCGGCGCCCGGCTGCACCGGGACGGCGCCCCCGCGCACGACCTGCTGCTCCTGCTCGCCCGGGTGCAGGCAGGTCCCGGACCCGGGTCGCCCGAGGACCTGGTGAGCCGTGCGGTGGCGCGCGGCGCGCAGGTGCTCGCGCAGCTGCCCGCACCGGCTCACGGCGCGGTCGCCGACCCGGGCTCGTTCGTGCTCGCGGCCGCGGCCACCGCCGCCGTGGCGGCCGGGCTCGAGGCGGACGACGAGGCGGTCGTGGCCGAGCTGGCGGGCTGCCTGGCCGTCGTGGGCCCGCCCGCACCTGCCGCCGGTGCCGACCTGCGCGCCGGCCACGCGCTCGTCGCGGGCTGGCTGGCCGTCCGGCTGCACGCCGCGGGCGTGCGGGCCCCGCAGGGTGCCGCGGCCCGCACCGCCGCCACCGTCGCGGGAGCGCCGTGACCGCGCCGGTGCTCGTCAACGTCGCGGGAACCGCCGCGCAGGCGCGATCCCCAGGCGGTCGTGCGTGCGGCCCTCGCGGCCGGCGCCGACGGCGTGGGCTTCGTCGACAGCCCGCGGCTGTACCCCGACCCCTGGCTCGAGACCGGCCGCACCCTGGGCGGGACGACCGCGGCGCTCGCCGGGCCGTGCACGGTCTCGCTCGGCCTGCGGCACCCCGCGTCGGTCGCCTCCGCCGTCCGCACCCTCGAGCAGCACCACCCCGGCCGGGCGTTCGCGGCGGTCGGACGCGGCGAGAGCTCGGTGCGCAACGAGGGGCTGCGCCCGGCGACCACCGCCGCCCACGAGCAGGCGCTCGAGGTGCTCGCCGAGCGGCTCGACGGGGTGGCCGGCGGACGCGTGCTGGGGGCGGCCTCAGGGCCCCGCACCCTGGCCGCCACCGCCCGCACGCTCGGCGGCGTGCTCGTCGACGTCGGCGTCGACCCCGGCGTGGTCGCCCGCGCGGCGGCGCTCGCCCGCGAGACCGCGCCGGGCTGCCGGGTCTGGCTGTTCCTGCGGGCGGTCGTCACCCGCACCGAGGACGAGGCGGTCGCGGCGTCGGCGCCGCTGGTCGGCTCGTGCGCGACGCGGCTCGTCGCCGCGCCCGACTGGTACGGCCTGGACGCGGCCGACCTCGGGGCGGCGCGGACGGTCGCCGCCGGCCACGACTACGCCCAGCACGGCACCGCCGGCGCCTGGGCGGCGGACGACGTCGCCCCGGACGCCGTGGCGTCGGTACGCCGACGGTTCGTGCTCACCGGGTCACCCGACGAGATCAGCTCCGCCGCGACCGAGCTCGCACCTGCTGAGGTCGACGGCGTCGTGCTGGCCGGTGGCCTCGACGGCGTCCTCGACCGGCTCGACCAGCTGCTGCCCGCGGTGCGCTCCGCGGTCACGTCCCCAGGAGGTGGCGCGTGAGCGCACCCGTGCACGCCCCCGTCGCCCCGCCGGTCGGCCGCTTCGCCGCCGGCACCCGGCTGGGCGACGCCCCCGACGACGTCGTCGCCTTCACCCGGCTCCTCCTCCTCGACACCCTCGGCGCGCTGCTGGGCGGCCTGCGCTACGCACCGGTGCGGGCGCTCGGGCGCTCGCTCGGCGTCGACCCGTCGGGACCCGCGCCGTTCGGGTTCCTGGTGACGCTCGGCACCGCCTCCACCTGGCTCGACGCCGACTCGGGCGGCTCCTTCCACCCGCAGGGCCACCGGCTGCCCCCGGTGCCGACGGCCCACCCCTGCCCGCACCTGCTGCCGGTGCTGCTGCGCGCGGCGGCGGCCGACGACGTCGACGACGAGCGGCTCACCGAGGTCTTCCTCGTCGCCGGCGAGGTCGGTCTGCGGGCCGGCACGGCCACGACGCTGCGACCCGGCCTGCACCCGCACGGCATCCACGGGACGGGGTCCGCAGCCCTCGCGGCGGGGTTGCTGCGCGGTGCGCCGGCGTCCGAGCTGGGCGCGGGCTGGCTCCTCGGCACGTCGCTGCCGCTCGCGGCGACGCTCGACGTCCCCGTCCGCGGCGGCACGGTGCGCAACGCCTGGACCGGGCTCGGGGCCTGGCACGGCGCGCAGGCCGACCTGCGGGCCGGGGCGGGGGAGACCGGCGACGAGACGCTGCACGCCGCCCTCTACGACGGGGCGGTCTGCACCGACCTCGACGACGACGTGCTGCTCGGCGACCTCGGCACGCGCTGGCAGCTGGCGTCGAGCTACCTCAAGCCCTACGCCTGCGCCCGCTGGGTGCACCCGACGCTCGACGCCCTCGCCCTGGCGCTCGGCTCGGGCGGCCTGGGCACGGGCGGACCGGGCCGGGGGAGCGCCGACCTGGTCGAGCGGGTCGAGGTCGACACCTTCGCGTTCGCGGCGTCGCTGCGGGACCCCCGCCCGCAGACCGACCTGCACGCCCGCTTCTCGGTACCGGCCTGCGTGGCGGCGCTGCTGCTCGACGGCGACCTGCACGCCGGGTCCTTCCTCGACGACGCCGTGCACCGTCCCGAGCTGCACGAGCTCGCCGCGAGGGTCGAGCTGCGCGAGGACCCGGACGCCACGGCGTCGCTGCCGCGGCGTCGTCCGTCGCGCGTGCGGGTTCACCTGCGCGACGGGCGGGTGCTCGAGGCGTCGGTGCGTAACGCGCGCGGCAACCCGGACGACCCGCTCGCGGCCGGGGAGGTGCTGACCAAGCTGCGCCGCAACACCGGCGACCTGGTGCCCGCCCACCTGCTGGAGGCGGCCGTGGCCTCGGTGCTCGGCGGTGGCGGCGGCACCTCGCTCGGCACGCTCACCCGCGCCGCGGTCGCGGCCGTGACCGACGGCTGAGGTCGCCGGCGCACGCGCCATGATGGACGCGCCATGACACCGTCCCCGCCCCCCGGCGAACGACCCACCTCGACCCGGTCGTGGGTCGTGTGGGGCGTCGCCGTCACGGCCTACGCCGTCGCGGTGTTCCACCGCACCTCCCTGGGCGTCGCCGCCGAGGACGCGTCGGAGCGGTTCGGCATCGGCGCCTCGGAGTTCTCGACCTTCGCCGTCGTGCAGCTGCTGGTCTACGCGGCGATGCAGGTGCCCGTCGGGGTGCTGCTCGACCGGTTCGGGTCGAAGTCGCTGCTGCTCGTGGGCGGCCTGGTGATGGCGTGCGGGCAGCTGCTGATGTCGCAGGCCACGCACCCGTCCGGCGCCCTGGCGGCACGCGTGCTCGTCGGGTTCGGCGACGCGATGACGTTCATCAGCGTGATCCGGCTGGTGCCGGCCTGGTTCGCGCCGCCGAAGGTGCCGATGGTCACCCAGGTCACCGGTCTGGTCGGCCAGGTCGGGCAGATCGCGAGCGCCTTCCCGCTGGTGCTCGTGCTGCACGGCCCGGGGTGGTCGAGCGCCTACGCGGGTGCCGCCGGCCTCGGTGTGCTGGCCTGCCTGCTCGTGCTCCTGCTGCTGCAGGACACCCCGTCCGGGCCGATCCAGCACTCCGGTCCGGTGTCGCTGACCAAGGTGCGCGGTGACGTGCGCGACTCGTTCGCGCACCCCGGCACCCGGCTCGGGCTGTGGACGCACTTCACCGTGCAGTACTCGGGCGTGGCCTTCGCGATGATGTGGGGCTTCCCGTTCATGACCCAGGGCGTCGGGCTCTCCGCCGGGCTCGCCAGCGGGCTGCTGACGCTGCTGGTCGTCGGGGGCATGGCGGCCGGCCCCGTGCTGGGACGGCTGACCGCGCGGTTCCCCTTCCGCCGCTCGAACCTCGTCCTCGGCGTGGTGCTGTCGACGATCGTGACCTGGACCGTGCTCCTGGCCTGGCCCGGCACCCCGCCGCTGTGGCTCGTCGTCGTGCTCGTGCTGGTGCTGTCGGCGAACGGGCCGACGTCGATGGTCGGCTTCGACTTCGCCCGCACGTCGAACCCCGCCGCCCGGCTCGGCAGCGCCACCGGCATCGTCAACGTCGGCGGCTTCGTCGCCACCCTGCTGTGCATCCTGCTGGTCGGCCTGCTGCTCGACCTGCGCGCGCCCGACGGCCGGTACGACCTGGTCGACTACAAGCTGGCGATGTCGTCGCAGTACCTGCTGTGGTTCGTCGGCCTGGCCGGCATCTGGCGCACCCGCACCCTCACGCGCCGTCGGCTGCGCGAGGAGGAGGGCGTGCACCTCGACCCGCTCGTGCACGCCGCGCGCCGGTACTGGCGGTCGCGGCGCGGCCCGTCCTGAACCGACCTGCTCAGCCCAGCCCGCGCAGGAACGCCTCCGCCACCGGGACGCCCGACCGGGCACCGCTGACGCCGTCCTCGACGAGCACCGCGAACGCGACGTCGCCCTGGAAGCCGATCGTCCAGCCGTGGGTGCGCGGCGGCACCTCGGTGCCGTACTCGGCGGTGCCGGTCTTGGCGTGCACGGGCTCGCCGGGCACGTCGGCGAGCGCGCTCGCGGTGCCGTCGGTGGCGACGCGGCGCATCAGGTCGCGGACGACGGCGAGGTCGGCGACGGGGGCGGGCACCTCGACGGCGGTGTCGGCGGCGGGGTCGACCAGCACCGGGTCGACGAACGAGCCGCGCGCGATCGTGCCGGCCACCACGGCCATCGCCAGCGGGCTCGCGAGGTTGCGGCCCTGGCCGATCGACGCCGCCGCCTTGTCGACCGCCGACTCGTTCGCCGGCACCTCACCGGTGAAGGCGTCGGTGCCGACCGTCCAGCCCGCCCCGATGCCCATCGGCGCGGCCGCCGCGGCGAGCGCGTCGTCGGCGAGCTGCTCGGACAGCCCGACGAACGCGGTGTTGCACGAGGCCGCGAAGTCGTCGGCGAACGTGGCGGAGCCGCCCAGCGCGCCGCCCTCGAAGTTCTTGAACGACCGGCCGTCGACCGTGGTGGTCGCCGGGCAGGCCACGGTGCCGGACGGCTGCACGCCGGCCGCGAGCAGCGCCTGGGTCGACACCGCCTTGAACGTCGAGCCCGGCGGGTACTGGCCGGTCATCGCCCGGTTGGTCCCGGTGGCCGGCGTGTTCGCGACCGCGAGCACCTCGCCCGTGGAGACCGACACCGCGACGAGAGCCGCGTTGCCCTCACCACCGTCGGCACCGAGCGAGCCCGACGAGACCACCTGCGCCAGAGCGGTGTCGGCTGCCTGCTGCACGCGCTGGTCGAGGGTGACGACGAGCGGTTCGCCCGCCACCGGCGCGACGGAGAACAGCTCGGTGCGGCTCGGCTGCGCGGCGCCCTCGGAGACCAGCTCGACGGTGACGCCGGCCGTGCCGGCGAGGCGCTCGTCGTACTGCCGCTGCAGCCCGGAGAGCCCGGTCTGGTCGCCCGCGGCCACGCGTCCGTCGCTCGCCTCGACGATCTCGGCCGTCGCCGGCCCGACCGTCCCGAGTAGGGCGCGCGCGAACTCGCGCGTCGGCGCGAGGGGCAGCGTCGACTCCGCGAACACGGTGCCCGGCAGGGGCTGGAGCTGAGCCCGGAGGGCGTCGTAGTCGCTGCGGCGCAACGTGATCACGTCGACGAACGCCTCCGGCTGCGCTGCCTGCACGCGCTCGGTGAGCGCGGCGGCGTCGACGTCGAGGAGCTCGGCGAGGGTGCTGGTGAGGCCCGCGAGGTCCTGCACCCGCGAGGGCTGCACGCCGACCCGCACCACCGGCTGGTCGCCGACCACGACCGACCCGTCGGGACGCACGACACCGGCCCGCGGTGCCGTGGTGCGGGTGGCGGCGAGGACGCCGTCGACCGACAGGTCGGGGTGCACGAGCGCCGGTGACCACGCCGCCGACCAGGTGCCGTCGTCGGCCCCGGTGGTGGTCAGGTCGGTCTCGTAGGTCCACCCGTCCGGGCCGAACGGCCAGGTCCAGGTGAGGGGCGTGGTGGCCGTGCCGTCGGTGCGGACGGTCTCGCCCGCGACGACCTCGGGGGCGACGCCCAGGCGCTCGACGACGGCCGCGTGCAGCTCTGCCGCGGCAGCCGCGTCCTGCACCGGCGCCGCGGTGAGGTCGCCCGCCTGCAGGGCGGCCGCCACCTCGCCCGCCGCCGCCGCGGCGGCCTCGTCGGCCCGCCGCTCGGCCTGCCCCCGCTGCCACACCACGACCCCCGCCACGACCACGAGCAGCACCGCCACCCCGGCTGCGAGCAGGACGATCCGGACCCTTCCCCCGTCTCTACGCATACCGGCGATCGTAGGCGGCACCCGCGCCTCTCCCGATCCGCGTGTCGATGAGGCAGGGTGGGCGGCACGCGGTTCGACGACGAGCCGGCGCAGCCGAAGGAGCCCGAAGTGCGCAGCACGATGCAGCCGACGCCGTTGCTGATCTCCCAGATGCTGGAGTACGGCGCCACCGCCTTCCCCGACTCCCAGGTGATCACCTGGACGGGGCAGGAGCCGCGTCGCTCGTCCTTCGCCGACCTGCGCGACGACTGCGCCCGGCTCGCGAACGCGTTGCGGCGACTGGGGGTGGACGGCGACCAGCGGGTCGCCACGTTCATGTGGAACAACGAGGAGCACCTCGAGCTGTACCTGGCCGTCCCGAGCACCGGCGCGGTGCTGCACGCGCTCAACATCCGGCTGTTCCCCGAGCAGCTGGTCTACGTCGCCAACCACGCCCAGGACGAGGTGGTGGTCGTCGACAACACGCTGGCCGCCCCGTTCGCGAAGCTGCTGCCGCACCTGGAGACCGTGCGCCACGTGGTGCTGAACGGCCCCGTCGACGACGCCACCCGCGAGGCGCTGGCCGCCGCCGGGACCCAGGTGCACGACTACCGCGCCCTGCTCGACGCCGAGGAACCGGTGTTCGCCTGGCCCGAGCTGGACGAGGACACCGGTGCGGCCATGTGCTACACGTCCGGCACCACCGGCAACCCCAAGGGCGTCGTCTACTCGCACCGCTCGAACTACCTGCACTCGATCACGATCACGACGGCCGGCTCGCTCGGGCTGGTCGAGGAGGACGTCCTCCTCGCGATCGTCCCCCTGTTCCACGCCAACGCCTGGGGCCTGCCGTACGCGGCGCTGCTGAGCGGCTCGTCGGTGGTCATGCCCGACCGGTTCCTGCAGCCCGAGCCGCTCGCCGAGATGATCCCCGCGCTCGGCATCACCGCCGCGGCCGCCGTCCCGACGATCTGGACGGGCCTGCTGGCCCACCTCGACGCGCAGGCCGAGACGGGCTCGCCGGTCGACCTGTCGACGATGGACCGCTCGATGGTCGGCGGCTCGGCCTGCCCGCCCTCGCTCATCACCGCGTTCGACGAGCGCTACCAGGTGCGCATCATCCAGGGCTGGGGCATGACCGAGATGTCCCCGGTGGGCACGCTCAGCAACCCGCCGGCCGCGTCGCAGGGCGAGGAGCGGTTCTCCTACCGCGCCAGCCAGGGCCGGCTGCTGCCGGGCGTGCAGGGTCGCCTCGTCGGCCCGGACGGCACCGAGGTCGCCCGGGACGGCGAGCAGGTCGGCGAGCTCGAGGTGAAGGGCCCGTGGATCACCGGCTCGTACTACGTCGCCCCGGGCGAGGAACCCGCCGCCGACGCGCTGTCGAAGTTCAGCGACGACGGGTGGCTGCGCACCGGCGACGTCGGCTCGCTCACCCCGAACGGCTACCTGCGCCTGACCGACCGCGCCAAGGACGTGATCAAGTCCGGCGGGGAGTGGATCAGCTCGGTCGACCTCGAGAACGCGTTGATGGGCCACCCGGCGGTCGCCGAGGCCAGCGTGGTCGGGGTGCCCGACGACCGCTGGGGCGAGCGGCCGTTGGCGACCGTGGTGGTGGCGTCCGGCCACGAGGTCGGTGTCGAGGAGCTGCGCGACTTCCTCGCCGACAAGGTCGCCCGCTGGCAGCTGCCGGAGCGCTGGGCGTTCATCGACGAGGTGCCGAAGACGAGCGTCGGCAAGTTCGACAAGAAGGTGCTGCGCCGCCGCTACGCCGACGGCGAGCTCGAGGTCACCACGCTCTGACGCGGGCGTCCTGCAGGGCCGCTGTGCGCATCCGGTGAAGATCACCGGCCGACCTCGCCGGATCGCTCCAGCGACCCCGTTCGCACGCCGATGGCGCGGTTACGCTTCGTCGAGGGGCTGACGCACGCCCCCAGCCGGCACGACGCGGCCGACCACGACCCGACCCCGAGGGGAGGCACCACCGTGAGCGAGGACCGCACCCTGCGTGCGCGCGGGCGACACGTCGCCGCCCGTCGCCACCACCGCCACCCCGTGCTGCGGGGCCTCGGCGTCGGTGTCGCCTCGGTGCTGGTGATGGCGCTGGCCGCCACGGCCGTCGTGTACGTGCGGCTGAACGGCAACATCACCGGCATCGACGTCGCCTCGCTGGGTGAGCGGCCCGACGTGCGGGCGACCGCCGACGAGGCCACCGACCTCCCGCCGATGAACATCCTGCTGATGGGCTCGGACTCCCGCAGCGAGCTCGAGAACGCCGACGACTTCGGGGGCACCAACGAGCTCACCGGCGCGAACCACAGCGACACGACGCTGCTGGTGCACCTGTCCGCCGACCGCGAGAGCGCCTTCGCCGTCAGCATCCCGCGCGACTCGCTGGTGAAGCGGCCCGACTGCGCGAACCCGCAGGCCGACCCCGACGACATGCCGACCGGCATGTTCAACGCCGCGTTCAACGAGGGCTCCAAGGACGGCGGTGGCGTCGCCGGCGGCGCGCTGTGCACGGTCGAGACGGTCGAGGCCAACACCGGCGTCTACATCGACTCGTTCGCCGTCGTGAACTTCGAGGGTTTCCGCGACATGGTCGACGCCCTCGGCGGCGTCACGATCTGCGTCGCCGAGCCGGTCAGGGACACCGACTCCGGGCTCGACCTGCCAGCAGGCGACAACCACCTCGACGGGACGCAGGCCACGGCGTTCGTCCGCGCCCGCAAGGGCATCGGCAACGGCTCCGACATCGGCCGCATCGGCCGGCAGCAGGCGTTCCTGTCCGCCGTCATCCGCGAGGCCACCAGCTCCGGCCTGCTGCTGCGTCCCGACCGCCTGGTCGGCTTCCTCGACGCCGCGACCCGCAACCTGACCACGAGCGCCGACATCGCCAGCGTCCGCGCGCTCGGCGACCTCGCGCTGCAGGTGCGCAACCTGCCTCCCGACCAGATCCGCTTCCTCACGGTGCCGAACCGGGTCGCGCCGAGCGACGCGAACCGGGTCGAGTGGACCGAGGAGGCCGACGCCATCTGGCAGGCCGCGCGCGAGGACCTGCCGCTGCCCGGCACCGAGCCCGTCGACGCGGTCGCCCCCACGACGAGCGCCCCGCCGGTGCTCTCGGTGACTCCCGACGACGTGACGGTCGACGTCGTGAACGCGTCCGGCACCGAGGGCCTGGCCGTGCAGACCGCGGCGGCGCTCACCGTCCAGGGCTTCGTGCAGGGCGCGCTGAGCAACGGCGAGGTCGGCAGCGTCACGGGCGTCGTGGTGCGCCACGCGGTCGCCGACGAGGCGTCGGCCGCGACCGTCGCGTCAGCGTTCCCCGGTGCCACCACCGAGGTCGACCCCGAGCTGGCCGGCGGCACCGTGCGCGTCGAGCTCGGCGCGGGCGCCCCCGCCGTCGTCGAGGTCCCCAACCGGCTCGGCTCCGAGCCGCTGCCGGACCAGCCGATCGTCTCCGAGCCCGGTGCCGGGACGCCGGGGGCGACGCCCAGCGTCGACGCGCGGGTCGCGTCCGACGCCAGCTGCACCTAGGTCCCGCACCGAGCGAGGGTCCACCCGACGCACGAAGGGCCCCCGCCGCGGCGGGGGCCCTTCGTTCCGTTCTGCGCGGAGGCGGCGGGATTTGAACCCGCGACGGGATTTATGCCCCGAACCCGCTTAGCAGGCGGGCGCCATAGGCCACTAGGCGACGCCTCCTCCAGCGCGCTCAGGGTACCCGCCTGCGGGTGCGCCCAGCAAAGCGGCTACTCGACCCCGAGGCGGGCCTTCAGGCCGTCCAGCTCGGTCCACAGCGTGGTCGGGAGGGTGTCGCCGAACTTGTCGAACCACTCGGTGATGCCCGGGATCTCGGCGCGCCACTCGTCGTCGACGACCCGCAGGCACTCGGCCAGCGCGTCGGGGTCCATGTCGAGGCCGTCGGTGTCGATCGACTCCAGCGTCGGGACGTGGCCGATCGCGGTCTCCTGGGCGGCGGCGCTCGCCCTCGATGCGCTCGATGACCCACTTGAGCACGCGGGAGTTCTCGCCGAAGCCGGGCCAGACGAAGTCGCCGGCGTCGTCGCGACGGAACCAGTTGACGTAGAAGATCTTCGGCAGCTTGGCGGCGTCGGCGTCCTTGCCGATGTCGATCCAGTGCTGGAAGTAGTCGCCGGCGTCGTAGCCGATGAAGGGCAGCATGGCCATCGGGTCGCGGCGCACGACGCCGACCTCGCCGGTGGCGGCCGCGGTCGTCTCGGACGACAGGGTCGCGCCCATGAACGTGCCGTGCACCCAGTCGCGCGCCTCGGTGACCAGCGGGACGGTGTCGCGGCGCCGGCCGCCGAACAGGATCGCCGAGATCGGGACGCCGCGCGGGTCGTCGTACTCGGGGGCGAGGATGGGGCACTGCGAGATCGGCGTGCAGTAGCGGCTGTTCGGGTGCGAGCTCAGCTCGCCGGAGTCCGGCGTCCAGTCCTCGCCCTTCCACGAGGTGGCGTGCGCCGGGGTGCCCTCCATGCCCTCCCACCAGATGTCGCCGTCGTCGGTGAGGGCGACGTTGGTGAAGACCGAGTTGCCCTTCTCGATGGTGTCCATCGCGTACGGGTTGGTCTTCTGGTTCGTGCCCGGCGCCACGCCGAAGAAGCCGAACTCGGGGTTGACCGCCCACAGCCGGCCGTCCTCGCCGAACCGCATCCAGGCGATGTCGTCGCCCAGCGTCTCGACCTTCCACCCCGGGATGGTCGGCTTGAGCATCGCCAGGTTGGTCTTGCCGCAGGCCGAGGGGAAGGCGGCGGCGACGTAGTGCGTCACGCCCTCGGGGTTGGTCAGCTTGAGGATCAGCATGTGCTCGGCGAGCCAGCCCTCGTCGCGCGCCATCACCGAGGCGATGCGCAGCGAGTAGCACTTCTTGCCCAGCAGGGCGTTGCCGCCGTAGCCGGAGCCGTACGACCAGATCGTGCGCTCCTCGGGGAACTGCACGATGTACTTGGTGTCGTTGCACGGCCACGCGACGTCGGCCTGCCCCGGCTCGAGCGGGTGGCCGAGCGAGTGCAGCGCGGGGACGTAGTCGGCGTCGAGCTCCTCGATCTTCTCGAGCACGTGCGCGCCCATGCGGGCCATCACGCGCATCGACGCCACGACGTAGGCGGAGTCGGTGATCTCGACGCCGAACATCGGGTGCTCGGCCTCGAGGTGACCCATCACGAACGGGATGACGTACATGGTGCGACCGCGCATCGACCCCCGGTAGAGGTCGGTCATGATCGCCTTCATCTCGTCCGGCGCCATCCAGTTGTTGGTGGGACCGGCGTCCTTCTCGTCGACCGAGCAGATGTAGGTGCGGTCCTCGACCCGCGCGACGTCGGTGGGGTCGGACGCGGCGTGGAAGGAGTTCGGCTTCTTCGCCGGGTCGAGCCGGGTGAAGGTGCCGGTCGCCACGAGGGCGTCGGTGAGGGCGGTCCACTCCTCGTCGGAGCCGTCGCACCAGTGCACCGAGTCGGGGGTCGTGAGGGCGGCGACCTCGTCGACCCAGGCGATGAGCCGCGCGTGGCGGGTGGCCGGGGAGCCGGTCACCGGGCGCCCGCTCGTCGACAGGCTGGGGGTGTCGGTCGTCGTGTCGGTGCTCATCGGGTTCAGTCCCTCTCGAGGTTCGCCGGCGCCGGTGCCGTTCGCTGGAGCCACCTTCGCCGGGAGCCGCCACGGGGGCGACGTTGTGTTCATAGTGAAGGCGAAGGCGCCGTGGGAGCGACGGTAGTCCTGTATCGCATGCTGGGATACCCGCGAACGGGTCGCCCACCCGTGAAGTCCCTCACACGGGTGGACGAGTGACGTGGGTTTGCGAGAACCGGTCGGATTCTTGCGGTTACGTCACTGGTAGCTGATCGAGCACCGGCACCGGCTCGATGGCCATCGTCTGCGTCGGGGGTCAGCATCGGGGCGTCCTCGTCGTAGAAGTTCTTCCACGCGAAGGCGACGCCCGCCGGGGCCCCGGCCCGCAGGGCGTTCCAGGTGCCCGTCTTGGCCGGCTGCGAGCCCTGGCCGTCGGCGTGGATCACCACGGCGAGCTCGTCGTGGCTGGTGTCGAGGGTGGCGCGGTCGGTGATCATCGAGAGCCTGAACTGGTGCAGGACGAGCATCTTCTGCGGCAGCGCGCGGTCGCGGACGAGCTGGGCCATCCAGGCCGACACCTCGTTCACCTCGGCCGCGCTGACCGACCCGATCTGCTCCAGGTGCCGCTGGCCCGGCGCGAGCCGCCACTCGGGGTCGAGCGCGAGCCCCACGTGCGGCTGCGCGAGCAGCGACTCGTACCGCTTCGCCTGGGTGAGGAAGTCGGTGGTGCCCGGCTGCAGGTCGAGCAGGACGTAGGTGCCCCGTCGTCCCGCCTCCTCGACCCAGGGCCGCAGGAAGTCGGGATCGACCTCGTTGGAGTAGTTGCCGTCGGCGCCGGCGCCGGCCGTCGCCACCGTCGCGATGATCTCGAACGTGGGGACGACCGTGACGTCCGACAGCGGCTGGTAGTCGGCCGCGTGCGAGGCCGCGCGGTCGAGCGCCTCGCCCAGGGGCTGCTCGCCGAGGACGCCGAGCGCGGCGGTGCCGGGGTGCCCGTAGAGGGCGACGTACCGCTTGCCGGCCAGCACCAGCTGGCCCCCGCCGGGCAGCTCGACGCCGGTGGTCGCCGTGGCCACCCGGGCCTGCAGCTGCTCGGGCGTGCCGAACGCCGCGCCGAGGCCGACGACCCGGGTGGGCGCCGCGGCCGCCACCGCCTGCACCTGCTCGGCCGACGCCCGGGGGTCGCCGGTCGGCGCGCTGACCACGGTCGCGCCCGCCGCCGCGGCCGTGGCGAGCGCCGGCGCGTCGCCGGGAGCGCCGGTCGACAGCACGAGGGTGCCCGGCACGGGCTGGACCGGAGCGAGATCGGGTAGCTCCGCGGCGTCGGTGACCACCTCGAGGTCGTCGAGCCCGGCGGCCGCGGTGCCGGCGGCCGTCCCCACGGCGAGCGCCGACGTGGCGCCCAGGCGGGCGGCCTCCCGCGGCACCAGGCCGGCCGCGGTGGCGTCGCCGGCGGTCAGCAGCAGCGGCAGCCCGAGCCTGCCGGCCTCGTCGGCGGCAGCCGGCCACGAGGCGGTGTCGGCGGCGTCGACCAGGACGACGGCGGAGGCGCTCGCGAACAGGGCCGTGCTCGTCTGGGCCGCCAGCGTCGCCGGGTCGGGGCCGGGCAGCACGGCGGGCCCGGCGTCGGCGGGGACGAGCTCGGCCGACGGCGGCTCGGTGGCCGTGGCGCTCGCCGAGGCAGCGGAGGAGCCGTTCGAGGTGGGCTCGTCCTCGCGCGGCGAGGGTGCCGAGCAGGCGACCAGCGCCGCGGCGGTGCCGAAGGTGACGAGCAGGACACGAGGACGGTGGCGCACCGAGCCATCCTCACCCGCGTCCGGGGGCCGGGGCGAACCGGCGGGATCGGATTTCAGGACGGCTCCACTGCTCGGGTATGGTTGGCGCCCGGACCTGCGAGAGCAGGTCTGCTGCGCCCGTAGCTCAACGGATAGAGCATCTGACTACGGATCAGAAGGTTGGGGGTTCGAGTCCCTCCGGGCGCGCTCGTTGAGACAGCGACGACGAAGGCCCCCGACCACGGTCGGGGGCCTTCGTCGTGGCCGGGTGCCGCACCTCAGCGGTCCGACCCGAGCGGGGAGGCTCCGGCACCCAGGTCGGATCGGATGTCCGACGTCGCAGACCTCGATACGCGCGACGCTCTGACGCCGACCCACCCACCGCGGGAAGGCACGCGGGGCACCACCTCGCCGACCGACGCGCTGTCGAGCCATGGCGCCGTGGGGCGTGCTTGACTACCGGTCACGCGACGTCGCGTCATGACGTCGTCCCGTGTCCGTGGGCTCCAGCTCGTGGTACCGCGCCGCCGCTCCACCAGGAGGGTCGGCGTCGGAGTCGGACGCGCAGCCCGTGCGCCGCTCGACCAGACGCTCGTCACCGGAGTTGACATGGACCAGGCGATGGACCCCGCTCTGAAGGACTTCCTCGGGACGAAGGGGCTGACGAGCGGTGCGGCCCTGGACGTGATCGTCGGGGCCGGTTACGACTCGCTCCCCGGTCTGCGGTTGGCGTTGGGTGACACGGAACTGCGCGAGGACCTGCTGTCCAGGCTCGGGGAGCACGCGCTCGCCTTGCGGGTGGTCGAGGGTCTCGGCGTCGGTGTGGTGGACAACGCGATCCACTTCCAGGATCCGGCCGCGCGGGCGGACGGTCGTGCCCTCGAGAAGTTCCTCGTCGGCCACGCCGTCGCCACCAGCGGGTCGCAGGTGCAGGAGCTGCTCTTCGTCATGCGCGAGGCCGGCATCGACTCCCTCGCGGAGCTGAAGAAGCTCAAGGCCCGGCCGGCGCCGGTGCAGAGTGCGCTCACGACGGCGATCTCCCAGGCCGTCGACGTCCACGTCGCCGACAGGTTCGCGGCCCTCACAGCGTCGGCGGTGTCGCAGACGATGCGTGGCGGCCCGCCGGAGGTGACGCCGGAGCTCAAGGGGTTCCTCGAACGGCGCGGGCTCCCCGGGGGTGCCGACGCGGAGCTGGCCGGGTTCGGCATCACCACCCTGGCCCAGCTACGAGCGGTGAAGGAGGGTGACAAGGCCGGGCTCAAGGCTCTGCAGGCCCAGCTCGAGAAGTCCGGGATCGTGGCCGTGACGAAGCAGTTCGACAGCATCGAGGTCGACGACATCGAGCAGGAGATGGCGGAGACCGCCTCGCCCGAGGTGAAGGGGAACGCAGACCGGAAGCGCCGGCAGCTCGCCGACGCCATCGAGCAGGTCGAGTCGCTGCGTCAGGACGTCGAGCAGGTGACCGACGGCGAGTTCGCCGCCGTCCGGAGCGAGGTCGAGTCGCGCTACCAGGCCGTCCTCGACGCGATCAAGGACGTGTCGGGTGCGGAGTTCGACCGTGCCGCCGTCCGCTCGACGGAGACCAGGAAGGGCCTGGCCACGATGCTGGCGACGACGATCAGCAGCGCGACGACGATGCAGGACGTGCTCGAAGGGGTCGACAAGGCGCCGCGGAGCCTGGCGCGGATGATCCGGCAGCAGGACGTCCTGTGCGGGTTCCTCATCACCCCCGCGGGTGCGACGCGTCGCTACTCCGCCGTGATGAGGTTGCCGGACAACCCGCAGGACCTCGCGCGGGACCCGGGGATGCAGCGCTCGGTCACCCACACCTACGAGGGCAACCACGAGAGCTCGTTCGCGGCGAGCACGGCCAGGCACGCCAGCTCCACCCTCGCCACCTCCTCGAGGGGCTCCGTCTCCGGGTTCGTGGGGTCCGGGATCGCCGCGGTCTCGGTGGCGGCGTCCTACGCCAAGGCCACGATGAGCTCGGAGGACCGGAAGGCCTTCATGAGCAGCACCACCACGGAGTGCGGCGAGATCCACTACATCTACGTCCCCAAGCAGGTCGTGCAGTTCAACCGCCGCGACGTCCAGCTCAGCGACGACGCGCGAGCGCACCTGGCCGACATCGTGGCGGCGCCGGAGGAGCAGCGGGACGACGCCGTGCTCGCCTTCTTCGACGAGTACGGATCGCACGTGTTCATGCAGTGCTCGCTGGGCGGCCGGTACCAGTTCACCGCCACCGGACGGGCGAAGGCCAACATCTCGACCGGGCAGCTCGTCACCGCCGTGGCGGACACGACGAACTGGGCCGCTTCGGCGTCCGCCTCCTACTCGGGCATCGGGGCGACGGCCACGGTGAGCACCGCCGTCAACGGTGACGCCTCGGTCGCCTCGGCGCGGGGGGACCGGTTCGCGCTCGACTTCACCGACGCCTCGGTCGACGTGACGGTGGAGGTGCTCGGTGGCGCGGGCCTGGCGCCCCGCGACGTGTGGGGCCAGAGCCTGCAGTACAGCTCGACCTGGGCGGTCATCGACCGCGACCGGCCGCTGGCCGTGTGGGAGCTGCTGTCGGCCGACGCCTCGCTCGCCAGGACGACCGGCAGCCTCGCTCCGCTGCTCGAGCGGGTGTGGGTCCAGAAGGTGTTCCTGCCCGCCCTGGCCCAGGCGCAGCCAGCGCTGTACCAGGAGCTCGACGCACCCCGGACGCTGTCGACCTGTTCGGCGCTGGACTCCGCCATCGCCACGTGCCTGTCACGCGCGGCGGCGCCGGAGTTCCGCATCAAGGTGGTGACCGCGACCAGCGGGCGAAGCAGCGGCCCGACCGCCTTGGCAGCGCTGTCCGAGCGGCACTACAAGCTGATCGGTGGCGGAGCCCACGTGGACCCCGGCACGGGCGCACCGGACCGCAACTACCTGATCGGTTCCTACCCCGACGGCAAGGGGTGGGTGGCCCAGTCGCACGACCACAACAGCGTCGTCTGCGAGGCCACGGTGACCTCGTACGCGATCTACCTGTACGACCCGCACGACGACTGGGACGTCGCCATGAGGTCGACCGAGTCCGGCTACGGTTCGCGTCCCAAGACGACGGCGGTGCTGCCGGAGGGTTACCACCTGACCGGCGGCGGTGCCCGGGTCCAGCTCCGAGGCAAGCACGGTCTGTTCCTGACCAGCTGCCACCCTGCCCTGAGCGAGGACGAACGCGGAGCCTGGACAGCAGCGGCCAAGGACGCGTGGGTGCCGGGGGAGGGCAAGGCCACCAGCTGGGTCTTCGGGGTCAGGCCCAAGAGCGGCGTCGCGGTCTCCGCCTCCCGGGTCGAACCCACGCACGCCAGCGGAGCATCCCCGCAGGCAGGCGGGACCTCGCACCCCGGCGAGGTCGTCGTCGGCGGCGGCGCCCGGATCCAGAGCGGGGAGGGCCTGCTGACCAGCACGAGCCCGGGCGAGGGCGAGGACCAGTGGCGCTACCGCGCCTACGCCGAGGGCGAGGGTCACACGTCGACGCTGTGGGTCATCTCGCGACCGGGCCGACTGACGACCGACCCCGCGTGAGCGACGTCGCGCCGGCCGGAGGCTCCATGTGTCCGGAGGGTTCCGTGAGTACCCCTCGGCCGTCCACGACCACGGCTCTCCGGCTGGGCTGGGCCGTCGCCGAGGTGAGGGGCCGCAGCCGGCCCGGTGGTCCCCGCCCGGCAGTCACCGTGCGGCCTCCTGGAGCGGAGGAGATGCTGCCGCTGCGCTCTCAGCGCCCGCCCGCGGCGTCCTGCGCCGAGGCGGCTGCGACCTTGGTGACCCTGGTCGCCTCGCTCGGGCTGGGCGGCAGCGACTTCGAGCCGCAGCTGGAGGAGGTCCTCGCCCAAGCGGGCGGCACCTGCGACCCGGACGGGGTCGAGCCTCGGGGGTGGTCGAGTACGGCACGTTTCTTCCTCGTCTGGGACGGGCGGTTCCAGGACGACCTGACCCGCCGGGACGAGGCGCTGGCCAACGCCTACCTGCTGGGGCGCGGTCTGGCGGAGTGCTACTGGGGCCTCGGGGTTCCGGACCAGTGGCAGCAGGACGGCCGAGCCTCGGCCGTGTCGCCTGACTTCCTGCTGGGCGTCGAGCGACGCCGGGAGATCACCCGCATGCTGGGCCGGTACGGTCGGCACGACTCACACCCGATGAGCGCAGCGGTCATCGCCGGCACGTTGGAAGCCTGGTCCGACGCCGCCGACGACCTCGAGCGGTTCGACCGCGAGGACCTCGCCCGGGCGCTGTACGAGCAGGTACGGACCTGGTACCAGCTGGTCGTGCTGCACCAGGACCCTACGACGCTGGTGCGCCCGTACGCCCGGCTCGGGGAACTGCGCCGGGCGGGACGGGTGCTCCGCGTCTTCTGGGCCCAGGTCGTGCTGGCGGTGATGGCGCTTGTCGCGCTGGCATCGGTCCTTCCCGTCCTGGCCGGTCCGGCCCCGCAGTGGCTCTCGTCCGCACTGGCCACCGGGGGGCTCGGAGCGATGGCGCTGGCGGCCGTGCTCACCCGTGGACGCGACGCCGCGCAGCAGCTGGCGACGCGGCTGCGCCAGGACGCCTACACCGACCTGGTGGCGGTCAGCCTGACCGTGCTGCCGCGTCGTCGCGCCGCCGACACCGCCGCGCACCGGCGGGCGGACCGCCGCCGGACCGAGCGGGCGGTCCGGCGGCGGCAGCTCACCCTCCCCACCCCCGCGCCGGGCTGAGCCGCGCCGGGACGCGACCGGTCGCCGGGGACCCCTGCGTCCTGCTGCCACCCGCCCGCGCACGTCGGCTTCTGAGCCGGCACCCTCACGCGACCGGTGCCGCCACGGGTCGGCGGCCCCACCCCTCGGGGACGCTGGCCAGCGCGCTCGCCCCCACCACGACGGCGACGCCGGCCACCTGGAGCGGCGCGAGCGGCTGCTGCAGGAGCACGAACCCGGCGAGCGCGGCGACGGCCGGCTCCAGGCTCATCAGGACGCCGAAGGTGGCGGCGCGCAGCGAGCGCAGCGCCCGCATCTCCAGCGCGTAGGGCACCGCCGAGCACAGCAGGCCGACGACGAGCCCGAGGGCGAGCACCTGCGGGTCGAGCAGCGTGCCGACCCCGGCGGTGAGCCCCGCGGCGGGCAGCGCGAGCAGCGCCGCGAGCGCCGTCGCGGCACCCAGGGCCGACCCGTCGCGCGAGACCGAGCCCGCGTGCTGGCTGGCCAGGATGTACAGCGCCCAGAACCCGCCGGCGGCCAGCGCCAGCGCCACGCCCACCGGGTCGAGCGCCTCGTCGAGGCGGCCCAGCACGCCGGTGAGCAGCGCCACCCCGACCAGGGCCAGCCCGGCGCACACCAGGTCGCGGCGCCGTCGTCCGCGCAGCACCGTCAGCAGCAGCGGGCCGAGCAGCTCGAGGGTCACGGTGACGCCGAGCGGGAGCCGCTCGAGCGCGAGGTAGAACGTCGACGACAGCGCGACCATCGCCAGGCCGAGCAGGAGCACCGACACCCGGGTGGCGCGGTCGCGGCGCAGCGCGGGCAGCACCCGCCAGGCGCGGGTGACCAGCACCAGGACGACCGCGGCCACGAGCAGCCGCAGCCCGAGCGTGCCGAACGCGCCGACCCGCTCGAGCAGGCCGACCGACACCGCGGCGCCGACCTGCAGGCTCACGACCGCGCCGACCACCTGGGCGGTGGCCGGTCCCGTGCGGGGCGAGGTGGGGGAGCGGTGCACGGGTCGACCGTACGTGCGGCCCGGGTCGCGACGGAAAGGCCGTCCTGGCCTGCCCCTATGCTCGCCAGGCATGACCGGTGGCGGCATCGAGCTGCGGCACCTCGAGGCGCTCGTCGCGGTGGCCGACGAGGGCAGCGTGACGCGGGCCGCCGCGCGCCTGCACCTGGCCCAGCCGGCCGTCTCGCGCACCCTGCGCCAGCTCGAGCAGCGGCTGGGCGCGACGCTGCTCGACCGCTCGTCCGCGGGCGCCGTGCCGACCCCCGCCGGTCTCGTCGTCCTCGACGACGCCCGCGCCGCGCTCGCCGCCGTCGACCGGATGCGGGGGAGCGCGCCGGCGGCCAGCCGCCCCCTGGTGCTCGGCTACTCCTGGGGCGCGGCCGGCGAGGTGCCGGCCGGACTGGTCGCGTCGTGGCGGCACGAGCACCCCGAGCGCCCGGTCACCTGGCGCCGCATCGACCACCGGCTGGCGGGCCTGGTCGACGGGTCGGCCGACCTCGTCCTGCTGCGCGGCGAGCCGACCGCTCCCGGCGAGGGGCCGGCACCAGCGTGGCTCGCCACGCTCGACCTCGGCCACGAGCGGCGGGTGGCCGCTCTGCCTCGCGAGCACGCCCTCGCCGCGGCGGCCACCCTCGACCTCGACGACCTGGCCGGCGAGGCGGTCGTGGTGAACCGGGTCGGGGGCATCACCCACCCCGAGCTGTGGCCGGCCGGGCGGCGGCCCCGGGTCGCGCGCACCGTCGCGAACACCGACGACTGGCTGCTCGCGATCGCCGGCGGCGACGGGGTGGGCGTCACCACGACCACCACGGCCGTCACGGCCACGCACCCCGACGTGGTCTACGTGCCGATGCCGGACGCGCCGCTCGTCCCGCTGCGGCTGGCCTGGCGCACCGACCGCGTGCACCACCCCGACCTGCGCGCGCTGCTGCGGCACGCGACCGCGCTCACGCGGTCGTCGGGCGGTTCGCCTCCTCGCTGAACACCGACACCGGGCGCGGACGGTGCACGCCGTCGACGGTGACGTCGACCAGCTCGTCGTAGAACGCCACCCGACCCGCGACCGCCGCGACGGCGGGGAACGGGTCGGCGTAGCTCCACGCGATGCCGGTCACGCCCGGACGGTCGCCGGACGCCGGGAGGTCCCAGTACCCGTCCGCCGTCCCCTTGTACGGGCAGTGGCTGGTGCTCGCGCCGCGCTCGAGCAGGTCGAGCCGGACGTCCTCGCGCGGCAGGTACCAGCGCACCGGCAGGTCGGTCTCGAAGACGACCACCGGCCGGCGGGACTCGGCGAGCACCACCCCGTCACGTGCCACCACCACGTGGCGCGAGCTCGCCAGGGCGTCGACGCGCTTGAACGGGTCGCGGGGGTGGCCGTGCACCTCCTCGTCCTCCTCGCGCCAGCGCAGGGCGCCGGGTCGCCACGACAGCACGAGGCAGCCGTCCAGCGCCGGGTCGTCGCGCACCCAGGCGGCCTGCGGCACGACCAGGTCGCCGACCCGCAGGTCGAACCACGCCCGCACCGGCCCCTTGGGGAGGAAGAAGAACGGGGCGTCCGGCCCCGGCGGGTCGCCGGGGTGCAGCAGGTCGGTGCGCACGTCGGCGGGGTCGAACGCGTACGAGGGCGGGAACCCGTCCTCCCAGAACAGCAGCGGGTCCCTCGTGTCGACGACGTCGACGTCGCCGACCCGGCCCCGGACCCAGCGCTCGCTCGGGTGCGTCCGCACCCGACCATCCTGCGCCGCCCGCGGCCCCGGGTCGAGGGGCGAAGCGGACGTCCTCCTCGACGTGCGACGTGCGTGGTCCCCGCCTAGCGTCACGACCGAACGGTCCAGCAGGTCCGCCGTCGAAGGAGCACCCCGCCGTGACCACCGTCGAGTCCACCGCCGGATCCACCCCCGTCTCGCTGCACGTCGACGACACCGGCGGTGACGGCCGGGTCGTCGTCCTCGTCCACGGGTGGCCGCTGAGCGGCGAGTCCTGGAGCAAGCAGGTGCCCGCCCTCGTCGACGCCGGCTACCGCGTCGTCACCTACGACCGCAGGGGCTTCGGACGCTCCGACCAGCCCGAGGACGGCTACGACTACGACACCTTCGCCGGCGACCTCGACGCCGTGCTGACCTCGCTCGACCTCACCGACGTCACCCTCGTCGGCTTCTCGATGGGCGGCGGCGAGGTCGCGCGCTACATCGGGACGCGTGGCGAGGGCCGGGTGCGCGCCGCGGCGTTCCTCGCCGCTGTGCCGCCGTTCCTGCTCAAGAGCGACGACAACCCCGAGGGCGGCCTGGACGACGAGGCCGTCGCCGGCATGCAGGGCGGCATCCGCGAGGACCGCGAGGGCTTCTTCCAGGGCTTCGCCAAGGCGTTCTTCTCGGCCGGCGACGACCTCAAGGTCGACCAGGCCGACCTCGACGAGTTCAGCCGCCTCGAGCAGCAGGCGAAGGTGGAGGCCGAGCTCGCCTGCATCGACGCGTTCGGGCGCACCGACTTCCGCGCCGACGTCGCCCGGATCACCGTGCCCACCCTCGTGCTGCACGGCGACTCCGACGCGATCGTGCCGATCGAGGTCAGCGGCGACCGCACCGCGCGCGACGTCGCCGGGGCGACCAAGGTCGTCGTGGCGCAGGGCCCGCACGGCCTCACCGCCAGCCACACCGACGAGACGAACCGGGCGCTGCTCGCGTTCCTGTCCGCCAGCTGAGCCGCGCACGGTGACCACCGGGCTGCGGTCCCTCACCACCACGCCACCTGGCCTGGTGGTCACCGAGCACGAGCTCGACGTCCCGCTCGACCACGCGCGACCCGACGGGCCCGCGATCACCGTGTTCGCCCGCGAGGTCGCCGAGCCCGACGGTCGCGACCGGCCGCTCCTGGTGTACCTGCAGGGCGGACCCGGCTTCGAGGCCGTCCGGCCCACGCGCCACCCGTCCTCGTCCGGCTGGATGGACCGCGCCCTGAAGGACTTCCGGGTGCTGATGCTCGACCAACGGGGCACCGGACGCTCGACCCCCGTCGGCGTCGTGCCCGGCACCGTCGACGAGCAGGTCGCCTACCTGAGCTGCTTCCGGGCCGACTCGGTCGTGGCCGACGCCGAGCTGCTGCGGCAGGCCCTCGGCGTCGAGCGGTGGAGCGTGCTGGGGCAGTCGTTCGGCGGGTTCTGCACGCTGCGGTACCTGTCCGCCGCGCCCGACGGGCTCGCCGGTGCCTACCTCACCGGCGGGCTCCCGCCCATCGGCCTGCACCCGGACGAGGTCTACGCCGCCACCTTCGCCCGCACCCTCGAGCGCAACCGCCGCTACTACGAGCGGTACCCGCAGGACCGCGACCGCGTGCTCGCCCTGCACGCGCTGGTCGAGGCCGGCGAGATCGTCCTCCCGGATGGTGAACCGTTGTCGTGGAACAGGTTCCGCCAGCACGGCAACGTGCTCGGGTCGAGCGAGGGTGCCGAGCGGCTGCACCACCTGCTCGAGCTGCCGCCGGAGTCGCCGGCGTTCCGGCACGACGTCGCCCACCCGATGGCGTTCGAGCGCAACCCGCTCTACGCCGTCCTCCACGAGGCCTGCTACGCCGACGGCGGCGTGACCGGCTGGTCGGCCGAGCGCGTCCGTCCCGCCGCGTACGACGACGACCCGACGCTGCTCACCGCCGAGCACGTCTTCCCCTGGATGCTCGAGGACTACCGCGGCCTGCGGCACCTGCGCGAGGCCGCGCACGTCCTGGCCGCGCACGAGTGGCCGCGGCTGTACGACCCCGACGTGCTCGCCGCGAACGAGGTGCCCTGCGCGGCGGCGGTCTACGTCGAGGACCTCTACGTCGAGAGCGAGCTGTCGGTCCGCACCGCGGCGCAGGTGCGCGGGATGCACGCCTGGGTGACCAACGAGTACGAGCACAACGGGCTGCGGGCCGACGGCGGCCGGGTCCTCGGACGCCTGCTCGACCTCGCCGCCGGTCGCTGACCGCATCTGCGGTCGCAGCCTCCCTGGACGCGCCGCACCTGCGGACGTAGTCTGCGCGGGTGCATCCCGATCCGCGGCCCGGCCCGCAGACCCGGTTCCGCATCGGCGACGCCGCCGCGCTGCTCGGCGTCAGCGACGACACCGTGCGCCGCTGGGCCGAGGCGGGACGCCTGCGCACCGGTCCGCGCGGCGGGCGGGCCGATGGAGGTCGAGGGCACCGACCTGGCCGCCCTCGCCCAGGAGCTCGCCGGCGAGCGGCAGCTCCCGGGCGTCGGGCGGGCGTCCGCCCGCAACCGGCTGCGCGGCATCGTCACCCGGGTCGTGCGCGACGGCGTGATGGCGCAGGTCGAGCTGCAGGCCGGCCCGTTCCGGCTCGTCTCGCTGATGAGCCGCGAGGCGGCCGACGAGCTCGGGCTCGACGTCGGGGTGCTCGCGGTGGCCTCGGTCAAGGCCACCAACGTCGTCGTCGAGCTGCCGAGCCGGTGACCCGCCTGCGTCGCGGCACGCTGCTCGCCGCCGCCGCCGCCCTCGCCCTGCTGCCGCCTGCGGGGGAGCGCCGCCCGCCACGGCGCCGTCGGCCCCCGGAGGTGACCTGACCGGCGACCTGACCGTCCTCGCCGCCGCCTCGCTGACCGACACCTTCACCGAGCTCGGCGACCTCTTCGCGGCCGCAGCACCCCGGCGTGACGGTCGTCCTTCAGCTTCGGCGGCAGCTCGGGCCTGGCCGAGCAGATCGCCTCCGGCGCACCGGCCGACGTGTTCGCCGCCGCCAGCCCGGCCACCATGGCCACCGTCGTCGACGCCGGGGCCGGCCGCCGGCGAGCCCGACGTCCTTCGCCACCAACACGCTCGCAGGTCGTGGTCCCCGCGGGCAACCCGGCGGGGGTCACCGGGCTGGCCGACCTCGCCGACCCCGAGCTGACGGTCGCGCTCTGCGTCCACGCAGGTGCCGTGCGGCGCGGCGTCCGAGAAGGTCTTCGCCGCAGCCGGTCTCACGCCCGCGCCCGACACGCTCGAGCAGGACGTGAGGGCGGTGCTGACCAAGGTCGAGCTCGGTGAGGTCGACGCGGGGCTGGTGTACCGCACCGACGTGCTCGCGGCCGGCGACTGCCGTCGAGGGGATCGACGTCCCCGAGGCGGCCGGCGCCGTCAACGACTACCCCGTCGCGGTGCTCGCGGACGCGCCGAACCCCGCTGCGGCGCAGGCGTTCGTCGACCTCGTGCTCTCCGACGAGGGCCGCGCCGTCCTCGAGGCCGACGGCTTCGGCGCCCCCTGACGTGGCGCGCGAGGTGTCCGGCGGGCGGATGCCCGCGGTGCTGGTGCTGCCGGCCGTCCTCGCCCTGGCGTTCCTGCTGCTGCCGCTCGCGGGGTTGCTCGTGCGGGCACCCTGGCGCAGCCTCCCCGACGCGCTCGCGAGCCCGGAGGTGCTGCAGGCGCTGCGGCTCTCGCTCGTGCGCCGCCTCGCTGGCGACGCTGCTGTGCCTGGTGCTGGGCATCCCGCTCGCCTGGGTGCTCGCCCGCGCCGCGGTTCCCCGGTCGCTCGCTCCTGCGGGCCCTGGTCACCGTGCCGCTGGTGCTGCCGCCGGTGGTCGGCGGTGTCGCGCTGCTGCTGCTGCTCGGCCGCCGCGGCCTGCTCGGGCAGCACCTCGACGCGTGGTTCGGCATCACCATCCCGTTCACCACCACGGCGGTCGTGCTCGCCGAGGCGTTCGTCGCGCTGCCGTTCCTCGTCATCGCCGTCGAGGGGGCGCTGCGAGGCGCGGACCCGCGCTACGAGGACGCCGCCGCGACCCTCGGCGCGTCGCGCGCTGGACCGTGTTCCGCCGGGTCACGCTGCCCGATGGTCGCCCCCGGCGTCGTCGCCGGCGCGGTGCTCTGCTTCGCCCGCGCGCTCGGCGAGTTCGGCGCCACCATCACCTTCGCGGGCAGCTTCCCCGGCGTCACCCAGACCATGCCGCTCGCGGTCTACCTCGCGCTGCGAGACCGAGCCCGAGGCGGCGATCGTGCTCTCGCTCGTGCTGCTGGCGGTGTCGGTGCTGGTGCTCGCGACCTTGCGCGACCGCTGGGTGACGGGCACCGTGCGATGACCGCACCGGCGGAACCACCTGTCGCGCAGGGGCTCGTCGCCCGGCTGCGGGTCGACCGTGACGCCTTCGCCCTGCACCTCGACCTCGTGGCCCGTCCGGGCGAGGTGGTGGCGCTGCTCGGCCCCAACGGGGCCGGCAAGTCGACCGCGCTGCGCGCGCTGGCCGGCCTGCTGCCGCTCGACGGCGGCGAGGTCGTGCTCGACGGCGCGGTGCTCGACGGCGGGCGCGTCGTTCGTCCCCGCCGGAGCGGCGCGCGGTCGGCGTGGTGTTCCAGGACTACCTGCTGTTCCCGCACCTGTCGCTGCTCGAGAACGTCGCCTTCGGGCCGCGCTCGCGCGGCGTGCCCCGCCGCGAGGCGCGCGCCCGCGCGCTCGGGTGGCTGCGCCGGGTGGGGCTCGACGACCTCGCCCGCGCCCGTCCCCGGGAGCTCTCGGGCGGGCAGGCGCAGCGCGTCGGCACTGGCCCGCGCCCTCGTCACCGACCCGGCGCTGCTGCTGCTCGACGAGCCGCTGGCCGCGCTCGACGCGAGCACGCGGCTGCAGGTGCGCTCCGACCTGCGCCACCACCTGGGCGGTTTCGCCGGCTGCACGGTGCTCGTCACCCACGACCCGGTCGACGCGATGGTGCTCGCCGACCGCATCGTCGTCGTCGAGGACGGGCGGGCGGTGCAGGAGGGGACGCCGGGCGAGGTCGCTCGCGCCCCGCGCACCGACTACGTGGCGCGGCTCGTCGGCCTCAACCTGCTGCGTGGCCGGGCCGACGGCGGCCGGGTCGTGCTCGACGACGGGCCGGTCGTGACCGCGGCCGCCGGTGCGGGGCCGGCGTCCGGCGAGGTGCTCGTCGCGTTCGCGCCGTCGGCGGTGTCGCTGCACCGCAGCGCGCCGGAGGGCTCGCCCCGCAACGTGTTCCGCGGACGCGTCGCCGGGCTCGAGCAGCACGCCGACACGGTCCGGGTGCGGGTCGAGGGCGAGGTGACGGTGCTCGCCGACGTCACCGCCGCCGCTGTCGCGGACCTCGGCCTGGTCGCCGGCCAGGAGGTCTGGTGCGCGGTGAAGGCGACGGAGGTCTCGTCGTACCCGGCATGAGAGTCGTCGCGTCTCAGTCGAGGTCGGACGGACGCACGCGGTGCACCTGCAGGTCGAGGCCGTAGTACTTCGACGTCTCGCCCACCCACACCATGCCGAGCCGGCGGGCGAGCGCGGCCGAGCGGTCGTTGCCCGGCCGCATCACCGCGTGCACCTCGTGGGCGGCGTTGTCGAAGGCCCAGGCGAGCGCGGCCCGGGCGGCCTCGACCGCGTACCCCTTCCCCCAGTGCTCCGGCGCGAGCTGCCAGGCGATCTCGAGGTCGTCGTCGTCCGGCGGCAGCCGGCGCACCGCCACCCCGCCGACCACCGCGCCGTCGTGCTCGACCGCCCACCGCCGGGTGGGCGGGTCGTCGGGCTCGGCGACCCAGCGCGCCAGCACCTCGCTCATCGCGGCCTCGTCGGCGACCCGCTCCAGCGCCGGCACCAGCCAGCGGGACACCTGGCCGGCGCCGAAGACGCCGAGGGCCTGCGGCGCGTCGTCGACGCGCCAGGGCCGCAGCACCAGGCGCTCGGTGCGTCAGCGTGCGGTCGTCCACGGCTGCTGCCGGGAGGGTGGGGATCGGTGCGGTCACACCCGGTGCAACCGCGCGCCCGTGCCGGACCATCCCGTCCGTCCCGCAGGGCCGTGCCCGCTCACCCCTTGTGAGGGGGACGAGTGCGCCCCTAGCGTCACCGCAGGCCCGTCCGCCGGGGAACGGGCCACCAGGGGTGGAGGACGCATGCGCGCTCGTGCAGCAGCCGTCGCCGTCCTGCTCGCGGGGGCCGTCGCGCTCCCGGTGCAGGCGGCCGCAGGAGCAGGGGGGCAGGCCGCGCCGGCCCCGCGGCAGGTCGGTCAGCAGGTGGTGGCGGCAGCCGTCCCCGACCTGGCGTGGGAGGAGTGCGGGGAGGACTTCGGCGGCGGTGACGGGCCCGCGGGCACCACGTTCTCGTGCGCCTGGGCCGAGCTGCCCCTCGACCACGCCGACCCGGGCGGCGAGACGATCCAGGTGGCGCTCAAGCGCCTGGAGGCCCGCCAGCCCGAGCGCAGGAAGGGCACCCTGTTCCTCAACCCGGGCGGCCCGGGTGGCTCCGGGGTCGACTTCGCCTCGTTCGCCTGGGCGCTGTTCCCGCGGCAGGTGCTGAACCAGTTCGACGTCGTCGGCTTCGACCCCCGCGGCGTCGCCCGCAGCAACCCGCTGGTCTGCTTCCGGTCGTTCCAGCAGCTGGACCGGGTCTTCGCGGGAACGCCGCGGTTCCCCGTCGACGAGCGCGAGTACCGGATGCTCGACCGGTCGTTCGACCGGTACACCGACCTGTGCGAGCGGCGGGGCGGCGACATCAAGGACCACATGAGCACCGGCGACGTCGCCCGCGACCTCGACCTGCTGCGGCAGGCCGTCGGCGACGAGAAGCTCACCTACGCCGGCTACTCCTACGGCACGCAGCTCGGCAGCACCTACGCGAACCTGTTCCCGCAGAACGTCCGTGCGCTGGTGCTCGACGGGGTGCTCGACCCGGTCGCCTGGACGACGGGACGCGACGCCGAGGACGCGGCGCTGCCGTTCTCCTCGCGCCTGGGCAGCGACCAGGGCGCGTCCGACTCGCTCGGGCAGTTCTTCGCCCTGTGCTCGCAGGCGGGACCCGAGCGCTGCCCGCTCGCCGCCCAGGGCGACCCGCGCACGGTGTACGACGCCACGATGGCGGTGCTGCGCGAGGAGCCGGTGCGCGTCGACTTCGGCGGGGGCTTCGTGTTCGAGGTCACCTACCAGGACGTGGTCGGGTTCTCGCTCGGGACGTTCTACAGCCCGTACTTCTGGTCCGACCTGGCCTTCCTGGTGAGCGAGGTCGCCGCGGCGGCCGGCGTCGCCGACCCGGTGGCCCCGCCGGAGGTCGCGCAGGCCGAGCGGGTCGCCGCCTTCGCCGGCGCGCCGATGCCGCAGACGCTCGAGGGCTTCGACGGGGTGGCCTGCTCCGACAGCGTCAACCCCACCGACCGCCGGGCCTGGTGGGACGCCGGCCGCGCCCGCGACGAGCAGGCGCCGTACTTCGGCAGCCTGTGGACCTGGGCGAGCGGCGCGTGCGCCGACTGGCCGGGCGCGTCGGAGGGCGCGTACCGCGGTCCGTGGACGGCGCAGACCGACTCCCCGGTCCTGGTGGTCGGCAACACCTTCGACCCCGCGACGCCGTACAGCGGCGCGCAGGTCGTCGCCGGGCTGCTGCCGGGCTCGCGGCTGCTGACCGTCGAGGGGTGGGGCCACACCTCGCTGGGCTACAGCACCTGCGCCGACCAGGCGGTCGCGCGGTACCTCGTGAACGGCCGCCTGCCCGCGCGGGGCACCCGCTGCGCCTTCGACGCCAGGCCGTTCGACGACGCCGTCGCCCCCGAGGTGGCCGCGGCGGCGGCGCGCTCGGGCGAGGTCGGCACGGTCGACGAGCGGGCCGCGGCGATCGAGCGGGCCCGCGAGATCGTCACCGGGTCGCTGCCGGGGGCCGCCGGTCGCTGACGACCCACCCGCACCGACGTCGGCGGCCGGCCCCTCGGGGGGTCAGCCGCTGACGTCGTCGAGGTGCTGCAGCAGGTCGTGCGCGGCGAGCTCGACCGCCTTGTGCCGCCACTCGCTGGCCCGGTAGACGCACGCGATCAGGGCCGAGCGGTGCACCCGGCGCAGGTCGCCGACGACGAAGGCGTAGCGCGCCTTGGTGCCGTCGCTCGCGCCCGCGGTGAGCCCGAGGTGCCACGCGGCGTACTCGTCCCAGGAGTGCGTCTCGAGGTAGGCGTTCTGGTCGTCGGCCCCGGGCTGCACCTCGCCCCAGTCGGAGTCGAGCACGTACTGCCGCGCGTCGATCAGGCTGCGTGCCCGCGCGACGGCGGCGTCGTTGACCTCGTACCTGGCCATGGGAGCCACCCTGCCCCCTCGGTGGCTCAGCGGCGACCCCACTCGATCGCCGGGCAGGTGTCCATGACCATCGGGACGCCGGCGGCCGTGGTGCGGGCGAAGGCCGCCTCGTCGATCACGCCGAGCTGGAACCACACGCCCTCGGCGCCGATCGCGACCGCCTGGTCGGCGAACGTGCCCGCCTCGGTGGAGCGGCGGAAGACGTCGACGACGTCGACCTCGAACGGCACGTCGGCGAGGGTCGCGTACCCCTGCTCGCCCAGCACGGTCGGTGCGTCGGGGTGGATCGGGACGACCCGCTTCCCGCGCTGCTGCAGCAGCTGCGCGATGCGGTAGGCGGTGCGGTCGGGGTTGCCGCTCAGCCCCACGACGGCCCAGGTGGTCAGCTCGTCGAGCATCAGGGCGACGGCGGCGGGGTCCTGCCAGGTCGAGGCGGCCATGACCCCGACGGTACCGACGGTCACCCGGCGTCGCCGGGTGACCGCCGGTGCGCGCTCAGGCGGTCTCGTGGTCAGGCGGCGTCGTGCAGGGCCTTGACCTCGTCGCGCGCGGCGACGATCTCCTGGTGCTGGCGCTGCACCACGGTGCGGAAGCCGTCGCTGAGGTCGGACTCGAGCGCCTTCTCGTACTCGGACACGGCGTGGTCCTCGCCCGTCACGGCGGCACCCAGCGCGCCCTGGGGGTCGTCGCCGGTCAGGGCGTCCTTGAGCGAGAGCCAGCCACGGTGCAGGGCCGCCGTGGCGGTACCGCTCTCGTCGACGTCGTCGCCGTACTCGTGCCCCATCGCCACGATCTCGTCCGCGAACTGCTGGCGCTGCTGCGACAGCCGCTGCATGGTCTGCGCCCACTCGGCGTGCTCGTCGCCCGACAGGCGCTCGGCCAGCTGGGCGTACCCGTTGCGGCCGTCCTTGAGCGTCTCGACCAGCTCCTTGGCGACCTTCTCGTCCGTCGACATCGTCGTCTCCTCTTCGTCGGTGGTGACAGCACGCTAGGACGGTTCGGGCCGGCCCGCTCGACGAGAGATACCCTGCGGGGGTATGGTGTCGATATGAGCACGACGGACGAGACCGCCCCCGGGCACGCCGGCCACGGCTACCTGGGCAACAAGGACGACTACCTCAAGCGCCTGCGCCGCATCGAGGGGCAGGCCCGCGGCCTGCAGCGCATGGTGGAGGAGGAGAAGTACTGCATCGACATCCTCACCCAGGTCTCGGCGATGACCAAGGCGCTGCAGTCGGTGGCCCTCGGGCTGCTCGACGAGCACCTCGCCCACTGCGTGGTCGAGGCGGCCCGCGCCGGCGGCCCCGAGGCCGACCACAAGGTGCGCGAGGCGTCCGAAGCCATCGCCCGCCTCGTCCGCTCCTGACCACCACCACACCCCGCACGGAGGGCACCACCATGAGCAGCACCACCTACACCGTCACCGGCATGACCTGCGGCCACTGCGTCGCGTCCGTCACCGAGGAGGTCTCCGAGGTCGCCGGCGTCACCGGCGTCGAGGTCGACCTGGGCTCGGGCGCCGTCACCGTCACCAGCGACCAGCCGGTCGACGACGCCGCCGTCCGCGCGGCCGTCGAGGAGGCCGGCTACCAGGTGGTCGACGCCTGAGATGCCCTCCCTCGACCGGCTGACCTCCTCGCCACCCGTCCGCCTGGCCGGCTTCGCGCTCGGCCTGCTGGCCGTGCTCGGCCTCGGTCTGGGCGCGGGGCGGCTCGTCGGGCCCGAGCCCGCCGCGGCCGCGCCCGCGGAGCACGCCGCCGAGCACGCCGACGAGGGCGGGCACGCCGACGAGGGCGGGCACGCCGACGAGGGCGAGCACGGCGAGGCGGCCGCGGTGATGGGCGGCCTGGCCGCGTCCGAGCAGGGGTACGCGCTCGAGCTCGAGAGCGTCACGGCCGTGACGGGTCCGCAGCAGGTCGCGTTCGAGGTGACCGGGCCCGACGGCCACGCCGTCACCGGCTTCGACGTCGCCCACGAGCAGCGGCTGCACCTCGTGGCGGTGCGGCGCGACCTGTCGGGGTTCCAGCACGTGCACCCCGAGATGGACGCCGACGGCCGCTGGACCACCACGCTCGAGCTCGACCCGGGCGTCTGGAAGGTCTTCGCCGACGTCGTCCCGACCGGCCTGGGCGAGAACATCACCCTCGGAACCGATCTCACCGTCGCGGGCACGCTCGACCCGGCTCCGCTCCCGGCGCCGGCCACGACCGCCGAGGTCGACGGCTACACCGTCGAGCTCGACGGTGCGCTCGCCGCCGGCGAGGAGACCGAGCTGACGTTCACCGTGAGCCGTGACGGCGTGCCCGTCGACGACCTGGAGCCCTACCTCGCCGCCAACGGCCACCTGGTGGCGCTGCGGGCCGGCGACCTCGGGTACCTGCACGTGCACCCGCTCGGCGAGGTCGACGACCAGGGCGCCGACGTGGCGTTCGCCGCCACCGCCCCCTCGGCCGGCAGCTACCGGCTGTTCCTCGACTTCCGGCACGACGGCGTCGTGCGCACCGCGGCGCTGACCGTCGACGTGGAGGCCCACGATGACCACTGACGCACCCCACCTGACCGACGCGACCCAGCACGTCGAGCTCGCGATCACCGGCATGACCTGCGCCTCGTGCGCCAACCGGATCGAGCGCAAGCTCAACAAGCTCGAGGGCGTGACGGCCACCGTCAACTACGCGACCGAGAAGGCGACGGTGGCGTTCGCGGGGTCGGTGAGCACCGGCGACCTGGTGAGCACCGTCGAGGCCGCGGGTTACGCGGCGTCGCTGCCCGAACCCCCTGCGGCACGAAGCGACTCGCAGGCCGACGACCCCGCCGACGTCCGGCTGCGCGAGCAGCGGCACCGGCTGCTCGTCAGCGCCGTGCTGAGCGTGCCCGTCGTGCTGCTCGCGATGGTGCCCGCCTGGCAGTTCTCGTACTGGCAGTGGCTGTCGCTGGTGCTCGCCGCGCCGGTCGTGGTCTGGGGCGGCGCACCGTTCCACCGCGCCGCGTGGACCAACCTGCGGCACGGCGCCACCACGATGGACACCCTGGTGTCGGTCGGCACGCTGGCCGCGCTCGCCTGGTCGGTGTACGCGCTGTTCCTCGGCACGGCCGGCGTCCCCGGCATGACCCACCCGTTCGAGCTGACCGTCGAGCGCTCCGACGGCGCGGGCAACATCTACCTCGAGGCCGCGGCGGGCGTCACGACCTTCCTGCTGGCCGGCCGCTACGTCGAGACGCGCTCCAAGCGCCGCTCGTCCGCCGCGCTGCACGCCCTGCTCGAGCTCGGCGCCAAGGAGGTCGCGGTGCTGAGAGCCGGTCGGGAGCAGCGCATCCCGGTCGAGCAGCTCGTCGTCGGCGACGAGTTCGTCGTCCGCCCGGGCGAGAAGGTCGCGACCGACGGCACCGTCGTGCAGGGCACCTCGGCGGTCGACGCGTCGATGGTCACCGGCGAGTCGGTGCCGGTCGAGGTCGCGCCCGGCGACGCCGTCGTCGGCGCGACGGTCAACGCGGGCGGCCGGCTCGTCGTGCGCGCCACCCGCGTCGGCGCCGACACCCAGCTCGCGCAGATGGCGCGGCTGGTCGAGCAGGCGCAGTCCGGCAAGGCGCAGGTGCAGCGGCTCGCCGACCGGGTGTCGGCGGTCTTCGTCCCGGTCGTCATCGCGCTGTCGGTCGCGACGCTCGGGTTCTGGCTCGGCTCGGGAGCCGGTGCGGGCGCGGCCTTCACGGCCGCCGTCGCCGTCCTGATCATCGCCTGCCCGTGCGCTCTCGGGCTGGCCACGCCCACCGCGCTCATGGTCGGGACCGGTCGCGGCGCGCAGCTCGGCATCCTGCTGCGCGGGCCCGAGGTGCTCGAGCAGACCCGCGCGGTCGACACCGTCGTGCTCGACAAGACCGGCACCGTCACCACCGGCGTGATGGCGCTGCGCGAGGTCGTTCCCGCCGACGGCGAGGACGCCGACGAGGTGCTGCGGCTGGCGGGGGCGGTCGAGCACGCGTCCGAGCACCCGGTGGCGCGGGCCGTCGCCGACGCCGCGCGCGAGCGCTTCGGCGACCCCGCACCGGTCGACGACTTCGCCAGCACCCAGGGCCTCGGCGTCCAGGGCGTGGTCGAGGGGCGGGCGCTGGTCGTCGGTCGGCCGCGGCTGCTGGCGCAGTGGCGCGTCGAGGTCCCGCAGGCGCTGCAGGACACCGCGTCCCGGCTGCAGGACGAGGGCGCGACCGTCGTCGCCGTCGGCTGGGACGGCGCCGCCCGCGGGCTGCTCGTCGTCGCCGACGAGGTGAAGCCGACCTCGGCCGAGGCCGTGCGCCGGCTGCGCGACCTGGGCCTGCGCCCCGTGCTGCTCACCGGCGACAACGAGGCGGTGGCGCGCTCGGTCGCAGCCGCGGTCGGCATCGACGAGGTGGTCGCCGACGTGCTGCCCGCCGAGAAGGTGGCGGTGGTCGAGCGGCTGCAGGCGCAGGGCCGGGTGGTCGCGATGGTGGGCGACGGCGTCAACGACGCGGCGGCGCTCGCGCAGGCCGACCTGGGGCTGGCCATGGGCACCGGCACCGACGTCGCGATCGAGGCGTCCGACCTCACCCTGGTGCGCGGCGACCTGCGGGTCGCGGCCGACGCGATCCGGCTGGCGCGCCGCACGCTCGCGGTGATCAAGCAGAACCTGTTCTGGGCGTTCGCCTACAACGTGGCGGCGATCCCGCTGGCCGTCGCGGGGCTGCTCAACCCGATGATCGCCGGCGCCGCGATGGCGCTGTCGTCGGTGTTCGTGGTGACGAACAGCCTGCGGCTGAGGAGCTTTCGCGCCAGCTGATTCCCCCGAAGGCACTTGGCACTCTCGCCCGCGAGTGCTAATCTGCTGCCGCGTCCGGGGCCGGGGAGGCCCACGGACCGATGCCACGACACCCCGGTCGTCAGGGTGGCGACCGGTGTTGCGAGGAGGTGGTGGTTGTGGCCCTGACCTTCGACCCCTTCCGTGAGATGGACCGTCTCACCGCACAGCTGCTGTCCCCGTCCCGCGAGCAGGGACGGGCGTCGCGCTGGATGCCGATGGACCTGTACCGCGCGGGCGACCACTACGTCGTCACGGCCGACCTGCCCGGCGTCGACCCGGGCACGATCGACCTCGACGTCGACGGCACCACGCTGACGATCCAGGCCGAGCGCACCGTGGGCTCGCCCGACGGCGCGAGCTGGATCGCCCAGGAGCGGCCCGCCGGCCGGTTCGTGCGCCAGCTCAGCCTCGGCGACGGCCTCGACGTGGAGAAGATCCACGCGTCGTACGAGAACGGGGTGCTGTCGCTGACCATCCCGGTGGCCGAGAGGGCCCGTCCGCGCAAGATCGCCGTCGAGCACCGCGGCTCGAGCGCCGAGGTCGGCTCGTCCGAGCAGGTGCAGGGCGAGGTCACCGCGGGGGCGTGAGCCCCGCCCTCACCGGCACACCCTCAGCGGCACTCCGCCGCGAGCTCGGCCACGGCCGACTCGGGCGGGGTGCCGTCGGTGTCGTTGACGTCCTCGGCGGCGTCGAGCAGGGGCGACCGCACGCCCAGGCCCTGGGCCAGGTCGATCGCCGCGTCGAGCGTGCTGCGCTCGGCGTCGCTGATGTCGTTGTCGGCCACCAGCGGGCAGACGGTCGAGCTCAGCTCGCGGACGGCCGACTCGCTGGCCTGCGCGCCGGCGGCCGAGGCGGAGTCGGAGGCGATCTGCTCCGCGGCCGAGCAGCCGGACAGCAGGAGGGCGGCGAGGACGGCGGCGGCGGTGCGGGTCACGCGCCCAGTGTCGCAGGAGCACGCAGGTGCCCGGGCCGGTCGTGCGGCCCGGGCACACCGCGTGCGTCTCGGAGCCATTCTCCGCGAGCTGATCTCGTGCCGCCGGCTGCGGCCGCCGTGAGTCCGCCACACCTCGTCCACAGGCCGTGCCGGCCGTCCACAGCCCCGCCGGGGGCGCGTGGACGGCTGTCGGTGGCCGCTGCGAGACTCGCCGGGTGCTCACCGTCCACCGCTCGGAGTCCGGGCTCGCGCTCGTCCGCGCGCTGGCGCGGGTGCTGCTCGAGCCGCTCGACGACCCGTTCACCCCCGACGTCGTCGCGGTGCCGGCCCAGGGCATCGAGCGGTGGCTGGGCCAGCGGCTGTCGCACCACCTCGGTGCGGGCCCGGCGGGCGACGACGGCGTCTGCGCGAACGTGACCTTCCCGCGTCCCTCGCAGATGCTCGACGACGCGGTGGCGGCCGTCAGCCCCGAGCACGCGCGCGCCGTCGAGGCCTGGGAGCCCGAGCGCACCACCTGGGTGCTGGTCGACCTGCTCGAGGAGGTCGGCAGCGCGCTGGTGCCGCTCGAGGGCTACGAGCCCGTGCACCGCCACCTGCACCTCGGCGCCGACGTGCCCACCGGCCGCCGCTACGCCCTCGCCCGCCGGGTCGCGGGCCTGCTGCACCGGTACGAGGTCTCGCGCCCCGAGCTGCTCCAGCGGTGGGGGAGCGGCGAGGTCGAGGTGCCCCACGACCTGCGCTGGCAGCCGCTGCTGTGGCGCCGCCTGCGCGACGAGCTCGGGCCCGCCCCCGCCGAGCTGCTCCCCGAGGCGCTCGCGGCCCTGGCGGCCTCGCCCGGTCTGGTGCGGCTGCCGCACCGGGTGAGCGTCTACGGCGCGAGCCGGGTCGACGCCTCGCGGCTGGCGGTGCTCGCCGCCCTGGCCGAGCAGCGCGAGGTGCACCTGTGGCTCAACCACGCGAGCCCGGCCCTGTGGGACGCGCTGGCCGAGCGCGGCGCCCCCGTCGACCTCGGCCGGCGGTCGGTACCCACCCCGGCGCGCACCCCGCTGCTGGCCTCGCTCAGCCGCGACGTGCAGGAGCTGCAGCAGCGCATCGCGCTCGCCGCCCCGGGCCACGCCGACGCCCACCACCCGCCGGCAGCGAGCGGTGCCGACGGCCTGCTCGGCCTGCTGCAGCGCTCGCTGCGCCTCGACGACCTGCCGCCCGCCGGCGAGCGTCCGGTGGTGGCGCGGTCCGACCGCTCGGTGCAGGTGCACTCGTGCCACGGCCGCACCCGCCAGGTCGAGGTGCTGCGCGACGTCGTGCTGGGCCTGCTGGCCGACGACCCCACCCTCGAGCCGCGCGACGTGCTCGTGATGTGCCCCGACGTCGAGGCGTTCGCCCCGCTCGTCACCGCCGTCTTCGGCAGCGAGCCGGCCGCGCGGCTGCGCGTGCGGATCGCCGACCGCTCGCCCCGGCAGGTCAACCCGGTGCTCGCCGTGGTCGGCACCCTGCTCGACGTCGTCGCGGGCCGCGTCACCGCCACCGAGGTGCTGGCGCTGGCCGCGGCCCCGCCGGTGCGCCGGCGGTTCCGGCTCGACGAGGCCGCCCTCGAGCAGGTGCGCACCTGGGTGGTCGAGTCGCGGGCGCACTGGGGCCTCGGCGCCGCGCACCGGGCCGGCTGGAAGATGTCGGCGATCGGCGAGGGCACCTGGCGCGCGGCGCTCGACCGCGTGCTCACCGGCGTCGTCCTCGGCGGCAGCGACGAGGCCGTCGGCGGCTCGTTCCCGCTCGACGGCATCGACTCCGGCGCGGTCGACCTGGTCGGGCGGTTCGCCGAGCTGGTCGACCGCCTCGACCACGCCGTCACCGAGCTGACCCGCGAGCAGCCCGTCGACGCCTGGCTCGAGGCCGTCGAGACCGCCGTGCTCGCGCTCGTCGACGTCGCGCCGTCGTCGGCCTGGCAGCTGGTGCAGCTGCGGTCCGAGCTGGCCGAGGTGCGCGCCGAGGCGTCCGCCTCGTCGGCCCCGCTCGCGCTGGCCGACGTCCGCGCGATGCTCGACGCCCGGCTGGCCGGCCGCCCCACCCGGTCCAGCTTCCGCTCCGGCGGACTCACCGTCTGCACCCTGGTCCCGATGCGCTCGGTGCCGCACCGGGTGGTCTGCCTGCTCGGCATGGACGACGAGGCGTTCCCGCGCCGCAGCCGTCCCGACGGCGACGACCTGCTCGCCCGCGAGCCCCGCCTCGGCGAGCGCGACCCCCGCAGCGAGGACCGCCAGCTCTTCCTCGACGCGCTCACCGCCGCCGACGAGCGCCTCGTCGTGCTCTACCGCGGGCACCACGAGCGCACCGGCGCCCCGATGCAGCCCGCCGTGCCGGTCGGCGAGCTGCTCGACGCCCTCGACGCCGTGGCCGTCGGCGAGGGCGGCGCGACGGTGTCGGCCCAGGTCACCGTCCGGCACCCGCTGCAGCCGACCGACCCCCGCAACTTCCTCCCCGGGCTGCTCGGCACCTCGTCCCCGGTGTCCTTCGACGCCGCGGCGCGCGCCGGCGCCGAGGCCGCGCGCGGTCCCCGCACCGACCGCGCCCCGCTGCTGCCGGCGCTGCTGCCCGCCCTCGCGCCGCAGCCGGAGGTGCTGCTGCAGGAGCTGCGCTCGTTCGCGACCGCGCCGGTGCGGGCGCTGCTCGCGCAGCGGCTGCGGGTGTCCGACCCCTGGGAGGACGAGGCGCCCGACGACGTCATCACCCTCGACCTCGACGGCCTGGGCGAGTGGGGCATCGGCACCCGCGCGCTCGATGCGCTGCAGCGGGGCCACGACATCACCGCGATCGTGGCCGCCGAGCACGGCCGCGGCACGCTGCCGCCCGAGCCGGTCGCGTCCCGCACCCTCACCAAGGTCGGCCCGCGCGCGGTCGAGCTGCACGAGCGCGCGCGCGAGTGGCTGCGGGGCCCCGACGGGCCGCGACCGGCCGAGGCGGTCGAGGTCGACGCGCCGCTGGCCGACGGGCGCCGCGTGATCGGGTCGGTCAGCGGCCTGCGCGGGCGCACGCTGCTGCGGCTGCAGTACTCCTCGCTGTCGGCGAAGCACCGCCTCGAGGCGTGGATCGACCTGCTCGCGCTCGTCGTCACCGACCCCGGGTCGGTCGACGGCGCCGTCGTCGTGGGGCGCGGCTCGCGGTCGACGTCGGGACTGTCGCGGCTGCGCGCCCCCGGCGCCGACGACGCCGCCCGGTACCTGCAGGAGGTCGTCGCCCTGCGCGACCTCGGCCTGCGCACGCCGCTGCCGCTGCCGCTGAGGACGGCCGCCGCCTGGGCCGCGACCCGGTTCCGCCAGGGGTCCGAGCGCAACGCCCGGTTCGAGGCGCAGAAGTCGTGGGAGACCACCTTCGACGACCGCAGCCGCGGTTTCGAGAAGGAGGACGCCGACCGCGACCACGTCCGGGTCTGGGGCGAGCGGTACCCGCTGGAGTCGCTGCTGGGGTGGGAGTCGCCCGAGCCGCTGCCCCGTCACACCGAGGAGACCACCGACGTCGGCCGGCTCGCCTGCCGGCTGTGGTGGCCCCTGCTCGAGCACGAGGAGGCCCGGTGACCCGGCACCTGCGCGCCGTCGGCTCCGCGACGCTGGAGGCCGCGTCCTACGACCCGATCGACCTCACCGACGAGCTGCCTGCCGGCACCACGGTGCTGGAGGCCAGCGCCGGCACGGGCAAGACGTACACGATCGCCGGGCTGGTGGCGCGCTACGTGGCCGAGGGCCGCGCCCGCATCGACCAGGTGCTCGCCGTCACCTTCGGCGTGGCGGCCACCAGCGAGCTGCGCACCCGCGTCCGCGAGCGGCTCGTGCTCGTCCGCGACGCGCTCGACGACCTGGCCCGCCCGAGCGACGACGACGTCGTCGCCCACCTGCGCGCGGGCCGCGCCGAGGAGGTGGCGGCGCGCCGCGACCGGCTCGCGGCCGCGCTCGCCGACTTCGACGCCGCGACCGTCGCCACCGTCCACGAGTTCTGCCAGCAGGTGCTCACCGGCCTCGGCGTCGCCGCCGACACCGACCCGCACGTGCAGCTGGTCGAGAGCCTCGACGAGGTCGTCGACGACGTCGTCGCCGACCTGTACCTGCGGCACGTCACGTCGGTGCCCGAGGGCGAGCCCGCGCTGACCCTCGACCTCGCCCGCCGGCTGGCCGAGGTGGCGACCACCGACCGGCAGGCGCTGCTGCTGCCCGCACCGTCCGACCTCGTGCCCGGCACCGAGGCCGCCCTGCGCCGCCGGTACGCCGAGGCGGTGCGCGCCGAGGTCGCCCGCCGCACCCGCGCCGCCCGGGTCGTCGGCTTCGACGACCTGCTCGTGCGGGTGCGCGACGCGCTCGCCGACCCCGTCCTCGGCCCGGTCGCGCGCGAGCGGCTGCGCTCGCGCTTCGAGGTGGTGCTCGTCGACGAGTTCCAGGACACCGACCCCGTGCAGTGGGACGTGCTGCGGCTGGCGTTCCACGGCCACCGGCCGCTGGTGCTGATCGGCGACCCCAAGCAGGCGATCTACGCCTTCCGCGGCGCCGACGTGCACGCCTACCTCGCGGCCGCCACGGCCGCCGACCAGCGGCGCACGCTCGACCGCAACTTCCGCAGCGACCCGGCCGTCCTGCGCGGGCTCGAGCGGGTGTTCCGCGGCGCGGCGCTCGGCGACGAGGCCATCGTGGTGCGGCCCGTGGCCGCCGGGCACGCGAGCGCCGCCGTCGAGCCGGCCCTCGACGCGCCGGTGCGGCTGCGGCTGCTCGGGCGCGAGGGCCACCCGACGAACAAGAGCGGGCTGCTCGCGACGCCGCTGGCCCGCTCGCTCGTCGCGGCCGACGTCGCGGCCGAGGTGGTCCGCACGCTGTCGGCCGGCCTGACGCACACGCCGCGCGGCGGTGAGCCGCGCCCGCTCGAGGCGCGCGACGTCGCGGTGCTCGTGCCCACCCGCGTCACCGCCGAGCTGGTCCGCGGCGCGCTGCGCGCGGTCGGCGTCAGCAGCGTCTTCACCGGCACCACGAGCGTCTTCGGCTCCGAGGCCGCGTCCGACTGGGTCACGCTGCTCGAGGGGCTCGACCAGCCGCACCGGGCGGCGATGGCCCGGCGCGCCGCGCTCACGGTGCTGGTGGGGCGCGACGCCGTCTCGCTCGACGCCGCGGGCGACGCCGGCGACGACGAGCTCTCCGGGACGCTGCGCGAGTGGGCCGAGGTGCTGGCCGACCGCGGCGTCGCCGCGCTGGCCGAGCGGGTCGGCGCCGACACCGACCTCGCCGCGCGGGTGCTGCGCCGCACCGACGGCGAGCGGGTGCTCACCGACCTGCGCCACGTCGTCGAGGTCATGCACCACCACGTGCTGCGCGAGCAGCTGACCCTCACCGGGCTGCTGGGGTGGCTGCGCGGGGAGGTCGAGCGGGCCCGCACCGACCACGACCAGGACCGGGCCCGGCGGCTCGACACCGACGCCGCCGCGGTGCAGATCGCCACCGTCCACACCAGCAAGGGGCTCGAGTTCCCCGTGGTGCTGGTGCCGTTCGGCTGGGACCTCATCGGCGCCGGCCAGCGGTCCGGGTTCCCGCGCGCCCACGACCCGGCCGGACGCCGCACCGTGCACGTCGGCGGTCCGGGCTCGCCCGGGTTCGACGAGTCCACGACGGCCGAGCGCGCCGACGAGGCCGGCGAGGACCTGCGCCTGCTCTACGTCGCCGCCACGCGCGCGATCTCGCGGCTCGTGCTGTGGTGGGCACCCACCTGGAACACGCGCACGTCGCCGCTGCACCGGCTTCTCGTGGCGCAGGACCCGGCCCTCCCCCAGCCGCTCGACGTCACCGTGCCCCACGACGACGCGCCCGTCCGCGAGCGGTTCGGCGCGCTCGCCGGCGACGGCCTCGCGGTCGAGGTGGTCGATCCCGCACCGGGGCCGCGGTTCGAGCCCGACGCGGCCGACGCCACCGCCGGAGCCCTCGGCGTACGGGTGCTCGGGCGCGAGCTCGACGAGTCGTGGCGGCGCACCTCCTACAGCGGCCTGACGCGCGACGCCCACGAGCTCGTCGCCCGGGTGGCCAGCGAGCACGACGTGCGGGTCACCGACGACGAGCCGACCGGGTCCGACGAGGTCGACGACCTGCCGGTGCAGGAGCCCGCCGCCGAGGTCGACGACGCCGACACCGCCCTGCTCGACATCCCCTCACCGATGGCCGATCTCGAGGGCGGTGCGGCCTTCGGCACCCTCGTGCACGGCGTCCTCGAGCAGGTCGTGCTCGATGCCGCCGACCCGCTCGGCGAGCTCGTCCGCGCGTCCGAGCAGGTGCTGCGCTGGCAGCGGTCGTCGGTCACGGCCGACGAGCTGGCCGCCGCCCTGCTGCCCAGCGTCACCACCCCGTGGGGCCCGGTCTCCGACGGGCTCGCGCTCGCCGACCTGGCGCCTCACGACCAGCTCACCGAGCTCGAGTTCGAGCTGCCGCTGGCGGGCGGTGACCTGCCCTCTCCCGCAACGGGTCCGGTGCTCGGCGACGTCGTCGGCCTGCTGCGCACGCACCTGGCCGAGGGTGACCCCGTGCTGCCCTACGCCGACCTCCTCGACGACCCGCTGCTGCGCGACCAGCCGCTGCGCGGGTACCTGACCGGGTCGCTCGACCTCGTCGTGCGGGTCGGCGGGCGCGAGGCGCCGCGGTACGTCGTCGTCGACCACAAGACCAACCGCCTCGCACCGCCCGACGAGCCGCTGACGGCCTGGCACTACCGCCGGTCCGCGCTCGACGACGCCGTCCGGCAGGCGCACTACCCCCTGCAGGCGATGCTCTACACCGTGGCGCTGCACCGGTTCCTGCGCTGGCGCCAGAACGGGTACGACCCCGCGCAGCACCTCGGCGGCGTGGCCTACCTGTTCCTGCGCGGCATGGTCGGGCCCTCGCTGCCACCGCGTCCCGACGGCTTCGTTCCGGGGGTCTGGACGTGGACCCCTCCGGCGCCGCTCGTCCTGGCCCTCAGCGACCTGCTGGCCGGAGGTGCGCGGTGACCGTCGTCGACCTCGCCCCCGGCGTCGCCCTGCGCGCCACCGGTCTGCTCGGCACCTTCAGCGCCGCGGGCGTGCTGCACGCCGCCGACGTGCACGTCGCCCAGCGCCTCGGCGCGCTGTGCGGCGAGCCCGACGAGCGGGTGCTGCTGGCCGTCGCCCTCGCCGTCCGCGGCGTGCGGATGGGCTCGGTGACGCTGCGGCTGCGCGAGGCCGCCGACACGGTGGTCGTCGACCGGTCCGACCCCGAGGCCGTGGTGGTCGTCGACCTGCCGTGGCCCGACGCCGACGGGTGGCTCGACGCCGTGCGGGCCAGCGTCCTGGTGCGGGTGCACGACGACGACGGCCCGACCGCGACCGGCCCGGTGCGCCCGCTCGTGATGTGGGGCGACGACGTCTGGCTCGAGCGGTACTGGCGGATGGAGCAGCTGGTCGCGGCCGACCTGACCCGGCGCACCGCGGCGGTCACCGGGCTCACCGGCGACGCCGTGCGCGCGCAGCTCGAGCGGCTGTGGCCGCTGCGTCCCGGCGCGGCCGACCCCGACGCCGACCAGCGCACGGCGGCGGCCACCGTCCTCGCGCACGGGGTGGGCGTGCTCGGCGGCGGGCCCGGCACGGGCAAGACCACCACCGTGGCGCGCGTCCTGTGCGCCCTGCGCGAGCTGTCGCCGCAGGCGCCGCGGGTGGCGGTCGCGGCCCCGAGCGCGAAGGCGCGCAACCGCATCGAGGAGTCGCTGGCGGCGTCGGCGGCCGACCCCCGCGCGCCCGTTCACCGACGACGAGCGCGCGTTCCTCGCCGGCGTCCCGGCGTTCACGCTGCACAAGCTGATCGGCGCCTCGATCACGAGCAACCGCTCGCGCCACCACGCCGGCAACCCGCTGCCCTACGACGTCGTGGTGCTCGACGAGATGTCGATGGTCTCGTTGTCGATGTTCCGGCGCGTGCTCGACGCCCTGCGCCCGCACGCGCGGCTGCTGCTCGTCGGCGACCCCGACCAGCTCGCGTCGGTCGAGGCGGGCGCGGTGCTCGGTGACCTCGACTCGCTGCCCGCCTCGTCGCCGGTCGGTGCCGGCGTGGCGCGGCTCGAGCACAACCACCGCATCGACGACGACCGGCCCGAGCTCGCCACGCTGGCCACGGCGATCCGCGAGGGCGACGACGAGGCGGTGCTCGCGGTGCTCCGCGGCGGCGGGTCGGTGCGCTGGCACGAGATCGACGACGAGGCGCAGCTGCTGCCGGCCGAGGTGCTCGACGACGTGCGTGCCCGCTGCCTCGGCGTCACCCGCGTGATGGGTCCGGCCGCGCGGGCCGGCGACGCCGCCACGGCGCTGTCGGCGCTCGACCGGCACCGGCTGCTGTGCGCGCACAGCCGCGGGCCCCGGGGCGTCCTGCACTGGAACGGCGTGGTGCAGCGCTGGGTGGTCGACGACGACCCCGAGGCGGGTGCGCGCTTCGACGGCCGCTACGCCGGCATGCCGGTGATGCTCACCGAGAACGACTACGAGAACCGGGTCTGGAACGGCGACACCGGCGTGGTGCTGGCCGGCCCGCAGCGGCTCGAGGTCGTGGTCGGACGAGGGGCCGTGCTGTCGCCGCGCATCGCCCTCACCCGCATCGCCGGCGTGAGCACCATGTACGCCACCACCGTGCACAAGAGCCAGGGGTCGGAGTTCGACGCGCTGACGCTCGTCCTGCCGCACGCCGACTCGCCGCTGGCGACCCGCGAGACGCTGTACACGGCCGTGACCCGGGCCCGCAGCGACGTGCTCGTCGTCGGCGCCGAGGCGGCGGTGCGCGCCTGCGTGGGCCGCCGCGCGCTGCGCGCCACCGGTCTGGGTCGCCGCCTCGCGGCTACGGTGACGCCATGAAGACCGTGGGAGTCGTCGTCGGTGGTCTGGTGGCCGTGATGGGCCTGGTCTGGACGCTGCAGGGGGCGGGGGTGCTCACCACCGGCAGCAGCTTCATGGAGGGCGCCAGGCTGTGGGTCTTCCTCGGCATCGTGACGATGCTGGTCGGCGGGCTGATCGCCTGGCTCGGCCTGCGCCGCTCGCCGCGCTCGCCCGGGCGCCGCTGATGTCCTTCTGCGAGCAGGTCGCCCCCTACGCCGACCGCTACCCGGACGCGACGTACACCGGCGACACCGGAGAGGCGTCGGCCTGGATCAGGCGGCACGACGAGCCGCGCACGCTCGAGCACAGCAACGGCGGCGGCGCGCACTACCTCGCCACCGGGCAGACCACCGGCGGCCACCTCGGGCTGTACCGGTGGGACATGGGCCCCGAGCCGAGCGGGCCGTCCCCGCACTTCCACCGCGGCATCACCGAGTCGTTCTTCGTCCTGTCCGGCACGATCCGGATCCACGACGGCCGCGGCTGGAACGACACCACCGCAGGCGACTTCGCGTTCGTGCCCGAGGGCGGCATCCACGGCTTCCGCAACGAGTCGGGCGCCGACGCCTCGATGCTCATCCTGTTCACGCCCGGCGCGCCGCGCGAGGACTACTTCGAGACCCTGGCCGACCAGGTGCGCCGCGAGGCGATGACCGACGACGACTGGCGCGAGTTCTACCTGCGGCACGACACCTTCTGGGTCTGAGCTGCGCCGTCGGTCGGCGAGCCGGCAGGCCATGCGCCCCGCCCGCGGGAGGCGGACCGCAGCGTCGGGGTCGAGCGCATCCGGTGCCTGGGCGAGCTATCGGGCCGTCGACCCCGACGCGTCGGTACGCCGTCAGCCGCCGAGGTGCGCCACGAACGCGGCGGTGAACTCGCCCGGCGCCTCGACGTGCGGGCTGTGGCCCACGCCGGGGAGCACGACGCGCGTGACGGCGCCGCCCTCGGCCTCGTAGTCGTCGAGCACCGCCGCGGTCTGGGCGACCATCGGCTGGGGCGGGCAGACGTCGGTACCGGGCCAGCCGGGGACGGCGCCCAGCGCGCCGAGCGCGGCGAGGTCGAACATCGAGCTGTCGCGCACGATGGCGTCCTGGTCGCCGCGCACCCACAGCACCGGCGGCTTCGGTTCGACGTCGACGATGCCGTCGGTGCGGAAGTGGCTGGGCGCCAGGGTGTTCAGCACACCGCGCGTACCCGGGGCGACGCCCGGCCACGCCTGCGAGGTGCCCGAGTCACCGGGGTAGTGGTCCTCGCCCGTGCGGGTCGACAGCATCGACTCGACGTACAGGTCCTCGCGGTCGAGCACGCGCCCGCCGGCGACGTAGAACGCGCGCAGCACGTTGCGCGGCGAGGTCTGGTTGTCGGTGCCGGTGTCGCCCTCGGCGAGCAGCCGGACGAACTCCGGGTTGGCGCACCCGCCGCCCGAGCCGGCGCCGTCGGGCGACAGCAGCGAGCCGTCGGCCGCGGTGCCGCCGAACCCGAAGGGCGACACCGGTGCCTGCAGCGTGAGGGTGCGGACGCGGTGCGGGGCGTCGAGCAGCACCTGCATCGCGACGCCGCCGCCGAGGCTCCAGCCGAGCAGGTGGAAGGTCTCGAACCCGAGGGCGTCGGCGAGGGCGAGCACGTCGTCGGCCCAGTCGCCGGTGCCGCGCGAGGCGTCGACGGGCAGCGGCTCGGTGCCGCCGTAGCCCCGCAGGTCGGGAGCCACCGGCCGGTACCGCCCGGGCAGCGCGAGCAGCAGGTCGACGAAGAACAGCGAGCTCGACACGTTGCCGTGCACGAGCAGCACCGGCTCGCCGTCGTCACGCCCGGCCACCTCGAGCACGCGGGTGGTCAGGCGGGAGGTGGTCACGTCGCGGGACTGCACGCCCTCGGGCAGCTCGGTGGTCATGGCGTGACCCCACCACCTGCGGGTCGCCGTGGCAACGGTCCGCGACCCCACACCGTGCCGCGACCCCGTGGACCGCCGCGCCACCACGAACCGGGCACGACGGGACGCACGGGACGTCGCGACCTACGCGCCGGGGAGGCGTCCCAGGTGGTCGTGCAGGCTCTTCTCGGTGTCGTCGCCCAGCTTCTTCAGGGCCGGCACGAGGATCGGTGTCGCCAGCTTCGCGGCGCCGTGCCAGTCGAACTCGGCCGTGTACTCGACGACCGACCCGGTGCCGTCGGGGGTGATCGAGATGGTGTCCGTGGCCGTGACGGTCTTGTTCTCACCGCGCATCTGCACGAGCGCGCCGTCACGCAGGTCGATGGTCGTGTACGTCAGCTCGGTCTCGTTGCCCATGAACTTCGAGACGTTGCGGTAGACCGTGCCGACGCCGCCGTCGCCGCTGACGCGCTCGGTCGAGACCGTGCCCGGGTCCCACTCCTCGGTGGTGGTGAAGTCGGACAGGTACGCGAAGACCTGCTGCGGGGAGGCGTCGGTGCGGACGGTGCGGCTGACGGTGCTCATGGGCTCACGCTAGGTCGGCTCCGGTGGCGGCGCGCGCCGAGCACGCGGACGATGACCGCCATGACGGAGAACGAGAACGAGCAGGGACGCAGCCCGGACGAGCCGGCGGTCCGCGACGACCACGACGCCGCGGGCGGCGGCGAGCGCGCCTCGGGCGCCGGTGACGCCGGTGCGGGCGACGGCTTCCCCGCCGAGGACGTCATGCCCGACGACCCGGACCCCGACCTCGACGTCAACGACCCCTTCGGCGTCGGCGAGGACCGCGAGCAGCTCGAGGAGGGTGGGGCGTCCGAGGGTGGCGCCGATCCCGAGGGCACGCGCTAGCGCAGGAGCAGCTCCTCCAGCGACGTGGCGGGATGCCCGGTCAGGCGCTCGACGTCCGGGCTGACCCGCTCCAGCTCGCCCGCGGCCACCGCGGTGTACGTCGACACCCAGGCCTCGACCTGCCAGTCGGGCGCGCCGTACCCGGCGCGGGAGGCGTACGCCTGCTCGAGCGTCTCGTCGACGTAGGAGGTCGGACGACCGGCGGCCGTCAGCACCTGCGCCATCTCGGCGAACGACAGCGCCTGCGGCCCGGTGAGGTCGTAGGTGGCGCCGGCGTGCGCGGCCGGGTCGAGCAGCACCGCCACCGCGGCGTCGGCGACGTCGTCGGTCGCGACCAGCGCGGCACGGCCCTCACCCGCGGGCCCGCGCAGCACGCCGTCGTCGCCCGCCATCATCGGCAGGAAGTCGGCGTAGAGGCTGTCGCGCAGGAACGTCCAGGTCAGGCCGGTGCGGCCGGCGGCCTCGCGCAGCCGCTCCTCGGTGGCCCAGTGGTCGCGCGCCAGCGTGAAGGTGGCGTCCGGCGCGGCGCCCAGGAACGAGGTGTAGACGACGTGCCGCACGCCGGCGTCGGCGGCGGCGTCCACGGCGGTGAGGTGCTGCTGCACGCGGTCGGGCGACTCCGACGCCGAGACCAGCAGGAGCACCTCGACCCCGGCGAGGGCGGCCCGCACCGCGTCGCCGTCGCCGTACGACGCGGCGACCGCCGTCGCACCGGCGAGCCGCGGCGCGCGCGCCGGGTCGCGGCACACCAGCCGCTGCGCGACCCCCCGCCCGGCCAGGCGGGACGCCACGCGCCCGCCGAGGCGTCCGGTCGCGCCGGTGACGGCCAGGGCGGGTGCGTCGCTCATGCCCCCACAGGTACCAGGCTGCGCCGCACCGACGCCACGTCCCAGCGCTGCTCGCGTCCGGCGGCCCACACCGTGACGAGCAGCGGGACGACCGTCCACGCCACCAGCCCGGCGACCGGACCCGCCACCGAGGCGCCGCCGCCCTGCACGAGGGTGGTGAGCGCGTCGACCGCCAGCGGCAGCGGCAGCACGCCGCCGAGCAGCTGGAACGCCGCGGGCGCCGTGGCGAGCGGGACCAGCCCGCCCACCGAGGCGATCTGCACGACCAGCAGCACCAGCGAGAGCACCTGGCCGAACCGGCCGCCGACGGCCACCAGCGCCTGGTGCAGCGCGGTGAACGCCGCCGCGGCGAGCAGGCCGACCAGTACGGCCGGGACCGGCGAGGCGACGTCGAGGCCGAACGCCGCCACCACGGCGGCGAGCACCAGCACCTGGCCGGCGCCGACCAGCGCCGCGGGCCACCAGCCCTGCAGGGCCAGCCGGCGCGCGCTCGCGGCCGCGGTGGCCGCGGTGGCCGCGAGCGGGCGGCGCACGAGGAACGTCGCCAGCGCGCCCAGCCAGAGCACGAGCACGGCCACGAGGGGGACGACCGAGCCGGACACCGCGCCGAACCCGGCGCCGTCGCCCGCCGTGACCGGTCGGGTCACGACGCCGGCGAGCTGCTCGCGCTGGTCGTCGTCGTAGGTCGGGAGCGCCGCCGCGCCCTGCCCCAGGCCGTCGGCGAGCTGCGTCGCGCCGGTCTGCGCCTCGTCCGCCCCGGTGGCGAGCGCGGTGATGCCGGGAGCGAGCTCGCCGGCGCCGGAGGCCAGGTCGTCGGCGCCACCGGCCGCGTCACCGGCTCCGGCGGCCAGCGACCCTGCGCCGGACGCCAGCTCGTCGGCGCCGTCGGCGAGGTCGTCGGCGCCGCCCGCCGACTGCGCGATGCCCGACGTCAGCGCTGGCATGCCGTCGGCGAGACCATCTGTGCCCGTGGCGATCCCGGCGGCGCCCGTAGCCACCTGGGCGGCGGCCGGTGCGAGCTGCCCGATGCCCTGGCACAGCGCGATCTCGGTCGGGGTCACCGGCACCGCGCACTGCTGCTGCAGGCCCGCGAGGCCCTGCGACACCTGCGCCGCGCCCCCCGAGACCTGGCTCGCGCCGTCGGCGAGGGAGCGGGTCTGGCCCGGGAGCCCGGACGTGCTGTCGCGCAGGCGGTCGAGCCCGCCGGACAGCTGCCCGGCCCCGTCGGCCAGCTGCGCCGCACCGTCGGCCACGCCGTCGGTGCCGGAGGCGAGGTCGTCCAGCCCGCCGGCGAGCTCCTGCGCGCCGGTCGTCAGCTGCGCCGCGCCGTCCGCGGCGGCCGTGGCGCCCTCGGCGAGCTGTCCCAGCCCGGTCGCGAGGTCGGTCGCCCCCTGCGACGCCGAGCCCAGCTGGGTCTCGAGCCCGCCGAACCCGAGCAGCACCTGCCCGAGGTACTGCTCGGTGAGCTGCCCGCCGACCGCGTCGGCGGCGGCGGTCGCGACCTGCTGCCCGACGAGCGCGGCCACCGGGCTGCCGGCCTCGGCCGTCCGCACCTCGATCGTCGCCTGCCGCGGGTCGTCGCCCTGGACGGACGTCGCCGCCGCCGAGAAGTCGGCCGGGATCGTGATGGCGGCCTCGTAGGTGCCGTCGTCGAGACCGGCCTCGGCGTCGTCGGCGTCGGTGAGCTCCCAGCCCAGGAGGGCGTCGTCGCCGGACGTCAGCTCGCCCGCGAGCAGGCGGCCCGCCAGCACGGGCTGCTCCTCGCCGGTCTCGGGGTCGGTGACGGTCACGGCCTCGTCGAGGTTGACGACGGCAGCGCGCACCTGGTCGACCTGCTGCTCGCGGTCGTCGAACGAGGCGAGCGCGACGGCGCCGGCGACGGCGGGGACGAGCAGCGCCACCACGGACGCGGTGATGGTCCGGCGACTCATCGAGCCACCTCCTTCGTGAACGGGCTGAGCGGTTCGTCGTGCCGTCCGACGACGAGGTGGTCCGAGCCCACGACGTCCTCGACCAGAGCGAGATCGGCTGCGGTGCAGCCGAGCACGGCCGTGCGTCCGGACTCGACGACCGTGCGGGCGGCCTGCACGTGCTCGGCGCCGTCGAGCACGACGAGCGGGGAGCGCCCGTCGTCGTGCAGGAAGGCGGTGCGGGCCAGCACCGCGCCCTGCTCCTCGGGCAGCACGCGGTCGAGCACCACGAGGTCGCCCTCCGTCGGGCGCACGCGTCCGGCCAGGACGGCGAGCAGGGTGCGGCGCGCGACCGGGTCGTCGTCGACGACCGCGAGCACGGTGCGGGGCGCGGCGGTGAGGTGCACGTCGTGCAGGACGACGGCGCCGTCGGCGTCCTCGACGCCGACCCCCGCCGCCCGGACGGCGACCGCGCCGTGCCGCTCGACCCACGCCTCGTGGTCGAGGTGGTGCGCGAGCGCCTCGCCCTCGATGTCGAGCGAGGGCAGCAGCCGGTCGAGCCAGCGCGGCAGCCACCAGGCGCGGTGCCCGAGCAGGGTCAGCACGGCCGGCACCAGCGTCATCCGCACGACGAACGCGTCGACGAAGACGCCGACGGCCAGGCCGAGCGCGATGGGCTGGATGATCGTGTCGCCGGACGGCACGAACGCCGCGAAGACCGCGATCATGATGACAGCGGCGGCGGTGACGACGCGGGCGCTGGACACGAAACCCGTTCGCACCGAGGCCTTCGCGTCACCGGTGTGGACGTAGTCCTCGCGCATGCGGGAGACGAGGAAGACCTCGTAGTCCATGGCGAGGCCGAACAGCACCCCCATCAGGATGATCGGCAGGAAGCTGATCACGGGGCCGGTGGTGGCGTTGAGCAGGTCGGCGCCCCAGCCCCACGAGTAGACCGCGCCGATGACGCCGAACGCGGCGAGCACCGAGAGCAGGAACCCGAACGTCGCCTTGACCGGCACCCAGATCGAGCGGAACACGACCATGAGCAGCAGCAGCGACAGGCCCATCACGACGAGGCCGAACGGGACGAGCGCCGCGCCGAGCTGGGTCGACACGTCGATCTGCAGCGCGGTGGCGCCGGTGACGCGCACGTCCGAGATGCCGTGCTGCTCCTCGAGCTCGGGCGCCAGGGCGCGCAGGTCGTCGACCAGCGCGGCCGTCGCCTCGTCCGTGCCCCCGGTCTCGGGGACGATCTGCACGAGCCCGGTGTCGGCCGACTCGTTGGGCGTCGCGAGCGGCACGTCGGCCACGCCCGGCAGCGCCTCGACCTGCTCCTGGATGTCGGCCATCACGGCGAGCGGGTCGGTGGTGGTGATGATGTCGGCGGTGAGCAGCAGGGGGGAGTTGAAGCCCTCGCCGAAGCCCTCCTGCACCAGCTCGTAGGTCTCGCGGGCGCCGCTGCCCTCCTCGGAGCTGCCGTTGTCGGGCAGCGCGAGGTGCATGTCCTTGGCAGGGACGGCGACGAGGCCGAGCGCTGCGACCACGAGCAGGGTGGTGACCAGGGGGCGCCGGGTGACGAGGGCGACCCAGCGCGCGCCGAGGGTCGTGCGGGTGGCGTCGTCGGCGTGACGACGGAACCGGGACGGCCTGGGGCGCAGGCGCTCTCCGAACAGCGACAGGATCGCGGGCAGCACGCTGAGGGCGACGACGACAGCCACGGCGACGGTCGCGGCGGCCGCCGCGCCCATCACGGTGAGGAACGGGATCTGCGCGACGCCGAGGCCGAGCAGGGCGATCACCACGGTGGCCCCGGCGAAGACGACCGCGCTGCCGGCGGTGGCCAGCGAGCGGGCGATCGCCTCGTGCACGGCGACGCCCTCGGCGAGGGTCGCGCGGTGCCGCGAGACGACGAACAGCGCGTAGTCGATGCCGACCGCGAGGCCGATCATCAGCGCGAGCGTGGGCGACGAGGAGTTGACGCTGGTGACCGCGGTCGCGGCGACGAGGCCGCCCATCCCGACGGCGACGCCGATCAGCGCGGTGACGAGCGGGATGCCGGCGGCCAGCGCCGAGCCGAAGGTGAGGGCGAGCACGACCAGCGCCACCACGACGCCGAGCGCCTCGGTGATCGACAGGTGCACGCCCTGCACCTGCAGCGCCTGGCCGCCGAGGCTGGTGCGCAGCGCGGACCCCTCGGGCAGGGCGACGGCGTCCTCGAGGCCCTCGATCGTGGCGTCGGTGACGCCCGCCTGGTCGCTGTCGAGCTGCACCTGGATCAGCGCGTACCGGCCGTCGTCGGAGAGCTGGCCGCCCTCGGAGAACGGGTCGGTGGCGGCGTCGACGTGCTCGACGTCGGCGAGCCGGGCGACGAGGTCGTCGACCTCACCGCGGTTCTCGGGGTCGGCGAGCTCGCTGCCCTCGGGGACGACCACCACGACCTGCGCCGAGGTGCCGGCGGCCTGCGGGAAGCGCTGCTCCAGCGCGTCCAGGCCCTGCTGCGACTCGGTGCCGGGGATGGAGAACTCGTCGTCGAACGAGGCGCCGGTGACGCCGGCGAGGCCGAGCACGCCCAGCACGACGACCAGGGACGCGAGCAGCACGCGCCACGGGTGGGCGGCGCTGGTGCGCCCCCAGCGGTACAGGGCTGACGACACGAGAGACCTCCGGGATCCGATACCGTTCGGTATGCGATACTGAACGGTATGCCGATACCGATCGGTATGGCAAGCCGGGGACCCGACCGGCGCACCTAACCTGGGGGCACCATGACGACGACCACCCCGACGACGACGTCGGCCGACGCGGCGCCCGCGTCGGCTCGCCGCTCCGCCACCCGCGCGAAGCTGCTGGAGGCCGCGTTCGAGGTGTTCGCCGAGAAGGGCCTGCACGGCGCGAGCGTCGACGACCTGGCCACGGCCGCCGGCTTCACGAAGGGCGCGCTGTACTCCAACTTCGCCACCAAGGAGCAGCTGTTCGGCGCCGTCATCGACGAGCAGGGCCACCGCATGATCGCCGCCGTCCGCGAGGTGATGGACGCGCACGCCGACGACATCGACGGGCACCGCGCGCTGGCGCCCGGCCCCGGCACCGACGTCGAGCTGCTGTCGGAGGTGCTCGAGGGCCTGAACGGGCTGGGGCACCGGTGGTACCTGCTCGAGACCGAGTTCGAGCTGTACGGCCTGCGCAGCCCCGAGGGGCGCGACCTGTACGCCGCGCACTGCACCCACTTCCGCGAGGAGCTCGGCGTCCTGCTGGCCGAGCTGCTCGGCCGCAAGGGCCGCCGGCTGCGCGTGCCGCCCGCGCAGCTCGCCGAGATCGTCGTGGTCGTCTACATGAACCACGTCGCCCAGCAGCTGCTCGACATCGTCCCCGAGGGTGCCGTGGGGCTGCTCGACGGCGTGCTGCCGGGGATCTTCGAGTCCTTCAGCGAGCCGGACGGGTCGGGCCGGGCCTGCTGAGGCCGGGCCTGCTGCCCTCGCACACACGCCCGGCGTCCGGCACACACGTACCTACCTGTGTGCCGAGGACGGAACCTGTGTGCGAGCTCTGCCCGGGGCCTACTCGAACAGGCAGAACGGGTGTCCCGCCGGGTCGATGACGACCCGCACGTCGTCCTGGGGCTGGACGTCGGCCGGCCTGCCACCGCACTCGACCGCCCACGCGAGCGCGGCGTCGAGGTCGTCGACCCACAGGTCGAGGTGCACGGTGGCGAGGGGCTCGTCCTCGCGAGCCGGCCACACCGGTGCGCGCCAGTGCTTCTCGTGCTCGAAGTTCAGCGTCAGCCGGTCGGTGCGCACCTGCGCCCAGCCGGCCTCGGGCGGCTCGCCCTCGCCGGGAGCCTGCGTCGTCGCGACCTCGACGTCGAGCAGGCGCGCGTAGAAGGCCGCCAGCGCCCGCGGATCGGGCGCCCCGATCGTGACGGCGCTGGTGCGGATCCTCACTGCTCTCCCCTGCTCGCTCGGGCGCGGGCGCTCAAGGCGATGTCTTCCCTCACGCCGCGCAGCGACTTCGTCCCGACGTTCGCTCGGGCGCGAGCGCTCCACGCGATGTCTTCCCTCACGCCGCGCAGCGACTTCGCGTCACTGTTCGCTCGGGCGCGGGCGCTGCAGGCGGTGTCTTCCCCCGCGCCGCGCAGCGACTTCGTCGGCGCGTCGCTCGGTCCAGACACCGCCGCGCCCGCTGCCTCGCTCACACCAGGCGCGTCGCTCGGTCCAGACACCGCCGCGCCCGCTGCCTCGCTCACACCCGGCGCGTCGCTCGGTCCAGACACCGCCGCGCCCGCTTCCTCGCTCACACCAGGCGCGTCGCTCGGTCCAGACACCGCCGCGCCCGCTGCCTCGCTCACTGCAGCAACCCCTTCCGGTGCGCCAGGGTGACGGCCTCGGTGCGGCTCGACGCGCCGAGCTTGCCCATCAGGTTCGACAGGTGCACGCTCGCCGTCTTCTCGCTGATGTGCAGCCTGGCACCGACCTGCCGGTTCGTCAGTCCCTCCGCCACCAGCGAGAGCACCTGCTGCTCACGTGGGGTGAGCACGTCGTCAGCGGGACGCACCAGGTCGACCCCGATGTCGAGCCGCGACCGCACCGCGAAGGCCTCGACCGCCCGCCGCAGCGGCCCGGCGCCGACGGCCACGGCCGCGGCGTGCGCGAGCGAGGCCTGCTCGGCGGCCTCCTCGCGCCGGTCGTCGGCCAGCAGCGCCCCCGCCAGCCGCCACCGGCTGCGCGCCTGCTCGTAGACGTAGCCGTACCCGAACGCCTCGATCGCGTCCTGCCAGCGCTCGACGGCGTCGGGTGCGTGCCGCAGCCGCGCCGCCTCGGCCTCCGCGCGCCGCAGCCAGGCCACCCCCTCCGGCCCGAGCCGGCCCGAGCGCGGTCGGCCCTGGGCGGCGGTGTCACGCACCCGCTCGAGCAGCCGTTCGCCGTGCTCGACGGCGCCCGACACGCCGGCGTCGTCGCGCACCAGCCGGGCGGCGTCGGCGAGGTCGGCCGCCGCGGCGATGCCGAGGGCCCCGAGCCAGATGCCGCCGAGCGAGAAGTCGCCCCACTGGCGGGCGAGCGAGGCCAGCGCGTCGTCGGCGAGCTCGAGCGCGCCCGCCTGGTCGTCGGCCCAGGTCAGCAGGTCGACCCCGCACCCGCCGGACACGAGCGCGATCTGGCCGTCCTGGTGCCAGGCCGCGCGCAGGTCGCGCACCCGCTCGGCCGTGCCGGGCAGCCCGCGCCCGACCTGGGCGTAGGTGGCCGCCGCCGCCAGCCGGTTCGCGACCAGGTCGGGCGGGTGCTCCCCGGCCGCCTCGGCCGCCGCCAGCGAGCCGTCCCAGTCGCCGGTGGTGTACCGCACGATCACCTGCAGGGTGCGGCTCTCGATGCCGAACGCGCTCCACGACAACCCGTTCCGGGACGCGATGTCGACGGCGAGGTCGACGCCCGCCGAGGCGGCGACGAGGTCGCCGGCGTAGAACCGGTTGGTCGCGATGTTGAAGGCGATGCGCAGGTGCGGGACGGGGTCGCCCGACTTCTCGGCCCGCTCGAGCGCCTGCAGCAGGTGCTCGTGCGAGAGCTCCATGTCGCCGTCGCTCCAGTCGAGCACCGCGAGGGTGCCCAGCAGGTCGGCCTCGGCCGCCTGCAGGCCCGCCCGGGTGGCGCGCTCGAGCGCCGCGGTGGCGACCTCGCGGGCGTGGACCACGCCGTCGCCCCAGCCGATCGACTTGGCGTAGATCGCCGCGGCCCACACGGCCTCGGCCGAGTCGGGCTCGTCGGCGAGCAGCTGCATGGCGCGCTCGGCGTGCGGGGCGGCCTCGTGGTCGCGGTCGGAGTTGTACAGGTGCACCGCCAGCGTGCGCTCGGCCCGCGCCAGCCGGTGCACGTCGCCGGACCGCTCGGCCCGCCGCTGCGCCGACTCGCTCAGGCCCACCGCCCGTCCGAACGCCCCGGCCCGGCCGGCGGTGGCCGCCGTGCGCAGCTCGAGGTCGCCGAGGTCGCCGGCGAGGTCGGTGGCGCCGGGCACGGCGTCCCACAGCTGGAGCGCCTGCTCGAGCCAGCGCAGCGACTCGGCCGGCGCGGGCAGCGCGTCGGCCTCGGCGGCGGCCCGCAGCGACGCGGCGAACGCCCCGGGCAGGTCGTTGCTGGCCAGGTGGTGGTGGGCCAGCGCGGCGGCACCCCCGCGCTCCGCGCCGGCGGCGAGCGCCGCGGCGAACCGGGCGTGGGTGCGCACGCGCTCGCCGGGCAGCAGGTCGTTGTAGACGGCCTCGCGCAGCAGGGCGTGACGGAACCGGTAGCCCTCGCGCTCGTCGGGCACCAGCACCTGGTGCGCCACCGCGTCGCGCAGCGCCGCCTCGACCTCGGCGGCGGGCAGCTCGGCCACCCGGTGCAGCAGGGTGTCGGTGACGCGCCGGCCCGCGACGCTGGCGACCCGCACCAGCTGCTGGGTGGCGGGGGAGAGCCGGTCGAGGCGCGCGGTGAGCACGTCGGTGAGGGTCCAGGGCAGCTCGGCCAGGCCGTTCGGGCGGTCGTCGTCGGCGGCGGCGAGCGCGGCCGCCAGCAGCTCCTCGGCGAAGTAGGCGTTGCCGTCGGTGCGGCGGTGCATGTCGAGCACCACCTGGCGCGGGACCGGACCGCCTCGCAGCAGCCCGAGGTAGCGGCCGAGCTCGTCGGTGCTGAACGGCGCCAGGTCGATGCGCTCGACGACGGGCAGCCGCGGCAGCTCGCCGAGCAGCGGACGCAGCGGGTGCCCGCGGTGCAGGTCGTCGGAGCGGTAGGTGGCCACGACGAGCACCCGCTCGTGCCGCAGCCGCGAGGCGACGAAGCGCAGCAGGTCGCGGCTCGAGGCGTCGGCCCAGTGCAGGTCCTCGACCACCAGCAGCACCGGCCCGTGGTCGGACCCCAGCCGTCCGAGCGCGGTGTGGACGGCCTCGAACAGCGGGAGCCGGTCGTCGTCGCGGGCGTCGTGGCGGACGCCGCCGCGCCCGAGGAGCGGGCCGAGGGCGGTGAGGTCGTCGAAGGCCGGCGCGGTCGTGGTGCCCGAGGCGGCCTGGCCGAGCGCCTCGGCGAAGGGGAGGTACGGGAGCCCGGCGCCACCGAGGTCGACGCACTGGCCGGTGAGGACCAGCGCCCCCGCCGCCTGCGCGTGCTCGCCCAGCTCGCGGACGAGGCGGGACTTGCCCACCCCGGCGTCGCCGGCCACCAGCCAGACCCCTGGACGACCCTCGCCCGCGGCCCGCAGGGCGTCGGCGAGCGAGCGCACCTGCGCGGTGCGCCCCACCAGCGCGACGTCCTCGCGAGCCACGGGCGACATCGTGCCACCGGGGTCGGTCAGGGTCGTGGCCGTCGTGGCGGCCGGTCCCACGCCGCGCCTCAGGCGGCGCGGTGGGCGGTGGTCGCGTGCCCGCCCAGGGGCAGGTGCGACCGGGTGCCGGTGCTCGCGTCGGCGGGCGCGGCCTGCGCCCGGGTGCGGAACCGGCGGCTGCTGCGGAACGAGGAGCGGACGTCCTCGCGGCGGTAGGTGATCTCGGCCTGCAGGGCGGGGTCGAAGGTGTGCACGGTGTCCTCCTGGTCGGCGCCGGGGACCTTCCTCGGCGACACCCACCACGGTGCTGCTGAGACGGCGGGGCAGGCATCGGCAGAGCGAGCCGTCCCACGGCGCACGGCGGCGCGCGCACCCTGAGACGGAGGGGCGGGCGTCTGAGGCGGGCGCCGCGCGCGTCTGAGGACCCTCAGGCACACCGAGGGCCCGGGCCGCTGCGTACGCTCGGGCGCCGTGAGCACCCACGACGAGGGCCGGCTGGCGCGGGCGCGTGCGGAGTTCGCGCCCGACGTCGTGCACCTGAACACGCCGACGGTCGGGCTCGCGCCCCGCCGCACGCTCGCGGCCGTGACCGCGGTCCTGGACGAGTGGCGCGCCGGCACGGTCGACGCCCCCTCGTACGACACCGCCGTCGAGCGGGCCCGGACGCGGTACGCCGAGCTGGTCGCCACCACCCCCGACCGGGTGGCGATCGGGAGCCAGGCGTCCGTGCTCGTCGGGCTCGTCGCGGCCGCGCTGCCGGCCGGTGCGCGCGTCGTGGTCGCGTCCGACGACTTCACCAGCGTGCTGTTCCCGTTCCTCACCCAGGTCGCGCGCGGCGTGCAGGTCGAGGAGATGCCGCTCGAGCGCGTGGTCGACGCGGCGGCCGCCGGCGCCGACTGGGTCGCGGTGTCGGCCGTGCAGTCGCGCGACGGCCGGGTGCTCGACCTCGACGCGCTCGCCGACGCCTGCGCCGCCTCGGGCACCCGCTCGCTGGTCGACCTGACCCAGGCGGCCGGCTGGCTCCCGGTCGACGCCTCCCGGGCCGACGTCACGGTGGCGAGCGCCTACAAGTGGCTGCTGTCGCCGCGCGGCGCGGCCTTCCTCACGGTGTCGGCGCAGGTGCAGGACGAGCTGCTGCCGCACGGATCGGGCTGGTACGCGGGCGAGAACCCCTGGGAGAGCATCTACGGGACGCCGCTGCGGCTGGCCGCCGACGCGCGCCGGTTCGACGTCTCCCCGGCCTGGCACTGCTGGGTCGGCGCGGCGGAGTCGCTCGACCTGCTGGTCGAGGTCGGACGGGACGCGTTGCACCGCAACGCGATCGGTCTGGCCAACCGGTTCCGTCGCGGCGTCGGCCTGGCCGACGGCGACTCGGCGATCGTCTCGCTCGAGGCGGCCGCCGAGGGCGCCGAGCGCCTCGCGGCCGCGCGCGTCGTCGGGTCGGTGCGGGCCGGGCGGGTGCGGCTCGGCTTCCACGTCAGCACCACCGAGGACGACGTGGACGTCGCGGTCGAGGCGCTGCGCGGCCACGTCGTGCTGCCGTGACCGACTCCCACGGACCTCGTGAGCTGCTGCCCGGCGTGCTCGTCGCCACCAGCGCGCTGTGCACCACCACGAGCACGGTCGTCGTCCGCGACGGCGCCGCGCTGCTGGTCGACCCCGCCTGGCAGCCCGACGAGCTGGCGCGGATCGCCGACCGGCTCGACGACGCCGGGCTGCGGGTCTCGGCCGGTGTGGCGACCCACGCCCACCACGACCACCTGCTGTGGCACCCGCGGTTCGGCGACGCACCGCGCTGGGCGTCGGCCCGCACCGCCGAGCTGGCCCTCGAGCACCGCGACGACCTGGTCGAGCAGCTCGGCCCGACCGCGCCGGCGTGGATGAGCGACCTGCTCGGCCTCGTCCGCCCGCTCGCCGGCGCCGCCGTGCCGGACCCCTTCGGACCCGGACGCGACGAGCCGGTCGAGGTCGTCGTGCACGACGGCCACGCGCCCGGCCACACGGCGGTGCGGTTCCCCGAGCGCGGCCTGCTCTGCGTCGGCGACCTGCTCAGCGACGTCGAGCTGCCGCTGCCGTTCTGGCCCGACGACCTGCCCGCCTACCTCGCCGGGCTCGACGCGCTCGCGCCGTACGTCGCCCGCGCCCGCTGGCTCGTGCCCGGTCACGGCCAGCCCACCGACGACCCGGTCGCACGCCTGGACGCCGACCGCCGCTACCTCGACGCCCTGCTCGCCGGCGGCGACCCCGACGACCCCCGCCGGGCCGACCCCGAGATGGAGGAGCACCACCAGCGCCTGCGGGTGCTCGCCCGCGACCTCGGCCGATAGCGGCTCAGGCTCCGCCCTCGTCGCGGCACAGCAGCACCAGCCGCGCGGCCTCCACGCGGTACTCCAGCAGCGCGCGCTCCCTCTCGTCGCCGCCCTCGCGCTCGGCGGCCGCCTGGGCCAGCGGCTGCAGCACCTCCGCCTGCTCGGCCACCCCGGCCGACGGCCAGTCGCGCGCCTCCAGCGCGAGCGTGCCCGCGACGGCCGCGAGCCGGCTGCGGGTGACGTCGTCGAAGTCCTGGAACGGTTCCTGCCCCAACGGCTTCAGCACGTCGTCGGCGTACCCGATCGCCGAGACGGCCTGCCGGCACGCGTCACCGGAGTCCGTGTACGACTCCAGGGCGTCGGGCGGGGACGAGCAGGCGGCGCATCCGAGCACCACCAGCACGAGCGCGCCCGCGGTCCTCACGCCGCTCACCGACCGGCCGCCACCGCGGCCACCACCTCGAGCAGCCGGTCGACCTCGTCGGCCGTCGTGTACGGCGCGATGCCGGCCCGGACGCCGCCCGCGTCGCCGAGACCCAGCCAGCGGGAGGCCTCCAGCGCGTAGAAGCTGCCCGCCGGGGCGTTCACGTCGGCCGCGGCGAGGCCGTCGGCCACCTCGGCGGACGCGACGCCCTCGACCTCGAACAGCCGTGTCGGGGTGCGGTGCGGCGCCGACCCGATCAGCCGCACGCCGGCGATCGACGCCAGACCCTGCTCGAGCCGCTCCACCAGCGACTCCTCGTACGCGTCCAGGGCCGTCATCGACCGCACCAGCCGCTCGCGCCGGGTCCCCTCGCCGGGGACGAGGTCGGCGAGGTGCTCGACCGCCGCGGTCGTCCCCGCCATCAGCTCGTAGGGGAGCGTGCCCAGCTCGAACCGCTCCGGCACGTCGGACGACGACGGCAGCAGCTTGTCGGGCGAGAGCGTCTGCAGCAGCGCGGGATCGGCGGCCAGGACGCCGCAGTGCGGGCCCAGGTACTTGTACGGCGAGCAGGTGAGCAGGTCGGCGCCCAGCGCCACCCGGTCGACCACCGCGTGCGGCGTCAGGTGCACCGCGTCGACGCACACGAGGGCGCCGACCGCGTGCGCGGCGGCGGTGACGGCCGGCACGTCGGGACGGGTGCCGAGCAGGTTGCTCGCGCCGGTGACGGCGACGAGCCGGGTGCGGTCGGACAGCACTGCCTCGATGTCGGACACGTCGAGAGCGCCTGTCTCCCGGTCGAACCCGGCCCAGCGGACGGTGGCACCGGCCCGCTCGGCCGCGATCACCCAGGGCCGGATGTTGCCGTCGTGGTCGAGCCGCGTGACGACGACCTCGTCGCCGGGACCCCACTGCTGCGCCATCGCGCGCGCCACCTCGAAGGTGAGGGCGGTGGCGCTGCGCCCGAACACGACCCCGCCCGGGTCGGTGGCGAGCAGGTCACCGAGCGCGGCACGGCACCCGACGACGACCTCCTCGGCCCGCCGCGCGGCGGCGGTGACGGTGCCCCGGTTGGAGATCGACGAGCCGAGGGTCGACGCCACGGCGTGTGCCACCTGCCGCGGCACCTGGCTGCCGCCGGGGCCGTCGAAGTGGGCGGTGCCGGAGGCGAGCGCGGGGAAGTCGGCCCGGACCCGCTCGACGTCGTAGGCGGGCGGCAGGAGGTCGGGTGAGGTCACGTCGGCAGCATGCCACCGGACCCGCTCAGCCGGTCCACACCCCGGTGTCCCACGCGGTCTCGAGCACCCGCGTCGCGGGCGCGAGGTCGAGCCCGGACGCCGTCGAGCCAGTCGTCGGACTCGTAGCTCGCGCAGTACCGCTCGCCCTCGTCGCACAGCAGCGTCACGATGCTGCCGCGCTCGCCGGCCGCCCTCATCTCGCAGGCCAGGTACAGCGCGCCGTACAGGTTCGTGCCGGTCGAGCCGCCCGCCCGCAGCCCGGTGCGGGCCCGCAGGAACCGCATCGCGGCCAGCGACGCGGCGTCCGGCACCCCGAGCATCCGCTCGACCACGGTCGGCACGAACGACGGCTCGACCCGCGGACGCCCGATGCCCTCGATCCGCGAGCCGCACGCGTCGTCGACCGGGTCGCCGCGGAAGGCCTTGAGGAACGCCGAGTTCTCGGGGTCGACGACGCACAGCCGGGTGGTCAGCTGCCGGAACCGCACGTACCGGCCGATGGTCGCGCTCGTGCCCCCGGTGCCCGCACCCACGACCACCCAGGCCGGGACGGGGTGCCGCTCGGCCTCCATCTGCGTGAACGTCGACTCGGCGATGTTGTTGTTGCCCCGCCAGTCGGTGGCGCGCTCGGCGTAGGTGAACTGGTCGAGGTAGTGGCCGCCGAGCTCGGCGGCGAGCCGCGCGGCCTCGGCGTAGACCGCGCCGGCGTCGTCGACCAGGTGGCAGCGTCCGCCCTCGCGCTCGATCAGCGCGATCTTCTCGGGGCTGGTCGTGCGGGCCATCACGGCGACGAACGGGATGTCGAGCATCCGCGCGAACCACGCCTCGCTGACCGCCGTCGACCCGCTGGAGGCCTCCACCGCCGTGGTGCCCGGGCCCGATCCACCCGTTGCACAGCGCGTGCAGGAACAGCGAGCGCGCGAGCCGGTGCTTCAGGCTGCCGGTGCGGTGGGTGGACTCGTCCTTGAGGTAGAGGTCGACCTCCCACCCGTCCGGCAGCGGCACGTGCACCAGGTGCGTGTCGGCGCTGCGGCGGGCGTCGGCGGTGAGCCGGCGCACCCGCTCGGCGGTCCAGTCGCGGTCGACGGGGTCGCGGGCCGGGACGTCCACCAGGTGCATGGCACGCATCGTCGCACCACCGGGCGGTCGCGGTTGGGCCTGCGACCGGGCCTGTGGGCCCAGGGCGCGCGGTCCGTCGCGGACTACCGTGTCGGCGGCGCGTCGTCCACCCGGGACCGCGTCGCGGACGGCAGGGAAGGCAGGCGTCGATGAGCTGGGCGAGCAGCCAGCAGGCGACGGCGGCCCCCCGGCGGGGGCGGCAGGCGACGCAGCGCGGACCCGTCGTCCGCCAGGTGGTCGTCGGCGTGCTCACGCTCGTGGTGGCGTCCGTCGTGGTCGCCGTCCTGGCCTTCCTCATCGCCGGTCCCACCGGCGACCCCTCGACCTTCGCGGTGCTCTCGACGCTGCTCGGGCTACCGGTGCTCGTCTACCTGGTGCGCTGGCGGTCGGTCGCCGCGCTGCGCGCGGGCGTCCCGGCGATGCCGTGGGTGCTGGCTGCCGCGGTGCTCGCCTACGTCGTCTCGCCCGTCTCCTGGGGTGGCACCGCGCTGTTCTGGTGGACGCTGGTCGAGCCCGGCCCGCTCGCCTTCGCGCTCGACCTGCCGGTGTGGGCCGCGGCGGCGGGCCTCGGCGTCCTGTGGGGCGCCTCCCAGCAGGAGCTCGTCGTCAGCGCCACGCCCTACGGGTAGGCCGACCCACCCGTGACCACGACCCGCGCAGCCGCACCGCACCGACCGACCTGGGGGACCCGATGAGGACCGTGAGGACCTACCTGATCGAGCAGGCGCGCCGTCGCCGGCCGCGCTCGGACGCGGGGGCCGGCACGCTCGAGTACGTCGGCATCGTGGGGGTCGCGGCGCTGCTCGTCGTGGCCGTCGGCCTGGCGCTGTCGTCGAACGCGCCGGGCGTCGGCAACAAGGTCAGCGCGATCATCTGCAACCTCCTCACCGGCTTCCAGGGCAGCTGCGGCGGTGTCACCGGTCCCGAGCGCGAGCCCACCGAGCCGTGCGTCATCGGCTCGAACGGCGACACGATCGAGCTCGGCATCGGCATCACCTTCATCGACCTGGGCGGCAACCGCGGTTTCATCGTCGAGGAGCGCAGCGACGGCACGTTCAAGGTCACCCGGGTGCAGGGCGGCGACGTGCAGGCCACCGCCGGTGCGGGCGCGAGCACCTCGTTCACCGTCGCCGACAACGAGTTCGGGTCGGGCGCCTCGGCGGGCATCTCCGGCGGCGTGGTGTTCCAGGGCGGTGAGGAGTGGATCGTCGACTCGCAGGGGGCGGTCGACGACCTCACCACCGCCGAGAACTGGAGCCGGGTCGAGGACGTGCTCTCGGCCGGCAACCCGTTCGGCTCGATCCTCAAGGGCGCCCGCGACCTGTTCAACATCGGCCCGCAGTTCCCGCCGCCCACGACCGTCTACGTGGCGGGCGGGCTGACCGGCGAGGGCAGCGTCTACGCCGGCGCCGGGAGCGCGACGGCGTCGGCGTCCGGCTCGGCGTCGCGGATGCTCGGCTACAGCCGCGACACCCGCAACGGCAACAACACGTTCTACTTCGAGACCACCGTCGAGGGCGGTGCCGTCGCCGAGGCGGCGGGCGTCATCGACCAGGTCGGCGGCAACGTCGACGGCCAGATGAAGGTGAAGACCTCGGTCACGGTCGACTCCGACGGCAACCTCGTCAGCGTGTCGCGGTCGGCGCTGGCCGCCGGCAGCAGCGCCGGCCTCACCAACATCCTGTTCGGCGGCGACCTCTCGCCGGTCGTCAGCGACCAGATCGCGGCCGGCACCCAGTGGGACGCCACCCTGCCGATCGACAGCGCCCGCGACGAGCAGGCCGCGCTCTCGCTGCTGGCGAGCTCGGGCATCAACCCGCTCGGCCTCGGCGTCGACGCCGACCCCGACGGGCTGAACGTCGACCCGCTGGCGAGCGACTTCCTGGCCGCCGTGCGCGACCGCGGCGACCTGACCCGCTACGACGTCGAGCTGGACGACACCACCTGGCTGGCGGGCAGCGGCGAGGTCGCGCTGGGCGCCAAGATCGGGCTCAACGGCTCGTACAGCACCAGCGAGATGAACGCGTCCGGCCACCAGTACTGGGACGGCACCCGGTTCGCCGACCGCACGAGCTGCTGAGGCGCGGCACCGCGGCCCCGTATCCTGGGGGCCGCCGCGAGGGGGACGAGGACGAGGACATGCGACAGGACACCGTGCACGTCAGCACCGTGCGGGCCGCCGCGCTGCTCGCCGCGTCGGCGCTGGCGCTCGGCGGGTGCGGATTCGTGGGGGGCGCCGTGGACGACCGGCCGGACGACGGCACCGAGTTCGCGCAGCCCACCGAGGAGGCGCCCGAGGAGCTCGGGCCGATCGTCGAGGCACCGCGCGACACCCGCGAGGTGCAGGGGCAGGGCTTCGTCCTGCACGCGCCGACGGAGTTCCAGCAGAGCGACCGCGAGGGCCCCGGCGGCGTGCCGATGATCGTGCTCGGCAAGCCGGCGAACCGCTCCGGCGGCGTGGTCGAGGTCGTGGTCTTCACCGAGCAGGACCCGCCGTCGGGCGCCGAGGAGCAGATGTACGGCCTCGCCGGCCAGAAGGAGATCTCCGGCGCCACCGACATCGTGCGCCAGGCCGTCGAGTGGCCCGAGGCCTCGACCGCGGTGCTCGTTCGGTGGACCGAGCGCACCGCGACCGCGCAGGGTGAGATCACCCAGCGCTTCGCCCAGCTCGCCCTGCAGCGCGAGAGCGGCGACATCGTCACCGCGATCGCGGTCGCCCCCGAGGAGGAGTTCGACGACTCCGGCGCTCTCGAGGTGCTGCGCACGCTGACGCTGGACGGCGTGTGAGCGAGGTGGCGCCGTGATCGACCCCCGACGAGGGCGGCGGTGAGCCCCGTGCTGCGTCGCAGGAACAAGAAGCGGAGCTCGGTCTCCGCGCGGCGGTTCGCGGTGCGGGTCGGTGCGCTGGTGCTGCTGCTGGTCGTCGGCATCGCAGGCGTCGTGCTCGGCGTCCTGGTGCAGTCCACGCCCGAGCGCCGCGACGCCGTCGCGCTCGAGGTGGGCGGCGTCCACACCGTGCCGCAGCGCGTGCCGTTCGTCGGCGACGTCGTCGTGTACGGGACCCCGCCCGAGGGCGAGCGCCCCGACCTCGACGAGCTCGGCTGCGCGGTCACCGAGGGTGGCGGCCCGCTGTCGACCGACGCGGCGCGCCGCGAGGACCGGCTCGTGGTCGACGGCGTCGGCCTGGTGCCGCTGGTGTCGTTCCCCGGCGCCGAGGGCCACAGCATCGGGTGCAGCGGCCCCGCCGCGCAGGCCGCCGCGCCGCTGTACGTCGTGCCCGGCGGCAACAGCCGCAGCCTGGTCCCGCTGGCCGGGTACAGCGTGGCGGTCCTGGCCATCCCGCTGTCGGTGCTCGGCCTGCTGTACCTGCGCTGGTCGCGGGTCTGACCCGGCCGGGGCCACCCACCGTGCCGCAGCGTCTCGACCGCTCCCTGCGCGAGGCCCTCGCCGGCCTGCGGCAGCCCACCGCGCCGCGCGCGGACGCCCCCGCCCCGCCCGACGGGCGCGCCGCGCTGCTCGACCTGTTCACCGCCCAGCTGCGCTCGCGCTGCGCCGACCTGGTGACCCGCGAGCTGCGGGCGCGCGGGAAGGGCTACTACAGCATCGCCTCGGCCGGGCACGAGGCCGACGCCGCCGTCGCCGCCGCGCTGCGCCCCACCGATCCCGCGCTCCTGCACTACCGCTGCGGCGGGTTCTATGCGGCCCGCGCCCAGCAGGTCCCGGGCACCGACCCCGTCCGCGACGTCCTGCTGGGCGTGGTGGGGGCCGCGGCCGACCCGGTGTCGGGCGGGCGGCACAAGGTGATCGGCCGACACGAGCTGGCGGTCGTCCCGCAGACCTCGACGATCGCCTCGCACCTGCCGCGTGCGGTCGGCCTCGCGTTCGCCCTCGGACGGGCGCGCCGGCTCGGCGTCGAGCCCGCGTTCCCGTCCGACTCGGTGGTGGTGTGCAGCCTCGGCGACGCGTCGGTCAACCACTCGACCGCGACGGGGGCCGTCAACGCCGCGGTCCAGGCCGCGTACCGGGGCCTGGCGATGCCGCTGCTGCTGGTCTGCGAGGACAACGGCCTCGGCATCAGCACGCCCACACCCGCCGGCTGGGTCGAGCACGCGCTCGGGTCGCGGCCCGGCCTGCGCTACGTCCACGTCCGGGGCACCGGGACGTGGGAGACGCTCGAGGCCGCGCGCGAGCTCGCCGCCTGGGTGCGCCGGCACCGGCGGCCGGCGCTGCTGCACCTCGACGCCGTGCGCTTCCTCGGCCACGCGGGCACCGACGTCGAGAGCGCCTACCGCACCGCGGCCGACGTCACCGCCGACCTGGCGCACGACCCGCTGGCGGTGCACGCCCACGACCTGGTGGCGCACGGGCTGGCCACCGCCGACGAGCTGCTGGCGCTCTACGACGACGTGCTCGCGCACGCCCGCGCGGTCGCCGCCGAGGTCGAGCACCTCCCGCAGCTGTCCGACGCCGCCGCCGTGATGGCGCCGCTCACCCGCACCGCGCCGGACGCCGTCCGCGCCGAGGCCGACCGCGTCGCCGCGCACCCGGTGCCGGAGGCCGGGCAGCCGCGCACGCTCGCCCAGGCGATCGGCGGCGCGCTGCGGCAGGTGCTGGCCGCCGTCCCCGGCGCGATGGTGTTCGGCGAGGACGTCGCCGCCAAGGGCGGGGTCTACGGGGTGACCCGCGGCCTGCAGCAGGAGGCGGGCGGCACCCGCGTGTTCGACACCCTGCTCGACGAGCAGACCGTCCTCGGGCTCGGGCTGGGTGCCGGCCTCGCCGGGCTGCTGCCCGTCCCCGAGATCCAGTACCTGGCCTACCTGCACAACGCCGAGGACCAGCTGCGCGGCGAGGGCGCCACCCAGGCCTTCTTCTCCGCCGGCCGGTTCACCAACCCGATGGTCGTGCGGGTGCCCGGCTACGCCTACCAGAAGGGTTTCGGCGGCCACTTCCACAACGACGACTCGGTGGCGGTGCTGCGCGACGTGCCGGGCCTGGTGGTCGCCTCGCCCGCCCTGCCGGACGACGCGGCGGCGGTGCTGCGCACGTGCGCGGCCGTCGCCGCCGTCGAGGGACGGGTGTGCGTGTACCTCGAGCCGATCGCGCTGTACCACCAGCGCGACCTGCACACCGACGGCGACGGCGGCTGGCTCGCCGTCCCGGGTGACGAGCACGTCCCGGTCGGACGGGCGCGCACCCACGGCGACGGCGCGGACCTGACCGTCGTCACCTTCGGCAACGGGCTGCGGCTGTCGCTGCGGGCGGCCCGCGCGCTCGAGCGCGAGGGCGTCGGCGTGCGGGTGGTCGACCTGCGCTGGCTGGTGCCGCTGCCGGTCGACGACGTGCTGCGCGAGGCGCGGGCCACCGGACGGGTGCTCGTGGTCGACGAGACGCGGCGCAGCGGCGGGGTGTCGGAGGGGGTGGTCACCGCGCTGGTCGACCAGGGGTTCACGGGCGCGATGGCCAGGGTCGCCGCGCTCGACAGCTTCGTGCCGCTCGGCGCCGCCGCCGACCTGGTGCTGGTGCAGGAGGCCGACGTGCTGCGGGCGGCCCGCGACCTGCTCGGACGCGACTGACCGGGGTTCAGCCGAGGCGCCGCAGCGCGGCTCCGGCCTCCTCGTACCGCGGCGCCGGGTCGGTGCCCGGGGCGTGGTGCAGCACCACGTGCACCGGCACCGCCGGGCGGTCCCACCACTCGCCCTGCTCGATCGGCGTCGCCCAGGAGCGCACCGCCCCGCCGAGGGCCCGCACCAGCGCTCCGAGCTCGACGGGGTCGTCGGCGAGCACCTCGTCGGCGTGGGCCACCACCACGACCAGGCCGGTGGACGGGTCGACCCACTCCAGGTCGGCCAGGCACTCGGCCAGCGCCGGCCAGCTGCCGCCGAAGTACAGCGGGAGCTGCAGGGCGGCGCCGAGCTCGTCCATCAACCCGTCGTAGGTGCGCGTCTTCCCTCCCCGCACCACCCGCACCGCGCGACCGGACGTGCGCCACCGGTAGGTGGCGGCCGCCAGCGTGTCGGCATCGGCCTCGAGCAGCAGCAGCGCGCCCTGCGGGTCGGGCCGGGCGAGCACGTCGTCCCCGGTCCTGCCGTCGTCGGTCGGCTCGGGGTCGGTCATCGGATCCTCGTGAAGGTGCCGTAGTGGTCGTCGGTCCAGTAGACCGACCCGTCGCTACCCGTGACCAGCCGCTCGGCGCCGCGGTTCACCCCCGGCGTGTACGGGTTCACGTCCCACTCGCGGTAGGTGATCGCCCCGCCGTCGGGACCGGTGCCGGGCAGCACCTCGCCGCCGCCGCGGCCGTCGTTCTGGAACGTGCTGCCGCCCCGGTGGCCCGGTGGCGCCGCCCCGGTCTCGTCGATGGTGTCCAGGGTGTCGAGCGCGCGCTGCGGGGTGCCGGCGACGCCCTCGGCGACGTCGGCCGCCTCGTCGGCCTCGCGGGCCGCGTCGGTGAGGTCGCCGCAGTCGCCGCCGGCCAGCACCTGCGAGGCCAGCACCCGCGAGGACGCGAGCACCTCGCCCACCGTCAGCACCGCACCGACCGCTGCGAGGGAGTGCACGGCGCGGCCCTCGCCGAGGGCCACCACGGCACCGGCGGGCGCCGGGCCGGCCGCCACGGGGCAGCCGCGACGGCGGGCGGCCTCCGCGGCCTCGTCGGCGGCGTCGCGGGCCTCCTGCGCCGCCTCGGCCGCGGCGTCGGCGTCGCCGCGCCGGGCCGCGTCGGCCGCGCTGTCGGCCGCCTCGGCGGCGTCGTCGGCCGACCTGCGCGCCCCGGCGAGCTCTCCGGCCAGGTCGGCGAGCTTGCCGAACCTGCCGCCCTTGGCCGCGAGCTTGCCGAGGTTGACGCCGGGGATGAAGAACGAGCCGACGTTCCAGATCAGCCGGCCGATCGCGCCGCCGTAGTCGCCGCTCTCCCACATCGCGGCCGTCTCGTCGTCCCAGATCAGCTGCCACAGCTCGGTCGGGTTCTCGAGCAGGTGGGCGATCGCGTCGAGCAGCGTGCCGGGGTCCTGGATCAGCTCCCAGATGCCCACCAGGTCGTCCCACGCGCCCTTGGCGATGTTGAACACGCCGCTGCCGACCTGCTTCACGACCTCCCAGGCGCACCCGAGCAGGCCCGAGCAGGCCTCCTCGTCCTCGCTGCGGTCCTCGTCCCCGCCCTGCTCGTCGTCCCCGCCGTCCTGGCCACCGTCCTGGCCGCCGTCGGCGCCGGTGGAGCCGTCGCAGCCCGGGCCGGAGCCGAAGGAGCAGATCAGCTCGTCGACCCGCTCGCGCACGGGCTGCTGCTGGACCTGCACGCTGGCGCCCGCGACGGCCACGACGAGCACGGCCGCGGCCAGCACCCCGACGTACTCGAGGGCGCCCTGGCCCGACTCGGCAGCGGTGGTGCCGGCGCCCAGCCGGGAGATCGGCGTGCGGCGCGTGGTCGGGGCGACCGGGTGCCCCGACGCGACCCGGTCGACGTAGTCGAGGGTGCTGGGCCGGCGCAGCAGCACGAACAGCGCGATCGGCAGCGCCAGCTGGGTGAGCCCGCGCGGGTCGCCCGCACCGAGCGAGGCGACCGCGCCGACGGTCCACAGCACGGCGGCGGCGGTGGCCCACCTGTGCAGCCGCCGGCTGGGCCGGGCCAGCCGGCGCGCCACGACGAACGCGACGGCCGCGGGCACGAGCGCCCAGGTCGACTGACCCACCACCACGGCGAACGGCTCGGTGGTCGACGCGGCGTAGCCGCCGACGGTCACCAGCGCCACGCCCGCGCCGAGGAGCAGCAGCAGGCGCAGCACCCGGACGGCGCGCGGGACGGGCGGGACGTAGTCGCGGTCGTACACGTGCATCGGTGGGCACCCCCTCGGCGCTCAGCATGGTGCGCGGTCCCCGGGCGCCGACGGGCCCGCGGGCCCAGGTCGTCGGGCGGTGCCGTCAGCCCGTGCGCTCGTAGACCGAGAGGTACCCCTCGGCCTCCTGCCGCAGGGTGGTGTCGTCGCAGGTGTACGACACGGCGCCGGTGCCGGGCTTCAGCTCCTCGACCTTCTCGCCGACGGTCACCGAGCCGTCGACGCTCACCAGCTCGAACGACATCGTGGCGCCGTCGGTGCTGGTGCGGTAGACGACCTCGCCGTCGAACACGACCGGCTGCGGCTGGCCCATCGCCGTGGCGGTGGCCTCGGCGCCGGTCGTAGCTGACGGTCTGGGTGCCGTCGGCCGTGAACGTCATGGTGCGCTGCAGGCCGGTCAGCTCGGCCTCGCCCTGGTCGGTCGTCCAGTCCTCGACGTGCTCGGTGCTCGACCAGGTGCCCACGAGGCACTCGTCGAGCGGCCCGCCCGCGCCCGTGGCGCCGCCGGCGGGCGGCTCCGCGCCGCCGGTCGACGGGCTGCCGCCGGCGGGTGCCTGCGCCGCGGTGGTCGGTGCGCCGTCGTCGAGGACGAAGCCGGTCACGACGCCGACGACGAAGGACAGGCCGAAGCCGACCATCACGGCCGCGGTCACGGCCACCGGCACCCAGGTGCGGGCCCGCCGCGGGGCGGGCGGCGGGGCCTGGTGGCCCGTCACGGGCTGCGGCTGGTCCCAGCTCATCGTGCGCCCCCCTGCGTCAGTCGCCGACCGGGAGGCCGGTGATGGTGAGCCAGCCGTCGTTGGCCATGAGGTCGACGGTGGTGGCCTCCGGCGGCAGCGCCGCGTAGGTGGCGGTGAGGTAGACGCCCTCGGACCCGCCGAGCTTCATCGTCAGGTCGGGGCAGGCGCACTGGATGCCGGCGATCTGCTGCGTCTGGTCGAACGACAGCGGCAGGTACCGGCTCTTGGAGACCGTGGGCTCGACCAGGTACAGGTTGCGGCTGCCGCCCCGGTTGCGCGGGCTGTCGTACCAGGGCGTGCGCTGGCTGACGTTCACGCCGTCGGTGCCGGTCCACCTCATCACCACCGTGGTCGACGCCTCGTTGCGCTGCACGGCGAGGACGTCGACGGTGAGCTCGCCGTTGCCCCCCGGCACGGCCGCGGTGGCCGACCCGAGCGGCTCGGCGTCGGCGGCCTGCTCGCCCGCGGCCAGCAGCTCGGCCGACAGGTCCTCGGAGGTCAGGCCCTCCGGCTCGGGCTCACCGGTCGAGCTGGTCGAGGACCCGCCGTCGGTGGGCTCGGGGTCCTCACCCCCGCTGGTGCAGCCGACGCCGAGCGCGAGCACGGTGACCACGGCGACGGCGCCGAGCACGGTGCGGGACGTGGTGCGCCTCATCGGTCGCCCCCGGTGGTGTAGACGACGCTGACCCGGCGGTTGAGCTGCTGGCCCTCGGGCGTGGAGTTGTCGGCGACCGGCTCGGCCTCGCCGCGTCCGTCGATCGCGAACGTCAGCGACTGGCCGGCGAGCGCGGGCTGGAGCACCGCGGCCACCGACTGGGCCCGCCGCTGCGACAGGTCGAGGTTGTAGGAGTCGCTGCCCTGGCTGTCGGTGTGGCCCAGCACCTGCACCTGACCGGTGGCGCCGTCGGTCTGCAGCTTCTGCGCGATCTGGGTCAACGTGGCCTGCGCCTGCGGCGACAGGTCGGCGCGGTCGAAGGCGAACAGCACGTCGGCCTGCAGGTCGATCGTGACCGTCTGCTCCTCGGTGGTGACCGTCTGGGAGTTGTCGAGCGACTCGACCGTGGCGATCAGCGGGTAGCTCCACGACGCGCCGTCGATCTGGTCGACCAGCGACTGGTCGACCTCGGGCCACCCGGTGCCGAGCGGGACCACCTCGTCGCGCTCCGAGGTCACGGTCGGCTCGAGGGCGCCGTCCTCGACGGGCACGTCGGCGATCGTCTGGCCGTACAGCAGCTCGACGTTGACCCGCTCGGTCTCGGCGGGCAGCTCGGGCAGCACCGCGAACAGCGCACCCATCGTGCCCTTCTGGTCGGCGCCCGGGTAGGCGCCCTGCAGGCTGCCGAGGTGGTAGTCCTCGGTCGGGTGCTCGACCGTGCGGTAGACCATCCCGCCCTCGACGTCGGTGACGCGCACGCTGCCGAACGCGACGGGTGACCCGCGGGTGGGGTCGCCGATGTCGGACAGGCCCAGCGCGAACACGTCGGGCGTGCCGCTGGCCTGGCCGGCCGAGAAGTACACGACCGTCGCGCCCTCGATGCGGCGCACGCCGTGCAGCGCCATCGTCACCTGGGGGTTGTCCCGGTCCTGCCCGGTGCGGACGGTGATGACGCCGTAGGTGCTGACGTCGACGTCGTCGACCGTGGTCTGCGGCTCGACCAGGTCGGGGGTCGAGGTGCCGGTCGCGTCGGCGGAGCCGCCGGACGAGGAGCCTGACTCCGAGGAGGACGACCCCGACGAGGACGAGGAGCCGCTCGGTGACGGCGAGGTGGTGCTGGCGCCGGACGTGGACGCCCCGAGCCCGAGCACGCAGACGGCGGCCACCAGTGCGGTGGCAGCCGTCCGGCTGGCAGTCGTGCGCATGCGAACCCCCTGGTCAGGACGTACCGGGACGTCACGGTCGTACCGGCCGCCGCGGACCGACTCTAGGCGAACCCCGCGAGGGGGTTCCAGTCCGCTGCTGCCCGGTAGGACGTCACTCGACCAGTCGCGGTTCCAGGTCGTCGTAGAGAGAGTCCAGGGTGTCGCCCACCCACGTCACGGTGAGGTACACCACGCCGTCGTTGACCAGCTCGTACGTCGCCGACCACTCGCCGCACTCCAGCGTGCTCTCGAACGTGGGCGGGCCGCCCTCGTACACCGGTACCGCCGGCGGGGGCGTGTCCCACGAGCAGGACTCGAAGTTGATGTCCATCTGGGCCGCGGCCGAGGAGGTGGCGCGCCGCGACTCGTTCTCGTTCGAGGTGTGGTTCGCCTCGACCTCGACGTCGACGCGCCCGCTCGACGGGGACGGGTCGTACCCGACGAGCTGGCTGCCGTTCTGGTTCGCGTAGCGGGAGGCCGCGTTCTGGCCGGTCTCGCCGAACGCGACGGGGATCGTGTACGCGAGGCGGCCCGGGAACACCGGTCCGAGGGGGGCGAGCCACTGCGTGCGCAGCTCCTCGGCGCCGGCGAGGGCGGCGGCGTCGGCCGCGGTGCGTGCCCGGGCGCGGTCGTTGCCGGCCGCGCCGAGCGGGAGGACGACGTAGGTGACCAGTGCGAGGAGCAGGAAGGCCACCAGCAGCACCAGCGTGCCGACGACCTGACCGCCCTCACCCCGCGGACGACGGCGCAGCAGCGTCACGGACATCGGTCGTTCCCCCTCGGCGTCGTGGTACGGCGTCGTGGCCGCAGTGTACGTGCGTGCAGTGGTCGGTGCAGTGGTCGGTGCAGTGTCGGTGCAGGGCCGTTCGGGCGGGCCCCCGACGACGAAGGACCGGGCGGACCTGTCGGTCCGCCCGGTCCTGTCGAGAGCCCTGGCTGTCTCGAACCCTGGAGCGCGAGGATCAGGCGCCGTTGAGGAACTTGCCGATCAGCTCGGTCACCTTGGAGCCGATCGACTCCTTCTGGCCGTCGACGGCGGTCCACACGGCGGTGAAGACCAGCATGATGACGACGAGGATGCCGACGTACTCGAGGGCGCCCTGGCCGGACTCGCGGCGGGACGACCATGTCCTCGACGCGGTGCTGGACGGTGATGTAGGCCTTGGTCAGCTTCGCGGTCATGATCGTGCTCCTTCCCCGGTGGCCCGGGCTCTGGTTCCCCCCTGAGGGGCCTGGTCGGTGCGTACCTGCTGGGTACGTGGATGAACTTACGGGCCGGTGCGGGGAGCCCCAGCGGGCCCACAGACCCAAGTTCGGGCCCAACCACGGGCCCCTGGATCACAGCGGCTTGAGCCGGTCGGACGTGGTGCCGCCGAGCCACAGCGAGACCGCCTCCGCGCGGGACCGCACGCCGAGCCGGGCGAAGATGTGGTTGATGTGGTTCTTCACCGTCTTCTCGGCGAGGAACAGCTCGCGGGCGATGTCGGCGTTGCGTGCTGCCCAGCGGCGATCAGGTCCATGATCTCGACCTGGCGCGCGCTGAGGTCGTGGTCGGGCCGCCTCGGCGCCTGGCTGGGCCGGCCCGCCCGCAGCGCGGCCATCGCGGGGGCGCCGAAGACGGCGTTGCCGGACGGCGGCGGCCAGCACGCACGAGACCAGCTCGTCCTCGCCGAAGGTGCCGTGCACCAGGTAGCCGAGCGCGCCGGCGTCGACGGCGGCGTGGATCACCTCGGGGGTGTCGCTGAACGTCGTCATCAGCACGTGCGTGAGCGAGGAGATCTCCTGCGCGGCGCTGACGCCGTCGCGGCGCGGCATCTGCACGTCGAGCAGGGTCACGTCGGGCCGCAGCGCCCGCACCATCGACACGGCCTGGTCGCCGTTGGTGGCCTCGCCGACCACCGCCAGCCGGTCGTCCAGGGTGAGCAGCGCCAGCAGGCCCGAGCGCACCACGGGGTTGTCGTCGACGACGAGGACGTCACGACGCCGGTCGCGGGACGGGGGACTCGCTCATGCCAGGTTCTCCTGGGGGACGGGGGGTGCGACCGTCCGCGGCGGGAGGCGGTCGGCAGCGCGAGCGCGCCGACGACGGGGACCTCGAGGCGGACCTGGGTGCCGAAGCCGGGGGCCGACCGGATCGACGGCCCGCCCCTGCACGCCCTCCAGCCGCTCGCGGATGCCGGTGAGGCCGTAGTGGCCGTCGGCCACCGCCTCCTCCTCGCGCGTCGGCGGTGAAGCCGGGGCCGTCGTCGACGACGGTGGCCACGACGAGGTCGTCGACGTGCTCGAGCGAGACGGTCACGGTGGCGTCGGGGGCGTGCCGCGACGACGTTCTCGAGCGCCTCGGACAGCGCCGACAGCAGCTCGTGCCGGTGCCCGGGGGGCAGTCGCCGGCACGTCGTCGACCAGTCGCTCGGCCGCGATGCCGCTGGCGGCCTCCCAGCGGTAGACCAGCTCGTCGACGACGTCGCCGAGCGGGCGGCTCGGGTCGTCCATGCGCAGCGAGGTGAGCAGGTTGCGGGCGGCCGTGACCGCCTGCCTGGCCGCCTCGGCGACGGCGACGCGGCCTGCCGCGCGGCGACCGCCGGGTCGCGCTCGAGCCAGCCGCGGCAGCGCGGCGGCGGTGAGGGCGACGCCCTGCACGGACTTGGCGACGGTGTCGTGCAGGTCGCGGGCGAGCCGCAGCCGCTCCTCGGCGGCGGCCGCGGCCTGCAGGGCCAGCGTGCGACTCCTGCTGCACGGCCAGCTGCTGCTCCGACAGCCGGCGGATCGCGGCGCCGAGCGCGGCGAACGAGAGCATGCACGACCGGGGTCGCGCAGGGCCGTCACCACGTCCGCCGCCGGCCGCCAGCCCGGCCATCACCGCGGTGAGCACGAGCAGCGCGGTGAGCGGGATCGCGGTGCGCAGGCGCGTAGAGCACGCCGATCAGCAGCGCCGAGCTGTGCGCCACCAGCAGCAGCGGGCTGTCGACCCCCATCACGAGCGGGATCAGCGGCGACCGGCACGAGGTCGACCAGCGCGACCAGCGGGTGCCGCACGATCAGCGCGCGGGCGCGGGCGTGCTGGAGGCCGAGGTGGCTGGTGAGCACGAGCAGCGCGAACAGCGCCAGCTCGCCGACGCGCGCCGCCCGGTCGCCGCCGCCGAGCACCAGCCCGAGCAGCGCCGTAGGCCAGCAGCAGCAGCCGGACGAGGAACGCCACCCGGACCAGCTGTCCGCGCAGGTCGTGCAGGCGCCGGTCGCGCGGGCTCACGGCGCCGCGATCTCCCAGAACTGGCCGAAGTCGATGCTCGGCGCCCGAGGACGAAGCCGACCATCGAGCACCGCCAGCGCCCCGGGGAGCAGCACGATCGAGGTGACCAGGGTGACCCGCGGCACGACCTTGGCGGCGCGCTGGCGCTGGCGCTGCTCGCTGTCGCGGCGCATGTCGAGGGCGATCCGGTTCAGCGTCACCGCGAGCGGGGCGCCGAGCTCCTCGGCCTGCAGGTAGGCGGTGACGAACGACGACAGCTGCTCGGAGTCGTTGCGGCGTGCGCAGCCGCTTGAAGGCGTCGCGCACGCTGGCGCCGTTGCGGATCTGGTGCAGCGTGAGGGTGATCTCCTCGCTGAGCGGCCCGCCGAAGCGCTGGGCGACGGTGTCCAGGGCCGCGCGGAAGCCGACGCCCGGCGGTCACGGTGACCGCGAGCACGTCGAGGAAGTCGGGCAGGTCGCGGCCGATGCGCTCCTGCCGCAGCCGCCGCGCCCGGGCCACCCCGGCGAGCGGGACGACGACGACCGCGACCGGCGCCAGCAGCGCGAACAGCAGCCGGCCCTGCAGCGCCAGCAGGACGCGGCCAGCGGCGCCGATGATCAGCACCCACATCGCCATCCGCAGGGCGACGGTCTCGACGGTCATGCCCTCCGGGCGGCCCGGCGAGCTCGATCATCCGCTTGAGCCGCGCCTGCAGGGCCGGGCCCATCGCGCGGACGCAGCAGCGGGCCGATCGGTCGCGCCAGCCGGCTGATCGGACCGAGCGCCGCGGGCCTGCTCGCGCTGGGCGTCCTTGAGCAGGACGCAGGTCGTCGACCTCGAGGCCGTCGACGGGGTCGCCGCGCAGGCCGCGGTAGCCGACGACGAACAGCGCCATGCAGCCGACGACGACCAGCGCCGGCACCGCGACCAGCAGGGCGCGTCACGGCTCGATCCTGGTCATGCGGCGGATCGCGAGGAAGCCGATCAGGTCGAACAGGGTGCCGGCGAACACGAGCGCGGCGATGCCCGATGGGGTTCTGCGTCATCAGTCTCGACCGTGCGCGGGGTTGATGGCGTTGAGCAGCAGCAGCAGGCCGAAGGTCATGCCGATCATCGTGTAGCCGGTGCGAGCGCCTGGGCGAGCGTCGAGCGGATCTCGCGCCGGGTCTGCTTGCGCTACTCGAGGGTGTCGGCGATGGTGCGCAGCGACGTGACGAGCGAGCCGCCGGAGCGGGCGCTGACCAGCAGGGTCGACATCAGCACGCCGACCTCGCGGGACGGCAGCCGGTCGCGCAGCTCCTCGAGGGCGGACTCGATGTCGTTGCCGAACGACAGGCTGACCGAGACCTGCTGCAGCTCGCCGCGGGCCGGCTCGTCCAGCTCGTCGCCGGCGATGGCGATGGCGGTTGCGATCGACAGGCCGGCGTTGGTGGCGTTGGCCAGCACGCGCGCGATCTCGGGCATCTGGGCGATGAAGGCCTCGAGCCGGCGGTCCTTGGCGCGCCGCAGGAACCAGCCGCACCAGGTAGGCGCCGAGCGAGCACGCCGAGGATGCCGAAGACGGGGGCGAGCAGGTTCCACAGCGCCACCGCCGACAGCGACCGCGCTGCCGGCGCCGAGGGCCGCGACCAGCAGCGGGGAGCGCTTGATGCCGGCCAGGAGCGAGCTCGCGGTCGAGGAAGCGGCCGAGCCGGGTCGGGCGGAACCAGCGCTCGATCCCGCGGGCGCGCCGGTCCGCGGTGCCCTCCTCCTCGTCGTCGAGGACGGAGCCGACGACCTGCCGCTGCGCGAGCGGCCCGGAGGCCAGGTCGACGAAGGCCGCGACCAGCAGCAGCGAGCGCCGCGCTGCAGCAGCAGGACGGTCAGCCCGACCACGTGACGCCCCCGCCCTCGTCACCCGCCCCGCGGATCACCTCGAAGCCCTCCGGGCAGCTGCTCGTCCTTGGACCAGAGCTTCTCGGCGAACGCGCGCGGCACCCGGTGCCGGACGAACTCGCCGCGGCCGTCGGAGCCGCCCTTGGGGTCGAAGTGCATGATCTGCGAGCAGCCGGAAGTCCTCGCGCGCGCGAGGACGACAGGTAGTCGACCGCGACCGTGCGGCGGGTGCCGTCGGCGGTGCGCAGCAGCTGGACGATCACGTCGACGGCCGCGTTGACCTGGTCGTGCACGGCGGCGAACGGCAGCTCGACGTCGGACATCGCCGCCAGCGTCTCGAGCCGGGAGAGCGCGTCGTCGGTGCTGTTGGCGTGCACGGTGGCCAGCGAGCCCTCGTGGCCGGTGTTCATCGCCTGCAGCATGTCGAGCGCCTCGCCGCCGCGGACCTCGCCGACGATGATGCGGTCGGGGCGCATGCGCAGCGAGTTGCGGACCAGGTCGCGGATCGTCACCTGGCCCTGGCCCTCCACGTTGGCGGGCCGGGTCTCCAGCCGGACCGTGTGCGGCTGCACCAGGACGAGCTCGGCGGCGTCCTCGACGGTGATGATGCGCTCGTGGTCGGGGACGAACGCCGACAGCGCGTTGAGCATCGTCGTCTTCCCGGACGCGGTACCGCCGGAGACGATGATGTTGAGCCGGGCCCGCACGCAGGCGGCGAGCAGGTCGGCGGTGGGCTGGTCGATGCTCTTGTACTGCGAGCAGCTCGGTCAGGCCGAGCGCCTTGGGGAACAGCCGGATCGTGACCGTCGGGCCCTTCAGCGCCAGCGGCGGCAGCACGACGTTGACGCGGGCGCCGCGCGGCAGCCGGGTGTCCGGTGGCAGGCGGGCGTCGACCATCGGGCTGGACTCGTCGACGCGGCGGTTGACGGTGGAGACGATGCGGTCGATGGTCTGCAGCAGCTGGTCGTCGCTGGTGAACCCGCTCGGCAGCCGCTCCAGCCGGCCGAACCGCTCGACGTAGACCTCGTCGTGGCCGTTGATCATGATCTCGCTGATCGGCCGGGTCGGCGAGCAGCGGCTCGAGCACGCCGAGGCCGATCGACTCGTCGACCACCCGGCGCACCAGGCGGTTGCGCTCGCGGGTGGTGAGGATGACGCCCTCGCGCGAGATCAGGTGCGCGATCACGCGCTCGAGCCGCAGCCGGCGCTGGGCGGCCTCGAGCCGGCTCAGCTCGTGGAGGTCGACCTCCTCGAGCAGCAGCTGCTTGAACTGCTCGACCAGCGGCTTGTCGACGTCGAGCACCGACTGCCGGGCTGCCCGGGCGTCGGGCCGGCGCGGCGTCGTCGCCGGAGAACTCCTCGATAGGACCTCACGGCAGGTACGCCGCCCGGGTCAGCTCGAGGTCGTTCCCGTCGGCATCCACTCGCGGATGAGCGTCGGGCACCGGCGTCTTCACCGTGATCTCGACGGACGACGGCGTGTACATGCCGGGCCCGCCGCTGGCGCGGCAGTCGCGCCGCGGCGTCGACGTCGAGGTACCCGGCAGAGCGAGGCTCGCGGCCGCGGCGCAGCCGTCCTGCCCGAGGCTCTGCGCGCGGGCACCCTGCCGGGCGGCCTCGTTGATGCTGTTGTCACGCCCACATGATGGCGCACACCTGGAACACGACGAGCAGGAAGATCAGCGCGATCGGGAGGTAGGCGACGAACTCCAGCGTCGCGGCGCCCCGGTCGTCGCGGCGGCGCGGCAGCGCCCGGCGCGGCGGCGCATCAGAACCGGCCCCCGTCCGGCTCCTCGACGACCTGCCGCACCGTGGCGAACCGGCCGGGCAGCACGCCGAGGATGCCGCTGTCGCCGGTGAAGCCCGGGATGCCGAGGCTCACCTCGAGACCCTCGCCGGTCTCGCGGACGCGGACGCGAGTCGCGGTACCCGGAGGGCAGGGCGGCCTCGGCGGCCTGCTGGGCGTCCTGGCCGAGGCTCTCGGCGCGGGTGGCCGCGCCGGCGGCGTGCTGCTGGAAGACCGCGGTGGTGCCGAGCGCGGCGAAGTAGCCGAGCATCGTCAGCACGAGCAGCACGAGCGGGAGCATCGCGACCCACTCGACCGTCACCGCGCCCTCGTCGCGGGCCCGCCGGCGCGGGCTGTCGGTGGGGGTGCTCTCCTTCGTCGGACGCGCGGGGCGTCGACGTCGAACCGGGCACGAGCCCCACCTCCTTCCCGATCTTGCGCAGCTCGCTCCACCACTGGCCTCGCACGGCGAGCGGGTCGCGCGCGTTGAGCGCGGGTTCGAGCCGCCGGAAGCCGGCCGGCAGGCCGACGGGCAGCACCGACGCCTTGGTGAGCTGGCGCACCGTCTCCATCGACACGGTCACCTGCTTGCTGGCGCGGTTGACGAGCACCCGGACGTCGGTCTCCTTGCACACGCCGAGGGACTCCCACGCGTTGATGGTGCGGCGCATGCCGCGCATCGAGGCGACGTCGGGGTTGACGACGAGGATCGACCTCGTCGACCAGCTCGAGGACGGTGGCCTGCGCCGGGCGTGGCGTGCGAGCCGAGGTCGACCAGCACCAGGTCGTACTGGCGCCGCAGCGCCGCGACGATCTGGCGCAGGCGCGGCCGGGGTGACCGCCTCGACCTCGCGGATGTCGGGCGGGGCGAGCAGCAGGTCGACGCCGGACTCGTGCTGGGTCATCGACGTCGGCGACCGTGCCGGGCGACAGGTCGTCGGCGACCTTGGCCAGGTCGGAGATGCCGAGCCGGTGCCGCACCTCGACGTGCCCGGGCACGTCGCCCTTCTCCAGGTCGAGGTCGACCAGGCAGACGGTGAGCGAGGCGACCGTGCGGGCGACGTCGAGGGCCATGTGCGTGACCACCGTGGTGGTGCCCACGCCGCCCTTGGAGCCGGCGACGCCGATCAGCCGGCCGCGGCCGGTGTCGTCGTCGAAGCCCTGGCCGGCCGCGCCCTGCAGCAGGATGCGCCGCATCTGCGAGGACCACGCCTGCGCCGCGAGCAGCCGGCGCCTCGAGCTGGGCGTAGGTGGCGGGCAGCTGGACGATGCCGCGCGCGCCCGCCTCCATGGCGCCGGTGATCGTCTCGGCGTCGGCGGACTTGGAGGCCGAGCAGCATCGCGGTCGCCGGGCGCCGCACGCTGAGGTCGCGGACGACGGACAGGACGGGCTCGGGGCCGAGCGAGCTCGTGCGACGATGGCGACGTCGGCGTCCAGGCGCAGCAGCGCCGAGCGCAGCTCGTCGGTGGAGGTGGCGATGAACACGACCTCGGTGTCGCTCCACCTCCAGGACGGTGCCCTGCAGCTGCTGGCCGAGGGCCTGGTCCTCGGTGGCGATGACGACGCGGATCACGGGATCTCCGGCGGGGGTGCCTGGTCGTCCTGGCCGACCGGGATGGGGGTGCCGCCGAGGTTGCCGGCGTCGAAGGAGTCGGTGTCCTCCGAGCGGTCGGTGCCGACGTCGGTGGGCAGCGCGACCAGCCGGATCTCCTGGGCGAAGGCGTTGGCGAAGGTGACGGCGAGCGAGTCGTACGGCTCGAGCGCGAGCGTCACCGGGACGACGTCGCTCTGCTCGATCGCCCTGGTCGGTGCTCTCGACGATCGTCTGGCGGCCGCCGATCGACACCACGCGGACGTCGCGGACGAGCACCCGCACCTGGGCGGGCAGGCCCGTCGACGTCGGCGAAGACGCTGTAGATGTCGACGCGGTCACCGGGGCGCACCCGGCCGGCCAGGCCGGTGACGGGGTCGACGTTGATCGCGACCTCGCGCTCGGTGCTCGACAGGTCGGACGGCGGGATGAGCATGTCGGACGACACCGTCGTGCCCGCCTCGAGGCGGAACCCGACCCGGCGCCCGTCGAGCTCGGGCAGCTCGAGCCGCGACGCCGGCGACGGTCCACCGCTCGGGCACCTGCACCGGCTCGAGGTTGGTCTCGCTGAGCGGGGTGTAGGCCTCGATCGGGGCCGTCGGCCTGGTACACGGTCGTGAGCGGGCCGACCTGGCTGGTCACGCCGCGCACGTAGTTCGGTGAGGATCACGAACACCGACATGGCGACCAGCACGCTGAGCACCATGAGGACGAGTCCTCGTCGCTGTCGGGGGTTCACGACGTCCTTCCGGAGGCGGCGGCCAGGGGACGGGTCGCCCCGGGCTGCTGGTTCTTGCGGGTGTCGAGCACGCGCAGCTCGTCCTCGGCGCTGCGCACCCGCATGCGGCAGAACGTGCACGCCGTCTCGCTGGTCGACAGGCCGCACGAACGGCACGCGGTGCCGCGCGGGCGCAGCATCTGCTGGAAGTCGGCGGGGATCATCGCGAGCTGCAGGTCCTCGGTGCGCCCGAACAGCGACGTCCAGGTGCCGGGCACCTCGCGCAGGTCGACCCCGCGCGGCGCCACCTGGCCGAGGATGGTGCTCAGCAGGTCGTCCTGCGGGTCGAGCCGGGTGCTGTAGACGTGCACGTCGCCCCGCCCGACCGGCGCCAGCGCCGTCGCGAGCTGCTTGGAGCCGATCGACTCCGGCTCGGGGTGCAGGCGCACCAGGTAGCGGCTGCCGGGGAACATCGAGCGCACGTGCTGCCTCAGGCTCGGGTTCGGGTGCGGCAGCCTCGCCACGCCGGGCACGACCGCCGCCGACCAGATGGCGTCGGAGAGGTCGCGCCACACGGCGGCGCCGTGGCCCGCGTCGCGGGCGATGTCGCGGGCGATGGCCATCGCGAGCAGCCCCGCGAGCGGGGCCTGGGAGAACGAGACGTGCGCGACCGGGAGGTCGGGGTCGTCGGCCTCGGCCACGGTGCAGGCGACGCGGACGGCGTGGGAGTGGACGGGGTGGCTCGACACCAGAGCAGGACCCTCGCCGTCACGCAGCGCGACCGCGAGGTCGGCGGGACGGGTCACGTCGACGACGTGGACGCCGGCCACCACCTCGTGCAGGCCGGGAGTGCCGGTCGTCGCGACGACACCTCTCCACATCGCGTGCGCTCCCCCCACTACGTCCTCGCACCGGCGACCCCGGCCGGTGCGGCGTTCGTGCGTTCCCGGGTGAAGGTACCCGAGCAGGACAGATACCACCCTGGGCCCCCAGACCTACCTGACACGTATGGTTCCCGGCGTGCGCGCGAAGCCATCCGTTCGGGCCAAGCACCAGGTGATGCACGTGGGTGAACCCGCCGGACGGGCCCCTGTGCCGGGCATCGAGGTGGCCGACACCTACTGGACCCGGCTGCGGGGCATGCTCGCCCGCCGCGAGCCCCCCGCCGGCCTGCTCCTCGTCCCGGGCGGCAGCGTGCACGGCGTGGGCATGACCCGCAGCCTCGACGTCGCCATGCTGGTGCCGCTCGAGGGGGCGGGGCGCGGCGTCGGGCCGTACCGGGTGGCCCGCACCGCGGTGCTGCGCCCGTTCGGCCTGGTCACCTCGCGCCACGGGGTGCGTGCGGTGCTCGAGGCGTCGGTCGGCAGCCTCGCCGCCTGGGGGGTCGTCGAGGGCGCGACCGTGCGGTTCGCCCACCCGCTCGACGCCGCGCCGGACGCCGCGGGTCAGTAGGCCGGCGGCGGCGGTCCCTCGAGCGACTGCTGGCGGCGCCGCCAGTACAGGAACCCGACGCCGCCCGCCACGAGCAGCGCGAGCAGCAGCAGCACCACGGTGCCGCCGCCACCGCCCCCGGAGGGCGCTTCGGGCAGCGCCACCGGCTCGGTCGGCCCGTCCGACGGCTCGTCGGTGGCGGGGTCGGTGGGCGAGCCGCTCGCGGAGCCGGTCGGCGAGCCGCTCGGGTCGGTGGTCGCGCCGTCGGTGGGCAGGGTCCCGCCGGTCGAGCCGGCCAGCTCGCCGTCGAGGAACAGCTCGAGCACGAACGGGTGCTCGACCCCCTCGGGGAAGCCGGACGTGCGCAGGTTCAGGTAGTACTGGCCGGCCTCGCGCACGGCGCCGGCGGCCGTCCGGGTGCCGTTGATGTCGCCCGTCGACACCGCCAGCGTCTCGGCCTGGCCGGACCCGATGCCGTCGAGCTGGGTGATGTCGACGCGCCGGGCCGACCGGTCCTGCCACTCCAGCGCGACGCGCGCCTGCCGGGGCACGCCGGCGGTCTTGACGGTCAGGCGCGCCGTCATCTCGCTGCCGCGCTCGAGCTCGGAGGCGAACCACAGCGACTCGCCGGCCAGGAACGTGTCGGTGTAGGTGCCCGACCCGAGCACGGGCGCGTCGATCAGCGCCGACGCCGCCTGGACGGGCTCGCCGCGCGGCTCGAAGGTGCGGGCCCCACGTACCCGCGCGGCTGCGAGGGCCTCGATCAGGCGTCCGGTGTCCTGGACCGCGGTGAACTGCCCGCCGCCTGCTGCGGCCATGCACTCCAGCTGGCTGCGTCCGGCCGGCTCGACCTGCAGGCCGATGGTCTCGACCCGCAGGTCCAGGCCCGAGGCCACCAGGTCCTTGGTGACCTGGCAGGGGTCGGGGCCGAGGTCGGGGAAGCACTCGTCGGCGCCGTCGGAGACGACGATGACCGTGCCGGCCGCGCTGCGCGGCAGGTCGGCGGGCACCTGCTGCATCGACAGCCCGATCGGCGTCTCGCCGAGGGCCGCCAGGCCGTTGACGGTGTCGGTGAGGCGCCGGCGGTCGAGCCGTCCCACGGGGACCACGAGCTCGGTGTCCTGGCACGCGGCCGCCTTGTCGCTGCTCGGCACCCGGTGCCCGTAGGCGCGCAGGCCGACGACGAGGTCGTCGGGCAGGGCCTGCACCAGGGCGGTCACGGCCTGCTTCGCGGCGTCGATCCGGGTCGAGCCCGCGCCGTCCGGGCGCAGCATGGAGCCCGAGAAGTCGACGACGAGCAGCACCGACTCGCGCTGCAGCGCCCCCGGTCCGGCCGTCGCCGGCCGGGTCTGGCCCGGCACGAGCAGCAGCGGGAGGGAGAGCACCACTGCCAGGAAGAGCGCGCACCAGCGCCTGTGCCCCGTCACGCGCGGCAGCATAGGTGAGGTCGCGGGGGTCGGGCGGGCGCGGTCAGCGCAGCCCGAGCCGCTCGAGCACCTGCTCGTACCGCAGCTGGGTGAGCGCCCCGGGGTCCCGCGCGCCCTCCTCGACCTCGTCCCAGTCGCGCGGGCAGGCCACCGTCGGCTCGTCCTTGCCGCGCAGCGACCAGGGCGTGATCGTGGTCTTGGAGCCGGAGTTCTGGCTCCAGTCGAGGAAGACCTTGCCCGGGCGCTTGGCCTTGGTCATCTGCGCGGTGACGAGCTTCCCGTGGTCCTTCACCAGGGCCTCGGCGAGCTCGCGGACGCGGTCGCGCACCTCGTCGGAGTCGGCGGTGCTGCCCTCCTCGAGGTCGGCGTACAGCTGCATCCCCTTGCTCCCGCTGGTGACCGGCCACGGTGCGAGCCCGTCGCCCTCGAGCCGCTCGGCGACCCAGAACGCCACCTGCGCGCACTCGTGCAGCCCGACCCCGGGGCCGGGGTCGAGGTCGATCACGAGCCGGTCGGGCGGCTGCGGCACGCCGTCGGCATCGACCGTCCACTGCGGGGTGTGCAGCTCGAGGCTGTTCAGGTTGGCGTGCCAGACGAGGGACGGCAGCGAGTCGATCACCGGCCAGTCGATCAGGGTGTGCCGCTTCGACTCGGGGTTCTCGACCGGCGCCCGGCGCACCCAGCGGGGGGTGCCGCTGGAGGCGTTCTTCTCGAAGAAGCTCATGTCGCCCGTGCCGTGCGGCCAGCGCTTGCGGGTGACCGGCCGGTCGGCGAGCTCGGGCAGCAGGTGGTCCTTGACCAGCGTGTAGTACTGCAGCACCTCGGCCTTCGTGGTGCCGGTCATCGGGTACATGACCTTGTCGAGGCTGGTCAGGCCGATCCGGGTGCCCTCGACGTCGACGAAGACCCGCTCGGGCTCGGGGGTCACGTCGCACCCCCCGTCACGTCGTGCCCCAGGGCTCGAGGTCGTCGACCGACAGGTCGGTGCGCACGCCCCGGAAGACCGGCTGGCGGACGCGGCCGTCGGGCTGGCGGCCGAGGTGGCGCACGTCGACGACGACGCGGGGCTCGACCCAGCGGGCCAGGCGCACGTCCGGGTCGGGCGGACGGGTGGCGAACGGGTGGGTCTCGGCGGCGAGCGGCTCGAGCAGGCCGGTCAAGGTGGTCACGACGGGGCCCGCGATGCCGCTGCCGACCCGTCCGGCGACGGCCCAGCCGCCCGCGCCGTCGGGCAGGGCCAGCCACACCGACGCGAGCCGGTTGGTCGTGCCCGTCTGCGGGTTCCAGCCGACCACCGCGTAGGACTCGACCCGGCGGTGGGCGGTCTTGATCCACTCCCGGCTGCGGCGTCCGGGGCGGTAGAGGGCGGTGCGCCTCTTGCTCACCACGCCCTCCAGCCCCTGGGTGCGGGTGGCCGTCCACAGCGCCTCGCCGTCGTCGTAGGACGGCGGCGTCTGCCAGCGCCCGCCGCCCAGCTCGAGGCGGGTGAGCACGCCGCGGCGCTCCTCCTGCGGCATCGTCAGCAGCCCGACGCCGTACAGCCGCAGCACGTCGAAGGCCATGAACGTGACCGGGGTGCGCTCGGCGAGCTCGCGGGCGCGGCGCTCGTTGCGCACGTGGATGCGGGTCGCGAGGGTGGCGAAGCTGGGCAGCCCGCCGTCGAGCGCGACGACCTCGCCGTCGAGCAGGACGTCCTCCGGCAGGTGGTCGCCGAGCGCCAGCTCGGGGTAGGCCGACGACACCACGTTGCCGTTGCGCGAGGTCAGCCGCAGCCGTCCGTCGGAGACCTCGGCGAGCACCCGCATGCCGTCCCACTTCACCTCGTGCGTCCACGCGTCGCCGGCCGGCGGCGACGCGCCGTCGTCGTTGGCAGTGGCGAGCATGGGCTGCACGGGTCCATCCTGCCTGCAGGACCGCGTCCGCGTATGACGGCCGCGGGGGAGGAGCAGTCGTGCGCGCCATGTGGAAGGGCTCGGTGTCCTTCGGGCTGGTCAACGTGCCCGTGAAGATGTACACCGCGACGTCCAGCCAGGACGTCTCGTTCCACCAGGTGCACCGCGAGGACGGCGGCCGCATCCGGTACAAGCGGGTCTGCTCGGTGTGCGGCGAGGAGGTCTCGTACGACGAGATCGCCAAGGGCTACGAGGCCGACGACGGCCAGATGGTGATCCTCACCGACGAGGACCTCGCCGACCTGCCCATCGCCGGCGGCCGCGAGATCGAGGTCGAGCGCTTCGTCCCGGCCGAGCAGATCGACCCGATGCTGCTGGAGAAGAGCTACTACCTGCAGCCGGAGAACACCGGCGCCAAGCCGTACGCGCTGCTGCGCGAGGTGCTCGAGCAGAGCGACAAGATGGCGCTGGTGCACGTCGCGATCCGCACCCGCTCGGTGATGGCCGTGCTGCGCGTGCGCGACGACGTGATCGTGATGCAGACGATGATGTGGCCGGACGAGGTGCGCCAGCCCGACTTCGAGAACATCCCCGACGGCTCGGACCTCAAGCCGCAGGAGGTCGCGATGGCGGCCTCGCTGGTCGACTCGCTGTCGGGCGACTACGACGCCGACGAGTTCTCCGACGAGTACCGGGTCGCGGTCGAGTCGCTGATCGAGGCCAAGCTCAGCAAGGGCGAGACCGAGGAGGTCCCCGCCGAGAAGGGTGCGTCCGACGGCGGCGGCGAGGTCATCGACCTGCTGGCCGCGCTGCAGCGCTCGGTCGACGAGGCGTCCTCGCGCCGCTCGGGCTCGTCGTCGACGGCGAAGCCGGCGAAGAAGGCCGCGGCGACGAAGAAGGCCGCGACGAAGGCGCCCGCGAAGAAGGCGGCGGCGAAGAAGACGGCCACCAAGAAGGCCGCGACGAAGAAGACGGCCGCCAAGAAGACGGCGGCGCGCAAGAGCGCCTGACGCGGCGAGACCGCAGGAACCGGGCGTGCGAGCGCGTCGCCCGCCCGGTTCCTGCGGTCTCGGCCGCGATCGTGAGGACGCCGGTCAGCGGACGGCGGCGCCCACGGCGGCCCAGGTCTCCTCGCGCTCGGCGACCTTGGCGGCGCTCTCGCGGATCGCGGCCTGCGGGGCCGGGCTCCACGTCGTCCACACCCGGTAGCCGTTGCAGAAGCGGGCGTCGCGGCTGCGCAGCACGGCCCAGCACTTCTTCGCCTCGGCGCCCTGCAGCACCACGTGGTTCACGTCGTGCATCACCTCGCGCAGCAGCAGCTTGAGGTGCTTGGCGCCCTCGCTGATCTGGCCGGTGTCGGGCGCGCGGTCGTGGCCCAGGTAGAACGGGTGGGCGTTCCACGGGCACACGATCGAGGCGTCGAGCCCGGCCACCTCGGTGACCAGCCGCAGCGTCTCCGCGGCGGCGGGGTCGTCGTTCTCCAGCGAGAGGAAGCCGCGCCGCTCCTCCGGGTCGCCGAAGGCGGTGTGCCAGTCGCTGCTCGTGGCGGGGGCGCGCTGCACGCTCAGGACGCGGGCCTGGGTGCTGTGCACCGGCGAGACGTAGGGCATCCAGCGCGTCGTGCTGTTGCGGGAGTCGACCCACTCGTTGAGTGCCTTGACGCCGTCGTCGTAGCGGTTCTCCCAGACCCACCGCCGGTGGTCCTCGTCGCTCATCCTGCGGGCTTGCACGTCGGTGATCACACCTCACTGTGTCAGCATCGGCGCCCGGACGGGTCGGCGCGTCCTTGTCAGTGCCTCGGGACCAGGCGCGCGAGCAGGTCGGCGGCTCCGTCGACGAGGTGCTCGGCGGCCCCCGGGTCGCCCGACAGGTGCCGCAGCAGGGCCTGCTGGAACAGCCCGTCGAGGGCGGCGTAGGCGACCGCCGGCGCCACGGCGACCTCGACCCCGGCGAGCACGGCGTAGCGGCTGAGCACCCGCCACACCATCTGCTCGAGCGAGGCGTCGATGGCACGCACGTCGGCGCGGAAGGCGTCCTCGAACATCGACTGCGAGCGCAGGTCGTACCAGAGCCGGTGCATCGGCGCCTCGTCGCGCATCGTCGCCACCAGGGCGGCGCCGAACCCCTCGCGCAGCCCGTCGGCCGTGGTGGACGTGGTGACGACGTCGTCGTAGCGGGTGACGCAGCGGGCCTTGTACTGCCGCACGCAGGCGGTGATCAGGTCGACCTTGTCGGTGAAGTAGTAGTGCAGCACCCCGTGGGAGAACTCGGAGTTCTGGGCGATCTCGCGCAGGCTGGTGCGGGCGTAGCCGAGCTCACCGAGGGTCTGCAGGGCCGCCTCGGCGAGCTGGGCCCGGCGCTCGGCGAACCTGTCGACGGCGCCGCGCGCCGCACGCTCCCCCACCGTGCTCGTCACCACGTCGACGATCCTCGCACACCCACCTGGACGCACGTCCAGGAAGGTCTTGACAACTGTCAAGACGCGGGAGAAGTCTGACGCCGTCAACGACGACACCGGGCGCTGCGGCGGGCCGGCCTGGACGAAGGACGAGCTCATGAGCGCGATCGACCTCAGCGGCCGGACGGCCCTGGTGACCGGAGGGGCGCAGGGGCTCGGCGAGGGCATGGCCCGCGCGCTGGCGGCGGCCGGCGCGTCGGTGATGGTCGCCGACCTGCAGGACGAGCTGGGCGCGGCGACGGCGGCCTCGATCGCCGAGACCGGCGCCAGGGCCGCCTCGACCCACCTCGACGTCACCGACGACGCCTCCTGGGAGGCCGCGGTCGCCGCGACGGTGTCGGAGCTGGGCGGCCTCGACGTCCTGGTCAACAACGCGGGCGTCGAGATCACCTCGCTCGTGGTCGACCTGCAGCCGTCCGACATCGAGACGATGCTCCGCGTGAACGTGCTGGGCACCCTTCTCGGCGTCAAGCACGGGTTCCGGGCGATGCGGCCCGAGGGTGCGGCGGGCCAGGGTGGGGCGATCGTCAACATCGCCTCGGTGGCCGCCACCATCGCCTTCCCCGGCATCTCGGCCTACTCGGCCACCAAGTCGGCCGTCGACCGGCTCACCAAGGTCGCGGCGCAGGAGTCGGGCACCTTCGGCTACGGGGTGCGGGTGAACTGCGTCTACCCCGGCCTGGTGCCCACCGCGATGGGCGTGGGCCTCGCGCAGGACATGGTCGGCATCGGCCTGGCCGAGGACGTCGACGGCGCGGTCGGGCTGGTCGTGGGTCGCACCCCGCTGGGCCGGCTCGGCGAGGTGAGCGACATGGCCGACGCCGTGGTCTTCCTCGCGTCCGACCAGGCCCGGTTCATCACCGGCGCCGGTCTGCCCGTCGACGGCGGGATGGGGATGTAGCGGCCGTGCGGCTGGTCGAGTACCTCGACAAGGGGGCCTCGCTCGGCCCCGACGAGCCCTGCCTCGTCACCGGCGACGAGGTGCTCACCTACGGGCAGGTGCAGCGGCGCAGCCACGACGTCGCCGCCGCGCTGCTGCGCTCGGGCGTGGTGCCCGGCGACAAGGTCGCGATCCTGTCGGCCAACGACCCGGTCGCGTTCTCGTGCGTGTTCGGCGTCTCGCGCGCCGGCGCGGTGTGGTGCCCGGTGAACCCGCGCAACGAGGCCCGCGAGAACCGCGAGCTGCTCGCGCTCTACGACTGCACCTGCCTGGTCTTCCAGGCGGCGTTCGCGCCGCTGGTCGCCGCGATCCGCGACGACCTGCCGCTGCTGACGGTGCTGGTCTGCCTCGACGGCGACGTGCCGGGCGCGCAGCGGTTCTCGGAGTGGGTGCGGGGTGACGGGGCCCCGGTCGAGGTCGAGCCGCCCGACGACGTGGCGATGCTGGTCGGCACCGGCGGCACGACCGGGCGCCCGAAGGGCGTGGTGCTCACCGGGCGCAACCTCGAGACGATGACGTCGCTGACGCTGATGTCGTACCCGTTCGGGCCGCGGCCGGTGTACCTCGCGCTGGCGCCGCTCACGCACGCCGCGGGGGTGCTCTGCTTCCCCGTGCTCGCGCTCGGCGGACGCATCGTGATCATGCCGCGCCCCGACGTCGGCGGGTTCCTCGCGCTGGTCGAGCGGCACCGGGTGACGCACACGTTCCTGCCGCCCACGCTGATCTACATGGTGCTCGGGCACGAGGCGCTCGGCACGACCGATCTCGGCTCGCTGCAGTGCTTCTGGTACGGCGCGGCGCCGATGTCGCCGGCCCGGCTCGAGGAGGCGCTGAGCCGGATCGGGCCCGTGATGGCGCAGCTGTTCGGCCAGACCGAGGCGCCGATGATGATCTCGACGATGGCGCCCGCCGACCACTTCCTCGCGGACGGGTCCGTCGCGCGAGGACGGCTCTCGTCGGCCGGGCGACCGACGCCGCTGGTCACCGTCGCGATCATGGCGCCGGACGGCACGCTCGTCCCGGCGGGTGAGCGTGGCGAGATCGTCGTCCGGGGACCGCTGGTGATGGCCGGCTACCACCGCGACCCCGAGGCCACCGCCGAGGCGTCGCGCTACGGCTGGCACCACACCGGCGACATCGGCTACCTCGACGACGACGGCTGGCTGTTCGTCGTCGACCGGGCCAAGGACATGATCATCACCGGCGGCTTCAACGTGTACTCGGTGGAGGTCGAGCAGGCGCTGCTCGAGCACCCCGACGTGCAGGACTGCGCGGTCGTCGGCCTGCCGGACGACACGTGGGGCGAACGGGTCACCGCCGTGGTGCAGGCGCAGCCCGGCCGCCAGGTCGACGTCGAGGCGCTGCGCGCGTTCGTCAGGGAACGCATCGGGGCGGTGAAGACGCCGAAGGAGATCTCGGTGTGGGACGACCTGCCGCGCTCCAAGGTCGGCAAGGTGCTCAAGGCCGAGGTCAAGGCGGGGCTCAGAACCGCTCCGCCACCTCGCGCAGGCGCGTGACGTAGGCGGTCCACCAGCGCTCGTCGCCGCCGGGCAGGTTCGGGGCAGCGGGCAGCATGCCCCTCGCGCCGTCGATCGACTCGCGCACCACGTCCATCTGGCCGGCGTGCCGGGCGGTCTCGGCGATCTGGTGCACGAGCAGCCGCTGCAGCGTCGTCTCCTGCGGGTCCCACCACGGGACGCGGGCGGGCGCATCGAGCGGCAGCTCGGCGACGGTCTGCGCGCTGTGCTCACCGACCCGGCGGTACAGGTCGAGGATCATCTGCGCCGGCTCGTCGGCGGTGGCCCACATGTCGGCGTTGTCCTCGAGATCGTCTCCCGTCCAGGGGATCTGCGCGGGGAACGGACGTCCGACGCACAGGCCGAGGTACTCGGCCTCGACGGCGGTCAGGTGCTTCACCACGCCGAGCAGGTTGGTGCCGGTCGCGGTCATCGGCATCCGCTGGTCGCGCTCGGGCAGGCCCTCGACCTTCCACAGCACGGCCTCGTGCAGCCGCTGGAGGTAGGCGAGCAGCACCTCGCCGTGGGGGCTCTCCGGCGTCGAGGCCGTCACGACAGGGCGCCCGAGACGACCTCGCGCGCAGCCTCCTGCACCTGAGCGAGGTGCTCGGGACCGCGGAAGGACTCCGCGTAGATCTTGTAGACGTCCTCGGTGCCGGACGGCCGCGCCGCGAACCACGCCGACTCCGTGGTCACCTTGAGCCCGCCGATCGCGGCGCCGTTGCCGGGTGCCTCGGTCAGCGTCGCGGTGATCGGCTCGCCGGCCAGCTCGGTGGCGGTGACGTCGGACGGCGACAGCCGCGCCAGCTTGGCCTTCTGCTCGCGGTCGGCGGGCGCGTCGACGCGGGCGTAGGCCGACGCGCCGAACCGCTCGGTGAGCTCGGCGTGGTGCTGGCTCGCGCTCCGGCCGGTCACCGCCTGGATCTCTGCCGCCAGCAGCGCCAGCACCAGGCCGTCCTTGTCGGTGGTCCAGACCGTGCCGTCGTGCCGCAGGAACGAGGCGCCGGCGCTCTCCTCACCGCCGAAACCGACTGTGCCGTCGAGCAACCCGGGGACGAACCACTTGAAACCGACGGGCACCTCGAGCAGGTCGCGGCCGAGGTCGGCGACGACCCGGTCGATCATCGACGACGAGACCAGCGTCTTGCCCACCGAGACCCGGTCGCCCCAGCCCGGACGGTGCGCGAACAGGTAGCCGATCGCCACGGCCAGGTAGTGGTTCGGGTTCATCAGGCCGGCGTCCGGGGTGACGATGCCGTGCCGGTCGGAGTCGGCGTCGTTGCCCGTCGAGACGTCGTAGGCGTCCTTGGCCCGGATGAGCGAGGCCATCGCGTTCGGCGACGAGCAGTCCATCCGGATCTTCCCGTCGGTGTCGAGCGTCATGAACGCCCAGCGCGGGTCGACCTCCGGGTTGACCACGGTGAGGTCGAGGCGGTGCCGCTCGGCGATCGCCGCCCAGTACTCGACCGACGCCCCGCCGAGCGGGTCGGCGCCGATCCGCACGCCGGCCTCGCGGATCGCGTCGAGGTCGACCACCGACGGCAGGTCGTCGACGTAGTGCCCCAGGAAGTCGTAGCCCTGCACCGCGTCGCGGGTGCGGTCGGTCGAGACCCGCCTCACCCCGCGCAGCCCGTCGCGCAGCAGGTCGTTGGCGCGCGAGGCGATCCAGCCCGTGGCGTCGGAGTCGGCGGGGCCGCCGTGCGGCGGGTTGTACTTGAACCCGCCGTCGCGGGGCGGGTTGTGCGAGGGCGTCACCACGATGCCGTCGACCAGGCCGTGCGAGCCCTCGCGGTTGAGCCGCAGGATCGCGTGCGAGACAGCCGGTGTCGGCGTCCACGAGTCGAGCTCGTCGGTGAGGACGGTGACGTCGTTGGCGACCAGCACCTCGAGCGCCGAGTGCCACGCCGGCAGCGAGAGCGCGTGGGTGTCGCGCCCGATCACCAGGGGCCCGGTGATGCCCTCCCCGGCGCGGTACTCGCAGATCGCCTGCGTGATGGCGAGGATGTGCGCCTCGTTGAACGCGCCGTCGAGGCTCGACCCGCGGTGGCCCGACGTCCCGAACACGACCTGCTGGTCGGGGTCGTCCGGGTCGGGGGTCGTCGCGGTGTAGGCCGCGAGCAGGGCGTCGACGTCGACGAGGTCCTCGGGGAGGGCGGGCTGTCCTGCGCGGGGGTGGGCCATGCGCTCGATCCTGGCACCGTCGGCGTACCGCGTCACCCGCGCGCCCGCGGGGTGGGCCGTCAGGCAGTGCGCAGGTCGGCCGCCACCCCACCCTCGGGCAGCCGCCCGTCGCGTCGGTGGGAGGTCGTCACCGGTTCCGCGGTGCTGGTGACCACCGGCCGGCCCGCCTCGCGCAGGCGGGAGGCCAGCACCCGGTCCTCGTGCAGCCCGATGGGCTCGAAGCCGCCGACGGCGAGGTAGGCGTCGGCGCGCACGCCGAGGTTCGCGCCGTGCACGTGGCCGTGGGTGAGGTCGGGCAGCAGCTGCGCCGCGTACGCCGCGACCCAGCGCTCGACCGCGTCGCGGTGCTCGGGCGCGACGGGCTCGCCGTCGCCCTCGTCGGCCAGCCGGACGGTGCCCACCCACGCGTCGGCCCCCGCCGCCGCGTGGCGCAGCTGCTCGAGCAGCCACCGCCGCGGGACCGCCGAGTCGGCGTCGGTGTGCGCCAGCCACACCCGCCGCCGGTCGTCGTCGACCAGGTCGAGGGCCGCTGAGACCCCGGCCGCGCGGGCGGCGCCGACGCGTCCGCACACCGACAGCAGCACCAGGGCACCGGCGCGCTCGGCGAGCTCGGCGGTGCGGTCGGTGCACGAGTCGGCCACGACCACGACCGAGCCCGTGACCCCGAGGGGACGCACCATCGCCAGTGCGGCCTCGACCGAGGCCAGGCAGCGGGGCAGCAGCGCCTCCTCGTCGCGGGCGGGGACGACCACGACGACGTGCGCGGGGAGGTGGTCGCTCACTGTTCCCCTTCGTCCGATCGGGCCACCCCGAGCAGGGCCAGCCGGTAGTCGGGGTCGACGACCTCCTCGACCACCGACCAGCGCGGGTCGGCGAGCAGCGCGTCGTGGACGGCGTCGCCGTCGGTGGGGGCCTCGGTGAAGGGGTGCCGCCAGTGCACGGCCAGCAGGTGGCCGCCCGGGGCGAGTCTGGTCGCCGCGAGGTCGAGCGTGCGCCCGCGGTCCTCGTCCGAGAGGTAGTAGAGGAGCTCGGACAGCACCACCACGTCGGGCCGGCCGTCGGCCCACCACCCGGGGACGGCGCCGACGTGCACCTCGACGTGGGGGTGGCCCGCGACCCGCTCGCGCGCGGCGGCGACCGCGACCGGCGACAGGTCCCACGCGACGAGCCGCCGGCACCGGGTCGCGAGCGCGGCGGTCAGCACGCCGACCGAGCACCCCGGCTCGTGCACCAGCGCGGCGCCGGCGGGGACGGCGGCGGCGGTGACCGCGTACTTGCGGGCCTCGTAGTCGCTGCTGGTGAGGTGCCACGGGTCGGGGGAGCGGGCGTACAGGTCGTCGAAGTAGCCGGGCGAGGTCACGTCAGCACCACCTCCCACGGGCGGGTGAAGTGCGCGAGGACGTCGGGCGGCAGCACGGGACCGGCGTCGCCGCGCGGCTCGAGCTGGCTCGCGAACCGGGCGATCGCCTCCGTCTTGCGGTCGAGCTGCTCGGACACGTCGACGAGCCGCACGTCGTCCCAGGGGAACCGAGGGTCGCCGGGAACCGCCCAGTGCCACGCCCAGACCGGGACCTCCCACACGTCCGCGACGTCGAGCGCCCGGCAGGCGCGTCCGACCGCCTCGTGGTCGGGGTGCGCGTCGTGGGCCCAGGTGCCGACGACGAGGTCGGCGTCCGCGGCGAGACCGGCGAGCGCGGCGCGCAGGTCGTCCTCGCGCCCGGCCAGCCCGCTGTCGGGCAGGCCCAGCCGCACGGGCTCGGACGGGACGGCGAGCACGTCGAGCGCGGCGCGCAGCTCGTCGGCGCGCCGCTGCACGAGGCGGGCCGACCCGTCCGGCGGCAGGGCCGGGTGCGAGCCCTCGCCGTCGGTCGCGGTCACCAGCGTGAGCCGGCAGCCGCGGGCGGCCAGCAGCGCCAGCGTGCCGCCCAGGGCGAGCACCTCGTCGTCGGGGTGCGCCGACACCACCAGCACGTGCGCGCCGGGCGGCGGCAGCACCGCCGCCGGTCGGGTGTGCCACCCGGCTGCGCGCCAGACGGCCTCGTCGACGTGCGCGTCCCGGGCACCGGCGAGGGCGGGCAGGGCGCTCACGGCCGGACCTCGTACCCGTCGGCGACCAGCCGCCCCAGGGCGGCCAGGTCGCGCTCGGCGTGGTGCTGGCGGACGAACACCAGCAGGTCGGCGACGCGGGCCGCGTGCTCGGCGTCGAGCGCGAGCGGCCCGGGGCCGAGGGCGCGGCCGACCCGGTCGACCACCTCGGTGGCGGCGTCGGCCACGCCGGCGCGCACCGACTCGGCGAGGGCGCGGCGGGCGGGCACGTCGTCGCCGCCGGCGTCGACGACGCGGGCAGCCAGCTCGAGGTGCGCCCAGGTGCGGTCGAGCAGCGAGGTGACGGCCCCGAGGTGCGCGAGGGCGTGCTCCCCGACGTCGCGACGGCGGGCGGAGTCGACCAGCGTGCCCGCGACGGCGCGGGCGCCGCCCCACCACACGGCCGCGACGCCGATCGCGCCGTCCCAGAACCGGGTGCGGCCGGTGTAGTCGCCCGGCTCGCCGACCGCGCACGCACGCACGCGGTCGAGCTCGAGGGTGGCGGTGCCGGCGCGCTGCATCCCGACCCCCTGCCACGCCGGGCCGGTCGGGCGCAGGGCCCCCGCCGTCCGGGCGGACGCCACGTCGACCGCGAGCAGGCGCGAGGTGCCCTGGTGGGTGGCGGTGACGAGCGCGTGGGTGACGTGCTCCCACCCCGAGCAGAACGCCTTGCGCCCGTTCAGCGCCCAGCCGTCGTGGGTCGGCCCGGCGACCAGGTGCAGCCCCGGCGGCTCGGCCGCCCACACCGCCCACGCGTCGTCCTCGCCCGGGGCAGCCGCCCCCAGGTCGGCCAGGATCGCCGTGGCGTCGAGGTGCGGCTCGACCAGCTTCGCCAGCGCCAGGTCGCGCCCGCCCACCTCGGCGAGCCAGCGCCAGCGGGTCAGGGCCCCGGTCGACGCCGCGGGCGCGCCGCGCAGGGTCTCCAGCAGGTCCACGGGGCTCATCGTCGTCGTCGGTGCGGCCGCACGCGCGTCGAGCCCTCGGGATGCGGGGTCCGGGCCCGCGGGCCAGCATGGCGACAACCGGCTTCGTGCCGGGCCGAGCGGGCGCCCGCCAGGCGCCCACGACGATGTGGAGGACGCATGAGCGAGAACGAGACCGAGGGCACCCACGGACCCCTCGACGGCGGCGCGGACCACGAGCACGGCCCGGCGGACGGCGGCGCCGAGGCCGGTGGTGCCGACGGTGGCGCGGACGGTGGCGCGGACGGTGGCGCCGACGGCGGCGCTGACGGCGGTGCGGATGGTGGCGCGGACGGTGGCGCGGACGGCGGCGCTGACGGCGGCGCCGACGGCGGTGCCGATGGTGGCGCCGACGGCACTGCCGGGTCCGGCATCTGACACCTGATGGATCGGAACCGCCTCGCTCGGCTGGTACCCGACCCGGAGCAGTTCGGGTCGCGGTACTGGTCGAGCGAGCCGCTCCTCACCCGCGGCCGCCGACCTGCCGAAGCCGCTTCGACCGACCTGCTCGACCAGGCCGGCGTCGACACGCTGGTGTCCGAGCGCGGCCTGCGCACGCCCTTCCTGCGCGTCGCCAAGGCGGGCAGCACCCTCGGTGACCGCGAGTTCACCGCCGGCGGCGGCATCGGCGCCGGTGTCGGTGACCAGGTCAGCGACGACCGGCTGCGCGCGGCTGTTCGCCGACGGCGCCACGATGGTGCTGCAGGGCCTGCACCGCTCCTGGGCGCCGCTCGTGCACTTCTCGCAGGGGCTGGCCGCCGACCTCGGGCACCCGGTGCAGGTCAACGCCTACGTGACCCCGCCGCAGAACCAGGGGTTCGCCGACCACTACGACGTGCACGACGTGTTCGTGCTCCAGATCCACGGCCGCAAGCGCTGGCGCCTGCACGCCCCCGTGCACCAGGCCCCGCTGCGCGACCAGGTGTGGACCGACCGCAAGGCCGCCGTCGAGGCCGAGGCGGCCCGCGAGCCGTACCTCGAGGCCGTGCTCGAGCCGGGCGACTGCCTGTACCTGCCGCGCGGGTGGCTGCACGCCGCGACCGCGCTGGGCGAGGTCAGCACCCACGTGACCATCGGCGTCCACTCCTGGACGCGGGACCACCTCGCCCGCGAGCTGGTCGACCTGGCGGTCTCCCGTGCCCAGGACGACCCGGCGGTGCGCTCGTCCCTCGCCCTCGGGGTCGACGTCACCTCGGCCGACGCGCTCGCCGCGGACGTCGACGCCGCCCGGGACGCTCTGCTGCACGCGCTGTCGCAGGTCGACGCCGCCGACGTCGCCGACCGGCTGCGCTCCGCCGCGGTCCGGGCCCAGCGTGCCGCGCCCGTCGGTCCGCTGGCCCAGCACCGCGCCGCCGCCGAGCTCGCCGAGGGCGCCACGCTGCACCTGCGCGAGCACCTGCTGGCCCGCCTCGTCGACGACGGCGACCAGGCGCGCCTGGTCAGCCGCACCGGCGACGTGGTGATCCGTCCCCAGCACGTCGACGCCGTCCGCCGCCTGCTCGACGAGGGCACGCTGCGCGTCGACGACGTCGAGCTCGGCCGGCGCCTGCTGCTGTGCGGCGTCGTCACCGCCTGACCCGCCCGTCTCGCCGTCCGTTTGATCAGTTCAGTGCGCGACGTGGCACCGAACTAGCAGTTCGACACTCGTGAAGTGCCAGGTTGCCTCGTCCAGTGGACTCTGAACCTGGTGCCCACCACCGGCGGTTGCGGCGCCGGGGACTGGTGGACACGACCTGGGAGGAGTCGCGTAGCGGCCCGCCCCGGTGGTACTACCGGTTGACCGACGAGGGCCGTGCGGTCCTCGAGGCCTTCCGCGGCGAGTGGACCAGGTTCCGCACCGCCGTCGACACCCTCCTGGAGGTCCGGCGATGACCGACGCGACCACGGGCCTGCCGCCCGGCCCGGCGCACGACTACCTCGCTCGGCTCGTGCACCTGACCGGCGACCTGCCGCCGCACGCCCGGGTGGAACGTCCGGCCCCGGGACGGGGCGGGTCGCCGCCGGGGCGACGCTCGTCCTCGTCGTCGCGCTCAGCGCGCTGGGCGCGTGGTTCGCCGTCGTGACGGGGGCCGATCCCCCCGGCCCGCTGCGTCCTCACGCCCTCGAGGTGGTGCTGCTCGCGCTGGTGGTCTGGTCGCCGGTGCCGTGGTCAGCGTGCTCGCTCTGGTGGCGCGGACGCTGAGCCGATCGGACCGGTGGGTCCTCGTGGCGGCCTGGGGCGCCGCGCTGGTCGCGGTGCCCGTCGCCGTGGTGCTGTCCGCGGCCACACCCCCGCCCGCGCGCTGGGTCGTCGCGGTCGGCGTGCTGGCCGTGGGTGGGTGGGCGGTCGCAGGCGTCGCCGGGGTGGCCGGGCCGCGTCCGCGTCGACGTGGCATGGTCGGCGGGTGACCTCCACCCCGCTCTGCGCCACCTCGGCGCGCGAGCGGGACGACCCGATGGTGGGCACGGCCGCCCCGGCCCGTTCGTGGCTCCTGGTCGAGCACCCCGGTCCCTGGCTCCCGGACGCGCTGGGCGGCATCGGTCTCGAACCGGACGTCCTGCGGGCGATCCGGGCCCGCGTGCGCGGCGACGGCTGGCGGGTGCTGCTCGTGCGCCGACCCGGCGGTCGGAGGGACGCCACCGCGACCGACCGTGGTTGGTGGGTGCTGCGTGGTCCCCGCGCCGACGCCCCGGACGGCGGGCTGGTCGCGTCCGGTCGCTGGACCGACCCGGGCGACCTGCTCGCGGCCACCGCGGTCGACGAGGGCGCCCCCGCGCGCGTCCCCGACGACGCGACGCCGCGCTGGCTCGTCTGCGCCCACGGCCGGCACGACACCTGCTGCGCGGTACGCGGCCGTCCGGTCGCCGCGGCGCTCGCCGCCCGCTGGCCCGGCGGCACCTGGGAGTGCAGCCACCTCGGCGGCGACCGGTTCGCGGCGAACCTGCTCGTCGTGCCCGACGGCACCGTCTACGGCGCGGTCGACGACGCCGACCCCGTGCACCTGGCCGAGGAGCACCTCGCGGGCCGGGTCGACCACGAGCGGCTGCGCGGCTGGAGCCACCTGCACCCCTGGGAGCAGGCCGCGGCCGTCCACGTGCACCGCGAGGTCGGCCCGCTCGCTTCCGCCGCCGTCACCGTCGCGCTCGTCGAGCACGTGGTCGGGTCGCGGTCGTGGCGGGTGCACCTCGACGTCGCCGGCGTGGGGCGGCGGGTGCTCGACGTGCGCTCGCACGCGGCAGAGCCCGCGCTGCTGACGTGCCGGGCCGCGTCACCGGCGGCCGCGGTGCGCTACGTCGTCGACTGACGCGCGAACAGGGACGACCCGCCCGTCCGCACGCCTGGAACGGGCGCCTTCTCCCGTCTCGCGGCCAGGGCCGGCTCAGCCGCCGACGAAGGCGGCGAGGTCCTTGCTCTGCTGCACCCGCGACGGCTCGTGGACGTACATCATGTGGCCGGCCTCGTAGTAGCGGACCTCGATGTTCGCCTGCAGCTCGTCGGGGATGTGCAGGTGCGCGAGCGTGTGCTCGGCGGCCGCGTACGGCGTCGCGCCGTCGTGGTAGCCGCAGGCCACGTGCACGCGCAGGTGCGGGTTGGTGCGCATCGCGGCCGACAGCCGCGACACCACCGACACCGAGCGGTCCTCGAACTCCTTGTACGACCAGGGCCGCACCTTGTCGGTGAGGATCTCGTAGGGCAGGTCGCTCTCGAAACCGAGGTGCTCGCGGACGTAGTGGTTGAACGCGGCGCTGTACGGGCCGTGGATGGCCGTGTACGAGGGGTCGCGGTCGAGCACCTCGGAGACGCGGTCGCGGTCCCACCCGCTGAACCGGCCGTCGAGGCGGCCGACGGTGCGGCCCTGCCCGCGCAGCAGCTCGGTGAAGAACCGCAGGTGCTCGATCCGCAGGTCGGCGCGGTCGACGTACTCGCGCGGCAACCCGGTGAGCGAGGCCAGCTTGCGCACCGCGGCCGAGCGCTGCGACGGCGTGAGCCGCGCGCCCCGGGACAGCACCCACGGGTAGTCGCGCGCCGCGTACTCCTCGGCCTCGGCGAGCACCTCGCGCAGCGGGCGGTCGCCGTGCAGCCCGTGGTGGTGGGCGATCGCGGCGTAGGTGGGCAGGAACAGCGCGTGCGGCAGCTCGTTGCCCTCGTAGAACCGGATCGTGCCCATGTCGAGCACCATCGAGATCAGCATGATCCCGTTGAGGTACATGCCGTACCGCGACTGCAGGTGGTCGGCCAGCGCGGCCGCCCGCGTCGTCCCGTACGACTCGCCCGCGAGGTACTTCGGGCTCATCCAGCGGCCGTTGCGGGTCGTCCAGAGCCGGATGACCTCGCCCACGGACTCGATGTCGCCGGTGTACCCGTGGAACGGCCCGGGCTTGCCACCCTCGACCGCGCGCGAGAAGCCGGTCGAGACGGGGTCGACGAAGACCAGGTCGGACGTGGCGAGCAGCGTCTCGACGTTGTCGACCAGCCCGTACGGCGGCGGTGCCAGCGCGCCGGCGTCGCCCATGACCACGCGCTTCGGCCCGAGCAGCCCGAGGTGCAGCCAGACCGACGACGAGCCGGGGCCGCCGTTGAAGCAGAACGTCACCGGGCGCTCGGGGTCGGCCTTCGCGTCGTCGCCGGTACCGGTGTCGAGCGTGTAGGAGGTGAGGAAGACCTCGGCCTCGGCCTTGTGGCCCTTGAACTCGCCCTCCTCGACCACCTCGCGCCGCAGCACGACCCGGCCGGACGTCGCGGTGTAGCGCAGCGTCCGGCGCCCGACCTTGACGGTGTGGCGGGTGGTCACCAGGTCGTCGGTGACGCTCGTGCCGGACGCCTTCGTGCCGTCGTCGGCGGGGGTCTTCGCGCTGCTGTCGGCGTTCTCGGTGCTCTCGTCGGCCACGACCCTGGACCCTAGCGGGACGCTCGGACGATTCGGCCCTTCGGGCCATTCCGCACGCGGCGCCGATCTGGTTCGTTGTCCGGCATGGCTGACACGCTCACCCACGGCGAGACCATGAACCGGCTGATCCACGTCGCGGTGCGCCGCGACCTCGACCGCCTCTCGGCCGCGGTGACCGCCTTCCCGCCGGGCGACACCGCCCGGGCGCAGGCGCTCGGTGACGCGTTCGAGCAGTTCGACACCATGCTCACCTCGCACCACGAGGGCGAGGAGAAGAACCTGTGGCCGGTGATCGGCGACCCGGCGGCCGGCCACGAGGGTCAGGTCGGTGAGCTCACCGACGAGCACGAGCAGATCGTGCGCGCCCTCGCCGACAGCCGCGACGCCTTCGCCGCCCTGCGCGCCTCGGCGGCGGCCCCCGACGCCCGGCTCGCCGCCGACGGGCTCGGCCGGCTGCGCGACGCCGCGACGACGCACTTCGCCCACGAGGAGGCGCAGATGCACGACCTCCTCGGCGCAGCGGACCCGTCGGCCGTGCGGGCGGCGCTGCGCCGGATGGGGCGCGACGCCCCGATGTCGGAGGCGCTGTGGTTCGTGCAGTGGGTGTCGGACTCGCTCGACCCGCAGCAGCGAGCGGCCTTCGCCGAGGTGATGCCCGCGCCCCTGCGGGGGCTGTCGTCGCTGCTGGCCGGGCGCCGGTACCGGCGGGTGACGGCCGCCGCCTTCGGCTGACGGCCACCGCTCTTCGGCTGACGTCGCCGCCCTCGCCCGACGCCGCCGGGCCCCGGAGCTCGGGCTCCGGGCAGCGTGACGCGGCGCGGTCCGTCCCGGTTCGCACCGTTCGCCGTCACCGAGCGTGAGGATCCACGCCGCTGTGCGACCGAGCCGACGCGGTGATCCGGAGGCGACCGGGGGCCGGACAGGTGACGGCGCTCGCTGTGCGTCACCCACGTCGTGCGCGTACGGACCCCGCAGCCGCGCCGTCCGGACCACTCGGGCCCGCTGTCACCGCCCGGCGTGCGCCGTGCGACGGAACGCGGCCCGTACCCCTGCAGGTCCGGCCGCCCGCTGCCGATCCTTGCTCCATGAGCACCCGCCCTGCCCGCCGCGTCCTGGCCGCCACCGCCACCGCCGCCGTCCTGCTCACCGCGGCGACCCCGGCCCAGGCCGGCATCCTCGGCCGCACGCTCGACACCGTCAGCCGCACGCTCAGCGGCACCACCGGCGCGCTGTCGAGCACCGTGCAGAGCCTGCTGGGCCCGACCGGGTGGATCGTCGAGGACGGGCAGACGAGCATGGCGCACGTCGCCGACGTGATCGGCGCCCCGGGCGTGTACGCCCGCGGGTACGACGGCAGCGGCGTCGGCGTCGCCCTGATCGACACCGGCGTGGTCCCGGTGGCGGGGCTGACGTCTGGCGACGTCGTGAACGGTGCCGACCTGTCGTTCGAGAGCCAGTCACCCGGGCACGCCCACCTCGACGGCTTCGGCCACGGGACGCACCTGGCCGGCATCATCGCCGGCAACGAGCGCAGCACCTTGCTCGGCGGTGCGCCGTTCCGCGGCATCGCGCCCGGCGCCCGGCTCACCAGCGTCAAGGTGGGCACCACCGAGGGAGCCGTCGACGTCTCGCAGGTCGTCGCGGCGGTCGACTGGGTGGTCGAGCACCGTGATGACGACCCCCGCAACCCGATCCGCGTGATCAACCTGTCCTACGGCACCGACGGCGCGCAGGACCACACCCTCGACCCTCTGACCCACGCGGTCGAGAACGCCTGGCGCGCAGGCATCGTCGTGGTCGCAGCCGGTGGTAACAGCGGGACCGACCAGCCCGGGCTGAACAACCCGGCCTACGACCCGTACGTCCTCGCGGTCGGCGCGTCCGGAACAGGTGGCACGGTGCCGGCGGTCGACGACGTCGTGCCGGGCTTCAGCAGCCGCGGCAGCGCGGAACGCCGGGTCGACCTGGTGGCGCCGGGATCCTCGATCGTGTCGCTGCGCAGCCCCGGCTCCTACGTCGACGAGGCGTACCCGTCGGCGCGGGTCGGGGACCGGTTCCTCAAGGGCAGCGGCTCCTCGCAGTCGGCCGCCGTCGTCAGCGGGGCGGTGGCGCTGCTGCTCGACGCCCGCCCGACGATGACGCCGGACCAGGTGAAGGCGGCGCTCGTCGCGAGCGCCGAGCCGATGCCCGTCGCCGACCCGGCCGGACGCGGGGCCGGGCAGGTCGACGTCCTGCGGGCCCTGACCGCACCGGTGCCGCGACCGGCTGCCGCCGCGCAGTCGCACCCGAGGTCGACCGGCCTCGGCTCGATGGAGGCCGCCCGCGGCAGCCAGCACGTCGCGATGGACGACGTGGAGCTGCGCGGCGAGCGGCACGTGCTCGGTCGCTTCGACGCCCGCAGCTGGGCGCCGCGCAGCGCCGCCTTCGAGGCGTGGTCGGCGGGCAGCTGGTCGGCGAGCACCTGGACCGGCAGCTGCTGGTGCACCGACACGTGGACCGGCACGTCGTGGACGGGGAAGTCCTGGACCGGGAAGTCGTGGACCGGGGAGTCGTGGACGTCCGCGTCCTGGACCGGGAAGTCGTGGACGGGCAAGTCGTGGACGGGGAAGTCCTGGACGAGCGCGGGGTGGACCGGCACGTCGTGGACGGGGAAGTCCTGGACCGGGAAGTCGTGGACGTGACCGGCGGCCGCCGGTGAGCAGCGCCGGCGACGACCGGGCCGCCGAGGGGCGCACGCGCCCTGGCGCGGTCTGGGCCGTCGTCGGCGCGATGGCCCTGCTCGGCCTGCTGCTCCAGCTGTGGGTGCTCACCCTGCCTGCGTCGGCGCCGGTGCTGACCACGACCACGTCGGCGCTCGTCGTGGCAGGCGTCCTGCTCACGGCGTTCCTGATGGCCGAGACCGGCGCCGTGCACGTGGCGGTCGGCCGCCAGACCGTGACCCTGACCCTCAGCGACATCCCGCTGGTGGTGGCGCTGTTCTTCCTCGGCCCGCTCGCGGTGGTGGGCGTCCGCGTCGCCGGTGCCGTCCCCTGGCTGTTCGCGCGCTCTCGCACCTCACCGCGCAAGGGCGCCTTCAACCTGGTCTGGTTCTGGATCGAGGCCTGCACCGCCGTCCTCGTCTGGCACGGGCTCGCCGGCCACGACCCGATCCTCGGGCCCGGCACCTGGCTGGCCGCCGCGGCGACCACCGTGCTCCTCGACCTGCTCGGGACGCTGCTGATCTCGCTCGTCGTCAGCGCGGACTCCGGGGTGCTGCCCGACCTGCGCCAGGTCGTCTCCGAGGCCAACCCCGTCGTGGCGGTCGTCAACGCCGCCGCCGCCCTGCTCGTCGTCTACGTGGCCGTCACCGACTGGCGGGCGCTCTGGACGGTGGCCGTCGTCGTCGCGGTCCTCGCGTTCGCCCAGCAGGCCCACAACCGGCAGCGGCGCCGCACCGAGAGCCTCGAGCGCCTCGGCCGCTTCACCGGCGAGCTGGGCGACCAGATCGACGTGGCGTCGGCCGCGGTCACGGCCCTGCGCTGGATGAGCCGGCAGCTGCGCGCCGAGCGGGTGGAGCTCGTCCTCGCCGAGGGTTTCGCCGGCAGCGAGCGCGGCTGGCGCGTCGGGTTCGACGGCGTCGTCGAGGAGGTGGAGGGCCGCGGTTCGTGGCGCGCCCTCGGCGCGGAGCTCGCCTCGGGGCCGGTGCTCGTGCGTCGCGGCGACGACGTCGCGGGCGCCCGGGCGCTGCGCGAGACCGGCGTGCGCGACGCGATGGCGATGCACCTGCTCGGCGACGGCGACCGGATCGGCACCGTGGTCGTCGCCAACCGGCTCAGCGACGCCGAGACGTTCCACCGCACCGACGTCGACGAGCTGATCGCCCTGGTGAACCACCTCAGCGTGACGCTGCGCAACGCCCGCCGCGGCGACCTGATCCGCGAGCACGCGGCGCAGCAGGTGCGCCGTGCGGTCACCGACGAGCTCACGGGGCTGGCGAACCGGCAGGGGCTGGAGCAGGTCGCGCACGACCACCTCGACGACCCGGCGCACGGGGCGGCCGTGGTCGTCGTGGAGCTCGACCGGTTCGCCGACGTCAACGACACCCTCGGCCACGCCGCCGGGGACCGGTTGCTGCAGATGGTCGCCGAGCGGCTCACCGAGGTGGTGCCGCGGCCGGTGTCGGTCGCCCGGCTGCACTCGGCGTCGTTCGCGGTGCTCGTCCCGACCAGCGCGGCCGAGCGCGTCGACGCCGTCACGACCACGCTGCGTGCGGCGCTCGCGGTGCCGTTCTCGCTCGGTGCCCTGCAGCTCGGGGTGTCGGCGCGGATGGGGCTGGCCGTGTGCGTCCCCGGGCTCGCCGCCCGTCGACCTGCTGCGGCAGGCCGTGATCGCGGTGGCCGCCGCCGCGGCGGGCCGCACCGACCTCGAGGTCTTCACCGACGCGATGGAGGTCGGCAGCCCGGCGCGGCTGACGCTGCTCACCGAGCTGCGGGTGGCCATCTCGTCCGGACAGCTGCGGGTGGTCTACCAGCCGCAGGTGCGGGTGGTCGACGGCGAACCGGTCGGCGCCGAGGCGCTGGTGCGGTGGGAGCACCCCCGGCACGGGCTGCTCGCCCCGGACGAGTTCGTGCCCGCTCGCCGAGAACAGCGGGCTGATCACGCCGCTGACCTCGGAGGTGCTGCGCCAGGCCCTCGCCGCGTGCGCCTCGTGGCGCGCGTCCGGGCGCGATCTCGGTGTCGCGGTGAACTTCTCGCCGCGCAGCCTGCTCGACCCGGGCTTCGTCGGCGAGGTGGCGCGGCTGGTCGCGTCGTCGGGCGTGCCCGCCGACGCGCTGACGCTGGAGATCACCGAGTCGAGCCTGGTCGAGGACCCGGACCGGTCGCTGCGGGCGCTGCTCGCGCTGCGGGCCCTCGGGGTGCGGCTGTCGGTCGACGACCTCGGGACCGGCTACTCGTCGCTGTCGTACCTGCACCGGCTCCCGGTGGCGGAGGTGAAGATCGACCGCTCCTTCCTGCAACCGGGTGGCTCGCTCGTCGACCCGTCGGCGGTGGTCGGCGGCGTCGTCGACCTCGGCCACCGGCTCGGCTACCACGTGGTCGCCGAGGGCGTGGAGGACGAGATCGACCTGGCGCCGCCTGCAGGAGCTCGGCTGCGACACCGCGCAGGGCTACTGGATCGGCCGTCCGCGTCGACGCCACCGGCGTTCGACCGCTGGCTCGCCGACTGGCGTCCGGCCGAGGTGCGGGCGCTGCGCGCCGTCGTCTGACTCGGCCGGGCGCGACGTCAGTTGCCGAAGACCTCGAACAGCAGGGCGTGCTCGGCGCCGGCGGCCTCGGCGCCCATCGACAGGATCATCGTCACGAGCTCGCGCGGTTTCGGGAAGTCGTCGGGCAGCGCGTCGTTGTAGGCCTGGTGCGCCTCGAGCGAGGCGATCGCGGGCTCGAGGTGGCCGGTGACGTCGAGGTAGTGCGTCGGCGACGTGGACGCGCCCATGACGACGGCCTTCAGGCCCTTCCACGGTTCGTAGCCCTCGGCGACCAGCTCGGGGAAGATCCAGCGGTTGCCGCAGTCCTTGGCGGCGTCGAGCACGCAGATGCCGACGGCGCGGTGGTCGGCCTGGTTCGACATGCCCGGACGGAACCGCAGGTCGTGGCTGCCGGTGACGACGACGTCGGGCTTCAGCCGCCGCATCTCGCGGCACAGATCGCGGCGCAGCCCGAGCGTCGGCTCCATCACGCCGTCGAGGTAGCCCTCGAGGAAGTCGACGGTGTCGACGCCGACGACCAGGGCGCCGTCGCGCTCCTCCTGCTCGCGCAGCGGCCCGGCCTCGGCGGGCGGCACCGTGTCGATGCCCGCCTCGCCCCGGGTCGCCAGCAGGTACGTCACCGTCTTGCCCTGCTGGGTCCACCGGTGCACGGCGGCCGCCGTCCCGTACTCGAGGTCGTCGGGGTGCGCTGCGATGCACAGGACGCGCTCGAAGTCCTCCTCGAGCGGCTGCAGCGCGGGGCGTCCGGGGGGCGGGCCGTCGGTCATGACCGACGCTAGGGACCGCGAGCGGCGCGTCCAGGTCCGTTCGGCCCGGATCCGCGCCCGGCCCGAAAAGGGTAGGAGGTGAGACCCCCGGGAGGGGGTCGCAGGTACCTACCCTTCCGGCTGCCGCGGCCGCCTCGCCCCAGTCTGGGAGACTCGTTCTCGTGAGCGGCCCCCTCGACCTGCCCGGCTGGACCCACACGTACTCGGGCAAGGTGCGCGACCTGTACGCGAGCGACGAGCGCCCGGACGAGGTGCTCGTCGTGGCCAGCGACCGGGTCAGCGCCTACGACCACGTGCTGGCGACGCCGATCCCCGACAAGGGGAAGATCCTCACCGCGCTCACCCTCTGGTGGTTCGAGCGGCTCGACGGGCGGGTGTCGTCCGACGAGGGACCGCTCGGCACGCACCTGCTCTCGACCGACGTGCCCCCGGCCGTCGAGGGGCGCGCGATGGTGTGCCGCCGGCTCGAGATGGTGCCGGTCGAGTGCGTGGCCCGCGGGTACCTCACCGGGTCGGGCCTGGCCGACTACCGCGCGACCGGCGAGGTGTGCGGCAACCCGCTGCTGCCCGGGCTCGACGACGGCTCGCGCCTCGAGACGCCGATCTTCACGCCCGCCACCAAGGCCGCCCTCGGCGAGCACGACGAGAACGTCTCGCTCGCCCAGGTCGCCACGACGGTCGGCGACGAGCTCGCCCACCGGCTGCGCGACCTCACCCTCGCGGTCTACGCACTGGCAGAGAGCATCTCGCGCGACGCCGGCATCCTGCTGGCCGACACCAAGCTCGAGCTCGGGCACGACCCCTCGACCGGACGGCTGGTCCTCGGCGACGAGGTGCTCACCCCCGACTCGTCACGGTTCTGGCCCGCCGAGGAGTACCAGGTCGGACGGGCGCAGCCCTCGTTCGACAAGCAGGTCGTGCGCGACTGGCTCACGAGCCCCGCGTCGGGCTGGGACCGCGCGTCCGACACCCCGCCGCCGCCGCTGCCCGACGAGGTCGTCGAGCGCACCCGCGAGCGGTACCTCGAGGCCCACCGCCGGCTCACCGGGCGGGTGTTCTCGTGAGGAGCGAGGTGCTGCGGGTGCGCACCGGCTCGTCCGAGGTGGTCGTCGACCTCACTGACGACTGCGCGCGGTTCGTCGCCGACGAGGGCGACGGCCTGCTGCACGTGTTCGTCCCGCACGCGACGGCGGGCGTCGCGGTCCTCGAGACCGGTGCGGGGAGCGACGACGACCTGCTGACCGCGCTCGAGCACCTGCTGCCTCGCGACACCCGGTGGCGTCACCGGCACGGGTCGCCCGGCCACGGCCGCGACCACGTGCTGCCCGCGCTCGTCCCGCCGTACGCCAGCATCCCGGTGCTGGGCGGACGGCTGGCGCTCGGCACCTGGCAGAGCATCTGCCTCGTCGACACCAACGTCGACAACCCCGACCGGCAGGTGCGCCTGTCGTTCCTCGCCGAGTGAGCGTCGTCCGCACGGTCGCGCGCGTCCTGCTCGGAGCGTTCCTCACGACCGCGGGCGTGCTGCACCTCGTGCGCCCGGACGAGTTCCGCGCGCAGGTGCCGTCGTGGTTCCCGCTCGACGAGGGGTTCACGGTGCTCGCCTCGGGGCTCGTCGAGATCGCGCTCGGTCTCGCTGTGCTCGCGGCGCCGCGGCGGTACCGCCGCACCGTCGGGGTCGTCGTGGCGCTGTTCCTCGTCGCGGTCCTCCCCGGCAACGTCGCTCAGTACGTCGAGGGCGTCGACGCCTTCGGGCTCGACACCGACCGAGCCCGGCTGGTGCGGCTGTTCTTCCAGCCGCTGCTGGTGCTCTGGGCCCTGTGGGCCTGCGAGGTGCTGCCGCGCCGCCGTCCGGATGGCGGGGGTGGCCGGGGCAGCGCATCCTGACCGCATGCACCCCGCCCCCACCCGCCGCAGCGTCCTCACCGCCGCGCTCGCGGCGCCCGCGCTGCTCGCCGCGGGAACCGGCCCCGCGGTCGCCGCCGCTCCTGCCACCATCGCCCTGCCCGACGGGTTCCGTCCCGAGGGCATCACGTCCAGCCCCGGCGGACGCTTCTGGGTGGGCTCGCTCGCCGACGGCAGCCTGTACGGCGGCGACCTGTCGACCGGGCGCGGACGCGTGATCGCCCCCGGCGCGACCGGCAAGGCGCTGCGCGGCATGCAGCTCGACGGCCGCTCCGGCCTGGTGTGGGTCGCCGGCAACGAGGGCACCCTGGGCGTCGTCTACGGCTACGCGCGCACCGGCGCCACCGTGCACCGGGTGGAGGTCCCCGGCGCCGTGTTCCTCAACGACGTGGTCGTCACCCGCGACGCCGTGTGGGTCACCGACTCCAGCGTCGACCGCCTCACCCGGCTGCCGCTCGGGCCCGGCGGCGTGCTGGCCGGCGGGCCGTCGTACCTGCAGCTGACCGGCGCGTGGCCGACGCCTGAAGGCCTGCGCGCCAACGGGATCCGCGAGCTCGACCGCGACACCCTGGTGATCGACAACTCCACCGCGGGTGGTCTGTGGACCGTGCCCAAGGCCCATGGGGCCGTGAGCGCGCTCGAGGTGGTCGGCGGCCCCGGCCTGGTCGGCGGCGACGGCCTCGAGCTCGCGGGCAACCTGCTCTACGACGTGCGCGGCTCCGGCCAGCAGGAGGTGTCGGTGCTCGCGCTGCGGCAGCGCCGACGCGGCACCTGGGTGGCGATCTGGCGTGGCGCGCTCACCGACCCGACGCTCAGCGTGCCCTCGACGGCGACCCGGCAGGGCCGCGACGTGTGGGCGGTGAACGCCCGGTTCGGTGCCGTGCCGGACCCGGCGACCGCCGAGTACCACCTCACCCGCCTGCCGGCCCGTCCCTGAGCGCGGGTCCGTGACCGACCCCACGGTCCCCGCGGGACCGCTGGGAGCGGTCGACCGCGGGCTGCGCCGGCTGCGCCCCGAGGTCGTCCGCACCCTGGCGTGGATCGCGGTGAACCTCGTCGTGGTGCTCGCGACGTCGGTGCTGGCGTTCGCCCTGGTGGCGCTCCCGCACCACGTTCGCGCTGCTCACCTGGCCGCTGCACCTGGCGGTCGTGGCGGCCGTCCCGCGCACCCGCCGAGCGCGCCTGTGGTCGGTGCTGGCGTCGCCCGTGCTCTACGGGCTGCTGTGCCGGCTGCACCCGCGCCGGTTCGAGGTCGGGGCCCCCGAACCGGTCGTCAGCGCGGCGTGAGCGCGAAGACGGGGATGGTGCGGGTGGTCGCCTGCTGCTCGTACCCGGCGAAGCCGCGGTAGGTGCGCACCATCAGCGCGTAGCCGCGGTCGCGCTCGGCGCCGTGCAGCTCGCGGACGTCGACCTCGACGTCGGTGCGGCGGACGGCGTCCAGGATCCGCGCGGGCTCGTCCCGCTCCTCGTGCCCGCGCAGGTTCCACGCCCAGGCGGGCGTCACCTCGGTGCCGCCGCGCGACCCGGCGAGAAGGTACGGGGCGTCCGGGCCGTCGCCGTCGCGGGCGTGCACCAGGGGCACACGCTGCTCCTTGCCCGACCTTCGGCCGCGCACCGTCAGCCAGACCACGGGCGCGCCGCCGAGACGGCGCCCGAGGCGTCCTCCCGTGACCTTGTCGACCACCCGGTGCACCACGGTCATCGCCGTCATCGCGGCGGTCGTGCCCCGGTCGTACGTCCGGCTGCCCACGTGCTCAGGCCATCTCGGTCGGCCCGGCACCGCTGAGGTCGCGGACCTCGGCACCACCGAGGGCGGTGAGCTGACGCAGGTAGACCCCACGGCCGTCGGCCGACAGCACCGAGTCGTGCACGGGGACGAGGGCACCCGGACGCACGGCCCGCGCGAACGCGACCGTCTCCTTGAACGAGGCCCACGGCGCCGCCAGCGGGACGGCGAGCACGTCGACCCCCTCGGGCGCGTACTCGTAGGCGTCGCCCGGGTGGAACAGCGTGGGCTCGCCCTCGGCGCTCACCAGCAGCCCGACGTTGCCGATGCGCGGGATCTCGTCGTGGATCACCGCGTGCTGCCCACCGACCGCCTCGAGCACGACCCCGCCGTCCAGCTCGACCCGGTCACCCGGCGAGAGCGCCTCGACGCGGTCGTCGCCGGCGGTGAGCCCGAGCAGCGAGGCGTCGCCGTGCAGGGCGCCCTCGACCAGCAGCCGCGCCCTGCGGCTCCCGGCGAGCAGCGCGGGCAGGTGGGTCGCGTCGACGTGGTCGGCGTGCTGGTGGGTCACCACCACGGCGTCGAGGTCGGGGATGGCGTGCCAGTCGTGGCTGAACGCGCCCGGGTCGACGAGCACCCGCCGCCCACGGACCTCGATGAGCAGGCAGGCGTGGCCGAGGTGGGAGATGCGCATGCGCACACGGTCGCACCGGGGGCCTGGCGGCGCCACAGGGCGGCGGACGGGGACGTGCCCGCCGACCGGTAGCCTGGGCCCCGACTCGCCCGCCCCTCCCCAGGAGCAGCCCCGATGGGACGCATCGTCGTCGACGTCATGCCCAAGCCCGAGATCCTCGACCCCCAGGGGAAGGCCATCGTCGGCGCGCTGCCGCGGCTGGGCTTCACCGGGATCACCGGGGTGCGCCAGGGCAAGCGGTTCGAGCTCGAGGTCGACGGCGAGGTCACCGACGAGGTGCTCGCCTCGGTCCGCGAGGCCGCCGCCACCCTGCTGAGCAACCCCGTGATCGAGGACGTCGTCCGCGTCAGCGTGGTCGGACCCGAGGCGGTGCGCTGATGCGCGTCGGGGTCGTCACCTTCCCCGGCTCGCTCGACGACAAGGACGCCGCCCGCGCCGTCCGGCTCGGCGGCGGCGAGCCCGTCGCCCTCTGGCACGCCGACGCCGACCTGCACGGCGTCGACGCCGTCGTCCTCCCGGGCGGGTTCTCCTACGGCGACTACCTGCGCTGCGGCGCGATCGCCCGGTTCGCCCCGGTGATGGAGCTGCTGGTCGACGCCGCCCGCGGCGGCCTGCCCGTGCTGGGCATCTGCAACGGGTTCCAGATCCTGTGCGAGTCGCACCTGCTGCCCGGCGCCCTGATCCGCAACGACCACCGGACGTTCAGCTGCGTCGACCAGCGGCTGACGATCGAGCGCACGTCGACGGCGTGGACGAACGCCTACGTCCAGGGCGAGGAGGTCGTCGTCCCGCTGAAGAACGGGGAGGGCGGGTTCGTCGCCGACGAGCGCACCCTCGACGAGATCGAGGGCGAGGGCCTGGTGGTGGCCCGGTACGTCGGTGACAACCCGAACGGCTCCTACCGCGGCATCGCCGGGGTCTCCAACGCCGCCGGCAACGTGGTCGGCCTGATGCCGCACCCCGAGCACGCCACCGAGCCCGGTTTCGGCCCCGACGCCCGCACCGGCACCGACGGCACCGACGGCCTGCGGTTCTTCACCTCCGTCCTCACCTCGCTCGCCGAAGGAGCCGTCCGCGCATGACGCCCGACAGCCGGACCCTCGACACCGTGTCGGTGGCCGCCACCTCGCCCGAGGTCGAGCAGCCCTGGGCCGAGCTCGGACTGAAGCAGGACGAGTACGAGCGCATCCGCGAGATCCTCGGCCGCCGGCCCACCTCGTCCGAGCTGGCGATGTACTCGGTGATGTGGAGCGAGCACTGCTCGTACAAGTCGTCCAAGGTGCACCTCAAGCGGTTCGGGACGCTGCCCACCGAGACCCCCGTCGGCAAGATGCTCGCCGGCATCGGCGAGAACGCCGGCGTCGTCGACATCGGCCAGGGCTGGGCCGTGACCTTCAAGGTCGAGAGCCACAACCACCCCTCGTACATCGAGCCGTACCAGGGCGCCGCCACCGGGGTCGGCGGCATCGTCCGCGACATCATGGCGATGGGTGCCCGTCCGATCGCGGTGATGGACTCGCTGCGGTTCGGCGCGATCGACCACCCCGACACCCCGCGCGTCGTGCACGGCGTCGTGGCCGGCGTCGGCGGTTACGGGAACTGCCTGGGGCTGCCCAACATCGGCGGCGAGGTCGTGTTCGACGACTGCTACCAGGGCAACCCGCTCGTCAACGCGCTCTGCGTCGGCGCGCTCAAGCACGAGGACCTGCATCTCGCGAACGCCACGGGCGCGGGCAACCTGGTGGTGCTGTTCGGCGCCCGCACCGGCGGCGACGGCATCGGCGGCGTCTCGGTGCTGGCGTCCGAGACCTTCGACGAGACCGGGCCCGCGAAGCGCCCGGCCGTGCAGGTCGGCGACCCGTTCACCGAGAAGGTGCTCATCGAGTGCTGCCTCGACCTGTTCGCCGCCGGCGTGGTCGACGGCATCCAGGACCTCGGCGGCGCCGGGCTGTCGTGCGCCACGTCCGAGCTCGCGTCCGCCGGCGACGGCGGCATGCACGTCTGGCTCGACCGCGTCCCGCTGCGCGACTCCTCGCTCTCGCCCGAGGAGATCCTGATGAGCGAGTCGCAGGAGCGGATGATGGCCGTCGTCCGTCCCGAGCGGCTCGAGGAGTTCATGGCGGTCACCGACCGCTGGGACGTGCTGGCCACCGTCGTCGGCGAGGTCACCACCACCGGACGTCTCGTCGTCCAGTGGCACGGGGAGGACGTCGTCGACGTTCCGCCGCGCACCGTCGCCCACGAGGGCCCCGTCTACGACCGCCCGTACGCGCGGCCGGAGTGGCTCGACGGCCGGCAGGCCGACACCTCCGCCGGCCTCGCGCGCCCCTCGACCGGCGACGAGCTGCGCGCCACCGTGCTGCAGATGGCCGCCTGGCCGAACCTCGCCGACAAGTCGTGGGTCACCGACCAGTACGACCGGTACGTCATGGGCGGTACCGCGCTCGCCATGCCCGACGACGCCGGCGTGGTGCGCGTCGACGAGGAGACCGGGCTCGGTGTCGCCGTCTCGCTCGACGGCAACGGCCGGTTCGGTGCGCTCGATCCCCTTCTCGGAGCGCAGATCTCGCTCGCCGAGGCGTACCGCAACGTCGCGACGGCCGGCGCCGTCCCCGTCGCCGTCACCGACTGCCTGAACTTCGGCTCGCCCGAGGACCCCTCTGTCATGTGGCAGTTCGCGCAGGCGGTCGACGGCCTCACCGAGGGCTGCCGCGCGCTCGGCCTGCCCGTCACCGGCGGCAACGTCAGCCTCTACAACCAGACCGGCGAGACCGCGATCCACCCGACGCCCGTCGTGGGCGTGCTGGGCGTGATGGACGACGTCACCCGCCGCACCCCGTCCGGCTGGCGCGCGCCGGGCCAGAACCTCTACCTGATCGGGACGACCCGCGACGAGCTCGACGGCTCGACCTGGGCCCACGCGGTGCACGACCACCTCGGCGGCGTGCCGCCGGTGCTCGACCTCGCGCACGAGAAGGTGCTCGCCGAGGTGCTGGTGGCGTGCAGCCGCGACGGTCTCGTCGACGCCGCGCACGACCTCGCCGACGGCGGCCTCGCGCAGGCGCTCGTCGAGGGTGCGTTGAGATTCGGTGTGGGAGCGCGGGTCTGGCTCGACGACCTGTGCGAGCGCGACGACATCACCCCGTTCGCCGCGCTGTTCTCGGAGTCGACCGGACGCGTGCTCGTGTCGGTGCCGCGCTCGGAGGAGGTGCGGTTCACCGACGTGTGCACCGCCCGCGGCCTCGTCCACGCCCGCATCGGCGTGGTCGACGACGCCACCGGCGACGACGGCCAGCAGTCGCTCGACGTCCAGGGCCGGTTCCGGCTCGGCCTCGACGACCTGCGCGCAGCCTGGACCGCGCCGCTGCGGGAGCGCTTCGGCGCCTGACGGCCTCCGTCCGGGCGGTCTCCGCTGGCGGCCGCCTGGCCGGGCGGCACTGAACGAGCCGTCCTGGCACCTCACGCGTGTCGCTCTCTCAGTTCAGTGCCACGTCGAGCACTGAACTGGCGAAACGGGCAGGGGGCGGGGGTGTGGACAACCAGGGCACGGTCGACACGGCGGGCGCGCCGCTGACGGTGCGGTCGGGCCCCGGCACCGGTCACGCGGCGGTCGGCTCGCTGGCCGACGGCACCCAGGTGCGGATCAGCTGCCAGACCACCGGCTCCCAGGTGACCGGCACCTACGGCACGACCCGGATCTGGAACAGGATCGGGAGCGGCCGCTTCATCTCCGACGCCTACACCTACACCGGGTCGGACGGACGGGTCGCGCCCGACTGCTGACCGGTCTCCTCGACCGGGGCGGGGTCCGCCGTCGTGCGCCGCGGCCGGCGCACGACGGCGACGCCCGCCGACAGCACGAGGAGCAGACCCGCACCGAGCAGGACGGCGGGCAGCACCAGCGTGGGGTCGAGGTCGAGCGAGGCCCACTCGCTCACCCCGGTCAGCGCGGCGATCGCGAGCAGCACCAGCCCCCACACCACGGTGGCCATGCTCGGACCGGACGGGCCGGCGGTGGGACGCGTCGCATCGGGCACGGCGGTGCTGCTCATCGGGAGGCCTCCACGACCACGAGCTCGCCCAGGCGGGCGGTGCCCTCGAGACGGACGTCGACCGGGCCGTCCGGCCCGATCGTGGTGCTGATGGTGCGGTCGCCGACGTCGCGCACGCCCGGGGCCGCGACCCGTCCCTCGGTGGTGCTGAGGTCGATCTCGACGGTGAGGTCGTCGGGGACGACCACCGTCATCGAACCGAACCGCACCTCGGCCGTGAGCGTGGCCGGGTCCTCGCCCGCGTCCAGCGGGTCGACGGCGCTGAGGTCGAGCGTGCCGGACCCGAAGGCGACCGCGTAGCTGCGGTCGTCGGTGAGCTGGCCGGCGGGGCGCCACTGCCCGTCGTCGAAGCTGGCCGACTCGTCGGCCGACCGCCAGTCCGACAGGACGCCGTCGGCGCGGGCGTCGGCCCACCCGACGACGACGAGCACCAGCGTCACGACGGCGAGGCCGGTCAGCCCGCCCGCCCGGCGTCCCGCCAGGCCCACGACGACGACCGCGAGCCCGATCAGTCCGAGCGCGGCCACGGACGCGACGAGGGGCACGTGCACCGGCAGCGGGTCGACCCGGTCGACCAGCAGGATCGCGGCGGCGGCGAGCAGCGCGAGCCCGGCCACCAGCGCCGTGACCGCAGGTCCGGCCGGACGGCGGCGCGGCGGGGGCGGGGTGACGGCCACCGGGGCCAGCGGGGGGCGGGGGGCCAGCGGGCGGACGTCGGTCGCCAGCTTGCCCAGGCTCACGCGTTCCTGGCCCTTGTCGAGGTCGACGCGGGTCGGTGCCGATCCGGGGGCCGACCCGGGTGCCGCCACCGAGGCGGCCCACGAGGTGCCCCCGGTGGGCGGGGGACCGGTGGACCCGTGGACCTGCGGGCCGCGCCCGTCCTGGCGGGTGAGCGCCCACCCGATGAGCAGCGCGACGCCGACCACCGACACCAGGCCGATGGCGGCCCCCCAGTTCTCGCCCGGCGTCCACCACCAGTTGCCGAAGCCGCCGAAGCCGAAGAAGATCGCCAGCAGCGAGCCGACGCCGCCGGCGGTGAAGTGGCCGCGCAGCAGGTCCTCGGCGTGGATGCGGCCGTCGGCCTGCGGCAGCAGCAGCCAGGCCACGCCGTACGCCAGCAGCCCGATGCCGCCGAACACGGTCAGCAGGACGACGCCGACGCGCACCAGCGTGGTGTCGACGCCCAGCCGGTGGGCGACGGCGGTGCAGACGCCGGCGCCGGACCGGACGCTCTCGTCCGGACGCACGAGCCCGCTGCGGCGCAGCGAGTCGAAGAACGACTGCAGACCCGTTCCACCGGGGCCAGGGCCACCGGCGCCGGGACCACCGAAGCCGGGACCACCGAAGCCGGGACCACCGGGACCACCGGGGGGCGGCGAGCCGTACGTCGGGGCCTGCGGCGGTGGGCCGGAGGGTGTGCCCGGGGGCGGTCCGGGGGGCGTGCTGGTCGGGTCCATGCCGACAGCGTGCTCGCACCGGGGTGCCCGGCGGGATCGGGGACGACCCTGACGCGACCCTTGCCCGCCCACCCGTCCCCCGGGGCGGGCTGGGGGACGACCCACCTGCCCCGTGGCGCCGCGAGCCGCCAGGATGGACGGGTGGACGCCCCGACCGAGCCGAGCCCGCCCCCGGGCGGGCGGCCGCCGCTGGTGCGGCCGGTCGTCGGCCGCAGCGTCGCCGGCGTCTGCGCCGGCCTCGCCGCGCACCTGCGGCTGCCCCTGACCCCGGTGCGGTTCGCGTTCCTCGCCCTGGTGCCGTTCGGCGGCGCCGGGCTGGTCGCGTACGGGCTGCTGTGGGCGCTGGTGCCGCAGGACGGCTCGGCCAAGGCCGCCGCCGACACGCTGCGCACGGCCGCGACGCGCGGGCGGCCCGAGGCGCAGGCCCAGGCCGCGCTGACCCTCGACCAGGTGCGGCGCGCGACGGTCGAGAACGAGCCGGTGCGGCTGCTGGTCGGCGGCCTCGTGCTGTCGGCCGTGGCGCTGTTCCTCGTGGCCACCCGGTTCGGGTACCAGCTGCCCTGGCCGTGGCTCGTGCCGCTGCTGGTGGTCGGCGCCGGAGCCGTGCTCGGCCTGAGCCAGCTCGACTCGGCCGAGCGCTCGCGCTGGCTCGAGCCGGTCGGCATCGCCACGCCGGCCGGGGTGCTGCGCCTGCTGGGCGGGCTGCTGCTCGTCACCGTCGGTGCGGTCATGCTGCTCGAGCCCGACCTCGACACCAGCGCGGTCACGCTCGTGGTGGTCGCCGCGCTCGCGGTCCTGGTCGGCATCGCGCTGGTGCTGGGCCCGTGGGCGCTGCGGCTGTTCCGCGACCTCGAGGCCGAGCGCGCGCTGCGCGAGCGCGAGCAGGAGCGCGCCGAGATCGCGGCGCACCTGCACGACTCGGTGCTCCACACGCTGTCGCTGATCCAGCGCCGTCCCGGCGACGCCGAGGAGGTCGCGCGGCTGGCCCGCTCGCAGGAGCGGCAGCTGCGCGAGTGGCTGTACACCTCCCAGCGTCCCGCGCCGGACGCCGGCGAGACCGTGGCGGTCGCGGTGCGCCGCGCCTGCGCCGAGGTCGAGGACGGCGAGGGCGTCCCGGTCGAGGTGGTCGTCGTCGGCGACGCCCCGATGGACGTGCACACCGCCGCGCTGGTCAAGGCCCTGCGCGAGGCGCTGCTGAACGCCGCCCGGCACGGGCGGGTCGGCGTCACGGTCTACGTCGAGTGCGCGCCGCACCTGGTCGAGGCGTTCGTCCGCGACCGGGGCCCGGGCTTCGACCTCGACCAGGTGCCGCAGGACCGGCTCGGCGTGCGCGAGTCGGTGGTGGGCAGGATGGTGCGTCACGGCGGGCAGGCGCGGGTGCGCCGCGCGCCGGGTGGCGGCACCGAGGTCGGGCTGACGCTGCCGCGGGGCGAGGCGCCGGTCGGCGCCGCGGACGAGGTGGAGGTGGACCGGCGGTGAGCGCGCAGACGGGCGGTACGGGGACGGGCGGCACGGGCGGCACGGGCACGGTCCGGGTGCTGCTGGTCGACGACCACGCGCTCTTCCGGTCGGGGGTGCGCTCGGAGCTGCTCGACGTCGACCCCGGTCTCGACGTGGTCGAGGAGGCCGGCGACGTCGACGCCGCGATCCTCTCGGTGCGGGGCGTGCGTCCCGACGTCGTCCTGCTCGACGTGCACCTGCCCGGCGGCGACGGCGGCGGCGGCGCCGAGGTGCTGCGCCAGTGCGCGGCGACCACCACCGAGCAGGGTGAGCCGGTGCGGTTCCTCGCGCTGTCGGTGAGCGACGCCGCCGAGGACGTCATCTCGGTGATCCGCGCCGGCGCCCGCGGCTACGTCACCAAGACCATCACCGGCACCGACCTCGCCGCCGCGATCCGCAAGGTGGCCGGCGGCGACGCCGTCTTCAGCCCGCGCCTGGCCGGGTTCGTCCTGGACGCCTTCGGCTCGGCCGCCGGCGAGGTGGCCCAGGTCGACGACGAGCTCGACCGGCTCTCGGCCCGCGAGCGGGAGGTGATGCGGCTGATCGCCCGCGGCTACGCCTACAAGGAGGTCGCGAAGGAGCTGTTCATCTCGGTGAAGACGGTCGAGACCCACGTGTCGTCGGTGCTGCGCAAGCTGCAGCTGAGCTCGCGGCACGAGCTGACCCGGTGGGCGGCCGACCGCCGCCTGCTCTGATGCCCGGTCGTCGCCGCACCGACCCGGCCGCCGGCCTCGCCGCCGTGCGCACCTGGGTGGCAGGTCCGGACGCCGCCGACCGCACCACGACCGCCACCGCGGTGCGCTGGTCGCTGGAGGAGCTGGGCGAGCGGGCCCCGGGCAACGCCGTCGAGGTGCGGGTGCCGCCGTTCGGCGTGGTGCAGTGCGTCACCGGGCCCCGGCACACCCGCGGCACCCCGCCCAACGTCGTCGAGGCCGACGCCGCCACCTGGCTCGCGCTGGTCACCGGGACGCTCCGCTGGGCCGACGCGCTCGCCGCCGGACGGGTGCGGGCGAGCGGCCGGCTGGCCGACGTGTCCCCCTGGCTGCCGCTCACCGGTGGGGACGTCGGTACCGTCGGGGTGTGAGCGAGAGCGACAGCACGGCCCCGGTCGAGCGGCCGCCGCTGGAGGAGATGCAGCGCGGGCGCGTGGTGCGCCGTCCGAAGTACGCGGTGTTCGTCGCGCTGGGCGTGCTCGCGGGGCTGCTCGCCGCCGGACTGTTCACGCTGCTGGCCCCGCCGCCGGACCCGACGCTGCCGCCGGAGCGGCTGTACAGCGACCAGCAGGTGCTGGGCTACACCTCGGTGGTGCTCGGCCCGATCGGCGGCATGCTCGGTGCCGGCGTCGCCGTGCTGCTCGACCGCCGCGGCCGCCCCCGCGCCCGGAGACGGGCTTAGAGCCCGAACCGCTCCCGCCGGTCGGCCGGTACCAGGTCGACGTGGTCGGGGTGCCGCTCGATCCAGCCGCGGACGAACGGGCAGTACGGCAGCACCTGCAACCCGTTGTCGCGCAACCACTCCAGCGTGCCGCGCACGAGCGCGGAGCCGATCCCGCCACCGCCGGCGTCCGGGTCGACCTCGGTGTGCAGCAGCGCGTAGGCGTCCGGGCCGCCGTCGCGCCCGGGGCGCACCTGGTAGGTGACGAAGCCGACGACGTGGTCGTCGCGCACGGCCTCGAACCGGTCGGTGTCGGCTGCGCGGCGCACCTGCACCTCGCTCACGCCGCCAGCTCCAGCACGAGCCGGCCGGAGGCGTCGGGAGCGAAGCCCACCCGCGGGAAGTAGTGGTCCTGGTCGGGCATCCGGGTGTCGGCCACGAGCCGGTGCAGGCCCTGCGCGGTCAGCCGTCCGCCGTGGCGGTAGACGAACTTGCCCACCGAGAAGTCGCGGAACCGCGGGAGCACGTAGTCGAGCTCGACCCGGCCCTCGCCCTGGCCCTGGTCGCGCACCAGCACCACCCCCACCGTCTCGGTCTGCTTCACCACCAGGAACGCCGAGCGTCCCTCGGCTGCTTCCCGTCCGGCCGCGAAGCCGGGGTTGTGCCTGTCGATGTCGGTCGCGTGCGCCTGCAGGACGTGCGCGAGGTACTCGTCGTCGGAGCCGACCCGCACGACCTCGTAGGTGGCCTCGTCGTCGCGCGAGCCGAGCAGCCTCACCAGGTGGTAGGCGTCGAGCACCGCGATCACCAGGTTCATCGCCACCATCGGCCACACGCCCAGCGCGGCGTTGTACCCGGTGAGCACCACCGACGCGATCAGGTTGAGCAGGCGGAAGCGCAGCACCCGCGCCTGCGCGAGCGACAGCACCAGCACGGCCGAGCCCACCCAGCCGATCACCTCGAGCCACACGGTCATGGCGCGAGAGCGTACGGGCCGTCCTCGCCGCCGCGCGCACGCGACCTGTGGAGCGCCGTGCGACCATGGAGGCATGCCACGTGGTGACGGCCGCCTGTCGCACGACCTGCTCCCCGGCGAGAAGGGCCCCCAGGACGCCTGCGGGGTGTTCGGGGTCTGGGCCCCCGAGGAGGACGTCGCGAAGCTGACGTACTACGGGCTCTACGCACTCCAGCACCGCGGCCAGGAGTCGGCCGGCATCTGCGTCTCCAACGGCGACCAGCTGCTCGTGCTCAAGGACATGGGCCTGGTGTCCCAGGTCTTCGACGAGCGCTCGCTGGTGCCGCTGCAGGGGCACCTCGCGATCGGCCACACCCGCTACTCCACGACGGGCGCGAGCCAGTGGGAGAACGCCCAGCCCACCCTCGGCAACACGGCCGCCGGCACGGTGGCCCTCGGCCACAACGGCAACCTCACCAACACCGCCGAGCTGCGCGACCTGGTCGAGCAGCTCCACGGCCGCCTGACGCGCGGCGAGATGGCGCGGGGCAACACCACCGACACGGTGCTGATCACCACGCTGCTCACGGGCTCGCCCGACCGCACCCTCGAGGCCACCGCGCTCGAGGTGCTGCCGAAGCTGCGGGGCGCGTTCTCGCTGGTGTTCATGGACGAGCAGACCCTCTACGCCGCCCGCGACCCGCACGGCATCCGCCCGCTCGTGGTCGGGCGGCTGGAGCGCGGCTGGGTGGTGGCCTCCGAGACCGCGGCGCTCGACATCGTCGGCGCGTCGTACGTCCGCGAGGTCGAGCCCGGCGAGCTGGTGACGATCGACGAGAACGGTCTGCGCACAGCGCGTTTCGCCGAGGCGACCCCGACCGGGTGCGTCTTCGAGTACGTCTACCTCGCCCGTCCCGACACCACCATCGCCGGACGCGGCGTGCACGCCGCGCGGGTCGAGATGGGCCGCCGGCTCGCCGCCGAGCACCCGGTCGAGGCCGACCTCGTCATCCCCACCCCCGAGTCCGGGACGCCGGCCGCGATCGGCTACGCCGAGGCGTCGGGCATCCCCTACGGACAGGGCCTGGTGAAGAACGCCTACGTCGGGCGCACCTTCATCCAGCCGTCCCAGACCATCCGCCAGCTCGGCATCCGGCTCAAGCTCAACCCGTTGCGCGACGTCGTGCGCGGCAAGCGCCTGGTCGTCGTCGACGACTCGATCGTGCGCGGCAACACCCAGCGCGCCCTGGTGCGGATGCTGCGCGAGGCCGGCGCCGCCGAGGTGCACGTGCGCATCTCGTCCCCGCCGGTGAAGTGGCCGTGCTTCTACGGCATCGACTTCGCCTCGCGCGCCGAGCTGATCGCGAACGGCCTGGCCGTCGACGAGATCTGCTCCTCGCTGGGGGCCGACTCGCTCGGCTACATCAGCGTCGAGTCGATGGTGGCGTCCACCGACCAGCCGCGCGAGCGGCTGTGCACCGCCTGCTTCACCGGCGAGTACCCCGTGCGGGTCGACCAGGCGTCCGACCTGGGGTTCATGCCCGGCCAGACCGAGCTGCCGATCGACGCCGAGGGCGTCGGCACCGGCGTGGCCGGCGGCGCGGCCGACGCGCTCACCCGTCCCTGACCCACGCCGGTACCCTCGACCCGTGCCTGCGGACGCCTCGCCCGAGCCTGTCACCTACGCCTCGTCCGGCGTCGACACCGAGGCCGGTGACAAGGCCGTCCACCTGATGCGGGCGGCCGTCGCGGCCACGCACGACGCCCGCGTCGTCGGTGGCCTCGGCGGGTTCGCGGGCCTGTTCGACGCCTCCGAGCTGCTCGGCATGCGCCGCCCGCTGCTGGCGACCAGCACCGACGGCGTCGGCACCAAGGTCGCGGTCGCGCAGGCGCTCGACGTCCACCACACGATCGGGCACGACCTGGTCGGCATGGTCGTCGACGACATCGTCGTGAGCGGTGCGCGGCCGCTGGTCATGACCGACTACATCGCGTGCGGGCGGCTGGTGCCGGAGCGCGTCGCCGACGTCGTCCGCGGCATCGCCGAGGCCTGCCGGCTCACCGGCACCGCCCTGGTCGGCGGCGAGACCGCCGAGCACCCCGGGTTGCTCGGGCCGGACGAGTACGACGTCGCCGGCGCGGCCACGGGCGTCGTCGAGGCAGACGACGTGCTCGGCGCCCACCGGGTGCGCGCGGGCGACGTCGTGCTGGCGATGGGGTCGTCGGGCCTGCACTCCAACGGCTACTCGCTGGTGCGCCGCGTGCTCGAGGTCGCGGGCTGGGGCTACGAGCGGCATGTCGACGAGCTGGGCCGCACCCTCGGCGAGGAGCTGCTCGAGCCGACCCGCCTGTACACGCGCACCTGCCTGGCCCTGGCCGGCGACCGCGCGGCCGGGGTGCACGCCTTCAGCCACGTCACCGGCGGCGGGCTCGCCGCGAACCTGGCGCGGGTGCTGCCCACCGGTCTGACCGCGACGCTCGAGCGCGGCAGCTGGACGCCTGCGCCGGTGTTCGGCCTCGTGGCCCGGCTCGGCGGGGTGCCGCGCGCCGACCTGGAGCGGACCCTGAACACCGGTGTCGGCATGGTCGCCGTCGTGGCCCCCGACGGCGTCGAGGCCGCCCTGGCGCAGGTGCGGGCCGACGGGATCGAGGCCTGGGTGCTCGGGGAGGTCAGCGCCGACGAGGGCGGAGCCGCGCCGCTGGCGGACGACGTGGTGCGCGGCGCCAAGGGCGTCGACGGCGGGACCGTGCGCACGGTGGGTGAGCACCCGGCCTAGGCCGGACGCGCCGAGGGCGCGGACGGTGGACCGCCGCCCGCGAGGGGGCGGCGGGGGTCGATCAGCTGCTCAGCGACCGTTCGTGGAGGTCCAGGACCCGTACTCGTCGTCCTCGTCGCTGTCGGGTTCCTCTGGAGGAGGGCTCGGCCGGAGCGGATCCCCCCGCAGCTCGCGTTGCAGACGCTCGTAGTCGGTCTCGGGGCTGTAGTACTTCAGCTCCCGGGCGACCTTCGTCTGCTTGGCCTTCTGACGGCCGCGCCCCATGGCGTGACCCCCTCATCGTCATCGCGGGGCTGGCTCGACGGCGGCCCCTGCGGTTGGCTTCTCTGCGTCGCTCAACGGTACATCGTCCCCGCTGGTTCCGGCACATCGGTCGACACACGTCGTCCTGCGCCCTCCGTCATGGCGCAGGGTGAGCGTCGACGCGGCGTCGTCCCTGGTCAGCGCACTGGCAGGGGTGCTGACGGTCACGGTCCGTCAACGCCCCCGCTGACGCGCGGAGCTCAGCGGCCGGGCAGCCACGGCCGGGAGGACCCGACCTCGCGCATCCGCCGCTCCGCGCGCGCGGCGGCGGCCGCGGTCGGCGTCATCCCGGCCGCGGTCGCCTCGGCCAGCACGGCCAGGGTCGCGTCGTGGATCGTCGCGGCCCTGGCCCGGGCACGCTCGAACGAGAACCCGTGCCGCTCGTCGGCCACCTGGATCACCCCGCCGCTGTTGACCAGGTAGTCGGGGCAGTACAGGACGCCGCGCGCGGCCAGCGCGTCCTCGACGCCGTCGTGGGCGAGCTGGTTGTTCGCGGCGCCGCACACGACCTGGGCCGTGAGGACCGGCACGGTGGCGTCGTCGAGGGTGCCGCCGAGCGCGCACGGGGCGTAGACGTCGAGCCGCTCGCGCACCAGCGCCGCCGTGTCGTCGACCTGCTCCACCTGCGGGTGGGCACCGCGGACGTGCGCCACGGCCGCGGGGTCGACGTCGGTGACGACCACCTCGGCGCCGTCGTCGACGAGCAGGCCGGTGAGGTGGCGCCCGACCTTGCCGACGCCGGCGATCCCGACCCGGCGGCCGGACAGCGACGGCCCGCCCCACAGGTGGGTGGCCGCGGCACGCATGCCCTGGAAGACGCCGAAGGCGGTCAGGACCGAGGAGTCGCCGGCGCCGCCGTCGACCTCGGAGCGGCCGGTGGCGAACCGGGTCTCGCGGGCGACGACGTCCATGTCGGCGACGTAGGTGCCGACGTCGCACGCGGTGACGTAGCGGCCGCCGAGCGACTCGACGAACCGGCCGTACGCGCGCAGCAGCGCCTCGGACTTGTCGCGCCGCGGGTCGCCGAGGATGACGGCCTTGCCGCCGCCGTGGTCGAGACCGGCCAGCGCGTTCTTGTACGACATGCCCTTCGCGAGCGCGAGCACGTCGCGCAGGGCGTCGTCCATCGAGGCGTACGGGTGGAAGCGGGTGCCGCCGAGGGCCGGGCCGAGCGCGGTGCTGTGGATCGCGACGATCGCCCGCAGGCCGGTGGCCCGGTCGTGGCAGATCGCGACCTGCTCGTGCTCGACCTCGAGCTGCGAGGCGGTGCGTCCGGGTGCGGGCGTGACGGTGTGCTCGCTCATGGCGACGGCTCCTTCGGGGGGTGCGCCCCGGGTCGCGGGGCCGGCGGCGTCACCCTATCCGCCGAGTGCCCGACCGCCAGGATAGTCAATTCGGACTATGGCGGACATGCCGACCAGGGGACGACAATGGAGCGCATCGCGGGACCCGGTGTGGGTCCGGTTTCCCGCGACCGGCCTGGTGGAGGCCGGGCACCGCCGAACTGGAGGCACCCCCGATGGCCGCACGTGCGACCGAGACCGAGACCCTGCTGACGCCCGCCGAGGTGGCGGCGCTCTTCCGGGTCGACCCGAAGACCGTCACCCGCTGGGCGAAGGCCGGCAAGCTGTCGTCCATCCGCACCCTGGGTGGGCACCGCCGTTACCGCGAGACCGAGGTGCGCTCGCTGCTGTCCGGCATCCCGGCCCAGCGCAGCGACGACTGACGCCGGCCGGTTCCCCCGTCGCCGCTCAGGCGGCGGGGAACCAGTCCGGCACGCCTGCCCGCGCCACCCGCGCGGGCAGCTGCTTCCCCAGCCGCTCCCCGAGCCAGCCGTTGACCTCGACCACCGCGTCGAGGTCGATGCCCGTGCGCAGGCCCTCGCCGGCCAGCAGGTAGGCGAGGTCCTCCGTCGCGATGTTGCCCGTCGCCCTGGGGGCGAAGGGGCACCCGCCCGTGCCGCCGACCGACGCGTCGAGCCGCCGCACGCCCGCCCCGACCGCGGCCCGCGCGTTCGCCAGCCCCGTGCCCCGGGTGTCGTGGAAGTGCATCGCCGGTGACGCCCCCAGCTCGAGCAGTCCGCGCGAGAGCGCGAGGACCTGCCGCGGCACGCCCACCCCGATCGTGTCGCCGAGGCAGATCTCGTCCGGCGGCACCTGCATCACCCGTTCGGCGACCGCCAGGGTCTGCGCGACCGGGACGGCGCCGTCGAACGGGCAGCCGAACGCCACGCTGAGCGTCACCACCACCGGCAGGCCCCGCTCGCGGGCGGCCGCCACGATCTCGTGCGAGGCGGCCACGCCGGCGTCCACCGTCGTGTTCTGGTTGCGGGCGGCGAAGCCCTCGCTCACCGGGAACGAGTAGTTGACGACGTCGACGCCGGCCTCGACGGCCCGGTCGAACCCCCGGCGGTTCAGCACCAGCCCGCTGAGCGGGACGCCGGCGCCGCCGCCCGGGCCGAGGTCGGCGACGATCTCCTCGGCCCCGGCCATCGCCGGTACCAGCCGCGGGTGCACGAACGACACGGCCTCGACCCGCGGCACCCCGGTGCGCACCAGCCGGCGCACCAGCTCGGCCCGCACGCCCGGCTCGAGCACGGTCTCCTCGTTCTGCAGGCCGTCGCGGGCCCCCACCTCGGTGACGAGGACGTCGAGCTCCGTCGCCGGTGACGGGGTGGTGCAGCGGGGTCGTGGTCACGGGGCCGATCCTGCCACCGCCGCGGACGGGCCCGACCACGTCGGTGGTCGGGCCCGTGCGGTGGGTCGTCAGCTGCCGGCGCCCCCGGTGGCGGCGGCGCGGGCCGCGGCCTGCGCCGTGGAGGCGCGGTGGTCGGCCGCGTCGATGCTGCGCCGGTCGCGCAGGTCGACACCCGCCAGGGCGGCAGCCGCCTTCGCCCGCGGCGTGGTCAGGTCGGGCTGCACGAACCGCTTCGGCTCGACCTGGGCGTCCAGCGCCGCGTACGGGGCGTTGCGCGCCGCCAGCTCCTCGGCGGAGGCGTCGGCCGCGGCGGTGGTGGCCCGCGTGAGCGCGACGGTCGCGCCGGGGACGGCGCCCGCGACGAGCGGGGTGTAGCCGTCGCGGTGCCCGGCGGTGTTCGGGTGGAAGGACTCCTGCACCGGGAACGACAGCCCGTTCACCCACTCGCGGTCGTCGCAGACGGCGTGGCCGGTGAACCGCGACGTCGGGTTCACGAAACCGAAGCCCGCCCGGGACGCCGCAGCGGCGAGGGTGCTGTTCGCCAGGTCGGCCGTGGCGTTCAGCCGGTTCATCTCGGACGAGGAGAACCAGGTGAACGCGTTGCAGTCCTCACCCATGAACAGCCGCGGGTAGCCGACGACCTCGATCTCGGCCGACGGTGCACGGCCCCTGATCTCGGCGTAGAGCGCGTCGAGGCGGCTCGGCAGCTGGCCGCGGATGATGTCCTGGGCGCCGTCGACGGCGCGGTTGCAGCTGCTCATCCAGCCGGGCAGCGCGCACTCGGTGAGCACGTCGGCGAAGCCGGCGTCGTTGCCGCCGACCGAGATCGTCACCAGGTCGGTCGACGCGGTGAGCGCCGACAGCTGGGTGCGCGTCACGTCCGGGACGGTCGCGCCGGAGCAGGCGCGGAAGTCCAGGGTGTAGCCGCGGGCGGCCGCCAGCAGCGCGGGGTAGGCCCGGGTCGAGCGCTGGCAGCTGGTGCCGTCGGCGATGTAGGTGCGGGTGCCCAGCCCCGAGGAGTAGGAGTCGCCGAGGGCGACGTACGACGGTGCGGCGGCCTGCGCGGGCAGAGCCAGCCCGCCGACCAGGGCGGCGGCGGCGCCGAGCGCGGCCAGGGCCAGCCGCCGCCGGGTGCCCCTGACGTGGGTGCGTGCGTTCACGGTTCCTCCGAGTGGTCGCGCCGTGCCGCCACGTCGTCGGGGCGGCTCGCCGAGCCTGGCAGAACGGAGGGCGAAAAGGGATAGGTCGGGCAGAAGACGGGCCCGGGGCCCCGATCTGCGCCCGAGGTGGCGCGCGTGGTGGCACGATCGCGCCCGTGACGGCGCAGCCCGCGGACGAGCCGGCCCGGACCGGTGTCCCGGACGCCGCCCCGACGGGGCCGCTCCGGCAGCTGCGGCTGGCGCTGGCGATGCGCGGCGGGGTGTCGCTCGCGGTCTGGATCGGCGGCGCCGTCGCCGAGATCGACCTGCTGCGCCGGGCCGCCGCCGAGGCCCGGGCCGGCGTCGCGCCGTCCGGCGGGGCGGCCGAGGCCGAGCGGGCCCGGCTGTACCTGCGGCTGCTGCGGGAGGCGGGGTACGACGACGTGACGGTCGACGTGCTCGCGGGCGCGAGCGCCGGCGGGCTCAACGCCGTGGTCTACGGCTACGTCCAGGCGCTCGGCCTCGACGTCGCGTGGCTCGAGGGCGTCTGGCGCCGCCGCGGCGGGCTGTGGGACCTGATGCGCGAGACCGGCCGCGGCCGGGCCGAGTCGCTGCTGCACGGCGACCGGGTGTTCTACACCGCCGTCCGCGACGAGCTGCTCGAGCGCGCGGCGAGCGCTCCGCCGCCCGGCCCCGTCGACCACTCGACCCGGCACCTGACCGTCGACCTGTCGGCGACGCTGCTCGACACCGGTGCCGTCGGCGGGCTGTCGCTGGGCGGACGGCTGCGCCGCCAGCAGGCCGGCCGGCCGCACACGGCCGGCTTCCACTTCCGCCGCCGCGCCGCCCCGCTCGGGTCGGCGTTCACCGACGTCCCCGGCCCGGCCGACACGCCCGCTCCCGGTCAGCCGGTCTCGGACGAGATGGCCTGGTACATCGAGCGTCTCGCGCTCGCGGCCCGCTCCACGTCGTCGTTCCCGGGGGCCTTCGAGCCGTCCGCCGTGCCGACCACGCCCGCCTCGGCCGCGACCTCGCGGCCGCGCGACGCGCTGGACCGTCCGTCGCTGCGAGGCGTGTTCAGCGAGACCCGTGACGACGGGGTGCCGTTCGACGTCGTCGACGGCGGGGTGTTCGACAACATCCCGATCGCCCGCGCGCTGGAGGCGATCCAGGACTCGCCGGCCAGCACCCCGACGGCGCGGACGCTGGTGTACCTCGACCCGAGCCCGCCGCTGCTCGGCGCGCTGCCGGCCGAGCCGACGTCGACCGGGACGGGGTTCCTGCCCGTGGTGCTGCGCGCCCTGTCGCTGAAGCAGCGTCAGGAGGACGCCGACGACGAGGTCGCCCTGGTGCGCGCCCACAACGAGGCCGAGAACGCCGCCCGCGGACGGCACGACGCGCTGGCGCCGTGGCTCGGGGCGGCCGGCGAGGTCGACACCGACGCCCTCCTGACGCGCTACGCCCGCTCCCGCGCCGCCGCCGACTCGGCCCGGCTGGCACGGCTGCTCACCTCGCCGGGCCTGCACCTGATGCGCACCACGGTGCCGCCGACCGACCTGCGCGGGCTCACCCAGGACGCCGCGCAGCAGCTCGCCGACGAGGTGGTGCGGCTCTACGACGACCTGCCGCCGCTGGCGCTGGCCCGCGACGCGAGCGCGCTGGTCGCGGCGACCACGACCCTGATCGCGTGGGCGCGCGCCCTCGAGGAGGCGGGCGTCGACGCCGACGCCCTCGCCCTCCTCGGCGCGTGGAAGCCGCGGCTCTACCGGCTGCGCGAGCTCGCCGGCGAGGCCCGCGCGCGTGGCGAGGCCGTGGTCGCCTCGGGCCACCTCGGGCCGACGGCCACCGACCTCGGCGAGCTGCTCACGCAGGCGGCGCCGGCGGCCGAGCGCACGCCCCGCACCGGCACCGACGAGCTCCTCGCCGCCCTCGACGACGGCCCGCCGAACCCCGACGACCCGACGCCGTGGAGCTACTACGTCTGGGCCGAGCAGCTGCTCGACGGCTCGACCGACGACACCGGGGTGGCCGGGACCGCCACCCTGCTCGACAGCGGCTGGGAGGTGGCCGCGGCCGCACGCGACGCGCTCGTCGGCGTGCGCCCGCCACCGGGCGACGGCTGGTGGGAGCGCTCGGTCTACCCGGCGCTGGCCACCGGTCCGCTCGCCACCGCGCCGGTGCCGGTGGTGGTGGCGGCGCTCGCCGCGTCCGGAGGAGCGCCGGGCACCGCGTCCCGGGTGCGGTTCGTCCGCGTCACCGGCGACGAGCCGACGGCGCTCGCGTGCCCGCAGGTCGAGCAGGACGCCCTGCGCGCCCACGTCACGCACCTGGTCGCCCACGGCTCGTCCGACCGCGCCGTGCTCGACCGGCAGCTGCGCGAGCTGGCCCGGCTGCCGCGGGCGAACGCGCAGACCAAGCTGGCGGGCAACCAGCTGGCGAACTTCGCCGGCTTCCTGCACCAGGGCTGGCGCGGTCACGACTGGACCTGGGGCCGCGCCGACGCCGCGGCCGGCGTCGTGCGGCTGCTCGGCGGCGGCACCACCGACGTCGCCCTCGCCCAGGCCCGGGTCTGGGACGGTGCGGGCGCCCACGACGGACCGAAGCCGGCCCTCGCCGACCTGCACCCGGGCTACCGGTTCGCGGTGGCGAGCCGGATGGTGCACCTGCTGTTCCGCAGCGTCTGGCCGCTGTCGGCGCCGCGCGGCGCGTCGGTGCCGCGCGACTGGAGGTCGTTCCCGGCGCTGGTGCGGGCGGCGCTGCTGCTGGTGCTGCGTCCGCTGCTGGTGGTGGCGCCGCTCGCGGTGCGTCCGGCCGCGCTCGTGGGCGTGATCACGCTGCTGGTCGTGGCCGGGACGCCGGGGCGGGCCGAGCGGCTCGACGACGTCCAGGGCGGGGAGCGGGGGTGGCTCGTCGTCCTGCTGGCCGCGCTCGTGCTGTCCGGCCTGGCGAGCGCGGGCCGCGCGCTGAACGCGCAGCGGCGCTGGCGCACGGTGCGGGACGCCTGGGCCGGGGCCGCCGACGACGAGCCGGCGCTGGCCGCCGACCTCGCCGTGCTCGACCGCTGGCGACGCGGCCGGACGCCGTGGGCGGTGGGTGCGGCCGCCGCGGGTGCGGCCCTCGCCGTGCTCGCGGGCGTGACCGGGTGGGCGGTGCTGCGCGGCGCCGACGAGCCGGTCGCCGCGCTGTGGGGCGGCTGGTTCCCCGCCACGACGGTCGCGCTCGGTCTGGTGGTCGGCCTGCACCTGCTGGTGGGGCGCACCCGCACGGCGCCGCGGGCGGCCGCCGTGGTCGGCGAGCCGTCGGGCCGCTCGCGCGACGGGCTCTGGACGGCGCTGTCGGCGCTGGTGCTGGTCGTCGCGGCGATCCCCGCGCTCGGCGGCGCGGTGCCCGCGCCCGGGGGCTGGCGCGACCTGCTGGACGCGACGTCGGGCACCGCGGTCGTGGTGGGCGCGTGCACTCTCGGCGTGCTCGCGGTGCTGCACCACGGCTGGACGAGGAGGCGCTCGGCTGCGCTCGTCGGCGTCCTCGGGACCTTCGTGGCGGCCGAGTTCGCGGTCGACGGTCGCTGGGACGGCACCGCCGTGGTCGTGCTCGTGGCCGGCGTGCTGGCGGCGCTGTCGACGGCGGTGCTGCCGCAGCGGTCCACCCCGCCCGGTGCGGATGCACCACGGACGGGTGGGGCGCGGGGATCTGGCCGTCGCACGCGCTGACCGCGATCGTCGACGGACAGCACCAGACCTCGGGAGTCCGTACATGTCGCAGTCCACCCTCGTCCGCGAGCCGGAGCCGCTGGCGCCCGCCGGCTCGCTGCGCCTGCCCGCCCACCCCGGCAGCGTCGCCGCGGCCCGGCGGCACGTGCGGCGCGAGCTGGTCGCGCGAGGGCGCGACGACCTGGTCGACGACGCCGAGCTGGCCGTGAGCGAGCTGGTCGCCAACGTGGTGGTGCACGCGCGCACCTGGTGCGCGGTGGCCGTGCGGGTGCGGCCCCACGACGTGCTGGTCCTGGTGGGCGACGACGACCCGACGATGCCCGTGCTGCGGGTGGCGGGCGACGAGGCGGTGTCCGGACGCGGTCTGGCGCTCGTCCGCGCGGTGTCGCAGGCGTCCGGTGCCGACCGGTCGGGACGCGGCAAGGTGGTGTGGTGCCTGCTCGGTGCCGCGGGCTGACCCGTCCACGGGCGAAGGACCGCCGGGAGGGGTGAGGGGAGGGTGGTGGCCAGAAGCGGGGTCGAACCGCTGACCTTCCGATTTTCAGTCGGACGCTCTACCAACTGAGCTATCTGGCCCTCTGCGAGCAGCTGAGCTGCTCGCCGAGCGACCCCGACGGGACTCGAACCCGCGACCTCCGCCGTGACAGGGCGGCGCGCTAACCGACTGCGCTACGGGGCCTTGTTCGCACAAGGCTTTCGTGCTGTACCCCCAACCGGATTCGAACCGGCGCTGCCGCCTTGAAAGGGCGGAGTCCTAGGCCGCTAGACGATGGGGGCCGATGCTCTCGACCAACTCCGTCCACCAGCCTCGGGACGAGACCGTCGAGGACGTCGGACAGCATAGGGCCAGCGGCCCGGCATCACCAAAGCGGTACCCGGACGGCCTGCGGTGGCACAGGATGGGCGCGTGGTCGAGATGAGCCGGGAGGCGTTCGAGGAGGCCGTCTCGGACGCCCTCGACCTGGTGCCGCCCGAGCTCGCCGCCCAGATGCGCAACGTCGTGGTGCTGGTCGAGGACGACCCCCCGCCCGAGGAGCCCGACCTGCTCGGGCTGTACGAGGGCACGCCCCTCACCGAGCGCGACGGCTGGTGGGACGCCGGTTCGCTGCCCGACCGGATCCTGGTCTTCCGCAACCCCACGCTCGCCGTCTGCGACACCGTCGAGGACGTCGTCGAGGAGGTCGCGATCACCGTCGTGCACGAGATCGCGCACCACTTCGGCATCGACGACGAGAAGCTGCACGAGCTCGGCTGGGCCTGACGGGCCGAGGCGCCGGCCGTCGAGCGGAAGGATGCGAGGTCCGACCCCCTCCAGGGGGTCGCAGGTCGAGGTCTTCGCCGCCCAGCCGATCGAGCGGGGTCAGCCGCTGAGCAGGCCGGCGTCGTGGGCCAGGATCGCGACCTGGACGCGGTTGGTCGCCTGCAGCTTGAGCAGCACCCGCGACACGTGCGCCTTGACGGTGGCCTCGGACAGGAACAGCGTCCGCCCGATCTCGGCGTTCGACAGGCCGCTGCCGACGGCGACGAGCACCTCGCGCTCGCGGTCGGTGAGCACCTGCAGCCGGGCCAGCGCACGCTGCCGGCGTCCCTGGGCGCCCTCGGTGGCGTAGTGGCCGATCAGGGTGCGGGTGACGCCGGGCGAGAGCATCGCGTCGCCCGCCGCCACCACCTTGACCGCGGCGACGAGCTCGCGCGGCGGGGTGTCCTTGAGCAGGAAGCCGCTCGCCCCGGCCTCGAGCGCGCGGAACACGTAGTCGTCGAGGTCGAACGTGGTCAGCACGAGCACCTTGGGCGCGGTCTCCAGCGCGGAGATGCGCCCGGTGGCCGCGAGCCCGTCGACCTTCGGCATCCGGATGTCCATCAGGACGACGTCGGGCCGCGCGGCGTGCACGGCGTCGACCGCCTGCGAGCCGTCGGCGGCCTCGCCGACCACCTCGATCGCGGGGTCCGACGACAGGATCATCGACAGGCCGGCGCGCACCAGCGGGTCGTCGTCGACGAGCAGCACCCGCAGCACGCGGACCTCGGTGTCGGCGGTCGTCACGAGTGGTCCTCCTGGACGGGCGGGGCGGGGTCGGGGGCGTCGGGGTGGTCGGGGACGGTGCGGCGGACGGCCACGCCCGTCACGGGCGGCGGCGGGACGACGACCACCGGCGGGGTCGCGCCGGGCACCGGCAGCGGCCACGGCAGCCACGCCCGCACCCGGAAGCCGTCCGGCGTGGGTCCCGCCTGCACCTGGCCGCCGGCGAGCCGGACGCGCTCGGCGAGGCCGTCCAGGCCGGTGCCGGTGCCGGGCAGCAGCGGCTCGACGCTCGACCCGACCGGGCGCGGGTTCGCGACCTCGATGTCGATGCGCCCGCCGGGCCGGCCGCGCACCAGCACGGCCGCGCTGACGCCGTGCGCGTGCTTGTGGACGTTGGTGAGCGCCTCCTGCACCACGCGGTACACGGTGCGGCCGAGCTGGTCGGGCACGGGCGCGTCGGGCACGTCCCAGTCGAGCCGGACCGGGACGCCGGACGAGCGGGACGCCTCGACCAGGGACCGCACGTCGGTGAGCCCCGGCTGGGGCGTGAGGTCCTCGGCGACCGCCAGCGGGGGGCGCGCCCCGGCGGGGCCGACGAGGTCGGCGGCGCCCTCGGTGCCGCGCAGCACGCCCAGCACGCCGCGCAGGTCGTCGAGGGCCTGCCGCGCGGTGGTGCGGATCAGCCCGGCGACCCGCTCGACCTCCTCGGGCCCGGCGGCCGGGTTCACCTCGAGCCCGCCGGCCTGCAGGGTGACCAGCGAGATCTTGTGCGCGAGCACGTCGTGCATCTCCTGCGCGATCCGCGACCGCTCGGCCAGGCGGGCCTGGTTGCTGCGCATCGCCTGCTCGGACTCGGCGCGCTCGGCCCGTTCGCGCAGGCTGGCCAGCAGGGCGCGGCGGCTGCCGACGTACGCGCCGCCCGCGACGGCGAAGCCGTACATCGCGCCCGCCAGCAGGGCCCCGCCGAGCGGGTCCATGGAGAGCAGCGTCGCCGACACCACGCTGCCCGCCCAGGCACCGAACGTCACCACGACGAGCCAGCGGTCGCGCCGCCGCACCGCGAGGGCGAACAGCGCCAGCCAGGCGGCCGCGTAGGTGAAGGCGACGAGGCACCCGACGGCGGCGACCACGGCGATCGGGAGCGCCCACGTGCGCCGGCGCACCAGCAGCAGGCTCAGCACGCCCCCGGCGCCCCCGGCGAGCAGCGCCGACGCCGTCCCGGCGCCCCCGCCGCCGAGCCCGGCGAACAGGGCGATCGACAGCGTCCCGACCAGCCCGAGCGCGACGTAGGCCGTCGTCGAGAGCGGGCCCGAGCTGCGCGCCCACAGGGCGCGGGCACGGTCGGAGAGCGTCACCGCAGCAGCGTAGGCACCGGCCGCGGGTGGCCGCGTCGTCCGCTCGTCGGTCCGTCCGGCGTCCGGGCACCGACTTTCGTCTGCCCGGGAGCAGACCGCCGACCGACGCGGTCGCGACCCCGTACGCAGCAGGCTCGGTGCATGATCTCGATCCAGCGCCTCACCAAGCGCTACGGCCGCACCCTCGCCGTCGACGACGTGAGCTTCGAGTGCGCACCGGGCACGATCACCGGGTTCCTCGGCCCGAACGGCGCCGGCAAGTCCACGACCCTGCGCGTGCTGGCCGGGCTGACGCGGGCCACGTCCGGCCGCGCCACGATCGGCGGGGCCGCCTTCCGCGAGCTGCGCAACCCCGGCCGGGTCGTGGGTGCCGTGCTCGACGCCACCGCCCAGCACCCGGGCCGCACCGGACGCGAGACGCTGCTGCTCGCGGCGATCGCGACCGGCGTCCCCACCTCCCGCGTCGGCGACGTGCTCGACCGGGTCGGGCTGCACGACGTCGCCGGCCGGCGGGTCGGCGACTACTCCCTGGGCATGCGGCAGCGGCTCGGCATCGCGCAGGCCCTGATCGGCGACCCGCACGTGCTGGTGCTCGACGAGCCGGCGAACGGGCTCGACCCCGAGGGCATCCGGTGGATGCGCCGGACGCTGCGCGACTTCGCCGACGCGGGCGGCACCGTGCTGCTGTCGAGCCACCTGCTGCCCGAGGTGCAGGCGACCGTCGACCGGCTCGTCGTGGTGGCGGGTGGCCGGGTCGTCGCCGACGGCGGGCTCGGCGAGGTGCTGGGCGCCGGCTCCGGCGTCCTGGTGCGCGGGCTCGACCACGACGGCCTGGTCGACGCGCTCGTCGCGCACGGGCTGGTCGTGTCGTCCCGCGACGGCCTGGCGAGGGTCGAGGCCGACGCCGAGCAGGTGGGCCGGGTCGCGCTCGCGGCCGGGCAGGTCGTGGTCGAGATGCGCGCCGACGACGGACGCCTGGAGGACCTGTTCCTCGACCTCACCGCGGCGCCGGGCGCGTCCGCCCCGGCGCGGGCGGCGGTGGCGGCGTGACCGGGCCCCCCGAGACGCTGGAGTTCCTCGACACCGACCCGCGGCTGCGGCCGCTGGCGCGCGCGATGGCGGTGCGCGGGCCCTCCTGGTGGACGGTGCTGCGGATGGAGCTGCGCAAGACCGTCGACACCCGGGCCGGACGCTGGGTGCTGCTGGCCGTGCTGCTGCTCGCGGTCGGTGCCGTGGCCTACGAGCTGCTCGACGCCCGCGCCGCCGTGGCCGGCGACCCGTGGTGGGTGACCTACCCGCGCTACCTCGGCACCGCCTTCGCCGGCGTCGCGCTGCTGCTGCCGGTGGTGGGCGTCCTGGCGATGACGAGCGAGTGGGCGCAGCGCGCGGCGGTGTCGACGTTCGTGCTCGTGCCGCGGCGCGGACGCGTGCTGGGTGCGAAGGTCGTCGCGGCGGTGCTCGTGGTGGTCGGCGTCTCGATGCTGGCGGCGCTGGTCGCGCTGGGGGGCACGCTGCTGGCCTCGTGGTGGGCCGACGTCCCGGTGGTGCTCGAGGGCGGGGTCGCGGCCACCGCGCGGACGGTGGCGATGATGGCGCTGCTCGCCCTGATGGGTACCGGGTTCGGCGCCCTCGCCGGCAGCACCGCGGCCGGCGTCGTGGCGTACTACGCGCTGCCGCTGGGGTTCTCGCTCGCGGCGCCGCGGGTCCTCGGCGACCTGACGCCGTGGCTCGACGTGTACGGCGCGCTCGGCGACCTCGCGGCCGGGACGGTCGCGTCGTGGCCGCAGGTGGGCACCGCGGTGGCGGTGTGGGTCGTGCTCCCGCTCACGGCGGGGGTGGTGCGCAGCCTGCGGCGGGAGGTGTCCTGACGCAGGTTTCGGGGGGAGTCCCGGCGGCGTTCCGCAGTGTGGGACGAGGGGTCCATGCACTGGACACGTCGCCGGGGCTCGGTCATCGTGGACGGCAGGTCATGAGCGCCAGCGTCAAGCCCCGGCTCGCTGGCCGGCAACCCTCCTCCGCGGTGGGGTGCCCCGGGTGACGACCAGGCCGTGCCCGACCGGGCCCGGCAAGTGCGGACCCCTCGTGGTCCCGGACCGGGAGACCGACGATGACCACCACACCCCTCGACCGTCGCACCTTCGTCGCACCGCTGCTGCCCGTCGTGGGCGCGGCCACCGACGTCCCCCTCGCCACCGGCGGCACCGTCGCCTACGCCAACCTCGACCACGCCGCCAGCGCCCCGGCGCTCGCCGGCGTGCAGGAGCGGGTCGAGCAGGCGCTGCCCTACTACTCGTCCGTGCACCGCGGTGCCGGGTGGCTGTCGCAGGTCAGCACCCGCGCCTACGAGGCGGCCCGCCGCCGCATCGGGCGCTTCCTCGGCGCCCGCGACGACGACGTCGTGGTGCTCACGCGCAACACGACGGACGCCCTGAACCTGCTGGCCACCGCCGTCCCCACGGGCGCCGGCGACGTGCTCGTCCTGGAGATCGAGCACCACGCGAACCTGCTGCCCTGGCTGCGGCTGCCGCACCGGGTGCTGGCACCGTCCGGCACGCTCGAGCGCACGCTCGACGCCATCGAGACCGCGCTGCGCGAGCGTCCCACCGCGCTGCTCGCCGTCACCGGCGCCTCGAACGTGACCGGCGAGGAGCTGCCGGTGGGGCGGCTGGCCGACCTCGCGCACACCTACGGCGCCCGCATCGTCGTCGACGCGGCCCAGCTCGCGCCGCACCGGCGGGTCGACCTCGCGGGGTCCGACCTCGACTACGTCGCCCTCTCGGGCCACAAGCTCTACGCCCCGTACGGCGCCGGTGTGCTCGTGGGTCGTCGCGACTGGCTGGACGCGGCCGAGCCGTACCTGGCCGGTGGCGGCGCGGTGCGCGACGTCGGGCTCGCCGAGGTGCGGTGGGCGCAATCGCCCGCGCGGCACGAGGCCGGCACCCCCAACGTCCTCGGCGCCGTGGCGCTCGCGGCCGCGTGCGAGACCATCGGCTCGCTGCCCGACGGCGCGCTCGAGGTGCACGAGGAGACGCTGCGCTCGCGCCTGGTCGAGGGCCTCACCCAGGTCGATGGCGTTCGCGTGCAGCGCATCTGGGACGACAGCCCCTCGACGATCGGGGTCGTGACGTTCACCGTCGCCGGCCACGACGCGGGCCTGGTGGCCGCGGTGCTGAGCGCCGAGCACGGCGTCGGCGTCCGCGACGGCAGGTTCTGCGCGCACCCCCTGCTGTCCCGGCTCGGGCTCGACGAGGGCGCGGTGCGCGCCAGCATCGGGGTCGGGTCGTGCTCGGACGACGTCGACCGGCTGCTGGCCGGCATCCGCTCGCTGGTCGCCGACGGGCCGCGGTTGGCCTACGAGCTGGTCGAGGGCCGGTGGGTGCCGGTCGGTGACACCCGCGCGCTGCCGTCGTGGCTCGACGACGAGGGTCCCGGCACGGCGTCGCCGTGTCAGGGCGCCTGAGCGGCAGCGGCTCCCACCCCGCCGTCGCACCCGCTGCCCGCTCGGGGGGCAGCGAGTGCGCGTGCCGACGACGGGACGCACCGCAGGTCACGGCGCGCGAGGCCGTGGTGATCCGGTGGAGGCCCGGTCCGGCGCGTCGCGCTCGGTGGGCGCGGGCCGGTAGTCATGTCGCGTGCTCCCCACCGAGAACCAGCCCACCGAGAACACGCCCACCGAGAACCAGGCCACCGACGACCAGCCCGCCGACACCGACTACGACGAGTTCGCCGACGACTACGCGTCCGAGAACGACGACGGGTTCTTCAACGCCTGGTACGCCCGGCCCGAGGTGCTGCGCCTCGCTGGCGACCTCGCCGGCCTGCGCGTGCTCGACGCGGGCTGCGGCTCGGGGCCGCTCGCGGTGTCGGCCCGCGAGCAGGGCGCCACCGTCAGCGGCTTCGACTCCAGCCCGGCCATGGTCGAGATCGCCCGGCGCCGCACGGGCGAGGACGTCAACCTGCAGGTCGCCCGGCTGGGCGAGCCGCTGCCGTTCGCCGACGACGCGTTCGACGTGGTCATCGCCTCGCTGGTGCTGCACTACCTGCAGGACTGGACGGACGCGCTCGCCGAGCTGCGCCGCGTCCTGGTGCCCGGGGGCCGGGTCGTCGTGGTGGTGAACCACCCCTTCGGTTACAGGCTCACCTACCCCGACGCCGACTACTTCGCGCTGACGCGGTACTCCGAGGACTACGAGATGGCCGGCCGCACGGTCTGGCTGACGTTCTGGCACCGGCCGCTGCACGCCATGTCCGACGCGTTCGAGGCCGCGGGCTTCCGCGTCGCCGCGGTCAGCGAGCCCCCGCCCGCCCCCGGCACGCCCCCGGAGCTGCTCCCGCCGATGCGCGGGCGCACGCGGTTCATCGGCTTCCTGTTCGTCGTCCTCGAGGCCGCGTAGCGCTCGCATACTGGGACGGTGCCCGCGTCGCGCCGAGAAGCCGCCGCCGTCACGGTCGCGGCCGTGGTCGCCGCGCTCGTGCCGCTCACCCTGCTGTCGTCGTGCGACGTCGGAGGGGACGAACCGTCCGCCGTGCCGGCCGTCGACGCGCCGACCCTGACCGGCGAGCTGACCCGCTACCGGCGCGACGAGGCGCTGCGCCGCCTGCAGGTCAAGCTCGGCCAGGCCGACGGCGAGGACCCCGTCGAGGTGGAGTCGCTGACGCTGACGCTGCCCGGGTACGACGACGGCCCGCCGTCCGAGCTCGGCAGCACCAGTCGTCCGGGCGCCGTGGTCGACCTGCCGGTGCAGCTCGGCGACGCGGTGTGCCCGACGGCCGGCGGCGCGACCACCGAGGACGCCGTGCCCGACGGGCCGCTCGTCGCGACGGTGACGGTCGCCGGTCTCGACGAGCCGGTCGGGATCGAGCTGACCGACCCCGACGGCGTGGGGCCGCAGACCTGGTCGCGCGAGTGCTCCGCGCTGTCCGCGCTCGACGCCGCCGCGATGACGCTGGGGCCGACGTGGACGCGCGGCGGCGCGGCAGGGGCGCTCACGGCGTCCGGCGAGCTCGTCGTGGGGCCGGTGGCCGCAGGTCGGCGGGTCGAGGTGGTCGAGCTGGTGGGCACGACGCTGTTCTCGGCCTCGGCCGTCCTGCCGGTGGTTGCGGCTGCAGGAGGGACGCTCTCGCTGGCCATGACCGTGGCGCCCGCCCGGTGCGACCCGCACGCGGTGGGGGAGAGCAAGCGCGGCTACGCGTTCGGCGTGCGGGTGGCCGTCGACGGCGGCGAGCCGGTGCTCGTCACGGTCGAGCCCGCCGAGGCGGCGCGGGTGCAGATGGAGGACGTGCTGCTCGAGCAGTGCGGTCTCGGCTAGGCGAGCCCGGCCAGCTCCAGCGTGCGCTGGTCGTCCGCACCGTCGAAGTACCGGTCGAGCACGGCCCGGAACGCCTCCCGCTGCTCGTCGTCGGCCGCCGCGTGGGCGAACAGCGTCATGGACGAGCGCAGCTTCAGGTCGTCGGGCGTCCCGAGCACGGCCGTGGCGTCGGTTCCCGGCAGGTCGCCGAGGGTCTGGGCGCACTCGACCAGACGCGGCCCGAGCACCGGGTGGGCGAGGTAGGCGCGCGCCTCGTCGAGGTCGGCGATCGCGTAGTGCTGCGCCGTCTGCGACCTCCCGAGCCCGGCGATCTGCGGGAAGACGAACCACATCCAGTGGGTCTGCTTGCGGCCGGCGCGCAGCTCGGCGAGCGCCGTGCCGTAGGTGCCGCCGTCGGACTGGGCGGTGACGAAGCGGGTCAGGTCGGAGGCCATGCCTCCACCGTGCCAGTAGGTTGCGACCATGGCCTCTCGTGCACTCGTCCGGCGTCCCGGCCCGCGGCTGGCCGACGGTCTGCTGACCCACCTGGAGCGGCAGGCGGTCGACGTCGACCTCGCCGTGCGGCAGTGGGAGGGCTACGTCGCCGCGTCTGCGCGAGAACGGCTGGGAGACCGTCGAGGTCGAGGCGGCGCCGGAGTGCGCCGACTCGGTCTTCGTCGAGGACACCGTCGTGGTCCTCGGCGACCTCGCCGTGGTGTCACGGCCGGGTGCGCCGTCCCGACGTCCCGAGACCGACGGCACCGAGCGTGCGCTGCTCGACCTCGGGTACCGGGTCGAGCGGATCGAGGAGCCCGGCACGCTCGACGGCGGCGACGTGCTCAAGCACGGTCGCACCGTCTGGGTGGGCGTCGGCGGCCGGACGAACGAGGCTGCGGTCGAGCAGCTGCGCGGGTTCCTGGCCCCCGAGGGGGCCGAGGTCGTGGCGGTCCCGGTGTCGAAGGTGCTGCACCTGAAGTCGGCCGTGACCGCCCTGCCCGACGGCACCGTGGTCGGGTACGAGCCGCTGGTCGACGACCCCGCGGCGTGGCCCGCGTTCCTGCCGGTGCCCGAGGAGGGCGGCTCGCACGTGGTGGTGCTCGACACCGACACGGTGCTGATGGCGGCGAGCGCCCCCCGGACCCGAGAGCTGTTCGAGGCCAGGGGGCTTCGCACGGTCGTCGTCGACATCAGCGAGTTCGAGAAGCTCGAGGGCTGCGTGACGTGCCTGTCGGTGCGGTTGCGGCCTCAGCCGGTCGGCGTGGAGAACGGCCTCGAGTCGTAGTAGGTGCTGAAGTCGGAGATCGCGTCCTCGGTGCCGCGCAGCACGCTCACGCCGCTGTACTCGACGGGCGCCCCGCCGGCGAGCGTGCCGGTCGACGTCCACTCCAGGACGGCGCCCTGCTCGTCGCAGATGGTCGGGCGGAACTCGGAGCGGACGTCGTCGAAGACCTCGCGGTAGTCGGTCCAGAACTTCCGGACGCCGTCGGCGCCGGACTCCTCGTGCTGCTGGTCGCCGCGGCGCAGGGTCGCGTCGTCGGCGAACAGGGCGACCAGGTCGTCGACGTCGCGCTCGGCGTGCAGCCGGTGCAGGGCCTGGACGAACTTCTCGGCGGTCTCGTGCACGGTGTCCTCCGGTTCGGGTGGGTGGCTCCCACTGTGCGGGGCGTCGCCGCGACGCGCGACCGGGGACGCGTCTGGAGCCCGGGACCCTTGTCGTCGGCACGTGCGGAGCCGGTCTGGAGCGCGCGGCTCCTGCCCCGGGCTCGACCGAACCCCTACGTCACGGTCGGAACCGGTCCACCGGTTCGCTGCGCTCACCGCCGGGTCGGTCAGGGGGCGGGACGCCTCGGCGGCCCGGTGCGCGGGCGTCGGTAGGTCGGAACCGGTTGCGGCCGTTGACGGCTCAGCTCTCCACCGCTGCGTCCGCCGTACGGGCGGCCGTGGTCGGCGTACTCCTCGCGCCAGTAGCTCATCGTCCACGGGCCCATCTCGATGCGCGCCCCCGTGCGGAGCACGTGCTGCCCGCCCGGCTCGCCGTTGACCCGCGTGGGGGCCTCCCCGGCGAGGTCGACCAGCACGTACTCGTCGTTCTCGTCGCGCCGGATCTCGGCCTGCCGCGGGGCGATCCCGTCCAGGCGCAGGTCGGACTGCGGGCTGCTGCCGATGGTCGTCACGCCGGGACGCAGCAGGTGCACCCGCTGACGGTCGCCCGGCTGCGGTGCCGGGCCCATCGAGAACACCAGCTGCGGACGTCCGCCGCCACGCGGGTCGTGCGTCGTGGTGACGGTGCGCGGACCGCGTCGGAAGGTCGGTGCCGGCGGCCACGGTGTCGACGGCGGCAGGCCGAGAACCGCTCTGCCCGGCAAGGTCCCGTCGGTCACGCCGGTCGCCGCACGTCCGCGTCGCAGCTGCCAGGCCTGCCGCCAGCTGTCGACCCGCACGTACCGCGAACCGGTGACGACGCGGTGCAGCAGGCTGCTGCGGACGGCGCCGACGGTGACGGCAGGACCGTCCGGACCGCCGAGCCCCACCGTCAGCCCCTGCCGCGCGACCGCGCGGGCGAGTCGCCGCAGCGTCCGCCCGCTCGCGCCGCCCGCCAGCAGGTCGAGACGGTCCGACGTCACCGCGAGGTGGGTGCCGTCGGCCCGCACCGTGCCGTGCAGCGGCGGCCCGTCCGACGTGTCGTCGTCGAGCCGGAAACGCAGATCCGCCTCGATGCGGAGCGAGCGGGTCACCGGGTCAGCTGCGGTACGGGTCTGCGCCGGCGAGCTCGTCGTCGCTGGTCGTGATGCGCAGCGTGCCGTCGAGCTTCCAGGTCGCGCGCGGCGCGTCGGCCCCGGTGTCGCGCGGGACCTCGACCGACATGTCGACGAAGGTGTAGCTGATCGCGGCCCCGCGACCTGTCAGGTACGACCACAGCTCCTGGCCGAGGTCGGACCACGACGCCTCACCCGCCGACCCGCGGATCGTGGTGCCGGTCGAGGGGGCCTGCTCGTCCTGGGTGCTCATCTGCGCCTCCGGTGCTGGTTCCGTGGGCCGGCGCGTGCCGCCCGCGCGTTGACGACGGTCGTCAGGACACCGTCTGACACCACTTCCCCGGTGGGCACCTCGCCGGATGCAGGTCGGACGACGTCGACGATCCTCGGGTGCTGCCGCCGCCGGGGTCGGCGGGACGCTCGGGCGCGCCAGGACCGCACGGCACCGGGCCGTCGGGACGCCGCTTCCCGGATCGGGTGTTGACAGCGATGACACCGGTGTCATAGACAGTGCGTGCAGCGCGCATGACACCGATGACACGGCCCGGCCGTGCAGCCGACCCGTCAGGCGCTCGCTGGTCGACGAGGACACGGAGGGGCACCGGCATGGGGCACGGCGTGCACGTCGGTCTCGACCTGGGGTCGACCCGCACCAAGGCGGTCGCCCACGACGAGGGCGGCGACGAGGTCGCGACCCACGGCGTCGCCACCACCTGGCGCACCTCCCGGGCCGGGCACAGCGAGACCTCCGGCGCCGCGCTGGTCGACGGCGCGCTGGCCTGCCTGCGGGGCCTGCTCGACCGGCTGCCCGCGGACGCGCGCGTGGTCTCGATCGGGGTCACCGGCATGGCCGAGAGCGGCGCGCTGCTCGACCGCGACGGCACCGAGCAGGCCCCCGTGGTCGCGTGGTTCGACCCGCGCGGAGGCGAGGAGATGGCGGCGCTGCTCGCGTCCGACCGCGACGCGTTCACCGCGACCACCGGTCTGCGCGCCGACTCCCAGCCGAGCGTCGCCACGCTGGCGTGGGGGCTGCGCCACGGGTGGGCCGTCACCGCGTCGTCCACCTGGCTGAGCGTCCCCGAGCTCGTCGTCGCGGCCCTGGGCGGGGAGCGCGTCGCCGAGCCGTCGCTGGCCTCGCGCACCGGCCTGCTCGACACCTCCTCGGGGGCGGCGGCCACCGGTGTCGCCGAGCTGCTCGGGTTGCCGGCCACCCTGCTGCCGCCCTTGCGGCCGGCCGGGACCGGCGCCGGGACCGTCCGCGCCGACGTTGTCGACCCGCGCCTGCGCGGCGCCGTCCTGACCGTCGCCGGGCACGACCACCCGGTCGCGGCGATCGGCGCGGGCGCCACCGGGCCCGAGCAGCTCTTCAACGGGTCGGGCACCGCCGATGTGCTGCTCCGCTCGGTCGCCGCCCCCGTCACCGGGGCCGACCGCGTCCGGCTGGCCGCGGCCGGCGTGTCGGTCGGGCACCACGTCCTGGAGGGCCTGCACGCCGTGCTGTGCGGGGTGAGCGCGGGGGTGATCCTGCGCCGCGTCCTGTCGTTGGCCGGGGCCGTGGACGGCGAGCGCCGCGACCTGCTGGACGAGGCCGCACTCGGCACCGCCCGTCCGGTGCCCGGGGTGAGCGTCGAGGCCGGCGGGCGGGGCGGGGACGACGTGCGGATCACGCTGCGGCGCGAGGCCGCGCCCGAGGAGCTGCTGGCCGCGGCGCTCGACCACGTCGGAGACCGGACGGGCGCCCTGCTCGCCCTCGTCGACGCCGTCGTCGGGCCGCACGCCGTCGCCGTCTGCAGCGGCGGGTGGAGCCGCCTCGCGAGCGTCCGCGCCCTCAAGCGCGAGGTGATCCCGCGACTGCGGTTCTCCGCGGTCGACCAGCCGGGGTGCCGGGGCGCCGCCGCCCTGGGAGCGCTGGCCGCCACCGGCGCCACCGACCAGCGCGATCTCGCGGACCTGGTCGCGGGCTGGGCGCCCGGTGCCCGCCCGGTGCCCTTCGCCTCGCCCGCCCCCGCCCCCTGACCGCACGGCCCGTGCCCGCTCCACCCGACCGAAGGACAGCGATGAACCAGCTCACCACCCTCGAACGGCGTGCACTGTCGCGCCTCAGCACCGCCGACGGCCACCTGCTCATCGTGGCCGCCGACCAGCGCAACAGCATGAAGGCCGTGATGCAGGACGCCCCGGACGGTGTCGGCTCGATCAGCACCGCCGAGCTCGCCGACGCCAAGCACGACCTCGTGCGGCACCTCGCCAACCACGGTCCCGCGATCCTGCTCGACCCCGAGGTCGCGCTGCCCGCGGTCGTCGAGGACCGGACCATCACGCCGGGCACCGCTCTCGTCGTCGGCATGGACGCCTCCGGCTCCGAGACCGTGGACGGCCTCAAGCACACGAGGTTCGTCGACGGAGTGACGCCGCGGACGGTCCGCGACCTCGGCGGCGACGCGGCCAAGATGCTCTGGTACCTGCGCCCGGACCGGCAGGGCGCCGACTCCGCGGCCGTCCGCCAGATCGGCGAGCTCGTCCGCGCGTGCGCCGACGAGGGCGTCCTGCTGATCGTCGAGATCCTCACCTACCGGCTCGAGGACGAGACCGAGGAGCAGTACGCCGAGCGCTTCCCGCAGCTGGTCGTCGACTCGGCCCGGTTGTCGGTCGACGCCGGCGCCAAGGTGCTCAAGCTGCCGTACCCCGGCTCGGCCGAGGCGTGCGCCGCGGTGACCGAGGCGGCGCGGGGCGTCCCGTGGGCCGTGCTGTCGGCCGGTGTCGACCACACCACCTTCATCGACCAGGTGCGGACGGCGATCGCCCACGGGGCCAGCGGCGCGATGGCCGGGCGCTCGCTGTGGAAGGACTCGCTGTCGGTCGACGCCGGCGCCCGCGAGGAGCTGCTGACCTCCCGCGCGCTCCCGCGCCTGCGCGAGCTGCAGGGTGCCGTGGACCAGGTGGACGGGTCAGCCGCGTAGGGACGCCATCAGGAGCTCCAGGTGCAGCGGCCGGCCCGTGTCGACCGCGAGGTGCGGCGCCACGGGCGGGCGGAGGTCGACCCGGTCCAGGTGCGCCTCGAGGTCGGCCAGCTTGGAGGCGTCGCGGGCGGCCGCGCGCCCCATCAGGCGCTCGCGCAGGACCTCGCGCGAGGCGTGCACCCAGACCAGGGTGGGCTCGCCCCCGGCGCGGCGCAGCCGCTGCTGCACCGCCGCCCAGCGGTCCGCGGTGGTGCGCTCGGCGGTGAAGGGGGCGACCAGGACGACCGGGGTCCCGCACGCCAGCGAGTCCTCGGCGAGGGCGGTGAGGGTCTCGTACCGGGCCGCGCGGGTGGCCTCGGCCAGCCGGGCGTCGTCCAGATCGTCGGTACCCAGCCCGCGCGCGACCACCTCGACCAGGGGGGCGGTCGCGGTGTCGAGGTCGAGCAGCGCGGCGCCGAGCGCGCGGGCGAGCGCGCGGGCGACGGTGGTCTTGCCGACACCGGCCGGCCCGGTCAGCACCGCCGCGACGGGGCCGGGGCCCGTGGCGGCTGTCGTCGTGGGTGTCATCGGTGTCATAGTGCCGTCGCCCCGGCGCGTCGCGCCAGGCGCGCGAGCAGAGGCGGAGGTGGTGACCGGTGGTGACGATGCGCGACGTGGCCTCGCGGGCCGGCGTGAGCGTCAAGACCGTGTCCCGGGTGTTCAACGAGGACCCGCACGTCCTGCCCGAGACCCGCCGCCGGGTGGAGGCCGTCCTGGCGACGCTGAATTACACGCCGAACGCGCTGGCGCGCACCTTCCGCGACGGGCGCTCGCCGGTGATCGGCGTGGCGGTTCCCGACATCGCCGACCCGTTCTTCTCCGCGATCGCCGACGGCGTCGAGCAGGTCGCCTCCCGGCACGACATGTCCGTCCTGGTGACCAACCTCGGGACGGACCCGGGCCGGGAGGAGGAGCGGCTGGGATCGCTGCTCAAGCGGCAGCTCGGGGCGCTGGTGATGGCCCCCACCTCCACCGACCAGGGTCACCTGACGCGTTGGGTGGGCAAGCTGCCCGTCGTCTTCGTCGACCGGCCGCCACGGGGGGTCGAGGCCGACTGCTACGTCGAGGACGACTTCGGCGGGGCCCTGGCGGCGACCGCGCACCTCCTCGAGCACGGTCACACCCGGATCGCGTTCGTCGGCAACACCACCGGCATCTCCACCACGGCCAACCGGCTGCGCGGGTACCGCGCGGCGCTGGAGCAGGCGGGGGCCGGCGTCGACGAGGAGCTGGTCCAGCTCGGTGCGGCGTCCGCGGACGGCGCGGTCGAGGCGGTGCGGCGGCTCTCGGCCGTCAGCTCGCCTCCGACCGCGGTGTTCTCCTCCGACGCGCAGACCACGATGGTGCTGGTCCCCGCGCTGACCGGACGCCGGCTGGCGATCACCGCGTTCGGGGACTTCCCGATGGCGGCGATGCTCTCGCCGGCGCTGACGGTGATCGACCAGGACCCGAACGCCCTCGGACGCCTGGCCGCCGAGCGGGTGGTGCACCGCCTCGGTGCCGGCGGCGAGGAGCCGCTGACCCGGGTGACGCTGCCGGTCCGGCTGCTCGAGCGCGCCTCGTGCCGGCCGGTCGAGGATCTGGTGGAGCTGTTCCCCTGGTCGGTGCCCGACGGGGGTGGCCGGCCGGTCTGGACGTCCCCGGCCCTCTGAGCGGCGGCGGCCGACCGGGTTCCTGACCGACCCCGGCGATGTACCCCTTGACACCGGTGACATGCGCTGGTTGTCTACTCCCACGTTGCGGATGACACCGGTGTCATGGCAGTCGTCGCAACGATCACGAAGGAGTGAGAGATGCCAGAGCCGTTGCTCAAGGCGCACGGTCTGACCAAGCAGTACGGCCAGGTCAAGGCCCTGCAGGGCGCCGACTTCGACGTCGAGCCCGGCGAGGTGGTCGCGCTCATCGGCGACAACGGCGCCGGCAAGTCGACCCTGGTCCGGATGCTGTCCGGCAGCGAGCGGCAGGACTCGGGCACGGTCGAGTTCGCCGGCGACCGGGTCGAGCTGTCCGACCCCATCCAGGCCCGGCGGCTCGGCATCGAGACCGTCTTCCAGGACCTCGCGCTGGCGCCCCACCTGAACCCGATCCAGAACCTGTACCTGGGCCGCGAGGTGATGCGCAAGGGCCTGCTCGGCAGGCTCGGCTTCATGGACACCAAGGCGATGCAGGAGTCCGGGAAGAGGTCCTTCGCCAGCCTCGGGTCCACGGTACGCAACTTCTCGGGCCCGATCGGCGCGATGTCCGGCGGGCAGAAGCAGTCCATCGCCGTCGCCCGCGCCGCCGCCTGGGCGAGCAAGGTGATCTTCCTCGACGAGCCGACCGCCGCCCTCGGGGTGGTGCAGACCCGCGGCGTGCTCGACCTGATCCGGCGGGTGCGTGACGAGGGCATCGGCGTGGTCTTCATCAGCCACTCGATGCCGCACGTGCTGGAGGTCAGCGACCGCGTCCAGGTGATGCGCCACGGCCGCCGCGTCGCGATCTACCGCGGGGCCGACACCAGCGTCGAGGAGCTCGTCGGCGCCATGACCGGTGCGCTGGACGACAGGAAGCAGTCGTGAGCGCGATCGAGGCGCCCACCGATGCGCCGCTCCCGGTGTGGCGCAGGGTGTTCGGGATCCAGGGTCTGCAGATCCTGTTGATCCTGGTGCTCGTCGTGGCCATCTTCGGCACCCTCGCGCCGCAGTCGTTCCTGTCCGGCTTCAACATCCGCAGCATCGTCATCAACACTTCGATCCTCGCGGTTCTCGGCGTCGGGATGACGTTCGTCATCATCACCGGCGGCATCGACCTGTCGGTCGGCAGCGTGCTCGTCTTCGCCGGGGTCGTCGCCAGCAAGGTGATGCTCGCGGCCGGGGGGCAGGGGTGGGGCGTGGCGTTCCTCGGGGTGCTGGTCGCCTGCCTGTCGGGCCTGGTGTGGGGGCTGGTCAACGGGGTGCTGATCGCGAAGGCGAAGGTGCCTCCCCTCATCGTGACGCTCGGGACCTTCGGCGCCGCACTGGGTTTCGCGCAGATCATCACGGGCGGCATCGACCTGCGGGCCGCGCCCACCGTCCTGGTCGACAACGTCGGGTTCGGCAACGTCGTGGGCCAGATCCCGACCCTGTCGGTGATCTCCGCCGTCGTCGTGCTGATCGGCATCGTGCTGCTGCACAGGACCAGGTTCGGGCTGCACACCTACGCCATCGGCTCGAACATCGAGGCCGGACGCCGCATCGGCGTCAAGGTCGACCTGCAGACGATCAAGGTCTACGCCTTCGCCGGCCTGCTGGCCGGGTTCGCAGGCATCCTCAACCTCTCGTTCTTCCAGTCGACGACCATCGGCGGCCAGTCGAACACCAACCTCAACGTCATCGCCGGTGTCGTCATCGGCGGCACCAGCCTCTTCGGAGGTTTCGGGACGATCTTCGGAACCGTCATCGGCCTGTTCATCCCCACCACCCTGCAGAGCGGCTTCGTGATCATCGGGGTCCAGCCGTTCTGGCAGCAGGTCGTCGTCGGTGTCGTCCTCATCGCAGCTGTCTGGCTCGACCAGAAGCGCCGGGCGAGGGCCCAGTCGGGCAGGCCTCGTCGCTCACTCCTCGCCCACCTCGGGCGCGGCTCCTCGAAGGGAAACTGAAGTGCACACGAACAGAGTCGTTCTCTCGGTAGGTCTGGCCGCGGTCCTGACCGCCTCGCTCAGCGCCTGCGGAGCCGCCGAGGGCAACGCGCCCGCGGGGAGCACCGGTGGTGACTCCGAGGCCGGCAAGAGGATCACCTTCATCCAGGGAGTCGCCGGCGACAACTTCTACATCTCGATGCAGTGCGCGGCCGAGGCCGCCGCCGAGGCGGCCGGCGCGACGCTGGACACCCAGGGGCCGCAGAAGTTCGACCCCACCCTGCAGACCCCGATCCTGACCTCGGCGATCGCGGCGCAGCCGGACGCCATCCTCATCGCACCGACCGACGTCACGGCGATGCAGCAGCCGATCGACCAGGCCATCGACGCCGGGATCGAGGTCGTGCTGGTCGACACCACGCTGAACGACCCCTCCGGCGCCGTCTCGTCGATCTCCTCGGACAACGTCGGCGGCGGCGCCGCGGCGTTCGACGCGATCAAGGAGCTCGCGCCCGGCGGCGGCAAGGTGCTCGTCATCGACAACCAGCCCGGCATCAGCACCTCCGACCAGCGCACGTCCGGGTTCGGCGACGCCGTCGAGGCGGACGGCACCTACACGAACCTCGGTGTGCAGTACGCGCAGAACGACGTCGCGAAGGCCGCCCAGCTGGTGACCTCCGCGCTGCAGAAGGACCCCGACATCGTCGGCATCTTCGCGACCAACCTGTTCGGTGCCGAGGGCGCGGCGACCGGTGTGCGGCAGGCCGACAAGCAGGGCGAGGTGAAGATCGTCGGCTTCGACGCCGGTCCGGACCAGGTCAAGGCGCTCGAGGACGGCACCATCCAGGCCCTCATCGCGCAGCAGCCCGGCACGATCGGCGAGCAGGGCGTCGAGCAGGCCCTCGCGGCGCTGGACGGCGAGCCCACCGAGGCCGAGATCCAGACCGACTTCACCATCATCACCGCCGACAACCTCGACAGCCCCGAGAGCCAGGACGCGATCTACAAGTCGTCCTGCTGATCCGGGCACGGGGTCCGCGGGCCGGGGAGCACTCCTCCCCGGCCCGCGGTCCGTCCGGCCCACCCACTCCACACGCCCACGCCCGACACAGGGAGCACCTCCAGATGGACGACTTCACCGGCCGCACGGTCCTGGTCACCGGCGCCGCCGGCGGTATCGGCGGCGCCACCGTCCGCCACCTCGTCCGGGCCGGCGCCGACGTCGTCGCGGCCGGCCGTTCGCGCGAGGGCCTCGAGGCGATCGTGACCGAGACCGGTGCCAGGCCGGTCGTGTTCGACCTGCAGTCCGAGGACAGCATCCGGGCCGCGCTGCAAGGTCTGGACCTCTACGGAGTCGTCAACTGCGGGGGGTTCGGCGGCGAGATCGCCGGGCCGACCGACACCGACATCGACGTCTTCGACAAGGTGATCAGCATCAACGCCCGTGGCGCGCTGCTCGTCACGAAGTACACGGCCGCCTCGATGATCAGGCTCGGGCGCGGCGGCGCGATCGTCAACGTCTCCAGCCAGGCCAGCCTGGTCGCGCTGCCGGGGCACATCTCGTACGGCTCGTCGAAGGCGGCGCTGGACAACATCACCCGGGTCTCGGCGCTCGAGCTCGGCGGGCACGGCATCCGGGTCAACAGCGTCAACCCGACGGTCGTGATGACCCCGATGTCGGCCTGGTACTGGGGTCGCGAGGACATCGAGGGCCCCTTCCTGGAGGCGATGCCCCTGCACCGCTGGGCCACCGAGGACGAGATCGCCGCCCCGATCGTGTTCCTCCTCAGCGACGCCGCGTCGATGATCACCGGCGTCTCGCTGCCGATCGACGGCGGTTACAGCTGCCGCTGACGCCGCAGCGGCATCCTGGACCCGGCGGATCCTGTGCGCAGGCCCGACCGCCTGTCGACCTTCACGCCGGTCGGGTCCCCACCCGCACCTGGATGTGAGCGGTCGGGGCGGTCGGTGCGACGACCGCGGTGCAGGTCTCCTCGACCGCCCGCCAGGGGTGGGCGCGGGGGTCGGCGCCGCCGGCAGCCATGGCCAGACGGGCCAGCGGCCGGGCACGGCCACGGGGGCAGCTGCATGTCGACCACGCCGACCCGGCCCCCGGCGCGGACCGCACCGAGAGCGAGGTCGAACGCCGGGCGCCAGTCGTCCATCAGCGACAACGAGTAGGTCGCGAGGGCGGCGTCCGCACGGGTCCCGATGATCCGCACGAGCTCGTCCGCACCGAGGCGGGTGGCGTCGGCGTGGACGAGCCGCACGCGCGGGGCGGCGTCGCCGAGCCGCCTGCGGTGCGCCTGCGCGAGCATCTGCGTGCTGGCGTCGACGCCGACGACGAGGCCGTCCGGCCCCACCGCTCGCGCGAGGAGGGGGAAGTTCAGGCCCGTGCCGCAACCGATGTCGACGACGGTGTCGCCCGGTCGCAGGTCGAGCAGCGGGATCGCGAGGCGTCGTCCGCGCCGGTACACCGGTTCGGCCGAGACCAGGTCGTACACCCGCGCGACCGAGGTGTAGCGCTCCGGTCTGCCGGGCTGACGCCGGCTCATCGCGGGTCCGTCGCGAGCGTGCGGTAGCCGCCGACGACCCGCTGGGTGGCGCTCACGGCGACCACGCCGGCCCAGACCCAGGCGATCGGCCCGGCCCAGAACGGGAGCAGGCACCACAGCGAGTGCACCAGCACCGTCTCGGTGCCGCCGGCGAGCCCGCCCACGAACGACAGCGAGCGGCCGTCGTCGAGCCGGTGCCCGGTGCGCTCGGCGATCGACGAGAAGGCCAGGAAGGCGGCGCCGTTGACGTAGTAGGCGAGCAGCACGGCGAGGAACGGCAGCAGCGACCCGCCGGTGCCGACCGCGACGCCGACGACGAAGGCGCCGTAGACGAGGAAGTCGCCGACGATGTCGAGGAAGCCGCCGGCCCCGGTGTCGGGGGCACCGGTCCGGAGGCGTCGGCGGCGGGCGAGGGTGCCGTCGAGCCCGTCGGCCACGCGCGAGAGCAGCCACAGGACGAGGGCGGCGGGCCACAGCGACAGAGCGGCGAGGCCGGCGCCGCAGAGCCCGAGCACGACGCCGGCCACGGAGACCCGGTCGGGGGTGACGGCGGGACGGTCGAGCCACGCGGCGAGGCGCTCGAGCGGCTCGGCGGTCCAGCGCCGCGCGACCGGGTCAAGCACCGGCCCGACGGGCCCGGTACCGCCACACCACCCCACCCGCGGCGAGCAGCGCCAGCGCGCCGACGGCGACCACGAAGGGCCACGAGCCCGGCTCGGAGCCGTACGCGCCGATCGCCACGTACGCGACCGTACCCGGCAGGATCCCGACCGCCGTGGCGAGCAGGTAGGGCCAGAACCCGATCGCCGTCAGGCCGGAGGCGTAGTTGACCGCGGTGAACGGCAGCACCGGTACCAGGCGGGCCACCAGGACCGCCCAGACCCCGCGGCGCTCGACCCAGCGGTCCAGCCGGCCCATCGACGCACCCGGCCAGGCGTGCCACGCCGTCGCGACCGAGCGCGCGGCCCAGCCAGAACGCCGCGACGGCGCCGAGCACGGCGGCGGACCAGACCAGGCCGGTCCCCAGCACCGGTCCGAAGACCAGCCCGGCGGCGACCGACAGCACGTTCTTCGGCAGCAGCACCAGCGTCGCGACGACGTACGCGGCGACGAACACCAGCCAGCCCCAGGCGCCGGCCCCGGCCACCTCGGACCGCACGGTCGCGGTGTCGACCGGGGAGAGCAGCAGCGCCGCGATGCCCAGCACCGCGACGGCGACGAACCCGGCCAGCCGCAGCCACACCCAGCGCGGGCCGGGGGCGGGGGCGGATGCGGTCACGCAGGTGGAAGCCTGTGAGCACCCGCTCGTGTTCCGTCACCGCCCGGCACGCCTCTCCGAGAGGTCCCCTGATGCCCCTGCACCGCCCGACGCCCAGGCGCGCAGCCGCCACGGCCGCGCTCGCCGCGGTCCTGGGGCTGGCGGCCTGCTCGGCCCCGTCCACCGCCGACCCGCCCGTCCAGGTCGCCGACCCCGCGGACTGGGACGCCGTGGTGGCGCAGGCGCAGGGTCAGACGGTCGACCTGTGGATGTACGGCGGCGACGTGCGCGGTAACTCCTACGTCGACGACGTCCTCGCACCGGCCGCCGCCGAGCTGGGGGTGACCCTGCGACGGGTGCCGGTCACCGACACCCAGGACGCCCTCAACCGGGTGCTGAGCGAGCAGCAGGCCGGCCGCGACGACGGCGCGGTCGACCTGGTGTGGGTCAACGGGGAGAACTTCCGCAGCGGGCGGCAGGCCGAGGCGTGGCTGTGCGGCTGGGCCGACGACCTGCCCTCCGCGCGCTTCCTCGACCAGGCCGACCCGCTGCTCGCCGAGGACTTCGGCACCCCGGTCGACGGGTGCGAGGCGCCCTGGCACAAGGCCCAGCTCGTCGTCGCCTACGACAGCGACGACGTGCCCGACCCGCCCACCTCGGTGTCCGGGCTGCTCGACTGGGCCGAGCAGAACCCCGGCAGGTTCACCTATCCCGCGCCCCCGGACTTCACCGGTTCGGCGTTCCTGCGACAGGCCCTCTACGGCGTGTCCGGCGGGGCGGACGCCGTCCCGACCGCCTACCCGGACGGCGGCGCGCCGGAGCTGACGGACGCGCTGTGGGAGCGGTTGGCGCAGGTCGCCCCGGCGCTGTGGCGCCAGGGCGAGACCTACCCGCGCGACCTCGCCCAGCTCGAGGACCTGTTCCGCGACGACCAGGTCTCGTTCACGATGACCTACGGGCCGGCGACGCTGGACCAGCTGGTGCGCGACGGCACCTTCCCCGCCGGCACCCGGGTCCTGCCCCTGGACGGCGGCACCCTCGGCAACGCCAGCTTCCTCGCGATCCCGCGCAACGCCGGCGACGCCGCCGGGGCGATGGTGGTCGCCGACCTGGCGCTGTCGCCCGACCAGCAGCTCGCGAAGGCCGACCCGGGCGTGTGGGGGCAGTACACCGTCCTCGACCCCGCGCTGCTCCCGGCCGAGCAGGCGGCGGGGTTCGCGGAGCTGCCCGCGTCGACGGTGGTGCCGCCGTTCGAGGAGCTGTCGCGCGGTGCGCTGCCCGAGCTGTCGGCCGACTGGGTCGCGCCGCTCGAGGCCGGTTGGCGCGAGCAGGTCCTCGGCCGGTGACGCCACCGTCCGCGCGAGCCCTCCTGCTCCTCGCTCCCGCGCTGGTGCCGACCCTGCTCGTCGTCGGGACGGGCGTGGCCGCCACCGGGTTGCAGAGCGCCGGGCTGATGCCGCTCGTCGGTCAGCCCGCCGCGGGCGTGGGTGCCTACCGCGCGGTGCTGTCCACCCAGGACGTGGGCGGCGCAGTCGTCCTGTCGCTGGCGCTCGCGGCCGCGGCCACCGTCCTGGCCGTGACGACCGGCTTCGGTCTCGCCGTCCTGGCGCTGCGGGGCCGGACGACGGGGCGGCTGGTGCGCGCCGCGGCGGTCGCCACGATCCCCGTGCCGCACGTGGTGGGTGCGGCGAGCGTCGGGCTGCTGCTGGCGGACGCCGGACTGCTGGCGCGTGTGGTCGGTGCCGAGCCCGGGTCGTTCCCGCAGCTGGTCGCCGGGCCGTGGTGGATCGCGACCGTCGTCGAGTACGCCTGGAAGGAATCGGCCTTCGTCGCCGTCGTGGCGCTGGCCGTGCTGTCCCGCGAGGAGCCGGCGCTGCGGGAGGTCGCGGCGACGCTGGGCGCGGCCCCGGCGCAGCGGCTGCGCCGGGTCACCCTGCCCCTGGCCGCGCCGTCGCTGGTGGCCACCGGCGGCATCTCGTTCGCCTACGTCCTCGGCTCCTACGAGGTGCCGTGGCTGCTGGGGCGCACGGCACCCGAACCGCTGCCGGTGCTGGCGCTGAGGCTGCTCGGCGACCTCGACCTCACGACCAGGCCGCAGGCGGCCGCCGTCGGGGTGGTCACCGTCGTGCTGGCGCTCGTCGCGCTCGGCCGTCACCGCCGCCGTGCTGCGCGCGGTCCCGAGGTCGTCGTGAGCCGGACCGCGCGCTGCCGGCGCCGCTCTGGCGAGCGCCCGTGCTGGTGGCCGCCGGCTGCCTCGCCCTGGTGTGGCTGGTGACGCCGCTGCTGCCGACGCTGCTGTGGGCGGGCGCCGACCGGTGGGACTTCCCCTCGCCCGTCCCGCAGGACTGGGGGACGAGCGGCTGGCGGGCGGCTGCCGACCAGGGCGTGCTGCCGGCCGCGGCGCGGTCACTCGGGCTGGGGCTCGTCGTCGCGGCGCTGGCGACACCGGCCGGGGCGCTGGCGGGCTGGGCGCTGGCCCGCACCGGGCTGAGCCGCAACCGCCTGGTCCCCGTCCTGCTGCTCGCGCCGGTCGCGCTGCCGCCGTTCGCGGTGGTGACCGGTCTGGTGACGGTGTCGCTGCGCGCCGGGGTCCCGACGTGGGCTGCCGTCGTGACCACGCTCGTCGGTCGCTGCCGTGCCGTACACCACGTACGTGATGCGGTCCGCGTACGCGGCGTACGACGTCGGGTTCGAGGAGGCCGCACGCAGCCTCGGTGCGTCGAGGAGGGACGTGATGACGCGCGTGCACCTGCCGCTGGTGGCGCCCGCACTGGCCGCGGCGGCCTTCCTGTCGTTCCTGGTGGCGTGGAGCGACTACACCGTCACGCTGCTGCTGGGTGGGGGGTCGCTGGTGTCGCTGCCGCTGGTCGTCGGGTCGCTGGCCTCCGCCTCGGGCAACGACGGGGCCGTCGCGGCGGCCTCGGTCGCGGCCGTGGCACCCCCGGTCGTGCTGCTGGTGCTGTCGACCCTGCTGGTGCGACGGGCGGGTCGGCCGTGAGGGGCGGTCGTGAGCGGGTCGGTCGTGAGCGGGCTCGAGCTGAGGGCGGTGAGCCACGCGTACCCCGGGCACGAGCCCGTCGTCGACGGGCTCGACCTGTCGGTGCCGGCGGGCGGGTGCGTGGCGCTGCTCGGGGAGTCGGGCTCGGGCAAGAGCACCGTGCTCCGGCTGGTCGCCGGCCTCGAGCCGCTGCGCGCGGGTGTCGTCGTGGTGGCCGGGCGCGACGTCGGCCGGGTACCGGCCGAGCGGCGTCGTACCGCCCTGGTGTTCCAGCGCCCGCGGCTGTTCCCGCACCTGGACGTCCGCGACAACGTCGCCTTCGCCCTGGTCGTGGGCGGCGCCTCGCGCCGGTCGGCACGCGAGCGCGCACAGGCCTACCTCGACCTGGTCGGGACCGGGCACCTCGCGCGGCGTCGTCCGAGCACCCTGTCGGGAGGGCAGGAGCAGCGGGTGGCGCTGGCGCGGGCCCTGGCCGCCGAACCGGACGTGCTGCTGCTCGACGAACCGTTCAGCGCGCTCGACCCGCGGCTGCGCTCGGAGATGCACGAGCTGCTCGACCAGCTGCGGGCCGCGGTCGAGCCGACGATCCTGCTGGTGACGCACGACCGGCACGAGGCAGCCGCGGTCGCCGACACCGTGGCGGTGCTGCGGGGCGGGCGCATCGTCCAGCACGACCGGGCCGACGTGCTGCACGCCCGGCCGGTCGACCTCGACGTGCACCGCTTCCTCGGTGGCCTCAACGCCGTTCCCGGTGAGGTGGTCCGCGGCGCGCACGTGTCCGCCCTGGGACGGCTCGAGGTGGTGACGCGACGTGCCGGACGGTCCGGGCACCCTCGTCGTGCGGCACGAGGCGCTGTCGCTCACCGCTCCCGGCCGGGACGGCACCCTCGTCGGTCGGGTCGTCGCCTCCCGGTCGACCGGGGCTCTCGCGCGGGTGCGGGTCGACGTCGACGGCGTGGAGCTCGTGGTCGACACCCCGCTCCCCGTGGCGGTCGGGGACGGCGTCGGCGTGCTGGTCCCCGTCGCGGCGCGGCACGTGGTGCCCGGCACCACGGCGGCGCCGTCGACGGCCCCGCCGGAGGTGATCAGGACGACCGCGGCACGACCTCCAGCGGCAGGAGGCGCCTGAGGCGCGCGTTGGCCTCGGGGTCGAGGACGCTGTGCTGCACGCAGGCCGGGACCGTCCGCCCCAGCTCGGGGTGCGCCATGGCGTACGCGCAGGCGCCGAGCCGCTCCTGCGCCGCGCGGACCTCGGGGTCGTCGCTGACCTCGTCGCGCAGCATCAGCCGCCACGCCGGCTCGACCACCTCGGCGTCCATGAACACGTGCATGACGAACGTCATCGGGCGGACGCGGCCCCGCACCAGCGCCCCGGCGACGGTCCGCAGACCACCGGAGCGGCGCACGCGCCCGCCGCGCCCACGCCGACCGCGACCCCGGCGCCGACAGGTTCGCGAGCCACGGCACGCAGCAGGCGGGCGGCGACCACCGTCGCGGGGAGCCCACCGAGCTGGATCCCGCCGAGCCGGGCCAGGAAGACGTCGCGGGCGTGCAGGTCGGCCGGGTCGTCGTCGACGAGCACCGGCACGAACCGGGGTCCGATCATCCACCCGAACGAGGTGCGGTTGCAGCGCGGGTCGCCGAACTCGACGGCACGGTGCGGCAGCGCGGCACCCGGCCCCGTCCTCCACCTGCGCCCAGACCTCGTCCGGCGTCAGCGACCTCAGGTCCTCCCGCCAGCGACGCTCGTCGCCGACGTAGGCGGCGGGCTGGAACGAGTACATGCTGAACCCCGTGCGGGCCAGGCAGTCTCGGACGACGTCGGCCACCTGGTCGACGTTCGCGGGCGTCACCGTCATGTTGTGCGCGAGGTAGGAACGCACCCCGTGCCGGCGCCGCAGCCGGTCGAACATCGCGGCGAACCGCTCCCGGTGCTCCTGCACCTCGGCCTCCGAGCGCGGCCGGGGCAGGCCGCGCCGGCCGCGCATCAGGGAGTCGAAGTGCGCGGCGAACGACAGCCGGCGGAACCGTGGCCGCCCGTCGTCGTCCAGGGCCAGCCGCAGCAGGTACTCCTCGTCGAAGTCCCCGTGCGTGAAGCTCATCGGCTCGCGCCCGTGCTCGCGCATCACCTGCAGGGCGGCGGCGTGGGTCTGCGGGTCGAGGAGGCTGACCTCGCCCCCGATGAGCTGCGCGTGGGCGCGCGGGCCGCGGACCGAGCGCAGGTACGCCATCTGCGCGCGCACCTGCGTGAGGGTGTGCTCGGCGTCGACCCGCACCTTGTTCGCGTCGGCGGAGTGGTAGCAGGGCGTGCAGGTGAGGTTGCAGCGCGGGAAGACCCCGTGGGTGCCCTCGCACCCCACCGCCTGCCGGCCGAGCACCTGCGCCGGTGTCCGGGCCGAGGCCGGCAGCTCGTCCCACCGCCGGTCGAGAGCCGCTCTGCTCTCGGCCGGCACCGGCGCGGTCCGGCACCACCACCGGCGCACGACCTCGACGGTCCGTTCGAGGGGCGCCACGGGCCCGGGCATCAGCGGTCCACCTCGCGTCGCAGCCGGCGCAGCACCCGGACGGCCACTCGGACGACGGGGTGCTCGAGCCGCGACCGCGAGTCGGCGATCGCGGCGTGCCAGACGCCGTCGGCGTAGGTCGGGTAGGGGTGGATCGCCGAGGTCAGGGCCGCCGTCCCCAGGCCCTGCTGGACCGCCAGCGTCACCTCCGCGAGCGACTCCCCGGCCCGCGGGCCCACCAGCGTCGCGCCGACGACGCGCCGCCGGCGGTCGAGCACCAGGCGGGTGAAGCCCTCGGTCCTGCCGTCGACCACGGCCCGGTCGACGTCGACGTGGAGCTCCTGCACCGGTCGGAGCCGACGACGGTCCCGGTCCGACGGTCGCCCTGTCCCCACCCCGACCGCGGCGACCTCGGGATCGGTGAAGGTCACCCTCGGCACCGCGGACAGGTCGACCGCGCGCCGCAGCCCCAGCAGCGCGTTCGTCGCCGCGAGCGCCCCGTGCACGCCCGCGACGTGGGTGAAGGCGGGGAGCGGGGTGACGTCACCCGCCGCCCAGATCCGTGGGTTGGTCGTCCTCAGGTGCCGGTCGACGACGACGGCTCCACCCTCGGTCAGCTCGAGACCGGCGGCGTCCGAGCCGATCTCGCCGGTGCGGGGACGGCGACCGACGGCCACCAGCACGGCGTCGACCTCGAGGTCCTCGACGCGGCCGCCCTCCGCCTCGAGGTGCACCCTGGTGCCGGTGGCCGACGGGTGGTCGACCGCCACCACGGAGGTGCTCGTCCGCACCGAGACGCCGTCGGCCCGCAGCGACGCCTCGACGATCGCGGACGCGTCGGGGTCCTCCCGCGGCAGCAGCCGGTCAGCCGCCTCGACCACCGTCACCTGCGCCCCGAGCCGGGAGAACGCCTGCCCCAGCTCGCAACCGATGCTGCCGCCGCCCATCACGAGCAGCCGGGCGGGCAGCGCGTCCAGGTCCCACACGGTGTCGCTGGTCAGGGTCGCCGGGTTGCCGCGCAGGCCGGGGACGGGTGGAACCGCAGGTGCGGCACCGGTGCACAGCACCGCCCGGCGGAAGGGCAGCGGTGTGCCGTCGACCTCGAGGGAGGCCTGGCCGGTGAAGCGCGCACGCCCGGTGAGGACGTGAACCCCCTTGCCGCGCAGCGTCTGCGGGGAGTCGACCGGCGCGATCTCGGCGATCGACGCCCGGACGCCGGCCATCACCTGCGCGAAGTCGACCGAGACCTCTCCCACGTGGACGCCGTGGGTGGAGGCTGTGCGAGCCGACGACGCCACCGCCGCAGCGGCGATCAGCGACTTGCTCGGGACGCACCCGGTCCAGAGGCAGTCACCGCCCGTGCGTTCGCCCTCGACGAGCGCCACCCTGGCGCCGAGCCGGGCGGCCGTGGTCGAGGCGACGATGCCCGCGGTGCCACCGCCGACCACCACCAGGTCCCACGGTCGCGCCGTCACGGTGCACCGGCCCCGTCGTCGTCGGCGGGGTCGTCGAGCACGTCGCTGGACAGGTCGTGGGCGAACCGGTCCAGCCTGGCGAGCACCGCGGGGTCGACCGCCGGCGCGGGCCCGGTGTCCTGGCGCAGCGCGACGGCGGCCTTGATGGCGGCGTAGGTGCTCGCCTCCAGCCCGCACCGGCGGCACTCCTCGAGGTGCGCGGCGACCGCGGCGGCGGCAGCGGCGTCCGCCTCGCCGTCGAGGTAGGCCTGCAGGTGGCGGGCGGCCCGGTGGCACCGCATCCGCATCCCGACCATCGCCAGCACGCCCATCTCACATCCTCCTGGTCCGAGGGACGGCGCCGCTGGCGTCGAGGCGGTCGCGCACCGCCTTGCGAGCACGGTGGAGCCGGCTCATCACGGTGCCGCGTGGGACGCCGAGCGCGTCGGCGGCCTCCTGGTAGGTCATCCCGTCGATGTCGACCAGGGCCAGGACCGCCCGGTGCTTGTCCGGCAGGTCGTCCAGCGCGTCGGTCACCACCGCCTGGAACTGCGTGCTCATCAGGAGGTCGTCGCTGGCCGGGGCGCTGGGGCCGATCCGCTCCAGCACCGCCTGCATGCTGTCGCCGTCGGACAGCAGGGTCGGCCTGCGGCGGCGGTTCCGGTTGATGTGGGCGTGGCGCAGGATCGTCAGGAGCCACGCCCGCGGGTGCGCGCCGTCGAACCGGCCCACCGCACGGTAGGCGCGCACGAGCGTGTCCTGGACGAGGTCCTCGGCGTCAGCCGGCTGCCCGGTCAGCCCGAGCGCGACCCGGTACAGCACCGGGATCTCGGGCACCACGTACCGGTCGAACGCCGCCGCCTGGCCGCTCGTGCCCTCCGACCCCGCTGGGTCGCGCCTGCGCCCGTCGGTCACGCCTGCATTGGACCACAGCAGCGTCACCCCGGTGTCGTGGTCGCACCGTGGGCCCGGGCACCCTCGGCACGCTCGACACCCACGGCGTGGTCGACGGAGAGCCTGCCGGGACCGATCAGAGCCAGCGCGAGAAGCCCTGCCAGCAGGGCGATGTCGAGCTCGGCCCCAGGCATCGGGGCGCCCATCGGTGCGATGACTCCCAGGTCGGCCTTCACCAGCGCGATCGCGCCGACCATCGTGGCGATCAGCGGTAGCGTCGCCAGCCGGGTGAGCAGACCGAGCAGCAGCAGCACGCCGCCGACCAGCTCCGCGACCGTCACGAGCCACGCGAGCACCTCCGGGGCGGGCACATCGAGACCGACGAGCATCTGGGCGAAGCCGGACGGCCCGTTGGTCAGCTTCTGCCAGCCGTGCGCGACGAAGACGATCCCGAGCCCCACCCGCAGCACCAGCGGTGCGAGGTGCGTCAGCCTCTGCAGCATCGGAAGACCGAGGGTGCGCATGGTCAGACCCCTTTCGGGCGAGGTGTCGAGCAGACGGTTCGGACGCCAGAGGAACCCGGTGGGGCGACACCGCGATTCCACGCCCCTACCGTGGCACCAGGCCGCCAGCGAGCGAAGGAGCCCCATGCCCGACCTGCCCGAGGTCGTCGTCTACGACGTCAACGAGACCCTCAGCGACATGTCCGCCATGCCCGGCCGGTTCGCCGACGTCGGCGCGCCGGCCGATCTGGCGGGCCTCTGGTTCGCCACGGTGCTGCGCGACGGCTTCGCCGTGGCCGCGTCGGGCACGGCGGCGGGCTTCGCCGAGATCGGCCGCCACGTGCTGCACGAGCTGCTGGAGGACGTGCCCCTGGACCGGCCGCTCGACGAGGCGGTCGAGCACGTGCTGTCCGGGATGAGCGAGCTCGACCTCCATCCCGACGTCGCACCGGCCGTGCGGCGCCTGCACGCCGCCGGGGTGCGTCAGGTGACCCTGTCCAACGGTTCTGCTGCCGTCGCCGAGGCGCTCCTGACCCGTGCGGGGGTCCGGGACCCGTTCGAGCAGCTGCTCAGCGTCGAGGACGCCGGTGCCTGGAAGCCCGTGCGGACCGCCTACCGCTACGCGGCCGAGACCTCGGGCGTCGACGCCGACCGGATGCTCCTGGTCGCCGTGCACCCCTGGGACGTCCACGGCGCCGCACGCGCCGGCCTGCGCACGGCCTGGATCGACCGACGTGGCGGTCGGTACCCGGGCTACCTGGTCGCGCCGGACGTGACGGTTCGCTCGCTGGAGGAGCTCGCGGACCAGCTGCTCGCTGACCGGGACCCTCGCTGACGAGCCGACCCCGGTCCCGCCGGACCGACCCGTCCGCCGTGCGCGGGCCGCCCACGGGGTGCGTCAGCGCGCGGCGAGCCGCACCGCGTCCTCGCGTCGCGCGGCGCACGTGGTCGAAGTCGCCCGCACGCACCCGGTCCCGGGGCACCATCCACGACCCGCCGACGGCGAGCACCTCGTCCAGGGCCAGGTAGTCGGCCAGGTCACCAGGGCCGATGCCGCCCGTGGGCACGAAGCCGAGACCGGCGAACGGTGCCGCGAGGGCCCGGATCGCCTGAGGGCCGCCGGAGGTCGCCGGCCGGGAAGAACTTGACCGCGGTGAGCCCGAGCTCGAGGGCGGCCTGCACCTCCGTCGCCGTGACGGCGCCGGGGAGCACCAGCACCCCGTGGTCGTGGCACCGCTCGACGACGGCCCGGCTCAGGCCGGGCGAGACCACGAAGCGAGCGCCCGCATCGACCGCGACGTCGACCTGGTCGGCGGTGAGCACCGTCCCGGCGCCGACGAGCAGGTCACCCCGGGCTGCCATCCTCCTGATCGACTCCTGCGCGGCCGGGGTCCGGAAGGTCACCTCGGCCACGGGCAGGCCGCCGGCGACGAGGGCCTCGGCGAGCGGGTCGGCGTGCTGGGCGTCGTCCAGGACGACGACGGGCACGAGCCGCGTCGCCGTGAGCTGGGTCAGATCGGTCATCGGGATGCTCCTCCAGTGGGCGGTGGGCGTGGCGGCGCGCAGCGCGAGCAGCTGCGCGGGGTTGGTGACGAGCAGCCGGTCGGTCAGGACGTCGCCGAGCCGGTGCCGCGCCCGCGGCAGGAAGCGCCGCGGCAGGTAGTCCAGCCCGGGCATTCCGCCGTACGCGCGGTAGCGGGAGGCGCGGGCGACGTCGCCGCCGAGCACCAGGCGGGACGGGTCCCCGGTGGCGACGACGCGCTCCAGGCAGTCCAGGACGGCAGAGTCGGGCGCCTCGCGGTGCCGCGCCATCCCGTCGTAGCCGAGGTACGCGCCGGTACGGGTCAGCTCGGCGTGCAGGCCGGGGTCGAGGTTGCGGTCCGCGTGCGCCAGCACGACGCGGTCCGCGGGAAGTCCCTCGGACGCCAGGGCCTCGAGCACCTCGAACGACGCGGTGCCGTGCTCCAGGTGCACCATCACCGGCACCCCTGTCGCGCCGGCGGTGGCGGCGCAGGCGGACAGGACGCGACGCTCGAACGCGCTGATCCGCCAGTAGCCGACTCCCGCCTTCAGCATCCCGGCGCGCACCGGGGCGCCGTCCGGGGACAGGGCCACGTCCTCGCGGCCGGGGGAGTCGACGGCAGGCAGACCGGTCGCCACATCGGCGTGCAGCCGCCGGCGCAGGTCGTCCTCGTCGCAGCCGAGCACCCAGTGCGTGCCGGCGTAGTGCTCCTCACGGTGCGCCCCGCTCACGTGCACCACGTGCAGCCCGGCGGCGCGGCTGGCCCGCGCCACCGCAGCGGGCTCACGACCCAGGCCGGTCGGGGTGGCCTCGACCACGGCCGAGATGCCCGCTGCCCGTAGCGAGGTGGCCTCCTGCGTGCTGAGCGCCTCGTCCCGGAGCTCGTCACCGACCAGCAGCGGCGACACCTGGAACAGGTGCTCGTGGTAGTCGCACGGGCCGAGCGAGGACGCGGCGACGTCGCCGAGCACCGTCCGGACGACCGGTCCGTCGACGGGGACGGCGTCGGCCGTCACAGCGTCTCGAACCACGGCTCGAGCCGGCGGTAGGCGTCGACGAAGGTGCGGTGGGCGTCGAGGTACCTGCTGTGGGCCGCCGGGTCCGGGACGTGCTCGTCGGTGCGGACCGACATCCGGCTCGCGATCGAGAAGTCCTCGAACATCCCCACGCCCACGCCGCCGACCACCGCCGCCCCGAGCGCCGTCGCCTCGTCGACCAGGTCGCGGCGACGCACCGGGACGCCCCACACGTCGGCGAAGACGTCCAGCAGGTGCGAGGAGTTGGCAGCTCCGCCGATGGCGTCGACCGCTCCGATCTCGGCCCCGTTCTCGACGAAGGCGAGCAGCCCGGTGAACAGATTCATCGCGACGCCCTCGACGACCGCGCGGGTCAGGTGCTGAGGGCCGTGGTGCCGCGCGAGGCCGGCGAACACCGCACGGGCGCGCGGGTTCCAGTACGGCGAGCGCTCGCCGAGCAGGTGCGGCAGGAAGTAGAGCCCGTCCTCGCTCGCCTGCACGCCGGCCGCGGCCTCGAGCAGCCGCGTGTAGCGGGAGTCCTCGCCGGGAGCGAGCACGTCGAGCACCCACTGCAGCGACGCGCCGCCCGCCTGCATGGTCGCCGTCGGGACGAAACGTCCTGGCACCACGTGGTTGAAGGTCATCGTGCGCATCTGCGGGTCGTGCAGCGGCGCCTCGGAGGCCAGCGAGACCCACGACGACGACCCCAGGTAGGCGTACGCGCCGGAGGTCGGCTCGACCACGCCCGCCCCGAGCGCCGCCATCGGCCCGTCCCCGCCGCCCACGACCACCGGCGTGCCCGCCCGCAGCCCGGTCTGCCCGGCCGCCTCGGCGGTGACCGTGCCGACCACGGTCGTGGACGGCACCACCTCGGGCCAGAGCGACACCGGCAGGTCGGCGGCCTCCATCAGCTGCTCGGACCAGGACCCGGTGGACTGGTCGAAGGCGTTGGTGCTGCTGGCGTCGGAGGGATCGGTCACCAGCACGCCGGTCAGCTTCAGGACCACGTAGTCCTTCGCGAGGACGACGTGCCGGGTCGCCGCGAAGGCGGCAGGCTCCTGGTCGCGGACCCACATCACCTTGCTCAGGCTGTAGGTGGCGTTGAGGCGATGGCCGGTGATGCCGTACCCGGTCTCCATCCCCACGCGGTCGACCAGCCGCTGCGCCTGGACGGTCGAGCGGGTGTCGGCCCAGATCACGGCCGGGCGCACCGGGTCGCCGCCGTCGTCCAGCAGGACCGCTCCCATCATCTGCCCGGAGAAGGACACGCCCTCCACCTCGTCGGCGGCCCCGGCGGGGGCGGCCTCGAGCAGCTGGCGCGTCGCCCCGCAGACCGCGGCCCACCAGTGCGTGCGGGTCCTGCTCCGCCTTGCCGCCGGGGCCGAAGTCGGTCTCGTACGCGACGGTCACGGCGTGGACGACGCGACCGTCGCGGTCGACGAGCGTCGCCTTGTCGCCGGTGGTGCCGAGGTCGTGGGAGATGATCATGGTGCTCCAGAGGTCGGGGGAGGCGTGCGCCGGGACCGCCGTCAGCGCAGCGAGAAGCCGCCGTCGATGAGAAGCTCTGTGCCGCAGCAGAAGGCGGCGTCGTCGCTGAGCAGGTACTCGACCGCGCGGGCCACCTCGATCGGCTCGGCGAAGCGACGCAGCACCGTCGCCTCCAGCCAGCCCTCGTGCATGTGCTGCTTGAGGTGGTTGAGCGGGGTGTCGACGTAGCCGGGGGAGACTGCGTTCACCCTCACCCCGCGCGGTCCCCACTCCACCGCGAGCGAGCGGGTGAGCGCGCTGACCGCGGCCTTGGAGCTGTTGTAGGCGCTCTGCCGCTGCGGGTGGTTGACGACCGCGTTGCCCGACATCGACGCCACGTTGACGATGGCGCCGCCCTCGCGGGCGAGCAGCTCGCGGCCGAACTCGCGGCAGGACAGGAACGTGCCCCGCAGGTTGACCCCGAGCACCAGGTCGAACTGGGCCGCGGACATCTCCTCCGCCGCGACGTCGTCCTCGACCACGCCGGCGCAGGTGACCAGCTCCACGCCGCGGTCGTCCTCGGCGTAGAGGGAGCGGACCACGGCGACGACCGAGGCCTCGTCCAGCAGGTCGACCTCGCGGCCCCGGACGCCGGCGGGCAGGTCGTCCAGGCCCCGCCGGTCGAGCGCGACGACGTCGGCGCCCTGCTCGGCCAGGCTGGCGCAGATGGCCCGGCCGATGCCGCCACCCCCACCGGTCACGGCGATCCGGCGTCCGGCGAAGCGGTGGGTCATGCGCCCTCTTTCCGTCGACGAGGCGGCGCGACCTGTCGCGAGCGCCGGGATGTTTGTAGTATTACTAGTCCACGCACCGCGTCGCACGCAACACTCCGTGGCGGAGCACGCTGACACGCCTGGTCGGCCGCGTTCCGCACACTCGTCCTGTAGTTCCACTACCGATCCGGCCGGGAGATCTCATGACGCCACCGATCACCGCGGCCCCCGAACCGGGGCTGATGACGATCGGCGCCGACGGGGCGATGCAGGGGCGCACCGGCAGCTACGACAAGCGCCTGGCCGACCTGGACGGCGTCTACCGCGACGCCGCGGCGCACGCCCGGCAGGTGGCGCGGCACGGCGGCGACCACCTGGTGTACCGGGTCGAGGTGAACGCGGTGGCGCAGGGCGACGGGGCCCTGGTCGTGGGGACGAGCACGCTGCTGCCGGGGCTCGTGGGGGAGGAGTTCGCGCTCACCCGCGGCCACCTGCACGCCCGGGCCGACCGCGCCGAGCTCTACCACTGCCTGTCCGGGCACGGCGTGATGCTGCTGGAGACCCTGGCAGGCGACAGCCGCGCCGTCGAGGTGCGGGCCGGCCAGTCCGTCCACGTGCCGGGGCACTGGGTGCACCGCAGCGTCAACGTCGGGACCGCGCCCTTCGTCAGCCTGTTCTGCTACGCCGAGGACGCCGGGCAGGACTACGGCCTGATCGCGGCGGCCGGCGGCATGCGGCAGCTCGTCGTCACCGACGGGCGCGGCGGCTGGACCACCCGCGAGAACCCCGACCACACCGGCTACCGGGCGGAGCGGACGTGAGCGCCACCGAGCAGGACCCGACCGCGCTCGACCCGGCGCCGGGCGAGCTGCCGGCCCCCGCGCAGCTCCCGACCCTGTACTTCATCGGGGTCACCACGGGTCGCTCGTCCATCCGACGGGTGTTCCCGCGGTGGGCCGACCGGCTCGGCCTCGGCGACGTCACCATGGTCGGCATCGACCTGCCGCTGCACGCCCCGCGGGAGGACTACCGGCGGGTGGTGGAGTTCATCGCGGCCGACCCGCTCAGCCGCGGCGCGCTGGTGACCACGCACAAGATCGACCTCTACGAGGCGTGCGAGGACCTGTTCGACGAGGTGGACCCGCTGGCGCGGATGATGGGCGAGGTCAGCTGCCTGTCCAAGCGCGGTGACCGGCTGGTGTGCCACGCCAAGGACCCCGTCTCGTCCGGGCTCGCGCTGGACTCCTTCGTCCCCGAGGGACACTGGGACCGCACCGGTTCCGAGGCGTTCCTCATGGGCGCCGGGGGTTCGGCGATCGCCGTCAGCTGGTACCTGACCCGCCCCGAGCGCGGCGACGACCGCCCGTCGGAGGTCGTCGTCACCAACCGCTCGCCGGCCCGGCTGGACGCGCTGCGCCGGATCTACGACGACTTCGGCACCGACGTCCCGCTGCGGACCGTGCACACCCCGCGACCGGAGGACAACGACGCCGTGCTGGCGACGCTGTCGCCGGGAGCCCTCGTGGTCAACGCCACCGGGCTCGGCAAGGACGCACCCGGCTCGCCGCTCACCGGCGCCGGCACCTTCCCCGAGCGTGCGCTGGCGTGGGACCTGAACTACCGCGGCGACCTGGTCTTCCTCGACCAGGCCCGCGCCGCGGCCGGCGTGGTCGTGGAGGACGGCTGGACCTACTTCCTGCACGGGTGGACCCAGGTCGTCGCCGAGGTGTTCGACATCGAGATCCCCACGGCGGGGCCCGACTTCGACGCGCTCAGCGACATCGCCGCCGGGACCCGCGGATGACCGGCGGCGCGGTTCGGCGGGTGCTCGTGACCCCCCGGTCGCTCACCCAGGCCGGTCTGGAGACCGTTGCTGCGCTGGATCCGTTGCGGCAGCGGGGCTTCGAGCTCGTCAGCGGTCCTGCGGGCCGGCTCCCCACCGAGACGGAGCAGGTGGGGCTCGTGCCCGGCTGCGTCGGCTGGCTGGCCGGCGTGGAACGGATCGGGGCCGGCGCGCTCGACGCCGCCACCGACCTGCGGGTCATCAGCCGCAACGGCACCGGCACGGACACCGTCGACCTGGCCGCCGCGGAGCAGCGGGGCGTCAGGGTCGTGCGTGCCGCCGGCGCCAACGCCCAGGGCGTCGCCGAGCTCGCCCTGGCCGTGTCCCTGGCCGCGCTGCGGCACGTCCCGTGGACGGCGTCGTCGGTCGCCGCGGGCGGCTGGACCCGCGCCGAGGGCCGCGAGCTCGCCGACTGCACCGTCGGGGTGGTCGGCATGGGGGCGATCGGGCGCCGTGTGGCGGACCTCTTCGCCGCCGTCGGGGCCCGGGTGGTGGCGCACGACCCGTTCGCCGATCTGACCGGCTCGACCGCGACCGCGCTCGGGCTGGACGAGCTGCTGGCCGTCGCCGACGTCGTCACCCTGCACCTGCCCGCCCCGGCCGAGGGGGGAGCGCTGCTCGACGCCCACCGGCTGGCGCTGCTGCCCCAGGGCGCCGTGCTGGTGAACACCGCCCGCGGTGCGCTGGTCGACGACGACGCCGTCCTGGCGGCGCTCGTGGCCGGGCGGCTGTCGGCCTACGCCGTCGACGCCTACGACGAGGAACCGCCCGCCCCCTCGGAGCTGCTCGCGCACCCTCGGGTGATCGCGACCCCCCACCTGGGCGGGTACACCGGCGCGAGCGTGCGGCGCGCCACCGAGCAGGCCGTCACCGGTCTGCTCGAGGTGCTGGAGCAGGCGCCGTGACCCCGGTCGACGAGCAGCAGCCGCTGCTGGAGCGGGTGGCCGCAGCGCTGGACGGGATGCGCCCCTCCGAGCGCAAGGTCGCCGACGTCGTCCTCGCCGACCCGGCCGCCGCCCTGGGCCTGGGGATGGCGGCGATGGCCGACTCGGCCGGGGTGAGCGAACCGACCGTGATGCGGTTCTGCACCCGCCTGGGGTTCCCCGGCTTCCAGGCCTTCAAGTACGCGCTGGCGCAGACGCTGGCGCTCGGCATGCCGGTCACGCACTCGGCCATCCGCCCCGACGACACCGTCGCCTCGATGGTCGGCAAGATCTTCGACCACACCCTCACGACGCTGGACCGGGCACGCCGCTCGCTCGACAGCGATCGCGTCCAGGAGGCGGTCGACCTGCTGCTGGCGGCCGACGACCTGCTCTTCGTCGGGCACGGGGCGTCGGGGATCATCGCGCAGGACGCCGTCCAGCACGGTGTCCTCTTCGGGATCCCCTGTGCCGCACCGACGGACCTGCACCAGCAGTTCATGGCCGCGTCCACCGCCGGCCCCGGCACCGTCCTGGTGGCGGTGTCGAACACGGGTCGGACCACCTCGGTGCTCGACGTCACCGAGCGCGCGCGGCGCAGCGGCGCGTCCGTGGTCGCCGTCGTCGGCGGGCCCAGCCCGCTGCTCGACCTGGCCGACGTGGCCCTGGTCGTGCGCACCTTCGAGGACACCGACACCTACACGCCCACCGTGAGCCGGCTGGCCGGCCTCGTGCTCGTCGACGTCCTGGCCACCGCCGTCGCGGTGGCGCGCGGCCCCGAGCACCTGGACCGGATCCGCCGGATGAAGGAGGACCTGTCCACCTTCCGCGGCAGCGGCTGAGGACGGTCGCGGCACCGGCGCCCGCTGCGGGCGAGGTGGCGGGCAGCAGCACGACACGCGCTCGACGAGCGCCGTGAACCACTGGCAGAGAGGGGCTCCCGATGCGGGCCGTCTGGTACGAGGGACCACGGGACTACGAGGTCACCGAGCGTCCGGACCCGGTCGCCGGACCGGGCGAGGTGCGGCTGCGGGTTCTCGCCGCCGGTGTCTGCGGCACCGACGTGCACCTGCACCACGGCGGGTTCTCGCCGCGGTACCCGTACACGCCGGGCCACGAGATCGTCGGCGAGGTCGAGTCGCTGGGAGAGGGCGTCACGAGCATCGAGCCGGGCACCCTGGTCGCGGTCGACAACCGGATCTCGTGCGGCACCTGCCGGATGTGCCGCCGCGCCAAGCCCGCGTTCTGCACCCGGCTGCGCGACCTCGGCGTCACCGAGCCTGGTGGGTTCGCCGAGTACGTCGTGGTCCCGGCCGGCCGGTGCCACCCCGCTGACGGCCTGCCGCTGGACGTGCTCGCCCTGGCCGAGCCGATGGCGTGCGCCGTGCACGGCATGGACGTCCTGGCCCCGTCCCCGGGCGTCGACGCCCTGGTGCTCGGTGCCGGCACGACCGGGCTGCTGCTGGCCCAGCTGCTGCGTCGCAGCGGTGCCTGGCGAACCACCGTGGCGGCGCCGACCCGGGCCAAGCTCGACCTGGCCGAGCGTCACGGCGCCGACCGCACCGTCGTCGTGGACCGGGAGAGCACCGCCTGGGTGGACGAGCTGCGCGAGCTCGCCCCCGACGGCTTCGACGTGGTCGTGGACGCCACGGGCGCGCCCAGCGTCCAGGAGCACTGTGTGCCGCTGGTGGCCGACGGCGGCACCGTCCTGCTCTACGGGATGGCCCCCGAGTCCGAGACGCTGGCGATCAGCGCCAACGAGATCTTCCGCCGCGAGCTGACCATCAAGGGCAGCTTCACCCAGGCCTACAGCTTCGACCGCGGGCTCGCCGCGCTGCGTTCCGGGGTGGTGAGCACCGACGGCATGGTGACCCACCACTTCGACCTCGGGCAGTACGGGACGGCGCTGGACACCGTGGCCGCGGACCGTACCTGCATCAAGGCGCTGATCCACCCCGACCGTCCGTGGGTGGGGTCGTGACCGCGCGTAGGCGGGGCCTGCCGCCCCAGGCCGGTTCGCTCCTGTCGGGAGCCGGATCGCGAGTTGCGTTCTGTTGTATTTCTCTGCGAAACATTGGTAATGTCCCCGTCAACCGGTGTGACGACGCCTCGCGTCGCGACACCGGATCGACTCCCCAGCTCGGCGATGCCAACGGAGGCACGTGATGAACCACCACCCCACCGCCACTCGAACCCGGCGCAGCTTCCTCGCCGCTGCGGGAGTCGTCGCGGCGATGACGCTGACCGCCTGCTCGTCGGCGAGCGAGGACACCACCACCGCCGCCGAGGGCCCGGTCGCCGCCGAGGACGTCGTCCTGGTGCAGGCGATCCGGAGCCTCTCGAACCCCTACCACGCCAACTGGGTCGCGGGCGCCGAGCTCTACGCGGAGTCGGTCGGCATGGAGGTCCAGGTCCTCAGTGACGACGGCGACTCGCAGAAGCAGCTCTCCCAGATCCGCGCGCTGCTGTCGCAGGACAAGACGGTCGTCCTGAACGTCGACCCGAACACCTCCTCGGACGCGCAGGCCATCATCAACGCGGTCACCGACGCCGGCGGCTACGTCGTCACGCAGTGGAACAAGCCCGAGGACCTGCACCCCTGGGACGTCAGCGACCAGTGGGTCGCCCACATCGGCTTCGACGGCACGGTCGGCGGCGAGGACATCGCCGACGCCCTGTTCGAGGAGATGGGCGGCAGCGGCGGGATCATCGCGCTGCAGGGCATCCTGGACAACGTCCCGGCCCAGCAGCGCTACGCGGGCCTCGAGGCCGCGCTGGCCGCGAACCCCGAGATCGAGCTGCTCGACCAGCAGACCGCCGGCTGGGACCGCGCGACCGCGTTCGACGTGACCCAGACGCTGCTGGCCAAGCACGGTGACGCGGTCAAGGGCATCTGGGCCGCCAACGACGGCATGGCCCTCGGCGCCCGCGAGGCCCTGATCGCCGCCGGCCGCACCGACGTCCCGATCGTCGGCATCGACGCCGTGCCCGAGGCGCTGGAGCTGCTCCAGGACCCGGACAGCGGCTACGTCGCCACGGTGTCCTCGGACGCCTACTGGCAGGGCGGCGCCGCCACGGCGCTGGCGTACCAGGCGGCCATCGGCGAGTACGACGTCGCCGCGGCCCCGGAGGAGGACCGCGAGTTCTTCGGCACCCAGTACCTGGTGACCTCCGAGAACGTCGAGGACTTCCTCGCCGAGCCCACGATCGAGGCCTACCAGGCGGACTTCGACGACCCGCTGGCGCGCAGCACCGGCGGCAGCTCCAACTGACCCACGACGACGAGGGCGGCGACGAAGACCGATGAGCCACACCGACCGGGCGACGGCGACGACCGCCGCGCCCCAGGAGGCACGGGGTCCCGACCGGCGGGCGCAGCTGCTGCGGCGCGCCGTCACGGCGGGACCGGTGCTGGCGCTCGTGGTCCTCGTCGTCGCCTTCAGCGTCCTGAGCCCGCGGTTCGCGACCTTCGGCAACGCGCAGAACGTCCTGGACCAGGTGGCCATCCTGCTCGTCCTCGCCCTGGGCGTGACGTTCGTGGTCCTCCTCGGCGGCATCGACCTGTCGCTCGAGGGGGTGATGGCGACCTCGTCGCTGGTGGTGGTGCTGCTGGCCACCAACGACCGCAACGGCAACGACCTGGGCTACGTGGCCGTGCTGGCCGGCATCCTCACCGGGTCGCTGTTCGGGCTGGCGAACGGGCTGCTCACCACGACGCTGCGGATCCCGTCGTTCATGGTCACGCTCGGCACGGGGGCGATCGGCATCGGCATCGCCACCGTGCTCTTCGAGGGACGCGCCCCCCGGCTGCTCGACGCCGGGGTGCGCTCCTGGGCGCAGGACAAGGCGCTCGGCGTCTCGCTCCTGGTCTTCGTCGCGGCCGCCGTGCTGCTCGTCGCGTACCTGCTGCAGCGCTGGACCCGGCTGGGGCGCTATGCCTACGTCATCGGCGGCGACGAGCAGATCGCACGCCTGTCGGGCATCCCGATCGCCCGGTACAAGATCCTCAGCTACACCCTCTCCGGCACCACGGCCGGTCTGGCCGGCGTGATGGCCGCCAGCCGGCTCGGTGTCGGCGAGGTGCAGATCGGCAGCGGCCTGCTCTTCACCGCCATCACCGCCGTCGTGCTGGGCGGCACCGTGCTGGCCGGTGGGCGTGGTGGCGTGCTCCAGACCCTCGTCGGTGCGCTGCTCATCAGCGTCCTGGCGAACGGCCTGATCCTCGTCGGTGTCCCCTCGACCGTCCAGCAGTCCGTGCAGGGCGTCGTGGTCATCGTCGCGGTGGCCGCCACGGGCTGGCACCTGCGCAGCCGCACCCGGGTGGTGAAGTGATGGATCTCCAGAAGCCGCAGGCCGACCCGCACGACGTCGTCGTCGAGCTGGTCGACGTGACCAAGCGCTTCCCGGGCGTCGTGGCCCTCGACGACGTCTCGATGCAGGTCCGCCGGCGCGAGGTCGTCGGCCTCATCGGCGAGAACGGCGCGGGCAAGTCGACCGTCCTGAAGATCCTGTCCGGGGTGTACCGCCCGGACGAGGGGCGCCTCGTCGTCCGCGGCACCGACCGGACCCTGCGCTCGCCCCGCGACGCCGTCCAGGCCGGCATCGGCACCGTGCACCAGGAGCAGTCGCTGATCGGCGCGGTGAGCGTCGCGGAGAACATCCTGCTCGGCTCGGAGGGCGCCTCCGTGCGCGCCGGGGTCTACCGCTGGTCGGACCTGAACCGCCGGGCCCAGGCCCAGCTGGACAAGATCTCGTCGTCGATCAGGCCGCGGACGCTCACCAGCGACCTGCCGTTCGCCGACCGCCAGATGGTCGAGGTCGCCAAGGCGCTCGCGGTCGAGGAGCTGATCAGCGACGACGACGAGCCGGTCATCGTGCTGGACGAGCCCACCTCGGTGCTCGAGGGCGAGGACCTCGAGGTGCTCTTCGCCCAGATCGAGCGGCTGCGCGAGATCGCCTCGGTGGTCTTCGTGAGCCACCGGCTGGACGAGGTGCTGCGCGTCTCCGACCGGGTCTACGTGATGAAGGACGGCCGGTGCGTCGCCGAGCGCGACCCCGACACCGTCGACGTCGCCGAGCTCTACCGGCTGATGGTCGGCCGCACCACGACGGGCCAGTACTTCCGCGAGGACGACCAGAAGTCGGTCGAGGGCGCGGCCGAGCTGTTGTCGGTGCGAGGGCTCAGCCTCGGCCAGGACTACCAGGACGTCGACCTGACGGTCGCCCGCGGCGAGGTCGTCGGGTTGGCCGGGGTCGTCGGCTCCGGGCGGGAGGAGCTGTGCCGCACCCTGTTCGGCGTGCTGCCGCCGGACTCCGGGGAGATCCGGCTCGGTGGCGACGTCGTCCGGCTCGGCTCGCCCGCCGCCGCGGTCTCCGCCGGCATCGGCTACGTCCCGTCCGAGCGGCGGGTCGAGGGTGCGGCGATGGGCCTGTCCGTGGCGGAGAACATGCTGCTGGCCGACCCCTCGACGGTGTCCACCGGACCCGTGACGCGGCGTGGACGGGCAGCGGCGCTGGTCGCCGACTGGACGAGCCGGCTGAAGATCAGGACCCCCTCGTCCGGCACCGACATCGCCTCTCTCTCGGGGGGGAACCAGCAGAAGGTCGTGCTGGCCAAGTGGCTGCTGTCGCCGCGGCTGCGGGTGCTGATCCTGGACCACCCCACCCGCGGTCTGGACGTGGGGGCCAAGGAGGACGTCTACGGGTTCATCCGGGAGGCGTGCGAGGCCGGACTCGGCGTCGTCCTGCTCGCCGACACGCTGGAGGAGACCATCGCGCTGAGCCACACGGTCGTGGTGATGAAGGACGGCCGGACGACCGCACGGCTGGACGCCGCTCCCGGCGCCAAGCCCAGCCAGGTCGAGATCCTGGAGGCGATGATCTGATGACGACGACCGTCCCGACGCCGTCCCCGCAGGCGCGAGGCACCGAACCGGGCCGCCCGACCTCGCGGGCCCGCGCCACGAAGCTGCTCACCGAGCTGCTGCCGCTGATCGTCCTCGTGGTGCTCGTGCTGGTGGTGAGCGCCTACCAGCCCTCGTTCCTCAGCTTCCGCGGGCAGCGCACCCTGTTCGAGGGCGCGGCGCCGATCATCCTGCTGGCCATCGGCCAGATGTTCGTCATCCTCACCGGCGGCATCGACCTCTCGCTCGCCGTCCAGGCCTCGCTCGGCTCGGTGCTGCTCGCCCTCTGGCTGCCCGACCTCGGGGCTGGGGGAGTGGCGCTGGTCCTGCTCTGCACGTTCCTCACCGGCGCTCTCAACGGGCTGCTGACCGCCTGGGCGCAGATACCGTCGTTCATCGTCACCCTCGGCACGATGGGGTTGTGGGGCGGTGTCGCGCTGTGGGCGTCGGGCGCCTCGGCGATCTCGATCTCGGACGGCTACGACGCGATCGGCTGGGTGACCGACCTGCGGATCGCGGGGATGCCGGTCTCGGTGCTGCTCGCGGTGTCGTTCGCCGTCGTCACCGCGGTCGCGATGCGGTACCTGTCCCGCGGGCGGCTGCTGCACGCCATGGGCCTGGCGGAGCAGGCGACCATGATGTCCGGGACGCGCACGCCCGTGGTCCGGGTGCTCGCCTTCGGCCTGGCCGGGCTGTTCGCCGGCTTCACCGCGGTGCTGCTGTCGTCCACCCAGTTCGCCGGCGGGCCCACCCTCGCCAACTCGCTCCTGCTGCCGGTCATCGCGGCCGTCGTGGTCGGCGGGACCGCCATCACCGGCGGCGTCGGCGGACCGCTGCGCACCCTCGTCGGCGCGCTGGTCATCGCGGTGCTGCGGGTGGGCATGGGCGTCGTCGGGGTCGACCCCGCGTTCGAGCAGATCATCTACGGGCTCATGATCCTGGCGGCGGTCTCGCTGACGCTGGACCGGGCTCGGCTGTCCGTCGTCAAGTGACGTCCGCGTCCGCGGCCGTCCCGTCCCACGTGCACCCACAGGAGAAGCTCATGCTGCAGGCGTTCAGCCTCGAAGGTCGTCGCGCCCTGGTCACCGGGGGCAACCGCGGCCTCGGCCGGTCCCAGGTCGAGGCACTGGCGCGGTCCGGCGCGCAGGTCGTGTTCTGCGGGCGCGACGGCGCCCTCAACGACCAGGTCGTCCAGGAGCTCGCGGACCAGGGCCTGACCGTGCACGCGCCTGGTCGCCGACATCACCGACGACGCCGCCGCCGAGGGCCTGGTCGAGCAGACCGCGGCGCTGCTCGGCGGTCTCGACGTCCTCGTGAACAACGCGGGCACCTGCTACCACGCGCCCTCCTTCGAGGTCACCGACCAGGAGTGGTCCTCGGTCTTCGACCTCAACGTCCGGGCGCTGTTCGTCGTCAGCCGCGCCGCGGCGCGGCGTGATGAAGGACGCCGGTGGCGGGTCGATCGTCAACATCGGCTCGATGTCCGGCGCCATCGTCAACCGGCCGCAGTGGCAGCCCGCCTACAACGCGTCCAAGGCGGCCGTGCACCACCTCACCCGCTCGCTCGCCGCCGAGTGGGCCGAGCACGGCATCCGCGTCAACGCGGTGGCCCCGGGATACGTCAAGACCGAGATGGCCCCGGTGGACCGCCCTGAGCTGCAGCGGTTCTGGGTCGAGGACGCCCCGCAGAAGCGGTACGCGATGCCTGACGAGATCGCGCCCAGCGTGGTCTTCCTGGCCAGCGACGCCGCCTCCTTCGTCACCGGCTCGATCCTCACCGTCGACGGCGGCTACTCGGTCTACTGACCGGTCCGCCCACCCGTACCACCCACCCCGAGCAGGAGAACGCCATGACCGGACCAGCCCCCACCACCATGCGCCGCGTCGTCGTCCAGGACGGTGGCGCGATCGAGGTGACCACCGCCCCTGTGCCCGAGCCGGGCGAGGGCGAGGTGCTGGTGCGCACCCTGGTGTCGGGCGTGTGCGGCAGCGACACCCACGCCGCCCACGGCGCGCACCCCTTCATCACGCTGCCCTACCGCCCCGGTCACGAGGTCGTGGGCGTGGTCGGCGCGCTCGGCGCCGGGGCCCCCGCGCACCTCGAGGTCGGCCAGCGGGTCACGGTGGAGCCGACGCTCGTCTGCGGCCGGTGCAAGCAGTGCCGGGCCGGCCGCGAGAACCTGTGCGAGGAGCTGGGCTTCTTCGGCTGCGGCGCCGACCAGGGCGGGATGGCGGACTGGTTCACCATCGCGGGGACCAGGCTGCACCTCATCCCGGACGACTTCACCGACGAGCAGGCCGCCCTGGTGGAGCCGCTGTCCACGCCGGTGCACGCCGTCCGCCTGGCCTGCGCCGGCATCGGCGACCTGACCGGGCGCTCGGTCGCGATCATCGGGGCCGGCACCATCGGCCTGCTGGTGCTGGCCGCGGCCCGGCACTTCGGTGCCCGTGACGTCGTCGTCACCGACGTCCTGCCCGCCAAGCGCGAGCGAGCCTGCCCGGCTGGGTGCCGCCGCGGTCGTCGACGCCACCGGCTCGGACGTGGTCGGCGAGGTGCGGGCCGCCCTCGGCGAGAGCGCGGACGTGGTCTTCGACTGCGTCGCCGATCCAGCAGACCGTCGACCAGGCCATCGGCATGGCGCTCAAGGCCGGGACGGTCGTCGTGGTCGGCGTCCCCACCGGCGCCGTGACCGTCCCGCTGCCGCTCGTGCAGGACCAGCAGGTGCGGATCCAGGGCTCGGCGACGTACCTGCCCGAGGACTACCGCACGGCCATCGAGATCATCGCCGCCGGCGAGGTCAGCGCCCACGACCTCGTCACCGCGACGTTCCCGCTGGACCAGGCGGCGCAGGCGTTCGCGGCGTCGTCGGGCGGCGAGCACGTCAAGGTGCTGGTGCGGGCGTCCGAGGGCCTCTGAGCCCTCGGACGGTCCGCCGCCCGGCCGGGCTACACGCGTTCGAGCCGCACGCCGGCGGCGCGCAGGACCTTCAGCTGCGAGGCGGTCGGGTCCGCGTCGGTGATGATCAGGTCGATCTCGTCCAGGCTCGCGTGGCGCACCAGGCTGACGCGGCCGAACTTGCTGCGGTCGACCAGCAGCACCCGCGTGGCGGCCGGCGCGCACCATCAGCGACTTGGCCTGCGCCTCGGCCGGGTCGGGGGTGGTCAGCCCGCGGGAGAAGTCGATGCCGTTGGTCCCGAGGAACGCGACGTCGACGTTGATCTCCTCGAGCGCCCGGCAGGTCCACGCCCCGACCGTGGCCGACGTGGGCCGGCGCAGCTGGCCGCCCAGGGGCACGACCGTCAGCCCCTCCTTCGCGGTGAGCGTCATCGCGATGTTGAGGGCGTTGGTGAAGACGGTCAGGTCGCGTCCGTTCGGGAACGCGGTCGCGAGCTCGGCGGTGGTGGACCCGGCGTCGATGAGGACCGAACCGGACCGTGGCACGTGCGCGACCGCGGCCAGGGCGATCCGTCGCTTCTCCTCCGCGTACTCGGTGCGCGTCGAGACCTCGGGCTCGAAGCTGTGCCCTCCGACCGGGACGGCGCCGCCGTGCACGCGCTGCAGCAGTCCCCGTGCCTCCAGCCCGATCAGGTCCTTGCGGACCGTCTCGGTGGAGACGTCCAGGACGTCGGCCAGCGCCGCGGCGTCGATGCGTCCCTCGCGGCGGAGCGTCTCGACGATGTGCTGGTGACGTTCGGGTGAGAACGGCGCGGCCACCCGCCGACGCCCTGGGTCTGACACCTCGGTCACCAGCTCGCCACACCGAGCCTCCTCGTCGCCACGAGCGCCTCATGATGCCCCATCCCGCCCGAGGGGCGTGCGCGCTCACGGAGCCGCTGCGGCGTCCGACGGCTGCGGTCGGTGACGACGAGCGGGGCGGCTGGACCGGGACGTCCAGGGGACGGTCGTTCCGGCACGCGGTGATGACGACCTCGACCGCGGCGTCGGGACCCGAGGTGAGGGTGCCGGTGTGCTGCACGGCGGACGCGGCGTACCGCAGTGCGGACTCCAGGGCGACGGCGGCCGCCTGCCGCCGATCCATCGGCACCGACGTCGTGGGTGGCGGCCAGGTACCCGGCGAGGAACGCGTCGCCGGCACCGACCGTGTTCACCACGCGCGACACCGGGGCGAGCCCGTGCAGGCGCAGGCCGTCCTGGACCAGGACGGCACCGTCGGGTCCGAGGCTGACCAGGACCGTGCCGGACCCCGCGCTCGAGCAGGACGCCAGCGGCGTCCGCGACGTCGCCGATCGTCCGCAGCGTCCGTCCGGTGAGCTCGGCCAGCTCCTCGCCGTTGGGCTTGATCACGTGGGGCAGGTGGTCGGCCGGCTGCGCCAGGGCGTCGGACAGGGCCGAGCCGGAGGTGTCCAGGGCGACCCGGGCCCCGGCCCGTCGTGCGACGGCGATGGCGTCACTGAGCACCCCCGGGGCGAACCCGCGCGGCAGGCTGCCGCACCAGGCGACCCAGTCGCCGGCGGCACTGCTGCCGATCGCGGCACGGACGAGGTCGTGCACCTCGTCGCCGGTCAGCGTCGGCCCCTGCTCGTTGATCTTCGTCGTGGTCCCGTCCGCCTCGATCACCGAGGTGTTGCTCCGGACGCCGCCGGCGACCGCGACGTCCAGGTGTCGGACGCCGGCTGCGTCGAGCATCGAGCTGAGGTGGGCGCCGGACGCGCCGCCGGTCGGCAGCACGGCCAGGGTGGGGATGCCTGCACGGTGCAGCACGATCGAGACGTTGACCCCCTTGCCGCTCGGCTCGACCGACTCCGACAGCGCCCGGTGCACGGCGCCGCGCTGCAGGGTGCCGAGGTGCAGGGTGCGGTCGATCGCGGGGTTGGGGGTGACGGTCACGATCACGGCCGCAGCCTTCCCGACTCGGTGGTGACGGGCGCGGACCGCAGGGGGTCGACGGACGACGCGGTGTGGGCGGCTCATGCGCGTGGGAGCACCTCGTCGCCGACGAGCGCGCCGGCCGCCCGGGCCGCCAGCGTGGCGGCACCGCGGGTTCCTGCCTCGGCGACGGTGGAGACCTCCAGCGGGCCGAAGGCACGCCGCTTGGCGTCCACGACCATGGCGCTGTTGCACCAGCCGCCGGCGGCGACGAGCCGGGCGTGCGGACCGGCGATCGCCGTCATCGCGTCGTGCAGGGCCACGGCCTGCTGCGGTCGCCGCCTCGACGGTCGACCGCCAGGTGCGTGCCGGGTCCTCCTCGTCTGCGCCGTCGGCACTGTCGGCACCGTTCGCGCCGTCCGCGCCGTCCGCGGCACCTCGGTCGCAGTGGTCGCCGGGCAGGGCGAGCGCGGCGCGGTCCAGCGCCGCCAGCCCGTCGCGCCCCACACCGAGGCGCTCCAGGGTGCGCTCCATCGCCAGCCCGCCCTCGGTCCCGCCGAGCAACGACCACCGCCCGGGCTGCACCGAGACGTCGGTGGTGATGCCGCCCCGCGCGAGGGCCAGGACCTGGTCCGGCGTCAGGTCCGGACGCACCGTGCGCACCAGCGCCTCGGCGGTGCCGCAGGAGTCGAGCTCGTCGCCGGTCCCGACCGCACCGGCGCCGACGGCGGCAGCCTGGTGGTCGTGGCCGGCGGTCGGTGACGACCGCGCCGTGCAGCTGCGGGTGCCCGGACCGCACGCGACCCACCGCCTCCCCGGCGTCGACCAGCGCCGGCATCAGCTCGCGCGTCGCCCCCGACCAGGACAGCGCCTCGTCCCACCAGTCGCCGGCGGCGAGGTCGAACCACCCGGTGCGACCGGCGAGCGACCGGTCGCAGACCTCGGCGCCGCTGAGACCCCGGACCACCCACTCGGCGACGTTGAACCGGCGCACCGCCTCGGCGGCGCCCGCCTGGTGCTGCCGCAGCCACCGGTGCTTGGTGAGGGAGAACTGACCCCGCAGGGGCTTGCCGGCCCGCGCTCCGAAGGCCTCCTCGCCGAGGTCACGACGCAGGGCCTCCACCTCGACGTCGTCACGGGCGTCGTGCCAGGCGATCGAGGGGCCGCAGGGACGCCCGGCCCGGTCGACCAGGACACCGGTCTCGCCCATGCTGGTCACCCCGACCCCGAGGACGCGGGTGCCGTCCGGGAGCTGGCGCACGGCCTCGTCCAGGGCCGTGAGGGCCTGCTGGAGGAGCGCGTCGGCGTCGGTCTCGACGCCGTGGTCCGTGGTGCGCCAGATCGTCCTGGCCCGTCCGGTGCCGATCGGCGCGCCGGTCTCGTCGTAGGCGACCGCCTTGCTCGACGTCGTGCCGACGTCGAGTCCCACCCAGGCACCGCGCGCGGTCATCCGGAGCTCCTCGCTGGATTGGATTCTGTTGCACTTCGATGTGAACTGTTGGAATACTACCGAGGCGGTCGAGGTCAGAGCCACACACTGCCGGGAGGTCCCGAGTGACGACGACGACGGTGCGCCGGCTCGTGCACGACGCGCAGGCCGCGGGGACGGCGGTGGCGGCGTTCAACGTCATCACCCTCGAGCACGCCGAGGGCGTCGTGGCAGGAGCGGAGGCGACCGGCCACGGCGTCATCCTGCAGGTCAGCGAGAACGTGGTGCGCTACCGCGGCGGCGCGCTGCGTCCGCTGAGCGCGGCGCTGCTGAGCATGGCCGAGGCGGCCGGTCGTCCCCGTCGCCGTGCACCTGGACCACGTCGAGGACGCCGCCCTGGTGCGGCTGGCCCCGGGCGTCGGGTACCGCTCGGTCATGGTGGACGCCGGACGCCTGCAGTACGAGGAGAACGTCGCGACGACGGCAGCGGCGATGCGGATGCTGCACCTGCGTGACGTGTTCGTCGAGGCCGAGCTCGGCTTCGTGGGCGGCAAGGACAGCCAGGTCGTCAGCGCGCACGCGCCGGGGGTGCGCACCGACCCGGAGCAGGCTGCGGCGTTCGTCGCCGCGACCGGGGTCGACAGCCTGGCGGTCGCGGTGGGGTCCTCGCACGCGATGGTCGAGCGCACCGCCGAGCTGGATCTCGGGCTCCTGGAACGGATCCGCGACCGGGTCCCGGTCCCGCTGGTGCTGCACGGCTCGTCCGGTGTCCCCGACGCCGGGCTGACCGCGGCGGTCAGGGCCGGAGTCGCCAAGGTCAACATCGGCACCGCCCTCAACGTCGCCTTCACCGCGGCCCTGCGCGAGCGGCTGGACGGGACCGGCTCCGACCCGCGCAAGGCGTTGGCGGCCGGGCGCGACGCGATCGCCCGGAGCCGCGGCCCGTCTCGTCACCGTCATCAGCGGGTGAGCCGGCGTGCAGCTCGTCTGCACCCACGCGGCGGGTACCGCTGTCGCACGTCGTACCGACCGGATGGGCAGCGGTCCTCGAGGCCCTGAGCGGACGGTGCCCGGCCCGCCGGGAGCGCGACACCGGGTGATGACCGGAGGGCGATGCCGACGGGTGGGTGGACCTACGGACCTGCCCCCTCGTCGACGGCGTGGTCGGCGTGGGCCTGGTGCCAGGCCCGGAGCGACCTCCGGACGCAGGCGTCCTCGGTCGGCGACGGTCAGGCCGGATCCGCGGGCCCAGTCGCGGATCTCGCGGGTCGAGGGCGCCGGAGCGACGCCGCGCGCGGTGTCGTCGGGTCGCCCTTCGTCGTCGTCCGCGCCGATCCTGGTCTGCGCGGGACGCTCCGCCTCGGCCCACGCGTGCGCGGCGGCGAGGTACCGGTAGGTCCACTCCTCGGCCAGCTTGCGGTTCTCGCAGAACACGATCGGCACGTTCGGCCAACGGACCTGCAGCTCGGCCAACCCGTCGGCGACCAGGGCCGGGCGGACCCGGTCGAGGGAGAACACCTGCGAGTACCGGTCCTCGACCACCACCGCCGCGCGAGGCAGGGTGGACAGCTCGGCGACGGCGAAACGCAGCCGGCCACCGGTCAGGCTCGAGACCAGGTCGGGCAGCGACTTGCGCTCGACCGAGGCGACGAGCCGCCCGGAGTGGGTGACGGCGTAGTCCCCGCACGTCAGACCGCGCCGCACGGTGCGCACCTGCTGCCCGGCGAAGGTGTACGGGTAGCGCTCGTGGGAGTCGACCACGATCTCGAGCTCGTCGATGCCCGCCGCGCGCGCCGTCGGCAGCCGCACGTCCGGACGGGCCTGCTTGCGGGTCCGCGGCGACTGCCAGAACACCACCTCGCGACCGCGGGCGCGGGTGAACACGATCTGGGAACGCTGCTCGCGGGCGCGGTCGGCGATGACGTCGATCGCCGCACCACGACGGGAGCAGGCCCGCAGCGCGACCCGCTCGACGACGTCCGGCTCCGCGGGCCACTCGGCTACGTCCACCGGGTGGCAGTAGACGGCGTTCGTCCGTGGCCAGGTGGCCTTGGTCCTGAACACCAACCCAGCCCCCAGCGGCACCCGCAGCAGGTACGGCAGGGAGCTGTCCGGATCGGGATTGCGGGCGATCAGCAGCTCCACCCGACCAGTGTGCCCCCTGGCGGCCAGGACCGATGAGGTGCGGCAGCCGGACGGCCTCTCAGCGGTCCACGGCGCTCGTCGTGCTCGCGGGTGCACGTCCCGGCTCCAGGTAGAAGGCCCCGACGGCGGCGGCGAGGGTGGCGAACACGGCGACCGAGTAGATCGCCAGGACGACCTCGAGGACGCGGGTGAAGCCGCTGTCGGGAGCCAGCGCGTCGCCGGTGACCGTCGCCATCGCGGCGTCGCTCAGCGCCTCACCGTAGGAGTCGTACAGGCCGGCGAGGTAGAGCAGCTGGCTGGAGGCGAGCACGACGACGGCCGTCACCACCCCCAGCCAGGCGATGCGGCCCGTCAGGAGCCGCCTGGTGGAGCGGGACCCGCGCACGGCCGCCGAGACGACGCTCGACACCCGGACGAACCGCAGGAAGGTGAACGCCCGCACGAAGCGCAGGAACGGGACGGCGAGGAAGACCAGCTGCCACCAGTTGCGGGCCCAGAAGCGCTTCTGGTCCTTGGCGACGTAGGCACGCAGGGCCAGCTCGGCGACGAAGGTCGACCACAGCACCCAACCGGCCACGGCCAGCACCCGGACGACCACGTCGCCCTCGGCGATCGTCTGGCCCAGCACCACCAGCACGAAGACGACGCCCAACCCGCCCATCGGCTTGTCGAGGCGGCGTGCCAGCCGCTCCGCCTCGCTGACGTCACGCGCCAGGTCCTGGGTGTCATCGACCATGACGGCGACCATCGCACACGGTCGATCCCGGCGCCGCCCGCGTGGTGCTGTGCCAGGTCCGGGCTGTGGCGGCCCGTGGTGCTGCACCCCTCATCCGTCGAGCGCACGGTGCGTCCGCGACGGGCGCACCCCGGGCGTCGGGGCGGCGGCGGCATTCAGGAACCCGGCAGGACGTCCTTGACCGCGTCGACCACCTTGGCGAGTGCCGGCCGGTCGTCTCCGCCGCTCGCCCAGACCGGGTCCTGCGGCAGCGGCCCCATCGGGTCCGCGTCCTGCGGTGCGGCCGAGGGCGCATCCAACGAGCGGCGGATGGCGTCGTCGAGCCCGACCAGCTCGTGCCCGCCCGGCAGCAGGAGCTGCCGGAACTCGTCGTCGGCGCTCACCATGTCGTGCTGCAGGCTCTCGACGAGCGCCTCGACCGTGGGCCGGGGCACGTCGGTGAGACTGCCGACCAGGGTGCCGACCAGGGCCGTCGGCACCAGCGGGACCTCGACCTGCGGTCGTGCGAGCCCGGCCTGCTCGGTGTACGCCTCGAGCAGCGCGCCGTAGCGAAGCGGTTCGGGGCCACCCACGTCGAAGTGGCGCGAGGGGCCGGCGTACCCGAGCGCGCCGACCAGCGCCTGCAGCACGTCGACGACGGCGATCGGCTGCACGAGGGAGTCCATCCACGACGGCACGGTGTGCACGAGCATCCGTTCGCTGACCTGCCGGATCAGCTCGAAGGACGTGGATCCGCTGCCCAGGAGCACCGCCGCGCGCAGCGCCACCACGGTCGCGGGGACCTCGCTGAGGATCCGCTCCACCTCGAGCCTGGACGTGATGTGGTCCGAGAGGTCGGCTTCCGCGACGTCCGGGACGATCCCCGAGAGGTAGACGATCCGGTCGACGCCGTGCTCGCGCGCCGCCTCCGCCAGGTTGGTCGCTGCCGTGCGGTCGGTCGCGGCGAAGTCGTGACCGCCCATCCCGTGGATCAGGTAGTACACCGCCTGCACGCCCTCGCAGGCCGCGCTGACCTGGTCGGCGTCGAGGGCGTCCATGACCACGGTGTCGACCCGGTCGCCCCACCACGGCTGTTCCCGGCCGGTGTCGGACGTCGTCGTGCGCACCTCGTGGCCGCGCTCGAGCAGCAGCGGCACCAGCCGGCCACCGACGTAACCGGTCGCGCCGGTCACCAGGATCTTCACGGGGTCTTCCCTCTCGGTGTCACTAGAAGGCATAGCGCACCCGGCACTCCGGCAGCTTCTCACCGAGCAGGTCGACGAGCTGCTGCACCCAGCGGCCCTTCCAGGGCGTGCGGTACCGGACGTTCCACTGGCCGCTCTGGCTCTGCTTGACCTCCTGCAGGTCGGGGCGCCACAGCAGGTCCTCGCCCCTGGGGTGCCAGCCGAGGTTCACCTGGTGGAGCCCCTCGTTGTGCGTCAGGAAGATGATCTCGGCCGCGAGCTGGTCCCTCGTCCGCTGGCTGGTGCCGTCGGCGACCTGCTCGAGCAGCTCGGTCCAGTCGTCCAGCCAGCCTTCGTGCACGATGACAGGGCTCAGGTTGAGGTGCACCTCGAAACCCGCGGCCACGAAGTCGTCGATGGCGGCGATGCGCTCGGCGACCTTGGACGTGCGCAGATCGACCAGCTTCGCCGTGCCCGAGGGCATCAGGCTGAACCGGATGCGGGTTCCGCCCCGCGGCTCGTAGGCGAGCAGATCGCGGTTGACCAGCTTGGTGGCGAAGCTCGCCTTGGCGTTGGGGGTGCGCCCGAAGAGCTCGACGAGGTCGCGGACGTTGTCGGAGACCATCGCATCGACCGAGCAGTCGCTGTTCTCGCCGATGTCGTAGACCCAGTCGACCGGGTCGCACTGGTTCGGTTCCGCCTTGGTGCCCTGGCGGGCGGCGTGCCGACCGAGGTAGCCGGTGATCTGGTCGATGTTGGTGAAGACGGTGATGGGGTTGGCGTAGCCCTTGCGCCGTGGGACGTAGCAGTAGGAGCAGGCCATGGCGCAGCCGTTCGCTGTGGATGGCGCGATCCAGTCGCTGGACCGCCCGTTGCGCCGGGCCGTGAGGCTCTTCTTCTCGCCGAGGACGAGGACCTCGCGCTTGTTCCTCACCCAGTCGTCGACGTTCCCCTCGTTGCCGTACAGCCCGGGGATCGCGTTGTGCGAGGCGACCTCGATCCGTTCGGCATCGGGGAAGCGGTCGAGGACCTGCTGCCCCCGGGGGGAACGGTGCGCGCCCGCCTCGAGGTAGATGCGCTTGACGTCCAGCAGCCGGGGGGCGCGGCCCTCGGGTGCGCGCCAGGGAGTCGTGTCGATCCCGTGCGAAGCGGTCATGACCGGTCAACGCGTGCTCGCACGTCGGATCTTCCGCGGCGCAGACGGAGGTGGTGGTGTCGCAGCGCCTGCAGGACCCGCCTGCGGGCCGCGTTCTCGATCGCGCACTCCTCGACGGGGGGCACCCGGCGTACTGGCGGCGGCGCTCCCGACAGCTGCCTACCCCGAACGCCTGGACGACGACGTCCTGGTCCTCTCCGCCCCGGGGGGACGGGCTCCCCGCGGCGAGCCCCAGCATCCGCGGCCGCTTCGACGTCGCCCCGACGCAGCTGTCGACCATCAGCCAGAGCACCCTCTGGTTCCCGCTGCTCACCACGCTCGCCGCTGTCCGAGGGCCCTGCCCGGCTGGGTGCCGAGACGAGCTGGGTGCCGAGGCGAGCTGGGTGCCGAGGCGAGCACCGTGCGCAGCCGGCGCAGGACTCAGGGTGCTCCCAGGGTGGTGCCCGATGCCGCCGGGTCGTCGCGTCGAGGACCATCGGCAGACGCGTACCGAGGACACCGACGCGCTCTGCGCTCTCCGACCCCGGTCCACGACCCAGCGCGCGCACCACGCAGGGATGCGCGCCGGCGGCGAAGCCGGAGAGGGCCTTCGATGACCATCACCACCGACAGCAGTCCACGACCCGAGGCGATCACGCCGGAGGTCGTCCGCACGGCACGTACCACCGGCCTGCTGTACCTCGGGCTGGTCGTCACCGGGCTCCTCGGGTTCCTGTGGGTCCGCAACCAGCTCTTCGTCGCCGGCGACCCCGGGGCGACCTTGGCCAACCTGACCCAGTTCGAGACCCTGGCGCGCCTCGGCATCGTGCTCGAGACGGGCGTCGTGATCACGCAGGCGCTCGCCGCGTTGTGGTTCTACCGTCTCTTCAGGGGCGTCGACGCCTTCGCCGCCGGCTCGGTCGCCGCACTCGGCCTCGTCAACTCCGTGGCGCTCCTCGGCAGCGCGGCGCTGCTCGCGAGCGCGGTCGACGTCAGCCAGGACGCCGCGCTGGGCGCCGGTGGTGGCGCGGCGGCCACGGTGCAGCTGCTGTACGTCGTGAGCGGCCACCTGTGGCTGGCCGGTGGGATCTTCTTCGGTCTCTGGCTGATCCCCATGGGGTGGCTCGCGCGGCGGTCCGGCTGGATGCCCGGCGTGCTGGGCTGGCTCCTGGTCATCGGCGGCGTGGGGTACGTCGCGAACGCGCTGCTCAGCTACCTGCTGCCGGAGGGCGGTCTCGCCGTCGACCTGCTGGTCGTTCCCGCGACGGTCGGCGAGCTGTGGATGGTGGGCTACCTGTGCCTGCGAGGGGTGCGCCGGCACTGACGCCGTGCTCGATACCCCGGCGGGCCTACCTCGGTGGGCCCCGTGGGGCTCGAACCCACAACCGACGGATCACGAGCCGGGTGCACCCGATGTCGGCTGGTACCGCGCAAGGCCGTCGCGGACGCGTTCCTACAGGTCACAGGCACTTTGGTCGTCCGCGACGTGTCGCGAGGTGGGAGTTCTGCCGGGGCGTGTTGGCGGGTTCGGGAGAACTTCGGGCGGAAGTCGAGGGCGCGTCAGTGGTGCTGGCAGGATCACGCGGTCCGCCGACCAGTCGCACTGCCCGAACCGCCGGATCGCCCCGTGGGTGTGACACACCCGGTGTGTTCGAACGCATGTCACCCGACCCGGTCCGACGTCGCGGCGATGGCGGACCGGTCCGGTGCGGTCTGCTCACCCATCGCGACCCGGTCTCGGGCCGTACCAATCGGGTTGGTGGCTCTCGGGCGAGCCTGGGGAGATGAAGGCTCGGTGGGAACCGTCAGCCTTCATGGTGGCGAGGCCCAGTGTCGACTCGTTCGCCTCGAAGATGCCCTGCAGGAAGAGGATGGTCCGTCCGTCGGGTGACCACACCGGGTCGGCGGAGCCGGTGGTGGCAGGGTTGTCGGTGATGTTCCGCAGGGACCTGCCGTTGGCACGCACCACGTAGACGTCGCCGCGACTGGCCGGGTCGGGGTATGCCTCGAAGACGATGCGCTCGCCGTTCGGTGACCAGTCCGCGTCGCCGGCACCGATCGCGAATGGGGTGATCTGGCGGACCTGCTTGCCGGAGACGCCGACCGTGTGCAGCGCTGCGTTGCCGAATTCTTCCTCGCCCCCGTATCGGGTGAACACCAGACGGTGCCCGTCGGGCGAGAATCGTGGAGCCGTATCGAAGCCGCCTGCCGGAGTCCTGGTGACTCGGGACATGTGGGTGCCGTCCCGCCGCATGACGTAGATGCCCTGCTTGTTCGGGTACAGCCCTCGGTCTGACTGGAAGGCGATCGACTTCCCGTCAGGTGACCATGAAGGGTCGCCGCTCACACCGACCGAGCCGGTCAGGTTCACGATGTCGGTGCCGTTGGCACGCATCGTGAAGACGTCGTTCACGAAGTGTTCGTCGGTGGGGTCCGGGTCGGACCTGTCGCTGTCGAAGGCGATGTGGCGCCCGTCCGGGGACCACACGGGCCACCCGCTGTTGGCCCTCTCGAAGGTGAGCTGGCGCTCGTTGTCGAGATCGGCATCCGCCACCCAGACTTGCCAGAAGCCGGACTCGTCCTGCCGCATGAACGTCAGGCGATCGTCGTGTCCAGGTGTTTCTGCCGTGGCTGCCGACGCCGCGGTCAGAGGTCCCAAGACGATGGTCGTCAGCATTGCTGCAACCCACAACACGTTTCGCTTCATTGCTTCTCCTCGGTGGGGTATCGGCCAGCCGGTGGCCGAAGGCCGCGGCGAGAGATGTCGAACGGAAGCGTGGCGATCAGCCCTCGCAACCGTCTGCCGCGTCGATCGGTGTGCAGTCGGTGCGCTGGAACGGCGCCGACAGCAGGTAGGCGTGGAAGTACGCCTCGTTGGGGATGTCCTTCAGCACTACGTCCGTGACCTCGACGACCTCGAAGCTCAGCTCGGCCCCGTCCACCCTCCATCGGAGCGTGTCCTCGGAGCCGGAGAACTCGTCCTGCAGGACGACGGTGTCATCGTCGACGGTGACCGGGCCCGTCCATCCGACGTGCCAGGGGTCGTCCCCGGACAGGTAGGCGAACGCGAACCGGTCGTCCTGGACCGTCAGCACCTGGGTGATCGAGCCCTCGATCTGCTCGGCCGCGAGGAACTCCTCGGTCAGGTTCCCGTAGCCACCGGCGGCGAGCGCCGCACCGATCTCCTCGTCCGTCAGCTCCAGACGCCACGACCCGTGCAGCGGCGACGTGGGTTCTGACGCCGAAGGCGCGTCGCTGGAGGTGGCTGCTGCCGTCGTCGTCGCGGGTCCGGGTGCCGCCGGGGTGGGTTCGCTGTCCCCGCAGCCGGTGAGCCCGGACAGGGCCAGGGCCGCGGTCATGATGATCCAGGTGCGGGACATCGAAGCTCCTTCAGGGAGAGGGCCAGTCGGGCTTGATGGTCGCCAAGCAGTCGGTCGCGGGATCCTTGGTCGGGTCGTCGAGCCAGGTCTGGCGGATCCCGAGCATGCAGTCGGTGCGCGGCATCACGTTGTGCCCGCCGGCCAGGTCGACCACCAGCGTCAGGTGCTCGAGTCCTGCCAGGCCGTCGCGCGCAGACGCAGGTCGCACGTAGGGGTCGAACGCGCCGACCATGGCGAGCACGGGCACGTCGGAGCGCGCCGGTTCCGCGACCTGGCGCGATGCCTGACCGACCGGCCAGCGGGTGCAGACGTCGAGGTACGGGCTGCGTGCGAACGCCTCGCCGAACCCGGTCCGCTCGTCGGTCGGGGAGCCGGCGGGGGAGGAGAAGGGCGCGATGTCGTGGCAGAGGACGGTGTAGTCGACCCCGCTGACGCTGCGGCCGTCCGGCGAGCACCTGGGGTGGTAGCCGTTGCAGTAGGGGTCGTCTCCGACCAACGGTTCCGCGAGCGAGGTGAACGCGTCGGGCCTGCCGGAGAGGACGTCGGCGATGACAGAGGGAACGGCCTCTGCGCGGTACGGGCCACCGATGCTGTCGCCGCTCATCGCCTGGCGCAGCACGTGCAGCAGTGCCGCCGCGTCGAACCGGACACCTCCGGTGCCTACACCGGCGCGTGGCGTGACGCTGACAGGGTTCCGATCGAGCTGCTCGAGCGCGAGGTCGAGCGACGCCCGGCCCCTCGGGAATGCCGCCCGGCAGGAGGCGTCCTGGTCGCAGGCGCCGAAGACAGCCGCGAGCGCCTCCTCGGTCCCGGCTGCGCCCACCTCACGGGGATCCAGTCCCGGCCACTCGGGAGAATCCATCAGGACCGCGCGGATCGGCTCCGGTGCACCACGCAGCATCTCGAAGGTGATCCGTGACGAGGTGCCGAAGGTGGCGACGTTCCACGACGGGACGTCCAGCGCGCGGCGCAGGTCCTCCGCGTCCGCGGCCATCTCGGTGAGGTTGTACGCCGCGACGTCGATGCCGTCCGCGGTCAGTTGCGCATGGCAGTCCGTGACCGCGTCGAGGTAGCTGTTCCTGGTGGCGGGGTCGTCGACCGCGGTCGAGAGGGTGAGGGCGGAGAGCTCCCGCACCTCGGGGCAGTCGAGGACCGGCTCGGAGAGGCCGACCCCCCGCGGGTCGAGGATGATCACCTCGCGTCCGGTCCGTTGCGCCATCGGTGCGATACCAGCGATGTTCAGGACGTCGCCGAGATCGGTCCCAGGTACGAGGATCGGCTCCGCAGCCGATGCCGCGTCCGGGGGCGGCACCCGGGTGACGAACAGCCGGATCGTCCGGCCCGGGTCCGCCCTGTTCTCCGGCACCGTGAGGTAGCCGCACGTGGCCTGCGCCACCATCAGGGAGCTGACCTCGGCCGGGCAGGTCACGCTCGAGTACGCGGAGTCCCTCGGAGCGTCCGGAAGCGGCTCGGTCGTGCAGGCGACTGCGGCGAGGAGCGTCGCACCTACCAGGGCTCCGGCGCGTCGCGAGCCCCCGTCCCTCACGACAGCACCTCCCAGCTCTGCCCGGCGAACAGCAGCCGCCGCGCGTCGCACGTCTCGGACACCGGCGCCAGCTCCAACGTGTCCACCGTGCGGGTCCACCGGTAGGTACCGACCGGTTCGATGGTCTGCGAGACAGTGCACAAAGGATCGCTGACGAACGCGTCGATCAGGACCGTGTCCCCCTCGGCGCGGTAGGAGATCCCGGATGTCGGGCCCTCGAACGTTGGCGGCGGCTCCACGTGGATGCTGTCGTCCGCCCGCAGTTCGATGATCCATCGCCCGGCCATCCCGTGCTGGGCGGCGAGAGGGGATTCATCGACATCGACAGCGAAGGTCCCGGGCAGACCCAACGCATCGGCGGGTGGCGCGGCGATGACGTCGCGACGATCCGCCCACTCGCCGAGCACCGTCGGGACTCCTGTCGCCGCTGCCGTGACCAGTGCGGTCACCGCGACGGCAGCCGCGGCCCGGCGGGACCGCACCCGCCGGCGCCGCCGGTTCCGGACCAACGACAGCGACCGCTCGACGTCCGCACCGTGGTCGGCGTCCGCCGCGCGCTGGAGACCCTCGCGGATCTGGCGGTCAAACGACATGGTCGGACCCCTCGCCGAGCAGCGTGGCGAGCCGCCGCCGAGCCCGGTGCAGGTGCACCTTGGCCGTCGCAGGCGAACACCCGAGCAGCTGCGCGACCTCGATCACAGGCCGGTCCTCGAAGTAGAACAGGACTACTGCCGCACGCTGACCCGTGGGAAGCCGGCACACCGCCGCAGCCACGTCGAAATCGCTCTCGCTGTTCCCGGACGTCGCACCGGCCGGAAGGAACCGGTCCTCGAGCACCCGGCGCATCCGCTCGCGTCGAGTGGCCCTGGTGGCCAGCCGGATCGCCACCCGACGCACCCAGGCGTCCGGCCGCTCATAGTCGGAGACCTTCGTCCAATGGTCGAGGAGCTGAACGAAGGCCTCCTGGGCGATCTCCTCGCCCCGCCCGCGGTCCCCAACGATCAGGGACACCGTCCGCGCCACTCGCGCGAACTCCGCGCGGAAGAACATCGTGAACTCGGCGTCCGCGTCCGTCATGGCACCCGCTCTCGGACGAATCACAGCGCTGGCGCCGACGTTGGTGTCCAACGCCGAGACGAACCTGTTCGCTGCTGCCGACATCATGCCTCCACCCAGAGACAGACCTCAGCCCGACCAAAGGTTTACCGACGCCTCGTCGTCACGCGTGGGTAGGCCTCGCCCCGTAGCGCGTCGCCGGGGCCGTTGACAGCGACGGGGCTCCCGAAGGCGGTTGTGATCGAAGGTGTGCGGAAGCCGTGCGCCAGACGGCGGGTTGTCCTCGGCGATCAGGTTCACCCGGCCACCTCGGGCGTTCGTCACAGGCCGAGGTAGATGGCGACCTGACGCCCAACACGTTCGATCTCGGCGCTGGTGAGAAGTCCCCGCCGAGCCAACAGGCAGCTTCTCGCGACCGGCTGGAGCGCGGTGACGTCGGCGTAGGACTCGTCGTAGCGGGTGAGTCCGGTGTCCGCTGTCAGAGGTATGTGGGTCTGCTCCGGCCCCTGAGTGCCCGTTACCGGGATCACCGCGACGTGACCGAGACGCGTGTTCAGCGGGTTGATGCTCAGCACGACTGCGGGATGCGGACCGAAGTCGTCGAAGTCGACGTCCCAGACCTCGCCGCGAAAGGGCTCAGGGAGCGGCATCGAGTCGGTCGGGTGCTGGCGCCGGACGGACGCCGATGGGCAGCGCGGGCTCGGTCGTGCCGTAGAAGTCATCGACGCTTCGAGCCATACGCTCCTCTGCTGCGCGCCGATGCAGCAGCTCCAACGCAGCTCTGACGATCTCGGTGCGACCGTCGAGGCCGAGCACCTTCGCGTCACTGCGTAGCTGAGCGGCGAGATCGTGGCTGATCCGCGCTTGCCAGGTCTCCGAGGCGCGCGTGCTGGTGGTCATGTGTATACGTTCTGCCGTACACGCTCGCTCGTCAAGGTCTGTGCGGCGACCCTCAGCCCGGTGGAACGGGCCGGGCATCGCGCAACACGTGGGCCGACACGGACATCGACCCACAGTTGCGGACCAGGAGTCCGCCGGTCGCCATGCCAGGGGTCCTGGTGGGTGGCGTTCGTGTCGGACCGTACGGCGAGCGTCGCCACGGCCTCCGGACAGAACCGGGCGTGGTGGGGCAGAAGCATGAGGGAGTTCGGGCAGCTGGTACCGGGCTGTGCCGCCGTCGGCGCCTTCCTGCAGGCCACAGGCACATAGGCATGTCGAGGCGTGCCGCGTGGTGTCGGCGCGGTCGGGGGAGTGTCGGCGCTTTCCGGCCACCGGTCAGGCTCGAGACCAGGTCGGGCAGCGACTTGCGCTCCACCGAGGCGACGACGCGTCCGGCGCGGGTGACGGCTAGTCCCCGCACGAGAGCACGCCGCACGGTGCGCACCTGCTGCCCGGCGAAGGTGTGCGGGTGAACACGATCTGGGAACGCTGCTCGCGGCCGCGAGCAGCGTCATCGCCGACCGCAGCACCACGGCGCGTGCAGGCCCGCAGCGCGACCCGCCCGACGACGTCCGGCACCGCGGGCCACTCGGCCACGTCCACCGGGTGGCAGTAGACGGCGTTCGTCCGTGGCCAGGTGTCTTTGGTCCTGAACACCAACCCAGCCCCCAGCGGCACCCGCAGCAGGTGCGGCAGGGAGCTGTCCGGATCAGGCCGGGCGATCAGCAGCTCCACCCGAACCACTGTGCCCCCGGGAGGTTCGGCGCTCGCCCGTGCGCAGGCCTCGCGGTGTGTCCGAGGTGGGTGGGGCGCCGGACGCTGTGGGTGGCGACCGCGCGGTTCTCGATCGTGGACCCGGCGGTCTAAAGGACGGCGCCGGTCCGGCCGATGGGACAGGAACGTCCAGGAGAGGTGCCACGTCGATGCCGCGCATGACCCGCAAGGTCTTCACCGACCTCGCGCTGTGGATGCTGGCCCTGGGGATCGCGGTCGGACTGGTGTTCCCGCCGGTGCTGGTGCTGCTCGGCGTGCCCGCCGATCTCGCGCTGCGACCAGCCTTCTTCCTGGCCTGCGTCGTCGCAGGCATGGTGCTGGCCCTCGTGAACCACCTGCTGGCTCGGAGCGTCGTCGGCAACCGGTTGAAGAGCCTCTCCGATCAGATGCAGTACGTCGGCGGCATCATCCGGGAGACCTCCTTCACCGGCGACTGGGGGCGTTGCACCCCGCAGGAGTGCAGCCTGACCGTGGACTCGGACGACGAGCTGGGTGCCGCTGCGGCGTCGTTCAACGACCTGGTGGCGTCGCTGACGCTGTCGCGCCAGGTCCAGCAGGCGGGCACGGGGCTGACCAGGACGCTGGCCCGCCACCTGGAGGTGGACGAGTTCCGCGCCCGCCACGCTCGCGGCGCTGCTGCAGCACAGCGGCGCCGACGCCGGGGTGCTCGCCGTGGTGCGGGACGGCCAGCTGGAACCGGTGGCGAACCACCGTCTGAGAGAGGCCCTGCTGGCCGAGGACCCTGCGGTCCTGGACGCGCTCACGACGGACGACGTGGTCTGCCTGGGCATCGACGCGCGGGTCGAGATCAGGGCGACACTGGTCGACTTCCGCCCCGCCCAGGTCGTCCTGGTGCCTCTGCGGTACCGGTCCGTCCCGGTCGGGGTCGTGGTCCTCGCGTTCGCCGTCGTCCCGGACCCGGCGGTGGTCCGGCTCCTGCGCTCGTTCGCGGACCCGGTGTCCGTGGCTCTGAACAACGTGATGACCCACGAGCGCTTCCAGCGGCTCGCGGCCATCGACCCCCTGACCGGCACCTACAACCGCAGGTTCGGGCTGCAGCGGCTCGAGGAGGAGTCGGCCAGGGCGATCCGCGGAGACAGCCCTGTCGGCGTGCTGTCGCTGGACCTGGACCACTTCAAGGCGATCAACGACGAGCACGGGCACCTGGTCGGGGACCGGGTGCTGCGCGAGACCGCCCTCATCGTCCGGACCGCGCTGCGCGAGGGCGACGTCCTCGTCCGCACCGGCGGCGAGGAGTTCCTCGTGATCCTCCCCGGCGCGAGCGCGGCGGACGTCGGTGAGATCGGCGAGCGGATCCGGTGCGTCGTGGCGGCGGCGTACGTGCCGGTGACCGGCACCGAGGTGCGGGTGACCGTCAGCCTGGGCGGGGCGTCCACGACCGACCGCTCGATCACGAGCACCGAGATGCTGCTGGGGGTGTCGGACGCGGCGTTGTACGCGTCCAAGCACTCCGAGCGGAACCGCGTCACCGTGACCTCCTCCGACGGTGCGGCCACGGTGACGACGGTCCCCGCGCCCCGGGCCGGCTGACCCGAGGTCGGGCGTCGTCTGCGACGGCTCCGGCAGTGCGACGCGGTCGTCAGGCCCGGACCGAGGTCGGTGGCGCGGCACGGTCCTTGGGCAGGCGCA